>JAYQLI010000052.1:0-4450 GCA_038143065.1 Rhodospirillales bacterium | reverse complement strand
CCTCGGAACACCGCTTCTGCTCAACGTCAACAACATGCTGGCACCGCAGGCCTTCCTGCGGATCTCATCGATCGGCATCAGCGATCCGATGGGTTATGTGATTTCTTGCATCCTAGTCGTCTTTTCTGTCCTATCGCTTTGGGCATCATTTCTGGTGATGCGTGGCAAGGATTATGCAACCGTCCAGAAGGGCGGCGGCGGCACGGCCAAGCGTGAACTGAAGTTCTCTGAAAAGGTTCTGGCCTATGGTGTGGTGATCTTCATTCTATTGGTGGTTCTGTCACCGCATATGGGCTTGCTGCTACTATCCTTTGGCACGATCTGGAGCTTTGCGCCACTGCCGGACGCCTACACTTTTCAGAACTATATAATAATGTGGGAGGGATCAAAGACCTACATCATTAACACCGTTCTCTATGCAGGTATCGCCGCTACGCTGGATGTTATCATCGGTACAGCGATTGCCTATATCGTAATCCGGACCGGAATCTTTGGGCGCAAGTGGCTGGACTATCTCGCAACGGCTGCACTTGCCGTGCCCGGAGTTGTGCTTGGCATTGGCTATCTGCGCACCTTCCACAGTGTCGATGTGCCTTTCACGGGTGAACCTCTGGCAAGCTGGTGGGTCATTATCGCTCTGGCATTGATGATCCGGCGGCTGCCCTATGCACTCCGCGCCTGTACGGCGGCCTTGCAACAGGTGAGCCTTGCTCTGGAAGAAGCCGCTGAAACTCTTGGCGCCACCAAGCGGCGCACGATCCAGAAGATTGTCTTGCCATTGATGACGGGCGGCATTCTGGCAGGTTTTGTCACCAGCTTTGCCACAGCGGCGGTGGAGCTTTCGGCGACAATCATGCTGGTTTCAAGCAATTCTGATGCGCCACTGGCCTATGGCATCTATCTGTTCATGCAGACACCGTCGGGACGCGGTGCGGGTGCGGCCCTTGGCATCGTGGCGGTGATTGTCGTCGCCATCGGCACGGTCGCCAGCCAGTTCATCATCGAACGCGATAAAAAACTCAAAACATCCAACGCTGTTCACTAAAGGAACCAAGAACATGAGCAAAGCCGGGATCAAAATCGAAAACGTCCACCTTTCATTCGGTCAGACCGAAGTTCTCAAAGGCGTCAATCTGGACATCAAGCCGGGCGAGTTCTTCGCGTTTCTTGGCCCGTCGGGGTCGGGAAAGTCCACGCTGCTTCGCGCGATTGCGGGCTTTGGACCGAATCCCAAGGGCCGCATCCTGATCGGCGACCGGGATGTGGTGGGGCTGGACCCATGGGTTCGGAATGTCGGAATGGTGTTCCAAAGCTACGCGCTCTGGCCGCATTTGCGCGTGCGCGACAACGTGGCCTTTGGCTTGAAGGAGCGGCGTGTCCCGCCAGAGCAAATCAAGTCCAAAGTTGATGCGGCGCTGGAGCTTGTAGACCTGGCAGATCTGGGAGACCGCATGCCCAACCAGCTCTCAGGCGGGCAACAACAGCGGATTGCTTTGGCGCGAACGATTGTGGTGGAGCCCGAAATACTGCTCTTGGACGAACCACTGTCAAACCTCGATGCGTCGCTGCGCGTTCAAATGCGCCGTGAACTTCTGCGCCTGCAGCGCCAGCTTGGCCTGACCACGATTTTTGTGACCCACGATCAAGAAGAGGCCAACACGACATCCGACCGCATGGCCGTTTTAGACGGTGGTGTGATCCAGCAGGTTGGCACCCCGCAGGAACTTTATGATCAACCATCCAATCTCTTTGTCGCAAACTTTCTTGGCACTGCGAATATTCTTGAGGGTCACGTCGAGACAGATGGTGATCAAGCGCGCTTTGTCACGAAGACCGGAGATATTCTGAGCCTTCCGCAGGGAGGAACCGGCAAAAATATCGTGCTCAGACCGCAGAACATCTTCATCCGGCAGCAAAGCTCGGCAAACGCGCTGCATGGAAAAATCCTCCATCGCGAGTTCCTCGGCAGCCAAGTTCGCTACCTTATCGACGCCGGCGGAGCGGAAATGGTGGTGGACCAAACTCATGGCGGCGGCCGAGAATGGTTTGACACCGGAAGCGAAGTTTATCTAAGCGCAAACACATCAAACGCTGTTGTGATTTGAGGCTCTGGTGCCGTTACAAGGTGCTCAAAAATCTCCAGCTTCGGCTCTAGGTCAGAGATTTACGATATACGCAGCATTGGAAGAAATGGGTTCTTAGCTGGCATTGACTATGCGCTGCACAAAAGCCTGCTATACGGGACCAAACGGTCCCTTGCAGATGCAGTTGTTGCTCATGCCGAAAACGCTCGTATCTGCTCATTTATTTTCTGAGGGCGCAGCACAACTCGCTAGTACGGCCATTCATGTGCTTCGATCGTTGTCGCTCCCAAACTGACTTTTAGCCGATTACGGTCGCCACAGACGCGGCGCAAACGTTGTTGCCATGCATCGATTTATATCAGGCAGCCTTTTGGCTTGCTAAAGTAATTTCCAACTACGGTGCGTTTACTTTTCAGCCCGTCGTGTTTGTTGAACTGTGTCTTGAAGGACCTGCTCTACGGAAAAATAAATATTGAAGTTGCTAACACAAATGAAGAGAAAGCCATGAACATGTCGCAAATAAGCCTGAAGTGGCTTGAGGTTTTCCACTTAATGGCGTGTCATGGATCGGTTCAAGTTGCCGCGCGCGAAGCCGGGTTATCGATTAGCACCGTCTCTCACCATTTGCGAAGTCTCGAAGCACAATTGGGGGTCACCCTTCTGAATCATGCGCGACGACCTATGACGCTCACACCGGTGGGCGCTGTGTTTTTTAAAAATGTCGATGAAGCGTTAAAGCTAATCCGAATGGCACAGACTGAAGTAACTCTTGGTAATATGACCGAAGCTCGCCATCTAAAATTTGGCCTTATTGAAGACTTCGATAGCGATATTGGACCAGAATTGGCGGTGCTCTTGGCGAATGGCATGCCCAAATGTGACTTTGCCCACTATACGCGGTCGAGCAGCGAGATATTGGACATGTTGCAGCGCCACTCCTTGGACATCGGCATCGCGAGTAGTCCTAATAATACTGACCAGTTGAAAGAATTCCCGATGCTTCGCGATCCCTTTGTATTGGCAGTGCCGGCAAATTGCACAATCCACCCAGAAAGTTTTCTGGCAGGATCGGCGGAGCTGACAATGCTACACTACGCAAAAGATCAACAGATCAGAAAGCAGATCGCAGCGCAGTTACGACGCTTGAACATTGAGATTCCCGTCAGATTTGAAATTGAAAGTAACCAAACGATGATGGCGATGATTGCGGCTGGTGCAGGCTGGGCAGTGACGACACCAGCCTGCTACTTTCGAGCCCGAAGGTTTCACAAACAAGTCCAACTGCAGGCGTTTCCTGCAAAAGGCTTTGCGCGTCATCTGTCGCTATTTGCACGCGAAGAATGCGCTGACGAAATTGTCGGAACCATCAATGCGGCGATGCGAAATCTCATCGAAATGCGTCTAATCAATCCTGCGACCGAGGCGATGCCGTGGCTAAAAGATGAGCTGTGCCTGTTGCCTTTAAAGGCAAATTCCTAAAATAGCGTCAGAGAATCTTGAACTGACTGCGGATCATGGCGTCTTGATCTGAAGAGAGATATTCAGGATGGTGCGTTGCGAGGATACCTCGTACCCGTTCGGTGGCGACGGCCCAAGCACTCTTCGCTCCGTTCTCGGCCCAGCTTTGTGGTTCAATCCGGTCCGCGAGCGATGGATAGAAATAATCCCGTTCCATCGCGGAAATTGTATGCGCTCCGCCAAGAAAATGCCCTGGCCCCAAAACGGCTTCGTTAATCGCATCAAAGCCTAAGTTTTCCTCGCTCACTTCGATGCCTCGCAAGATCCGGTAGGTGTTTGAATGCATTTCGTCGTCTAGTACAAAGGCTTCAAAGCTAGCGCCTAACAGCGACGCAGTCATGCCCGAACTTTCATAGATAAGGTTGCCACCAGCGAGGGCCGCAGCAAGTGATGTCAGCCCCTTTTCCGCACCGTATTGCGCGTCAATCGCTTTGGCGTCGGTCATTGAACAGGCCACACCGGATGGAAGCCCAATCCAGTTAGAAAGCTGTGCAGATGCGGCGTTCAGCAATGCACTTTCGCCACTTCCACCGGCGAATGCCCCCGTGCGCAGGTCGACAACCAATGGCCAGTTGGAAAACACCATCGGGTATCCCGGCTTAATGGCGTGAACCATGACCAAACTGGCGAGTGTTTCTGCCAAGGATTGTGCGAGAAATCC
This sequence comes from Rhodospirillales bacterium, assembly GCA_038143065.1. Lineage (GTDB taxonomy): Bacteria > Pseudomonadota > Alphaproteobacteria > Bin95 > Bin95 > VMCJ01. Next base: position 187 of record JAYQLI010000052.1, on the reverse strand, counting down.
GGCCATCGTTGCGGGCGCGGTAGCACCGGCTTGGGCCGCCGTAATACACGACATGGGAATATTATGTTTGATGCATTCATAAACAACATCTACGGCATCCTCGCCGTAGCGCATTGGGGAAATGACGGGGCTTATGTGCGCTTTCATAAAAGGACGTTTGGAAAACGCACCTTTGCCACCGGCAGCG
>JAYQLI010000051.1:0-24855 GCA_038143065.1 Rhodospirillales bacterium | reverse complement strand
GGTTTTATTGCGGCGTGTGGCCAGCGATTATCTGCCGGAAATAGAGGCCATGGTGTCTTTCACCAATGAATGGCTGGCCGATAACCAACCGGCGAAAAATGAAGTAGTCGGCGGTGAGAGCTTGGGCCGTGGCATCGGCAAATGCCGGTTTGAATGGCGCGGCCAACAGGTCACCGCCGTTGTCATGCCCTATCGCATTTTCATGCTACAGCGCATTCAAAACGCCTATGACGGGTTGGATGAAGCAGCGCAAAAACAAGTCGATGGCTTGCTTGGCGAGACCGGCCTGTCATCTATTATGCACACACGCGCTGACCGGCGCGTCGAGCGCCGAAACCATCGTGAAGTTTGGGTTTAGGCCGCGCCTAACCTATTTCGCGCAAAAAGCCCAATAAGGCGGACGCATATTCATCATGCAAATCTTCCACCAGAAAATGGCCGCCATTTTTAAAATCACCGGCTCGCGTTTGGCCGCACTTTTGATAAACGGGCGCACGGATTGATGGCCGGTCGGCGCGACAATGTCTTTGTCCGAAAAAAGACAGAGAAACGGTTTGTCAAAGGCCGCCAGTTTTTGCCGCGCGCGGAAATTATCGACCAGCATCGGATTGTCATAGCGCGTCGGCAACATTTGCGTGAATTGGCGATTGCCGGTCAAATAACGGAAATTGGGATAGGGCGCGGCATAGCCTGCAACGACCTGTTTGGTCAATTGGCTTGTGCAGATTTTGGCCAACAAATGCCAATGGCGCCAAAACGGGTTAAAGCGCACATAGAGCTGAAACTTGCGCAGAAAACCCGAGCCCGGCATGGCCATCTCATCTATTTTATCCGCCGGATCGCGCACCGGTAATCCGGTGTTTGAAAAAGTGATGCTGGCCAGACGATCTTGATGGTCGGCTGCAACGCGCAGGCCAATTATGCCGCCCCAATCGTGGAGCACCAAATGCACGCCGTGCAAATCGAGCTTATCGAACAAGCCTTGGCTGACCCATTTTTCATGCCGCGCAACAGTGTAATCCTTCATCCGCGTCGGCTTATCAGACCGTCCCATGCCGATCATATCAATAGCAATGGCGCGATAACCGGCGGCGGCAAGCTGTTTTACGAGTTTGCGCCACATGAATGACCACGTTGGATTGCCATGTATCATCACCACGGGCTGACCATCGGCCGGCCCGGCTTCGATATAATGCATATCCAATGTGCCGCCTTCTTGATCGTCAAGCGTTACAAAATTCGGCGCGAAATCATAATCGGGCAGATTGTCGAAACAATGATCAGGGGTTTTGCGTATTTTCATTTTCTCTATTTTACGCGGCCTGATCGAAAATACAATGATAATGACACCATAAGTGCCATTTTAGAACGGCTTGTGTTATATCTCCCAGCGCGCAAGTTTCATTATTCTACTTGGGTTTCCAAAACACCCAAATGCGAGGCGAAAGCCGTTACCGCATCACCTTGGCGCAAGTAAGCCCACGGCATCCATATGTTAGGCATTTGAAAGGCCACGCCTTCTGGTGTGCCAAGCAATATGGCTGTGCCTTTTTTTAAACCGCCACATTCTGCCAGCCTAATAACCTCGCCATGCAGATAAAAATCTTTATCGCAAAGCGCTAGAGCTTTTTGCCCGATTGATGGCGCATCCCAAATCATCATGCCGGCACTGTCGCGCTGGCGCAGTCGATTATTGACCGCCAGCCCCAATTCAATCTGTTGGTAAAAATCCGGTTTGCGCGGCACGATGAGAATGGCACCGACTGGCAGCATGCCATCGCCGCCCTTGCCCTCAGGAAAACCGGTGCGCCCCATTGGCTTTTTAAGATTAATATGACGCAACAGCGCCCATCTGTCGGTCAAATCATTACACAGCACAAAAGCGAAGCGCCCGCTTTTGCCTAGCGCAATATCCTCAATGGCTACAGCGCAGAGCTCGACCTCATAATCGAGCCTTGTGCGTTTTTTGACCGGCGCCTGCCAAGCGCTCGGCGTTGACAGTTTCGGGAACAGAAACGGCCCGTCTTCGAGGCCGGTCTCTTCCGCATGGGCCTTAAAATTAACCCCCGCCGCAATAATGCCGCTTTGCGAATCAAACGGCACATCCAGATCCCGCCAATTGTAAGTCGTCGCGTCGCTGTTCATCACCGCGCGCAATTTTTCATCGCCCAAAGCGCGTAAAATCCAACGGCTCGCTGCCTTGAGACGCTGTTGCTGCGGGCAAGGTCAATGGCGTACGCCTTCGCGATTCATTGCCATCACCAGCAGGCTCTTGCGCGTTTTTCGTCTGCGCAAACCTGCGCTTGCTCAACCGGAGCCGCGGGAAAGCGGATTGTCAGCTTGCCTTATTTTCTCCTTAAAAGCGGTTGCAAAACGTAAAAGCTGCGCGCTACAAAAACAATTATGAGAGCACCGAAAGCAAGGCTGATAATTTGCAGAACCATTTTCATTGCCTCTAACTGATGACCAATGCAGCTGTATTCAACAGCCATAGCGAAAGGTTCGTATCGACTTTCACCATCTTATCGCCGAACTTTCCAGATAACGGCTTAATGCCGTTTTCATCGGCCAGCGCGCCCTAAACATCGGCATGGCGGCGAGTGTCGCAAAAAAAGTGGCAATCCAGATGTAATTCATCAGCGCGCCGAGCATGAGATGGCCTGCGCCCCAAATGAAGTAAAGCGTGAGTAAGCCAAAAGTCGAATTGGTCAAAACCTGCCAAACAACGTGAAAGCGTGCATGCGGCGTCCACAGCGGATTGGTCGCATGCGTTCGGTTGAAATCGGCTACCCATCGGGTCCAATCATAATCATTACGGCCACCACGCTGACCAATATTATGGCAATCAAATTCGTATCCATTTTCTCCTCGCTAAATCAGGCCGACATAAAGAGCCGCCATCCAACTGTAAATTCTGGCCGGAAATAAAACTGGCTATTCACTATAAAGCACATGCGCGTCACCAAACTCATCGGTCGGCCGACGACCGGCTGCGATGGTCGCTTCCATTTCAACGCGCGCCTCTTCGTAATTTATATTTTTTAATGCCATCGCCAGTTCGGCCATTTATTTTGCTGACGCTGCGTGTCGAAACGTTCGGGCAGCATATTGTTTATCGTTACATTATCCTTCGCGACCACTTCGACAGCCCTTTGGAAAACGCCGTCAGTGCCGAGCGGGCGGATGTGGAAAGCCCCATATTGGGATGCGGGGATTTGACCATGGCCGAAGTGATATTGACAATACGGCCAAATTTGCGGGCACGCATGCCGTCAATGACGGCGCGAATGAGCAGTGCGGGGGCAATCATATTGGCGGCGAAAGCCTCCTGCCACATGGCTTCATCCCATTGGTCATAAGTGCCGGGCGGTGGGCCATTATTATTGGTGATAAGAATATCAGGCGCCTCGCAAGCCTGCAAAATTGCATCACGGCCGGTTTGCGTATTGAGGTCACCAATGACAGAGGTGACACTGCCGCTTTGCAGCTCTGCAATCTCCGCTTCTGCCGCTTTTAGAGCCTCGACATCGCGCCCGTTAATGATTACATCCGACCCTTCTCGCGCCAAAGCCGTGGCGCACGCAAAGCCAAGTCCGCGTGATGAAGCGCAAATAATGGCCTTCTTCCCTTTCAGTCCCAAATCCATAATTCCCTCCTATGCCCCTCGCAAATTTTTCTCTAATGCCTGCGCAACATTATCTTGCGATAAATCAGCAGCGTGGAAATGCGCCGCAATATGCCCGTCAGGGCGTACCATCAGTGCGGCCAAATCCGCATCATATTCCGCAAGTCCGGCCGACCAATCACCGGTGAAATCCGTGCCGTCATGCAATATTCTTAATTGCGCGATTTCGCCTTTTGGGGGCTGATGATGTCGGCTGACCAAAAGGGTAAATTGCGTCCCCTGCAGATATTCGGTGAGCGAAATATCAGTGCCATTTATTGCTATCCTGTGGTGCGGCACACTATCGCCAATGCGGAAAAGTGGACGGTAATCGTCAATGTCCAAGCCCGTATCATCATGGTTGCCATAGCTATAGCCGACCTGCAGGCGTAGGCTGTCAAAATGGGGTTTTTGCGCGGCTATTGCGGCGGCCAGTTCAGGGGAATTGGCGGCATTAGAACAAATCTCATCGAAATGCGCTTGCATATTTTCCGGTTCAGGCCCTAGCAAAAAACCAATCAATTCAAACATGCGCATGGCGTTTTCCATACTTTGCGCGCTATTGGTTTCGGCCACGGCCTTGCGCTCACTACCATGTCGAGCAAGCAGTCATCGGCATGCCGTTTTTGACCATGGCCAGAATTTCAGGCGAGGTTTTATTGCGTCCCCCATGCCTGTATTGAGCCCAAGTCCACCGGCCGGCGGAAAACGATGTGCCGCATCGCCCAGTAAAAAAGCGCGCCCGTGACGGTAACGGGCAGCGACTTGCGCTGTCATCACCCACGGGCTTACATTTTTCATCGCGACCTCAATATCATCGCGGCCGAGTGCTGCGTTAATCAAAGCCATACAACGCGCCTCATCATAGAGTTTCGGGTCTTCCTGGCCGGGCGGACAGCCATGCATCAAAACCCAATTTTGACCGTCATCATAAGAAATCAGGGTGCCGCTGGCGGACGGCTCCATAATCCAATGCAAAATCCCCGGCTTGTCACCGATAAGCTCCGATAAATCGGCGTGAAAATGAACTGTGATGAAATGCTGAAGCGCGTCCGGCCCTTCCATTTCGATGCCCATTTGACGGCGCAGACTGGACCCGGCACCATCAGCCGCAATCAAATAATCGGCCTGAAGCCGGTTCGTATCAGCGCCTTCAATTGCCAGCTGTAATGCCATCATCATTTTCGACAAGTTCCCCCGCCGTTACGCCGCGCGACAGGGTAATCATGTCATTGGCCTCGACATGGCGCGCCAATATGGCTTCAAATTGCGGCTGCGAAATGTTGACCAGCCCGTATGACACTAGATCAAGCACGGCCGCGTCTTGGCGCTCATAAGGCAGTCCGCCCAAATAAGTGCCCGAAAGGGTCGACCAGAAATTGACCATGCCCCGCGCGATGGCGGCATGCCTGCGGCATATATCTCATCTGCCGCAATGCCCGCCGAACTGCAAACTTCTATGGTTTTGCCGTTTACCGCATGGGCGCGCGGAGCCTGCAAAATCGTTTCGCGCCGCTCGACAATATGGCTGGTCAGGCCGTGCTTGGCCAAAAGTAAGGCAGCCATCATGCCGCTTGGGCCGCCGCCGACGATAATGACATCACTCATTCTAGAAGCTCCTCAAGCGGGGCAGCCAGCAAGCGTTCAACCGTTTCCATATCCGCACCGGAGCCTTTGAAAAGCAATTCGAGGGCTTCGGTCGACGGCCCGTCTGCGACCGCCCGCTCATTTCGGCTATCGACCAGCAGCGAGATGGCCGCCATATAGAGAAAAATAAATCCATCTATTTGACCATCGCTCGATTTTCAATTGGCCGGAAGCCATAGCCGCCCTCACATCGGCGCGCAAATGCGTCAGTCGCTTTTCGCGCTGCTCTCTGTTCCATGTCACGGAATGACTGACGGCCTTAAACCAGCCTCTTTCGTGCTGCGCGCGGGCGTAAATATAAAGCGGTATTCGCACAATCCGCGTTAAAGGGACTGTCAGTATCGGCATGATGGCTCAGATACGCCGCCTCAAGACTGTCGACTTCGCGGGCGCACAAACTATCCAAAAGCTCATCGACCGAGTTGAAATAAGTATAGAAGCTGGGCCGTCTCATGCCCGCTTGCTGGCAAATCAGGCCAGGGGTCAATTCACTCGATTGGTTCGCGCCGAGCAAGGCGAGGGCAGCATCCATTAAGGACGTAACGGCTTTCTCGCCTTTTGTTGGCTTTTGCCTGGACGGATAATTTTGCGAGGGCTTTTTCCATAACTCAATTAGAAGTCGTAATTGACAAAGTGTCAATTAATTAATTGACAAACTGTCAAAAATTAACTTTCCTTTAAATCAAAGAGAGGCATTTATCATGCGGTTTATATTAATTTTTCTGATTGCCTTATCGGCAAGTCCGGCACTTGCCAAGCCGAATATCATCGTCATTTTGGCCGATGATTTGGGTTGGCGCGATGTCGGATTTAATGGCAGTGAAATCAAAACTCCGCATCTCGATAGGCTGGCCGCGACCGGAAAACGTTTAACGCACTTTTACGCCCACCCGACTTGCAGTCCAACCGCGCTTCATTGTGACCGGGTAATCTGCGCTTGCGCGCCTTGGCGTGACGCGCGGCCTATTCAAACTCAATCCAAATGGCTTGCCGCTGGTCTGGAAATTATTGCCGGAATTTTTGAAACAGCATGGCTATCAGAAGCTACATTAGCTGGCAAATGGCATTGGGGCCGCGCAAGCTCATTTGCCGAATGCGCGAGGATTTGACGGTTTTTATGGCCATTTGACCGGCGGCGTCGGCTTGGGACCATGTGCATGGCGGACATTATGACTGGCAGCGCGACGGCATAACAGCGCGATGAAGGCTATACAACGCAATTGCTCGCTGCTGAAGCTGTTCGTGTCGTCCGCAATCGCAATAAGGAAAAGCCGCTCTTCCTGTATCTTGCTCTTATGCCCTGCATTTGCCCAATGAGGCACCGGCAGAAGCACTGGCTCAATATGCTCATATTGCTTGCCGGAAAAGCGGCAGGTTCATGCCGCTATGGTCAGTGAAATGGATGCTGCCATCGGCAAATTGATGGACGAGCTTGACGCGCAGGGTATACGCGACGACACGCTTATCTTTTTTATGAGCGATAATGGCGGCCTGACTGAGATCGTTTGCTACCGAATTTTGCCTATCGTCTCATTGTTGGTATGGAGAGCCTGTTCGGCATTCCTATTCCGGCCGGTTTCTGGAATTCATACGCACCAATATGTTTGATGGCGCTGCCGACAATAATGGCCCATTGCGCGGCGGCAAAGCTCAGTTCTAGAGGGCGGCATTCGTGTCCCCGCCATCATTAATTGGCCGAGCAAATTAACAGAAACGAACTGACGGTCGCCTGCGTCACCGATTTATTGGCGACCCTGATGGAAGCGGCGACCGGCAGTGCCAAAACCGGTCAATTGACCAGTGGCAAGAGTATGTGGTCAGCTTTGACTGAAGAAAGGGAGATCGTGCCTTCAGATTTCGTGACGATGGGCATGGATGGCAAGGCATTCTTCAGCGGGCGGTGGAAGCTCATCGCACGTAATAATGGCGAGCTGCAGCTTTATGATATTGTCCAAGACGAAACGGAAAGTCGCAATCTCGCATCGCAGCGACCGGACATCGTTGAAAAGCTGCACGACCTTTTGACCGCTTCACCGGTCGGTGCGTCGACCACCATACCGTTGTGAAAGTGATATTAGACCCCGATGGGTGGCGGTGCGGGCGAAGCGCCAATGGCTGATTTGGCGGTGGAGTAATCAAGCTGATTCTTGCAAAATTGCGATTTGACCCCGCCCGTAGTCCAGTAAGGCGCAAATTAGTTTGAAACTGGGCGTTTGACCTCACGGTCGATGTTTGCGTATAGCTCGCGGCGGGCAATTTCCGACCAAAGCGGTCATCCCCCAAGCCCACGGAGATCCTTCCCGCCCTTCGTCCAGCCAAACTTTGTTCGCGTTCGACGGCACGCTCATCCATCTGCGCATTCCTTTTTGCTCAATAACACCCGCTCTTCTGGCCGATGTTTCTATCTGGAGCAATTCTTGTTTTATAGAAAAACAGGCTTTTGAGAGCGCCGCGCGCCAGCAGTTTACGAATACCACTCAGAGGTTTAATGCGGACGTGTTCTAGAAAACTATTCCTCCAAGTGCCTCGATGCAGACCACCTGCTAAGGGCTTAAATGGATGAGGGAACCATCTGTCATAAAGCGTGGACAAAAGAGTTCACTATGTCGTGACTCACAGGCGAATAACCGTGATTTTTGCTTTCCAGTCATCGACAAATGCCTCAAGCGCTTCCGGCATATTTTGAAATCCTTTAACCGGCTTATTGCCCTCAGTTCGAAAATGTTTGGACAATGCTCTGGCGAAATTGAACAGCGCCAACTTTATATGAGGATCCATGCCCACCATGTTTAGATCCTTGAGCAATCGATCTTGCAGCACAAATAACCGACCAAGCACATATGAAATCATCGCCATTTCTCAAAAATGTCCGGCAACATGCGGGCGACCTGAATAATTTGTTCAATCTCGAGAGAGATTTTTTGGTCTCCTCTGAGTCAGGGCCATGTCGCCGTCAAAAAAAATCGAGAGTGTCTTGCATTCGTTGATTGGGCCGACGCAATCCTTTGTTTGTTATCCAAAGGGTCTCTGCCATATGAGACGGCTTAAGAGTATAGCTGGTCAGTATGGTGACCAAAAAATTGAGCGTAAATTCATCTAATTGATACTGCGCCATAAGCGACACAATTTCTGCATACTCAGTCTCGGGTCAAAGGACTTTATTTTTTCCTCAACCCACCGGCGTGACTGCTTTTCAGAATCTAGAACCTCGAGCATCCTTCCCTCCAAAACTAGCATGAGCGAAAATTCTGGTTGTAATGAATTTTCTCAGTGATAATAATATCAGTATAACGTAATGAAACAAAGTCATTGTGAGCCAACAAGCCTAAAAATTGCAACTCGGCCCAAAAGGGCTCCTAAACTTTCGCCAGAAAAACGACGCGAACACCTCATCAATTGTGCTATTGGAATTTATGTAAATCACGGCATTGAAGGCACACGGCGCTCATGCATGTTGCTCTCAAGGCCGGTGTTTCTGTTCCCACTGTTTATGCATATTTCGACACGAGGGAGAGCTTGACGGAGGCAGTATTGAAAACGGTCGATGCGCGTATAACAAAATTGTTTGGAACGCCGCCGCTGAAGATGGGCTGGCGTCTGATAAAATACTAAATGTGGCGCGAGCCTTTTTTGAACACTGTCGAGCAAGACACGGCAATCATGAAAAATTTGGCTGGATTGGAGCACAGCTTTTGAGAATGCCACTTTGGCCGCTTTATGAAGACTTGCAAAAAAGAGTGGCAAATTTGTTTAGTGAAATCATCAAGGACGGCCAAACAGGCGGCGAGCTATCATAAATTTAGACCTGAAGTTGCTGCCTATATCATTATTGGTGGCGGACAAATGGCGGCGCAAACAAATGAAGCTTACCGGCCCAGCGACCGTGAATATTGCAGTTTTTCTCCGTCAACTGCAGTTGCTGGAGCGTTACAAACAAAGAAAAACTATGGACGGAACTTGAGTATGAAGTGGCAATAATCGAGGCGAGCCTGCACTTGCGCAGCGGCTATACCTTTGCAGAAAAACAAAATTGATTTTGAACTTTTCGAGGCGCGAAAAGGTTGGCGGGCGCACAAAACAGCTCCATCGAGATGACGGTTACAATTTGGGAACTGGCGCTCTATTTCTCATGGGGCATCTACCCTCGCACCATGGCCTTGAGCAAGAGATGGGACGAAAAAAACAATTGGTGCCCCTGGGCCGGCGCATCTGAGCTTATGGATGACGATCGATCCAGATACCCCGTTCGGCTAGATCGTTTTTCAGCTTCCTAAAACTTCCGACGCTAGGGCTGCGTGACAAACTCCGCATAATTGGTACCGGACTGCGACTGCTTGTTTACGCCGAGCGCGCGCAACCCGTTCGACGGATCGCAGCTTGCCAAATATGACAGCGATGAAAATCTGGAAGATTGGTCACGCGCAAACTTGGGCGACAAGGCATTTGAATATGTCATGCGCCCGATTATGGATTTTCTCTATGCCGTGCCATTGCGCGAACTATCGACGCCCTTTCCCAAGGCACTGATGAAGCAGGGTCACAAAATCGCCTTGTCATCGCCAGAGGGCGGCATCGGGCAAATCAATGAATGGTTTTGGACAATGTTTCTTCCGACAAGATCCATGTCTCGACTCCGGTTGAAAGTTTGACGCGAGAAGGTCAAATGTGGCGAAGTCTCTTACACGGGCGGCAGTATTCTGGTCGACAGCGTTATGATTGCGACGGAAGCCTTCATTGCTGCCGAGCTTTTGAAGGCGCATGTCGGAGGATGCCTATCATCGGCTTATGAGCACGCATTACACAGAATACGCCCATGTTGCCGTGGGGTATGACGAGGACCCGTGGCCCGATTATCCAACAGATATTGTGTTGCCGGTCGGCGAAGGTGGCGTTCGCAATGTCGGCTATGGTTTTGCATGGTCGGCGCCTGCCAGCGTCAGTCCCGAAAGGGGGCGCAAATGGTTGGGGTCTATTTCAACACGCCACCACTCAAAGATATGAGCGATGGCGACATAAAAGAGGAAGCGGTCAAACAGGTAAATGCCGCTTTTGGCCAGGCACAAAAGCCAAAGCTTTTGTTCATTTGTTCCGTTACGAAAAAAGGGCTGACCATAGCCAAGCCGGGTCATTACAAAATGCTCGACAAGGTGCACTCCTTATTACCGAAAGGCGTGGAACTGGCGGGAGATTATTTCTCCCAAGCCGAGTAGAAGCTGCCGTGCATAGCGGCGAAAGAGCGGCAAAGAATTCGCTCCGACATCGGGCGCGGGAATTTTAGAAAATCACCATTCTTACTGTGGGAGGAAAAAATGAGTGAAACAACCAGCAACATATTGGCGCAGGATAGCCTGTCGAGGAAATCCTTGGCATTTTGCGGCTACACCGGATATGCGGCAGTTATTCTGTTTATTATAGGCGGCGTTTGGTTGGGGGGCATGTTGCCGCCACTACTGAATGCCAGTGACGCTCACCTGCTGAGGTCGTCGCAAAGGTCAATGAAAACCTGCTCGGCTATGCGTGTAGGCTCGATTTTTATGGTCGCCTCTTTTGCCCTTTTCGGCACATTCGGCGCCGGTATTGCAGCTCAAACTCGGCGCTTCGAAACAAGCCCAGTGCTTTCTACACCCAGCTTGTATTTACCGCAGGTGGCACTACCATCGCTTTGTTGGTGGCCTTTGCCTGGTCGCTAATGGTGTTCCGACCGGACACTTACGCGCCATCAATATTGCTCATGTGGGCTGATTTTGCATACTTTTTGGCGGTTTTCTCCGTGCCCCTGTTTGGCGGCTGGTGCGTGCTAATAGCTCTACCTATCTTTTCTCCGAGCCGGGAGAGAGCCATTTCCGCGTTGGGTGGCTTATGTAAACTTATGGGCGGCTTTGCTCTTTGCACTGGCCAAATGGTCATATTCTTCAAGGATGGGCCGTTTTCCTGGCATGGTATTGTTGCCATGTACCTGCCATTCATCGCTTTTTTTGCATGGATAGTCATTATGTCCTGGGTGATGATCAAGATCGCTCATGACGAAAATAGCTAGAGCTTATAGAGGCTGTTCATCCTGTGAGTGAGAAAAGCCAAACGCAAACCCGGATACCGAACCTGGTATCTGGGCATTTGACAGGGGACCTAATGGTCTTTTCTCTGTTCTTCATTCTGATTGCCATCGGCAATCAGGAACAGGAGACGTGTTTTCAACCGCGCGCAGCACGCTTGATTTGAGGTTCGGCCTCGTAAATACGCTCCCTTCTGCTCACCGGCTCTTTTTTCGTGGCGATCGGCGTTGAACGTTATCGACTAAACGATGGCCGGGGATAATCGCATCTGGTTTCGACTTGCGATCTTATCCGGGTCATATTTCTCATGAATAAACTGTTTGAATGGAACACCAAGGTCTCTGACGGGCTGACCCCGATGACCAATGATTTTTATATGTATTTCTTTGTGTTTACAGCCATTCACGCCATTCATGTTTTTGTCGGCATTGTCATACTCAGCTTCCTGCACAAGAAATCGCAAGCCCCGTTCACCCTGGAAACACAGCGCGGGCTGGAAAGTGGGGCCATTTTTTGGCACTTGGTCGATTTGCTGTGGATCATGTTGTTTGCCCTGTTCTATCTGGTGTAATTTCTATGAACCATTCAAAGCAAATTATCGGATTAAGTTTGATGACATGGGCATGGTTCGTGCTAATTGCAGTAACCATGTTGGCCTGGTGGCTCGCCGAGGGTGAGCAGAAAATCGCCGACGGCACCACCACGGCAATTTTTTTGACGGCCTGTGTCAAAATTTGGGTTATCGGCTATCAGTTTATGGAACTGAAGCTTGCCCCAGCCTTTTTGCGATATGGCTTTCTGCTATGGCTAATCGCCATTTCATGCATTTTGGTTTTCTTGATCTCATAATCGCATTTTGGTCTGCCGACTGGTCTATCATAGAAACCATGATCTCAGCGCCTCAAACAGATGTGCTTGAAGATCAATGGCTTGGACCGAGAAACACGGTGTTTAAAAGTTGAAAATGGTGCCCAGGAGAAGACTCGAACTTCCACACCCTTGCGAGTACTAGCACCTGAAGTAACTGATATCATTACATAATATGACTTTATTATAATATTGTCAATTCTGATGTTTGTGCAATTTTGGTCTACCATATGGTCTACCCAATTCTTGACATTCAAGGTGTCCAAGCCGAGACAATTGCCTTTCTGGCGTGTCTTCTATTACCCCCCCAAAAAAAACACCCTGCATTCATATATATAAATAGCCCCTGCCATATGGCGATTAAAAATAGTGGTGTTTCATAGTGGGGGATATGTGGAAGAATGGGCTCAACAGCCTTTGTGGTTCTTAGCTGCGAATATTTGTTACCCAAACAAGGCAAGTAAATTTCAAATAGCGAAGAGCGTCAGAACCCCGATAGCGGACATCAGGTATGCGCCTGGTAGTGCAATAAGTTCTTTACGGCCCATGGCCATCATCGCAAAAAACACCCCTGCGCCCATGAGGTTTATCAGCATTATCGGATAGGCCATCCAAATTGCGTGGGCGTTAAAGGCGACGAAGCCCAGTGAGCCGCCGCTAACCAGCAACATAATCGTAAAAACGTCCCAAGAAACTGCACTGATGGTCTTTTCTCGAGACGGTAAATTGGTCTTTGCAATAAAGCCCAAATACACGCCTCTGCCCCATATGCCATGCACTCCTGCACTCAGAAAGCATATCGCCGCTGCAATTAGAAATAAATAAAAGCTCATCAAAGCGCCCCTTAATATTTATGCTAACCCACTTTCCGGCCTACGCCAAATGACCGACGGACACAATAAGCCTCTCTACGATGCCCCTGAAGGGCTTATATCTAGCCGCTATGGGAAGGATAGTGATGTAAGGACGGTGGCAATACCCCGAACACTTCATATATCGATTGGTCAATTGAGGACTACCGCAATCGGTGGGATATTTTTGAGAAGTTGTTGAAGTAACCTTCTGGAATGTTCCGTTCTTCAAATTCCTAATTCAGCAGCAACTTGGCGCATGATCCCAAGGCACTCATGCCACTCAAAAGACAGTTTTTCTGTGAAGCAATTGTTAGCGAAACACAAGAAGACATGGTCACGACTGCCATCGTAATGGTTTCCGAAATCGTCAGTTTCGGGAGGGTCTGCAAGCATCATCTTGAGTTCTTTCGACCTCCGCAGTCATAAGATTGCGAATATAGTCTTTTTCTTGTTGTATTTGCTGTCTTCTGGCGGGAGCAATATATTTTTTCATGTCATTCCTCAAAGTTTCATTAGCGACGTCTAGGGTGTCTGTGGATACCCCATCTGTCGAAATAATATAACAAATGCGGAAGGTAACCCGCTAATCATCGTCCTCATAATTCTCTTCGTCAAAAAAACACCTTTCGGGTATTCAGAACAAAAGGTTAGTTGGTTAATCAGATTCTTAAGTTCATCGAACCCATCAAAAGAAGGGTTTGAGATATCAAATTTTAATAATTTGTTTCGGAAAGTGATATGGCATTCGACCTGAGACCCGTCACATATACACTCATCTGGTTCACTAGGTAGTAGGCACAAAGACCTCACACTTTCTTCAAAGTTTTGCCATTTTTCATCAGAGGGTCTGACTATAACATCCGATACCTTGAGGAAGGGTATGCAATCCGTAGTCGCTTGGACTTCCAAACCATGTTCCGTCCACTCAACTAAATAGTTTAAACCACCGAAACTAGTTTCTTCGTATTTGAATTTCCGAGGTGTCATACCCTGCCTTTTTTAACTCTGAAAATCAACAATGATCGGAACATGGTCACTGAACTCAATCCAGTCCTCGTATGAACCAACTGTTACAGCACCTGTCTGACGAAGAAAAAGATAATCAATGTGATATCGCTTCTCCTCCTTCTTGGTGTGAAAAAGGGTTCCTTGAGTTTCATATCCGAAGTGTTCGTTATAAGTCGAGTGGTAGGCGCTTGTAAGACCTAACGCCTCAAACCTTTGGATCGTGTTTTGGAATGGCGTCTTGGAGTTATTTTTGTCCCAAATGATTGAGTTATTAAAATCACCAACTACACCCAGGGTAGATTTCTCCCTGATGAAATCTTCATAATGCGTGATGGCGTTTTCCGTCGTCCCGTCAAAACCTTCTCCGTATCTCTGTTTCGCACGGTGATTGAATGCCCATACGCCTAAAAGTGACCCGAAATCAGAATCAACCGGTAAGAACTCAACGAGTCGTGTCGGTGACTACTGTGAATTTTTCCAGAACCGCCAAAAATTAAAACCCAAGACCTTTTTCTCGTTCCTACCGACCCAGAGGTAATGAGCGTTTGGGAAAAAGTCTTCAGACAATTTCTCACATTCCTGAATAACCAAAATGTCAGGTTTAAGTTCAGACACTCTCTCAAACTTTGATTTGAGATTTAGATTGCAGTTCCAAGATACCATTCGCATTTTTCGAACCCAGCAGTTCTTATTTGAAATCAGCAATAATTGGATTGTGATCACTCAACTCCGAGGTATCGGGAATATCAAGTTTCTCAAGACGATCAAATAAAATTGGAGTGGCAAACATGTGATCGAGTTCCCAAGGAAATTTGCTCCTGACATGCCGATGGGTTTGAACAGGTTCAGGATAGAATTTCCTTACACAGTCTACGAACCCCATATCAAATATGGCATCGAAAAAATCATTAGTTGGGTAGGTATCCTTTGCTGCAAATCTAGAACCAGTAGGATTCTCATCCATACGGCGATCCATATTGAAATCACCTGCAATGATTATGTTCTCAGCGGCGTAACGACGTCTAATATGCGTCACAACTTGGCAATAAATCCTAAGAGTGACGGATTTACTGGTTTGAAGTCCAAATTTGCATATACATTTATGAAATATGTTTCTGAATAGCGGGTTACAAGGATCCCCATGCCTTCATCATATTCCATTTTAATTTTTTCGTGACTTTGGTTTTTTGAATAAAAGACTGTTCTGTTGGATTTCTTAGTGGTGGTTCGAACAGTGGCATCTAAACCTTCTGGAAGCGGACTCGCCTCTTGCGCCATCACGTAATCTGGTGAATGTTGGTCGAGTAACCACTCCCAACAACCCGATTTTCGTTTATTCATATTCCAAGATACTATTCGCATGCTCCCATAGTATCTAAATTCTGCCGCTAGACATTATTTTTCTATACTCCGTTGCCCTGACACAGCATTGACACAGTAATCCAACACAGCATAACTTTTCAGGAATTAATCAGTGCTGAAAACAGTGCTTTTTTGAAGAGAAACCCATTGAATCTGCCCTCCGAAGGCAGAAGTCAGAGGTTCGAATCTCTCTCGCTTCGCTCACCGTTGCCTGCAACGCAGTCAACAGTGCGCCAAACCACTGAAAACCTTAAGATTCTATTTAAGCATTAGCAGCCTGTCAATCTGGCAGATGTCGCTAGTTTGTACCGCCAAATTAGAATTCAGTGGAGCATTATTGGAGCATAGGGAAGAAAACAAACAGGCCCCCCCAAAAGCACCCTGCATTCATATATATAATTAGACCCTGCCAAATAGTTGGCTAGAATACAGAAGTGTTCATGTCGCTGGTTATTAGAGGAGTGAGAAAAATGGTCACCGTTAGGAAAAATTTAGAGCTCGCTGTTGAGAAGTTAGATGAAGCTCGAAAAGAATACAAAGCAACGGGGAGTACCTACAGTTTAATAGTGAATAGCTCTCAAATAGTTTGTGACTTAGAGCGTCTTTTTTTTGAAGCCGTAAATACAAAGTTTTTTGAAGACGTTGGAAAAACTGGAAATAAAGCGGCACGTTTTCACAAAAAATTAATCTCAGAAATCTCACTCTGAAGACCTACAAACGTTAGCCAAGCATGGCATTTCAGATGCTGATTGGCTAATTGCTGGTCAAATTGCTGGAGAAACCGCTGAAAAACTCAACAGTCGAAGCGAAAAAATTCGCTACGAAGCATGGAGCCGTTACATCTACCACCTAGAACGTGGCGCCGTCGTATATGATATGGAGGAAAGTACCGCTAAAAGAATGAGCGTGTTAGCAAATGATTTTGCTGAAGGGCCATATCCTGATTACCAAAAGGCCATAATGTATTACGAGGCTGCGGCGGAATTAGGCGCAGACTATGACGCTGGGCACGCACATTTTTGGCTATGGGACATCTACTTTAACCCTCTTGATAATAAGCGGAAAGCCAAGAAGCACCTCCTTAAAGCTGTTGATTTAAATTTTCCTGATGCTCTTGCCGCATATGGTCGAGCACATTTAGGAAATTGGTTAGTAAAAAAAGACGAACGAAAAGCATTTGAACTCATAAACAAATCTTCCAAGCTCGGAAGTGGCTGGGGAACCGAACTGCTTGCCCACTGTTATGACATGGCGTGGGGAACCAAGAAAAATGGGCCTAAAGCATTTCAAATGAGAGTGTCTTTGGGTGAAGACTATTCAGGAGAAGTATGCTGCCTCCTTGCCGAGCATCACTTGGATGGAATTGGAACAGCCAAAGATGTCAAAGAAGGAAAACGCCTTTTAAGAAAAGCTATGAAATACGGGAGTAGCCGGGCCTATTCTAAAGCTGCGAGGTTAATACAGCAAGCGGATGATTTTTATAAAAACAAAAAGAAACAGACACAGAGGTTTGCAACCTTAAAGGCTGGTTCAGAGCTAGACGACATCTGGCCGACGGTTTTGACCCAATTGGGTCGTTGTTACTTTTACGGGGAAGGAACAAAGAAAAAATCCAGAAAAAAGCCAAGCTATGCTTCCAGCCGCTTTGCGAAGACAGTGTATACAAATGGGAGGCGGAACTTTATCTCAAAGCACTTGCAGAAGCAGACCACGTATCGGCATTAGATAGAATTTCGGCGGAGGCTTGATTGTCAGACAAAAAATGTCGAATATGCTCATCGCTTGTCCTCGAATTCGCACCTTTACAAATGTCAAAGCTGGCATGCGGGGGCGTTTTCTGGGACAAACGCATGGTCAAGAAGGCGCTGAGAGAAACCCCTGATGCGCTTGATAAAATATTGTCAGTTGCTCAGGTTCCAAAGCCCATCAAGGGCGAGGTATCGAAGTTTGTCTATGTCTTGAGGCTTAAAGGGGAGGTTGATTCAGTCTATGTCGGAATGACTGGGAAACATCCCTATGCCCGTTATTTAGACCATATACGTGGCCACAAATCGTCTAGGCATACGAAACGGCGGGCCACAGCCGTTATCAAATTTGAAGGTCCCATGACCTATGAGGCGGCGCAAAAGCGTGAGCCAGAGCTTGCAGGAGAATTGCGCCAAAGCTCGCATACTGTTTATGGGGGCATTGAAAATGGCTAAGGAATTAGGTGTCAGATTTTTACTTATATTTGGAAATATCATTGCTTGAATAATTTACTGGTAATGGAATAGCCCTTTACTAGTGCTTAGTAGAATAGAACTACTTCCTTTGGGTTTACCTCTCTGGCAAAAAAAAACTATTTAGAGTTTGAGCTGTTTTCCGAAGAAGCTTTATCATTTAATTAATGATATATAGTGTTTAAGTAGTTTAATGAGAGATTGATATGAGTGTCGAAACTTCGGGTAACTTCGCATCTGCGCCAAAGGAAATTATTCTTGAGGTGTTAGACGCTGGGGGAAGCAATCTGACGTATTCTGATATGGGACCAGAATTTTGTGAAGATTTCGGTCTTGAGGCAGGAGCAATTAAGAAACCGTTTAAAGTTTGCCTTTCTAAAAATCTAGCAAGGGTGGGGGTAACGCATTTTACGAATATAGCCAGCAGTCCGTCCCTTTGCCTGATGGGCTTTCGACGCTGTTGCGTGTCAACGGATTTCTTATACCTATGGGCAAGCAAGCCAAGTCCAAAACAGGAGGCTATTTGCAACGCATAGGCAAAATAGATATGGATTTAAATGGCGAAGAATACAGTGTCACAGCTTACATAACAAAATCGAAAATCCCCTTTTATATAAATGTAGCAATTATTAAGAAGCCCAATAGAAAGCATAATAAGAACAAGGCTATCAGGGCACCCAAGGGGGTTCTTTTAATCGTCTAGGCTAAAGGCGAAAGATATCCAGCCTTGGCAATTCGAATAAATTACCAAAACTCATCGGTATAACTTGAATTCTCTTTAGTTGTTCGCTTTGCTAGCTGGCTTCACACATCTATTTTAGAGTTAGCACCGCCATCTAAGCCTCACCGCTGAGCAAATCACTCAACAAAGAAGCCTTGAGCTTTTCAACTTCAGCCTCTTTAACTGGCCACCTCAATCGCCTATCGTTCAGAAAAATGGCATCAGAGTTTATTACGATGCGTTGTTGCTCTGCTAACGTAATTACTGGAAAGGGATATTTTTTATTTTTGACTTGCGATAAATTTGGGTTGCACCACCACTTACTTGTTGCAAAAAGTCTTTATAGTTGGTAAGATAATAATAAAACTCGGCAGGTAGTCGCTTGCTTTTTTAGAACCATAAAACACTCGCGTCTTTTGAAGTTGAAATGTTTGGATCATCTTCTTGTCAGCCGTTGCCCCACCTATCGTTCCAATTGCAGGACAACTATGTCGCCAGTTTGAGGAACACCATTTAGATGAAAGTTTAGAGAAGTGTTCTTCAGAAATGAATAAATCATTATCCACATACCCGTTCTTTTTGATAAAGCTGTGATTTCTCGTCCTCTGTAAAAAGGTATGCCATTGTCACGCCAATCTGATTTTAAAACTCGTTTACTTGAACCAATTTTAAATAAGGCGCCAAGCTTAACAGTCTCCACATCACAACAACTCCTTAATTGCCTGTAACGCTTTGGCAGCTTGGAGAGTTCAGCTCTTCAATCTCAGCAAATTATTTCTACTGTGTACGGTTATCCACCTTCAACTTTATTTGGATTGTTAACTGTCAAATCCCGTGTCTTTATTTACATCCTGAAGATTAACACTCCAGCTTTTTTCACTCTCTTCCTTTGTCTTAATAAACTCTAAGAACTCATACAAATCCTTTCTCATCATAGGTTTAGTCTTACCTGATTTTCTTCCAGGGTCAGCTGGTAATACCAAACCTTCTGGGTTGGCTTGCCCTTTTCAAAAAACAGCACCACGGTTTTAACGCCCGTGCCGATAAATGCGCCGCCTGGCAAATCTAACACCGCAGTAAAGATTACACTCTTCCAGCAGCTGCTTGCGCAGCGCCACGCTGGCATTATCAGTATTGCTGAGGAACGTGTTCTTGATGACAATACCGCAGCGCCCCTCCGCCTTTAGCTTCTTGATGAAATGCTGCAAGAACAGATAAGCAGTCTCGCTGGTCTTGATGGGAAAGTTTTCTTGTATCTCTGGCCGCTCTTTGCCACCAAACGGCGGATTGGCCAGCACCACATCCACCCTATCTTTTTGCTCAATGTCCGCAATGTTTTCAGTCAGCGTGTTGGTATGCACAATATTTGGCGCTTCCACGCCGTGCAAAATCATATTCATAATGCCAATCACATAGGCGAGGCTTTTTCTTTCTTTGCCGATAAATGTGTTGGTCTGTAAGTTGTTCAACCTGACGGTTATCTCTACGTTTTTAATGTGTAATGTTCTCACATAAAAACCTCTGCGCTTCCTGCATCGCCTGTCAAACTGTTTCACCAATAACAGGATTAATCACCTTTATTGATAGACTAATCAAAGGACGGGTGTAAAGGTTCACCTCCGTTTTCTTCCTGAGTACCCATATTTAATCTTGTCTTCATAAAGGCTGCTTAGCTCAAACTGGTTTTCTTACTGCTTAGAAACTCAAGCTCATCCACCTTGTCGACAACATCTCGCAGCGCATAACCGCTTTGCAACTTATTGCGCAGCTCACTGAAAATCTCACCAATCTTATAAGCAATACTGTGGGGGTTATCGGCGCTCTGCTTAAAGCTAGCGAGATGCGGAAACAACTGACGATTAACAAAGTCCAACAGGTCATCGCCCGTCATCGCAACCTTTGCAATCAATTGAACCATCAGCCGTCTTTGGGGCAGCCCATTTGTTCTCAGCGATAATCGCCATCAATGAGACGAGTATAGCTTTTGCCATCCAGCTGGGCAGCAGCCGCCTTATCCGTTTCGTAATCATCCAGATATTTAAGGAACAGCACCCAGCTCGTTTGCTCAATATAATCAAGCTCACTGCTGCAGCCAGCATCCTTCCATAAGGTGTCATCAATATTCTTAAAGGCTGCTTCGTACATTGATTGTTCATTTCATTGCTTGGGTTAATCTAGATTAGATTTAACACCACTAACGCCAAGACCGCTAGAGATTGAGCTTGTTATTTAGCACATCGATATCAGCATGAGCATATCTAAACAGCATACTCACCGTCCTATGCCCGCTGATACTGGCTACCTCTGGTACAGTCATTCCTCCATCAAACATTCGGCTAATGGCCTCATGCCTTAGGTCATGAAACCTGACACCTTCAATGCCGTGACTTTTCTTGAGACGCTCCCAAGCAAGACGAACAGCGTTGCCCGTCATTGGAAACACATACTCGCTTTTTGTATCCATATGGTTGATGGCTGCCAATGCCCTATCGGACAACGGCACATAGCGAGCGTGGCCACTCTTGGTATCTGCCAGATAGGCCAGCCGCCTTTCGAGGTCAACATCCAGCCACTTTAAACCTAGTATCTCGCCTCTCCGCATGCCCGTTTCCAAGGCTGTGGTGATAATATGGGGCAAGAGCCTGTGTCCACATTCCTGAATGGCCTGAAGCAGCTTCTGAAGTGTTTCTGGCGGGATACGGCTGCGCTGCGGATTGGCGCCTGACGGCATGCGAATGCCGCTGATGGAGTTTCTGAGAGCGTTTAAACCCCACTCCTTACGAGCTATTTCGTAGATGGCAGAGACAAGGTACAACTCTTTGCGTACTGTCGCAGCTGACACAATCTTTAATCTTTGTAGACGCAGTTCGGACAGGTGCTTCCCATCAATTTGGTTGATAGGCTTGTTCGCCCAGGGCAAGGTCGTGAGCCGAGCCAATCTGTATTTCTCCACCCCATAGCTTTTCTTGAACTCTACTTACTTCATTGCCGTATCGTTCAACGGCTTGCTCGAACGTTGGATAAACAGGTGCGCCTTCGGCAGTTCGTGGGTTTCTATCTGGATTTCGGTTTGTCTGACCCAACGTTCTGCATTACCCTTCTGGGAGAACGTCTTGGTCTGTGTTGGAAATCCTTACGCCTGACACGAGCTTGCCATTTCCCGTTTCGCTTTGTAATTGTTGCCATCTCTCTACCTCACTGGAGCATAATTGGAGCAAATGCATTCCAGTGGACCGAAACGAAAGATTAAAAACCTCGTAGAAACCCAATCAAAAAGCCGCTATACAGGTCAAGTAGCACCCGTAGCTCAGCTGGATAGAGCGCTGCCCTCCGAAGGCAGAGGTCAGAGGTTCGAATCCTCTCGGGTGCGCCAGACTATAATTCCACCGCCAAACATTTGATTTTCGGTTATTTGCGTCAATCACTCTGGATTTATGACTGGTTTCGTTTCCGCCAGTTATATCCCACAAGTGGAGGCGATGATGAATGGGCGGCAAACGATTAAATTGATTGGCGGCGGCGGCGTGGTCGCCGCGTCTGCAATCGGCGGCTTCGCAATGACGCGGACACCTGATGACGCGCTCGTGCCATGGCAGAGCCGGAAATATAAGGATATAAAGGCTGTTCGCCCTGTCCTATGCTGTTCTTGTTCCCAATCCACATAATCGCCAACCGCGGCTTGCCGAACTTATTGGTCAAGATGAGGATTGATATATACGGGGATTTATCGAAAAATCTCCGGCAACTGATCCCTTTGAACGTCAACTGACAATCGGCATGGGGGATTTCTGAAGCGCTAGATATGTCGCGCGCACCAAAAGAGGCTTTCAAGACCGAAGTTACCTTGTTTCCTCACCAGACAGAGGATCACATTGCCAATATCAAACTCTCACCAAGCGACAACATTCAGCCAGAAAGGTTTATTCAACGCTCCATGCGCGACGTTCTTATAAAGAACCATTCTCTGACAAACCACTTTCTATGGACACGCCGCGAGCTTTGAGAGAATTTGGGGACGTGTTTGTCGCATCCCAAAATGTCAAGAAACTGAAGCAATTGAGTTGGAACGCCTTCAAAGTGGAATGAGACCACACACGCTCAAAGAAAGTGTCGACGCTAGTACGTTTCGGCAAAAAACAAATAAATGCCAACCTCGATGGCATTGATATTGGTGGACCTATGATGGAAGCCTTGTTTCTGTCTGGTGTTATAACCACGGAGAAGCATGCTCGACCCAAACAGCGGCCTACCAGCAAGGATTAGGGACATATATGATGACATGCTGAACAACACCTCTGCCTATATTTTTGCTGAAAACGCCGAGCAATAGCCGAGAGCACCAGGTGAGGCAGGGCGAAACTGGTTGCGGCTGAATCTTACGACGACACAATTAGGCGTTTCTTGCATTCCAGTAAGTCAAGCGCTGCAAGAATATGACGAAATGAAAGATCTCTATCAGGAAATTCATCATAGCTTTGCCGCGGAAGGTGAAACCATACAAATGTTCAGGCGTCTGGGGTATGGTCCGCGTGTCCCTCAGTCGCCTCGCTGGCAGGTGGAAAAGAAGCTTATCTAGGGCAGAGCGAATATTTACTTTTCATCAACTTTTTAAGACGTCTGCTGTAACGCCCTGCCACAAACGCTTTTATCATCGCCCTCAGCCCTCCGAAGGCAGAGGTCAGAGGTTCGAATCCTCTCGGGTGCGCCAAGGTTCCTGCGGGTTACGCAGTAAATTGTCCAGTATTTTTCAGAGATGACGCAGTTTTGACACTGATTTGACACAGTGAAAGGTCAAATCATGGGTTGTGTGAGACGACGAGGGACAAAGTGGAATGCTCAAGTCAGGATTGCTGGATGGCGAAGTTTCACAAAACCTTCGAAAAAATCGGATGCACTGGATTGGTGCAGAGACACCGAAACTGCTATCCGTTCTGCACCACTGAAAGCTTCCAAATCTTCCCTAACCTCAAATTCAAAGATTTGCGGTATACCGGAGGGGCCGGCTCACATTTACATCAAGCGATCAGCTTATGCCGATCCAAGCGAACAAACCGGTGGCGCCCATTAAATAAGCGCCGGGCAATGTCAAAAGCTGGCGATGCCCGCTCATGCCCAGAGCCATAAACAATAGTGCCACCAATAAATTAACCGCAATCAGCGGATAGGCTGCCAAATAAGCGCTCGGCATATACGCAATATAGACAAAGGTAAATCCGGCAACCGCTAAAAACAGCGTAAAGACATGCCACGAAACCAGCGATAGTGATTTGGTCAAGGGCTCCATATCGGTCTTGTTTATATTTCCCATATAAATCCGCCCGCCGACAAAGCCATGAAACACCATGCCCGCGAAAGATAGAATGGCCGCCACAATTAAAAACCAATAATCCATAATCACACTTCCTATCGCTGCGGCGCAGCAATTATTTTTTACTCAGCCCCATTTGTTTGGCAATCATGCGATCAGCTAGGCGTTTTGGCAAGCGCGACAAAAGCCCGTTTTGCATCCATTGCGCGTCGAGCGTATAGCGGGTTTTCGCCGCCTTGCCCTGAAAAACCTCGAGCGCCCGATTGGCAATCACCTCCGGCGCATAGCCAGATTTTTCCATTTGCCCAGTCATTTTCAGCATTGTCTCTAAGGGCTTTTGAAAGGCCGAATTATTAGCCCGTGCCAACAATGCCTCAGCGTCGAATTTTTCCCAAATCGGCGTTTTAATCGGCCCGGGGGCAATCACCACCACGTCAATGCCAAACAACATGAGCTCACGCCGCAGCGCTTCGGAAAACCCTTCCAGCCCAAATTTGCTCATATTATAGGCGCCCATTAAGGGCATGCCGACAGCACCCGACACGGAACTAATATTGATAATCTTGCCCGCCTCGCCGCTGCGCGATGGGTCGGCACCGAGCGCATTCATAAACGCTTGCGTGCAATGAAACACGCCCATGAGATTAACATCAAATTGGGTTTGAAATTCTTCCGGCGACAGATTTTGTATCGCGCCAATAACCGCAATGCCGGCATTATTCACCAGCCCAGCCAATTTTTCGCCCTTCAACAGGCTTTCAACATGGGCCGCCGCCGCATCCACAGCCTGACGATCGGTGACATCAAAAACCAATGGGATGAAATGCTCACCCAATTCAGCGACCAGACTGTCACCATCGGCCTTCTTACGCACAGAGCCAAACACCCGAAACCCATTAGCCACCAAAGTGACCGCAATTTGCCGCCCAATTCCAGACGAGGCACCCGTTATAACAATTGACTTCATGACACGCTCTCTTTGAGCCTTCACCTGTAGCATAAGATTGCCGATTTAGCGGGATTGATTTAATTTTCGTTGTGTTTTTGGATAGCGCTGTATCAGGCATGGAGCCTCAACCCAACTCGGCTTCGCCATTACCTCCCTCAACAAACAAGCCTCGATTGTCTCAAGCGCTTGATAACCATGGCAAG
>JAYQLI010000050.1:0-67537 GCA_038143065.1 Rhodospirillales bacterium | reverse complement strand
GCTTTCGCTCGAGCCATTTGGCCACTTAGAAGTAACCGTAACCTAGGGCTTTCAGCCACCATGCTTATGATGTTTTTGAGCTTTGGGCTCAATTAGCGCAGAGCCGCTATAAAATGAAAAGGCCGGCCTTTCGAAACAGCCGGCCCTTTTGATAAATTACAACCTCAAATGGCCCATATCTCATGGTTAAAAGCAGTTCTGTGGACGGTTCTTGAAAAGATCATCATAAAACGCTTTAATTTTTCCTAAGATTTTTGATGCAGAAAAGGTTTTTTGACCGGTTTGAGGCACCGCCTTTTTTGAAAGGAGCTGTGTCTGAAGGTTAGCGTTTCTAGCTTCTTTTTTAAATTTTACGTCTAAAATGCTCTACAGCTGAATAAAACATCAATAAAACGCTCTTTGGATTTTTATCGTGATCCGAAAAGCAGAGTGACAAGCCAATAAAACGCCTACTTCTTCCAAAGGATAGAAGCTGGTATTTTTAAAAAAGTGGTAATGATTGCACTGGTTTTTATTTTTTAATCCTGTTGCTTTGCCAACAAGATTAGCGCCTATATTTGAGCGGCGCCGCAGCACAAGCGATCAGAAAATCAAAAGATTTAATCTGTTTTTCTCAGAGGGTTTTCACCTAAAACGGGCCGCATCAATATCGGTGTAAGATACATGGGAAACTGATAGCAGCCTAAAAAAATTAAAAACTCTTCGGATTGTGATGCGCTGGCTGCAATCAAAAAAATCGCGACGTTGCGATTGCCGGCAACAATGGCTAGGGGCGCTGCATATGCTGGGCTATGACCATTTCGCAGAAGCAATAAGCACAAAGCTGCAATCCAAGATTTGTCACCACAGCCAAAAGTAACCACCCAGCCAAGACCATTGGCTGCGCGGCCAATGTGGGCGCAACCGCGCTCATTAAGCCGATCACTATAACTGCAAGCGCTAAGGAGGTTAATCCATCCAGTGCCGTGATTTCTCGCGCCTGCATGTCAGCTCGCAAAATCGCCTGGAAGTAAAAATGCAAATGCAATCGTAACACTCATGACACCGCATAAATGCAAAGCCGCATCAGCGCCTGCACAAGGCCGCCGAGCGCGGCGAGAGCCAAAATATGGGAATGATTGTGGGGGCAGTAAGATCGTTCCCAGAATAAGCAGGCGGAAGGCAGTAAGTTCGGGTGGATGCCCCAACATCACCGATAGGTTTGGCGCTCCGGTCAGTGGGGGGGCTGCCAACATCAGCGTCAGCACAACGGCAATTGGGGGCATCTGCCATCCCCCAAAAGCCAAAAGACAAATACAAAGCAAAGGCAAGGCCAGTTGGTAGGCCAGCACAACCCTTGCTGTCTCGCGAAGATGGCGCAAAGCCGCCAACGCATTCGGAAATCCAACGCGAAATGCCGTGATAAAAAGCAAAAGCAACACCAATTCGCTTAACCAAGGGCGCAACGCCATCGCAACTTCAGGCAGCGCCAAACCAGCGCATAAGCCTGCCACAAGAACAAAGCGCCCATGGCGTGACAATTGACCAAGCGTGCCGAGCATCCGGCTTATCCGCTGGGGCCCTGGCGGATATTTTCGGGCAACCAAGTCGCCAATTCAGGAAAGATCGCAAAAATCACCATCAGCAACATAAGGCCAACCATCGGGATCGCAGTTCTCGCAATATAGCCAATTTCATAACGGGTCATTCCTTGCAATACAAAGAGGTTGAACCCGATCGGAGGCGTGACTTGCGCGGTTTCGATCACAACAACAAGGAAGATACCGAACCAGATAACCATCTATTCCAGCCGCGCGGATCATCGGTTCAACGATCGCCATCGTCAGCACCACCGAAGAAAGCCCATCCATAAACATCCCCAAAATGAGATAAAAAACCGTTAAAACGGCGATCAAGGCAACCGGAGACAGGTTATAGCTGTCAATCATTTCGGCAAGCGCACGCGGCAGGCCTGTAAAGCCCATTGACAGGGACAGAAATGCCGCGCCCATCAAGATAAACGCAATCATCGCAGAAGTTTTTGTCGCGCCATCAGGCTGTCCTGAAGGTTGCCCAGTCCAAGTGAGCCTTGCATCGCAGACAGCGCCAAGGCGCCAAAAACGCCAACGGCCGCCGCTTCGGTCGCGGTGGCATAGCCCAAATACATCGATCCAATAACGATAAAAACAAGCCCAAATAAGGGCAAAAGAAACCGGCTTTCGCTGAAGCGCTGGCCAAGCGGCATGGCAGGCTCCTGTTCGGGACGCTGTTCTTTGTAAATAAAGTGCCACGCCATAATATACAGCATAAAAAGGCCTGCCAAAACCAGCCCAGGGAAAACACCGCCATAAAAAGCTTCCGTGATGCTTTCATTGATTGTCACGCCATAGACAATTAGCGTGAGCGATGGCGGGATCATCAAGCCCAGCGTAGCAGCGCCCGCCAAGGTGCTATAATCATGAACTCAGGATATCCGCGTTCACGCAATTCAGGAATCGACATTTTCCCGAACCATGTTAAGCGTTGCTGCGGAAGAGCCCGATACCGCCGCAAAAATCGTACAACCCGCAATGTTGGTATGCAGCAAACCGCCGGGTAAAAACCGCATCCAAGGCGCCAAGCCGCGAAACATATCCTGTGATAATCGAGTTCTGTAAAGAATTTCCATCCATATATAAGAGAGGCAAAGCGGTTAAGGTCCAGCTTGAAGCTCCAGTCCAGATGGTCGTCAGCATCGCATCACCCGCCGGTCGAGAGGTGAATAACTCCATCCCCACCCAAGCAACCCCCATCAGTGCTAGCCCGATCCAAACAGAACCGCCCAGCAGCGCGAATAAAACAAACAGAAATATTATTGTGGCGTAAAGTTCGTTCATTTCAGGCTTTCTCCGTGAATTTGAGTTTCACGCAGCGCCAGCAGGCGGGTCAAATAATCCCAAATCGCAACCGCCAAAAGCACTGTGCCAATCGACATTGGAAGCTGTGGAAGCCAGACCGGCGTGTAGACCCAGTCCGAGCCGGTTTTGGCCCCATCTCGCTCCATTTTGCGGGTGAATTGCCAAACATCGCCACCAGCGTCAGCAGCCATTCCGGCACAAAATCTTGCCCTTGGGTTCGATCATTTAGCATTTCGGATACGATATTTGTTTTGATCGCATAGCGTGCAAAATAGGTGGCGGTGATTGCAGCTATAAACATTGCCGCCGCATCAAGCCAAAACTTTGTGTGCCGATTGAGATTTAGTAAAACAGAGACCCGAATATGCGCGCCCTGAGTGAGCGTATAGGCCAAAGCAAAGAACGAAGTGGCGGCCATCGCATAGCCAGCATATTCGGTTGAGCCCGGAAAGGTAAGATTTGCCCAGCGGGAAATCATCTGACCAATAATCAGGAGCAGTATGACCACCATAAAACAGGCTGCAAGCACTCCAGCCGCTTTGTATAATTTATCTAAAAATCGCCAAATAGGTGCAAAAAGCACAGCAGCTTTCGGGCCTTGCCACAAACAAAAGAGGGCAATGAGCGATGGAAAGACGAAAAGCCAAACCCATAAGGGCAGCCCCAAAAATGGTTGCCAATCTCGCATCGAAATTCCTTTTTTTAGAAATGCGCAACAGCGGCCATTGCAAAGGCCGCTGCTGCTATCTGCCTTAATTAGCGTTGTAGGCGTCTAAGATGGCTTGGCCATCAGCACCAACTTCTGACAGCCAATCTGCAGTCATTTTCGCGCCAATCGCCTCTAACTCGGCCAAGAACTCGGGGCCTGCATCCTCAACCTTCATGCCGTGGCTTCAACTGCTCAAAATACCAATTGGCCAGTTCCGCCGATTTCGCTGCACATGCCGCTCCGGTTTCATCCGCGGCTTTTTGGATATTGGCTTGCATATCAGATCCCAAGCCTTCCCAAATGCCCTTGTTGATCATCACGTAATTGCGCGGCAACCACGCATTGACTTTATAGTAATGCGTCAGATGCTCCCAAACTTTACGGTCATAGCCAGTTGAGCCTGAAGAGATGAAGGATTCTGCAACACCGGTTGCCAATGCTTGGCTCAGCTCTGCTGCTTCCACTTGCACGGGGATCATGCCCAGTTCTTCTGCAAAGGTTGCCGTTGCGGTATTATATGAGCGGAATTTGACGCCCTGTGTATCTTTTGAAGAGGACACAGCTTTTTTGAAATAAAAGCCCTGACCCGGCCATGGGCAGGTATAAAGCGCCACAAGGTTAAGATCAAGATCTGGGCATTCACCTTATCTTTTGCGGCATCCCAAAGACTGTTGTTTTGTTCATATGTTGTTGCGATGAATGGCAGGTTGTCCCATCCCAGCAAGGGTGCTTCATTGGCATGGGCCGACATAAACCGCTCGCCAATCGGGGCTTGCCCAGTTTGCACGGCGCGCTTGATCTCGCCGCCTTTAAACAAAGACCCGCCTGGATGAACGGTGATATCAATGTCACCGCTTGTATAATCGCGCACTTTATCCGCAAAAACCACACCCATTTCTGAATGGAAGTTTGAAGAGGCATAGGCCATGGGCATATCCCATTTTTCAGCCGAGGCGGCACTGCCGACGATTGCCAGCGCCACGCTTGCAGCTGCGTTGCTGATCACTTTCGTAATAATTGTCATTGTTTTCTCCCTTGGTTGTGAATGGTCTTGGTTATTTGCCCCCGCTTGAAGCGCATTGGATCAAAGGGGCGAATATCGGTATTGGGATGATGTCCCGCAATCATATCAGCCACCAGACGACCCGTTTTGGGGCCGCCTGTCAATCCAATATGATGATGGCCAAAAGCTGTAAAAACGCCAGAGGCTGAAAGCTCTCCTATAAAAGGCAGGCTGTCCGTAGGAGCGGGCCGATAGCCTAGCCATTCTTGTTCAGACGCAAAACTAAGTTTTGGAAAAAACTCTTGCACCTTGCGGCGCAGAAGTTGCAGAGGGGCCTTCGATTTTTTCGCGCTCAGGCCCCAAATTCGACAACACCGGCGCAGCGCAGCCCTTGGTCCATCGCAGTGGCCACGAATTTTCCGGCTGCTAGCATCATCGGGTTATTGGGCTTTTGGCTGGGTTGTTCAAAAACAATATGATAGCCGCGCTCAGCTTCAAGGGGTACGTTCAATCCCAGCTTTTGCATCAGAGGTTTTGACCAAATGCCCGAGGATATAATGGCTTTATCGCAATGCATCCGCCCGATATTTGTATCTATGGCGGTGATTTTACCGCCGCTTAACTCAAAATCTTTCACCTCAGCTTGAATAAATTTTCCGCCCAATTCTTTTAAAACAGAAACAAGATCTTGCACATAAGAGCCGGGGTTGAGGATGAAGCCATGGTCTTTGAGAACCGCTAATAATTGCGTGCCAAATCCAAGGATCGGCTCTTCTTCTTGGACGGCTCGGCCTTCAATCAAGTCAGGGATAAATCCAGCTTCCTCTCTAAGCTGCCATCCAAAGGCATCTGCGTTAAACGCGGCACGATCCGCATAAGCAAAACTGTAATTGCTGGATTGCACCCATTTTGCGGCCTTGGTTTGCGCAGTCAGCGCTTTGTGCTGTTCAAGGCTGTCACCAACGATCGTGGCAAGACCTTGGCTGATACGGCGCGTATCGCTTTCATTGGCAAAAGATAAATATTTGATCAACCAAGGCAGCAGTTTGGGCACATAGCTCCAACGCATAAAAAGCGGAAAATTTGGATCAGCAAGGTAAGATGGGCTTTTACGCACCAAGCCGGGCCCGGTCACAGGCACCACCGATGAATTCGCCAAGATACACCCATTGCCGTATGAAGCCCCCATTCCCGGACGTCCCTTATCCAGAAGCGTTACATCAAACCCGGCGCGCCGAAGCCAGATCGCAGAGGACGCTCCGACAATCCCTGCCCCTATCACGATAATATGTTCAGAGTTCATTCCAGAATATCCACGTTTGCCGCTAAAGTGTGACATGAGAAAAGTATCACTTCAAATTAAATATTGTGGGACCTACATCATAAAAAATGATATTAAAGATTTTATGAGACTTAGGTTCAGACAATTACAAGCATTTCATGCAACCGTTGAAAGCGGCACGGTTACCGGCGCGGCGGAAGCTTTAGGGATTTCGCAACCGGGCATTTCAAATCTTCTATCCGAATTAGAGCGCCAAACTGGCTTTGCGCTTTTTGAACGTATGCATGGCCGCTTGATACCAACTCCAGAAGCCCAACTGATGTATCGTGAAATCGAAACAGTGGTGCGCGGGCTTGATCACGTTGTGCAAACTGTTGTTGATCTGCAAAACAAACAAATCGGCCATCTGCAGGTGGCCTCTCAACATTCTATGTCATTTGGGTTTATTCCTAAGCTCATTGCAGAATTTGCGCATGACAAACCTGAGATAAATATCTCGTTTCAGTCGCAATACAGCGCAAAAATCAAGAATGGATCATTTCAGGGCTGTTTGAAATTGGAATTTGTGAAATGCCTCTGCTTTACGACGCATTGAATATATATCCGTTGCGCGTCGAAACTCGTATTGCGCTGAATAAAAACAACCCTCTAACGCAGCATCATGTCCTTAACCCGCAGATTTTGCAAAATGAACCCTTCGTCATTATGGGGCCTGACCATATTTCTCAACGGCGCCTGAGAGACGCCTTTGACGCCGCTGGTATTGCTTTGAATGCGCGCATACATTCTCATTTGTTCAAGAATTTACTAGCCTTTGTGAAAGAGGATATGGGGATCGCGCTTGTGGATCGCTTTGGGTCAGAGTTTGACGCCGATGATCGCTTTGTAACGCGCCGTTTTGATCCCCTCATAGAAATGGAAATGGCGGTGATTACTTCGGCAACGCGGCCCTTGTCACAGGTGGGAAAGGAATTCTTGGAACTGCTCTTAGAGAGGCTTCAGCCCTATAGTGCTGGAAATAACGTGATTACGCGGCTGTAAGGGGGGGATAGATGGGTCAGGCAGCGATCGGCATTCTCATGCTGGATACAAAATTTCCCCGCCTGCTGGGGGATATCGGGCATACAAAGACGTGGGATTTTCCTGTGCATATGCGCGTGGTCCGCGGCGCTTCTGCAAGCCAGGTGGTCGAACATGACCCCCGCCTTTTACTGCCTGAATTTATAAAGGCTGGCCATCAGTTGATTTCACAGGGCTGTTCGGGACTTACCACATCTTGTGGATTTCTGGGTTTGATGCAAACTGAGTTGAAAGACGCGTTGGGCGTACCCTTCGCCAGTTCGCCTTTGATGCAGCTTCCCATGATCGAAGCCATGTTGCCCGCTGGGCAAGAGGCAGGCGTTTTAACAATTTCAGAGGAAAATCTTACTCCAGAACATTTGGCGGCCTGTGGAGCGCGTACCGACACCGCGATTGCCGGGCTTCCCGAAACGGTGTATTTGCCGAAATGATATTCAATGATAAAAATGACATTGATATAGAGGCATGCCGAAACGAGATATGTTGCAGCGCAGCACGGCTTGTCGGCTCTGGATCCACGATTGGAGCAATCGTATTAGAATGCACAAACTTAGCGCCCTATGCGCATGATATATTCAAAGCAACAGGCAAACCGGTTTATTCAATTGTTAGTTTTTTAAATTGGTTTCAATCGGGCCTTAAGCCTCATCATTTTCGAAACAACCAAGCTTAAGGCAGTTGTGATCTGCAATGCAGGTACGCTGGGACTTCTTATTCCACCCTCTATCGTGATGGTTGTCTATGCAGCTTCGGTGAAAGTTTCGGTTGGACGGATGTTTCTCGCTGGCGCCATCCCGGGGCTTTTGGCTGGCTTTATGCTTATGACCGCGATTTATGTGAT
Organism: Rhodospirillales bacterium; assembly: GCA_038143065.1. Lineage (GTDB taxonomy): Bacteria > Pseudomonadota > Alphaproteobacteria > Bin95 > Bin95 > VMCJ01. The sequence goes on along the minus strand of JAYQLI010000050.1, from coordinate 59,746 downwards.
GGCAAAGGCGAATGGCAAGGATGGAGAGAGGTTTTTGCCTCGGGACGCGAAGCCGGTTGGGGCCTTTTCTTAATCGTGATTATCCTTGGCGGTATCTATGGCGGGGTATTCACCCCAACCGAAGCGGCCGCGATTGCTGCGGTCTATGCATTCTTCATTGCCAACTTTATCTACAAAGATATGGGTCCACTTGCCGAAAAAGGCCCGCGCGATCTTTCCGCTGCCGATTTAGAGGGTCCAAGAGGGACCACTTCTTTATGGCGTCAGCCTTGGGCGCTGGTGACAGCTTTCTTTCATCCCGATACAAAGCACACGCTGCTGGAAGCAGGCAAACTCACCGTTACCCCTTTATTTGTAATCGCAAACGCGCTCACGCTTAAGCATGTTCTGACGGATGAACAAGTTCCACAACATGTGGCTAATGCAATGTTATCGGCGGGCTTCGGACCGGTTATGTTCCTTATCGTCGTAAACATCATCCCTGCTGATTGGTGGGCAGTTCATGGAGCCTTCAGGATTACTTGTGATTGTCGCGCCACTGGTCTTTTCCAATTGCGGTAGAACTGGGCATTGATCCAATTCACCTCGGCATCATTATGGTTGTTAACGTAGAAATTGGTATGATCACGCCACCGGTTGGGTTAAATTCATTTGTCACTTCAGGCGTTGCTGGCATGCCAATGATGTCGGTCATAAAGGCTGCGCTTCCATTTCTGGGCGCTCTTTTGTTGTCTTGATCTTGGTAACCTACGTGCCTTGGATTTTGACCTTTTCTACCCAACCTCATCATGGGGCTGGAAATCATTTTGAAGTAGAATTATGTTAAAAACAGACCGGTGACAGCTCAAGAGATGCTGCCTTGTTCTCTGAACTCCTTCAGAGCGATCAAAATAGACGCTTGAGAATGGATTGATTATGGCTAAGCCAAACTCACTAATGGCCAAGTTTATCACAGCTCGCACGGTGGACCTGTAACGTTTATATGCCGCCTCAAGTGCTCATTTATGCGGCTTTCATTTCGAATGCCGAGGGGCTTTTCCAGCGTAGGGGGCCGGATTTGCGGTCGCCTATCTTTTTCAGCGTTACGCCTAGTCCTCGACGAGATGCCTACTATGCCACCCCTACAGTCAAATGTTAACGGCATTATAACAAATACTTAACAGCATTATTACCAAAACGGCAGTTTATAATCATTTGAAACAATTTCGTTTTCGCAAGTAATAATTACTCTTATCTAAAATCTCAGCTTTACGACACGCACTCATAACATCCAAACCATTGTGCAAATGAACATCAATCTTTCACAACAGCTTCATACATCTTTATCAGCGTGCCGCTTCCGAGCCATGTTTCCGTACTCGCTTTGCCCAAAAATACAGCTACAGTTCTGGGGGGCTAAGACAAATGACTAGGATGAGACTGGAAGCGATTCACTAGTGTCCCAACCTTTACAACGGCCACATTCCTCAGCACCGAGTTGGGCTTCATCCGCTCCAGTAAGTGGTCCCGAAAGGCATTGGCATCTGCTCTGGTAATCTCTGCCAGGCTACCCTTTTCCAACTTGTGCTCTCCCAGGCTGCTTTTAAGGTCTTTGCGCAGCTTCTTGATACGCAGGGCAGCATCTTCATCTCTCACACCTTCCCCGGCTTTATAGGCTGCGTATTCACTTAAGGCTGTATCCAGTGTCATGGGCGGCGACTGTAGCTTGCCGTTGTAGACTTGCCTCACCACTTCCTGTGGCAGTTTGCCAGCAATCGTTTGGGCTAGCTCATTAAGCGCATAGTCTTCTTGGCTGTATTCAACGATTTGACCAGCCACGACCATATCCGCAACTTCCTCGCCCAGCGCTGCTCTGATAAACGCCAGGGCTCTTTCATTGGAGGGCATCGTCTCTTCTGCTGCAAACAGTTGCTCTATTTCCAAGTGCACTTTGGGAAGGGCCTTCATCGCCTCTGAGTAGCTCTCCCCCAGTTGCCGATAGAGCGTATCCTTTCCAATCAGGGGTCTAAGCTTTTTAGGAACATTTCTTTTATAGCGATACGAGCCGTTCTGGCGTCTAAAGACATAGGCGGGGAGTTTTGGCATCTTGGGGTCCATATCATAGTTTTGAGTCTAACTGTGAGGCGGATCAACCCTCTTTGCCTGTCCAGCTTTGACAAAATACAGCAAAATCTGACCGAGTGGTCCCAAAAGCGGTCTACAGCAACTCATCCGACGGCTTCAGTTTTCTACTTTTCTAAGAATCTCTGCCTTCAGATGGTGATCGAATAGAGCAGTGTATTTGACGGCGTGCTTCAGCTTTACTTATAGTAAACCGTACATTGAGAATGGGTTCGACTAAAATGCAAAATTCCGGAGGACTGCGATCTACCTTTCCATTTCTGCTTCCCGCACTTGTAGCTCTTTTTCTGGTTGGGTTAGTTCCTCTAGCTGTCGTATTCTTTTATTCACTTCATGACACCTTCGGCGGGAACATGTTTTTCTGGGTTGGGGGTCAATGGTTTTATCGGGTTCTAAGTTCGCAGGAATTTTATGCGGCACTGCTGCGGAGTCTCAGCTTTTCCGTTTTGATACTCTCGATTCAGATACCGCTGGGCATCTATATTGCTCTGAAAATGCCACGGTCAGGAACCCTTGTTGCAGCAGCCCTTATTCTTTTAACAATTCCAATGCTCACCCCAAAAATTGTGGTTGGATATCTGTGGAAGGTAATGGTTCAACCTGAAAACGGACTGATCACTCAGGCCTTAGCCGAAGTTGGTGTTATGTTGGATATGAATAATGTCTTTTGGACCTGGACAATTTTGATCCTAATGGACCTTTGGCATTGGACAGGGCTTGTAGTCCTTCTTTGTTATGCGCGATTGAGAACCATACCTGATGCCCAATATCAGGCGGCCTCCATTGATGGAGCGTCGCGCTGGAACGTTTTTCGGAATATAGAGCTGCCCAAAATGAGGCTCGTGCTAGCCATCGCATTTTTGCTTAGGTTTATGGACAGTTTCACGATGTATACTGAAGCTTACGTTGTCACACGCGGAGGGCCTGGTGTCAGCACCGTCTTTCTGTCTCACGAACTCGTACAAACGGGCCTTATCCAGTTTGATTTGGGAGAAGCCGGAGCAATGGCGGTGATTTATTTCGTCATAGTTGTGTTAATCTCTGCTCTTTTTTACAGGATGATTTTGCCTTCACCTCTTAAGAATACGGGCAAATGACAACACGATTTTCCTTAGCACCAGCAAGCTTTTTCTTTTTGGTACTTGTGCCAATCTACTGGATGATCGCAGTTAGCCTTCAGAAACCTGATAGTTTGGCAGGTTCAATTCAACTTGTGCCTGCAGATCCGACTTTTTCAAATTTCTTATTTATATTGACGGAACCTGACTGGTATTGGGGTTATATAAACGCATTGACTTATGTTTCACTGAATGTCGCGATCTCGGTCTGTGTAGCCATACCGGCAGCTTATGCCTTTTCACGGTTTCGGTTTGTGGGACATGGGTTGTTGTTTTTCTCGCTCTTAATGTTTCGGATGATGGTGCCGGCCATCCTACTTGTACCATTCGTCCAGATATTTTCTGCGTTGAATATGATTGATTCATATCTGGCAGTTGCGCTGGCACATTGCTTTTTCAGCGTCCCCATCGCAATTTGGATACTTGAAGGATTTATCTCGGCAATTCCCGTCGAAGTGGACGAAAGCGCAAAAGTAGATGGGTTTAGCACTTTCAGGTTTTTCCGCCACATTCTGTTGCCAATGATCGCGCCTGGTGTGGCAACGGCGGCGTTCTTTTGCTTCATGTTTTCCTGGGTAGAGTTTTTATTATCCAATGCTTTAACAACAATCGACGTTAAACCCTTCGGTGGTATCATGACCCGTGTAGGCAGTGTAATGTCTGGGCATATACCACTTATTGCCGCGGCTGGAGTTCTGGGTGTTGTGCCAGGTACTATTATCGCAATAGCGCTACGGCGGCACCTTGCACAGGGTTTTTCGTTGGGTCGCACAAACTAGCGAATACTACACCGCCTTCTTTACCTGAGTGATTTTTGTGGGAAGCGACCAAATCTATCTAAGCGGTCCCAAAAGCGGTCCCGATAAATGGTCCAACCCACTGGTATCATTGAATTTATTCATAAAATTAGGAGAAAATGGCGCTGTGCTCAGTGCAGTAAGCTCCCTGCTCCCGCAAAATTCTCTGTTAACAGAAAATAACAGGGAAAATAAACAAAAATAGCTTCCATTTGATCCTCAAATCCCAATTTTTATTGGGTAAAGATGATTTTACTTCCAAATTTAACAGGGAATTAAATTAGCGAGAACAGGAAATTTAACTTAAAAACAGAAGAAAAAGCATGACAAAAAACACTTATTAGGATTTTGTTAGAAGATGAAACGCGGGCCAGAACTGTAGATGTTTAGGGAGTGATAGGAGTGGAAGTTGACCCATTTTCTGAGCTTGAAAAATTCTTGCGAGGCAATTTACACACCCATTCTTCCCGCTAGGACGGGGACCTTGATCCAAACGATGTCGCGCGCCATTATAAACTTAAAGGGTATGACTTTTTAACACTGACAGACCACTTCGTCGGTTTGTATGACTATCCCTTGACCAACATTCAATCCTCCGAAAACGAGAACTTCAGAAGGCTGGCTGGCTCAAAAAGAGTAAGTCAAAAAACAAAATGACCGCCCAACATGGAGAAGCTCCTTGTTGAACGGCCACTTGTTCTAATCCATCTGTCAGCCACCTTCAGCATGGGCGAACCATTGCGTCCTGCGTCTAAGTTTACGGGCACATTATCAGAAGATAATACTTCCGCCACTTAATCGCCGATGCCTTCGATGATGATGATCCGAAGATCAAAACCTTTCCAACATCTGTAGTCTAACTTGCCGATTACCTTCAGCATTAGCGAGCCAATGCTTCCTGCGTTTTAGTCAAGAGTGTAAAATCCGAAGACGTTACTCACTTTTTCTATCACGCCGATGCCTTTCCGTTTTCTTATCCGAAGATCAGAAACTTCCCAGCATCTGTAATCTAACTCACCAGTTACCTTCAGCGCTAGCGAACTACCGCCTCCTGCGTTTAATTTGTTTCCGCAATCTCCGAAAAGTTTGCTTTCACAATTTAACCGCCGATGCTTTTGTGGATAATAATCCGACGATCATGACCCTCTCCAACATCTGTAATCCGACAGTGGTAAATCCGTTTTAGCCTTAAATCTGTTGCCAGTTTTTAAGCCTGAAATTTCGTTACCCCCCAGACTAGATTAAATATGATGTTACACGAGATTCGCCATCTACAAAGCTCAAAGTGCGGCATTTTGATAAGGTGGCTGACTTATCCCCAACTTTTTTATCTTACTCACATTTTTATCCACAAAAACTGTGGAAAAAGTCATCAAAACTTAACATATCACACGATTTTCAAGATCAGGCAGCATTAGTTATGAGTGAAGACCAAACTCACTCGCATGTCGAATTAGCTCAACAAATCGTCAGAAGCTACCCTCGCCATCACTCGAATGGAAGAACGACTGCTTACCGTGGCTTGTAATATTTAATAGCATTTGAGCGACCATAACTGTTCTTTAGATAGCGAATAGCAATGATTTATGACTATAAAATTACAAACTTGTGACAAGTTTGTAAAAACTCATCTAATTTAAATTGACGTAACTTTGCACAACAATCAGCATCAAATGATCTGCATAATTTGCATAAATTTTGCGCCTGTAAATGAATGGAATTTAACCTGAGATATCCTTGATGAGAAGTTTGCTGCAATAGATTAAGTGCTTTCGATAGGAACGAATTCCAGATCTTGATAGCATAGCATAAATCCTGGTTCAATAAATAGCGGCACTTGGCAAAATGATCAGCGTCCGATTGTAATTGATGCCTATATTTCTTGGCGTACCTTTGATCGATTTATACGGCACTTGCCTTAAAGGGCGCCTTGAAATAGAACTCAAAACATTTTTGGAGCGAATAAAAAACCAAAGTCAGTAGTACAGATTTTAGGGAATACTTTCAGGAGCCCTTACGCGTTGCCTTGCGGAGTTTGAGCGACCGGTTCATTAAACTGCCAGTTTACTTCCTATTGAGCGGCTAAGTCCAAAGTAAACATCTATAAAAATTCCACTGCGCTATTATTTTTGTTTTAATTGCTTCTGGAATGGTGCGGCAGATACGCCACCGATTTGAACTACTAACTAACACTTGCTCCGATTAATTTAGTCTTCAGTTTATGGTCAAGTAAATTACTCTATATATTCAAAAAATGATTTTATGACAAAGATGTGCTACAATTATTGTTTAAAACTGATGTTCATTTGTAAAAGGTTTTAAAGGTGTGGGTACATATCATCAAGGTGGGATCTCGGGTGGCATCATGAGGTAACTCATATAAGGTCTAAACTATTTTTCATTTTTTTCTTGATAAGAAATTGTTACAAAACACGCCTACACTAACAGGGTAACATGAGGGATTTAAGATGGCTTGGTTATGCAAATACTTGTTTAATTTTCAACTTTTTAATTTCAGCATTGTAAGCTCTGACATAAGCAACTGTTGCGTTAGTTCCGATGATTTTAAGTAGCAAGGCATTCGTAAAATCCGCATGGATCTCAATATAGATAGGCTGATACATGAGCGAGCCCATGGCTTTCGTCACAATCGCCTTTAACGGCTGCGTTAGATACATTTCTAAAATTCTGTCTTGATTACAATAATACAGTTACTGAGGCTAAAAATCTGGAGCACCTATCGGGTACGGATGTGCTAAACAAACTCCGTACTGAAATTGCGCGCCAAGTAAATATCGCTGGTTTACAAGAATATTCAGAAACTGGATCGGCGTTAATCGTTGCCAATCATCCAACCGGCATCGCAGACGCCATAATTTTATACAAAGTACTCAGCACTAAGCGGCGAGATTTGTATTATTTTGCAAATAATGACATTTTACGTGTCTTCCCACAACTAGAAGAATATATTGCGCCAGTAGAATGGCGCAAAAGAAAAACGCAGAAAATCAAGCACACAAGCCACTCTGCGCTTCGCCAAAAACTACGATTCAAAATGAAAAATTGGGTGTGATATTTCCATCTGGGCGACTTGCGAAGCGCAAGGCTTTTAAATTGGTTGAACGAAACTGGATGACGTCTGCTGTAACAGTGGCACAAAAATACAATTGTCCGCTTATCCCAGTCCATATAACTGCACGAAACTCTTATCTCTTTTATTTATTTGACGATTCATCCGACCTTGCGCGATATTACGCTGTTTAAAGAGACTTTGAACAAAAGGCGCTTTCGTTTTTGACGTCAATATTGGTCCGTCAGTTTGCCCGCAGTCGCTAAGTCGGGATCCAAAAATTTGCTACCAATATGTTGAAAGAAATCGTGATTTCTCTGGATAAGCGAACAGAAAATACTCAGAAACGCAATGTACCAACATTGGTTAGATATTTTGCAAGCGATAAATTAATTTGAGGCATAAAAACATGTTAGAGAATGCTAAAGACGTAAAAGAAATTAGTTATGCACACTCGGCCCAGTCAAAAGGCGGGCGAACTATCATTAAACATGGAGAATATGACAGGTCGCATTGGGCTGCTTAAGCGAGCCAGGGGATATCAAGATGAAATTAAGGCAGGTTATTCCTTTTGGAATGTTATTGTTGAACGATATGGTCTGGAGCTTGATGTACTGCTTGGTTCGCTTTCGACCATTCCCAAAGAAGGCCCGTTAATTGTTATTTCAAACCATCCCTATGGTATTTTAGATGGATTGATGTTGGGGTCGTATTTTGGATGAAACACGTCAGATTTTCGGATATTAGCCCATAAAGTCTTCAAAAAATCTAGAAGACCTTAATCCGAGTAATTTTACCAATTTCTTTTGATGCCAACAAAGAGGCCTTAGAAATAAATCTTCAAACGCGGAAAACTGCGTTGGATTATCTGAAAAATGGTGGATGCATAGGCATCTTTCCAGGCAGTACCGTCTCAACTGCAGCGAAGCCATTTTCTCAGCCCTTGGATCCCTGGGAGAGCCTTCACTGCGCGCCTGATCATCAAATCGAACGCTTCCGTAGTTCCGGTTTGCTTTGACGACCATACAAGCCGACTTTTCCAACTTGCCAGTCACTTGCATTACACGCTGCGCATGGGTTTAATGATCAAAGAGTTTAGATCTCGCGTGGATAGTAAAGTCAAGGTTGCAGTCGGAGAGCCTATGACCTTCCAAGAACTTGCTCCATACGCCAAAGATACAAGGGCTTTAATGGATTATTTACGTCAGAAAACCTATGAACTTTCAACGAATGCGGATCTCGGGCTTGAGTATGGTTATGAATTTGAAGACAGAAAGTTCAAGCCATAGTCAGCAGTTATCATCCAAATTAACAGAAATCACGGCTCTGGCTGAACGATGGATCGTGCGTGCGCCTCTAGCCTGAACGCGCGAACCATGTCTGGTCCTATGACTTCGTCCAAGATCGCACGGCTGACGGGCGGGCCTATCGGACACTGAACATCATCGATGAATACACACGGGAGGCACTTATGATCCGCGTCGATCGCAAGCTCAACTCAACCGATGTGCTGGACGCTTTGACGGACCTGTTCATACTGCGTGGGCCACCAGAATACATCAGGTCAGATAACGGCCCTGAGTTCATTGCACAGAAGGTGCGGGACTGGATCGCCGCTGTCGGCGCCAAAACCGCCTATATCGAACCTGGATCACCCTGGGAAAATGGATACTGTGAAAGCTTCAACGCTCGGTTCCGCGACGAGCTGCTCAATGGCGAACTGTTCTACAGCTTAAAGGGAGGCCCAAATCCTAATCGAGAAATGGCGCATTCATTACAACACCGTCAGGCCATACAGTTCATTGGGCTATCGTCCACCTGCATCCAGAAAGCATCGTTCCGATGGACCAAAGGCCGACAATACACTTACATTCAAACCGGATCACCCAATGGGGGCACGCCAGGGTTAGGCATGGCATAGACGCTAATTTGCACAGCACTTTAGGGCAAGGTGGTTTATTCTGACAGAGCCGCCAATAGCGCCGTTTCAGAAAGTCTTTTGATCTGGCTCTTATATTCTACTCACAACGAACCACAAATACGTATACTGCAAGGGCATCAGTAACGAGTATGCTAACGCTGGCATGATCCGGTTCACATTCTTTCACAATTTGCAATACAAATTTAACAATCTTTTTACCAAAATTTAATACTGCCGTCATTGAGCTGTCATAATTTTATGATTTCCACCTGTATTGTTATTTACATGGAGCAAATCAAAAATGACAAATCTTAAGGCACAATTATCATTATATAGTACCAACATTTATATTAGCTTCTACCAACGTTGTATTAGCTGGGTCACATAGCAAGACCTACACGATGACGGTGACTGATGCTGAATCTATGGAAGAAATGATTTCTGAATGGGGGTCCATTGGCAGAAGCGCTGGGATCAATACTGAACGCAGAGATGAAATTGATACAAGTCGCCAGTCATACCGGAGCAGCGGAAGCGTGCGAGCTGGCAAAGTCGACTTAGCCTTCACAGGACCTGCCGAGTATGTTGCTATAAACAAGCTCACAAACGGCGAAGCAATGATCGGGATAGCACGACCTGATTATTATTGTGGCATAGTGGTAAAAACAGCGGACGGTTACACAAAAGGCATCCTGATCTAAAAGGAAAGAAGATTTCTTTCAAACAGGGTCTACTTCTTATCACTTCTGTCCAATGAAGTTACTTGAGGATTATGGCATCGATCCTCTTACTGATATTGAAGCAGTTTTACAAGTAAATCCTTACAACACCCTGCAATGGTGCGCGGTGATACAGACGCCATGGCCACGAATGTCAGAAGTTGGATAAAAAATGATAGGAGCAAAGAACCTACAGGAAATGGTGATTACAAGGTCTTGCTTCGTTCAGGTGATCTACCATGGATATGATTATGGCAATTGGGCATATCAAAGGTCAAGAATATGACACAATCAAAAATGCAATTGTAGAAAATGAAACAATGTTATTGGAGGCGCTTTCAGAGGTGTCGATGCTAATGACGGTTCTTCTTCTTGAATTCAAATACAAGGGGACTAGGCTAGTCCCCGTAGTAGACTCGAACTACGATGTGGTTTGAGAAATGTATGTTGCAGTCAGCATGCCTGAGTTCACTTTGGGAATTGATAAAATATCATAGCAGTCCCAGATTGTCACACTGGGACTGCGCTAGGTTGGCATGAAAACTTTAACAGTATCTAATCTCCACAAGTCTTACAACGATAAGAATGTACTCAACGGGTTGAACTTCGAGGTTATCAAAAGGCGAAGCCATATCCATTATTGGCTCCAATGGCGCGGGCAAATCAACTTTAATAAAATGCATCCTCTTTTGACAAAACCAGATAGTGGCTCAGTCGATGATATTTGAAAATAGAGTGAATAATCTATCACAATCTGCACTTAGGAAATTAAGATCCAAAGTTGGCGTCGTGTTCCAAAAGCACAACCTAGTTCCACGTTTGTCTGTGCTTTCAAATGTTATTCATGGAGGCATTGGTGAAGCCAATACTAGTTCTATGCTTCCGCTCTCGGCTATCACTAGATGGACACATGTAACCGCATCAGGTGCGATTAGATCAAAAGCTGTAGATTGCTTAAAGATGGTGGGGTTGGAGAGCTTAGCTCTAAAAGAGCTGACTCACTGTCAGGAGGTCAATCGCAGCAGAGTGGCAATTGTCTCGAGCCCTCATGCAAAACCCAGAAATCATTATCGCGGATGAGCCTGCTGCAAGTCTCGATCCTGTAGCAGGCCAACAGGTCATGGATCTGTTTTTTAAATTGTGTAAAGAACAAAATATTACACTCTTATTTACCTCTCACAATACTGACCAGGTTTTGGATTATGCCGATGGAACCATTGCGCTGAAAATGGAAAAATTAGCTTAGACGAAAAAACAAATATGCTAAAATCAAAGGATCTCATAAGTGAATATGGATGACGCACCAGCCCGCCTTCCCTCCAAATTACATTTTTATTTGTTAATAATAATAGTATTCTCATTATTTTCAGCCTGGTCATTCTCTGGGTCTGGGTTTTCTGTTTCTAAGTTGATAGAAAGCCCAGAATACCTAATGGATTTTCTTAAAAGAGCATTTCCGCCCTTCTCAGAGCAATCGAATTACCTGGGATGCATTTTTTAGATATTTGGATGCTTTGCGCATGAGACAATTCAGATGGCTTTTGCTGGAACTGTACTGGGCGTTATATTTGGATTTGTTCTGGCATTGCTGGCCCTCTAAAAATTTATTGTTCACCTCCCCTTATCTCAGACCCATAGGAATTTTTTTCTAAAGGGTTAATTGCATTTTTCAGAACTGTACCTGACCTAGTCTGGGCTATAATATTTGTGGTAGTGGTTGGTCTTGGGTCTTTTGCTGGTACACTCGCTATTATGGTGGACACAATAGGGCTCTGTGGGCGATTTTTTGCTGAAGAAATGGAAGAGGTTGATAAAAGTCCTGCAGAAGCTTTGGAGTGTTGTGGAGCCACCAAAATAGATGCAACTTTTTCAGCTGTCATCCCTGCAGCCATGCTAGGTCTTATTGCAACTTCGCTATTTGCATTTGAAAAAGCGATTAGGTCTTCTGTAATTCTCGGAATTGTCGGGGCCGGAGGCATCGGCTTACAATTACAAAGCTTATTCAATTTTTTCTCATATGACCGGGCGATGGTTATAATTGGAATGATTTTCATACTTGTCTTAGGGATCGAGCAAATCAGCAATTACGCCAGGCAAAAAATTATTTCTCGGTAATTCAGTTCAATTATCAATAAGAAAGTATGTGGATTAAAAATGAATTACTCAATCAATTCTTATTCAGGGCGCTAATGTTCTTCTACCAACCGGTACGGTTGAAACATGACGTGTTAATTGAAAATGGGCTTATTGCTGGAATCGGTGATAACTTTAGGGCTGATATTACAATCATGGGAAAGGGTTTTCTTCTGACGCCCTCTTGATTGACGTTCATGGCGACCTAATTCGAAAGACAAATTATGCTGCAAGACCTGGTGTAAAAATACCTCTGGAAATAGCAATTAAAGAGACAGATAAACAACTTGCAACAAATGGTATCACCACTGGTTATCATGCGATTACATTCAGCTGGGAAGACGGTCTACGGTCAATTGATAGCTCTCAAAAACTTATATCTTTCATAGACAGATTTTCCAATTATTTGTCAGGTCGAAAACAGAATCCAAATAAGGTGGGAAACCTTCGCATTTGAGGCAATTGAATTTATTGAGAAATCGTTTTTGAATACTTTACTCTCAGCACTGGCTTTCAACGACCACACCTCAATTACTATGCGTCCATTCAACACTACACTGCAGCAAAGACCATTTGAACATTCGCTCGACTTTGAAGCAGCTAATTTGAAAGATCCAAGATTGACCGACAGAATTGGCTCAAAGGTTAAGAGGTCCGGTATGAGCGAGAAAGATTATCTAGAAAAGTTGGGGAAAATTTGGGAGAGAAAAACCCGAAGTTCCAAACAAAATAAAAGAGCTTGCTAAAATTGCAAACCTTAGAAACATACCTCTGCTCAGTCATGACGATACGCAAATTGAAACCAGAGATTTCTTCCGTAAGCTTGGGTCCAAAACTACCGAATTCCCAATGACTGCAGAGGTCACTCAGCATGCTAAAAATGAAAATGATATTACGGTGTTTGGAGCACCCAATGTACTTAAGAGGGGGCAGTCATACTGAAGCTCGGTGAGTGCAGTGATATGGTCGAGGACGGTTTATGCGACGTGCTGGCATCAGACTATTACTACCCAGCATTACTTGGAGCAATTCACAAGCTTCATCGAGAGCGACGAGAGGACCCATAGACGTCTCTGGTTGATATCCGGGGGACCAGCAGCTGCAATGAGAATAAACGATAGGGAATATTGAAGTGGAAAGAGGGGGATTTGGTGTGCTAATTGAGTTGAAGAAGGCCCCAGTAGTTGCTGCAACAATCTAATGGAAAAATAGTACATTCAAACGGAATAAGACTAGTCCGTTCAAAAAAGGTTGAGTTTGCTGTCTATGGATAAAAAATAAAGTACATATTCAAATTGTAAATGGGCTGGCAGGGTCAAAAATTCATCAGTAGCAGCCATATCCATTATAATCTGCAGGTCGCGCTTTTGCTGAATGAATTCCGCAAGAGCGCCTGAAAAAGCCGGTCAAGATCACCATCAGACGATTTCACCAGACACTCTGTCGGCTTTTTTTTCGAGCGTCGGAAAAAGCATGAAGACCTCTGCGTAACGACGGGATTACACAGACTGTCTGGAGCGCTATGGTTTTCGCAGTTTTTCGGGGATGTTTTCATGGACCTATTTTTGCGTGAAGCGGTGGATCGGATTGGGGTCGATGATGCCTTGGCCAAGATTGATGCGCTGATGGATTGGTCGTCGTTTTCGTCCATTCTCAAACGCGGTCTTGGACGTTCAGTTATCCCCCAAAGGTTATGATCCACTGGTCTGTTCAAGTGCCTGCTGATTGGACAATAGCACGTTTGAGCGACCCCAAGCTGGAGCGGGCGCTGAAGGTTCTGCTGGATTTCATGATCTTTTGCGGGCTCAATCTGCACGCTCCGTACCGGATGAGACGACCCATTGTCGCTTTCGCAACGCCTTGGTGAAAGGTGGTGTTTACGACGATCTTCTGGCTGAGGTTTGCCGTCAGATCGAGGCGCATGGGCTGAAGCTCAAGGAGGCCGAGGCCGCGCTCATCGACGCGACTTTGGTGGAAAAGCGCGGCCCCGCACCCATATCGACGCGCCCGAAGATCGGGCCGAAGGCGAAGCCCGGATGATCCGCAGATGTATTACAGCGCCGATCCGGATGCGTGTTGGGGCAAAGAGGGTAATCCACACTCGGCTACAAGGCCTTTGCCGCACGGATGAGGATTTGTCGATAAGGTCCACACACCCTGCCAACCAGGCCGAGAGCCCCCAATTTGAAACCATGATCGAAGGCGCGAAAGCACAGCGCGTGCTGGCGGACAAGGCCTATGCAAGCAAGGCCAACCGCGCCAGTTTGCGTGACAAACACCGCGACGGGATCATGAGGAAGGCGGCGCGCAATCGTCCGCTGCGGGCCTCAGAAAAGCGCTTCAACAAGCTGATTTCCAAACGCCGGTTTCGGGTAGAGCAATGCTTCGGCACCATGAAACGTCTCTTTGGCTTGCACCGCGCACGCTACTTTGGCGTCACCAAAACCCACGCCCAACTGGCGATGGCGGCAATCGGGCAAAACCTGCTCAAGGCCGCAAACAAAATAACCCTCAACCCGCAAACCCTCGCAATCGCATAACCAAACCCTCACACGCTTTGCGTCCGCTGAAAACTCTGCGCGACAAGACGAATGATCAAACTTCCGAAAAGCCAAAATCCAAGCCCGTTATGCAGACGTCTTCATAATGGATTTCCTGCGTAACCAGACATATGCGCTGTCCCCTGATTGTGTCCTGTCCTCTGAATACGGCTTCAAGTTTGAAGAACAGTATAGAAGTTGAGCGCAAGCCCCGCTTCGTACAAAATAGTGGTTTCTTCGTATAACTATCACTCTCTGTCATGTTCGCATTCGATCCTTCCAACAATACAATTGTAGAAAATAAAAATGCGAAACACTGCTGCTCATTTTGACGTGCTACGGAGCTTTGCCAGTCACAGCACAAATAATTGAAAACATGGAATATGGTCCGCTACTACCTCATTGATCAGATGCGGGACGGTGTTTGGCTTCAATCTCTTAACCTCGAAGATGTGCTCTATTTGATCGAAGCGGAACGGAACTGGGGTGCGCAGGCGGTTTATTTGATGGATGGTAGAGCTTAGCGAAGTGCTATTCCCCCATGGTTGCGGGCACGTCACCCAACACGCTGGAGAGCTGAAATATCAGTCAGGTGTGAACTACATCGCACCGCGAACGCGGATGCTGATTGCAACGCATCCGCAGACGGAGAAATCGTACCGTCAGAGTTGGCTGTGCAAGCCAAAGCAGGCGACTGGAGATCATCACATTGACAATCGAGAGCGGCCTGGCCCTCTCATGTCCGGTGGCGTCTGGTACTGTTAGTCCATTGCAGACATCACCAATAGTGATGGGTGATGTATGAATATATCGACGCATTGGCCGCAGGTCGTGGCGTCGTGGGCATCTTCTCTGATTGGTCCGCAACGATGACCTAATACAAGCTGCATGGGGGCAGATAGGCCCTTACCTTCGCGTAACGCATTGATCCTCCCCCTCCCGTCAGCCTGACAAAGCCCTCTCGGCCCTCGCCTTTTGGGCGAGGGCTCCCTGATTTCAATAAACCCGCACGATAACTCAGGAACGGCGGAAAAGTCTTAACTGTCATAAGAGCTGTTTCAATTCTATGGAAATAAACCGATATGAAAGATCGAGATTGATCCATTGATTGAAGAACGCGCAAAATGGCTGTCCGTCAACCGGCCTTTTGCGCGCGTGGCCCGTGCCTGCTCTTGATCGCCTGTTGAGCTATGAAAAGGCCCTTGAACTCACAAAATCAGATGCGCATGACTGGCCCAGCAACAAAAATCATGGACCATCTCGGCCGGCTTTTGACCCAGCGTGTGACCCTGCTCAGGGCTTGAGAATACCCCGCATCCGGTCCGGGGCTGATTGTGGCTAACCATCCAACCGGGATCGCGGACCCGGGATCATCCTGCACCGACTGCTTGCGACGAAGAAGCGGCCCGATACATATTTCTTCGCTAATAGCGATATTTTGCGCCTCCCTTCCACAGATGGAAGATATGATTGCCCCCCGTCGAATGGCGGGTCGACCGGCGCACCCAAACTGAGACACGCGCAACGATGATTTACACAAAACAGGCGGTCGAGGTCGGGGCGTCTTGGCGTTATCTTTCCGTCAGGGCGATTAGCCAAAGCGGCGCGGTTTCCGGCTTCATGAACGCCCATGGATGGCGTCGCCTGTGACCTTGGCGCGAAAATTCGATTTGCCGATTATTCCTGTGCGGATAGAAGAAGCGCGCAACTCACGGTATTGTTCTACCTCTGCTGATTTGATCCATCCAAGCCTGCGCGACATTACCTTGTTTCATGAAACGCTCAACAAGGAAGCGCCAGAGGTATCCGAGTCGATATCGGCACTCCGATTGCGAAGCAAAAAACCTGCCCATCAAGCATGAGGAAGCGATCACCATGCTGTATCACGCCGCGCTTGCACTTGCCGGAAACGGGCGTGAACAGGACAAAACTGTGCCACTTTTGCCAAAATGGCCTGCAAGTCAGGCCTAGGCCTACGCGCGCAAAAAAGGTGTCCAAAGGGTCAGTGTAACCCGATCCCCGCAAACCATATGCGACCGTATTCGACAGGCTCACCAGCCTCCGGACGCATTCACTCTGGACGTTCGCAACAACGGATCACTTTCAGCGGCCCTGCAAGAGCAGCGCATGAGGTCGCGGGTGCGCGGACCGCCGTGAACTCCGGGTTGAGACACGCGTGTAGTTCATAAATACCTTCCATGCTCCAGCGCTTCGGTGACGCTGCTTGTCTCGGATAATGCTGCAGCACTTCCAGAAAGCTTTGTGATCGGAAACAGGCTTTCCAAAGCCGCGATCGGCTGACCATCCGCCAAGGACAGCCCGTGATAAGCGCAGACCGTATCGCTTGTTTATCAGGTGCAACGCTTGCGCCTCTTCTGCGGTTGCCGCGCGCGGGTATCCAGTGTCAGATTCGCGTTTTTTACGGTTGGCGTCCCGCAGTGGTCAGATTTTTCATGAAACCGGATACGATTGCCCAATCGGATAATCGTTCGGTGTCGCAGCCACATAGGCGCGCGCACCGCGCCGTGTGCGAACCAGCCCGCTTCATCAATCCAACCAAGAGAACCCGTGACGAACTGTATGGCGGTTTACGCCGAAATGCGCCGATAGCGCCGCCTCGGTCGGTAACTTGTCACCGGGGCTGTTGCGCCCTTCCGCCGAATTCGCTGCGCCGTGATACATTTGCAGCGGCTTTCCATCTCAGGAAGTCTCTTCGGGGCTGTCGCACAAAGAATTTACAAAAACTCTTCTATCATGGCCAATGATGGTTGATACGATATGTACAGTTGTGGAGAGGAGAGCCAAGTTGTCGGGGATGAAAGACACAGGACACGAAAATAACTCTGCGCATAAGCGTGGATGGGCAAGCTGGCGAAAGCTCCCGAAGGCCGTGTTGCTGCCTTGTTGGAGGGTGAAATGGAGGCGCGCCCGATTTCACCCGTGGCTGCGTGCCCACTGAGATTGCAGCAGCGCGATGGTGCGCGGGCGTGCCGGGGCGATCGGCGCCCCGTTTAATCTTAGTTGAGATGACCATCACCCGCTGCGCGCCCTGACTTTGGAAACCGGCGGCGAAACAGGTCCCGCCTACATTCAGGGACGCCGAAAAGCGGATGCTGAAACCGCAGCCCCTCGTCGACGCACTCATGCAAACCGAAAAAGCAGCGCGCTACGCCAAGCGGTCCTTAACCCGCTGGAAGCCAGAAATGAACGCGGCCAAAGCAGCCCGCGCGCCAAAGCGGCCGCAACAAAGGTAGACTTCTTCACCATGACGCGAGAAAAAGACTGATGCAGGCAAACACACCCTCTCTGGCGGCTTCACTAATCCTGCAACCCAGTCAGCACATGCCTTTCGATCTGTGATGGAGGCGATGGCCCGTCGCCGGGACCATTCGGAGACATCGAAAGGTGCAGAGCCGCCGGCTTCATTGTCGTCTGCGGCGGGAACTGTCCTACTGACCCTTTGGCTTGACACTGAAACGCCGAATTTATCCGGCAACTGGGCGCGATCGATTGCGCTGATGTTCGTGAGTGGCTAATCATTCCATATCGGTTCTCCCCTTTGTTGGTCCGGCGGAGCTGGCAGCATGTTTGCGGTAGGCTCATGGGATGCGCCTGAGCCGCTGTCGGCCTATCCTGTCGGGACGTCGGAATATCCGGACCGTTCTGCCACTCTGATTGTAGAAACGCCCCAACTTACCTCATTGGGCGCTAAGCTGTCTGGCCCCGGGATCAAGGATCAAGCGATGCTTTCCTTACCGAAACGTGCCGCATTTTCAAGCCAATAGGATGCTATTCCCGCTGGGGTTGGATTTCATATTCACAGCCGCCCCACCAAATCGCGGCGCTACCCCGTACCACGGAGGTCTCGTAACATGTACACGGCGCTGTCAAAGGTGGGGAGCGCGCCATCGAGAATGCCCATGCACTGGCTTGCCGAAGAACGCCGGGGGGACAAGGGTGTCGCAGAACTCAGCATCGCACAAATCCGCGAGCAGCTGAGCCTTGCAGTAAACCGCGTTATGGCCGAGGAGCTCGCTTTATGATCCTGACCTTGCAGCACTTGCGATCAAGCAGGCGCGTGGTGATCTTATCGAGGCAATCTTTCTGATACGTGCTTACCGCACCACCTTGCCCCGCTGGCGCATCCCAGCCGGTGGACACCGGGTGCAATGGCCTGCGATCGACGCATTTCAGCGACCTTCAAAGACTTGCCAGGAGGACAAGTCCTTGGACCAACCTACGACTACACCCACCGTTTGCTGGATTTCAAGCTGGCCGCAGCGTGGGCGGTGAAGTGGCTGAAGCTCCGAGCCGCGGCGCTGGTCAAAGGCGATGTGCCTCATGTTGCCGAATTTCTGAACCTTGAAGAGCTGATCGAACAGGCCCCTCGGGATAACACACCGCCCCACGACTTGACCCGCGAACCGCCTGGAAATGCCCGCCAAAGCTGCTGCCACAACCCACTGGGCCCTGACCCGCGCGGACGAAGGCTTTACACTTGGCCTTGCTTATTCAACACAGCGTGTGCCACGGGCTGCAACCACGCCTTCGTTGGCGAGCTGCGTATTGGGTCCGTTCCGATTGAGATGGACATCCCCGAACTGGGCTTCGCGGTCGAGATCGGCGAAGTCACCCTGACCGAATGCGAAACGGTTAACCAGTTCACTGGCTCAAAAACAGAGCCGCCGCAATTTACGCGCGGTTATGGACTGGGTCTTTGGTCAGACCGAACGCAAAGCAATTTCAGTGGCACTGGTCGATCGCGCGTTACGCTGGGAAGAACTGGGCGAGGACAACGTCGGGGCTCCAGCACAGGACGCGGAATTCGTGCTGTACCACCGCTGATAATATCAAAAGCGACGGAGCTTTCTTGAGCATATCAAGCTACCACATTACGTCGATTTCCAATCTGAGCTAGAGCTGGTGCGCAAGCTGCGCCGAGAAGCCCTGGGCGATCAGGTTCCGAAGGCAGCGGAATGACTGCCGATACGGTGGTCTTCGAAATTGGCGGTGTCCTTGTGGACTGGCAGCCTCATCTGGCTTGGGCTGATGACCTAGGCGAAAACGGCACGCGGGTGGCGCAGCATATTCGCCGCTACACCGCGCTGTCCCAGATAAATTGTCTGCAACTTGGGACCCGCTTTATGCGCTCAAAGGCAGAGACGTCACGCTGCATGCCATCACCGATTGGTCCGCGGAAAAATGGCCTGAGGGCCTAAAGGTGCAGCCTAAATTAGGTGAGGTCTTTGGTACAACACGTCCTTGCCCGACGAGCTTTGCGTTTTGAAACCCGGCTACGAAAATCGGCAACACGCTTTGCACCACGCGAAAGTGCCCTCTGATCAATGCGTCTATATCGATGACGGGCTTCACAATTGCCTTGGAGCGCAGGCCGCACGGCGTGGATGCCATCCGCTTTACCAACGCCGCAGACCTTCGGGCGGGTTTGAATGAAAGAGCGCTGCTATGACGCCTTACCCTTTGAAATCAGATCCGTTTTGGTCGGGACGAGTTCAGCGATCAAACACACCGGACTGGGCCTTTGGCGTACATAAACCAACCATCTGGCCCGCAGTAGTCATTAGCAGGCAAAACCGGCACGAGCTAGGGCAGCACCCAAGCCACGAAGCCGTTCAAACACGGTAAGCCTACAAGTGCAATCAAAACACCAAATCCAAAACTCAACATTTCGTTCCCCATACTATAGAAATTGGTTCTTTTTGGGGCTTACACCTGTTTTGAGATAGTACTGTGACACACCAAAGACAATTACAACTTCGCTCTATCTCTCGATGAACAAACCAAACGGATGATCCGGCGCGCGATCCTTAAGGGGCTCGCTATTCCGGGCTATCAGGTGCCCTTCGCCTCTCGCGAAATGCCAATGCCCTATGGCTGGGGCACGGGAGGTGTGCAAGTTTCAGCAGCAGTATTGACACCTGAAGACACGTTCAAGGTGATCGACCAAGGCGCTGATGATACTACGAACGCCGTGTCAATCCGCACTTTTTTCAGCGCACAGCGGGAGTTGCGACCACGACGGCAACACAGGGATGCGACGGTGATCCAGACCCGCCACCGCATCCCCGAAGAGAGCTTGGGCGAAGGGCGAATCCTTGTCTATCAGGTGCCTATTCCCGAACCTCTGCGTTTTCTGGAACCGCGCAGAAAGCGAGACATCGAAAGATGCACAGCCTCGAAGAATATGGGCTAATGCATGTGAAGCTTTACGAAGACATCAGCCGCCATGGCCATATCGCTACGTCCTATGCCTATCCGGTCAAGGTAGAGGGACGCTATGTCATGGACCCATCGCCGATCCCGAAATTCGACAACCCCAAACTGGGCGATATCGGCGGCAATCCAACTTTTTGGCGCAGGCCGTGAGCAACGCATCTACGCGCTGCCACCCTATACAAATGTCATCAGCCTCGATTTTGAAGATCACCCGTTTCAAGCCTCTAAAGCCAATCATCCCTGCGGAATGTGTGGCAGTACAGATCAGTTATCTTGATGAGCTGATTGTCGATGATGCGGGCCGGCGGATGTTTATCTGCTCGGATACGGACTATTGCGAGACCCGTCAAGCGGCTGGTCATAAAGGAAAGGACGCGGCATGACACCTTTGCTGCACGCGTTCAGGGGATAACGAAGCGATACGGCGCCCATATTGGCTGTACGCCGATGTGTCGTTTGACTTGTATCCCGGCGAAGTGATGGGGATTGTGGGCGAAAGTGGATCGGGTAAATCTACGCTGCTTAACTGCATGGCAGGTAATTTGGCGCCCGATGCGGGCCAAGTCGTGTTTGACACCCGCTGTGATGGTCCCCGCGAGACGATCTCCATGTCCGAACCCGAACGTAGAATGCTCGGCCGTACCGATTGGGCCTTTGTTCACCAGCATGCTCGCGATGGGCTGCGCATGGGTGTCAGCGCGGGCGGCAACGTAGGAGAGCGGCTAATGGCCTGGATGAGCGGCATTATGGCGATATTCGCGATAAGGCCAGCGACTGGCTGGGCCGGGTCGAGTTGACGCCTCTCGGATAGATGACCGCCCACAACCTTCTCAGGTGGGATGCAGCAGCGTTTGCAAATCGCGCGTAACCTTGTGACGGGCCCAAGGCTTGTGTTCATGGACGAGCCGACCGGCGGACTGGATGTATCGGTTCAGGCGCGCCTGCTAGATCTGTTGCGCGGATTAGTGCGCGATATGGGCTTATCGGCCATCATCGTGACCCATGATTTGGCTGTGGTGCGGCTGTTGGCGGATCGACTGATGGTTATGAAAGACGGTCATGTGGTTGAGGCCGGTCTCACAGATCAAGTGCTGGATGATCCCCAGCACGCCTACAGCCAGCTTCTTGTCAGCTCCGTTTTACAGGTGTGAGGTCATGATTGAACTTAAGCACGTTTCCAAAGCCTTTACGCTGCACAATCAAGGCAGTGCGGTAATTGAGGTCATCAATGATGTTTCCTTTGCCGTTGGCCGCCCGGCGATATGTGTCGCGCTTACGGGGGCATCTGGTGCCGGTAAATCAACGCTTATGCGGATGATATACGGCAACTACTCGACCAATCTGGTCAAATTCTTATTGACGATCTGGACCTTGTGCAAGCCGAGCCCGCGAAATAATCACATTGCGCCGCGATGTGCCGGCTATGTCAGCCAATTCCTACGCGTCGTACCTAGGGTCCGACCCTGGATGTGGTGGCAGAGCCTTTGCGCCTATTAGGCGTTTCGGCAGTGCGATGCGCAGCGCCGCGCATCGGCTCTTTTGCACCAATTGAACATCCCAGAACGGTTGTGGTCCTTTCACCAACAACTTTCTCGGGCGGCGAGCAACAGCGCGGTCAATATCGCCCGTGGCTTTACCCTATAACTTCCCTGCGATACTGCTGGATGAACCGACCGCAAGTCTTGATGCGGCCAACCGAGATGTCGGTGCTCGTCCCTAATCGAAGACGCCAAAGCGCGTGGTGCGGCGATCATCGGCATTTTCCATGATGAGGCCGCACGAAGCCGCGTATGTGATCGCGAAATTGATATTAGCCGCTTCACCGCCTGGAATGGTTGCATGACACTCGCCTTGAACTCCAAGGGCGACCTAATCGCAGTCGTTGGTCCTTCGGGGGTTGGCAAGGACAGTGTCATGGCGGGCTCTACACGATGTGATGCCCTATCTGCATTTGGTGCGCCGCGTCATCACCCGCGCGCCTGAACTAGTCGGCGAGGAGTATGACGCAGTGTCTGTTGAGCAATTTGAGACTCTCGTTCAAGACGGAGCATTTGCTATCCATTGGAGTGCACACGGGCTACATTACGGCATCCCGATTACCGTGAAATACCAGCTTGGCAAGGGAACCTGATTGCCTCGTGAACTTTCGCGCAAAGCTCTCGCGCATGCGTCAAATATCTCTCCACCGATTTTTGGTTCTCAACATCACCGCGAGAGCCAGGGACTTCTTGGCCCGGCGTCTAGTCCGCACGGGTCGAGAGACAACAGAAGAAATTTCCAAGAGCCTTGAAGAAGCCAATAAGCCCTTGCCTGAAGGTCTCAAGGTGGATCCACCTAGCCAATGATGGCCCATTGTCACAGACTATTGCTCGTGGTGCAGCGCTGCTTCATCCGGCGAGCGTGTAGCGTTGGATCAACTCGAACCGACCGTCATCCCGTTCAGCGCACAAGGGCAATCTGGTCCACGACGAAAGGTGCACTCAAATCCGGCAGCACGCGCCAGGACCGTCTGGGACCAATGGTCGACGTCTTCTTTTGAGCAAGCGGCCCGACGAGGTCAGGTGAAATTTGAACTCTGCCATTACGCCACGAGGTAACCCCATTGCACAAGCAAGGCGTCTTGACAGACGCTGAGCCCTACGGCGCGGCGACGGAGCCCGTTCTGCGGCGCTGGCAGGGGCACGGAACCCGTCGAGGTCACGAACGCACGCCGCAGCCACTCGTTGAAGCGCAGCGCCGACTCGCCCGTGGCGTCAAGGCCAAAAACCCACCCAGTGTCGTCAAATCTAATGGATCGCAAACCGCAGGTGCCAGCGGCGCTCGCCAGGTCTGCTGTCGCCTGTTCCAGCGTGGCCATCGTCCGATTGTCTTTCAGGCGAAAAGGGCGGCTTCAATGTCCCGTGCAGCCCGTGAATTGCGCGGTGTCATCGATGATGTCATACAACTCGGGCATAGGCGGTTGAGCACCGCCTCACGCCTGCCTACATCCCATCCGAGCCAAGACGCTCCAAAATCAGCCAAGGGCCCGTGCGAGGCGGCACATAGTAAATCGCAAATCGAGAGTACGACATGAATTCCCCTTTTCCTGCCCTCCCAGTGACACAGGCGTATGACAGTGATGTGTCAAGCGACCTGTGTCTTGCCTTACTATTGCTTCATTTAGAAGTTGTTCATCCAAATCGCTTAATTGGCGATTTCTTTGTCATCTGACATAGAATGGGTCCATCTAATGCAACTAATATCTTATTCGTCTTACTATGGGACATAATGGTTATCCGACGCAAAGCTTAAAAAACCTCCACCAAAGAACAGGGGGAGGCTAATTTAGGTAATACATCAAGGTTTACGGGGCACTTGGCACGCTTTACGCAAAGCGAACATTTAATCGCATTGCAGCGAATGACTGCTTAGAGCCCAAAGTGACCTTAAATACGCATTTTCCGAATGTCCATTTACTGAAACACTGAAACTGTTAAGCCGCTTAAACTTGCAGTGCAGATTTCGGAAAACCTTACTATTTGGCGTGGGTTTCAGGGGGTAAGATACTTACAGGCGACCGACATAACACGCTTCCATACACCTTCATTCTTTACAGGAAAATTAAAAAAAATGACTGCGTTTTCTGCGTAGCGTACTCATCGTCTTACGAACGTAGCAATCGCTCGATCCCAGAAATTACGCCGGAACCATTGGCATCGTGTACTTGCCGGTCCGCTATTTTTGCCAAATAAGCCGAATTTTTGGCAAATGGACCATCTATATAGATTGGCCCACTCGCGCCAATGGCATCCATCGCTTCAGATGTTGCCTGTGCAAGAAAACCAGAAAGCAAGTCCATTCTTCTGTGTTTAGGTATTAGCGACGGATCAACAGCTGCTCCATTTTCATCCGACAACCATGCGTTTTGGGCGTCGAAAATATCTTCGATTTTTGTGGGTTCGGTTCCAGCCCACTCTTTTCAGGAAGGCCGCTAAAACGAGCAAGAATTTCTCCGCCCATAAATCGAATGTTTGGAACAAAGTTTCCAAAAGGATCCAATGAGATCATCTGTCCAAACGCCAAATCTAGCGGCAGTTGATCATCATTCAAAGCAAAGACACATATCCAAGTACCTGTCGATAACACAGTGACCGGCTCCACGTGGTCTAGGATAGAGGGCACCAATGCCAATGTGCTGTCATGACCGCCTCCCAAAATCATCGGTGGGTTTGATTGCCTGAGGTATTGGCACAATTCGTCTCTTAGCGGTCCAATATTTGTTCCTGGCTGTGAAAACGGCGGCATCAGCTTCGGAAGGTTGAGATCAAGCGTTGGCAGATCAAGATAGTCACCTGTTTGGAAGTTCCACAAATCTGTGTGGCAACTTGCGTAAGCAATTTCGCTGGTCGCAACACCTGACAACCAATATGTCCAATATTGCGGCAGGAACAGTAATTGATCTACATCCCTCATTTTGCTGCGATGCGTATTCATTAGCCAATGTAATTGCGCACCCAAATGTAACCCTCGCGGCATCCTATGCGAACCTGTGATTGTAACATCAGACCTGATCGCGTCATAAGCCGCCGCAGATTGATCTAAACCAGAAAAATCATAATCCATAATCGGCATAGCAAGATTACCATCCGACATGCAGGCAATTCCTGCGCCGTGGGTGGAAACCATGATAGCATCGATCGGCCCAGACTTCTGAGAATTCAACCAAGGCTCCTATAATAAAGTCCATCAAGCCGATAATATTGGGGTAAGGCCGTTCGTTAATACTGTATTGAGCCTTGATCGATGTTGAAATATCAGAATCCATTGAACCGTTCGCAAATCATTTTTGCATTAGTCTTGCCAAGGTCAAATATAACCAAACGTTGGACGGAAAACGACATCTAAGCACTCTGTTCATTTAAGGCTTGGCGGTATTTTTCCAGAATCCCAATTGAGCAATTCAAACTGTTCTTTTTCGCTGAAATAGGCAATGTCACTGTCTTCTGGTAAAACTGACAGTACATCACGCGCACAACATAATAACGCCTCACTGCCTAAGTATGCGTATCTCGCAGCGCCACTCGACCCGCGAACGATAACAGCACAGTTAAAAGGTAACGGCGATTTGGCAAGTTGCGCTAAATCTTCCAGAACGATGTCCTGCAGTTCTAAAACGGGTAACGCAGGCCCAAGAAAGACCAATATATCAGGGGTAAAACTTCCCTTTGACGGGATATTTATCCAAGTTCATCATGGGCAATCTGATGGCTGATTGGGTCTTTCGCCCGAGAAACGGAACCTTTAAGGGCCAGCTGGGGGGCTTTTGGCACAGGCATGGTCGCCACAGTATTTTTTGCTAAACGACGTAAGACTCTTTGTGTGACGTATCTATTTCTTTAAGAGTATTGCAGCACGACAATCAAACGGAAGTTTGCTGAAAGAAAAAATCACATTGCCCGTCTGAGCAGCCTTGCTGACTACACGACTTAGTGGAACTCCGAGCTTCACATAAGGGACAAAGGCCCAGTCGAGCCCTTCCAAGCATTTTTAGACGCTGCTCTGCATCTTGTTGGATAAGAATTGCGATAACATCCACGCAGTGGCTATGCACAACAAAACGGTAAGGGAAGGCAGCATGCATGGCCACCTCAACCGAAGCACGCACCGCTACACTTTCGTTACAAACACATGCGCGCATGTCGGCATCTGTTGCCTCGGGGTTTCTAATGCGACGAGTATCCGGCTCAAATCCATAGACACAAAAACTGCTCTTATCATCGACATCACTCAGCCAGCGGCCCGATGCTTTGATCCACATCACACCATCTGATATTAGCGAGGTGTTTCCGCCGGCAGCTTGGATCATTTGCGGTTTGGTGCCAAGAACACGTGAATAAGCAATCAACCGGTCCAAATCTGTTGATAAATTCTGCATGGTTTCTTCCTAGGTTTTGCAAGTAGATGCGTTCTTTTTTAACAAACTAGTCTTACGTCGGTGTTTTCTTTTTTAACAAAGACTTTTACAATAAAAAAGAAAGTCGTCGGCGTGATCACAAGTCAACTACACATTAGGAAAAGAACAGAGATGGGTAGACAAATTCGACACACCGGCCCATTTTAAACCTCCAGCCGTTAACAACTGGATTGTCCATATAGCAGACATATATCTCTTCAGCTTCGAAGGTCGCTTTGCTCTCCAATTTTGAATTTGAACGTTATGACACTCAAGCCCATGCGAATAATAGTGATTTTTTCAGTTAAAAGGTAAAAATCATTATCTTGATGATCATCTTAGCAAATAGGAGCTCGCAGCTTTAGGCTCTCGGATACCCATCTCTGTAGTCCTGCTCAGAAGATTATATCCACCCAGTCATGCTGATAGCTGGCCATGTACTCATTGAAGATAGCGGTGCGCCCTTTCTTTAGGACCACTTGCTGTTAGTAAGGCGTTTATGACTTGAGTTGGTAGTTGCCATTGGTGGGTTAGGCTACCTAGTACCAGATGAAGGAGGTCCTTTTTATCTGTGGGTACAAGCACATGGCATTATCAGCAGTGGCATTGATATCCCCTTTAAGATGCACCCTGTAGATGAGGCTGTTGGGGTGTTCAGCCAGTAGCTCTTCTATTAACTGGTAATGCTCGGGCAGTTAAAGCACTACGATTATACTGACGCTTATAGGCTTCCTCTTGAGCGCTTAGGCTTTACTGCATAGTACTCTACTCTGTCTTTATGGCTCTTATGAAAGCTCAGCTTAATGCGCCCTGAGGTAAACACCTGAAGGCTATAGCCTTGGTAGGTTTCTAGGGTCTCTTGGGAGAGCTTTGGATCAATATACTTGGTCATTCTAAAATATCTTTCTGTTCTTAATACAAAAATAAAAAAACACCTCAGGAAAGGCTCCTAAGGTTAAAGGATAAGCTGTAAGGGTAATTCGTAAGACGTAATATGTAAGTCGTAATATAATAATATATAATACATAAGGGTTTGGGTGTTCCCAATACCCTGTCAGCTTAGAACAAACTACAATACAATTTATTCTTTATCGTCTGCTATTAGGGCTGTCTTTATTTCCATAGCTTTGAGATATTTTTTCTATGTCACTAAGGTTGCTCTCTGATGCTCTCTTTAAGCACTTCCTTTTTTGATACCCCTCTTATGGTTAGTCTTTAAAGTGTCTTCCTCGTGCCACTCTGGGGCACTCTGGTAACTTGTTTGGATTAGCCAAATAATAATTGCGCCCTGGGAAGCTTTTAATAGCACTTCACAATTTGAGCTTTGACATTTGCTATAGAAGTTTCATCGTTCACCTGATTTTAATCTGATATCACCATTTTTGACTGATTTGATAGCATCAAAAACTGACCAAATTAGCAAAATAGAGAGTGAAAATGGATCGGACTAAAGGAGGATTGTATCATGCATTTGGATCAAAAGCTGTTGAAGCGATCCTAAAGCATTAGGACCCTGTGATCAAGGTAGGCGATCTAATTGTTGCCCTTTGGTCTTGATTTTGGAACCAAAGCGAAGCACTGCCAGAAACGCTATATCGCATGCAACTCTTTGAAGTGCAGGCTGTATTGGCTTAGAATGTTTAACTCCGCACTTGATCCTAGCTTCAACGAGCGACGAACGCAATTCAATCGCAGTTTGCAGCGACTGTGTTTGAACCATGTACTATGATGATTATGTGTGTTCACAGTTCTCAATAAAACTCACGGATTTTTAATTAAGCGGCTTACTTATCCCGATCCCACTCATATGGAAATATGGTCCAGGAAAAGTGTTATTGAACGTTTGATTGGTGTGGTATCGATCTGTTTTCTGTGGTTTGGTAACTTTAAATATCATTTTCTTGAACTTTTCTGTCGGTGCTGCCTACATAAATCGTATCCATCTTACACTGGAGTTGGCTCAACTTCACGTTTTGCCCTCGATCAAAGATGAATGATAAAGTGATTGGTGGGGTTGCAAGAGTAAAATTATCCAATTCATAGATCTCATTAAAATTATCCAAAATGAGGGCTCCCATTTAAGTCCCTTGATGTTGCAGTTATTTCAACCACTTTCAGGAATTATCTGCAAAAAACATTCTGAAAGTTGGATTTTAGAACTATCGATTCAGGGTTCCAAGCTTTTAACTGAAAAATTTGGCAAAAAAAATGAATTTTCATGGTACACTCGTTGATTCGTCATTTTTGTCAAATATCTCAGCCTCTTAATATTCTCAGTTTCGAAAAACATATGATAGTAAATGCGTTCAGAAATTTTGTGTCTGACACCCATCTGTCATTATGTGGGCAGGGCCTTATTCCTTTACCCGTTAATAAACAAACTCTGTGAAGGACGTTTTCATCAAATAAGATATTCTACTCTGATATTGGCTGGCAGAATAAGAGCTTTGCTTTGAATTTTTTGCCTAGTAAGGTAAAAAACAGCCCAATTATAAGCAAAGGTTCGAATACCTTGTAATTTGAACTTTCTTACGGATTCTGAAACTACCACACCTTCTCCATATGCTCTCTCATGACGTCTAAAACAGCTGAGCCATAGTTGGCAGCGACTGTGTTAGAACCATGCCCTAGGATGGCCATTGAGATGGCCTCCGGGCAGCCTGTATTCCTCAGCTTGTCCTTCATGCGGTGGCGTAGTGAGTGCATGGTAAGCTTTCTTATCTGTGATTATGGTTCCTGAGCGCTTCATGAGCATAGCAAAGGCAGCATCATTGCCACGTGGGCGAGCGTATTTGGGAATATAGCCTCCCATCTTCTTTTTGCCTTTCTACGCTCCTGCAGTGTCTCTGCTGCCCTGTGGCTCAGTGGGAGTGTTCTATGTGACCTTTGGTCTTAGGACCTCTAATGTTGTTGGGGCGTATGGTTATTGAGCGCTCCTGCAGGTCCACATCTTGGACTTCTAGCCCTACGATTTCCGACAGCCTTGCACCTGTATCTATCAAGGTGACGAAGAGTGCCCAGGCAAGCGGGTCATTCTGATAGCAGGGGTTGCTATGGCGATATGCTCGTCCGTCAGCGGATGCCTATCCTCGACGCTCGCCCTGCCCCTTTTTATCTTCAATCCGTTGAATACGTTTGGAATGGTAAGGCTATGTTCTGTTATCACGTAGTTCACGGCTGCCTTTACAACGGCCACATTCCTCAGCACTGAGTTGGGCTTCATTCGCTCCAGTAAGTGGTCCCGAAAGCATTGGCATCTGCTCTGGTAATCTCTGCCAGGCTACCCTTTTCCAGCTTATGCTCTCCCAGGCTGCTTTTAAGGTCTTTGCGCAGCTATTGATACGTAAGGGCATCTTTATCTCTCACACTTCCCCGGCTTTATAGGCTGCATATTCACTTAAGACTGTATCCAGTGTCATGGGCGGCGACTGTAGCTTACCGTTGTAGATTTGCCTCACCACTTCCTGTGGCAGTTTGCCAAGCAATCGTTTGGGCCAGCTCATTCAGCGCATAGTCCTCTTGGCTATACTCAACCACCTGCCCCGCTGACCATATCCGCAACGTCCTCGCCCAGCACTGCTCTGATAAACGCCAGGGCTCGTTCATTGGCAGGCATCATCTCTTCTACTGCAAACAGTTGCTCTATTTCCAAGTGCACTTTGGGAAGGACTTTCATCGCCTCTGAGTAGCTCTCCCCCAGTTGCCGATAGAGCGTATCCTTTCCAATCAGGGGTCTGAGCTTTTTAGGAACGTTTCTTTTATAGCGATACGAGCCGTTCTGGCGTCTAAAGACATAGGCGGGGAGTTTTGGCATCTTGGGGTCCATCTCATAGTTTTGAATCTAACTGTGAGACGGATCAACCCTCTTTGCCTGTCCAGCTTTGACGAAATACAGCAAAATCTGACCAAGTGGTCCCAAAAGCGGTCCCGATAAATGGTCCAGGCCACTGATATCATTGAATTTATTCAAAAAAATGGAGAATTGTCGCCGTGTTGAGTGCCGAACGCTCCTGTTTTGATAAAGTCTCTGTTAACAGGGAAAATAACGGGAAAATAAACAAAAATAGCTTCCATTTGATCCTCAAATCCCAATTTTATTGGGTAGAGATGATTTTACTTCCAAATTTAACAGGAATTAAATTAGCGAGAACAGGAAATTTAATTTACAAAACAGAAGAAAAAGCATGACAAAAACACTTATTAGGATTTTGTTAGAAGATGAAACGCGGGCCAGAACTTAGATGTTTAGGAGTGATAGGAGGAAGTTGACCCATTTTCTGAGCTTGGAAAATTCTTGCGAGGCAATTTACACACCCATTCTTCCCGCCAGGACGGGGACCTTGATCCAAACGATGTCGCGCCCTTATAAACTTAAAGGGTATCACTTTTAACACTGACAGACCACTTCATCGGTTTGTCATGACTATTCCATTGACCAACATTCAATCCTCCGAAAACGAGAACTTCAGAAGGCTGGCTGGCCCAAAAAGGGTAAGTCAAAAACAAAATGACCGCCCAACATGGAGAAGCTCCTTGTTGAACGGCCACTTGTTCTAATCCATCTGTCAGCCACCTTCAGCATGGGCGAACCATTGCGTCCTGCGTCTAAGTTTACGGGCACATTATCCGAAGACAACACTTCCGCCACCTAATCGCCGATGCCTTCGATGATGATGATCCGAAAATCAAAACCTTTCCAACATCTGTAGTCTAACTTGCCGATTACCTTCAGCATTAGCGAGCCAATGCGTCCTGCGTTTTAGTCAAAGGGCGTAAAATCCGAAGACATTACTCACTAATTCTATCACGCCGATGCCTTTCCGTTTTCTTATCCGAAGATCAGAACCTTCCCAGCATCTGTAATCTAACTCACCAGTTACCTTCAGCGTTAGCGAACCAACGCCTCCTGCGTTTAATTTGTTTCCGCAATCTCCGAAGAGTTTGTTTTCACAATTTAACCGCCGATGCTTTTGTGGATAATAATCCGAAGATCATAACCCTCTCCAACATCTGTAATCCGACAGTGGTAAATCCGTTTTAGCCTTAAATCCGTTGCCAGTTTTAAGCCTGAAATTTCGTTACCCCCCAGACTAGATTAATTTAAGAGTACACGAGATTCTGCTATCCACAAAGCCCAAAGTGCGGCATTTTGACAAGGTGGCTGACTTATCCCCAACTTTCTTATCTTACTCACATTTTTATCCACAAAAACTGTGGAAAAAGTCATCAAACCTTAACAATTCACACGATTTTCGAAAGAATCAGGAAGCATTGATTATGAGCGAAGACCGCCTTACACGCATGGAGGATAAGATCGACAAATTGTCAGAAGCTACCCTCGCTGCCATCACTCGAATGGAAGAACGACTGCTTACCGTGCTTAAGCGTCTAGCCCCTAATATTCGTCCATAGCATTTGAGCGACCTAATAAGGTTTCTGGGACGGGTGGGCGCATGTTTAGATAGCGTGATGAGGTCTGATCTGGTTGTATTGCCTGAGCCAAAGATTGACAGCGACCTGGGCTTGACGCGGTGGTGAGGAACTCATTCTGCGTTGAGGAGTTCTTTTCGCAGGGTCCCGTTCGACGTCAGCCAGTATCATATGTCGGGACAACAGTGTCCCGCATCGTTTCTCTAATCCCTCCACATTCCCACGGGCTGCCTGGATAGATTTGCATTGGTTTGCATACTGATCCTCTTGCGCCTGTAAATGAATGAATTTAACCTGAGATATCCTTGATGAAAGTTTTGCTGCAATAGATTAAGTGCTTTCGAATATATTAATTGCTATCATAGGAACAGAATTCAGATCAGTTGATAGCATAGCATAAATCTACTGGTTCAATAAATAGCGCTTGGCAAAATGATGAGCGTCGACGCTTGTAATTGATGCCTATATTTCTTGGCGTACCTTTGATCGATTTATGCGGCACTTGCCTTAAAGGGCGCCTTGAAATAGAACTCAAAACGTTTTTGGGCTGAATAAAAAACCAAAGTCAGTAGTACAGATTTTAGGGAATACTTTCAGAGCCCTTACGCGTTGCCTTGCGGAGTTTGAGCGACCGGTTAGCGGCATTAAACTGCCAGTTTACTTCTATTGAGCGGCTAAGTTTCAAAGTAAACATCTATAAAAATTCCACTGCGCTATTTATTTTGTTTTAATTCTTCTGGAATTCTTCGAACGTGCGGCAGATACGCCACCGATTTGAACTACTAACTTAACACTTGCTCCGATTAATTTAGTCTTCAGTTTATGGTCAAGTAAATTCTCTATATACTCAAAAATGATTTTATGACAAAGATGTGCTACAATTATTGTTTAAAACTGATGTTCATTTGTAAAAGGTTTTGAAGGTGTGGGTACATATCATGAAGGTGGGATCTCGGGTGGCATCGTGAGGTAACTCATATAAGGTCTAAACTATTTTTCATTTTTTTCTGCTTGATAAGAAATTGTTACAAAACACGCCTACACTAACAGGGTAACATGAGGGATTTAAGATGGCTTGGTTATGCAAATACTTGTTTAATTTTCAACTTTTTAATTTCAGCATTGTAAGCTCTGACATAAGCAACTGTTGCGTTAGTTCCGATGATTTTAAGTAGCAAGGCATTCGTAAAATCGCATGGATCTCATTATAGATAGGCTGATACATGAGCGAGCGCCATGGCTTTCGTCACAATCGCCTTTAACGGCTGCGTTAGATACATTTCAAAAATTCTGTCTTGATTACAATAATACAGTTACTGAGGCTAAAAATCTGGAGCACCTATCGGGTACGGATGTGCTAAACAAACTCAGTACTGAAATTGCGCGCCAAGTAAATATCGCTGGTTTACAGAATATTCCAGAAACTGGATCGGCGTTAATCGTTGCCAATCATCCAACCGGCATCGCAGACGCCATAATTTTATACAAAGTACTCAGCACTAAGCGGCGAGATTTGTATTATTTTGCAAATAATGACAATTTACGTATCTTCCCACAACTAGAAGAACATATTGCGCCAGTAGAATGGCGCAAAGAAAAACGCAGAAAATCAAGCACACAAGCCACTCTGCGCTTCATAAAAACTGCGATTCAAAATGAAAAATTGGGTGTGATATTTCCATCTGGGCGACTTGCGAAGCGCAAAGGCTTTAAATTGGTTGAACGAAACTGGATGACGTCTGCTGTAACAGTGGCACAAAAATACAATTGTCCGCTTATCCCAGTCCATATAGCTGCACGAAACTCTTATCTCTTTTATTTATTTGACATGATTCATCCGACCTTGCGCGATATTACGCTGTTTAAAGAGACTTTGAACAAAAGGCGCTTTCGTTTTGACGTCAATATTGGTCCGTCAGTTTGCCCGCAGTCGCTAAGTCGGGATCCAAAAATTGCTACCAATATGTTGAAAGAAATCGTGATTTCTCTGGATAAGCAGGCAGAAAATACTCAGAAACGCAATGTGCCGCAGCATTGGTTAGATATTTTGCAAAGCGATAAATTAATTCGAGGCATAAAAACATGTTAGAGAATGCTAAAGACGTAAAAGAAATTAGTTATGCACATTCGGCCCAGTCAAAAGGCGGGCGAACTATCATTAAGCTTATGGAGAATATGACAGGTCGCATTGGGCTGCTTAAGCGGGCCAGAGGATATCAAGATGAAATTAAGGCAGGTTATTCCTTTTGGAATGTTATTGTTGAACGATATGGTCTGGAGCTTGATGTACTGCTTGGTTCGCTTTCGACCATTCCCAAAGAAGGCCCGTTAATTGTTATTTCAAACCATCCCTATGGTATTTTAGATGGATTGATGTTGGGTCGTATTTTGGATGAAACACGTCCAGATTTTCGGATATTAGCCCATAAAGTCTTCAAAAAATCTGAAGACCTTAATCGAGTAATTTTACCAATTTCTTTTGATGCCAACAAAGAGGCCTTAGAAATAAATCTTCAAACGCGGAAAACTGCGTTGGATTATCTGAAAAATGGTGGATGCATAGGCATCTTTCCAGGCGGTACCGTCTCAACTGCAGCGAAGCCATTTTCTCAGCCCTTGGATCCTAATTGGAGAGCCTTCACTGCGCGCCTGATCATCAAATCGAACGCTTCCGTAGTTCCGATTTACTTTGACGGCCATACAAGCCGACTGTTCCAACTTGCCAGTCACTTGCATTACACGCTGCGCATGGGTTTAATGATCAAAGAGTTTAGATCTCGCGTGGATAGTAAAGTCAAGGTTGCAGTCGGAGAGCCTATGACCTTCCAAGAACTTGCTCCATACGCCAAAGATACAAGGGCTTTAATGGATTATTTACGTCAGAAAACCTATGAACTTTCAACGAATGCGGATCTCGGGCTTGAGTATGGTTATGAATTTGAAGACAAGTACAAGCCATAGTCAGCAGTTATCATCCAAATTAACAGAAATCACGGCTCTGGCTGAACGATGGATCGTGCGTGCGCCTCAAGCCTGAACGCGCGAACCATGTCTGGTCCTATGACTTCGTCCAAGATCGCACGGCTGACGGGCGGGCCTATCGGACACTGAACATCATCGATGAATACAAACGGGAGGCACTTATGATCCGCGTCGATCGCAAGCTCAACTCAACCGATGTGCTGGACGCTTTGACGGACCTGTTCATACTGCGTGGGCCACCAGAATACATCAGGTCAGATAACGGCCCTGAGTTCATTGCACAGAAGGTGCGGGACTGGATCGCCGCTGTCGGCGCCAAAACCGCCTATATCGAACCTGGATCACCCTGGGAAAATGGATACTGTGAAAGCTTCAACGCTCGGTTCCGCGACGAGCTGCTCAATGGCGAACTGTTCTACGGCTTAAAGGAGGCCCAAATCCTAATCGAGAAATGGCGCATTCATTACAACACCGTCAGGCCACACAGTTCATTGGGCTATCGTCCGCCTGCATCGGATAGCATCGTTCCGATGGACCAAAGGCCGACAATACACTTACATTCAAACCGGATCACCCAATGGGGGCACGCCAGGGTTAGGCATGGCATAGACGCTAATTTGCACAGCACTTTAGGGCAAGGTGGTTTATTCTGACAGAGCCGCCAATAGCGCCGTTTCAGAAAGTCTTTTGATCTGGCTCTTATATTCTACTCACAACGAACCACAAATACGTATGCTGCAAAGGGCATCAGTAACGAGTATGCTAACGCTGGCATGATCGGTTCACATTTCTTTCACAATTTGCAATACAAATTTAACAATCTTTTTACCAAAATTTAATACTGCCGTCATTGAGCTGTCATAATTTTATGATTTCCACCCTGTATTGTTATTTACATGGAGCAAATCAAAAATGACAAATCTTAAGCGCCAATTATCGGCCATAATTGCAACATTTATATTAGCTTCTACCAACGTTGTATTAGCTGGGTCACATAGCAAGACCTACACGATGACGGTGACTGATGCTGAATCTATGGAAGAAATGATTTCTGAATGGGGTCCATTGGCAGAAGCGCTGGGATCAATACTGAACGCAGAGATGAAATTGATACAAGTCGCCAGTCATACCGGAGCAGCGGAAGCGATGCGAGCTGGCAAAGTCGACTTAGCCTTCACAGGACCTGCCGAGTATGTTGCTATAAACAAGCTCACAAACGGCGAAGCAATGATCGGGATAGCACGACCTGATTATTATTGTGGCATAGTGGTAAAAACAGCGGACGGTTACACAAAGGCATCTGATCTAAAAGGAAAGAAGATTTCTTTCAAACAGGGGTCTACTTTATCACTTCTGTCCAATGAAGTTACTTAAGGATTATGGCATCGATCCTCTTACTGATATTGAAGCAGTTTTTACAAGTAAATCCTTACAACACCCTGCAATGGTGCGCGGTGATACAGACGCCATGGCCACGAATGTCAGAAGTTGGATAAAAAATGATAGGAGCAAAGAACCTACAGGAAATGGTGATTACAAGGTCTTGCTTCGTTCAGGTGATCTACCCATGGATATGATTATGGCAGGTGGGCATATCAAAAGGTCAAGAATATGACACAATCAAAAATGCAATTGTAGAAAATGAAACAATGTTATTGGAGGCACTTTCAGAGGTGTCGATGCTAATGACGGTTCTTCTGCCCATTCCAAATACAAGGGGACTAGGCTAGTCCCCGTAGTAGACTCGAGACTACGATGTGGTTAGAGAAATGTATGTTGCAGTCGGCATGCCTGAGTTCACTTTAGATTGATAAAATATCATATAGCAGTCCCAGATTGTCACACCTGGGACTGCGCTAGGTTTTGGCATGAAAACTTTAACAGTATCTAATCTCCACAAGTCTTACAACGATAAGAATGTACTCAACGGGTTGAACTTCGAGGTATCAAAAGGCGAAGCCATATCCATTATTGGCTCCAATGGCGCGGGCAAATCAACTTTAATAAAATGCATCCTCTTTTGACAAAACCAGATAGTGGCTCAGTCGATATATTTGAAAATAGAGTGAATAATCTATCACAATCTGCACTTAGGAAATTAAGATCCAAAGTTGGCGTCGTGTTCCAAAAGCACAACCTAGTTCCACGTTTGTCTGTGCTTTCAAATGTTATTCATGGAGGCATTGGTGAAGCCAATACTAGTTCTATGCTTCCGCTCTCGGCTATCACTAGATGGACACATGTAACCGCATCAGGTGCGATTAGATCAAAAGCTGTAGATTGCTTAAAGATGGTGGGGTTGGAGAGCTTAGCTCTAAAAGAGCTGACTCACTGTCAGGAGGTCAATCGCAGCAGAGTGGCAATTGTCTCGAGCCCTCATGCAAAACCCAGAAATCATTATCGTGGATGAGCCTGCTGCAAGTCTCGATCCTGTAGCAGGCCAACAGGTCATGGATCTGTTTTTTAAATTGTGTAAAGAACAAAATATTACACTCTTATTTACCTCTCACAATACTGACCAGGTTTTGGATTATGCCGATGGAACCATTGCGCTGAAAATGGAAAAATTAGCTTAGACGAAAAAACAAATATGCTAAAATCAAAAGGATCTCATAAGTGAATATGGATGACGCACCAGCCCGCCTTCCCTCCAAATTACATTTTTATTTGTTAATAATAATAGTATTCTCATTATTTTCAGCCTGGTCATTCTCTGGGTCTGGGTTTTCTGTTTCTAAGTTGATAGAAAGCCCAGAATACCTAATGGATTTTCTTAAAAGAGCATTTCCGCCCTTCTCAGAGCAATCGAATTACCTGGGATGCATTTTTTAGATATTTGGATGCTTTGCATAGAGACAATTCAGATGGCTTTTGCTGGAACTGTACTGGGCGTTATATTTGGATTTGTTCTGGCATTGCTGGCCTCTAAAAATTTATTGTTCACCTCTCCTTATCTCAGACCCATAGGAATTTTTTCTAAAGGGTTAATTGCATTTTTCAGAACTGTACCTGACCTAGTCTGGGCTATAATATTTGTGGGTAGTGGTTGGTCTTGGGTCTTTTGCTGGTACACTCGCTATTATGGTGGACACAATAGGGTTCTGTGGGCGATTTTTTGCTGAAGAAATGGAAGAGGTTGATAAAAGTCCTGCAGAAGCTTTGGAGTGTTGTGGAGCCACCAAAATAGATGCAACTTTTTCAGCTGTCATCCCTGCAGCCATGCTAGGTCTTATTGCAACTTCGCTATTTGCATTTGAAAAAGCGATTAGGTCTTCTGTAATTCTCGGAATTGTCGGGGCCGGAGGCATCGGCTTACAATTACAAAGCTTATTCAATTTTTTCTCATATGACCGGGCGATGGTTATAATTGGAATGATTTTCACTTGTCTTAGGGATCGAGCAAATCAGCAATTACGCCAGGCAAAAAATTATTTCTCGGTAATTCAGTTCAATTATCAATAAGAAAGTATGTGGATTAAAAATGAATACTCAATCAATTCTTATTCAGGGCGCTAATGTTCTTCTACCAACCGGTACGGTTGAAACATGCGTG
Source organism: Rhodospirillales bacterium (assembly GCA_038143065.1). Taxonomy (GTDB): domain Bacteria; phylum Pseudomonadota; class Alphaproteobacteria; order Bin95; family Bin95; genus VMCJ01. Next base: position 21,193 of record JAYQLI010000050.1, on the reverse strand, counting down.
TTAATTGAAAATGGGCTTATTGCTGGAATCGGTGATAACTTTAGAGCTGATATTACAATCATGGGAAAGGTTTTCTTCTGACGCCCTCTTGATTGACGTTCATGGCGACTCATTCGAAAGACAAATTATGCTGCAAGACCTGGTGTAAAAATACCTCTGGAAATAGCAATTAAAGAGACAGATAAACAACTTGCAACAAATGGTATCACCACTGGTTATCATGCGATTACATTCAGCTGGGAAGACGGTCTACGGTCAATTGATAGCTCTCAAAAACTTATATCTTTCATAGACAGATTTTCCAATTATTTGTCAAGTCGAAAACAGAATCCAAATAAGGTGGGAAACCTTCGCATTTGAGGCAATTGAATTTATTGAGAAATCGTTTTTGAATACTTTACTCTCAGCACTGGCTTTCAACGACCACACCTCAATTACCTATGCGTCCATTCAACACTACACTGCAGCAAAGACCATTTGAACATTCGCTCGACTTTGAAGCAGCTAATTTGAAAGATCCAAGATTGACCGACAGAATTGGCTCAAAGGTTAAGAGGTCCGGTATGAGCGAGAAAGATTATCTAGAAAAGTTGGGGAAAATTTGGGAGAGAAAAACCCGAAGTTCCAAAACAAAATAAAAGAGCTTGCTAAAATTGTCAAACCTTAGAAACATACCTCTGCTCAGTCATGATGATACGCAAATTGAAACCAGAGATTTCTTCCGTAAGCTTGGGTCCAAAACTACCGAATTCCCAATGACTGCAGAGGTCACTCAGCATGCTAAAAATGAAAATGATATTACGGTGTTTGGAGCACCCAATGTACTTAGAGGGGGCAGTCATACTGAACTCGGTGAGTGCGTGATATGGTCGAGGACGGTTTATGCGACGTGCTGGCATCAGACTATTACTACCCAGCATTACTTGGAGCAATTCACAAGCTTCATCGAGAGCGACGAGGAACCCCTTGAACGTCTCTGAGTTTGATATCCGGAGGATCAGCAGCTGCAATGAGAATAAACGATAGGGGAATTATTGAAATTGGAAAGAGAGGGGATTTGTTGTTGCTAAATTGGTTAGAAGAAGGCCCCCATGTAGTTGCTGCAAACAATCTCTAATGGAAAAATAGTACATTCAAACGGAATAAGACTAGTCCGTTCAAAAAAGGTTGAGTTTGCTGTCTATGGATAAAAAATAAGAAGTACATATTCAAATTGTAAATGGGCTGGCAGGGTCAAAAATTCATCAGTAGCAGCCATATCCATTATAATCTGCGAGTCGCGCTTTTGCTGAATGAATTCCGCAGGCGCACAGAAAAAGCCGGTCAAGATCACCATCGGAGACCCGATTTCACCAGACACTCTGTCGGCTTTTTCGAGCGTCGGAAAAAGCATGAAGACCTCTGCGTAACGACGGGATTCCCTGAACTGTCTGGAGCTTGTATGGTTTTCGCAGTTTTTCGAGGATGTTTTCATGGACCTATTTTTGCGTGAAGCGGTGGATCGGATTGGGGTCGATGATGCCTTGGCCAAGATTGATGCGCTGATGGATTGGTCGTCGTTTTCGCCCATTCTCAAACGCGGTCTTGGACGTTCCGGTGTCGGCCCCCAAGGTTATGATCCACTGGTCCTGTTCAAGTGCCTGCTGATTGGACAATGGCACGGTCTGAGCGACCCCAAGCTGGAGCGGGCGCTGAAGGTTCGGCTGGATTTCATGATCTTTTGCGGGCTCAATCTGCACGCTCCCGTACCGGATGAGACGACCCATTGTCGCTTTCGCAACGCCTTGGTGAAAGGTGGTGTTTACGACGATCTTCTGGCTGAGGTTTGCCGTCAGATCGAGGCGCATGGGCTTAAGCTCAAGGAGGCCGAGGCCGCGATCATCGACGCGACTTTGGTGGAAAGCGCTGCCCGGCCCCGCACCCATATCGACGCGCCCGAAGATCGGGCCGAAGGCGAAGCCCCGGATGATCCGCAGATGTATTACAGCGCCGATCCGGATGCGCGTTGGGTAAAAGAGGCCAAATCCACACTCGGCTACAAGGCCTTTGCCCGCACGGATGAGGAAGGATTTGTCGATAAGGTCCACACCACCCCTGCCAACCAGGCCGAGAGCCCCCAATTTGAAACCATGATCGAAGGCGCGAAAGCACAGCGCGTGCTGGCGGACAAGGCCTATGCAAGCAAGGCCAACCGCGCCAGTTTGCGTGACAAACACCGCGACGGGATCATGAGGAAGGCGGCGCGCAATCGTCGCTGCGGGCCTCGGAAAAGCGCTTCAACAAGCTGATTCCAAACGCCGGCGCGGTTTCGGGTGAGCAATGCTTCGGCTGCCCATTGGGCTGCATCTCTTTGGCTTGCACCGCGCACGCCTTTGGCGTCACCAAAACCCACGCCCAACTGGCGATGGCGACGATCAGGCAATACCATCAAGGCCGCAAACAAAATAACCCTCCCAACCGCAAACCCTCGCAATCGCATAACCAAACCCTCAAACGCTTTGCGTCCGCTGAAAACTCTGCGCGACAAGACGAATGATCAAACTTCCAGCCAAAATCAAGCCCGTTATGCAGACGTCTTTATAATGGATTTCCTGCGTAACCAGACATATGCGCTGTCCCCTGATTGTGTCCTGTCCTCTGAATACGGCTTCAAGTTTGAAGAACAGTATAGAAGTTGAGCGCAAGCCCCGCTTCGTACAAAATAGTGGTTTCTTCGTATAACTATCACTCTCTGTCATGTTCGCATTCGATCCTTCCAACAATACAATTGTAGAAAATAAAAATGCGAAACACTGCTGCTCATTTTGACGTGCTACGGAGCTTTGCCAGTCACAGCACAAATAATTGAAAACATGGAATATGGTCCGCTACTACCTCATTGATCAGATGCGGGACGGTGTTTGGCTTCAATCTCTTAACCTCGAAGATGTGCTCTATTTGATCGAAGCGGAACGGAACTGGGGTGCGCAGGCGGTTTATTTGATGGATGGTAGAGCTTAGCGAAGTGCTATTCCCCCATGGTTGCGGGCACGTCACCCAACACGCTGGAGAGCTGAAATATCAGTCAGGTGTGAACTACATCGCACCGCGAACGCGGATGCTGATTGCAACGCATCCGCAGACGGAGAAATCGTACCGTCAGAGTTGGCTGTGCAAGCCAAAGCAGGCGACTGGAGATCATCACATTGACAATCGAGAGCGGCCTGGCCCTCTCATGTCCGGTGGCGTCTGGTACTGTTAGTCCATTGCAGACATCACCAATAGTGATGGGTGATGTATGAATATATCGACGCATTGGCCGCAGGTCGTGGCGTCGTGGGCATCTTCTCTGATTGGTCCGCAACGATGACCTAATACAAGCTGCATGGGGGCAGATAGGCCCTTACCTTCGCGTAACGCATTGATCCTCCCCCTCCCGTCAGCCTGACAAAGCCCTCTCGGCCCTCGCCTTTTGGGCGAGGGCTCCCTGATTTCAATAAACCCGCACGATAACTCAGGAACGGCGGAAAAGTCTTAACTGTCATAAGAGCTGTTTCAATTCTATGGAAATAAACCGATATGAAAGATCGAGATTGATCCATTGATTGAAGAACGCGCAAAATGGCTGTCCGTCAACCGGCCTTTTGCGCGCGTGGCCCGTGCCTGCTCTTGATCGCCTGTTGAGCTATGAAAAGGCCCTTGAACTCACAAAATCAGATGCGCATGACTGGCCCAGCAACAAAAATCATGGACCATCTCGGCCGGCTTTTGACCCAGCGTGTGACCCTGCTCAGGGCTTGAGAATACCCCGCATCCGGTCCGGGGCTGATTGTGGCTAACCATCCAACCGGGATCGCGGACCCGGGATCATCCTGCACCGACTGCTTGCGACGAAGAAGCGGCCCGATACATATTTCTTCGCTAATAGCGATATTTTGCGCCTCCCTTCCACAGATGGAAGATATGATTGCCCCCCGTCGAATGGCGGGTCGACCGGCGCACCCAAACTGAGACACGCGCAACGATGATTTACACAAAACAGGCGGTCGAGGTCGGGGCGTCTTGGCGTTATCTTTCCGTCAGGGCGATTAGCCAAAGCGGCGCGGTTTCCGGCTTCATGAACGCCCATGGATGGCGTCGCCTGTGACCTTGGCGCGAAAATTCGATTTGCCGATTATTCCTGTGCGGATAGAAGAAGCGCGCAACTCACGGTATTGTTCTACCTCTGCTGATTTGATCCATCCAAGCCTGCGCGACATTACCTTGTTTCATGAAACGCTCAACAAGGAAGCGCCAGAGGTATCCGAGTCGATATCGGCACTCCGATTGCGAAGCAAAAAACCTGCCCATCAAGCATGAGGAAGCGATCACCATGCTGTATCACGCCGCGCTTGCACTTGCCGGAAACGGGCGTGAACAGGACAAAACTGTGCCACTTTTGCCAAAATGGCCTGCAAGTCAGGCCTAGGCCTACGCGCGCAAAAAAGGTGTCCAAAGGGTCAGTGTAACCCGATCCCCGCAAACCATATGCGACCGTATTCGACAGGCTCACCAGCCTCCGGACGCATTCACTCTGGACGTTCGCAACAACGGATCACTTTCAGCGGCCCTGCAAGAGCAGCGCATGAGGTCGCGGGTGCGCGGACCGCCGTGAACTCCGGGTTGAGACACGCGTGTAGTTCATAAATACCTTCCATGCTCCAGCGCTTCGGTGACGCTGCTTGTCTCGGATAATGCTGCAGCACTTCCAGAAAGCTTTGTGATCGGAAACAGGCTTTCCAAAGCCGCGATCGGCTGACCATCCGCCAAGGACAGCCCGTGATAAGCGCAGACCGTATCGCTTGTTTATCAGGTGCAACGCTTGCGCCTCTTCTGCGGTTGCCGCGCGCGGGTATCCAGTGTCAGATTCGCGTTTTTTACGGTTGGCGTCCCGCAGTGGTCAGATTTTTCATGAAACCGGATACGATTGCCCAATCGGATAATCGTTCGGTGTCGCAGCCACATAGGCGCGCGCACCGCGCCGTGTGCGAACCAGCCCGCTTCATCAATCCAACCAAGAGAACCCGTGACGAACTGTATGGCGGTTTACGCCGAAATGCGCCGATAGCGCCGCCTCGGTCGGTAACTTGTCACCGGGGCTGTTGCGCCCTTCCGCCGAATTCGCTGCGCCGTGATACATTTGCAGCGGCTTTCCATCTCAGGAAGTCTCTTCGGGGCTGTCGCACAAAGAATTTACAAAAACTCTTCTATCATGGCCAATGATGGTTGATACGATATGTACAGTTGTGGAGAGGAGAGCCAAGTTGTCGGGGATGAAAGACACAGGACACGAAAATAACTCTGCGCATAAGCGTGGATGGGCAAGCTGGCGAAAGCTCCCGAAGGCCGTGTTGCTGCCTTGTTGGAGGGTGAAATGGAGGCGCGCCCGATTTCACCCGTGGCTGCGTGCCCACTGAGATTGCAGCAGCGCGATGGTGCGCGGGCGTGCCGGGGCGATCGGCGCCCCGTTTAATCTTAGTTGAGATGACCATCACCCGCTGCGCGCCCTGACTTTGGAAACCGGCGGCGAAACAGGTCCCGCCTACATTCAGGGACGCCGAAAAGCGGATGCTGAAACCGCAGCCCCTCGTCGACGCACTCATGCAAACCGAAAAAGCAGCGCGCTACGCCAAGCGGTCCTTAACCCGCTGGAAGCCAGAAATGAACGCGGCCAAAGCAGCCCGCGCGCCAAAGCGGCCGCAACAAAGGTAGACTTCTTCACCATGACGCGAGAAAAAGACTGATGCAGGCAAACACACCCTCTCTGGCGGCTTCACTAATCCTGCAACCCAGTCAGCACATGCCTTTCGATCTGTGATGGAGGCGATGGCCCGTCGCCGGGACCATTCGGAGACATCGAAAGGTGCAGAGCCGCCGGCTTCATTGTCGTCTGCGGCGGGAACTGTCCTACTGACCCTTTGGCTTGACACTGAAACGCCGAATTTATCCGGCAACTGGGCGCGATCGATTGCGCTGATGTTCGTGAGTGGCTAATCATTCCATATCGGTTCTCCCCTTTGTTGGTCCGGCGGAGCTGGCAGCATGTTTGCGGTAGGCTCATGGGATGCGCTCGAGCCGCTGTCGGCCTATCCTGTCGGGACGTCGGAATATCCGGACCGTTCTGCCACTCTGATTGTAGAAACGCCCCAACTTACCTCATTGGGCGCTAAGCTGTCTGGCCCCGGGATCAAGGATCAAGCGATGCTTTCCTTACCGAAACGTGCCGCATTTTCAAGCCAATAGGATGCTATTCCCGCTGGGGTTGGATTTCATATTCACAGCCGCCCCACCAAATCGCGGCGCTACCCCGTACCACGGAGGTCTCGTAACATGTACACGGCGCTGTCAAAGGTGGGGAGCGCGCCATCGAGAATGCCCATGCACTGGCTTGCCGAAGAACGCCGGGGGGACAAGGGTGTCGCAGAACTCAGCATCGCACAAATCCGCGAGCAGCTGAGCCTTGCAGTAAACCGCGTTATGGCCGAGGAGCTCGCTTTATGATCCTGACCTTGCAGCACTTGCGATCAAGCAGGCGCGTGGTGATCTTATCGAGGCAATCTTTCTGATACGTGCTTACCGCACCACCTTGCCCCGCTGGCGCATCCCAGCCGGTGGACACCGGGTGCAATGGCCTGCGATCGACGCATTTCAGCGACCTTCAAAGACTTGCCAGGAGGACAAGTCCTTGGACCAACCACTGACTACACCCACCGTTTGCTGGATTTCAAGCTGGCCGCAGCGTGGGCGGTGAAGTGGCTGAAGCTCCGAGCCGCGGCGCTGGTCAAAGGCGATGTGCCTCATGTTGCCGAATTTCTGAACCTTGAAGAGCTGATCGAACAGGCCCTCTGGGATAACACACCGCCCCACGACTTGACCCGCGAACCGCTCGGAAATGCCCGCCAAAGCTGCTGCCACAACCCACTGGGCCCTGACCCGCGCGGACGAAGGCTTTACACTTGGCCTTGCTTATTCAACACAGCGTGTGCCACGGGCTGCAACCACGCCTTCGTTGGCGAGCTGCGTATTGGGTCCGTTCCGATTGAGATGGACATCCCCGAACTGGGCTTCGCGGTCGAGATCGGCGAAGTCACCCTGACCGAATGCGAAACGGTTAACCAGTTCACTGGCTCAAAAACAGAGCCGCCGCAATTTACGCGCGGTTATGGACTGGGTCTTTGGTCAGACCGAACGCAAAGCAATTTCGATGGCACTGGTCGATCGCGCGTTACGCTGGGAAGAACTGGGCGAGGACAACGTCGGGGCTCCAGCACAGGACGCGGAATTCGTGCTGTACCACCGCTGATAATATCAAAAGCGACGGAGCTTTCTTGAGCATATCAAGCTACCACATTACGTCGATTTCCAATCTGAGCTAGAGCTGGTGCGCAAGCTGCGCCGAGAAGCCCTGGGCGATCAGGTTCCGAAGGCAGCGGAATGACTGCCGATACGGTGGTCTTCGAAATTGGCGGTGTCCTTGTGGACTGGCAGCCTCATCTGGCTTGGGCTGATGACCTAGGCGAAAACGGCACGCGGGTGGCGCAGCATATTCGCCGCTACACCGCGCTGTCCCAGATAAATTGTCTGCAACTTGGGACCCGCTTTATGCGCTCAAAGGCAGAGACGTCACGCTGCATGCCATCACCGATTGGTCCGCGGAAAAATGGCCTGAGGGCCTAAAGGTGCAGCCTAAATTAGGTGAGGTCTTTGGTACAACACGTCCTTGCCCGACGAGCTTTGCGTTTTGAAACCCGGCTACGAAAATCGGCAACACGCTTTGCACCACGCGAAAGTGCCCTCTGATCAATGCGTCTATATCGATGACGGGCTTCACAATTGCCTTGGAGCGCAGGCCGCACGGCGTGGATGCCATCCGCTTTACCAACGCCGCAGACCTTCGGGCGGGTTTGAATGAAAGAGCGCTGCTATGACGCCTTACCCTTTGAAATCAGATCCGTTTTGGTCGGGACGGATTCAGCGATCAAACACACCGGACTGGGCCTTTGGCGTACATAAACCAACCATCTGGCCCGCAGTAGTCATTGGCAGACAAAACCGGCACGAGCTAGGGCAGCACCCAAGCCACGAAGCCGTTCAAACACGGTAAGCCTACAAGTGCAATCAAAACACCAAATCCAAAACTCAACATTTCGTTCCCCATACTATAGAAATTGGTTCTTTTTGGGGCTTACACCTGTTTTGAGATAGTACTGTGATCCGTCGCGCGATACTCAAGGGGCTCGCCATTCCGGGTTATCAAGTGCCATTTGCTTCGCGAGAGATGCCGATGCCTTACGGCTGGGGCACCGGCGGCGTTCAAGTTTCAGCGGCAGTTTTGACGCCCAACGACATTTTAAAGGTCATTGATCAGGGCGCTGATGACACTACGAATGCGGTTTCTATTCGCACATTTTTTTGAACGTACAGCAGGGGTTGCGACGACCACTGCGACCAAGGAGGCGACGGTGATCCAAACCAGGCATCGCATTCCCGAAGTAACGCTTTCTGAACACCAAATTATTATCTATCAAGTACCGATTCCCGAACCCCTCCGGTTTTTGGAGCCTCGCGAAAGCGAGACCGGAAAATGCACAGCCTTGAAGAATATGGGCTGATGCATGTGAAACTTTATGAAGACATCAGCCGTCACGGCCATATCGCAACCTCATATGCCTATCCGGTTAAAGTCGAAGGGCGCTATGTCATGGATCCCTCGCCGATCCCCAAGTTTGACAACCCCAAACTGAGCGATATGGCCGCAACTCAACTGTTCGGCGCGGGCGAGAACAGCGCATTTATGCCTTACCACCCTATACCGAGGTCATCAGCCTTGATTTTGAAGATTACCCTTTGAGGCCGCAAAAGCGGACCATCCCTGTGGGATGTGCTCGCAACCGATAGCTATCTGGATGAATTGATCATGGATGACGCCGGTGGTCGGATGTTCGTTTGCTCTGACACTGATTACTGGGAGGCCCGCCAGGCAGCAGGTTATAAGGGAAAGGACGCGGCATGAATCCTTTACTGAGCGTTAAAGGTCTTACGAAACGGTACGGCGCGTTTGTTGGCTGCGCTGATATTTCTTTCGATTTGTACCCTGGTGAAGTCATGGGGATAGTCGGTGAGAGCGGGTCGGGCAAATCAACGTTATTGAATTGTATGGCGGGCCACCTGACACCTGACGAAGGGCAAGTGGTATTCGACACCCGCGCAGACGGGCCGCGGGATACAATCACCATGTCGGAGCCAGAGCGACGGATGCTGGGTCGTACCGACTGGGCCTATGTACATCAGCACGCGCGCGATGGACTGCGCATGGGTGTGAGCGCAGGCGGTAACGTCGGAGAACGGCTTATGGCTGTCGGCGCGCGGCACTACGGTCAAATCCGTGAAAAGACGACAGACTGGCTTGGACGTGTTGAAATTGATGCCTCGCGCGTGGATGATCGGCCGACGACTTTCTCGGGCGGGATGCAGCAACGCCTACAGATTGCACGCAATCTGGTCACGGGCCCACGCCTGGTGTTTATGGATGAACCTACAGGCGGGCTTGATGTTTCCGTTCAAGCGCGTCTCCTGGATCTATTGCGGGGGCTTGTACGCGATATGGGCCTGTCTGCTGTCATTGTCACCCACGACTTAGCTGTCGTCCGGCTTCTAGCAGACCGTCTGATGGTCATGAAAGACGGTCGTGTCGCAGAGGCAGGATTAACAGATCAGGTTCTTGACGATCCGCAGCATCCTTACAGCCAACTTCTTGTCAGCTCCGTTTTGCAGGTATGAGCTATGATTGAACTTAAAAATGTTTCGAAAACCTTCATATTGCACAACCAAGGCAGTGCAGTCATCGAAGTCATAAGTAATGTGTCATTTTCCGTGGCCGCCGGCGAATGTGTGGCACTGACCGGAGTATCTGGTGCTGGAAAATCTACGCTAATGCGTATGATCTATGGCAACTACCTGACGCAATCTGGTGAAATCCACATCGGCGATATTGATCTGGTGAGGGCCGAACCAAGAGAGGTCATCAAACTTCGCCGCGATGTACTCGGCTATGTCAGCCAGTTCCTTAGGGTGGTGCCACGCGTCCCAACTTTGGACGTGGTGGCAGAGCCTTTGCGTTCCTTAGGTGCCTCAGAAGGCGACGCCAAGGCCAGTGCAGCGGCCCTACTTCACGAACTGAACATCCCACAACGACTTTGGCCCTTATCTCCCACAACCTTTTCGGGAGGCGAACAACAGCGCGTGAACATCGCGCGCGGATTTGCCTACAACTACCCAGCAATGTTGCTGGATGAACCCACAGCAAGCCTTGATGCGGCGAACCGGGAGGTTGTTTTATCATTAATCGAGCGCGCCAAGGCGCGGTTCGGCGCTCATCGGTATTTTTCATGATGAAGCAGCGAGGGACCGCGTCTGTGATCGCGAAATCGATATGAGCCGCTTTACGCCAGGAGTAGCAGCGTGACGCTCCGCTGCAAAACTGTGGGACGTCTGATTGCTGTTGTTGGCCCATCTGGTGTTGGAAAAGATAGCGTTATCGCAGGACTTCAACGCAGGATTCCTGATTTTCATCTGGTCCGCCGCGTCATCACCCGCGCACCTGAACTGGGCGGCGAAGTATATGACTCGGTGTCAGTCGCCCAGTTTCATGCTCTTATTCAAGATGGAGCATTCGCTTTGCATTGGCACGCACATGGACTGCATTACGGCATTCCTGTGACGGTAAAGGACCAGCTCGATGATGGGACTGATTGCCTGATAAACTGCTCCCGCACTGCGTTGAAGCACGCATCAAGCGTATTTCCGCGTTTAACGGTTCTGAACATCACAGCGAAACAAGAAACGCTCACTCAGCGGCTTGCGGCACGCGGGCGGGAGACGAAAGAAGAGATGTCCAGGCGTCTCTCAGAGTCAGCGAAACCCTTACCTGACGGTCTGAAGGTCTTACAGCTTACCAATGATGGCCCACTTTCTGAAACAATTGCGCGGGCGGCAATGCTCCTTCAACCGGCAAGCGTGTAGCGATGCAAAAGCTCGAACCGCCCATCTTCTCGCTGGCCACACAGGGCAATCTGGTCAACGATGAAAGGTTCATTCAAATCAGGCAGCAGGCGCTGGATTGTATCAGACCATTTTGCAATGTCAGCTTCGGGCAAAGGTCCCGACAGGGTCAAATGAAATTTGAACTCTTCCATCACAAATGGATATCCCCATTGTACCAGCAACTCCTCTTGACGATCACTCAGGCGGGCTTTGCGGCGACGCGCCAATTCAGCGGCATCGGCGGGTGCCCGGAACATGTCAAGATCACGCACACATGCCGCCGCAACCTTTGCAAAGCACTGGTTTCGCCCTGCGGAGCCAATGCCAGAAACCGCCCCATCGTCGTCAAATACAACCCCTTACACACCGCAGGTTCTACACGTTCCGCAAGGTTCAATGTGAATTGCTTCAACTCGGCGATAGTTCGATCGCTCCTCAAACGAAAGGGCGGCTTCAACGTACCGTGAAAACCATATTTTCGTGGTGTCATCGTGATGTCACACAGGCCAGCTATATTGAGCTGAGTAGCTTCACATCCGCGCACAACATCCCAGCCCAGCCAAGACGCGCCAAGATCAGCCAAAGGGGCCTGCGGGCGGCACATAATAGATAGCAAATCGAGAGTATGACATGACTTCCACTTTCATCTAAACTACCTCAAAACTTCTGGACCCTGACCAGAGGTGTTGAGCGCGGCGGGATCGCCAAATGCAAGGCGATCACACGCATAAGCTTCGTCGCTGGCGGCAGGATCAATACGCGAATAGAAGCGGTCAAGGTGAGAAAGCCGTAAGAAGGCAAGCCGTTCCTGCCATGGCCGGCCATCATGGAAGAATCCAGCAACACGCCAAGATTCATGATGGAAGCAGGCCTGAAATCCAGGTGGGCTAGGCCGCGTGAACCGCGCATCAAGCGCCCTTCACTCAACTTCGCATTTGAAACTTCTGAAAGAAGTTGATCCGAACTCCATATCTGTTTTCTGTCTTTCGTTTTTCATTTCTCAACTCCCTTGGTTCGTACGTCACTGATGCGATTGAACTTCTGTCTAAGTGTCTGCCTGGCTCTTCGGATGAGTTGTTCAACTGCGCCATCGCTTGTTGCCATCGTTTCCGCGATCTCCCGTGTCGACATATCCGAAACGACCTGCTAGCAACAGCGCCAAGCGCTGAGCGGTCTGGCAATTGTTCTAACGCGCTCTAAAACGGCTCGTAACTCGGCCCGTTTTCCGGTTATCCTTATTGACGGCTCGCGCTGTCCGTCGATGCGATATCCAGCGGCAGACTGGGTCAAGTCCGACGAATTGCCTCAGGCGGCGCTTTCGGATCGTGTCAATGCAACGATTTCGCGCGATGCTGTAAAGCCGAGTTTTACAGATGCCTTGGCATGGATCAAAGTTCGGGCTTTTCGCCAAACTTCAATGAACACAGTCTGCGCTACCTCTTCACCATCTGACTTGCTTGAGAGAAACCGTGTGGCGAACACGGTGAGGGCGCGCGAACCTTGACATTAGTTCCGTGAATGCAGCCTGATCACCTCTGGCGAATCAGGCCATGAGCACGGTGTCATCCGTGAGTGGTGAGGGTATTGGAGTTCGACACTGTGCCGAAGTATCTTCGGTCACCAACGACGCCAACGGCGCGGAGACACCACCGTGTTGCCCGCAGAACCGGTGACTGAGGTCACCGGCTCTGCCGCGTTCCAACCAGCAAGCGTGTTTTCGCTGCTGCGGAATATTCCCTGACCGTTTTGGGTCTGGACATCTCGCTGAGCTACTGCATCCCGCTCGCCACAGATAACCAGCGCAGGACGTGGAGCGATCAACCGTTGCGCCGTTCTGGAGTTCGCGCGAAACGGTTCCAGAACCACTACCGTTATAGATGCGTTCTACCGTCATGCGTGGACCGGTCTGGGTCAAAGTTTCCGGCGGTGGCGAGCTCTGCCTCAAAGCCGACAACAGCTGTTGGAAGTCAGGAGAAGTCTTTGCTGTCATGATTTTCCTTTCAGAAAGCCTGGGGGTCAATGCGCTTTTTACGGCCGCAGGGCGGAAAGACGTTGCCGCGCGTGTTGCGCTTCGTCTTCGGAAATCCCTCCGTCGCCATCCGCGTCAGAATCGAGTCGAGCCTCGCCGCTGTGAGGGCAAGGCGCGCCTGTCGCAATTCCGAGCGCATTTGGATCAAGTCTTGGCGCGCGATCACCTCACCTGTCGAGATCACCGCCATCCGAGTTTCGGTCGAGCCGGGCGAAATCTCACATCGCGAACCACGATCCAATTCTTCGCGCGGCTGACTATGCCATCGCCATTTCCGTCGATCCGCTCAAAAGCTGGCAGAGGCGTTACCAGCTATGGCCTATCTGAGCATAGGCCGGCGCTGCCAGAGCCATGCAAACTCCAACTAGGGTTAACTTTTTCATTTGTCTCTCTCCGTGAATGAGGTGTTGATGCAAACCATTACGAGGCGAAGGGAGAAACCTGACGCGATGGCAGATTTTTTATCAGGATTCGTCAGGACGTGCTGTCTCAGGCGTAATGGCTATTAGCTTCTACGGCTGCACAACCGAATTTCTTTGGAGAAAATGAAAGATGAGAAAACACCTGGTCTTGCTGACCGTCTTTGCGGCATCTCTGCACTCGCGTCCAAAGCAAGTGCTCAGGAAATCCACGTCAGGCCACGAAACAAATCGATACAAACGGCAGACCGTATGCTCCAGTTCAGCGAAATTCAGAATTACCGCGCAACGGCATTTGATCGCCTCGATATCAATGCAAGCGGCATTCTCGAGGCGAGTGAGATTGCTTCCATGCAGCAGCAAACCGCCGGACGACGCCGCGGTGGACCAGCCGACCACTGCCGTATCCCTATGCGGCAGATCAAAATCGAGATGGATTTATCTCGCGCGACGGGTTTGTCAGCTACATTGCACCTCGGTTGCTAAGCGCCGACCGAAATGGTGACGGAGCATTATCGCGATCCGAACTTCGCGCATTGCGCTGACTTTTGTGGCCCTTGTTCGGGGTCAGGTACAATCCAGTTGAGCGACCCTAAAACACGAACCGAGTTCTGTCTAACAACTGTTTGACTGACAGAACTCGGTCTTCGCATATCTTAAAGGCAGAACCCTGTTTCTGACTGATTTTGTCAGGGCATTTTGTGTTCTAGCAAGCCATTGGCTGACTGATAACAGTCGGCGTCCGCAAGCGCGGTGCAAGCGGGCGTTCGTTTTCGCTGGCCGAACGGCAGCATTGTCCGCATAGCAGACCTTGGGGTCCAGGAGCGCGAAGGTACGCTCTGCCTGCCAAGAGCTAAAGAGTAAAGTGCTTTTTGTTCTGTGGTTTGTTTAACTAGAGCTACAAGACACACCCAAAATTATGACTTTCGACAGAGCCCTGCTGTCATAAAACATTCTTTCCACTGAATTTTCCTTGCCCCGCAAGCCTGTGTGTAGCTATGTCCAAACAAACAGACGGTAATTCTCACTTAGTACAACCGACTAAAAATGACTGAGCGAATATAGAGGGCTAGACAATTGACAAAAATTTAAGGTGGTTTAGCCTCCAATGGCACATCCGTGCGCTGTCTAAATTCATATTTGCGAATACTTGAACTTAAATTTTTAATTGAGAGTGTGCCATGTCAGACCCGCTTTTATTGCCGTTTCAATTGGGGGCGATGACTCTTAAAAATCGTATTGTCAGCACGTGCCACGCGCCTGCATTAGCAGAGGATGGTATGCCAAAAGAGCGATATCAACGTTACCATCTGGAAAAAAGCCAAAGGCGGGATTGGGATGACGATGATAGGCGGTTCATCTTGTGTGAGCCCTGACTCACCTTCAGTCTTCGGTCAGCTAGATGTGTCGTCTGATCGGATGATCCCTTATTTTAGAGAATTTGCTGAACGCATCCACAAAGAAGATTGCCGTATTGTATGCCAAATTTCGCATTTGGGACGCCGAACAACGTGGAATGACGGCGATTGGTTGCCAGTGATTGCACCTTCACGCGTGCGTGAACCTGCCCATCGAGGGTTTCCGAAAGTGATGGACCATGCTGACATCAAACGCGTTATTGGTGATTATGTTGCCGCCGCGCGCCGTATGCGTGACGCAGGGCTTGATGGTGTTGAGATTTTGCAAAACGCGCATTTGCCCGGGCAGTTTCTGTCGCCTGATACAAACCTGCGTGATGATGAATATGGCGGGGATTTAATGGGGCGGATGCGTTTTCTGCGTGAGCTTTATGAGAAGGTTAAAGAGGAATTAGGCACTGATTTTGTGATTGGCGCGCGGGTTGAAATGGAAAGTAAGCTGGCAGAAGGTTTGCAAAAAGAAGAAGCGTTGGAAGCCCTGAAGATTATTGAAGCAGACGGTACGATTGATTATTTCAATCTAAATGTAGGGAGGTCAGATACGGAATATATGCTGGCAAATTATCCGGTACCTGCAATGTTTAAAGAGCTGGCTCCGTTCTTACAATTGGCGGGGACGTTTAAGGCTGAGCTGAAAACGCCAACCATCCATGCGGCACGCATCTCTGACCTTGCAACCGCGCGATATGCCATCCAAGAAAAGCTGGTTGATTTGGTGGGCATGACGCGGGCGCATATTGCTGACCCGCATTTGGTCAATAAACTGAAAGAGGGCCGCGCCGAAGAAATCCGACCTTGTGTGGGGGCAGGATATTGTATTGACCGCATCTATAATGAAGGTGAGATGTTGTGCATCCACAATGTTGCGACAACTCGAGAACGAAGTATTCCACATATCACTCCACCATCTAGCGGCACAGCAAAAAAAGTTGTGGTTGTCGGCGGCGGGCCTGCAGGGTTAGAAGCGGCTCGTGTCTCCGCCTTGCGAGGGCACAACGTTACGTTGATCGAGGCGTCTTCTGAATTAGGAGGACAAGTTCGCCTTGCTGCAAAAAGCCAGGTGCGTAAAGACCTGATCGGCATTGTTGATTGGCTGAGCAGTGAGGTAATGAGGCTGGGGGTTGATATCCATTGGCAACAATTTGCAGATCATAAGATGATCGAAGCCCTCAACCCTGATATTGTGGTGGTCGCAACGGGCGGTGTGCCTGATATTGAACATATTAAGGGTGGTGAACTGGCGCACTCAACATGGGATGTGCTGTCAGGGGAGGCGCTCAAGATAGCTTCGGGTGAAGAGATGGTTTTGGTTTATGATGACCACGGACAGCATCAAGCAGCATCAACAGTAGTTGAGCTGGCAAAGCGAGGGTTTAAAGTGCGGCTGGTAACACCCGACCGCCATGCGGTTCATGAAATGGGGGCATCAAACTTCCCAATGTATATTAAAGCGTTTCATGACCATCAGGTTGAGGTGACGCCTGATTTCAGGTTGAACAGTATCAGCCGTGAAGGTAACGGAGTACTAGCTGAATTTAACTCTGATTACGGCGACCATTCCTATAAATTAAAGGCAGATTATATTGTGATCGAACACGGCACATTGCCGAATGACGAGCTTTACTATGAGATGGTGGCCAAAGCGGCAAACCATGGAGTAGTTGATATTCCGGCGTTGATCGCAGGTGAGGCGCAACCGAGCATGTCTAATGATGGAGGTCATAACCTGTTTAGGGTTGGGGATGCGGTGGCGAGCCGAAATATCCATGCTAGTATTTTGGATTCTAGACGTCTTTGCCAAACCTTTTAAGCTTAACGGCCTAGCGGCTCAGATTTTGCTCTTGGGCTAAAGCGGGCATTCTTTCAAATTGCAGCGAATTTCAGCTTAGAGCCCAAACCGACCGGTGCTGCTCGACACGCGAATGTCTGCACTCTTGGCGAACGCCCACTTATTGGTGCATCGGGCTCCATTTATCGAGGCTTTCAAGAATTTTTCTTTTTCTCCTTCATGCATTGAGATGTTGGTCTGCGCATAAGGGAAGTTGCCTGCAGTTACTTCGCTGTGAAACTGACTAAGGGCAGCGACACGTTCTTTATGTATCTGTTTGTGCAGACGTCCGACATTGCCGAAGGCGTGGGCATGCTTTGGTGGGCGATCTTCTTCACTGGCCTCACCACATACGTCTGCCACAAATGACATAATCACATCTCCAATACACCGGAGCCTAGTGAAAAGTCACAATGGATGTCTTTTTATTGACTGCTTCCAACACTTCTTCGGCAATGCATTCGGCTTCAACAGCTATGACGCCTACGTCTTCCATTCGTTTCAGCGTCTCATAGATTTTCAGCCTCATCTGCATTGCGACCCCATCCGCGCAGACCGCCGCAGTAGTGGCTAAAGGTCGGTATCAATCCAATATGGCTTTGGACAGGGATTCCCTCGCGTGACATCATCTCCAGCGCATCAAGTGACCTTAATGTATAATACATATCTCCACCTCGGCGCATTGCCTCAAACGCGTCGGCCAAAACTTCTTCGTTCGAACCAAACTGCGCCCATCTAGACCCTACGCGGCAGAAGTGGGTTGGTGCGATGGCGCGAACATTATCGATCTGGTCCATCCCCACAACTAACAAGTCTATCCCGGCATCCCTGCAAGCCCGGATTTCATCAGCATTGGCTGGATTGGACATAGTCAATTTTTTTGGTTTTTGCTTAAGCGCCTGAAGGTCCGAGATTGTATAGTTGCGCTTGGCCGGTTTACGGGAGAAATCATAAATACGTTTCATAGTTTGATGGCTCCTTCAAATAAAGGCGCTTTTGGCGCCACCAGACTTTTGAGTTTTAAAAATCGAGCTTACGTCCGCTGCTGGTGGGTATGGCAGGCGCACGGGCGCCTCATTCATCCGCGGTTGTAGTACAGGGTCGCCAATGATCATTCTGTCCAAAAATCGTTCCACTGTTCCTGCTGTGATAAGCGTTGGATATAGGCGGATCCGCCCATAAACCGGCCAGGCATCCACCGCGCAGCATTCATAAAACAGCATCAGCCTCGCTCGATCTGACACATTCGGAGCAGACCCATGCAAAGTCCGCGCGTGGTGAACGGACATGCTTCCAGCCTTTCCGGTTATCGTGACAGCTTGATCAATATGGAAATCCGGGTCGGTTGGGTCCACCGCACCACAAAAAACACCTTAGGCGCTATTGTGATCCAAAACTGGGCCTTTGTGAGATCGGAATGACCTGAAGCGGCCCATTTTCCTCCGTGACGTCCTCCAGAAAGACACCGAAGGCCAACATGTCGTCGTTTGTATGCGGATAGAATGCCCAGTCCTGGTGCCACTCGACAGCAGCCCCGCCGCCCGGCGCCTTTGCGTTGAGCTTGGATGTTTGTAAAACTGCGTTGGGTCCAACCAGTTGCCGTAGGACCTCTGTAATCCCAGAATTCTTCACGACATCCCAAAAGAATGGATGCTGTTTGTGGGGCAGTTTGATCCGGGTCAGCTTCGGCGTTTCTGAGTTATGCCCTTCGTCCAGATCATAAACGTCATTGCTTGCTGTGACGTGCCTTGAACGATCTATGAATTCATGCGTGATCTCCTGCATGCGTTGAAGCTGTTCCGGCGTCACAACATCTTCAACGAGAAGATAACCATTCTCAAAATATGCACTGATCTGTTCGCTTGTAAGCATCCTGGATTTCCTCCCTATTTGGTATCGATACCACTCTTGATTTGGTATCGATACCAAGGGTGGTGAAGCCGTCAACACAGCAAGGGGAGCAGCTTGGGTAAAAGCAAGTGGGTTACCATGAAAGACGTGGCAGATCTTGCCAGTGTGGGAACGATTACGGTGTCCCGGGTTCTGCGTACCCCCGAAAAAGTTTCGAAAGCGAAACGCAATCGGGTTCAAAAGGCGATTGAACAACTGGGATATGTCCCCGACAACACGGCCGGAGCCCTCTCATCGAACAAAAGCCGGGTCTTTGGCGCGATCGTATCCACGGTAAATGACTCAGTATTCGCACAAACTTTGGATGGCTTGTCGAGCACTCTTCGCGCTGCAGGATATGAACTGCTTTTGACAAGCACCAATTATGATCCAACTGTGGAGGAAGATGCGTTGCGCGCGCTTCTCGCCCGCCGTCCGGATGGCATTGTACTGACAAGCACGTCTCATTCATCTGGGGTCAAAAATCTCCTTAAATCTGTGAATATCCCCGTTGTCGAAATTTGGCAGTTGCCCTCTCAGCCCTTAGACATTGCCGTTGGTTTTTCAAATTTTCAAGCGGGATATGACATGGCGCGTCACCTGATTGGCAAAGGCAAAAAAAAACATCGCATTTATAGGGGGGAATGAACGGGGCAATGACCGAGGGCGCCGTCGTCGTGACGGGTACATTGCAGCACTCGCTGATGCGAAATTGCCGCCGATCATCTGGCCTAGTGAAGAACAAGGCTCACCATCTGGGATCGAACTTGGCGCTGCCGTGTTTGAAGGTTGTCTGAAAGTAAATCCAGCCATAAACGCCCTAATGTGCGTGAGTGATCAGGTGGCGGTCGGGGTCCTTTGTGAAGCAAGAAGACGTGGTGTGGAGGTCCCAAGTGGCCTCATCGTTTCTGGATTTGGGGGGGTTTGAATTGGCCATGTCATCTGGGTTTGACCTCACCACGATTGGGATTCCCGGACGGGAAATCAGGGTGGCTTCGGCTAAGGCGCTTCTCGATCCTGAAGCGGCAAGAGCCAAAAAGGTCATTGATGTCGGCTACACACTGATAGAACGCGGAACGACGTAGAGCCCATTTTTTCGGACATCTGACTTTGTGCAGCAAATGCCCGCTTTGTCCGCATGACGAACATTAGGGTCCACTGCAGCGAAGGTCTGCTTCGCTCTCTGAGTTTTGAGTTTGAACGTTATAGGCCTCAAGCCTACCACTTGGATTGTAGGGCCTTTTTGGTTTAGAACGTAAAGTCATCTTCTTGATGACTGACCTGGTGAACGAATCTACTAACTATATCTGCACGATACCCATCTCTATAGTCCTGCTCGGTGAAGGTCATATCCTCCCAGTCATGCTGATGGCTGGCCATGCTCATTGAAGATAGCACTGCGTCCTTTCTTAGGACCACTTGCTGTTAATCAGGCGTTTATGACTTTAGCTGGTAGTTGCCATTGGTGGTTTAGCGTATCTAGTAACACATGCAGATGCTTTTTCTGTTAAGATAAGCATGGGCATTATCAGCAGTAGCATTGATATCCCCCTTAAGATGCACCCTGTAGATGAGGCTGTTGGGGTGTTCAGCCAGTAGCTCTTCTATTAACTGGTAATGCTCGGGCTTAGTTAAAGCACTACGATCATACTGCCTTTTATAAGCTTCTCTGGAGCGCTTAGGCTTTACTGCATAATACTCTACTCTGTCTTTATGGCTCTTATGAAAGCTGAGCTTAATACGCCCTGAGGTAAACACCTGAAGGCTATAGCCTTGGTAGGTTTCTAGGATCTCTTGGGAGAGCTTTGGATCAATATACTTGGTCATTCTAAATTATCTTTCTGTTCTTAATACAAAAATAAAAAAACACCTCAGGAAAGGCTCCTAAGGCAGGGTTAAAGGATAAGCTGTAAGGGGTAATTCGTAAGACGTAATATGTAAGTCGTAATATAAGACGTAATATATAATATATAATATATAATACATAAGGGTTTGGGTGTTCCCAACACCCTGTCAGCTTAGAACAAACTACACTACAATTTATTCTTTATCGTCTGCTATTAGAGCTGTCTTTATTTCCATAGCTTTGGGATATTTTTTCTATGTCTTTAGGGTTGCTCTCTGATGCTCTCTTTAAGCACTTCCTTTTTTGATACACCTCTTATGCTTAGCCTTTAAAGTGTCTCCTCGTGCCACTCTGGGGCCCTCTGGTATAGCTGCATTACTCTCAAGCCCATTCTATATTTATCTTCATGTTTATGAATGAGACATAGAAAAAATAAAAAGCATACTAATCATTTTAAACCTGTTACTCTTTGTGTGGGAATAGGAGTTGTAGCCACTTCTCGCTAAAGGGAAGACTAATGAAAGAACGGACCTGTGAAGGTTTGGTGGGCTCACCTTGTGTAGCTTGCCAACTTATTAATGATGCCAAAATTCAAGCAGAGCTGTCTAAAATTAGATATTAAAGATGTGGTTGATAAATTGATTGAAGTAGGTTGGAGAAAAGTTTTTTAGAATATAAACTTTCCTTGTTCAGCTGATTTAA
>JAYQLI010000049.1:0-35050 GCA_038143065.1 Rhodospirillales bacterium | reverse complement strand
GCAATCTTTTGGCTGCTCTGGAATTAAAGCGTTCACACCAAAGTCAGCGACTGAAATGTCCACACCTGATGGCGGGTGAGTCCCCTGCACTGCATCCCAATACTTGGCTTTATACATCGGCTTGATGTCTTCTTTGGTAAGCTGCTTTGCGTACTTCTGTCGGTGCAGGTTTACCCGTCCACATGCCCCAAACAATTGCGGTCACACCAAGATTGGTTGAGCCGCGGTTCCCGTGTCATCATCCCCACTGATTGCCAGGATCGCCACGTTCGTCATCGGTAATTCCGCCTTCGTGTTTGATTAATTCATCAAAAAACGTCAAGTTGTCTTGCATAGTCTTAACCTCTAAGGTTACAGAAGATTGTAAATAAAATGGTAAATTGCTGCGCTTACTGGATTGAGCTGGCACTGATGACGACGAAGGGAAGTATTGTGACGAACAGCGACGTGAAATTTTTGTGCCATACTTACTATGCGCTATTTGAATAAAGCGTTGATGCAACCTTGCCATGACTACATCGATGCTAATATGCCACCGCCACCCAAAGGCTTAATAGCAATGCGAAACTTTCATATGGCACCCGACAGAGGAATGACCATCGCTTACTTTGACACCATGGATAACCTAAACGAAGCGTTTCCCTTCATGAAAAGAGTTTCAGCAAAGCGTTGCAGCCAAATTTGAGGCCAAAGCAGATGCGCGAAAGCGATAACATCACCCCAATCAGACTTTGGCGATTGTTAAAAGTACAGCCAACGACAGATAGCTACTAAGCTACTTCTTCAACCCGCATGGTTCTTATTCCGAAGCTGGCGGCAATCGACACATACATTTCCCACTGAACCCAGAGTGGGGTCGTCTCAAGGTTTACAAATCCTCTCGCCATGGCGTCTTGAAGAGAGGGAACAAAATTAGCAGCAAGAATGCACACGAACACAATCGTCCAAAGTTCATCCTTCCAGCTATTTTGAGCCGAACGAATTGCTTCCAGTTCCCAGTCAATTTCACCTGTGAGCTGCTTCTTTTTGATTTCAGTTTCGAGAAGTTTTTGCTGCGCTTTGCTGTCCAGCCACGACGTAGCCAGTCCAGTCACGCTGGATAAGATTTGTCCGATCATGCTGTGATCTTTCCGTTGAGTGATTTGATAAAACGATGTTAGTCGTCAGAAGCCAGCACAAGAAGCCTCTGATTTCCAATAACAATAAAGTTCCAATGCTAAGGAATTTGCTACTGCGCTTTTCTCAGGTGGCAAATGTAGTGTGACCAGCGGACTGGCAATGATCTGTTGGTCACACGCTCCTGACGTGAGGCCAGTAGATTTGTTCCCGTAAACTTCTTCGCTGGCCTCACTTTTTCTCTCATCGTATTGAGTACAGTTTCTGTACTGGTGGTACATCGCGTTTGTTAGCATGCTTGCGTTAACCAATTAGGAAAAGTAAATGTCCAATACTGCGCTGATGAACTACTCAACACGCGATTTTGCCAATAATGAAGACTTGAAACTTTATCTAGAGCGACAAGACGCGGCTTTTTCACAGAAGTGACAAAACTTTTTACAGACGCGGGTATGTTGCGAAGAGTTGTAACGCGTATTTGGAATAAACAACACGCTTTTCGAGTTGGGATATTGTTCAGTACCGCGATCAATTGGCTTTTGAAGACTGTAAACCCTTGCTAGAGCAATATTACCTTTCGGCCGTCGAGGGTCTTGCAACTAAAGTGGAGGGTTCCCGTGGAGTGGTTGTTCACGAATTTGTCTCAGATGAGTTCCAAGATTAATAACTAACTACTTCTTAGCAGCCACACCAAGAAGCCAAAGTAAGCACCAACAAGTGCCGATAGCGATCCGTACATCAGCACGGCATCTGCTTCGGCCATTCTGGCGGGGTCTATCAACACTGCAATCGTAGACACAATAATTATACTGATACACAGGCGCAAAGGTCACAGAACGTAATTTGTGGTGCGCAGAATACCACCCAAGTTTAACTATCAAGGAATGCTCAGAAGAAGCGGGTTGGTGATGTAGTCACACTAATTGACCACGGTCGCACGCGAGCGCGCTGCGGAGACCCCATTGGATCGGGATCATCGGGGGAAACTCGAAGTTTATCTTTGACCCACCTCAATGCTAATGCCTAAAGTGATTGCAGAACTTCAACAGGAGTACCAAATGTCAGAAATTCAAGGAGGCTGCTTGTGCGGCTCTGTGCGTTTCACATGCAAGTCTGCGCCAATTGCTTCTTACGCATGTCATTGTCGGTTTTGTCAGCGTAGCTTGGGTACCGCCTATCGCGCTGCAATGTCGTTTAATCTTGACGACGTGCAATTTAACGATGGTGAATTAAGAACCTATACTTACAAAAGCGATGAACACGGCCGCGAATTATATATTCATTTTTGTCCAACATGTTCGACACAAGTTACAGCAACAACTGAACGGTTTCCTGATCGACGCGTAATGATGATAGGGACGCTGGATGACCCAAGCCAAATCGATGTGAATATTCATATGTTTGCAGATGAAAGTTTTCACTGGGTATCTGCGCATGATGATGATGTCGTTTATGCAAAACACCGAATGAACGAGGATGGCTCTGCTGCACAATGAACCATTGTAAAAATCGTTTGTAATCAGCGACTGATTTAGACAGCGGCAAAGCTTTGCGAAAATCCGCTCAACCTATGCATCTATCGCATAGCGACAATTCCAATTTGTCTGATGTCATTTAGGTCATGCTCTATTACCTGTGAGCCAATGAACAAAAGGAATGAAACAATGACAAAACTATGGAACGCATTCGTTAATTGGATGATCAAATCAGGCGAAAACTCCGCCACAAACTTCAACAAAACTGGCGCACTTTATATCTAAGCCAGCTGAGGTTCTTACCATGCTTAAAACAATCTAACGTGCAATCGTAATCGCTCAAACGCGCAATGCAGCATACCAGCTTCTGAATAATGCAACTGCACGTCAACTCGACGATATGGGCATAAACAAAGCAACATTTGCAGACGATATGGTCGCGCAAGTGAAAGCAGAGTTCGCAACAGCGGACAAAGCAGAAAGTTTCCCAGTGATGAACCCATCTTGGGCAGGCGTGTACTGAGTTACACACAAAAATTTCGGATCAAGGGCCAGCCATTTCAAAAGAATTAGGAAAAATAATGCTTTGTGGTTTAATTTGGTGGTCGGCGGGCGATCTGTCGTAAACCATCAACTCCATATATGATGTAAAAAATGTGGTTATACCTGTCGCCTGCCTTCACCTAGGGGCAGACGGTGTCAACAATTTCCTCCCTGTTGTACGACGACTTGCCTTTTCGCTGTCTGATATTTTAATCATTTTGACATGTCGGTGCATATATATCATTCAAGTAAGCTTATTAACGTTGGGCCGTACTTAGTTAGGCTATGGTTTTAAAAAACGGTGATCAATAATATTTTCGTCACGATACTCCCAAATATCAACGACATCCTTAGCTGGAGCGCATGTCTCTGTTATTTTATCCTACCTTACGCGGTTCCAGCACCTTTAACTCACCATAGAATTGGCTGCAGCCAAAAAAGAACACTTTGCGTTTCGCGATGATGTGCGTTTTA
Organism: Rhodospirillales bacterium; assembly: GCA_038143065.1. Lineage (GTDB taxonomy): Bacteria > Pseudomonadota > Alphaproteobacteria > Bin95 > Bin95 > VMCJ01. Next base: position 31,442 of record JAYQLI010000049.1, on the reverse strand, counting down.
GCTGAAAATTCCGTAAACGCAGAAAAAGACGAGAGTAGACGCCGGTTTGTGTATTAACAACTTTCGCCTTTGACCCATCCCCATCTAAGTTACTGAATATAATATGTTTATATGCTTTTGGCACATTTACTGCTCCTTAATATCAACAACCGAGGAGATAACATATGACTTACAGTATTGCTGATTTACCTAGTAGTTTTGAAAATCCCGTCACTTGCGTCCCGATCGAAGTGCAAGAAGCGTTCTTTAAAAACAAATATGCTAACTTGTATAAAATATTTTCTCGCTTTGGTCGCATTAACGAGGATTTTTATTTCCGCAATGGTAAAGCCGACTAAGATGCTGTCAGGTTTAAGAGCGGATATTTATCCATTAATATCTGAGTGTATTTCGTGTTCTAAAATTTTACCCACAAAAATTACGGCTTGTCCAAGTTGTGGCAGGCAAGACCCGACTGGCTACGAAGCGAAGCGCGAATATGATTTTCAAATAATTCTCATTGAATATTTAAAAGATGTTTGGTTATCTTGCGATCATAGTTTCAGTTGCGCTTCTTATATTACTGCTGATGTACTCAAAATGATGAAACGCATACTTGAGATCAGTAGGCAACATCGCTTCCAATTGTACTGTCGTAGCCTAATGCCTCAGTCGATTGGATGTCGCCACTGTGGCCGGTTGAAAACTGATTGCAGGACACCTTCCTCAATCAAGCTTGCTTCGATCTGCTTTAGCTCTGTAAGTACTTTGCGGCCCACCTCGACGCTTCTGGACAGCCTGGCGTTTTTCTTTTGTTAGTCTTCCGTGTTTAGTTTGCAATGCAGCAATTTTATCTCGTCCAGCTTGTGCGAGGTCCGTGCTTTTGCCGCCGTGTCGGTTACATTTACCAGTTCGCTTCACCGCAGGGCGCTGGCATTTACCTCCAGATTTGGTTCTTGCACCGCAACGGACACCAGGCCAATCAGGCGAAACGTGTTTCTAGGCCGATCGTGACGTTGCCTTTTGTTAACATTCAGAACACCCCTATGTGAGTGTTATATTATAACACATTTTAGGACACTCTGCGAGGGTGTACTCTAAGTGGAAATCTCACATACAGCATAACCGCAAGTTGGATGATCTCAGGGCTGGTTTTGAAATAGCGGAAGTATACTAGTTTGGGCATAGCTGATTAGCTAATCTTCAGCACGCTGTCGGGCAAGGCGATTTATTCTGACAGTGCCTCAACTTTCAGTGCACAGTGACTTGCGCGAAGAAGCTCAACCGCTAGTAGACGCCTTGCAAAATACATTAAATCCGCTATTACGGCTGTTCGGATAAAATGGACGCAAACTATCACGCGATGCTATGGGGTTTTCCTCACCTATCAAGTCTGATTTCTAAAGAAAGCGCTAAGTTATGAATTTGGGTATAGCGATGATCATGATGAAGAACTCAAAAACGCTATTTGATGGCGTTCCCGTTCCCACCTGATACGTTATATGAATAAGCGTTAATCCCATCTTAATTAGTTTCTCCGACCCGCATACACTTGGCTATTTCTGGCGTTGCGCATTCTTCTGACGGCATCCCTGCGCAATCTCATAGCCCGAGCCGACCGCCATTGCATCATGCGCCGTGGGCAACACCATAGGGATCAAGCAATACATACCTGCAAAACGATGCAGAGGCAGTTAATACATATCTTGGCCTTTAGCAGCATGCCTAATACGTGCCAAAGTAAGCTGCACTGAGGCGGTCATCTTGCATAAGCTCTGCCGCAGTTCCATGAGTTTGCACACGCCCTGCCTCTAGAACATAGAGCGCTCTGCGGAAGTTAGGGCAAAATTTGCATTTTGCTCTGTAATTACAACCGTGAGACCGAAATCATCGCGCATGCGACGTAAGGCATCAGCAATTTCAAGGCAAACTTTTGGGGCAAGGCCGATCGCCGGCTCATCAACCAACAAAAGCCGCGGAGATGTCATCAAAGCGCGCCCCAATGAGACCATCTGTCGTTCACCGCCCGATTGGGTCGCTGTTTCTTGGCTTTCACGTTCAGCTAACCGGGGAAAAGCGAATAGACTTGATCGAGGTTGTGCACAATGTCATCCTCGCGGTATAGGCGCCAACCATCAAATTGTCCCGGACACTCATCGTAGGAAAAGGTTAAAACGCTCAGGTGCATATCCAATTCCTTGTTTAACCGCATAGGCGGCGTTTTGGCGTGTTAAACCGACACCATCAAATTCGACTGCCCCTGTTTTGCGCACCATACCCATCATAGCATCAAGCAAGGTCGACTTCCCTGCCATTGGCCCCAACAATAGCGATTATTTCTCCTGTTCGACAGTAATATCAACATTGCTCAAAGCCTGCGCTTTGCCGTAAAATGCACTAAGGTTTTTGATATTAAGGAAACTCATGGATACCAAATAAGAGGCGCGAACCTCTTCGTTGGCGATCACCTCGGCAAAGCTGCCTTTGGCGATCATGCTTCCCGTTCGATTGCAATGACCCGGTCAGCAAGGGGATCAAGCGCAGGCAAATCATGGCTGACCATCAGCATGGTGATCCCTTGGCTCCGCAGTTTCTGAATTAGCGCACTAATTTGCGTAATTTCTCAACAGTAAGGCCGGCAAAAACCTCATCAAGCAGCAGCACCGTGGGCTCCTGTCGCCAGTGTGCGCGCCAATTCCGATTTGCGCAAATCTCCCATCGACAGGTCAGACGCGGGCTTTTCTAGATCAGCCGCATTAAATCCAACTTCAAGTGCAAGGTCGTTCCTGTTCCACATTTGGGCGCTCTACAACCATGCCCCAAACCGAGTTTGGCATGAACCCGACGCGGATGTTTTCCAACACGCTCAGGTCAGCAAACGGACGAGGGACCTGATACGTACGGCTAACACCACGGCGAATGCGTTCAGGCATCGACAGGACCCTATATCAGTGCCAAATAATTTGATTGATCCAGAGGTTTGCATCCCCCATTTGGCTAAATACTGTGGTCTTGCCTGCGCCATTTGGCCCTATCAACCCAACAGATTCTCCCTGGTTCCAGAGCGAAAGAAAGATCATTCGTCGCTGTGAGACCACCAAAGGTTTTAACGAGATTTGTGACTTCTAACACAGCAGTCATGATGTGCTCCTTTCAGGCGCGCCCACCCTGATTGCAGCATGTAATATATCCCTTTGGGTTGATACATATAAAGCAAAAGCGCTATTCCCCCATAGATGAAATAGCGCTCTGCCCCTGGTAGCCAGGGCAGATACTCAAGCAAAAACGTGAGAAAAAACGCCCCAATGATGGGGCCTATAATTGTTGAAGCCCCCCCAATCAAAACCGCAACGATAATCGTGAACACAAAATTGATATCGAACAAAGCTCGCGGCGCGATGGATCCGAGGTAATGCACATAAATGCCCCTCCAAGCCCGCGACAAAGGCACTTACCAAGAACGCCACCATTTTAAGTTTTGTGGTGGAAAGACCGCTTCCCTCTACCGCGCTCTCGTTAAGTCCAACCGCCGTCAACGCTGTCCCAAGCCGTGTTCGCATCAGCAGCCACGCGGCAATCGCCACGATCACCATCAGAACCGAGCTGAGGTAAAACCCACTCACCGCCCCACGCGTCAGGGTTTGAATACCCGACATCCCACGTGTTCCCCCGGTTAGGTCTGGGCGGATAACTTGGACAAGTTGATACATCAGTTCCATAAACGCCAAGGTGACTAGGGCGAAATAACTTCCTTTGATACGAAGAGCAGGCAAAAGAACGACTAAGCCCCAAGCATCGTCACAACCACTGCAATGGAATTGCCAATTCAACATCGACCCAAAGCGTTTTGTCAAAATCGCACTGGTATGAGGCGCCTATCCCGATCAAAAACGGATGGCCAAAACTTATGTAGCCAGTGCGCCTGATAGCAAATCCCAACTAATCGCAAAAATCGCGAGGTAGTTGGCAAAGATAATAGTTCGCAATGTCCCTTTGCTCACCAATTCGAGGCAAGGCCATCAGACCGAGAATAAATGCGCCCCATGCTGCGAAATGATACCAACGAAGCCCCATGTCAAAGCTCCTCTCGACCAAATAGCCCTTGCGGTCGCATCACAAGGACCAAGATAATCAGGAGCATTGTGAACACCCCGCGCAATTCGGGGCTTAGGAGGAGACCACCGATACCTCCATAAATCCTACGATATGCGCGACAATCAATGTACCGATAATTGATCCAATTCCGCCCACAATCACAACCGCGACAGATATAATCAGCGGCGCGACCCACATTGATGGGGCGAGTTGCGTGTAACTTTACAAAAAACACACCGCCCAGCGCACCAAGACCGCCAGAAATGGCCCAAGTAATCATGTTGATATGATCAGGCACAATCCCACTAATTGCCGCGCCTTTGGTGTCCATCGACACTGCTTGCATCGCGCGGCCTGTATGTGTGTTTTGATGAAGAGATAAGGTCCCCCAAGGATCACCAACTCGCCAGCGTTGCAGCAAGGATGTTGTAGGTCACAGGCACCCCAGATGTAGACAACGCCAGGAATGATCGGCAACAGGATTTTTGAGCTATCTCCAAACACCAAGACGACACCCGCCTGAAGAACAACTGCCAAAATGAGTGTCGAGATTTCCACCGCGACATGATCGCTCTAAGTGTTTTGACGATCAGTTGATATTTCAAAATCCCCAGGGCAATCCCAACTGACAACTGCCATTAAAACACCTAAGAGTTTCGGCATTCCCATGCTCTGGCTAATCCAAATACATATATCCACCAAGCATCAGATACGCGCCATAGGGCGAGTTCAAAATGCGTCCGACACTAAAGATAATGTAAAACCAACTGCAATAAGCGCGTATAGCCCACTGAGCAAAAGCCCTTGGATAAGAATTTGTATCATCGAAAATTGCCTGCGAATTTCTTGGGTCATTAAGGCGGGCAAAATGCCCGCCTAAATCGTTTTTATTTCTTGACCCAGCTTGGCAATTCAAACTCAGTGTTAGCGTATTCAAACGGATAAACAACGCCTACAGATCCATCCTCTTTCCACTGGATAACCACCCTGGATGGTTGCGCATCATCATAGGGCGCGCTCAGGTCAAACCGCGCATTTTGTGGATAAGTTCGGCCGGTCACAGGCTCTACCTCACCATGCTGCCAGAAACCATAGCGCAACCAAAGCTTACCATCTTTTTCAAGTTTCAGGTCTTGCTTCAGCATCGCCGCGGTCCATGCTTTGACATCCTTAAATCCGCCAGCCTCGGCAGCCGCAGCCATCGCCTGCTTAAGGCCATGATAGGCGTTAAAGCCGTTAAAGTGCGGGATAGAGGGACGCGATGTATATTTGGCTTGATAATCCTCAACAAATTTTGCACTGACTAGATCAAGCTCGAACCCTACGGATGGCACCGGCGAAAGCGTCGAAATCCCGCCCCTGCTCCCCCAGTATCTTCCCAATATTCCATCCCAAACGCTGATACGTTTACCCCCTGTCATCGCCATAGGAACTGCAATTTCACATATTGCGACGACATCACCTGCGAATTAACCGAGCTCACTTGGTAGATAAATCTGCACCACTTGCTTGCGCCTTCGAAAGATCGGTCCGAAATCAACCGTATTAACGTCATAGGTGATAACATCTTTGACTTCGATCCCTGCAACTGGCGCCAGCGCATCTGGCCACGAAGGTCCAGTAATCGCACCACCAAAAGCCGTATCTTCAGCGAGGACCACAACGCTATCCCAACCCATTTTTAGCCTTAAGAACATCGGCACCAAAGTTGATATAGAGCGTTGCCAATGCTTCATCCGAGGCAATGTTCATGAAATAAGGGGCCATGGTATCAGGATCTTCGATCACCATATCGATGATTCCGATATAGGATGTCCAAGTGTCGAGCGTTGGGATCTGAAACTCCTGCATCCGTGGCAACCAGCCCAAAGACACATCATCGATTGATCCAGAAATGATGAAATCCACCTCTTCCGTCTCAGCGAGGTATTCATAAGCTTTTACGCCCTCTGTAACATCCTCGCCTGTATCAGCAGTGACCAGAGTGATCTTTTCACCCATCACGCCACCTTGGGCATTGAGTTCCTCAATCGCCATTTCTGCGCCGCGCAATGTGGACAGCCCAGTATCGGACGAAAGAGACCCTTTAAAGCCGACCTTAATTTCCGCAAGAGCAGTTGTCGCCATCATGGCAGATAACAGGCCTACACCCATTCCTTTCACAAGTTTCATTGTTATATCTCCCTGATTATATATCTTTGTATTCTGTATACAGTACACAATAGATGAGTCGTATCAACTTTTTTTTGTCGCTTTAGAGAGAAGCCTTGTCGTGGATAATTCCATCCACATCAATTTCAACGACCATGCCGTCTTGCGTTAATCCCGCTGTAACGGCGGTTAACACGGGATCAATTCCCCTTTGAATATCTCACCATGTGCGCGAATAAATCCGCTCGCATGGGACATATCTGTTAAATAGACTCGCACACGGCAGACATGATGCAAGTCCGCGCCAACCGCGCGCAAGCGCGGTTGGATTTTACCCAAATAAACGTCGTTTGAGCATAACGTCATTAGGCGCATGAATACGCCCGCTATCCTCTAAAGGCTGTTGTTCCCGCGACCCAAACATGATCGCCAACGCGTTTTGCGCGGGCATAACTTCCCACCTCTTCGAAACGTCCGCCTGCCTTATGGATGCGAATACTCATAATCCAAGCCGTGTTCGGATCGCCTCAGCTGCAGCGTTTAATTGAGCATTTTCTTCCAATGTAAGACGCAGATTTTCAACTTTAAGCAAACCCGAACGCCCTAAATGCGCAGGCACCCCAAGGACAACACCTGATATCCCATATTCTCCTTCGAGCATAACGGACACAGGCACGGGTCTGTCCGAGCGCCGCGCATGTGATCAAGCAATTCAATCGTTGAATGAGCAGGGGCAATGGTGGCCGATCCTGATTTTTTCAAAGCTACAACTTGCCCGCCGCCGGTAATCGCATCTTTGGCACAAGCATCAATTTGCTCTTGTGACAAAAACACAGACAAAGGCCGCCCCTTGATCCGCGCAAGCGATGTGATTGGCGCCATTTCATCCCCATGCGAGCCGAGGGTTATCGCAGAAACATCCGCAGGCGTCACACCCGCCGCCATTGCAAGGGCATTTCTGAACCGCGCCGAGTCAAGCGTCCCTGCCCATCCCAAAACACGTTCACGCGGGAATTCCGTAGCACGGAGCATCTCAAGTGTCATTTCATCAATGGTTGGTCACCACAATCACTATCGCATTGGGGGCTTCGGCACGAATGGCTGCGCCTGCTTGACGGATCACACGCGCATTCACGTCAATCAAATCTGCGCGGCTCATTCCCGGGGAACGCGCACGTCCCGCCGTTACAACCACCACATCTGCATCTGCAACGAGGTCAAAGCTCCTCCGCCATAACAGCGCACAGCGCCACCGTGATCCCGCTCGTGTGGTTTAAGTCAAGCGCAAGCGCAGTTGCCAAGCCCGCGTAATGTCAATCATGGCCAATTCCGCCGCCATATCCGCCATCGCCGCCAAATGCGCAACATTGCCCCCAACACCCCCGCACCAACGAAAGCAATCTTTGCAAACCGCCCTGCTTTGCGCGGGGCACGTGTCGGCGTCTTCCATTTCGGTGACCGACGATAGAGCGCGTTGCTGTGCTATCGCCCCATCTGTGCGCCAGGGGCAAGAGGGCTTTTTCAAGAGGTCCATCAACCAATTTTATCCAAGCCGCTCGGCAGTCTCAGATGCCAAAGCGGTGACAATGTCATTCGGCAGCACCTCAAAACAATACGCCTCGACGGCGTGCGTTTTCGATGGCATCGGCCCCTATGACACGGCTCTGTGCCATTAGCCTGCCTGTCCATCCACAGCTTCGATTGCTTTGACCGCAGCCTCAACCCCTGCATTCACAGAGTTTTCCGAGCCACAGATAAACAAGCGCCCAAACCGTCCAACGGCGCGTACCTCGACAATGTCAATCTCAGCGGCCTTTTTCTGCCTCATTCGCCGCAATAGAGATATAAGCAGCAGGGGCGCATTCGATAATGCCTAAAGTTTGTCCGGGGACGATCAAAGACCCTTTGCGCCACTTGTTCAACAATTGCGCCTGATAGGGTTCGACACTGGTAATAATCTGGGTCGAGGTAATCGCAGGTTTCAAACGGTCCGACATAGTTGCGCCAAGCTCTGCGAGCATCGCGTCACGCGCCGCACTGACCTCGGCATTTGAGGAGAGCGGAGAATGAAGAAACCAAACTCACGCTCGACGAGCTGAGTTGTAGCTTCTACCGAAGACGCCTTCAAAGCACGGTCGATCAGAGAAAATACGCCATTTCCTGGGGCAAATTCACCGATCAATACGGTATCCCCTGATAAGGGTACCGACCCTTGTACTGTTGCCCCATTATACGCGGCGAATTTAGGTTGTAGATTGTCGATCTGCATCAACGCACGAATTTGAATGTCGCTCATGCGCCATACTCCTCATAAATGTCGCGCCAAGGCCGCGATTGATAGCCACGCGCTTGATATTGATCAAATGGAGCGCTGTGACATTGTCTGATGTTATGGATCCGGACCATGTGCCCGTCCCCAGCATGAAAGACGGTTCAAGGTCCGTAGAATAGCCCATGCCCCCCATGATCCCCGGTGTATTGACCAAGACACGGCCTGTTGGGACACTGGCAAATTTAGCAACGATTTCAGGATCATCCGAATGAACAATAGCCGAATGCCCCCAGCCTTCGAACTTTGCGATATCATGCGCGATTTCGATGCCATGATCGCTATTCTTGGCTTCGTAGAACGCCAGAACGGGGTTCAGCTTTTCCGCAGATAACGGACGATGCCACCCTATTTCGCTTTCTTCCGAAACAAGGCATCGGTACGCGGTGGAATGGAAAACCCGCAGCTTCTGCCAAGGCCACCGGGCTTTGCCCCACGCGATTTGGATCCATCGCTTGGGACCACGAAAAATCACCTTGGCCAAACGATCTGCCTCGGCGGGTGAACAGAAATAAGCACCGCGCATTTTCATTTCGTGACGTAAATCGCGGGCGATCTCTGGATCAGCAACAATAGCCTGTTCCGAAACGCAAGCGGTACCATAATCAAAACATTTGGAAGTAATGATCATTTCAGCTACTTCACCGAGATCATCTTTTTGATTTATGCACGTAGCAGGGACATTACCGGCCCCGACAGCAAGGGTAGGTTTGCCACTGGAATAGGCCGCCTTAACCATAGCTGGTCCACCTGTCGCCATCACAACAGAGGTCCGGCGATGGCGCATCAGTTCGGCTGTCCTTGGATTGTGACCGCGTCGAGGCATTGGATCAATCCCTTAGGCGCCCCCATCTGTTCGGCAACATTCGCCAGGATTTTGGTTGTTTCTATCCCAGAGCGAACCCCACGCGGATGCGGTGCACAGACGATCGCGTTGCCCGCCTTTACCGCCGAGCACTTTGTAAATGATGGTCGATGTTGGGTTTGTTACAGGAATAAGCGCCGCAACGACACCCATCGGTTCGCCAAAGGCCGCAATTTTGGTCGCGTCATCCTTCCATAACATCCCCAAAGTCGTTACATCGCGCAAATAATCCGCAACGGATAGGGCGTTAAACAGGTTCTTTACCCGTTTATCTGGGGTATTGCCGTATCCAGTTTCCTCGACTGCCAACGCCCCTAAACGCTCCGCCTCGGGTTCAATCGCACGCGCCATTGCGTCGACAATCGCATCGACATGAGCAGGGTCGGTTCCAAGAAAGCACGATAAGCTTCGAACGCGGTTTCCGCAGCACGGCGTGCAGCCGCGATGGACTTTAGATCATCATCCATTACAGACCTCCGCTTAGGATTGCGTCAAAGCGACGACGCGCCTCGTCAATATTCTGAGATGTAATTCCAATGGTCTCCAAACGCCGCCCCGCTTGCCACAGTGTCCCCAAGGATCGTTTCGGACAAGAGTCACCATGCTTTGGGTAACTGGCGCATCCACTCCCAGCAACACCAGCTGCTGAAATCAATGGCATCAATGATCCTGTAACACCGTCACGTAAAATTGCTGGGCATTCTGATGTTGTTGGAACAGGACGTGCGCCTTCTCCTGAGGCAGAGCCCGAAGACATTGCGATCCAATCTGCGTCTTGGGGCAAATTGCGCACACCAAACGCAGCCGCGACTTTGCGCCGTTCTTGTGCGAGAGTTTCAATCCACGGCGCGATGATCTGTGCCTATAGGTTGGCCATCGTGTTGTTTTCGGGTAACGGATTGGCCCCCATCGGCACCTCTGGTCCGCCCTTGGCCAAAGCTATGCCGCCAAGCACAAGTGCAGGAATTTCAACTGCACCAGAGAGATCGGCAAAGCCACTCTCCAACACAGACCCTGCGACGAGGGACGGAGTTAGGAATGGAGCCAGCCCTTCAATGACGTCTGCCCGACCGCTGGGGAGTGTTGCAATCATTTGGGGACCTGCCGCAGAAAGGTGCAAATTCGCTCCTTCAACACGCATCCAATACGGCAAGCCTTGGCGTTCTACGATTGTGACATCTGCACGGCATCCGCCCATCCGCAACATCCACGCCGTTTCAACCGCTCCCAGCGATCGTCCCGGCGCAAGAACAAGTATCTGACCATCATTTAGATGATCTGCCAGCACCATTGCATAGGTGCGTTGTTTGTGAACTGGACCCGTAAGAAAGATAACTTCAGCCCCACGCACTGCACTGTCGATTTCGGCAGTGGTTTTGATAGATGTGCCCTCACGATCAACGTGATAAGTGCCAATCGGCCCTGTCCCGCGTAAACCAATACCCGAGCTGCTGCGGATCATCTCAAGTTCAGCACCATAGGCAGAAAAAAGTGTGACCTCCGCCCCTTCGGCAAAGCAAAGCGCCGCCAGTTGACGTGCATCCGCACCGCCCCCGAGAACCGCAATACGTGAAAACTGTCGCGCGATCTTTGGGGCCGCTGTCTTGCTCTGCGACGCGGCGCGGGTGAAATCCTCAAATAGGGCAGACATTTCCGCCTCTCCTTACGTTTTGGGAAAATTATGCGGCGGACCCGCTGCCCAAACCATCCAAGATTGCTTCAAGCTCATCATGCGGACGCGCGATAACGTGGACAGACACAACATCACCCACTTTGTTTGCTGCCGTTGCTCCTGCATCTGTTGCAGCCTTCACGGCACCGACTTCGCCACGCACAAGGGTCGTGACAAGACCACCACCCGCTTTGGTGTGGCCAACGATCGAAACACTCGCTGCCTTGACCATCGCATCCGCGGCCTCAATCGAGGCCACGAGACCACGTGTTTCAATCATTCCAAGGGCCATCTGACCCGCTGCTGGTTTTGCCATTGTTATATCCTCCAAAAACTGATGGCGGATAAGGTCAGGATGTGCTGACCCTATCGACGATTGCGATAATGCTAAGATCAATGGGCAAGGTAGATTGCCCATCAGCCATACGCGCGGCGGAGCCAGTGGTGACAAGCACAATGTCCCCCACACCTGCACCTGTGCAATCCACCGCAACGTCACCTTGAGCGAGTGTCTTTACCCTTGGCGTCGATCATATCGACCAACAAAAGTTTGACCCGACGAGGCGGCTTTCCTTTGCGGTGGCTGCGGTGATTGTACCTTTGACCTTAGCAAGTTTCATTAAAGTGTCCGTAAATAACGATCTGTTTCGACTTGGGTCACTTGCTGTCCAAAAAACTCAAGCTCTCGCTCGGCCTGTTGTAGATAGAGTTCCCATTGTAATTCGCCCATGACATCCTTGAGCCAATCAGACCCACGCGCCTTTTCGATCGCGGTCGACAGATCGGTTGGGATTGGTTCGCCGTGCAATTCCTCGTAGGCATTGCCAAGGCTTGGTTCGCTAGGCCTCATGCCCTGTTCAATCCCGTCAAGCCCCGCCGCAATATCTGCCGCCATGAGAAGGTACGGGTTCGCATCGGCACCCGCGTCCCGCTTTTCAACGCGCACGGCACTGTCTGACCCCTGGATAACGCGCAACCCAACGGTGCGGTTGTCATAGCCCCAGCTGGTATTTACCGGGCAGAAAGTATAAGGCTGACGACGGCGGAAGCCGTTCACAGTCGCGCCACCACAAATCGCAGCCTCTGCCATACGACCCTGAAGCCCCGCAACAAATTGTTTACCCATTTCATTAAGTTGACCACCATCGGAAAAGACATTCTTACCATCCTTCCAGAGTGAGTAATGCGCATGAAAGCCACTTCCAGATTGCTCAAAGAACGGTTTCGGCATGAACGTAGCCAAGTACCCATGCGCAATCCCTAGTTGACGAATGAGCGACTTGAAAAGAACAACACGATCTGCAGTTTCCAATGCCTCGCCGTAACGAATATTCACTTCGACCTGTCCAGGGGCATACTCAGGATTGGATTGTTCAATCGGAATACCACATTCGTTGATTTGCTGGCGAATTGGACCCACAATATGTTCCATCCGCGCAGCGCGGCCCAGTCCATATACCTGGATCCCGCTATCGCGCGGTTGACCTGTCTCCGGATCAAGCAAATAGAATTCCAACTCGGCGCGGACTTGAACTTCAAGCCCCATGGCCTTAGCGCGGTCTAACTGCCGAACCAACGCCTGACGCGGATCAATTGGAACTGGCTGGTGATCTGTTCCTTCAGCGCGGCCAAAACAGACAGCAACGCCGGGCTCCCATGGAACGGCAACAGGCTTTGTCAGTGGGAACATGTGCATATCGGGGTAGCCATTGTCGAAATTAACATAGGGCGTGTCCCAAACGTCACAGGTCATATCAATCGCGAACATCGCAATGGAAAGCGCGTTTCCTGATTTGCAAATATTCTCCCAGTTCGACGCAGGAATACGTTTCCCACGCATGATCCCGTTGATGTCGCCAATCCCTAAAATCACCGTGTGGGTGCCTTCGGGCAACGAAAAGTCAGTTTCAGTCACGCATCTCTCCCAATATGTTTTAGTTCTATTTTTATTTGTCTTTGTGTGTATTCTGTATACAGTATTCATAAACACAAGATTCTGACAAGGAAAATTTTCGCACATGTCCAAAAATTCAATTATTGTGGTGGGTGGTGGCATTGTCGGCGTTATGACCGCACTGACGCTTCAAAGGCGCGGGGAAAAGGTAACTTTGATCGACCGTTGGGAGCCGGGACATTCGCGCGCATCCTCAACGGATTATAACCGCGTGATCCGCGCAATCTCAGGACGGGACGAATTCTACACGCGCTGGGCGCGTGAAGCACGTCAAAGATGGCTCGAGCTGCAGGCAGAAACGGGTCAGAACCTCATGTATGAATGTGGTGCGTTAATCCTCGCCACCGCAGGGCATTGTGATTGGGAAGATGCGACCTCAGAAACCTTTGATAAGGTTGGCGTTCCTTATTACCGCTACAGCACCGACGACGAGCGTGCCCGTTTCCCACAGTTCAAAGTTGATGAAATATCTTATGCGCTCTTCGAGCCTGAAGCAGGTCTTTTGATGGCACATCGCTGTGTGATTACGGCTTTGACCCTGTTCAGAAAACTAGGTGGCATAGTGAAGCGTGGGCGCGTGACGACTGATGCAAATGAGCGCCCAATGCTAGACGGTCAGCATCTTATGGCGGATTTGATAATTGTGTCCACAGGCCCATGGATGGCTGAAATGTTCCCCCGCACGATCAAGCCAATTTCGACTATTGTAGGGGTAAATGTTCTCTACACATCGACACCAGATGGGTCAGAACAGTTTGATATGTCGCATATGCCTTGTTGGATTGATCATGGACAAGGGTCCTTTGGCATCCCCTCCTCCGAAGGATCAGGGGTAAAGGCAGCTGTCGTGATTCCTGACAAAATCGACCTCGATAACGATGAACGCCTCATCAAAAAAGAAAAGCTAGGCAAGACACGCAGCTATATCCGCCATCGGCTCCCAGGGCTTGAGGGTGAAAGAATTGTGGACAGTAAGTTCAATCAGATCATCCTCACCCCCGACACGCATTTTGTTCTGGACTTCCACCCAGAACACGAAAATGTCCTCTTTGCAGGCGGATGTTCTGGCCATTTGTTTAAACATGCCCCTGTTTTTGCCGAATACGCGGCAGGTGTCGGATTGCGCGAGTTTGGTACGCCAGATCGATTTAAGATCGCAGGACGCAAAAAACTATCACCCAAAGAAAGCCCATCAGGTAGATAGATCCAAATCACACAAGGGATCAGCGATGGAACGGCCAGAATATTTTTTGTTTACGGAACACTTCTTGACCGAAGCAGGCCATCCGATGAGTGAACTACTTGGTGAGGCCGCCAGACGAAGTCGGGCGAGGTTCAATCCAAGCAAGGCTTTACATCGTCCACGAATAAGACCTCCAAGGTCCAAACCCTAACCCGGTGCTTTCCCCTCACCTTTATCCGAAGATCAGGTGCATGGCGTCCTCTATCGGGTCCATACCCCGAACCAATGTTTAGCATTTTTGACGACTAAGAAGCCTGTACAGAAGGCTGGCCTGAACCTTATGAATTGCTCTTGCGACCGATTGACGTTATCCTTAGACAACGACCAAGTGATCCGCGCCGCAAGTTACCTCTATACATGGGACACCTCCCGCGCGACCTCTGCTGACTTCTGGACGGTTCACGGACACAGCATCGAACGCACGATAAAAGCCATTCTAAATGAAACAATGTCAAATCGGCGCTGAACCAAGAGCGCAGCCCGCCGCGCCATCGCATGGCCGCCCCCGGCCATGATTTTGACGCATATATTCAAAGGCTTCTATCTGGCAACGAAAAAGCAAGTTGTTCAGACAAATACGTTTATTCTAAATATTTATTCTACTGTTTCTCTAAAAAACGCTGCTGCCATTTCCCCGAAAAAGACACTATCCTTTGGGGTCTCAGAGTTGTGTGTGCGTCGCTCGCCTCTTGGTCGTTCAAAGCTCCCATGCCCGCAATTACACCGATGCAATCCTCTACAAAATCATCCTCGTATTCGGGATGAAATTGACAGGACAACGCGGGAAAATCGTAAGCGATCACAGCATTGGGGCAATAATCAGACGAGCCAATGACCTTCGCGTTTGGGGGGGGGTAAGGACTTGGTCTTGATGCATAACCGAGACCTCCAGTTCGGTCCCATCTACATCAAACCGACGACGTCCGACGCACATCCCATAGCCTGCCTTGGCGGCCCGACCTCCAAAACTATGCGCCATCATCTGATGTCCGAAACAAATGCCAAAAAGGTTTGCGTAAATCGCGAAGGATTACGCAGATAGTCGCCAAGCGGCCCCATCCAAGGCGTGTCATCATAGACCCCCACCTCAGAGCCTGGCAAAACAAACCCGTCATAGTCTGACGGGTTTGGGAATTCTGCGCCATGTGCGATAGGAATGATCACGAATGAGGCTTCGTGCAAAAACCGCCGCAGCCAGTTTTCAACCAACGCCCCAATGCTCGCATACTTTTCCAACGACGGGTCAACCAAGGTCGCACAGTCGAGGATCGCCAGTCGCATCACCAATCAAACGCCCGATCAATCCCCGCCATTTTAACCCCCGTGAAGGCGGATGCCTCAAAGCTCAGCGCGCGCAAGTCTTCGGTTTCAAGATTATGCACGGAGGATTTACCACAGGCCTTAGCAAGCGCCGTAATCTCCATCGTCATTGCTGTCAAATAGCGCGCGATCCGTTCGGCCCCTGCATGAGGGTTCATCCGCGCCTCAAGCGTCGGGTCTTGGGTCGCTAACACCCTACGGGGCACATCCCGTGTGACAATGGTGACAGGCACCAGGCGACGTCCCAAGCTTCGCGTAATCATCCAAATAGCGAGGTGAATTACAGCCCAGCGCAATCATCGCTGCGTTGCCAATCATCACAGCATCAGCCCCAAGCGCCAGACACTTGGCCGCATCAACACCAGAGCGAATACCCCCGCAGCAACGAGGGAAACCTTGCCAGACATCCCACATTCATCAAGCGCCTCGCGCCGCGCGAATAGCCGACATCGTTGGAATACCAGTGTGATTGAGAAGCAACTCAGGCGAGGCACCTGTGCCTCCTTCAGCACCATCGACAACGACAACATCCGCCCCTGCTTTAGCTGCGACTGCCACATCGAAGCGTGGCCGCGTTGCGCCCATCTTGATAAAGATCGGCACCTGATAATTTGTGGCAATGCGCAGCTCTTCGATTTTGACCGCAAGATCGTCCGCCCCCAAGGAAATCCGGATGACGAATGGTCGAGCGCTGGTCCACTCCTTCTGGAAGAGTCCGCATTTCACTCACCCGGAGGACTGACTTTCATGCCGAGTAAGAGCCCCCAGTTCCTGGTTTCGCCCCCTGCCCAACTACGATTTCCAGCGCATCTGCGCGACGCAGGTGATCAAGGTCAACACCATAGCGTGCAGGCGACATTTGATATAAAAGACGCTGCGATGCCTCGCGCTCTTCTTCCAACATCCCCCCCTCGCCCGTACAGGTCATGGTTCCAACCTTTGACGCGCCGTGACCAAGCGATGCTTTAGCCGAGGCGCTTAATGCCCCAAATGACATAGACGCGATATAGATCGGGATTTTCAATTCAAGTGGTTTTTCCACAAGTCCACGCCCCCCCGCCAAGAACCGTCGTCGTATCACAATTCTCACGATACCCCTCAAGAGGCAGGCGTGTCATCGTTGCAGGCACGAAAGTCAAATCATCAAACGTCGGCATACGTTTGTTAAACGTATTGTATCCGCGCACCTGATAGCGACCCAATTGCGCCAAGGCATGCACCTCAGAGATTGCTTCGGGGGTCCAGCGTGTTGATCCACCTTCGTCATACGACGCAGGCACGCCAGCGGGCCGCCCTTCAATCGCGCCTTCATCTTTGAACCGAATTTCATCTTCAGAAGGAAGTTCGAACGGATAGTCATAAGGTTTACTTAGATCATGAGCCATGCGCTTGCATCCCTACTTTCAAAATACCAAAGGCGTTCGCCCGAAACCATTTTGCGCCAATTGCGCGATGTGTCTTTAAGGCCAAGAGGATCAAGGATTGCATCCACTTCGGCCACTTCTTCGGCGGTGGGTTCGATGACATTCACATCGACGCCAAGTCTCTCAATCTCGCCGGCGACCCAAACTTCACCCTTCCAGAGCGCATCGGCACAAGACGCACCCGCGCCGCCCAGCGCGATGATTTTGCCAGAATGGGCCATAAAGCCAGATTGATACCCAATCTTACCTTCAACCACGATGTTGCCGCCCTTCATCGCAACGCCACATCGCGGTCCCGCGTCACCCTTTACATGGATCGTGCCGCCAATCATTGCCGCGCCGCAGGACATGCCCGCATAGCCGCCTACAGTAATATGACCTTTGGCCATTCCTTCGCCAACGGCCCATCCGCAGTTGCGCCCAATCGTTACGCGGGATCCTGTATTAAGACCGCCACAATAATATCCGACAGACCCTTCGAAAGTGATGTCCGCACCATCGGGCAAACCGACCCCAAGGTTGTGCCGCGAGAGAGTGTTCACAACCCGGATTTTTTTATCGCTTTTACACGCTTCCTGGATGTCTTGGTTAATCTCTCGGATATGGCGTTTCCCAACTTCTATTTCGATCTCACTCATGCAGGCCATACTCCTATTCCCAACGCCCAAATACCCATGAGGCTTGGCCCATCATGATTGATAACATCGGTTTCTTCACTCACCACACGGCGCACCGCCTGTTCCTCGGTTGCTGCAGCTAGTTCACCATTTTGCTCAATGACAACAAGAGGTTTCATCGCAAACCGATCCTTCGCAAAACCAATCCCATCAGGGTGGCAATCATGTATGTGAACACACCATCAATCGAGATGATGGATTTTTTCAAGGCTTGCTCCATCGTCAAACCTTGCTTCATCTGATCACTCACCCAAACAGCAATGAGTTCACTATCGTTCTCGGTCAGGAACTGATACCCCGCACGTATCAATCGATCACGCCATGTGAAATAGTCAGTGATCTGGCCGTTATGCACTATTGCAACATCCGAAAATGGGCGTGCCCAAAAGGGGTGGCTCGCATTGGGCAAAACAGAGCTTTCAGTCGCTAGACGTGCATGGCCAAGCCCATGCGTTCCGATCATATCCCGAACGCCGTGCTTATCAGCCACCTCGATCGCGCCCCCCATATCCTTAATAATTTCGAGCGAGCGCCCACAGGATTGAATTTCAATCTCTGCCGTCAGGGTATCGGCATCACGCACCCAAGCCGCCATATCACTAGGGTCACTTATTTCTATCCGAAAACAGTAATGCTTATTGTGATCGCTGATGACCTGGGGGTCGGCCGAAAAATCGCCACCATGATCAGTTAAGGTCGCTTTCAAATTTTCGATATCGCAATCAATGCGATTTTTATCGAACCCCATCCCACGCAACACATGTCCACTCACGCGGAATGCCGTAAACGGCAAACCCCGTACTATCTGCACCGCGATGCTCTTGGGCCTCCATAAGATCCACAAGATCCCGCCCCACTTTTCCTGGCACCCCTAAAATACGCCCCGCAATACCACACATGACAAGACCCTCCTTGTAATTATTTGTATACTGTATACAGTACACGAAATAGCGCAAGAGGTTTCTTACATCTTAATTTGCGAAGAGCCGCATGAGCAGAGGTTCCCCCTTGTGTGCATTGGCTTTTTGTATACAGAGTGCAAAAACCAAAAAATGGAGATGAAAGTGGCGCTTAAGAGCATTGTGACACAAAGACGACGATTGGCAGATGAAGTTTATGATCAACTGGTTGAGGCGATCATGAACCAACAAATCACGGCCGAAGATCGGTTGGTCAAGAAAAGCTCGCAGCAGAGCTTGAAATTAGCCGAACTCCTGTCCGAGAAGCCCTAATGCGCCTTGAAAAAGAAGGTGTCTTGATGGCTGCCGCAAGCGGTGGTTTCCGACTTGCGCAAATGGACGAAAACGAGGTTAAGCAGCTCTATCAAGCCCGAGCTGCGATCGAGGGGCAATGCGCCCGCATCTTGGCCGTCCGAGCCACCGACTCTGCAAATCGCGAAATTGCGCCGCATCATCGAAGATGAAGAAAACCTCACAGAACTGACCACCGCGGCCTATTTCCAAGCCAACCGCAACATCCACCGGGCTTTTGTCGAGGAAGCGGGAAATAAATTCCTACTTGATATGTTTGACATGATCTGGGGCAAAGCGATGGCGTTTCATCTTTTTGCTACACTGCAAAACGTCGATATTTCGCGGTCTATGGGTGACCACCTTGCCCTAGAGGATGAGATTGCAACCAAGGACGCTGCAAAAACCCTTGAGGCGTTTATCGCGCATATCCAAGATGGGTTTGATCTTCAAATTGATGGTCTCAGAGCCGAAATAAAACCGTAAAACAGAGGACACACAATGTTACAGGAACGCGTCGAAGGAAATTGGGCGGCCAGCTTTCGACGGTTTCTTGTTCTCAATGGGATCAGCGAAGGGACCGAAGTGGCGATTGTCTGCGAAACGCAATCGCGTCCTGTTTTACTTGACTTGTGCGAGCTTGCTCTCTTTGATCTTGGTTCGGTGTTTTCCGCGATCCGCCTTCCCACCCCGCCACAAACCGCCCCAGTCCCAGTGAAATCCACAGGTGCCTCAAATGCAATTGCAGGAAATGACCCATGTGATAGAAGCGTTAAAGCGCGTTGAGGTGATTTTGGATATCACCGTAGAAGGATTGATCCACGCCGAGGAATGGCCCGAAATAGAAGCCGCAGGTGCACGACTTGTTGTGATCTGCAATGAACATCCTGAGATATTGGAGAGAACAGAACCTACCGCCGATCTTGTCCCCAAAGTCGCGCGCGGGATCGAAATGTTACGCGATGCGTCAGAAATGAGTGTTACAAGTGCGGCGGGAACGGACCTCATCATTGATATCCACGATGCCCCTTCTGGGGTACGCCAGGCTTTTACCACAACACCGGGTGGCGTTGCCCATTGGCCGGGGGGATTATGCCCATGCCATCCTCGATCAATCCGGCCAGACCGCTCGCGGCGATTTTTGGCCGCGTAATAGCCCGTTGGTATCCGTCACCGCGACGGTGACAAAACGATCCCCTGTTGCTTCAGTCACATATGTTCACCCTGTTGTTGCAGGCTTTCAGTCTTTGCTGAAATGAGCCTTTGTAATTCTTCGATTTGCGCCGCCGGATCAGTGCCGTAAGCTTTTAAAAAGACGCGCAGACCATGTCCGATACTGCGCAGTAATTCGCGGTCTGTTGGGCGATGCGCTGCATAGTGCAGGCAATAGTCCCGCGGTCCCGACAAGATCAGCGACCATAGATCTTGCGCTGCAAGGTCGGCGGCGTCAGTTGCCAAATCGCCGCTGTATTCGGCATCGCGAACAAAGTCCACAAGCCCTTCAAAAGCCCGCTCCGGTCCGTTTTGATGATAGGCCATCGCGGTTTCCGGCCTGCGGGCGGCTTCGCCAAGGATCAAGCGCGCCAGTGACAGCATGTCCGGGCGCAATACGAAATCCGCATAGACCCAGGTGAAACGCCAAAGCCGGTCCACCAATGAACCCTCGCGCACCAGCAAAGGGGCTATGATCTGATTGCGCCCTGCCTCCAACACCACGTCCAGCAGCACATCCTTGCCGCCGAAATATTGATACAGCGTCGGCTTTGAAACATCTGCGCGCGCCGCGATCCGATCCATCGACGCACCATCAAAGCCGTTTTCACAGAACTCGTCATGGGCGGCCTGACAAATGCGCTCGCGCTTTTCACGCTGACGCTCTGGCAGGCTGGCTTTGTCGTCCTTGGCCACACCGGGCAGGCGTGACAAAAAGCGGTGCAACAGACCGTTGACTTGATCTGAGGCTTCCAGATTGCAGATATGCCCCGCACCTTCAACGACCTCAAACTGCACATCCGCGCTCCAGCCCGCGGCCTGACGTGCCTCCATGATACGTTCAGAGACGCGTCGGATTTCGTCGGGCGGCGCAAGACGGTCATACTCGCCGGTCATCATCAAAACTGGGCAATCCAGCCGCGCGAAATCGAACTGTTCCAACGGGTTGGTAAAGCATTGCAGCGCATCGCGGTAGGTTTCTGCAGGGATCGCCGCCATTGATGCGCGCATCTCTTCGATTTGCGTGTCAGTGGCATTTGGCCCTTTTATGATGTCCACCACTGCAGGTGCAAAATCTGATGGGGTCTGTCCTGCGTCCAATGGCACCTCTCGGCTCACACGGAAGTTTTCCCGTTCTCGCGGGTCGGCCTCTGACATGCCGGTGCAACCTCCCGCCAAACCAGCCCCGCCATCATGTCCCCGTGTCGCAGAGCATAACTTGTCGCAATCCAGCTGCCATAGCTTAGCCCAACAAGCACCAGCCTTTTGACACCCAATGTCCGAGCAACGTGGTGAATATCCTCGCAGTAGTCATCCACCTGCGACGGCATGACCCAGCGTGCTGCAACCGTAGCCCCGCAAATTAAGCGCCGCGACGGCGTATTGTGACCCCAAAGCCTTTGATCTGACCGTTCCACCTCAGGCGTTCCCACCAATGCCATGCAGGGAACAGGACAAGCGTGTCGCTGTCGGCCCCCGTCAACTCTCCTTTCAAAAGGGTGAGCTGGCGCAGCCCTTGATTACCACGTCGCGCCCTTCTGTCGTGCTGGGCGTCAGTGCAGAACGCGGGACAGAGCGTGCATGCGGCAGTTGGGAAAGTGCATCCAATCCGGCCTCAAAAATCGCTTCTGTGCCTGCCACAATCGCTTCTAACCGACTGACGCGGCTGAAATTTCGGCATGCCATGTTACCACCGCGCCATCATTGTTTTCCGTCACCTCGACGCGTGCAGCGTAGTTTAGCAACCCGTCAACGCCCTTGGTCAGCGCATAGCATAACACCCGGTCCGTATCGCTGAGGTACGTCCGGCGTTCTTCATATTCACCGCCATCCACATCCGTAAAGACCCGCATCAAGGCCCCATCCGGTGCCCGCAGTAAAGCGCATTCTGCAATGCCGGGATGCCAAAACGTCAAAGGTTCCCAGCACGCGCCACACATCGGCAGCACTGGCCTTGAGCGTTCGGACGCAGTGGACAGAGGCGGAAGGCACCAGACTACTCCGCTGCAATCGCCCCGGCGTCATCCGCAGGGCGCCACATAGACACGCGGGCCGAGACCGTTTCCGTGTTGACCTTGTCAATATCGTCCATGTCATAAGCAAACCGACATCATAGACAGGTAGTCCTCCATGATTTCAGTGGTATAGGGCAACATCAGTGCGCCGCAGCGGCTGTCGCGATAGATCCGTTCCAGCGGCAAGGACTTCAACATCGAATTGACCTCCGCATGTGCGGATCGCCAGCGCGGCCAGTTCCTGCACGCCCTCCATCACCATATTGCGCGGCATAGATGCGCATCACCTCAGCCTTCGAGGGGAAGGTTTTGCCTCGGAAAGCATTGATCCAGAGGTTGCGCATCTCCCCGGGCCGGAACATCTTGCTGACAGTTGCGCGTTTGGTTGGGTAAACGTGCGTCTATGAGGCTGGCCGGGCGTCTCGCCCCGCAGATATTCCACCGTGAAATCATAGGCCGATTGCGCCACACCCATAGGCCAGGGTCAGGGTCGCATCATATGCGGCATTGGCTGAGCGTCTTGCCAAAGACCCCGGCAGGCATCATCAGATCATCTTCGGAGACAAACACATCTTTCAGGATCAAGTCGCGGCTGACCGTGCCGCGCATCCCGGATGGGGTCCCATTCGCCCACGATGCTCAGACCCGGCGCATCCTTATGTACCGCAAAGTCCATCTATTCTTCATGGGCCAGGTCTTTGCCCTCGAAATGCTTACGTGCAGACGATGGAATAATAGTCGCAATTGCCGGCAAGCGATAAGAATTTCGAACCGTTGATCACCCAGCCACCGTCAACCTTGCGGCAGTTGGTCTTGATCGGCTCGATGTCCAGTTGACCCCACCTTCGGGAAATCGGCTGGCTAAAGATTGCACCGTCATTGACGACCTTCGCGAACTGGAATTTCCCGCATCCGCTTAAAGGCGGCGCGTTCGCCGGGGTAAGGTTGTCCATCTCATACATGAACCGCAACCACATCATCGATGAGGTGTGCATGTTAAAGTCAACGCCGTCGCGCCGCAGTACTTACCAACCTCAGCGCCGATGGTCGCGTATTTCATAAAGGGTAAAACCATAGCCACCACCGAATTCCTCGGGGATGACCAGTTTAGGAAGCCCGCATCCCAGGTCCTTGTAATTCTGTTCGTCGGAAAGCTCGCCTCTTTATCATGCTGCGGGGCGCGTTCGGCGAATTTGGGGCCAAGAGTGTTGATCTTTTCCAGCATCTCAACATGCTCGGGCCGAAAGCGAGATATATCATAGTAATCGCGATGCGTCATTTTCATGCCAAATCTCCTGAAGGGTGCCGTCGACAAACTACAGGGGTTCCGTCGAGCGTGATGGTGCAACCGCGCATGGAGAGATCGAAATGTCCCAGCGTGAAGCGGCCTGCACATATTGGTTTGATCCGGTAGACCAGAGGAAATTCCCAGCCCCAGGCGCGGAACTCTGTCCTGCACGTCGCGCTTGTCATAAAGCGCTGTATCTCCCCATCGAGCGCAGGGGTTCATGCCCCAGCCCACATGGGACAGACCGTAAGCGATAGGATCGCCCCAAGCAGCTAGATATTCGCGGAAAAGATCCGCATCGAGGTTGTCACCCGAAATTTCGCGCACGAAATCGTCCTCGATCCGGAAATCAATCGGATCGCGCAGGTATCCTTGAAGGTCAGGTTCATGTCGCCCGATACCATGACAATCCGCCCATTGATGGTGTTCTTCCCGGAAAACACAGGTACAGCCGCCCGGCCAATGGGCCACGCCGCCTTGTGCTGTGGTAAAGCCCGGCGTACCGCCGCAAGTCGCGATCGCGAATATCAATCACCAGATCGGTGCCCGCCTTGACGTCACGCGCATCTCGCCGCATCGCGCAGCATCTCAATGCCGCGGGCGACTTTGGGCCCAATTCGGCCTTGTTCGGTGCGTTCGAGGATTTCAGGATGCTCATTGCAGATAACAAACAGCCGCGTGCCTGCCTCTTCGATCTCGGTCCACTCCTCGGCGTGCAGCAACCTCGACAGTGACGTCGACAATCACCTCATTAATTCTGCGAGCGCTTCAATAACAGAAGGGCGCATGTTCGCAATCGCGTTTGATGCACCAGTTGATTTTACAGGGACCGGCGCGGTTTGTGGCGGCGTCGGCAGATCAACGGTGAAATACTCGGCCCCCAGATCATAAAGCGCGATCTCACTCAACTGTCGAAGGACAGGACGAGACTGGCTCTCCACCACAACTGCGACCTTTGTACCAGAGCCAACACCATTCAGTTTCAGCACTCGGCGAAAACTCGCGATCCACTCCCTTCAATCCGCTCTGGAGCAGGATTTGAACCTGCGACCTTCAGGTTATGAGCCTGACGAGCTACCGGGTTGCTCCATCCCGCGTCCTTTGAGCATATTGCTTAGTCAGGTAATGAGCCTGACGAGGCTGAAGCATCCCGCGTCATAAGGTTTTGTCATCGTAGATCCCGCGTCATGAGGGTTTTGTCATCGTGGTAGATACAGAGATGTTATTTATTAGGTTTGGCGGTGACTTACTCTCCCACACCTTAAGATGCAGTACCATCAGCGCGACGGTGCTTAACGGCCGGGTTCGGAAAGGATCCGGGTGTTTCACTCGTGCTATGGCCACCAAACCGAATAAATAACATCTGTCCAAGTCAGGGTTTTATGTATGACTTTGATTGGATTGTAATAGTCTGACTATTACTGGTTCAAATCAAGCCTATCGGGCCATTAGTACCGGTCAACTGAACATGTTACCATGCTTACATCTCCGGCCTATCGACGTGGTGGTCTTCCACGGCCCTCAGGGATACCTTGTTTTGAGGGGGGCTTCCCGCTTAGATGCCTTCAGCGGTTATCCTGTCCGATCATAGCTACCCTGCACTGCTGCTGGCGCAACAACAGGTCCACCAGTGGATCGTTCACACCGGTCCTCTCGTACTAGGGGCAACTACTCTCAAGTATCCTACACCCACGGCAGATAGGGACCGAACTGTCTCACGACGTTCTAAACCCAGCTCCACGTACCTCTTTAAATGGCGAACAGCCATACCCTTGGGACCTGCTCCAGCCCCAGGATGAGATGAGCCGACATCGAGGTGCCAAACACTGCCGTCGATATGGACTCTTGGGCAGTATCAGCCTGTTATCCCCGGCGTACCTTTTATCCGTTGAGCGATGGCCCTTCCACTCGGGACCACCGGATCACTATGGCCGACTTTCGTCTCTGCTCGACTTGTCAGTCTCGCAGTCAGGCTGGCTTCTGCCATTGCACTCAACGAGCGATTTCCGACCGCTCTGAGCCAACCTTCGCGCGCCTCCGTTACTCTTTAGGAGGCGACCGCCCCAGTCAAACTACCCGCCACGCAGGGTCCCGGATCCGGATAACGGACCGCGGTTAGACATCAAGCAGAACAAGGGTGGTATCTCAAGGGAGGCTCCACAGAAACTGGCGTTTCTGCTTCAAAGCCCACCACCTATCCTGCACATGTTGTGCCTGATGCCAGTGCGAAGCTGTAGTAAAGGTGCACGGGGTCTTTCCGTCTAACCGCGGGAAGCCTGCATCTTGACAGGCAATTCAATTTCGCTGAGTCTATGTTGGAGACAGCGGGGAAGTCGTTACGCCATTCGTGCAGGTCGGAACTTACCTGACAAGGAATTTCGCTACCTTAGGACCGTTATAGTTACGGCCGCCGTTTACCTGGGCTTCAATTCAGAGCTCTCACCCCTCCTTTTAACCTTCAGGCACCGGGCAGGCGTCAGACCCTATACGTCGTCTTGCGACTTCGCAGAGCCCTGTGTTTTTAGTAAACAGTCGCCACCCCCTGGTTTGTGCCCCCAGCCCCTAGTTGCCTAGGAACCGGGCCTCCTTCTCGCGAACTTACGGAGGTATTTTGCCGAGTTCCTTCAACATAGTTCTCTCAAGCGCCTTGGTATGCTCTACCAGTCCACCTGTGTCGGTTTAGGGTACGGTCTGATGGAGGGCTATTTCCAGGAACCAATTAGCGGCCCACCCAATCCAATAAGGGTGAACAACCTTCATGATCCGTCACATCCTCCTGGCCTAGGAATATTAACCTAGTTCCCATCGTCTACGCATTTCTGCCTCGACTTAGGGGCCGGCTTACCCTGCTCAGATTAGCTTTAAGCAGGAACCCTTGGACTTTCGGCGAGAGTGTCTCTCACACTCTTTGTCGCTACTCATGTCATCATTCTCACTAGTGATCTCTCCACCGGATGCCTTACAGCCCGGCTTCACAGAAAGCACCTAAGCCTCCAAGGCAATTCAAAAGAATTGCTAAAGAGGCGTGGTGCTATATCACACTACGCTCCGCTACCACGCAATTACTGCGTCCGAAGTTTCGGCTCATGGCTTGAGCCCCGTTACATCTTCGCCGCAGGACAACTTATTTAGACCAGTGAGCTGTTACGCTATCTTTAAAGGATGGCTGCTTCTAAGCCAACCTCCTGGTTGTTTTGGTCGTCCCACCTGCTTTCCCACTTAGCCATGAATTGGGGGCCTTAACTGTCGGTCAGGGTTGTTTCCCTCTCCACTACGGGCGTTAGCACCCGCAGTGTGTCTGCCATCTAGTACTCCCGGGTATTCGGAGTTTGGTTAGGATCAGTAAGCCTGTGGGGCCCCATTACCCATCCAGTGCCTCTACCCCCGGGGTATTCGGATGACGCTCTACCTAAATAGATTTCGCGGAGAACCAGCTATCTCCGAGTTTGATTGGCCTTTCACCCCTAGGCACAACTCATCCCGACCTTTTTCAACAGGTGTGGGTTCGGACCTCCAATAAGTGTTACCTTATCTTCATCCTGGTCATGCCTAGATCACTCGGTTTCGGGTCTGATCCATCTAACTCATGCGCCCTATTAAGACTCGCTTTCGCTGCGCCTACACCTAACGGCTTAAGCTTGCTAGATAGACCAAGTCGATGACCCATTATACAAAAGGTACGCTGTCAGGGCTTATGCCCCTCCAACTGATTGTAGGCGTCCGGTTTCAGGTACTGTTTCACTCCCCTCGTCGGGGTGCTTTTCACCTTTCCCTCACGGTACTGGTTCGCTATCGGTCAGTAAGGAGTACTTAGCCTTCGGAGGTGGTCCTCCGATCTTCAAACAGGATTTCACGTGTCCCGCCCTACTTAATACGTCCAATCTTGCTTCTCGTACGGGGCTGTCACCCACTATGGCCACATTTTCCAATGTGTTCTGATCACAATCATGGCTCGGCTGGTCCGCGTTCGCTCGCCGCTACTAACGGAGTCTCTATTGATGTCCTTTCCTCCGGGTACTTAGATGTTTCAGTTCCCCGGGTTTGCTCTTCAAACCCTATTTTATTCAGGTAAGAAGTACTTGGTTCAGCCACTTATTGATCACCAAAGGTAACAATAAATAACTGTCAAGTGGGTTCCCCCATTCGGAAATCGCAGGGTCAAAGCCTATTCTCGGCTAACCTACGCTTATCGCAGAGTATCACGTCCTTCATCGCCTCTTACTGCCAAGGCATCCACCAAACGCCCTTTTCGCGCTTGATTTGATCCAGAAAAAGTCAGACTGCTTTATTTGACCTTCCGCTTTTCGCTACCTGAGGCCTAAATCAGTCCGCCGATCCGCACGCTGGTTCACATGCAAATCTCTTCTTCCGATCAAAAGTCATAAATTTACTTTCCCATTACTCTCGAAAGAGTAATTAGTTAGTGTACTTGACTTGGACAATTCTGTTCGTTTCAGCCCGGGATACATCTGGGTGACCGAGGAAAAGGTCAGGTCCAAATGCCTTCTAGCGAACTAGAACCAAACTGAGGTCTCATGCTTACTTACAAGGACCAAACAGATTGTTAATTGTATCTCTCTTTACGATGTCAATTTGCCCCGAAGGACAAAACGTCCAATCGGACGGCTAAACAGCAATGGCTGCTTAGCGATCAGATTGATCTAAGGAACACTGAACATATCAGATGTTTGGTGGAGCCTAGGAGGATCGAACTCCTGACCTCCTGAATGCAAATCAGGCGCTCTCCCAGCTGAGCTAAGGCCCCAAAACTATTGATCTGCGATACCGCAAATCCGCGCCAAACGCGCTTTATAATGGTGGGTCGAGGAGGACTTGAACCTCCGACCTCACGCTTATCAGGCGTGCGCTCTAACCACCTGAGCTACCGACCCAGTCCAGACCGGTAGGTCTGATGTTTCTGAAGAGATATGGGGACAGCCTGGTCCGGCAGGTTACGAGTAACCTGTTGTGCAGCTTTGTTTGCTGCTTCTGCTAAGTGATCTACGAGATAAGCAAGCTTATCTGACTAAGATCATCCTTAGAAAGGAGGTGATCCAGCCGCAGGTTCCCCTACGGCTACCTTGTTACGACTTCACCCCAGTCGCTGATCCTACCGTGGTCCGCTGCCTCCAAAAGGTTAGCGCACGGCCGTCGGGTAGAACCAACTCCCATGGTGTGACGGGCGGTGTGTACAAGGCCTGGAACGTATTCACCGCGTCATGCTGTTACGCGATTACTAGCGATTCCGACTTCATGCCGTCGAGTTGCAGACGACAATCCGAACTGAGATAGTTTTTTGGGATTAACCCATTGTCACTACCATTGTAGCACGTGTGTAGCCCAACCCGTAAGGGCCATGAGGACTTGACGTCATCCACACCTTCCTCCCGCTTATCACGGGCAGTTTCCATAGAGTGCCCAGCCGAACTGCTGGCAACTAGGGATGTGGGTTGCGCTCGTTGCCGGACTTAACCGAACATCTCACGACACGAGCTGACGACAGCCATGCAGCACCTGTCACTGCGTCCCCGAAGGGAACCATCCATCTCTGGATGTAGCACAGGATGTCAAGGGTTGGTAAGGTTCTGCGCGTTGCTTCGAATTAAACCACATGCTCCACCGCTTGTGCGGGCCCCCGTCAATTCCTTTGAGTTTTAATCTTGCGACCGTACTCCCCAGGCGGAATGCTTAATCCGTTAGGTGTGTCACCGAATAGTATACTACCCGGACGACTGGCATTCATCGTTTACGGTGTGGACTACCATGGTATATAATCCTGTTTGCTCCCCACACTTTCGCACCTCAGCGTCAGTATCGAGCCAGTGAGCCGCCTTCGCCACTGGTGTTCCTCCGAATATCTACGAATTTCACCTCTACACTCGGAATTCCACTCACCTCTCTCGAACTCTAGACTAGCAGTTTTGGAGGCAGTTCCG
Organism: Rhodospirillales bacterium; assembly: GCA_038143065.1. GTDB lineage: Bacteria > Pseudomonadota > Alphaproteobacteria > Bin95 > Bin95 > VMCJ01. Next base: position 2,032 of record JAYQLI010000049.1, on the reverse strand, counting down.
AGGTTGAGCCCCGGGATTTCACCCCCAACTTTCTAATCCGCCTACGCGCGCTTTACGCCCAGTAATTCCGAACAACGCTAACCCCCTCCGTATTACCGCGGCTGCTGGCACGGAGTTAGCCGGGGTTTCTTTACCTGCTACTGTCATTATCATCACAGGCGAAAGAGCTTTACGACCCTAAGGCCTTCATCACTCACGCGGCATGGCTAGATCAGGGTTGCCCCCATTGTCTAAGATCCCCACTGCTGCCTCCCGTGGAGTCTGGGCCGTGTCTCAGTCCCAGTGTTGCTGATCATCCTCTAAAACCAGCTATAGATCGTAGGCTTGGTAGGCCGTTACCCCACCAACTACCTAATCTAACGCGGGCCGATCCTTCTCCGATAAATCTTTCCCCCAAAGGGCGTATACGGTATTACTCTCCGTTTCCAGAGGCTATTCCGTAGAGAAGGGCACGTTCCCACGCGTTACTAACCCGTCCGCCGCTCACCCGAAGGCGCGCTCGACTTGCATGTGTTAGGCCTGCCGCCAGCGTTCGTTCTGAGCCAGGATCAAACTCTCAAGTTGAAAAGCTGTTACCAGCTTATCCTTGACGTTCGAACCTCTGCACATCACTTGATCGGCTGTTCAAACCGATCAAAACTGTTTGTTGCATCAGTAACCAAAGTTACCGAAAGCCGACAAACAGTGAAGCTGACACTACATCATCGAGATCTCTCTCTAGTAGCGCGATATGTGCAAAGTTGATCCATCGATCTGAACCAAACTGCCCACATATCTCTTCAGTGTTCCATATTGTCAAATAACGTCACCAGACAAAACCAAACGACCGCGTCACAATTCAACTTCCGACGCAACCGCTCGATGCTCTCTGATTATGTCCCGAAAACCTTGGCAATTCCGCCGTTGTTCTCGACCCCAACGCCTCAACAGCGTCGGTAGAGGGGCTTCTAAACTCAACTCAGAACACCCGCAACCCCTAAAATACAAAAAAATCACATTTTCTAAAAAGAATTTTCGGCACGGCTGTTAGCGTCAACAAAACAAGGGTTTTGTGCCCTTATAATTGAATTCCACGCAAGGATATAAAGAATACGATTGTTTCGTCGTTACCCCTCAAGGCAAGCTTAGACGGGTAATCAGATGCACATTTACAAAATCACACTCAAATATCATGTCACGGGCGTCCTAAAACCGGAATCAGTTGGTCAGTTACAGCGCTTGGGAATCGTGAAAGTCATCTGTAATTGTCCAGACAGTAAAGCCCCCTTTGAAGAGAAAAGCGAACAAATGCGCCTTGCCGTCACCGAAGCGGGGATGGCGTTTGGTTATAAGTCACTCCAGCTGTAAACTCGCAAGCACACAGATGCGGTTCAGACAACGTGAAGCGCCCGCCGGAGGATGTAAACACAGAGACATCGCACTTATGCAAGTCTGGAACGGATTTACCACAGTGGGCGGCATTATTAACTAATCTCGCACACGATATTGTTGATGATCTGCAATGAATACATGCTATAATCTGAATACGATTCATGCAGGACACTTTACATAATGAAACATCTGATTACGGCTGCCACGATCCTAGTTGCGGGTTTGGCGCACTCGGCACTGGCAAACGGCACAGTAACATATGAGGTGACAGATCAATCCTATGACGACGTCATGTTTGGATTGGAAAATGCGATCCTGGATTTCGGTTTGGTCATTTCAGAACACAATCATGTGGGTGATATGTTAGAGCGGACCAAGGCCGATCTGGGCGCGACCGAGACAATATATGCCTACGCAGATGTTTTCGGATTTTGTTCGGCGCCCCTATCGCGTGCTGCAATGTTAGAGGACCCGATGAACATTCGTTTCTGTCCTTACAATATATTTATGTACCAGATCAGCGAAGACCCCTGTAATTATCGGATACGATGTTTATCCAGAGGGTGCACTGCAAGATGTTCAAGCACTGTTAAATTACATTACCCGCAGCGCGATCGGATTGGATTAGGTGGTCAATTAAAGATAACTGACACCAGTTTCG
>JAYQLI010000048.1:0-18733 GCA_038143065.1 Rhodospirillales bacterium | reverse complement strand
TACGTATTGCTATTCAAATTAATGGTAACTGGTTTACTAAGCGATGGTAGGCCCAGAGACTAGTGGTGTAATTACTATGCTCATTTTGGTATGGTTCAGCTTGTATGACCTATTTCGGATGGACGATCTTTCACGACTCGTTTGAACGAGGTCGAACGACTGGAAGCTTGTTGGATCTCCTGCTTGGATAGCAGAGTTACCAGTGCCATTACTTTTTGCTTTCGTTGCTGTGCAAGCTTTGATTGAAATCTTCAAGCTAATTTCAGGTGATCCAATCCCTAGTGGAGGCCATGAATGAAACTTGTAACGATCTTATTCGTAATGTTTGCGCTTCTCTGGCAAGTTTACCTGTCGCCTTCTCTTTGGGGGGCTTGGATTAGGTATGCTCTTGGCAGAAGGCTTTTCACCGTTAATGGCTCCACAAGCCATTCTGTCAACCCTTGATGGTTTTATATTATTAGCCGTTCCACTCTTCTTATTAATGAGCAACGTTCTTCTTTACGGTGGTTGTGGTAAGGACCTATACAGTGCTGTCCAAGCTTGGGTCGGGCATTGGCCTGGGGGACTAGCAATTGCAACAATTGTTTCTTGTGGTATCTTTGCCCGCAATCTCTGGAGTTTCGGTTGCAACCGCAGCAACTATCGGCGTTGTCGCTATCCCTGAAATGATTTCTAGAGGCTACAATAAGAACTTTGTTTACGGATTGTTGGCTGCTGGCGGCACCTCTGGTATCTTGATCCCACAAAGCCTACCAATGATCGTGTATGGTTTTATCACAGAAGAAAGTGTCATCTCTCTATTCTTGGCCGGTAGGCCCAAAGGTATCTTCCTAATTGGGTTATTCATACTCTACTCGATCATCTATGCTCATGTATTTGGTGGATACACACCCACTGAAAAAAGCCAGTTGGGATGAGCGCTTAAGACATAGTATAAAAGTAGCACCAACAATTGCACTTGCAGCACTTATTTTGGGCGGTATTTACCTGGTATTTTCACGCCTACCGAAGCCGCTGCTGTAGGTTTTGCCTTATCAATGATATTGACCGTGGTAATCATGCGTTCGCTAAGTATGGCAAATTTCAAGAGAAAGCAATATTTGAGGCAATGGTAACAACAGCCGCTATCTTGATTATCATCGCCGGGGCAAAGATATTCGGCAAAGCGATTACGCTATACCGGATCCTCCAGGATATTTCGCAACTGATACAAACTTATGTCGATAGCAAAACATTGTTTATCATCGTCGTTTGTGTTGTTTTGATCGCAATGGGGCTTGTATTTGAGACTTTATCCATGGTTCTAATCATGGTTCCAGTTCTGCTACCCGCAGCGATGAGTATGGGTATTGACCCAATTTGGTTCGGCATTTTCATGTGGTTGTTATGGTTGAATGTGCTTTAATCACACCTCCAGTAGGTCTGAATTTATATGATACAATCTGTAGCAAACGCTAAACTCGGTGAAGTAGCAAAGGGGGTATCGTTCTTACTCTTGATGCTGTTCACAGTTTTCGTCATGTATGTTTGGTCTGACTTAGTTCTCTACATTCCATTTAAACTTTAGGGATCTCTTATGAAATCAAAATGTAGCTGCAGACAATCTTCGTAAAATTGATCAATTCTGGTCAATTTTTGCCAATGCCATGTTGTTTTGATGCTCTGTCTGCAAAGTTAATAGAGCAAGCAGATTTTCAGCTGACGTTTATGTCTGGTTTTGCAACATCTGCCTCAAGGCTTGGGGCCCCAGATTTGGGTCTCATGTCTTATGCTGAAGTTGTTGATCAAGCTCGGAATATTAATGAAGCGATATCAATACCAATGATTGCAGATGGCGATACTGGATATGGTAATGCCATGAACGTTCGTAGGACAGTTGGTGGCTTTGCTCGCGCCGGATGCGCTGCGGTATTGATAGAAGACCAATTAGCTCCCAAGCGTTGTGGACATACTCCTGGTAAAGACGTAGTTGGCCGAGAAGAAGCATTCGATAGAATTAAAGCAGCAGTTGATGCCCGCGAGGAGGCACTGACATTCTCATTATGGCAAGAACCGATGCAAATCATACACATGGATTAAAGGAAGCTATCGAACGCGCACACAGGTTTCACGAAATGGGAGCTGACATTCTGTTTGTCGAAGCTCCTAAAAACATAGATGAAATGCGTACAATTGTTCAGAACTTCCTGGCTGTAAAATGGCAAATATTGTCGAAGGTGGACCACACGAACCTGGCAATGAACGAGATCTCAGAGCTGGGCTACCAGATTGCAGCTTATCCTCTCACTCTGCTTTCAGCTGCCATGAACGCTATGAAGATGACATTAGACCGCATGAAAGTTGATCAGCCCAGAAATGACTTATTGCTGGATTTTGGCGAGTTACGGAAAGATATCGGCTTCGATGAGTACTATGAAAATTCGAAGCCTACACGAGTTCCCAGAGAAAGTAGCCGTTTGAAGAAAAATGCCCGGATAGTGATTAAGTCTTTGGAGGATCACAATCAAACTAGATGCATAGACTTATATAAATACGAAAATGGAAGATATTGTTTTGAGGTTTTCAGGAGAGATCCTGAGGATCCTATGGGTTGGAGATCAATCGTCCCAATCGACTATCCCAGTTTCAAGAGCTTCGAACAGCTTTTGACTTACTTGCATAAAGAGTATCCAGAAATGTTCGATTGAGAAGTTGAAAAGCCGCAAAATCAAATGCATTCCAGGAAAGCTGCGTTCTTTCACTAGGTTCGAGACACAGTGTAGAACCCCGGAATCTCTCTTCTCAAACACACGAAAAAGTGTGTGTTTGGTGTGTTAGCGAATCGCACACGCTAGCGTTAGTGTGCAAAAAAATTAAGTCATTGATATTACTTTGGAAAGTGGTGCTCGGGGGGGATCGAACCACCGACACGAGGATTTTCAATCCACTTGCTCTTTCCACTGGACTTTCTGTCTTCCGCAAGCTTGTGTGTTGATGTGCCCGAATAGCGTCGGGCTCTGCTCAGTACGAGAGATTGGTACGGAGTAGAGCATGAGATTAGATTTGGATAGATTAGCAGCGGCCTCGCGTGAGGCACTGATGACAGAGTGGCGCGAGGTCGTGGGGCGCCCTCCCCCAAAGCATTTAAGTAAGCCCCTGATGGTGCAGATTTTGAGCCACGCCTATCAGCTGGATACGGTCGGTGGATATACCAAGCGTTTGGATCGTCGGCTCAAGAGTGCCGCCCGGCGCGATGTGATGCGCCCTGCCTTCAAACCAGGCAGCCGCTTTGTGCGGGAGTATCACGGGGTGACCCATGTGGTTGAGGTTAATGACGATGGGCGCTTCGTGTGGAATGGAACGGCACGCGCAATAACGAGCTACAACGTCTTAAGTTCTTTGGGGTGAGCACATGCTGTCAGACTAACGAGCCCAAGTCAGTATTCATTTGACGCTACGACCCGTAAAGCGCCACTCAACGTTGGTTAAGTTTCAACTGCTTTTGGTGACAGTTGAAGCCCGTAGTTATGCGAGGCATGGATTAGCGCGAAGGTCTGTAGACTGTGCATTCGTCTAAATCGAAGCATGGCCCTTTCTCGTCGTCGAAAGAAGTGTGAATTCTCAACTCTGTTGTTTGCCCATCGAGCCCAGTTCTCTTGCTGCTGCACCGCGTAGGACCCATGTAACTATTTCATTTGGTGATCCATGGCGCCGCATGGCTTTTCTTCATTTTAAAGCTGCTTTTTTGTCTCTCTTTTGGTGACGTAGCTTTCTAATACCTCGCCTTCAGTGATCAACTGCACGCCACAGGTAATGCCTTTCTCCATTTATCTTCACAAAGACTTCATCCAGGTGCCATTTCAATTACTAGCCGCCCCACCCTGCCCTGCGCTTCTTGATCTGGCTTGAGCTGCGCGCCAAACCTGCACCAGTACCGTCACGACACCGCGTTCATGCAGAAGGTCTTCTACATTTCTCAGTGAAGGGAATGTACTGCGTTTGCAGTTGGATGATCTTTGGCTAGTTGAAATAGCGGAAGGATAAAGGAGGCATGGCTAAAAAGCTACGTTCCCCATCGACATCAGGCGAACTTCTGTAGAAGCTGTTTCATTCGTCTAAATCTGAAGTAAGGCCCTTTCATCGTCGAAATGGTAAATGTGAATTAACAACTTGGGAAGCGTAGTTTTCCAGCAATTTTTGATACTTTAAATGATTTTGCAGATGTCATGGACGCATTTGCCAAATCTAATACCTACAGCTCAATTATGGTACAGGATTAACTCAATGCGGAATCCATAGCTAAGTTTGGATTTCCTTTTGATGAACTTTAAAGCTGCTTTGTCTTTTGACCCGCGGTAAATCGCACATCTCACAACCAGACCTTAATGATTTGATGGCAGAAGCATCCCCGATGTTTTCAAATCTGGGGCAAAAACTTTCAGGTTGCCAGAATAATGACGGGCAACAATGCATGATTTCTTATTAGGCGTAACCTATCCGTCCATGATCAGAAATTGAAGCAACATACGATGCGATCGCCAAACCCCGTTGCTGCTAAAATTTATAATGCACTTGATGTAAATCTCAGAACCATAATCAAGGTTCAAAGCACAGCAGTATAAATCGCAGCTTATCAAACGAGAAAATTACAATGCTTGTAGTAACGACAATACGTTTATCTAAAGGCTTCCAAGCGTGGAAGGATATGGTGCATTCCGTTGGCGATAAGATGAAGGAACACGGGATGACTTTTATCTTCGCTGGAACGCAAAAGATGATGACAGTATGCTGCACACAGTCATTCACTTTGAAAGTGAGGCACATCTTAAAAGTTTCAGCGAAGATGAGGAACTAACACGATTAAGGGCAGAAGCTGGGGCAATCGTAGAAACAGGCACGTTTACTCCAATAACTGACGAAGCGTTTATTAATTACCCTCTGGTCTTAGATTTGAAGTAAAAGGAGCCAAACGATGCACGTAAGTATGTCACACTGGGAAGCACCAGAAATTACTGACGAAATGTACGATACAATGCAAAACCATTTCATGCCTATGATAAAGTCATTAGGCGCAACTCAATGTTTTGAAGTTCAGACAAGCGATACCACGGTGAGTATTATCGCCGTATATCCTGATGAAGCGACTTTCATTGCCGCATCGCAACGAATAGCTGAGATACGTTCTGAATGTTCGGATACATTCGGCGCAACTTTGGTTAAGGCAGAAGCTGGGCCAATGGTTGCAAGCGTAGGAATTTAATTTCCTGTTTCTCGCCACCTAAATTTAGTATTCCCAACATATCTCCGCCCCAGTACACTTTCTGTACTAGAGACCATTTGGCAGTTTTCTAAGCTATCTTAGAAAGCCAACAGGGAGAAAATTTATGACAAATAAAATGAATACAGCGGCTGATCGCGATCGCAGACAACGTAATGGCCAAGTGCGTGGGAGAGATTTGTATTGGGGTTCACGCTTGGATACTAAGTAATTTGGCCACCATATTCATGTTGCACTCAAGTGTTGGGACTATGGGTTGGGCTATGACCGCGATGATCATGGGTACGTTCATCTTTGTCATGATCAATTCTTTTGACTGTATGGATGACCTCAAAGCGAATGCTGACGATGGATGAAGAAGAAGCTGCAACAAATTTTGGTAACAAGTTTTTTGAATGCCCCGTGGGGAATGTTCAAGGGAGTAGTAACGTTGATTTTTGGCGCACTAGCATTAACGCAACTGCAGGTTATCTGGGATATTTTCTAGTTTCACTTGATATTAATTGGAGGAAATCATGAATTACGCATTTCATATTGATTTGGGTGACATGCCCTATGACAAATGGCACGCAATGTACTCAGCACCAGAAAACCAAACCAAACGCGCTGATTGGTGGGGGCCTGAGCATGTAGGTAAGAGCGGTGAAAATAGCGCAATAATACTAGCACAAATCAACGATGAAGAAAAACTTACTGAACACATGAAATTTGTAAGAGACATGGCTTCTAAGATGGGCATGAAACACCAAATCTTTAAACTTTCACCAGACGATCGGTGAACGCTGTGTCACAACTAAAGACTGGGCTGATTAGCAATAGGCTAAAATATGAAGTTGTTTTGTCTCACTTCGCTGTCCGCTCAGAATTCTGAGGAAATATTTGAAAGGAGCCGTAGCAATGAGTTACAGACGCGTATGAATCTAGTCATCAGAGTACGCTTCCAAAGACATCGCTGATGAACTTGAAAAAGCCTATACCGTTAATGGGCCTAAAAATTTTCCAGACGCACTATGCTTAGTGTTCTTACGGACTGGCCCAACAACTGCATCTTTAACTTCTGTTTATCCGAGTAAGGAAAGTTATGAGCGTGCAACAGAACAGCGAAAAAGAAGCCATGAAAAAACATGAAGGAAAAATCATATCAGTTCGCGCTGAAGAAGGTATCGCATCAACATTTGTAATTAAACAGGAGTAGCAAAATGAGCAAAAAACTAAGCATCATCCGCTTTAAGCCGAAGCCCGAATACTTTGACCAATTTTTGGCTGATGTAATAGAAAATGGGAAAGAAAGAGACCTTTAATACACACTTCACAGTAACAACTGCTGATGAGGTAATCGCTGTGGTCATCAGAGATGCAGATGGATTTGAACAAAGCGCGCAGGATGGCGTAGTGAATTGGCTAGATGAGCGACGCCCAATGCTTCAAGAATACGATCCCGTAAATAGACATACGCTACCCTTATCTGGTAATTTAATGGAATAACAAAAAAGGCCAGTCAACGATGAAAGTTGAGCCACTTGAATACTTCTACAGTGCTTATTCAGCATATGCGTACATCGGGCATTTTCATTTTCTCCGATTAGCGGAGAAAGCAGGACGGGACGTTGTTCATCGGCCCTTTGATCTAATGAAATGTCTAAACGAAAATGGTTATCATCCTTTGGAAGAACGAACACAAGCAACGTTGGATTATCAATTCGGACGTCAAAGAGACAGGTGGTCAATAATACTGGCTTCTTACAATGCCGAAAGCTACTCCTAGTAGCCACAATAATGGAGCTGAAATAGCAGATTTGATCCTCATAGCCGCTAAAAAACTTGAGCTGGATTTAGAAATGATTTCATCTGAATTTATGCAATGCCACTGGTTGAATAACTTGGACTTGAACAATGCAGATGCCATGGTTGAAAAACTAAAATCTATAGATTTAGATGCAGATACGCTGATTCAGCTATCCAAAGCACCGGAAGTTATTAATGAATATGAGGCAAATACAAGTACAGCTATAAAGCATTCTTGTATTTGGTTCGCCAACTTATTTTGTAGATGGCGATATGTTTTACGGACAAGACAATCTTTGTTTGGTTGAGAGGCGCTTTCAAGCCTTTTTTATAATAGGACTGAATTAGATGCATAACTGGGGCAAAGCACGACTAAAAACCCTTGAGCTGAAAACCCAACTCCTTTTCACAGCAGAACAAGAAAATGCGTTCCTTGATATTTTTATCACTATCTAGACAGCCTTGCAGAGCGCAAATCTCTTGGCGACAAGCAGGTTCAAGCCGAAATTACATTTTCACCTGGTTAATCATTTTTGAGAATACAATGAACTTGGCAAAAAGCGATTAGATAGGTTAGATGCAATCCATGGTATCCCCATGTGTTCCAAGTATTTTTTACTATTCAGTCGTTGAACCAAGTGAAAATGGACCGATAAAAAATCATGGTTACAGCCATTTAAATCCGCTCTGAAGGTGAAGACTTTAATGGTTTGGCGAGGAGAAACATGAAAAACAAGAAAGTTTTGTTAAAGCGGAGTAACGACGCTCAATGGTTTGATGGAACCTTTTTGAACCAAATCTTTGTTTTTGGGGGGTGGGTTGGAGGGTATGACGCGCTACCCATAAATTATATTAGCAATATCAAAAACTTGTGGCTTTATATGGCGGTGCTGTCAGACAAACGAGCCCAAGCATCAGTATTTAGTTGATGGCTATTTCTACGAGATCACTAAAGAGCGCCACTCGGTGAGAGCAGCGTCACGGTTTAGTTTGAATGTACTGCGTTTTGAGAGTGACCTTTGCGAGTTGAATAGATTGTGAAACGAGGCATGCATCGAGGCGAACTTCTGTAGGCTGTGCATGCGTCTAAATCGAAGCATAGCCTTTTCTCTTCGTTGGAAATGGTAAGTGTGAATTCTCAACTCTGTTGTTTGCCCATCGCTTAGTAACTTGCTTTTCTGAGACAACCCAGTTCTCTTGCTGCTGCACTGTAAGACCAAAGCTTATCTGTGACGATCTCGTTGGGTGATCCATAGCACCGCATGGCTTTCTTCATGAACTTTAAAGCTGCTTTTTTGTCTCTCTTTTTGGTGACATAGCTTTCTAGCACCTCACCTTCATGATCGACTGCACGCCACAGGTAATGCCTTTCACCATTTATCTTCACGAAGACTTCATCTAGGTGCCATTTCCAATGACTGGAGTTGCATTCCCCCTGCCCTGCGCTTCTTGATCTGGCTTGCGAACTGAGAACCAAATCTATGCCACCAGTACCTTACAGATTCATAGCTCACATCGACACCGCGTTCATGCAGGAGGTCTTCTACATTTCTCGGTTAGAGTGGGAACCTCACATACAGCATAACTGCAAGTTGGATGATCTCAGGGCTGGTTTTGAAATAACGGAAAGATAAAGAATTAGGCATGGCTAGTGGCTACGTTCCAGTATCGAAATCAGGCAAGGCGGTTTAATCTGACAGTGCCTCTTCTACGATGATATGGAAGCGAATATCGCTGGCTTTCTTATCCCCAAAACTCATTGCAGAGATTATCAACGGCACGACAATAAAAGAACTGACTATCGAGATGCTGATTTCCAAAGATGTTCCACTTGATTGGGCAGAACAAGTGAGCCCTGTTTTTGGGCTGAGTTCCTGTTACGGCCACTTAAATTCCTATTATTTTTTTAAGACCGTTTATGAAAATCCCAATAAACATTGGGGCTCATCCACAATTCAGGCGTTCAAAATGGGGTGTAAAAAATGACCATGTATATGTCAAAAACGCCAATTGAGGGGAATGGGGAGTTTCCACAACACTGGTTTCACTGAAAATATCGCCTCTTTCGATGCAAGGAGAGCGATCAAGACCGGCAATCGTTTGCATTGCCAAGGGAGGAAACCAATGTTCAAGAAACTGATGGCGTCGGCCTCAATGGCGATCGTTGTAACCGCAGGTACGGCATTCGCAGAAGCCAACATTCGCGCGGTAAGCTGCTGGCAGGAAGGGTCGTTCTTTTCAAAGCGGATCGAGGCGCTTATCGCAGCCGTGAATGAAAAAGGCGCAGGCAAGATCAAGATCGACTATCAGGGAGGAGCCCCGGCTATCGGGAGCCCCTTTACTGTCGTTCAGAAAACTGCACAGGGGGTCTATGACCTCACCGTATGCACGGGCGGGTATTATACCAACGTCCTGCCCGAGGCCGACGCCTGGAAACTGATGGAGAAATCCCCTGCTGAGATCCGTGAAAACGGCGGTTGGCAGATGATGGTTGACGTGCATCGGACCAAGAATCTTGTGCCGATATCACGTGTCCACCACGGTGTAAAATTCCACCTGTATCTGGCCGAAGGGCACAAGATCGACAAACCGGACCTGACCGGCAAGCACCTGCGCGTGGTGCCGATTTATACCAGCTTCTTTAAAGCGCTGGGGGCGACGACGCAAAACTCCGGCGCAGCCCAGATCTTCACGCTGATGGAAAACGGCACCGTGAACGGGTACGGCTGGCCAGTCATCGGTCATCAGCCCGGCTGGGAGACCGTTACCAAGTATCGTGTCGACCCTGGTTTCTATGATGTCGATCTGCAATTCTGATGAATGCCCGGGCCTGGGACAGTTTGCCGGAAGACGTGCAGAACCTGATCGAGGAAGAGGCGATCAAGATCAACAGGCGGCCACAGTGGGTGATCCGAAACTTGCAGCCGGAGCAGCTGCAAAGCAGGCTGAAGAGCATTTTGAGGTCATTACGTTCTCTGACGCTGATGCCGAGGTCTTCGTTCAAGCATCCCGTGATGCGGGCTGGGCTGGTGTGGCTGAAATCAATGCTGAGTTTGCTGAAAAACTCCGTCCGCTCTTCTCGCATTGAGCATATTGCACTGTCGCCCGCAGTCCGTTTGGCTGCGGGCCTGACATTTCTGGTCTTGAGGTAGTCAGATGCTGAACAGCTTCAAACAAATCGATACGGCATTTGGCCGACTTTACGAAACCATAGGAACGCTTGTTGGACTTGTAATTGCGGGTTTCGTGATTGGAATTTCGGTCGATCTGTTTCTGCGCCTGTTTGGTCTGGGGACGCTCGCTGGGGTGCAGGAAATCATCGAATACGCGCTATTCGCCTGCGTCTTTCTCACGGCACCATGGTTGCTGCGACTGGGAGCTCATGTGCGGGTCGATCTGTTGCTGAGCGCCTTGCCACGCAAGGTTCTGATCCTTGTTGAACGGGCCATAGATGTTTTTGGGTGTGTCATCTGTATCGCCATGGCCTGGTTCACATGGGTGAACCTGGCCAACAGCCGGATGTTCGAGGCAATGCTAATGAAGTACTTCAACGTGCCCGAATGGTTGCTGCTGGCCATCGTATTGGTCAGCTTCGCCCTTCTGGCTATCGAGTTTGTCTTCCGCTTTTTCCGGGCCGACCATGTCGCGGAAGAACTGGATCATCTGAACGAGGGGATGTGACCCATGGAATGGTATTTCGCTCTAACAATGCTGCTGGGCTGCGTCGTCGTTCTGATGGTTGCCGGTGCCCCGATCGCATTTGCTTTCTTTGCCGCCAACATCGTCGGCACATTTGTTTTCCTCCGCGGTGAAGTCGGCCTCAGTCTGATGCCGATGGAATATGTCTTTTCAATCTCGAAGTATTCGCTCGTGCCCGTGGCGTTGTTTATCCTGATGGGGGAAATCCTGTTTCAGACAGGGGTAGCTTTCCGATCTATTGCGGCCATCGACCGGCTGATTTCAGGTGTTCCAGGGCGGCTTTGCATGGTCTCCATTGCTGGAGGCACTGTGTTTTCCTCGCTGTCCGGTTCGACCATCGCCAACACCGCCATCCTGGGAAATCTGTTGCTGCCCGACATGATCAAGCGAGGCTACGATTCCAAGTTGGCCATGGGGCCGATCGCAGCCGTCGGCGGCATCGCCATGCTGATACCTCCCTCGGCATTGGCGGTGCTGCTGGCGAGTCTGGCAGAACGTTCTATCTCGGAGCTGTTGATTGCCGGCATCTTACCCGGATTGGTGATGGCAGGGCTGTTCGTGGTCTATATTTACATCCGCTGCCGTCTGAACCCTTCGTTGGTTCCCCCATCGAAACCGTTGATGTAGACGGTTGGGAGCGCTGGAAACCTTTCGTTTTCGATGTACTACCTCTGTTCACGATCTTTGTTGTGGTTGTCGGTAGCATCTTTGCCCGCATCGCCGCGCCGGAAGAGGCCGCTGCATTGGGATGCATTGCTGCTGTCGTGATCAGTGCCATTTACGGCCAGCTAACTCGTTCGAACTTGATCAAAGCGCTCAGAGAGACGGCCAAGGTCACGGGCATGCTTCTATTCATCATCGCGGGTTCGCTGACTTTCGCGCAGGTTTTGCAGGTTTCGGGGGCCACAAGTGGTGTCCTGAAGCGATCAGCACCATCCAGTTCGATGTGGTCACGGCGATGCTGCTGATGATGCTGGTCCTGCTGTTTCTTGGCTGCTTCATGGATCAGATCAGCATGATCCTTCTAACTCTGCCGTTCTTTCTTCCAATCTCGGAGACCCTTGGCATTCACCCGACCTGGCTGATGGTGATGATGCTGATCGCAATGGAAATCAGCCTTCTGACGCCGCCATTCGGACTGCTTCTTTTCGTAATGCGCGGTGTAGCGCCAAAGAATATCGGGCTTGGGCAGATATATGCCGCAGCCGTGCCTTTCGTACTGATAGAGCTGGCGGTTATGATCGCTTTGGCCATATTCCCGACCGCGGCTCTGTGGTTGCCAAGTTTGCTACGTTAGCAAGATAGACAGAAACCCTGCGGCGAATGATTTGCCGCGGATTGGCAAATCTGGCACACCTTGTGTCAGATTTACCATTCAGGAGACCTTTATGCCCCGAGTAGCCGTTGTTCTCTATCCGAACTCCTACCTCTACAGTATTGGCGGGTTGATGGATGCGTTCCAGATAGCGAACGATCATGTACGGCGTCAAAACGGGGATGATCTTGGACTGTTTGAATGCAGTATCGTGTCATGTTCCGCTGAACCTGTGACGGTTAGCGGCGGCATGAGAATGAACGGTGATGTGGCGCTGCCGGATGCTGAGGATTTCGATCTCATCTATCTGCCCGCGTATTCTTACCAAGGCATGGCCGATCTTGATGTGTTGACCAAGGAACAGCGCCCTCTTCTAGAGTGGATCAAAGAAAGCTGGCAACGGGGCAGCACGATTTGTGCAAACTGCACCGGGCCGCTACTATTGGCACAAACTGGGCTTTTGGATGGCCGACGTGCTACCACTGCCTGGTGGCTTGAACGGCCCTTCCCGCAGGCGGTTTCAAAGATTGATTTGGATGCCAATGCCTTACTGGTCGAAGACGAGAGGCTCATGACAAGCGGCGCCATGACGGCACATCTAAGCATGGCAGTTCACCTGATCGAGCGCTATGCCGGACCTCACCTCGCTGGTAGTTGTGCTAAGACGATGCTGATCGACGCCGGGCCCAATTCGCAGACGCCATACCAGGAGCTTTTTTGACAACGAATACAGTCGCGATCCGGTCGTGGCCAAGGCACAGTATTGGCTGCAAAACCACCTGAGCGAGACCATCGAACAAAAGGCGCTTGCTGATCATCTGAACGTAAGCCAGCGCACCCTGATCCGTCGATTCAAGCAAGAACTGGACACAACGCCGCTGGCTTACCTGCAGGCGGTCCGCATCGAGGCTGCGAAGCGATTGTTGGAAAACACCGGAGACCCTCTTGCGGAGATCATTGAGCGGGTGGGATATCTTGACGCCAGTTCGTTTTCGCGACTGTTCCGCAAGATGACTGGAGTGACGCCGCATGCCTATCGTCAGCGGTTCAATCGGCTCAGAATCGAAGAGTGAAACGAACCAATACCGTTCGAAACTTGATCAGACATTTTAAGGTGAGCAATACAATGGCCTGTCGATGCAGTCAGGCTAGACATGGCAAAACCGGCGTCTGGTTCGACACCGGTTGATTCTTGGCCCGTTTGCTGGGGGCGTGCTCCTAGGTTATTGCTCTTGTGCCGTCATCCAAATCGGACAACAGGCGGCGCATGATCTTACCCGTTGGCGTAATCGGCACTTCGGCCACAAACTGGACAGCGCGAGGTACTTTGTAGGCGGCAAGATGTTCGCGGCAATGATCGACCAAGGCGCGACCACTTACTTCCTGCCCTGGTCGAAGAACAACATAGGCTTTCGCAATCTCTCCCTTGGCGTCGTCAGCGACGCCGCCGACTGCGGCTAGAGCAACGGACGGATGCATACAAAGAGCGCGTTCAAGTTCCACCGGATAAACGTTGAACCCGGCGGTCAGAATCATGTCCTTCTTCCGATCGACGATCGTCAGATAGCCGTCATCGTCTTTGGTCACAATATCGCCTGTATGCATCCAACCATCGTGCCGGATGGTTTCGGCAGTCGCATCTGGGTTGTTGTAGTAGCCCTGCATTACCAGCGGTCCACGGATCATCAATTCACCGGGTTGGCCGTTATCCAGTTCACGATCCGGATTTTCAGCGTCAACCACCTTAGCCATGTGTCCGGGATAGGCAGGACCAATCGTTCCGGGCTTGTTGATCCCAAGAAACGGGTTGGCCGCGCCGCCGCCGGATAGTTCAGTCATGCCCCACATTTCAAGCACGGGAACACCAGTTCTCTCGGTGAACTCAAGCGATTTGGCTGCGGGCAGGGTTTGCCCGCCAACAGTACAGCGTGTCAGTGACGACAGGTCATATTTCTCGAAATCGGGATGGGCCAGCAGATAGTAATATCCGGTCGGTACGATATCCATCACTGTGACACCATGTTCCTGCACAGCACTCAGCATTCCTTCTTCAGAGAAGCGTTCCAGCATAACCAGTGTCGATCCACACAGGAAATTTGCGTTGAACAAAACCGAAGAATACACATGTGGGAACGGCAGCGGGTTGAGGAACACATCATGCTTGTTGCGGCCTTGCATTAGGGCTGTGTAGGCCGGGTTCAATATCAGGCTGCGCTGTGACTGCATCGCACCTTTCGGTTTCCCGGTTGTCCCCGATGTGTAGCAAATTTTACCGAGATCATCGCCTTCAACCGAGACCGGAGCGAACAGCGCCTTGCCCTGTTCCAAAAGGGTATGGAAGGGAACGACACCTGCCGGAATGTCATCCCCCCAAAGAATGACATGCTCCAGCGAAGCACAGTTTGCGTCCATTAGGATCTGCGCTTTGTCTGAAGCCGCGATCACGGCTTTCGCACCGGCGTCTTCTATGATGTATGCCACCTCCTGCGACGTCAGCATCGAGTTGATAGGATTGGCAACGCCACCCACCTTGAAAACCGCGTAATAAGCCACCAGCCATTCCCAAGAGTTGGCGCCATAGATCGTGACACGATCCCCTTTGGAAACCCCCAATGCGACCAGCCCGTTCGCTGCCCGGTTCGAAAGTGTTTCCATTTCCTCGAAACTCAGGTTGCGGTTTTCGGTTATCAGTGCCGTCTTCTTTCCGAATTTCGCGGCGGCATTTGGCAATACTTGTCCGATCGATGAAATCATCGTTCGCCTCCTCCCAGAGTCGTCATGATAGGGTGTTTGAGCGGCTGCCCCTCTGCCGCCCAAGAAAATCAGAGTGCCAGGGCTTTCTGGAAAGCTGGGCGTTCCTTCAACCTGTCCACGTAGGCCTGCAAGTTTGGCAAACCCGAGAAATCAACGCCAAATTTCTGGCACATATAGCAGGCATGGCCAGTGATCGTATCGGCTACGGTGAAATCGCCAGCCAAATACTCTCGATCCACCATGTGAGCATCCACGGTCTGCACCATGCGCATCATCAACTTCAGCGCCCGGTTGGCGTGCTCTTCCGACCGGCGCTCGGGTTTGAGCAGTATGGTTTCGACCACAAAATTGTTCATTGGGCCCATAATCATGCCTTCGCCGTAGTGCAGCCATTGCAGGTATACGGGAAATGCGTTCGAGTTGACGTCAGGCACCAATTTGCCTTCACCGTATCGCGCAGCCAGATACTCGGCGATGGCCGGGCTTTCGAAGATGCGTATTTCACCGTCAACCAACACTGGGGATGCGCCCATTCGGACTTATCTCAAGGAACTCGGGTGACCTCATGGCCGGGTCGCCCAGCCGTTCAAAGCGGTGTAATTCGAATTCAAGCCCAAGTTCGAACATGAGCCACGCGGTACGAACAGCACGGGTGTCAGGTGCAAAATAGAGTTTCATTAGTGTTTCCTTTTCGCGTTCACGACCAGTGCGCCGCACGCGCGTTTTGTGCGGTGATCGCGGCTTGGTATTCGTCTTTCATCCGGGCAACGAGTTCGGATGTGGTCGGCAGATCATTGATACTGCCTACGCCTTGGCCTGCGGACCAGATGTCTCGCCAGGGCTTTTTCTCGCCACCTTCCGTGGCGCCTGCCAGTTCCAGACCCAGGTCCATCTTTGGTTTCTCGGCGGTCTTCGGATCTATTCCCGCCTCTTTCAGGCTGCCTGACAGAAAACTCGCCGGTACGCCGGATATGACTGGGGTATAGACGATGTCGGTGGACACCGAGTCGATCAGCATCTGTTTGTAGGCATCAGAGACCATGCACTCTTTGGTGCCAAGGAACCGGGTGCCGACATAGGCCAGATCCGCGCCAATCATCTGGGCAGCGGCTACATCGCCCCCAGTGGACAGTGCACCGCCGAGTAAGACCGTACCATCGAAGAATTGGCGAATTTCGTTGATCAGGGCAAAGGGGTTGAGATTGCCAGCATGACCTCCGGCACCTCCGGCGACAGCCGTTAACCCATCTACTCCCGCCTCAACAGCCTTGCGGGCATGTTTGGCGTTGACGACGTCATGAAAGACCAGCCCACCATAAGAATGCACTGCATCCACTACTCTTGGGTCTGCCCCGAGGATGGACATGATCAGTGGCACCTTGTGTTTGACGCACAGCGCAAGGTCCGCTTCAAGGCGTGGGTTGGACGGGTGCACCACAAGGTTGACCCCGAAAGGAGCAGGTGCTTTGCCGGTTTCCTGCTCATAGGATTCAAGGGCTGTATTGATCTCAATCAGCCATTCCTCGAAACCTTCAGAACTACGTTGGTTAAGCGCAGGAAAGCCCGCAGCTACCCCGGCCTTGCAGCACTCGATGACCAATTGCGGCCCGGAGGCCAGGAACATAGGTGCGGCGATCACCGGGATGCTGAGGCGATCTTTGAGAATGTCAGGCAACATCTTGGAATCTTTCCCTGTTTATCACTATTGGGAAGACGGTAGAGGGCCGCGTGACTTCCTCCAGTGGCGAAATCGACATAAACTTGGTGAAAACTGCCACAAGTTTTTGTCGGTTCATACGTGCCGCCGTTTGGCGAACGCTTATCGATCTGCAATTGCGTGAACAAGCACGATGGAGTGGCAAGTCGCTCCCGCACGGCGCATTTCCGCAATCCGCTGATAATCGGGAGAGTTCCACCAGTTCAGTGCTGCTTCTTCCGATGGGAACTCGACCAAAACGGTCCGCCCTTCAGCGCGTGCGCCCTCCAGGACCGTGACGTTGTCGTCATAGGTGATGAAGCGTGCACCATATGGCTTTAAAACTGGAAAGAAGCCCTTCTCATACTCCCGGTATTTTTTGGGATCGGTAACAGAGATGTGCGCCAGAATATGGGCTGGTCTTGTTTGGTCTTTGGTGTCGGCCATTTCAGGTTCCTTTCCGTGTCGTTTCAACGCCGCACGCGCCGAGCAATTGAAATGTTTTGTCAATGCCAGCCATCAGGTCAGGGGCGCCGATTCTGGAAAGCGTCAGCAGGCCTTGTAGCGAAATGAAAAGCGCCTGAGCCAGCGCTCCCGCATCTTCATTTTCATTGATGTACCCGGCATCTTTGGCTCGTTCGATCTGTCGCCGAAACGCAGAGCGAATGACTTCGAAACCACGATTCCAACGCGGCGCTGACTTCGGGGTTTTTGTTTCCTGATGGGCGGCAGTGTTGGTCAGCAGGCACCCTCGCAATTCCGGTTCACCGCTGTGCTGCTCGAGCATCTCCCGGAAAAAGTCGCGCAGACCTTTGATCGGGTGTTCGGTGCTGTCCAAGACCTGCCTGATACGTTTGTCAACAACGGTTTCGACATAGTACTCTATGCTTCGTGCCAGAAATAGGTTCTTGCTTTCGAAGCGACGATATATGGCTGGCGCCTTCAGATCGAGCGCGACTTCAAGATCGCGTGTCGATACCGCATCACACCCATGTTTCCAAAAAGATCCGTTGCACGATCTAGAATATCCTCTGTTTTCAGCTTCTGCGGACGCGCCATTTTTCACCTGTTGCAACAGCATTTTCCATTTGTTAGCGTTTGCTACAAAAGTAGTCAACGGAGGAATCCGATATGATCGATGCCTATTACTGGATGACGCCAAATGGTTGGAAGCTTTCCATCGCACTGGAAGAGATGGAGCTAGATTACCGTCTGAAACCCGTCAATATCGGGCGGGGCGATCAATTCGCAGAACAGTATTTGAAGATCAGTCCTAACAATCGCATCCCCGCGATAGTCGATCACGATCCTACAGACGGCGGTGATCCGATTTCAGTATTCGAATCCGGCGCCATTCTTGTCTACCTGGCCGAAAAGACGGGAAAATTCATGCCTTCCGATCTGCGTGGGCGTACCGAGGTCATGGAATGGCTGATGTGGCAGACGAGCGGATGGGGCCGATGATCGGGCAAGCCGGTCATTTCAAGTTTATGCTCCTGAACCCATTCAGTATGCGATCGACCGGTACGCCAACGAAGTGCTTCGGCTATACACTGTACTTGACCGACGGCTGGAGAGACGCGAACATATCTGCGGTGATTTCTCCATTGCCGACATCGCATGTTGGCCTTGGGTGCTGACTTACAAGGCCCAGAAAATCGACCTTGAGCAATTTCCCAATGTCCGGCGTTGGTACGATCTTTTGAAATGTCGTCCAGCGTTGCGGCGGGGCTACAAAGTCGGAAGCGACCTGAGGAACCCCAATGAAAAATTAGATGACGAGGCTCGCAAGACACTTTTTGCAAACAAGTAAAGTTTTCGGAATAAAAACGGGTTCGCTTTTTAAGTCCACTGGCAATTTTGCGATCACCTAACAAGATCTACGACCGAACTAATGTCAATTCCAGAAAAAAGGCTTTGTTCGCGAACTTTTCCTTACAAACATTCAAACAAAAGCCTCCGTTATTTGAAGGTGGTGTTATAGTTTATATGCCTAAAAATGTTATTAATAACCTGACCATTTCTGACAGGCATGTTACCATAATCGTAAGTCGTTAGGGTATCGAATTGAACCAACCAAATACATTTGCTTCAGGTGCTCTTAAAGTATTTTAGCGCAAATCATAAACTTTAAGGCATGTGCCGTTTTACCACATTAAAGAACAGCTTCTAGTACCTGGTGTTCACCCCACAAACACAAAAGAGTATTTATTTAGTGAGGTTTTGT
>JAYQLI010000047.1:0-45138 GCA_038143065.1 Rhodospirillales bacterium | reverse complement strand
CGCCAAGAAAGCAGTTGAAGTCTATGTTTGCCATCCTGGGTCATCAGCTACCTCACCAACTGATACAAGCGGTGGTGCCTTAACAAAGTTTATCTTTAACCTTAAGATGAAAACACCTTTAGTCCAGACAGCTGAACAAGTGCTCATACCCAAGTGTGATGTGTGCAACTAAGGATGGGTTAGAGCAACGTTAGCTCTCTTTATGGACCAACGGGGCTTATCCGGTTTGTTGGTCCAGTCGTGCAGAGGCACACTAAATGCCAGCATGCCTATGATAAGCCTGTTATGGAAAAGCTTGTGGTCTGTATCAGAGGAAAAAACCAGAATTGAGTTGGAAGATTTAAGCAAGTAGAAGGACAACAGCCAACCAACGCTACCCTTTAACGGACTTTTTGAAAAACAGTTTGTCTCTAACCTCGTCTGGGGGTCCTCAGATCCACTGGGTCCCAGAGTCTCCGCTGGTATAACACCAGTATAACAAATGTGCCTGTTGACACGATTCAGTGATTGTCTAACCTATTGATATTGCTCAAGGGTGACTTGAGTTGACGCAGGAGCATAGGAAAACGGACTGCCCCGGGCACCACTTTACAGCCAATACGTCGATGAAAACCCGAGAAAACAGGAGTATTGTCTTGTTCTGGGACCAATTTTGGGACCATGCTTTGTGGACCACTTCCAGATTTTCGAGCAACTTCTAACTATACTATAATTGATTGATATTATCGAAAAGTATGGTTGCGCCCCGGGCACCACTTTCCAAAACAATATCAATGGCTTAATTTCTGCACACTAACGCTATGCGTGTGGGATTCAAAAACACACCAAACACACACTTTTTCGTGTGTTTGAGGGGAGAGATCCTGCAGGGTCTCGACACTCGTGTCTACAACCTAGTGAAAGAACACGGTTCTTAATCATTTTATAACAGCTTTCAGACATTATTTCTGCAGTCATGCATGTGTAGTCCTATGGTGCTTATATTGAAGTGTAATTTGCACATGCACGTTACTTAATGTCCTAAAGGATTTCAGGAATTATTTATGAGCGATGACAATTTAGTTGGCTGTTAGATGGATCGTGCATATTTCCGCATTTTTTGGTCGCTTTTGTGGAGATTTTGGGATCCATAAAATTACATAATGCCAGTCATTGCATCAGCAATTGTTTCTTTCATTGGTGGTGGATTTATTATGCTTGCCAATCGAACTTGCGTTTAACTCCAATGAGCCATCCTCCCCGATGAAAAAAGTAATAATATTTTTTACAGTGATAGGACTGGTAGGAATATTTTTATGGTCTCATGTAGTAGCGATTACTACGGAGATTTGTATGACTAAATATCCTACGAAGCCTGGCTTTTATTATAGGAATGATAAATGGCATCCAGAAAGTAAGAAGACCAAAAAGAAACGGGCGGAAGACCGGTTAGTAGAGAGATCAGCGAACAGGTACGATTATTTCAGAAAGTATCCCTACAAAATCTTTTGCGCTCTCTCAGGCGTCCGCAAGCATAATGGTTTGGATGTGTGGTGGTAAAAGTGTAAAAAAGGTCATCTAACAGAGCGAAAAGTGACCGAAAGTGGATGTCCTGTTTGCACACGTATCTCAAAGAATTTGAAGACAAACGTATTAAAAGAAGGACGTGTCAAATTATCAAGGCAGGAAGAGATGCAACTTCATGAAATTTATCGAGAGGCCCGTAGAAAAACAAAAGAAACGGGCACAGCGCACCCACGTTGATCATATCCGGCCCTTGCAGGTGGGGTTCCATCCTGATAATTTACAAATAATTACTGCTGAGGAAAATTTATCAAAAGTTCTTTTGCAAGGGTAGAAAGGCGAAATATTCAAGGGCTGAAAAGAAGGAGGCGCATGCTGAGTTTTTTCCGCGATAAACAAAAACGGAGGAACACGAGAGCGCAACAACAAGCTGAAAGAAGTAGAGTTGAGAGGCAAAGTTTTCTTCGCTTTCAGGTTTTGCGCTTGCAGCTATTATTATTTTTCTAATGATTAATAATAATTGAGGTTTACGTGTTGAATTAGGGGTAGAATAGAGCTTCTCCAATTCACATTACCAACAAGATATTGAGATCTATTTTCAAATATTTTTCCTACAATCAAAAACACACTTTGGTAGACTTGTCGGTGTTGAGAGCCATATAATTTGTTAAAGGAGATTGGCGTGCGACACTTGCGAGATGATACTGTGATGATCTTGGACGGCGAAGGTCCCGTGTGTATCGTCGCGAACGCAGTAAAAGATGGCAGGCTGCATTCAGCATTGATGGTAAGCCCATACGCATCAGCACTGGTAAGAAAGACCTCAATGAAGCCAAAGAAATGGCCCGTGACACCTATCTAGAATACAAGTTCCGAAATAAGAATGACCTTCCTGTGATTACCAAGAAGTTCTCAGATGTAGCGCGGCTTGCAATTACTGACATGCGCAAACAGCTGGATGCTGGATTGGGCAAGAAAGTCTATGCTGATTACATCGTGTGTATTGAGCGTTACCTCATTCCCTTCTTTGGGCTCCCAGTACGTGACCTCCATTGATTACGAGAAGGTACAAAGCTTCTATGAGTGGCGGCGCGCAAAGATGGGCAGTGAGCCAAAGGCAAGTACGCTGAACACACATAACTCTGCAATGAACCGTGTGTTTGATGAAGCAGTGGCCCGTGGCTTTCTGGCACAAGAATGTGCCAATGCTTGTAAACAAAGGTGAGAAGAGCGAACGCCGTCAGACTTCACTCGTGAAGAATACGCCACAATGATCCGTAAACTGCCGCACTGGATCAACGCAGGGTAAGGCGGGCAAGCCCACAGATATGCGGTACCTCATGCGGGACTATGTGCTGATATTGGCCAACACAGGCATGCGGCATGGGACAGAAGCACTGAATCTCAATTGGAAACACATCACACTGTTTGAAGAAAATGATCTTCAATATTTGGAGATGAGTGTATCTGGTAAGACGGGCAGGCGAGATATCATCTGCCGCAGTGGTACGATCAACTATCTCAAACGCATCCATGAGCGTGCAGAAGACCTCAATCACATGAGCTTTGAGCAGCTCCTAAAAGAGCGTGTGGATTTACCTGTGTTCAGATTGCCCGATGGGACTGTAAGCAAGAACATCCACCAAACCTTCCGCGCGTTTATGAAAGAAAGTGGGCTGATCAAATGCCCACGTACTGGTCTTAATCGAACGCTTTATAGCCTCCGCCACACCTACGCGACATTCGCACTGCTGAACGACGGTATGGATATACATGCTCTCGCCATACAGATGGGCACTTCCATTGGTATGATTGAGCGTCACTACAGCCATCTTACGCCACGACTGAAGAAAGACATGCTGACAGGTAAGAGATATGAGCTCAGTAAAGATGAATATGAAAGCTCGCTGCTAGAGTAGCTCCACTGCTTCCTTCAACTGCTCTACATTCACATCAATGTATCTCTGGGTGGTCGAAATATGCGAATGTCCTGCGAGCTCTGCCAACAACCGCACACCAACTCCTTTGTTGGCAAGCCTGGTGATGTAGGTGCGCCGCCCTGAGTGACTGGAGGCATCTCTCAGACCACAGGCCTTGTAGATATCGAGGAACAGCTGGCACATGGTGTTTGCTGAGAAGTGTCCACCTTTTTGACTGGGGAAGAGTGGCATATCCTCTCTGTGCCTAACAATACTGGCTTGGTATTCTTTGAGGGCGCGCTTCCAGTTTGCTTCCAATGTATACAGTGCGTGTTCTGCCCCCTTTGCTTTGTGTTGCGCGCAGTGTGAACTGATCTCGTACAGCGCCTTGCTCATCATAGACATCTGCATATTTTAAGGCGGCGATTTCTATTGCGGCGGCCTGCATAAAAACTTGTGAGTATGATTGTCTCATCTCTCAGTGGATGACGTCTAGTACGGCAATAGTGTAATACACGACGCAGTTGGGCATCTGTCAGTGTTTGAGCTTGGCGCATGAGTGAACCCTCGCATAATATAAGCTTTTCTATGCTTTTATTATAAAGTCTGAGGTATTGGTTGGACGACCGAAATCTGCCCCGAAATGATCTTCAATGATATCAGTGGGATACGCGAAAACATCATAGAAAGTATGTTCTATGAGATTTTAGTACGTACGATTAAAATGACTTTCTCTTAGTTAGATCTAGCTTCATGAGCATTAACAGAAATTAAACGTGGAGTAATTAAAATGGCCTTTGAATTGTATAAGTGGAACAAGTTTGAAGATCGTATTGTTGATGAAGTTGAAGCTTGGGTCAGTGACAGTATCACGGATTTTTACAAAGTTGATTCTTTAGATGATTTATCAAGTGAGCAAATTGATGAGATTGTCGCATATATAGATGAGTTGCCCGATTATAGCTGGGTTCGTGAGCGTCTTGTTCCGATGATTGATAATCTTTCAATTGAATAAAGTATAAAATTTTGAGCCGTGCGCTATCTGCAATGCTCTGCATTGCCCCAGCATAGGGTCCTGCATCTCTCTGTGCTTGAGCATACTCACCTTCAGGATCATATCTCTCGCAGCGTCCACACAGCTGCTGCTTGATCAGATGCACTCCAATATCACCGAGGTCCTCTGTCGCGCAGCGTCCAACAAGGCGGTCATAGGTGAGCTCACCATTTAAGGTGCAGGTTGCTGTTTTACCTGGTACTTGTAATCGGAGGTACGCTGTAGCGCGATCTCCTAAAGCTGTGCCGCGTTCGTCGCAGGTAAGCCCGTTGAGCCTAATCGCAATATCCCCAACTTCGATTGTATCGCCATCCCGTACATGGGTTATCTGCCCAGTTAATTCTGATTGGGCAAATAATGTGATCGGCCAAAAGACCCCAAACAATAAAAGAACAGCGACCTTAATCTTAGCGCGCATATTTGAGGGATGACCAAGGGAAGGGTTTTTCTTCGCTCTGTCCAAGAAGGAATTGAACAGTTGCAGACATCCAACGAGACAGATCAGAGCTGATGTCAGCAATAAATTGGTTCCGATCTGTTGTGACTAGCATCCATAAGAATTGAATAAAGGCCAACACCCCTACTAGGGTTATTGCGAGATTAAGCAAAAGACCAAAAACCAGCATGAGCGCGCCCCTGACCGAAACCTGTCCACGCGCACTTGTTCTAAACTCTTCCATAACTCACCTCTCACCGTGATTGATGTGACGTATATGGGATCGTGAAACTTTTGTTTAAAGACCTAAGACCGCTTAAGCCGATGGATGTCCGCAGACTTCGCTGCCCCGGGCTTATACTTCGGCTTAGGCTTCAAAGCTTTCGCGATAGCTGCATCCAACTCACCGGCCTCTGTGGCTGCAATCAGCTCGAAAGCACTCCCGCTGAGATCTGAAATCGCTTCCACAAAGATCGCATTGTGCACACCATCAACAGATAGGATGCGCGTGCCATATTTAACCTGCAGGTAATAGCCACCGTCGCGCTCAAAGAACCAAGGACGAATAACACGTTGCTTCTCAACAAGTACACGCTCACCGTGATTGTTCCGCATCCACTTTGGACCGGTCACGACATACTGCTCACTCTTCACGTGGTGTTCTAGAACCTTCTGCTGCTCCTCTAGCTTCACAATGAGCTTTTGGCGCCGTGCTATAATCTCACTCGCGCGCCGATTGCGCTCTATGGTTTTAAACGTGAGGGTTTTGAGAGATGCCATAGCCTATCCAAACAACTTTCTTTCAGTTTACTTTCTGAGGCTTCGTTTGGACGACCGAAAAATATCTCACTATGATACTTTCCTTTTGCGCGTGAAGACGTTTTATTGGCTTGGTTGATTCAAGATATTGATTAAGGAGCTGATGACATGCTGGATATGATCGACTGGTCGAAAGAGCGCCCCCGGCACGACGAATTAGGTCGATATGTTTTAGATGTTCAAAAGGCGGCTCCCAAAACCAAGTTTGTGTATCACGTGGGCATAAGTGGTTCGAATAGTATGTTGAAAGAGCTCTTCGTCACTCTTTCTGAAAGAGGGCAGGTACATCTGGTTCAAAAACCACTTGATCAGTCTAAGAACAGAACCTTTGCCTATATCGCGATCAGATCGTCCAAAAAACAAATAACCGGCGGCATCAAAACCATTTTTGCGAGCTTTTTGCGCACATTGATAAATACATGTGAAGGCAAGACTTAGGCTTATACAAATGGGATAAAGGTTGGCGCGCCGAATGGAATTGCGCTGTGGTGATGTACTTTGAAAACGTCAGCATAAAACGAACTGCCCGTTGTTCGTCTTCTTTGCACTACCCTGCTGCTGGCAGGATGCCTTAAACGCAATCCCACTGGAGAGACATCCTTTTATCCTGAAACATCGGAAGTGATATGACGTTTGCAAAGTCGGAATGGTTGAGATGGAACGCCATCTAAAAAGTGAAGCGGATGACAACCTCGCAAGAGACCCGCTAGCGTGTAGGAGTGCCTGGCTGTTTGGGTCCTATGCGTGCGTGAACGCTGGTAATAGAGATGATCGCAAAACCTGCTCTTCCAATTTGGTTCAGTAAAATAGCCTGACAGGCGACATGCAAACTCATGTTTAACTGTTGAGATCAACGCCTCACTAGGCGTTGATCTGACTGCTCTTTGCAATCTCGAAATAATCAATTCGAAGACATCAAGCGAAGCGTTAGCTGATGCTTCAGAAGAAACGAAGTTTATTCGGTTTTATGTTTCCTTCTTTAGATTTTATTCCTCGCAATTTTGCTTTCTGTAGATTTCTTCGAGTTCTGGTCTAGCAAAATATGTCAATTGATGTTTCGTAATATTTGTGACCAAGTTGGATGTGTAACCGGCTTCATGGCTTCGATAAAAATATTCACGAATGAGTTCTAATTCGTCTTCACGATCTAAAGCCGGCAATTCGTTTGCAAAGTCAGTGTCTAACCATTGCAAGTTCCAGTATAGAGCTGAACAGCAAACAATATGATTGAAACTTTGAACAAAATCAGAACGTTCATCTACGGCAAGATATCGATTAATTGCACTTGAAAAATTAAACTTAAGCGCATTTTCCAATGCACTGGCGCCGCGAAAGAACTTACTGCCTGTGAGTTGAAACAAGCTGTCTCCAATTTCTTCAAGCAAAATTCCCATTTGCTCAGTAGCGACATTGATGTTTTCAAATGAGTAGATCAAAGCAAGATTGCGTCCTGTGCCTGGTAAATAGTAGAAGCCATCAGCGTTTATACGATACTGCATTTTCTCGCTCCTGATCTAAGATTGTAAGTAAACGTGTGCAGTTTTGCCTGATCTCAATCACTGTATCTTCCAGCCAATCCATCATCTTGCGCCCCGAATTCTCAAAGCCTTCTAGAAGATCACAGGTCTGCTGTTGAGTGAGCTCAATACCTTGCTTGGCAAGAATTGCCCGTGCACGTGGTGCCCACTGCTCAATAGTTGGGTAAGTGATCTTTAGACAGCGGCAGCGATCTTGAAGCGGCTGATCAACAGCGTGAAGATTGTTTGTGGTGCAGAGAATAAGCCCCATGCTGTAGCGATCCACGAAAGCACGCAGCTTTTGCTGCATGGCTGTTGAGAACTGGTCGACCTCATCAATCACCACGCAGCCCATTCGGGCCCCTGCCATGATCTGCCAGTTCCAAGTTGTGAGGATGGGTGCAAAACTCTCGTGCTCGTAGGTCTTGGCATGGATGGGGTCCGCAAAGACGCCTTGCGCCTCGCAGCCCAGTCTCGCCTGTTGAAGCAAACGAGCCGTCTCGCTTTTTCCACTGCCACGGGGACCATGTAGAATGATGTGATTATCACGTATGCCTGAAGCAGTATCCTGAATAACTCCGGCTACATGCGCATCAGCGAAGATGATGTCCTGCAAGCATGTGCGGCCTATGTTTGTGCTCAAACTTCATCTGTGTGTTCCTTTCAATGTTTAACGGTGAGCAGCCTATAGGGCTGCTCACACTGTTATGGGATGTTGTGATTACTCAGCTGGGACTGCTTCAACGGCACTGACAGTGATGCTGGGTGCAAAGCCCTGTTTGGCTGCCAGCTCTTGTGAAAGGCGCTGCGTATTGATCGCGCGCATTTGCTCACTGCGCTCAGCTACAGAGGCTTCATCTTCTTGCTTGGCCACGTCTTTGAGTTCTCCACCCGCTAGGCAAAGCACAGTCTTGATCGCAGCTACATTGGGGGTGCCGAATACAATAGATCCAGTTCCATCTGCATTGCGGCGGATCAGGGCTAGGCTGAACTGCTCTCCGTCATTGGGCTGCAGGGCATCTACCAAATCAATATCAACTAAGGATACAGAGTCACTTAGAACCGTTTCTGCATAGTCTTGGTTCAGCTTTGACTTTTGTGCTTCTGTCAGACCGTCTTTGTTGGCGCGACGGATCTCATCAATGCCATGATTGTCTGTGATATATTTGGACAGTGTATCTCCAGTTTGTCCTGCATCAGAGGCAATCTTTAGGACCTTTGCATAGGTGAAGGCACGGTGCACGATCTTCTCTTCCATACCTGGAGCACAGAAGACCAAGCGCACAATCTTGAGAGTTAGGCTTGTTGAGCTGTTATAGGCAATGCCACGCTCTTCTAATTGCTCTGTAATGGCTTTGGCCAAACCAGTTTTGGCGTCTTTGGCTTTGTTAAACAGCTCTAAGCAATCTCCAAGAAGTGCATAAAGCTCTGCATTGCTGGCAGCATAGGTGCCTTCCTGCCATTTGATGCGATTTGCGATCATCTCATCAATCACGGATGTCAAAGTTGGTGCTGTGTTTTGTGTTAGGTTTGTCATGTGTGTTCTCCTAATAAAGTTTGATCTGTACGGCGGGATTGCCGCGTCGATGAGATAAACTTAGGAGAAATATTGATGCCGATAGAAAAAGCATTAAAGTAATACATATATGGCATCATTAGAGACTGATTTTATGGAAAAGTTTAAAGACCGTCCCCTGCATTTTGCTTATGCGTGGCCTGTGAAAGACCCAAAACGCAGCAAAAGAAAGCTGCCACCACCGCCTTTTCCCGAAGCAGAACCCTGGCAATGTTCAGTCTATTACTATTGGTGGGAGTATCTCAGACGCCATGAAGGTTATAAACGTACCTGTGCGCAGGGTGGGCGTGGACGTTATGCCAAACTCTATGAGGACTTTGGCAATGTGTATGCCGGTGAATTCTGGGATTGGTGGCGTGCGCACAATTGGATTTTTGCAGAGCCACCCATTAGGCAGGTAAGCGCAGCTGTAGCAGGAGAGCAGGGGGATGATCACACGCTGATCATAAAGGTGCCCTTGAAACATCACTGGCGATCACAACGCGCCAGTTCAAGCGTTGGTACGTCCTCAAATTATAAAGGCAGCGCGCCAGAAGATGCCCAGCCGTGCCAAATACCCAGTGGCTACAAACCATTCTCTCCGCCCTGCATGAGCATTTGCTGGTATGGGACGCTAAGCAGCGACATCCAAACTTCAAAGACGCAGAGCTGGCTGATCTGGTGGGGCTGCGTATTAATCACGTTGTGGATGGAGAAACGCTTCAGTCTCGACGCAGCCTCAACCTCTCAACTACAAAAATCGAAAAGAAGATTTATCGCAGAAAGCAATTGGCTGTGCAGCGCCACCTGCGCATTGCTGAGCAGTACATTGAGAATGTGGGCAAGGGGCAGTTTCCACTGAGAGATAAGCGCTGACTCTGTCCTAGACACAGTCTCTCCACCCACTGTGGCACCAGCCTATGTTCCAAAGATAAATACACATGCAAGGAGAGGAGATCTATGAGTATTAGACTATTGGAACATATACAGAGCGAGCTGAAGGCGGCGGGTGTGGTGAGTTCAACACCCGAGTTTTGTAATGGCTGGCTTGGGCGCAGCGAGGGGTACATCAGAACGCTGCGATATCATGACCTAGACCCAAGTGTTGCTGTGCTGAGTGTGTGTGCCCACAAACTTGGGTATTATGCAGACCAGTTGAGATCGAGTGACCAAACAGCCCACCAGACGTTGGTTGTTACATTTGATCGCCTGAATGATCTCTGTGAAAGCGCAATCGCCAAACAGTCCCATGCAATCTGGAAGCAACCAGAGCGCATGGGTGCATGAGGTAGAAACAGTATGGATGATGCTAGAGAAGAAATGCGAAAGCTCATTGATGTTATTGAGAAGGGCGCAAAAAGTACCAGTATTGAGCAGGCGGTGGACGACATAAAACTCTTCGCAAATACAGCCAGCTTTCTCGCCAACGCGCTGGATAAGCGGCTTAAGACCAAAGACGCCAAAGCGAAGAGTAAGTCAAAACCCACAAAGACTGTGGGGCAATCAAAACCACCGGCGCTCTCCATTCCAAAATCTGCAAACGCACCAAAGACACAAGACACCACAACGGGAATGCCTTCAGCGATCAGCACAGCAATCTCACAGGCAGATTATGATAGGCTCAAGCCGCAGGGCGCGCAGGCACCACTGGGTAGCAGTTGAAATCCAACACCCGCAATGAATTACGCCGCAAACTCAGCCAAAACTGTGCAGTTTTAGGCGCCTGTAAGTGAATTTGTTCTAAGTTGCTCTATGTCAAAAGACGCATAGTTAAATACGAATTAGGTGACATATGGGCGAACTCGGCCGAGAAAACTTTTATGCAAAAATTGCCACAGCCCCGCGTGCGGTACAGGGCTTCTTTGAAACAGTGATTGAACACTTCAATAAGAGGAATGATATCCACGCACACCACACAAACACAAACGGAGGGGATTTAAGATTAGCACTGCCAGCTGAGCTTGCTCGGCATCGCACCATTAGAAACTTCTCCACGCTGTATTGGCAAAGCCGAAACCAAGAGATTTTTGTGCGCAGTTATCTCACGCCAGAGGAGATGTCTGTGTTTGGTTTTGCAGGTGTGAAAATCCCTCGCAATATCAACGAACCTCTCAACAGTGAACTCCGCTTAGGCGAACTAGATTGGCGGTATCGCGCACAGGACTTTATCAGAGCAAGTGAAGCAGCGGCGCTTAAAATGATGGGGTAGTGCGTAGCATTTGCATGCATTGTGGCTACTTAAGTCAGTAGGGGCATTTTTAAATTAATTTGAAAAACAAATAGGAAAATGGAATAGCAAAGTCACTCGGTACAGTGATCTTACAAACATAAAATCCTGTTGGGTGGTAACTTTTTAGATATAACCTAGCTCAGTCGATAATTTGGCTGTCGTATCTAGCAGTGCTGGAATGAATTCGTTTTTAGCACGCGGCTCCAAATAGTTATCCATGCCAATGATCGTGATTGCCATTACTATTTGTCCCGTATAATCGAACACTGGAGCGGCATATGCTGAAATACCAGGAACAGGCGGATCTTCCACGGTTGAGTATCCTTGCTCTCTGATCGTGTCCAATGCAACTTTTGACATGAAACATGGCTGCCCCACTCTACCACTACCCACAACTTCGCGTTTTTCGCGAGCGATTGCGTCCTTTGCAATTTGCTCCGGTAAAAATGCGGTAAAAATACGCCCACTAGCGGTGCCAGTCATAGAGTACACGGTACCAGTTTTGGTGTTCATATTCAGTTGTCTGCCGCTCTCTTTCACAGAAATAACCGTTGGGCCAAATGAGCCCCAAACTACTAAAGCAACGTTTAGTGCGGTATTTTCAGAAAGATCGCGCACAAAATCATTAGCTAGGTCCATGGGATCAGTAGTTTGCATAGCGGCTATACTGCAGTCCAAGGCAAACTTCCCTAAGCGATAGCGACCGGAAGCTTCATTTTGTTCAACAAGCCCAATTTTCCGATAGCTCGCTAAATAAGCATGTGCTTGCGCTGGTGAAAAGCCTGAAATCTGAGCCAGGTCTTTTAACATCATGGGTTCTTCTTCTCGAAGGAGAGTGTAAAGTAGACGCGATCCTACCTCGATCGACTGCACGCCTCTACTTACTGATTTTTTGATTGGTGTTTCTATTCAACTTTTTGCCAGGCATCTAAAGTTTTTCCTGATATCGAAAAGGGGTTTTCAAGATAAGCAAGGATCGTTCTATTCTGTTTGTGGAGAATTTGATATCGACTGAGATAGGTTAAGCATTTTGTTAATTGGTGCACTGTTGACCGCCACAGAAAGTTTGTCGGGAGTTCCGATTAAGGACGCAACTGCAAATAGCTTTTGATTGTTTGTAAATATCGGTACTGCCACAGTATTGAGTCCAGGAATAAATCTGCCTTCTTCAATCGAATAACCATTCGCTTTTATTTTTCGGATTGTGATATGGAGGTTTTCGCGTGACATTTGTTCTCCAAGTGCAATGTTTTCACCAATGCCTGATAGTTCCGCGTTTATACGCGACGAAACTTTGTCTACTTCGTAATGCGCCGCAAATACATGTCCTATGGCTGAACCTGTAACCGAAAATGAAGATCCATGACGAAGGTTTAGCGCTGCTTGCGTCAAGCCGGCATAAATATGAACGATAGTGGGGCCAAACTGTCCCCAGACAGTTATTATTGACATCACACCTAACTCTTCGGTTACGGCCTTTAGTTTCATTATCAAATTTGACATCAATGGATCGCTTTTCATCCAACCAACACCGAGTCAAGTGCTAAAGCTCCCGCAGCATACAGTCCAGTCGAGCTGTCTTGGTGAACAAATCCTATATTTTTCAAGCTGGTCAGGTATGCGTGACATTGCGCTGGCTTGAGTTCGGCTTCACGTGCCATATCTTTCAACATCATTGGTCTGCCTGAAGCAATCAGCGCTTGAATAATACGGCCGCTGACTTCAACTGATTGGATACCTCTTGTGCTTTTAGCCATTTGAGCCGCACTCCCCAATTTTACGACTTCAAAACTAACCATAGTTCAATTTCGTTATATGCGTAGCGATTAGCTTAAAAAATAAAAAAAATTGTTACAAGATATTTTTCCAGTAGATACATCAATAGGGTATTAAAGAATACTGCATTGGCAAGTCTATTTATTAGTTTACGCCAAAAATCTCAATTTTTGCCACTTGATTTGCACAAATGCGAAACCTTAGCGGCTAATCTTAGGCCCATCTTGCGATTATTACCCACCAAGACAGAAGTAGATTTTTTAGAATTAAATTTTAAACAAATTTATTCGTATTTAACAAATTAAGTATTGACTAAGCTATTTGTCAATGAAAAACTCAACGTTAGTAAAAGTGGAACATTAGATTCTACAGTTCAAGCATGTTGCGAGTATAGTTTTCGCGTTTAGGGAGGTGATATGCCCGATTATATAATTGTTGGAGCAGGCTCTGGCGGTGGTGTTTTAGTAAACCGTTTAAGTGAAAATCCTGACGTAGAAGTCGCCGTAATCGAGGCAGGTGATTGGGATAAAAGTCCGTGGATTCACATGCCAATGGGATACTTCAGACTCATGCAAACATTACAGTTGGATTGGGGCTATTACACTGTCCCACAAAAGCATGTTAATGATCGCGTAATGTTTGTGCCGCGCGCTAAAAGTGTAGGTGGATGTACAACCGTAAATGGGATGATCTACACGCGAGGTCACCGCAGTGATTATGATAATTGGGCCCAGCTAGGCAATAAAGGTTGGGACTACCAGAGCATTCTACCTTACATGAAGAGAGCAGAGAATTGGGGTGGCGGAGGCGACGAAGATGTTCATGGCTTTGATGGGCCTTTGGCCACGACACGCAATGACATCTTGGCGGAGCCTTGTGTTGCCTATCGAGATGCCTGCTTGCAAATGGGTATACCGTACAATGAAGACCTAAATGGGGGTGAGCAGTACGGTGTGGGGCCCTGTGATGGTACAGTTCGTGACGGTATTCGCTCAAGTGTCTCTCGATGTTACGTAACACCAGTTAAAAAACGTAAAAATCTCACATTTTACACCAAATCAATGGTCTCAAAGATCTTAGTGAAAGCTGGGCGCGCGGTTGGCGTCGAGTTCATACAGGGTCGTCAGAAAAAAACAATTTATGCTGACAAAGAAGTTATTTTGTCAGGTGGAACATTCAACTCTCCGCATCTGCTTCAAATTTCAGGCATCGGGGATTCAGAGCATCTTTCAAGCATTGGTGTGAACACGGTTCATGAATTGAAGGGTGTGGGTCGTAATTTACAAGACCACCTTGCTAGTTCTGTGAAGCAGGGGTTGTCAAAACCTGTTTCACTCTTGAATCAGACTAAACCTTATGCTGCCGCCTTTGCTTTGATCCAGTATTACACAACAGGGAAAGGTCCAGTTGCCGGACATGGGGTTGAAGTCATGTCTTTTTTGAAAACTCGCGAGGATCTTGAAGCGCCAGATCTTCAAACGCATTTCAATAATATCATGTACAAAGATCATGGGCGTGAAATCATCAATGTCGAGGGTGCATGCCTTACTTTTAATATTTCGCGGCCGCAAAGTCGTGGAACGGTTATGGCAAAATCTGATGATCCATTCCAGTTACCTGAGCTGAACCCTAACTTTATCTGTACCAGATGACTTGCGTGTTCTTCGTGATGGCCTGCGAATGACGCGTGAAATTTTATCACAAAAAGCCTTTGATGCCATTCGCGGCGATGAGTATTTGCCTGGGGTTGAAAAGCAATCAGATGCTGAGCTTGATGAGTATATCAAAGAAGACTGTAATAGCGTTTATCACCCAGTAGGCACCTGTAAAATGGGTCACGATGACATGGCTGTCGTGGATGATGAACTGCGTGTTAGGGGTTTAGAAGGTCTACGAGTCGTGGACGCTTCTATTATGCCGACCCTCACAAGCGGCAACACCAATGCACCAACAATTATGATCGCAGAAAAAGCTGCTGACATGATTAAAACGGCTGCATGACGGAAACTGCATGTAACTTCAAACACTCAAAATTGCTGTTTGAGAAAAAATAAACTTAGGTCTAGGGAGGATACGATGACCAATAGAAAAACTACAAAAAGATTAGTTGGATTGACAACCACTTGCGCTGCTATCGCGATGATGGGATCTGCTGTGCTTGCAGAAACTGTTCGCGTCGACCAGGGTGCAGATATTACGCCTCTGTGTGGTTCTGATCCAATTCGTGTCGCACTTGTTGATGGCTGGGGTGGTGATACATGGCGGAAAATCACTTACGCTGAACTTCAAGATGAGGCTTCCATGTGTTCCAATGTTACGGTCACTGATCACGTTGATGCGGGCGGTGATCAACAAGCCTATTCTGCAGCAATCAATGGTTTTGCGACCCAGGGTTATGAGATAATTCTTGCTTTTACTGATTTCGGTGATGCCGCCATCCCAACATATCGAGGAGCAAATGGTAATGGCACAACTATGGTACCATACTTCGGCGTACTAAATGGTCGAGTAGGAGTTGACTACGCAGTTAATCCATACCAAGATTCGATCGCTATTGGTGAACAATATGCTGATTGGTTGAATGTAGCGCTTGAAGGTAAGGGAAATGTCCTCATGTCCGGTGGGCCTGCCGGTGCTGCTTCCTCAGCAGACTTCTTGACTGGATTTAAAAATGGTTTAGCCAAATATCCGGGATTGAACTTATTAGACGACAATTTCATTGCGATGAACTGGAACCCAGCAGATGCACAAAAAGCAGCGGCAGGTTTGATAGCAAAATATGGTGATACGATCGATGCTATTGCATCAGATTATGGCGTTACATCGTTAGCAACTATCAAGGCATTCCAGCAAGCGGGCGTGAAAGTCCCTGCTATCGCTACAATCGCAACCAGTAATGAGCTAAACTGTATGTATAATGCTGCAGTTGAAAACGGCACCGCCTGGAAATATCTTGCGGTTGATGGTTCAACCGGCGATGTACGCTTCGCTCTTCGTCAAGCGCTCGCTGCTCACAATGATATCGAGTTCAACGAACCACTCGGTGTTGTGCCCTACGTTTATGCAGATAGTGTGACAGGTGTGACCCCTAAGTGCTCTGATATTGCACCTCCCGATGCCGATTTGTCTTCCTTGATGGATGAAGAAAAACTGTTTGCATTGTTTAACTAGGCTGTACAGCTTCAAATTTGGCAATGAAGTGCTGACCTGACCTCAAAGAATTGGTTGGGTCAGCCTCATTTACAATGAGAGCGTGCATTCAGAATTTGATTCACAAAGTTCTAGTACATTACTACTATTGTTAATCATAAAAAATTTTTACTTAGGAACAGGAGAGAAATGCGATATCACTCTGCAACATCTTTCGAAGAGGCTGCACGCCTTTCTTTTCAAGCTTCAGGAGTAACGCGGTTTCTAGCCGGTGGTACGGATGTGCTTGTGCAACTACGATCTGGTGCTGTGATGCCGGACGATCTGATTGATATCAAGAATATATCTGGCGTGTATGATATCACTAATAATCCTGATGGGAGTTGGACAATTGGAGCTGCTGTCCCAGGAGCTCAACTAGGAAAGCATTCGAAGCTTTCTGCAGACTGGCCAGGCGTAGTTGAAGGAATGGAAGTCGTTGGTTCTACCCAAATACAAGGGCGTGCTACATTAGTTGGAAATCTGTGCAATGGATCACCAGCTGCAGATAGTGTCCCTGGCCTGATTGCTGCTGGAGCATCAGCTACAATAACAGAACTAAACGGCTCGCGTGATATCGCGATTGAAAACATACCGGTTGGCCCTGGAAAAACGTCACTGGAAAAAGGTGAAGTAATTTCAGCAATTCATATCCCTAACCGCGGTGCAGATGCAGGCGATGCGTACCTCCGCTTTATTCCACGCACTGAGATGGATATTGCTGTTGTGGGTTGTGCAGTTAACCTCCGGTTAAGTGAAAATAAGATATCTGAGGCACGTGTAGTGCTCGGCGCTGTAGCTCCTACCGCTATTTTGGTGCCAGATGCGGCAGATGCGATTGTCGGAACATCATTGGATGAAGATACCATCGATAAACTCATGTCAGTAGTTCGACAGGTAAGCAAACCAATTGATGACAAGAGAGCAAGCGCAGAATATCGCACCGAGCTTATTGGAGTGTTGGCCAAGCGTGCAGCCCAACTTGCATATTCGCGGGCAAAGGGAGACAGTAGATGAAAAAAATTCATGTCCAAACAACGATAAACGGTGATCCAGTGGAATTTTTGGCAGATTCACAAGAAACTTTGTTGGATTGTTTGCGTGATCATGCTGATCTTACAGGTACAAAAGAAGGCTGTGGGACGGGTGATTGTGGTGCGTGTTCTGTCGAACTTGACGGCACATTGGTGTGTTCTTGTCTGGTTTTGGGTTTAGAAGCGAATGGTAAATCTGTCTGTACCATCGAAGGTATGGCAGACGGTGATAAGTTGCATCCTTTGCAGCGGAAATTTATCGAACATGCTGCTTTGCAGTGTGGGTTTTGCACTCCTGGAATTTTGGTAGCAGCTAAAAATTTACTAGATGAAAATCCTAATCCGTCCGAAGAGCAAGTCAGATATTGGCTGGCTGGGAACTTGTGTCGCTGTACTGGGTACGACAAAATCATTCGCGCGGTATTAGATGCGGCGTCTGAAATCAAGGGGGCTGCATAATGGCAAAAGATGAAGTGAATACCTTTAAGTTAGTAGGTACGCGCCCAAACCGTCCTGATGGTTTAGACAAAGTAACTGGTCGTGCTCGATATGGCGCAGATTTTTCGTTGCCAGGGATGTTGTTTGGTGCTGTCGTCCGCTCTCCTCATGCGCACGCGCGGATCGTGAAGATCGATACTTCAAAAGCTGAAGCGCTAGAGGGTGTAAAGTCGATTGTGACAAGAGCTGACTTTCCAACAGGATTGGTTGGTGAAGATTGGAACTTGCAAGAAAACACAATTGCAGGTGAAAAGCACTTTACGACGGTCATGCCGTTGCCGCTGTTGCTGCGACGTCCAAATTAATTGCAGAAAATGCTGCGCGTCTTATCGAAGTTGAATATGAAGTATTGCCACATGTAATTGATGTCGATGATGCGATCAAACCAGATGCCCCTGTTATTCGTGAAAATGTCGCAGACGCAACAGTTCCCGATGGGATGCCTGGAAACGTGGCACGTTATATGGAATTTGGAACCGGTGATTTGGCCTCTGGTTTTGCAAGCGCTGATTTGGTTTTAGAACGTAACTATAAAACTGAAGCAACGCATCAGGGATATATTGAACCGCATGCCTGCGTTGGCCAACTTGGCGAAGATGGAAAGGGCGAAATGTGGGTTTGTACACAAGGCCAATGGTTTATTCGGCGTATGTGTACGGCTGTATTGGGAGTGGAAACATCACAGTTACGCGTAACACCGTCAGAAATTGGTGGCTTTGGCGGAAAAACAACCGTTTTTATGGAGCCGTTATCGTTAGCTTTGTCGCGTAAAGCTAGTGGGCGTCCTGTCAAAATTGTCATGAGCCGAGCAGATGTCTTTCGCGCTACTGGACCAACAGCGTCTGGGTCGCTGGATGTGAAGATTGGCATGAAAAAAGATGGAAGTATAACTCTCGCCCGCGCAGAGTTTCGAATGCAAGGCGGAGCCTTTCCGGGAGCACCAGTCGATATGGCGCTATACTGTTGTTTTGCACCTTACAAATTACCAGCTGTTCAACATGTCGGCTATGATGTTTTAGCTAATCGGCCAAAATGTGCTGCGTATCGTGCGCCTGGTTCACCAATGGGGGCTTTTGCAGTGGAAAGTCTGATTGACGAGTTGTGTCGCGAATTAAACCTAGATCCACTGCAGGGTTAGACTTAAAAACGCTGTTCGCGAAGGTGACGTGGCAAGTTATGGTCCCACATTTGGATCTATTGGTTTGGTGGAAGTTCTTGAGGCGATTAGCGGCCATCCTAACATGTCTGTTCCGCTAGGGGTGAACCAAGGACGTGGAATTGCCACCGGATATTGGTTTAACCACAATGGTGAAACATCCGTTTCCATGGCAATTTCTGAGGATGGAACCGTGCAGGTTTCGGTCGGCACACCAGATGTGGGCGGTAGTAGAGCTTCGTTGTGTCTGATGGTTGCTGAGCGTTTAGGGGTTCGCTACGAAGATGTTCGTGTGAACGTGGCCGAAACTGGCTCGCTTGGTATTAATGAACCAACTCATGGCAGTAGGGCAACTTTTGCAAGCGGAAAAGCGGCAATTATAGCCGCAGATCAGGCCATCGCGGAAATGTGTCGTCGAGTTGCGCTTGAGTGGGGCATTGATCAAGATGCTGTCGAGTGGGTTGATGGCGCAGTACAACCAGCGGGACCTAACGCAGGTAAATTTCCTCCTATGTCAATTGCAGAAATTGCC
This sequence comes from Rhodospirillales bacterium, assembly GCA_038143065.1. GTDB lineage: Bacteria > Pseudomonadota > Alphaproteobacteria > Bin95 > Bin95 > VMCJ01. The sequence continues at coordinate 25,920 of JAYQLI010000047.1, read as the reverse complement.
GGTAAGATGGGGCAAACAGGGGGGCCCATCTCCGGACACCATGAATCGTTGCCAGAGGGGGTTGGCGCAAGCTTCGGTGCGCATGTGGTTGATGTAGAAGTCGACCCTGAAACTGGTAGAGTAAAAAATACTACGCTATTTAGTCGCACAAGACGCGGGGCGCGCGATCCATCCATCTTATGTTGAGGGCCAATTTCAAGGTGGTGCGGTACAAGGTATTGGTTGGGCGTTGAACGAAGAGTATGTATACGGACAAGATGGGCGCTTACAAAACCCTGCCTTCTTGGATTACCGTATACCTTTGGCGTCTGACCTGCCAATGATTGAAACCGTGATCGTTGAGGTGCCAAACCCAGGACATCCTTATGGTGTGCGTGGTGGGGAGAAATGGTATAACACCGCCTTTGCCTGCGATTGCTAGTGCGGTGCATTCGGCGGTCGGAGCTCGTGTTCGTCATTTACCGATCACCCCTGAAAAGGTGCTAAAAGCGGTTAATTCGACCGGGAGCTAGATGTGCCATTAATTGAAGTTCACTTATGGTCTGGGTTGCGTCGTTTGACTGATGGTTGCGAAAAAGTGAGCATTGAAGCAACAACGATTGGACAGATGCTCGTTGCCCTGGAAAATGCGTACCCCGGGCTAGGGCCAATAATAGACTCAGGTGTATCTGTTTCAATAAATGGAGAGATTTTCAATGGAGCACGCTTTCATGAGATCAATGAAGGTGACGAAATATTTCTGATGCAGCGCCTTAAAGGCGGCTAATTATTGAAATAAAAAAACCCGTTAGATTGAACTGACGGGATTTTTTGTTTTTTTCAACATCACTATGTCATTGATTTGCGCCCGACATGTGCCTTGCTGCGATGTATCCAAATGTTAATGCGGGTCCCAAGGTTATGCCGCCCCCTGGGTAATTACCACCCATGATTGAAGCATCATTCCCAGCTGAGTAAAGGCCATTTATTGGTGTACCATCTTCATTCAACACTTGCGCGTATTCGTTGGTTTTAAGACCTGCGAACGTACCGAGATCACCAACGTACAGTCGCACTGCATAGAAAGGCCCTTTTTTTAAGGGAGCAACACAAGGATTTGGCTTATGATCGGGGTCTCCTAGAGAGCGGTTATACGAGGTGGATCCTTTACCATATTGTGGATCTTCTCCGCGGATCGCATGTTTGTTGAACTCATTTACAGTCTCAACCATTTGCTTGGGGTCCGCACCGATTTGATGAGCAAGATCTTTAATTGTTTTTCCTTGAATAAGGTAACCGCTCTTTATCAAGCTCTTATAAGGCACAGGTGTTGGCTTTGCGTAGCCGAGGCCATATTTGCGGAATGTCTTGTGATCTGCGACAAACCACGCAGCGATTTCTGCTTCTGGACCATCTTCATCACGACATGTTTTAACCATGGCTTGGCAGAAGTCGTGGTAACTTTGTGCTTCATTTACAAATCGCTTGCCCGAACGCGTAACAGCAATGACACCTGGTTTTGAACGGTCGACGAAATGCGGAAATGTTCCAAGTGTGCCGTCACCGCGTGGTGGCCGTGAAATCGGTACCCAAGCAGCTGAGTGCGGAAGTTCTGTGTTTACAGTTGCACCCACTGATTCTCCTAACCGTAAGCCATCACCAGTATTTCCGGGCGGTGCAGGAGAAACATGTTCATGACCAGAGGGTGCGTGAGGCATTAGCTCTTTCCGGCGTACAGGGTCTTGAGGAAACCCACCTGCAGCTAAGACCACGCCCTTTCGGGCGATCACTTCCACGGGTCCGCTAGGTCGATTGATAATTGCTCCGATGACTTCTTTGTTATCATTTCGTAGAAGTGATTTTACAGGCGAAGACGTCCAAATTGGGACATTCTGATCAAACGCTGATTTTGCAAGTCGTGCTATTAATGCATTACCATTCATTAACCGCATTGCACGGCCATGAAATGTTACATCCCTCGCAAATTTTGCTACCAGACCAGTCACAAAAAATGCAGAAATGATAGAGCGGGTCACGTTAAAGAAATGCAGCAACTCTTTACCAGACCCGATCATCATGCCAAGCACCGTGATCTCCCATAGAGGTGGACGCAATCGTTTTATTTCTTTCCCTAGTTCGCGACCATCAAAAGGGCGCGCTACTATCGAACGGCCCGCGTCCATGCCGCCAGGGGCAGTTGGGTGATAATCAGCAAATGTTGGACCAAGGTCGAATTGTAACGAGGTGTTGTTTTCAAAGAACTCAACTGCTTTTGGCCCGGCCTCTAAAAATGCATCAACACGCGGAGCATCGAAATGCTCTCCTGCTTCATGTTGCATGTATATCCGCGCTTTTTCCACGCTGTCATCAACGCCAGCGCGTTTCGCAGGCCCGTTGTTTGGGATCCAACTCCAGCCACCTGATCGTGCAGTGGTTCCGCCAAAAACCGGTTCCTTTTCAGCAACGATGACCTTTAGTCCTCGGTGTGCAGCGCATACTGCTGAAGAAAGTCCACCAGCTCCTGAACCTACAACGAGAACATCTACTTCTTCGCGTGTCATTATTTTCTCCATATTAAAACCTGAAGTTTGCCGCAGCGAACCGGCGAAGCAGGTTTATTGCAAATTCTTGGACAGCTGCACCGAGCCACTCGTGATAACTTTGTCAGTCTGTAACTGTGCTGCTAACCTTCCTTTCGGTTCAGTTTATTTTACAAATCAATAATTAAACAGTACCAAATCAATTAGATTATATCGAAGTAAAAATTATATCCAAGTATTTTTTTGGAGTTGCAATTTTTCGCATTTTTATTGACAATTTAATGATCATTAATTTGCCGTTGAGGCAGATGTTCTGATGGGCAATGATCAAAAATTCCATTTTGTTTGATATATTATATTGACAAATAGCTTCAGTAAAAAGAGAATTGTCATAGTATTATTTGTTGAAATTTGATAATTTCAATTCTTTTGGGAGGAAAATTTAGATGTCAGCAACCAAATTGCTTCTTGAGATGGACGGCGTCTCTAAGCATTTCCCCGGTGCGTGCGCTGCATGACATTATTTGATGTACGTGCTGGCGAAGTGCACGGGCTTGTTGGAGAAAATGGTGCTGGTAAGTCTACAGAGTGGGTGGGCCTCGGGTGCATTGGTCGCGACTGAAGGTCATGTGAAAATAGACGGAAAAATGATTGCAGCAGATCCTGATTTTGCACGTGATTTGGGTCTTGCAATTGTGCGACAAGAACCTGCGCTGATGCCTGATCTATCTGTCGCCGAAAACTTATATCTTGGTTTGCCAAAGTTACGGCGTCCGTCGCTTTCAGGTTTAAATGAATGGGCACAGGGCCTTCTGTCTCATTGGAGTTCTGATGTTTCGATCGATCCAAGTGATCCCATTGCAATTTTTAAACCCTGAGCAGCGTTTTATAGTTGAAATTGTGAAAGCATTGGAATGTGATCCTAAGGTTCTTGTCTTGGATGAACCAACAGAGCACCTAGCCTCCGATGATGTGGAGCGTTTATTTGGACGCGTGCGTGAAGTGGCTGCCCGTGGTGCTGCCGTAGTATACATTTCTCATAGAATTCGGGAGGTTCAGGCTATCTCAGATCGCTTAACGGTGTTAAGAGATGGTGAGGGGCAGGGAACATTCGACGCAACAGAACTTGATGAAGATCAAATCGTGTCCTTGATTGTCGGCGGTGACCTAGATCAAACGTTCCCTGCAAAAGTAGGAAGCAAGACAGAGAAATAGTTCTCTCTACTAAAGATTATTCGGGTCCAGGTTTTAGTGATGTTTCATTGCAGGTGCGGTCTGGGGAAATTTTAGGCCTTGCGGGAATTGATGCCAATGGGCAGAGAGAATTCATGCGTGCGCTCGCTGGGATCTATCGTGGGCGAGGTGTTGTGACACTTAACGATAGAGAAATTCAAATCAAAACAAGCCAAGCAGCAAAAAAAATTGGTATTAGTTATTTACCTGGCGACCGGCATCGCGAAGGGATTTTTCCAGAACTTTCTGTTCGAGAAAACTTTTCAATTCGAAGCATACAAGATGACTCATTTTTGGTTTAGTGAGTCATAGTGCAGAAGGTCAACGTACCTCAAAAGCGATCCAGCAGTTTTCGGTCAAAACGCCGAATGGTGAGACACCTATCCAATCGCTCTCTGGTGGTAACCAACAAAAGGTTGTTTTATCGAGTGTTCTAGCGATGAAGCCTAAAGTTCTTTTGGTAGATGAACCGACACAAGGTGTCGACGTGGGTGCAAGGGCAGAGATTTATAAAGATATAGGTGATGCAGCTCGTTCTCGTGATCCAGTCATTTAGGTATAATCTGATCAGCAGGAAGTGGCTGGATTGTCAGATAATGTTGCTATTTTTTCGCGTGGGCGTGTTGTTGAAATGCTATCTGATGATAGGGTTACCGAGGATAATATCACCTCTGCCGTCCTGAAGTCGACCCAACAGCGAGATAAGCACGACAGATCAATTGGTGCTTTTTGGAAATGGGCTGCTGGGAATACCGCCCCTCTCATTATGGTTGCAACTGCGATTATCCTATTGGGTGCTGTGGCAGGGGCATGGAACCCATTCTATTTATCAACAAGAAGCCTTTCAAATATGATGACGCTGGCTGCGACACTGGCATTTGTTGCCTATGGACAGCAATTTCTAATGCTTGTTAGTGGGATCGACCTTTCTGTAGGACCAACGATGGGCTTGGTGCAAGTGGTTGCCTCATTCTTTATTTTATCGGATGCAGGGGATTGCGTCGCACATGACTGGATGGGCACTGGTATTTATCGTTGCGATGGTTGTGGGATTGGTAAATTGGTTTCTAGTAGAAGGCTTGCGCTTACACCCAATGGTCGCAACGTTGGCAACATACATGTCGGTTCAGGCCGTATCTTTGCTCCTAAGACCAGTGCCAAAAGGCATGCTAGATTGGCCAGTTATGGAGGTAATAAATACTAAGGTTGGAATATTCCCTGTCACATTTATTGGTGCTGTTTTGATAGCCTTACTGATGGAATTTATCCTCTATCGTAAGGGACTGGGTCTTGCACTATGCGTGGACTTGGATCACTGCAAGAGGCGGCACGTACAGCAGGTGTAAGGCCTGTAATGACGCGCTTAATCGGCTATGTTGGATGTTCTGTCTTCGCTGGTATAGCCGCGATCACCATGTTTGCCCAGGTCGGCGTCGGTGATCCACGAGCTGGGTTAAGTTATACGTTGGGTTCAATCGCAGCAGTTGTGATCGGTGGGGCAAGCTTGTTCGGCGGTCGTGGATCTTTTGTCGGAAGTTTGCTTGGGGCAATATTTATAACTCAAGTCAGTTCAGTGACTGTCTTCTTGCGTCTGAGCCAAGAATGGCAGCAGTATCTCCTTGATTTTTAATTCTTGCCTCAGTTGCTCTGTTTTCCAAAAGTCGTGAAAAGGTCGTGCAATCATGAGTATGCCAATAGAAAACCAAACCATAAACACGGCTTGGGAGCCAACTTGAAAACTACGCTTTTCAATGAATTTTCTGGATATGGTTGGGAACTATCCTGCTATTTTTCGTGAGTGCTGTTGTAACGCCGGGGGTCGTAACACCTAAAGCCATAAGTGCGATGTTACCGTTTGCGGCAATTCTTGCGATCACGGCGGTTGGCATGACTATTGTCATCCAGCAAAGGGGCCTTGATATGTCACTACCCGGTATCATGACAATCTCAGGCCTATTATTTGCGCAAATTGGTCATTCATTGGACTCAACACTGGGTGCGGTGCCCATCACGCTTTTCATTGCGCTTTGCATTGGGATTATCAATGGGCTTCTTGTTGCAAAGGTCAATATTACACCAATTGTGACGACACTTGCCGTCAACGCGATTTTGATGGGGGGTGTAAGAGCTGTATCTGGTGGTGTCCCGATGAAGGCGCCGTTGGAATTAGAGAAGTTTTCGCATTCTGAATTATTCGGCATTCCGATGACGTTGATCCTAGCATTACTGTTTATAATTGTTATCAGCGTCAAACAAAACGGACAATTGCAGGACGTAGGTTTGTGGCAGTTGGTGCAAATCCATCGGCAGCCACCGCGGCAGGCATTCCAATTTTACGATATCAAGTAGCGACATATGCTATTGCTGCAGTTTGTTTTGCCGTAGCAGGCATGTTGTTCACGGGTTTTATTGGATCTGCTTCGCAGACCGCAGGGGTAGACTATTTGTTGCCTGCAATCGCTGCTGTTGTTGTCGGTGGAACACCTTTTACGGGTGGGCGTGGCAGTGTTATCGCGAGTGGTGTTGCTGCCTTGTTCATGGCGCAGCTTGGGCAAATGGTTCTTGCACTTGGAGCGGGCACTGCGGTTCAATTTTTGGTTCAGTCAGGAGCGATCGTCATTGCAGTTGCGGTCAGAGGTCTTCCAGACTTAATAGCAGCCTTAAAAAAATAATTTAGTGCCCCGCAGGCGTTGTAGTGTGACAATCTATGTTGGAGCTGAGAAAGGACTGCAAATGATAACCGTAATGGCGCTCATCCAAACGGCGATAGAAATCACGGAAAAAACCGTAGAGAATAATTTTGACGCCATGCAAATTGCCGCATCAGGTGATGTAAAAGGAGCCGTATTCAATCGGGTTATCAAATGCGGTCGACACCCGTATAACTATGCACAAACTGATATTGAACTGGATGTAATTAGCCAGTTTTTCTTTCCCGATATTTCATCAAGTATGACGGCAGCATCTTCAAGTGCATTCAACCTTGCGATGGGATTACCTGGCCCGTTGATTGCTGATTTAAACGCTATTTTGTGTCTCCAAAACACTGTTGTTGCGCCACCCATGAACGAGGGGGGAATAAAATGGATGTCAATTCTAAGAAAGCGGCCAGACATAAGTTCAGAGGACTTTCAGGATCACTGGTTTAACCTTCATAGTAGCCTTGCAAAGCGGCTAGTTCATATTTCAGGATGCCGTCAAAATCTAGTTTTAGATGGTCCAAGAGATGCCAAAGGTCACATGATGGTGGACGGTGTGCTCGAGCTTTGGTTTCCTGATAATGACAGTTTTGAGACTGCATTTCAGACAGCGGCAGGAAAGACGTTGATGATACACGCTAATGAGTTCGCTGCTGAGATTTCAACATTTATGACGTCACCAGTTGAAATAATTGGCAAGTCCTGAGTGTTTGGCAATGATTTACTCAACTAAGCAATCTATAATATATAAGGAAGAAAAATTATGGAAAGCGTACATCCAGTTCAGTCAGTTGAGATATCCCGTTTTCAAAAACTCCTTGAGGGAGAAATAGCGGTTGTAACCGGAGCTGCCCAAGGGAATGGCGAAGCCTTTGCCCGTGCATTAGCAGCGTGCGGTGCTACTGTAGTAGCTGTTGACAGAGACTCAGAAATTTTGTCGAAAACTGTGAATTCGATAAACTCTGCTGGTGGTAAGGCCATAAATATTCCAATGGACGTTTCGGATATTTCTGCTTGCACAGCGCTCGCAGATAAAATTTCAAAAGAGGTTGGAAATACTTCAATACTTATCAATAATGCTGGGATAGTCCGACGTGTTCTAACTGATGATGACGGTTTTATTGCATCAATCGAGGAGCAGTTAGGCGTGAATTCTATGGGCTCGGTTCACATGGTAAAAGCCTTACTTAAACAATTAAAGGCGACTAAGGGGAAAATTATTAATCTTGGATCTATCGCAAGTTTTCGCCCAACGACAGGTGGGGTTGGATATGGAATGTCGAAGGGGAGTATCTTATTGATGACACAGGCCCTTGCAGCCGAATTGGCGCCCTTTGGTATTCGAGTAAATGCTCTGGCTCCGGGTGTTATCGCTACGCCAATGACAGCTCCTACGCGTGAAAATCCAGAAGTCGCCCAAAAATATTTTGAGCATATTCCAATGCGTAGATTTGGCGATACCGAAGAGCTAGTTGGTCCATTGCTCTTTTTGGTATCACCAATGTCAAGCTATGTAACAGGTGTAATGTTGCCGGTTGATGGTGGGTTTTTGACGCAATAGTGGACGTAAGGAAGAGAGACTATACTAATGTCTAATGGCCAAGAATTCGATCCATTGCAGTTTCTTCCATATTTGCTAAATCAAGCCGCAGAAAAAAGTAGTCAGTCATTTCAATTAACTTACAAACGCAAATACGGTATACTACGAACAGAATGGAGGGTTCTTTTCCACATTGCTCTCTATCATAGAATTACTGCCAAGCAGATCTGTCAAAAAGCTTCACTGCACAAAACAAAGGTGTCGCGTGCAATTTCAAAGCTTGAACAAAGGCGTTACGTGCAAAGACATACCAATCAGCTTGATCAGAGAACAGATTGGCTATCACTGACAGCAATAGGACTAAGCGTGTACAAGGATTTATGCGGGCACGCTGGTGCTTATGAGTCAAGTTTGCAGGAAAAATTTTCGAATGAAGACCTCGCTGTTTTCAGGCGGATATTGCACAACTTGATTTCTGGAATGATTTACTTACCAGCAGCAACTTAATTTTTCGCACACTAACGCTATGCGTGTTTTTATGCGGAGGTTCCGGGGTTCGACACTGTGTCTACAACCTAGTGAAAGAACACATTACTTGGTGTGCTTTGTAGCGGTTTTGTTTAAGATTTTTTACTGCTCGGGTCGTGCTGCTCTACTGCGCCGCCTTGTTTTTCCCACGTGGAGAAACCCTCTTTATGGGTGCGCTGCCTCAAAACCCATATCCTGCAGAGTTGCCACAGTGAGCGCTGAACGCCAGCCTGATGCGCAATCAAACACATATTTTTTGCCTTCCTGGGCGAAAATGTCTTTGTGATAAGGGCTCTCTGGATCAATCCAAAATTCGATCATTCCGCGTGGAGCATGAAAACTACCTGGGATGTATCCGCTTCACTGACGTTCTCGGATGTCTCGGATATCAACAATAATCACGTTTGGATCATCCATCATTGTGATTAGGTCAGGTGTTTCAATTTCTTCTATTTTCGCGCGTGCTTGCGCGACCATCTCTGCGGCGGAAGTTTTAAGTGAAGTCATCTTTTTTTCTTTTTTACTCATGTTTAGCTTCACGACCAGCTCAGAACTCTATCGCCCTACGTCCACTATCGGCGCCAAAAAACGGAGCTCAGTCTTGCGTTTATTGTAATTACCCCAATTCCCAATAATATCGTAGCACCGCCATAAAACTTCTCTAATGTGATTGTTTCTCCCAAGAAAAGATTTCCACCTAATACAGAGAACACGGGAAGCAGCAATAAGAACGGTGCGACTTTACTTACATCGTGATGCCGTATCAACGTGTTCCAAAAGTAATAACCTAAGCATGTCATTATCAAGCCAAGGTATAGGACGGTCCACCACACCAATGGGGCAGCAGTCTTTAGTGCTTCTACTTGCCCATCCTCAAATATCGCCGACATGAAAAATAATTGTGGAGCAGCAAAAAACTGCTATCCAGGCTGTAACTTGCATTCCTGAAACATCTTTAAGTTTTCTGATCATGACCTGACCCAGAGCCCATGCAAAGCAGCCACTTAGCACCAAAGCGATAGAAATAAAACTTCCGCTCAGTTCATCTTGTTGGCTCATAATAGCAACACCCACAAACGATATACCTATGCCAATCCACTTCTTGTAACCAGGCGTTTCCTTTAGGAGTAATGCTCCAAGAATAACGAGAAAGGGTACTTCCAGCTGAACAATTATTGATGCTAGCCCTGCCTCTAAACCTTTAACACCAGTAAATGTAAGGCTGTATTGAATAGCGGCTGCGACAATAGCAATTTTAAAAAGTTGAAAAAACTTTCCTACAGGTAATGGTGTGAACCAAACCAATACTAACGCTGTTAATGAAAAGCGAAATGCCATCAGCAAAATTGGTGGAAAATGATTGATTGCCCACTTTGCAAATACGAACCCCAAGCCCCACAAAAGCGGTACAAAAAGTGCCATAATAACATGTTTGGAAGTGAATTGGTTCATCAGCCGGTGGTTAAAAAGTGTGTCTATGCGCAGTCATTAATTAACAGCATGAGCATTTGTCAGCATGTGTCTGGTTCAAACACGACGCTTCTGGCTGTCGTCTTTGGCAAAGCATTCGTCACCTAAAATTCGCAACATCATTCAGATTTCTAAGTCAGAGGGTAAACAATGCCCAAAATCGTTGATGACGGAGGACATGCGCTGAAGGCAATATTGCTTTTAGTCTTGGGTATGTCATTTATCCCGCTAAACGATGCGCTGATAAAATTAATGAGTGAGCGCCTGCCACTAGCGGAAATAGTGGCACTGCGTGCAGTAATGTCCCTTGGAATACTAATAATCTTCACGAAAGGCATACGTTCGGTTTCGATGTTAGATCGAAAAACGGTCACCTTATTTGTCATGAGAGGTATGTGCTTAGTTGCCGCGATGTATCTGTACTTTTTGGCACTCTCAACTTTGCCAATTTCAACCGTGGTATCGATCTTTTTCCTGTCACCACTATTAATCACTGCATTATCTGCTGTGTTTCTAAACGAAAAAATTGGAGCGCATCGTGTTACGGCGGTACTACTCGCGCTAATAGGCGTTGCTTTGATCATGCGCCCAGGCACAAGTTTTTTTAAGTATGAAATGCTATTAGCACTAGGGTCTGCAGTAAGCTACGCGATATTCCAAGTTGTCACCCGAAGATTAAAAGGAATGGGAGATCTTCCAGGTCTGATTACCATTCAACATTTATGTTACCTTGTCTCTGCCTTGCCATTCGTCGCTTACAATTTGTTCAGCAGTCACGAGCTATCAGGTAATCAAGCGCTTGATTTTTTGCTGAGAAAAGCGGTGTTTCCAACATTTGTCGAGGTTACCTTTTTTGCCATTTGTGCGTGTGCAGTTTTGTTTCTCTCTTTCGCATCATCTTACGCTTATAGAAATGCCGAGGCATCACTAGTGGCCCCGTTTGAATACGTAGCAATACCAGTCAGTGTTCTATGGGGAATATTTATTTGGAATGAGTGGCCAGATGCTCTCTCATGGCTCGGTATGTGTCTGATTTTGTTGGGTGGAGTTTATGCAGTTTATAGAGAGCGTAAACTAAATATTCAGGTTGCTTCAGACATTCCGATGCCTGCCTCCACTGGTATGAATTTGGGCAAAAACCAGATAAATCGAGATCCATAAGTTTAACAGATTTTGCCGGTCTCTCAAACTATTACGGTCATATCAACATCGGTTTGGATCACGCCAACTCTCAAAAACCAAACACACACTTTTTCGTGTGTTTTTATGCGGAGACTCCGGGGTTCGACACTGTGCCGGTAGAGCTTGCGCTGCATCACACCATCAGAAACTTCTCCACGCTGTATTGGCAAAAGCCGAATAGATAGATAGGACTCAATGGTCTTCATAAATCTAAGTGGCTTTTTGTCTCTTTCTCTTTGGTGACTCAAGCAATCCTGCTAAGGCAGTATTACCTGCATTTGTGTAAATGAAAAAACGCTTCTTTGTTCAATATTTCGGAGACACTAAGGTGTTGTAATTAGCTCTATTCAGTACCGTAATATTAATTCACTTATTTGTAAGAGAGATCGCATTAATTTCCACTTTAACTGGCATTCCTGTCAGAGCGTCTTTGAACCTTGAAAAATCTTCTTTTTGGCACATGAATTAGTGCTGTAAACTTCTCATCAACCATAACCTGCGCTTTAATTCCAAGCTTTTCGGCAATCGACATTATAGCCCAATTGATCGCTTGAGATCGAAGCGCTGGTTTGAAAATTTTCCCTATTGGAGTAAGCGGTATGCTTTCAACGACTTCAATGCGCTTCGGCAATGCAACTGGATCATAAATCTTCGACCTAAGAAAATCGATCAGCTCAGGTCCCGAAATTGTCTCATTAGAATACAGACTGACGAATGCAACAGGCAATTCGCCTGCATAAGCATCTGGCATCCCAACAGCGGCTGCGGTTTCGACAGCTGGATGAGCCAGCAAACAATCCTCAATCATTTGTGGATCGATGTTGTGGGCGCCTCGAATGATTACATCTTTTTTGCGGCCTGTAATGAATAGGCGCTGATCTAGATCTAAATGTGCTAAGTCTCCAGAAACAAGCCAACCATCACTCTCGAAGGTTCCAGCATTACGAGAAGGATCCGAATACCCAATTGCAATATTAGGACCTTTCACAGCACATATTCCTGTCCTTCCTGGTGGTAACACCAAATTACGGTCTACCTCGTTATTGGTTTCGCCAAGAATAATTATTTCTGTGAATGGAAGCCGCAATCCGCATGACTGAGGAGTTCTTTCCCCGTGAACTGGTTCGACCGCGATAGCGCCAGCACTTTCCGTCATACCCAGGATATTGCGTACTGGTCGATTGACGTGCGCTTCCGCTGCGTCTGCCAGTTCTGAAGGCAAAGGAGATCCACCGGTTAATAGCCATCTTAGAGATGAAATGTCTGCATCTACTGGAATACTTTTCAAGCCTGCAAGAACTGTGGGAACACATCCAATTACCGTAATTCCTAAACGTTCCACCTGTCGCCAGATTGTTTTCATAAACATTTGGTTTCGCATCCCGAGGAGACCTGGAATTACTAATTGCCCACCTGCTGAAAACACTGAGAGACCGTAAACGAATGCGCCAGCGACATGAAATAACGGAAATCCGTTTACCATAACTGTATCAGGACCGTGATCATGCATGAGGCCACACGAGATTGCGACGTGAGCCTCATTCAAACGAGTATGCTGTACGAGTTTAGGTGCGCCTGTTGTGCCGCCTGTGTGATAATAAGCAGCAATTGCAGTATGATCTCCCTCAGGTGTGACGGCATCACCCCTCTGTGAAATGAGGTGTTCAAAAACGCCGTCAGAGCCTGGGCTGTCTTGATCTGCATCGCAAGAAAAAATGGGGACATTTATGCCATGTTTTCTCAAGGCTGGAACGAGTGTTGACCAATAATCCAGTTCTTGATTAACGCCCGTAACTATCACAATTGCTGCATCTGCAGCGCGAATAAGACCCGCTATATGTTCGGGATTTAAAAATGGGTTTATAGGACAAGCCACCCCAGCAATTTGAGCGCCCCAAAGCGCAATTTGGGCAGAAGGAGTATGCTGGGTCAGAATGGCAACCGAACGATTAGGAGAAACTCCATTGTTGCGAAATAGTCGCGGCGCCTTGTATTTGATCCGCGAATTGTTCGTAGGGTCGGGCCAGAAACACTTCTCAGCCAGCGGAAAAATTGGATGGAGCTTGCCTTGGCCTGTTGTTCTTGCGATGATTTCAAGCCAGTATCCGCTGGGTCCTGCAACCGTAATTGGCGAAATCTGGACAAGGCTGCCTGCCTCCAATTCATATTCGATCATGTTTCGATCGACTATAGCGACGCCGACAGAATTCTTGGCCGCTTGAATTGCAAGTTCGAGGGAAGAAAATTTCATCAAAGGTCCGGTGGGCAGGTCCGGAAAGTTCGGTTGGTGTGCCAGCCAGTCACTCCAAAGGGGAAACGAGATTCCCTTGTCAAAGATATGCAACGGGGAGCTCGTGCGCATGGCATGCCGATTTTCAAAAAGATCGCGCGAACAGACAGCGACATGCTGTTCCTGAAACAATTGGACATGCTTTGAACCTGCGCTTGGGTACCTGGCGAATTGGATTACACAATCCATTCGGATATTCGGCCATGGCTCTGTGTGGACCGCCAGTTCAACGGCCGCGAACTTTTGAGGATAGTCTCGTAGTCGCCGGGTTAACCAACGGGCAGCTAAGGTAGGAGGCGCCAAAAGGTTTATTTTTTGCTGCGCGAAGGAATTGGTTGCATCGTTTGTTGCATCCTCGAGAAGGCCGAAGATTGTGAAGATCCTCTGGTGAAAGGCCAGGCCTTCTGCCGTCAGATTGATGTTATTTCCGATGCGGTTGAATAATTTGAATTCTAGCGCGTCTTCCAATGCCTTGATCTGTCGGCTGACCGCACTTTGGGTTACTCCGAGTTGTTGAGCCGCACTGGTGATGCTCAGGCAGTTTCCTACAACGGAAAAGGCTCTAAGCGAGGTGAGGCTGGGAGAATTTTTAGAAGTCATGACCCGCTCGTTGTATAACATCGCTTATATGCGTTTTAATCCTAAAAAATTGAACAAGTCATTACAAAAATGAATGGCTATTACTATTACTCATTTGCCTGAATCTCAAAACTTCATCATAGGCTTCTGACCAAATGTCGTGGTTAAGAAAGCGCACCCAAATGACTATTGAACAACTGGCCCACCAGGAACGCGGACGCCATGGGCGCCGCCGCGAAAGGGCAACACCGGCACCCGCTATCACGCAACGACCGTTTGCGCAGCTGAAACGTCCCTATCCCCCTGTTGCGCTGATTTCAGATGATCAGGTCGAGCATATCCATTTGGCATCTCTTAAATTGCTGTGTGAGACGGGCCTGGATGTGCTGCATGAGGGAGCCCGCGCTGTGATGAAAAAGGCGGGAGCCGATGTGAGGGACGGTGAAGAGCGTGTGCGCTTCGACCCCGATTTGATTAACGAAACCATTGCAACTGTGCCGTCGGAATTCATGCTGCATGCACGAAACGCCCAGCACAGCGTCACAATGGGCGGCGACAACCTCGTATTCAACATGATGGCAAGCGCACCGAATTGCTCAGATACTGACCGGGGCCGTCGCGCAGGCAACCAAGAGGACTACCGTAATTTCTTAAGACTGGCCCAGATGCATAACGTCCTGCACGTCACAGGCGGGTATCCAGTAGAGCCCGTGGATATTCATGCCTCAATCCGCCATCTGGATTGCATTCAGGATTACATAACGCTGACCGACAAGGCCTATTGCATCTACTCTCTCGGGAAAGAACGCGTCGCCGATGCGATTGAGATGACGCGGATTGCCCATGGTTTGACATATGATCAGATGCGTGATCGGGCCTGCATGTTCTCGATCATCAATACGAACTCTCCGCTGCAGCTCGATATTCCGATGATGCAGGGCGTGATGGCCTTATCCGCGATGGGTCAACCCGTTGTGATCACGCCGTTCACGCTGGCAGGGGCCATGGCGCCAATCACGATAGCCGGGGCCGTGACGCTGCAAAATGCCGAGGCGTTGGCCGGTGTTGCCTTGTCTCAGATGGTACGGCCGGGAGCACCGGTGATGTACGGCGGCTTCACCTCCAACGTTGACATGAAAACCGGGGCGCCTGCCTTTGGTACACCAGAATACATGAAGGCTCAGCATATCGGTGGGCAGCTGGCGCGGCGCTATGGCATACCGTATCGGTCGTCGAATGTGTGCGCAGCCAATACGGTGGATGCGCAAGCGGCATATGAGGCAGTCTTCTCGCTTTGGGGCGCCATAAATGGTGGTGCCAATATGCTCATGCACGGGGCCGGATGGCTCGAAGGGGGCCTGTGCTGTTCATACGAAAAAGCCATACTCGATATTGACCTGCTTCAGATGGTTTCTGAGTTCCTTCAACCCGTTTCGACCAGCCCAGACGATTTGGCATTGGAAGCCATAAATGAGGTGGGCCCAGCGGGTCACTTCTTTGGTACCGACCACACGCAAACGCGATATCGTGATGCCTTTTATTCTCCGATCCTGAGCGACTGGCGCAATTTCGAGACCTGGCAGGAAGCCGGGTCGCCAATTGCGATTGAACGCGCAAACACTGAGTGGAAAAAGCGTCTTGCCGCCTATGAGGCCCCGGCCCTTGACCCTGCCATACGGGAAGAACTTGATGTCTTTGTCACTAAGCGCAAGGCCGAGGGTGGCGCTGCCACCGATTTTTGAGATGCCCGCCCTGAAGGGTAGCCAGTGCAAGCCTTAACCTGAGAAAGACCGAGACATGCCCTCAATCCAGATAATCGAAACCACAGGCGCAAAGAAACTGCCATCACACGCTAAAGTCGTTGTCATTGGCGGCGGCGTTGTTGGGTGTTCGATCCTGTTCCATCTGGCCAAGTTTGGCTGGAAAGACGCGGTATTGCTTGAACGGGACGAACTGACGTCTGGGTCTTCCTGGCATGCGGCCGGAGGCATCCATACCATCAGTTCGGATCCGAATATCTCGCGTCTGCAATCCTACACGATCAATCTGTATAAAGAAATCGAAGAGCTGTCGGGGCAATCTGTGGGTCTGCACCAAACCGGCGGTTTTTATGCCGCCTCCACGAAAGAATGGTATGATTACCTGAAAGGTGAGCGATCAAAAGCGCGCTACATGGGTTTGGATCAAGAATTCATTTCGCCCAAGGAGCTGGCCGAGCGTCATCCTTTGATCGATCCTGACCACTATCACGCGGTTTTGTGGGACGCACAGGACGGCCATCTCGACCCGTCCGGTACGACCTATGCGTTTGCCAAGGCGGCCAGAGCGCATGGAGCTCATTATTTCACCCATTGTGGCGCCACCGATATGACGCAGCGCCCTGACGGAAGCTGGGATATTGTCACCTCGAAAGGCACGATCAACGCGGAGCACGTTGTGAACTGCGGTGGTCTTTGGGCACGCGAGGTCGGCCATATGGCAGATATTCACCTGCCTGTTCAGCCAATGGAGCACCATTACTTGATCACCGAGCACATGGATGAAGTCGCAAATTTTGGGCAGCAACTGCCACACGGCATTGATTTTGAGGCCAACGTGTACTGTCGTCAGGAAGGTAAAGGAATGTTGCTCGGCACTTATGAAGCTCAAAGCGACCCCTTGGAAAATCGACGGAACGCCCTGGGACTTCGGTCATGAATTGTTGCCGCCGGATCTGGATCGTGTTGCAGATCGTCTGGAGACCGCATTCGAACGTCTTCCGGCGATGGCTAATGCTGGGATCAAGGATGTGATCAACGGTCCATTCACTTTTGGTCCAGATGGCAATCCTCTAATTGGTCCTGTTCCGGGTGTGAAAAATTATTGGGTGGCTGTTGGTGTCATGGCGGGCTTCTGCCAGGGCGGCGGTGTCGGCTTGACCCTTGCGGAGTGGATGATCGACGGCGAACCATCTATTGATGTCTGGGCGATGGACGTGGCACGTTTTGGTGAATTCGCGACACCTGACTGGAGCACAATCAAGTCGTCGGAAAACTACGAACGCCGGTTCGTGATGACCTTCCCGAACGAAACTCTTCCCAAGGGGCGTAAGCAAAAGACGACCGCGCTCTATGATCGCATGATCGCCAAGGGTGCCGTGATGGATCAGGGTTTTGGCCTTGAACACGTGCTCTGGTTTGCGGATGGACCGGAAGATGCATATGAAGTTCCGACCTTTGAGCGTAACCGCTCTCACAACTATGTCGCGGAGGAAATTAGGGCCGTGCGTGAAGCCGTTGGTGGCATAGAGATCGCCAACTTCGCTAAACACGAATTCAAAGGTCAGGGCATTCGCCAATACTTGAACCACATTCTTGCCGGTTTTGTTCCCAAGCCTGGGCGCTTGGCGCTGACGCCGATGCTGACGCCTAAGGGCAAACTCTACGGCGATCTGACGGTGGCTTGCCTAGCTGAGGATCATTTCATGCTGTTTGGGTCTGGTGCGATGCAGGAGGCACACCGCCGCTGGTTCGAAAAAGACCTGCCCGTAGGTGTTTCCTACGCCAATGTTTCGGACGACTGGCACGGCATCGCCTTGTCCGGTCCCAAAATCGCGAGAGCTGCTGGCCCGGATCACGCGCGACGATGTTTCCGCCGAAGCCTTCAAGTTCCGCGATCTGCGCCAGACCTTTGTTGGCGGCGTGCCGGCGATCATCAACCGGATCAGCTTCTCTGGCGAATTGGGATACGAAATCTATTGTAAGCCACAATATCTTATGCGCCTGGCTGACGCAATCGAAGAGGCAGGTGCCGATCTGGGCTACCGTTGGTATGGCGCGCGTGCCCTGCTTTCGATGCGGCTCGAGAAGGGCTGGGGTGTCTGGACTATGGAATATCGCCCCGACTTTGATGCAGTCGAATCTGGCATGGACGTCTTCATCAACTGGAAAAAGGACTTTGTCGGAAAAGACGCTACGCTGAAAGCCCGAGATGAAGGTGTTTCGCAGAAGTTGGTGACAATGACAATCGACGTCCAGGGGATCGACGTAGCCCATGACGAGGCCATCCTAAAAGATGGTGAACCTGTCGGCTATGTCAGCTCAGGCGGCTATGCGCATCATGTCGGCAAGTCGATTGCGATGGGGTACGTTGCAACCGAATTCGCAACGCCAGGAACGAAGCTGGAGGTAGAAATTTTAGGCGACTTCTATAACGCGCTGATTTTAGCAGGACCAATCTACGACGCCAACGGCGCGAACATGCGTTCTTAATAGGAGGAGAGCCATGGGGCGACCAGAAAAAATCATCGAAGAAGCGGTCAGCGAACTGGTCGCGGTGAACCGTTTCGTTTTTCTTTTGATGCCGGGATTTTCGGCGTTGGAGCTGGGATCCGGGTTAGACTCGTTGTCTGCGGCGAACGACACGCTGGGCAAGACCTTCTTTCATTGGAAAACCGTTAGCGAAACCGGCGACAGCATCGTCTCTTCTTCGGGCTTGAACGTAGCCGTAGATGGCCCGCTGCCGGATATCCAGCGAGGGGATTGCATCGTCGTTTGCTGCTCCTTCAATTCACAAAACTACCGCAAATCTGGAAAGGCTGTGGCTTGGCTGCGGCGCGCCGCGCGACAAGGCATCCGACTTTGTGCTTTGGGAGGCGGCCCCCTCTTTCTCGCCCGCATCGGCATCGTCACCGAAGGACGCATTAGCACGCACTGGCGCATGAAACCCGCCTTTGATGAAGGATATTTGGATCTGGAACCGTCCTGCACAATTTTTGAAGAGAACGCGAACATCGTTTCCTGTGGCGGAGGCGCTGCCACCTTGGATCTTTTTTCTGCGTTGATCCGTCAAAAGGCAGGCCCAGACACCTCGGAGAAGGTCGCTGATCATCTGCTTTGTGGGTCTCTGCGTAATGGGGATTGTCGACAGAGCAATTCAAGCCCGCTCAGCCTGAAACAAAGAAACGAAAAGTTATTAAAAGCGATAACCTATATGCAAGATTGCATTGAGGAGCCTGTTTCACCCTCGGTAATCGCCAGTCAGATTGGTATATCTACTCGACAGCTCGAACGATTGTTTGCTCGCTACCTGGGAGTTAGCCCCAACACCTACATGACGACACTCAGGCTCGAAAAGGCGCAGGCGTTGCTGCAACATACCCAAATGCGGATCATTGACGTTGCCATTGCGTGTGGGTTCTCAACGCCATTCCTTTTTTCAAAGAGATACAAGAGGCACTTCGGGATATCGCCTAGCGAAGAAAAGGTGCTGCTCGCGCACTGACAAGAGACAAGGGCAATGGGATTACCGCGGATAACAGCAGTGCCAACATGCGTTGCTACTTGGAGTGAGAGACAAGGGACATCGACGGGATAACGAAGAAAATCTCAGATTGTGCTTACGGAGATGAAGAATATGAACGTTCATTATAGTGATAATCGTAAGATTGACCCAAGCCAGGGCCCACGCCTTGGTGATGGGACGGAGAATGACGGCAACCGTGTCGAGATTGGGCCGACAGCACTTGCCCATGCCGAATGGCGCGAGGCAGGGTTGGAATTGCCCGACCTTGCCGAAATGCGTAAGGCCCGCCACAAACGCTTGACCGATGCCATCGTGGCGCGCGGCTACGGGGGCCTTTTGATGTTCGATCCCCTGAACATCCGCTACGCAACCGACACCACCAACATGCAGCTATGGAACACCCACAACCCATTCCGGGCCTGCTTACTTTGTGCCGATGGCTACATGGTGCTTTGGGACTACAAAAACGCGCCGTTTCTCGCCGAGTACAATCCGCTTGTCCGCGAAAGTCGTTCAGGTGCGGATATGTTTTACTTTGCCCGCGGTGACCGGATCGGTCCGGCGGCCGATGCCTTTGCTGCTGAGGTCGCGGACCTGCTCGCCAGCCACGCGCCGGGCCATACACAAATCGGCATCGACAAGATTCAGCCGGCGGGGCTGGACGCGATCCGCCGTGCGGGCCTCGATTATCGTGATGGCGAGGAAGTTACCGAACGCACGCGCGGCATCAAGACAGAGCACGAGCTGCGCGCCATGCGCTGCGCCATCCATTCCTGTGAACGCGCCATGTCCGTCATGGAGGACTTTGCGCGCACCGAAATCCCCAAGGGCGGCGTGACTGAGGACGATGTCTGGGCCGTGCTCCATGCCGAGAACATCAAGCGTGGCGGCGAGTGGATCGAAACACGGCTGCTTACATCCGGCCCGCGCACTAACCCATGGTTCCAGGAATGTGGGCCACGGGTCATTTCAGAAAATGAAATTCTTGCCTTCGACACTGATCTGATCGGGCCCTATGGTATCTGTGCGGATCTAAGCCGCACGTGGTGGATCGGTGACGACCTGGCTCCGGCCCATATGCGCGAAAGCTATGCGGAAGCGGTAGAGCATATCCGTTATAACACTGCGCTCCTGCGGCCAGGGCTTCACATGACAGACCTAACGCGGTCGTTGCACGTCCTTCAGGACAAGTATGATGCGCTTAAATACTCCTCTCCGATGCATGGTGTTGGCATGTGTGACGAATGGCCCTTGATAGCCTATCCAGACAGACTGGTGGATGGTGCCTTTGACGCAGCTCTCGAACCCGGCCTGACACTGTGCGTCGAGGCGCTGGTAGGTGAGGTTGGCGGCGATCACATGGTCAAGCTAGAAGATCAAGGCGTCATTACGAATGACGGCTTCGAAACGATGTCAGTCTACCCGTTGGACGAACGCCTGTTTTCAGTTGGCTGAAGCCAGGGCCCCTATAGCGTAGGAATTATAAATATGCGATATATCTCGACACGCGGAAAGGCGGCATCGCTGTCCTTTAAAGAGGCGCTACTGGTGGGGCTGGCAAGTGACGGCGGGCTCTACGTGCCCGAGGCGTGGCCAAAACTAAGCTTCGGCGAAATGAAATCGTTTAAGGGAAAGTCCTATGCAGAGGTGGCTTTTGCTGTGATTTCGCCCTTTGTGGGCGGAGAGATTGATGATGTCAATTTGCGGCGGATGATTGAAGAGGCCTACGCAACTTTCCATCATCCCGCCGTAACTCCGTTGGTGCAGTTGGGATCAAACGACTGGCTTCTCGAGCTGTTCCACGGACCGACCCTGGCCTTCAAAGACGTAGCCATGCAGATCCTTGCGAGACTCATGGATCACGTGCTGAGCGAACGCGGAGAGCGGCTTACCATTGTTGGTGCGACGTCTGGCGACACAGGTGGTGCAGCACTTGAAGCGTTCAAAACCTGCGACGGCATCGACACATTTTTCATGTTCCCCAATGGCAAGGTGTCGGATTTCCAGCGACGCCAGATGACAACTATTGACGCTGAAAATTGCCACGCAATAGCGATCGATGGTAGCTTCGATGACTGCCAATCTATGGTGAAAGACATGTTCAGACATCAGTCCTTTGCCAGCACGGTCCGGTTGTCGGCGGTCAACTCGATCAATTGGGGCCGAGTGATGGCGCAGGTGGTGTATTACTTTTCCGCGGCGACCGCGCTCGGCGCCCCTGAGCAGTCCGTCAGCTTTACCGTGCCAACTGGAAATTTGGGCGACATATATGCCGGTTTTGTTGCCAAACAGATGGGCCTGCCAATCAATCGTTTGGTCATCGCAACCAACGAGAACGACATTCTGGCTCGAACCCTTGCAACAGGCGATCATCGGCTTGGGCACGTCAAATCAACAATCACACCCTCGATGGATATTCAGATTTCGTCGAATTTTGAACGTTTGTTGTTCGACGCAGCAGGGCGGGATCCGGCGGTGGTGCGCGATCTGATGGCGGCGCTCAACGACAGCCGCAGGTACAGCCTGCCCGACAAAATGCTGCGGTTTATCCGCGACAGTTTTGACGCCGACGCGGTCTCTGAGGTTGAAACGCAGGAAGAGGTTGCGCGGATTTGGAAAGAAACTGGCTATCTGGCCGATCCGCATACCGCAATCGCTGTCAAGGTCGCGCGCGATCATGCAGACCCGGACGTGCCGATGATTACGCTTTCTACCGCGCATCCTGCAAAATTCAGCAACGCGGTGCGTGACGCGACTGGAGAGGCAGCACGTCCTCCGATTTGGGGAGATGTTCCCTCGGGAAGCACCGAAACCGTCGCTCATCTGACGAGTGACCGGGCCCGCGTCGAAGAATACATTTTGCAACACGCGCGCCTGACGCAGGGTTCAGTTCAAAGTTTTGCCTCAGAAGGAGTTACATCATGAGCATTAAATTCCTAGCTAATCTTGAATGCGGAGCTTAACAGCCTAAAGGACGCCGGCCTCTACAAATCCGAAAGGGTCATTGCGTCTCGGCAGGCTGGTACCGTTGCGCTCGAGAGCGGTCGAGAAGTGATCAATCTTTGCGCCAACAACTACCTTGGTTTGTCCGACAATGCTGAATTAATCGAGGCCGGGCAGGACGCGCTGGGGCGTTATGGCTACGGGATGTCCTCAGTTCGATTTATTTGCGGTACTCAAGAAGAACACACTGAGCTTGAAAGGCGCATATCTGGATTTTTGGGATTTGAGGATACGATTCTGTATTCGAGCTGCTTCGATGCAAATGCTGGGCTTTTCGAGACGCTTCTTGGTCCCGAGGACGCAATCATTTCGGATGCTCTGAACCATGCGTCGATCATTGATGGCGTGCGCCTGTGCAAAGCGAAACGATACCGCTATGCAAATTCCGACATGGAGGATCTCGAGGTGCAACTTCAGGCCGCTACAGAATCCGGAGCGCGCTTTAAGCTGATCGCCACGGATGGCGTATTTTCCATGGATGGTTACATCGCTCGGCTGTCCGAAATTTGCGATATCGCAGACCGTTATGATGCGATGGTTATGGTCGACGACAGTCACGCGGTGGGCTTTCTGGGAGCGACAGGCCGCGGCTCGATAGAACATTGCGATGTGATGGGGCGCGTCGATATTGTAACAGGCACGCTGGGGAAAGCACTTGGCGGCGCATCGGGCGGCTATACTTGCGCGAAGCGCGAGGTTGTGGACTGGTTGCGACAGCGCTCGCGTCCTTACTTATTTTCTAATACGCTGGCCCCAGTGATTGCGGCCACATCGATACGTGTCATTGATATGTTGGAGAGCTCAACCGAGCGCCGCGACCTACTAATGGATAACGCGACGCATTTCCGCGCACGTATGGGCGCCGCCGGTTTCGATCTGTTGCCAGGAGAGCATCCGATCATTCCAGTGATGTTGCGTGATCCCAAGCTTGCGCAGAACATGGCGGCTCGTTTGGATGCAAAAGGTGTTTTTGTGGCGCCGTTTTCGTTCCCCGTCGTTCCGCGTGGGCAGGACCGCATCCGTACTCAGATGTCCGCAGCCCATAGCCGCGCGGAACTCGACCACGCCATTGATGCCTTTGTCGAGGTCGGGCGGGATATGGGGGTCATCCAATGACCAACCTGATGAAAGCACTGGTCAAAGCCCACGCCGAAGAGGGGCTCTGGATGGATCGGGTCCCCATGCCGGAACCTGGTCCGGACGAAGTACTCATCAAGGTCAGAAAATCCGCGATCTGCGGGACGGATGTGCATATTTGGAAATGGGACGAATGGTCCGCCAAGACCGTGCCGATCCCAATGGTGACGGGTCACGAATTCTGCGGAGAAATCGTTGATGGCGGCAAAGCGGCCACCAAATTTCGCGTTGGCCAACGCGTGTCGGGCGAAGGCCATATTGTCTGTGGAACTTGCCGTAATTGCCGCGCCGGGCGTGGACACTTGTGCCGCAACACCAAGGGAGTTGGCGTGAACCATCCCGGCTCCTTCGCTGAGTATCTCTGCATCCCCGAGGCCAATGTTGTTCCGATCCCCGATGACATACCGGACGAAATCGCAGCCATTTTTGATCCATTCGGAAACGCCGTGCATACCGCGCTAAGTTTTGATCTTCCTGGCGAGGATGTGCTGGTCACGGGCGCAGGCCCCATCGGTATTATGGGCGCACTGGTTGCTCAGAAAGTCGGTGCTCGCAAAGTAGTCATTACCGATATTAGCCCTTACCGGATTGATCTGGCGCGCAAATTAGGTGTGCAACATGTTGTGAATGCGACCGAGCAAAATCTGAGCGAAGTGATGGCCGATCTGGGCATGACCGAAGGGTTTGATGTGGGTCTAGAAATGTCTGGTGCGGCACCCGCGATGCGCGACATGATCGACAAAATGAACAACGGAGGCAAGATTGCGCTTCTTGGTATCGCGCCGACGGGTTTTGCCGTGGATTGGAACAAGATCATTTTTAAGATGCTAAATGTCAAAGGCATCTATGGTCGTGAAATGTTCGAGACCTGGTACAAGATGATCGCGCTCGTGCAGTCAGGGCTTGATCTGACAGATTTGATAACGCATCGCATGAGCATCGACAACTTCGAGGACGGTTTTGCTGCCATGATCTCGGGTGAAGCTGGTAAGGTCGTTATGGATTGGGATTGACTCTAAACATCAGCCGGCACTGTCAGAATAAACCTCGTTGATCAGGTCAGGCGATGCATCAAAACTACTCAATTATGCCCTATTCTTTATCTTTCCGTTATTTCAAAACCAGCCCCAAGACAATTTGTGCGGTTATCTGGGTTAGCGCGACGCTCATTTTTAATTGATTTGTAGTTTTTGGTGTCTAACAGTGAGAGTTAGTTTTGGAGGATGTAGATGAGCAAAGCCCACGTCATAAATGAGTTTGGATCACCAGAGGTTATGCAATGGAGGGACTGGCATGTTCCTGATCCGTCACCTGGCGAAGTTCGTCTTAGACATACAGCGATTGGTGTGAACTTTGCTGATACCTATCACCGTGGCGGAATTTCTCATCCTTGGAAGGTAGATACCCCCCCCGTTGTGATAGGCTTCGAAGGTGTGGGTATAGTAGAGGGAGTAGGTGAAGGTGTCACAAATTTCAAAACAGGAGATAAGGTTGCTTACGGTATCCCACCCCTAGGTAGCTTATGCAGAAACTCGAAACTATCCCGCCGATAAGCTTTTGCACATGCCTGATGGTTTGGAAGACAAGCAGGTGGCTGCGCTTCTTATGAAAGGAATGACAGCACATTATTTGTTACATCGGACATATGCAGTGCAACCTGGTGATACTATTGTCGTACATGCTGCTGCTGGTGGTATGGGTTTGATTTTATGTCAATGGGCCAAAGCATTGGGAGCTACGATTGTTGGTACAGTATCTACGCATGAAAAGGCTGAGGCAGCACGAGCTGCTGGGTGCCATCACGCTGTAGTGCGTTCGGAGCAAAATTTTGTTGATGTTGTTCGGGAAGTGACTGACGGGGAAGGCGCCGCGGTTGTTTACGAAGCAATTGGAAAAGACACTCTAAGTGATAGTCTAGATAGCCTGCGAATGATGGGTGTTTGCGCGGCTTATGGGCATGTTTCTGGACCACCTGATCCCATAGATATAATTCAGGATTTGGGACGCCGAGGTTCACTCTTCATTACTCGACCGGCTATCATGCACTATGTTGCGAAACGATCCGATTTAGAATGGACAGCACGTGATTTATTTCAGGCCATCGGTGATGGAATTTTGGATGCAAATATCAATTACGAATATGCATTAGAGGACGCAGTGAGGGCGCATTCCGCGATTGAGTCTGGGACGACGCTCGGTGCAAGTGTACTAATACCATAGTTGTGTAGCTGGCTACACCAGTAGCAATCACTCCGAACTTCATAAACGTTTTTGTGATGAGTGGTTGGCAAGGCGCTGTCAGAATAAGCCGCCTTGCCTGAAATCAAACGCGTTCAGTCATTAAGCCATGACCAATACTGTACCCTTCCGCTATTTTAAAATCAGCTCTGAGATTTTGCTTTTTGTCAGGTTTTTGTGTAACTAAGTGGCGCCAAACACTCTGTCCCGCCATTGGTT
>JAYQLI010000046.1:0-39428 GCA_038143065.1 Rhodospirillales bacterium | reverse complement strand
CTGTGAAGCCAACAATCACTGAATGCGAAATGAATGAGATCAACCCGCCAAACCGCGCGAGGCCTGCGCCCAGTTGCAGGACGCCCACAAGAAACGTCATGGTGAGCGCGAGCGAGATATAAGCTGCTGAGCCCGGAGCGACGACGTTCGACAGAGAGGCAAATAGGATGGCAGATATTGCGGTCGTCGGTCCCGAGACCATAATGGCCGAAGACCCCCACCAGGCCGCAATGATAGCCGTGACCATCGCTGTGTAGAGTCCGTATTCCGGCGGCAGCCCGGCAATGATGGCGAAGGCAACGCCCTGAGGTAGGACAATGGCCGCGTTTGTTAGCCCGGCGAGTGCGTCTTTTTTCAAGTTTTTCGATGAGATGTTGGCGACCCAAGGCCGGACGGGTGACAGCATAGCTAGACGCGGCTGCCGGTGAAATGACGGCTGTTGTACGGAGGACATCACGACTCAGACTTTTTGCTTAGGACATGCGGACTATTATCAGCTGAGCGATGAATAGGCAATAATAATGTTGACTATGCATCATTAATGCGACTAAAATTGATGTATGGTCAGAATCAATTCCGACCACCCGCGGGCCGGGGATCGCGAAAATTGCGTGGATGGGCACGAAAGCCGCGCGCCATATAGAAGGAGGACCTATTATGGGACCTTTTCCGCATGATGCGCCGAAAGCAAAAATTGACGAGTTGAATATCGCCGAGACCGACGGCTTTGAGTTCGTCGAATTTGCCCACCCCGAGGCCGGCGTTCTCGAAGAACTCTTCACCAAGATGGGCTATGTCGAGGTCGCCAAGCACAAAAGCAAAGACATCTCGCTTTATCGCCAAGGCAACGTGAACTACATCATCAACCGCGACCCCGATGGGCATGCCGCGCAGTTCGTCAAGGACCACGGCCCCTGCGCCCCCGCAATGGCGTGGCGCGTAGTGGATGCGCAGCACGCTCTGAAATGCGCGCTTGATTACGGTGCCGAGGAATATACTGGTCCCGGCAAATCCATCGACGTGCCTGCAGCTGTGGGCATTGGTGGTTCGCTGCTGTATTTCATCGAGAACTATGACGACGGTAAGAACCCCTACGATGCCGATTTCGAGTGGCTGGGTGAAGCCGATCCCAAGCCTGAAGGCGCGGGCTTCTATTATATCGACCACCTGACCCACAACGTTATGCAGGGGAACATGGACACGTGGTATCGCTTCTACGCAACTGCGTTCAACTTCCGCGAAATCAAGTTCTTCGACATCAAGGGCAAGATCACCGGGCTGACCAGCCGCGCGCTGACATCGCCCTGCGGCAAGATCCGCATTCCGATCAACGAAAGCTCGGACGATCAAAGCCAGATTGAGGAATACCTCAAGGAATACAAAGGCGAAGGTATTCAGCACATCGCCGTTGCTTCAGAGGACATCTATGCCTCGACCGATATCATCGGTGATGCGGGCATCGACTTTATGCCGCCGCCTCCGGCGATTTACTACGACAAGTCTTTCGACCGTGTGAAAGGCCACGATGAGCCGCTCGACCGGATGAAAAAGCATGGTATCCTGATTGACGGCGAGGGTGTCGTGAAGGGCGGTATGACCCGCATCCTTTTACAGATCTTCTCGAAAACCGTGATCGGGCCGATCTTCTTCGAGTTCATCCAGCGCAAGGGTGACGATGGCTTTGGCGAGGGCAATTTCAAGGCGCTGTTTGAATCGATCGAAGAAGACCAGATTCAGCGCGGCGTTTTGAAAGCGGAGGCGTAAGTCATGAACGCTCCGACACCTGATTTCGTCGTGGCCAAGAGCCGCGCGAAGTACAACGAAGGCTACATGCCCGGCTTCGGCAATGACTTTGAAACCGAGGCCGTCGAAGGCGCGCTGCCCATCGGTCAAAATAGCCCACAGCGCTGCCCCTATGGTCTTTATGCCGAGCAGCTTTCGGGTTCGCCCTTCACCGCGCCGCGTATCTCGAACGAGCGGTCTTGGCTTTATCGCATGCGTCCCACGGTCCAGCATATCTCTGACATGGTCCGGTTCGATCTGCCGCATTTTCGCTCTGCTCCTACGGTTGACGAAAGTGGCCTGCCGCTGGCACCGATGCGGTGGGACCCGGCGCCGATCCCGGAGGACGCGGGCACCTGGCTGGAAGGTATGCGCACCATCTTCACCGGCGGCGATGTGCTGACCCAGGTCGGCTATGCGATCCACACCTATGCGGTGACGGAAAGCATGGAAACCGAGGTGTTCTACAACGCCGATGGCGAGATGTTGATCGTGCCCGAGGTGGGCGCGCTACGCTTCTTCACCGAGTTTGGGATCCTCGACGTCGCCCCCGGCGAAATCGTCTGCATCCCGCGCGGTGTGAAGTACAAGGTCCTGCTGAACGGTGACCATAAGGCACGCGGCTATATCTGCGAGAACTATGGCGCTGTCTTCACCGTACCCGAGCGCGGCCCCATCGGTGCCAACTGCATGGCGAACCCACGCGACTTCCTGTCGCCCGTGGCCGCCTTTGAGCAGAAGGAAGGGGTCAAGCACCGTGTTGTGACCAAGTGGTGCGGCCAGTTCCATGCCTGCGAGATCGACCACTCGCCGCTGGACGTGGTGGCCTGGCACGGCAATTACGCGCCCTACAAGTACAACCTGAGGCACTACTCGCCCGTCGGCCCGATCCGCAACGACCACGCGGACCCGTCGATCTTTACCGTGCTGACAGCGCCTTCGGGCGAACCGGGCACAGCTAACATCGACTTTGTGATCTTCCCACCGCGCTGGCTGGTGGCCGAGGACAGCTTTCGCCCGCCCTGGTATCACATGAACATCATGTCGGAGTTCATGGGGCTGATCGAAGGGGTCTATGACGCCAAGCCCGAGGGCTTCGTGCCCGGCGGTATGTCATGCCACAACATGATGCTGCCCCATGGGCCGGATGCGGATGCGTTCTATGCGGCGTCCTTGAAGGACCTCGAACCCGAAAAGCTGGACAACACCATCGCCTTCATGTTCGAGACCCGCTTCCCGCAGCAGCTGACCAAATACGCGGCCGGACTTGATACGCTGCAGGTCAAATACCCGGATGTCTGGAAGCCTCTGCGCAACCATTTCGATCCGAACCGGCTGGTCTGGAACGGCGAATAATCTCACATTCAGGGGCGATCGACTGGGTCGCCCCACATGAAAGACTTGAAGGGAGGCTGACCATGGCTGGTCTGAACGAAACCCATAACCCTGCGCGCCGCTCATGGGTTGAATCGGCAAACGCGGCGGGCACAGATTTCCCGATCCAGAACCTGCCTTATGGCGTTTTCTCGGTGGATGGCGGGGCGCACCGCGTTGGTGTGGCCATCGGTGATCAGATCCTCGACCTGACCCAGTTGGAAGCGGATGGCATCCTGACCCCAGGCGGGGACGCGAAGGTGTTCGACCAAGGTGTGCTCAACCCACTGATGGCGTTGCCGCAGCCTGTCTGGTCCGAGACCCGCGCCAAGATTGGGGAACTCTTAGATGCGGAAGGCGGCGATCGATCGCTCCCGCTGGTCGCCCAGTCAGGCGCCGCCCTTCATTTACCGATTTTTGTACGGTCCTTCACCGACTTCTACGCGTCCAAAGAGCACGCGACCAATGTGGGCTGCATGTTCCGCGACCCGGATAACGCGCTGATGCCGAACTGGCTGCATATCCCGATCGGGTATAACGGGCGCGCCTCGACCGTGGTGGCCTCCGGCACGCCGATCACCAGGCCCAATGGGCAGCTGAAAGCGCCCTCTGATGAGGCGCCGCACTTTGGCCCGTGTCAGAAACTGGACATCGAGCTGGAGCTGGGCGCCCTTGTCGGTACGCCAAACCCGATGGGTGCGCCGGTGACTGCGGCGGAGGCTTATGACAACATCTTCGGCTACGTGCTGATGAACGACTGGTCCGCCCGCGACATTCAGGTCTGGGAGTACCAGCCGCTGGGGCCGTTTCAGTCCAAGGGCTTCGGTACTTCGATCAGCCCTTGGGTTGTATCCCGTGAAGCGCTTGAGCCATTCCGCGTAGACGCGCCCGAGCGGGTGAAGCCACTCTTGCCTTATCTGCAAGAGGACACGCCCAACAACTTTGACATCGTGATGCAGGTGACGCTGGCCCCCAAGAGCGGCACGCCAAGCGTGATCAGCACGACGAACTACAAGTACATGTACTACTCCTCGGCCCTGCAACTGGTGCATCATGCCTCGTCAGGGTGCGCGATGGAAACCGGCGATGTGCTGGGTTCAGGCACCATATCGGGGCCGACGCAGGACAGCTATGGCTCTATGCTAGAGCTGACCTGGAATGGCCGTGACGCGCTTACCGTCGATGGCGGGACGCGCACCTTCCTGGAGGATGGCGACAGCATCAACATCACCGGGCATTGCGACGGCGATTATCGCATCGGTTTTGGAAACTGCGAAGGCACGATCCTCCCCGCGCCGGAATTTGGTGGCTGAGATGTCGGACGCCTGGAAATCCTACCGGGGTGCCCCGGAAGACGGGGCAGAGGTTTGCGCCGTCACGGACATCCCGGACGACAATACGTTGTGCCTTGAACTGGACGGATTTCCATTGCTGCTGGTGCGACGGGGGAATGACGTAAGAGCTTACGTCAATGCCTGCCCGCATCAATACATGCCGCTGAATTATCAGGGCGATAAGTTGATCTCTGCAGACAAGACGGTGCTGCGCTGCACGATGCACGGCGCCGGATTTTCGGTTGAATCGGGCGAAGGCGTAGAGGGCTTGGGGATTGGCACCTGCCTTGATCCAGTGCCTGTCGCCATTGCCTACGGCACGGTGCGGGTCGGGGGATAACGCGAAGACGATCAAAGGAACTCTTTAGTGGCACAAATCATCTTTCATGACAGTCTTTTGTCTTCTGCCGCGTGGCGGGTGCGTGCCGCATTGCAGTTTAATGGCATCGCGCATCAGGTTCGGATGCATAACATCATGGGGCACGGGCATCGCACCCCGGCCTACATGGGTCTGAACCCGCAAGGCACGGTGCCTGTGCTTGAGGTGGATGGCTTGGTTATCCCGCAATCGCTCGCGATCATCGAATACCTCGAAGAAACGCTTCCCGAACAGCGCCTGTTGCCGACTGATCCAGCCGCGCGTGCCCGGGTGCGCATTCTGTCCCACATCATCGCCATGGAGACCCATGCGGTCACCAACCGCGACGTGGCAAGCGATGCCTCGAGCGGGGGCGACATGACCGACTGGATGCAGCGCTATATCGCGCGCGGGTTCGACGCGTTCGAGGGCCATTTGGATCATCCAGAGACCGGCACGTTCTGTCACGGTGACACGCTCACGATGGCCGATTGCTGTCTGATCCCTCAGGCGCGCAATGCCGAAAAAACGGGCGTCGATCTGGGGCGCTGGCCGCAGATTGCCGCGATTTATGCCCGCGCCTTGGAGCATCCCGCATTTGCAGAAACGCATCCCGACCGTTTGGCGGGCGTAGCGGACAAAAAAGGATAAAGACATGACCGATTTGAACGGCAAAACCGCCCTCATCACCGGCTCGACCAGCGGGATCGGCCTTGCCATTGCTGAGGCCATGGCCGGGGCCGGGGCCAATATCGTGTTGAACGGCTTCGGCGATGCGGACGCGATAGAGGCCACCCGCGCCTGGCTTGCCGCCACTCATGGCGTCACCGTGGCCTATGACGGCGCGGATATGACCAAGCCCGACCAGATCGCCGCCATGATCGCCAAGGCCGAGGCCGATTTCGGATCGCTTGACATCCTGGTGAACAACGCAGGCATCCAGCATGTCGCGCCGGTCGAGGACTTCCCGCTGGAGAAATGGGACGCCATCATCGCGATCAATATGAACTCTGCCTTTCACACCTCGCGCGCGGCTCTTACGGGCATGAAGGTAAGGGGCTTCGGGCGGATCATCAACGTGGCTTCGGCCCATGGGTTGATCGCCTCGCCCTACAAGGCGGCCTATGTCACCGCCAAGCATGGCGTTGTCGGCATGACCAAAACCATCGCTCTGGAGACGGCACAGAACGGCATCACCTGCAACGCGATCTGCCCGGGCTACGTGAAAACGCCCCTGGTCGAGGCGCAGATCCCCAACACCGCCAAAGCGCGCGGCATCACCGAAGAGGAAGTGGTGCGGGACGTCATGCTGGCTGGGCAGCCCACGAAGAAATTCGTTGGCCTTGACGAGGTAGGGGCCTTCGCGGTCTTCCTCGCTTCAAACGCAGGCGCGTCGATCACTGGTGCGGCCCTGCCGATCGACGGAGGCTGGACCGCACAATGACAGTTCCATTACTTTATGACTACTGGCGGTCTTCGGCTAGCTACCGCGTGCGTATCGCGCTCAACCTTCTGGGCGAGGTGTACGAAGCCCTTCCGGTCAACCTGCTGACCGCCACGCATCGCGATGCGGACTATCTGGCCCTGAACCCGCAAGGCATCTTGCCGACGCTGGTTATCGACGGGCAGACCTTGACGCAATCGCTGGCGATTATCGAATATCTGCACAGCACGCGGGACGGCTCCAGCCTGATCCCCGACAGCCCGCTGGAACAGGCCCGCGTGCGGCAATTGTCCTATGCGGTGGCGATGGAAATCCACCCAGTGTGCAATCTGGGTGTGGCAAAGCATGTGGGCGCGCTGACCCATGGCGGCGACGCAGAGCGCGTCGCCTGGATGCGGCACTTTATCGGCAAGGGGCTGGATGGCCTTGAGGGATTGTTGGCGCAAGGCGGAGCGGGACTGTTCTGCCACGGCGATACGCCGACCATGGCCGATTGCTGTTTGATACCGCAGCTCTACAATGCGGATCGCTGGGGTGTTGACTATTCCGGTCATACACATATCAGCCGGATTGCAAAGCAAGCCGCAAAGCACCCGGCATTCCAGGCTGCCCATCCCGATGCTATCGGCCCACCAGAGGCGTAATCCATGCCGAACAAGACCCTCTCTCCAGAAGCGGCTGCCGCGTTGATCCATGACGGCGATACGGTCACGACCTCGGGCTTTGTGGGTATCGGTGTGCCAGAGACCCTGCTGCGGGCTGTATCGGACCGATTCCAAGACACAGGCGCACCGCGTGGCCTGTCCTTGTTCTTTGCAGCGGGGCAGGGGGACGGTAAGGATCGCGGTCTCAACCATCTGGCTCATGACAGGCTCTTGTCGCGCGTCGTCGGCGGTCATTGGGGGCTGATCCCCAAAGTCGCTGCACTGGCCAATGCTGGAGAGATCGACGCCTATAATCTGCCGCAGGGCGTCATCAGCCAGATGTTTCGGGATATTGCCGCTGGAAAGCCCGGCACGCTGTCGCGAGTCGGCCTTGAGACATTTGTTGATCCACGCCAGACCGGTGGCAAGCTGAACCCGCGAACCACGGATGATCTGGTAGAACTGATGCAGATCGGCGGCGAAGAGGTTCTTTTTTACAAAGCAATGCCCATCGATGTGGCCCTGCTCCGCGGCACGACGGCGGATACCAAGGGCAACGTGACGATGGAGAATGAGGCGCTGACCATCGACAATCTGGCGCAGGCGATGGCGGCCAAGAACTCGGGCGGGGTCGTGATTGTACAGGTGGAGAACGTGGTCGAGGCAGGCTCGCTCAGCCCCCGCGATGTGGAGATCCCTGGCGCTTTGGTCGATGCGGTGGTGATCGCCGAGCCGGACGATCACATGCAGACCTTCAAGACGCCATTCTCACCCGCCTTCACGGGCCGCTACAAAGCGCCCACGGGAAACCGCGCGGATCTGGACCTGAACGTGCGCAAGATCATCGCGCGGCGTGCCGCATTTGAGCTGCCAGTGAACGGGATCGTCAACCTTGGCATCGGGATGCCCGAAGGCGTGGCCGCTGTGGCGGCGGAGGAGAAAATCCTTGACAATCTGACACTCACCGCGGAGCCCGGCGTGATCGGCGGGCAGCCCGCCTCGGGGTTGGACTTCGGGGCGGCTGTGAACACCGACGCGATTATCGCCCAAAACCAGCAGTTTGATTTTTACGATGGCGGGGGCCTTGATATTGCAGTGCTTGGCATGGCCGAGGTGGGGCGGGACGGGTCAGTCAATGTCTCGAAATTCGGGCCGCGCCTCGCGGGTGCGGGCGGGTTCATTAACATCAGTCAAAATGCGCGCAAGGTTGTGTTCACTGGCACCTTCGCCTCGGTCGAGTTAGACATCCGGGTGGCCGACGGGGCACTTGATCTGCGAAGCGAAGGTCGCGTTCGAAAGTTCATTGAAAGCGTCGAGCACACCACCTTCTCGGGCGCGCGCGCCGCGCGACTGGGCCAACCGGTGCTCTATGTAACTGAGCGCTGTGTCTTCCGCTTGACCCCTGACGGCTTGGAACTGATCGAGGTGGCGCCCGGCATAGATCTGGACCGGGACATTCTGGATCAGATGGCCTTTCGCCCGATCATTGAAGACGTGCAACCCATGGATCCGCGCATCTTCACCGATGATCCGATGGGGTTGGATGTTG
The DNA here is from genome assembly GCA_038143065.1 of Rhodospirillales bacterium. Classification (GTDB taxonomy): domain Bacteria; phylum Pseudomonadota; class Alphaproteobacteria; order Bin95; family Bin95; genus VMCJ01. The sequence continues at coordinate 30,943 of JAYQLI010000046.1, read as the reverse complement.
ATCTGTTGGCGTTGGATTTGGATGTGCGGATCGCACTGGATACGGCGCAAGAACGGCTCTTCATTAATCTCGAAAAGCTACGTATTCGCAACATTGGTGATGTCGAACGGATTAACGCGCGGGTCGAGGCGGTCTGCGGCGGGCTGGATCACAAGGTCGATGCCATTGTTAACTATGATGGAACGGTGATCTATCCCGAGATTGAAGAGCACTATGCCGCACAGATCCAAACGCTAGAGAAACGGTTCTACCGAACCACGACGCGCTATTCCGCTTCGGCATTCATGCGCATGAAACTGGGCAAGGTGTTCGCCCGCTCCGAGGCTGCGCATATCTTTGAGTCGCAGCGAGATGCGCAGGCGTTTCTGGATGGGATATCCGGCGCATAAGCTTTAGGTCCCCAGCACTTCGCCCAGTTTCGACAACCCGCGCCATAAAGCGTCTTCATCTTCCTGGCCAATTTGTTCTTTTAATTGCTTCTGGCGATCTGCAAATTTTGGTTGGACCTCGTCCAGGATGCGCCGACCTTCGACGGAAAGGTTCACAAGTTTCTTGCGCTTGCTGTTGGGATCGGCGGAGAAGGTGACGAGGCCCTGCTTCCCAAGGTTTTCCGCCGTGCGGCTTATCTGGGCGCGATCGAGGGCGGTGAACCGGCTGAGATCAGAAATCGAAATAGCTCCAAATGTCTCGACGACGTTCATTATCCGGTAGCCCGTCAGGCTGAGCGGCGAGCCCTTGAGCAGCTCAACTGATTGATGATCAAGGACTTTGCTCAAGACAGACAGGCGAAACGTCAGTCGGCTTTCAAGATCTTTCACCTTTTCCAACTGGCTCTCTAATGTGGCGGCTGTAAGTTTCATCAAGATCTCCTTGTTGCGCACGCAACATTTTTGTTGCTTTCGTATCGTAATAAACGTAATGTCTGATTAAAGATGCGACGGCAATGAGAATCGTGCAAGGGAATTTGATGGGAACTCCGACTAACATCTTGTTCGTCATGGCAGATGAACATCAAGCGGGCGCGCTTTCGTTTTTGGGCCATCCCGTTGTGCAAACGCCAAACCTTGACCGTTTGGCCGCGCGCGGAACGGTGTTTCAAAACGCCTATACGCCTTGCCCGATCTGCGTGCCCGCCCGCGCGGCGGTCGCAACAGGACGCTACACTCATAAAACCGGCTATTGGGACAATGCCCACGCCTATGATGGGCGCGTGCCGGGCTGGGGCAGCGTTCTACAATCGGCAGGCGTGTCTGTGACCAGTATTGGCAAGCTACACTATCGCACCGCCGAAGATCCCACTGGTTTTGACGAACAGATCCTGCCCATGCATATCCAGAACGGGATTGGCCAAGTTTGGGGATCGGTGCGCAATCCGCTTCCCAAGGTCGCCAAAGGAACGGGTATGCTGGGACAAATCGGCGCTGGCCTCTCCAAGTATAACTCCTTCGACATGAACGTTGCTGAAAAGGCCGTCGATTGGCTGCAAGAGCCTCAACGCAAAGCAGAGCCCTGGGTGGCCTTTACCAGCTTTGTCGCGCCACATTTCCCGCTGACCGTCCCACAAGAATATCTGGACATGTACCCGGCGGTTGAAATGCCCCTCCCGTCTGTGCGTCCGGGCCCGAATTACACTGTTCATCCCTGGCTAGACCGGATGAACGACATCGAAAACAGTGATGCCGAGCTTGGCACTGATGAAAAACGCCGCGAGGCGATTGCAGCATATTATGCGCTTTGTACCTTTGTTGACACGCAGATCGGTCGTGTGCTGGATGCTTTGGAAGCCTCCGGTCAGGCCGAAAACACGCTTGTGATCTACACCTCAGATCATGGGGAAGGTCTGGGCATGCGCGGCCGCTGGGGCAAATCGCATCTTTACCGCGAGAGCGTGCAGGTGCCGATGATACTTGCTGGACCGAGTGTTTCCGCAGGCAGCACTGTCACAACGCCTGTAAGCCTTTTGGACATTGCGCCGACGATCAGCGACGTTTGCAAATTGCCCGCCGACCCCGAATGGGTGGGCCAATCCTTGCTGAAGATCGCCGCCAAGCCGGATGACTCTGAACGGCTAGTCTTCGCCGAATATCATGCAGTCAACGCGCCTTCAGGTGGCTTCATGCTCGCGAATGCGCGCTGGAAATACCACGAATTCGTCGGCTACGGCGCCGAGTTGTTTGACCTGGAAGCAGACCCGCTTGAGGTCAACAACCTGATAGAGAACCCCAAACACAAGACCATTGCGCAATTCATGCGCACTCAACTTCACGCAATCTGTGACCCTGAGGCCGTCGATGCAGCAGCAAAGGCGGATCAGGACAGGCTGGTTGCGCGATTTGGTGGCCCGGAGGCCGCCTTCAACACTGGACCCTCCGGTGCAACACCGGTTCCAACGTAATCCATCTTCGCAAATAGAGAGGAAAACTATGAAATTCGCATTTTTGAAGAGCGCAGTCGCCACACTGGCAATTGCAGCATCCGCAGTAACCGCAAACGCCGAGGATTGGGCGCCGAATGGCCCGATCAAAATGATGGTGGCGTTCCGGGCTGGTGGCGGCGTGGACACAATGGCCCGTCTGCTGGCCGAAGAACTAAGCGCACGCAATGGCTGGGAGTTCATTCCAGAAAACGTGGCTGGCAAAGGCGGCGCCACGATGGCGACTGCTCTCAAGGACGAGCCGGCAGATGGTTTGGCCATAGGTGTAACAGTCAACGAAGCTGTGACCTACGGCGTTCAAGCGGCACGCAACCCCGGCTATTCGGTGGACGATTTTGAGTATCTCTCTACGCTCACTGGATCTCAAATGGGGATCATTGCAAAAGCAGACCGGGGCTGGAACGACTTGGGCGACGTGATCGCTGCCGCGCAAGCGGGCGAAAAGATTACATTTGGCGCGATGAGCCCCAAGCTTGCGGATGCGGCATATGTGATTGGCAAAGCCAACGGCGTTGAGTTCACGACTGTTATGGTCAAGGGCGGCAAGGGCGGCCTGAACGGTGTTGTTGCAGATGATCTGGACGTTGCTTGGGCGGCTGGCGTGCAAACCCCGGGCGTCAAAGCAGGCGAACTTGTCAACATTGTGTCTGCCGAAACCAGCCCGCTCAGGATTTCGCCAGATGCGCCGCTGCTGGAGCAGTACAATGTGCCGTTCACCTTCGGTGTGCAGTTCATGGTTATTGCGCCTGCTGGCCTGGATGATGCGGCAAAATCTGCCTACATTACGGCAATCGCCGAGGTTTTGAACGATCCTGAAAGCAAGGTTGCGGCCTTCGCAAACAAGGCCTTCGCTGGCCCTGTCGTGATCCAAGGGGATGCCCTGCGCGCAGAAATTGACGCGAACTATGCGGCCGCAGGCGCCCTTTTGGATGCTTCTGCTGAATAAGCCTGATTTGGATCCGGCCCGGTGAAACCGGGTCGGGTCATCCATTCTTCTATACAGCACTCATGAAGGGAGGCGTGCCATGCTTGGACGGTCTGTCGAATTGTGGATTGGTTTTGGGTTTTTAGTTTTGTCGTTGGTCGCGGTGTTTGTCTGGGTGCCTTTCGATAGCGAAACTCCTCCGATCTATGAGTTCCGTCGCAACACTTACATCGGGGATGCAATGCTTCCGATGGTGGCGGCTTCTGGCATTGTATTATGCGCCGCGGTTCATTGCTTTCTTTCGTTTCGCAGGCGTGACGAGAAAGGTGGCGACGGCCCCTTCGACGCGATGACTTTCATCTTTTTTGCCGCCGTTGTTGGCATATGCGTCAGCTCATTCGCGCTCATGTATTGGGCGGGCCCAGTCGCTGTTGCGCTGTTTGGCCCATCGGGTGAAGAAGCTGTCACCTATCGCCAGCTGCGCGGCACTGTTCCGTGGAAATACATTGGCTTCATTCTTGGCGGGTTCACGTTGGTTTTTGGCATCACATCTCTGATTGAAGGACGTTTGAGTGCTAAGCGTGCGCTCTCGTCGATCCTTGCTGTGATTGTCCTTATCCTCATCTTCGACGTGCCTTTCGACACGATCCTCTTACCCCCGAACGGAGACTTCTAATGAGCGTCCTGGAGTATGTCTGGGCGGGGGTACTGGCGGTAATAGCCGGCCCCGCCGCCTTTGAGATTTTCGGAATTGCCATTCCGATTACGCCCTTGATGGTGTTTGTCGGCTTTGTCATTGGGATCGTCGGTGGCGCAACGCCTGGCCTCGCCGGGCCGTTCCTGATGGCCATTTCGCTCCCGATCCTGCTCTCGATCTTTGGCTTTACACCGGACGCGTTGCTGCCGGTTCTGGGCTTTCTTGTGGGCGTCATGAAGGGCGCTACGGTTGGCGGCGCGGTTCCCGCAATTTTGTTTAATACGCCCGGCACGCCGGATGCGATGTTGACCACGTTTGACGGCTACCCGATGGCGAAAAAGGGACAGGCTGGCAAAGCACTCAAGACGGCGCATTTCGCATCGGTTTCGGGCGATACCTTTTCTGACCTCGTTCTGTTCACCTGTGCGCCGTTTTTGGCGATCATTGTCGAGGCCTATCTTGGCTTCGGTGAAAAGGCGGCATTGATCCTGCTATCGCTTGCGTTTGTCGCAGCGGTTGTAGGAGCCTCTCCGATGAAGGGCATGATTGCCGCCTTCCTCGGGCTCTTCATTGCCGCGATCGGAACAGGTGAGGACACCTATTCGCGGCTTTCATTTGGCATTGATTTCCTATCTAATGGTGTGCCATTGATCACGGCCGTTCTTGGCGTATTGATCCTGGGCGAAGTCCTTTTTGCCTTTGAACAGATGTGGCGCGACAGACAGTCTGACCAGCCGCCTGTCGAGGTTTCGCAATCACGCGATAACAAGCTGACCTGGAAAGACCGTCGCAAGCTTATGCCATTTATCAGCGTGTCAGCGGTCATTGGTACAGGTATCGGTGCGCTGCCGGGCATTGGGTCGACGCTTGCGGCGACGCTGGGATATGCGACGGGCGAGCGGATGCACAAGGGCAAGGTACCCTTTGGCCAAGGCACACCTGAGGGCGTGGCCGCCACCGAAGCTGCGAACAGTTCGGTTTCGGGCGCGAACCTGATCCCGGTTTTGTCGCTGGGTATTCCCGGAAATGTGGGGGCTGTATTCTTGATTCTGGCCGCCGAAAGCATTGGTGGGTTCAATCCCGGGCCAAGCGTCTTCCGTTTCACAGCCTCGGAGGTGAACCCGGAACTGGTTATTGCCTTTGGCCTCTTCACCACGATGATGCTGGCCAACATCATGAACTGGATCATCGGTGGTCAATTCATGCGCATGGTGGGCGTCATGGCCTCCATCCCGAAACAAGTTTTGTTGCCGATTGTTCTGCTGCTGACCATGACCGCGATCTATGTGCAGGAAACGGATTTCAACGCTTTCTACTTTGCCTTTTCTTTTGCAATTCTCGGCTACCTGATGCGCAAACTGAAGATACCAACCCTGCCTTTCGTCATCGCGTTCATTCTCGCGGGCAATTTGGAAACGGCATTCCGTCAAGCATTTGCTGTGGCTGATGGAGATCCGTTCTTCTTATTCAAGAGCCCACTGTCGCTGGTTTTCTTGGCTCTGTCTGTTGCAGTGATCGTGTTCTTTTCGCGGCCCAAGAAACCCGCAGTGAATGCAGCAATTGATGCAGAGAGGGACACGTAATGGCGATCAAAAATCTTCTTGTGGCCTTTAACGGGTCAGAGACATCCAAAAATGCGCTCGAGGCTGCGCTGCTGATGCAGAAAAAATATGATGCTCACATCACCGGGATTCTTGCCCATGAAGGAAAGCGCGACAGGTTCAGCCAGCATCAGTGGGTGCCAGAGAATGTCCGTGGTATTCTCAATGAAGCCATCCAGCAGAACGAAACCGAAGTCGAAGCCCAGTTTCATGCACAGGCCGGGCCAACAGTCCCGCCGGAAAAGCTGCATTGGATATCGCTCAGCGGGCAACCTGATCATACCGTTTCTCAGTATGCCTGCATGTTCGACTTCACCCTTATCGGCAAACATGACAATGAGGTCTCTACCGACATAGACTTGCACCCGGAAACGATCGCGCTGAAAAGCGGCCGGCCGGTTTTGGTCGTTCCAAATATTGCGAACGATGAAGCCTTGGCAAAGACGGCCGTTCTTGCCTGGGATGGGCGGCGTTCAGCCACGCGTGCACTAAATGATGCGATGCTGATTCTGGAGACAAAACAAAAGGTCGATGTTGTTAGCTTTGGGCAGGATGTTCGGCCACCATTGGATGGAATAGATGTGGTGAGCGCTTTGCGGCGACACGAAGTACCTGCCAGTCGCATTAGACGACCGGCGACGTCACGCAATATTGGTCAAGATATTTTGAACTATTGCCACGAGGTCGATGCGGGTTTGTTGGTCATGGGTGCGTTTGAAAGGAGCCTGTTGCGCGAAGAAATATTTGGGGGCCCGACGAAATTCATTCTTGAAAATGCGACGCTGCCCGTCCTGCTTGCACACTGACGGTCGTATGATATGCAAAGACCCAATTTCCTGATCATCTCCGCAGACCAACATCGGGGCGACTGCCTTGGGGTTGAAGGGCGTAGCGTGCGCACACCCAATTTAGACCAATTAGCAAATGAGGGTGTGCGTTTCACATCAGCCATTTGCTCCGCGCCCGTCTGCCAACCCGCACGTGCATCAATTTTAACAGGTCAGCTCTGTCGGACCCACGGCGTTCATGACAACGGCATTGATCTCAATGAGAGAACGGGGGAAGCTGGATTTGCTGGAACCCTCACGCAGGCGGGCTACGATACCGGGCTTTTTGGCAAGGCACATTTTTCAAGCTATGATCCGATAGAGCCTACAGGTCGACCAGAAGCCGCAATTTCTTCGGTCGATTTTGGTCCCGATTGGAATGGGCCATACATGGGCTTCAATCATGTCGAACTAATGCTTTCAGGCCCCTCTAACCATCCGCCGCAAGAGCCTCCGGTTGGACTACACTATGAACGGTTTTTCTACGCGGATGGTCGAGGAGAAGCGCGTAGGGATGAATATCTGGCAAATGCTGGCGACACCAAGGACGCGGCTCAGACATGGCATTCGAAATTGCCGACAAATTGGCACTATACGCCTTGGACAGCTGATCGCGCGATTGAATGGCTGCGCCATGGGCGAGACGAAACCAAACCTTTTTGTGCCTGGGTCAGTTTTGTAGACCCTCACCATCCGTTTGATTGCCCCGAGCCTTGGTCGCGGTTGCATAACCCCAAAGACATTGACTTGCCAAAGCACCGCGAATTGGACTTTGACCAACGCCCTTGGTGGCATCGTGCAGCGGTTGAAAACACACCCAAAGGGGATGCCCAAGAAATCGCAGTCCGGTCCACCTATTCGCGCATAGCGCCTCAGACCGATGATCAATTGCGCGAGATTATCGCAAATACTTATGGCCAGATATCTTTCATTGACGAACAGGTGGGCCGATTGATGGCCGTTCTCGACGAGGTTGGCTTGGCGGAAAATACGATCGTGATCTATACATCTGACCATGGAGACTGGTTGGGCGATCACGGGCTTATCTTGAAAGGTCCAATGCCTTATGAAGGATTGCTTCGCGTACCGCTAATTGCCAGAGGGCCGGGTATTTCCAACGGCAAGATCGTGACAGAGCCCGTGTCAACGCTCGATATTGCCTCGACGCTTTATGACTACAGCGGAACGGCTGCGGGGTTGCCCCAGCATGGCGCCTCGCTGAAACCTCTGCTTGAGAGTGAAGGCACGCGGGATTTTGCCATGATGGAATGGGAGCTTTTTGCCAACCGGGTTGGGGTCGCGTTGTCCCTGCGCACGGTTCGCACGGCGGATGCCAAATTAACCATGGACCTGCGGTCGGGGGCAGGGGAGATGTATGATCTGCGAACTGACCCAAACGAGTTGTGCAACGTTTTTCATGATCCGGACCACGCCGAATTGCGGGAAGTGCTTGAAGGGTATCTGCACGCAAGACCGGATGACATTGGACCAACTGGTCAACGAGTCGGACCAGGATAGTATATGACTGAGTTCGCAAAACCCTGCTGTTCCCCTAGCCGCGCCGAAGGTGCCGCACAAACGCTAAGCGTAGAACTGGGTAAGCCGCAGCGCGCGGATGCAATTGACATCCCCGGCGGTGTGGCTTTGGTCGGCACAGCCCATCCCCGTATTGCCGATGATGGGGAGGGCCCTCTTCGAAAGGTGCGCCTTAAGCCGTTTCTCATGGGTCGGACAACAGTAACCAACGCCCAGTTCCGGCAATTCATTGAGGCCACTGACTATGTTACCGAGGCCAAACGCTTTGGTTGGTCCTTCGTCTTTTGGAACCAGGTACCGCACCACGTGGGCGCGACCCAAGGTGTTGTAGAGGTAGAATGGTGGCGCCGGGTTGATGGAGCAACTTGGTGTTCACCAAACGGACCGCAGACAGAGGATACTTGTCTGGACGATCACCCGGTAGTGCACATTTCATGGAACGACGCCCGCGCTTATGCCGCTTGGGTCGGAGGCCGCTTGCCGACAGAAGTGGAATGGGAACATGCAGCGCGAGGAGGGCAGGGGGATGTGCCCTATCCGTGGGGCGAGAAGGAGCCCAATGACAATGACTACACGCCTTGTAACATATGGCAGGGGTTGTTTCCTGAGACAAACACAGGCGCAGACGGGCACATTACCACGGCTCCAGCAAAGTCGTTCGAGCCTAATGGCTATGGGCTGTACAACATGGTCGGGAATGTCTGGGAATGGACAGCAGACGCCTACAAGATCAAGTCACTAAAGAAATCCGTGAAAGAGCGGCAACGAGCGATGCGCGGGTTCAAACTGTCCAAAGGCGGTTCATTTCTTTGTCATAGAAGCTATTGCACGCGCTACCGGATCGCCGCCCGGTCCGGCACCTCGCCCGATAGCACGACCACGCATCACGGATTTCGAGTGGTTTGGAATAAATAGGTACTTATCATGACTAAGAATGTTCTTTTCATCATGTGTGATCAGTTACGGTTTGACTACCTTGGTTGCACGGGTCATCCATTCATCAAGACGCCCAATATCGATGCGCTTGCCACGCGCGGTGTGAGGTTTGATCGCACTTACGTGCAATCGCCAATTTGCGGTCCAAGCCGGATGAGTACCTATACCGGCCGCTATGTGCGCTCCCATGGCGCTAGCTGGAACAACTTTCCCCTCCGCGTCGGTGAAATGACTTTAGGGGACCATCTTGAACCCTTGGGCGTACGCACAGCGCTTTGCGGCAAAACCCACATGAGCGCTGATATGGAAGGCATGAAACGTCTGGGCATCGATCCAGAGTCACCTGTTGGTAAGCGCATTTCGGAATGCGGGTTCGAAGTTTGGGACCGTTTGGACGGCTTGCATCCAACCGGTGGCAAGAAGCCCAGCCACTACAATGATTATCTACGAGCCCAAGGTTACAACATCGAAAATCCATGGGAAGATGTGGCAAATTCTGCCGAAGATCCCGAGGGAAAAGTCCTATCGGGCTGGCTCTATGAAAACGCAAACAAACCTGCGCGCGTTCCACAAGAGCACTCGGAAACAACCTATTCTACAACCCGTGCTATTGAATTCATCCAAGACGCGGGCAATCAGCCATGGTGTTTACATCTGAGCTACATCAAGCCGCATTGGCCGTACATAGCGCCGGCACCATATCATAACATGTATGGACCTGAACATGTTCAGCTTCCGGTCCGATCAGAGCAGGAGCAAATCGACGCTCACCCCGTGCTTGCAGCCTATTTCGACCACAGATTTTCCAAAGTCTTCACGCGCGACGAGGTGCGCGAGCGTGTAATACCGGCCTATATGGGTCTCATTGCTCAAATTGACGACCAAATCGGCCGTCTTGTGGCCTGGATGGATAAGAACGGAGTATCGAAAGATACATTGATCGTTTTTACCTCAGATCATGGGGACTACTTGGGCGATCACTGGCTGGGTGAAAAAGAACTGTTCCACGAACCCTCTGTACATGTCCCAATGATCTTGGTGGACCCCTCGCCTGAGGCAGATGAAACGCGCGGGAGCGTGTCCAATCACCTGGTTGAGTCCATCGACCTCGCACCCACATTCGTCGACTGGTTCGACGGAGAACCGCGACCCCAAATCCTAGAAGGGAGGTCTCTTCTCCCCATCCTGCGTGGCGAAGATCCCGAGTGGCGAAGCTATGTTATTAGCGAATATGATTACTCAATGCGCCGCGCCCGGCGAATTCTGGACCATCCCGTTGGCGACTGTCGCATGGTCATGGTGTTCGACGGTCGTTGGAAATACCTTCACGCGGAAGGTTTCCGGCCCATGCTTTTCGACCTCGAGACGGACCCAGAAGAGTTCTTCGATCTCGGAGGTGATCCAAAGTACGAAGCTGAGCGCAGCAGATTATTCCATCAGTTGAACAGATGGGCGCTCGGCCACCACAACCGAGTCACCGTGTCTGACAAACGTATTTCAAGCCGCAAGGGCGGCGAACTTGCTAAGGGTATAATCGTTGGTTTTTGGGATGAAAACGAGCTGACTGAGGCGAAGGTCTTGGGAGAAAGCGGCAATTGAATGCTTCGTTTGAGCGAATTGGACGTTTGCTGCGCTGGAGCTGTCAGAATAAGCCGCCTTGCCTGAAATCAAACGCGTTCAGTCATTAAGCCATGACCAATACTGTACCCTTCCGCTATTTTAAAATCAGCTCTGAGATTTTGCTTTTTGTCAGGTTTTTGTGTAACTAAGTGGCACCAAACACTCTGTCCCGCTATTGGTTGAAGACACAGTGTTTGATCCAAACCAACAAAATATCAAAAACACACTTTTGCGCACATTCATTTTATATCCATACAACTTACTGTATTCATTTAATTATTTATTACCATTTCTATTGAAAATCCTCGTGTCGGTGGTTCCACTTTATCGGTGATGGAATTTGGATGCAAATATCAAATTACGAATATGCATTAGAGGACGCTAGATGGCGCATTCCGCGATTGCATCTGGGACTCACGCTAGGTGCAAGCTAATCTAAGAACTACCAAAATAGGCGTGGGAATAACTGCGCTACACCAGTAGCAATCACTCCGAACTTCATAAATCAATTTTGAGATGAGTGGTATGGATGCTTTTCTGTAGTGTTACTTACAGCTTGCCTGAAATCAAACGCGTTAAGTCATTAATCAGAGATTACCAAGTAATGTAACGGCTTCCGTCTGTAATAGAACATGAGCAAGAGAAATTTTGCTTTTTGTCAAAAGGTTTATTACTCAAACTACTTGGCGTTTTGAACAGTAATGTCCTGTGGTCAGGCTTGTAGACACAGTGTTTGATTAAAACACAAAATATTGGACACACTTTTAGGACCGCTTAATATTTTCGGAATTCTAACCATCTATAAATAAATGATATTTTAGAAAAGTATCGGTTGCGCCCCCGGGCACCACTTTTCAAAATAATATCAATGACTTAATTTTTGTGCACTAACGCTATGCGTGTGGATTCAAAAACACACCAAACACACACTTTTTCATGTGTTTGAGAATAGAGATTCCGGGGTTCGACACCGTGTCTCGAACCTAGTGAAAGAACACAGTTGTTTGCAATGAACTATGTATTTTATGGTCTTTGCTTTACGTAGAAACAATTGCACTGTTGTGATAACTTTAACGAAATTTATAGATTTGAGTGTCCATTTGATTGCTAGTTTTAAATTTATTGCTGAATACGGACGGTTCGTTTTAGTGCTTGGTTTGATCGCGGGAATGTTGCTGCCAGATATTGCTTTGGCAATGCGCCCGTGGTTAAGCGAATTGGTAATTCTGTTACTCGGTTTCACGTCCCTTCGAATTGGATTTACAGCCGTGAAAGACGCAGTGGATCACATAAAAGAAACTCTGTTAATAGTCTTTACTTTTCAAGTCATTTTCCCCCTGACCGTTGTAGCTATGTTAATAGCTTTTGGATTAGGTAATACCGCTGTTGCAATGGTGATTACTTTGGTATTGGCTGCACCTTCAATAACTGGAGCGCCAAATTTTGCTATAATGCTCGGATACCAGCCTGAACCTACTTTTCGAGTTTTGGTCATTGGAACGTGTTGTTTACCTATTACTATAATTCCTGTCCTATGGTTCTTACCTGCTGCTGGTTCGTTGTACGATATAATTTGGTTATCTATCGAACTTACCGCGACTATGGGTTTGGCGATTGCGATTGGGTTTATTATCAGAGCAGTTCTAATACCTCAGGTGAATCCTGACCAAAAAATGGCGCTAGATGGTGTTTCTACGCTTTTGCTGGCTGTAATAGTTGTTGGGTTAATGAGTGCTATCGTTCCAACGCTTAACGAAGATCCCAAAAAAGTTACTTAATTGGTTGGTTCTTGCATTCGGCCTTAATTATGGTCTGCAAGTAATCACATATATCTTGTTTCGAACTACCGGTGCTAACCCGCAAAACACATCCATGGCAATTATCGCTGGAAATAGAAATGTAGCAGTCTTTATAGTCGCTGTTACTGTTTCGAACAGCGATGAATTTCTCATATTCCTCGGTTGTTATCAATTACCGATGTACCTAACGCCAATATTTATGCGTTGGCTCTACAAAACTGAATAGATTAATTTTTAGCTGTCGGGCAAAGGGCCAGTGACTTCTTCAAATATACCTTTTCACAAAGTGTAAGCGCTCAACTTAGTCTTTATAAAGCTTGCTTTCTGTAGTATCGGGAGCTTTGGTTTCAGCTTTTGGAAAGTAACATGCCAATTTTTGCCGAAGCAGCTGCAGGAATTCGTTCGCAAGTTTTGAAAGTGGCCTAGTGTTTGATGTTATTATAGCCATGTTGGTGTAAATTATTGGTGTAAAATCACGACTAATAAAGCGGGGGTCGAGATCATTTTCGATGGCAAAATCATCCACCAGGGCCACTCCCATATCCTCTTTTACAAATGATAGTAGGTTTTTGAACAGGTGAGAATGGATTGAGGATTTCAATTTCACTCCAGCCTGCTCAAAGGCCTGAAACAATTGTGTCTGTGTCGTGTGATCGGGACCCATTAGGATAAAGTTTTCATGTCGCAATAATTCAGGCGTTAAAACCTGATGTTCCCCTAATGGATTTTCATGATGCATTACGATCTTGGTTGGGATTTGAATGGGATAATAGGTGAGCGTGTCATAAAGTTTTGGCAGTTCGCAGATCCCAATTTCGAAAATGCCTGCTTCGACCCATTCCTGAATTTTCGCGCTGTATTGGGATTGAAAAGAAATACTGATGTCGGGATAGATTTTTTTGAAATCACCAATGATGCGGGGCATCACGCCAAATGACATTGAGTGTTGAGAGGCGATTTGCAAATTACCCGTCTGTTTGTTTTGCAAATCCACAACGGTTTGTGTGACCTGTTGCAACCCACGCACAATCGCATCCACATTGCGATGGATAATTGCGGCCTCGGGCGTGGCAGTTAGGCGTCCGTGCATCCTTTCAAACAGTTTCAGACCCGTCTGTCGTTCCAACTGCGAAATCAGGTTGGACACCCCAGGTTGTGAAATCCCCAACATTTCTGCCGCCCCCACAACTGTGCCAGTTTGGATAATCGCGTGGAACGCCTGCAACTGTCAGGATCGGAGCTTCATCTATATCACTTTAAATGATGTTTGTTTGATAATATAATAATTGAAATGATATTTACTTGGTGTCAACCTAATCTCAAGAGAGTTGGAGACGGTCATGACACATGTGGTTGTCATTGGCGCGGGCATCATCGGGGTTTCAACGGGCCTTTGGTTGCGCCGCGCAGGGTTTGACGTGACACTAATCGACAAGGGCACGCCTGGAATGGGCGCGTCCTACGGCAACGGATGTATTTTGGCCAGTTGTTCGGTTGTCCCTGTCACAGGTCCGGGGTTGGTCAAAAATGCACCCAAAATGTTGCGTGATCCTAATTTCCCGCTGTTCTTACGCTGGCGATATCTGCCGAAATTGGTGCCATGGTTGGTGCAGTATCTGGGGCATTCAAATACCGATGATACGCGCCGCATCAGTCAGGGATTAACGCAAATCGTTGGCGACAGCCTTGAACAACATCAGGCGCTAAGTGCCGGGACATCAGCAGCCCAATGGGTCTGTGAAAGCAAGTATAGTTTTGCCTATAGTGATCGTCAGGCCTTTGAAAAGGATAAGTTCACGTGGCAATTGCGGGCCGAGGCGGGATTTGTTCCTGATATAATCGAAGGGGACGCCGTTCGGGAAGAGGAACCTATTTTAGGGTCCAACACAAAGCTGCTTGCGGTTTTGAAAAACCATGGTTTCATTTTGAACCCAGCTGAATACGTTCAGGAACTGGTCAAAGTTCTGATCGAAATGGGGGCACCTTTGTTCAGGCCGAGGTGACAGATTTCACGATTGAAAATGAAACGATTACATCTGTTGATACCACAGCAGGGCGGTTTCATTGTGATCGCGCTGTGGTGTCCAGCGGAATTTGGTCCCGCTCCTTGATTGAAAAACTGGGTCTTAAGGTCCCGCTTGAGGCTGAGCGGGGCTATCACATCGTATTTAAAAACCCCACGCAAAAACCTCGCAATCCCATGATGTTGGCCGCAGGCAAATTCGTGGCCACGGCCATGAACCAAGGTGTGCGTTGTGCAGGCGTTGTTGAATTCGGGGGCCTAAGCCCCAAAAAGTCCAAAGCGCCGCTGCTATTGTTGCGCAAAAAAGTGAAAGAGATATTTCCAAAGTTCGAATACGAAAGTGATGAGGAATGGCTGGGCTTTCGCCCCGCGCCAACAGATAGCCTGCCACTTTTGGGTCAGGTTAAAAATTCGGGCATTTATACCGCCTTTGGACATCATCACATTGGTCTGACAGGTGGTCCGAAAACGGGGCGCATGGTGGCCGATATGATTGCGGGAAAACCGGCCAATGCCGATTTACGCCCGTTTGAACCACAACGATTTTCATAATGAAGAAATGTGCAACAAATCAGGGAGATTAAAATGAAAGCACTTAAGAAAATGACAACACTGGCAATGGGCATTGCGGCCATTGCGGTGTCTACACAAACAGCCAGCGCGGAAAAATGGGATATGCCCATGGCGTATGCGGCAACGAATTTCCATTCGGAAATGGGGGTCGTTTTTGCAGATAAGGTGCGTGAATACACAAACGGTGATATCGACATTACGGTGCATCCGGGTGGTTCATTGTTCAAGGGTGGCGAAATCAAACGCGCCATTCAAACGGGTCAGGCCCCAATTGGCGAACGCTTTATGTCCGCGCACGCGAATGAGGCGCCTTTGCTTGGGTGGGATAACTTGCCTTTCTTGGCAACGACATATGAAGAGAACAACAAACTATGGGCCGCCGCCAAAGATAAAGTAAACGCGCAACTGGCCGATTTGAACTTGGTCGCGCTTTATACATGTCCGTGGCCCGGGCAGGGGTTCTATTTCAAAAAGGCGGTCGCATCGTCCAAAGATACCCAAGGGATCAAATTCCGTTCATACAATTCGGCCACAGCAACATTTGCAGAAGAGTTGGGCATGGTCCCTGTTCAGGTCGAAGCGGCAGAATTGTCCCAAGCCTTGTAACAGGGGTTGCAGGATCCTTTATATCATCTGGATCAACGGGGTATGACCGCAAAGTTTGGGAACACCTAACCCATTATTACAAAGTGAACGCATGGCTACCACGCAACTATGTGATGGTGAACAAAGGTGTTTGGGAAGGCCTAAGTGGCGACATGCAAGCCGCCCTTCAAAAAGCCGCAAATGAAACAGGCGCTGCATGTTCTGCAAAATCAGCTGAGCTGGCAAATTGGTACTTTGAACAGCTGGCCGCAAATGGCATGTCGGTTGAAGATGCAGGCCCAGAATTCCTTGCGGAATTACAGGCGATTGGTGCGAAAATGACAGCTGCGTGGCTGGCTGATGTTGGCGCAGATGGTCAGGCCATCATCGACGCGTATAACGCAAACTAATCAAAATAAATCCAAGCCCCGCTGTCATGGCGGGCTCTTTTCAGGAAGGTAGGGCATGAACGACTGGCCAATTTATATCGGCCTGCCATTGTGGTTCTGGCTGTTTATTTTCCCCACATTGATTGCTGCGTTCTGTTTGACATCCCGTCACATGGCCCACCGCATTTTGCGCCCGATCTGGCGCATTTTGGATCGCATTTATGTGGTCAGCGGCGTGATTGCGGCGATGTTCATGGTGATCATTCTATTGCTGATCGTTGGACAGATGGTGGCGCGGTGGACGAATACGATTTTTCCAGGGGCACCGAATTTGCAGGATATGCCATGGCCTGCACGTCGTTTGCGATGGCTATGCCCTGACACGCGGATCGCACATTCGCGTTTCAATTTTCCTAAATATGAATGATTTTTGAAATTTTGGTTGGATGCGGTTGCGATGCTGCTTTCGGCAATAACGGCAACCTATTTTGCCCGATATGCCGTTAAAACAAATTATTTTTCTGAAATGCTGAATGATCGGACCCAAGGATTGGATCAGGTTCCAGAATGGGTTTTGTCAATATTTGCGATGATGGGACAATGGCCTTGGTATTGGGCCGATACATGGGCAAAGACATCTGATAAAATGGTGTTTACCCCCGTTTGGTTGCCGCAATTGGCGATGTCCTTTGGAACGATTTTATTGGCGATCGCGCTTTGGGATTATTTGTACCGCTTGTTGATCATCGGACAGACCCAAATTGTACGGGAGGAAGTGGAATGACCGAAGTGTACGCAATCATTGTTTTCTTATTCGTTCTTTTCGCGCTTTTGGGCAGTTCGGTTTGGGTTGGTTTGGCGCTGATGGGGGTGGCCTGGGTTGGTATGGAACTCTTCACATCGCGCCCTGCAGGGATGCAATGATCACAACCATCTGGACAGGGCAAGCAGTTGGACATTAACCGCGCTGCCTTTGTTCATCTGGATGGGTGAAATCCTATATCGAACGCGCCTGTCCCAGGATATGTTTCGCGGCCTTGCCCCATGGATGCGGTTTTTGCCGGGTGGATTGCTGCATACAAATATTGCGGGATGTACGATTTTTGCGGCCGTTTCGGGATCATCTGCTGCCACATTGAATATGGTTGGAAAAATGTCGATCCCTGAATTGCGTTCGCGTGGATATCCCGAACATATGATCATTGGCACGTTGGCGGGGCTGCGACATTGGGTTTGATGATCCCACCATCGCTGACCCTGATTGTCTATGGCGTGACCATTAATGAAAGCATTACCAAATTGTTTATGGCGGGTGTTTTCCCTGGTTTGGTGCTTGCCGGTCTTTTCATGGCCTATATTGTGTTTTGGCACTTCTTTGGCGGGGGATCGCGCCCAGAGCCTGAACCAAAAATGTCCTTATTTAAAATGATCCGTGAAAGCGTGTTTTTGCTGCCTGTAATGGGATTGGTCTGTGTGGTGATAGGATCCATGTATCTTGGCTATGCTACTGCGACCGAGGCGGCGGCCGTGGGTGTGATCGGTGCCTTGGTTTTGTCTGCGGCGCAAGGGTCGTTGAATTGGGCCAGCTTTTCCCAAAGCCTGATGGGCGCAACGCGGACATCTGCGATGATTGCGCTGATCCTGATGGGGGCTGCGTTTTTGTCCTTATCCATGGGGTTCACAGGATTGCCGCGCGCCATGGCCGAATTGATTGAGGGGTATAACCTTTCGCCTGTCGCATTGATTGCGGTGCTGACGGTCTTTTATCTGATCTTGGGTATGTTTATGGATGGCCTATCCTCGGTCGTTTTGACGATGGCCATTGTGGAACCCATGATCCGTGCGGCGGGGATTGATGTAATTTGGTTTGGCATCTTTTTGGTTGTGGTGATCGAAACAGCGCAGGTGACACCACCGATTGGGGTCAACCTGTTTGTTTTGCAAGGGATGACCAAACATGAAATCGGCTATATTGCAAAAACTGCCATTCCTATGGTGGGTTTGATGTTGTTGATGGTGGTGATCCTTGTGATTTTCCCTGAACTCGCGACATGGCTGCCTGAAAACATTCGTCAGCGGAACTAGGGCATGGCGCGTGTCAGCGTTTTGCAACTGGACACGCGGTTTTGCCGCGTGCCTGGCGACGTTGGATGTGTGGATAGTTATGTAAACGCCCCTGAAATTATTCGCGTGCCGCGCGCCAGTGTTGCCAATGTTGTCAGCGATCAGCCAGATCAAATTGATCTTGAACCGTTCCTAAAGGCGATCGAGAAGGCAAATGGGGATATTATCGTGACCTCTTGTGGGTTTCTGTCACCGTTTCAGGATCAATTACAAAGCGCGACACATAAACCTGTCATTGCCTCGGTTCTCAACATGCTAAACGATTTGAAGGTGCCGAAAGGTTGCGAACGCAGTAGTGTGCTGACCTTTGATGCAGAGCGATTGGTTGACGCACATTTCCCTCATCCCTATGGCGCCGGCGATTTTCGCATTGTGGGCTTGCGCCTTGATAATCCCCTGCGCCAACGGATAGAAGGGGATGTTCCAGATCGGTTTGATCCATCTGACATGCAGGATGCTGTCATTCATGATTTCGCTGCAGCCATGACGCCAACGACGGAAACAGTGATATTGGAATGTACAAATTTGCCCCCTATAAACCCCAAATGCGGCGCAACAGAAATGTGCGTATTGTCGATATTTTATCGGCGATTGAACATATCGCACCCAAATCGATTGCTCCCCAATATTTATAGGAATGACCATGGATATTGATCGCTACGCCCCCGCACAGAAAACCGATTTTGAAGAAATACCAATCATCAGTTTGTCGGGTTTGGAAATTGATAAAAGGGTTTGAACGCGTCGCGCGTGATCTGGTTGAGACGGCGCATCGTGTTGGGTTTTTCTATTTAAGCGATCATGGGATTTCCGCAGATGTGATGGATCAGGCATTTGAGGCATCCCGTCGGTTTTTTGATTTACCCGCTGACGTAAAGGGCCAAGTGTCCGTGAACACACTTCAACGCGGGTGGATGCAATCGGGCCTTGCGCAATTAGAGGGTGCCGCAACGCACGATGCGAAAGAGGTGTTTTTGGGGCTGGGAGGGCGCAGATATGCCTGCCAATCCTGAAAAACGCCCGCCCTTGGTGCATCCAAATCAATGGCCAGAACATGAGGCCGCGTTTTTAAAAGGATGGGATTTGGCCTTATTATCAGCAGGTCATGTCATTGGGGCGGCGGGTTCTATCGGCCTTGGCGCATGGTTTGGGGCAGTCAAAAACATTTTTTGATCATGCTTATGTGGATCCGCTAGGGCGGGGGCAGTTGGTGTATTATCCACCGATGAACGCACAGGATATTGCTCAAAATCGGTTGGGTGCTGCGGCGCACACGGATTTTGGCGTTTTGACAGTCTTGATGCAGGATATGCAGGGCGGGTTGCAGGTGCGCAATCCCGCAGGCGACTGGATTGAAGCACCTCCAGTTCAGGGAACTTTGGTATGCAACATCGGCGATCTACTGGAACGTTGGACAGGGGGCGCCTGACATCGACAGTGCACCGCGTGATCAATCGCAACCCAACTAGTCGGTATTCCATCCCCCGTTTTTTGTGATCCCACAAGCGAAACCCCAATTGACCCGCGCGACTTTGGTGCGTCAGGCAGTGCCGAAGATATCATTTCCGCAGGCGAATACATTATGGGGCGCAACACCAAAAATTTTGGGCATTACAAATCCGCAAAGCCCCAATAATTATGGTGTAATCGGACCTTTATGCCCCCTTGGTGGTCCTGCCGAGCAGCTGGGCATTAATTGGGATTGGGAAGTTGTCGAAATTGAACAGGCCGCGGATTGCCCTCCGAAAGAGTTGTTTTACATTCCTGCACTCTTGCTAGTGGCCTGTATTTATCTGTTGCAAATTCGACGCAAGGCTAGGTTCTAAAAGATCTCATGATAGATAAGTTTGGGGACACCTTCTTGGCGAACCTCGTTTCCTTAAACAACTCGGCAATGAGCTACGCGGCTATTACTTAACATATCGCTTTCATCGATACTAATTCCATTCCCGAAAACATTTAAGTGACACAGAGTCTTGGTGCGAGATTTCCACTACGAACCAGGACCGCTTTTAGGACCACTTCCATATTTTAGATAACCTCTAACCATCTAGAATTACAATATATTTTAGAAAAGTATGGTTGCGCCCCCGGGCACCACTTTTCAAAACAATATCAATGGCTTATTTCTCGCGCACTAACGCTATGCGTGTGCGATTCAAAAACACACCAAACACACACTTTTCGCGTGTTTTTATGCGGAGGTTCTCCATCTCTACCGATCAACTTAAACTTCTAATTGCGCAAACGAATCATCTTTTTATCCAGCATTCCACGCGTGATCTAGTCACGTGCTATGCATCTGTAGATAAATTGGTGAGACGTCGTTCGACACTTATGCGTTGATTTCACACGGAATATTTTTTTGTGCCCGGAAATTTCTTGCGTGATTAGCAGATTTTGGGTATTCATAATTGGAAACGTTTCCAATAGGGGTGAGCGTTGGGTCAAGTGGCCACAATTAAGGATGTTGCTCAACGTGCAGGCTGCGGTGTCGCAACTGTAAGCCGGGTGTTGAACAACAAAGGTTCCGCGAGTGCCAAGATGCGCGCGAAGGTCATGACTGCGGTCAAGGAACTCGATTTTCACTTCAGCGAAGTAGGCCGATCCCTCCAAAGCAATACTACCCGCACAATTGGATGCGTTGTCCCGTCTATTGAAAACCCTGTTTATGCGGATGCAGTGCAAGGCGCGCAAGAGTTTGCTTAGACGCTGGATATCAAATGCTACTGATTTGCACTAACTACAACGCTGAAATGGAAACTCATGCCATTCGGACATTGATCGCCAAGCAAGTCGACGGGATTATTTTGACTGTTGGTGATGTTCAAAACAGTGAAGGGCTGGATTTGATCCGCTCGCGGACTTTGCCTCATTGCTTGCTGTATAATACTGCGCCTGCGGGGCAGTTCAGTTGGGCGGTGGATGACCATGCGGCCGGCGTGAAAGTCGCAGATGTTTTTTTTGAAAATAACCATAAACACACGGGCTTTCTTGGCTTGGACTTTTCAAGTTCTGACCGCGCGCGCCAGCGTTTCGAGGCTTTTCACAAGGGTGTGCCAATCACAAAATGACACCACCTGCCTTGTTGGAGGTGGGTGACGACGAGGATGATTTGACACCTCAACTAGACGCGTTTTTGAAGCGCCACCCGGACATCACAGGCATTTTTGCTTCAAATGATTACCGCGCCCTTGCAGCCATTCGCAGTGCGCGACAATTGTCGATAAACGTGCCGCGTGACATGTCAATTGTCGGGTTTGATGGCATCAAAGTTGGTCAGATGATTGATCCAACGCTCGCGACGATTGTAACAGCTCCCCGCAAATTGGGTGCAGGCGCAAGTCAGACGATCCTTTCGATGATCACCGGGTCATCGCCGCCCCAATTACCTCTAAAAGAACAAACATTCAGTTTCCGCGCCGGAGGCAGTCTGATGCCTTTGGCAGCCGAAAGCAAAGACGGCGAAAAGGTTGCAGCCTTTCCGCCGTCAGACGACCAAACCTACAAGAAAGCTAAAATCCAACAGGAGAGATCAACATGAAACATAAACTTGCAACAGCCTTTTTGACAATAGCATTCGCAGCACCTGCGCTGGCCGAAGATGCTGTGTGTTATAACTGCCCGCCACAATGGGCGGATTGGGCATCAATGCTTGAAGCGATCGACAAAGAAATCGATGTTCAGATGCCCCATGACAACAAGAATTCTGGCCAGACCTTGAGCCAACTCTTGGCGGAAAAAGATAACCCTATAGCAGATGTTGCCTATTATGGGGTGACGACAGGTATTAAGGCCGGCAATGAAGGCGTGGCGGCCGCTTACAAACCAGCAAAATTTGATGAAATTCCTGACGGGCTAAAGGATCCGGACGGCAAGTGGTTTGCAATCCACTATGGCTCGCTCGGTTTTTTGTGAACGTTGATGCGCTTGGTGGAGCGGAAGTACCTCAGTGCTTTGCGGATCTGAAAAAACCTGAATATCGCGGCATGGTTGGATATCTTGACCCGTCATCTGCATTTGTTGGCTACGCCGGCGCAGTTGCAGTGAACATGGCTTTTGGTGGCGATCTGGACAACTTTGACCCAGCAATCAAATATTTTAAAGAGTTGGGTGAAAATTCGCCAATTGTTCCAAAGCAAACGTCCTATGCGCGTGTGGTATCAGGCGAAATCCCAATCCTATTTGACTATGACTTTAACGCTTATCGCGGAAAGTACGAAGAAGATGGTAACTTTGAGTTTGTGATGCCCTGCGAAGGCTCGGTTAGGGTGCCTTACGTTATGAGCTTAGTAAACAACGGTCCAAATCCTGAGCTTGGCAAAAAGGTGCTGGACTTTATCTTATCAGATAAGGGTCAAGCAATCTGGACAAATGCCTATCTTCAGCCAGCGCGTCCGGTTGAATTGCCAGCAGACGTAGCGTCCAAATTTCTGCCCGCAAGCGACTATGAGCGTGCTGTTGCAGTCGATTATGCAAAGATGGAACAAGTACAAGCTGGCTTTGGTGAGCGTTACTTGTCCGAAGTTGACTAATCACATGTTTTAACCAGTAGGGTTGCGTCAGCGTGACCCTACGAGGAATTCGTATGACAGATCGCAATTTTATATTGGCGTGCCTGACGCCACTTCTCATCTTTGCCATAGCGTTTTTGGCGCTACCGCTGATCCGTCTGTTTATGGTATCCGGGGAAGGTAGCGCTGGGTGGGCAGTTTACCTCGATATTCTGCGCAAACCACGTTATTTGAACACGCTTGTTTTGACAGTTCTGGTGTCTCTGGCCACCACCTTTGCAGCCCTTGCTGTATCTACAACTGCGGGCATGTTCTTAGTACGCAATCGGTTTGCAGGTCGAGGCACAGTTCTGTCGGTCCTTACCTTACCCTTAGCGTTTCCAGGTGTTGTAATAGGCTTTCTGATTATCCTACTGGGTGGTCGCCAAGGGCTGGTGAACCAATTGACCCCTGGACATGTTGTATTTGCTTATTCTGCAATTGGCTTGTTTCTTGGGTATCTCTATTTCTCAATTCCGCGTGTCTTGCTCACGGTGATGGCCGCAGCGGAAAAACTTGACCCCTCTCTTGAGGAAGCCGCCCGCACAATGGGGGCGACACCCTATCGGGTTGTGATGGATGTTATCATACCCGGTCTAATGCCCTCGCTAATTGCTTCGGGTGCGATTGCTTTTGCTACTGCGATGGGCGCTTTTGGAACCGCCTTCACACTTGCTACCGATATTGATGTTATTCCTATGGTTATTTACACCGAATTTACTCTTTCCGCGAACATCGCGATGGCCTCTGCGTTGTCCATTGTTTTGGGCATTATCACATGGATCTTATTGCTGATTGCGCGCTCCTTGTCAGGTTCAACTGTGGCTGGAGGTGGCTGACATGTTCAAATCAAAGTGAAGATAATGCAACTTGCCGTCACGCTGCTGGCCTGCGCATTCCTTTTCCTGCCCATTATCATGTCAGTTCTCGCGGGTCTGACGGCAAACTATTTTAAAGGCATATCATCCGGTTTGACATTTAAATGGGTCATCGAAGTATGGGAGCTTTATGCAAACAGTATTTTCCTATCCATGTGGTTGGCTATCGCCTGTTTGGTCTGCACATTAATTATCGGACTGCCCGCTGCATACGGTCTTGCCCGCCACCCTGGATGGTTGTCGCGGCTGCTGGAGGAATTCATCTCATTGCCACTTGCGATCCCAGGTTTGGCGCTCGCCTTGGCGTTGTTGCAACTCTATGGTTCGATGAAAGGGTTCCGTGCATCCTGGACATTTATACTTGTCGGGCACGTACTGTACACATTACCTTTCATGGTAAGGTCCATTCTTGCGGTCCTGGCCTCTATTGATCTCAAAACACTTGAAGAGGGGGCCGCTTCGCTTGGTGCCTCACCTTGGCAGCGGTTCCGAGACATTGTGGTGCCTAATGCTATGCCCGGCATTTTGGCGGGATCGCTAACCGTTGTCACGTTGTCTATTGGTGAGTTCAACCTTACCTGGATGTTGCATACGCCGTACCTAAAAACGCTGCCCGTCGGTCTTGCCGACAGCTATGCTTCAATGCGGCTAGAAATCGCCTCAGCTTACACTCTTGTTTTTTTCATACTGATTGTTCCGCTCTTGATGGCCATGCAGTGGGCTTCGGCACGCGCTCAAAGGATTACACAATGACCTTACGACTGACTCATACTGCCAAAACCTACCCCCGATGGCACCAAAGCGCTGTTACCCACTGATCTGTCAGTTGGAAAGGGCGAGATTGTCTCGCTGTTGCCCATCAGGCTGCGGTAAAACTACCTTGTTGCGCATCATTGCGGGTTTGGAGACACCCGACGCAGGAAGTGAAATCTGGTTTGACAATGACAATGTGACTCCACTGCCGGTTGAGCGCCGGCAAGTCGGTATGGTGTTCCAATCCTACGCCCTGTTTCCAAACATGTCTGTGCGTGCCAACATCGGCTACGGGCTGAAAATGCAACAACTACCTAAGTCCGAGATCGAGGCCCGCGTCACCGAAGTCTTGGAGATGTGTCAGCTTCAACCATTCGCGGCTCGCGCGATTACGGCGCTTTCTGGTGGACAGCGCCAGCGCGTTGCCCTTGCGCGTGCGATCGCACCACGACCCAGAATGTTGTTGCTGGATGAACCGTTATCGGCGCTGGACGCATCTTTTGCGCGGAACCTTGCGTGAAGAATTAGCGGTGCTGCTACGCGAATTCGATATAACTGCGATATTCGTAACCCATGACCAAGATGAAGCGATGGCCATCGCTGATCGCGTCGCTGTTATGTGCCAAGGTCGCGTTTTACAAACCGGCACGCCAGAAGAACTTTACCGCAATCCAAAATCGCCCTTCGTAGCAGGGTTTGTAGGCAATGCGATGTCGCTGCGCGGCAAGGCCGATGGCACAACATTGTACCTTGATGGTGGCGCGTTAACCTTGCCTGCGCGTGGCGGAAGGTCAAACCGTGTTCGTGCGCGCTGAAGATGTTTGCATCCGAGACGATGGCTCCTTGAGGGTAAGGTTGAAACTGTGACGTTTCTGGGTACCCACTACAAGATTGGCATTTCCGGCATCACACCTGATACCATCGCTTCAATCCATGCTGGGCAGAACGCACCGAAGGTGGGCGACATGATCAATGTCGCGATCAAGCCGGAAACCCTAATGCTGCTTCCACAAGAGGTAGATGTTGCATGACTCGAATCATCCAAATTTCAGATCCGCATATCGTTCCGTACGGCCAAATGGCCTACGGCCAAGTCGATACCGCTGAAGGATTGTCCAATTGCATCGAAACCATTAACCGCTGCCTGCCAATGATTGGCCCTATTGATATGGTCTTTGTCTCAGGTGACCTTACCGACTTTGGTACGGTCGAAGAATATGAACGGTTTCGGGCACTTATGGAGCCTCTCAATTTGGCGTACCGCGTCATCCCAGGCAATCATGACGACATCGAAGTTATGCGGGAATGTTTCGCTGACCAGCCGTGGATGCCAACCGTTGGTCCTATCAATTGGGACGCACACTTTGATGACCTGGTCGTAATCGGGTTGGACAGTAGCGTTGCAGAGGCAGCCCATGGCCATTTAAGCGATGAGACATTGTCATTTTTATCGAAAAAACTGGAGGCCAACGGCGGTAAGCCAACCATCGTGATGACTCACCACCCGCCAATTTTGACTGGCATCGATAAGATGGACGTTCAAAATCTGCGCCACAGCAAAGAGCTGAAGGCGATTTTGTCTAGCTACACCGGAGAGCTGCGCCTGACCTGCGGACATGTTCACCGCAATATTGTTGCTCCTTTTGGTAACGTTATCTGTCAGATCGCACCAGGTGTATCCCATGCTGTCACAATGGATTTGCGAGAAGCTGCGCCAAATTGTTTAACCAAAGAACCGGGTGGCTTTATGCTGTACGAAATACGTGGCGTCATCACCAGTCATTATATTCCTGTGGGGGATTACCCTGGTCCATACCTGTTCTACCCAGACAAATGATTGATTGATGGTAGATTCAAGCATCATTTTGTTCGCGCTGCATATCGCGGGTGCCGCTGCACTTTTGATCTGGGCGGTCCGCTTGTTGCGCACGGGGGTCGAGCGAGCATTCTCGGTGCACCTACGCGCCTTTCTGCGTCGATCTAATGCAAACAGACTGCAAGCCCTGATTAGTGGTGTGATAGCCGCATTATGCTTACAAAGTGCCACGGCGGTGGCTGTTTTGTTGTCGAATTTTGCAACAAAAGGTGGCGTTGGATTGTTGGCGGGAACAGCGATATTACTTGGTGCCGACATCCGGTTCTGCTATCGTATCCCAGATTTTGCTGATCCGCCAAGAATTTTTGATCCCACTTTTTTTGCTGTGTGGTGTTATCTTATTCTTGCGCAGTTCACGCAATGAAATCCGCCAATCTGGACGCATCCTGATCGGGTTAGGACTTGTCTTAGTCTCGCTTGATATGCTCCGTGCTACAACTGCTCCACTTATTGAAAGCACCGCAACGGCATATGTCATGGGCTATTTGGCTGGCGATCTTATCGTCATTTTTAATTGGCGGGTTATTTGCATGGGCTGTGCATTCGTCGGTCGCAGCGGTTCTGTTCTTTGTCACTCTCACAGGGCAAGGGCTTTTGCCGGCAAGCGGGGCGGCTGCCATGGTTCTGGGGGCAAATGGAGGTGCTGCGATATTAGCCTATGTGCTCACGCTGAACGCCTCTTTGACCGCACGACGCGTAGTCATTATAAACTTGGTGCTGCGTGGCGGAGGTGCTGCCGCTGGTCCTCGGGATTTTGTCAAAAAGCTTCGGAATCTTAAGCTGGCTGGGCACCGAGGCAGCGCAACAGATTATCAACCTACATTTGGTGTTCAATATCGGGTTGGCGCTTGTCTGTGTGCCTTTCTTGGGCTTGATTGCGGATGCTACGCTTAAGCTGACGCCTGAACGCAAAGATAAGATTAACACACTGTCACACAGCACTGCCCTTGATCCGTCAACGCTTCACCTGCCATCGCGCGCTCTACCATGCGCCGCACGCGAAATAATGAAGATGGGAGAGGCAATCGAGGTCATGCTGCGTACGTCGATGGGTTTATTCCAAAACTGGGATGCTCATGCAGCAAAAGCTATCATCAAAAAGTCTGAAGACGTCAGCACTGTGCATTCGGACATTAAAGGATTCCTAGCTGGGTTAAATCACAAAGATTTATCAGAGACTGAACAGAACAAAGCTAATGAACTGGCGTCAATCGCGTTAAATTTAGAAACTGCAGCCAGTGCGATTTCACAGAGTCTTGTTATGAACGCTGAGCGGCTAAATTCTGATGGGTTGGGATTTTCGGAAGATGGATGGTCGGATCTTGAAGATTTTCACGACCGCATTCTGAGCAATACACAGCTTGCCTTAAGCGTATTAATGACGGGTGAACCAGACGCAACACGCCAACTGCTTCATACCAAAGACAAGGTCCGCAAAGCAGAGCAAATGCTACAAGAACGACATCTCGTGCGGTTGCGCAGAAAATATCCCTGCCAGCTTTGAAACAAGCCACATCCACCAAGACACATTGCGGACGCTCAAAACGATCAACGCTGCATTTGCAACAATAGGTCAACCAATTGCAGAGCGCTCTGGCGATCTTCTGTCGACACGACTGTCCGCAGAACGAAAGCCAGAAAATAAAAAAGTGCCAGGCCGAACATTTGAAAGTCACATATCCTATGTTAACAGTCCAGGAAATCTTTGATCGTTATCAGTCCGTCAGGATCGCTTGCCCACGGCGACGTTTGCGCAAAGCATAAATTCCATCAATTCGCTTTTGGATATCACAGATCAAATAGATGCCTTTGTGTTTGATGCTTTCCGGTGTCCTAAATGTTGGCGAAACCCCAATCCCGGGAGCGGCGGAGCGTCTTGATGAATTGCGCGCGCGAGGCTGCGCAATTCGCATCTTGTCTAATGCGGCAAGCTATAAGCATGAGGACGCGGTCTTAAATTTAAGCGTCTTGGTATAAAGATTGAATTTGAAGAGATCATTACTATTGGATGCTGCATTGATTGGTTTGGATGCGCGGACATTTGGCTGCATCGCTGCGATAAACGATGATCTTAGTGACATTCCCACCAAGACATCACGATTGGGTGATGATCAGTTACTCTATGATCAAGCGGAAGGTTTCTTGTTTTTGTCGTCCGCGGAGTGGTCGGCGTCCGCGTCAAGCGCTTTGAACGTTCGCTGCGCGATAACCCGCGACCATTGGTAATTGCCAATGCCGACATTGCCGCCCGCGCGAAAACGGCTTTTCGCAAGAGCCGGATATTTTGGGCATTTGCTACTTGACCAAATGAAGTACGAAATTCAGTTTTTCGGTAAACCATTCGCAGAGATTTACACGCTGGCTGAGGTGTCGCTGGCCGGCATTCTTCCAAATCGCATTGCTATGATCGGTGATACGCCGCCACCGACATTATTAGCGCCGCCGCACGAATGGTTGGCGCACTGTTCTAGTCACCCAAGACGGTATGTTTGCAGGTCACGATGCTCAGGCGTATTGCAGCTCTTCATTAATAACCCCGATTGGATTACGAAGCGAATATGAATTATTGGAAATACCGCTGAACATCGAAGTATTACGCCTGCGCATTCAACTGTCACTTGTATGGCTCAAGTCTTTGCCAAATACTGTGTCCTGCCATTGATTATCGACACAAAGTTTCTCTGATCTAAACCTCAGACAATATCAAATACACACTTTAAGCACACACTAATATAATATAGCTACAAGTCACTGTTTTCATATAATTATTTATTTCCGTCTCTATTGAAAAATCCGTGTCGGTGGTTCGATCCCGCCCCCGGGCACCAATTTCCGAAAGTCAACCTGTTGAATAACTTCACGTTTTCCTGTGGTTACAAGAAGGTGTGGGAATTTTTGAAGGACTTTAGAGTAAAGCATACGTACGTGCGATGGCGTTTATTACTATGAACGTCGCGTTCCAAAAGACCTTGAACGTCACTATCCAAGACAAAAAGTAGTGTTTTCGCTTAAGACAAAGAGTGTAAAGATTGCGCACAGCTTAGCACAGTCATTAACGCTGCAGCTTGATCAATATTGGTCAGCTTTAAGAGTACGGCGGGGTGAGAAATTTGCCTTAAATTTATTTCCCGCTGAGATACCTATGTTGTACGGCGATGGTGTAGAGGAGTCCCATGCTGACATAACATTAGAGCAAGCAAAACAAATTTATTTGAAGCAGAAAGGGGCAGGGCGTCCAGATACATTTCATCGCGCTGCTGAGAGAACTACAAAATATCTATCAGAAGCAATTGGTGAGAAAACAATAGGTAAGATACAGAAGACAGATGCTATTCTGTTCCGTGATTATCTTGTATCCAGAGGACTTAAAGGTCCCAGCATTGGTCGTGTGTTTGGTAATGCTAAGTCCATCATCAACATAGCATTTTCTGAACTGGGGATAGACAAACCAAATCCACTATCTGGTGTTTTCATTGATATTTCCATCGGCTCTGTACGTAGAAACGGTTTTACGTCTGTTGATTTGCTGCGTCTAAAGCAAATATGCCATCAATATGATGATGAACTTAGACATATTTTAGCTCTTATCTGCGATACGGGCATGCGCCTTTCAGAGGCTGTAGGCTTGCGCCACAGAGACCTAGTTTTAGTTCATGAGTATCCGCATGTAATTGTCCAACCAAATGCTCACAGGCGCCTTAAAACAGCCTCTAGTGCACGTTCTATTCCACTTGTTGGAGATTCCCTTTGGGCCGCCACAAGATTACCCGGTAAAAATCGCAACCGTGAATATCTGATAAGCAGATATAATAAACATGACCGAACTGATGGGAACTCTGCAAGTGCTGCGATGAACAAATGGCTCAAGCAAAATGAATTTGAAGACGTTATTCAGTGCATTCTCCAGAGGCACAGCTTTAGAGACCGTTTGAGGAGGTAGAGTGTCCAGTTGACACGTAAATCAACTAGGTGGCTGGGTGAATAAAGGTATTGGCAGCCAATATGGCCACGGCTACCAACTAGGGGTGCTCAGTAAGTGGATGCACAAAATTGTTTAAATGACCTCGCCAGTGTGTGGTTCATAATCTGTATTATTCACGACAAATATTACATTCCGTTTCAAAAGCGTTTACAATAGTTGTTTGCTGCTTGCGAAATTGTACGGTGATTGGCTGGCGCGCGACGCCAGTATAGTGATTTACTTTTACGGTTAGCATTTAACAAAGTTGGCATTGTTAATATTTGTTTTAGCTTGGATGCTCACCGTCTTCTCGCCATTAAATCAAGATGAGGCGTTCCATGAAACTAAGGCGTTCACTTGGAGGTAAAGCATATAGTATTTCGGCAAGGCGCAGGGCTGTATCAAACAACTCATACTGCTCTCTCTTCTTACACTTACTATTTTTTGAATTTACGGGGGTTGTTGCTCTTATAGTTTGTTGTGAGAATAGTTTTCTGCATTTGCTTGAACAAAACTTTTTGTTGGAGCGACCACAGAAAGCCATCCCACACTTTGGGCAATGTTTATCTGTCATTGAAAATCCGGGGTTGACCCCCGAAAGTTCAGACAAACAAAAGCGTCTTCACTATAAATTAATAAGACATTAAGAAACTGTCGTTGGAGACAAAAGCGTCTTCACTATAAATATAATAGGGGGCAGGTTAAGTTGATGATAATGACGTGTTTGTCTTTATCTAAAGTGCAACTTCTGAAGTGAAAATTCACACCTTCTTATAAATCATTAGAAAACGTGAAGCTATTCAACAGGTTGACTTTCGGAAGTGGTGCCCGGGGGCAGCCTACTTTTAGAAGT
>JAYQLI010000045.1:0-8791 GCA_038143065.1 Rhodospirillales bacterium | reverse complement strand
GAGGCACTACTGAACGCTTACCACTTGCCCGCTTCCGTGGCTATCGTAGCCTACTATTCATTTTGTCATAAACCTTTGTGACATCGACCCTTTTTTAGAATTTAAAAACCCCTGTTTTGCCAAAGATGCCTTAATGTGTCTGCGTTTTTTATTTTGCAAAGCACTCGAAACAGTTGCTTTCCTCAGGTGCGCGGCACAGCAGCATCACGATCTCCATAATAATCTTGCATTAAATTGTCATATGAAGAAACATTATCGTCCTGCTTATCAAGATCATATTGGTTCATGCAAAATCTCATTCAGTGGTAAACGTGGCTTGACAGTGTTTTTTGTTGCAGGATAGCCAAGACACATTCCAAAAACTGGAAAAACCCCATCAGGCAAGCCTAGCAATTCAATCACGCGATCCGTGTCATTGCGCAGGCCTCCAATGAACACACCGCCTAAGCCGACAGATTCAGCGCCTAACAAAACACTTTGGGCAAAAAGTGCAACATCAACGACAGAAGCAAGTGAATGCTCACAATATCCTTCTAGGGGTCCTTGGCCGTGGCTTTGGCTGATTGTACTCAAGCGGTTGAGATCAGCACAAAACACCAAGAATTCAGGCGCAGACGCAACCCATGCCTGACCGCCAGAAACGTCGCAAAGCGCTTGTCTGATCTGGCTATTGCTAATTCTAATAACCGAATAGGCTTGAACGTGACTAGAGGTTGAGGTCCCCTGTGCAGCGCGCAAAATATTTTCCAAAGTAGTCTGCTCTACGGTTTTGTCTTGGAAAGCGCGGACTGAAACATGTGACGCTATCAATTCAAGTAACTTCATAATATACTCCTGTATCCCCGCGAAAACGTATAGTGTCAATCATCATGGGTCCAGACACTTTGCGAAATGACACTTCAAGATCAAAGTTGCTCTGCTCCGGATATCATGTAACGACACGACAACACAGCTAAAGCTGTGTGTCACTTAACAAAAATGTACGCCGCTCTTACTGAGTGGCGTTCCTTACTTATCATATAGAAATGGCCATTGATCGATTGCTGATGCTTGGGCTACTTAGTCTGACAGCACCGATAGGTTTAAAATTGCTAAGGGGGTTATCTCCGCTTTAAGACATGGCCCATTTGTTTTCCGAGGTGTTAGGCCATTGGTATGGCAGAATCGTCTCAATGCATGAGAGGTATTTGGAACCAATTCGATCATGCAGCATTCTGAACAGCTAGCCGCTGGAAATCTTTTAGCATGTTCATACTATCTACGCAGTAATCCATTCCTCGAAGGTAACCATGAATAAGGCCCTTACCCATATCCAATACCACTGGAACGTTAGCAGCCTTCAAGGCTTCAGCATACGCTACACCACTATCGCGTAGTGGGTCATGTTCAGCAACTGAGACAAAAAGCTGGGGGCAGTCCTGCAGCATGACTTTTTGGCGTGCAGAGGAACAACACGCGGGACTGTCTTAAAGATTCATCTTGGACAATACAATTGTCCAACTAAATCACTTGGCTGGACAATCGGTCCATCTGGATTTTCTCGTATATGATGGTCGTGAGCGATCCCAATCGGTAACAGATGGATAATTAGGACCTGAGCAATCAATGGTGCTTCGCCTCTAAGATCAAGCGTTGCAGCGGCGGCCAATTGCCCGCCTGCACTATCTCCGCCGATTGAAATGCGGTCGGGGTCAATACTCATAACTTAGAATCACGTACGGTCCATCTAACAGCACCTACTTGTTCAAGAGCTATCGGAAAGGCGTTCTCTGGGTGCGAGCGCATAATCAACACTGATCACAGTCTGTTTATTCTGCCGCGAAACGAGCTGTAATGTCCCAATGTGTTTCAGGGGAGCCTTGCATGAATGCCCCACCATGCAGATAGATCAGGCAAGGTTGTGGTGCACTGCTTTCATGGCGAAATATCCGCACGCGAACATCGCCAAATTCGCACGCTACCCAACGCTCTACGTCGCAATTGACCCCATCTGGAGTTGGCAGACGCATTTTTTTAGCGATGATTTCGAAATGTTCGCGGCGATCGGCGGCGGTAGCTCCGGGTTGCAAAGTCGACCATTCTTGGTCCCAACGTTCAAGAAAATGGATGTAGTTCGGGATTAATCATTTTTGGTTTCCTTTCGATGCAATACATAGTTTAGAACCATTTTTGCAGTTTCGGTTCTGAGGTCTTTTGCCCACCGTTTGTGAAAAGAGAGTTTGAAACAGGGCAGAAAACGTTTGTTGGTTTGAAACGCGGAAAAAGCTTAGCGCTGAAATTTGCCAGTGTAGCTTTAAAGGATCGAGATCGCCATCGAAGATGCCTCGCGTTGGCCTCGTTCAATAATTTTTTCTTAGCTTCTCGATTGCGACAGTATTCATGCTCTGAACTGGATGCGATTGTTTCAGGTGTTGTTGTGTATGTTCAATCATAACCATTCGAATAAAATCAGAGTTTTTCCTGTGATGTTCGAACGTAAATGTGACCAACTCTGACAGAGCTTTATCAGGCGCGAGCTCATCTAAGTCTAAACCTTCTTCTCCCTTACGAACTTTTTTGTATGCGCTCTTCTAAACACTTTTTATACAGCCCTCTTTTGTCGTCAAAATAATAATATATCATCCGCTTCGAGGTTTTGGTCCGCTCTGCAATTTCATCGATTCGTGCACCTGACAGCCCTTTGTCGGCAAACTTTGCGATGCGACCCGAAGTATATTCTGGCGTACACCCTCGGGATCGCGCTTGTTATTAGGTGCGTCTTTTTTTGTGCAGCATGTAACCGTCCTTGCCTTATCGGTAGAAGCGTAATCCAATTACGTTTTCAATGTACATTGCAAAACTTATTGACACAATGTACTAACTAGTACAAACATAATGGAATGCTACCTGAATCCTGCATGCTTGAGGTTAATCCATGAAACACCATGTATCTGCTGAGAAAAATTCGGTGGACGCGGGCAGTGATGGACCGTTCGCGCTGGGTTGATTGGCAAGGGCATCCAGCTTTCACGCACACCTAGAATGCACATAAATGAAGGCATCAGGCAGGGTCTTAGCTATTCTTATGAACTGCTTGATATAGAACACACATCACCTGAAACTAATTTGGTCGACATGTTGGATCAATGCGAAGCAAAAAGGTTTTTCAGGGTTAAATATTATTTATCCGTTTAAACAGAAAGTCATCCATCATATCGACATCCTTTCTGATGCGGCTAAAGCTGTTAATGCCGTGAACACTATCGTGTTTCGGCAAGGTAAGAGGCTTGGTCATAATACAGACTACTGGGGATTTTCTGAAGCTTTCCGAATTAGTCTGTTCGACGTAAGACTGGATCATGTGCTTTTATTGGGAGCAGGTGGTGCAGGCGGTGCACTTGCCAACGCTCTATTGACTTAGGTGTTAAAAAACTAACGATCTTCGACAAAGATCGCGATGCGGCGTCATTTCTAGCAAACAGT
Source organism: Rhodospirillales bacterium (assembly GCA_038143065.1). Taxonomy (GTDB): domain Bacteria; phylum Pseudomonadota; class Alphaproteobacteria; order Bin95; family Bin95; genus VMCJ01. The sequence continues at coordinate 5,329 of JAYQLI010000045.1, read as the reverse complement.
ATGAATACTAGAATTTCTAAGCGAACGGTTTTTACTGCATCGACACTAGACGAAGATATTTTGAATGTAGATGGTATCGTAAATGCAACCCCTGTTGGAATGGCTTTATGCCCGGCAGCGCTGTGCCTTTAGCGTTTTTGGACGCATGTATTAGTGGCTGACATTATATATTTTCCGCTAGAAACCGAACTTTAGCGGCTGCACGCGCCAAAAGGATGTCAGACCATGGATGGGTCCGGAAATGGCAGCGTTCCAGGCTGTACGGCATCGAGCTATTCTCTGGAGTTAAGCCTGACCCCAAGAAGATGAGCGACATTTGACGCTTTCACTGTAAGTTGCCGGACAAGCCGGTATTTAACACGCAATACGGAGCTTTCACAATGCGTTTCTCACTTAGCTAGCACCATTACTGTCCAGGCAACTGCCTCAATGGCGATTGCAGCAGACAAAGTAGAACTGATCTACTCGACACCGTCCAAGAAGGCGACAAGCGGACTAAGATCCTGCGCGAAGCATTTGGCGAATGTCTGGGAGACTTCTGGTTTGACTTCAAATCCTATCACGGGGCTACCCTGTTCAAGAAGGCACCGAGCTGAACGCGATCCAGCGTGGCAATCTCGACATGGCCAACCTAGCGATCTTCGACTTCTACAACCAAGTACCGCACTCCAAGATCCTGGGCGTGCCGTTCATGTTCAACGACTATGATCACCGTCAGCGGGTTTTCGGTAGCGGTGTTTTGGACGACCTCTTGATGAAATGGAAGAGAAAACTGGTGTCCAGATCCTTGGCATGGGCTACATCGGGTGCACGTCACTTGGGCTACAAGGGCGACAAACGGATAATGACTCCGGCGGATCTGGACGGCGTCAAACTCCGTATGCCTCCGGGCGAAGGCTGGCAGCTGGTTGGCCGTGCGATGGGCGCAACCACGGTTCCCGTTCCGTTCACCGAAGTTTACACTGCCCCCGCAGACCGGTGCGATTGACGGTCAAGACAATGGCTTCCGGCAACCCGCGCCATGAAGTTCGACGAAGTTCTAAACCATATTGGTAAAACTGCCCACCTGATCGCTGCAAACCAGTTTGTTATAGGAACGGACAAGTGGAATTGATGAACGCCGAACAGCAAGCAAAAGTGCAGGAATGTGCAGATAACTTCGTTGCAGTCAGCAGCCAGAGCTCGCTGGATGACGAAAATTGCACTGGGAAAGACATGATGGCAAACGGTATTGACGTCTACACGCCTGACCTGGCTGTATTCCAGGCCAACGTGAAGACAGTCTACGCCGCTGAGGGTGCTGACGCCGACTGGCCGGAAGGTCTATTCGACAAGATCACTGCGATCAAATAATCCAAATACTTTTGGTAGGGCGCGCACTCGCCTGCCGAACCATGTGAATTTTTAGATGGATCGATGGATAAGCTGAACAAATGGGCCGAGCGGATATCGTATTTCGGCAACCATGTTACGGCGGCGTTGCTGTTATCGATGTTCGTAGTGTCATATTGCAGATCACCTTCAGATACATCCTCGGTTGGCCTGTCCTTTGACGGTTGAATGGGTGACTGTCGCTTGGCTTTGGGGTATCCTGTTTAGCTTTTCCTTCGTCATTCGCTCCGATGATATGATTCGGTTGGATATACTCTACAATGCTGTCCCACTATCCGTCCGACGAGCGATGGACGTGTAGTTGGATTGGTGACTGCTGGAATATTTACCTACACTCTGCCGCATGCGTGGATTATGTGACCTTTATGAAGATCGAGGTGACTGCGGCTTTCCGTTGGCGCTATGACATTGTCTTCGCCATATTCCTTTCCACATCGCCGTAATTGTAAGAATGCTCTTGCTGGCGTGGGGCGGTCTGAAAGGTGCGCGTGTCAAGGAAGACCACTTACAGCATCCAGAAGAATACGATTATGACTGATCCATTTACTCTATCGATGATCCTGATCGTGGTGTTGGCTCTATCTGGTCTTAGTGTCGGGCTAGCCATGATGAGCGGGTCCTTTCTGTATCTGATCATGAAAGATCTAGTATTTCCGCGGGGTTTGATCCATCGATTGCGACTGAAACCATGCTTCAGGGCATATTCAACGGCTATACGCTTCTTGCTATTCCACTGTTCATTCTTGCCGCAGATATTATGAATATTGGTTCGCTCGCGGATCGATACAGTTCCGTCAGGCGCTGGTAGGACGGTTTCGGGCGGACTTGGGCATGTAAATGTGGTTTCGTCTGTAATCTTCGGGAATGTCAGGATCGGCTGTGGCAGATGCTGTTGGTATGGGCAAGATCATCATCGGCCTAATGACTCGCGATGGGAAATATACGCCCGCATACGCTGCTGCGATTACGGCGGCGACCGGGACTGTCGGTCCAATCATCCCGCCTTCGATTCCAATGGTGCTCTACGCATTGGTTTCCGATCAGTCGGTTGGCTATCTGTTCACCGCAGGTATGATGCCAGGCCTTCTTATGGCGTTTATGATGGGTTTAATGAATTACATGATCGCACGGCGACGCAATTTCCCTACAGATAACGCTGTGCCCGCGCACGAATTGCCGCGCGTGACCTTCAAGGCCGCGCCGGCGCTAATGCTGCTCATCATACTTTTTGGGGGCATCTTATGGGGGAGTCATGACGCCAACCGAAGCTGTTGCCGTTGCCGCAGCCCTATGCGCTGACTATCTCGGTTGTGCTTTATCGTTCTGTCACATTCGGTGCGTTCTGGAATACGTTGCGCAACGGTTCTAAATCCGCTGGCTCCATAGGCATACTGATTGCCGGATCACTAACTTTCAACTATGTTATCAAATTCGGGAAGATATTCAATACGTTGTCGATTTTCTTGACAAGTTTTGACCTTAGCCCGGCTGGGTTCTGATTGCTGTGAACCTGCTAATTTTGTTGCTGGGGTGTATAATCGAAGGTGGTGCGATCATACTGATCGTCATTCCGATCCTGATCCCAACAGTCCAGTCCATGGGTATCGACCTAGTACATTTCGGTGTAATTGCGGTAGTCAATGCAATGACGGCCTAATCACGCCACCATACGGGATTCTACTATTCATCGTGTCAAACATTACTGATCAGCCAGTGGGCAGGATCATTAAGGAAGTATGGCCGTTCATCATTTCGTTGTTCGTGGCGCTTGCTATTATCACATTTGTTCCCGATTTTGTGTTATGGTTCCCACGAGTGCTTGGATACCAAGGATAACGATGAAAACCTCGATTGCCACAGTTTCGATTTCTGGGAACCTTAGGGAAAAATTAGAGGCAATCGCGGCCGCTGGGTATGATGGTATCGAAATTTTTGAACAAGATTTCATAGCTTTTGATGGCTCGCCACGCGACGTGGGCAATATGGTGCGTGACTACGGCCTAGAAATCACTTTGTTTCAGCCATTTCGTGATTTTGAAGGTTTACCAGAGCCTATGCGCGCTAAAGCCTTTTTGATCGTGCAAAGCGTAAGTTTGATCTTATGCAAGAGCTTGGCACCGACCTCGTGCTAATTTGTTCGTCTTGTCATGTATCTTCCCTCGGGGGAATTGACCGCGCGGCTGCAGATTTCAATGCACTTTGGGGATATTGCGAAAGATCGCGGTATCAGAGTTGGCTATGAGGCTTTCGGCTTGGGGGAAACACATCAATGACCACCGGGATGCTTGGGAAATCGTGCGCCGTGCCGATCACTCAAATGTTGGGTTGATCTTAGATAGCTTTCATACGCTTTCCCGTAAAATTGACCCTGCAACCATTCGATCAATTCCTGGCGATAAAATATTTTTCGTGCAGCTTGCTGATGCGCCTTTGATCGAAATGGATCTTCTTTTATTGGTCACGCTTATTTCCGAAACATGCCGGGCGAGGGTGATTTAAACGTTCAAGGTTTTATGCAGGCAGTCATGGCGACCGGTTACAGTGGTCCTGTAAGCCTAGAGATCTTTAATGACCAATTCAGAGGGGGTTCCTCAAAGTTGGTTGCCGTAGATGGATACGGTCATTAATTTCTGATGGATGATGTTCGGCGTGCTGAAGCAGATATAAGTTTGGATTTACCTGACTTCGCGGCGTAGCGAAACAACAGGTTTGTCTTTGTGGAATTTGCATCCCGTGGTGAAGATGCACAACGCTTAGGTAATTACCTAGAGAGCATGGGATTTTCCAAAATTGGCAAACATAAAAACAAAGCGGCAGACCTCTATCAGCAGGGAGATATCCGCATTGTCTTGAATCAAGAGATATCTGGGCATGCCGCAACCCAGTGGAATGCCCGTGGAACCACAGTGTGCGATATTGGGATTGAGGTCACCTCAGCTAGATACTCTGGAGCGCGCTGCACACCTTGGCAATTCTTCATTTAATCAGCCTTTAGAAGAGGATGAGTTGGATATTCCAGCGGTTCGTGGATTATCGGGATCTGTCAGACAGTTTGTTGGTAACGAAAACGGTATGGACCGCCTCTGGGAAACTGAGTTTTCCCATACAGCTGGATCATGTATGGTTTCGGCCTTCGCAAAATCGATCATCTTGCTCAAACCATGAGTTAATATGACATGCTCAGCTGGAGCCTTTTCTACACCTCTTTATTTGACATGAAAAAATCACCGATGGTTGATGTATTTGACCCTGACGGTTTGGTACGCAGCCAAGTTGTCGAAACAGCCGATGGGTCTTTGCGGATAACTCTTAATGGAGCAGATACGCAACGCACATTGGCTGGATCGTTCTTAGCAGAGTCTTCGGGGCATCAGTGCAACATCTAGCGTTTGCTTGTGATGATATCTTCTCAACTCTAAGACAAGATGAGCGAACATGGGTTTGAAAACCTTACCAATGCCATCAAATTACTATGATGATCTGAGTGCGAGGTTTGATCTGTCCGCTGACCTTGGACAAAAATGAAACGGGCCAATGTGCTTTATGATCAGGACAATGTCGGCACGTTTTTCCAATGTTATTCAAAAGAGTTCACTGGAGGATTATTCTTTGAAATTGTGCAACGGGATGGCAACTATCAAGGTTACGGCGCACCCAACGCACCATTTCGAATTGCAGCGCAAAAGCGCATTAAATCAATAAAAGGTATGCCTAAAGTCTGAGAAGTTAGAAGGGCTGTACAGAACAAGCTGTTTGCTCAGATTAGGCGATACAATAAGTATTTAAAACCATGCCTAATCTCGTACCCTTTCTCTATTTTCAAAACCAGCCCTGAGATCATCTAACTTGCAGTTATGCTTTAATTTAGGTTTTTGTGTAACTAAGTGGCGTCAAACACTGTGTCCCGCCATTGGTTGTAGACACAGTGTTTGATCCA
>JAYQLI010000044.1:0-58087 GCA_038143065.1 Rhodospirillales bacterium | reverse complement strand
AAAATAACACTCTGAGGACAAAATCAACAATAATAGGGGCAGTTACAAAATTATTTGCCCTTCGCTTCAACTGGTAGGGCAAACCAAAGTATAATGAAAAAAATAATAAAAATAATGTTTTTAAAATCACGTAACCTCCAAAATATTTACATAAATCAATAAATATTCTCTATCTGTCTCTCTATTATACATGCGCATAGAGTGATAATTATTTTCATCCATATGGTTTTTTAAGATTGAGGATATCGTTTAGACTAAATTTTTCTCTGCATTTATCATATTATGAACCAACCCTTGATCATCAAGCAAGTCTTCGAAAGTCATTCCCGAATTTGAGGTAATTCAATGGGATATTTACCGCAAAATGCCAAAATAAAGGCAAAAAGAGGAACTCTCATCTAATGAAAGTTCTATGGCTTTAGTCAATCTCTTTTAGCTCTTTGAACAAGTTTGCGTATCTTTCTGTTGTTCGTTTGTATCTATGATTACCAAGCTATCTTGAAAATTGAAATTTAGACAAGATTGCATAATAAGTTCTGCTAGTTTTGGCAGCTGTTTATCTATTTTGGCTGAAAGCTCCAAGCATACATATACATTGAATGGAGATGATCATACAAAGTAAAAGAGCTTTTAATTCAAATCAAGTTCATCAGACGATAACACTCTTTGCTGTTGAGGCAATCACCTCATAGGAATCGATTGGCAACTTTTTTTTAAGGCATAACGAATAGCTGTTAAAGCGTGAATTCCAACACCCATCACCTTATTAATCAAATTTGGGTAAGCTAGCTCAAGTTCGAGTCGCGCATATCCGGGGTATGTATCATCCGCTGCAATGGCGTTTATTCTATTGAGAATATAGTCACCTTTGACCGTATAAATTTAGATTCATCGATTTTATATGTATTCGAACAGATAATCATCAGCATCTTTGTATTTAGCTTCCAGCAGAATTTCGGATACGTCGATATTTACGTCAAACTGCCGCTTGATTTCAGGTATTAGCCATTCTTTATGTTCATCAAGAACCTGGCTTTACCATTGAAGTTTAAAGGTAACATGGTCGTTAAGGATTTTGGACTGCAAACGCGCCAAAGCTTGTTGCTCATAAGCTTCCATTGGCAAATCAACACTAGCTTGCGTGACCTTCACTATCTTTTGATAGGTTTCAGATAGTGCGGTGGCTGGCAGGCATATTATACCTGCCAGCGCCCACAAAATGTAGACATTCACTTTAAAAAATCGTCTTCGCTCGTTCCACGGCCAGCACCACCAATCATACCTGTACTGGATGGGACATTTTGTGTTCCACCATCTGATGTACCAGAATTTTGTGATTGGCTGTTCCCTGTATTCACAGCTGGACGCTGGCTATTAAATTATTGCTGAGCCCGCTTGGATGCAGACAATGTTTTCGAAGACCATTCAACCCAAGTCCCAACAACTGTTTGGTTTGTCACTGGATGTTTGACGCCCCAAGATCTCCTGTGATATACCAACAATATCCATTGCCTAGAGATGAAGATTCAATATTCGTCTCGTAAGCGTTATTAAACGTATAGTCGCCTGACCCGTCCTGTACTTTGATGCATCTTCAGAAAATTCGCCTGCATTTTGCAGGGTCGCTACTTCCCCCATGAAACTTCGCAAACCAGCGATAGCTCTGTCCCTCGCAATATCTTTTGCAATTACTATGGCATCTTGATCGCCCTCTATAGCAACGCCTGATTGAGCGTAAGATACTAAGACGAAGTCACCGTTCTCATCGCGAACCATATCTACGCCAAAGGTATTTAACAGTTCAGCAACACCTGCTGACGTGTCCGGAGTTCGGAATTTGGTTCCAATATAAGGGTTTGCCTATCTTTCCAGCAGGAAGACGACTGGCGTCTTGAGCGTACATGCCATCAGCAACCGCCCGCGTTTTGTCTGAATGGACAACAACAACACAGATCTTTCCATTTTTACCTGCTGGAGACCAATCAAGTGAAAAGACGCGTCTTACACCGTAGAGCTGGCTAAAGGAAGATAATGCAACGCTATCAGAAAAACTTTTTCCAAGAACTTTTTGAATATATTCCTCGGCCTCTTCTACCGTCTCAAATCGGTCCAGCTGGGGCAGTTTCTTCTAGCAGGACATCCAGCTCACGATTGAGAAGTTCAAGAGATTTATTATACGCAGAGGTTAAGTCCGATTGTCATTGAACCGCCTAATTGTTTTTTGCTCTTCTGCAGCTGTTTCAGGAACTTCCAAAATATTTTTAGGTTGGCTCAAATTATACGCAAGCTTTCGAGAAACATTAGCTTTCATATTAATCAAATATTTTCTTCTCAGCAAGAACAGCTTGCTCATAAGCATTTTGACGTGCAGTTATATAATTTTCGCTTCCAACAGGAGCCGAAATAGTGGCTTCCCCAACATTTAAGAAATATTCTTCTCCGCTCGCTTTTATATTCAAGCCAACAGACTTTTTCATTTTCCGTGTAACATATTGCTCACAAATGCTCTCAACATTTTTCAGGGGCTTGACTACGATTTGTGGAGGAGCATCAAAGTCGAAAAAATTCGTCTTTCTGCAAAAAGCAGATGAGGCAATAAACATTGCAGAAACGCCCAAATTGCCGTGAAAATTTTATATTTTTGTTCTTGCATAATAACACCTAAACCGTTTCTACCAGTCATTTTTTACCTCCTCATCAAAGGATTTGATTGCGTTTTGGCCCTCTTTTATTACTTTCTTTACAGATTTCTTTGCAGCCGCTATCCGGCTTTTTCGCTCTCCCATTTTAGTTGGGCGTACGATTAAATCTATCTGGCTCAATTCGTCAGATGTGATGCCGCTAAGTCGTGCAATTTTTGCTGTTGAGGTCTTTGCCTGGAACAGAAGTAATGTTTACGGTGCCAACGATTGTTTCTTGTCGGCCCAGGCTTTCGCAGTGTAGGGATCATAAATACGTCCCCCTAACTTTATAAGATTATAGGAGCGACCTCTTTGGATAGTGCGGCCGCCCTGCCCCAAAGTTATTTCATCGCCATTAACCGCGACAATTCATGAACCGGTAAATGGCATTAAGAATAAATTCGCCCATTTCCCGAGACATATCAGATGCTAGCACGCCTAAAGATGCCTCATCAGTTAGGTCAAACTGGTCAGCAAATTTTACCTGTGATGTGGCAATATCAATAATCCGAATTGAGATGGAAAGGTTACTTGTGGTTTTAGTAAATGTTTTGCCGGTTGTTTGCATAACCTGTTTCGTTGTGCGAGCGTCAGCTTTTGTGACATCGCCGACAACCATATAGTCAGCGCCGACCTTATTACCCAACCTAGCCATTTCTTCAACCTTGAAATCACCACTTTGGATAAGGTTCAACTCTGCTTGTGTTCTATCCATATTCTGTCGATCAATAATGGCAAACCTTCGCGTCTGTGTTAAATGGGCCGTCAATCGTTGCCGGGTATCCCCTCGCGGCAGATGCGGCCTTTGCACCGTCCCCTTGTGATCTCGTATAACCAAAATCTGAAAAGGCCAAACGCAAGCGTTGAAGCTGCGCCGACTCTTTATATTTTGCTACTGTGACACGCATTTTCAGGAAATAAATATTTCCCAAATTAGTATCCTGACGCTCGCTCAAAATAGTCCAATTTTTTACAACACCCTTTGTTGCAGTTTCAATCTGCTTTTGGAATTGGTTAGAGTAGAGATACTCTTTATTATCGCCCTGACCCATCACCGATGAGGAAATGGATGTTGCTGTGAGGCAGCAACTGTAGCGCCATTAACCTGGCTCACTGCCATCTTAAGACCGTCTAAAGCCGCTAAATTTATCGTTTTGCCACTACCCTCAGTTACAACTTCCACAAATTGCAGCTTTGACGCTGCAATTGCGGTACCCCCTCAGCGACCATGTAAATATGACTATAAGGGCCATATTTAGAGATATGAAGCTCTTTGTAATCCTGAACAAGTGTCAACGGCGTAACATTTATATTGAGTTTTATCCATTAGTCTTCTTTATCTAATACCATTAGCCTTCAACCGGGACACAATTTCTTTGCAGCAGACTTGCCAGCAAGTTGCAGTGCATTTTCAGTTGCTTCATTGTCCTCTAGACCATAGAGGCTCTAATATCAAATGTTGGAACCGTAGCTAGGTCATAAGGTAGGAAATCACGCAAATCTATAACCTTGGCATTGACCTTTAGATAGCTCGAATTCCCCTCTTCATTAACGGTGCTTTGCTGCGGTGTGTTCACATCCACTGTACTTAAAGCCAGAAATTCAATACGACAGCCTTGCAGCATTGGTTACTGCGTTTAAGGTTTCACGTGACAGTTCCCCCTCAAGAGCCAGTTCGCTAGCAGCAATTTCCCGGCTCCTCCCACTCCACATTTATTTACTGCTGCATAAGCAAGTACAGGCCTAAATTATTCAATGTAAGCTGGTCTCCAAAGGCGGCATCAAGGCTTTTGGTAGAAACAATTTGCCATTCTCGGTTGAGGATGTGCGGGTATCGCCAATGACGATATCATCTTTTTTCTCAACACTACCGCCAGTAGTAACCTGCGCCATACTCGGTCTGAGAGGCAGTTACCATGGTTCCACCCTGGAGATGAGGAAGTTTCCATTGCCGCATCTGCTGTTTTTGTTTTGGCTATGTCCGTTTCTTTCTTTTTAAATGTTTTAACAGACCCGCCCCTGACGGCCCACCTGTCGTTGAAGTGGCCATCTTAGCAGCAAAAATCCACACCATAAACCAGGGACGACCACTGCCACCGCCGGCAGTAGCCGCAGGCGTTGCCACAAACATGCTGTCTAATGTTTTACTATTTACCGTTAACTTAATTCTTGTTTTGATTTTCTTATTCTTTTTATCAACTGCCTGATCTTCATAAGTTATATTCACGAATTCATCTAAGTTAGACAAAATCTCATCTTTTTTGAAGATATAGCTGCATGGCGCCAGCTTCCATACAGCTTTCAGGGATATTTTAAAATGCGTTCAATTGCGCCTGGCGAGATTGTTCCAATGCCTCAGCCGGGGGCGTTGAGGAAAAACCTTTCTATTTTATAGTTATCTCTGCTTGCGCCCGAAAACTTTTGTGCTGTCACACGCGGCCAATGCAGAGTGGTTGTTTGGCAAAATCATGAACACCCTTTGCAGAGGCACACCCGGCAACCCAAGGTTTGCGTGAAGATAGTATTGAATGAAGCCGAACCGACATGTTGTTGCCTCCCCCTTTGCATTTACAATTAAAACATTTGACGTAAATTTACTAATTTATACTAAAGGCACCAATTTAGATTAAAAATATTTAAATATCCCGAATTTAGGAGATTTCGACGCTAAAATATGCCAAATATTTTTGACAATTAGCGCACGCATCAGAACAGATGCACCGCAAGCCGCTAGAAAAAGACTTTCTGCTATCCAGTTAACGTTATTCAGCAAAAAACAACGCAAATGTCTTCATAGTCATGGCAGGCAGAAATTTTGTAAAGATAAAAAATATTATTTTCCAAATTTTACAGCTTATTTTTTTATCCATTTATCAAACACCCTCGTTCACAAACAAAAATTAAGCTTTTATAGAGTGGGGCTGAAAATATCAATTGGGCTAGCAAAATCCATGGCCGGTTTAGCTGTCATTGGAAGTTTGTATCCAACAGCTTTCGCGCTAGCAGAAGAAAATAGAGATCTTACCGTCAGGACATCCAAAATATAATTGTTTATCATGCACAGAATTTTGAATTTGTTGATACGAGTTTAGCACTGGCAGTTGCGAGAGTTGAAACAAATTTTTATCATGTTCCAAACACCGATTGGGGTGGATATGGTGCGATGCAATCGCCTGTCAGAAGGAAGGTTAATAATGCAGCTGGACAGGCGATGAGCCCCACTTGAAGCGATTATCGCTGGCCTTGCCCATCTAGATTATCTAATTGCCACCAGAAATGGTAATCTCGCAGTAGCATTAACTGATTATCATGGGAAGCTCAATTGTTAGAGGCTGGCCGAATAGCCGGGTCTTGATGCATACTAATGATTATGTAGCGAATGTTCTGGCAGCTCAGCATATTTTTAACGCAGAAACTTTTTACCTCTGACAAAATCACTGTTATTGATGCAGGATATGTTAAAGGCGATAATAATGATTTCGCCCAACCATTCGTTTTTAAATCTATTCAGAAATATCCTGATGATTTAGAATCATTCGAATTAAATACGACATGGCCAGAATGGAAAACAATTATATTTTGCTCAGACATGGCTCAACGAAATCACTTCTATCAAACCAATTAACGCAACTACAGAAGAGCCAATTTTTCGTGATGTTTTTGACACCTAAATCCAGATCCAGTCACTTCATAACGGAAATGAATTTGGTACGGGAGATTATATAGCGGCAGCAGCCGCATCAAAACTGATGATGATTTCTAAGATCCAAATATACTGATAATATTAACGATCATAAGTAATTGGAAATTGGGATCAAAGCACGAAAGATAGGATAATTACTGGATGTTTAAATGGTTTCAGATTAAAATGTGTTCTCCTTTGGGGCTGTGATGTTTTGCCTTGGGGGCAATCTTGCTCATGCTGATATCAGGGATAATGAGATACTGCCTCTTTTCCCACTTGTAACTTTGGTGCCATCTTCTGACCTCACGGAAGGCGAGCTTCAACTTTTTACCCGTAAATTCGGGCAATGCGTTAGCAACTTCATTCCTCGACCTTGGGATAAAATTATATGATCGGCGGACGCAACAGATTTAAGCAAGTCAGGGCATAAAGAAACAAATGGCGCCAGTTCACCCTCTTTTTTGCAGAAGCAATTAGAGCCTGCTTGCCGAAAAGAATGGTGAATATATTCCCTATAAAAGGCAGTAAATCTATCTTCAGGTGAACTACTGGGGATGGCTACGACAATGCCAGTTGCGCTTAATTCCAGCCAGATCAACTTAACTGCTGCCTCTATTTCCCTAAGCCGATCCCTTGCGCGCAAGCTTGCAGACAAAGGTCATCGCTTAGGCGGATATAGCTCATTATATTTGGCCAAAACACCACAAATCATTCGAATATCAATAGAAAAGTTTGATGGCTGCGAGCAAAACTATCTTCTTGATATTTTGGAAAAAGAATTTCCAGGGTTCGTTTCGTTGGAACTTGAAAAAAGTCCGACACCTACAATCAGTATTTTTAACTATCAGACAACAGCAACTAGCCAGAAAATACAGAAATGGCTTCGTGTGTTATTTTTTGAATATGGTCTCGCCTCCGAAGATGATTTTATGATTATCGGGAAAGCAGATAATTTACGCCTTCTGGCTAGGAACAAAACCGCCTTTTTGTCCGACTGTTTTTAAATTGTGCATCCACAGGATATGGAGACAGGCTTTATTATGAAACTCGTAAGCTCCCTAAAACAGATGATGGTTATCGGTTTTGTGGCCATTTGCATCCTTTTTAAAAGTCATGCGAGCTGGGCAAATATAATGATTTTACAGGACCCGCAAAACAAACAATTATTATCTGCTTTCAGTTCAGAAAAAGTATTATCCGCAATAAAATCACGCTTTAGCCGCTCTGGCTTTATTGTGTATGATGATACTTATCTGACGCAGATGGATGATATTTTCAGCCTTAACAGAGAAAAGCTCTTGTCCAGTAGTGATGTGCTGGCAGCCAAATACCCAGCCTTAAAGTTAATTTTCGTTCAAATGCAGATTGATCTAACCAAACAAGAAAATGGCATCATAGGCTATGCACTTGCAGCTGATATTTATTCTGTAGCTAAGAGAAGTTTTGTTAGCTCTGGTCCTTACCTGTTCAGACCGTAACTCTGCCAGGCGACTGCATGAGACAGCTGTTTTGATACATGGCTAGCCGACGAGATGCGCAGGGATTCTGAACTATTAAGCAAAGGTCTTATTCAGCTGTTATCAGTACCTTCTGCATATCAATCCCAGTCCGGATTGCCTATTATCACCTTTCAATTGGATTTATTGGATTTAACCGAAACAGAAACTGTTCAGCTTATAGATTTAATGAGGAATGAATTCCCCTGGATTCGCAGAAATTTCAAGTGTCCGAGCGCAAGGTCCGCGACAACAATTTGATTACAGCACCTCTGCTTCTGCAGATAAATTACGAGAATGGTTAATTATCAGCCTATCTGAAATCGGCCTTGATCCCGACACAGACATCGAATTAGTGATTAGTGACAGGCAGATTGACATCCGTAGATATTTACCTGTTTCACCATTAAAACGCCCAAGGTTAGGGGTTCCCGTTTTAACTAATTTTTTGCGTAACAAGATTGTCAAAAAGCACTCTGAAGTCTTCATAAGAAAAGCATACAGAAATTTATTTGGAGCTTTTAATGATTTCAGATGGTAGCAACCCCCCTTGCGGAAGTGGCGCTAGCATTATCGATGGCATTCTTTAGCCTTATGATCTTGATGCTGTTTTCTATTACGCAAAAACCCATCACGGCATCTGTGTCACAGGCTGTTGAGATTCAAAATAGCCAGAAGCCCCTCGCCGACAAGCCATCGGATACAACTCTTGTTATTTACCATAATGGGCGTTTTCTTGATGAGAATTGCGTGTGATATCGCTAACTTCCCTAAATGAAAAACCCGTCTTGTTAGCGTTAGATGCAGAGGCCAATTTACAGGATATCTTGGTGGTTACAGAACAACTATCGGGAAAAGACCTTCAGGTTACCACTTTAACTGAGGAATGGAAGCTGAGGTTACAGCCATGACAGCTTATTTTTCTCTCTTCCAAATTTAACAATTATTAATGATAGCGGCCATGGCCTTAGCTTGGCAATCAGGGGCATGATATATTCGCTCATTTTTTTGATAATAAGCGCAGGCAACCAGCCAGCCTTATCCATGGGTGTGGACCAATCTATGATCAAACAGGTCATCATAGCTGAGGCCCAGAAGTCGGATTTTGTTTCGCCTGCCATAGCGCTGGCAGTTGCCGAAGCAGAATCATCCTTTAGGCCGGATGCGGTTTCGCGTAAAGGCGCAATAGGGATCATGCAAATCATGCCAAGAACCGCCAGATTAGAATTTGGGGTTTCGCGACAGGCTTTGTTTGATCCGCACACAAATATTCGTATTGGTATCCGCTTTCTAGACCAACTAGCCCACAGATATAAGGGCAGAATGCATTTTGCTCTTTCTCATTATAATGGTGGGTCTGCAGTTGGAGCCTGGCCGCATTCTAGGGTTTTGCCCTATACACGCAACTATGTTGAAAATGTTCTGGATAAAGCCAGAAAATATCATACTGCCTTAACAGATGGGCGCTATCAAAATAACCATCAAAGCATATATGAGCCAACCCTTAAAGAGCTGCCAAAGACAAAACACGGCTTGTAGAAAAAAACGATATAGAAGGGTTAGAAGATATGAAAATCTGGTTGGAAATTATTACACATATGCGAAATAGACATCCTTCAGGTAAGACAATAAAGGGTTCTGCCTTAAGTCTTAAAATGACAATGAATAGCCACAATTTTCAAAAGCGCTTGGGAGGAAAGTTTTGACAAATCAAATTCCTATCTAATTAGCCACTTGAATGACCAGGTATGATAGGTCTAATATCAATCAATCCATTAGCTAAGGTAAAAGACTGTGCCTATAGAAGTTGTTACAATGCTCAAGGGCTGGCCAGAGTTTATGTTAGAGCCACCTAGTCAAACGTTGATTAATCACCTAACCCAAGTATGTAATGCAACAGATGGAGTTTGGTCATCGGCGTTATTCAGATAAGACACAAACCAAGTTAATCACATCTGTGGCATCGTTTGGCTATGGGCCAAGTTTCTATGAAGCAATGCATCTCATTGGTCTTTTAGCGCGTCTGAATCTTCCGCTAACAGTTCTGTTTTCACAAGATGGGCAATCTTCATCCAGATTTTTAAAAACTGTGTTGCGTGAGCAAATTTGCTCGATGATGTCACCTTCAATGACCGGCAAGTTATTATTTCCTATTCGAATAATACGTCAAAATTTACCCCTGCATTTCACAAGAATATCAACTCTGGAAGCCATAATAGAATTCATCTTTGAAACAATTGGCCATGAGTTTTTATTTTCGAGCATGGCGCACGCTCGGGACAAAGGGCTGGACAAAACAGATCTAGATAAAATGACCAATGAATTATCTGCATCCATGTACCAATATTTACAAAATCATTTGCCTGCAGCAGCCTTGCGTGCAAAGGCAAAGCTGCTGAGTAAATATTTATCTGACCACACAAACCGAAATCAATCTTACTATACCGATATTACAGACGAACTTATTCTGTCTTTCTGGAAAGAAAAAAGTGCCGACAAAGCGCTGCGGTTCAAACTATTCAGTTCATGTGTTCATTCATGGATTCGATATCGATGGCCTTGCGTGTGGCTAGCCATTCTGGCTTTCAGCCTATGGCTAGCCTTAATCAAATTGTTTATAATTCTGATATTGATTTATTGGAATTTACAGAAGTGAAAACAATTATGCAGACTTAATTGATAACCAATTATCTCTTAACGACAGGCTAAATATATTAAACGAAGAATCATCACAAACGGTTAAATTTATAACTAAAAAGGAACTAAAATTCTTAGAGTTATTTTGTATATCAGATAAAGAAAGTGAAGATTTGTGTCTCTCGTTATTGCGCACGCATGTATTCAGTCCAGTGCAATCTACATTGGTGGAAGTCAGCCGGAAGTTAAAAGACAATGGCACTGAAGTCCTAATGCTAAAACTGTACTCTCTGACAACATTTACAGCGACACAATAAAAGCGCTGGAGGCCGCAGGAGAACAGGCCCATGAATTAGCAAAGGTTGGATGCCTACGCCTTTGGGAAGATAAAAGGGTCGAGGCTATTGCACTGATGATGGAACTGATATCAGAACAGGAGAAAGGTGATGTTCACGACCAGATATCAGCATTATCCAGCAAAATAAAAGAACCTGTAGATATCGATCGCAGAGCAGCGCAAATTGCCGGCATGCTTTTGGTTTCCGAAGAAAAAACATTGAAGCTAATCAAGAGGGATTTTATGGGCTGGACGTAAATTCAAACGATTTGGGCTTGTTAAACCAGACAAGAATATTTACGGATGAGGCACGCTTGCGCTGGCATAATGACTTGGTTAATGGTGCCGAAACACAGATTGAGCTTCACAAACATTTAAGAAAATTGTGCGCCAAGTTGCGCAGTCATTTTCCAGACAACGCAGTACTTGCCTCACAGGTGCGACAAGATAAGGCAGTATTTAGCAAAAACAATTTGACCTATTACATGGCGAAGCCAACATATAAAGGCATTTCAAATGAACGATAACGAGCAAATAGCAGACCCGTTGAAGCTTTGTTTGTAACGATGGAATGTAGAGATATACTCCGAAAAGTCTTGCTAACAAAGAAAATAGAAACAACCTCAACTTTGGAATAAGCTTCTCCCAATTAGTAGCTCTAGCAGAAAATCGAGGCGGCGCACAAACAAAGGATTGGTGGCAAATTGTCAATGCTAGCCAAAAATTGCAGGAAGATTTTCGCACCATTCTTTTGCATTCTGGCAACGGGACACAACCATTATTAGTTGCCGCTGCTCCAGATGAAATTACCGAGCCGGATAGGAGAGCATTTTGATCTAAAATTACATATGTCCTCAAAAAATGATGGTAGTGCATATCTTGTTATCTCCTTTCATGAGGGTGTCTCTCGGCCTTTCAATTACCTGTTTGCGAAAGATAGCAAAGGTTATCATGATAGAGCTGCAAACCCTCAAATGGTTTGGTGCAGGTGTTACTCGACCTAACCATCCAGTTAAAAATGCCTTTGCGGATGTGACAGCAGAGTTTTTTATCAAGTGAATAAGTTTTGCATAGTTATTCCCACAACAGATATACCTGTTGAATTGGTATCGATTACAAAGGAGACACCAAATATAAATTCGGTTTTATGTCTGAAAAATAGTTTTCAGGCACTTCCCTATCAGTGCGGCTTATGACGCTTTTATCCGGCGCCCTACTGGTATCATTCAGAAATTATTGGCGATAATTCTTACAGAACAGATTTGTCTGCGCCCATAACACAGGCCAAAGCTGGCAATTGGGTATCGCTATTGGCCATTTGGCATCATCCTATGACCAGCTCACAGTATTAGATGCCGCAATCTAAATCATGATATTCTGATTTTTACAACAGGCCGCGTGCTTCAAATCTGGATATTGCAGAGTTGACCATATTGAGAAAAAAACACATTTATCTGAAAATATGCTGATAAACTATCAGCAGCAGGGTGGTAAGGTATTCGTTGTGATGCATCCCGACAATATCTCGGAACTAGCTTTCAATCATTTTGTTGCAGATAAAATTATTGCATGCAGCCACTTCTCTGAGGTAAGTGTGCTTTTCGCCATGGGTCTGGAGCTAAGTGAAACCCCGGGCTCCTGTTACCGCACCAATAACGATAAAAAAAACGCTTGTTAATTGTACCAGCTCTTCTGGTTGCTATATTAATGCTTTTTTTTTTTCTGCAACCTTGATTGCGGGTATTTTTATTCACTTTACTCAGATTGGAAAAAATGGCGCCTTCTTGAAGAAGATGGACAACATATTGCCTTAAGTCGCCTAATTAAAAAAAGCAGGAGAGATGGTAACTGGATACAAGCAAATACTGCAATTTTTTTTGAACAAACCATGCTGCAGAAATCAGCTCGTGTCACAGAGATGCTAGATCTGTCTATCATTCAAAATGACTGCCCTACAATTTTTTCAACAAAAATAAATTCAGATATTTTGCCATCCAATGTTAATTTGAGTTGTCAATTCAAATTCAGATAATCAATAGCGGTGAAAAAAAATTAGAGATTTGGCTGCGTAATATCCGTTCTAAGGCAACTGATAAAAAAGACAACACCGCCGCATGGAACAACAACGCGAACCTGGACAAACTTTCTTACCCGACCATTTTTTTTTATCCGCTAAAAGTGACCTTATTGCCTTGTTTGCAACAGATCGACCATCTGAAATTGCCCAGCAATGGTTGAATTTAATTTAAATACAATCAGGCGTATTTACTCTCGAAACAACAACAACTCGGTTTGGCCTTGCTGGAATTGGCTTGAAAGTTCTGTATTTTGCGCCCCCTTTTAGAGGCAAATTAATAATAGGTTTTACAGGCAACCTATCTGGCTAACTGGCAATTCTATTTCAACATTAAGTAGCTGACCGTTAAGTTTAAATTCCCCTAAACCGGGCTTACCGCCTTTGAATTGATAAACACCTGTAAATTGACCTTTTAATTTTTCTGCTGGATTTAACACCTGTTTTTAGAGTGGCAAGGATATAGGCATCCAGACGCTTTGAAATAGCCTAACCAATTGTCCGCTGACATTTGTCTTAATCTTTCGAATTTCCTCTATTTCTCTTTTATCGATAGGCACACTTACAAGTCTTAATAATGGAGAGTAAAAATCAAGCTCAGCCTTTTTTGTCGCTTTTTGGGTGTTTGAGAAATATAATTGCCGTTTTGTTTTAGATGGCCAAGCCGCATCCCGTAACACTCTTTTAATGCTCTGTGTATGCGTGATTTAATATAGGTGTCTTCTGGCCAAATAAATGTCATAGCAAGACCATCTACTTGATCCAAATTGTTAAGTATCATTTGTGTGGCCTTTACCTCAGTCATACTAGGTGGAGGCAGCAAAGCAGGTTTGTTTCTTTTCTCAGAGGTGTCAGTTGTTATATTTTCACAAGGGTGTCCTTGACCCTTAATTGTCACTTTATCCTTTGGTTCAGTTTCAATTTTTACCTCAAAGAGGCGCTCAGTATTTGGTTTTGGTTTTTTATATGTCAATGGGGTTATGGATGGGAGGGCAGTCTGTCTTGTGCTTCCAGTTTCCTTAACAGCGGCAAGTTGATCGGGCTTTACTGTCTTCGCCAGAGCAGGATTAGGTGCTGAAAGCGGAACCAGTTTTCTGGCTTTTGAACATCGGATTCATAACTGGCGGGTATAAGCTTTGCTGTGCCCCTATCACGTGGTTTTCGGTCAGCGGCAAAAGTGGCTGAGCAAAATCACCCCTGGCCTCCGCGATATCTGCTGCCGAAAACCTTTTCAACTGAAATTTTCCATAGCCGAAGGCGCTTCACCTGACCAATTTTCAAGTATTTTTGGGGAAGCAAATGAGAAATGGGACAGCATCTGGTTTTGGCTCTGCAGCGACGCAACAGGTTGGCTAACACTATGTTCTGTAGAATCTTTAGTATCTTGCTCTTTTTCAACAAGTACGGTGGATAGGATGAGCACAAATAATATATTTGATGTAATGCTTGCCACGCTTGTCTTTTTCATAATCTATCTCGTTACACGCTCAAGATAAAATAGCTCCATATCCTGCATAACCTTCGCAAGAGAAGACTGTCGTTGACCTGTGGTCATGAATTTAAGCTCGAGATGTTTGTTTGTCTTTGTGACATTACTGGCTCATCTGTTGGGGCATTTACGGGCATTGCCATCATTTCGTTGAAGGCAGCCTCAAGTTCTGCATCACTTTTTTCTGAACCTTTATTTGTATCAACGGTTTCAACAGGCTTGACTTTGTCTAGCTTTAACAGAAGTTTTTGACATTCCATTTTGTTCAGCCTTAGCTATTTTTATGGGAAGAGAAACTTCCTCTTTTTCTGAACTTTCCCTGGCATGCCGTTCTTTAAGCGAAGCCTCGTTCATTGTCTGGGCAACCGTATCCTAATTAATTTTTCAATATCTTCTGGAGACATTTTTAGCCGCCACTGGAGGGTCAAGACGTGCTATATCTTTGCTTTTTTCAATGACAGTTAGCCCTGTTTTGCTAGCCGCTTTTGATACATCGTTCAGCTTTTGCGTCATATTCTGCATGATATCATCATCAAATGACGTTTTGTCAGATAGATGTTCTTTAGCATGGCCATCTATAGAATTCTTCAATTTGTCTGGAAATTCACGAGCCCATTTGGTTGGTGACATGCCTGAGAAGGCGGTCACCAAATAAGCAAGACTTGAAAGCACCAATAAATTAAAAATGAAAAAACGCATATTAAGTCTCCGTTGAGGATAAAGGGGCAAGCGGCAATAGCTGAGAAGAGCTCTGCTTCAAACGGGGTTTTAATGGGGCAACAACAAGAATAGTTCTGAAAGCTGCAGAAACCGGCAAACCAATGACCGAGGTCATAAAAGCCATACTAAACTGTTTAGTCAGGTTGGAAATGACTTGGTTTACATTCGCAGCGTCCATCTCCGACCCGACAAAGAACCAATACCCATACTAATTCCCAATAACAACGTATAGGTCAGAGCCAATGTTGCTATTGCTGAAGATGATTGAAGCCTAATTGCACCAATATTCACATTGCTGAACCTCATTAGGTGCAATGTTCATTATTTTCAAAATACAGAACATACAGGCTGTGACTAGAGATATCAGCAGGCAAACAAAGCTCCAACTTAATACACTGGCAATCCACCCCATAAAATTACCGGGTGTTTTACCATATAGGAATAAGACAATCGCAAAACCTATGACGGCAAAGCCACCAATGTAACTAAAACATCGAGATAATAGAGCAAAATTTTCAAAAAACCTCGGTAGCATTATTTAACTTCCCGTGTTGCCAAAAGGTTTGTTGATGTCAGCCCAACATTATCCATCCAGTGAATGATAGGCGTTTTGTTGAATTCAGCCGAAGCATGAACCAAGAACGTTTGCTCATAATCTTTAAAGGCGCGGATAGCTCTATATGAGCCACTTTTTTTGAGAGTTTTGTCCTGTAATGCAACACGCTCTAAGTCAGTTAGGCGACGCTTGGCCTTTTTCCAGCTGCGACCAACGTTCGTCTGGACCAACATCAGGACTTAGATATTCGGCAAGAGTAATTGCGCGCTCCCGCTCTAGATTATCAATGGATGATGCTATTGCGTTACCACTAATGAAAAGAGCCATAGTAAATAAAATTGGCGTCAGTGACTTTGTTCTCATTGTTGTCTCCATAATTTTCATATTTGGAAATTTTTGATATTTGTTCAGCGAAGAAATAATTCTGTGGCGGCTGCTGGTCCTGATGAACGTTTCGTCATGTTTGGACTCATCGCAGCAAATTGTAAAGCGCTTAAATCATCCGCTAATGCCATCGCATCTAAAACAACAAGCTTTGCCATATGACCTAACACCTCTTCTTCCATATCCAATATCGCCAATTCCGCCTCAGAATTTTGAATCATCTGGCGCAGATAATCTTTGGATGAAAGCTCGCCCGTATCAGAAAGGCCGGCATGCTGTGCCATTGGGTGATTTTGAATGGATTCCTTCAGCGCATCAATGGCGGCTATATTTTCTTCATAGGACACACTAAACTTAGATTTCTCTGACGATGGCGTGAAAATTACTGTGTCTTGCAACTTGTTCTGAACATTACGGGAGCGTTCAACAGCCTGTTCCTGGAGCGCCGCAATTGTTTTTAGTTGAACCTGATTTCAACCTGTCCCGTTCAGCCTTTTCTAAAAGTCTTTTATATAAGCGAATTTTTGTAGAAACGCTGACGCTGTAAAGACATCTGTGCACCCACCCAATTCAATATATGATTTCTTGCCTTCAATAATTTGATGCCGCACCTCTATTTGCTCTTCACCATCATATTGCGGAGCAATGTCTTGGAGGGACTGAATGGTTTCAACCTTCGCTGACACATCATCGCCAACGGTATTCAACTCCTCAGCAAGAGAGGACAGGTTGAAATCCTGCTCAACCACTCGTTCCAGATGCTGCGGTGGCAACATCAAGACACGTTCTGATAGCTGGGGATTCCATTCTGATGCCACTACCGTCTGAGACCATATGGGGGTAAGGTACAACAGTAAACCTATTGTTGAACTTGACCCCAGCACCTTTGATAAGAGAATATTGTTTCATTTTACTCATCCTTTTTGCAGTTAGGTTGGAGCTTAATTTGAACGCCAATAGCTAATTCTGCGCACTTCATCCTTAACTTTTGGACGTGCATTCATAGCTGCTAAATGAAAGGGGCTTTTTGTATCTGTTAGATTGAACAGAACATGCATCGTATCAACGAAAGAAGAACCATTTGTATAAATCAGGTCACGACCTTGAAAGGTGTTGGTGAATTTCAAAAAAGCCTCATGGCCACCATATACATCACCACCCTTTATCTTGTTTTGGATAGCCAGAGCATAAGTCTGCATGCGCAGCTCTGTATCGATCAGATGGGCACGCCCAGCAACACTGGTTTCACAAGATAATAATTGATTAGCACTTTGCAGGAATAATTCCGGCCGACCTTGTTCATTAGCCTGACGGTCGAAATTTATTCCTTCCCTGCCGGCAATCATTAAATAACTTCTGACTAACAATGTTGTCATAGCGTTCTGTGCGATGGTCCACACCTCCATAAATATCCGGGCTAGGAAGAGTTTGGCAGGCGCCAAGAAAGAAAGTAGACAGTAAGACCGAGCAGCTTATGAGATTTTTTCTAATGCGTTTCATTTTCTTATTCCTTGATAAAAGATAATGGATGAAAGGATAGAGGGGCGACTTCAGCGTATATTACCTGAAGCTATGCTGTATTCAGAGCGGACCGAAATTGGTATTCTCTGATGCCGGTGATAGGCTTTATCGGAATTCACAATAAAGGTGTTTCCATTAAGCGATGCTTTGATCCGGTAATAACTTGGCACTCTAGAACGGGATTTCTTATACACCACACGCTCTGAACATTTTTCCACATAACGTGGTTGCGTTTCGCGAGAAGCTAGAATTGCACCTAACACAGCACCGGCGCTACCTGCGCCGTCTTTGTCAGAAATTGCATTGCCAATGCCTGAGCCAATTAGACCGCCCAGCACCTGCTTGCCTGGATCAGGTTTGTAGGACTGGCGAACCATCGAGCAACTTTGTTCAATAACTGGCTGTGAATTTATATTCGTTGACCAAATCGTCTCTACATCTAATACTGTGCCATATTCAACATGCTGAAACTGGTTGCCAGATGCAGCGGCGGCTGAACAAAGCAGTGATATAGCCATCAAAGTTGGAATAAAATAATTAACCTTCATTAAAGCCTCCAATTACGTTCACTATTCATATGAACACGTTAGAGCCTTTTTTTCTCACAGCTTTCAAATAGCCTGATATTTTGCCCATTATTTTATTCTTGATCCCTACCCATAAGCATGCTGATCTTGAAAATAGGCTATAGAATTTTGAAAAGATGAGGCTTACAATATGAAACGAAGAGCTGTATTGAAATCAATGACTGCAGCAGGTTATGCGGTGAGCGCAAGTGCAGTTTTTCAATCTTTTAATATTCCGAACGCTAGCCGTTGTAGACGGCCAGACAATTTTATGGAGTGGCATTTCTTAT
Source organism: Rhodospirillales bacterium (assembly GCA_038143065.1). Classification (GTDB taxonomy): domain Bacteria; phylum Pseudomonadota; class Alphaproteobacteria; order Bin95; family Bin95; genus VMCJ01. The sequence continues at coordinate 39,651 of JAYQLI010000044.1, read as the reverse complement.
ACAGCAGGAGATGAGGAGGGAACTACCAAATGTCATTGGTATTCTAGATGATAAAAACACTCTAACAAAAAATTAATTCTTCCCTCTCAGATTCATTAAACAGTATTCCCAGCTCCACCTTAGAAGAAAAGGGTATGAATCTGTTAGTTAGTGGAGCAACGGGTCAGGAGAGATATGCTGACCATGCCATGGTGTTTGCGGTCAGCCAGGAAATGACAATATCAGACATAAAAATTGAACAGAATAAGCAAAGGCTGACCGCGTTGAGGCTTAGCGGCTCTGTATTTATTTACAATATTGAAACATCAACCATTGTGAACATGTTTCCAATTTTAGCTAAAAGCTATAATTACTCAGTAGATGGAAACCAAGAACTGGAGATTCGTGATCAATATTTGGAATTGCTATCTGGTGTTGGCGAATACCAAGAAACTATTGCTAATTATTTTAAAAATAGCCTTTTAAGTTACCCATTTAGCAATCAGGGTAACGGTTTATTTTCTCATGTTTCTGAAGTTACTAATAATGAACGTTTTCTGCAAAGCTGCGATGCGTTGGGGCGCTCGCCAGAATTGGTCCGCAAATGGGTGGGAAATATTGCAACCTATAGATTTGGGAATTCATTCTAAACGATTGTTATTCCCTTTACAGATTCCAATGCAACCCGCGCCGATATCGCTATACGAATTGGCGACACGGACCGCGTACTAAAAACGCGTACCACTGAAGCAGATTTGCAAAATAAACCCCATCTACAAGGGTGGGTTATTCAATATACAGATGATCCGGTTATTGATAGTGAGATGACAGTCGAAATAATCCTTGCATTAAGAATTAGGGTTTTTGATAGCTTTGGTGATGATAAACGTATCTATAATCAAAGGTTCATCGCCACTGTTTTATATAAATCCCCAAAGGATGAGCGTCAGCGCCGTGACCCTTTCTCTTATATTGTTGACCTTTATGAAGAATTGCTAGATCGAGGTTTTAAAAGCATCATAGATGAAGATGAGCGCAAAAATTTGATCTCTGGCATTGAAGAAAAATTAGGTGATGCAGGTGATGTCCAGACATTTGGTTTAAGCACAAAAGATGAAAAGGTAACAAACACTGAATCTGATGCTGTAAAAGCTTTATTGTTGATTTAAGTTAAGCGGTTTTAGTTAGATAAAAAATGCGGCATCAGCCGCATTTTTTATTTGATAGTTGAACATTAGGTCTAGTTATCATCATCCCCTAACGCAGCGGCAGCTGATTTTAATGTTTTAGGCTGTCTGTTAGTTTTCATCGCAACAGATGTACGCTTAGCAAATTTATTTGTATTAGCCCAAGCACTACAACCCAAGCGTCGTACATTACCGAGGGTACCCATTTCAAAACCAAGGCTACTATGGTTGCCGCCACCTCCCATTAACAAACTGGCAAACATTCCGGCAATATAATTTTCAGAAGTATAGATCAAATCTTCCAGATCATAGATCACTGTTTGAGCTTCTCTTTTCCAGCTGAGTCCAAATTTTTTTAGCGTTGCCGAGAGCCTGTCTGATAAGCTTGTCACTCTCACCAATTGTAAACATAAAAGTTGCTAACTTTTCTTGGTCTACATTTTTATCTGCCTGGAATTTCGCAAGAAGCCTACGAGTTTGGTCTGCGCCTTTCGCATCCCCTAATAACTCAAGCGCATCAGCCTGAACCTGTGCAGTCTTGATGGCCATTTCTTTCAAAAATTGAAACCTATTACCTGTACTTGGAGGGTTTTGGTTATATTTCTGGTTGAACTCCGCTTCCATATCCGCAGCTAATTGTTTCTGTCTGATGGCTTCATCACGATTTGGATATGCAGGGTCAAAATCAATGCAAACCATTCCTTGTTTTACTTTGTCCCTTAGAACAGAAGAAACGTCAAATTTTTTGGTTGCTGTCGATTTTATAGCCTCTTGGCTCTTGTCAAACAGAGCTTTTTCGACTTCCGCATCCACTGGGCTGCAGTTGTAAGGTTTTGGGCATATCCATAGCCTTTGAAATAGCGCAACCCTTCTATGTATGGAGCTATCACCTGGTTCTTTTTAGCGGCTGTTTTGATTAACTTATGGCCCAAATCTTTATTGCCGCCATAATTGGAATAATATAAATGAATAAGCCCATAAGCTGCTGTCGCGTCTGCACCTATGGCCTTTTTATCTTTTGAGAATCCACCCACTTCCATAGAGGCGGCAATCAAACCTAAAAGTTCCAATCGTTTTTGGGTTCAACTGTTTTATTAAAATCCTCAAATACTACGGCGATATTTCGACTTGCAAAGGCATTGTTATAAACTTCTAGGTCGTAAATGTAGGGCAAACTGCTTGTTTTCCCGCTGGACAAAAGATTCATTAATTCCTTTTCGCCCATATTAAAATCATTCACCACTTTACCTACATTAGTTCCAGGAAGCTTGGCATATAATTTAGCAGGATTTTCAACAAAACATTTCGATGCGATATATTTAGAACCTGCAATATCCTCAGAAGATTGCGAGCTGGACATTTTTTTTACCGTCCCGCCACTCGAACTTGAAACAGATGAACCGTTACTCTCATTAGAGCTTCCTTTACTGGTACCAAGGCCATTACTTAAATCCTGCTCAAGCTTTTTAAGACCTTTAAAAAGGCCACCTAGCGGATTATCGTTTGCCAACACTGGTTGAGAAAACCCTATTGTTAGCATTACCGCGAACAAGACTGATTTCTTTTTCATGATATTCACCTCAGTATTTCCATAAAATTTTGATACATAATATTGCACCTAACTATCTATACACCCGCAAATGATTTAGATTTATTTATATCTAATAAAATAGAGTATAGGCCTCAGCTTTAAGCTGAGGGGGCACAAAATAGTTTATTCGCCATTCAATAACCAAATTTTTTTTAATTCTTTGATGTTGGACTCGTTTGGCCGTAATTTTAGATATTCTGAGAACGCTAGGCGCGCGTCAGATAGTTTCGCTAATAATAGCTTCACTTTTGCTTCTTCAAGCCAGGCATCAGCAAAATTAGGGTTAATTGAACGGGCAGTCTCAAAATTTTTCAAAAGCTTCTTTGTTTCTATTCATAAGGCCTAATATTTGGCCCCTTTGAAAAAACATACGTTCTTGCCGATATTTTTGTACTTTTAAGGAGCAGTCTCAAATCCTCCAGAGCTTCTTGTTCATAATTTTCTGCCTTTGTATGGATTTGGGCACGCAGACGCAGGGCATCACTATAAGCTGGACGAAGGGTTAATGCTTCATTAACTGCATCTAGGCTAAGGGCATATTCCTCGATATCAAAATAAAGATTGCCAAGATACAGCCCAATTCGGGGGTTTTCTGGATCAAAATTTCGAGCAAGCAACAAGTCAGAAAGCCCATCTTCGTAATTTTTGGTTTTAATATTGACGCGCGCTCGCCGGATAAAGATTTGGGCGTTGCCCGGTCAATTGCAATGGCAGATGAAAAAATCATCCAGAGCCTTTTCGTATTCCACAAGCTCATCATGTACAATTCCCCGCCATTTAAATGCTGTCAAAAATTGATTATCGAGCAAGAGCGCTTTGGACAAATATTCACTAGCGATCTCATATTGGCGCTGGTAACCATAAACCATCCCAATCCATAAAAAAGCCTCTTTATATTCAGGGTTTAGAGATAATGCCTTTCTGAAAGCAGTCTCTGCCTTCTATAATCTTTTGTGTCAGCGCCCAAATAAGTCCATCAAGATTATAATAAGCCAAGTCAAATCGGGGATCGATATCTAGCGCCTGTGAAAACAGGCCTGTGGCTCTTTCTGTTTCATTTTTGCTCGCTAGCTATTACTCCTTCCATAAATAAACCCATTTTGATTGAGGGTTTAAGGTTCCAGCTTTGTCCAGATAGGACAGTGCCGATGAGGTATCCCCTTATTATAGGAAACAACGCCGAGGCGCATATGGGCGAAATCATTTTCTGGATCTAGAGCTACAGCTCTTTCAAGCGTCCTTTGCGCTCTATCATTGTCCTTCAATGCGGCATAGATTTGGCCTCTTAGGATATATGGTTCTGGACTTGCCGGTTGTTGCTGCTCTAGTAAAACAGACTTCGCCAGAGCCTCATAAGCATTGTTCAGTTCTTCAGCATTATAAGGTCTGTCCAGATTGAATAATCCCCGGACCGACGCCATACCGTCAATATAGGCATCTGGATACATGAAATCAGAGTTATCTGGCTGTAAATCTATTGCTTTCTCAAGAAATTTTTTTGCTACAGCAGGATTATTCTCTTGATAATAAAGTTGGACACCTACATTGGCATAATCATGCGCTAATTGCCTTATATCCCAACTTTCCTTCAAAAACACACCAAGTTCCCAACTGCCGATAGCACCAGAAATTGCGATCGCAAAAACCGACATGCCCCTAATCAGGGCCCTGACAAATCGCCGCTGTTGCTGTTCCTGATTTTCCGGGGATAATATTTTCTCTAGATTTTGCAGCTGCTGATTTTGCCGCTCGATTAAGGCCGCGAGCGCGGCTTGTTCATTTTTATTTTCTGCTGTCCCGCCAGGGGTTTTTTTACTCATCTTGTGCGCCTAATCACTTACCTTAATCAAATATTTCAGAGATATCTTTGCTCTCTTGCCCTTTTAATTTCTGACGAGATGTTAACGTTTTTTACCACAGAATTTAGAAGTCGAGCCTATCTTCAGGATAACCCATAGCATGTTTTCTATCTGAAATTTCTTCTAATCGCCGAATGACATCTATACCTGCCTGAACATCATAGCCTAATGCACTGACAAGTTCGGCTCCACGTCTATCAGCTTCCGCCTCAAGTTCAACAGAATAGCCATTTTCGGCAAAATCAAGGAACCATCAAACATTTGATTAGCTCCCTCCATATTCATCGCCTCCGTACCCTTGGAAAATAACTTGGCGCCCTCATTCTGTTTGATAGCATTCAAACCATGGTCTAATTCAATATGTGCAATTTCATGCGCAAGAACAAATGCCAGCTCATCTTCATTTTTAAGAAAATCCAGCATTCCAGTAGTAATAAATACAAAGCCGCCAGGTGCAGCAAAGGCATTTATCAATTTAGGATCCTCAATTAGGATAAAAACTGGCTCCACATAATTCGCACCATATCGGCTACTTTGCATAATCGTAACTGCAACATTTCGAACATAGGACACTCTGGGATCTAATACAGGAACAATATTTGACGCTCCAACAACCCTGGCGGATAAATTTCGGCCAAGCACAAATCGGCCAACTGGACCTAAATTTGTATTTTGATTTGATTCCACCATGTCGTTTACAACAGAAAATAAACTTAGACTCGACCCTGCATCGGCATCTGATATTTCATCACTGCTAGTTTGTCCTAAGCCACTAAACATGTCTGTCAGTTCATTTTTCATCGCCGCCGCCACTACCATTGTTGAGCATATTATCTAAAAGGCTGTTCCCCGAGCCCTCCCCAAGTAAAGACTTCAGTTCTGCATGAGGCGCTGAAAGATCCGGTGATTAGCAGCATCAAAAGCAGGTGTGAAAAAATACGTTTTGTTAAGCTCATTTAAACTCTCCTAGTCGGCCTGACTTACGGAAGTCCTCTAGAGTTGATAAATTTGTTAACCCCTGATTTTCGGTTATAAGCCTATCGATCTTCAAAAATCTGCAGTGCCACCTTCGCTTTCCAGCTGCCCCCGCATCGCGCGCATGTCACCATCTTCCTCTTCTGAGAAATTCCGCTTTGCTGTGCCTGATGAGAGCTGCGCCACCTTTTTTCAGCTTTCTCCATAGTCTGTTCTGAAAATTTTCTTTAGATACAAGACAAGCCGCCGAAACAAACTGACCTTGTTTTATCTTTACCCAGGCTGCTCTGGTATAGTCCTCAGTTTGAACCGCTGCTGGCTCACCATCACCAGCAGCCATTTGCAGTTGTGCTTCCAGTTTTACTTTTGAAGAAAAATCAGAATCAGGTAATTCAAATTCGCCTTTTAATTCTAGGATTGTCACTTGTTCACCAAAAGCAAGAGAGGATAATACTGGTGAAAAGCTATTAGCTTCCTTCATAAGGTTTACGTTTTTGCAGGCTACAAATGCAGTCTGTCCAATGACAAGTTTTTCAACGCCATTGCCGGACCAGCAAAACAAATTATGACGGATAAGAATGCAAGATTAAGCTTTAACAATATCTATGCTCCTATATTTACAGTGTTTCACAAGACGCGGTTTATAAGCTTTTCTATTATCAAAACACTACACACTAATTTAGCAAAATCTCTTAAAGAATAAACTAAATAAGTCTAAAAAGCGTATTTAATCTGTAAACTGATGAATATTTTTTAAATTAAGAAGGATAGTTAATGTGGTAAAAACGCTATTTGGTTTTCCCTTTTTGTTTGTAACCATGACTCTGTTAAGTGGTTGTGGCGAAGATGAGAAGGTGCTAAAACTTTTTTCAAAGACGGTAATAACTGTGGAATTAAGCGGTCTGGAAACAGATTTTGACGACGCAACTAAAGCTACCTTATTTGATAAGGCCAATGCAGTTTGTGATGCCAACATGAAGCTAACCGTTAAGAACAAACGGGTTGGTGAAATTTCAGAATTAGGAAAATCGCAGCAGATGAAGGCAACAAATTCAAATAACCAGACCGCTGCTATATCGGAAACCACAGGAAATACTCTAGATTTTGCTTCACACGAAAGCATCAAGCGCGCTCAGGAAACGCTGATTAAAACACTCAAAGACAGCCAGTCTGTTACTGCTTATTCATTCCAGTTTTCCATAAAAAAAGACATAACAACCCAGGTTAATGATCTGAAAGATACTAAAACTTCTCTAATAACGGGCCTTATTGAAAACGATATTTTAAGCCAAATTTCCTGCCAATCTACTTCAAGTGCGTTTACCCTGAGATAACACGCCACAGCGGCAGTAAAAATATAATAGCTTCATAATATGGCCTGCATCTCTATAACCAAACACGACCGTGATTAACCTCATTATTGGGGCTCCCAATTCCTGGTCTTGAAGAAGCTTGAGCTTTAGTTCTTCTCCATTTTTCCCTTGAAAAAATGGGGTCAAGAGGACCAAATACGCGCTCTAGATATTTTAAAAATATCTCAAGCCGTTTTTTGTTATCAGAAAGTAACTTTGGTGCAAATATATAGCAACTTGCACTCCAAGGAACCTTCAACGCTAACGCATATCTTGTATCTGTTGAGAAAGTAAAACACTCATCTATCGCGTTTGTGATAATCGCCACCTCACGCTGCAACCCACCAGTGATGCATATTGATCTTTTGTCTGAAAACACGATTTTAAATTTTCGTGGCTTGGTACTTATGAAACCACACTCATATAAAGCTTTCACAATATTTTTAACCACACGCTGAACCAATATCGTTTGGCTGTCGGCTTTCGGCTTTAGCACTGCGAAGATGAAAGGATTTACGATTTTTGAGAAAACTCCTTTGCCTCTGAACAGATTTGCTACTAATAGACGTTTTGGTGCTTGCAATCTCTCAACATCTATTTTTTGGGCCAAAATTGATTGGGTTCCTGCTGCTATTGCTTTTGCCATTTTTCAGAAGTTAACGCCCGTTTTGCGGATAACGCCAAAACATGTGTATTGTTTTTTTCACCTATCAAATGCGCGCCGTCACCTAATTGAAGACGGGAAATACCGCTCATAATCTTATCTTCTTGATAAGATGGGCCAACAAAGGTGTTAAACCGTCTTTTAAGGATATTCAAATCACGGTTTGAAACATCATCATTTGTGTTTAATGTAATCAAATGCCAGATATTTGAGACCTTGTTCGGATGATTTTTTAAATTTTCTGATGGCACGACCACGCATTTGATTAGACGATACGAATGAGCCAATTTGTGAGGCTAATATAAGAGAGTTAATAGACGGGCAGTCCCATCCCTCACCTAAAAGGCTACCTGTACCCACTAATATTTTGAGGTCGCCATTCTTGAGCCATTCAGTGCATCGCGGCTCCATAGATTCCAGAATCCCTTTTGTCCACTTTGACAATATAAAAGGCTTCAAATTCTAACTGAGCTTTCTCTTCTGGTTCAATCGTCTTTTTTGGTGTTGTTGTTCTTGGCTCTAAAACACCCTCTTCAATTAAAATATCTGCAAAGTGGTCCGAAATGATAGCCAATTGCCCTGAAACCATGGCTATTGGTAGGTTTGTTTTTTCAAACATTGATACAGTGCATAAAATGCAGCAACAGCCGTAAGCCGACTTAGATTAGAATCATCGCTTTCCGAATTATTTTCTTCCTGCAGGGCATCTGCGCCGATGAAATCTAGTAGGACAAGTTGTCTAAGGCTGTCTCTAAGAACTTGATATTCGCTAAGAACAATATTTTGGATAGATGTAAGTTTTGATGTGCTTGTTTCTAAAACCTTTGTTATTGCCGGGGCGTGATGAGTTGCACACCATTAGGGTCTAAAACGCCCTTCTTGATGCATATCTCCTTCATTGACGACACTGTATTGCGTAACGTTGTTGGCACTGACTTCTGAGAAAAAACGTAGTTTAGATATGTTTCAAGATGGGAGACTGTAAATTGTGGCATATGTTTCGGGGCATGTGCATGCTCTCGTTCAATCTTTTCCGTCAAATCCCTGGACCGCAACTGACATAATGCCAGAGTAGCAATATAGCTTCGTGTGTGTTGAATAAGAAAATCATTATCCGCGTTAGCAAACAGATCGAGATTATATTCAAGTAGAGAGTCAAAATCTGCATGTGCAAGTATTTCCTCAACAGCATTATCACGTTCCGTCGCAAGCTGAGTTAATAAAATATCTTCGTCAGCACTTGGGTGGCTGGCATAAATGAAGTCCTGGTGGGGGCAAAGGCTTTGATGCTGAACCAATTCAGGCACTGAGATTTCAACATCAACATTCCCACAAATCTCTTGAAACTTTTCCCATTTCTTCACATCCACCTCATAAGGAGGGGTTGCTGTCAGCGAAACAATACAACGCACATCAAAAATCTGCTGGAGGGCAACAACATCATTTGCCCATGCACCTGTCAAATGGTGACATTCATCTAACACTAGGGTGATAGGTAAAGGGGTCTCAGCCGCCTTTCCTTTTCCCTTTTTCATAGTGGATAAAAGCCGCTTTACGACTGATAGGTAAGTACCGAAAACAAGCTTAGCCTGTCAGGATCTGCAGAAAAATATTCAGAATTTTTATTTCCACCCAAGAACAAATTAGCGCAGCTTTCAATCCACTGCCTTTGAATACTTACCCGCGGTGTTAAAACTAATGCTGGATGCCCAAGACGTCTTACAAGCTCAATCCCAAGGACTGTTTTCCCAGCACCTGGTGCTGCAATAATATGGATTTTGCTATCATCCGTATAATGGTCAAGCTCATCTAGTACAGATTGCTGATAGCTACGCCAACTTCCTGTGAAATTTAAAAGGTCAGAAATATTTTGGGCTGGTTCGTTTAGCATGTATCTTAGCTTTTTAAAATAATTAACATAAATTAATTGACACCAAATATAGGCAAATCAACTTCTTTCTAATAAAGTATAGAGTGAATTAAAGGAATTTAAATTGAAAGCGGCAAACTTATGTTGGCGAAAATACAATTCAAAATGAATCAACTTTTGAGCCGAGGAGCCAATTCACTCATTATTTGGCTGGGAGGCATATCAATCCTTTTTGTGCTGACCGCCTCTTATATTACTTGGATATTTCAAATAGGGCCGCACGAGACATTTGGGGCGTTGTTTTGGGATTTCATGATCCGGGCACTTACACCATGGGAAATTGAAGCCAGCATGGGCTCTTTATCATATTTACTGATGATGTTGGCCGTTACGTTATTTGGAATATTTGTTTTATCGATTCTCATTTCACTTTTATCTGCAATCATCGACGCGCGCGTAAATGCTGTTGCGCAAGGAAAGAGGCCGTTTCCCTATTCTGATCATATCGTGATTGTTGGCTATTCATCCCGGTTGATACCAATTATTGAAGAACTAATTAAAGCAAATGAAAGCAAGTCATTAGAACGCATTATGATTTTATCCTCTTTGCCGGCGGAGAAATTAGCACAAACAGCAGCAAATAGCATTTCTGATTCAAAAACAACGCAGTTCTTTTTAAGAAGTCGCGATTTGCAAAGCCAGCATAGTTTTGAAAATGTAAATATATTAAACGCGCGCAAAATTCTTATTTTAGGAGATGAGGGCCCCTTCATAGAAGCTGACCGATTAAAAATATATTTAGCGTTACAGCGTTATCTAAACCTTAACCTGCCGCAAAATAAAAAGTTTCCGGATGTTTTAGTAAATGTAGATGAAGCTTCGGCAGGTGATTTCGTAAATATGAAGTTCAAACCAGTCTGCGGTGACAATTGACGTTAGCAATATTCCAACACGATTAGTTGTTGAAACTATTGAGCAACCAAATCTTCCAGAAATTTATGAAGAAATTCTTAGCTTTGATGGCAATGAATTTTACATTACCGAACCTGTTACAACATTTGGCCTTGAGAATAAACGGTTTGACGTTGCATGGCAAAGTTTCCAAGAGAGCGTCGTTGTTGGCATTCTTACATCATCAGGAAATCTAAACCTAGCACCACCTGCATCGCTAATTTTATCTTCTGATGATAAGCTTGTAAGTGGTTGCTGAAGATGATTCTACGATTATACCACGTCCTCAGGGGGACAAAAAACTTATAGAAAAGCAACTGCGAAAAACTGCGGGCCAAATAAAAACGCTAACCTCAAATATAAACTCAAGTGAACTTCTCAATAAAATTTTGATAATTGGATTATCACAAGAACATGAATATCTGGTTGATCAGATAATAAACAACTTACCGGAACTTAAAACACTTAAGCTGTTTTGCCTGAGACTGCCGCTGGACAAGCGATGGCCACTTTATTAAAAAATCGTAATAATAAGAAAATTGAAGTCATAACAGGCAAGACTGATGATAAGCAGGCCATTCATGGGCTGGATTGTTGGGAATTTGATACTATCATCGTAACGCATACCGCAAGCTATGATGTTGGAGCAGAAGACATAGAAACAATTAGGGCCATGATTGTTCTGCGGGAGATTTTTAAAGCGGAAAATACCTCTCCTCATCTGGTTACCGAAATGCTAGTTGGCAAGAATAAAGATATTACTTCAGCAGGCGCGAACTCAGATTTTGTCGTAAGTGAGAAAATCAGCAGCAAAGTTTTTGCGCAATTCATTGAAAACCCTCACTTGCAAACCGTTATCGATAATCTCATTTGTGCACCAAATTACCACATTCGTATTATTGAAACAGACCTGCCCTCATCTCTTCAGGGAGCTAGCTTTGGAATCTGGGGCGCTGCGATGCTCGAAACACAACGTATTTTAATTGGGTGGAGATATGAAGCGGATGCTGGTTTTGCGACGCATCTTAACCTAGGGGGCATACGCCCAGTTACCAAGAGATCTTAACAAACTTCAGCTTATATTTGTTGAGGCAAATTAAAGGTCTGAGCAAATATTTTAACATATCATTTCACAAGGTAATATAATGACTGTTCGTGAGTATCTTCAAATTTCGTTGCTGTCCACTGACGACCATCAGGCAACTTTTCTTGAAAAGTTAATAATGGCTATCATTATATTTTCTATTGTTACTCTAGTTCTTGAGACAGAGCCAACACTCTACAAAGACTGGCAAAATTTATTTTCTTACCTTGAAATGATATTTATCATAATTTTTAGTATTGAATATATCGCGAGACTATATTTCGTTGGAGCAATTAATGAATATAAAGGTTTGAAAGGCAGGGTGCGTTATATTTTTACACCTTATGCTATCATAGATTTGGTTGCTATACTCCCTAGCCTAGTCGCTGGACTTTATTCAGACTTAATGCTTTTCCGTGCCATCCGACTTCTGCGTATGTTTAGAGTTGCAAAATTGGTCAAATCTAATAGACCTTTGATGATCTTTATTGAGGCTTTTTATAAGTCCCGCAGTCAGCTAGCAGCTTCTTTAATAGTCACCTTATTTTTGCTGTTTGTTGGCGGAGTGCTTTATACCTAGTTGAATCAGACGCTCAGCCCGAAACTTTTGGCAGCATTCCAAGAGCAATGTGGTGGTCTATGGCTACACTCACTACTGTCGGATATGGCGATGCCTATCCGGTTACTGCAATTGGAAAACTCTTGGCTAGTGCTATTGCTATATTGGGTATTGGAATTGTTGCTATGCCAGCCGGAATTATAGCCGCAAATTTCACGAAAGAGCTGGCAGAGAATTAGATACCGTAACTTACAAGCTATTTATAAAATTTAAGAGCCCAAATCAACCATGCGGTAAGCATTTATCGCCTTTTGAACTTCAATGGGATCACTAAGCCATTTCATGTGAAGCTCACTGCCACCGGTGCCAGTGATAAGCAATTCACCCGTGCCAATTAGACGCCCTAAAATGCTTTGATTTAGATTTATTTCCTCGATTCTATCCAGGCGTATCTCTTCTGTGCTTCTCCGAATTAAGCCTGTTTTGATTATAATTCTATGTTCTGTGATTGCGCGCTCGGTAGAATATCGTTCAATAAGAGATCTTAAGAACAAGTAAACTCCAATTAAAAACATACCCAAGAAAATCAAATATAACCAAGATATGAAGCCGTGGCTCCAGTGAAACTTAATTTCTTTGACGATCTCCTCATTTGTCGGAAGTGTTGATTTTATATAACGCATGAATACAACTCTTACCCCGATAAAATTGGTTTAAACATTAGGGTTTAATATCAGTTTTTTTTCAAACTTATTATGCCAAATCAGCCACCACCCAATCCTTCTGTGGATAAGACTGTATATCCTCTATTAATCATGCATCGGTCCACCACAGCCGTTGGACCAAACTTAACCATGAGGCGGTCATATGCGTTACTTTCGGCTTGCACAGATGCTCCCACCCCAGCGCCATAAATTGCACCAATTGTAGTACCACTATCATCATTAGAATCTAGGCTATTACCGATTGCAGCGCCAATTGCGGCGCCAACAATCATAGAGGCTACCATTTCAGATTGTTCTTTTTCTCTCTGTATTTGGTATTTTTTTGAGCCTGAAACGCCAAAGTACGACATTGAGACAAGTCTGTATTATATTGCTGTATGTCATGCTGATAGATATCAATAACCGGGGCATAAGAGGAAATATCAACACTTGTTGTTGTGCAACCTGATAACCCAGCGATTACAGTGATTGCTATGGATAATTTAACATAGTTTAACATTTCATTTTCCATTTATTCTTCTGAATTTTGACCTAAAGATTTCATACAAATATCAACTTTCAAGAAGTAAAACAACAAAGGTTTTAAGAGTATCCTCAGACCACTCTCAAGTACAGCTCTCCATTCCTCGCTAATAGATATCGAAATTTTTTGCTAATATTATAGTTTGTTATTATGGCAAGCCACACCCCACCGACACTTCATATTTATGACACTCAAGCACTAGAAAATATTCTGGCCTCAGCTTGCAATAACAATCTACAGATCAGACATCGACTTGAACTAAGGCGCCTCGCTATATCACTTGAGTACGAAGCCGAGGTAAAAAAAAGAGCTCAGAAAATCAAAATTATGCTCAAACACTCAAAGCCTTTACAAACTTCAAAGCCAATCTTCAGCGCCGAAAGAAGGTTTCTGATCCATTAATAAGCTCGAGGCTAATGAAAATACCAGAGCCTGCTCGTAGCATCCTCCTGAGTGACATAGCCTACACATTTCGTGATGAAATCGACGATTATACCCAGATTGATTTTAGCAATGCCAGACATGTTGAGTTACTGAAGGTTGCTGTTGATAGTAGTATTTCAAAAGTCAGTGTTAAGCAGGGACGCCCCATGAATGAGCCACTAGATGAATTCTTCGTCGGCCTAAAAGGGACAATGAACGCCCTGTTCTTAAAGGACCTTGCTGACAAAACGCGACGGGGACAACGCGGCAGGGTGGAGAAAGGACGGATACCAGGTGGTAAAAGTTACGGCTACAACATAGTTCACAGTCTGAAGGATAATGGGCAGGTTGAACGAGGTCAGCGCACAATCAATGAACCAGAAGCTAGCGTTGTGCGGCGGATCTGCTCAGAATATGTCGCCGGTAACAGCCCTCGCAAAATTGCAGCATCACTGAATGCAGAAATGACCCCAAGCCCTAGGGGCAGTCAATGGAATGCCTCAACCATCAACGGCAACCAAAAGCGGCGTAACGGGATCTTAAATAACGAATTATACCTTGGTCGTATCACCTATAACCGGCAGAGGTTTGTAAAAGACCCTGACACTGGTAAACGGCGCTCCAGGCCAAATCCCCAGAAACTCTGGGTCATAACACATGTTCCAGAGTTGCAGATAATCGAACAGGATATATGGGACAAAACCCAATCCCTAAAACAGCGATACTTCTCGCATAGAGGTAACAAGACAGACAAAAACGTCTACTGTCCGGGCTTGTAAAATGTGGTGGTTGTGGCGGATCCATGACTATTGTGAACAGACAAAGATACTCGTGCTCCACCAAACGCGAAAAAGGCACCTGCGACAACCCTGCCGGCATTCAAGCTGAGCGACTGGAGGCACGAGTAATTGAAGGGCTGAAGAATATTTTGCTTGATCGCGACGACCTTCTTAAAGCCTTTGCCTCAGCATTCTTTGAAGAAACAGTAAAACTCCGGCACGAGCGAAACCGCCAAAACCAAACGAATAAAAGGGAACTCGAGAAAGTGCAGCGGTCTATCGACAGGTGTTTGATTTTATTGTCAATGGCGATGGCGCCATGGATACCGTACGCCAAAAACTCAGTGAGTTGGAGCGTTCAAAGGCCAACATCCAAAGTTTAATAGACCAGGACACACCACTGACCAAAGTCGAAACGCATCCAAATATTGGACAGCTCTATCAGCGCCGCGTTGAACAGCTCTCTACCCTGCTTAATGATGAAAGTAGCCAACAAGAGGCTATGACTATCATCAGATCACTGATCGATCGAATTGAAATAACACCTGGTGAAAAACGTGGTGATCCTCAAGTACAACTTGTTGGGGGTCTTGCGGCGATACTTGAACTGGCAATATCCAAACAACAAAAAACCACCATCCAATCGGATAGTGGTTTTGGTAGGGTCTTGATGGTTGCGGGGGCAGGATTTGAACCTGCGACCTTCAGGTTATGAGTGAGGTGGTAATAATATAGCACCATATCGCATAATGTCTCATAAATTTCTTTTTTAATGATATTTTAGCGTTTTTATTGATTTTAAATTGCTTGATGAGACTTCATGAGATATCCTCAAGTATCATTCATAACGTAGCAATAAAGCGGCAATAATGCTGACAGACAAACAAATTCGAGACGCAAAGCCTAAAAATACTGTTTATCGCCTGCGGGATACTCATTCTGTCGTCCGCGGATTTGGCGTGACAATCGCACCTTCAGGCGCAAAGAGTTTCTTCTTAGCGTTCACAAGTCCAGAAGACGGGAAGCGGAAACAAGTCAGCCTGGGAAGATATCCAAGCATTAAACTCGCTGATGCTAGAAGGCTAGCATTGGAGTATCGTGGACGGATTGATAACGGCGTTGATCTTGCCCGAGAAAAACAACAGGCAATCGCACATAATATCGAACAACGGTCCCTGGGCACCCTAGGAGACTTACTAGATTTGTACATTGCCGACCTTCTGAAAGATGGGAAGCGCACGGCGAAAGAGGTTAAGCGTATCAAAGGCAAGGATATTCCGTCATATCTCCTCGCGCCCGGCTCATCTCGTTTCCAGAGATGATATTTTGATATCCTCGCAGCGATTGCACAGCGAGGAGCCAAGGTGCACTCAGATAATGTGCGTGCGTATTTACGCGCAGCGTTCGAACTTGGCATCCACGCACAATCGATGACCCGCTGGCGCGGAAAAGCGCCCAAATTTTCTATCGAACACAATCCCGTTGCTACCATCAAGCGAACACTTGCCCGGAAACCCAAAGGTCAGCGGGCCTTATCAGAGACCGAAGTCAGAGAACTATGGAACACGAAATTACTGTCGCCTCAGATGCACCTTGCGCTAAAATTCATATTGGCCAGCGGTCAACGAGTGGAAGAAGTTCTTCATGCGACATGGGACGAATTTGATTTTGAAAAAGACTTTGGACAATTCCTGGCGAACGCAGAAAGACCCGAGGAAAAACATCTGAGCCGCATCTGGTTGCTTTAACTGACTTACATATCCAAATACTGGACGAAATAAGATCCACAACCCATGATCCACAGTTCTTGTTTCCTGCACGAGGCACAGATGGCCCTCGTCGGTACGATAGTCTTACAAAACCCGTAGCTGTATTTGTAAAGCAAAGCGGCATTCCGTCGTTCTCAGCGCGCGATCTCCGCCGGACATTCAAAACATTAGCCGGGATCAATGGGCATCTCTCTTGAAATGCGCAACAGGTTGCAAGGCCATGCACTCGTTGACGTCGGCAGCGTCTATTATGATCGGTTTGATTATTTGGATCAGAAGCGGGACGCCATGGAACAATGGGCTGCAGGCTTACAGAAAATAATTCATGCGGGAATCCAAAATGACTGAGGCGTTAAATAAACTCAACGAAGTGGGGGTACTTTGCCTAAAGTTAACGCATAAAATACGCCAAGCAGAAGGGCCTAAGCCTGCTCAATCACCAATCTCTGAACAAGTTATCTCTTCGCAGATAGGACAAATTCGGTATCTTTTGGAAGAAATTGATATCGCGTCACTCAATCTTTCCCAGAAAGACAATCGTGGAGTATTGATGAGATATTCAGCAATCCAAAGCTTCATAGCAGCATTTGAAGGAAATAAGAGCGAAGCCTATGCGCGAGCTAATTTGGATCTTTTTGGATTACAAGTTGACACGCTGCACGGAGGGCCCACCGCCAAGACATTAGGTGGACGAAAAATTGCCAATAAATTATGTGTTCAAGAGTATTATCTGAGCAGCTGCCTTGGTGCTTTGGAAGGATTACAGGACACAGAATGAAGAAGATCGCCTGAACCGACTAATTGCTGATGCTAGAACTATAATTGGTGTCGGTACAAAAGAGAAACTGGCCAAGTTGGTTGATAATCATGATCAAAATCATGACTTCGATTTAACGAAAAGCAAATCCCCATTGAGCGTCCACATTCCAGGGATAGAAGATTTGGTTAAACACCACGGATATCGCCGTCTGAAAGATTTTACCTGATTTCCTGGACACCCCGCATCACGTTCAGGAAGTGACCTGATGCAGTCTCCTCTTATCGGAAATTAAAAGGAGACATCCAATGAAACAGCATGTTGTGCAATCGGAGCTTATGCTCGCACCAGAGGTCGATGCACGTGTTCCATACAGTCGTGCGCATTTATATCGCTTGGAAGATCAGGGCGAATTCCCAAAACGCAAACGCATCGGTGCTAACCGCGTTGCATGGGTCCGTGCAGAAATTGAGCGATGGCTCGCAGAGCGTATGGATGGCCAGTCATGAGTAAGAATGACGACAGCACAAAAAATGGAAAGGGTAAGTTAGACTTCTCGAAGTTTAAAATACCCTCCGGAAGCTCGGATCTGCCTGTCGCACAAAAGGTGTTACTACATGTTCCAGTTAGAAAACCTTCGAAACAGCAATTTGTCCGGGTTTGCAGTCAAGTGCTTGGTCAATTTGAATGCGCCATCCTCAAGCTAGAAGATGATGATCGACCTTATTTGGTATCACCGGAAATCGCTCAGATGATTATAAGTGATGTCAAAATGGTCACGTTAAAACTGACCATGGATAGACAAGGCAACGTGTTACTGTGGCCAATTCCTCCCAGACCTATTGAGGGGAATGATAACATCTGGAATGAAACTCAACGTGACGCAGCAAAAACTAGCCGAAAACAACTGGATACGGCTCACTTCAAATAGAGACTTGGGGTGTTATCAAGCGACAGAAGCGAAGGAGAATATCCTGAGCCAGTTTGGCCAGAGCTGACAATGGACGAAATCCTCACAATCGCATTTGGGTCAACACATGTCATCATGGATCAAGAACACCCTGCCCTGCAGAAACTCTGGGGGTTGGAATGACGTATACTGAGCTTACACGCCTACCGTTCCGGAAGTTCTATGCGGTCGATTTTGAATACTCTGGATCGGACGGTGAAATTCCAAACATTGTTTGTATGGTGGTCCAAGATCTTCGATCTGGTGAAGTAAGCCGACATTGGCAAGACGATCTTCAGAAAATGAAAACTCCTCCGTTTGAAACGGGGGAGGATATTGCATTGGTTTGCTATTTTGCGCCCGCCGAGGTGCAAAGCATGCTCGCTCTGGGTTGGGATCTTGATGTGTCTATCATTGATCTGTTCGCGGAATTCCGTTGTCAAACGAATGGCAACCCGAACGTGGGTCGGAAATCTCTGGTGAGCGCTTTGCAATTCAACGGGCTGGACCATTTGATCCCAGAAGAAAAGGACAGCATGCGTGATTTGATCCTGTCTGGTGGTCCGTGGTCCAAGGGTCAACGCTCAGCAATTTTAGCTTATTGTGAGCAAGACGTCGTCGCGCTTGGCCCTTTGTTGAATGCAATGCTGAAGCGTGCACCTTGGTCCGAGTTGCAGTTAAACCAACCCTACTCCGCGGTCGATACATGAAAGCCGTTGGAGCGATGCAACACCGTGGCATCCCAATCGATTTAGATCTCCTAAACACGCTGAATGCGAACTGGGACGACTATAAAACTAAAACTGATTGCAAAAGTGGATACACACTATGGTGTCTATGTGAATGGGACTTTCAAACAGGCGCTGTTTCAGACCTTCCTAGCACACAAGCAGATCCCATGGCCCAGGTTAGATAGCGGCCGTTTAGCCTTAGATCGTGATACGTTCAGTAACATGAGTAAGAGGTATCTCGACATTCAGCCCTTGCACGAACTGCGAAAAACACTTGATGAATTTAAAGCTCAATAAGCTTGCGGTTGGTCAAGACAGACGCAATCGAACAATTCTCTCACCGTTTGCTGCAAAGACGGGCCGCAATCAGCCGAGTACAACCAAATTTGTGTTTGGCCAGCAAAATGGGTTCGAGGATTAATCAAGCCCGCAGAGGGAATGGCATTGGCTTATTGCGATTGGTCGTCACAAGAAATTGCAATCGCTGCCGCGCTTTCGGGCGACGAACTGCTTTGGACCGCATATCAAAGCGGCGATCCGTATATCGCATTTGCGATACAGGCGGGACTGGCACCGTCAGATGCAACTAAAGAGACACACAAAGACATCCGCAACCGATGCAAATCAGTTGTTTTAGGTACCAATTATGGAATGAGTGCATACGGCGTGGCGCAAGCAGCAAAGATCCATGAACTGGAAGCGAAGGTACTCCTTCAAAAGCATCGTGAGACCTATCGTAAATTTTGGGCGTGGGCGGAAAACAATAAAGATCGTGGATTGCTTGGGCTGAAGCTGGAAACCTGTTTCGGGTGGCCAATTCGAGTAACATCCGGTGATGTTAAAGCGAACACGTTTCTAAATTGGCCGATGCAAGCCCATGGTGCAGAAATGATGCGCATTGCGTGCATTCTTGCAGTGGAACGCGGCATTAAACTCTGTGCGCCGATACACGACGCCCTTTTGATTGAGGGGCCTTCGGATCAGATAGACGCAGAGGTCGTCAGGCTGAAAGAGTGCATGTCGGAAGCAAGTGAGGCTGTCCTGGGCAACGGAATAGTTTGCAGGGTCGATGCGGATATTGTTCGGTATCCAGATCGATATATGGACGAGCATGGTCAAGAAATGTGGGACCAAATCATGGGCCTTCTAGCTCAGACTTGAGGGTAGACCGACGCGGTTTCCGCGGGACACCTACGCGCGTTCCGCGGCACCGTATCTATATCCTTATTATTCTCCTTTAATATAAATATAGGGTATTACTATGGGTAATAAGAAAGCCGCTCAGCGCGCAAAACGGGATGCAATGTTCCTCAAGGGACCAGTTACATTTGGATGGATCAAACGTAAATATCCCCGATCCAACATCTAGACTCATCTTAGTCGCTCAAGGCTTCATGAAAATGTCAACGCCAAATCAACTTAACTCTTTGGAACTGTCAGCTTAAGTTTGGGACTGCGCAGGGATCAAGAGCCACGATCAGCGATCCAGGGTTCTGAAAAAGATTGATCAGCGGTGCGAAGGGTTACTGGGTGGAAAGGCGTGATGGTCGCACTGCCGTGTTACACAAAGGGCAAAAACCCAAATGAAATAATTCACCGAATGAATTTGTCTGGCCAATACTAAAGGACCGTGGACCATGGACCATGGCCCCTTTTAACGGGGGTACCCCTCTTTTGATCTTTTAGTTACTATCATTCGGATCATGGTTTTGAAATAACGGAAGGATAAAGGATTAGGCATGGCCCAGAGGCTAATATCCATCACGCTGTCGGGCAAGGTGGGTTATTCTGACAGCTCCAGCGCAGCAAACGTCCAATTCGCTCAAACGAAGCATTCAATTGCCGCTTTCTCCCAAGACCTTCGCCTCAGTCAGCTCGTTTTCATCCCAAAAACCAACGATTATACCCTTAGCAAGTTCGCCGCCCTTGCGGCTTGAAATACGTTTGTCAGACACGGTGACTCGGTTGTGGTGGCCGAGCGCCCATCTGTTCAACTGATGGAATAATCTGCTGCGCTCAGCTTCGTACTTTGGATCACCTCCGAGATCGAAGAACTCTTCTGGGTCCGTCTCGAGGTCGAAAAGCATGGGCCGGAAACCTTCCGCGTGAAGGTATTTCCAACGACCGTCGAACACCATGACCATGCGACAGTCGCCAACGGGATGGTCCAGAATTCGCCGGGCGCGGCGCATTGAGTAATCATATTCGCTAATAACATAGCTTCGCCACTCGGGATCTTCGCCACGCAGGATGGGGAGAAGAGACCTCCCTTCTAGGATTTGGGGTCGCGGTTCTCCGTCGAACCAGTCGACGAATGTGGGTGCGAGGTCGATGGACTCAACCAGGTGATTGGACACGCTCCCGCGCGTTTCATCTGCCTCAGGCGAGGGGTCCACCAAGATCATCGGGACATGTACAGAGGGTTCGTGGAACAGTTCTTTTTCACCCAGCCAGTGATCGCCCAAGTAGTCCCCATGATCTGAGGTAAAAACGATCAATGTATCTTTCGATACTCCGTTCTTATCCATCCAGGCCACAAGACGGCCGATTTGGTCGTCAATTTGAGCAATGAGACCCATATAGGCCGGTATTACACGCTCGCGCACCTCGTCGCGCGTGAAGACTTTGGAAAATCTGTGGTCGAAATAGGCTGCAAGCACGGGGTGAGCGTCGATTTGCTCCTGCTCTGATCGGACCGGAAGCTGAACATGTTCAGGTCCATACATGTTATGATATGGTGCCGGCGCTATGTACGGCCAATGCGGCTTGATGTAGCTCAGATGTAAACACCATGGCTGATTGCCCGCGTCTTGGATGAATTCAATAGCACGGGTTGTAGAATAGGTTGTTTCCGAGTGCTCTTGTGGAACGCGCGCAGGTTTGTTTGCGTTTTCATAGAGCCAGCCCGATAGGACTTTTCCCTCGGGATCTTCGGCAGAATTTGCCACATCTTCCCATGGATTTTCGATGTTGTAACCTTGGGCTCGTAGATAATCATTGTAGTGGCTGGGCTTCTTGCCACCGGTTGGATGCAAGCCGTCCAAACGGTCCCAAACTTCGAACCCGCATTCCGAAATGCGCTTACCAACAGGTGACTCTGGATCGATGCCCAGACGTTTCATGCCTTCCATATCAGCGCTCATGTGGGTTTTGCCGCAAAGCGCTGTGCGTACGCCCAAGGGTTCAAGATGGTCCCCTAAAGTCATTTCACCGACGCGGAGGGGAAAGTTGTTCCAGCTAGCGCCATGGGAGCGCACATAGCGGCCGGTATAGGTACTCATCCGGCTTGGACCGCAAATTGGCGATTGCACGTAAGTGCGATCAAACCTCACACCGCGCGCGGCAAGCGCATCGATATTGGGCGTCTTGATGAATGGATGACCCGTGCAACCAAGGTAGTCAAACCGTAACTGATCACACATGATGAAAAGAACATTCTTAGTCATGATAAGTACCTATTTATTCCAAACCACTCGAAATCCGTGATGCGTGGTCGTGCTATCGGGCGAGGTGCCGGACCGGGCGGCGATCCGGTAGCGCGTGCAATAGCTTCTATGACAAAGAAATGAACCGCCTTTGGACAGTTTGAACCCGCGCATCGCTCGTTGCCGCTCTTTCACGGATTTCTTTAGTGACTTGATCTTGTAGGCGTCTGCTGTCCATTCCCAGACATTCCCGACCATGTTGTACAGCCCATAGCCATTAGGCTCGAACGACTTTGCTGGAGCCGTGGTAATGTGCCCGTCTGCGCCTGTGTTTGTCTCAGGAAACAACCCCTGCCATATGTTACAAGGCGTGTAGTCATTGTCATTGGGCTCCTTCTCGCCCCACGGATAGGGCACATCCCCCTGCCCTCCTCGCGCTGCATGTTCCCATTCCACTTCTGTCGGCAAGCGGCCTCCGACCCAAGCGGCATAAGCGCGGGCGTCGTTCCATGAAATGTGCACTACCGGGTGATCGTCCAGACAAGTATCCTCTGTCTGCGGTCCGTTTGGTGAACACCAAGTTGCTCCATCAACCCGGCGCCACCATTCTACCTCTACAACACCTTGGGTCGCGCCCACGTGGTGCGGTACCTGGTTCCAAAAGACGAAGGACCAACCAAAGCGTTTGGCCTCGGTAACATAGTCAGTGGCCTCAATGAATTGCCGGAACTGGGCGTTGGTTACTGTTGTCCGACCCATGAGAAACGGCTTAAGGCGCACCTTTCGAAGAGGGCCCTCCCCATCATCGGCAATACGGGGATGGGCTGTGCCGACCAAAGCCACACCGCCGGGGATGTCAATTGCATCCGCGCGCTGCGGCTTACCCAGTTCTACGCTTAGCGTTTGTGCAGCACCTTCGGCGCGGCTAGGGGAACAGCAGGGTTTTGCGAACTCAGTCATATACTATCCTGCTCCGACTCGTTGACCAGTTGGTCCAATGTCATCCGGTCTTGCGTGCAGATACCCTTCAAGCACTTCCCGCAATTCGGCGTGGTCCGGATCATGAAAAACGTTGCACAACTCGTTTGGGTCAGTTCGCAGATCATACATCTCCCCTGCCCCCGACCGCAGGTCCATGGTTAATTTGGCATCCGCCGTGCGAACCGTGCGCAGGGACAACGCGACCCCAACCCGGTTGGCAAAAAGCTCCCATTCCATCATGGCAAAATCCCGCGTGCCTTCACTCTCAAGCAGAGGTTTCAGCGAGGCGCCATGCTGGGGCAACCCCGCAGCCGTTCCGCTGTAGTCATAAAGCGTCGAGGCAATATCGAGCGTTGACACGGGCTCTGTCACGATCTTGCCGTTGGAAATACCCGGCCCCCTGGCAATTAGCGGTACGCGAAGCAATCCTTCATAAGGCATTGGACCTTTCAAGATAAGCCCGTGATCGCCCAACCAGTCTCCATGGTCAGATGTATAGATCACGATCGTATTTTCCGCCAAGCCAACCTCGTCGAGAACGGCCATCAATCGGCCCACCTGTTCGTCAATGAAAGATATCTGGCCATAAGTATTTGCGATAATCTCGCGCAATTGATCATCGGTCTGAGGCGCTATGCGCGAATAGGTGGACCGGACTGCGATTTCTTGGGCATCCCCTTTGGGTGTGTTTTCAACCGCTGCACGATGCCACCAAGGGCGTTGGTCAAGGTCCAATTCGCGGTGCTTTGGCAAGTCGATGTCTTTGGGGTTATGCAACCGCGACCAAGGCTCGGGGCAATCAAAGGGATGGTGAGGGTCTACAAAACTGACCCAGGCACAAAAAGGTTTGGTTTCGTCTCGCCCATGGCGCAGCCATTCAATCGCGCGATCAGCTGTCCAAGGCGTATAGTGCCAATTTGTCGGCAATTTCGAATGCCATGTCTGAGCCGCGTCCTTGGTGTCGCCAGCATTTGCCAGATATTCATCCCTACGCGCTTCTCCTCGACCATCCGCGTAGAAAAACCGTTCATAGTGTAGTCCAACCGGAGGCTCTTGCGGCGGATGGTTAGAGGGGCCTGAAAGCATTAGTTCGACATGATTGAAGCCCATGTATGGCCCATTCCAATCGGGACCAAAATCGACCGAAGAAATTGCGGCTTCTGGTCGACCTGTAGGCTCTATCGGATCATAGCTTGAAAAATGTGCCTTGCCAAAAAGCCCGGTATCGTAGCCCGCCTGCGTGAGGGTTCCAGCAAATCCAGCTTCCCCCGTTCTCTCATTGAGATCAATGCCGTTGTCATGAACGCCGTGGGTCCGACAGAGCTGACCTGTTAAAATTGATGCACGTGCGGGTTGGCAGACGGGCGCGGAGCAAATGGCTGATGTGAAACGCACACCCTCATTTGCTAATTGGTCTAAATTGGGTGTGCGCACGCTACGCCCTTCAACCCCAAGGCAGTCGCCCCGGTGTTGGTCTGCGGAGATGATCAGGAAATTGGGTCTTTGCATATCATACGACCGTCAGTGTGCAAGCAGGACGGGCAGCGTCGCATTTTCAAGAATGAATTTCGTCGGGCCCCCAAATATTTCTTCGCGCAACAGGCTCCTTTCAAACGCACCCATGACCAACAAACCTGCATCGACCTCGTGGCAATAGTTCAAAATATCTTGACCAATATTGCGTGACGTCGCCGGTCGTCGAATGCGACTGGCAGGTACTTCGTGTCGCCGCAAAGCGCTCACCACATCTATTCCATCCAATGGTGGCCGAACATCCTGCCCAAAGCTAACAACATCGACCTTTTGTTTTGTCTCCAGAATCAGCATCGCATCATTTAGTGCACGCGTGGCTGAACGCCGCCCATCCCAGGCAAGAACGGCCGTCTTTGCCAAGGCTTCATTGTTCGCAATATTTGGAACGACCAAAACCGGCCGGCCGCTTTTCAGCGCGATCGTTTCCGGGTGCAAGTCTATGTCGGTAGAGACCTCATTGTCATGTTTGCCGATAAGGGTGAAGTCGAACATGCAGGCATACTGAGAAACGGTATGATCAGGTTGCCCGCTGAGCGATATCCAATGCAGCTTTTCCGGCGGGACTGTTGGCCCGGCCTGTGCATGAAACTGGGCTTCGACTTCGGTTTCGTTCTGCTGGATGGCTTCATTGAGAATACCGCGGACATTCTCTGGCACCCACTGATGCTGGCTGAACCTATCGCGCTTTCCTTCATGGGCAAGAATCCCGGTGATGTGAGCATCATATTTTTTCTGCATCAGCAGCGCAGCCCCGAGCGCATTCTTGGATGTCTCTGACCCGTTAAAGGCCACAAGAAGATTTTTGATCGCCATTACGCGTCCCTCTCTGCATCAATTGCTGCATTCACTGCGGGTTTCTTGGGCCGCGAAAAGAACACGATCACTGCAACAGACAGAGCCAAGAAAACCAGCGACAGTGGGCTCTTGAATAAGAAGAACGGATCTCCATCAGCCACAGCAAATGCTTGACGGAATGCCGTTTCCAAATTGCCCGCGAGAATGAACGCGATGACGAAAGGCAGGGTTGGTATCTTCAGTTTGCGCATCAGGTAGCCGAGAATTGCAAAAGCAAAGGCAAAGTAGAAAGCGTTGAAATCCGTTTCCTGCACATAGATCGCGGTCATGGTCAGCAGCAGAACAATCGGCAACAAAACTTGTTTCGGGATGGAGGCCATGACGCCCACCATGCGCATGAATTGACCACCGATGATCCAGTTCATGATGTTGGCCAGCATCATCGTGGTGAAGAGGCCAAAGGCAATAACCAGTTCCGGGTTCACCTCCGAGGCTGTGAAACGGAAGACGCTTGGCCCGGGATTGAACCCACCAATGCTTTCGGCGGCCAGAATCAAGAATACAGCCCCCACATTTCCGGGAATACCCAGCGACAAAACCGGGATCAGGTTCGCGCCCGAAACCGAACTGTTCGCAGCTTCGGTGGCGGCCACGCCCTCAGGTGTGCCTTGGCCAAAGGGTACCTTGCCCTTGTGCATCCGCTCGCCCGTCGCATATCCCAGCGTCGCCGCAAGCGTCGACCCAATGCCCGGCAGCGCACCGATACCTGTACCAATGACCGCTGACACGCTGATAAATGGCATAAGCTTGCGACGGTCTTTCCAGGTCAGCTTGTTATCGCGTGATTGCGAAACCTCGACAGGCGGCTGGTCAGACTGTCTGTCGCGCCACATCTGTTCAAAGGCAAAAAGGACTTCGCCCAGGATCAATACGCCAAGAACGGCCGTGATCAATGGCACACCATTAGATAGGAAATCAATGCCAAATGAAAGCCGCGAATAGGTGTCCTCACCTGTTCCGATCGCGGCAATGAAGAGCCCGAGGAAGGCGGCAATCATGCCCTTCATCGGAGAGGCTCCTACAACCGCTGCGACAAACGCAAGCGATAGCAGGATCAATGCCGCCTTTTCACCGAAGCCAAGATAGGCCTCGACAATGATCGCCAAAAACGGCGCACAGGTGAACAGAACGAGGTCAGAAAAGGTATCGCCCGAAACCGATGCGAAATGCGCCGTCTTGAGTGCTTTGCCAGCCTGTCCCTTTTTCGCCATCGGGTAGCCGTCAAACGTGGTCAACATCGCATCCGGCGTGCCGGGCGTATTAAACAAAATTGCGGGAACCGCGCCGCCAACCGTAGCGCCCTTCATGACGCCCACAAGAAAGCCCAGAACCGGCAGCAACGCGTCCGGTGTAAAGCCAAAGATCGAGAGCAGGATCGGGAGCGAAATGGCCATCAGGAACGGCCCGGCGAGGCCAGGCGTTGCGCCACCGACGATCCCAATGACAAAGCCGACAAACACCATCAAGGGCGTAATCGGAATGGCAATTCCGAAAATCTCAAAGGCGGCGGGGCCGGCTATTACCGCCAGTACCCCCGCCCAGACATACTCCAGGACGCTCATTAGAAGTCTCCGTTCGGGGGTAAGAGGATCGTGTCGAAAGGCACGTCGAAGATGAGGATAAGGACAATCACAGCAAGGATCGACGAGAGCGCACGCTTAGCACTCAAACGTCCTTCAATCAGAGATGTGATGCCAAAAACCAACGTGAACCCGCCAAGAATGAAGCCAATGTATTTCCACGGAACAGTGCCGCGCAGCTGGCGATAGGTGACAGCTTCTTCACCCGATGGGCCAAACAGCGCAACAGCGACTGGGCCCGCCCAATACATGAGCGCGAATGAGCTGACGCATATGCCAACAACGGCGGCAAAAAAGATGAAAGTCATCGCGTCGAAGGGGCCGTCGCCACCTTTCTCGTCACGCCTGCGAAACGAAAGAAAGCAATGAACCGCGGCGCATAATACAATGCCAGAAGCCGCCACCATCGGAAGCATTGCATCCCCGATGTAAGTGTTGCGACGGAACTCATAGATCGGAGGAGTTTCGCTATCGAAAGGCACCCAGACAAACACCGCGACCAACGACAAAACTAAAAACCCAAAACCAATCCACAATTCGACAGACCGTCCAAGCATGGCACGCCTCCCTTCATGAGTGCTGTATAGAAGAATGGATGACCCGACCCGGTTTCACCGGGCCGGATCCAAATCAGGCTTATTCAGCAGAAGCATCCAAAAGGGCGCCTGCGGCCGCATAGTTCGCGTCAATTTCTGCGCGCAGGGCATCCCCTTGGATCACGACAGGGCCAGCGAAGGCCTTGTTTGCGAAGGCCGCAACCTTGCTTTCAGGATCGTTCAAAACCTCGGCGATTGCCGTGATGTAGGCAGATTTTGCCGCATCATCCAGGCCAGCAGGCGCAATAACCATGAACTGCACACCGAAGGTGAACGGCACATTGTACTGCTCCAGCAGCGGCGCATCTGGCGAAATCCTGAGCGGGCTGGTTTCGGCAGACACAATGTTGACAAGTTCGCCTGCTTTGACGCCCGGGGTTTGCACGCCAGCCGCCCAAGCAACGTCCAGATCATCTGCAACAACACCGTTCAGGCCGCCCTTGCCGCCCTTGACCATAACAGTCGTGAACTCAACGCCGTTGGCTTTGCCAATCACATATGCCGCATCCGCAAGCTTGGGGCTCATCGCGCCAAATGTAATCTTTTCGCCCGCTTGCGCGGCAGCGATCACATCGCCCAAGTCGTTCCAGCCCCGGTCTGCTTTTGCAATGATCCCCATTTGAGATCCAGTGAGCGTAGAGAGATACTCAAAATCGTCCACCGAATAGCCGGGGTTGCGTGCCGCTTGAACGCCGTAGGTCACAGCTTCGTTGACTGTTACACCTATGGCCAAACCATCTGCCGGCTCGTCCTTGAGAGCAGTCGCCATCGTGGCGCCGCCTTTGCCAGCCACGTTTTCTGGAATGAACTCCCAGCCATTGCGTGCGCTTAGTTCTTCGGCCAGCAGACGGGCCATTGTGTCCACGCCGCCACCAGCCCGGAACGCCACCATCATTTTGATCGGGCCATTCGGCGCCCAATCCTCGGCGTTTGCGGTTACTGCGGATGCTGCAATTGCCAGTGTGGCGACTGCGCTCTTCAAAAATGCGAATTTCATAGTTTTCCTCTCTATTTGCGAAGATGGATTACGTTGGAACCGGTGTTGCACCGGAGGGTCCAGTGTTGAAGGCGGCCTCCGGGCCACCAAATCGCGCAACCAGCCTGTCCTGATCCGCCTTTGCTGCTGCATCGACGGCCTCAGGGTCACAGATTGCGTGAAGTTGAGTGCGCATGAATTGCGCAATGGTCTTGTGTTTGGGGTTCTCTATCAGGTTGTTGACCTCAAGCGGGTCTGCTTCCAGGTCAAACAACTCGGCGCCGTAGCCGACGAATTCGTGGTATTTCCAGCGCGCATTCGCGAGCATGAAGCCACCTGAAGGCGCGTTGACTGCATGATATTCGGCGAAGACTAGCCGTTCAGAGTCATCCGGCTTGGCGGCGATCTTCAGCAAGGATTGGCCCACCCATTCGAGGTCGGCGGGCAATTTGCAAACGTCGCTGATCGTCGGCGCAATGTCCAAAAGGCTTACAGGCGTTGTGACAGTGCTGCCTGCGGAAACACTCGGTCCAGCAAGTATCATCGGCACCTGCACGCTCTCGCGGTAAAGATGCGATTTGCCCCAGCGGCCGCGCATGCCCAGACCTTCCCCATGATCTGAGGTGTAGATCACAAGCGTGTTTTCGGCCTGACCGGAGGCTTCCAAAGCATCCAGCACACGACCGATCTGCGTGTCAACAAAGGTACAAAGCGCATAATATGCTGCAATCGCCTCGCGGCGTTTTTCATCAGTGCCAAGCTCGGCATCACTGTTTTCGATGTCGTTCATCCGGTCTAGCCAGGGATGAACAGTGTAATTCGGGCCCGGACGCACAGACGGGAGGGGCATTTCAACCGCCGGGTACATGTCCAGATATTCTTGTGGGACGGTCAGCGGGAAATGTGGCGCGACAAAGCTGGTAAAGGCCACCCAGGGCTCTGCTTTGCGTTGAGGCTCTTGCAGCCAATCGACGGCCTTTTCAGCAACGTTCATGTCGAAGGAGTTATACTTGGAGAGGCCAGCGCCGATTTGTCCCAGCATACCCGTTCCTTTGGCGACCTTGGGAAGCGGATTGCGCACCGATCCCCAAACTTGGCCAATCCCGTTCTGGATATGCATGGGCAGGATCTGTTCGTCAAAACCAGTGGGATCTTCGGCGGTGCGATAGTGTAGCTTGCCAATGCTGGTCACAGACACGCCTGCCGATTGTAGAACGCTGCCCCAGCCCGGCACGCGCCCATCATAGGCGTGGGCATTGTCCCAATAGCCGGTTTTATGAGTGTAGCGTCCTGTTGCGACGGCCGCGCGGGCGGGCACGCAGATCGGGCAAGGCGTATAGGCGTTTTGAAACACCGTTCCGCGCGCGGCCAAACGGTCAAGGTTTGGCGTTTGCACAACGGGATGGCCCAAAAACGAAAGCGCGCCCGCTTGATGTTCATCTGCCATGACGAACAAGATGTTAGTCGGAGTTCCCATCAAATTCCCTTGCACGATTCTCATTGCCGTCGCATCTTTAATCAGACATTACGTTTATTACGATACGAAAGCAACAAAAATGTTGCGTGTGCAACAAGGAGATCTTGATGAAACTTACAGCCGCCACATTAGAGAGCCAGTTGGAAAAGGTGAAAGATCTTGAAAGCCGACTGACGTTTCGCCTGTCTGTCTTGAGCAAAGTCCTTGATCATCAATCAGTTGAGCTGCTCAAGGGCTCGCCGCTCAGCCTGACGGGCTACCGGATAATGAACGTCGTCGAGACATTTGGAGCTATTTCGATTTCTGATCTCAGCCGGTTCACCGCCCTCGATCGCGCCCAGATAAGCCGCACGGCGGAAAACCTTGGGAAGCAGGGCCTCGTCACCTTCTCCGCCGATCCCAACAGCAAGCGCAAGAAACTTGTGAACCTTTCCGTCGAAGGTCGGCGCATCCTGGACGAGGTCCGACCAAAATTTGCAGATCGCCAGAAGCAATTAAAAGAACAAATTGGCCAGGAAGATGAAGACGCTTTATGGCGCGGGTTGTCGAAACTGGGCGAAGTGCTGGGGACCTAAAGCTTATGCGCCGGATATCCCATCCAGAAACGCCTGCGCATCTCGCTGCGACTCAAAGATATGCGCAGCCTCGGAGCGGGCGAACACCTTGCCCAGTTTCATGCGCATGAATACCGAAGCGGAATAGCGCGTCGTGGTTCGGTAGAACCGTTTCTCTAGCGTTTGGATCTGTGCGGCATAGTGCTCTTCAATCTCGGGATAGATCACCGTTCCATCATAGTTAACAATGGCATCGACCTTGTGATCCAGCCCGCCGCAGACCGCCTCGACCCGCGCGTTAATCCGTTCGACATCACCAATGTTGCGAATACGTAGCTTTTCGAGATTAATGAAGAGCCGTTCTTGCGCCGTATCCAGTGCGATCCGCACATCCAAATCCAACGCCAACAGATCAACATCCAACCCCATCGGATCATCGGTGAAGATGCGCGGATCCATGGGTTGCACGTCTTCAATGATCGGGCGAAAGGCCATCTGATCCAGAATGTCCCGGTCCAGATCTATGCCGGGCGCCACCTCGATCAGTTCCAAGCCGTCAGGGGTCAAGCGGAAGACACAGCGCTCAGTTACATAGAGCACCGGTTGGCCCAGTCGCGCGGCGCGCGCGCCCGAGAAGGTGGTGTGCTCGACGCTTTCAATGAACTTTCGAACGCGACCTTCGCTTCGCAGATCAAGTGCCCCGTCGGCCACCCGGATGTCTAACTCGACCGAGGTGAAGGTGCCGGTGAACACAACCTTGCGCGCATTTTGACTGATGTTGATGAACCCGCCCGCACCCGCGAGGCGCGGCCCGAATTTCGAGACATTGACTGACCCGTCCCGCCCCACCTCGGCCATGCCAAGCACTGCAATATCAAGGCCCCCGCCATCGTAAAAATCAAACTGCTGGTTTTGGGCGATAATCGCGTCGGTGTTCACAGCCGCCCCGAAGTCCAACCCCGAGGCGGGCTGCCCGCCGATCACGCCGGGCTCCGCGGTGAGTGTCAGATTGTCAAGGATTTTCTCCTCCGCCGCCACAGCGGCCACGCCTTCGGGCATCCCGATGCCAAGGTTGACGATCCCGTTCACTGGCAGCTCAAATGCGGCACGCCGCGCGATGATCTTGCGCACGTTCAGGTCCAGATCCGCGCGGTTTCCCGTGGGCGCTTTGTAGCGGCCCGTGAAGGCGGGTGAGAATGGCGTCTTGAAGGTCTGCATGTGATCGTCCGGCTCGGCGATCACCACCGCATCGACCAAAGCGCCAGGGATCTCCACATCGCGGGGGCTGAGCGAGCCTGCCTCGACCACGTTCTCCACCTGTACAATCACGACCCCGCCCGAGTTCTTGGCCGCCATCGCCTGCGCCAGATTGTCGATGGTCAGCGCCTCATTCTCCATCGTCACGTTGCCCTTGGTATCCGCCGTCGTGCCGCGGAGCAGGGCCACATCGATGGGCATTGCTTTGTAAAAAAGAACCTCTTCGCCGCCGATCTGCATCAGTTCTACCAGATCATCCGTGGTTCGCGGGTTCAGCTTGCCACCGGTCTGGCGTGGATCAACAAATGTCTCAAGGCCGACTCGCGACAGCGTGCCGGGCTTTCCAGCGGCAATATCCCGAAACATCTGGCTGATGACGCCCTGCGGCAGATTATAGGCGTCGATCTCTCCAGCATTGGCCAGTGCAGCGACTTTGGGGATCAGCCCCCAATGACCGCCGACGACGCGCGACAAGAGCCTGTCATGAGCCAGATGGTTGAGACCGCGATCCTTACCGTCCCCCTGCCCCGCTGCAAAGAACAAGGACAGGTCGCGCGGTGCGCCTGTGTCTTGGAATCGGTCCGATACAGCCCGCAGCAGGGTCTCTGGCACACCGATACCCACAAAGCCCGAGGTCGTGACCGTATCGCCGTCATGGATCAACGCGGCAGCCGCTTCTGGAGAGAGGTCTTGTTCGGCATGGATTACGCCTCTGGTGGGCCGATAGCATCGGGATGGGCAGCCTGGAATGCCGGGTGCTTTGCGGCTTGCTTTGCAATCCGGCTGATATGTGTATGACCGGAATAGTCAACACCCCAGCGATCCGCATTGTAGAGCTGCGGTATCAAACAGCAATCGGCCATGGTCGGCGTATCGCCGTGGCAGAACAGTCCCGCTCCGCCTTGCGCCAACAATCCCTCAAGGCCATCCAGCCCCTTGCCGATAAAGTGCCGCATCCAGGCGACGCGCTCTGCGTCGCCGCCATGGGTCAGCGCGCCCACATGCTTTGCCACACCCAGATTGCACACTGGGTGGATTTCCATCGCCACCGCATAGGACAATTGCCGCACGCGGGCCTGTTCCAGCGGGCTGTCGGGGATCAGGCTGGAGCCGTCCCGCGTGCTGTGCAGATATTCGATAATCGCCAGCGATTGCGTCAAGGTCTGCCCGTCGATAACCAGCGTCGGCAAGATGCCTTGCGGGTTCAGGGCCAGATAGTCCGCATCGCGATGCGTGGCGGTCAGCAGGTTGACCGGAAGGGCTTCGTACACCTCGCCCAGAAGGTTGAGCGCGATACGCACGCGGTAGCTAGCCGAAGACCGCCAGTAGTCATAAAGTAATGGAACTGTCATTGTGCGGTCCAGCCTCCGTCGATCGGCAGGGCCGCACCAGTGATCGACGCGCCTGCGTTTGAAGCGAGGAAGACCGCGAAGGCCCCTACCTCGTCAAGGCCAACGAATTTCTTCGTGGGCTGCCCAGCCAGCATGACGTCCCGCACCACTTCCTCTTCGGTGATGCCGCGCGCTTTGGCGGTGTTGGGGATCTGCGCCTCGACCAGGGGCGTTTTCACGTAGCCCGGGCAGATCGCGTTGCAGGTGATGCCGTTCTGTGCCGTCTCCAGAGCGATGGTTTTGGTCATGCCAACAACGCCATGCTTGGCCGTGACATAGGCCGCCTTGTAGGGCGAGGCGATCAACCCATGGGCCGAAGCCACGTTGATAATCCGCCCGAAGCCCCGTACCTTCATGCCCGGAAGAGCCGCGCGCGAGGTGTGAAAGGCAGAGTTCATATTGATCGCGATGATGGCGTCCCATTTCTCCAGCGGGAAGTCCTCGACCGGCGCGACATGCTGGATGCCTGCGTTGTTCACCAGGATGTCAAGCGATCCGAAATCGGCCTCGGCCTTGGCGATCATGGCGGCGATCTGGTCGGGCTTGGTCATATCCGCGCCGTCATAGGCCACGGTGACGCCATAAGTGGCGGCAAGCCAGGCGCGGGTGGCCTCTATCGCGTCCGCATCGCCGAAGCCGTTCAACACGATATTGGCCCCGGCCCCGGCCATGGCCTCAGCAATGGCAAGGCCGATCCCGCTGGTCGAGCCGGTGATGAGGGCGGTTTTGCCGTTCAAATCGGTCATGTCTTTATCCTTTTTTGTCCGCTACGCCCGCCAAACGGTCGGGATGCGTTTCTGCAAATGCGGGATGCTCCAAGGCGCGGGCATAAATCGCGGCAATCTGCGGCCAGCGCCCCAGATCGACGCCCGTTTTTTCGGCATTGCGCGCCTGAGGGATCAGACAGCAATCGGCCATCGTGAGCGTGTCACCGTGACAGAACGTGCCGGTCTCTGGATGATCCAAATGGCCCTCGAACGCGTCGAACCCGCGCGCGATATAGCGCTGCATCCAGTCGGTCATGTCGCCCCCGCTCGAGGCATCGCTTGCCACGTCGCGGTTGGTGACCGCATGGGTCTCCATGGCGATGATGTGGGACAGAATGCGCACCCGGGCACGCGCGGCT
This sequence comes from Rhodospirillales bacterium, assembly GCA_038143065.1. GTDB lineage: Bacteria > Pseudomonadota > Alphaproteobacteria > Bin95 > Bin95 > VMCJ01. Next base: position 5,173 of record JAYQLI010000044.1, on the reverse strand, counting down.
GGATCAGTCGGCAACAGGCGCTGTTCGGGAAGCGTTTCTTCGAGGTATTCGATGATCGCGAGCGATTGCGGGATAACCAAGCCATCCACCTCAAGCACGGGCACCGTGCCTTGCGGGTTCAGACCCATGTAGGCCGGGGTGCGATGCCCGTGCCCCATGATGTTATGCATCCGAACCTGATGCGCGATGCCATTAAACTGCAATGCGGCACGCACCCGCCACGCGGCAGAAGACAAAAGACTGTCATGAAAGATGATCTGTGCCACTAAAGAGTTCCTTTGATCGTCTTCGCGTTATCCCCCGACCCGCACCGTGCCGTCGGCAATGGCGACAGGCACTGGATCAAGGCAGGTGCCAATCCCCAAGCCCTCTACGCCTTCGCCCGATTCAACCGAAAATCCGGCGCCGTGCATCGTGCAGCGCAGCACCGTCTTGTCTGCCGAGATCAACTTATCGCCCTGATAGTTCAGCGGCATGTATTGATGCGGGCAGGCATTGACGTAAGCTCTTACGTCATCCCCCCGTCGCACCAGCAGCAATGGAAATCCGTCCAGTTCAAGGCACAACGTATTGTCGTCCGGGATGTCCGTGACGGCGCAAACCTCTGCCCCGTCTTCCGGGGCACCCCGGTAGGATTTCCAGGCGTCCGACATCTCAGCCACCAAATTCCGGCGCGGGGAGGATCGTGCCTTCGCAGTTTCCAAAACCGATGCGATAATCGCCGTCGCAATGCCCGGTGATGTTGATGCTGTCGCCATCCTCCAGGAAGGTGCGCGTCCCGCCATCGACGGTAAGCGCGTCACGGCCATTCCAGGTCAGCTCTAGCATAGAGCCATAGCTGTCCTGCGTCGGCCCCGAGATGGTGCCTGAACCCAGCACATCGCCGGTTTCCATCGCGCACCCTGACGAGGCATGATGCACCAGTTGCAGGGCCGAGGAGTAGTACATGTACTTGTAGTTCGTCGTGCTGATCACGCTTGGCGTGCCGCTCTTGGGGGCCAGCGTCACCTGCATCACGATGTCAAAGTTGTTGGGCGTGTCCTCTTGCAGATAAGGCAAGAGTGGCTTCACCCGCTCGGGCGCGTCTACGCGGAATGGCTCAAGCGCTTCACGGGATACAACCCAAGGGCTGATCGAAGTGCCGAAGCCCTTGGACTGAAACGGCCCCAGCGGCTGGTACTCCCAGACCTGAATGTCGCGGGCGGACCAGTCGTTCATCAGCACGTAGCCGAAGATGTTGTCATAAGCCTCCGCCGCAGTCACCGGCGCACCCATCGGGTTTGGCGTACCGACAATGGCGCCCAGCTCCAGCTCGATGTCCAGTTTCTGACACGGGCCAAAGTGCGGCGCCTCATCAGAGGGCGCTTTCAGCTGCCCATTGGGCCTGGTGATCGGCGTGCCGGAGGCCACCACGGTCGAGGCGCGCCCGTTATACCCGATCGGGATATGCAGCCAGTTCGGCATCAGCGCGTTATCCGGGTCGCGGAACATGCAGCCCACATTGGTCGCGTGCTCTTTGGACGCGTAGAAGTCGGTGAAGGACCGTACAAAAATCGGTAAATGAAGGTCGGCGCCTGACTGGGCGACCAGCGGGAGCGATCGATCGCCGCCTTCCGCATCTAAGAGTTCCCCAATCTTGGCGCGGGTCTCGGACCAGACAGGCTGCGGCAACGCCATCAGTGGGTTGAGCACACCTTGGTCGAACACCTTCGCGTCCCCGCCTGGGGTCAGGATGCCATCCGCTTCCAACTGGGTCAGGTCGAGGATCTGATCACCGATGGCCACACCAACGCGGTGCGCCCCGCCATCCACCGAGAAAACGCCATAAGGCAGGTTCTGGATCGGGAAATCTGTGCCCGCCGCGTTTGCCGATTCAACCCATGAGCGGCGCGCAGGGTTATGGGTTTCGTTCAGACCAGCCATGGTCAGCCTCCCTTCAAGTCTTTCATGTGGGGCGACCCAGTCGATCGCCCCTGAATGTGAGATTATTCGCCGTTCCAGACCAGCCGGTTCGGATCGAAATGGTTGCGCAGAGGCTTCCAGACATCCGGGTATTTGACCTGCAGCGTATCAAGTCCGGCCGCGTATTTGGTCAGCTGCTGCGGGAAGCGGGTCTCGAACATGAAGGCGATGGTGTTGTCCAGCTTTTCGGGTTCGAGGTCCTTCAAGGACGCCGCATAGAACGCATCCGCATCCGGCCCATGGGGCAGCATCATGTTGTGGCATGACATACCGCCGGGCACGAAGCCCTCGGGCTTGGCGTCATAGACCCCTTCGATCAGCCCCATGAACTCCGACATGATGTTCATGTGATACCAGGGCGGGCGAAAGCTGTCCTCGGCCACCAGCCAGCGCGGTGGGAAGATCACAAAGTCGATGTTAGCTGTGCCCGGTTCGCCCGAAGGCGCGGTCAGCACGGTAAAGATCGACGGGTCCGCGTGGTCGTTGCGGATCGGGCCGACGGGCGAGTAGTGCCTCAGGTTGTACTTGTAGGGCGCGTAATTGCCGTGCCAGGCCACCACGTCCAGCGGCGAGTGGTCGATCTCGCAGGCATGGAACTGGCCGCACCACTTGGTCACAACCCGGTGCTTGACCCCTTCCTTCTGCTCAAACGCGGCCACGGGCGACAGGAAGTCGCGTGGGTTCGCCATGCAGTTGGCACCGATGGGGCCGCGCTCGGGTACGGTGAAGACAGCGCCATAGTTCTCGCAGATATAGCCGCGTGCCTTATGGTCACCGTTCAGCAGGACCTTGTACTTCACACCGCGCGGGATGCAGACGATTTCGCCGGGGGCGACGTCGATGATCCCAAACTCGGTGAAGAAGCGTAGCGCGCCCACCTCGGGCACGATCAACATCTCGCCATCGGCGTTGTAGAACACCTCGGTTTCCATGCTTTCCGTCACCGCATAGGTGTGGATCGCATAGCCGACCTGGGTCAGCACATCGCCGCCGGTGAAGATGGTGCGCATACCTTCCAGCCAGGTGCCCGCGTCCTCCGGGATCGGCGCCGGGTCCCACCGCATCGGTGCCAGCGGCAGGCCACTTTCGTCAACCGTAGGAGCAGAGCGAAAATGCGGCAGATCGAACCGGACCATGTCAGAGATATGCTGGACCGTGGGACGCATGCGATAAAGCCAAGACCGCTCGTTCGAGATGCGCGGCGCGGTGAAGGGCGAACCCGAAAGCTGCTCGGCATAAAGACCATAGGGGCAGCGCTGTGGGCTATTTTGACCGATGGGCAGCGCGCCTTCGACGGCCTCGGTTTCAAAGTCATTGCCGAAGCCGGGCATGTAGCCTTCGTTGTACTTCGCGCGGCTCTTGGCCACGACGAAATCAGGTGTCGGAGCGTTCATGACTTACGCCTCCGCTTTCAAAACGCCGCGCTGAATCTGGTCTTCTTCGATCGATTCAAACAGCGCCTTGAAATTGCCCTCGCCAAAGCCATCGTCACCCTTGCGCTGGATGAACTCGAAGAAGATCGGCCCGATCACGGTTTTCGAGAAGATCTGTAAAAGGATGCGGGTCATACCGCCCTTCACGACACCCTCGCCGTCAATCAGGATACCATGCTTTTTCATCCGGTCGAGCGGCTCATCGTGGCCTTTCACACGGTCGAAAGACTTGTCGTAGTAAATCGCCGGAGGCGGCGGCATAAAGTCGATGCCCGCATCACCGATGATATCGGTCGAGGCATAGATGTCCTCTGAAGCAACGGCGATGTGCTGAATACCTTCGCCTTTGTATTCCTTGAGGTATTCCTCAATCTGGCTTTGATCGTCCGAGCTTTCGTTGATCGGAATGCGGATCTTGCCGCAGGGCGATGTCAGCGCGCGGCTGGTCAGCCCGGTGATCTTGCCCTTGATGTCGAAGAACTTGATTTCGCGGAAGTTGAACGCAGTTGCGTAGAAGCGATACCACGTGTCCATGTTCCCCTGCATAACGTTGTGGGTCAGGTGGTCGATATAATAGAAGCCCGCGCCTTCAGGCTTGGGATCGGCTTCACCCAGCCACTCGAAATCGGCATCGTAGGGGTTCTTACCGTCGTCATAGTTCTCGATGAAATACAGCAGCGAACCACCAATGCCCACAGCTGCAGGCACGTCGATGGATTTGCCGGGACCAGTATATTCCTCGGCACCGTAATCAAGCGCGCATTTCAGAGCGTGCTGCGCATCCACTACGCGCCACGCCATTGCGGGGGCGCAGGGGCCGTGGTCCTTGACGAACTGCGCGGCATGCCCATCGGGGTCGCGGTTGATGATGTAGTTCACGTTGCCTTGGCGATAAAGCGAGATGTCTTTGCTTTTGTGCTTGGCGACCTCGACATAGCCCATCTTGGTGAAGAGGTCTTCGAGAACGCCGGCCTCGGGGTGGGCAAATTCGACGAACTCAAAGCCGTCGGTCCCGGCGATATTCAACTCGTCAATTTTTGCTTTCGGCGCATCATGCGGAAAAGGTCCCATAATAGGTCCTCCTTCTATATGGCGCGCGGCTTTCGTGCCCATCCACGCGATTTTCGCGATCCCCGGCCCGCGGGTGGTCGGAATTGATTCTGACCATACATCAATTTTAGTCGCATTAATGATGCATAGTCAACATTATTATTGCCTATTCATCGCGCAGCTGATAATAGTCCGCATGTCCTAAGCAAAAAGTCTGAGTCGTGATGTCCTCCGTACAACAGCCGTCATTTCACCGGCAGCCGCGTCTAGCTATGCTGTCACCCGTCCGGCCTTGGGTCGCCAACATCTCATCGAAAAACTTGAAAAAAGACGCACTCGCCGGGCTAACAAACGCGGCCATTGTCCTACCTCAGGGCGTTGCCTTCGCCATCATTGCCGGGCTGCCGCCGGAATACGGACTCTACACAGCGATGGTCACGGCTATCATTGCGGCCTGGTGGGGGTCTTCGGCCATTATGGTCTCGGGACCGACGACCGCAATATCTGCCATCCTATTTGCCTCTCTGTCGAACGTCGTCGCTCCGGGCTCGGCAGCTTATATCTCGCTCGCGCTCACCATGACGTTTCTTGTGGGCGTCCTGCAACTGGGCGCAGGCCTCGCGCGGTTTGGCGGGTTGATCTCATTCATTTCGCATTCAGTGATTGTTGGCTTCACAGCGGCGGCCGCACTGCTGATCGCAGCATCCCAGCTCGGCGGAGCGCTTGGG
>JAYQLI010000043.1:0-7140 GCA_038143065.1 Rhodospirillales bacterium | reverse complement strand
TTCCAACAGCTTTCCAATACATTTCCAAAGATATTTCTTTTTTGGAAAGCACTTCCACAATTAAAACAATACCTTAGATACAAACTATCCAACTTTCCAACCTACTTTCACTTACTGAAGGTTTGACTTTTTTAGATGCGTTCGCGCGTGTCGTGTATGTTTTGCCCTTGCGTGCCATGTTCTAGGTGCATTGGGTTGATGCAGCGGCGGTTGTGACACATGTGGCGCACGACATCGTCTGCATTTGGGACGATTGCATTACCGACCCAGTAGACCAGCTGATACAAGTAGATCTGCTGTGTTTTTATGCTCACTCTGCGGACGCTGGGCGTTCCCACTTCGACACACCCTGGGCCTCTATTGTCTTCAGCACTCAAAGCGTTTCGCATTATTCTGTTTGCATTATCCGGGTTTTCTATAATTTCTGCCCACCAGCAGCGGCGTTCACTAGCAGTAAGTAAAAACAACGCATCTCTTTCAAACCTTTGTTGTCGCAGCTCCAGCTCACTTAACCAAAGCTCTAAGGAACTGTTATTAGAAGGGAGCATCATTCTCTTGTGTTTTGGGAGCTTTGCGTTCCATCATTTCAAAATTAATTCCAAACCCAATTTCGTTTAATGCTGGGCCCAAGGTCCGGTTAAGATGATTTTCTATTGTCTCCACAAAGTTTTTTGTCTGCAGCCGTCCTTTCTCTGGGTTAGATTGCGGGTCATAGAAAGCCCAAGCTGGGCCCTTGCCGCCCCAAGCAAACTTCTTCTTTTTCCAACCTAAGCGATCAAAGCTATATTTTGATGCATTCGGATTTCTATGCGCAAAAACTCTACAACCTTATTGGCATACCTCACCGGTACAAAAAGAATGCCATGCTCTCGAAGAAATTCCTCAAGCATCTCTTCGACAATATCAGGTGAAAGCGCATTTATCTCCTTCATGATATCCGTTGCCACTTTATTCACATTTAAAGAATAAGGATCGAAGATGGCCGACTGTTTACGTTCTTTTAAAGCACCATAGAGCGATGCAAGATCAATCGGTCTGTCATATGTCTGCTTTACTCTTTGCACTAGAGCTACGAATTCTTCGTACTTGGCTCCCCCAGCCGCAAAGCCTTCATGATCGACATGGATAATATAAAACCGTCTATCACCGGGCTCTAACCATATTGGTTTGTGGTTGGTCGTAAGAATAAAGCAGCACCTATGATCTACAGGCTCAATGTCTTTTCCTTTACTTTCCGCCATAGTTTGACGTTCAGAAATTAAGGTCTTGAGTTTATTTCCGTCATCAGAATTTTGGGCAACTTTTACTTCTTCGGCATAGATGAGCTTTTTATGCAAAATGGGCTTATTGAAGCGGCTTATAATCGGCTTGATGCCTTGCTGTTCAGAAGCATTCTCTTCGCCAAAAGCTTTTTAACGACCGACGCAAGTGTAGATTTTCCGGTGCCATGTTTCTCAGAAAATAGAAATATTGCCCAAGAGGGCTTGTCAGTTTCATTTTGCAAGCACCACGACAGCCAGTCCAGAAAGACTTCTTTTTCTGCAGGGTTTTTAAAAATGAATGTTAGAAATTCTTCAAAAACTCCTAGCGAATTATCCCTAGGGGTTAGTTTCCGGTAGCTCGGCTCTTGCCAAAGATTGATTGTAAATTGACCATTATCAAAGATTAAGCTCTCTGTATTTCCAGGCTCTGTCATTGTTTTCCCATTCCAAACAGGAATGCTTAAACCTGGCTCAGCCGTGGGATTACTTGTTAGCGCATCCATAAGCGATTTTAGTTTTTCTTTGGGTAATTCATATTTTGGGAAAGTCGAACGGATTAACGTAAAAACTATGGGCTGCAGATCGAATTTTGTTATTGGCTTTTCAAGTTTCGTAATCTCGAAAAAATTCATTTCGCGCTTTACAAACTTTGCAGCGACAAACCTTAAGATCTCTATATCAGTTGGGATAATTTCATCACCATTCTCATCGAGCGGCGAAAATACCTCACTGCCATCAAAGGGGTAGTTCCACAGACCTTGCTTTTGACGTTGTTCTAAAATTGCAAATTCAGGACTATTTTCAGCCACTTCTAATCCAAGCAGTTCCAGCTCTTCTTCGGTATGCTCTCGGCCAATTGTTTCCTGTACCGCCGCCTTAATGAGATCATCTTCTATTCCAGTCAGGCTGAAGTTAGTTTTCTCTTTTTCACCCATTCACAGCCCTTTAGTCCTATAAGCTCTAAAGTATCACTTTGAATGATGCATCAGGACATCGCCTTCATCAAGTCCACCTTTTTCAACTGACGCAAAGCTTAAAAAACCTCCACCGAAGAAAGGGTGGAGGCTATTTTGGGTTGTGCATCAACATTTACAAGGCACTTGGCACGCTAAACGCAAAGCAGACATTTAATCGCATTGCGGCGAATGACTGCTAGAGCCCAGAGTCCTAGATCTCTGGACGCCACACAAATGACCTGAATCCGCACAAAGCTGTCGTTCGGACCTTTTTCAGCCCCGATTTAAGGAAGCTCACGCCGACGCCGGGTTTTCCCGAAAGCGGCCACTGGCTGCTGGCCTCCGTCGCGTGACAAAATGTTGTCAGTACGCAAATGCAAATACACAAATTTGTGTGAAGCGAAGATTCTATTGAACCCTAGTTGGTGTAGGGTTGTACCTGTCATATGGAGCATGCGGCACATATTACGCAAATTGACTATTAGGACGGAGACAAGTTCAATATGCTGACCAGACGCCATTTCATCGCGACCACTACTGCACTTTTCTCAGCGCCGCTGGCTTCGCCCGCTTTTGCCAATACATGGCCAACGGCGTCACAAAAGGCTGCTTGGGACGCGCAGAATTACTCCAGAAAACTTCGTTCTTGAAACATCTAACCCATGGGATCTTGCACCGCGTTTCCTTCCGCAACGGGTCGAGGCACGGGATGGGCTGGCGCCTGGCGATATCCACGTCGATGCTGTCGCAAGATATCTCTACCACATCGAAGAGGGGGCACGGCGATGCGCTACGGCGTCGCGATTGCGCGCGGTAATCTTTATGAACCGGGCACTTATACCGTGCGCCGTCTGGTCGAATGGCCGCATTGGACACCGACCCAATCGATGATCGAACGTGACCCTGAGAACGCGCGATGGGCTGACGGCATGGAGCCTGGTCCTACAAATGCCCTCGGCTCTCGTGCGATTTACCTCTACGTCGGGCAGCGCGATACGTATTTGCGTATTCATGGCACGCCTCCCCCCAGATCGATTGGCGGCCGCGCGAGTTCAGGCTGCGTGCGGATGGTGATGGCGCATATCAATGCGCTGTATCCAAATGTCGAAATCGGCTCAACTGTATATCTCTACTCCGCTTCGACAGCGTGGTCTCCACCAGCTAACAGTCAAAGCATCGTCGATGACTGCGAACAAATGAAGACAGCTCTGATGAATTCAGGGCCGTTTTTGTTTGTTATGCCTCTGCGGGCTGTTGAATGCAGATGGGACGGTTGTCAGCAGTCCGAAGCGGCAGAGGTGTCTTTTCAACCGGGCCATTGTGCATGTACCAATAGCAACTGTCTTCAGGACGCAGGAAGGCTGACATGAGGTCTTGGTTGGGTCCTGCAATAGCAATCACTTCCTCAGGAATGGAAGGTGTCGGGCTTGCGTCTTGAGGCTCGGTCATGGTGACCGCGCAAGCGCTCACGAGCGGTATGAGCGTGAATACGGCTGCATTTCGCTTGATCATCTTTTGGCTCCCTTTACCCAAGTATTGTTGCTTCGCTGATATGATGAAAGCCAGACGATATTCAATCGTTCCCGCCTTCGGCCTCAAAACTTCCTCCGGCGCGTTGTTGGAAGGTGACTAACTGAGGCAGGTTTTCGTAGTTCAAACGAATATAGGACGCGCTGTCATTTTTCTTCTTGTAGCTCTAGTTGCTGTAGCTCGTATCCTTGTCAAAATAGTCGCGAATCTAAGGATAACTCATGCCACACGATGCTGCTCATCATGATCACGATCATGCCGCTTCTTCGCCTGAAACAGGCACAAGTTGCTGTGGTGGTGATGCTGTTCCGCCAACGCAAGTCAGCGCCTCCGACGGGCGGAGTTTCCACGTCAGCGGCTTGGACTGCGCGGAAGAGGTCTCGATCCTCAACAAAGTCGTCGGTCCAGAGGTCGGAGGGGCGGAATTTCTGGCCTTTGACGTCATCAACGCCAGAATGACCGTTCTTGAAGGTGGCACGTCAGTGTCCTCGGACAACATCATCAAGGCGGTCGCATCAACTGGCATGACGGCCAAACCGTGGGATGCCGAGGACGCCAGCGCCGATCAGGCTGCACATCTGAAGAAACAAAAGCAGTTTACGATGTTGAGCGGAGGCTTTTGGGCGGCGGGGTTCACATACCATCTGGTTGAAACCGGGATTGGCGGGGCCATCGGCATCTTTTCCGGCCATGGGGAATCCGCGATGCCAATGGCGGAAGTTGCCTTGTTCGCTGGCGCAATTCTATTCGGTGTGTGGCTGGTGGCATCTAAAGCATGGTCGTCTGCGCGCCGGATCTCTCCTGATATGAACCTGTTGATGGTGGTTGCCGTTGCCGGTGCAATCGCGCTTGGAGAGTTCTTCGAGGCCGCAACTGTTGCGTTTTTCTTCTTCACTTTCACTGTATCTTGAAAGCTGGAGCGTCGGGCGCGCACGCAATGCCGTCTCGGCGCTTCTCGACCTCGCGCCTCCGACCGCGCGGGTGATAAACGAGGATGGGTCTGAGACGGATATTCCCGCCGCGCCGTCGCTGTCGGAACCAAGTTCATTGTGCGCGGAGGGGACCGCATTCCCCTGGACGGTGAAGTTGTCGACGGGGCGGGAGCTGTCGATCAGGCGCCCATTACGGGTGAAAGCGCTTTGGTGCCAAAAGAGGCGGGCGACGATGTCTACGCGGGCACCATAAATGGTGAGGGCACGTTGACCGTACTGGCAACGAAAGCGGCATCTGACACAGTGTTGTCCAAGATCATTCGCATGGTCGGCGATGCACATTCGCGTCGCGCAGAGGTCGAACAATGGGTGACAAAGTTCGCCCGCATTTACACACCAGTTGTGATGGTGCTTGCTATTTTCATTGCCTTAATCCCGCCACTTGTCGCGGGCGGCGATTGGGGCTTTTGGTTCTACAACGCACTGGTTCTTTTGGTCATCGCCTGCCCCTGTGCTTTGGTGATATCGACCCCTGTCTCCATTGTCGCGGCTCTTGCCGCCTCGGCGCGCAATGGTGTGCTGATCAAGGGCGGAGCCTATGTCGAAGCCCCGGGTCGCACGACAGCGCTGGCCATGGACAAGACCGGTACGATCACCATGGGTGAGCCCGAGGTTGCGGCCATTTATCCGCTTGGTGGCACAACCGAAGCCGAATTGATGGCACGGGCCGTGGCCCTCGAAGCGCGTTCCTCACATCCTCTGGCGCGGGCTATCCTTGGCCGTGCAGAGCAGGACGGAATAAAAATCGTCGCCGCCGAGGATACCCGAACCGTCCCAGGGCGCGGCCTTGAGGGTCAAATGGGCGGTCAGTCCATCTGGCTCGGCTCAGACCGGTTTGCCGAGGAAAAGGGCCTTGGCGGGGATATTCCGGCTGATCTGCGCAATCAGATCGAAGGCGCGAGCAGCACGCTGGTGGCGATCGGTGATGCCAACGGCGTCAGCGGCGTTCTCGAACTGCGGGACCGGATCCGGCCAGATGCCAAGGGCACTGTCGCGCGTTTGCACGCACAGGGTGTCAAAAAGATCGTGATGCTCACCGGCGACAACGCGGCCACGGCAAGAGCAGTGGCTGCCGAAGTCGGTATCGACGAGGTGCGGGCCGAGCTCCTGCCCGAGGATAAGGTCACCGCCATCGAAGAGCTGGTGGCGCAATATACGACCGTCGCGATGATCAGGGACGGAGTGAACGACGCACCGGCAATGGCGCGTGCGCATTACGGCATCGCAATGGGCGCGGTCGGGTCGGACGCCGCGATTGAAACGGCAGACATCGCTCTCATGACAGACGACATCGGCAAAGTTCCATGGCTGATCGGGCATTCGCGCCGGACCATGTCGATCATCAAACAGAACATCGGCCTGTCTTTAGCAACCAAGGCAGTCTTCGTAGTCGCGACCGCCTTTGGCATGGCGTCCATGTGGGGCGCGATCGCGGCAGACGTCGGGGTTTCGCTCCTCGTTGTCGCGAATGCCTTGCGGTTGTTACGAGCGCGCGACAACGATCAAGGACCGCGCGGCGGAGAGCAAGTTGGCGAAGAATTGGCAAAGGGCGCGCTGGCTCACGGCCATTGATTGGCGGAAGGCAACGCTGTATCAGATAGGCAAAACGAACCTCCGAAGAAGAGGCATTGGGCAGTAATGATAACAAAATTACCGAGACGGCTGTTCCTATCTGGTGCGGTCGCGACATTCTTGGCCGGATGCGCCAACAAATTCAGTTCGTACACTGGCCCTGACGTGACACGCCTGCGCCTCTACAAATCTCAACGACTGCTCGTTCTCGATGGAGCGCAGGGCGTGCTGCGCTCTTACCCGGTCGGGCTTGGTTTTGCCCCGGAAGGACACAAGCAATTCGAGGGCGACGGACGCACGCCCGAAGGAACCTATACCATCGACCGCCGAAATCCCGAGAGCCTGTTTCATCTCTCAATTGGCATTTCGTACCCGAATGCGGCCGACCGCGCTCTTTGCGGCAGCTCAGGCCAGTCTCCAGGGGGTGATATCTTTATCCACGGTGGCCCGAGGCGGGGGATCGATCCAACGAATAAGCAGGACTGGACCGCCGGATGTATTGCGGTCAGTGATCGGCAGATTGAAGAGATTTATGCAATGGTGCGCGATGGCACGCCTATCGACATTTATGCCTGACGACGTGCGTCCCACACCGGATACAACAAAAGTACGCCAACGCCACATACGACAAAAACATCGGCCAAGTTGAAGGCCGGCCAATACAGGCCCGCGATGTGGAAGCTCAGAAAGTCAGTAACGGCTTGAAATCGGAAGCGATCTACGACGTTTCCGAGTGCGCCGCCAATGATCGCACCAAGTGCAACAGCTTCGATACGATTGTCGCTGCGAAAAAGCAGCACACCGAGAACGGCACATATCAAAAGCGCC
>JAYQLI010000042.1:0-93113 GCA_038143065.1 Rhodospirillales bacterium | reverse complement strand
TATAATTGAATAATATATAATAAAAACAGTATTATAGAGATAAATTATGCTTATTTATATGCCAGTTGGTATACCACAATGATCAAACACCCTGAGACACAACGATTTGGCAAATTAGTTCCCACCTCACACGACAAACGCAGAATAACCACGCAGAGGACAGTGATGAGATGGGGGCAAGCTGCGGCGACCCAGGGGAAGAGGAAACCCGAAAACCGCAGCTATCTTTACGCCGTAAGCGTTATCTTGCAGAACGCTACGGGATGACGAACTCAAACGTCCGCAAAATTGTGCGTAGTAATCTTGACCGTTGCTGAGGTTGCGCTGCTGTAAGGATCGACGATCAAATCAGTGCCGCCAAACATCGCAACAATTAGGTGAGAGTAATCACCCAAGATAACAGTGCCAGCAGTTGCCAGAGTTGATTGAACCACACTCGTTGGCCCAGTATCGCGCCATTCTCGACCACAAAGCGACCTGAGCCGCTATCTACGACCGTTGCAGCGAGCGTTGCGTAGTCTGTCGGGTGACAGATGAATGCAGCGTTGCCGGAAGGCACATTGTCCTCCTCGGAGCTTCCCTAGAGCGTCTAGGGCCTCGGCGTGGTCCTGTCGGACCAAAACGAGCTTGAGACGGGCAGGGTGGTCTCGTAGCCTCGCCGTATGACAAACACTCCCCATTCAGGTATTTTAAAACGAGCCCTGAGATCATCCGCTTGGCTGTGATGCTTTATGTTTGGTTTCCGCTCTCACTCCGTAACGTGGAAGATCTTCTGCACGAACGAGGCATTGAGATCAGCCACGAAACAGTTCGGTTTTGGTGGAATAGATTTGGTCCGATGTTTGCTGCTGAGATACGAAGAAATCGGGTTAGTCGGATGCGATCGTATTCGAACTGGCAGTGGCACCTGGACGAAGTCTTTGTGAAGATCAACGGAGAGACGCATTACCTCTGGCGGGCCGTTGATCACGAAGGTGAGGTGCTGGAAAGTTATGTCACCAAGCGCCGAGACCGCAAAGCGGCATTGAAATTCCTCAGAAAAGCAATGAAGCGCTACGGCGGGCCAGAAGTAGTTGTGACGGACAAACTATGTTCCTACGGCGCTGCAATGAAAGTTGTTGGCAACGCGGATCGGCAGGAAACGGGTCGCTGGGTAAATAATCAGGCTGAGAATTCCCACTTGCCGTTTCGACGACGAGAACGCGCCATGCTCCGCTTTCGACAGATGCGCTGTCTGCAAAAGTTCGCTGCCGTTCACTCTTCAGTCCACAACCATTTCAATCAGGAGCGCCACTTCTACTCACGAGACAATTTCAAGCTAAACCGTGCCGCCGCTCTTACTGAGTGGCGCCAACTATTGAGCGCATAGATTAAAGCTGCGCAAGCAATCCGATGCGAGTTCTCATTCGTCTGACAGCACCTCCTGCTGACCTTCTTCATGGACAAGGCAAAATCATCACCCTACCAACGCTGCTGTTCTCGAAAATTTCGGGCGGTACGCTGGATGCCTCTGCCGCTGGCATCACTTTGGTTGTGACCGTTCCGGGTATCATTCTCCTGCTCATCACCGAGCGGTTCATCAAAGAAGAGGCCTTTGGCAAAGGCTTTGGAAATTAAGGATAAGACATGACCACTTTGAAAGACGCTATTGCTCGGTTTCCAAAACTAGATGACGATTTGATGCGCAGCCGCCTTGCGCGCCCTGAGCACGGCGCGCGTGATCATTGATACGGACACAGCCAATGAGATCGACGATCAGTATGCGCTTGCTTGGGCGTTACTCCTCCAGAGCGCCTAAAACTCGAAGGCGTGACCGCTGTTCCGTTTTCTTTCCAGCACCATCAAGAGGGGCTTATTGAATCGGTTCGCATTCTGAAAAATGGTGGACCGAAAGATCATGTCGAAGAAAAATTCATTGGCGGACTCTGGTGGCTGGGCGCAAAGCATTGTGGACGCGGGGCGCAACGCCGAGGACGTGACATTCTACACGCCAGAAGAAGGTGTTGAACTCTCTTATCAAGAAATCTTGACCATTTTCGAGAAATGCGGCGTTCCATCAGACGGCAAAGTCTTTCGCGGTGCCCCAGGTTACCTGACAGACTTCGACACGCCGATTGAAACCGAGTCCCACCGTTTTATAATCAAGCAAGCCCGCAATCGCGAAGATGGCCCTGTCTACATCCTCGCCATGGGCGCACTAACCAATATTGCATCCGCGCTCTTGGTGGCACCTGATATCATCGACAATATCGTCGTGGTTTGGACCGCATCCTTCCCAGCTATTCGCCCTTTTGTAACGAGCCATCGCTAAACCTCGTGCAAGATCGCCTTGCCTCGCAATTGCTGTTCGAGTGCGGCGTGCCGCATGTTTATCTGCCTGGCTATCACGTGGGTGCGCAGCTCAAAATCTCTTATCCAGAGATGGAGCAATTCGTGAAACCCCATGGGGCGATTGGCGCGTATCTTTGGCATCTCTACACCAACAACCCACTTCACGAGATGTTCGCGATCACCGATCAGAAACCAAGACTTGGGGTCATTTGGGACATCATCAATGTCGCGTGGCTGTTTGATGACAATTACGTTTCAGTCCATGAAACAACGTCGCCAACTCTGGAATGATGATCTCTATTGGGAGCGCGAGGGCAAAAGACATTTGATGTCAGAGGCTTACGATCTGAACCGCGACGCGATCTTTGGAGGATCTCTATCGAACGCTCGCTCTTGGGCCAAAGTGACCGATAGAAAGTTGAAAGCCTCAAAACGCCGCTAACGGTACTGTCAGACAAAACGAGCTTGAGACGGGCAGGTGGTCTCGTAGCCTCGCCGAATGACAAAACACTCCCCATTCAGGTACTTTTTTAAAAACGAGTCCTGAGATCATCCGCTTGGCTGTGATGCTTTATGTTCGGTTTCCGCTCTCACTTCGTAACGTGGAAGATCTTCTGCACGAACGAGGCATTGAGATCAGCCACGAAACAGTTCGGTTTTGGTGAATAGATTTGGTCCGATGTTTGCTGCTGAGATACGAAGAAACCGGGTTAGTCGGATGCGATCGGATTCGAAACTGGCAGTGGCATCTGGACGAGGTCTTCGTAAAGATCAACGGAGAGACGCATTATCTCTGGCGCGCCGTTGATCACGAAGGTGAGGCGCTTGAAAGTTATGTAACCAAGCGCCGAGACCGCAAGGCAGCATTGAAATTCCTCAGAAAAGCAATGAAGCGCTACGGCGGGCCAGAAGTAGTTGTGACGGATAAACTACGTTCCTACGGCGCTGCAATGAAAGTTGTTGGCAACGCGGATCGGCAGGAAACGGGTCGCTGGTGTAAATAATAGGGCGGAGAATTCCCACTTGCCGTTTCGACGACGAGAACGCGCTATGCTCCGCTTCCGACAAATGCGATGTCTGCAGAAGTTCGCTGCAGTCCACTCTTCAGTCCACAACCATTTCAATCAGGAGCGCCACTTCTACTCACGAGACAATTTTAAGCTCAATCGAACTGCCGCTCTGACTGAGTGGCGCCAATTATTGAGCGCATAGATTCAGGCTGCGCTAGCAATCTGATGCGAGTTCTCATTGGTCTGATAGCACCTTGCCAAGGCCAAATGAAGATTCTAGCCTCACATGACGAAAACCCGTCATCTGGGAGCTGCACATGGCGAATAGAACAACAATCAAAGATGTTGCTCGCGAGGCGGTGTCAGTGTGACGACGGTCGATCGAGCAATCAACGGGCGCGGCACTGTCAGGCCGGACACGTTGAAGAAGATCGCAGAGGCGGCGCAACGCGTGGGCTATCACGGAATGGGGACTTTTCGGGATCGGCTCGACCAGTCGCTTCCGGAAGTAAAAACTCGGCTTTGTGCTTCTGAAGCAAACGCAAGAGTTCTATCGTAACTTCGCGCGGGAAATCGATCAGGCCGTTGCGGCGCGCACTGACATACGCGGGGAAGCAATTGTTCGGTTCTCATCATCGCAGTCGCCCGCCGAGTTCGCCGAAATCTTGACGGAGCTGGGCGAAACTTGCGACGCGATTGCCGGTGCTGCGGTGAACGATCAGAAACTCGACCGAATTGTTCAGGACCTGAAAGACAAAAACGTACCGGTTTTTTCGCTCCTGAACGATTTCGCACAAGGCATTCGCAAGAACTATGTTGGCCTGAACAACATGAAGGTTGGGCGATTGGCGGCCTGGTTGATTACAAAGACTGTCCATGAGCCCGGCAAGCTTGCGATTTTCGTGGAGGGAACCGCTGGCACGGGCATGACTTGCGCGAGGTCGGGTTCCGCTCGTTTGTGCGCGAGGCGGGGCCAGAGTTTTCGGTACTTGATACGCTCGTCAACCTTGAGACACGGCAATTGACCTACGAAGCAACACTCGATCTGCTCGACCGACATCCGGATTTAAAGGGCATCTATGTGGCGGGGGCGGTATGGAAGGTGCGATCGCGGCACTGCGCGAGCGCCATGCCGAACCGCAGGTCGCACTCATCGTTAACGAGTTGACTGGTGAGAGTCGTGCGGCACTGGTCGATGGCTATGCGATCATGGCCATTGCGACGCCTCTCCTGAACTCTGCCGGGAACTTGTGGATATGATGATTGTTGCCGGTGGCCAAGATGATGATGGCGTTCCCGGGCAGTATTTTCTGGAACCGCGTTTGCATCTCCCCGAAATTGTATAAAGACGTAAAAACGTCATTGCTTCTGGTCAAAAAACATCATTAATGACGCAAAATACTTCTCCATTGATTGACCGAGGCCGGGAATCGGCGCAATAGTGATTCCTATCGCCGGAAGGAGGTTTCGGCTGGGGAGTGCGGCATGCAGACAGCGTTGAACCATATGACCGTACCGAAACTCGGTTACGTGCCCTTTCTCGATCTGGCCGCAAAACTCGGCTGTGTCGGGGTCGAAGTGCGCAACGACATACGCCGCGCCCTGTTCGATGACATTGACCCAACAGAGGCCGGACGCATCGCGCGCGACAAGGGTCTTCGCCTTGTCGGACTGAGCCAGGTCTATCCCTTTAACGACTGGACGCCGGAGCGCGAGGACGCGGTCAAGGCGCTGATCGCAACGGCCAAAGCTTCTGGCGCGGAAACCATCAGCCTCATTCCCGCAACGACGGCACTGCATTTGGCAATAGCGAACGGCGTGCGAATCTCAGGGTCGCGCTCAAGGTGCGCTGCCGCTACTGCAAGACGCAGAGATAGTGGCGCTCGTCGAACCTTTGGGATTCCAGCGCTCATCGTTGCGTTCGAAAACGGAGTTGGTCGAGTCGATCACCTCGATCAGCGGGCAGGACCATTTCAAGATTGTCCACGATACGTTCCATCACACTTTGGCCGATGGTGGCCCGATCTATCCGCAGATGACCGGCATTGTGCATATCTCGGCCGTGGATGATCCCAAGCTGAGCTTGGCGCAGATGGAAGACGAGCATCGTGTTCTCGTCGATGAAAACGATCGGCTCGGAAACGTCGCGCAGATCGCGGAATTGTTGGCGGCTGGTTACGACGGCCCGATCAGCTACAAATGCTTTTCGCGCAAGACCCATGTGCTCGACGATCCCTATGCGGAGATCAAGCGCTCGTTCGATTTCATTTCCTCGCAACTTCAGGCGCTGGCCGCCTGAGCGAAGGAGCAACAGCCCCGTGACGGGGCTTCCGGCATGGAAAATGGTGTGCCGGACACCAACAGAGGGAGGAAACCCATGAACAAGACCCTAATCGCAGCCAGCTTTGCCTCGCTGCTGGAACCACTGCCATTGCGCAGGAAATCGGTGCCACAATCGCGGCCTTTGATGACAACTTCTTGACTGTCATGCGGAACGGTATGACTGATCACGCAGCGAGCCTTGATGGCGTGAGCTTGCAAGTCGAGGACGCGAGCAATGACCTTGCCAAGCAAATCGACCAGGTCAAAAATTTCGTTGCCTCTGGTGTCGATGCGATCATCGTAAACATCGTAGATACATCTGCCGGAGCAGCAATGACCGAAGCTGCCGGAAACGTTCCGCTGGTCTTTGTCAACCGCCAGCCTGACAATGTGGACAGCCTGCCAGATACACAGGCCTTTGTGGCATCCAACGAGATCGAATCCGGCACACTTGAGGCCTTTGAGATCTGCAAGAACCTGCGTGCCGCGGGCAAAGGTAGCGGAGCGACCGGTTACTTGATGAACGGTGAGCTTTCCAACCAGGCTGCCGTGCAGCGTTCTAAGGACGTACATGATGTCATCGGCACTGACATGTGCAGCTTCATGACACTTATCGACGAACAGACCGCAAACTGGTCTCGCGACCAGGCGCAAGATCTCATGACGAACTGGTTGTCTTCGGGCGAGCCTTTCGACTTCGTGATTGCCAACAATGACGAAATGGCAATTGGCGCCATCCAAGCGATGGAGACTGCAGGCATCGACATGGCTGACGTTGAAGTTGGCGGCGTCGACGCGACACAGGACGCACTTGTGGCTATGCAGGCCGGGCAGCTTGACGTCACGGTGTTCCAGGACGCCTTCGGCCAGGGCGCAGGCTCGGTTAACACAGCACTTGCACTTGCCGCGGGCGAGGACGTGGACAGCAAAGTATACATCCCGTTCCAGCTGGTGGTTCCGGGTAACATCGAAAATTTCCTTAGAAAAAACTAAGGATCTTTTACCAATAAACTCGGACGGCGCGGAAGCGCGCCGTCCTTTTCATTACCGCCAATACTGGGGAGGCGCAGATGGCTGACACAAGCCAAGGTACCGGCGGCCTAACATTCGATAAATCCAAAGATCCTGGCCGAACGAGCTGAATATCCTTCTGGCCCTGGTAATCATCATCGTCATCTTCGAGATCATAGGTCAGACCGCACCTTACATGCGTGGTCAAAGTTTCTTGTTCGACACAAGGGATCGCTTTGACAGTATCTTCAACGAAGCCCGCTTGCAGATCATCATCCTGCAGGTGGCGATTATTGGCATCATCGCCTTGGGCGTGACGCAGGTGATCATCACGGCAGGAATCGACCTGTCCTCCGGCCCGCTCGTGGCGGCGACGGCGATGATTGCGATGAGCTTTGCCCAGACCGAACTGGTCAACGGTAACCCGAACCCGAAGGCCATCTTCGGTCTTGGGCGATGGATCTTCCGGTCATCGTGCCGGTGGTCGTGGGGTTGCCTTTGGCGCGGTGATCGGCGCGGTCAACGGCACCTTCGTCGCTTTTCTACGGATCCCCCTTCATTGCGACCCTGGGCATGTTCCTGATCTGCCGCGGCATCGCCTTGTGGTGGTCGAATGGTCAACCGGTGTCTTTTCCCACCGAAAGTTACAAATTCATCGGCTCTGGCATGATGCCTGTCGTCTGGTTCGTGATCCTTGCGATCATCTTTCAGCTGATCGCGAGCTTTACTGTCTATGGCAAGCACACCTATGCAATCGGGTCCAACGAAGAGGCCGCCCGCATGTCGGGTATCAACGTCAAGCGCCACAAGGTTCTGGTCTATATGATCGCTTCGATGCTGGCCGCCTTTGCTGGTGTGGTTCTAAGCTCCAAGGGTGCGACCGCGCAGGCCGGGATGGGCGAGTTTTACGAGCTATTCGCCATCGCAATGGCGGTGATCGGCGGAATAAGTCTGACTGGTGGACGCGGTTCGATCATCGGCACCGTTTTGGGGGCCATGGTGATCGGCGTGATCCGGTCGGGATTCACTTATGTCAAACTGGACGGATCCTATCAGCTGATGGCGATGGGTGGAATCATCATCGCGGCGGTGGTTCTGGATCAGTACCGGCAACGGAACAAAGCTTAAGGAGGACCGGTCATGAGTGACGATTTCGTTCTGAAAACCGAAGACCTGACCAAGCACTACGGCGGGGTTCACGCACTTGAAGGCGCGAACTTTGAACTGCGCAAAGGCGAACATGTGGCCATCATGGGCGATAACGGCGCGGGCAAATCGACCTTCGTGCGCCAGATCACAGGTGTTGAACAGCGCACTCGGGGTAAAGTTTGGCTCTATAACGAGGATGTTCATTTCGCCGGACCGCTCGAGGCACGCGAACACGGCGTCGAAACCGTGTTCCAGACCTTGGCACTTGCTGATGATCTGGACGTGCCAGACAATCTCTTCCTTGGACGTGAAAGAACTTTTGCGGACTGGCTCGGTCCCTTCCGGCTCCTCGACTATAAGTCAATGCGCCAGTCCACGATCGACGCCCTGAACCGGACCGGCGTGAAGATTCCCAATATTCGGAACACGATCCGCAACATGTCTGGCGGCCAAAGGCAGTGCGTCGCCATCGCACGCACGGCAACCTTTCATTCCAAACTCACAATCATGGATGAGCCAACAGCCGCCTTGGGTGTCCAGGAAACTGCGCAAGTGGAAAACATCATCCGCACGTTGAAAGAGGAAGGTGAACCGCTCATTTTGATCAGCCACAACATGCGCCAGGTCATGGATCTTGTGGACCGCATCGTCGTGTTCCGACGCGGACGGATCTGCGCTAACCTCAAAAAGAAGAGACCAATGGAGAAGACGTCGTGGCCTACATCACCGGTGCCAAGACCCAGCCGGAGTATGAGGAGGTCGCGTGACGCCGCAAGCTTTTTTCAAGGTTACGAATTAGGCATTGCGAGCGTTCACGCTCGTCCCACAGCGGCCGACGGTTTCTCCCTACGTCGGCCGCTGAAAGAACAATTTTGGCAAAGAATTGCCGTAGACCAACGAGGAAAACATGACAGTGAGATTTGCCATCCTGGGGGCCGGCCGGATTGGTCAGGTTCATGCAAGGGCCGTGACCTCCACCCCGATGCCACGCTTGTCGCAATCGCCGATCCCGTCGCCGATGCGGCGCAAAGGTGGCCGACGCCTACGGCTGCGACATCCGGAGCATCGACGAGATAGCGGCCAGCGATGACGTCGGCGCCGTGGCGATCTGTACGCCGACCAACACCCATGCCGACCTGATTGAGCAGTTTGCAAAGGCTGGGAAGGCAGTTTTCTGCGAGAAGCCAATCGATCTGAGCCTCGAGCGCGTGAAGACCTGCCTGAAGACAGTCGAGGCAGAAGACGCAACCCTGATGGTTGGTTTCAATCGCCGCTTCGATCCCGATTTCATGGCGCTGAAGAAGTCGATCGACGATGGCCGGATTGGCGATGTCGAGATGATCACGCTGACCAGTCGCGATCCTGGTCCGCCGCCCTATGAGTACATCAAAGTCTCTGGGGGATCTTCCGCGATATGACGATCCATGACTTCGATGTCGCACGTTGGCTGCTTGGCGAAGAGGTCGAGACGGTGCAAGCTGCGGCCTCGGTGCTAACCGACACCAAGATCGGTGAACTTGGTGATTTCGATAGCATCAATGTCATCCTGACCACCGCGAGCGGGAAGCAGTGTACGATCACCAACAGTCGCCGTGCGACCTACGGGTATGACCAGCGTATCGAGGTGCTCGGGTCAAAGGGTTCCGTCTCCGCCGAGAACCATCGGGAAGCCAACATCGAGATCGCCGACAGCACTGGCTACCTGCGCCCGCCGCTTCTGAACTTCTTCATGTCGCGCTATGTCAACGCCTATGCCAACGAGATCGCAGCCTTTGTTGGAGCGGTTGCCAACGGAAGCCCGACCCCGACCACCGGCCACGACGGCATGATGGCGCTGGCGCTGGCCGATGCAGCGCTGAAATCAGTCGCCGAAGGAAGTGTCGTCAAAGTCTCAGACGTGGTGGGGTCACCATGACGAGTTTCGCTCTTCGTGTGCAGTGCGAAAGCCGGCGCGGAATAGTTGCGGCTATCTCGACGTTTTATCGGAACAGGGCTGCAATATCACCGACAGCGCCCAGTTCGACGATGCCGAGACTGGCAATTTCTTCATACGAACCAGCTTTCGGTCCGAGCGCGGCTTGGGCTTGGAGGAGTTGCGCAAAGCCTTAGCGCCGATTGCTAAAGAACTCGACATGGACGCGGAGTTCTTCGACGAGGCCATGAAGCGAAAGGTCGTCATCATGGTTTCTCGATTTGGACATTGCCTTAACGATATTCTTTATCGCTGGCGCATCGGCGCTCTGCCGGTCGAATGGATCATGGAACGGGACGCCTGAGCCTCAAAGCGACTCCGGCGCGAATAGCTGCGGGATGAGGTAGTGCTGGCCTGAGGTTTCGCTCAGGCCGCCGCGGGCCGATTCGATCATCGACGCGACGAGGTCTCGGCAGAGTTGATCGAGCGGCGTTGCGATCACTAGGCTCACGTAGCGATCGGTCAGCGCGTCCCGGCTCTCGTTCGTCAACTCGTTCACGACCAGCGCCACTTTGCCGGGCGGCCTCATTTCTCTCAAGGCTGCGATCGCGCCTTCCATCCCCCGCCGGCCACGTAGATGCCGCGAAGATCGGAATGCCGATCGAGAAGATCGAGAGTTGCCTCGTAGGTGACCTGACGCGTCTCCAAATTCACGATGGCATCCAGTAGTTCAAGCTGCGGCGCGTGATCCTCAGGTAACTTCTGAGCCCCGTTTCTCGAAGGATATGCCCGTGCCATCGGTTCCCGCCGATGAAGACCGCGACTTTGCCGGCCTCCCGCATCTGCGTGGCAATCATCCACCCCGCGATCCGACCGACCTTCACGTTGTCGAGGCCAACATAGCTCTGCTGAACGCCTGATGCGGCATCGTTCAGTAGCGAAAAAACCGGTTTCCCTTCATCTTGCAGGGCGCGGATCGTCTCCGACAGCGTCGGGTGGTTGATCGCCGAGGTCGCGAGAATGTCGGAAGTTGCTGCAACGCTGGTCAGTTCGGAGGAAAAGTCAGACGGGGCCTGAGACACAGCAAATCGCACATCGCATCTTCCGCGGATATCCGTACGTGAGGCGACTGCGCATTCGAGGGCATGCGCAAAATTGCGGTAGAATTCTTGTGCCTGCTTGTGAAGGACAAACCCAAATCGCACCATCGGTCGCGCGGCGTCTAGTCTGATGGCTTCCAACTTTCCCGTCGGATAGCCAATGCGTTCGGCCGCCGCGAGTACGCACTCAATCGTGGCTTCGCGCACGTTGGGCCGTTCGTTCAGGACCCGGTCCACCGTGGCGACGCCCACACCGGCGGCCTTTGCCAGATCCTTCAAGGTGGGGCGACGGGGCTTCATTTATGTTGATGTTTTGTTATCATTATGGATGCAATATTGATGTATTTTGATGTGATTTGCAAGCTCAGTTATAGGCGAAACCAGAGGTGTCCTGTATCTCCGGAAAAAGTTGTTTCGGGAGGACATCATGACGAAGCGCGACTATTCCCTGCTTGGCCCGGACTCGAGCGTGCTGTCGAGACGGGTCTGGCCACCGCCGAGTGGTATCACACCGAGATCCCTCGCAAGGAGATGAAAGCGCTAATGCAGCGCTCTGACCAACCCGCGATCCGGGATGCCATCATCTTGTTCGGGTCCATGATCGTTCTTGCCGGGATCGGTATCGCACTTTGGCCGTCCTGGTCGTCAGCGCCGTTCTGGCTGGCCTACGGCGTGCTTTATGGCTCGGCGATGGACAGTCGTTGGCACGAATGCGGGCATGGGACTGCATTCAAGACGCTTGGATGAACAACGTCGTCTATCAGATCGCGTCCTTCTGCATGATCCGGAACCCCGTGTCTTGGCGTTGGAGCCACGCGCGGCATCATACGGACACAATCATCGTTGGCCGTGACCCCGAGATCGTCGCGATGCGTCCTCCCGCGCTGTTCCGCATCTTCCTGAACTTCTTTGGAATTTTCGATGCGCTGAACGGGTGGAAGCGGATGCTCCTGAATGCCGTCGGGAATCTCGATCCAGAGGAAGCGACATTCATTCCCGAACAGGAGCAGCACAAGGTTATCGGCGTCGCCCGCGTCTGGGTTCTGATCTACCTCGCGACCATCGTGCTTGCCGTGGCGATGCAATCGATCTTGCCGCTGATGGTCATCGGCTCGCCGCGGCTATATGGCGCTTGGCATCACGTGATGACCGGGATCATGCAGCATGCCGGTCTGGCCGAGGACGTTCTCGACCACCGGCTGAACAGCCGCACGGTCTATATCAACCCGATCAGCCGCTTCGTCTACTGGAACATGAACTATCACGTCGAGCACCACATGTTCCCGATGGTGCCCTATCACCGGCTGCCGGAGCTGCACGAGAAGATCAAGCATGACCTGCCCGCGCCCAATACCTCGATCCTCGACGCTTATCGCGAGATCTGGCCGGCGCTGAAGCGGCAGCTCCGCTACGAGGATTTCTTTGTCAAACGCGAGTTGCCTGGATCGGCCCGACCATATCGGGAAGATTTGCACGAGCAGGCGCTGAGCGTTCCGGCAGAATAAAGATCAAAAGGGAGGGAGACGACATGGCCGAGTGGATCGACGCTTGCGCGACGGATGACATAGACGAAGAGGATTTGATCCGCTTCGATCACGGAGACCGGACATTCGCGATTTATCGCAGCCCGAATGACGAGTTCTTCTGCACCGATGGGCTTTGTACCCACGAACAGGTGCACCTCGAAGATGGGTTGGTGATGGACTATGTAATTGAATGTCCGAAGCATAACGGGCAGTTTGATTACCGCACAGGCGAGGCGAAGCGCGCGCCGGTCTGCGCCAATCTGGGCACCTACCCGGTCAAGGTCGAGGGCGACCGTGTCTTCGTCGAAATCTAGGATGGCCGGGATCGTCATCATCGGCGCCGGAGAGTGCGGGATCCGGGCGGCGTTCGCGGCCCGCGATGCCGGGTACGAAGGCGCGATCACGATTGTTGGCGATGAGCAGACGCTACCCTATGAACGACCGCCGCTGTCGAAACCGGATGCCTCGGGCGCAGTCGAAAAACCGATCACGTCACGGAGATCCTCTCGGAAAAGGCGATCGACCTCAAGTGCGGCGTCTCTGCTAATGCCATCGTTCGCAATGCGCACGAGGTGTCGCTGTCGGATGGCGGCTTACTCGCCTACGATAGACTTCTTCTCGCTACCGGAGCGCGGCCGCGCACGCTGACTTGTCCCGGCGGTGACCGGGCGCAGGTTCTTCGGACAATCAAGGACGCGAACGCAATCTATGCCGCTGCCGAAAATGCAACGAAGGTGGTAATCGTCGGAGCAGGGCTAATCGGGCTCGAGCCTGCCGCAGAGCTCAGGACCCGTGGTCTTCATATCACGGTTGTCGAGGCCGGGCCGCGGCCTCTGGGACGCAATGTGCCGGAGCGGCTGGCGACGCGGCTGGCGGCGAAGCATCAAGAGGAAGGTGTGAGCATTCTCTGTGGCGTTCACATCGCCTCTTGCACCGACCGCGGCGTGGAGTTGGAAGACGGGCGCTTCCTCCAAGCCGATCTGGTCATCGCCGCGGTTGGCGTTGTGCCAAATGACGAATTGGCCCGGTCCACCGGACTGACGGTTGAGAATGGCATTCGGGTCGACGGCCAACTCATGACGGATGACCCGCTGATCTACGCAGCAGGCGATTGCGCGGCGGTCAGGACGTCCGAAGGAAAACTACAGGCGATACGAGACATGGCAGAACGCGCAGGCGCAGGGCGAGGTTGCCGGCCGCAATCTTGGCGGCGGAGATGCGAGTTTTGATGTACCGGTCTGGTTTTGGTCAGATCAATACGATCTGGGCCTCCAGGGTGTTGGCGATACCTCGGGAAATCCGACGGTGATCCGAGTGCTCGGAGACGGGGCCGAAATTCTGTTCTTCCTCGACGATATCGGTGCGCTTGCCGGTGCCGCAGGGTTGGGCCGCGGCAATGCGGTCGCCAAGGACATCAAGATCGCACAAAGGCTTATCGGAGCCCGAGTGGACGCGGGGTTGCTGTCGGACCCGCGCATAACCTGAAAAAAACTGCTTAGGGCGGCCTGAGCGAAGGAGAATTTATGGGACTATATCACAAACGGCCAACCGTCGCGGACATCCGGGCACTGAAGGGCAAACGTACGCTAACGATGCTTTATGTCGATGCACTCGGACGAGGCCGCCGCCGCGTCCGAGGCTGGGATCGATATGCTGTCGATCATCGACCCTGCTTGGACCCCAGAGATGCGCGCAGCCGCTGGGAACTGCTTCGTACAGGTCGGGCTACTATATGGCGCGTTGGTAACGCTCGAGGACTACCAGCGTGCGGCGCACCGCGCGATGCAGGTGGGTGGCGACTGCGTCTATTGCGCTTCGTCGTTGGGACAATCAAGGCCTTGGCAGACGATGGCATTCCGGTCGTGAGCCATGTCGGATTAATCCCATCCAAAAGCAACATGGACCGGTGGCTCAAGGCAGTTGGTAAGACAGCCAACAGCGCCATGGAGGTCTTCAGACATGTGAAGGCGCTCGAAGAGATCGGGTGCTTCGGCGTGGAACTTGAAGTGGTTCCGGACCGTGTTGCTTGCCGAGATCGCCAAACGGACGAACCCCGTTTTGCTTGGAAATGGGGCGGGTCCATACGCCGACGCACAGTATCTTTTTGCTGAAGATGTGCTTGGCTACACACCCGGTCACAAACCGCGCCACGCCAAGACATACCGGAATTTCCGCAGCGAGTTGGACCGGCTTCAGCAGGAACGGATCGCGGCATTCAGGGAATTCGGTGCAGATGTCGCGAACGGTGCCTACCCGGCGCCGAGCACCCGTCTCGATTTCAGATGCGGAACTCAAGAATTTCACCTCTAAATTGGATCCTGACACGAATGCATGATTTTGGGGCTATGCGCCACCAGGCGCCGCGCCCTTGAGGAACAGACCACGTTCTTCGCGCACTATTACATCCAGTATGTCAGCGACCGCTTGAATTCGTCGAGCAACCCGAGGTTTTCATGCCAGACGATCCAATGGCGCTGTCAGACAAACGAGCTTGAGACGGGCAGGGTGGTCTCGTAGCATCTCCGAATGACAAAACACTCCCATTCAGGTACTTTAAAACGAGCCCTGAGATCATCCGCTTGGCTGTGATGCTTTACGTTCGTTTTCCGCTCTCAATCAGTAACGTGGAAGATCTTTTGCACGAACGAGGCACTGAGATCAGCCACGCAACGGTTCGGCTTTGGTGGAACAGATTTGGTTCGATGTTTGCAAAGTTCCTTTGCCGTCCACTCTTCAGTTCACAACCATTTCAATCAGGAACGCCGCTTCTACTCACGAGACAATTTCAAGCTCAATCGAACCGCCGCTCTGACTGAGTGGCGCCAACTATTGAGCGCATAGAATCAGGCTGCGCTAGCAATCTGATGCGAGTTCTCATCTGCTCCTGAGCCTCTCTTGAAGTGGTCCGCCTATAGTTAGAAATGGAGGACCAGTAAAATGGCCATCAAGAGACCCAAGCTCGAAGAGATTGTCATGAAGTTATTGCAGGTTGAAGTTCTGATGGGGCAAGGCATGCCCCGGATTGACGCGATCCGTCAGATCAGTGTGACTGAACAAACCTATTACCGTTGGAAGAAGAAGTACGGCGGAATGGGCGTGAGAACAACTCAAAAGAACTGAAGCGACTACAGAAAGAGAACGAGCGCCTCCGCCGAGCCGTATCGGACCTTACGCTGGACAAACTGATCCTAAAGGAGGCTGCATCGGGAAACTTCTAAGCCCCTCGCGTCGCCGTGCTTGCATTGATCTCGTGCAGTCAGATGAAGGTTTCTGAGCGTCGAGTTTGCCGCGCATTAGGCCAACATCGATCCACACAACGTCGATTGCCAAAAGGCCGTGCCGATGAAGAACGCTTGGACGCAGACATGATCGAGTTGACCCGCCAGTACGGTCGATATGGCTATCGCCGAGATCGCGGCCTTGCTGGGAGACGCGGGTTGGCAAGTGAATGACAAGCGTGTCGAACGTCTGTGGCGGCGGCGCGAGGGGCTTAAAGTGCCAGTGAGCCAATCAAAGAAAGGGCGACTCTGGATGAATGACGGATCGTGCGTCCGACTGCGTCCTGAGTATCAAAATCATGTCTGGTCGTACGACTTTGTACATCACCGAACCGATGATGGTAGGGGCTTTCAGACACTGAACATCCTGGATGAGTACAGTCGAGAATGCCTCAGCGATCCGGGTGAAACGAAAGCTTAACTCGATTGAGGTCATCGACGCCCTCACAGACCTTTTTATTCTGCGTGGCGTTCCATCATACATTAGGGGTCGGACAACGGCCCAGAGTTTATCGCTTCCGGCCGTCAGGGACTGGATCAAAGCAGCTGGGGCAAAGACCGCCTACATCGAGCCAGGATCGCCCTGGGAGAACGGATACTGCGAAAGCTTCAACGGGCGAATGCGAGATGAATTGCTTAAACGGCGAGATATCTTTTTACTCGCTGCGGGAAGCCCAAATTATTATCGAAAGATGGAGGAACCATTACAACACCAAACGACCCCATAGTGCATTGGGATATCGCCCGCCTGCGCCAGAAGCCAACATCCAAGTGGACCAAAGGCCAGTCATGCACTAACTTCAAATTGACCACTCATGGGCTGTTTCAAAGTCTGGGGACTTGCTGAAATGTTCGCTAGACCGGATTGTTAGCGGTCTTCGATTTAGGGAATTGCCACATAGGTTCAGCTGCACGTCAGAACCAATTTACTGCTTAAGGTTTCTGTCTTGAAACAGAAAATTATGAAGCCAGAGCTTTCAAAAAGGCTTTGGCTCAGCACAACAGAGGTAGCAAGGAGGCCATTATGTCGCAAAGAACAAAAGTCAGAAGTTGATCTCTTCGTCGTCGGCGGGGTATCACCGCTGCGGTATTGCTCGACGGCGGGGCCGTGGGCTGTCTGTGGCGCTGCTGAGGAAAGTCGAACGCATCTGGCATCTGCGACATTCCCGGCCCGACCAAGCTTTTCCGCGGGCTGCGCTATCTAGAATTTTTCGAAGTCCGCCTCGTGCGCGAAGCTCTGAAAGAGCGCGAAACACTGCTGCGCGCGATGCCCCATATCAGTTGGCCAATGCGCTTTGTATTGCCGTACCACAAGGATATGCGGTTTGAGGTTAACACGCCGACATCGAAGATCCTGAGCCTTGTCATGCCCTGATGCGCGTGAAGCGCAGGCCCGCCTGGCTGATCCGCTTTGGACTGTTTCTCTACGATCATTTGGGGGGGGCGGAAAATCTTACCCGGCACGAAAACGGTTGATCTGGCTGTCGACCCTGTCGGCAAGCCGTTGCAAAAATCGCTTTGCCAAAGCCTATGAGTATTCTGACTGCTGGATCAGATCTCGCTCTGCGGTTTTGAACGCGCGCGATGCTCAGGCGCGCGGCGCGCAAATCATGACCCGACCAAGGTGGAAGGCAGAGCGTCGATGACGTTTGGCATATCACCACCGAAGATCAGAGCACGAAAGAAACCCAGCTGACCGTCGCCAGAATGCTGGTCAACGCCGGTGGGCCTTGGGTCGAAGATCATTCGCAACACCGCTCGGATCAATTCGTCTGAAGGTGTGCGTCTGGTGCGTGGCAGCCATATCGTGACGCGCAAACTGTTTGATCACGACAAATGCTATTTCTTTCAGGGTGAAGACGGGCGGATCATTTTTGATTCCCTATGGTATTGTGATTTCACCTTGATCGGTACGACGGATGAATCATGAAGACGCATCCGTAAAAACCACAATGCACTGAGGCCGAAGCCGACTATCTGCGAGCCTTTGCGTCAAATTACTTCAAAAAGCCAATTCCCAAGGATGATATTGTCTGGAGCTATTCCGGTGTGCGCCCGCTATATGATGATGGTGCCAGTTCCGCGACCGCGGCGACGCGGATTATGTTCTGAAAGTAAATCAGGATGGTGAAGCCGCGCCGTTGTTGAACATATTTGGCGGAAAAATAACCAATTATCGTAAACTTGCAGAGTCCGCGCTTGAGAAGACACCGTTTTCCCCAAGGCTGGTCCGGACTGGACCGCGGGCGCAGCCTTCCCGGTGGAGATTTCCCAGTGGATGGTGTGGCATCTCTGATCCAGGAATTGCGCGAAACCTATCCGTTTCTGGATGATTTTTGGGCGCGGCGTCTGATCCAGGGCCTATGGCACAGAGGCCCGGCTGATCCTTGGTGATGCCAAATCAATCGGGGATATGGGCAAAGCTTTTGCCGTAACGCTAACTGAGCGCGAGATCATCTGGCTGATGGATAAGGAATATGCCCGCACTGCTGAAGATGTGGTTTGGCGGCGCTCGCGATTAGGGCTACGGATGAGCAAAGCCGAAATTGCCGAGCTTGATACCTGGATGACAAACGCGGGCAAAGACGCCGGTCCAATGGCCAAGGATGAAGCCCCGCATATTGAGGCCCTGTAATGACGTTGGACACGGCTAGATGTCTACAGTGAACACTGCTCGGGACGTGCTGAACGAATTTGGGGAGACACAACAGGGGTCTATCACATCTATCGGTGTCAGCGAAAGTCGACAGGTCGGCACTGTCAGACAAAACGAGCTTGAGACGGGTTCCGAAAACCTGGACATCTACGGATGTAAGGTGCGCGCGATGTCCGTGGAATTTGGATTGACCGCTGTCAAAGGTATCTAATTTGGTCCTGGCTCATGCAGCACGTTACCGTGCCAAAAATCTTGTCTTTGAACGAGAAACCATCCTGATCTGAACTCGTTTAGAATAGGCTCCCAGCTGTCGTCTCGGCCGTTCAATTAACGAATAGCACTGCCGCACACCGTGATCTGTTATCGGAGCATACAAAAAAAGAGGGCGTCAGTTGCAAAATAAATGGCAAAAAATTTATCACGAATTTGTGATCAAATGCACAGGTCACCGACCATCACCACGGGATGGCTTTGCTGGCCATAGTCCTGTTTGTTGAGTTTTGCGGAAGTTTTAGGAGCTGCTTTCAATGCCCCGTGATTGCAACTGGGTGCCACTTTTGCGGTGCGGTGGATCTGTTCGGGCAGTGAGTTGAATAGAGCTAGCCTGCGCGCCGCGCCCATAGACCTTGATAATGCGCAATGAGGGCAGGATGTGGCGGTCGGTTTGGGGTGCGAAGTGTTAGGATTGCAGCTATCATATCTGTTTACGCAGGTTGGAATTGGGTTTACGCTGAGGCGGTATCTCAAACTGGAAAGTTCTCAATATGACACGCTCATTGTTTACTTGTGACGTCTCTTGCTTTTTCTGCCACGGCTGCCTTCGCAGGCGGTCACAGCCAATCGGTTGTTTATAAATCGGGTGATAAGGAGTTTAGCGCTTATGCTATGACGGCAGGGTCGGCGCCGAAAGGCACAGTCTATATCATTCATGATTGGAATGGTTTGGACAGTTATGAGCAGAAACGCGTCGGGATGCTGGCGGATTTAGGCTATAATGCGGTGGCTTTGGATCTTTTTGGTGTCGATGCAAAGCTGGAAGGATTTGAGGATTATCGCCGAGAAACAGGTGCTTTGTACAAAGATCGAAAAGAGTTTCGCAATCGGATAAATGCCGGGATCGCCGCGGCGGAAGCCCTTTTTAACACCGCTGGTAAGACTGTTTTAATGGGCTATTGTTTTGGCGGCGCTGCGGTTCTCGAAGCGGCGCGGTCCGGGAGCGATCTGGATGGGTTTGTGAGCTTTCATGGTGGATTAACCACCCTGAGGGCAAGATTACACGCAAACGAAAGGTGAAATTTTGGTTCTGCATGGATCTGCCGATCCAGTGTCTGGCATGGACGATTTGGCAAGCCTTTTGCAGCAACTGCAGGAGGCAGAGGTGGTGCACAATGCCGAAGTATTTGGCGGTGCGCGCCATTCCTTTACAATTGAAGGCTCTCGTGATTTCGACGCCGCAGCAGAGCGCAAATCTTGGGACGCTTTGCTGCGGTTCTTAGACGAAGTTTAGGCGGTCTCAGACGATTGCGCCCATAAGTTTATGCCCCGGTCGCCGGACAGAAGGTCAATTTCAGCGAGCTCCGCATCGGTAAATTCAAGGTTTTCAACGGCCTGGGCGCAGTCGATCACCTGCTGCGCGCTCGAGGCGCCGATGAGCGCAGTGGTCACGCGTCCACCGCGCAACACCCAAGCCAGCGCCATCTGCGCCAATGTTTGATTGCGCGCCTGGGCAAGGTCATTCAGAGCGCGAAGATTGCCAATCAATTCCTCTGTCAGCTTGTCACGATCGAGGCTTTTCCCCTGCAAAGCGCGGCTGTTTTGCGGAATGCCGCCAATATATTTGTTGGTCAACAGCCCCTGTGCCAGCGGTGTGAAGGCAATGGATCCAATTCCCAAATCATCCAGGCAGTCAAGCAGCCCATCGGTCTCAACCCAGCGGTTTAGCATGTTATAGCTTGGTTGATGGATCAAACAGGGCGTTCCCAGATCATTGAGAATGGCCACCGCTTCTTTGGTGCGCTGGCTGTTGTAGCTGAAATGCCTACATAAAGCGCCCGTCCTGATCTGACGATGTGATCTAAGGCGCCCATGGTTTCTTCAAGAGGTGTCTCAGGATCAAAGCGGTGCGAATAAAATATCCACATAATCGAGGCCCATGTGCTTGAGCGATTGGTCGCAAGACGCAATCAAATACTTACGGCTGCCCCATTCTCCATAGGGTCCAGGCCACATGTCGTAACCGGCTTTTGAACTGATGACCAACTCATCGCGCAGCCCAGAAAAATCTGTTTTAAAAATTTCACCAAAAGCAGTCTGCGCTGCCGGCGGGCGGGCCGTAGTTATTGGCCAGGTCAAAGTGATGCCCGCATCAAAAGCGGCTTGGCAGATCTGTCTTTTGCTTTGATGCGGGAAATCTTCACCGAAGTTATGCCACAGCCCCAATGAAATTGCAGGGAGCTTTAACCCCGATTGGCCGCATTTTCGGTAGACCATTTTGTCATATCTATTTTCATTCGGGCGATATTGCATGCTCTGTTCCTCCATTTTCCCTGTTGCTGTACAGTTAGGATGGTTTCTGGCGGTTCACAATGTGAAAGGGACGGACAAGCGCCTCCTGCATAACCCAACCTTCAAGCCAAATGACTTTGCCCGGTGGCAACACCGGGCTGCGCCTGCTGCCCCCGGCAGGTGCTGCCCTCATTTGATGTTAAAATGGTGTTGTGCAGAGGTCTTTAGTTTCACACAAGGCGGACGGTCACCATGGCCGGCATGAGGCCTATAGGGCAGGATTGGGCAACTCTAGGTGGGGGCATCCATCAGCGGGTCCAGCAGGTCTGCGGCCTCAAGTTTTTGCCAGTCGAATGTCACGCCGATCCCTGCGGTATCTGGGGCAAGGGCCATGGTTTTCAACGACAAGGGGGCGCTTTGTATAGTGCTCAATGGGGAAGGAATGGACCTCGATCCAGCCGGCGTTCTTTTGGCCGGAAACGAGGCTCACATGCAGTTCTTGCATCCCGTGGCTACAGATCGGCACACCGGCTTGTTCGGCCAGCGCGGCCACCTGAAGAAAGCCGGTGATACCGCCGCAATTAGAGGCATCGGGTTGGATGAAACTCAGGTTAGACTGCGCAAGCGCCTGCTCAAAATTCATGGATGGTATGCAGGTTTTCCCCATCGCCAGGGGCATTCCAGTTGCCGCGCTGATCTCAGCGTAGCCTTGATAATTATCGGGGATGATTGGCTCTTTCAAACCAGGTGATATCATAGGCGGCAAAGGCCTCGGCTGCGGTGATCGCTTCCTCGACCGTCATCGAATAATTTGCGTCCACCATGAATGTGATATCTGGCCCAATGAGCTCGCGCACCGCTTTTATGCGGGCAATATCTTCCGCCAGGCTGGGTTGACCGATTTTGATTTTCACGCCGTTGAAACCACGGTCAAGGTAGCTTTGGATACTGTCCAAGAGTTTTGGCAAGGGAAAGCCAAGATCAATGCCACCGCAATAGGCTTTGCAGGACTGCGCGGCGCCACCGGCCATCTGCCAAAGCGCTTGGCCGCTGCGTTTGCCACGCACATCCCATAGCGCAATATCCACCTTTGAAATGGCGAAAGAGGCAATGCCGCCGCGTGCCACATAATGCACATGCCATTGCATCGCATCATAGAGACCTTCCACATCTGTCGCCGATTGGCCCAGCAGAAACGGGGTCCAAGTCGCGGAAATCATGGCGGCAATCGCATGTCCCCTTTGCCGCCTGTATAGGTATAGCCGGTGCCAGAAGACCCATCTTCGAGGTGGACGGTTGCTGTGATCAACTCAAAAATATGATGGCCGCCATGTTTGGCATCCACCAGCACTTCAGCCAAGGGAATGTGAAATAGGCGGACATCAATGGATACAATAGTGCTCATGCGGCAGACCTCTTAGAGAATAATTGAGGGGGCATTTGAATGGGGTTGCGCGTGGCAGCCTAGTGTCTTGGGACGCAAAATGTAACTATTTTTATCCAGCGCACCGCTTTTTATCCGGCGGGCAACATTTGATCATAATCACTGACCAGCAAATGCCTTGGGGCTTCATCCTCTTCAATGTCGGAAAAACGGCCGATGGGTTCGCGGAAAATATTGTCGGTGTTGTCGTCGTTTACAGTGGACACCTCCCGATCAACACATCCCCACCATCGCCCCAAAAGGCGTGCCAATCGCCAGGCATGAGGGTGACGCTTTCACCGGGCGCAAGGCGGAGTTTCTCGCCGGGGCAAATCGCGGCGCAGGCCATCGCAATAAACTGTGCCGCCCTGATCTTCCGCAAATCCGCCCTCCGCGTCAGAGCCAAAACAGCTCCACCACCAAAGTCGCGCCGCCACGGTTGATGATATCTTCTGCTTTGATGACATGGGTGTGCATTGGTGAGCTGATCTTGCCGCGAAATCAACAGCTTTTCCGCATAGCACATGCCGCCGCCGCGCTGCAAATCGGCCAAACGCCCATTGCGCAGGGTAAACAAAAACAGGCCCAAAGCCGCAAAATCACCGGCGCCATAGTCGGTAATATCCCAGCCGCATTGCGCCTCAATGATTGGCCGCGCCGCGACGGCGTTGCGCTTTAAATGTCTCGCGACCAATAGGCGAAAGGCGGAGAGTAAAGCCAAAGCTGCGGATCATCTCATCCGCTTGCACCATAATGTCGTTGACTTGCGAGCGTTTCATGCGTTCTCCGATTGACTGACAAACTCGATAACCATTGCCGCCGTCCACGTGAATTCCACCCCTCCGCAGGCCGGCCTATCATGGGATCAGAAAGTTTGGACAAACCGCGCTGGTTTGTATGAGGGTCAGACTATCATCTGTTTGCTTCTGCGCCACTGCGAAACGCATATTTACAAATGGGCGGCAAATCTGTCAGTGTCAGAGGTCTATATGTCCACCGAAGCAGCAAGCTCAGCTTTATTTTAGCGCCACGGGGGGAGGGCAGGATGCTCAACTGCCCGCCATGATTTTTCATCACCCGGGCCGCAATGGCGAGGCCAAGCCCACGCCAGGGCCGCCGCCGGCCCGTGAAAAAGCGGCTTAGCGCCTCAATGTGGCGATCTTCGGGTATTCCAATACCATCGTCTTGGATGAGCATTTCCGCCCCGGCGCCGTTCTTACGGAGTGTGATCCAAATTCGCGTCAGATTTGGGCCGCCATGCACCAAACAATTTCTGAAGATATTTAAAATAGCCTCTTGAGCATGGTTTGATCGGCCTTTATCACGAGGTTTTCGCGCGGCAGATCTTGGGTGACTGTTAAGCTGGCTTTTGGGTGGTTTTGCTCAAAGGTGCTGACGGCATGGGTGATAAGCTGGTTCATATCCATTGCACGGCTTTGCGAGACACGGTGCCACTGCGCCAAAGGACAAAAGCTTATTGGTCAAATCGCTGGCCTCGCGGGCGGCTTCTGGTAAGAGCCCAGCGCTGCGCTTCTGCGCGGTTTGCGGGTTTGGTGCTGTGCACCGCTTCGGCCAGCGCAAGGACACCCGCCATAGGGTTGCGCAGCTGATGGGCCGCGTTAGAGATGAATTCGCCTCGAGCTGATGCGCCGGGACACCCTATTTAACAGACCATTTAAAGTGGTCACCAGCCCCGAGCCTCGGTTGGGACAGCCTGCGGATCGGTCACCCGGCTTGGCGTGCGCTTTGCAATGGCGCGCTCCAGTTTCTAACAGCGGGCGCAGCCCCAGACGCACCCGGAACCACATACAACGGCAACGCTCATCACCAGCGGGCAATCACTGCAAAGGAGCGCGACAAGACATTGCGCACAAAGGCGCTGCGCACGCTCGCGTTTTGCCACACGGTGATGTTGAAAATTCCGGCAATGCCGCTGACCAAGGTCACATCTTGAAGCGCAGAACCCGCACATTTTCGCCCTGATAGACACTGTTGTAGTAAAAGGATCTGTGGCCCTTTGGGGGCCATACTCTGGTAAGACCGGTGGGTGGAATAGCCTGTTACAAACACACCATCGGGAGCAAACACATGATGTTAATATCGTGCCGCCAGAGGTATCGGCCAGAAGGCGACGGGTCGAGGGGCTAATGGCGTCCCCATCCGACAGGGCAACGTCGCGCGATATCGCAATTGCGGCGGAGAGCAAGCCTTTTGTCAAAGATGCTTTCGGCCCGCAGGGTCGTATTGTGGAACTGCCATGCACCGGCAATCAGCGAAATGATGAGCAGAGGGGCAGGATGATCAATGTCAGCCGGGCCCTCAAAGAGCTGGGTTTCATGCGCGCTCCCTGCACCGTGATGTGATATCCCAATCCACGTCGCGCTTGGATCAAAACACCGTGGTCTTTCAGTCTTTGGCGGAGCCGTGAGATATAAACTTCGACCACTTTTTCCTCAATATCGGCACCAACCCCGTAGACATGGTCGAGCATTGCGCTTTTGATACAAGTCGTCCGTCTGCAGTGAGCAGACATTCAAAGACAGACATTTCTCGGCGCGAATGTCCAATGCAGGTTTCGCCATCAAACAATTGCCGTGTATCGACCGTAATGCAAAGAACCGATTTTGCGCGTTTTTTGCCGGATTGCGCCCGGCGCGGCGCAGGAGGGCGCGAACCCGTGCCTCAATCCTGCCATCTCGAAGGGCTTTATCAAATAATCATCCGCCCCGGCATCCAACTTGACCTCCGGATCTTGCGTTTCGCGCGGGCGGTCAGCAAGATCACGGCCATATCGCCGCGTTTGCGCAATCGGCAGGACAGCAAATCCAGGCCATTCTACGCTCGGCAGGTTGATGTCGAGGATCACAAGATCAGCTCCATCTGCAACAAGATAGTCTTGCGCCTCATCGCCATTGGCAATCGCATCCACAGAATGGCCCGCATCTTCCAAACGATAGGCTATGCCTTTTGACAGGCTGATA
The DNA here is from genome assembly GCA_038143065.1 of Rhodospirillales bacterium. GTDB lineage: Bacteria > Pseudomonadota > Alphaproteobacteria > Bin95 > Bin95 > VMCJ01. The sequence continues at coordinate 67,909 of JAYQLI010000042.1, read as the reverse complement.
TTGTCTTCAACAAGCGTAATTCGCATTGCTGTTTTTCCGATCCGTGAAAGTTTCTGAAAGCTTCAGATTACACAGCAAGCATCAACCTGGGGTGTATGCCTCAATAAGATCCAAATTGCGCGGCTTCTGACGCGTTAAAAAATCTGGGAGGATTTAATGTCTACACTTAAAACAACACGCCGCATGGCTATGGGCCTTGTGGCTGGTGAGCGACGGCCACCTTGGCCTTCGTCAATGCAGGCGGCCATGGGATTGACCTGACAGGTAAGATCATGAGTGGATCATCCTTTTCGGAAAACCGGTGTTCTGCCAAATGGGCAATTTTTATGCGCCTTGCTGGGTCTGGAAGCTTTGCCCGGCCAGCCGACTGTTGTCGTAAAATTCATGCCAGGTGCGGGCTCAACCAAAGGCGCTAACTATTTCCACGAGCAAGAATATGATGACGGTACACTCATTTTTGGCTCCTCCGGTTCAACACAATTTCCATTCTGTTGGGCGATCTGCGGGTGAAATTCGACTATGCTGATTGGAATGTGGTTTTGGCCTCTAAACCGGTGGGCGTGGGTTATCTTCCACCTGAGCTTGCGGCCAAAATGGACGGCTTGGATGCCTCTGGTCTGAAAGACACAGACTTCATCTATGGCAACCAAGGCGCCACGCGTCTTGACTTGGTTCCGACATTGGTTTGGGAAATGCTGGGTCTGAACGTTGAAAGCGTCATGGGATCAAAGGCCGCGGTGACGGGCGTTTGATGTCGGAACGGGGCGAGGCGAATACGATTATCAAACCTCCTCTTCCTATTTGTCCGGCGTGACACCATTGGCTGAGGCTGGTACAGCCGTGCCAATGATGACTTGGGGTGCTTTGAGCGATGCGGGCGATATCGTTCGCGACCCTAATATTCCCGGAGATTCCAACCTTCAAAGAAGTTTGAAGCAACCGATGGTTGTGAAACCTCTGGCGAAAATGGGATGCTTGGAAAGCCTTCTTTCATTGCAGGGTTCCCAGCTCAAAAATGGTCTTCTTGCCAAGAGGCGCAACGGCGGATGCCATGGTGACCTATACGGCGGCATTTGAAGCTGTAAAAGCGTGCTGATTTTGCAGAAATTCTGGGCGGGCGTCTGGGTAAATACCCGCAGATGACAGGGGCCGCGGCGTGGAAGCTTTCAAAGCAAGTGGCACAAATGTGAGCCCTGATGCCAAAGCCTCATTGTGAATTGGCTACAAGAAAAAATACGGTGTTTTTCAAACTAAGCTTTTTTCTGGAACGCCCCACTCAAGATAGGTGGGGCGTTTTATAATAGGAAAGGGAGGATATTATCTTGAAGTTATCATGGAGGTTCTTGCCACCTTCGGCGAGGCTTGGGCACTTATCCTGCAGCCGGTTGTTTGGGACATTTGGTTCGTGTGCCCGCGGGCCGTGCATCGGCGTCTTTCCCGGTCTCGGTGCATCGCGGGCCTGTCGCTCTTGCTGCCCTTCATGTTTGGCATGGATCCGATTCTAGGCTCTGCTTTGATGATTGGTATGGTGGCGGTTGTGCCAACCTCCGATACTTTCGCCCTGTTTTGATGGGTATTCCAGGCTCTTCCGCGTCACAAGCCACTGTCTTGACGGCTTCCCATGGCGCAAAAGGGCATGGCGGCGCGCGCTCTCGGCGGCTTTTGCATCGTCGCTTTTTATGATTGGTTGGCGCAAGTTTTTTGACGGTCTTTATTTTGGTCGCTCGCCTCAATGTTTTTGGAATTTCGCACGCCAGAGCGTTGTTGATGATACATTTTAGCTTCTTCAATGCCGTATTTTGCCGGGCGTGTGGCCATCAAGGGCATTGGTTGTAGAGCGGTCTGGGCATGTTGATTGGCACCATTGGAGAAGGGGCTTCTTCTGGTGATTTACGCATGTCCTCTTACGATTTTCCCTATCTTGTCGACGGTCTGAAATTGGTAATTGTAGGCCTTGCATCTTCGTAATTCCTGAAATTATCACCCTGTTGCGCAATGATCGCGCCATCAGTCAGGAGGCGCAGATCGGTGGCTGGATCGCAGGGATCAAAGATTGGTTTGCCAATATTTGGCTTTCTGTGCGCTGTTCCATCATCGGGGTGATTGTGGGTGTGATCCCGGGTCTTGGCGGCTCGGTTGTGGATTGGATTGCCTATGGGCACACGGTGCAAACCAGCAAAGATAAGTCCAATTTCGGCAAAGGCGATGTGCGCGGCGTAATCGGGCCAGGAAAGCTCAAACAATGCCAAAGAGGGGGCTTGTGCCGACTTTACTGTTCGGCATTCCTGGGTCTGGCTCAATGGCAATCTTTATTGGCGCAATTGCCCTGCTGGGATCAGGTCAGATTGAGGTCGGACCGGCCATGCTGAAAAACAATCTCGACATTACCTATGCCATCGTTTGGCTGCTTGCCTTGGCGAATGTCGTGGGCACAGTGCTTTGCATTGCAGCCTCGGGCGGGATCGCCAAGCTCACAACTATCCGCTTTGTTTTATTGGCGCCTTTCTTGTTTATGATCATAAGCTTCGCGGCCTTTCAATCTGGACAAAACCTGATGGACCTTGTGGCGCTTTTTGCCATTGGCTTTCTTGGAATTTTGATGCGCCGCTTTGACTGGTCGCGCCCTGCTTTTTGATTGGTTTTGTTCTATCCAATCCAGAAACCCTATGCAACCAAGCCATTCAAATTGCTCAATCGCGCTTCCGCAAAAGGATTTGTTGAGGGGATCGATTATATTTTTCTCGCCCATCGTGCTTGTGCTTTTGGCCATTACATTGGTCTCTGTCGTTTTGGGCCTGCGCCAAGCCAAACATATCTTGGCCGAAGGGGGACAGCAAATCAGGCTCGAAAACGCGCCGATGGTGTTCTTACTCTGCGTCACAGCTTTCTGCATTGGCTATGCTTTGTTTGATGCCGGTTCCATCCCTGACTATAGCCGCGATCGGGTCTTTCCGATGTTTGTGGCCAGCGTTTGTTTGGTGGGATGTGCGGTGATGATTGCCCGAATGATTTTGGCCCCTGAAACCGATACGATTTTTGCCGACAGCGAGCGCAGCGCCGAAGCAGGGCAAGCGCGCTATAGCCTATGGTCCACCCTCGCGTGGTTTGCCGCGCTCCTGGTAGCCACATCGTTGTTTGGGTTTATAATTGCCCTGGCCCTCTTTTTTGTTCAGCTTTATGCGGATCAGAGCCAATATGAGCGCTGTTTTTGCAGCGATCTATGCGCTTGCGGGCATCCTTTTATCTGCACTATGGCTTGGGCATTGAACCGCGATTTTCCACCCGGTCTTTTGCAAGCCTATTCTAACCTTCCATGGCCATTCACATGACACAAACTGCGATCCCTTATCTTCTTATGCGTGGTGGAACCTCTCGGGGCCCTATCTGAACCGCGCTGACCTTCCCGAGGATCTCGAGACTTCTGGCTGAAAGGGTGTTAATCGCGATTGTGGGCTCTGGTCATCCGCCGAACATTGACGGGATTATGCAGGTATCATCAGCAAGGAGCGTTATCTGCGCCACAGGATCCAACGATGTGGATTACTTTTCGCTCAAGTGAGCGTGGAAGATAAATTGGTCGGGATTTCAAACCCACCTGCGGCAAACATTTTGACCGGCGTGGTCCAGCTATTGAGATGAATGGTCGAGGGCGCAAGAGGGGCGAGACACAGGTGAATATTTTGGCAGTGAACACGCAGCGCGTCGCTGCCGTCATTCAAACGCCTGGGCGACAGGTCAGCTATGAGGGCGGGGCGCGCATTGATGGCGTGCCGGGAACCTCGCCAATTGCTGTCTAATTCATGGAGACGGTCGGGGGCACGTGGGCGCCTTTTTGCCTACGGGCAACCGGATTGATGAGATTGACGGAATCGCTGTGACTTGCAAGGGATGTTGCGATGTCGATGGTGATTGCAAAGGCCGGGAGAGCTTTGGGCTGACGGCTATGAAACGGCCGCTGAGCTGGATGAAATCGGTGCATTTTTTTTGATCAGATGGAAGCTTCATGGCAAAAGGCGGGGGCTTTGAGGATGGGGGATGTCACAAAATCGGTGACGCCAAAATTTGGCTCTGTTGGCCCTCGTTGCTGTCAGGTACAATTGGTGACCCGCTATTTCATGCTCCGGAGTGGCGCATCCTTCCATGGCTGTCACGGGCGCACAATGCCTCGCGTCTTGTGTGCTGGACCCCCGGGGACGATTGCAGAGGGCAGCGGCTGGCACAACTCAAATGAGACCCCGGCCAATGCCATTTCGGAACATGCCTCGGGCAAGATTGAAGTGGTGGTTGATTATGCCGATACGGCGACACAGGTTTCTGAAATAAAATCGGTGTGTCTCATACGCACCGCTCGGAAAAATTGGAGGAGGGAGAGGTGTTTATTCCAAGTTCAATTTAGCTGGTCATTAACCGCGTTTACAGAAGGGGGCGAGTAGGGGCGATGAAGGTTCATATTCTTGATGATTGGTCTCGACACCCCCTGCGCAGCTTACCGAGCTTTGCAAAAATTGGCCGACCACGAGGTTACCGGTCTGGACGGACTCGCGAGCCTGATCCCGTCAAACTGGGCCGCAAGCGATTGGCAAGAGGCAGAGGCTTTGGTGCCTCTTCGTGAGCGCACCAAGGTTGGGGCGTCGAGCTATTGTTGGCGGGCCTGCCAAATCTCAAACCTCATCTCCACGAAGCGCAGTGTCTACCCGCATGTTGATGTGGCCGGCCTGTAACGGCCCATGGTGATTCTGCTTTGCTCAAATAGCGCTTTCAGATACGCGTCACTGTGCGCGCCGCAGAGTCACCACCCTGGCGTTGATTTTGGCCGGCGAAGTATCGGCAAATCCCGCGACAAGTGACCTCAATCGCAAGCGGGTCAGGCTGGCAACGGGGGTCGGCAGACCCTCGCGCTGGCAGAACATTGGGGCTTTATGGATAAGGGCGCATTGCAGGCGCGGTTGCGGGCTATGCCAAAGCGCTGGGGCTCAATGTGCAATGGTGTGGGGATCAGAGGCAGGCGCGCACGCAGCGCCGCCGCGGGTGAAAACCGTCGCTGTCTCCTGAGGCCTTTGCGCAGTATAATCCGATATCGTCAGCTTTCCATGTTCGGTTGAATTCAGCGACCCGGGTTTGATCACCGCCGAGTGCACCTGCACTGCTGCCACGCGCTTTATTCGTGAACACGTTCGCCGCTCCGCCTCGTGGTCTCGGCGGCTTGAGTGGAGATTGCGAAGGGCTGCCGCTGTGGATGTGTTCGATCACGAGCCGCTTGATCGCAGAAATATACTCTCGTTAGACACCTGGGTCGGCCTGGCCACGCCTCATATTGGCTTTGTGACTGAGGATGAGTTTGACATGTACTTTCGGATATTTTTGATCAAACCACCCAGCCGTGGCAGGCGCACCTAGTCACATGATCAATCCAGAAGCCTACCGGTGACGCGTGTCCTGGCGGGCGTGGCCCTCATTTCTGTTTAGAAATGAGAGAAGTCAGAGGGTTTGCTTAGGGCTTTTGATCGCCAGTTTTCGCGGAAAAGGCGGGCAAGAGCGGCGCACCCAGAATGACGATAAATATTCTGCAAGACATGATGGGCCACCACAAAGGCCATATCTGGCCCAACACGAGCGTAAGCACGGTCAATTCCGCTTGTCCGCCCGGTGCGAAGGCAAAGAACGGCTTTACCAGGCGCCACCCTGCTAGGCGGATCACTTCGGCGATGATGTTTTGTGAGTAACAGCGCATAAAATCAAGTCCAGCTACTCGTCACATCCTGCCCTGATTTCGGCTATGGTGACGCTGGCGTATTTGCAACCCGGACGCTCATTCCGATAAAAATTGTGCAGCCCAGATGCTTCTGACGGAGGGCGGTGTTGTAGTACGCCTGTAAGGGACAAGAAAGCGTAGCCAGCGCAAGGTTCCATGATTTGAGGTTCAAACATGCCGCAGGCACGTTTTGCCAGCTGCGCCAACCAGCCTGCAGAAAATCATCCACCCAAGCCGTGAGAGCGCAATGCTGGCGGCTGGAGCGCCCGGGGAAGTGGTTAGATCTGGTGTTCCAAATCCAGGTCAGAAAAGCGTGGTACCGCTGACGATGACAAGACTCCGCGCGGCGTGGATTTGGCGCGGAGGTGCGCAGATTGCCGCTCGCGCCTTCTTCGCCAAACGACATATCCCGGAATGGGTTGGTGGAACAATAGCTGCGGCAAAAATCAAACTCCATGACGCCAGCGGGAAAACGCCAACGAGTCCCAATGCAAGTGGTCATCACCGGGATCAACATACAGCACAATACGCCCAGGGAGACCAGCAGCGACAGGGAAATGTAGCGCCCACGGCCACGCCGAGAATACTGCGCATAGCCTCATTGATCACTTTAATCCACGCGGCTGGTGACGCGAGCAGGCGGTAACTGCTAAGAAAAGATTGGTCCCAGAGCTAAGGTAGCGGCAGATGGCACGAACGCAAGACGCCGACCCGCGACCATATATAGAGACGGCAGCGTTCATTTCACCAGCTCCTTGAGCTCGTAGCAAAGAGGTTTGCAACGGGCCCCGGCCGCATCGCCAGCTGCTGTTTGATCGCCCGCGATCGCCTTCATGATCCGAGCAAAGTTGCGCGCTCGCAGTTTTTATGCAGTTTATCATCCGTGTTGGTAGGCCCCAGCAGTATGAGTGCATTGTTGAGCCCCGGGCCGAGGCCAAACGAAGTTACGACCGCCGATAAACGCGGTGGTGGAAATCTTGATTTAAGGCCGCAGCCTGTTGCGTGTCATCGCCGAGCGCTGCAATTTGATCATTTATGTCATTGAGCAGGCCGAACCAGCATCATTGGCATGTTTTGCAGCCATCGTGTGCTGCCGTAAGTGCTCAAGAACGAAGCCGTACTCGTAAAGTTCAACAACTTCGGAGGGGGTCAAGGTGCGGATCACGGCTCCTAAAACGGGGGCGATGTCTGACAATCCCGTCGCTTTCGAGCTTGCGCAGGGCTTTACGTACGGCAGAGACAGGTTCAACCTCTTGGCCACCTCCAATCTCGCGCAATCTGTCGCCGGGGCGGAACGCCGGAGCGTATGGCCTGGTAAAGCCGATAATAGGCAGCTTCTCCTTGGGACATGTCTTGCAATTCTGTTTTGGTCATTTTAAAGAGGCCTAAATTGTATCCACCGGATACAATACTTCATCAAATGGGAAAGCCAATGTCAAAATCTGTCATCGTTGTTGGAACTGGAAAAAGCCGCCTTTGTGCAACTCGCCGCTTTGAAGCGGTGCTCGTGTTACTATTGAAAAGGTTGATAATCCTTGTCAGGTGGCAATACAAAATACACAGCAGCAGGGGCGATGCGTTTTTGCCTATGGTGGCGCTGACGATCTATTGCGCCAGCCGCGCAACCATCAGAGATCCGCGGGTGAAGAGGGCAGATTTCGGCAGCTACGACAGAAAAATTTGCCAATGACCTGCTGGGGTTCAATGATGGGCGGCCTTTGTCGAAGAGCAGGAGGCGCTGGTTTTATCAGTCCGGGAACACTGCGCTGGTTGGCCTCGCATGGTGTGAAATTTGAAACCCATCTACAGCCGCAGAGTTTCGAAAAAGATGGCCGTCAAGTCTTTTTGGGGCGGTTTAACTGGCGGCAGAGAATGAAGGTGTTGGCGCTTTTTGATATGGAACTGGCGGCAGTTGAGCGGCTCCGGGGGAACGGTCCGGTACAACAGTTACGGTCACCGGTTTGGTCACTGACGCGGGGCGTCTGGTGGCGTGCAGATTGGGCAAGAAACGGCTGCTTGCGGACGCCGTTATCTGGCCTGTGGCGGCTTTGAGGCCAATGGCGCGCTGCGGGTCAAGCATATGGGAGAGAATTGGGCGGCTAAGGTGCGCGGGACACCGCATAATACCAGCGATGGTCTTCTCTTGCTGAGCTTGCGGCAAGTGATAGGCGCCTCGGGCTGTCACGCAACGCCGATGGATCTGCATATGGCCGATTTTGGCAATCTCGATTTACCGCCGGGAGAGCGCAAGAATTATCGCAAGATTTCCTACTTTCTCGGGTCATGCTCAATCGCCCATGGCGCGCGCTTTGTGGATAGAGAGCGCCGATTTCGCAATTACACCTATGCGCAATATGGCGCAAGCTGATCTAGAACAGCCCGGCCAATTTGCGCAGCAGGTCTTTGACAACCAAAACCTATGACTTGCTCTATGATGAGTACCGTTTCAAGATGCGCATTTTTGTCAAAGCAGATCGGCTGGAGGATCTGATCGCGCATGAGCGGTGTGGATCAGGCGGTTGCAATGAAACCTTAGCGCGCTATAACGCGGGCTGGGTGATCAAACGACGGGTTTTGATCCCACAGTTTTGATGGAAAGGCGACAGTCAGCCTGAACCCTCCGAAATCAAATTGGGCACAAACCACATCAAGGCCCCTTTCTACGCTTATCCGGTCACGGCGGCATCACATTCACCTATGGCGGTTTTAAAGGTGGATGCGGGAGGGCAGGGTGCTGACAGGCGGCGGCGATCATATCAGGGTTGTTTGCCTGCGGCGGAAATTTTGGGGCAGTGTTTTTCGCCGGCTATCCCGGTGGTTCGGGTTTGACCTCCGGTGCTGGTCGCCGCGCTGGCCGAGCGCCGCAGGATCCTGAAAGAGTTTGCGGGCCTTGGGTCTCGGGCTGCGGCGAAAACCACGGGCGACCATCTCTGCGCACGTTGCACCAGAGGCATTTTGCAAACATAAGCTGCGCTCGTTTGCGCATAAATAGATCACTAGAGCTGGACATTTTACCCGTTGCAATCGCATCCTTGCCGGTAAAGCGGTCCGCCCGTATATCACACCAAGAGGCACAAAGGGTTCAACATGAAGACAGTTTTCAAATTTCGACTCGAATTGGTGAAGAAAATGCGTTTGCCGTCTTGGGTCGCGCGGGGGGTTTGGCCGCGGTGGCATGGATGTCATCAACCTTGGGATCGGTCAACCTTATTTCCTGACGCCTGAAAATATCGTTGAAGCGGCGGTTAAAGTTCCTGCGCGATGGGCATCATGGCTACACGGATGCGACTGGAATTTTGCCGCTGCGCTGGCGGTCAGTCATACTGGATTTGCACCGCCGATATAACACTGAGGTCAGCCCGGCCAATGTGCTGGTCGTGCCGGGGTAAGGTGACGATGTTCACCGCGATCTTGATGTTTGGCGAAGCTGGTGGGGATATATTGGGTATCCTGATCCGGGCTTCCCAATCTATCGTTCGATGATTGAGTATACCGGAGCAACTCCCGTTGCCATTCCGATCCGAGAGGAGAATGGCTTTGCGTTTTCCGCGGAGAGACATTACAAACTGTTAGTGATTATCCCAACACACGGTTGATCATTCTAAACTCCCCGGCCAATCCTTGCGGCGGCATCACCCTGAAGGCGGAAACGATAAATTGGTGGCGGTCTTGCGGATTATCCAGATGTGGCGATCCTGTCTGACGAAATTTATGACCAAATGCTCTATGATGGGGAGCAGCATGTCAGCTATTGACCTACCCCGAAATTCGCGACCGTTTGATTGTGCTCAATGGCTGGTCAAGAACCTATGCGATGACAGGCTGTGGCAGGTGGGCTATTCGATTTGGCCGGATCGATTGCGTACAATATGGCCCGAAAATTGGCGGTGAATGCCTGGTCTTGCGTCAATGCGCCTGCGCAATATGCAGCATTGGAGGCGTTGATGGTCCGCAAACCGCAGTTGGAGATGGTGGCGCAGTTCGACGCGCGGCGCAAATCGGTGGTCACGCTGCTCAATGACATCCCCGGGGTCTCTTGCATCACGCCGAAGGGCGCCTTATGCCTTTCCAATGTCTCCAAACCGGCTGGAAAGCTAAACGTTGGCCCAGCGAGCTGCTGAGCAAACGGGTGTGGCCACGATTGTGGGAGCCCGGATTTCCGGCACGCTGGGGAGGGTACATTCGTATTTCCTATGCCAATAGTCAGGAAAACATCACCCGTGCGCTGACGCGCATGAAAGAGTTTTTGGCACAAAAATCATCCAGGCTAATCTCCGCCCATGAGCTCGCCTGCCCTATGTCGCACGAGCACGCGGCGCGGTGGGATCGGTAGGTTCAACGCGCTAAGTTCTTGATCCGATTGAGACGCCTGCCCTGATCTGTGTATCGGTGTCATCACTGTCGGCTGAAATGGCAATGCCGACGAGACGTGTTGTCTGTGCCAAAGCGCGTTGAAATCGGTTCTTAGGTTGACCCGTTCGCCGCCTGCCGGTGCTGGCAGGTCGCAAAATGATTCTGCCGAGCTCATTTAGATAGGGCGCTGGCAATATGTCTCCGCGCATGTGATTGCCCCCCCAAACATACATCAATATGCGGGCGCTGTCATCGCCAAGTAAATCTGAGTTTTGCATTTGCCGCTGGTATTGAGGCCTCCGGCATGAACACAAAATAAACTGACAAATTTCGATCATCACCGCCTTTGAGTGTCAGGTCCTGTGGGCGGCACGGATGACGTGACCTCCCAATCCCAACGCGCTGATTACGCTACTTCAGAGCCTGGCTGGTAGGCGGCTCCAGAACATTGAGACGGTCCCATCGAACCGATACCAGGGTTTCGCCGCTTGGTTCAAATTCATTGCTAGAAAATAATGAAAAACGCTGCTCACGCCAACCGTCAGAAAATCCACAACCTGATCGGCAGCGATATAGGTCCAGCTGCATAGGAACACGAGCAGTGAAATGAGTTGAGTCTTAATCAGTAAATCTAAAATGATATATCACCCCACAAAACACAAGGGCCGTGCTCAATACTGCGTTGAACAATTGCTTGCTTTGCACATTAAATCAAAAGTGTATGTTTGCAGGGGCTTACGGCCCTGCGATTGGCCGCGCAAACTTACTGGTTGCTAGGTCCACGCGCGCCCAATCGGCGCTGCATCCAGTTCTGCAACCTCTCAATCTGCGCATCGGTGAGCCAGCCTAACTTACTGGTGGTGCCAGATCACGTCTTCGGCGGTCTGTTGAAATTCATTGTCCATCAACCAGCCAACTGGCGCGCCGTCAAACTGGCCCAAAAATCTTCCCCAAGTCTGTGGAAACGGTGGCTGCGCCCAAGACATCAAAAGTCCTTCCCATAGGCTTTGACTAATCGCTCTCGCCCAAGGCGTCGTCAAAAAGGGAATTTTTTGATCAGCTGCTGGATGAGATCATCCACCCGCCCATGGAAAATTGCGCCGGGCAGACTATCCCCTGCGGGTCCAAGCTTGCCCTATCTGCGGGGTGTCGTCTGAAATCTGCTGCAAGGCCTGTTCTGCCAGTTTGGTGTAGGTCGGAATTTTCCTCCCCCGCCAAAGACGTTTAACATTGCGCTCCGGCAGTTTTGTCGAGCTTTATAACCAGTCTCGATGGCGGCTGCAATCGCGGGAGCTGGCCGCATCGTTGTAGAGCGGTCGCACTCCGAGTAGGTGGCCACCACGTCTTCAGCGGTGACGGCTGTTTTTGAGATAGGTTGAGGCAAGCTGCAAATAGTCTTTGCTCTTCGGGGCTACAGACCGGTTTTTCCACAAGATCTGGATGATCAATATCCGTTGTGCCAATCAAAGGTGAAATCAGTTTCAGGGAATTGTGAAAATGATCCGACCATCTTCCTTGGAAAAAACAGCATTTGTCATGATCGTAAAGTCGGATTTATGATGGCTGCCTGGCACCAAACGCACCCTTCTTGGTGTTCAGGGTGGTGTTGCGAAATTAAGGTTTTCAACCCAGGGTCTCCGGCGTTGACCAAAAACCTGCGCCTGCACAATCGCGGCGCTATGTCGGTTTTGCAGCGTCTACGTGCCAAATGCCGTCCACCACTTGGGCCATCGTGACTTTGGTTCGGTGGTGATGCGCGCCGCGCGCTGCTGCATCGCAGGCATTTAATACAACAAACGGCTGTCCTCGACCTGTAATCAGAATATTCTGTTTTTGTAAAACGGTCTTTCAAAGGCGCGCCTTCTGACCATGGCGCAAATCAATCGCCCGTGTTGGCGGCAATATTTTTCTTCCACCAAGCCTGTCGTATAGGAACAGCCCGAGGCGAATGAGCCAGTTGGACGCCCTTCATCCAGGGCATAGGGCGTTGGAGAAGTTTGACGTCGGTGTGTTGCTCCGCAAATCATGTCTTTGTGATAGAGCACAAAGCGCATGGGCCAAGAAATAGGCATGGTTTGAACGAGGATTCACGCTCCACCAGCGCCTCGCGCACCAGTCGCAGTTCTGCAATATTCAAGATATCGCAGGCCACCGTGAAACAATTTGGTTGAAGCGATGAGGTTGCCGCGGCAAGTCGTTCATTTCTGCAGAAGCTCAACACGCAAGCGCGCCCGGCCGCATCGCGCGCGATACCGCAGCCGCTGATGCCGCCGCCGATCCGAAAGATCGATGATGTCATTTTCATTGGGTGTCGTCACAGGCGCTCCGTCGGGTTCAGTTGTGAGAGTCGACCTCTATCACCCATCACCTTGGGTTGCAAATGACTTAATGCATGATGCTCTGGTGCTTCAGCGATTACACTGCGCATAGATGCGCCCGCCCAGGCCGGCGCTGTCATACCCATAGGTGGTCAACATCATGTGTCATGAGAGGCGGCATCGCCCCCGGGGCAAGGCCGCCATCAGGAAAGCCTGGGCAGATCCTCCAAACATTTGAAACAACTGCCCCACGCGCGGACCACTCGCAGGGGATATTCCACTATGAATTTGCGTGAGAACGTGGGCGCATGTTGCTTTGCTGACCCGAATTGGCTCCAACTTTCCAGGGCGACAGTCCTCAGTATCTGATTAGTTTTGCTGTTCTGGCAGTTGAAGAAGCGTCCAGCTATTAACCTTGCCCACAATCTTTGCCCCTTCGGTCTTGCGATCCTTAATCGCACCGAGGTCGCGTCAGGACAGCCCAGTAAGATAGCTGAAATGATCCAAATAATCCACTGTTGCAGGGCTTTTCCACCCAAAATTTGGCAAACACCATTGGGTTGTGGGTATGGTCGGACACTTACGAGCCCAGATCTTCAGCCGACTTGCAGCCAACTTGCTGCATGCAGGCACTTAGAGCCCTGATGTCAGTAAAATACGGTAAATAGATTTATACATTTCCTTCTCCAAATCTTAACCTGGCCTTGCCTAAATACCACGGCAGCACTTGCTTCATCTGCCCCTGCCTCGCCCATTGCTGATGGCCGTGAGCACGCGGGTCAAATAAGAGGCTACAAAATTCCACGCTCAACCCCAAAGGTTTTTGGCTGGATTACAAAACGATCGGCCATGAAGTCCATCGACCATGTTTGGTTGGGCAGGTCAGAGGTGCTACGACAGTCTACCGCACCTGGAAGATATCGCGCTGCGGGTCATAGGGGCCATCTATGACATTCAATAGGCCAAGGACCGAATGGAAGATGGCATCCTGTGCGGCCACATTCGTATTTACAACCTGAGAGATGTCATAGGTCTTTTTGAGCGTTTCGGATGTCCAGAGCAGAAACGGAATTTCCAATTGCTCAATTGGAGCTTCATCGATGGCAAACCGTGCATGTAAAGGCCGTCTTCTCCCAAGGACTGTCCATGATCTGATAGGTAAAGAACGGCTGCATTTAAATTTTGCCTTTGGGCGATTGTCTTGGCCAGATTTGCTAAAATTTGATCAGTGAAGGCCGTCGAATTGTCGTAGCTATTTGCCAGCGTTTCAAGGCTGCATTTTGTTATGATCATCACATGCTGGCGTGAAAGGACGAAACTCTTTTGGTGATCTGTCTGCATAATTTGGGCCATGACTTCCCGCGCAAATGCAGCAACAAAACTTTTTCTTGCTGCGCCAAGTCTAAAATGGGATCCATGTTTGCCAGTAACATGTTATCAAAATAGCGTTCCTGGCAAAGCTGGTTCTCACAGCTTCTTGCGTTATAGGCTTTGCAATAATCCGTTTCGCACATCTCTGCCAGCCCTTCTGTCGTCTTGTAATCTCCAACCTTCAGTCGCGGCATTTCCGTATTATTGGTTCGTACAAAGGTCTTTATACCTAAACGATGCAAATATGAGGGCAAAGGTTCCACTGGCTCTTTTTCCCAGTCGTCTCGACCGTGGGGCGAAAGAATGCAGCCGGTTGTAATCATAGTGCTGGTGGCGCAGGCTGTGCTAATTGGCAAAGCGACATAGCCCATGTTTTGCGTTGCTGTGTTTACTGCGCGCTCATATCCATAATAGCTGTAACTGGCGCCTCGCGAGGATTCCCCTATAACCAGGACAACCAACCCCGGCGTATCATCGGCGATGACGCCATTTGGCAATTGAGCAAACGCGCCAAAATACCGACCATAGTATCCACTTCTCAAATCTCTTACGTAGTTTATGGTTTTGCCAATATACGACCATGGCAATAACAAACTGCCAGTTGAGCTCCATTTGCATTGAAGCCAGCTTGTCAAATTTGGGGCTAGACTTGTCGCCGTGAAGATGAGTGCGACTGACAAAATAGGATAGAGGCACAAGATACGTCTCTTGACAGGTGCAATGGGCACCAGAACAACCACGATAGAAGGTAAAATGCCCAAAAGAACCAGATGCAGCATATAGTCACCGTTCAGAAAACCTGAAGCTTCCGAGTAATCGGTAAAAAAATGAGCTGGCGATAACGGCCTTGGTCATGACAACACCAAGACTTGTCATCAAAAACAATGCAGTGGCATTCAGTATCAATAAAATAACAGCAATCAATTTCCCCAGTTTAATGGAAATAATAAAGAAAGGAGTTAAGAGTAAACCCGAGTAAAAAGCTGAGCAATTCGATAAAAGTAAGGCAGACAAACCCGAGATTGTGGAAAAATCAGTAAACCTATTGAGCCAGCTTACTAGTGGAGCTTGGTGAAATATGAAGGAAAAGCCGATGTATACTAAGGAAACTGCTGAAAGGAACGTTTTTCAACATACTTATCCTTAAATCGACCCTTTAGAAGACCTAATTCATTTTAAGATATACAATCAATTTTGAATACACGCAAGTGATGGCGCCCCGTGGGTAGAGCCGTCTGCGACAACCTCAGAGCCACTGTAGCGTGTTACCATCAACCCTTTAAGAGTAGTCGCGTATCATATAGTTCTGAAAATCAGTGACCTTGCGAACTCTGGGAAATTCGTAGTGATACGTCAGGTCCGCCAGTCGATCTGGAAGAACCTGTTTTACTAGTGCTTTAGCTTTCGAATACCATTTTTGATAATCTGAGCCGAAACTGGGAAGCTTCTTTATAAAGGCTTCTGGTTTCTCGTCATCATCTTCAAATACCTTGATGTAACCCCGACGAAACTGCTCTGGTTCGCAGTCGTATTCGATTGCCATAGCCGAACTCACCTTCTTTGATAAGCTCATCCAGTTCCTCTGAAAATTTCTTTATTCTATCTGACATTGCCAACTGCTGCTCACTTTGTGGCAACTTTCTGCTTCATGCACCCACCTGTCAACAGCGCCGAATACGTGTCTGGGGCATGGGAAGGTCGAGAAAACAGCTTCAAACTGCTTACTATGCGCTTACTAATGCCGAACATCCCCTGAGCCACCTCGCTGAGGTGTCTCGTAAATCTTTGATTTACTTGGGAAATTAGCTCCGGCGGTGGGGATCGAACCTACGACCAATTGATTAACAGGTATCTTGGCATTTATTGGTATCAATAGGTTATCAAGTAGTTTATAACTAGGGTTTATAACTTTGATTTTGGATCTCGATAATGTCTAAAGCACCTTCAACTATAAAGCTTTACAAGGCTTATCCCTGTTCGTGTCGAACGGTCGACCAAGTGGTATGTTCGTGCTTGGGACAAGAAAACCAAAAAATACCTGGTTAAGTCAACTGGTGAAGATACGGTAATACGGGCGAGGGAGGTTGTCAAGAATTGCCTATCTCTGCTCAAGTCAGAAAAGCCCGTTGAACGTGAATACATGCAAGCCAGTCATTTCGCTCTAAGCTTTTCATAGATCTCGGTTACAGCACCAAACAGGTGAGCGGAGCCAAGGTTACATCAAAGCATTACATTGGGCTGTTCAAAATGAAGATTGGGGTCTTCTTCGGTTTTGGTGATCGGGATGTAAGGCAGATCCGCACCCACATATCAGAATATATTGCTGATCTCACTAAGCGTCGTCCAAGTTTGGCTGCTTCAACAAAGAACACACTTATGGCTGCGTTTCGGAATGTAATGAAGATCGCCAGAGATGAAGGGTGTTGTTGAGGTCGTACCGCAAACTCCACGAGGTGAAATCCAAAGACAACCCAAGACCTTTCTTTCGGTTCCATCCACTGGTGGCAAAAGAGGAAGATAATTACCAAAAGCTTTTTAGCGGCGATTAAGAAAGCAGTAGAGGAGGTAAGTGTCCGGGGTTTTGCCGTCACCGATGAATTCTATGATATGATCCTATTTCTGACGCATCTTCGTCAGACCCATCTCATCAGAGCTTTATGCGATCAAACATAGCGATGTGACGGTTGCAGATGATCCCAGGCAACTCATAGTCACCGTTAGAGACGGTAAAACGGGTTTAGAAGTGCTAACACTATGCCGGCTGCCGTGTCCGTCTACGAGCGTATTTTGAAGCGTTACCGAATGCAAAACCCAGGGATTACATTTTCTACCCCCAATACAGAACCGAACTACTGCTTCAGGTATGATCCAGCGGCTGTTTCACAGAGGTTCTGAGGTATGGAGAAACTACAAACAGATACCCCGACGGGCAAAACTCATACACTGTATTCCTTGCGTCACACTGCAATTTGCATGAGGATCATTAACAGTGAGGGAAAGGTGAATATCTTTAACCTTGCGAAGAATGCCCAGACGTCTGGTGATCAGATTGAACGGTTCTATGTCGATTCTTACCATCTCCAAAGAGATAGCGAAGAACCTACAAGTTTAGGGGAGTGAATTAGTTGGGTCAGCTTGAAAAATTCACACAGCCTATTCTCATGGTGCTCTCTTGATAGTTTCTTGGTGAGGCAATGGATAATCTAGCTGCCTATGTAAACAGCGAAGATGTTAAAGTGCAGCTATAATTTTATGGTGTATGAGATCGATAAATGGCGTTATTTCTCTGATACAAAGTGCCAAAAATTGGTCCTATTTAGCAAGTAATTGCGTCCTGGTGAGCTGCTAGATCCAATGAATGATCTGATTGAGAGATTTTCTTCGGTGATGGCATGGAGCCTTGAGCTCTTTGGTACTTCAGAAAGGTGCTCTTATCCGTATTCAGCAGTTATTCATTCAAAGTCATTTTACTATCTGCTGTGCTTTGATGTTTGTTTCGAAATGGCACCACCATTATCTGCCCATATCGTAGCACGTGCTTGGTCGCTTTTTCCTGATTTCAAACTCACTGCGCTTTTCCCATAACAATTGTTTGGCGTACGTGCCGCTGTTGATCGGGGCTTCATTCAAAAATGGAGCAAGCCAGCTTCCAAGCAGTAAAGACATTTAGCTCTGAAATCTCTGTTGGACAAACGATGTTGCTGCTATCGATAGGATGCCAAGCATCTATGTTTGTCGTTAGAGAATGTGATCATACGCACCGACATCATTTGCATATCATCATGGAAAAGCCTGACGATATTGAACTGAACTTTATGCATATGGTTAAATCATGTTGGCAGAAAACAAAGTTTGGTTACAGCGAATTGCATTTTGAAATACCAGACAATCTTCAAAGAATAGTTGGTTGGCTGGAATATTGTTTAAAGAAGAGGACAAAGAACGATTTGGCGTCCTCGATTGATTGGGTTAATTCTACCTGCTTTGAGCTTCGCTGAGCATAGTCTCCTTAGCCACCCAAATCAGTTTTAATACTGCTGCAGATTGGATCACAGCACACTGGGATCCTTTAATTATTACTGTGGTCGCTCAACCAGAATAAGCTTATATCATACATTAACGGCTTGAGAATTTGGTGTGGGTTCTTCAGATACTGTTTTGCTTAAGAGGTTGGAAGTCGATGAAGTGAACTGTGCTGGGATGCCTAATTTTTGAGATGTTGCGTGATTGCAAATGTGTCGGAACTGACTAATGTTTGTAAAAACTATAATCAGTCGGAGCGGCAATTTTATGTCCCAACAAGATTTCAAACAAACCCTATGGAAAACTGCTGACAAGCACCAGGCTCAAAGATGGATGCTGCCGAATACAAGCATATCGTCTAGGCCTCATATTCCTCAAATATATATCTGATACTTTTGTTAAGCAGCAGGAAAAGATAAGACAATCTGTTTCAAATCCAGCCTCTGAATTGTTCATCAGTGAGGACCCTTCCGAGTACCAGGAGGAACTAGAAGAACGAGACTATTATGTTCAAGACAACGTATTCTGGGTTCCTGGAAGCTCGCTGGGAGGCGTTAAGGGCAAAAGCTAAGCAACCAGACATTGGCTCGCTTGTTGATGCAGCTATGACCGCTATTGAGAACGAGAACACCTCTTTGCGAGGTAAGTTAGACAAACGGTTCGGTCGTGCGCAGCTTGGTCAGGGTGTTCTAGGTGAACTCATCGATCTCATCTCTACAATTGGGTTTGCTGATAAATACGGATCCTCCGATCTTCTGGGCGAAGTAACGAATACTTCATTGGCCAATTTGCTTCTGCAGAAGGCAAGAAGGCAGTCAGTTCTACACGCCAACTCATGTCGTGAAGACCCTTGTTGCTGTCCTTTCTCCTAACTCAGGCCGTGTCTACCAAGTCCCTGCTGTGGTTCAGGAGGCATGTTTGTTCAGAGTGAAGAATTCGTAAAGGCACATGGCGGTCGTGTGGATGATGTCTCCATCCTATGGGCAGGAAAGTAATCCCACTACATGGCGATTAGCAGCAATGAAACTTGGCATTTCGTGGTTTGCTGCTGATCTCGGAAAGAGCCTGGTGATACCTTTGGACGAGATCAATTCCCAGATCTGAAGTTTGATTACATCATGGCTAATCCACTCGTTCAACATTTCAGACTGGGGAGGAGAGTACGAGAGTGACCCGCTGGAAGTTTGGTAGGCCCCTGTAGGCAATACCAACTATGCTTGGCTACAACACATGTTGTGGAAGTTGTCCCGGTCAGGCAGGGGTTGTACTGGCTAATGGTTCGATGAGTTCCAACACTGGCGGTGAAGACAGATACAGAGGCAATGCGATGGTGCGAGGTGACGTGGTCGAGGTTATGGTCGCATTACCGGTCAGTTGTTTCTCAATACACAGATTCCAGTCTGTCTTTGGTTTTTCACAAACGACAAGATCATGGGCAGGATCGTCGAGGTGAGAACGTTGTTTATCGATGCTCGACAGTTGGGAACTATGCAGAGCCGGGTTCTTAGAGTGTTCACAAACAAGGACATCGCAAAGATCCATCAGACGGTTCAGTCGTGGAAAACCGGTGAAGGTTACGAGGACGTTGCGGGGATTGCAAGTCAGCGTCTTGAAGAGATCGAGAAGAATGGTTTTGTCCTGACGCCGGGAAGGTATGTGGGGAACAAACGAAACATCCAGAAACGTTTACGAAAACGATAAAAAATTTAACAGAAGTCACTGCATTCTTGCAGGATGCGTCTTCTGAATTAGACCAAAAAATTGTTTCAAATCTATCTTGTACGTTTGAGGATCTTTAGTGCAATTATTCTATAGATACTTACCTTATCTTTGAAAACGGAAAAACGCCCTGCTGATGAAGGCATGGAACGTTCAATGTGTTTGGTTCCAACGGAGTTATTGGTCACTGCGATGAATTCAGTAATCCTGCTGAAACTATAATAATAGGTCGTGTTGGGTCTTACTGTGTTCGATGTGCATTACAGTTCAGAGCAGTGTTGGGTTAGATGCAATCAAAGGCAATGCAAAGACTGGTGCTGATGCTCGCTATTGTTACTACTTATTGTTGACGAAGGATTTGCATTCGTTGAGAGGTGGTTCCGGCACCCCTGATCAATCAAACAAGTCTTAAATCTCTTGAAGTACCCGAACGAAGTTTTGCTGACCAAAAGCAATCGCCCACATCCTCGGCACGCTAGACGATAAAATCGAACTCAACCAAAAGATGAACCAAACCCTTGAGAGAGATCGCCAAGACGATCTTTTAAGTCATGGTTTGTGGACTTTGATCCTGTACGAGCAAAGGCAGAGGGTCGCCCACAGGTCTTCCGCCGAAATCAGTGATCTGTTCCCTGATGAGTTGGTGATCTCGGAGATTGGGGAGATACCGAATGGGTGGACTTTATCTACCTTCAAACTTGCCGATATTCAGAATGGCTATGCTTTCAAGAGCAAAGACTGGTGCGAAGAAGGAGTCCTGTTGTTAGGATAGGGAATGTCAAACCTATGTTGGTAGATGTTTTTCGTCCAGTCAAGTAGATAGTCATGACGATTTCTGAAATTCAAAGGTTTCGTTTATCATCTGGGGACGCTTATTGGTTGACCGGATCTTGGAGAAGTAGGGCTATTGGTTCCCAAAGGTTGTTGAGTTGCCTTACCTCAACCAGCGGGTCGGTAGGCTTGTTGCCCACGCAACGAGCGATTACGCATTCATGGTGAAGTTGTATGAAGACGGGCAAGTTTTAAAAAAGAAGTTGAAAACCTTTGGCACTGGTTCCGCTCAAGGGAATGTTTCAGCGAGCAGTATTAAAAGCATAAAAGTCGTAATGCCTGCTTCTGACCTAAAACAGAAATTTGGACAGAGATTATAAATCCTATCATAGACTTGCATATTAACTGCAGCGGCAGAAATTGAAGTATTATCCAAACTCAGAGACACACTGCTTCCAAACTCATCTCAGTGAACTCCGCATACCTGATGCAGAGAAGTTCCTTGAAGAGGCTGGTATCTGATGGCTTTGGTAACCGAAGACCAAGTTGAACTGCAAAGTATCGAATGGTTCAAAGACCTTGGTTACGATTATATCTGTGGCTACGATATCGCACCCTGATGGTGAAACACCTGAACGGTCTGATTATGTATCGGTTGTACTGAAAGATCGGCTGCTATCCGCTCTTACTCGCATCAATCCTGATATTCCTCAAACAGCGATTACCACAGCACTTTCTCAGCTTACTAACCCAACATTCCAGCCCTGATGTCTGCCAACCGACAGGTTCATTCGTGGCTGACCAAAGGCGTTAAGGTGACCTATCACGAGGGTGATCAGGAGATTGGTAAGCAGCTAAAAGTCATCGATTTCGACAATCCTGACAATAACGAATGGCTGGTGGTCAACCAGTTCACAATACATGGTCAGAAGCATAACCGTAGGCCTGACGTCTTAGTCTTTGTAAATGGCTTGCCTCTATCAGTTCTGGAACTGAAGAATGCCGCAGACGAACAAGCTGATATTTGGGCGGCCTATAACTAACTACAGACCTACAAGAACGACATTCCAGACCTGTTTAACTACAACACCTGCATGGTGATATCTGACGGTATATTTGCCCGATTAGATCACTCTCCGCTAATGAAGAACGCTTTATGCGCTGGCGAACCATCGACGGCGTTGAAGTGGATCCATTAGGACAACACCGTGAACTGGAAACCCTTATCAAGGGCCTCTTTAACAAGGAGGTGTTCCTTAGCTATCTGCGGTATTTCTGCCTGTTTGAGGACGATAAGACGGTTATCAAAAAGATCGCAGGCTATCATCAGTTCCACGCCGTACAGGCTGCTGTGGAGAGCGTTGTTACAGCATCTGGCATAGAGGGCTCCAAAAAGGTGGCGTTGTCTGGCACACGCAGGGAGCGGGCAAGAGCATTGAAATGGCATGCCTTGCAGGACGCTTGATAGCAGAGCCTCGCCTAGAAAACCCCCACATTGGTAATGGTTACAGATCGTCAGATCTTGATGGGCAACTGTTCGGCGTATTTGCTGGCGCTGGCGAACTGTTGGGTGAAACACCAAAGCAGGCTAACTCGAGGGCGGAACTCCGAGAGCATCTGATGAACCGGCCGTCTGGTGGCATAATCTTCACAACCATACAAAAGTTCGGACTTGATGCAGATGAAGATAGGTTCCCAGTGCTATCGATCGCCACAATGTCGTGGTTATTGCAGATGAGGCACATCGCACGCAGTATGGCTTTAAAAGCTAAGATCGACGGTCAAACTGGAACAATTAAATATGGACTAGCTAAATCGCTAAGAGATGCTTTACCGAATGCTACGTTCCTAGCCTTTACCGGCACTCCGATATCGCAAGATGACCGAGATACCCAATCTGTATTCGGTAATTATGTGTCGATCTATGACATTCAGCAGCGGTGGATGATGGGGCCACAGTGCCGATCTACTACGAGTCCCGATTAGCCAAGATCAACCTCAAAACAAGACGCTTTGCCAAATCGATGCAGAAGTAGAAGAACTGCTCGATGATGAGGTGGAGGATGATCGTGATAAAGAGAAAGCTAAGTCGCAATGGTCGGCATTAGAGGCGATAGTTGGCACTGAGGCTCGCTTGCAGGAGATAGCCGAAGATCTAATCCAGCACTACGAAACCAGAAGCCAAACGCAGCCTGGTAAAGCTATGGTTGTGGCAATGTCCCGTGACATTTGTGTGCGTCTCTACGATCAAATTATTAAACTTCGACCTGATTGGCATTCAGATGATCACATGGGCGGTACAGTCAAAGTAGTAATGACAGCCTCTGCTTCAGATAAGGCCTATTCCAGCCGCACCATACTAATAAGTCGCAGAAGAAGGATTTGGAAAAGCGGGTAAAAGATCCTGATGATGCGCTTAAAATAGTAATTGTCAGAGATATGGGCTGACCGGATTTGATGCTCCTTGCCTGTCAACAATGTATATCGACAAACCGATGCAGGGGGCCAACCTGGCACAGGCAATTGCTCGTGTTAACCGAGTGTTTAAAAATAAACCTGGGGCTTGGTCTGTAGATTACATCGGCATTGCACCGCAGCTAAAAGAAGCACTCGCAACCTATAGCGCCGCCAAGGGTAAAGGACGCCCCACTATCGACTCTAGTGAAGCCCTGCGCATCCTTAAAGAAAAGATCCAGATTGCCGGAGACTTTCTCCACACGGTTGATTGGAGCGAATTCAAAACAAAAGCCCTTACACTGATACCTGAATGCATGGACTGTGTACTAGCGCAGGATGACGGTAAACGCCGGTATGCAGATACTGTGCTGCAAAATGACCAAAGGCCTTTGCTCTGTGTGGTACATTGGATGAAGCACTAGAGTTATCGCCAGAAGTTGCATTCCATCAGGCAGTTAGAGCGCCGCTGATTAAAGGAAGCGATGGAGGATAGACCTAAAAAGGATGTGAACTATGAGTTACGCCAACTTGTTTCTCAAGCCGTAGTAGGTGAAGGCGTATCAGATATTTTCAAGCTTGGGGCCTTGAAACCCTGATATCTCTATCTTGTCTGATGAGTTTTTATCTGAGGTCATGAAGATGCCCCATAAGAACCTCGCTGTTGAACTGTTGCAGAGGCTTATAAAAGACGAGGTTAAGTCTAAGTTTAGAACCAACGTGGTTAAGCAACGAAAATTCAGTGACTTGCTTCAGGCATCTCTAGGCAAGTATGCCAACAGGGCTATTGAGGCTGCGCAGGTTATTGAGGAACTCATCGCTATGGCTAAACAATTTCAAGAGGATCTTGTAGGCGTGAAAGTCACAATATGAATGATGAGGAAGAAGCATTCTATGATGCTCTAGCCAAAAATGAGTCTGCCCAAGAAGTCATGGGGAAGAAGTCCTTGTCGAGATGGCCAGAGAGATAGCTGCCAAGCTACGAGATAATCTTACTGTGGATTGGGCTGTACGTGATAGTGTGCGGGCTAAACTGCGTGTCTTGATCAGAACCCTTCTGAGAAGATATCAATATCCCCCTGATAAGGCTAAGATGCAGTTGAGATGGTCTTAAGGCAGGCAGGAAGTGGTATCTGAGTTTGAATGGCCGCATAATATGACTGATTATAGAATATAATTTCTATGGTCAGTTGGCCTTGATACAGTAAGTTTTGTCCAATTAAGAGGTTTTGGGTTTGATGAAATGTTTGAACTAGAGGTAAAAAGATTAGAGCGACTGTGTAGGTTAAAGCCTAGTAATCTCCACTTACCTAAGGCGTACACAGAGCCACCAAAGTCTGCCTCTCTATTGAGCAAAAGAAATTACATATATATCGAACCACAAGGTCCTATTTTTTCATGTATTCGTATAATCGAAGCGTTCAATTATACGATGTGCTTAGATGTAAAGGATGCCCCTTTGTTCAAATAATGAGTTCATTTGAAAATTTGGAACATAAATCTTTATATTTTCATACTCAATCTGTTAGAGACCGTAGCGGCATTCAATGATGGTTCTGAAAAAATTAAGCACTTTAACGGAATATGAGACGAAATGTGTGAAGAATCCTCTAACTTGGAGGATATGGTTTGGATTAGGAACATTAAATTCTTTTTATGATCCAAAGATGCCCATGGTACTGCCATCAAGCTTAGATCCACGGAAAATTAGCTGGTGGTCAGGCAGTACGTGATAGAGACGGTATGTTGTCTAACTCAAATATTTTGACCAAATTAAAAGAAACTTGAGCGCAATGTAGAAGGTCTGAAGAATTTTATGATTTATTAAGCGAATTCATTCATCCAAATTCTTTTCCATTCCTGAACAATACTCAATTTGAGATCAAAAAAATTGCAGGAATCGACCGATATGAATTGGAATTCTTTCTTGAGTTGGATGGGATCGTTAAATTTGGTCCTGGGGCCGTCCCTACTCAAATTTAGAACCGTATTCTTTGATATATAAAAAACATGAGGATATTATTAGAAAAGCGATTTTATTAATGGTTGCGAAAAATGAAGAACTTAATAATCACACTGCCAACAATCTAAACATTTTAAGAAAAATAATACGAAAAAGATGCTGGTGGTGCGATGCCTCAAAGTTTCCTTGATAAAGCTTGTATCTGTGGCTCACACAAAAAACTTAGAAAGTGCGCGGAACTAAATCAAGATCTTAAACAGTTGGACAAAAAGCGAATGTCGTGGTCAATCGATTATAGTTCCCCTATAATGTCATCAATGCACCTCATTTTGTCATTTAGTTGTTTTGAAGATGATTTATTATTGAGATATAGGGTCTTTTAGCGCAAAATTGGGAACAGGCTTAAATTGGATGCTATCGATGAGTAATGTTGTAAATTTAGCCCCATTTAATGATGTCCTTCCATTATGCCCGTTTTGTGGACAGCGTCCCTTGGGTTTTGCTCTGTGATCATTTAGAAGCTTTCATTGAATTTGAAGAGCAGAAGAAGGCGAAAGCAGGGTTGTATATTTGAGCCCTAATTTGCAGTCAGTTTTGAAGGAAACTATCGGAGCAGAGTTTAAGTTTCTCAATTGATCGAGATGGTCAGCCTGGGCGTGATCTTGAGCATGAATATCATTTTAATGTTTCTGGTGAATTGCAAGACTCTAAACATCTAGCTGAACTTTCTGGTTCTATTGAAGGAGCTATAACGTTCCAACAGCTAATCGGACATAAATTAACTCGTTCCATTACGTTTGCAATTAATGCTGAACAATAGAACGGCTAAAAATAAAAAATGATGAAAATTAAATCCTTTCAATGATGGTACGCAGGGTAGAGCGACTAATGCGTACCGAAAGCTTTGTCGGCCTCTTGAAATAAAGCATTACCTAGACCTCGGAAGAATCCGAGACCACAGAATTTAAGCAATCGTTTTCTCGGGATGTGTGAACAGGACAAATTTCAAAGGAATTAAGGCGGGCGGCAATTAAAGAAGTATGTGGGTTTTTGAATACAAATTCAGGCGATCTCATTATTGGTGTAAGAGATCAAGATAAAGAGATCGTGGGAATTAAAAGTGATGATTTTAAAGACAGAGATAAATACTCACTTTTGATCATGAACCAAATTAATGAATTGTGGCACAACAGCAGCCAGCTTAGTAGATACATTTTCTTGAGATTGTTGATAAGACCATTTGTATTGTAAAATGTAAAAAATCAAACCAGCCAATCTATTGTAAGTATAGTGGGAATGAGCCAGTTCCTTTCGTTAGATATGGATCCAGTACCAAGCAGCCTGATTTATCAAGAATGGGCTAAGTTTCAAAACGAGTATTTTGGAAAACGGTTTAATTTTTAGCATCTGTTCAGATTATACCTGAACCATTCACCAGCTGATGAGCGAACTTATAACCAATTAGCTTGTGTCTGGTCAGAAAAAAACTAGATCAGGTACCGGTAGGCTATTTTAAAAACAGCTGTTTAAACCAATATCTAATTTACCGATGCAAAATTTTTCAATAAACTAATTTAAGATATCCGACATTCCATAAATTAAGCTGAACTGCTCCGGAATAATGCCATTCTATAAAGATAGAGCACATATCAGGCGGATTACGAGGAGTGCAGAACTTTCAGCATGAGCCTACTTGCTGTCTGAGGAGCCTCAGTCATCTTTAAGGTGAAAGCTAGCTTGAGGCATTAATTATGGTCGAAGTTGATCCAATTAAACAGATACGTAACTTTAAAGAACTTAAACAAATTGATGCATATAGGAAGTGGCATAAAAATATCCGAAGAACTGGTGGTCGAATTGACGAAAAGAAAGAGAACTATTTTGTCGTTCGATGAATGCGGAAACGCCATCGAATATTCATTTTGGAAACAAGTGGCATTTAAACAATTTCTAACTGTAAAGAATAAGAAAAGACCTACGCTAGATACACGAGACGTGCGGTTGAAGAGCTAACTGTTAAAACATTTTTAGAAAATTTAGTTCGGAAACCAGAAACGTTGGGTTTTAAACATCTAGAAGAATTTGACAGTTTAGACATTTCTTACGAACAAGTGATACGCCAGCATGCAGATGAATTCGGTGTTGATATAATCGAAGCCGTGAACAAACGACTTTTCGAAGCAAGACTGATTATAGAATTACATTTTCTATCATCAGTTCATTTAACCTATTGATATATCATTTAACTTATTTATCTATCCTAACGTTGTCTCAAATTAACTGATGCTGGATTGTCTGATTATCAATCAAACATAATCAGTTGAGGATCAAATATGGGTCTTGGGAAACAAGCAAAGACACTAAGCCGTGTTCAGGTCAAAATGATAAGCGAGTACCTTCTAACCAACCGATATGGTCTCAGAGATCAAACAATCTTCTACTTTTCCGTTAAAGCTGGATTGCGAGCTAAAGAGATAGCTCACCTCAAATGGGCAATGGTGATGAATTCTGACGGATCAGTTGGTGATTATCTAAACCTTCCTAATCATCATCCAAAGGGAATGGGGCAGGTGGTTCCACTGAACAAAGACCTGAAGCTTAACTTAATTAAATTGTTGGAAAAGAGCATCAAACTCCAAAATTTTTAATCCGTCAACATCATCAATCATTCGAACCGAACGCTCAAAAGAGCACTAGCTCCACAAGCAATCGTTAATATGTTTCAACGTTGGTATGACAGATTAGGTTTGATTGGATGCTCATCGCACAGTGGTCGAAGAACTTTCATAACGGAAACATCAAAGAAGATCTCTGTTGTGGGTGGGTCATTAGAGGATTCAGATGATGGTTGGCCATTCATCGCTTCAAACTACAGCGATATATTGAAAGTGATAGTGAGAGCCAAAATGAGGTAGTAAATCTCATCTGACTGGACTGTTGAATGTGAGAAATTTAGCTTAGCGCTTTTCGGAATTCTTGCTCGTTCGTAAGGTTTGAATAAAACAGTCGTCCACCAACTCGGATACCCACTCAACAAAACTGTCTTCATTCAGACATTTTTCAACTCAAAATCCCTCAAAAATTCCTCTTTGAAAACTTCAAACTCATTTAGTATTTCATATAACTCATCTTCAAAGCCATACTGTAGAGTCTGTGAAAAATTTTCAAATGCATCTCTGTCGTCTACATGAAATGGAATAATTTCCTCTAAAGTGAAATCTCTAAATGTATCATTTAAGAGATCAATCAGATCTGTGAAATTTTCAAAAACTATCTGGTTTAGAACCAAGATATTTTCTATTTTAGACAAAATTGACTGATTTGGAGTATCGGATGTGGCTGGTTAAACTCGCTCATTTTTTAGTCCTTCTGTTTGATTTCGTATTTACAATTTAATATTTTAGGGAGATAAATTTAGGACAGTAGAACGATCCACTACTGTCCCAATCAGTCTGTGATTTACTGAAGAATTGAGAATTCCATTGAAAAATTCTTTGGAGTTTTCAAGACTATCTCTGATTCAATGTCTTGGCCCCTAAAACTGTGCCAGTATTTGTTGACCAATGGAGTTGCAAAGAATGGCACGGAAACGGTATTCGGATGAGGACGCACTGAAGATATTGCGCGAGATTGATGTTCATTTGCACGATGGTTTGGACGTCGTGAGCGCATGTCGCAAAGCGGGGATTTCGGACAAGACGTATTATTACTGGCGTAAGAAGTTTGGTGGCCTTGGCCGGCCTCAACTTTCACAGATGAGAGCATTGAAGAAGGAAAATGAGAGGCTTAAGAAAATCGTTGCGGACCTTCAGCTCGACAAGCTGATCTTGAAGGAGAGCCTCGATTATTTAAAGCCGAAGGCCTGACAGTTGATGGGGTGCGTCAGGCCGTGATCCACACCCGTCAGAAACTGGATACATCAGAACGGCGCACCTGTGCGGTGCTTGGAGTGTCGCGCTCCAGCCTGCATTATAAAACCAAGGTTCAAGATGATGATGCCTTGCGTCTCGCCATGATCCACTATGCCAAGCGGTATGGACGATACGGGTATCGTAAAGTCACTGAACTGTTGCGGATCGAGGGCTGGAACGTCAATCACAAGAAAGTCGAGCGCTTATGGCGCGAAGAGGGGCTAAAACTGCCTGAGCGGCACAAAAAGCGACGGCGGCTTTATCACAAAGATAGCTCGGTCATTCGTTTACGCCCGACACATCCAAACCACGTTTGGGCCATGGATTTTGTACATGACAGGCTGAGTAACGGGCGCAGCTACAAGATGCTGACTGTCCTGGATGAATATACCCGCCAGGCGCTTTGCGTTGAGGTGCGAGACAAGATGGGTTCCGACGATGTTTTGGAAGTGATGCGCCGCCTGCTGATGAAACACGGGAAACCCGAATTTATCCGTTCTGATAATGGCGGGGAGTTCGTTGCTCAGCACCTTCAGGATTGGCTAAGAAAGGTCGGCGCAAGGCCGATCCAAATCTATCCAGGTAGCCCTTGGGAGAATGGCTATAACGAACGCTTCAACGGTATCTTGCGTCAAGAGCTCCTAAATACCGAGTGGTTCCACAGCGTCAAACAGGCCCAGGTGGCGATCAACATCTGGCCTAAAGAATACAATCACATCAGGCCACACCACGCGCTTGGTATGCGACCGCCTGTTCCTGAAACCTTATTAGAGAAACGAGAAATTTATCATCTATCAATTCCTCCGATGTAATTAGATGTTCAGATTTTTCACCCGCAGTGAAAAATCCGTAATCAACTATATTTAGTCTTTTTCATCGATGTGTGAGATGTGGAAACAACTGTTAAAGAAAAAATCTAAAGATTTTTGATGCTGAATGGCATTCAAACCCACATTCATTACTGACAGGAGATTCATACCTAACCACTTTTTAAGCAGTCGGTGAGGAGTACAACGCACGATACCAAAAGGTAGTTTCATTTGATTAATGTCATACCAGTTCTTTTAGATTCATTCTTGAACTGACTCCTTTCTAAGTTCTTTAAGTCAATTTCTTGAATGGGTCAAAAACCCATCTGTTTATCATTATTGAGATTTGTTTATCTGTAGATTTAGACATTCCTGGATCCCTTCTTAGGATTTGTTTTAAAGCCAAACAAAAGGCTTTTTGTTTGATAATATGAATATAAATGAAAATGACAGACCATAATTTAGGACAGTAGAAGTGAGACAGTAATGTCCCCCTGGTAATAATCAACATTTCGATGAGATCGAAAAAACAACACATTAGATTGTGGTTTGAGTGTCTTCAGATTTGTCATTCAGATCTGCAATATTCTGAGAACCTGCAAACAATCAAAAGACTTCTATGAAGAGTGGGGAAACGTTACGAAACATTAAGTTTGATGATTGCGGAAAAAATCACAAATATCTGTTTGAAGAAGTGATGGTGAAAGAGGTTTCAAAGATCTCTAACTCACAAAAACAATAACCCTAAGTATTCCACTAAACGAAAACGTTTCCACAATAATAAAAGACGTAAAACGGATAGTGGAACAGAAACAATCTGATCGTTTAATTGAATTGGGAGAAGGTCACTCAAACCGAAAATCAAAGAGTTTAGGAATAGGAAAATACAGTTTCACTCAGAAGGAAATCAAAGGCCTTTTCCATTATCAGAACCTAGAAAATGTATAAGATCTATAATCGTTTAAATAGACTGCCCATCAATAGAACTTCTTAATGGAAGTCAGAAAGAGTTTCTGATAGTTTGGCACGTTCGCAAATTTGTATAACAATGGTCAATCTTCCTCAAATGGGAGAGACTTTGAAAGATATAAAACCAATAGCGATTTTGAGGACGTCATTCGATCAGTAAGGCAGAAGTCTCAGCGGCGTTGGAAAAACACTGCGTAACGTAAGTCTTGGAAAGTTTCCGTAATTAGAACAGTATCCTAAATAACGTAAATTGTTAGTTTCTGTAGAAGGGGCGTCGTCATGACCGGTACTTTATCTCTTACTTCCAGCCGCAGGTCACATTTGGCAAGGCTGGGTCCTATTCCAAGCAGCAAGCTTCAAAGGTTGAAATCCTTTTGTATGATCAGGCCTTGAAAGCTTTTAGGGTAGAGGATTTCCGAAGAATATTCGAACTATCAATTCATACCTTGAAGAAGATGACTGGACGCTTTCAATAGAAACTGAAGCAGATGGTCTTGAGTGGACGTTCCTCGACGAAGAAAATACTTTAGAGCAATTCTCCTTAAGATTGAATTACACTATGAATTGGAAGCACCTAGTCGAGACTAAACTCTCCTCCAGGGCTAACGCTTCCACAACAAACGATTCAGCAAATACGTCAAAAATTAGGAAAAGATTGATCAATATATAGCTGGTGTCAAAAATGAATTAAGCTCTACAAATGGATTTAGTTCAATTTTCTTGGAAAAAGGTGGCTTCCAAGCTGTGATTGCGGTTGAGCTAGATCAAGCGCCAAAATCGATGGATGATATCTATCTAGTTATCAGCAAAGGCTCTACAAATTATGGTCTATTTGAATATATTCACGGTATATGTATCAGCGGTAGAATAGTTGGCTGACTTTTCTCTGACTATAGAAGATGGAGTCACATGCGACTTCTTAACAACATACTTATTACGATGAGAAGTTTGACTTTATGTGTTTTAATCCAGTGGTTTGCGCGGTTTTGGAAGTCGAGAAAATCTTCAGAGACTTATGTAAGTTCAGTTGATGAAGAGTTGATCAAAGCATACATCGCTACAGATTTTCAGGTTAACACAGATCCTACCTTTGAGGCTCAAAATTGGCCGTTATTCACGGGAACTTTCAGAACTTTATAAGCAGCAGCAACTGTAAAGTGTCATCTTACATAACTGTTGGAATCCGCTTGGTAAGACACCGTCTAAGTTCGGCGAACAATCGCCAAACATGCGCACTGAAAGATCCAATTTCTCAGAAAAATACAAATTCATTGAGGGTATTGGACGTGATCCTGATGGGAAATGGCCTGGGGAAGAGTCATTTCTTGTGCTTTCTGGTATCAATCGTGAGGACGCCGCCGCAGCTCGGTAAGGAATTTTGACCAAAATGCGATAGTGCCCAACGAGGATCGAGTTCCAGAACTTACCAAGTGCTCAAGTGAATTCACTTTTCAAATATCATTTCGGTGCCAAGATAAGTGCTTTTTGACTTCACCGTTCATGCAGATGAGACGCGAAACCAGTCGGTTTTACAATTCAAGAATGCCACCCCAGGCCCACTGTCCTCAATAGTAATAATAATTCCATGTCGCCAACTTTTCTTTAGTGTGACGCTTACCTGGCCGTTTTCACCTGCGAAGCTAACCGCATTCTCAATCAAGTTTATAAAGACACGTGCTATTCGGTCTGGCAAACCAAGAAACATTACGTTTTCTGAATGTCAGAGATTATTGAGATATTTGAGTTTTGATCTTCAAAAAACTGAACAAGATTTTCTAAAGTTTCTGAAAGATCAAATTTTTCACGCTTAGCTGCTACTAAATCGTAATCGACAATGGCTGCTTCAGATATTTCCGAGATTAGCTTGTTCATACGTATTGCTTGCTTTCTAATAGCTTTAAAAGCGGCAATGTCACTTGTCGAGTTTTCGGCTTTAATGATGGCGTTGTCAGAGTTTGCGATGATCGATGCTATAGGGTTTTTAACTCATGGGACACGTCTGCAGCAAAACGCTCTTTATCGTTAAATAGCTGAATAATTTGATCGTGAAGGCTGGTTAAGTTGCCATAGAAGGCCGACTTCGTCCTTACGGTTTTCAAATTTATCAATACGAAAAGAGCCTAACTGTTCGACAACAGTATCCATTAATTTTTCTATTTAGTTTTCGTGACAAGCGACGAATAGGCATAGCAATTGAAATCGCTAACCACAAACCAAAGAAAATAGTGATGAGAGAGAGGCCTGAAAGAACAACTAAGCGGGATTTGTTGGCTCCCAAAATATGCTTCTCACAAGTAATATTCATCTGATAAACGTAATATTGCAACAGTTTCACCGGCTGCTTTGATCGGCTGTAGATAGGTGAGTTTGTATAAATCTGTCTCTGGGTTCAGTAGCTGAAACTGAATTGTAAATGCAGCATACCGTTCAACAAACGGATCGGTGACAATCTTCAAATCAAAAAAGTTTTTATAAAAAACAAAAAAGTTTTTCGAAGGGTCAAATCTCTTCTTAGACGGTTTAAAGGCGTTTTCTGTGTCTTGTAACTTTCTAACCTGGATAGGCTGAGGGACACGTCTGTTACCACCGTCAAAATAAATGGTTGCTTTGCTATCACTAGGTTTTGCCAGAAATTCGGTAATAATTAGGTTTTTTGCTCCCAACAATACGCGGGTCTCCAAATATTTCTTCAATAGCCAGTTGCCGTGCAAATGGGTTTAAATCTTTAGTTTCAAAAATTGGCTCCACCATTTTTACAAAGAGGCTAGAACGTTCGAAAAGCTGGTTCCGTTTGGCATTTATTTCTCTGATGGACGCATCATCTGTGAAAAAGATAAAAG
Source organism: Rhodospirillales bacterium (assembly GCA_038143065.1). Classification (GTDB taxonomy): domain Bacteria; phylum Pseudomonadota; class Alphaproteobacteria; order Bin95; family Bin95; genus VMCJ01. Next base: position 34,656 of record JAYQLI010000042.1, on the reverse strand, counting down.
CCCATAGAGCAAGGTTAAACAAAACCATGAGGCTTAAGATTTTTGAAAGGATACCTTTTAAAAACATTTTAGGTGTTCAATTTGTAGCCCAAGCCATGGACAGTCGTAATGATGTCACATTTTGGATCGACTACTTTGAGTTTTTTGGCGAATGTTGCGAATGTGACTATCTATTGTACGATCGCTTACATAGATAGCCTCACGATAGGCCGCGTCCATTAGCTGGTTACGACTTTTCACTGATCCTGGACGTTGTGATAAAGATAGCAAAAGCAAACATTCCGTTACGGTAAGACCAACGGCTTCCCCATTCCAGGTTACTAGGTGGCGATCTTGATCAATTATAAGGGGTCCGGTGGTTACCAAATCAGCTTCGTTCGAAACGTTTTCATTTTGGTGTCGCCTCAGAACAGCTGAAACTCGCATAAGTAATAGGTGTTTGCTGAACGGTTTGGTGACATAATCGTCTGCACCTAAAGTGAAGCCAATGATCTGATCTTGCTCGTCAGCTTTTGATGATAAGAAAATGATGGGTAAATTAGGTGAATTTAATCGGACTGATTTCAGAAGAGAAAGCCGTCTAGCTCTGGCATCTTTATGTCGAAGATTGCTAAGTCAGCCTTATGTTCAAGAAGATGGGCTTCTGCTTTAACGCTCGATGAAAACGCTTTGACGTTATAACCCTCAGAGCTGAGCATTTCTTCAAGCGGGTCTAGTATCTCTTCTTCGTCATCTACGATAATTATTGTCGCCATTGTGATCACCCATCTTAGTTTCGTGAAGACTGGCATAGCCCTAAAATAAGCACAAAGCCTTTCAGGCAAACTGCACCAAAACTGCACAAACTATCATTTAATTTGCAAACAAGAGATATATTAGCTGCAACTCTACTGGATATTCAAACCAAAGAAATTTTTTTGGAAGGATAAACAGATGATTATATTTCAGGTATTTACGGCCATAGAAATTATCGCTTTTGCATCGGCGTTAGGCATTTACCTGTTTTACGACCACTGACGAAAGTAAAATCTGGATAAACGCAATTAATAATATGATGTATTTATTCCGAACATTGTTACGTTGATTGAAAATCAATTTTCGCCACAAATAGTTTTGTACTGATGTTCTTTTTATTTTTTATGAAAACCGCCAACAAGCTTATTATCAAAAACAAAGGCTTCCCGGGAGAAAAAGAAAGCCTTAGGGTCGATTGCTGCTCGTTTCGACGGTGTTTTAGCCCGCCTTGTAAGTATTGATATGATACTTTTGGCTAATTTACAAAGATATTAATGCTGTGCTTGAAACTGGGCAAATTTTTGCTGCATAAAAAATGTCCAACCCATCATTTACTGCACATTTTACCTTCAATTTTGCATAATTTCAGCATCATCTCTGCATTTTAGTTCGCCAAAAGCGCATTAAGCGGCCGAGGAAAGCGACCGCTTAAAGGCTGGTTTCATCCAGAGCCAGTCTCAAACCTTCTCTCTGGCGATTGATACAGGTCGCTCATCGCCAGAGAGATTTTGAGCGACCTACTCGGAGACCTAAATGAAAAATCTAATAACCGCCGCTTTAATCAGTTTAATGGCGATGTCAGTTACTGCAGGGGGAATGCCTGAAGAACTGATTGAACCGACAAAACGGTTCTTGAAACTATTGAGGTGGTATCTCCTGCCTCCAGACACAGTCACCGTTAACCCTTTTGATCAGTTGATGCAGTTTGTCTTCATGGCTTTGTTTATGGTCATCTAATCACTCGCAATATTGCTGCTGAGCTTGATTTATCAATTGAAGTTCAGCGGCACTTTGATTGAGACCATATAATTTAACCACCCTCTGGAACCTTACTATATATTGGCATCGAAACTTTATATTTGGTGGCAGCCATTCAACTGGTCCATATGCGGATTTCTGGCGGTTTACACTTTTTTTAACTGCAAACAGATTGATTGGATCATTTGAAAATTGTCGACGCTTTTGAAGTCCAAGAATGCGCGCCTCGGTCCCAGCTGTATTTTAGGGGAACAAGTGATCGATATCTAGCAAACGGCTCTCATAGAATATTTTGTCCGTATAGGGATCAAGCCATCTACCTCGGGTAACTCTGCAGGTGTTTTGTGAAAAACCTAAGGTAGCTGTTGAAAGGTCTTGGAGAAGTTCGTGCCGCATATTTTGGCAGTCACGGTCTGTGTCAGACCAGCCACCAAATAGATCTCTATCATATTTGGGAATTTGGTCGCTGAAAGCTGTACCTCGCAGCCAGTAAAGTGACTGTGACGAATATTAAAAGTCGACTGAACATCCCTGAGCCTTTATCCGATTTCGGTAGAATGTCCTCATTTCTTCAAGCAAGCTTTCATCAAAGCCTTCTTTTCCCAACTCACTGAGCTGTGCGTGTACGGATGCTATTGTTGCCCATCTAACATCAGCTTCACCCGCAGACCATTTATCGGCTAGGTATTCTTGCACGACATTTTGATATTTATCATCAAGAGATGTCTTGCATTAAATGCTACTAATCTGCGACCCAGTTGCTGGATGCGTTCGTCTCGAACCTCGCCCAGAAGGGCTAAACGTTCCGTCCAATTGCTTGTTTGGAATTTCTGAAGCAGTTCTTTATCTTGATAGGAATAGAAACCAGCGAAGATCTTTTCTTCAACCAGTAGATCTTATGTCTTCCGCATCAGAGTATTTGTTTTCCAGACATTTAGATACCATCGCCTGAAAAGCTTCATTACTTTCGATAACAGCACAGATGTGTTCCCATTCAAAGTTTTCGGCGGAAGCGGGTCTAATAGTGTCCCCTGATTTAGCCTTAAAGATCTTATCCGTTGTGGGCTTTTGTCATTGCTTCTATTATGTCTTGCTCAGTTCCGTGAATGAGTTCCATTGGATCTGATTGATTAAGGTCGAAAAAACCAACCATATTTTTGTTGTTATTAGGTAGTCCGCAAAGACACCCGGTATATGTCTTGGGAGCATTGCCCCCAAAACGCAGCGTTACATCTACTGGTTTAAAGCTCTTTAAAATCTGCAAATTGTGCTCTTTGTCACGTGCCTCAAACATCTTTTGATAAAGATCCGGTTTTTGGGTCTTTATTTTATCAACAATGAAAATCGTTGCCTCCACATCTCCAAGGGCGTCGTGCGCATTATGAGCGTGAAACCCATTCAAGGGCGCAAGTTGATCCAATTTGAAGCTCACTTTGCCTTTGTCGTTTATCGGCCACTTTAACACTTCTGGCGCTTCAGCATGCACGGCGAAGATCATTTTCATGACATCCAATCTGGTATTGTCGTGAAACTGCGTCGCAAAAATATTTGGTTGAAGGTTTTGGTAAAACATTTGCCGCAACATAGCTTCATCAAATGCAATGGAATTGTAGCCAATCCAAATTGCAGTGCCCATTGTTTCGTAAATTTCTGAATGGTTTGCGCAAACTCAAATGCACTTGGAAGATTATTATTTTCAATTGGCTTGGCCTTACCCCTGTGACTGCTAAAGCCTTTGGGGAGGGCAGTATATGCGGAGATAACTGGCAGCGGATATCGACGCGTTCGATTTCGTTTAGTTCAAGATCAGTCACAATTGCAGCGAATTGAAGGGGCTGATCAAAAAGCTGGTGAGATGCCCGTTGTCTCGAGATCGTAAAATACAAACTTCGTTTTAGAAGATTGATCCATTAATTTGCTTCCGTCTGAATTCCACAAAAAAACTCGTTTGTTTGTGAGCATTCAGAAAGATTTAGCAGTTAATCTTTGGATACCAGGTTCTAATAGCTGAACTTTCTTTTGCGACGGGTCAAATTTTTTGGCATTCAAATACCAGTCTGCAGTTTGCGAGCCTATCCTCGAATTACAGCATTATCTGATTTGATCCATGCACCATTCTCCTGGATAATCAATCAGTGTTGTACAGACGATGCCTTCTTCGGTCAGAGAAGCCTCATTTGAAATTTGGATTTTTGGTATTTCTGGTGCTTTGAGGGCGAGCGCTAAGCCAATTTCGTTTGAAAGTGGAAGGCGGCATCCCTACCTGTCAATATTTCGGTTGGCTGGTTATCTGGGTTCCAAACCATGAAATAACTATGTGGGATTTAAAGATCTGAATGCTCCATGCATCATGCCTAGCAAAAGATGTTCCCGTCTTAAACGCAACCCGCTCTCCATTGGGGAGGTTTTGTATCAAAAGATGCACTATTTGGTCTGCTGCCTGATTATTTAAAAAGCTAGCATCTTTGGCACCGCTTTTTGACTTTGGCCGGAAATGAACGAAATGTCTCCTCTCATCATGGGGTCAATTGCCATTAAGTATAGGCTCAGTAAGCTGTTCGGCATTTAAATAAAATCCGCCAACAGCCAAAGCTCAATCCTGCTTCCTTATCTGAGAAGAAAGGTAAGTTGATTAGATTTTTAAGTTCAGCTTCAAAAAATGCGTGGGTTGAGTTTTTCTAAAGTAATTAACGCTGGGATATTTAAAGACTTAACAAAGCTTCTTTCAATGTCACTTTTCCAGAGTAGGTATTGTTAAAAGTTAGTCGGATTATATCCGCCACGGTAAAAATTAGCGTCGTTGAACACTTCATTAAATTCTATCAAATTTCGCTGAAGCGCCTTACCGTATATCAAGGGTTTCAAAGTTGAGCCAGGACTACGCACAGCGGTCAAAAGAAATTATTGGCGCCCTTCCGTTCTTTGGATCTATATTCGCTTGAGCCTACGTATGCTTTGACGTTGCCTGTTCGTCTTTCAACAATAAGGGCAGCAGCTTGTATAGGGGCGGGAAAATTCTGGATTTTTGCTTCTACAATGTTTTGAACTTGTTTTTGCCACTCTTCGTTTATTGTCGTTTTATTTCCCGGTAGTGTGGACCCAGCAAGACGGTCAGCGAGATGAGGTGCGTATGATTTTGGCTTAACTAATCGAGCTGGCAACTGTTCCATTAAAGCTTCGTTTAATGCACCATCATCTATACTCAACCGCCCTTGAACTTTTTTTAGAACACCGATTTTAGCTGCCAAGCATTGTCAGGATGTCTATCTGGACGTCTGCGTTCGGGAGATTGTGGAAGCGCTACCAGCAAAGCAATTTCGTTAAGTCTTAGATCTTTGGGAGGCTTTTGAAACCAGGCCTCAGACGCTGCGCTAACGCCCTCAATATTGCCACCATAGGGCGCAAGCGTGAAGTAGGCTTCAAGAATGGCTTCCTTGCTCCAGTGCGCATCCAGTCTAATTGCAGCAAGCATTTGTCGCAGCTTAGTTGTAAATGTCCTCCCTCGCTAAATTAGGATCCATTAGGCGAACAGTTTGCATAGTTAAGGTCGAGGCTCCTGAAGATATGTCTCCACTTTTGATATAGTCAAAGATGGCTCGAACTAACGCTAGTGGATCAACACCATGATGTTTCCAATACCGTTGATCCTCATAGGCAATTAGGGTCTTTATCAAATTTGGATCTAATTCCGATAAGAATACCTTTTCCCGCCAAAACCCTTTTGAAGTTAATCGCAGGTTCATGATCTCGCCAGCTTCAGATCGGATGACTTGGGAGGTTTCGCTCAATCGCCCCACTTCAGGAGGTTGTAGAATATAGAAACCCAAGCCTCCCAAACTTGCCGTTGCTACGAGCATAGCGGCGTATATTATTCGCCTTCCGATCATCTAGAGGAAACAATGCTTTCTGTAATTTCAGATCGACCATTGACCTCTGGTGCATACATCTCTTCGACAACTGCATCTGGAATAATTGCATTCGTTTCATACGCGGCTCGTACAGTGTAGCGAATGTAGGCAAAGGAACCTCCATACCAACGAGACTGAAAATGAGCAATGAAACGATCATCCATTTCGGCGGTATAAAAAGCTTTTTTGCCCTGTTCGAAATCAAGTGTTGCTGACAATACCCCATCTACTTTTTGGATCTGCTAAAACAGCTTTTTCAATTTCAAATCCGGCTGGCAGAAGATCTGTTAGTAAAAGATCTGATCCATGACCACTTTTTGTTCGATCAATCGAAATGACAACCGTATACAAATCGCCCTGTTTGGCCGGTAGAACGCCTGATGTGAGATCAACGTAATCACCATTTCTATCATACCACCATTTTTGAACCTGATAGCCATTATCCTGCGCTTTTATTCCCGCCGTTTCCCTGTCGACTTTACATTCAAATAAAGTGCCGAAGACGCATTGTGAGAAATTTTAAAACCGTCAGCGAGTTGTTTCAAACTAATTGGCAGTGAACCAGTTTCATCTAACTCGTATTTAACGCCATCTAAACTGACTACGGTGCCCGAAAGTGAGCGCTCCTTATGCTTTTGCAAAGTGACTAGTTTAGCATTTGTGTGCGTCGATCTGTACTGTCGCTGAACCAAATATTCATGCGTATTTTCAATAATGGTTTCGAACACAGGAGCCAATTGGTCGGCTGACAAGTCCGTCAATAAATGGGCATAGCGCAGCGAAGATTTACCCATAAATCGAAACCTGCGGTTTCGTTGTCGAAATCCATGCTCCTGAAATTAGTTGCAGTGCTGGGCTCTTGCGAAGTGATTTGTCCTAGTGAAAATCGAGCACTATCAAGAAATTTGAAGCATTCTTTTTGTGTCATTCAAATTAGCAGCAACCCAGTAAGATAGCACTAAATCATCAATATACGTTGCCGCGTCTTTGGGTGGCATCACATACTGGAAAACATCATTTTTAGTTCTTGATCGATTGAATACCTCGCTCTCGAAGTAACTTCGTAACCTGCTTTCGCGAGCAGACCATAACTGTACAATTTAGTCTCGGCGTCCCGAAGCTTGTTCGGTATAGATATTCCAAACCGTTTTTAATCGCGGTCCTTACCTTTTCCTTATCATTCGCAAAAGGCAACGTTTTTGAGTGTATCGACAGCATACGGTTGAAATCTTTCGTACACGGCTGAATTGCGATCCCCAATAGCCAAAAGCGCCAGATAATTTTTTGCTTTTGCAATTAAGTTATCAATGCCAATTTGGATTTTTTTTGGTCGTTTCTTCAGTAATGCCGCGAACCTGAGATAAGGCTATCAGGCCTCTTGTTTTCGAAGATACTTGCTCAACGCACCCATATGGGTAGCGATCAAGGTCAACTACGACTTGTTGGAGGTTCATGCCTAGCGATGAGGTCAGACTAACAGAGTACTCATTTCCAGGTTCATCCAAATCTATCAATGAAGACTGATATGGTTGCACTTGCACACTGCCAAGGCCAAGCCAATTTTTCTTCTCTAATTTTGTGGATGATATCTCGGTAACTGGGTACGAACTTGAACGAGAAACGATACTGTAGTTTCTGGTGTATTCCTGACCGCCCGCCATTACTGCGACACTGATTGAACTCTGCCTAAGCCTTTCGCTGAAATAGGAAGCTCCAGTTTGTATGAGTTGGTCTCGGGTTGCGAAATTATAGAGGTTGTTTCTATATCTAAAACCCGTGTTGTTAAACTCAATTGGACCTTTGAATTCATTCCATCTGACATTGAGTTTTTTGCCACAACATTATCAATTGGAGTTACAAATCTAGGCATCGATACATCGATACTGACTGGATCTTGAACTGTCATAAATTCTTCTGGATCCAAAGCCTCTATCATCGATGCTAAAAGCCACAACCCTTAGCTTACCCTCCCATTCAATTGTTGGCGGGAAGGTAAATTCTGCTTGTCCGTTTTGGATATCGAGCAGGGGACTTGCGTATGTTACTGTCTTGAAGAATTCAGATTTATCAGCAGCGGCAGCGGCGGATAACATATCTCCATCACCGCCAACTCGGAGCGTAGAAAGATCTGAATTTTGTGAGATGAGTTGCCCAAAATTTGTGAATATCCCAAAATTTAACGCTCGCTCACTCAAAAAGTGGTCTTTCAAGTTTTTGTTTTGGTAACCGGTTAAAGCGTGGATGCCTTCATCAATTACAAATATTTTAGCTGTCCCAGATTTTGATTTTGTGTCCAAGGCAACTGTTATCGGCGTAGCGCTATTAACATCGACTAGAGAATTAATTTTCAGGCTCATATTGCGCTCAGACCCGTTTGAGACCCAAGTTTTGCCTATGGAGATTTGCGGTAAATGTTCAGAACCTTTTCTATAGGACGCACCAAAGAAGCTAAAGAGGTGTGCCCCGGGCTCAGTTATATTTGGGTAGGGGTATCTCCACCTCGAAGTCACCTTTGACCACGGACACGGTTTCCAGAGAGACAATATCTTGATCAGCGACCAACACAGACAAAGTTCCAGAATATCCTGCATTACCTCTTAAGATCCCGTTTGTGTAAGACAGAGAGAGTTCTTCCGGCTCCGAGGCTGGTTTAGCATCGGCTCCCCAACCAGAAAAGAATTCACTTACTGTTTTGAACCCGGCTTCGTTGGATACGGTAATTTCTTAACGTCCCCAATTGAGGAGTTCTTTACAGTCAGTTGTTTGCCAGAAACGATACCGGCCTCTATGACCTCAGTATCTACTCGCACCCTGTTCCAGCGCCAACCGCTGTTGTAGTACCAATTGTAGTCATAATAAATTTTGCGGACGCTATAAGACACGTTATCAAAGTCGAGAGGTTGACCTGCTCGAGTTACGTTTGCAATCGTAAACGATGGGGTAGAGCCTCATCAATGTACGTTTCAAAGTCTTTTCTGATGCCGACGTAGCTGCTTATTGTATCAAGTGGGATATTTAGCCGAGCCGTGTTTGCTCTACCGCCAACGTCAAAAACGGTGCCATCAATTGAGACTTCGTATAGACGAGGACGGATCTGTATCAAAGTCGGTTAGAAGTGTTGCAGCCATTTGGCCTTCCATGTCTAGCTCAGACTGAAATTCGTTTAACGCCGCTGTGGTTGAACTACCGACATTGCCAAACACAAAATCTTCTAATTCTGGCACGCCTATGTTGTCGGTCGTTTTAACATAGGTCGAGATTTGTGCCTTCATCCCTCCCGTAGCACTCCCAGAGTAGTAATCCCCAGATAATTGAATTTTTTGAGTACTGTTCAGTGACCAAATTTCATTGTTGGTTTGTAATTTAGGCTCGATAGTTAAGGGAACAAAATCTTCAAGTCTGATAACATGGTTGGCAAGAATAAAGTCATCTACACTTCTAATTTGGATAGTATACTGTCCAAGCCTGAAGCTTTGACCAAGTTCGAGATCTGTTTCAAAAGCCCCATAATTATCTAATTCCAGGTTTGCCTTTTTTAATTTGATTGCCGTTGCGATCTACCAAGTGAATATAAAGTTCATCACTTCCAATAACATCGAGGTCTAACTCCCGAACTACACCGAAAACGGAAACCGTTTCGCCAGATCGATAAATTTCACGGTCGGTTGTTACATAAACGTCTTCGAGATTTTGTTTTATTTCGCCACCACGAAGGAACCTAGGCTTTTGCTTAAGATCGGGCACTTGCAAGATACTGGTCCCGAATTTGTCAGAACTGACGACAAGAAATTCAGGTTTAAATCCGCCTGATCCAGCGAGCAAATTGTTGGATACGCTTAATCTACCACCATTAGTCAGACGTTCCTTTGAAGAGTTCTCGGTTATTACCAGCAATAATTTCAACGGTGGCGCCATCAATCGGATTGGTATTTTCAAAACTTTTAAGAAGGATGTCAGTCTTATTGAGTCCACTAAATACTTGCACCGAGATATCTGAAATCGAGAACCATTGTGTTGGTTGATTTTGGTAGGAACGAATTTCAATGTCTGGTGATGTGAATGTTGCAACAAATACACCTCGCTCATTGGCGCTTATCAGATTAGAAAAGTTTAGATTGATGCTTTGTTTTTTGTCGAGTGTACTATCAAGTTTTATAGTCTTTTTAGTGAGAACGTCTCCCCAGTAATTGCTGAGCCTACTAACATCGTAACTGTCCAAAACATTGAAAATGGAACTGTACGAAGTCAGTGAAGCCAGATCCACTCTGTGCAACGATATTTCGATTTCATTAACATTAACGTATTCTAAAGGGATAACGGCATTCTCGGCATTGGTAAGAATGGTTTTAGAGCCATCAACGGTTGGTTTGGGGCTCATGCTTGGCGTTTTCACTTGAAAGGAAATAGGCTGATCCAAAGTAACCGAGTATGATTGTCGCTTAGCTTCGAGACCTGACAGCAACGTGATTTGGTACAATGTCGAGTGGTCTAAACCATTGATGCAAAATTCACTCTGACTGTCTTGCCAGGAAAAAATGTCTTCTGGTTGTGTAACTGTATAGCCATCAACGATGTTATTATTTGCTTTGACTTCAACAATACCTTTGATAATTTCCGTTGGCGAAGGTCAGGCTATTTCCATTACTTTGAGTAGTCATGGTTGTGCATATGGAAGCGTGGTTCCCGCATCTAAGCCTCGGGCGGATGTCGTAAAGGATGAGTTTTTGTTGGTTGATAGAAAAGTGCTGCATCGGCATTAAAAATGCGGTCTTCGAAAGTAAATGTTGCCAGCTTACCGCTTGGGGAAAACTGACTGTGAGACATTAATGGTGCCCAAGAAATTTACAGTTGAGCCAGCAGGTATCGTGGTCGAAGAATTTACTTCAATATTTTCAATTGAAACGTGTCGACCAAAGCTTTCAGAATGCAATAATGAAGGAAGCATCAGCGAAACCACGAGGATTAAACATCTAAATATTTGGTCCATAATATTTCCTATTTTGCAGTGATTAGCGGTCTGATTACCTATGTTCTGGATTACAAAAGCACGTTAATTGATTAAATCCAACAGGTGTCATTCTTATACTAAGAACTTTGCTTGAATGCTTACCTTAATCCAGGCGGAAAAGTATTTGATCCAGAACAAAGTCGTTAGTGCTTTCGTATGCGTCTGATGCTGGCAGGGTAATTATTATTGTAAACAAGGTTAGCGCTAGGAAGCTGGCGACCCCCATTCTGATAGCGGTCATTCGTTGATGATTTAAAAAAGCATCATTCGGTGTGAAGGTTCTGGTATTTGCTGGAAAGGTTATTTCGGTTCTACAAGTGTGCCTTTTTTTATGAGTGTTGTGGTTTGGATTATGTTTTGCCTTGCTCATTTCATATCTCCTGGTTGCCCCGATGGTGACGAGGGATACGCACCACCGGGGATTTGTGAACATTGTCGAGGGAGGCTGCTCGACGTGTTCTGCCGACAGGATCTGGCTGCATCCCAGTAATAGCTTTTGCTACAGGCTTTCGCATTAAATTTGAGGTTTTCATGCAAAATGCTGGGGATTTGTTGTGCAGAAAATATGGTGACCGACATGATCAGGTCTGGGTGCCGCTATCGCATCGCTGCCCACAAGTTTGCTTTTGGCACACGATTACGCGGCTGTTTGTGCCGACGCCGCTAGAGTTCGTTCATGGCACTGCACAGGTTAGGTGTGGGGTTAGGTTGGCTGTGTGAGGCGTAAACCGCCACCTCTACTCACGCCTCAATTTCAAGTTGAACCGGAGCCTGCTGCTCTTGCTGAGTGGCGCAAATTATTAAGCGCATAGATTCAGGCAGCGGCAGGTAATGTATTGTATGCTCTGATTGTTAGATAAGCAATGAACTTCCATGATGTTTTAACCACTTAGAGTTCTCATAGTCAGGGATGAATTCTTTCTTACTTACTTCTCCAATACTTAGAGTGTTATAGTTTGTCTCTATGAGATGACAAAGCTAAAACTATGGCAGACAAAGATGTATTAAAACATTATCTAAGAGGGCAAACTTAGTGGGAACATCTTTGATATTTCTGGCACATATACGAAAGAAAACCGTTTTTTGATTCTTCCATTTCACCCAAAAGACCTGGCATACAAATATTTGGATAACAGGAATCAGATGCGCGCGTCGCAGCTACGTATGAAAGTCTTGGCCTTGGCTAGCATAACCACATCGCCATACGATTGGACTACAATTGCAGAATTTTTTTGCTTCCATCTCCTTGGACATAAGAACAGTTTGCACTCCTAATGAGAGTTTTTTTCTTTGCTGCACCTAAAACCGGTTTATTTCTATAATAATGAGGTATTTCGGATTCTCTTAAAGCATCTGAAAGCTTTTGTCCCGTTCCTTTAGTTGGGGCCATTATCAACCAATCTGAACATTGAAACGTAATACATTTTTATGAAGAATATTAATTTGATCATTATCACTATTTATTCTGTCAGTGATTTGAAAATATTCTTTATGAATAATATTTATTAATTCGCTGGGAGAATAAGGAATTTGAATCTCAAAACTTTCTCCTTTTTCATTTATTTTCTGCTTTTTGATATGCGGAGTTTAAATTTCCAATTTTTTTTATTTGGCTCCTAAGTAACACCCCACTTGTTTGGTAGTTTTTCCAATTCTGGCATTATACCTGCATCAACATAATTTCTTAGTAATTTTGGAATTCTATATGAATTAATTAATGGCATATCTTGTTCTGAAGTTTGGTAATTTAAGTAAATGAAAGAGGGTTAGTGACAATTCCCATCATAATTGCTGCATCACTTCATCACCTGCAATATATGATGTTTTTGCCGCCTCAATAAGTTTCATTCTGCAAGTTTCCATAAATGGTTTTGATAAGTCCTGAGCTCAACACCATTAAGAGTTCAAAAAGTAGGTATTAACTTTTTGGGAACATATCAGATGCAACTTTTTCTATAACATCATCAAAAGACCAGACGCCTTGTATTCTTAAATGCAATAAATTCATTCAAATATGCCTTGCAGTATTCTTCAAACTTTTGACCTGAAAGATTTGGAAAACGCTTAACAAGACTTCTCCTTAATAAATCTAACTGAATTCCTGGGAGCTGTATTTTTGAGTAATCTACAGATCTTTGCTCAGCTACAGCTAAATTATATATCCAAAATTGGATGTTTGTATCGCTCGACAGCACCAAGTGGATTTCCCAATTCCGTCCATTCTTCCAACATTCTATGCTGCTATCAAATGCAAGGAAATGCTCTCCTACCATAAGCTTCTTACCGCTTTCACTACCTATACGCGTAGCTAATGAATGCATTGTAGAAAAATTTGAAATTCAATTGTACCATAATCAGGCAGTGCCTCGACAACTCGTTTTTTTGCAACTGTGGCAGCACCATTTGAAAAAGAGATAAAGGCAATATTATTAGGTTCTACTCCTCTATTTACAGCATCTTTAACATAACTTATCAGTTTTGTTGTTTTTCCAGTTCCTGGTGGGCCAAATATTTTTTGTGAGCTTTACTAGCAAAACTCTGCTGCAATGGTAACAGAATTTACTGAGGTTTCTTGATTTTTTTAATATCTTGAAATTCACCATCATATGCTTGTTCCGCTGACAAAAAAGATACTTTCGACATTTTCACCAACAATTTGCCATTTTTAATGCTAATCTTTCAGTATCTTCATCAGAAACTGCCGATTTGAAATTACCTTTATCAGTAATTATTTTCATATAATTATCTTGGAGTATTACATCTTGGAGAATTACTTTTCCTGTATCATTTTTATTTCTTCGCGTAGTTGGTTATTTATTTCAACAAGTTCATCAATTTTCCCGGTATTGTCAAACAAAACCAAATTGAGCCGTGCAGGGTGTATTTGTAGCATCCGCAAATGACAAAACACTCTCCATTCAGGTACTTTTTTAAAACGAGCCTGAGATCATCCGCCTGGCGGTGATGCTTTATGTTCGGTTTCCGCTCTCAATTCGTAACGTTGAAGATCTTTTGCACGAACGTGGCATCAAGATCAGCCATGAAACAGTTCGGTTTTGGTGGAACAGATTTGGTCCGATGTTTGCTGCTGAAATACGAAGAAACCGAGTTAGTCGATGCATATTCGAACTGGCAGTGGCACCTGGATGAGGTTTTCGTGAAAATCAACGGATGACGTATTATCTCTGGCGAGCCGTTGATCACGAAGGTGAGGTGCTTAAAAGTTATAGAACAAAGCGCCGAGATCGCAAAGCGCATTGAAATTCCTCAAAAAAATGCAATGAAGCGCTATGGCGTACCAAAAATGTTTGTGACGGACAAACTACGTTCCTATGGCGCTGCAATGTCGAAAACATTGGCAACGCGGATCGGCAAAAAACGCCGCTGGTGTGAATAATAGGGCGGAGAATTCTCACCCGTTTCGGCGACGAGAACGCGCCATGCTCCGCTTCCGACAGACTCGATGTCTGCAAAAGTTCGCCTCAATCCACTCTTCAGTCCACAACCATTTCAATCAGAGCGCCACCTCTACTCATGAAACAATTTCAAAACTCAAACGCGAACCGCCGCTCTTACTGAGTGGCGCCTTTGTGCTGCGCATAGATTAAAGCGTCGCCAGCAATCCGATGCGAGTTCTCATTCGTCTGACAGCACCGTCGCAGTAATTATTTTTGCATACCAAATGACGGAAACCATCTGCTCATACGTTTAACCATCAACAATAGGAGAATTTAACGTTCCAAAATTAAAGTCAATCTGGAGCCACTTCTTTACATTCTGGCTAGTGCTTAGCCTGCCTGCCATCTTGATCACTGGACTGACAACAGGTGATCCAGGTTCCGTGCAAACATGCACTACATTCATCAGGAGAATTTGCGGCACGTTTTATGATTACGATGATGATTACACCGTTAATGATGTTGTTTAGAAAAGCTGTTTGCCAAGATGGCTAATGAAGTGGCGGCGTTATTTGGGGTTGTTGCTGCTTTTACGCGCTGCTTCACACTGTTCTTTATCTTGTTGATGAAGGATCTGTAGCATTTTCCGGTAGCGAAATATCAAAGCTTTACATTTGGACCGGGTGGTTAGCTTTCCTAATATTTGTGCCACTTGCAGTAACATCGACAGAGACGGTGGGTGAGCAAATTAGGACGCAAATGGGAAGATGCTTCAAAAAGCTGTTTACGGCGCGGCCGTTTTGACGCTTATCCATTGGGCTGCTTTGCATGATTGGGGCGGTATAGCCCCAGCCTTGTGCACTTCTCGCCACTAGTTGGCCTTGAAATTTTATCGCTTTCTTTCAAAACCGGAAAAGACGCCTTGTACGAAAGTTTCACGGCTTAAACCAATAGGGGTACTGTCAGAAGAAACTAATTAGAGCCGTACAGGGCGGTTTCGTAGCCTCTTCGTATGACAACACACTCCCCCATTTGGTACTTTGAAATGAGGTCCAGAGATCATCCGTCTGGCGGTGATGCTTTATGCTCGGTTGCCGGTCTTACTCCGTAACGTGGAAGATCTTCTGCACGAACGTGGTATTGGCTGGATGCCAAAGTAGAGCGGTGGAGCGAGGAAAGAAGTCAGTGTTGATTTTTTTTCTTACTCCATTCTCGCAACACCACATAACCCGGTTGCAAAATTATTGGAACCAAACCAAGTCCATTTATCAGGAAACTGACCAAAGACTATCCAGCCGTAGGTGGTACCCCAAATTAATAATGTATAATGGATCGGTGCTAGCACTACAGTTTGCGTTAATTCGAGGGCTTTAATAACCAATATTTCAGCTATGGGCTGCCAGGTGTCGCCAACGCTCCAATCAATATAAATTCGTTACTTCCAACCGGTGTGCGCCACACTAGTGGAAGTGGAATGGATAAAAAAATGCTCGCGGTCAGCCCTGTATACGCAACTGTTGTCATTGTGAGATCGGAACCGCTCAAAATGCGCGATACTATTTGGCGAAATGCATAAGCAAGCGCTGCGATCACAACCAAAAGTACTGCTGGTTCAAATGAACTAAAACCAGGTCGATAATTATCAAACACGCAAAAAGCCGATGGCGATTGCAGTCCATCTTCGAACACCCACGCGTTCTCTCAGAACCAGCGCCCAAAAATTGTAACAAAAGGGTGCTACAAAGCTTACTGCCACTGCATCAGCAACAGGCACCACTGATATTGCAAATATAAACATTAGGGCTGAAGCTGCTGCTAAACAGCCTCGCAAAACCTGTAGATAAAAGTGATCGGTCTTTAGTATGACTGTGCCTTTAATTACTAATAAAATTATAATTCCATAAACAGGCCTAATTGCCTTGACCATGCGACTTGGAGAGGGTGAAAACTTTCAGTAAGAACTTTGGCCATGGTATCCACAGCAGCAAACAAGAACATGCCTGCCGCAAAATACAAAATACCCATCAAGCTTTTTTTGGGCATTTTTCTAATTTTCGAAGTGAATGTTGGCATTATCTACTGTCCGGTCATGCAGTGTAAGATGATTAACTTGCTACGATTATGGAAACTTTTCCGGGTTCAGTTCGCGTTCGGTGAATTCAAAGTTGTAAACATCGATGCCAATGCCTCCGTCACAAACAAAGTGGAAAAAAAGAAAACTATACAAGTGGTAATTTTGGGCAAAGAGATTTGAGGGCACTATCAAATTAAACCTGCTTGAAGCGGGCAGGGCGACTTTATGGGTACTTATCACAACATGTTCTGCTGGACGCCGCACAGATTTTGAGGCAAAATATATGTGTTAAACAGGGAGTTTCTGCAGTCTGTGAGTTAGAGTTTAGCGCATTTATTAGCGCATCATGATAATTCAGTTATAACCATATGTTTTAAAGTGTTTAAATTATGCCGCATTTCATCATAATCCGCGTGTCGGGGTTCAAGTCCCTGTGCCGCTACCAAACTTTCAATATAATCAGTAACTTAACTTTTCGGTTGACGCACATTGTGCGTAGCACACCTCTAGCACAGTTTTTTCTAGCTTTCTGACTTTTTCTAGTGCAGAATCTGAGTGTTAAACACGGTGTTGATAGTGCCTAAATTGAATCCAAATACACCCCCACGTTGATGGATGGTGAGGTTCGTCTTTTTAAACGCAAGCACAGCAAAGTCTGGCAAGCTGCATTTACATTGGACGGACGACAGGTTCGTGTGAGTTCAAAGAAACGCATTTTAAATGATGCTGTGGCAGCGGCGCGTGAGATCTATTTAGACTATAGATTTAGGCAAAAGAACGGGCTGCCCGTGATCTCCAAACGCTTTGCAGATGTGGCTGCGTTGTGCCCGTGCCACCATGAAGCAGCAGCTAGACAATGGCGTGGGTAAGAAGAGCTTTCGTGACTATATAATCGTAATTGATAAGTACCTAGTTCCGTTTTTTGGTGATATTTTTGTGACCAGTATTGATTATGAGATGCTGCAAAAGTTTGCACGCTGGCGTGAGGCAAAGATGGGACGAGAGCCAAGGTCGTCCACGCTCAACACACATAACTCTGCGTTAAACAGAATATTTGATGAAGCTGTTGCCCGTGGATACATGAACAAGTCACAAGTGCCTGTGTTGGTAAACAAGGGTCGGATAGTGTGCGCCGCCCTGACTTTACCCGTGAAGAGTATGCAACGCTTATACGCAAGCTACCTAGCTGGATTGATGCAGGGCGAGAGGGCAAATCTCGCGATATGCGGCATCTGCTGCGTGACTACATTCTCATTCTTGCCAACACAGGCATGCGGCATGGCACAGAAGCAGAGAACCTATGCTGGAAGCATATCAGTCTATTTGAAGACAAGGGTCTCAAATACCTTGAGATGAGCGTAACGGGTAAAACAGGACGCCGTGATATCATATGTAGGGCAGGTACCATAAACTATCTCAAGCGCATTCAAAGTAGATGCCCTGATATAACTGATATGAGCTTTGAGCAGTTGATCAAATCAAAACTAGATGTGCCTGTGTTTAGACTTCCTGATGGCACAGCCAGCGCAAACCTGCGTCAGACGTTCAAGATATTTATGAAAGACACTGGGCTGCTGACCTGTCCTCGCACGGGCCAAGATCGCACGCTTTATAGCTTGCGCCATACTTATGCGACGTTCTCACTGCTTAATGATGGGATGGACGTCCATACTCTGGCTGTTCAAATGGGCACGTCTATTTTGATGATTGAGCGGCATTACAGTCATCTCACGCCGCGCCTGAAGAAAGAGATGCTCACAGGTAAAAGAGTATGACACCCCTCATAAAGACTTCACCGCTGATCTTTCCAACGGTTTTGCCATCACAGATGAAGATTTGCAGCGCGCAATTGATGATGTGGAGATTGAAGAAAAGCTTCCCAACGAACCAAAAGTTACAGCTGAAGCCAAGTCTGGCTCAAAGCGCAGTGAGGCTACAAGCGATGAGGAAAACGTCAAGAACGCGCAAGCCAGCCTGAAGGCACTGGAAATGCTCAGCAGGGGGTCTTTATCAGAAAAGTCCGCCCTTGCAGTAATCGGCACACATCAAGACGCCTACAGTGTTGCGCCAGACATACGCATCAAGGCGCTTGAGCTGGTTGAAGAGGGCAAGCTGTCAGAACGAGGGCTTACTGCTATTCTGTGTGTTTAGGCAGCTTTATGCAGGGGCCAATGCTTAAAGCGCTGCGCCGCTTCACTCAACTTCTTAGAGTTCACATCTATGTACCTCGTTATGAAAACTGACTATGTTTCAGTAACCATCATTAAGGTTATAATATGGATGTAGTTATTATTGGTGCTGGCCTTTCCGGACTTACCGCAGCCGTAACATTGCAAGAAGCGGGCATCAGCGTGCAGGTGCTGGAAGCAGATGCACAAATAGGAGGTCGCATCCGCTCAGTACGTGATGGTGCCAGCACTCAAGCCGTTGCTGATCTAGGCCCAACTTGGGTCTGGCCAAAATATCAACCCGTTGTGGCTCGTTGGCTGAGTAAGCTTGATATCAAGACGTTTGATCAATTTAACGAAGGTAACGCAGTAATCACAGGCTATGGGCCAGAACCGTTCTATCAACCGCTGCCTGGACAAGATGGAATGGTTCGTATCGTTGGTGGATCAACGACTTTGATAGATACTCTTGCTGAGCGGCTTGGCTCGAGCAACATACGCACGGGTGCTGTAGTTTCTGAGCTTTGTGAAGAAGGACAAGAGTGCATAAACATACGTCTGGATTCAGGAGAATTGATCACTGCGCAAAGAGTGATTGTGGCAGCTCCGCTACGTGTCGTTGTCACAACTATCCGTATGCCGTGGGCACCACTAAACTGATCAAAGTGTTGAATGTCATTGAGAACTGACCCGGTATTGTCACCGAGATTTGACCCGCTCTTAGTTATGTATCGGCGGCTATGCTTTGGTCAATGTGGTTGCCTCCTTTGTGTTTTTCTTTGCGGTCTCTGAGCTGGCTTTGAAGCGATAGCTGTCGTTGCCGGTCTCTAAGATGTGGCAGCGGTGCGTGAGCCGGTCGAGCAGAGCTGTTGTCATCTTTGCATCACCGAAGACCTGCGCCCATTCACTGAAGCTTAGGTTGGTCGTGATGATGACACTGGTGCGCTCATAGAGTTTGCTGAGAAGGTGGAACAGCAGCAGCGCCACCGGACGGGCTGAACGGCAGGTAGCCGAGTTCATCAAGAATGACCAAGTCGATCTTTGTGAGCATTTCAGCCATCTTCCCGGCCTTCCCAAGGGCCTTTTCCTGCTCAATGCGTTGACCAGTTCGACGGTCGAGTAAAAGCGCACCTTGCGTCTGTGATGTTCGATGGCTTGGACACCGATAGCTGTGGCGACGTGGCTTTGCCGGTGCCGGGGCCCCCAATCAGAACAACGTTTTCTGCATTCTCTATGAACTCACCATGATGAAGCTGCCGTACAGTGGCCTCGTTGATATCGCTTGATGCGAAGTCAAAGCCTGCAAGGTCCTTGTAGGATGGGAAGCGCGCCACCTTCGTGTGATAGGCAATTGATCGCACTTCTCGTTCTGCCATTTCCGCCTTGAGCAGTTGAGACAACATGGGGGTGGCGGCCTCAAACGCGGGCGCACCTTGTGCGACCAGATCATCGACCGCATGCGCCATGCCATGCAGTTTGAGACTGCGCAGCATGATGACGATGGAAGCTCCTGCTGGATCATGACGCATTGCGCTTTCCTCCTGTCTGTCTCAGGTCGTCGTAGCGATCCACATTTGCCTTTGGGGCGGCTTCCAATGCGAGGGCATCTGGTGGATCGATCTCTGGATGATCTGTCTGCTTTGGATCAATTAGCCTGTGCAGCAGGTTCAGGATGTGCGTCTTGGTTGGGACCCCAGCTTCCAGCGCCAGTTCGACTGCACGCAGAACGGCGCTTTCGTCGTGGTGTAGAACCAAGGACAGGATGTCGACCATTTCCCGGTCACCGCCTTCCTTACGGAGCATGTGATCTTGCAGCCGACGGAAGATGTCGGGCATCTCTGTAAACGGCGCACCATTGCGTAATGCCCCCGGTTTGCGTTGGATGACCGCCAGATAATGGCGCCAATCATAGATGACTTTGCCAGGCTTGCGGTGGGACCGATCGACGATGCGATCATGCGTGCAGACAGTCTGTCCCTCCGCAACAATAACCAACCGGTCCGGGTAAACACGAAGACTGACTGGGCGGTTCGCAAAGCTGGCCGGCACGCTATAACGGTTGCGTTCAAAGGTAATCAGGCAGGTCGGTGACACACGCTTGCTATGTTCGACAAACCCGTCAAAGGCTGGAGGTAGAACCATCAGCACAGGCTTCTCAGCCTCCCAAGCGTCAGCGATAGAACCAGACAACTCTCGATGCGCCGTCTCTGACCAAAGCGCGATGCAGCGATCCTCAAGCCATTGGTTCAGTTCACCCAGATCCTTGAAGACAGGCATAACTTGCCAAAGGCGGTTCCGCGCATCCGGACGTTCTTCTCAACCTGACCCTTCTCCCACCCTGCTGCTGGATTGCAGAACTCAGGCTCAAAGACGTAATGGCTGGCCATAGCTTTGAAGCGTGCGTTGATATAGCGCTGCTTGCCACGACCAACACGGTCTACCGCAGTCTTCATATTGTCATAGATGCCACGCCCTGGAATGCCGCCGAACACACGGAAGGCATGCCAGTGGGCATCAAACAACATCTCATGCGTCTGCAAAGGATAGGCCCGGACAATGAAGGCACGGCTGTGCGACAGCTTGCTGTGTGCAACTTGCAGCTTGATGCGTTCACCACCAATCGTGGCCCAGTCTTCGCTCCAATCAAACTGGAACGCTTCTCCGGGTTGGAACACCAACGGTACAAATGTGCCGCGCCCCGTAGTTTGCTCTGCACGATGCCGATCAGCACGCCACGCGCGCGCAAAGGCTGCGACCCGCTCATAGGACCCATCGTAGCCCAGCTTAACTAAGTCCTCATACATCAGCTTAACATTGCGCCGCTCTTTGCGAGACTTCCGCGTCTGCGCCAAAAGCCATGCTGACAAACGATCCGCGTAAGGATCCAACTTGCTCGGCCTACGTGGCGTATTAAACCGTGGCTCTACAGAATCCTCACGAAGATACTTTTTGATGGTGTTGCGAGACAGCCCGGTGCGGCGCGCAATCTCACGTATTGGCATTTTGTCACGCAATGCCCAGCGTCGTATGACACTCAAAAATCCCATGTCGATCACTCCAAATCTCCCTGAACAAAAACGTCAGGGCCATGTGTTCACATGGGTCAATTCTCAGTGACAATTTATGGGGCTACCGGGTCAGTTCTCAGTGACATTCAACACTCACGAGACAATTTCAAGCTCAATCGAACCGCTGCTCTTGCTGAGTGGCGCCAACTATTGAGCGCATAGATTCAGGCTACGCCAGTGATCCGATGCGAGTTCTCATTCGTCTGACAGCACCCATCATACCACTGGATCAGAGGCCAATCATGCACTAACAATTAACATGGCCCAGTCAGATGAGGCTGCTCAAAAGCATCATTATCTTCTTCTGACGTAAACTTATTGACGTTTAATCGCTTTATTACTGACATTCGATTTCTCAATATGGGTTAAACTAGTAGGCACTGGCTGTTTCGATATTAATATCAAGGCTTCTCTTCAGTCGGTCCAATTTAACCGCATTATCCGGCGGAGAAGCACGCCCCTCTCCACAATATTTTCTTTTGACACCCATGATCCGCCAAAAGAGCAAACAGTATATTCTGGAGACTTATTTTACGTGAAATAATGTTACTTCACCTTCTTCAACAATAACGCCATCCATCAAATGTCCATTGGCTGCCATGCGCTTCGTGCGTTCTTCAGCTGATCGATCAAAGGCAGCTTTGTCTTCATAAATTGATGTTAACGAAGCAGTTAGTGGGCCAGTTCTTACTGAAACTAATAATAGAGCTTCAGGAAACCCTGCAGGCGCTGTCGATGCGTAATTAGCTTGAAGTTCGTCTGCGGCCGCTTCTGAAGCAAACGTGATTGTGTTTATCCGAGCATAGGTCATTATTTTAATATCCCTTAATTATTTTGTGTCTCAGCACGATAAGCAACCAAAAAGATAAGCTGGCGTATCGCTTTAAGCAGTGAAGCATTTCGGTTGACTCCAACGTAGTTAACGCTGCATAACTGGCGTTACTTCAAAGTGACCCATCTCTAAAACTGGATCAAAGCAGCATCAATTTGTTCAAAACTATCTGCTTCAACAACCATATAACCCTTATGCTCCAAGTCTGTTTACGTAATTTGCGTGAATCTTAAGCCCGTGGTCTGGTAAACTTCTGAGCGTATTTTTCCACAGCGGCCCTCTTTCAGGATCATGGGTTTGGCAAGTTGAATAGTCGTGTGTCATTGTAATCGTAAAGATCATTATAGTTCTCCATTTCGTGGCACCAAAATTAAGTCAGCGGAAGGCTGCAAAAACTGTTATTCGATGGTGCTATGAATTAGGTCACCGCTTAAAGCTATGGTGTGTTGGTTGATCCGCATCAAACTCTTGCAGAAGATGCCGTTGACCATCCAGCCAACTTACACCGTCAGCCGCATCTTGAGTAAGTATTTCCGAATTTCTTATCACAATTGCATGAAGCTCATCTCCTGATTGCATAAGATGGAAAATGCAGTGCTTACTTCCATTAAATGCGGTGATACTAGCGACAAATTCATCAAAACATTCAGGCTTAGGTTTGAACCTAATAATGAATAGTTTTTGCATTATTTCTCAATTCAAGTTGATTTTGGTCTTGTTGTGATCGAACGCGTCATCGACCATCCGATGCGCCAGAACGCGGGTCTCGCCCCAATCGCCCGAGTCGAGCTTTTTCTGCGCCAGCGATACCCTGCTTGCTCATCTTGTTCTCCCTATTGCTGTTTGTTTTCTGGGGTCAGCCCATCTGATATCCGGGGTCGATTGCGACAGCGCAGCCTCATCCGCATCCATGTCTTCGGGAATGTCGGCAAAAGTGGGGTTGTCAGGTATCTTTCGCCAGTATCAATAACATTGCGAGATCACCGACCCGGGCTTTGCACGTTCGGCAATCCCCATCGCCACAGCGACAGTTGCACCGCCTGAAATGCCGGTCAAAATCCCCTCGCGTTGCGCCAACTTTTGGCCCAAGCATTGCCGTCAGCACCAGGAACCGAATCAACTCCATCATAGCCGCCACTGTCTAACACTCTTGCAAAACGTTCGGAATGAAATCAGGTGTCCATCCCTGGATCGGATGCGGCTCAAAGCTTGGGTGACCCGCAGTAGGTACCATCCGCGCTGCGCGGTTGCGCAATGCCGCTGCCGACCAGTTGAGCGTTTGCAGGTTCAGTCAGGACGATCCGCGTCTCTGGCCGCTCTTTGCGTAGGACACCTTTGCTGGCCGGTAACCGTTCCGCCGGTGCCGCAGCCAGACACCCACATAGTCGGCCGGTCTCCCGCAAAGTCGCCGATGATCTCACGCGCCGTGGTGGATTCATGGATGTCCGCATTCGCCGAGGTTTCAAACTGGCGGGCCAGAAACCAGCCATGCGCGCAGCCAGTTCGACTGCAACATGTACATGCCCCCGTACCTTTCTGCGCGCGCGGGGTTAGCACCACCTTTGCGCCCAGCATCCGCATCAGTCGGCGCCGCTCGACCGAAAAGCTGTCGGCCATTGCTCACAGCAATGGATGCTTTTTGCGCGCAAACCATCGCGAGCCCGATGCCAGTGTTGCCGCTGGTCATACTCCCCACCACAGTTTGCCCAGGCTTCAGGGTGCCGTCGCGCTCTGCCGCTTCAATGATGTTCAACGCCAGCCGATCCTTGATTGACGCAGCCCGGATTAAACGATTCTTCGCTTTTACGTAAACCCGGCCACCCCATTCGGTGCGAGATTGTTGATCCGTACGACTGGCGTATCACCAACTGTATCCAGAATGCTGTTGTACAGCATCCCGCGTCCCGGTTTGCGCGTATGGTCTTGGCGTTCGCGTGTCGGCTCCCCCACAGTATCGGATTAGCAAGGCCCAATGCCCTGAACTTTCCCAATTTCGCGCTTTTCGCCGGGGTATGTGAAGGAGTTCTGAAGATTTCATCAGAAGGCTGCATTTATAGGGTATCATAACATTTAAATTTTGCGGTACAACTTTCTATGGCGTGGATTTTTAAAACTTCCGACTTGACCCCGAACGATTTGAGTTATCCTGCGGCAGCGAGTTGGTGCGGCTGGAGCCGCAGGTTCTTGCGCTTATTTGTCTCCTTGTACGTCATCACGACAGAATGGTCACTAAGGACGAGATCGTCGAAAAGGTCCTGGCACGGGCAGAGTGTGTCGGACGCCAGCATTTCAGGCCGCATCAGGTCGGCGCGCCTGGCAGTGGGCGACGATGGCCATCATCGAACGACAATCCGGACAGTGCATGGAAGAGGCTTTCGTTTCGTGGCGGAGGTTGTAGAAGCCGCTCCTGCACAAGCCGCCGCAGCAACGGCCACCCGGAACAGTCGGTTAACAGGAAGGCCCTCGATTGCCGTTTGCCGTTTCGACCATTGGCGATGACGCCGGAGCTTGCCATCCTTGCGAATGCAATCCCGTATGAGATCATTCAGGCGTTGTCGCGTCTTCGCTGGCTGGCGGTGATCGCGCGTGGGTCGTCATTCCCGGTTCCGCAAACCCGACCCGGACCTCGACCTTGTCGCAACCGCACTTGGTGCCCGCTATATCCTTTCGGGATCATCGAAGCGAATTTAAGTGGGCTGGCCGTCACGCTCGAACTTTCTGACGCCAGCACCAACGGGGTGATCTGGGGTTGATCGGCCAGGGGCTCCGCTTGATGCAATCGACGATCTTCGCAACCGCATCGTCGCACGTCTTGTCACGGCGCTGGATGTTTACATTCCTCTGAACGAGGCCCGCAGCGCACAAATGGCCGCGATCGAGACGCTGGATGCCTGGACCATTTATCATCTGGGGCTGCAACACCTTTATCCGCTTTCCACCACCGACAATCAACGGGCAAAGGGCCTCTTCAACGGGCAGTCATGCTGGACCCGCATTTGCGCGCGCGCATGCGGGTCTTTTCCTTCACAAGTTTTCTTGAGGCGTTTCTTCATCTTGGGCCCGATGTGAAAAGAAGCGGCTTGCGCGCAGCTCTCAATACCGAAAAGAGGGTTCAGGAATTGGACTCGCTGGATCCTTTTGCCAATTTCACCATGGGCCGTTCGCAATGGTCTGACCCATGACCTTGACGCCAGCTGCGGAATGGCTTGACCAGGCCACCACGCTGAACCCAACTACGCGCAGGGATTTTATTCTTCAGCCATGACGTCGATGCTGATCGGAAACTTGGCCGCGACTGAGGTCCATCTGGATACAGCATTGCAGCTTAGCCCGCTGGACCCATTGCTATACGGCATGCATGGGGTCCGGTCGCAAATGTTCATCCAGTCCGGCGACTATGCCGCCGCCGCCCGCTGGGGCGATCGGGCGGCCGCCACGCCTGGTGCACACTACCTGATCGCCATGGTAGCAATGGTTGCAAATGGGCTGGCAGAGCGTCACGAGACAGCCGCACGCTGGCGACAGAAGGTCCGCCAGAGCAAGCCAAATGCGAGTGCTGCGCATTACTTTGCCGCCTTTCCGACCCGCGATATCGCATCCAAAACGCTGATCGCATACAGAGCTGCGCCGCCATAGCTTTGATGCAACGCATTGTGTCCATCGTCGAATGCTGTGGGATGCATGAATGGCTTGTCTTGTGAAGTTGCGCTGCGCCAACTAGGACGCGATGAATGGCAGCTGTGGGCCGGAATTTCCGAGCAATCTTGTCAACTCCCCGAAACCGGGACATTCCTGCACTCCGCAGCATCGGTCACATTGGGCTCTCTGCCGCCTTTAGATCGAATGCAGCATTTTTGAGTTCGACCGCCGGCACTGTCAGACAAAACGAGCTTGAGACGGGCAGGGTGGTCTCGTAGCCTCTCCGTATGACAAAACACTCCCCATTCAGGTACTTTAAAACATGAGCTGAGGTCATCCGCCTGGCTGTGATGCTGTACGTTCGTTTTCCGCTCTCACTCCGTAACTTGGAAGAACTTATGCACGAACGAGGCATTGAGATCAGCCACGAAACGGTGCGGTTTGGTGGAACAGATTTGGTCCGATATCTGGATAAATTCGCTGCGAATTCCACTCTTCGTTCCACGGCCATTTAAATCGAGGAACGCCATCTCTATCACGCGACAATTTCAAGATCAATCGAAGCGCCGCTCTTGCTGAGTGGAGCCAACTTTTGAGCGCATAGGTTCAGGCTGCGCTAGCAATCTGATGCGAGTTCTCATTCGTCTGACAGCACCAGCTCTACACCCAAAACACAGGCTCAGCCCCTCATGGGGCCTGGCGTAAGTGTGAAGCCCATGACCAATCAACCATTTCCGTCCATTCTTATTGGCTCTCTGCTGCAAAGTCTAAAAAACTCATCCATGAATACAGCCATGAAATCAGTACGAGAAGCAGAATTTGTCTTCTGGATCAAACGTAGTTGTACTTTCACTGTACCTACCTTCGTTTCACGTAGTTCTGCTATCTGTGCATTTGTGAAACCCTCGTAATACGAGAATTGCAATTTCTCGTTCAGCATAAGTAAAGCCCCAAGATTCAAATTTTTCTTCAACAAACTGTCGAAATCATTTCTTAAATAGTAAAGGTTCTGTTCTGCACTGTTAGCTGTTCTTTCAAAACAGACTGATACTGAAAAGTTAGCCAAATACCCGTACCAATCGCTACCACAGCGAAACCTTCAAATAGCAGATGTGTGAAACCAAAGGTTTCGTACATCACTGCTTCTAACATGTGGTCTCTAACAAAAATAATATCAAAAGAAAGAACAGAAACGCAACAGCTTTCACTAATAAGACCAAATTAATTTGTGCTTGGCTAACCATATTCATACCTTTATTTCTCTCATATTACTAAAAATCAGTCAGGTTAATCTATATAACCATGGTTATAAAACCCTTATTTGTGGCCGTATATAATCAAAGTTCAATAGTCTAAGCCTAGTCCGTGTGCAAATTGAATAGCCAGGAAAAACCAAATTTGGAAGATCCTGCTACGAAAGAAAAAATTTTGCAGCTCGTTCTAGCATCTGCAGCAACAAGTACATTGGCATTAATGGGTACGGCTGTTCGTTGCTAGTAGTGGCGGTGCAAGTCGTAACGATTTCTGGTGCAAGTCGCAACGCTCGACACCGGTTTGTCGAGCCGGAACGAGGTCGCCGGAACGTCAGCGGAGCAAGCCGGAACGACTCCAGCGTGGGAGCAAGCCGGAACATTCAGTGGGGCAAGCCGGAACGACTCCAGCGGAGCAAGCGGAACGACTCCAGCTCAGCGGAGCAAACCGCAATGGATCTGGCGCAAGTGTTTACTGCGCGACAGATGCAAATGGACAGAAAACTTGTCGGAACGAAACTTCAGATGGCCTATCGAGCGTGAGCGATTCTGACCTCGATGATGTTTTGCGGGCTTCAACTAATGAAAAGAAAATTGTTACTTCTTACCTTGTTTGTAGCCTCGTTATCTGCCTGCAATATGAAAAACCTATACAAGAGATGACGCTCCAATGTTGTTTGAAGCGCTTGATACCAGGCCAAACGGTTATAAAAGGATCAATTGGGACGGCGCACTGTTCGAGATTACAGGAACAAAAAGCTAGCCCAACCCTGTTGTGTCGTAGTGTAAAGGTTGCTTCAAATGAGGTAACTCCAACCGCCAATATTGCAAAATTAAAGGCGGTGAATGGCGCTAGGTCATGGTCGATCACACACAAGAGACATGGGCGCTAAGTGGCGATGGGCATACAATCTATGCCCGTTGCCCCAAATATTTTGCAGCGATTTTGCACGTCGTTTTGAACGGATGGTCAATTTCGAAAGCTGACGCAAATTATAACGCCCAGTTGGCTGTTGCTTTCACAAATGGAGGCTATTCAATTGACTCTGTCGTGCTGTCACAACCAGAACAATACGATGAAGTCATAGACGGATTGAACGAATTCTTGGTGAATTTGGCCTATATTGTGCTCAGGAAATATCGCAATGCTAGACTGATTCATTGTGCGGCCTACGAAAACAAAGGCGAAGCGCACCTTATCGTTGCCCAGAAAAATCAGGGAAAATCCACTTTAATTTATCAAAGGCATGTAGCGGCGATCAAGTGCTAGCCGACGATTTGCTGATTTGGTTGCCCAAGACTGCCGAGTTTGTTTGTCTGGGTCTGCCCTTAAGATTGAGAAGACCAGTTTTGGATTAGACGGCCAGGCTTCTGATCCAGACAGTTTTTTCGCAGGCAATGGAATTGCGTATTCAAAATCTGGTGTTTTCTCGATCGCACCATTCGGACATAGAATTTTGCTAGACCATATTTGGCAAATCAAGCGTGATTATAGGCCTGACAAGATCCCAATTTACAAAGCAGCACAAACGTTAAACGATTTTCTGATTGGTCCAGAATTTTCAGAAAAAGAAAAGACAAGGTGAATTGATCATGGCATATTTCTTAAAATATACGAGGACGCTGCACTCGTGGTTTGGGGTAATCGCTCTTCCTTGGGTAATACTTTTCGGCTTGACTGGTTTCTATCTAAATCATCCTGGAATAATTGAAAAAATTTTGCCCTTGCAGAGTTACCAAGAAAACACCTCTGATTACGTCAAGCTAAGCAAGCCATTGTCGGCAGAGGACGCCGCAGAAATCGCTCGTCGATATTGGTCCGATCGTAAAATGAAATCGGTTTCACGTACGACCTATCATGGTTACGATGTGATCGAATTTGAACGTGAGGCCGGTTCTATCATTGTTGTACCTGATACCGGCCATTATTATGTGAAATCACGTTTGCAGAATAAAATGTTTGCCCCAGACGGTACGCTTGAAAATAGAAAGATATACTGGGGCTATGTGTTCGGCGTGTTTCACCGCACAGGTTGGCTGGGATGGAGTATCGGCACGGTTTTGGCGGACATTACGGCAATAGCGCTAATTATATTTGGCTTTAGTGGATTGGTTTTGTGGTACTTGCCAAAGCATAAGCGCTTTAAGCGTAGACTTGGAAGAATGTTGCCCTGAAAACGATGCATCCAGTTTGACGAGGACCGCTTTTTAGGGACCGCTTTCTGAAAAATTTTAACAACTTAAGTAATTGATTTTATGTTTTATTTTACATAATTTTTTGCCGTGTGGGGGCACCACAATCCATCACAAATATATTAAATATCAACGTGTTAATTATTATTAATGGTTCGCCCCCGCGTCCCCCTTTGGTTGACCATACCCGCTATTTCCGCCAGCGCCCACGCACGCCTGCGCTGTCGTTGCAAACATGTGCGGTTTTGCGTGGTTACGCGGCTGTTTGCCTGCTGGTGCCACTGTGGTTCACTGAAGGCGCTACGCAGGCTGGGTGTGGGAGGTTAGATTGCGCCATACAGCCTAAATGAAAGCCACTTCTACTAACGGACAATTTCCAAGCTCAATCGAACCGCGGTCTAACAGTGGCGCTAATTATTGAGCGCGTAGGCTCAGGCTGCGATAGCAATCCGATGCGAGTTCTCATTTGTCTGATGGCACCCTTCCTCAGGACTATAGCCGATAAAGTCGCCCGCTAAAATGGGTGGCCTATTTTGACCACTATCTCGCTCTGGGCTGCTCACACTATTTCAATCCTTTTCCGGCAAGGTAAATATTTAAGCGATGCGAGAAATCTATGGTTTCTAGAAGGTCTCTGCTTGAACTCGTGGTCCAAAGGCCAAAATTACGCGCGAGCAAATCAACGCGTTTAGGTCGACCGGTGCGATGTTGTAGCAGGGCTGAATCCCACCTAAAATGCGGGATGGCAAAACGCTGCAGGACCGGGTTGATTCAGAATCTGAACGTCATGGTCACATCTCCAGTGTTTTCCAGAGTTGGCATCACATCCGACAAACCGAGATGGTTGAGCGTGTCGCAGGTGATGTCAAAACAGACCAGAGATTTCACCGACCGAGATCCATTTATGGTGTACCAACCTTTGAGGCACGACATTTTTTTCATTGGCCAATGGATCATTTCCGCCAACGAATACGGCCAACTGGTCCTGAAATAATTTTTCACGCACCAATTGGTCTTCACCTCGGTTCAGATCATATGGAATAATTGCAACATCGAGTTGACCTTGATGCAATCCTCTTTCAACCAAACGTGCAGCATATTCATGAACGATTTTTAATTCCATAATTGGGTGGTGCAAAACCATTCGGAGAAAAAAATCCCCCCATCAATGTTGCGGCAAGCATCGGGCCGACACCGATCCTAATTTCGCCAACTTGTCCATCTCCACTCTCGTATGGCTGTTTCGGCCTCGTGAGACCTGCGCAATATCTCTCGCCCTGACTTTCTGCCAGCGAAGACGATTTCGGGAAGTTGCCGTAACGCCGTGACGCCCGCCGTAGGATCCGGGCGCCCGCGATCCTCGATCCAACTTAATTGTGCGGCAATGGGTTGGGTTGTATTCAGCTTTGCGCGGCTTTTGTCACCGAGCCGAGTTCTACAATCGTTGCGAGCTGTGCGAGATATTTCGGGTTCATAAGTTATATCATTTTTTTATGGATCGGTCTAAATTTTGATTTTCATCATATCAAATTTCTCACAAGCTTTACTTAAGGGTGAGAAATTTCATGAACGCGAAAACAGATACATTGCGAATAACGCTTCTTGGTACGGGGATCCCAAATCCTGATATACAGGCTTTTGGCGCCGCTTGCACTATGATCTGAAGCTGGTCATGAAAGGTCTGATTGATTGCGGCCGTGGGACGGTCATTCGCATGTCTCAAGCGGGGTTTTCGCTCGGATGTACGGATACGGTAATTCTCTCCCTTGCCATTCCGATCGGTATTCTGGCCTCTTTGATTTATTGATGACTGGCACCATCAACAACCCTTTGCCAATCGAGGTGGTCCTTTACATGTCTATGGGCCGCCAGGAGTGAACGATATCGCCGAAGAAGGGATCGTGGTTGGTCACGCGTCAGATCGTGACATCGGGGTCGCCGATCGTAAATTGATCCTGAGCACAGCCGCGAATTATTCCCCACCTCTATTCGGAGGAGTTGTGCTTCGATCGTAATGTTCAGAAGATAATTGCCATTGAAGTTGATCATGGAGAATTCATTCGCCGCCTATGCGTTTAGGGTCGAATATTGTGGTCGTATCTTTGTCCACAGTCATGACACGCGATATAATGAAAACTTGATAGCTCAAGCACAGGAAGCGGACGTTTTTATTCATGGTCTTAACTGCGACATGGCGACCTTTGAAGCCAACCCCGGAAATAAAAATTGCCATCGACCACCACGCAACGCCTCAAGACGTGGGGCGCGTTTTTGCGCAAACCCGCCCTAAACTGGCGATGCTCACACTCGTCTCGTGCTGCTCCGCCCCATCCTGTACTTTGATTGGACAGGTGATGGCGGAGATCGCTGCAGAATTCGATGGGACGGTTCTCGTGGCCGAAGATCTAATGACAATTGAAATTGGCAAGAACATTTCAGTCATACCCTATCATCGTGGCGCGAAGCCATTACAATGGAATTCAAATCCATACTCAAAATGCTATGAAAAATAGAAGCTTGAAGAAAAAATTGGTAGAGGCTGGCGGCGTTTTGCAAATGCTACGCAGTTCAGTTTAGGGCATGTTATCTTTCCTGGAATTCCTCCTGAATTTACCAATTGGCGCGATGAGCAACGGGCTTGGCACCAATCGGTCGTTCTATTTGGTTTCAATCTTATCATATGACCGAGCTCCATTTGCGGGGTGCGGATGTGCTGAAATTTATCAGTTATTTTGCAACCGATAAGCTGGGTGATTTGCATGCGATGCGGGCCAAGCAATGGTCATGGTCGACCAGTCTGAAACTTGATCTCAGATGCAATTGTATTTTGCAGATCCGATGATTTTTTGCGGTTTGTTGGCCCACCACGTGGTACAATTGGCTGCAATATAATGCAGAACAATCGCAACTTCGTATTGAGGGTGACACGCAACGAAAATATGATCGTGCCACGCCCGAGCCGCGACGTGTTCGGTTTCAGTTACAGGGCCAAACGCCTTGCCGTTGCTCAAAGGGTGGTCGAAGGTCCGTTGCCAGACATTAAATTCTTCCACATCGGAAGGTCAAAATAAGCTGGACATACGGTGCGCGCGCTCCGGCACGGTGGCCGGGCGTCAGGGTTCGAAATTTATGGGCCTTGGGATGCACAGCAAGCTGTCCGTGAAAAGGTGGAGCAGGCTGGTCTTGCCTATGATTTACGCAAAGCTGGCGCCTCCACCTACCCAACTGCCGCACAGAATCCGGCTGGATGCCGCGCCCATTCCCACCAGTGTATTGCGGCGATGAGATGAAGCGTTTCGCGAATGGTTGCCAGAAAAATCTTTCGGTGCAGCCTCCTTGAGCAGAGCTTCCATTCGAACAACGTGTCTGATTATCGTTGAGCCTAATGAGCTTGGCTATGGCAAGATGGTCCATCTCGGTCATGATTTCTTGGGGCGCGAGGCCCTGGTATCACGCAAGGATGACCCGCACCGGGTTAAAGTCACCCTAGAATGGAACAATCAGGATGTGTTCGATGTGATGCGCCGCGCTGTGGGGACAAGAAACTCCGCGGACCAAAGTTCATTTCTCTACCTGTACCGATGTATGCGACCTTTGAATATGATGAAGTTCAGCTGAATGGATCTCAATTGGCATTCTCAATGGTCTTCCTACTCATCCAATGCAGGCGCGGTGCTTTCGACAGCTTTAATCGCGCCAGAGCAGGCTGTGATGGGGCGGGAAGTCACGCTATTGTGGGAGTGAACCGAGCTCGAAACGCCGAACCGTTGAGGAGCATGAGGTTGTTGGCATCCGCGCCAAAGATTTCACCGGTTCCATATTTTGACAAATCCATCAAACACGACTGAAGACCCAAATAGACTGGTACCTAGATACCAACTGAAACAAGGAGGAAATATAAATGAGGACGACTTTATTTACTATTTTTACTAGTGGTACGTTGCTCTGGCTGTGCCCGCTTTATCCAAAGAAGAGATCTCACGGCACATACTTCAGCCCCTGGAGTTGCCGTGCATCTGACGATCATGCGCATTTGGCTGAAGTCGCCGCAGCGCGTGGCATAGCGGATATTCAAAATCACTCTCTCGGGTCAAACAGGCGCAAACGCCACGTTGGCGGTGGCTGAAGGTAAGGCAGATATTGGCATATGCCCTTTCGTTCTCCCCTTTCTGATGTCTAAAGGTGTTGGCCCTTACGCGGCCATGGGCGCGGAAAAAGGGCTGAACTGGCCTCAAATCTGCGTATTTTATATCCTTATTCTTTTGGCGCCTATCTGCTCTATGCCTATGATACTGTTGGAATTCAGGGCTGGGACGATTTGGAAGGCCGGCGTATTTTGAATGGACCGCCACGGGGGCGGTGCGACAGCAGAGGCGCGTGGTTTGATCCAGGTCATCACAGGCATGGAAGAGGGCAAGGGCTACGAGTGGGATCCAAAGTGATTGGTCCCAGATGGCAACAACCATCACAGAAGGGAACATCAGACGCCGCTGTCTTGCCCGAATTTGTGCCGCCCGGGATCGTCCGCTTCAAGCGCTTTCAGCTGGAAAAAATGACCTTCTGGTCCCATTCCGAAGGCGATGTGGCTGAGAGTGAAGCCATGCAGCGCGCGTGTAAGGAAGCGCCCGAGGTCTGCACCCTTCACGCTTGCCACTCTCTCAAATGCAAACTCTTGGTGAGAATGCGAGCCATTGTGTCCGAAGATGACACATTCCGAACACGAGGCTCTGTCGGCGGCAATTGTGTCAATGCCTCGATGAGCAATGATTTGGCTTATGATCTGACGAAGGCACATATTGAAACACTCGATGCGATATATGGCAAAGCACCCTACGCACGGAATATTGGACTAGAGGCCTTGGGTGCCCGTGGATCCGGGCATGTGCGGCCCCAATCCCGTAAGAGTACCATGCCGGTGCAGCACGCGCCTGGCAGGAAGCTGGCTACGCACTTCCGGAGTGTGCACTGTAAGTAAAGATCAAAGTTTGGATGCAGGTCGAGCTTGCATCCAAGCAAACACCCAGACACATTTAAGGCGGTTATACTTTGACTTCCAATCCAGACAGCCATTCCCCGAGCCTTGGATCGTCCAAACTGATCTATTGTCTGGCATTGCTTTTGGTTTTGGTTGGAAATGGTAAATTCGACACCTTCAATTCCGGGCTGGGATGATCAGATTCTGGCGCACCCTTTTGGATATGCCGGACCTGGCCGTGCGGCGATTTTCTATACGAAATTTTTTATCCTATCGTCTTTACCTGGATGATGATCATAGTGGTCTTGAAAAGCTCTGTTTGGCGGAGTTGGTAAAACTGCTCTCCGGTCTGGCGAGCAATACGTAACTT
>JAYQLI010000041.1:0-48604 GCA_038143065.1 Rhodospirillales bacterium | reverse complement strand
AATGTGTGAATTCTAAGTCGTGCAAATATCTGACTATTCAACTATAGTTGACTTTAGGAAATCCTCAAATGCACCTCAAGTGTTCGCTGGTGGCCAGCTGGTGCTTGAGAAGCAAACTTTCGAGCTGTTGTGTGTGAACTGCAAGACCCCAGGCACTCCGCAGACACCTCGTCTAAATACAGCTAGTTACTGAAGAGGAGAAACACCATATACCCTTAAGAGCATATAAAAAGTTTGACCTGTTTTTAACTTCCTCATACTACTCAAATCGTCCTGGTTAGCTTTACAATTTTTCAGAACTAAAGAATTAGCATTACTCCAAATGCTAGAAAACAGTACATATCAAAAGTATACAAACAAAATGCAGACGGAGATTAGAAATGGCAAAAGCTTAAGCTATATTGTTGTTTTTTCATTCTATGACCTTAAGTGCTGCAAATCCTGTGTTCGCCAATAATTGCTCGAAAGAGCCATCACTATGTCTGAATGAAGAGCCTGCTTTTGGCAACAAATACTAAAAACAATAAAACAACTTGGAACAACAGCCGTTCGTTTCGACGCTTAAAGCCGAGGCAATTTCACGAAAATAACTTACGGCGTGAAAAACAACGCCCAAACCAGAAGTTAAAGAATGTGGCCCAAATCAGTCCTTGGGGTTCGATATTTAACCAACTGTCATTCGGTAATAAAATTAAAGTTCAATAAGTTAAACGCCTTGGGATACTATGATAAAAAATTGATGGAATCTTGGGGTAAAGGTACACGATCGTTTTATTAAGTTATGCAACCGCTGTTAGCCCAAACGCAAAAGCCGCCAAATCGCAAATTATAGAAACATAAGGTCACTACTGAGCTGAAGGTACCTATTAAGAAAAAATTAATCAGCTCAGGTACTACATTTGCAATAACACTTGACGGTGTTTTGTTTAACAAATGAACACATTATTGATGGATGTAGCACTATCATTCTCGCGCAGAGAAACAATGAATTCCTGGAAGACAGTCCTTGTAAGGATAAAGATTTGGATTGAGTGCTAAAAGCCGACATAGCGACTTCTCCATTAAATATTTCGAGTCACCGATCTCACTAATACGGAACATATTTGTGGCGGTTTTCCCGTTTGGAATGGTTAGCACGTCATTGAAGGTGACCTGAGGAATAGTCAGTTCCATGACAGGTATTAGTAGTAATGAAAAACTGTTTCAGATGATGCGGCGCACAACCAGGTAATAGTGGCGGACCTATCTATTCCACCAGTGGTGAAGTTATGCGGCGTTGTTGTTTCCAAGTTGAATGGACGGACTATTTTCAAGGAATTTAACGCTTTACCTGAAAATACTGGCTTCGGTATCAAGATACAGTACGGACTCTCTTTGTTAGAGAGGTCAGGCGTTTCATTCTTTAGTGTCAATGAAATGCCTGTTGATCAAAACTTAGCTTCTAAGTTGGAGGCTGCAACGTTTTGGTGAAATGTACCTCCCGAATGATATGTTAACCTGGTATGGCGTCTCAGCATAAAAATTAAACGTCTCGCCATCTATTTTGCCAACACCTTTATGAAGCCATCGTTCAAGCTTCCAGTAGCATTCCAAGACCCTATGCGACCATCTGAACACACCACGTACCGCTCATGGAAACAATATCATAAACTGTGGATACCTTTGGTGAGATACACTCCTTCACGCAGACTCCCTCATTTCTAGTCATATAAAGTTCACCTTTACTCATCGATGATTTAGCTGTGCCGCTAAAGTTTCACTCAGTTTTGGTGACAATTCCAACGGGATATGTCAGCGAACAAGCACTTAAGGTCATCAATGAAAAAGCAACCAATGTAAGCTTAAGCTTTTTTGCCATTTCTAATCTCCGTCTGCATTTTTGTTTGTATACTTTTGATATTAATATTGTTTTGTGTTTGGAGTAATCACTAATTCTTTAGTTCTGAAAAAAATTGTAAGCTAAGCTTCAGGTTTGATTTAGTGGTACGAGGGGGATAAAAACAGGTCAAACTTTTTTATATGCTCGCAAAGATTTTCTTCAATTATTTCTCCTCCTTCGGTAACTAGCTGCTTATTTAGACGGTGTCTGCGGAGTGGGGTCTTGCAGTTCACATACAACAGCTCAAGAAAGTTTGCTTAGTACAAAAACTGACACCAACAACACTTGAGGTGCATTTGAGGATTTCTAAAAGTCAACTATAGTTGAACAGTTCAGATATTTGCACGACTATTACAGGGAATTCACAGCTCTCTGGGGAGCACAATTATTTTCAAAGGCTTAGCTGAAACACGCTGAGCCTTTTGTTTTCAGGGCTACTCTGGGCTACTTTTTCTTTGATTCTGTCGTTTACGGGTAGGGGCAAAAACTCGACTGCATCGATTGCTGAGTTACCCTGTTATTCTACATTTTTCGACAGATTGATTTGATTTTACGAAAGTGAAAATGCCAAATCATTGATTTGTAATCCCAATACTATTGCAACTGCATAGGAAGAATTGCTTCAGCATGAATTGAGTAAGCGACGTCATAGACTTAATATAGTTCATGTTGAGTCCATAGGCCACTTAAGCTTCTTTAGCCTATTGAAAATGGCACTATCGTTGGTCGTCGTATGGTTCAATCAACACTGGCAACCTCATAGATCGTAGCGGTGGGGTTTAACACCGATCAACTCTTACGCTGACAACAGTTTGCGATGCCCACAACGACACTCTAGGGACATGTGGTTGTTGCTTATGGTGTGGAGTTAGGTAATGTTGAATTTAATTAGATAATATCAGGACAAGAAATGAGGATTAAGATTTTTGTGCGAACTTTTACCTCTGTGGAAGATGCTGAAATGTTCAACAGTGTTCTCCATACGAAATGGCCAATGCTTCTCCAAGGAAAAAAGGGCGCACGCTTCCGGTTGGTAGTTGATGAAGATAAACCACATGTATCAACGGTAGTCTGGGAGTTTGAGAATGCGAAAGTTCAAAAAGATATTGAAGCAATAATAGCCCAAGAAATTGTACGATTTACGAAAGCATTACCCAACAAAGAAATGCACTTTCAGGGCGAGGTAGAGTTAGACTTTAATGAAGCATAAAATTAACGGCATAGTATATGACAACCATTAGTGTCAGTGAATTTATAAATCTGGCAAAGACAGATGGCATACCCAAAAAAGCATTTTTTACTGCGTGTATCGTGGGCACACTTTTAACAATAATAAATCATGGGGATGTCATTTCGAAAGGTGAATTTCCACCATTTTTAAAGGTTTTACTCACCTACTGTGTTCCGTTTTGCGTTACGACCTGGGGTGCCGTTTTAGGTAAAAAGTCACGAGATTAAGTTGAAATTGAATATTGGCAAATCACCAGCGTCCGTTGGCTGGCGAAAAACAATGCTTCCCTTAATTGCGACAAACCACCATCACGTGCTTCTTGTCATATGCGCAAGAGCAAGATTTGGCGGTGTCAAGGGTCACGTCATGACCAATCAGTTAACTTTGACGGGCTTAATTGACGTCTGATTTTTCTGACGGTTTAGCAATTTACGCACAGGTAAAGTGGTAGTTGAGGAATATGCCAGTTTATGCAACGAGATTGGTCAAAAATGTAAGTAATTTAGACATTTAACTTTGTTTGACCAAATTTTGATAATTCATTTTGTATTTAAATCGCCTTTATAAAAGGGCTTTCGTTGTATTATTCTTAAAAATAATCACTAATAAATTCAGATACTTATTTTTATGCCTAAAATTTGTGCAATGAAACCTATATCCTATATTTCTTAGGTTTTGATGGATATTTGAAGATGTATCCACCGACTTACCCACAGAATTTGTGGATGCCTTTTGCTTGTAACTTCTATTAATTTCTGACTACTGGATTCGTTCAATTTCATGACACAAAATTATGTGCAAGGCTCCACAGTTAATGTGCGGTGCAAGCCATTGAATAGAAATATTTTCCGACTAACTCTCTGGCATAATCATGAAGGATACTGATATGTCTGATTGCGGATGTGGGCGTAGCCCAACAGGTAAATGCGTTGGCTGGCACAACCTAACAGAAGAGCAATACCAAGAGAAGAAAGCGGCTTATGAAGCCAAGCAAGCAGCTAAGTCTTCTGCTGCATAAAATAAAACGGAGGCTGGACATACTGGCCTCTGTCAAACTCTTCCCAGTCAAACCATAAATACACCCACAGAGACTCTCTAACGTGGTCCACAGTAGGCTTAGCTAAGTTTGTAACAATGGGTAGCCTGGCGGGTGGGCAGCGCCTGTGGGCCACTTAAATGATCGTCTCTACGATTGCTGTGTTAATAGACCTCGCCAGAATGGCCGAAGCGGATGCTGTGCTGATGATGATGTATGGATCACTATCGGCACTGGTTGGTGCTTACTTTGGCTTCTCTGGCGGGGCTGCTAAGAAATAGTTAGCTGTTAATCTTGAAACTCATCTGAGACAAATTCGTGAACAACCACTCCACGGGAACCCTCCACTTTAGTAGCAAGACCCTCGACGGCCGAAAGGTAATATTGTTCTAGGAGGGGTTTACAATCTTTAAGCCGCCGATCGCGTACTCGAACAATATACCAACACGAAAAGCGTGTTGTTTATTCCAAATCCGCGTTACAACTCTGCGCAACATACCCGCGTCTGTAAAAAGTTTGTGACTTCTGGTGAAAACGCCGCGTCTTGTCGCTCTAGATAAAGCTTCAAGTCTTCGTTATTGGCAAAATCATGTTGAGTAGTTCATCAGCGCAGTATTGGACACAAGTTGCTCCTCTTTGTGTTGGCTGCGATCACGCTAGCACGACAATTCAAAATCTCCAAATCACCAAATTATGGAAAGATCACAGCATGATCGGACAAATACTACCCAGCTTGACTGGACTGGCTACGTCGTGGCTGGAGAGCAAAGAAACAACTGTTCAACTCTTTGACTGACACCAGTTTACGATGCCCACAGCGGCACTCAAGAGACATGTGGTTGTTGCTTATGGTAAGGAGTTGGGTCATCGTGAGATGGTAGCATAAAAGTTGTGAGGTTCACTATGGAAAGACATGAAGGCGGTTGCTCTTGTGGCGATGTTCACACCACATTACTGATGAACCGATGTTCCACACGCATGTCATTGTAAGCTCTGCCAGCGTTACACGGCATCCGCATTTGTTGTTCATTCACTGATAGAAGCGAGCAACTTTGTGGTGGATAAAGGTAAGCTGGTGACGACAGTGGGACCATCTGGCAGTGGCAGCGGTCACTCCATACAGCGTTGTGAGAGATGTGGCGATCAAGTATTTAGTCACTTTGCAGCGATCGGCACTGACCAGATAATAGTTTTTAAGACAACAACTTTAGATAACGCTGAAAGCTTCCGCCATTAGCGCACATCTTCACAAAAAGAGTAAGCTTTTCTTGTTGAGCTTGGTACAGATATTCCATCATTCGATGAGTTTTATGATAAGGATAAGATATACTCTAAGAGGAGTCTGGAGCGTCGATCAAAGTTTTATTAAGCTCTCCACTCTGAGAACCCTATCTATGTGCTGCAGCAAGTACGTTCTATCACCCATACCCACACTGGGTCCTGCATGGGGTGTGTCTAAGTTTTAAGTTTGTACAAGTAGTGGAAGAAAACATCTTAACTCTAAGAGTAATACTTAAGAAGCCACACTCCTGTGCTTCCCTATACTAGTAACGATAAGAGATTACTGACCATTTAGTGCCGTATTGACATGAACTGCACACGCATGGTTGTAATGAAAACAGAGTGTTAGCTTTGATGCGATGCCTTTGTAGGGAACATAACCCTCTGGGGCACCATTGTTTCCAATAAAAATAATATAAAACAATATATTAGTTGTTATTAGTTATTTCGATCCACCTTTGTATCCACCCTTTTGTTGACGGTGCAATGCTAAAATGCAACGCCCGCGCGCACCCGCGCATTGTAGCGCCAAAGCTTGTTTTCCCCTCGCGCCCGCGCGCGACACTGTGCTTTATTGTGTTCTGACCTGCCTCGCGCGTGCGTGCGCGACTTGATCAATTCGGTCTGTGTTAGGGTCTCGCGTGCGCTGCGCGACCGTGGTCAATTTGTGCGAGTGCATCACCAACCCGCCTCTATAGAGCATCCTTCAAAAGTTAAATTTGGGTGGTGTTCTTCTCACCATTTTTCGCACAGCCTTAAAACCACTTATGTCTAGAATTAGGTTGAACGCTGCTTCACGTTAAAAATTCGTTATCGGATTACGAAATAAGTGCAATCAGGCCGCTTTGCGCTTGGTTTGCTTGGGCGAGCATTGCATTGGCCGCATCTTGTAAAAATTGGTTTTTAGCAAGTAATGCGGCTTCTGCTGAGAAATTTAGGTCATCCACTGCACCTACACTGATTTTATACTCTGTGTTTAAATCAGTAAGTGTACTCTGTGCTTGTTCCACGACTGCATATCCAGAGGCAAGTTCAGTTCTCAGTTTATTTATTTCTTCCTGAAATACGTCCAGTATGGAAGTCATTGCATCAGCATCTGCTAAGCCATCGCTGGGCTTCACGATCAGATTTTGTGTTCCGTAATGATACAAGCCGATTTCCATTACGTTAATCGTACCAATATAAACTGACGATTTTTGTCCACGGCCGCCCAAAGAAAAGTGTAAATCGTAACCACCGTCAAAAATCGTTTTACCTTTGTAATTGGCTTCAACAGCTGAGAGTAACATATCGTCAATTAGTGCTTCTGCTTCGGCATCAATTGCAGCACTTTCAGTTGCGGTATTAGTGCCGTTGGCCCCCATGATAGCCAATTCAAACATTCTCGCATTACGATTTGAGATATTATCAACGGCTGCGATAGCCGTTGCTAGAAATCCTTTTACAAGCCCAATAGACTTTATTGCACTTTGTGTTGCTGCGACATCAGTTAAGAAAGTATTTTTCACTGCAGTTATGGACGCCTGATCGCTTGCGACCGCTGAATTATTACCAGCGGCAATGCGTGTCATATTTTGAGAGACATCCTGTGATGTTTTCGTCAACGCAGTGTTGATTTGATACACGGAATTTGAAACACCAATGTTCGCCATAGAATACCCTCCGATAACCTTAACGGCATCAGAGCTAGGCGTTTTAGCACTCGAATAGCAAAAACGACTTTTTTTTATTTGTTTAGTGCAAAAATGAAATTTTTTTGCGTTCACATGTTCAATAGTGGTCAGGACACTAAAACGTGCTGATGTTTCTGTTAGCGTTTCAGGTGGCGATCATCCTAAAGGCTTTGGCGTCACTTCAGCGTATCTTTCATTATGTGCATCTTGGCGTCGTTGCTGAGAGAGACTGTCACTCCTTAGCGACGGTCTGTGCTGGTGTTTCCTTTTCATCGCGCGTCAAAGATGGCTC
Organism: Rhodospirillales bacterium; assembly: GCA_038143065.1. Lineage (GTDB taxonomy): Bacteria > Pseudomonadota > Alphaproteobacteria > Bin95 > Bin95 > VMCJ01. The sequence continues at coordinate 41,212 of JAYQLI010000041.1, read as the reverse complement.
CAGCCTCGCAACACGTTGCAAAGCTGCGGATAAAATTTTGGTCGTATTAGAAACATCAAAAGCCATATTTGGAGAAAAGCACGGCTTGGCCGCGTTTGGCAACGTCAAAGAAATTAACCATCGTTGTGAAATGCAATAATTCAGAAAAATGAAATAAAACGATGCATTTTAGGGCTGGGGGGCAACCTAGCGATCGGACATATTGGTATTCACATCTCTCTCAGTGATGTCAAACTCACTTGTACGGACTGCTTCGGTGGCATTTCGTCGAGACGTCTTTAGGTCACCCAGATACCTTGAAGAAGTAAATTGAATTTTTTGGTCATGGGACAGGCTTGCGATCGGGTTGTCGCTTGCTATCAAATTCTCATTTTCTTTTGTCATTTGTTTTCCCCCACTTGCGGAATACCTTGCAGCAATAATTATGCCACAGTGATGACATTGAGAGCGTGGAAGCACTTGGATACGATAGTACCATTGGAGCTTATAGTTCGCCTACCTTATCCAAGGCATCCTTATGCAACTTGAGTTGCTGCTTCACTTTTAGATCATCAAGCAAAGGATTGCCTTCATGATCGCGCTTGCTAGAAATTTTTGCCGCAAATTTTGATCGACAACTCTCACTAAACTCAGTGAACGTTATTTTCCGTTGTTCAAATTTATTTTTAGTCAGCATCAAATGTCCCCCCAGACACAGCACTGGTAAGTCTCATATCGATACATGATACACGGGGTCAGTCAATAGCTAAGGCCTAGCGGACACAAACCAGTATCCAATCTCGTTTTCTCCGCATAGGCAAAACTTTTAGCTAGAAACCCTAAGAATAAGAAGAGTTAGTTTTGCGAAAATTTCTAAAAGCGTGTTGCAACGTACCAAACTAATATCGGTAACTCTGAAACAATATAATTAGCGCCAAGGCAAAACGTTGAAGTTTTGGATCAGTCAATCTTTGCGCTTGAGATGGATCAAATAGATTTATAGCCCGCAATTTCTGCGTTACATAAGTCATAGTACTGCCTCAATTATTTTTATTTTTTATTTACGTTAACCAAAGTTGCAGCTGAAATCTTGTCTTGATTATTTATAGAATAAAACATGTGTTCACGTAGCAACAGATACACAAATAGCCGAGGGTGCGGAGTAATTTTAATAGTCGCACAAAAATCCTCTTTCAAACAGAATAGTTAAATAATGAGATTAATGGATTTGCTTTGGCGCAATAACAGTATGCCGATGGGTGGACTGTAGGGGATAAGCGAACAACCCACCCAAAGGCAAATATAGGGCGGCTTTCGCCGCACCATACCTTAGTAAACGACCTACAAGATGAATTTATTAGCCACTCAAAATACCAAGAGGTTTGATATTGACCTGTTATCAAGGCCCTAAAATACATAGCGTCTAGCCATTAGCGGCGCAGTCGCAGTCAGGCAGGCCGAGCCAAATCACAAAAGATAACCCCACCGTTTTCGCAGCAGGGTTAGGTTTTAGGGAGCATATGAACATTGTCTTCGTATTAACTTTAACGACCGAAATTCTAAATATTTAGAGGGAATCAATATGGACAACTGAACAGTTGTATCCACACACGACTGCATTCACGAAATGACAATTCAGATAGCAGCGATCAAAACCTCAGTTAACATCCATTTCAAAAAAGTCTTTGCCCGCGTAAAACGCCTTGAGGCCATCATGATCGGTGCATCAGCTTCAATCATTGCGATGCTTGTAACGGTACTAACACGGATGCCTTAATTGCTGAGACTTAGATTATCTTTATCTGACAGGTATCATTACTTCGTTTCGACGCAGAAAAAATGGTGTTAGTGGTCCATTGAAAGTCGCTTTGATGGGTTCGCCGATTGCCTGCAATCCATCTCGCTCTAACCCATCAATCAGTTTGCGAGCGTTACGAACAAAGTTTTGATCACTTGACCTTCCTGAATACTTCGCGACCGCATATGTTTGACCTTTTACAATTACAAGTCTTACAGCATCTGAAGTTGGACGTGGAGCACTTTCAATTGTAAATTTGGAGGGCAGAAAGAAGCGCATCACGCGTTTGCCATTTACATCTTCTTGGGCGACTGGTGTGGTCATTTCAACCTTGGTGGACTGCGTGACTGGGGTAGTCATATCGACTTTGGTGTTAATTTTGTTAGCCCCTGAGATATACTTAAACAGCAGAGAAAACGCTCTGTCTTCGCCACTGCCTTCTATCGTTTCTACCGCCAGTCGATCACCATACTTACGTATTTCATAATCATCTGTCTGCTTTACGATTGAATACTTTGGTTCTTCCAGTGCCAATACTGCTGAACTCCAAACCAACGAAATTATGAGTAGAAGATGCTTCAATTTATGCATCAGCAAATTGACCTCGAAAAACGACACAGAATGGTGCTAACGCGGATGCCCTAACGTTATGCTGCTTCGTGCTTACTAGCTTTGTGCATACCATCAAATTTACCAAATTCGAAAAGCAATTTGCCAGTATCAGTAACGTTGGCATTTTGGTCTAAATAGTCGGCAGATTGTGCAAGACGTAGGACTTCTTTTGGATCGTTTAAATCGTGACGCATTTCAATGTAGCGGAGTATCCAGTCCCGCGCGGTAGCGTTTTTCATAAACATGAGCATTCCCCAGTTAACGCGTCGTCTATATTAATTACGGTCAGAAAAAGTTTTTAGATCATTGCAATGCTTGTGATGGTGCTGCAACGGATGCCCTAAAAACAAAAAAACCCCCGCGTCGTCGGAGGCTTTCTTGGAGCGTAGTGCCAACACAGGAGGAGTGTTTTCTACGCTGGCAACACAATGATAAGGGAGGTTCGTGTTGCATACGGAACTAACTTAGCTGCACTGCAGCATTTTAGCTAGGTGCTATATTGCATACCCGTTATGCAGATTTCACATGGCTAAAATAAAAAAACGGCTCAATCACAACCTCCTCCCAAAAGTCGTGAGAACCGTTTTTTACCCTTAAGAGGGTTGCCGAGACTTTTAGTCTTAATTTAACAGTGTCAATCAATAGGCGACCAATGGACCCGCTAACAGCATTGGCGGCGATCAAGACAGGTGTTGCTGCGGGTAAGCAACTTACGTATCAACTCTCTAGCAGACACGAGTTTGCGATGCCCACAGCGGCACTCGAGGGACATGTGATTGTTGATTATGGCCTGCAGTTGGGTCATCTTGGTATCAGTTTGAGAATTTAGGTATTTTGCTGCATATGAAGCTTCGTATATTATCTACCGTAATGGTTATGGTTTACGGAAATGGTAGCACTGCAGGGATGTTGGGCGTTTTCGTCGCTGACAGATAGATAGTAAATTACTTAATCATAAAAACCAACGACACGTCGCACAATTGGAAACGATGGCTGGCCTATCGATCCAAAGCATCCCAGCTTAATTTAGTGGTGTTCAAGAAACCAAATCAATTGCGCTCAATTTAACAAAGACTTTTTTGTCGTCTTCGTTAAATATTGGTTTGACCAATGTTGGCTCAGTTTTTTGCAAATGGCGAACGCGATCTAAGAGATGATCATTTACATAATTCGCGGTCGTCAAATCTGATGAACTTAATTTGGCTTCGTCCTTTTTGTGTTCCATATCAATTACCATTTTATCTGCGGTATTGGAGAATTGCATATACCATGCCAAGTTTTGAAATGGGGGGGTGGGTCAAAGACGAAAGTCGTTAACACAGAAACCGGCGCCCACTCTCATCTGTTTCTGCGTTTACGGATTTTTCGGGGCTAGCTGTGTAGTCGAAGAACATTAAACTGACGTACAGTAGCACAGTTTCCATGAAGCTAAGTTCCACCACGTTTGCAAATAAACTTTCATGAGTTCAGTACGGAAGTCTAATTTTTGAAAGTCTGTCATGAAGCACAGCTTGCACAAACAGGCATTTTTGGGGTGTGGTGAAGTGCACGGGAGGGCAGACAGGCCCAATGAAGTCTTTGTTGTAAGCTATAGACGCCATAGTAAGCTCCTTTAGTTGGCCTCTATATGGTCGATTACATTTTACTGCTTAGTCAAAAATAAATTTGCTTTGCATAGATTAACTTAAGGTTTTGCATTAAGTTTGTGCGGTTTTCGTCAATATCTGCCCAATATTTCAACATTAAAAATCGGACACAACTATCCATGTCTCAGAAACGTCGAACAGACAAATCCAGCACCGCTGCAGCCGTTCAAGGTTTCGCAGGTGTGATGTCTGATGTGCCGCTCCCTGATGGGATCGAACTGCGATCAGATTTAGAGCGTACAATCTGGCACCAGTTTTCACGCGCCCGCGCACGCGAAGATTGGCGTGACATGGACCTGATCTTGCTGGCTAAAATAGTACGCATGGAAGCCGACATTCGCACTGCTCAAACAGAGTTAGACGAAGTCGGAATGATGGTCGAAAACAAGCGTGGGACACCAATCCCCAATCCGCTGTTATCGGTCATTGATACACTCGAACGAAGGCAGCTTGCGGTTATCCGCAGCATGTCCCTCAACCAGACTGCTTCCGATCCCCGAACACTCAATGGCTTTGCAAAGCTAGAAACGAAAGCACGTTCAGCGATTGCAAAGGTCAGAGCAGACGATTTAATTGCTAGGCCGCAGTAGTATCTTTGTAGAAATTCGCGGTCACCTTGTGGAAGCCTTTATCTGTTACTCGGCCAAATCCACATAACCACTTTTTTTCATACAATACTCGTAAGCTGCGATACGATCTGCTGCACCGCGTTTGGCGGCAATGTTAAGCAAAGCGTCCGTGTAGTCACTATGTGAAAAAAACTGTTGCATACAATCGAGGTAGGATTGTATCAAATCGCGTCAAATAAATACTTTTGTGTACAATCAAGCTAGGCAGCTATGAATGTCACATAAAGCGAAATGGCAGCAGTAACCGCGATACAAAAATAGATCACGACGCTGCCAATCCGCTGTTCCTCTGAACGCTTAGGCATTTTTAAAATCCTGCGACTATTTCACCTTCGCATGTAGAAGTAATTTTTGAGCCATTTTGGTTTGGGGCGTCTTCACGGAACATTTTGATTGCTTTGTGCGCTGTTTCTTTATCAGGCCAAACCATCATGCTTCTAGCGGTAGTTCCGCTAGTAACAACAAAATGCCAATGAACTGCACCAGCTGCTTTCATGCTAGCAGCCATCTTTGGCCCCATTTCAGAAAAGTCTGCTACTTGGTCAAACGACCAATCTGCTGAAGTTGCATACATTGTTTATTGCTCCTTATTCTGGCTGTACGAGTATGAGCAGCCTATTTGTGCAGACTGATGAAACCAGTACAGAAAATGTACCACTCAGTTGGCAAAAAAGTGAGGCCAACTCAGGAAAGTCAAATTAGGTGCTCATGTCTACTCGCGGAGAAAAGGTTTGCCAGTTCATAGAACGCTACTGTCTGATCCCAGAAGGTAGCAAAGTTGGCCAACCGATAAAGCTGTTAGACTTCCAACATAAGTTTGTTCTCGACGTCTACGACAACCCAGCAGGGACGTCCCGTGCTTATCTGTCGGTGGCTAGGAAAAACGGTAAGTCGGCACTGATTGCTGCTATCGTCCTCGCTCACTTGGTGGGACCAGAGGCCAAGCAGAACAGTCAGATCATCAGCGGTGCGCGGTCACGTGATCAGGCGTCTTTGGTTTTTAAACTTGCTGCAAAGATGCGTGCAAACTGCAAAACAAAGTGGAATACAAAGCCTACAGTCCCAACTCAATGATTATTAACCTATGTTAATAGCTTTGAATGATCCGACGTCGCTCACAGGTGCTTACATAAGATACTTCTGTACGGATATTATATATCGTGAACTTACCAGTGATCGGATGGGGATTAAGTATTTCATACATCTGGTAAAGCGTATTCATTTGATGCAGGTATAAATCACCTTGTAGTGCGCTGGTGGCCATCTGCGACATTTATCAGGTCGTATTCTTCTTCTGCTGTCTCAATGTACGGTGCGACTGGAAAATCCCTGAGTATGAAGGGCTGTGCTCTCCATCCAGCAACATCAAATTCTTCTAAAGCTACATTCGATCGATAAAATTCAAATGCAACCTCGAAGCTATCGCAAAGATAGTCTGCTGCAGAGGCGGGCGTTGTAAGTCCCAATGATAAAATGATTGCTCCAAATTTTCGCATGCTCAAATTGCTCCAATGAAAAGAGTACGCTGCATTCAAGATCACCTAATCCAGTTATCAATCCAACTGGCCTTCCAAAAAATAAACCGCGTTCCATAACACAATACGACCCATATAGGAGCAACAATTAGCAACCAGAGAACAAAGTTTTGCGTAAGTAAAAGCGCCAAATCATTGATTTGTAATCCCAATACTATTGCAACTGCATATGGGAAGAATTGCTTCAAAATGAATTGTTTTAGCCACGACATAACACGGAAATAGTTCTAGTCACATCCAGTGACCACTCAGCAAAGCGTAACAACTCAACTTTTCTCTATGCACCTCCGTCTCATTAAATCTGTCTAGCAGACTTTTGGATCAGTGTTTTCGGTATGTCCGTCTACAGAAATTACTTGTCCACTTACCATTTTGGCCTGATCTGAAGATAAGAAGACAGCCATATTGGCAATGTCTTGAGCACTTACGAAGCTGCGTAGTGATGTTCCTGCCTCATACGCTGCACGAACTGCTTCAGGTGTTGTACTTTTTTGTCTGGCTTCTCGTTCTATCACGCCGTCGATGCGTTCGCCTTCGACGCATCCAGGTGCGATTACGTTGGCGCGTACACCGTAGGGACCAGCTTCCATTGCAATAGTTTTCATCATGCCGATTACTGCCCATTTGCTAGCGCAATATGGAGCGCGGTAAGGAAAACCGTGCAATCCAGCAGTCGACGAAGTAAAAATTATTGAGCCGCTGCCTTGTCGTTTCATTATCGGGAGCGCTGCGCGCGCCGTATAAAACGCGCCTTTAATATTCACGTCCAAACAATCTGCGAACTCTTCTATCGGTTGTTCTTCAATTAAGGCTGTTGGCCCAGCCGTCCCCGCATTTGCACAAACAACATCGAGCTGTCCCAGCTCATCAGTAATTTTTCTAAAGACGTCTGACATTTCAGATGCGGACCGCACGTCTGCGCGACTTTTTCGCCAGTGTTTAGGACATTTATCAAGTGCTGATTGATCAATATCAGTTATCCAAACCGTAGCCCCACTTGCATCGAACTGAGTTGCCATTGCGCTCCCAATGCCACTCGCTCCTGCGGTAATCAGCACAGTTTTAGCCATTTCAAAATCCCAAATTATATAATTGTATCAGCACACATGCTCTTGACCCTATTGACTGCAATAAAGGTTGGTCAAGAAGGTAAAGAGGCTATCTTATGCAGAGTTATTAACAAATAATCTCCCACCACTTGCAGTTTTAAACAGACCTAGTTCCAACAAGCGACCCACAGCCTCATTAATCTGCTGATCAACTCTTTTACTGAAACTAGCTTGCGCTGCCCACAGCGGCACTCAAGAGACATGTGATTGTTGCTTATGGTCTGTAGTTAGGTCATGCTTGATACAAAATAGCCAAAGAAGCCATGTGATAATGCTTATAAATGTAACGATACAAACGTTTCTCAGTGAAAACGAATTAAAGCTGAGTGTCGCTGAATGGGATAAGGTTAAGCATAATTACTTGTCCGAACTACATAACTTGGGGCTACACCGTTATACAACTACACGCATATGGAATAGGGAGGAGAAGCATTAACTTTGTCATATATTTGAGTATGATAACAAAGAGGCCAAGGATGCATGTCTACCTGTCTGGCAAGAAATAAGAAAATCTTGGAGAGGTGATTTTATTTCAAAAGCAATAGACTATCGTGGAGTACAAATCGATTGTCAGGAACGGCAAACCGACTAACGAACTATTTCAATCATTTTTCCAAGGTGTACCGATTGGCATTCCACCTGCTACGGCAAGGTTTCTATCAATAGGAGTAGATATGACTTTGCTATCAACAAATACATTCATCGTAGGTTCAATTACTTCGATCTGATCAATGGTCCCAGCACGTATTGAAACAATATTATTTCTCCCTGAACTGTAACCAAACATAAGAGAACCGCAGTTTTCACAGAAATGTTTGGTCATAGTATTCCCACTTTTTGCAATGTGTGAGTACTCAGAAGTTGTACCAATAATCTCTACTTTATCATCTTCTACGAACACGTTTGTACTATAAACTGCACCCGTTGACCTTCGACAATCTTCACAATGACAATTGAGCATCAATGTGGGCTTTACATGGGATTTGTATGAAACTTGGCCACACAAACATTTTCCAGTAAACTCAGCCATATTTTCTCCAATACATTTAAGTGAGGCTTAACATCTCATCGGATGACCTTAGTAGCTGACATAACATCTTCAATAAACTTATTGCACAGTTTGGGCTGAGTTACGGGAAGCATGTGCCCGGTCTTTGGGATCATCACTAATCCAGCTCCTGTTGCTTGGCTGAAGGCTACTCCGTGTTTTTGTGCATCTAAAATGACGTCATCCTCTCCAAAAATAACATGAGTTGGCACATTCAGTTGCGGCAACTTCAATACGACATCATTCTGCGATGCCTTTGCGGCAATTAGGTCTTCGCAAGTAGTTTGAAATTGACTTGGTAGTCGACTGAGTATCGCGCCCCCTTTGATGTCAAAATCATGTGTGATTGGTTCTGGTTTGAAAACCTCTGTCAAAAACCTCTTTTGCTTCAACAAACCAAACGGCCCAGACAAAAAATTTGCAAGGAATAGTCTGCCACCTGAGCTATGACTTTCTAAGTCGCGAAAAATATCTGGTGTATTCTCTATCGCCATGGATGCTGGACATATCAGTGCAAGGCCTCTGATTTTATCAGGATGTCTTATCCCAATAGATAATGAAAAAGCGCCACCAAGCGAATGTCCGACCAGTAATGGGCGTTCGAAACTTTGTTTGTTTATAAAGTCAACAATTGCATCAGCCTGAGCATCCAACGTTGCGTAGCTAAAGTCTTCTCGTGTTGACCATGCTGACCCAAGTCTATCAATGCTCACAACATGATATTTCCGACTAAGTTCTGAAACCGTGTAGTTGAAATTATGGTGATTGCCGCCCAACCCGTGAATGAGGATAATTGTTTCACCCTTCGCCTTGTTCAGTCCAATGGATTTTTCCACCATTCACTTCTGTGAACTGACCTTCCGCTGGAAGCTTTCGCCTTGCGTAAAATGCTAATAATTGAGTTACGATAAATGATAGGGCCAGTAGAACCAGAAGAAATAAAACTGTAATAACCACAAATTTCATTTTTCATAATGGCTCAGCAGCAGAGCCATCCTCGTTCATTCGGTGTTTTGCATAAACGACATCATCATCATGTGCAGATACCCAGTGGAAACTTTCATCTGCAAACATGTGAGTATTCACATCAATCTGGCTTGGGTCATCCAGCGTCCCTATCATCATTACGCGGCGATCAGGAAACCGTTCAGTTGTTGCTGTAACTTGTGTCGAACATGTTGGACAAAAATGAATATATAATTCGCGGCCGTGTTCATCGCTTTTGTAAGTATAAGTCCGTAATTCACCATCGTTAAATTGCACGTCGTCAAGATTGAACGACATTGCGGCTCGATACGCAGTACCCAAGCTACGCTGACAAAATCGGCAATGGCACGCATAAGAAGCAATTGGTGCAGACTTGCATGCAAAGCGCACAGAGCCGCACAAGCAGCCACCTTTGAGTTCCGACATTTGGTGCTCCTGTTGAAGTTCTACCATTACTTTAGGCATTAGGATTGAGGTGGGTCAAAGATAAACTTCGAAGGCCCCCCGATGATCCCCATGTAGCGGGGGTTTGAGGACAAGATTGGGCAAAGAATAATTGACGTATTTGTCAAACGGCGAAAGTATCTTGGGTATCACAATCGATATGTTTTTAAGAAATGAGTAAGCAGACAATGGATTTTGAATTTATACAAGAATTGTCTGAACTAGAGTGCCTGTATGGTGAAGTTGGTGACGGCGCGCGCAGAAAAGTTTCTCCTGTCCTTACACCTCTTTATTCAGAATGGATCGCAGCGTCCAAATTCTGCGTTATGTCTACAGTTGGTAGTGAGAGCACTGATGTCATCTCAAGCGCGACAAGAAGCCGGTTGTGCGTATAATTGATGAAAAAACTCTTCATATGCCAGATTGGCGCGGAAACAATCGCATCGATAGCTTGCGTAATATTTTACAAGATGGCCGCATATCGTTGATGTTCATGGTGAGCACGGGGTGAACGATGTTGTTAGAGTAAATGGAACTGCAAAAATCACCGCCGCAAACAATGTGCGCATGAGCTTTGAGCACGACGGGCACACGCCAATTTGCGTTCTTATTATCACAATTACTGAAGTTCATATTCATTGCCCAAAATCCATGATGCGTTCTGATTTTTGGAATACAAAAAAGCCTCCAACGGTACCTACTATCGGATCAATTCTAAAGGAAGTAACAACCAATGAGGTTGGCGGTTTAAACTTCGATAAAGATTTATCTGAACGCACAAAAAAAAACGCTGTGGTCTTAGCCGTTGGCGGCGCAGTCGCAGTCAGGTAGGCCAAACCACATCACAAAAGATAACCCCGCCGTTTTCGCAGCAGGGTTAGGTTTTAGGGAGCATATGAACATTGTCTTCATACTCACTTAAACCACCGATATTCTAAATATTTAGAGAGAACCAATTTGGACAACTGAACAGTTGCATCCACACACGACTGCATTCACGAAATGCCAATTCAGATCGCAGAGATAAAAACCTCAGTTAAAATCCATTTCAAAAAAGTCTTTGCACCTTCGTCTAATTAAATCTGTCTAGCAGACTTTTGGATCAGGGTTTTCGGTATATCCGTCTACCGAAATTACTTGTCCACTTACCATTTTGGCCCGATCTGAAGATAAGAAGACAGCCATATTGGCAATGTCCTGAGCACTTACGAAGCTGCGTAGTGATGTTCCTGCCTGATATGCTGCACGAACCGCTTCAGGGGTTGTATGTTTTTGTCTGGCTTCTCGTTCTATCACACCGTCGATGCGTTCGCCTTCGACGCATCCAGGCGCGATTACGTTTGAGCGTACACCGTAGGGACCAGCTTCCATTGCTATAGTTTTCATCATGCCAATCACCGCCCATTTGCTAGCGCAATATGGGGTGCGGTATGGAAAACCGTGTAGTCCAGCAGTTGACGAAGTAAAAATTATTGAGCCACTGCCTTGTCGTTTCATCATTGGGAGTGCGCCGCGCGCCGTATAAAACGCGCCTTTGATATTCACGTCCAAACAATCTGCGAACTCTTCTATTGGTTGTTCTTCAACTAAGCTTAGTCAAAAAGCCGTCCCCGCATTGGCACAAACAACATCGAGCCGTCCTAGCTCATCAGTAATTTTTCTAAAGACGTCTGTCATTTCAGATGCGGACCGCACGTCTGCGCGACTTTTTCGCCAGTGTTTAGGACATTTATCAAGTGCTGATTGATCAATATCGGTGATCCAAACAGTAGCTCCCACTTAAATCGAACTGAGTTGCCATTGCGCTCCCAATGCCACTCGCTCCTGCGGTAATCAGCACAGTTTTAGCCATTTCAAAATCCTAAATTATATCATTGTATCAGCACACATACTCTTGACCCTATTGACTGCAATAAAGATTGGTCAAGAAGGTAAAGAGGCTATCTTATGCAGTATTATTAACGAATAATCTTCCGCCACTTGCAGTTTTAAACAGACCTAGTTCCAACAAGCGCCCCACAGCCTCATTAATCTGCTGCTTGGTGCGGCCTAAGTGTTCGACAATCGCAGCCTGCGTGCAACGCGGATTTTGCTCTACGTAATCAAAAATTGACCGCTGCATCGATCCAAGAGAGGCGAGGCGACGCTCGACGGGTTCATTGAAGCCATGTCCATTCCAAACAAGCGTATAGTCGTCTGCCTCTTCGACGTCTTCACCTGTGATGAATAGATTTACGTTTTGACTGCGAGGTTCACGCTGCATGATCAATATTGTCTCAACAGTTCCTGTTATTTCTTGTGAGCCAAGTATTTGGTCTAGAGGTTCAGTTTCAAAGTCGGTTTTTTTCTTGGTGTGATGAACAGCGATAATCGTAATATCCAAATCATGCGCGAGTTTGCGAAGTGGAGAAAACTCATTCTCAACTGATGCATAATCTTGTTTTAAAGCAGGATTACGAACGGCTTGAATTGTATCGATAATGATGCAGGCCAGATCAGGAGTAGCTGTCTTTGCAGGCTTTCAGAAATTGAGCGCCTGCTCTCCGCGCGGCAACGAGCGCTCACTATCCAGTCCAGATAGAAATATGAGTTTGTCACTTTGCTGAAAGCTAATTTTTTGAGTAGCGGTCTTTTAACCTGCGTTCACTATCCTCATTAGCAATGTACAATACTCTGTGTCCATCAGCGGCAAGGTCGCGTGTGCAAGACCCATCGCGTACCAGCTTTTACCAAACTTGGGTGCTCCTGCGATCAGAGCTAGGTTGGGCGTGGGAAGAAGCTTGTCTTTAAGCCAGACAAGCTCTTTAAATTCGCGTTGCGACAATTCTTTCGCAGTGGAAATTGAAAAGCCATCCAGTGGGAAACCGCATCGGACTGCTTTGCGACGAGCATAGCAGCCGTTTCAGCTGGGCCATTCCGATGCCACATGTCCCACCAGTCTAAACCGTCTGCATTAGGCGTAGACCATGGCTTTCCACTCGCTTCCGCCGCTGTAAGACCTTCTGCATCGTTGTCAGCAGCAATAACGATGTTCGGGTGATCCAATACTTTTACAAGTTTGGGCAAAGTTTTAGCATCTAGCGCGAAAAGTGTTTGCTGTTTCGTCGATAGGTGCACGGCGACTGCTGTTGCCCAGCCTTCGCAAACGTAAAGCGTTGAAGTAGGTTCGCCGATAAAGGCGCCTGCTTGCGCTTTTTTTAATCCTCTATTGAACAGTTTCTTACCGTTAGGCTTTATTTTTGCTGACCAAGCTGCTCGCCTGTAAGTACATCAAAAAGAGGTGCAATTACATCATTGCCGTGCAGCTCGGCGGCTAGCAGGGGCAGTTGCTTCATAACATGATATGGCTAGCAGCCTGTTTTCCCACTCTGGTAACAAGCCGCGGCTAATCAATTCGTTGTTTCGAGCGATAAAATCACAGTCTCTGCGACAATGATGTTTGAGGTCTCCATGAAAATTTGAAATTCGGAAACGATCTTTCCCACCGCAGTTAGGGCAAGGGCCACTATATTCGTCTGATGTTGCCTTCTTTAAATCCAACGCTTGGATAATTGCGGGCGCATTAATCTTTCGCTGCGCAACCTTTAACAATAATAAATACGAGCTTTACGTTGACCCCTCTCTCATTGATAGGTTATCCGTCGAGCCATCGTATGAAATAAGTTAATTGATCATTGATGCTTTGGTTTGATTGTCATGCAGCACCTGGTTGCAAGCATGCCAAAATAGATCCTATCAATCGTTTATATATGAAAACTTTACTGGTTTTGCATCATCTGCTTTGATAGAGTGCAACATCCTTTCTATGATGTGTTTCACATCTGGAATATCAATAGCGGCCCTTGCTGAGCCACTCTCAGTTGTTGTGATCCTGAAACCCCTATCGTATTTCTCGATGTATCCTAAGTCTGCAAGATGGTTTAGTTTGTTACTCACTGTAGATTTGGACAGCCCAAGTCTATCTGCAATGGACCTAACTGAATACCGCGAGATGTCGGACAACCAATTTTCAGGTCGAGGGGCGCTCGATACCAGTGCTTGCTCAAACATTACGATTAAGACTAAAGCACCACTCAAATCACCGTCAAGTTTTTTCGTGATAGACCCTACGGTGTCAACACTAGCAGTCGCAAAATACAACCAACTACTTAAGTGTATATTCATTTCAAAAACATTATTCGAGCTTGTCACCTTCTTACCTTACTTACTTAGTCCGCGATATTTTAAATATCCGAAATTTGGACTCTACATCATGCCGAGATTATCCTGAGCGTGTTACAAGTTGAACGTGTAACTTTGACCACCATACCATCTGCTTTATTCCTAGCAAGCTTATCAAATGACTCAAAAAGTATCACTTGATAAAGTAGATTTCAGAGCAACTGAAGGGAGTGACGTTGGGTATTTTGTAATTACAAGAGAAGGCTATTTGTCGGTTGCCCTGGAGTGTGTACTAACCTTTTCTCAAACAGCTAAATGTGATTTCGCGCAAATCACTGTCGAGGCGTGTAGTGACATGACCCACCACATCAACTTTGCCAGTGGTTTCTTTTGCGTCTCCTAGCATTTTTTCCGGTATCGTTGTTTGCTAGTTTTGAAGTACAATCGTGTCCAAAATTTGGACTTTTGTAAGTTGTTTAATTTTCGATGCTGCTCTAACCATTGTTAGAGTAAGGTCTTTAATGCTGCCAATGACAGCCTATAAGACTCGCAATTCCGGGAGATTAATATGTTGCCAAAAATCAATATCTATTCTTCAGATTTTGCTGCTGAGGAGGGATCTAATACCGCATCATTTACCTTCACCAGAACAGGTGACCTTCAGAATGCGCTATCTTGCTCGGTCGCATTTGCCGGAACGGCTGTAAGTGGCGTCGATTTTGAACCCATGAGTGAAACCGTTAATTTCGCAGCTGGTCAGGACACGGTCACACTTCTGATAAACCCAAAATCTGACGGCAAATCAGAGGGCGCAGAACTTGTCACCTGCACTATTCAAGACAATGTTGCATATTCAATAGAAAACGCCTCAGCCAAGATCAGCATACATGACAAAGGATATGTTGGTGATGGTTTTGTTGCAAAGCTAGATGATACTTTCTTATTACACAGTAAGCCTGATGCTAAGCATACTATTTACCTAGATTTCTTTGGCGGTGACTATTACTCGTACAACACGATATTATCTTATAATTCGGATGGCGATGCTTCCAATCTATCTGACGCTGAAAAGTTAGAAATTCAAAAAATCTGGGCTGGGATAGCGGAAGATTTTGCTCCTTTCAATATCGATGTCACGACTGAAACGCCGGCAGATGGTGCGCTGGTAAATACAGGCGGTGATGACGACGCGTGGGGTGTTTCTCTTCTGATTGGGGAGGAAACGACAGGATATGGTTTTGCGTGGTCTGGGAGTGAATTCCCCCTGGATTATGCAGCGCCCGGTTATGTATCAATTAACAGTCAGTTCCAAGATGGTATTTATCCTCTAACCCTAATCGCTACGGGTGGAAGCCACGAAATTGCACATACGATGGGCTTGAGCCATGATGGTCCAGGTTCTGGGCGATACTACTCGGGCCATGACACGACAGTCGGGCACTGGAATACCATTATGGGTCTATCAACCAGTGGTCTTACTCAGTTTAGCAAAGGTGACTACGCAAATGCCGATAACACTGAAGATGATCTTAGCATCATTGCAAGCGACCTAAATGGGATTTCGTACATCGTTGATGAGCATGCGGATGAGCGTAGTTTTGCGACTGAGCTCGTCAAATTAGATGATGGCTATGGGTCGCTCTTTGCTCAAGGCATAATTAGCACCAGCGACGATGTGGACTGGTTTTATTTTGATCATTCAGGCGGCTCGATCGTTCTAAATGTTGATGTCGCAGAGTTCAGCCCGAATTTACACGCAGGTGCTTGGTTATATGACTCAAATGGAGGTGAGCTGATTGCTTCAACAAGTGAGTCCTCATTGTCTGCTGCGATTATTTCCCCCAATCTCTCAGCGGGTCGATACTATTTAAAAGTAGATGGGATCGGAAACGATAGTGGCGGTGGCTACACTGATTACGGCAGTCTGGGGCAATATGAAATTTCCAGTGGTGTAGGTGTACTTGCAAGCTACGACCCTGATAATCAGTCTGCAGGGGATAGTATCGCAGGAACCACGCAGTTCTCCTCTTTGTCGCTTGGTGGATTGAGTGGGGCGAGCGTTGGTAATGGCATGTGGGAGGATGTTTGGGCGTTATGGTGGGATGCACGTAGTCAGATTGATACCTCTGAATATATCAGCTTTGCCGTGACGCCCGGAGGTAATGAGGAGCTGGCGCTGTCTAGTTTGAGTGCTTCGTTCTACTCATTTTCCCCTGGCGAAACTCACGTGACACTGCGTTCTAGCCTGGATGATTTTACCAATGACATTGACTCTGGAAAGGTCCTCGGCGGCAACTCAGCCACCTTAATTGAGTTTGATCTTGAAACATTGCCGCGTGTCGATGCATCAATTGAGTTTCGTCTACACATGACGAGTGAATCGGGCTCCGGTTTCCGTTATTTGACGGGCTCAAACTACCAATATGATACGAATGCTCAAGGTATCAAACTTGTGGGGCGTGTCCTCAGTCAAAGTAACGCAGACACTACGCCAAAAATTATGGGATCATTTGATTTTGGCTATGAACTAACCAGCACTGAAGTTGCCGTCGATGCTACATTAACAGTGACAACCTCCAATGTCGAAGATGGTCAGTTAGTGACGTTGGCGCTTAATGGTAAGACGTATACGGGCGAGGTATCGGCAAACCGGGCTCAAATCGTGGTAGAAACAACTGACTTAATGGAACTAAGTGCTGGTGCTGTCAGTTACACGTTATCCGTATCCAACAGCGCTAACATCCCTGCCGCTGATTATGTCTCTGAATTTGTCTATGATCTTGCGGCAGAGCGTCCTGCATCCGCTCAAAGAGCGACGAATATTAATGAAAAAGTTCGACTAGATCAGCAATTTAATGAGCTTGTCAATGAATCGAGTAGCGAAGTTGCTCAGATTGAAATTGTCAGTGGACCAGTCCGTGGATCGCTTGAAAATGACGCTCAAGGCCACTGGTATTACGTGCCTGACCAAAATTACCTAGGGGATGATAGCTTTTCTTTTCGTGCTACCAGCAGTTCTGGAGAAGTTAGCGAGGTGATGGCCTTCGATTTAATGGTCAAAGATGTGCCAACCATTCAGCCAACTCCAGAAAATCCATTCAGTCCTTCAAGTAGTTCTTCTGCAACCGACGCTGTTGGCAGAGGCAACTGCTCGTCAAATCATGGCGCCAGAATTGGTGACTGCGGACCCAACCGCAGGAGTTTTGTATGGTGCAATCGCAGAAGATGCTGCGCGTGTTACCCGTGGGGTGAGCTTGGACGTCGCCGAACAGTTTCTTGACCCTGTTACGGCTCAGTCGAGTACATACTATACAACCGGACTTTATGCCGCTCCCGGTGAATTAGTTTATATCGAAGTCCCTAGTGAGATGGTGGGCATCGGTGCAAAAATAAGGCTCTCTACATGGAATGATAATCTCTCTGGTCGAAGTGAGTGGGATCGCGCACCTTATGCAATATCTCGAATTTACGATATTGATGAACCCATCATTAAGGTTGCCGGTGCGTTTGGTGGGCTAATCTATCTAGATGTTCCACTTGGCACACAAGCTCAAACGGTTAATCTCATAATCGATGGTGCGATTGAGGCTCCACATTTCATCCTGGGTGAAACAACGAATGACGAGTGGGTTAATGAGGTTCGCGATAATCCAGCGCCCTTTGGCGTCTTAGCAGCTGATAATATTGTGCTGTATCTACCAAGTAATACCTTGCGTGAGCTTGATAATCCCACAGAAGTTATGACCTGGTGGAGTCAGGTAATAGATATACTTGACGATCTCTCGGGTAAGGAGCGACTGAGGCCCGAAGCATTTTCGTTCGATGTAGATACTCAAGCCGGCTACTTGAGCGCGGGTTATCCGAATAAGGCCCCTCTTGATTATGCGGATAACTTTTTAGATCTTCAGTCTCTTAAGGCTGAGGGATTGTGGGGCGCGTTTCATGAACTTGCTCATTTGCATCAGGACACAGAGTTTACCATCGGGGGCGACTCCGAGGTTAATGTCAATATATTTACACTCTACGTATATGACCAGTTGGGTATCTATCACTACAATACGACTGTTGATCGTCGCGTTGAAAAAGCGGACTCGCTCTTTGATAAAAGTCTCACCTACCGCGATGGGGACGCATGGCAAAAGCTGACGTTCTATCACCAAATTATTCAAGAGTTTGGCTTTGAGCCGTTTAAAACATTTTTTAGGACTTACTATGACGATAGTCCTGAAAGCCTTGCCTGGGGATTTGGCTCAAACCGGCTGGATGATCAGCAAGAAGTATCACAACTGTTTGTGCGCCTCTCGAAGATTATTGGTCGTGATTTGTCACCTCACTTTGACGCTTGGGATTTCCAGGATAAGCACGGTCACAAGATTACCGCAGATGATCGCGGATCCGTGGCGCATCTGGCTAAGTGGTCAGTGATAGATGTTATTCATTCCGAAGAAATGTTGGTGTTTTTGAAGGAGGGTTCAGCGACCAGTATTGATTTTGATTTGTCTGACAATGTCTGGAATTTTGGTAGCAATGGTGCGTTAACGTTCACACCTGCTGCTGACTTTTCGAACGGTGAGCTTGTTTCCCTGGGTGGCGGGAAGTTTCGGTTTACACCCAATGCTGATTTTGATGGTAGCGAAGGGATTACAATTAACGTTGCAAACTCCGATGGCGGATTGGCTACAGTAAGTGTGGTGGCAGCGATTGGTGAAGAGACGACATTTACAAAAGGGCAGGACACATACATAGGTAAAGAGGTTGTAGGCTCGCAGGAGGCTTCAGAAAGTATAGTAGTTGATGGACGATGGAACCCTGACGAGAAGGCAATCCCGCTAATTCAATTTACTGAGATTTTTGGTGATGCACAGGATCAGATTAAGTTACAATCTGAAGTTTTTAAAGCAGTCCTTCAGCTAAAGACCACCGAGGGATTTGCAGCTTTCGACTTGGTTCCAATTGTATCTGAGTGGTCAGGCTCCATTACCTGGGAAGGCTCTGATTCACTGCCTTCTAATGTCTCGCTAGCTCCTGATGCCGAAGATTCAGCAAATTCTTCCACGAGCGCTACTACGCTATCCTTTGACGTTACTGACAGCTTGAAAGCTTGGGTTGCGGGCGAATCCAACAACTACGGATGGGCGCTGATTCCGAGCACCAACTCAGACGGAACTGGAATACATTCGTTTGAGGCAACTGACGTCTCATTGCGCCCAACATTAACGGTTACTTGGTCTGCCTCAACAATGGCAACCCCTATCTCCAACGCCCCTAAATTTGCATCTGAAACGGTAAGTTTAAGTGTTGACGAAAACGATGCAGGACTACCGGTAATCTACACTGCAGAACTTAGCGATAACTCTGCCTCAGATGCAACACTTAGCTATTCATTATCGGGCCCGGATGCGTCACAGTTCACAGTTAGTCCAAGCGGCGCTGTTAGTCTTCTTCAGCCTGCAGACTTCGAGGCTAAGCAGAGTTACGACCTCACCCTATCATTGACCGATGGTATAAACCCACGCGATAGCCAAACTCTTTCGGTAAGGGTAAACATCCTGAACGATAATGCTCCTACCTTTAATGTTGCAACACAGACCGTCCGAATCGATGAGAACTCATCGGCATCTGCTGTAGTGTTTGATGCATCAGCATCTGATGAGGATGGAGATCCACTAACTTATACCTTGAGTGGAATTGATAAGGATGCGGCGTTAATTGACGCAGAGACTGGTGAGTTAAGATTAACGTCTGTATCTGACTTCGAGGTTAAGAGAAGCTACAGCTTTACTGTCACTGCATCTGATGGCGGGACCGGTGGCAACGCAAGATGTCATTGTTGAGGTCAATGACATCGATGAAACTATGCCAAAGTTTTCCGAACAACAAGTTCTAGTGGATGTGGCCGAAAATTCGTCTGCAACAATGTCGTTTTTACGGCGCAGGCGACAGATGGTGACGGAAGCGTCCTAAGCTATGCGTTAAGCGGAAAAGATGCGGAGCAGTTTGTCATTAACTCTGCAACTGGACAAGTAAGACTCAAGACATCAGCGGATTATGAAACTCAATCATTCTACACTTTCAACGTGATAGCATCAGATGGAGTAAATACTGATGCTGCTCAGCAAGTTATACTCAATGTTATAAATGCAAATGATAATGCCCCCCAATTTTCGAACTCTAATGCTACGGGGTTCATCGATGAGAACGCCCCGCTAGGCAAAGTTGTGTTTAAGGCGATTGCTCAGGACTTTGACGGTGATAGCTTGTCCTTCTCTCTTAGCGGTACGGATGCTTCATTCTTGAGTATTGATGCGGTAACAGGAGAGGTCCGTCTTAAACAGGCCGCTATAGCTGCAGATAAGAGCGAATACGTATTCTCTGTAAACGTCAGTGATGGTGAAAATCAGGCGGTGCAGGCTGTAACGCTTAAAGTTGAACTGCAACAGCATGTGCTAACAATGGATAACTCTGTCTCTTTGGTGAAGACAAAGCTTTTTGAGGGCGTGTCAGCGGTCAACCTAAATGAAGGGTTGGTGATGATCGATCGCAACTCTGACGGTACTTTGAGAGGCGGGAACTATGACTATTTATCGACGAAATCCTACACACAGGCTGATGATGGTCGTTAACGAGCACTCTCTTTAATACCGATAAAGGCGGCTTGGTAGCGTTCTCTCAACAGCAAACAGGCGGACGTGTTGCTCTATTTGCGAACCAGAATTTAATGCAAGAAGGTTTGTACCAAGATCCGGGGAATGGCGATTGGGGACGTGTTGTTTTCAATGCCATGAACTGGGCGAGTGGGATCAACAGAGGAACGGATAGTGATACTACTCTCTATGTTCTGAACTTGGGCGACCCAATGGTTACTAGCGATTTTACCTACAAAGACGCTCGTACCTATAACTACTCCGCGGATGACGCCCATTCGATTAAGATTACGTCTTTCAATTACAGCAAGCCCTCATCGGTTAGTGGTGCTCTTAACTCCGGGGATATTCCTTCTGATGCGTTGGATGCAGACAGCACCTGGTCAGAGCCTGTTGACCTTGTGATCCTTGAGGGGAACGCCACAATTGAAGAGATTAATACGCTTCGTGATTGGATGGCTCGTACAGATGGTGGTGTAATTCTTAATCTAGGAACAACGACCATTCAGCAGCCCATGCAAGATTTCATAAGTTCATTAGGGTTAGATGTCGCTCGTGCCAACGGAGGCCCTCTCAATCAGGTATATGTACCGACTAGAGTAGATTTATTTGATGAAGACCTGCTGAATGGTTTATTGCATCATAATGTGGCTGGAGACCAACTGGCTCTTGATCCCGCTATAGGACTATCAGCGTCAGCACCAATTACCGTTGCTGGTCGTTTGAATATACCAAATCAGGATGCTCTGGGTAATCTCGATTGGATTAGTTCGGACACGAATGTAATTAGTCATGACGGTGCTGTAGTCGCTGCAGGCAATGCGGTTATGACTGCAATACGCAATTTGCCTGATGGGGCGGTAGAGCAGGTAAATTTTTATGTGTCGACTCATGGCCCTCTTTCAAATGCCGTTTCTTGCTTTGTTATTGAGGGCGTTAGTGACTTTAATAAACTCATTGATATTGAGTTTCTAAAAGCAACTACCCCTGTTTTCTTCACCACCGAAACGCTTAGCTTACGATGAAGTTCCCACCCTCCCGACAAAGGGTAAGGTTTCACAAGAAAAGCTAACCACAAATCTAATTGACACTACGCTCGACGCTGCGTTGGTTGCATCTAATGAGTCAATTATTGCATTGGCGGGGGTTCTGACGCCTGAACTGGGCGGGGAATACGTTCTGAATGTGTTAGCGGATGACCGTTTAGCCCTCTACATCGAAATGGAGGGTGGAATTCAGCGCCATTACGTCGATCGTTACAAAACTAAGTTTGATGGTGCGAATATTCCCATTACTTTGGAACAGAACGGCAGCTATCGCTTTTGGATTTTGTATGAGGATGGCGGTAGTAACGATGAGTGGGGTAAAGACTTCAATTATTTCAATGTAGCATGGAAAGTACCTGGTTCTGAGGTGTTTGAAGTAATACCCAGCTCAGTTTTGTCGGGTCAAGCCTTACCCTCTGATGGAACTGCACTCGATGCCATAGCGGTAGTTAGTGAGCTTCTTAGTTCGAGCGCTTCCTCGACTCTTGAAATTACACCTGATCTGATATTTGACGATCTAACGCTTGAGAGTCTCTGTGGTAACCAAACCCCGCTTATTGATAATCAAACGTTAAACCTTCTCGAAGAATTCAACCACATCCCAGGTAGTCAGCTAAGTCTTTACGAGTCCGATGCTGAGCAAGCAGCAGCGTTGTTCCTACGCATTAAAGACGCCGACGATCAAGACGTGGCGGCACTGGAATATATTGAATTAAATCTGAGCAATAATCTTTCAGAGCTAGCAAGTTCGATTGAAACAGAAATTAACTCTCGATTGCCATCAGGGCGATCTGTTAACGTTCAATATGATTCAGCCTCTAATACGATTCAACTCGCGCAGAGCGACTCAGGCTCTGAGTTAGTTTTTTATGATTTTGTGATTGCAAAAGAAGCAGGCCGCACTCCTGAAGTCGTCGGATCCTTAATAGAAATTAACGATGGCGTTTACGCTGAAAATTCAGCTGATGCAACGACTTCTTCAGCGACGTTTGCTGTTCCCAAATCCGATCAGAACAAAGTGTATCGCATCAATCTGAAAATGAAGGACCCTGATGGAGTTGAATATAATTTTGTTGATGTTCCTTTGGGTCATTTTGGGCGTCTTTACATAGCAAATGGCGATTCACGTTTTAAATATTTGAGATTTGATCAGACTACCGACGCGTCAGGTGAAAATTTGCTCGTCACAGTGAAGGATATGCTCGGTCGCGATATTGTTGACTTTACGCTAACAGATCTACCCAACTACGAGCCGCTTGTTTCCGCTATCGTTGAGAATGGCGACAGTAGTGGCGCAACAACGCTTGGTGCCATTCAAGGCAAGATCGACGCAACAGACCCTGAAGGCCGTAACTTAACATTTGAATTAGTGGACGCACCGATTTTCGGCACGTTAACACTGGACTCGGTGACCGGTGCATACACTTATGTTCCGAACGGCGAAGAGTTTAAAGGGTATGATCAGTTCCATGTCACTGTAAGCGACGGAGTGAATACTAGTACACCCGCAGCAATTAAAATTATTCCATATACGGAATACACGGATAGCCCAGTCAGCATCACTGAAATCCGCTTTGACGATCCTGAATATGTCGCTATCGAGGCGGATTATTCAACGCCGATCTCTGACGATTTTGTATTGGAAGATGTCTTTTTTGCTCAAACTTACGTTCAACGTCCAGATGATCCCTACTTGAAGTTGGTTGCAGATCGCTGGGTGCAGTTTAAAGTGAATGCGACGAGTGCTTCGGGGCAGCCGGCACCGGAATTCGAGGTTGCTGTATATGATGCACAGGGGAATAAGTTAGGGCAGCGTGTGCTCAGCGGACCTGATCTACTGCCAAAAAGTGTTGATCTTCCTTCAGATACCAATCTTGCCGATTTGGATCGTGGGCATACGCTTGATGACAGCTATGTGGTGAGCGTTCCCGGAGCGTGGGTGGCGCCTGGAATAACATTTGAGTTGCTGGTAAATGGTTCCCCCTACTCCTTAGAGTCGCTGGGCTATGATTTGATTGAGGATGAGAGCGGACTCATTTCTCCTGACGTAGGAGCGGGTGCTGTTGTCACGATGTCGCTTTATCACGCTTCATTAGGAGTGGATAAAGATATCGGTCGCATAGAAGGCGGTTTAACAAGCTTAGGCGAAGAGGTTTTGGCCAAGTCACCTTTTGCAGGTATTCGCTTCCTTACATGGCCAATAGACATTGTTGAAAAAGCCATTAATGCAAATGGGTCTATGTCTACACCTATGCTTATGACGGGTGATAAGGACAACTTGCCAGGAGCTGACACCTTTTGGGGAGGTGGTGGATACGGTGGAACTATTAATTGGGCCTACGCCAACTCGGCTAAGATGGTTGGTGCAAACTTCCTTGCTGGTGGTTGGACCCACAACGGTTGGTATTCCAATACCAGTATAGATGCCGGCGAAGGTGGTGGCGTTGGTGGTGGTTACAAAGGCGGCGGTGATGTAGGTACGATTATTACTCAACACGAATTCTTTGGTCATGGGGGGGAATTGGTCACGTCGCTTTTGACGCCAGTTTTCCATATAACTCGGGTGTAAATCCGGACATTTCATTTGAAATTACTGATACTCTAGATGACGGAACGGTCGTTAGTTACGTCAACAACGGTATGATAGGGTCCGACTGGGCGTTTGATCAGGACAATGGCGTTTACCTTCCTAACTATCGCATTGATGGATCTGGAAACGTTTCTATGGTGACTTCGCCAATGGCAGGAAGTCAGAGCAAGGCCTCTGACTATCAGTTTGCCTTATTCTCAGACTGGGAATTGTCTGAGCGGTTGATGCCAAACGCCGATAGGCTGGTTAAATGGTCCCCGAACGAGATTGATGGTGTCGATAGTGAAGACGGCGGATACGCTGGTGATGGTTACTTCTCTATATGGGATCTGCCTGAGCGAACTTTTAATACCGGTGAAATTACAGGTGTAGCTGGCGAAGCAAGGGAGATTGTTCTAGCCGAATTAATATACACAGATGAGCGTAGCGCAGATCGTGGTTACACCACCGTTATTTCCATCAAAGAGCGGCCTGATAACCCCGGAAACAAGATCAAGATTGACAACGAAACGCCCAATGCGTTCTTGATAAAAGTTACGCTGGATGATCAAAGCGTTCACACTCTTAACTTTACAAAAGAGTGGGTTGTTATAAATTCGCAAAATCCGTTTGGCTTTGACGAAGCACGTCTACCACACAAGTTTAACCAAGATGTCTACTATCTTACTGCGGATCTAATCGATATCAACGGCAGTGCTTTAGTTGCCGGGGCGATCCCGTCACCCGATATTACGATGCGAGTTCGTAAAAGCATTGGCGACCTGCCAGCCGACTACTTCGACGTGCTTCGTAACTCAGGTGATATAGTGTCAAACACCGACTTCGTCGCTCGTGTCACCTACATGACTGATGCTGGGTTGTCCACTGAACATCTCGCGGTGCCTAACGGGGCAGTTCATGGTGACAGAATGTTTGGCATGAACCTGCCCGTCAAGGGTGAGCTCGTTCGTGTTGACTTAGTCGATACTCGCGGAAGCGACATTGCCTACGCTGACAATAAAATAATTGCAACAATGGTTAATCCAAATGCGCTTGCTAATGTACTTGTAGGATACAACGATTTTGTTACCAAAGCCAACTATATTAAGCTTCCAGATAATTGGAACGGGGGCTCTATTTCGTGGGTAAGTTCGCAAGAGGGTCTGGTTAATCTAGAAACGGGTGCTGTCGATGTTAGTCTGATAGATGATCTCTCATCGATTACAGCAACTGTAAGTTTTGAGAACATAGTTGAAATACATCGATTTAAAGTAGCTGATCTAATAGCTTCAACAGCATTACCGAGCGTTAATACCAATCTGCCGCTCCTGAATGATAGCCAGACTCCTGCTTCAGATTTACTCTTAGGCACAGATCAAGTGGATCATATTTCAGCCGGTGAGGGTGCAGACTTGGTTCAGGCGGAAGCTGGTAATGATACCATCACGCTGCAAAGTTCAGATACATGGAGCTCTTCCTATCGAGCTTGGAATGTTGAAACGAACGATCGGCAAGCACTTGATGGAAAGACCAAGTATTCAACTGTGCTAGATGCAGGAGACGATGCTGACACACTTATCCTGTCTGACAGCACAACAGGGGATGTGTTTTCTTGCATGACAGTTATTCAGGGCTGCACTCCAGTTTAACAGCAGTAGATGACGGTCTTGGTATAACCACAGTAGCTCGTGCACTGAATCTTGAAACAATTAAGGCTGGTGCTGGTAACGATATAATTGACCTGACTTCGCCAACTTTCGATATGGGTGGAATTTCTCTTACTTTGGAAGGGAGGCCGGAGACGACATTCTTTGGGCTGCAGAAGGTGATGATACCTTGAATGGTGGTGCAGGGAATGATGTCTTGTTTGGTGGTGAAGGAAACGACACATTGATCGGTGGGACAGGCGCTGATGTATTTGAATTTGTGTCGAGCACAAATGCTCAGACTGATACTATTAGTGACTATAGTTCGGACGATAAGCTAAAGTTCTACTTAGCGTCGGGGCAAAGCGAGTTAGATCAAAGCAACATCAGCAATGGAAATCTTGTTTGGAATAACCTCACAATAGATCTCGCGGGTACGGATGTAACGTCACTGGATCAGTTGAATATTGTTTATGACTATATCTAAAGAAGTGGTCTTTAAAGCTGTTTTAGGACCGCTTTTGGGACCACTTTGCTAGATTGAAGATCCCATAAGATACTGAATAAAAATAATAATATAATCAGGCCTTAGCCCTCTGGGGCACCACTTTCCTAAGTTATCTCAGGTTAAACCACTGATTTCCAACGATTTACTGTCATGTCAATCGTGGGAGGCCACCACATGGACCACCAGCGTCCTCACTACCTGAAGCTCAAAGGAAAGACCTATTATTACTCTAGAAGAGTGCCAAAAGAGCTCCAACAGTACTCCAAAACAGCAAGATTCGAGACCTGTTTGCATACAGTTTGTCGAAGCCGTGCAGCACAACAGGCTGCTCTGTTAACACAAGAACTAGATGATCAGTGGTCAATCCTGAGACGGCGTTCTCGGAACGAGCTTATAGGTCAGTTGTTTGGAACGGCTGTATCTAAGGTAGATCCTATTGCTTCAACAAACGATAGCACTGCGCCGTTTCTTAGCGATGCGGTCGAAACATACGTCAAACTCAAAGGCGCTGGGAGGTCGCAAACGTTTGAGGCAGGTGCTCGTCGCTCCACTGGCTATTTGATTCCACATATGCGGAGACAAGCGCATTGATACCTTTGCCAGAAGCGATGCAAACGCTTTTCGCGATTACTTCAAGAGCAGGGGTCTGTCTAAAGATAGCATCAGCCGTAACTTTACCAACGTAAGGGCCATAATAAACTTCGTTCTTCGGGAAGAGGGTCTTCAGCCAACAGGTGTTTTCAGTGGTGTATACCTGGGTGAAGGCGGAGAAGCCCAGAAACGATATGTTCCGACTGTGTCTGAGTTAAGGAAACTGAGTAAAGAGTGTCGTGTTGCAGATGATGACCAACGGTGGCTCTTAGCATTGATACTTGATACTGGCATGCGATTGTCCGAAGCAGCAGGTTTGCTATGGGATGACATTGTCTTGTCAGGTGATGTTCCACACGTCCACGTTCGACCAAACGCAATCCGCCGACTGAAAACCACCAGTAGTGAACGTGTGCTGCCGCTTACTGGAAATAGCTTATGGGCAGCGATGAGATTACAAGCGCACAGAACTTCAGAAGTTGTATTTCCCCGCTATGCGTCAACTAGCCATCTGAATGCAAATTCAGCAAGTGCGAGTTTAAACAAATGGCTCCAGAAATCTATAAGTGAGGCAATTGTCGTGCATTCTTTGCGTCATGCGTTTCGGGATAGATTACGTGTAGTCGAGTGCCCGTCAGACCTGATTGATCATCTTGGTGGATGGTCTCGAAATAGCATTGGGGACAAGTACGGTCGTGGATACAATCTGGCATCTCTCTTCAAATGGTTGCTTGCGATACGATTGCATTAACCTATTTGACCATTATCGGAGCGAGAGTGTCTGATGCAGCAATTGGATGATAATATCCAAACAGCTAGCAAACACTATCGGCACATTTTATTGCAAGCCATTTATGCATTTTCCTTGGTCTCCGACCCACCATCTTTTGGCTTTGTCTATTCCTGCGATTGAACGTAAGCGAGAACTTTAATCAGTCCTAACGGTATTTCGGGGCGTAGACCGCGGGGGTGTGAGGGAGGGAAACTCCCTTTTGGGAGTGTCAATTTCCTTTAGGTGCAGGTTTTCGCCAAATAAACTGATAGCTTTCGATTACATTCGATCGGGAAATTGGAATTCCCGGCAGGGCGACCCAATCGGGGCAAGGGCGGTTCAAAAAGGACGTTATTGTTGTTCTTGCCGCAACTTCTCCTTGCTGAAAAGGCCGTTGGCCCGCAATACCTACGACGGAACCACCGCTTGATAGGTTAATTGTTACCTCATTCCCCAGGTCCACAGTCGTGATGGGCAGCTTAAATTCCCGTTGCGAGAATGCCTTTAGGATTTCCTCGCACGGGGTATCCCACACCGCGAATAATCCCGAAATCTCGGGGTTCTTCTCGACAAGAGCAACAGCTTCGGACCCTGCGGTTTCAATGGATGCAAATCGGGCAGTTTTCAGTATGACGTCTGGCCGATTGATCTCAATCCACTGACCAAACGCTATTTCTCGTTCATTGGATGCAAAGAAATCTGCGTCATACCCGATAACTCCCACAATTGAATTCGGAGGCAGATGTTCCGACAAAAGTTCTGCTGCGATTTTCCCCAACCCGTAATTGTCAGCCGAAACAAGCGAAATATAGTCCTTACCCGGAAGCATGCCGATCGGGGCATTGTCAATCAACACGAGCTTTATACCCGCTCTTGCAGCAGCAATATGGGCATCGGCGACAGTCGCGTTATCGACGGGTAACGAAATAATCGCATCTGGGTTTTCAGCGCACATGCGGTTTAAAGCTTCGATTTGCTTTGCTGGGGAAAAGTCACAATCCACAACGTCAATTACAATAGCTCCGCATTCGCCAAGT
Source organism: Rhodospirillales bacterium (assembly GCA_038143065.1). GTDB lineage: Bacteria > Pseudomonadota > Alphaproteobacteria > Bin95 > Bin95 > VMCJ01. Next base: position 12,451 of record JAYQLI010000041.1, on the reverse strand, counting down.
ACACCGACGATCCCTTGGACAAGATGCTTGGACCAATCGCTTTCCATCGTATGCATGACGATGGCAATGCGCAGCTTCTTGACCCGGGCGGACTCTATGTCTTGAGGCAACAAAGTAACCCGCTCTGGTGGTGAGGCGCGTTCGCCATGCGGTCCTAGTCCGACGATTGTCATTCAAGTCTCCTTCATATTTCTGGCGGAGGGGGAGGCCCGTCTACAAAGGTTTGCGCCTTGTTGGCTGCATGAGTCAAGCTCTGCACAAATTTCGGGTGTTTGGTGGGGGCGCCGAGGATAATCCAGTCTTTCAGGAAAACCGGATCGAATAGAGCTTCGATTGCTATGTTGGCGGCCCCCAAAAGAGCGGCGGAACTGCTCATTTGTGATTTCAGGATGCGCAAATCCCGAGTGACCAGAGGGTGCGATGCGCCATAAACGGCTTCGCGAAAGCTGGCCAACAATATGTCGTTTGATTGAGAAATTGATCCGGCAAGGACAATGAGTTGCGGATTTAGCAGGTTGGCCAAGGTGGCCACGACACCCCCTATCAGGCGTCCGCTTTGTACGACAATTTCGGTGCTGGCCGTATCTCCCATTTGGGCGGCCTGACACACATCTATTGCGTTCACGTCGCCAGTGCGGGCCAAAATGTCAGCCAGTTGAGGACATGCACCAGATGCGGCGACGGCAGCGCCCTGCGCCTTCATCATGCCGGACCCGGCCATTGCATCCAGTGTGCCTGTCATGTCGTTGTAATGGACCGGAAGTTGTCCGATCAGGCCGACGGCGCCTGATGAGCCATGATAAAGATGTCCGTCATTGACCAACCCTGCTCCGATGCGTTGCCCGACTTTTACAAACAGCATGGACTGCAATCCAACGCCTGCCCCACCGTGGAATTCACCCATTGTCATGGTCTCGACATTCGAACGCATCCAAATCGGAGCTTGAAACCTTTGCGTCAGTGTTTCGATCAGGCCGGATCTGTCCCAGTTGGGAAGAAAATCAGGTGTCTCTGAAAGAAATGGGGTTTCTGCGTTGGCAAGGACTGGACCCGGGACAGAGATCGATATTCCCCATAGATCAACACTACCTGTCTGGCGGGATATCATCCATTTGATCAAGGCGCTAATTCTGTCGACTGTCATGTTCTGATTAGCGATATCGATAAGTTCGTGGTGTTCTGCCAGAATTTTGCCGCTCAGGTCTGCAATCCCTACACCAACGGCCGATTGCTCAAGGTTGACGACCGCCAAGCGCGCTCGGTCTTTGATAATTTGGACAAGCCTGGGCGCCCTTCCGCCAGTCGCGGCACCTGTGGCGCTTTCGTCGACCAGTCCCAAATCCTTAAGTGTGGCCAGCCTGTCTGCGACGATGGCACGTCCGTATTCTCCGACGCGTTCCAGTTCCTGACGGGTTGTTGCGCGCCCTAAACGAACAAGGTTCAGGACATCCACAAGGCTTGCGACGGCGGACTCGGTATTGCGTGGCCGCCCTTTTCCTTTGGATTGATTCGCGTTTGAAATGCCAGTTTCCACGAATTTTCTTCTCTCACAACTCTACTTGGTCGACAATAGTCGGTCTAATTTTGCATGGCAAGTAACGACTTTTGCATAAAAAAAGCAAAAGATATGATACTTAAGCATAAAAAATGTTGACTAAGATGTAATTATCGACTTATCAACTACCTCGACGGCGCAATCAGCCGACTGGAGGAGAGTGAAATGAGCGAATGGAAGCTGGCTTATCAGGCGAACTGTTGGGGGGATCTTGGTGGTAATGCCGAAGGCGTGACATCGATCACACAGCTAAGTTACCGAACCTTTGGCGACATAGATCGTGCCTGCGCCGAAATCGCAGCGGCAGGTTACGCTGGCGTTGAATTGTTTGATGGTAACCTGCTGGACTACAGCGCCGCCGACTTTCGCGGCCTGCTGACCAACAACGGTTTGACGCTTGTGGCTGCCTATTCAGGTGCCAACTTCATTTTCGACGATATCCTGCCCGAGGAGTTGGCCCGCATCACCGTGCCGCTGACCGCGCCGCCGAGTTGGGCGCGCCGCATCTGGTGGTCGGCGGTGGAGCCAAGCGTTTTGATGGTATCCGCGATACCGACTATGACAAACTGGGCGCTGCATTAGATCGCGTTAAGGCCTTGGCCGAGGAACGCAGCCTGACCGCTCATTACCACCCGCATCTTTCAACGATTGTTGAAGGTCCGGCCGATGTGAGCAGAATTTTCGACCTAACAGCCATAGATTTCTGCCCCGATACCGCACATTTGGCAGCGGCCGGAGGCGACCCGGCGCAACTGATCCGCGATCACGCTGACCGCATATCCTACATTCATCTTAAAGGGCTTCAAAACGAACCTTTTGCGTTCACACCGCTGGATCGCGGTGATGTGCCGACCGACCCGATTATCGCCGCCATGCGCGAGACGCAGTTCACCGGATGGGTCTGCACCGAACTAGATGCCTGGGACGACCCTGCCGAAGGTGCACGTGCCAGCATGGACTACCTAACCCAAGCCTAATCGGTTTATTTTCACGGGGTTCGCCCCATCTTCTGGGAGGAAGAACAATGTTTACACGTAGAACACTTATGGGATCGGTTGCCGCGATTGCAATTGCTCTTAGCGCTATGCCGGCAGCGGCAGATCCGACCGCAGCTTTGGCTGCGCTTCAGGAAAGCGTTCTGTCCAAAGGACCGAACGGCGAGGACCCAAGCCCGGCGGCTGATCTGTCGCTGAGCGGTGCCGAGATCGACCAGATCAAAGCTATGAATGCAACTGCGGCGATTGTTATGCATTACGGCGGAAACGATTGGTCGCGTGCACAGATCGAAGGTTTGAAATTCCAGTTCGCTGAAATGGGTATCGACGTTATCGCCGTCACTGACGCTGGCTTTAAGCCAGAAAAGCAGGTGGCAGATATCGAAACTGTCATGGCGCGTCAGCCAGATATTATCGTATCTGTTCCCACTGATCCGGCAGCAACTGCTGCAGCGTACAAAGCGGCTGCGGAAGCTGGTGTGAAAATCGTGTTCATGGAAAATACTCCTCCGGGCATGACTGCCGGCGAGGACTATGTGTCGGTTGTGTCAGCCGACAACTACGGCAACGGTGTTGCGGCAGCCCATCTGATGGCGGAGGCCCTTGGCGAGGATGGCGGTCAGATCGGTCTGGTTTATCACGCCGCGGACTTCTTTGTGACACGTCAGCGCTATGACGCATTCAAAGCAACCGTTGAGGCAAACTATCCTGAGATCGAAATTGTTGTCGAACAGGGTATTGGCGGACCGGACTTCACTGGCGATGCAGAAAAAGTGGCCTCGGCCATGCTAACCTCTCGGTCTGATATCGACGGCATTTGGGCTGTTTGGGATATCCCTGCCGAAGGTGTAATTTCGGCTGCACGCGTCGCTGGTCGTAACGATCTAATCATCACCACGATCGACTTGGGCGAGAACGTTGCCATCAACATGGCACAGGGCGGTTTCATCAAAGGCCTGGGCGCGCAGCGTCCGTTTGATCAGGGTGTCGCCGAAGCGATGCTGGCGGGTTATGGCCTGCTGGATAAAGCTGCCCCTGCCTTTGTTGCCTTGCCGGCACTTCCGGTCAGCAAAGACAACCTTCTGGAGGCTTGGCAAACAGTTTATCGCTCAGAAGCCACCAAAAACATCCAAAGCAGCATGAAATAATCATGCACCGGTCCTGCGGAGCCTCCCTTGCCGCAGGACCACCCCTTACCACATTTTGACGGAGCTTTCCGATGACTAAGACCTTAAACGTTGCCATGATTGGCGGCGGTTTCATGGGCAAGGCGCATGCCATGGCCTATGCCGCAATGCCAATGTTTTTCTGGCCTGCCCCCGCAATTCCTCACCGCAAAGTGGTGGTCGATCTGACCGAAGGTGCAGCGCAAGATGCCCGTGACCGTTTTGGTTTTGACGAAGCTTCGAGCGACTGGAAAGCAACCGTCAACCGCACTGACATCGATATAGTGGATATTTGCACGCCCAATAATGCCCATGCTGAGATTGCGATTGAAGCACTGAAGGCGGGCAAACATGTAATTTGCGAAAAGCCTTTGGCGTCGACGCTCGAAGAAAGTGTTGCCATGGTCAAAGCGGCCAGGGCCTCGGGCACAACGACGATGGTTGCCTTCAATTACCGCCGCACACCTGCGGTAGCGCTGGCCAAAAAGTTCATCGAAGAAGGAAAGATCGGTGACGTGATCAATTTCCGTGGCACTTATTTGCAGGATTGGTCGGCTGATCCAAATGGTCCGTTGTCGTGGCGCTTTCAGAAAAGCATCGCGGGCTCTGGTGCGGTCGGAGACATTGGGACCCATGTTGTGGATATGGCCCACTATCTGGTTGGTCCGATTGACACCGTTCAAGCCATTACCCCAACCTATGTGAAAACCCGTCCTATCCAACAGGGTGGCCTGGACAAGCTGGGTGCATCAGACAAATCTTCAGATGCGGAACGCGCCCCAGTTGATGTGGACGATGAAGTTATGTCGATGGTGCGCTTTAAATCGGGGGCGATTGGCAGCATTGAAGCCACCCGCAACGCCTGGGGTCGCAACAACTTCCTTACGTTAGAAATACATGGCACCAAGGGGTCAATCCTGTTCAACTATGAACGCCGTGATGAATTGCAGGTGATGTTCGCCGACGATACCGGTGAAGCGCGAGGTTTCCGGACTATCTATACCGGTCCAGCGCATCCCTACGGCGAAGGTCTATGGCCAATCCCTGCGCTTGGTATAGGCTATGGCGAAACCAAGATCATCGAATGTTACGATTTCTGCAAAGCCATTGTCGATGGCACCCAGCCGTCGCCGAATTTTGAAGAGGCTCTTTTGACGGAAAAAGTCGCGGATGCCTTGCTGCGGTCGGGTGAAAGTGGCGCGTGGGAGTCCATCTGATGTCAACTGTTGCCGTCCGCATGACGGGCATTTCCAAACACTTTGGTGGCGTCAAGGCTCTCGATAACGTGGATTTTGAGGTCTTCGCTGGTGAAGTCCATGCCCTTCTGGGCGGCAATGGTGCTGGCAAATCAACCATCCTGAAGGTTCTGAACGGGGTTCATATACCCACCGCCGGAACGATCGAGGTGGCCGGCGTCCCGCTGACCACCCACACACCTGCTGCATCCCGTGCCGCAGGAATTGCCATGAACTATCAGGAAATGAGCCTGATACCGACGCTTACAGTGGCGCAGAATGTATTTCTGACACGCGAACCCCTGACAGGCGGGATGATCAACGACAAAGAGGCCGAGCGCAAGGCGGCTGAGTTGTTCCATATGCTAGAGGTAGACATTGACCCTGTCTCGATTGTCGGAGACTTGGGGGCAGGGCAAAAGCAACTGACCGAGATCGTTAAAGCGATCTCGCAGGATGCGCGGGTTCTGGTACTGGACGAACCTCGACTGCGTTGGCAGTGTCGGATGTGAACCGTCTGTTTACCTTTCTGCGTAAACTGAAATCCCAAGGCGTGGCGATTATCTATGTCAGCCACCGCATGGATGAAATTGCCCGAATTGCCGACCGTGCCACAATCTTGCGGGATGGTAAGCATGTGACTACGGCCAATATAGCTGATCTTCGGATTGACACCATGATCGAACATATCGTCGGCAAACGCTCGCTAGGACTGGCGGATGTCGAACGCAAAGACGCCATACGCGGCGATATTGCGCTGGAGCTGCGCAATGTTTGCGGGCGCGACAAGCCTCAGAACATTTCGTTGAGCATCCACAAGGGCGAGGTTGTGGGACTTGCAGGTCTTTTGGGATCAGGCCGGACATCTTTGGCAAAGTTGATCGCGGGCATTGAGCCGATCACCTCGGGAGAGATCCTTATCAACGACCGCCCCGTGAACATTCGCCGTCCAAGCGATGCTATAGCGGCCGGCGTGGCGCTGGTGCCCGAGGCGCGTGCGACCCAAGGCATTATTCCGGCACACTCGGTTGCCGACAACGCAACTCTTGCGGTGCTCGACGATCTATCCAACGCCGGATTTGTTGATGTCAACAAGTTGCGCCAAACGACTGATGCCCAGATAAAGAGCTTGTCGATTAAAACCGCCAGTCGAAATCATGCAGTCAGCACTTTGTCCGGCGGTAATCAGCAAAAGGTTGTCATTGGAAAATGGTTAGCTGCAGACCCCGACGTGTTTGTCTTGGACGAACCGACCGCGGGTATCGACATTGGCTCCAAATCCGAGATCATCCAAATGGTTCGGGATCTGGCGGCCAGCGGTAAGGCAATCCTGATGATTTCATCCGAGTTATCAGAACTGCTGACCGCCTGCGACCGCATCATCGTGATGGCAGACGGCCGCGTCTATGATGACATCCCTCATGTCGATCTGGAAGATCCTGCCGAGGTCAATTCCAACGCTGCCCATAGATTGCAGCTCGCCGAACAACGACTGCAAATCGCAATTCAAGAGGCCCTGACCGCAGGGCAGGAGGTTTCCAATGGTCAACGCTGACACAAATCCAACGTCAAAGGCATTTAACGCGTTTCTGGCAAACTGGCGCCAAAACATCATCTACATTGGCTTTGTTGCGATCTTTGTAATCTTCGCCCTGACGCTGAACGACCGCGGCTTTTTGAACATGAACAATCTACTGAACATCGTGCGCCAGACAACCATGATCGCGGTGATGGCTGTTGCAATGACTTTCGTGTTATCGGCAGGTGAGATTGACCTGTCCGTAGGGGCGGTTGCCGGGCTCGCCAGTGTAAGCGTGGCCATGGCGATATCCGTCGCCGGACCTTTTGGCGGTATAATTGCCGGATTGGCGACCGGGATCGCGATCGGTGTGTTTAACGGCTGGCTGACGACCAAAATAGGCATCCCATCGTTCCTGACCACGCTTGCCATGATGGGGATCGCAAAAGGCATCGCTATGTGGGTCTCTGATACTGCTGCGGTTCCGATCCTTTCGCAAAGCTATGCCTGGTGGTTCGGCGGAGGCTCAATAGGGCTTGTGCCGGTTCTGTTGTTTTGGATGCTCATCTTTGGTGCTGTTGGTCACGTCGTGCTGCGCCGCACCAGCTTCGGTCGCCGCGTTCTGGCAACTGGCGGTGGTGAACAGGCGGCCAGCTATTCCGGTATTAATACCGCCCGCATCAAGTTTCGAGTGCTGGTTCTTTCATCCACAGCAGCGGCAATTGCGGGAATGCTCTATGCGGGCCGTTTGCAATCGGGTCGGTTCCAGCTGGGAGAGGGCGACGAGCTTTCGGTTATCGCTGCCGCAGTGCTGGGTGGTACATCTTTGTTCGGTGGTAAAGGCACAGTGATAGGCACCATTGTTGGGGCTTTGATGATCGGTCTGATCAACAACGGTCTGATCCTGATGGGGCTGGAGTTCAGCCAGCAACTGATCGCCCGTGGTGGCATTATCATCTTAGCCGTTGCGCTAAGTCAGAAAAGGAGCTGATCCATGACACATGTCACCATTATCGGCACCGTTACGGCAAAACCTGACACCCTGGGAAGAACTGTATGATCTACTCGCAAGCCAAGTTGACCCAACGCGGGCAGAAGAAGGCTGCATCAATTATGATTTTCACGTTGATGCAAAAGACCCTGCTGTTTTGTTTTCTATGAAAATTGGCGAAGTCAGGCAGATTTGGATGCGCATCTGGAAATGCCACATCTAAAGCCGCTGTTTACACAACTTGACAGGCTGCTGGACTGTCCTGTCGATATCCGCCACCTGAACATGATAAGCGAGATGGCGTGATGGCATCGCAGATCAAAGGCCCCGCACTATTTCTGGCTCAGTTCGCCGGAGATGAGGCGCCGTTTAACAACCTTGAAAACATCACGAAATGGGCGGCGGATCTGGGTTACAAAGGGGTGCAAGTCCCAACCATCGACGGGCGCCTGTTTGATCTGGAAAAGGCTGTTGCTAGCGATACTTATATTGACGATGTAAAGGGCATTTGCGCTGAAGCTGGTGTTGAAATCACTGAATTGTCGGTTCACCTGCAAGGTCAGCTGGTGGCGGTTGCGCCCGCGTACAACGAAGCCTTTGACATCTTCGCTCCGGAAGCGCTACGTGGTAAACCGCAAGAACGGACCGAGTGGGCGGTGGATCAGGTCAAAAAGTCGGCAATTGCTTCCGAGCGTCTTGGCCTGAGCAATATAGTCGGTTTCACGGGCTCTCTTGCTTTCCCGTTTCTTTATCCTTGGCCGCAGCGCCCGCAGGGCTTGATAGAAGAAGCCTTTGCCGAACTGGGTCGTCGCTGGAAGCCCATTCTGGATTTCTATTCGGAACACGGTCAGGATCTTGGCTTTGAAATCCATCCTGGCGAAGATGTGTTTGACGGTGCGACGTGGGAGATGTTCCTTGATGCTGTGGATGGCCACAAGTCCGCTAGGATCACCTATGACCCAAGCCATTTTGTGCTGCAACAGTTGGACTATCTGGCGTTCATCGATCTTTACCACGACCGGATCAACGCTTTCCATGTCAAAGATGCCGAGTTCAATCCCGATGGCCGTCAGGGCGTGTACTCGGGCTATCAGAACTGGACCAATCGCGCTGGCCGCTTCCGCAGCCTTGGCGACGGTCAGGTGGATTTCGCGGGAATTTTCTCGAAGCTGACCCATTATGGCTATGACAGTTGGGCTGTCATGGAATGGGAGTGCTGCATCAAATCACTCGAGCAGGGTGCGGCCGAAGGTGCTCCGTTTATTGCATCACATCTGATCGACGTCACAGACAAAGCCTTTGACGATTTTGCCGGTGGCGAACGGGACCAAGCACAAATTAATCGGATGCTGGGACTATGAAGAAACTGAAACTCGGAATGGTTGGCGGTGGCCAAGGGGGCTTTATCGGAGGCGTCCACCGCTTTGCCGCGCGGTTAGACAATCGCTGGGACCTGGTTGCAGGTGCGCTTTCGTCAAATTCGGAACGGGCGGCGGCTTCGGCGGCAGAATTGGGGCTAAAACGGTCTTATGCATCCTATGAACAAATGGCGGTTGCAGAAGCTGCTATGGGGGATGGCATCGACGCCGTTTCAATTGTTACCCCGAACCACATGCACGCTGGTCCGGCGATTACCTTTCTGAACGCAGGCATCCATGTGATTTGCGACAAACCTTTAGCCGCGACGCAAGAGCAAGCAGACGCGATTAAAAAAGCGGCGGCCAATTCGAGAGCGCAGTTTTTCCTGACCCATAATTACACTGGCTATCCTTTGGTCCGTCAGGCGCGGAAGCTTGTCGAGGCCGGTGAATTGGGCACCATTCGCGTTGTTCAGGCAGAATATGCGCAGGACTGGCTGGCGGAAGAAACCCACAATAAGCAAGCCGATTGGCGGACTGACCCGAAGCAAGCGGGTGCGGGCGCGATTGGTGATATCGGCACCCATGCGTTTAATTTGTTGTCTTATGTCTCGGGACTGAAAACCGAAGCGCTGTCCGCCGAGCTGCATAGCTTCGTGCCAGGGCGTCTGGTCGACGACAACGCGCATATCCGCTTGCGGTTTGAACGCGGTGCGAAGGGTCAGGTCTGGGCCAGTCAAGTGGCAATCGGCCACGAAAATGATTTGCGTCTAAGCATCTACGGCGACAGGGGCAGCCTTGAATGGCGTCAGGAAAATCCAAATCAGATGCGTTTTGCAAAATTTGGTCAACCTCCACAGACCTTGACGCGCGGCTATGGTGGAGACGCCGGTACGCGTATTCCGCCCGGACACCCAGAGGGATATCTTGAGGGCTTTGCAAATATCTACTCGGACGTCGCCGATGTGATATCCGGTGTGTCCAATGGATCCGAACTGCCCGATTTGAATTCGGGACTAGAAGGCATGTGGTTCATCAAAGCCTGCCTCGAAAGCTCGGAACAGGATGGAGTTTGGGTGGACCATTGACCTATCCCTAGAAAACAAACACCCCTTTGCCACTGGCCTGTTTGTCGAACTCTTTGTAAGCGCGGTCAGTACCGCCTAACAACAAGCGGTCCGAGAAGATGTTGTTCACTTTCACGCCATGATCAGCGATGAAATACGCGCACTCTTTCAGGCTTTGTCGCAAACTTTGTGGGAAGAAGAGACGTCTTTTTATGTAATAACGTCGATACCTTGGCCTGTTGAGTGGCCTCCCACGATTGACATGACAGTAAATCGTTGGAAATCAGTGGTTTAACCTGAGATAACTTAGGAAAGTGGTGCCCCCAGAGAGACGTTGGTTCCTTCCTAAGGACCCAAGTAGACCCATGCTTCTAACGATATCAATAGGTTAGCAGCTGACCGAGTCCAATGTCTACGCTAGATTTGGTGGCCTCTGTGGTGGCCTGTGGTGGCCTGAGTTGGGGTCCCATGTTGACCGAAGTGGACCCCCAGTGGCTTGTAGGAACAATGGATTTCAAAAAGGCGACTAAAGGTCGATCGTTGTTGTTGCTGTTGTCCGGTCAGATGTAGACTGAAGATGTCGTAGATTTGCATTGCGTCCCTTGCGCATCAAGTTTCTATAGAACACCTGTGTAACATTGGGTACTTTTTGGTTTCTGAAGTACTCTATAGAAAACTCATGCGCATCATGCGCACAGACGCATTGTTAACTTTAAGCCTTGTGATAATTATCTGGATGACAGACTTGGGTTTAAAGAAGCAAATGGGATGGTTAATCTATGGAGCAGTTGAGACACTTGTTAACTCGCGTGCAAGGCGGCTTGCCGGAGTATCTAGAGATCGATCCGAAGGTTGCACAGGAACTTTATTACCAGTAGTAAGATTTTTAAGTCTGCTGTTGACCGGTAATACCTAAATGAAGAAACTAAGCATAGCAGTCTTGAATTCGATCAAAATGCAGGTGCAAGCTGCAAAAGTTGAATAAGGTGACGCATGCACTGGCGCACAAAACTTTTTAGATCAACTCCGCGTGCGAGACGCGATTATGCTTCACTCGCGACCCCCATCTATAGAGGCTCCACCGTTCTATTCAATGAACAGTCCGCTGTAACTGACGATTGGAGACAAGCGGAAAATGGATATTCGTATGGACTTTATGGAACTCCAACAACACTTGAAACTTGCAAGTCGTATTGCGGAGATAGAAGGTGCACGAGAGACATTTATCGTTCCGGTGGCCAAGCCGCGATTGCATTGATTTATCTGTCATATTGCCAGTCAGGAAGCCATGCATTAGTGCCCTTTTCGGCATATGGCCCCAATAAAGCAATTGCAGAAGGTTTGATGCGCGGCTTTGGCGTTGAAGTAGAAGAATATGATCCCATGATCGGGGCGAGCATATCTGGCTTAATTCGTGAAAACACCAAACTGATTTGGTGCGAAAGTCCAGGCTCAGTAACCATGGAAATTCAAGATATTCCGGCAATTGTATCCGCAGCTCAATCAATGGATGTAGCTGTTGCATTGGATAACACATACTCAGCCGGTGTTATGTTTGATGCGTTTTCATATGGTGTTGACGTAAGTATGCAGGCTTTAACAAAATACGTTGGAGGTCACAGCGATCTGCTTGGCGCTGTATCTGCACGAGACGACTCAGCCTATTCCAAGCTAGGTCCAGTATATCAACAGCTAGGGCTCGCTGTTTCTCCCGACGATTGTGGTCTAGCGTTACGAGGAATACAGACGTTAGGCGTGCGCTTAGATGCTTTGGAAACATCTACACTGCAAATTGCAAACTGGTTAGCAAAACACCCGTTAATAGAAAAAGTATTACATCCTGCTCTGCCTACATGTCCGGGACATAAGATTTGGAAGCGTGATTTCTCCGGTTCAAGCAGCGTGTTTTCTTTCGTATTTAAAAATTACTTAAGCGTCGCACATGCAGAAACCTTTATTAATTCTTTAGAAGTTTTCAGAATAGGTATGAGCTGGGGCGGTGTACATAGCCTCGCAGTAATTTTTTACCCCGATTTGCTAAAAGACCAAATAAAGATTTCAGCGGCGCAATAGTACGACTGAATATAGGGCTTGAACAAACTGATGATCTCATCTCGGATCTTTCGCAGGCGTTGCAACAGACTTCGCCTAAATAAAATTATCATGAGCAATATGTGCAAGGCTACCTATCACGCAAACAACCTGATCATCCCAAACCTGAACCTTCAGAGAACTAGCGCTTATTATATTATTGGCAGCTGAGGTTGAGCACGTTTAGTCAATAGTCTCGCTTGGCCTTCCGAAACAACAATGTTCTCTTCATGAACCATCATCTTGCCGTTTCCGTAACTAAGAGACGGTTCTATTGTAAGCACCATATTTTCCTGAAGAACAGTCGTGTCAAAATATAGCATGTGAAGGCTGTTCTGTTAGTTGCATTCCAAGGCCATGACCAAGTCTTCCTATGTCACCACCACTATCATCAATTTCTGCAATTACGGTAGACATTGCCTCATAAAGGTCACGGCAGGTGGCACCTGGGCGTGCAGCGTCAATTCCAGCTTG
>JAYQLI010000040.1:0-21614 GCA_038143065.1 Rhodospirillales bacterium | reverse complement strand
TTAAAACATAGACTTAACCTTGACAAAACATGCCCATCTCATGATCGAAGGCCATGTCAAGACATATCACAGGCCATGCAGGCCAGGCGATTATATTATTGATCAAAAAAAAACAATCAAGACGGCACTTTGATGATGGCATCAACCTGTCTAAGTTTGGCGCGAATATGGGGTCGATGGTATCAATACCGCAGCGTGACCGCGCCGTATCAATGGTGACGGATGCGGTTGCCGAAGGCGGAAAAATCATTGCTGGTGGACGACCCCTAAACCGCGATGGGGCATTTTTTGAACCAACCATCATTGACTGCGAGCCAGATAATAGCATCGCTCGGCACGAAGTGTTCAGACCGATGTTAAGCGTGATGCGGTTTGATCAAGATGATACGGGCAAAATATTCACCCAGCAGGCGCGACCAAACAGCGCCCATAAGAAAGCCCTGCAAGAAAACCCTAAACACAAAGCCAGCTCAAATCCGAGACGACTAATCAACTGTTTTAAAACGGCTATTCTGGACGATAATGACCATGCCAATCGGCATCACAAGGGTGATCAGCAAAACGGTGATGAGCAGCATCCCTAATTCGGAATAATCGGCCGTGGTGACAATGGCATCACTTAACTTGTCCTTCACCTCGCGTGTGACGATAAAGGCCTCATTAAGATATTTGGTGCCAAGTGCGCTTGCCGACAGTGCCAGATTGGTAAATGACGCAAAAACAGCAAAAAATGTTGCCTTCATATGGGCCGGCGCATTGCGAGCAATCCAGGCCAGAAGAGGTATCATCGACACCTGGCCAAGTGGGGATTCGACCGCGGTATTGATAATCGCAATAAATTTCGCATCAACAATCCCGCCACTATAGGCAGCGGTCCATTCATGCAGGCCATAATACATACCAATACTCGGCAGAAACAGCACAGCACCAGCAATGGATAAAATAACAACAATGCGCGCAATCGAATTATTCGCCATAAATGGTCGCAACAAGATAATGCCAACAAGGGTCAGAATTGATGCAATAAGCGAAAGAATGGACAGGAATTGCTCATTGAATAAAAGCTGGTCAATTTCGAACCATGTTAACCCCGGCCCCGGCTTGCATTGCCCGAAGGTGAAAATAATAATCGCGGTTCCAACAATCATTAGACGTTTTTCAGCCGAAAGAAAGCGCATCCAGCCGTTTCATTAAAAACAAGATAATACCAACCGATCCAGCAAAGACAATTTCCTGTGCATAGCCGATATCCGATGTGCCAACGCTCAGGGAAAACACCACAAAGACCAGACTGCCAAGCAGAATTGACCAGTTGATTTCAGGCCGTTGATGCGGGCTTGTTGGGGTGTGATATAATTGTCCAATACGGGCGTTGCGATAAGACTGTTGGAGGCGTGCGAGAATGACCCCAGCAATCGAGATGGCCGGAATGATCAACGCATAAAGATAGATATTCGCATAAAGATCGATGCGGGCAGTGGTATCAAGACTATCAACACCACTAAACAAAATCACATTGGTAAGTGAAACCAAAACTGTGCCACCAATAATGGCAAATCGGCCAAGGGTTTGCATCGTGGTATGCATGATTTTTAGCTGGTCTGGGTCGATATCATCGCCATTTTCATCCTGTTCGGGAACCGCCTCAACCGTCATTGCATCGGCCACAACATCCTGAATGACATAACCGACAGGCCCTAAAATAACGCTGGTTACAAACCATGTTTCAACAGGCATGATGTTGGCCATGAATTCGGTATGGCCAATCAGCCCGTACATGATCAAGAGGCTGGCGGCAATTACCACCGCACCAAGGCCGACAAGGTAAGCCTTATATTTCCAAATCAAATCGACTAGATGCCCAAGCGGCATTTTTAACGCCCATGGCAAACCCGCCCAAAAGCCAAGACTAGCCAGAAATGCAGCCGATAAATTCAGATAATCTTTGATAAAAAAAGTGCCAACAATTGCCGTTAGTCCAGACACACCAGCTGCGAGATAAACCATAAGGGGTGGAAGATAGCTCCAGCGTAGCTGCTTTGGCAGTTCGCAAAGACCTTGGACAATTGAATGAAGACCACCGTTCATAAAACCAGTATTAAGCATTACACAAAATTTTCAAGTTGCAATAAACGTCTGGCATTGCAAAAGCCGCAATATTCCTATTGGTCAAAAGCTATTTTCTGACAAGATTGGTCGAGGCGACTCAAAGAGATTTAATGTTGCGACTGAATCGCCCGCCATGTCGAAGCGTTTGCATAAGGTGATATTGATATATTGCCGAATAAAGTTATTTGCGCGGCAAAACAAATGCTCGTGAAATCACGAGCATTTGTAAAATTGGTTGCGGGAGCAATGGTTGAACCTTCGATGACCAATCACATGGTCATATCTATCGCCAAAGCCAGCCGATCCACCAGCATATCCATTTCATCATTGGTGATAATAAATGGCGGTGCTAGCAAGACATGGTCTCCTGATTTGCCATCAATTGTCCCCTGAGCTGGATAGCATGCCAGCCCCGATTGAAAGGCATTCTTTTTCAAATTGCCTGCCACATTCAAAGCAGGGTCAAAGGGCGTTTTGCCATCCTGTGATGCGACAAATTCAATGCCAATAAACAACCCTCGGCCTCTAATATTGCCGATATGGGGGTGTTGTGCCAGTTTTGCCTCTAAACACAATTTTAAATATTCGCCTTTTTGTGCCACTTCATCAACAAGGCCATCAACCACCAAACGATCCAAAACAGCATTCGCCGCCGCTGTGGCAATCGGATGACCAAGATAGGTATGACCATGCTGAAAAAACCCTGATCCATGTTCAATAGCATCATGAATATAATCTTGGCACAACATCGCCCCAATCGGCTGATAGCCTGCCCCTAGGCCTTTGGCAATCGCCACAATATCAGGGGTGACGCCATCAACGTCACCGGCAAACAGCGCCCCTGTCCGTCCCATGCCACACATGACTTCGTCAAAAATAAGTAAGACACCATATTGATCGCAAATCTCTCTGATTCGGGCTAAATATCCCGGGACAGGGCAAAGCGCGCCTGCCGTTGCGCCAACCACAGGTTCAGCCAAAAATGCCATTACCTGTTCTGGGCCAACTCGTAAGATTTCTTCTTCCAACTCATTGGCGACCCGAAGACCATAATCTTCTTCGCTTTCATAGTCGCGCTTATAACGCCATGCATAACAAGGAGAAATAAGACTGGTTTGAACCAGCAAAGGTTCAAACTGACGGCGGCGCCACTGATTTCCCCCTGCTGCCAAAGCACCAAGAGTATTGCCATGATAACTTTGTTTTCGAGCAATGATATGCTGGCGGTTTGGCTGACCGGTCTCAATAAAATATTGGCGGGCCAATTTAATTGCAGCTTCCATCGCCTCAGACCCGCTTGATACCAAATAAGCCCTATTGATATCTCCCGGCGCATATGCGGCCAAACGTGCCGCTAGCTCTTCTGCTGGCGAACTGGTGAAAAAAGATGTGTGGGCATAAGCGATGTTTTCAGCCTGTTTAATAATGGCATTTTTCACATGAAGATCAGAATGGCCAAGACAAGACACTGCCGCGCCACCTGAGCCATCAAGATAGGCGTTACCAGTTTCGTCAAAAAGAAAACACCCATCCCCAGCCTTGACAACAGGAAGGCTGGTTCGACTATTGCGTTGAAAAACAAACTGACTTTTCATCTTAATTCTCTTGTCTTTTGGTCACCAGGCAACCGCCGTTACTTGCACCTTAATTATGTAGTGATTGAATTAGCTATTTAACGGCCACCCGCTCAATCGTTTAGTCAATGAAGGTGGCAAATTCATCTATCGACACCCGCGCCGAATGCACTCGATTGATCGGGGCCTCAGTATCCTCAAAGCCAATAGCAAGGCCACATGCAAGCATCAAATCGTCTGGCGCGCTAGTCACAGCGCGCACGTTGTCGTGAAAGAACGTCCAATAGCCCTGGGCGCAGCTGGCAAGACCATGGTCTTCACATAACAGCATCAGGCTTTGTAAGAACATGCCAAGATCCATCCACTGGCCATAACTTAGCGACCGGTCAATATAAGCAAACACACCAACCGGAGCATTAAACATCATTGCATTTTTGGCAAATTGTGCGCGCCGGGCGGCCTTGTCTTCTCGTGCGATCCCAAGAACGCGGTAAATATCCTCGCCGATTGCAAAGCGCCGCGCATCAAATTCAGTTTTGAGTGGTTTTGGATAAACCGCATATTCAGGCGTCGACAGAGGCTGATTTTGGGCAATAGCGTCACGGGTAGCGGCCTTCAGGCTAGCCAGTGCGTCCCCCGTCAATACAAATAGCTGCCACGGCTGCAAATTGCCATTAGACGGCGCTCGAGACGCCTGTCGAATAATGCTCCGCAACAATTGACTATCCACTGGTCGGTCCAGAAAAGAGCGGCAGGATTTGCGGTACTGTAAGGCGTGTTCGACCGTCATTGTCAACCTCACTCTTCCTTTTTGTTTGGCCGTATCATCAAATAACCGCGCTGCAAATTGGACTTATGACAATTCTTTTAGCATTGTTAGCAGTCCTGTTAATTAAACTATCGGTATAGAATCCAACTGAAAGAAGGATAGTCGAGGTGGTAGAAAAAGAAACACGAAAATTATCTGATCTCATTCGTGAACGATTTGCCGAGCCAAGCAACATTGGCAAAGACCGTTTTCCAATTGGAACTCATGCAACACAGCTTGAACATCGCTCTCACCGTCGTTTCAAAAATACTCCGGTTACAGAAGAAACCCTGCAGCTTTTGTATGCTTGCGCCCTATCAGCACCTAGCAAATCTGACCTGCAGCAAACTGCGATCATCCACCTAGAGGAGCCTGTCGCACGGGACTTTATCCAGCGTAACATTCCATCAATGCCATGGATTTCCTCAGCGCCAGTATTTCTTTTGTTTTGTGGGGACAGTCGGCGTATTCGGGATATTTGTGAGTTTCATAATGCCAGCTTTGCACATGATCCGGTGGATGCGCTTGTAAATGCTGTGGCGGACACTGCGATTGTTTTGCAGAATTTTATAATTGCCGCTGAAGCAGAAGGGCTGGGCTGCTGTCCGGTCAGTGCAGTGCGTGAAATCACTGATAGCCTCTCAGAATTCTGCGCCCTACCTGATAGCGTCTTTCCCTTTGCCGGTTTATGTCTGGGCTACGCTGAAGATGACCCCCCTATCAGCGTCCGATTACCAGCAAGGGTCGTGGTGCATAAAAATAGATATGACGCATCGTCTTTGGCGGATGAGGTCGCCGAATATGATCGGCGACGCCAGAAAAAAAACTCATATAAAAATCAGCGCCAATCAGACAGATACGGTATTTTAGAAGACTATGGCTGGTCACTTGACAAGGCTCGCCAAACTTCGAATACAGACCGTATATCCTTTAGCAACTATGTGCGAAAGCATGGCTTCGAACTCTAGTTGTCACGAATGTGAAAAACAGAGCTGTCAGGCTTTCTTGGCATATTGGAAATCTATACCATTAAAACGTTTTCGTTGCCTGTGAGCCATTAACTTAGCATTTGCAGAACAAACCCGATGGAACATCAAGCATTATCTGACCATTCATAAACAACAGAAACACTGTTATGACGGGTTAGAAGCTAGGGCACATAATGGCCAGCTTTTAAAGGTACTCGAAAGAATGTCAAAGCTTGTGTCTTCACGAAATCAAAAACCCCCTATCCAGCCGAAGAACTATGCGATGGTCTATGGGCGACATTTCTAGATCGCACACCGCCGGTTTACAAATAATTAAATTTTAATACTCCGTTATGCTGGTGCGAGCATCAAACTGGCACCAGTCCATATCAAGTGAGCCGCCACAAACAACAACACGCCGTTTAATATGGGTTTGAAATAAGCATGCCCGGATTTGACCAGAAATTGTTTGCCGATGAATGTGCCGGCAAACCCGCTAATGAGCATCCATACGATAATTGGTAGATAAGCGGCAAAGTTAAACCCAACGATGCCGAAAACAATCACGTTAAGCAGATGCTGAATCGTCATCATCACGGAATGTGTTGCCACATGCGGTAGCGGGTCAAGCTGCATGCTTTTGACCATGGCGGCAATAAAATTGCCAGTGGCACCAAAGAACATGGTCAGAAAACTTGAAACCAATCCCCCTGCAAAAATATAGCGCATAGCGATTGGAGGCAGCTTGACAAGCACAACAAACACAATAAAAAAACCAACGGCGATTTGCACAATCGCTGTCGGTATCTGCACCGCTACAGCACCGCCAATACTTGCACCGACCAGACTTCCCGCAATAAATGGCAAGGCCGGACGCCATACTACGTCCTTGAGCATCAGCCCGACGCGGCCAGCGTTCGAGCCTAGTTGCACCACCCCATGGACCGGAATCAGCGCCGCCGCCGGTATGCTGACCGCCAAAACCGCCAGAATAATGGCTCCGCCACCAATGCCAAAGGCGGCCGTGATGAAAGATGTTACAAAACTCATAAATACCAAAAATATGACAATGGACGGTGCTATATCATTTGGCAAAATTATTCCAAAATCCACAATTTCTTCCTCATTTTTAATGCCACGATCCTAGAAGTGCCCTTGACTTTAACGGCATATCTATAAAGCGTCCGTATTTTTAAAATCCGGTTTGTATCAGCTTTAATAGCACAAGAGACATCAGTTTGGTGGAACCAAAGAGTTTGGAGGCCCCATCGGAAACTAAACCTTAAGGGTCAAGGTCCATTGTCCGCGACATAACGCCTAGCACAACCAAGGCCCACCAGTGCAAACATCCAAATCTGATGCACAAATCGCTTCATTAACCTGGGTCCTTGGTCAACATTTCGTGTAAAAGGCTTCATGGGCAATCTAAACGTGGCAATAATTTTGAATACAAAAAGCCACCTCAAAAATGAAGTGGCTGAAATATTGTAATAATCTATACTTTTTGGTTCCGGGGGCAGGATTTGAACCTGCGACCTTCAGGTTATGAGCCTAACAAAAATTCCCGGTTTTCTGACAAATATCAGAGTAGTAGATAGCTGGTGGATAGAGCAAGGTGCTAAATTGCTTAGACCAACCGCATGCAGCAAGTCAAAGTTATCAGGTCGATTTAGAGATGCAAAGCCGCTCGTTGGAGATCCAATAGGTTTGATAACGATTAAAGGACAACACGTTCGCAGAATTTGATATTTCATCGCCGGAGATCAAATCAAACCATCTATCTGAAAATGCCAAATTTAAATTACTTAAGCGCAAACTTTGCTCTAAGTGAGTTACATTTGTTATTGCATAAATATTCTGCGAAAGATCAATTGACTGCCTCCAAATACCAAAAAAACAACTATCTAATTGCAATGTAAACTGTGTCGCGTTGGGATGAAAAGCGGGCTGGCATTTTCTGATGGATATGAGCCTCTTCAATGAATTGAAAACTAAGCTCTCAATATTTTTTGAGGATTTTAGGCGCTTTTCAAGCTCTATTTTGGACCACTTGTGGCGATTTATCGCGCGATTTGAGCGTTTTTTATTTACAGCATCAGTGTCGTTACATGTCGCAAAAAATGCATTTAAATAAAAAGCAGGCACACCTTCGAAGCCCAACATTATACAATTTGCAGCCAGATACCTCTGTATTTTGAATTCTCCAGTAGGATCAGATGGTGTCTGCCGTAAGGAGTTAAAAATAGTGATGTTTGCCTCATAAATTTTTTGTTCGCTCTGCGAAATATTGCGCCAAGAGAAAAGCGAGCCATTTGTCTCTAATTGGCTCACCATCTGGTCCAATTGCTGATCTGTTAAAACACCCTCAACTGGTCGCAACCCAATACCATCATGCGAGCTCAGAAAATTCAAATAAGCAGTGTTGGGAAGAGCAGGCGGCATTCCTATGCTCCATTTGCGAATCTGGGTGGCATCGCCGAACATCAGAGTAAAAATACTCAGGGGCGGTAGGGTAAAGTTATATATCCAATGTGCTTCATTACCGTTTCCAAAATATGATAAGTTTTCGTCAACCGGAAGATTTGTTTCAGTAATTAAAATTATTCCAAGATCAACATAATCAACCAAAACCCTCAACAACCTGACTATCAAATGAGCTTGAGGAGCATTTAAACCTGTAGTGCCAGAATTTTTCCAGATAAACGCAACTGCATCTAATCTAAAAACTCGCACGCCCTTCTGAATATACCAAAATATCACATCTATAAGTTTGCGAAGAACTGCTGGGTTTTTGAAATTTAGATCAGCTTGATCACTACTGAACGTGCACCAGATATTCCTCTCCTCACCATTAACCAAAAACTTTTCTTCTAAAGAAGAGCTTCTCGGACGCACAATGTTTGAGGTATCAAAGTCTTCGGGGACAGTGCAAAAAAAGTTTTCATACAATGGGTCGCCGTTTTGGTAACCAATGAACCATGAACTTTCTACAGAACAATGATTTAAAACTACATCCGCCATTAGAGTTGTGTGTTTAACGATCTCACCAACATCAATCCAATCCCCCAATTTCTCATCAACTTCAAAGTAGTTTTGAACGGAGAACCCATCATCGCCAGTAGAAGGGAAAAACGGCAAAACATGTACGATGCTTATCGTGTCAGAAAAATATTTGGCCAAGAATTTTTGTAATGACTGGAGCGGTGGTGTGTTTTGGCTGATTATGTTGTCGGGATACGAAATTAATAGAACGTCATTTGCAGACCATAACGAACGATTTTTGAACTCATCTGGTGATTGATTTTCTGATGCTAAATTAGCAAGGTCTTCGGCAAAATTATCCAGAAGAGAGGAGCACATTTCTGGGTATATGTCGTTCAAAATACAAAATAAATTTTGCTTCAGCTCACTATGCTGCTCTATAGCTCTGGAGACCATTATCTTCCTCTATTGCAACACGTAGCTGGTAGAGAAAGTCTGGGTAGGCCGAAGAAACTCTGGACCAAGTAGGCATGAATGGTATCGCCATTGGTTCGTAAGCAAAACTCTCACCAGCTCTCATCACGTTCTCGGCAAATAGTTCAACAGCCTTCTCCTCAGAATTCAGATCAATTTCCAGAGCATTGTATGCTGCGTCAGCTTTATACTTATCGATAGCGTCCAGGGCAAAGCGATAATACGAGGCTTTGATGGAACGCATAGTTTCATTGCTGAACGAATATCCCTGTATAGCCAATTTTCGAATGAGAGATTTGATTATGTCCGTCGACATTTTAGACAAACCACTATCGGCATTCTCAGTCGACAAAGGTTGATGTTTGTGATCATAAATGTCACAAATTTCAGCTTGGCATATCCGGTTGGTTGCCTGATTCCGAAAGACCTCAGACAACAAACCCACCTCCAAGCCCCAGTCGAAAGGCACCCGCAGGTCACGAAGCAGACTTTTACGAACGGAAAATTCTCCAGACAGCGGATACCTGAAAGACTCCATGTAATCTAAATATTCATTTGCTCCAAGTGTAGCTCTGAACGAGGCCAAGAGTGGTCCCATTAGCAGGCGAACGACTCGCCCGTTTAATTTACCGTCGGCAACACGAGCGTAATATCCCTTACAAAATTCAAATTCAAAATCAGGATTCGCCAGAGGCAAAAACAAGTTTGCAAGCAAATCGCGATCATATGTTAAGATATCACAGTCATGAAAGCCAACAACCTCAGCTTTACCTCTGGAAATCACATGGCCAACACACGTCCAAACATTTCTACCTTTACCCTGATCCCCCATTTCCAAACCAACGTTTTCGAGAGATTGTCTCAATCGGGTGAGTTTTGGGCCATCATTCCATATTACAGAGTGTGGCGATTGTAATCGATTGAAGAACCTTTTAGCGTCTTCAAACTCAGCCTTTGTCGCCTTGTCCAAACCGATCGTAATGTGGCTTATGTACTTGACTGATGACAAGTGCTCCACAATAGGCTCAAGCGCGGGCCCATCAATCTCACTGTACAGGCAGGGTAAGATGAGCTCCATCGGACGATAGCCAGAGAACAATTGTAACTTGGCCTCTTTCTGCTCAAGAGAGCGCAAGCCTAAGTTGTGAAGCGTAGTTATGGAGCGGTTCTGTTGAAAATCCATGAGTGCATATTATGCATTCACAACAATATCTCTAGTGCTTTTTTTGCACCATGCTGCCAACCAAAAGGTGCTGGCTCATCCGCAAAAACAACACAGGGGTGCTCAGGCAAGGTCAAACGAGAGCCGTTTAGGTGAGGTATAACACAAGCGACAGCGGACGCCAGCATCATTGGTTTATCATTATTGCTATCACCAATCGCAATGATTTTTGGAAGCCTCTGGCCCATTGAAACAAGTTTTTCTGACAGCCACTTCATCGGGGTTGCCTTATCATGGCAACCTGAGATAGCAAAAGCCCTCCCACCTTGTGAGAGGTTTAAACCAACCTTTAATAAATTTTTTTGCCAAAAGGGAATTTTAGATTTTGGACCAATATATTGGTATAAAGCGCTATATCTGCGTTCGAGGGCTTCCTCTAACTCTGCCCCAGTTAATCCCAAAATTTGGGAGGCTTTTTCTGGTTTCAATTTTGTAATTGGCTGAAAATCACTCACGAAAGATAAATCACCAAGCTTTTCGAGTCTGGCGCCCAACTCTGACGCATCTATCCCAAACTCTTTATCTGTTTCACCAATAGATTGGAAAATACATTGCATATCACACAATTTGGCACCGTTTTCGACAATGAAAGGTGTTTTGAGATTCAGAGACTCCAAAACATTTCGTGTTTCAACTTCGGTTTTACTGGTGTTGGGAATAATCAAAACACCATCAGCCAACAGCGTGTTCAAAACATCAATTATTTCAGCGCACGAAAAAGTTTCTTCATGCAGTAGGCTTGCGTCTAAATCTGTAAAAATAATGGCTTTCATCAAACCCTACTCTTCTTTGTAATTCGTGTGACAGAATTGAACGAACACAATCCGTATAACAGATGGGTCGATAAATCATGATTTAAATTCTGACAGACGCAATTGTTCACCGGATAAAGCTGACCAAAACTATCTGAAAATCTAAACAACAGTTTTGCACAGCAGATTTGTTTCGCGAAAGTGTGGAATTTTACCACTCAACCTTGTTTGAACCTGAAGGGCAGTGGACAGATTGTGGACAGAAAGCAGCAAGCCAAACGCAAAAAGAAGACCGTAACCACAAAGGATTGTGGCCTGACAAATAATTAATTTATATAAATATTTGGTTGTGGGCAGGATTTTGAAACCTGCGACCTTCAGGTTATGAGTGAGGTGGTAAATATGTTTCATCACATCTCATAAAGTAACAAAATCTGTGTATTTATCATTATTTACAATGTAATATGATCGAGCTTGTTGCTCAATGGAATCTCTTGATATATCATCATGTAACATCCTGAAAGTGGCAATAACGCGGCAATATGTTGACAGACAAACAAATCCGGGACGCAGAGCCACGGGCTACGGTCTATCGATTACGTGACACTCAATCTGTATGCCGTGGATTAGGCGTTGTGGTCGCTCCATCTGGGTCTAAGAGCTTCTTCGTCACAAGCAATGGTCAGCTTTGGGTACGGTTATTGTTCAGGCGGCGCAGTCTTTGCGGGCACCCGCAGAGTGCTACTCAAAGCAACACCGCGCCAGCGGTGTTTGCCCGAAGGTGCACTGTTGCTCCATTCTCGAACCAAGAATGTTCGGGCACGTGACTCTGATCAACGACAATCTCAGCACCTGCAGCGCGCACCAAGTAGCGAACCTGACTACCTAGGAACTCTCGATGCAAGATTTCACCTTGGAATGTGTCTTTGCTCTCGGTTTGTTGAATGGTGATGTTTTGGGGCCTAAGAACGACGTTGGTTCCAGAACCAATAACGCTAGGCAGGCCAAGTGTGTCCCCCGTTTCAGTCACGAACCGCATTTCGTCGCCGTCGATCTCGACTTTTCCTTTCAAGATGTTGGCGGTTCCAAGAAAATTCGCAACAAACAGGTTTGCAGGTCTGTCATAGAGTTCCTGCGGGCTTCCAACCTGTTGGATTACGCCCCCATCGAGTACCGCCATCCGGTCCGATGTCGTGTTAGCTTCTTCTTGGTCGTGGGTGACGAAAATCGTTGTCAGACCCAACTGACGTTGAAGACGTAGCAGCTCTCTGCGCATCTGTACGCGTAAGCCCGCATCGAGGTTGGATAGTGGCTCGTCGAGAAGTAGAACCTCGGGTTCGACGATAATGGTCCGCGCCAGGGCAATCCGCTGTTGCTGTCCGCCAGACAGCTGGTTTGGCATACGCTCGGCCAAGTGCGCTAGACCAACAAGATCGAGCACTTCGCTAACCCTCCGTTTCGCATCGGCAGTCGGTACTCGGCGTTCCCGCAGACCAAATGCCACATTGTCGCGCACTGACATGTGCGGCCACAAAGCATAGCTCTGGAAGACCATTCCCACATTGCGCGACCAAGGGTTCAATCCAACGACATCGCGCTCGCCAATCAGGATCCGCCCTTTCGGTGTCGGTCCGAAACCTGCGATGGCCCGAAGTAGCGTGGATTTTCCTGAACCCGACGGCCCCAAGAAGGCGAAAAATTCTCCAGGTTGGATCTCAAGGTCGACTCCTTTCAAGACCTTGGTCTTGCCAAAGGACAAATGGACATTTTCGATCTTTATGCCTGCTTTCGCCATGGTTTTCGCTCCCCTAGTGTCAATCACCGAATTCTTTAAGTTTCTTGTCGCGCTCAATAATGATCTGGCTTGCGACGGTGCCAATGGCGACCACGATCACGGCGACGATACCCAGCGCCGCCCCAGCGCCACGTCCCGAAGGAGTCTGCATGAAGAGGTAAATGCCATAGGCAAGCGGCGCGTCATTGTTGCTGGAGACCAGCATAATCGTTGCTGAAAGCTCGACTGCTGCCGTGGCAAAGCTGGTAACGAAACCCGCCAGAATACCGCCCGTCATCAAGGGCACCACAATCTTCTGGATGGTCCGCCGTTTGGTTGCGCCCAGGCTTTCCGCTGCCTCCTCCAAGGCAAGACTGACTTGCTGCAGGGCCGCAGTGCAGGCTCGCAGGGCATAGGGCAGACGTCTGATCATAAGAGCCAGGGCGATGATTACCCACCAGCTCGCCAGCGACTCGTCCGTGAACGGCACATCGACGCCATGGAAGGTCCGGAGGTAGCCGATTCCCAGTACAACACCGGGCACAGCCAAAGCCGCCGTCGCCAGGTAGTCCAGCCATTTGCGGCCAACGATACCGGTGCGGATAACGATATAGGCGATTGCGGTACCGATGATCACGTCCAGCGTCGCCGCAATTCCGGCATAAAGGACTGTATTGAAGATGAAGGTCTTGGAGCCTTCCCACATGGTCAAATAGTTCTCGACGGTGTAGCCATCTGGCAATGGAGCGAAGCTCCAGATCGTGCCAAAGGAAAGCAGCAACAAGCCAATGTGTGGGCTCAGAACGACGAGCAGTATGAAGATGACCACGCCGTAGGCCAACGTCTTCTCGGCAGGTTTAAGATCGCGCTTGGCCATGCCGCCACCGCCTTTCTGGACGGTCGCGTAGTCTTTGCCCCGCATAACCAGGAAAGATGCCCAAAGCGAGAGAATGGAGAACACAACAAGGATGCAGGAAATCACGTATCCCATGGGATCACTGATCCCTATACTCGAAATTCGCAAGAATGCCTGCGGGGCGAGCATGTTGTTTACGTTCAACAACAGCGGTGTGCCCAGGTCGTCAAAAACCTTGATGAACACCAACGCAGCGCCGGCGATATATCCTGGCATTGCCAGCGGGAAAACGATGCGCCGAAAGAGCCGCAATCCATAACTGCCGAGATTCTGGGCTGCTTCCTCCATTGACCGGTCGATGTTGCGGAGCGAAGCAGAAAGGTTGATCAGGATGAATGGGAAGTAATGGATTGACTGAACGAGGATCACGCCATTCAACCCGTCCATAAAGGGAATCGAAATCCCGACGTGGTCTCGCAAAAGCAGGTTGATGGTACCGTTGCGGCCAAATATGAGCTGCATGGCGACAGCACCAACAAACGGCGGCATGATCAGCGGTATGAAACCCAGAGACTGGATCAGGATTGAACCCGAAAAGTTAAATCGAGTTGTTATGTAGGCCAACGGTAGAGCGATAACCGTGGCGACAACCACCGACATGGCCGACACGTAGAAGGAGTTCCAGAAGCTCTCGCGGAATAGAGATGTTGCAAAGAAATCGGCGAAGTTCTGTAGCGTCGCTGCACCTGTGGCTGGGTCCTGGAAAGCCACAAAGATGACTTGTGTAACGGGTACGACCAGCAATCCGAATAGGAGGAGTGCGATCAGAACGGCGACGACGTGCAGATTGCTCAAGCGAGGGATAAAGGTATTCTGCAAGCGCCCCGCCAAGGCGGAGCCAGTCTCATGGGAAGGGGTTGTTGTCATATTGAGGTTTCCGCGAAAAGCGCTGCCGCCCCGTTAGTGATGATTGGGGCGGCAGCAGGAGAGGAACTGGGCGAAGTTTCGCCCGCTGCGGCACTCACATTCCGGCGGCTTCCACCGCCAGAGCCTTGGCCTTCGCGTAGTTTTCAACGACCATAGCGTCCCAACGGGCCTCAACCTCAGCCTGGCGCTCGCCGACCTTGTCGGTAGCCTTTTTGCGCTTCTTGGTGAAGATTGCCGCGAATTCCGCATCCAAACTCTTGGCCTCATCGATCGGATTGGCGTCTACCAGAGCCCGCGCTTCAGCGATCTTCGCCTTTGCCGCTGCGTTGTTACCGTCAGCGTGAATTGCCTCCGCTTTTTGGATGGCCGCAACGGTATCACGTAGGTCATCTAGTCGGTAGGTGATCATCACATCGAACATGGAGTTTACGAGGTTGTAACGTGCGCCCGACTTGGCAACATCGAACTTGACCGTCGCACCTATGGTGCTGTCTTCAAACGGATTGGGGAAGCCTTCAGGCGCGTTCGCATAGGTCGCGGGGTTGATCGGCAGACGCATAATGGCCGGATCCAGAAGAACCTCCTGACCCTCAGGCGTCAGCAGGTACTCAATGAAGGCAATTGCCCCTGCTTCGTTGGGCGCATTCTCGACCACGGCGACATTGGCCGGAACCAGTGCCGTGATGGTCGGATATTGAAAGTCGACCGGGAAACCTGACGCTTTCGATGAGAACCCGAAAAAGTCAATGACGATGCCAAGGCCAAAGTTACCTGTGTTCACGCCATCCGGCACCCCGAATGATCGTTCGGTTACGGTCGAGAAATTGCCCGCAATCCGCTTCCATTTTGCCCAGCCGGCATCCCAACCATCGCCTTGTAAGACGGTTTCGACCGTCAGGTGCGTCGTGCCGGAACGGGATGGCGCCGACATGCCGACATGGCCGTGATATTCGGGTTTCGCTAAATCATCCCACTCGGCGGCCGGCTCAAGACCGTTTGCCTTCAAGTAACGCTCGTTCCACATGATGCCATAACCAGCACCCGCAAAACCGTAATATTTGCCATCCGGGTCGTTCATCGGATACGCGCCAATCTTATCTGGAATGCCCTCGGACTTAATCGTTACATCGGCCAACAATCCGTCACTCTTGAGCACTTCGAAAGCGTCAGGCGCGGAGGCCCAGAAGATATCTGCCGTATTGGCGCCTGCGATTTCCTGAATGAACTTGATGCCCGCAGAGGTTTTTTTGTTGAGAACTTCAAGATCGAACTGCGGGTTAGCCGCCTCGAACCCAGCTTCGATGGGTCCAGTCATACTATCGGGGAACGATGTGATGACCATAATCTTCTCATTTGCGCTCGCCGCGCCCGCGCTTAGCGCACAGACGACCAAGCTTGCCATTAATTTGGTTTTCATGTCTTACCCTCCCGTAAGTTTGTGCGCTCATAAATGGCGCTGGGAGAATACAAGCCCATCGTCGCGTCCACGCGCAACTCATTAATATTAATGGATAAAAATGAACTGTTTCAGGTCAATGTTGACCCGCCGATTGGGTCATTCTTGACCCGATTTGAGCAATCCCACAGCCTTCATTCGGAGATACAGTCGCTTTCGCGGAATCGACAATAGGGTCGCAGCATCACCCTTTCGACCGCCAGTTTCGCGGAGCGCCTGATCCAAAAGATTGCGTTCGAACTCAGCCATAGCAGCATCGTATGTCAGACTACCGATGTCGGTTGCGCCGCGCGTTTCCAATCCAGGTGGCAATCCAAGAACCATACGTTCCGCTACAGTACGAAGCTCACGCGCATTCCCGCGCCAAGGGTGTCGAGAAAAGGGTTTCAACAACTCCTTGGTCACCATCGGCAAGCGTTTGCCATACCGAGCCGCAGCCTCCCTCACGAAATGCTCGAACAGAATGAAGATATCCTGTCTCCGATCAGCGAGCGGCGGCAACTCGATGACCGCACCTGACGCCATGTAGTAGAGCGCGTCTAGCAACGACTGCTTGTCATTAGCTGACAGAATTGCGCGTGGTCGCCGGTCGCGGTGAAGAAACTCTACGAGTTGCTCTTGTACATCAGGGCGCAACCGATCGACGTTACGGAACAGGACCGTACTGGCAGACTCGAACGCCGTAATCTCTTCAGCAAAACTCTGCGGGTTCGCCGTCAGACAAGAAACCGTCCGAAAATCCCCAGGCCCGGAACCGAACTCATGCATTGTTTCAGCGGCAAGAGACTTCCCCGTACCTGGTTCACCGGTCACAAGGACTGTGATCGGAAGCTGGGCTAGGTCATGCATCAATTTGCGGGCCCGCTTAATAGCGGCCGAGCGACCTAGAAAGCGGCTACGCATACCGCCCCTTCGGCTAACGCGCATTCGAAGTTTTCTGTTTTCCAGTTGCATCCGGCGAGCAACCAGCGCTCGGTCGATGGCGCTCTTAATAAACTCTGGTTGCGCGGTCTTCTCGACGAAGTCAAAAGCCCCCGCCCGGATCGCAGAAACAGCCATCCGAACGTCGCCATAGCCCGTGATCATGATGAACGGCACATCTGGTGCGCGTTCTCGAGCCTCTTTAAGGGCTTGGAATCCGTCCCTGCCGGCCATTCGCACGTCACAAAGAACGACACCCGGCCATTCAGGGTCGAGCGCTGCCAACATCGGGTCTGCGTTCGAAAATTTCTCCACTTTAATTCCAGTGTCCACCAGAAGTTCGTAGGTCGCCTCGCGAAAATCCTCATCGTCATCGACAACCATCACATCAGGTTCAGTTGACATTTGATTAGCCCTCCGGAAGGGACGCAATGACACGAGCGCCGGAGCCTATGCCATGCTCAAGCCTCAGCGAGCCGCCCATGCCCGTCATGATATTGTATGAAATTGAGAGCCCCAGACCGATGCCGTCTCCGACGTCCTTTGAGGTGACGAAAGGATCGAGAGCGGTATCAGGCTCGATAACCGAAAAACCGGCTCCGTTGTCCGTTACGGAAAACACCGTTTTACCATTGCCGTCGGATTCATCGGCAATCGTAACGCGTCCCGGTTTTCCACCCTGAGCGATTGCATCTACTGCGTTGCTCAGCACATTCACCAACACTTGCTCCAACAATACGGGATCGGCGCGGACAATCGACTCGCGGGCTCTCGGTTCGACCTCGAGTTCGACGCTGTTCTCTCGAAAGGCCCCGGTAAGCAGCGCGCTTGCACCATCGATGGAGTCACCCAAGCGGACTTTTTCCCGTAGGTACTTCGATTTCCTTGCGAAACGGCGCAGGTGCTTGATGATCATGTCCATTCGCTCGACAAGCTCGCTGATCTTTCCGATCTGCCTTGAAACCTCCTCTTTGTTATCTCGCTCAATCGCTTGCTGGACGAGATAGATGCGTTGTTGAATGGCGCCCAGCGGCTGGTTCAGTTCATGCGCCAGTCCTGCCGAGAGGGTTCCCAGTGCAGCCATCTTCCCAGCTTGGATGAGTTCGTTCTGAGTTTCCTTCAGCGTCTCAATAGCGCGCTCTCGCCCGGTCACGGCGTCCTCGAACGTGCTCACGGCATTTGCTAGCGCCATCAACTCTCTCCCTTTCCCGGACATGTCGGGAAGATTGGCAGGTTGACCTGCCGAAATGTCTCGCATTGCGCGGGTCAATTGTCGGAGCGGGAGGATGATTGACGGGCGTATGTAGAAGAACAGAAGCAGCAGTCCAGCTAAGCTGGCGATGACGGTGACCATCACGAGATTCAACGCCCAATTTTGTGCCGACTCGGCAAATGCCGCCCCCTTTGCTGATGATCGCTGTACTCTGTTGATCGGTGGCCTCGGCCATGCTCCGCTGCACACCTTTGAGTTGGATGAACAATGCATCTAAACTGGTCTCGAGCTTCCTTCGCTCCGCGAACCAGTTTCGACGGGCGGCAACCAAACTTTCTCGGCCCAGCAAGAGCCCGTTCAACTGCGCGAGACCCTGCAAAACTGACGCGAACTCCGCCGCTTGTGGAAGATCACCACTCGACCACAGCAATCCGAGAAAGCGTGTCGCCAAGGCTGTCTTCAAACTGATCCAGTTCGGTTTCAGTTGCCGACGTGGCGGCCTGAATACCAAGTGCAGCTGCAGCCGACGCCTCGGCGTCGAGTTTGATAAACACTTTCTGTCGCGTCTGTTCGCTTTGGATCCGCTCCGCCAATTGGGCGCGTTCGGTTTGATCAACCGCCCGCACGAGTCGCCCGGTCAGTGTGTCTGCATTGAAAGCGAAATCCGCAACCATGGCGCTCGCCTCGTCTTCGATGTCGACATGAAGCCACCGCAGAGTGTCGATCTTCTGCCTGACACGATCCTCTGCTCGTTCAGTGATTTCTAGACGCGCAATCACCGCATCAATGCGTTCCCGCAAAAGCGCCAGACCATCGGCGCCGATGTCTCGGGCGATGCTGTCACCTGCCATTTCTTCGATCTGCAGCAGCGTTCGGCGAAGATCTTGCTCAACAAGAGTCAAGGCCGTGCTCTCCGTGCGGGCTAGCCGATTACTGAGCAGAACGAGTTCCGATGACAGCACCGACAAACGCGCCGTTTCAACGACACGCGGGACATCGTTCTTTACGAAATCGTCGACGGTTTCCCGAGCATTGCCCAAAAGCAAGATCACCATTCCCGCGATGATCCAACTGACCGCAATCACCGACATAATGAGCAAGAAGAATCGCATCCACATTCGTGGAAACAGATTTGCCCAAAGGTGCATCACGGCAGGTCCTGTTCCAGAAAAAGAATTTGCTTCTCGACGGTTTGAATCTGTGCCGCAGTTGCGGCTCGCCAAGTATCCATAGCGTTGCGTTTGTCATCGCTTATGCCGGTCAGCCGCGTTGTGCGCAGGCCTGAGGAGATTGCTTCGGACAACGTTGTAATCTCGACCTCACTCGCCACGGGTTTTGTCAGGAGGCTTCTAATCTCTTCGAGTTGCGTTGGATCGGCGACCCCGCGTAACTGATCCAGACGCGCCCACAGCGATTTCCGTTTTGCCAGCGTTTCTGTGATCATGACATCAAACAGCGCGTTGACTGCCCAGTACCGGTGCGCAGACAGCCGTGCATCGTAAAGGATCCACTCCAGCCGCACCGCATCAATAACGTCAATCGGGACACTATCGGCTGATTCACGGACTTTTGAACTAATCGGAATACGGGAAATTTCCGGCGTCAGGAGCAAGCGTTGACCAATCTCGGACAAAACCATCCGCAGGAAGTCGCAAGCATGATCCTGGGCCAATCCGCCAGTCAACAAGCCAACATGGGCCGCCGTAAGCATAATCGGGCGACCGTATGTAAAATTGAGTTGTTTCGATTTTGACTGCGCCAGGAAGTCGATGGTCAACCCGATGTCGAACCTACCCTGGATCAAGCCATTTGGAACCGCAAAGCTGCGCGCGGTCAGCGTGGATAAATTACCGGCTAAACTCAGAAGATAGGTCCATCCGTCCTGCCATCCGCGGGTCTGAAGGAGCTGTTCAACCATCAGATGACTTGAGCCCGATCGGGCAGGCCGTGCCATAGCGATCTTGCCTCGATACAAGGGCTTTAGCAGATCGTTCAAAGTGCCCGGCATGAAAACGGCGCTCTCTTTGCGCCGGGTCCAACCGACAGACGAGAGTGCGAAAGGTTTAACGGCATCCTCCGACTCTAGGCCACATGAAGGCGCCGAGATGAACGAACCATTTTCAGACAACAACTCGAATGCTTCAGGCGACGACGCCATGAAAACGTCGAAGCCTCGACCGTTGCCGCGCGCGATCTCATCGATAGCAGCGACCGTGTTCTTGTTGAGAACCAGAACATCGGTTTCAGGGTTTTGTGACTTCCAAAGCGCAACGTAAGCGTCTGAAACTGAGGGAGGAAACGACGTTATGATGCGCAGTTCATGCGCGTGCGCTTGCGTAGAACACAACCAAAGCAGAAAAATCAAGGTGCGGAACATAGCCTAGTAACGCACATATTTCTCTTGAGTTCAAATTTCGAACTCTCGGATTAAGTTTATGGGTCATTTTTGACTCAAAAGGCACCGCATGCCCTCGAAATCAAGGATATTAGGTATTCCAGATCGTTGGCGCATTGGTCACCTTCGGGTCATAAACAGGCCTGATGACCTCTGTACTATAATGTCTGCCATGATATGACTAGCAGACCAGCTGATATCACGTATGAGATGTCGGCGCGATTTTGACCACCAGGCTTGGTGGCAAGGCCGGACCCACCGAGGTTCGTTCCTTTTTCGGAGCGTTACAGGTTACAGCTCTGAGTGACGGGAACATCCCCTATGAAGGCGAAATGTATGGCGGCGATGTGGCCTGTATCCGGCGTTCCGTAACATCAGGCGCTGGCCGGTTTCGACATCAACGGCATGAAACCGGTCATGTCCTCAATTAGAAAATCGGCGCCAATAGTTTCGTAATCTCCAGAAAAATACCCGTTCCGCACAATTACCGAGGGCGCGCCGCTGGCCCGTGCCGTCGCCGCGTCGACATCAGAGTCACCAACCATCACAATTGAACTAACGACACATCCGATCTCTTGAGCCGCAAACTTCAGCATCGCTGGGTCGGGCTTCTTTGAAATGTCCGGCTGCCGCCCAACCGTCACCGTAACATAGGGCTCTATCCCAAGCGCCGTGATGATCTTGCGGGCGATAACCTGATCCTTGTTTGTGCACACTGCCATCGGCAGGCCAAGATCCCGCAGCGCATCAAGGCAATCGGCCACACCAACCATCAGTTCGGAATGGACACAAAATCCCGATCATAATGGTGAAGCATACGTTCAACCATGACATCCTGAAGCGACCCACTCGCTCCCAGACGAGCGATCGCGCGCTCGACCAGCGTTGGGATGCCGTCACCGATCATGCTGATGACGTCCGGCACTGGCAACGGCGTCTGCCCGGTGTCGCGCAGTGCTGCGTTCAATGCCGCTGCTATATCGGGAGACGTGTCGGCAAGTGTGCCGTCGAGATCAAATATCACTCCGCTGATTGAGTTACCCAACATGGTTTTGCCTTTCCCCTGCCGCCTTGCTGAAATCTCCTACCGTAATGCCACACGGAGATGGGCAAAGGGGTAAATAATTCAAGCATCGCAGTTCTCTGTCTACGGTGCACAAAGCAGGGTTCTTTCCATCCATGT
>JAYQLI010000039.1:0-25000 GCA_038143065.1 Rhodospirillales bacterium | reverse complement strand
CGTTTTTCCATCAGATTTGGACTTTGTTGAAGGGGGTGGGACTTAGAATGGCCGGGCCTTGCGCCTTGGATCGACGGTTTACTTGATTGGTTGGCAGAGGCTATGAGATACAGTTTCAATAAGGCCAGTAAGTTAGGTCTAAAATAATTTTCCACTTTATTCGACGGAGTCTTTGAGCTGGTGCGTTCTATGAACACTAAGCAGGAAAATTGCTACGCGCTCCAATAACGCTAAACCGATCAACTAAAGGGAATTTATAATGAACAAGATCGCAATTCTGACATTAGCCACCACGGCTGCACTAACATTCTTCCCAGCATCTGCACAGCACCTCCGCGGCGATAGACCAGAGTTTTCCACTCTGGATACCAATGGTGATGGTATGATCACCAAGGCTGAAATTCAGGCCTATGGCGCAGCAAGATTTGCGAATATTGATATAAACGGCAACGGTAGCCTGAGCAGAGATGAGTTGGTGGTCACAATGACAAAACGGTCAAATTGGTTACTTAAGCGTCTGGACACAAATGGAAACGGCACTGTCGAGCAAGCAGAAATGCAAGCCAAGCTTGGCGGGCAGCGGATGATAAAATATCTTGATAAAAATAAAGATGGGATGATTTCTCAAGAAGAGTTTGAGGCTCCCAATGTATAGCAGGGTGACAAGACCAATAGCCAAAAGCCTGACTGATAAAGAACTTAAGGCCTTTACAGAACAGGAAATGTTTATGGATGAGATACCTGAGCCTGCCCATGGCATCGAAGAATGGCTAGTTATTTGTAATTTAATTGCCGCCTTGGCCCCAATGTCCCTAATCGCCGTCATTTTGGTTATATGATTTCTTTGCAATACTCAGCAGGCCAGACAACCTTTTTGATAACAGCGACATCGGTTATGCCGTAGATTTGATTAAGCAGGAACTATGACGGTATTCGATGGTAATTTAGAAAATTCTTGTACAGATGACTTTTTAGAAACAATAAAAATTCACAGGGATGAGGAACTTCTTGCTAGATTTTCAAATGGCGATCGCGCTGCCGCTTTGGCCTTGACTTCGCGTCTGGCTCCTGTCGTTTTCAGCCAAGCCTTCCGGATCCTAAATGACCGTGCAGAGGCGGAAGATGTGACCCAAGAGAGTCTTTTACGTCTTTGGAAAGCGGCTCCAAAATGGAAGGCTAACAAAGCAAAGATCACCACTTGGCTCTATCGTGTGACGTTTAATCTATGCATTGACCATTTGCGGAAATCAAATCGCAATTCAGGTGATGTGCAGCAAGAGGTGGTAGATGATACTCCGGGTGTGGAATGCAATTTACAAAACAAGGAGCGGCTGCAGGCCTTGCGAATTGCGCTGGAGACCCTGCCTGATCGGCAAAAGCGGGCGGTCATTTTGCGCCACATTGTAGGCCTGCCGAACCCAGATATTTCTGAGATTATGGGGATTTCCATAGAAGCTGTTGAAAGTTTAGTGTCGCGTGGCAAGCAAGCCTTGGCGAGAACATTGGCCCCACAAAAAAAAGCATTAGGATTGGAAGATGACTAATAAAGATTTCAAGTATCCGCCATTGAACGAGCGTGAATTGGGCCTTCTATTTGATGAAGTTCAGAAAACAACACCGGAAATAAGCAAGCAGTTTCTCGAACGTTTACAAAACCAAGCCATAGAGGCTGCCCTAAAAAAGCCGCAGATTGCAATCGCACCTGAGGAACGACCGTTATTTGATCGATTTGCCAACGTTTTAGCTCAGGCCGGCGGCTGGCTCCCAAGGGCAGGCTTGGTTTCGGCTATGTTTTTGGAGTATTGCTTGGGTTCAACCCTCCCGAATTTGTCTTGGATATCACGACTGCCTTTTCCCAAATGGAGCGCTTAAGTGATTTGGTTGGGCTGAGTGATGAGCTGGGATTTTATCTGGCACACACCTAGGAGAAAATAATGTCAAAAAAAACAATGAAATTATTACTGTGGATCTCACTTGCTGCGAACT
Source organism: Rhodospirillales bacterium (assembly GCA_038143065.1). Taxonomy (GTDB): domain Bacteria; phylum Pseudomonadota; class Alphaproteobacteria; order Bin95; family Bin95; genus VMCJ01. The sequence goes on along the minus strand of JAYQLI010000039.1, from coordinate 23,014 downwards.
TATTTGTGGTAGGCGCCGTAGGCAGTTTTTTTGGCTTAGAGGGCTACAAGGATTTGCGGGTAGTTAATTTGGGTTCGCCCCAAAGGGTGGGCTTGCCCGAGCGTTTTTCTGGTCTTAGGTCCCTGTTGCTTGCAATGGATCGAGAGGACCAGCGTGAGACCCACCGTTTGTTCCAAGAGGCTCAAAGCAAAGGTGTTGGACTGGAAAAAGGCGCTAGGCAAGCTATGGCGACAGAATTGGCCCAAGCTATTCAGGCAACGCCCTTTGATGCCGACGCAGTTTTATCTCTGATAGAAGTGGATTACTCTAAGTTGTCACGCCGTTTGGACTTGGTTCGAACTACTTTAGTCAAAAAGATTGCGTCAATGCCTCCAGAGAGCCGAGTAAAGTTAGCTAAAAAACTTTTAGGTGATCAAAAGTAACTGTTGTGCTGTCTGCGTACCTTGGACTGCGGACCGGGGTTACTGAGGGCGCTTCTCAATCAGATTTGGACTTTATTGAAGGGGGTGGGGGCTGTGGCTGCACGGTCTGCGGTTCGCGGACCTCGGTCCTTTGATGGGTTGGCAGATTCACTGAGCCATTTTATTGATTTTCAGGCATCGCGTACGTGCTTATAGACCGTGTTGCGGGATACGCCCAGCCGTCGAGCAACCAAACTGACGTTAACGCCAGTATCCCTCTAGGTGCGCCTGATCATAATACAGGTTTCTTCCCGGACCGGTGAACCAATGTTTTGTGGGCACGCATTGATGCCATCACGGGCAAAGAATTGCAGCACATTCTGGATGCCCTGCCTGATAACCTTGCCACTGGCCTGCGCAACAGCATTCTGAATAGTCTTGCGAAGCTGCTTTAAATTGCCGAGCCAGCAGCAATTTTTAGCCAGCGGAAAAACTGGACTGAGCTTTTCTTGGTCCCTGTTCTTTTGATATCTCAAGCCAGTATCCGTTTGGTCCTGTAACCGTGGTCGGAGAAATCTGGACGAGACTACCTGCCTCCAGCTCATATTCGATCATGTTCCGATCTACGACAGCGACACCAACAGAATTTTTAGCCGCTTGAATAGCAAGTTCGAGTGAAGAAAATTCCATTGATGGTCCAGTTGGCAGGTCCGCGTAGCCTGGCTCAAGTGTCAGCCAGTCCTTCCAGAGGGGAAATAAGACACCCTTGTCAAAAACGTGCAACGGGAGCTTGCGCGCATGGCACAGCGGTTTTCAAAAAGATCGCGCGAACAAACAGCGACATGCTGTTCTAGGAACAATTTAACATTCTCTGAATCTTTGCTTGGGTGCCTGCCGAAGTGGATTACACAATCCATTCGGATATTTGGCCATGGCTCAGTGTGAACAGCCAGTTCAACGGTTGCGAAACTTTGAGGATAATCTCGTAGTCGCCGGGTTAACCAACGGGCGGCCAAGGTAGGAGGCGCCAACAAATTAATCTTTTGCCGCGCGAAGGAATTGGTTGCATCATTTGTTGCATCCTCGAGAAGACCAAAGATCGTGAAGACCTTTTGGTGAAATGCCTGACCTTCTGCCGTCAGATTGATGCTATTTCCAATGCGGTCGAATAATTTGAATTACAGCGAGTCCTCCAACGCCTTGATTTGTCGGCTAACTGCACTCTGGGTCACGCCAAGTTGTTGAGCGGCGCCTGTAACGCTCAGGCAATTGCCCGCAACAGAAAAGGCTCGGAGCGAGGTTAGGCTGGGAGAATTTTTAGAGGACATAATCACCTCATTGTATAACAAATGTTACATGCATTTTAATCTCAACTTGCAGACAGGTCATTACAAAAATAAATGGATGTTCCTATTACTCATTTGCCTAAATCTCTACACCTCATCACAAACTGTTAGATAAAATTCTTGGTGAGGAAGGCAATTCCAGATGACGACTGAACAACTGGCACAACAGGAACGCGGACGCCGTGGACGACGCCGTGAGATGACAACACCGGCCCCCACTATTGCCCAACGTCCATTTACGCAGCTGAAACGCCCCTACCCCTCTGTTGCGCTGATTTCGGATGATCAGGTAGAGCACATCCATCAGGCATCTTTGAAATTACTGTCTGAGACAGGTCTGGACGTGCTGCATGAGGGCGCCCGCGATATTATGAAAAAGGCGGGAGCCAATGTCAGGGAAGGCGAGACGCGTGTGCGTTTTGATCCCGATCTGGTCGTTGAGACCATTGCAACTGTGCCGTCGGAATTCACGCTGCATGCCCGAAATGCTCAGCACAACGTCACTATGGGTGGAAACAACATTGTTTTTAATATGATGGCAAGTGCACCGAATTGCTCTGATACTGACCGGGGCCGCCGGGTAGGCAACCAAGAGGACTACCGCAACTTTCTGAGATTGGCACAGATGCACAACATCCTGCACGTCACAGGTGGGTATCCCGTGGAGCCCGTGGATATTCATGCATCGATCCGCCATCTGGATTGCATTCAGGATTACATCACGCTGACCGACAAAGCCTATTGCATCTACTCGCTTGGGGAAGAGCGTGTAGCCGATGCGATTGAGATGACGCGGATTGCCCATGGTCTGACACATGATCAGATGCGTGATCGGGCCTGCATGTTCTCGATCATCAATACGAACTCTCCTCTGCAGCTGGACATTCCGATGATGCAGGGGGTTATGGCCCTGGCCGAGATGGGTCAACTTGTCGTTATCACGCCATTCACGCTGGCAGGAGCCATGGCTCCGATCACGATTGCTGGCGCTGTGACGTTACAAAATGCTGAGGCCCTGGCTGGTGTAGCTCTCACCCAGATGGTGCGCCCTGGGACGCCTGTGATGTATGGTGGATTTACCTCCAATGTGGATATGAAAACCGGTTCGCCTGCTTTTGGCACGCCAGAATACATGAAGGCACAGCATATCGGCGGGCAGCTGGCACGGCGCTATGGTATTCCCTATCGCTCTTCAAACGTATGCGCAGCCAATACGGTTGATTCGCAAGCGGCATATGAGGCGGTATTCTCACTGTGGGGCGCTATCAATGGTGGTGCCAATATGCTTATGCATGGGGCGGGATGGCTCGAAGGAGGCCTTTGCTGCTCATATGAGAAAACAATCCTGGATATTGATTTGCTGCAGATGGTTTCGAATTCCTTCAGCCGGTTTCGACCAGCCCGGACGATTTGGCGCTGGAAACCATCAATGAGGTTGGACCAGCGGGTCATTTTTTTGGCACCGAACACACGCAGGCGCGATATCGCGATGCTTTCTATTCTCCGATCCTGAGTGACTGGCGCAATTTTGAAACCTGGCAGGAAGGCGGATCGCCAATTGCAATCGAAAACGCGAATGCTGAGTGGAAAAGCCGCCTTGCCGCCTATGAGCCGCCGCCGCTGGAACCTGCAATTCGGGAAGAAATTGAGGCCTTTGTCGCCAAGCGGAAGGCCGAGGGTGGCGCACCCACTGACTTCTGACCTTCACAAAGCTCCAAATGCCACAGTAAGAGAGATCACTAATGCCGACGATACAGATTGATGAGACCAAAGGAACCAAGAAACTGCCAACGCATGCAAAAGTCGTTGTTGTTGGAGGGGGGTAGTTGGCTGCTCAATCCTATTCCATCTGGCCAAGTTTGGCTGGAAGGATGCTGTGCTGCTGGAACGGGACGAACTGACATCCGGTTCTTCATGGCATGCGGCCGGTGGCATCCATACCATTAGTTCAGATCCAAACATCTCACGTCTGCAATCCTATACAATCAATCTTTACAAAGAGATTGAAGAGCTATCCGGCCAGTCCGTTGGTCTGCATCAGACCGGTGGCTTTTATGCCGCCTCCACCAAGGAATGGTATGATTACCTGAAGGGTGAGCGATCAAAAGCGCGCTACATGGGGTTGGACCAGGAATTCATTTCGCCCCAAGAATTGGCCGAGCGTCACCCTTTGATCGATCCAGACCACTATCATGCAGTGCTGTGGGATGCGCAGGACGGCCATCTGGACCCTTCCGGCACGACTTATGCGTTTGCCAAGGCGGCCAAGGCGCATGGTGCGCAATATTTTACCCATTGTGGCGCGACTGCCATGACGCAGCGCCCCGATGGCAGCTGGGATATTGTGACGCCGAAAGGTTCGATCAACGCAGAGCATGTTGTTAATTGTGGAGGTCTATGGGCCCGTGAGGTAGGTCAAATGGCTGGTATTCACCTGCCCGTTCAACCGATGGAACACCATTATCTGATCACCGAACCCATGGATGAAGTCGCAAACTTTGGGCAGCAGCTACCACACGGCATTGATTTCGAGGCCAACGTGTATTGTCGTCAGGAAGGTCAAGGCATGTTGCTCGGCACCTATGAAGCCAAAGCGACCCCGTGGAAAGTCGGCGGCACCCCGTGGGACTTCGGTCATGAATTGTTGCCGCCAGATCTGGATCGTGTTGCAGATCGTCTGGAGACCGCATTCGAGCGGCTTCCGGCTATGGTTAATGCCGGGATCAAGGACGTGATCAATGGTCCCTTCACTTTTGGCCCTGATGGCAACCCGCTAATCGGTCCTGTTCCGGGTATGAAGAACTATTGGGTGGCTGTTGGCGTCATGGCGGGCTTTTTGTCAGGGCGGGGGCGTGGGCCTAACCCTTGCAGAGTGGATGATCGATGGGGAACCATCTATTGATGTCTGGGCAATGGACGTGGCGCGTTTTGGTGAATTCGCAACACCTGACTGGGGCACAATCAAATCGTCGGAAAACTACGAACGCCGGTTTGTGATGACCTTCCCGAACGAGACTCTTCCCAAAGGACGCAAGCAAAAGACAACCGCACTCTATGATCGGATGATCGCCAAGGGTGCTGTGATGGATCAGGGTTTCGGCCTCGAACATGTGCTTTGGTTTGCAGATGGACCGGAAGATGCACATGAAGTGCCAACCTTCGAGCGTAACCGCTCTCACAACTATGTCACAGAGGAAATCAGGGCCGTGCGTGAAGCCGTTGGTGGATTAGAGATCGCTAACTTTGCCAAACACGAATTCAAGGGCACAGGGGCACGCGATTTTCTCAACCACATTCTTGCAGGATACGTGCCCAAGCCGGGCCGCTTGGCACTGACACCGATGCTGACGCCAAAGGGCAAGCTTTACGGCGATCTGACGGTGGCTTGCCTCGCTGAGGATCATTTCATGCTATTCGGGTCAGGGGCCATGCAAGAGGCACACCGCCGCTGGTTCGAAAAAGACCTGCCCGCAGATGTTGCCTATGCCAATGTTTCGGACGACTGGCACGGCATCGCACTGTCCGGCCCGAAATCGCGAGAGCTGCTGGCCCGGATCACACGCGACGATGTTTCCACCGAAGCCTTAAAGTTCCGTGACTTGCGGCAGACGTTCGTCGGTGGTGTTCCGGTAATTCTTAACCGGATTAGTTTCTCCGGCGAGTTGGGTTATGAGATCTACTGCAAGCCGCAATATTTGATGCGCCTTGCCGATGCCATTGAAGAGGCCGGCGCTGATCTGGGCTATCGCTGGTATGGGGCGCGTGCGCTGCTGTCGATGAGGCTCGAAAAGGGTTGGGGTGTCTGGACGATGGAATACCGCCCGGATTTCAACGCTATCGAATCAGGGATGAATGTCTTCATCAACTGGAAGAAGGATTTCGTCGGTAAGGAAGCCACGTTAAAGGCGCTCAATGAGGGCGTTTCACAAAAACTGGTGACAATGGTTATTGACACTAACGGCATAGACGTCGCCCATGACGAGGCGATTCTGAAAGACGGCGTGCCGGTTGGATACGTCAGTTCGGGTGGCTATGCGCACCATGTCGGCAAATCGATGGCGATGGGCTATGTTGCCGCCGAATTCGCAGCCGCTGGAACCACTCTCCAAGTTGAAATTCTGGGCAACTTCTATGATGCAGAGGTTTTGGCTGGACCAATTTACGACGGCAACGGCGTCAATATGCGCTCCTAATTTGGCGTGAGGGACATAGGCCATCAATGGTATAATGATGGAAATGTAGTGTTGTGTACACGGGGATGAAAAACAAATGAACGTTCACTATAGTGATAGTCGCAAGATTGACCCAAGCCAGGGCCCACGCCTTGGCGACGGAACAGAGAATGACGGCAACCGTGTCGAGATTGGGCCAACTGCCCTTGCCCATGCCGAATGGCGCGAGGCAGGTTTGGAACTGCCAGACCTGGCCGAAATGCGCAAGGCCCGCCATAAACGCCTGACCGATGCTATTGTAGCGCGCGGCTATGGCGGCCTTTTGATGTTTGATCCCCTGAACATCCGCTACGCGACCGACACCACGAACATGCAGTTGTGGAACACCCACAACCCGTTTCGGGCCTGCCTACTTTGTGCCGATGGCTACATGATACTTTGGGATTACAAGAATGCGCCATTCCTTGCAGAATTCAATCCGCTGGTGCGCGAAAGCCGTTCTGGTGCGGATATGTTCTATTTTGCCCGTGGTGACCGGATTGGTCCGGCGGCCGATGCCTTTGCTGCCGAGGTCGCAGACCTGCTTTCCCGTCACGCACCAGACCATCTACAGATCGGCATCGACAAGATTCAGCCAGCGGGGCTGGACGCGATCCGCCGCGCGGGGCTGAAGTACCGCGATGGTGAGGAAGTTACCGAACGCACGCGGGGCATCAAGACAGAGCATGAGCTACGCGCCATGCGTTGCGCCATCCATTCCTGTGAGCGCGCCATGGCTGTTATGGAAGACTTTGCACGTACCGAAATCCCTAAGGGTGGCGTGACCGAAGACGATGTCTGGGCTGTACTCCATGCCGAGAACATCAAGCGTGGCGGCGAGTGGATTGAAACAAGGCTACTCACCTCCGGCCCGCGCACCAACCCATGGTTTCAGGAATGCGGGCCGCGGGTCATCTCAGAGGGTGAAATTCTCGCTTTCGACACCGATCTGATCGGCTCTTATGGTATCTGTGCAGACCTAAGCCGCACGTGGTGGATCGGTGACGATCTGGCCCCGTCTCATATGCGCGAAAGCTATGCCGAGGCGGTAGAGCACATCCGCTATAACACCGCACTCCTGCAGACCGGGCCTTCATATGGAAGACCTGACACGGTCTTTGCATGTCCTTCAGGACAAATATGATGCGCTCAAATATTCATCTCCAATGCATGGTGTTGGCATGTGTGACGAGTGGCCCCTGATCGCCTATCCAGACCGACTGGTGGACGGTGCCTTTGACGCCATTCTTGAACCTGGCCTGACGCTTTGCGTAGAGGCATTAGTGGGCGAGGTTGGCGGAGATCACATGGTCAAGCTGGAAGATCAGGGCGTCATTACGGATGATGGCTTCGAAACGATGTCAGTCTATCCGTGGGACGAACGTTTGTTTCCATAGCAAGCCGACGCCACCAGAACGTAGGGATTCTAAACATGCGATACATATCGACACGCGTACAGGCGGCGGCGGGGCTCTTGGGCCTCGTGGGGCTGGCTGGAGTTAAAGGCAGATCTGAAGGTTGCTGAGAAACGCGCTAGCAAGCCAAACCGGAGGTGATGAAGGTCGCTTCCACGCATGAATCTGGGAAAATCATGACACAGGGCTTTCAACAGAGCCTCAAAGGTGAACTGCTCGTTGCACTTTTCAGCATCCCGTTGATCATATCGTTCTGTGGTGATTGGGGCAGGACCATTGTTGCGGAGGGTTTTGCTGCGCTTGAGACGATGCCTGATTGGTATCAGTACACACTAGGCTGATCGTAGCGGCCTCATTTGCGTTCGCAACCAAAAATATCAAATTATTACAATAAATTAGCCACTTCAGTTTTGAGGTGGCTTTTTGCGTTCTAAATTATTGCCGCGTTCATTGCCACGTTTAAATTGCCCATGAACCAAGTTCCATGGACCGTGGACCACGGACCGGGGTTACTGGAGCTGTTTCTGCCTCAGATTTGGATGTCTGTGAGGGGGTGGAGGGGAATAACGGGACTAGGCTCTTGCGTGCCGGACCTTGGTTGTGGGATTGGTGGAGACGGTGGTGGGTAACTTTGTTCAAAAACGGATTAAAAAAAACAAATTACTCTGGAGCTTGCCTGAAATGAGAAGCTGGCTCTTTTGCCAGTCGACTTCTAAAACAACACCAGCTGCACGAAACAAATTCATCACAGGGCACCTATATTCGACGTTTTTCTCGAGAGTTTTGAATCTATCTTCACTTTCGTCAGTGTAAACTGTAATTTTCATTTTAGCAGATTCAAAATATGGCCTGATCCCCGGCACACCTTTTGGGCCTCTGATGTCTATTTGACTTTCACACTCCAATTCAACTCCAGCGTATTCAAAGTTTATAGCTTTAGCCACTCCATTGATAATTACACCATCACAACCAATGAGCGCTGCCAATGTGGTTTCCAATGGACTTGGCGCCGTGTTAGTGCCACCCAGTGAAGACGGCTCGTCTGTGTAGAAAACGTCAAAGTCACGGATTTTAATCGCTGTATTTGTCCCGCCAAAATTAACCCCTTTACCGATCGGACACCTATTTTTTTTGTTTCTGGGTCTATAGATGGCTCAATAATATCGCTATCAATTTCTCTGTTCATTTTTCATCCTTTGGGCGCCATTTGAGAATATAATTTTCCCCTTTATCGAGGGCAGAGTTTAATCCCATGACTATTACCTTGAGGTTTAATATTCCTGCCATTGTTCCCGGCGTGTCAAGACTGGAGGTTGTCTCCATCAGCCTATATCCAAGTCCTCCTGTGGAGGCTATAAATTCAGCAACAACAGCTGCAACTAGCGACTGCGGTATCGCAATCCGCAACCCAGCAATTATCCAAGGAGAAGCATTAGGCAGTGTTACATACCAAAAAAGTTGGAAACGATTTGCTCCAAGAACACGTGCAACATTTTTTAGCTCAAGGTCAGAAGCTCGGATGCCTTCGTAGGTATTAAAAAATACGTACATAAACGTCATCATTGCGGCCATCATTATTTTGGATGTCATTGCTATTCCAAACCAAAGTATGAATATTGGCGCGAGTGCTATTCGTGGGATGCCGTATATGGCCATAATAAAGGGGCGTAAAATTAATGCGATGCGCTCAGACTGAGAGAGTATGAGGCCAAAGAACAGACCAAGAACCGCTCCTAAAACATAGCCGTATGCAGTCGCCGAGAAAGTAGCTGACAAATCGGAGTATAACTGACCAGAAAGCGCCGCCTCTCTCAAATAAACTGCTATTTCAGACGGCTGAGACAACCAAAAACTATCAAATAATAGGCCGGATGAAATCTCCCAGCTGCCCAGCAATCCGATTGCAACTAAAACGCGCCAGAAAAATCTGAGTATTTTCAGTCATGACTTCTATCTCGCATTTCTTCTGCCAAGTGACTCCATACTTTGTCATGTATCTTTCTGAATCTCGGATGAGTTGTCACCGAGTACACATCTCTCGGAGTTGGCAGGTCGACCAAAATATCGTCTTTTATGCGTCCGGGACGAGCACTCATCACTACAACGCGGTCACCAAGTGCTATTGCTTCAGATAAATCGTGTGTGATGAAACAAAAAGTTGTCTGCGGCCTTTTGCTACGAATATCTACTAGTAACTCTTGAAGATTAAGGCGTGTTTGCGCGTCAAGTGGACCGAAAGGCTCGTCAAGTAGTATCATTTTAGGCTCAAAAGCGAGCGTTCTAATTATGTTGACCCGCTGCCGCATACCGCCGGAGAGCTCATGACGATAATGATTCTCAAAACCGCTTAGGCCAACCATACTGATTAAGTTTCTCGCAATCTCCATTCGGCTCGCAGGGTCTGCGGCACCACGCATCTGCAATCCAAACATCACATTCTCTATCACAGTGCGCCACGGAAACAGGTTATCAGATTGAGTAATGTATCCAATGTCTGGATTAATACCTTTGCTCTCCTCCCCAAAGCAAATTTTTTTGCCCGACGTTGGTTCAAATAGGCCCACAACTATATTAAGAACAGTTGACTTGCCACATCCTGATGGGCCAACAATGGTGACGAATTCACCTTGTTTGATATCAAGACTCACGTCACTAAGAGCGACTACTTCGCCACGATCAGACTTAAAAGTCTTATTGACCTGAACCATAGATATGGCGGTCGGTACATCACGGAGGAGCGTGAGCCTCTCCCGCGACGGACCTTTGTATTGCTTTTCGTCGCCACAACTAAGGTAAAAAGTCTGATGTAAAAGTTCCAAAGAGTTGTTCAGGGAGAGACTTTGTCTCCACGGCCGTCCAACAACAGCGTGTTTTCCGCCATCTTTTGTGAAACACGTCCGCTCGTGTTGAGGGCTTTCTGGACTGCAGCGATGCCCTCAAGCATAACGTCATCAGGCACTTTTTTGAAAACCGCTTTTACAACCGCCATCACTTCCTCCGACTTTTTTTGGATAAATCGTTCACAGCTTTATCCATTGACCTAACCATCTTTTTTACAGTTTCGGGATTATTCTTTGCATACTCGGCAGTTGTTAAAATACTTTCCATCATGAAAGGATCGATAGATGGGTCATCTCCTCGCGTATTATCTACCCATATTACTCCACCGAGCTTTTTAGCTGCTATTTGATAGTGAGGTACAGATATAGCATAAGCGTCGATTGCGCCCTGCTTCATCGCGGACAAAAGATTTGGCGGGCCGCCAATCGCAACGATTTGCGCATCACCATCAGTTAACCCACCCTGTCTAAGTAGGTGCCGAACTTGTTTATCAGTCAAAGATCCCGGCCGTGTCATACCAATCTTCAGACCTTTTAGAGCCGCCAATCTGTCTTTCAAGGGGGCATCTGCCCCAACACCTGATTTTTTTGCTGCATCGGCAGATAAAACAAGTCCAATGAGGTTCCGGTTGTAAAAATTGTAAACGTTAACAATATCCCTACCGGCGGCTATCGCGCCGATTTGGTATGTTCCAGCCGCTGCATTAAACTGAACATCACCCGAAATAAGTGCTGTCAGATCTGGCCACCGCGCGTAGCGATTTGTTGAACCTCTATTCCCTCAAACTGAAAAAATCCAGCTGCCTTTGCGTAGTCAATTGGCAAAAAAGCGAAACTCGCTACAGCCTGAGTTACCTTAATTTTTTCATTTGCGAGTGCAGTGTTCAGCGTGGCGATTAACGCACTCCCAGCAACAATCGCGGCAAAAATCTGTTTTTTCATTGGTTTTCTCCTTTTCGACACAAGAATTCTCTCTGTCGTATCCATGGTTTCCCCAAAACAAAGCGCATCGTTCAGGAACTGGAAGAAAAAGTATGGGAAGCTTTAGGCCGAGAGTCAATACTTGCCAATTTTATAACAAACTTGGCAATCAAGCACGTCGTCGCATGCAAAGCGGTTAATATCGGGTCGTTATTGCACAGGATTGGTCAGTGTGCCGATGCTATCGACTGCAACACTGACTGTGTCGCCGGTTTTTAAAAATTTTGGCGGTTTAAAGCCAAGACCAACGCCAACGGGTGTGCCAGTCGCAATGATGTCTCCAGGCAATAACGTCATCGTCGCGGTCAGAGTTTCCATCAGAGTTGGGATGTCAAAGATCAGATCGGCAATTTTTGCCTGTTGACGAACATCGCCATTTACCGTTGTTGAAATCGTCGAGGCGGTGATGTCGCCAATTTCATCACTAGTGACAATCGATGGGCCCATAGGGGCAAAGCTGTCGAGGCTTTTTCCCAAAAACCACTGGTTGTGGCGTTGTTGAAGATAACGCGCCGTCACGTCATTTAAAATGGTGTAACCAAAAATATAATCAAAGCAGTCCGCCTTGGTCACTTTATGTGCTTTTTTACTGATTACAAAACACAGCTCACATTCATAATCGACCGAATCAGTCGGGTCCATGGCCGACAAAATAGGGGCATTTGGGCCAATGACAGATGTCGTAGCCTTGGTGAAATGACCGGTACTGATGGCACTTCTTCCTTGGTGGATGAGTCAAATCCAGAATCATTAAATTCTTTGGCATGCGCATAGTAGTTTTTACCAACACAAAAAAATGTTGCGGCGCGGATCGGGTATCGGAGCCAATAACTCTACTTCGGACAAATCAAGGCTGGCTGCGCCGCCTTGCCAACTTGTCACCCCGATTTCACTCTCAATAAGATGTCGCACGGCATTGGCCGCATCAGGGCCCTCATCTTTGACAATGATGCGATCATTGTCAGCTAGAACACCCGCTTTGACAGTGCCTTTTATGGCGGAAGGTAATGAGTTTCATGTTTGTCAATCCAGTCATTTATCTCGGAAAAAATACGGCCAAAACTATTTATAGGTATGCTAATAAAGTCAATGATGGTTCTAGGGCCATGGTAAATTAATCAAGGCCAGCACCATTGTTTTTGTGTCAAATCAGACTTGCATTATGATGGTATGAGGCTTTTGAGCAATTTCACCGGTATATACATAGGGAAAACGTTAACAGTATGATTGCTAGGTAGCAGAATAAAACCCAATAAAACACAACACTGATCACGTGAAAAAAGCCCAAGAACCGGGGATGGGCGGATCTCGAACATGGTGTCTTTTGCTCTATCAGAGCTTGATGTGCAACAGATTTTGAAAATATTAACCACACTCAGTTATGCACGGCGCAAGTCGACGAATATTTTGCTATTCTATAACACTCATATAGGGGTGTTTTGAATGATAAGAAAAGGCAGCGTTATACGGCCAAACAGAAAAATATCGAAAGAGTGAGTTTAACAATGACGGTCGAACACGCCTTACAGCACCGCAAATCCTGCCGCTCTTTCCTGACCGACCAGTGGATAGCAAATTGTTGCGGAGCATCATTCAACAGGCGTCCCGCGCTCCGTCGAATGGCAATTTGCAGCCGTGGCAGCTATTTGTATTGACGGGGGACGCGCTGGCTAGCCTGAAGGCCACTACCCGTGACGCTATTGCCCAAAATCAGCCACTGTCGACGCCTGAATATGCGGTCTATCCAAACCACTCAAAACCGAATTTGATGCGCGGCGCTTTGCAATCGGGGAGGATATTTACCGCGTTCTTGGGATCGCACGAGAAGACAAGGCCGGCCGCCGAGCGCAATTTGCCAAAAACGCGCTGATGTTTAATGCGCCAGTTGGCGTGTTTGCATATATTGACCGCTCTCTAAGCTATGGCCAGTGGATGGATCTTGGCATGTTTTTACAAAGCCTGATGCTTTTGTGTGAAGAACATGGTCTTGCCAGCTGTGCCCAAGGCTATTGGACGTTTTTTCATGAAAATGTGCGCGCAGCGACCGGCGCACCAGACGATTTGATGCTGGCATAATTATTGCCGCGTTCATTGCCACGTTTCGGACGGTCTTCGCCTTGGATCGGTGGATGTGGACGATGTTCCTAGCTAGTTTACTGAGTCTGCAAGCATACTGAGAAAATTAATGTGGAATTCAAGCAAAATGCCTCGTTAGATAAGTCTTAATTTCCTCATCACAATCCAATACTGAATCCTGTGTGCTAACACTTTTTATATGTGTTGAAACAATTTTATCTATCGCAGTGATATAGCTCTCAGCTGTTTTGTCCCATGAGAAATTTTCATTTACATGCTTTGCCGCCGCACTGGATAATTCTGAGTGTTTATTCAAGCCTTCCATTAATCCATTTGCTATGCTTTTGGAGCAGGTTGGATCAATGAGTATCCCAGACCCATTTGAAAAAATGTCTGCGGGCCCCCCGTTTTTTGTGACAACGGGAACCAAACCCGTTGCAGCTGCTTCAATAGGTGCTAAGCCAAATGGCTCATAGACAGAAGTTAGCGCAAAAACTGAACTAAGTCGGGCAAAATACCGGTAAGTTGCTGCCAACTCAAGTTGTGAAGAAATGTTCAGAAAATAAACTTGACCAGCCATATTATTCGAATCAATCGTGTCTATTATGTTGCCCAGAACCGCCTTCTCTTCTTTTTCTAGATTGAAAATATCACGCTTTGGATCGTCAATTCCCCGCACGCAAAGCACTAGCGATGCAGCATTGCGTAAGGTGCTGCTCTCTGAATAAGCTTTGACCAAACCTTCAATGTTCTTTTTTTTATCTAGGCGGCTTGAGACAAGAATAGCCGGTTTCTTGTTTAATCCGGGAATTGCATCCAATTTTGACGTTTGCCCTTTATCGGTGGCAGAAATCCTTTGATTGAATATGCTCTCATTTACCCCGGGTGGTATGACCTCAAATTTTTGATCATCAAACGTATCAACTGCTTTTTGGTATAGTGGGTGTGAATATTGGTCAACTCTTTCCTGTTCCGTAGACACAAACACTTTTGCCGCGTATTTCATACTATTTCTCTCGGCGGCGATACGTTTCGAAAACTTAAACTGCTCATTCAAGTTCGACCAACTACTGTTTACGAATGCCAGTTTGTCTAACTTCTGTGCGCCCAAAGAATGGCCGGTGAAGGAAAATGGTATTCCTGCCAATTCTAAGGCGAGTTTTGCTGCATATCCACCATCCGCGTAATGTGAGGTGATAAAATCAGGCTTATTTTTTCCGTAAAACTGTAACATTTTATTAACAAGATCTGGTATGTGCGGCCAGAGCTCCTCTTTTTTAAGAAACTCGTCGCCACCAAAAGAAAAACGTAAAATCCGCAGGTTTTCCTCAAACCCGGGGTAACTATCTTGATCTGATGAAAACTCAGGCCAAGAGTTATCTTGGATTTTTCTTGTGACAATATCAATCTTGTGTCCGCGCTTTGACATGGCCTGTGCTAATTCTTTGACATAGACAAGTTGCCCACCAAAGTCAGGATGCTCTGTGAGATAGCTATCTTGCGGGTCGAAATTACCTTGTGGATTCATAAAAACGATGTGCATTTACTCTATACCCTAACACCTTTTTTAAATTCTATCGAGTAATCTGAGTTAATTATGATATCAGCCAACGCTCGATGTTTTGATATTATGGTATGCTCTTTTTGCAAAACTTGTTTGGTGAAATCATCAAGCTCTGAGGAGTTTCGGTTTCGGTTTTGGCGGTGTTCTAGGGTCTGGTGAAAGTTTCGGTCAATAAATATACGTTTATCAACATTTGATAAAGTGGATGTATATGTTCCCTCTACAATTAAAATGTTTGCACCAGAAAAGTTAAAATTTGTGTTCCGACTGATATTTGAGTCATACTCGATCAACGGTTTCTCGATAGAGTTCTTCCCACTCTTGAAGGCTTTTACATGGACGTCCAGCAAATCAAGCTTGACCTCTTTCATTCCCCTCCAATTTTTGTCTTTACGTCTCATAAAGTTGTTTGTTTTTGGCGGGTATATGAAATAATCGTCTTGTCGCAAAATCACGTTGGAAATACCACTTTCAGTCAAAAATTCTGAAAGCGCGGTTGCAGTTTCGGATTTTCCACTGCCAGATTCTCCAGCAATTGTAATTGTAAATTTGTTTTGAAAATTTTTGGTTGAATGTAATATTTGTTGCCCAATGATTTTACCAGCATCCTTGTGTTGCTTCTCAATTATGATTTTGTCACCTAACATGCGGGTTGCTCTCTAATTATAACCAGATATACCTTTTTGGTTGATCTTGTGATCATCGGGGGTGCTTGACAAAAATGAGCACAACAATTTGATTAAGTATTTTAATATTAGTACGGTAGCACATCATCATGGACTATGAAACTGAGTGGGCCAATCTTAATAAAAAGTTGCGTGAAATCGAGAGGTCTCACGGCAGCCTTGGCGCCGCCCTGAGTGAGTTGGAAACTCATCAGCGAGAAAGTGGTTTTATAAAGGGTGACTTGCAAGGAATCGAGCGAGTTGTGTTCTCTCACCCCGAGAGAAAAAATCACACATTAAGAGCGCAAATCAATCCTAGGAGAGCAAAACGACATGACGGTTCGGGCGCCCCAATTTTGCCAAACCGTTACGAATTTAAAAATGATGGATGTTTTCTTTGCGCTGAGAACATTAAATGGCAGCAGCAGCAGCGTCAAATTGGGTTTGAAATCACTGCGAGCAGCGGTGGGTATAATGCTCTTATGAACCCATTCCCACTTTTGCCCAACCACGTGGTTTTTGCATCAAAATTTCATATACCTCAGGAGTTTTCGCTTTTGGATCAAAAAATGGAAGCCAAAAGTTGGAGGATGTTCTCAGGGATCTTTGTCAATTAGCGCTTCGACTACCTGATCACATAGGGTTTTATAATGGGGTGGGTGCTGGAGCATCTATACCAGGGCATTTTCATTTTCAGTTTTTTCATAGGGCTTCAGATTGTCCATCTTTTCCTATTGAGGAAAGAGACTTTACGACAGCAAAAAATGACGGCGATCCAAGATTTATTGTCAACTACCCAATAAAGGTTCTACGTTGGGAGGGGAATCTGGAAAAAGTTGTTGAAAGTTCATTTTCGTGGATTTCGAAATGGATAAAATCGGAAATAGAACTGAGTGAACTGTTATCAACTAATTTTATCGCAACCGCGAGCCTACCGCGTGATGAGATAACACTTTATTTTGTCCCCCGCGATAAAAGGAAACAATTTTGGAATGGCAAAAGAGGAATTGTAGGCGGGCTGGAGGTGCTTGGAGAGCTAGTTATGGCGAGTGAAGATGAGTTGGCCTTGATAAAGAAGGGCACCGTCAATTACAAATTCATCGAGAAAGCACTCTCAACCGTGAGCATGGATTAAAATGGTGAAAACTTTGTGGAATAATTTTGTGACACGTTTGGATTTTAAGACTAAAGCTCAGGTCTGTATTTGATGCTTTGTCCCAACATTTTGCGATTAATCACAACAGTTCCTCTTTCAGTAACGTGATAAACCGCAGCGTCAGATCTCAAGTCATATCCAACGGTTGTCCCTTTGGGAACAATACAGCCATTATCTAAAATCACATTCCGCAACTTGCTATTTGCGCCAATTCGACAACCTGCCAAGGCAAGCACACCATCAAGCTTACAGTTATTTTCTACGGAAACCTCAGAGAAGAGTATTGAATTTCGTACTTGAGAGTTACCCAACACACACCCACCACTTATCATAGAAGATTGGATATTTGCGCCAACCTCCGGGCAGTTAAACACCGCAGGAGGCAATTGCCTTTGATAAGTGACTGTGGGCCAATCTGGGTCATAAAGATTCAAAGGCGGTTCAGACTTAAGCAATTCAATATTTGCAGTGTAATAACTATCAATTGTGCCTACGTCCCGCCAATAGGGCGGATCGTCATTAGTTGGGTTTCGAAATGTATGTGCATGAAAATGGTCACCCCTTTTAATTCCTTTGGGAATGATATCTTTGCCAAAGTCATGGGCTGACATTTCTGATAACGCATCTTCTTTCAGACTGTTCACAAGATATTCACTAGAAACCAAATAGACGCCCATGCTCACAAGAGCCATTCCGTTTTGGCCTGGCACTGTTGTTGGCTCATCTGGCTTCTCTTCGAAATGGGTGACACGACCACCCTCGTCAACACTCATTACACCGAATTGCTTGGCAGCCATTTTACTCTCAACCATCATACAAGCGATGGAAAAATCAGCGCCTGTGTTTACATGTTCGGCTAGCATTTCACCGTAATCCATGTTGTAAATATGGTCCCCTGCCAAAATTATTACGTATTGTGGCTTGTAACTTTCTATTATATCGAGTGATTGAAACACCGCATCGGCAGTTCCTTTGAACCAAGTTTCGTTATCAGTCCATTGTTGGGCGGGAATAATATCTAAAAAATCACCACGATTATTATTTATCGTACCCCAACCTTTAACGAGGTGCCGATTGAGGGAATGCGATTTATACTGGGTTAAAACACAGATTTTGTTTATACCTGAGTGCAAACAGTTTGAGAGTGTGAAATCAATAATACGAAATTTTCCTCCAAAAGGAACAGCAGGTTTTGTTCGCCAGTCTGTAAGAACACCCAACCTTCTCCACGTCCGCCGGCAAGAATTAAAGCCATGGTGTTATTTGTTAACCGACTGACAAAACGGGCTCTATTGGACCGCATAATTTCTCCCTCAACTAATCAGTGAAATGGCTTAAACAAACAACTTTTTTTCATCACATTTGATTTTTGAAAAGTCTGCCACAAAAAGTGTGACGGGGAAAGGCAGCCCAACCTAGTGGCGTTTCTAAACTAGGATTAAATTTGATTATAGGGGGAGCGCAATACCTGTGCGGCAACTCAGATCAAGGCTTTGATGGTAGGTTTTTGAAAAATCCCACCCCAGCAACCAACAAGCAAACCAACAAGATTAACGGCGGTTGTGTGCCCCCGCAACCAACAAGAACAACCGCTATCCTTTCGGATGGCGGTTTTTTTGTTCAGACACAGTGAGCTCTAATATAGCTGCAAGACCACCCACGAGTTCAACACATGGATGTCCGCGCTTCTGGCTGGGTGTGATTTCTATTCTGTCTATCAGTGATCTTATTATGGATGCCGCTTCTTCGCGGGTATTTTTATCAAATATGAATTTGGTGAGCTGTTCAACACGCCGCCTATATAGCTGTCCAATATTCGGGTGAGGCTCAACTTTTAACGATGGTGGCTCTTGTTGGATTGAGGCAGAGTTCTCTATTTTGAGTTTTCAAGCTCTACAAGTTTATCTCTTACTGTATCCATTTTTCCATCACCGTCAGTGATGAAATCCAGGCATCGATTGATAGAGCGCTGTATTTTTGCCAGCTCACTTTGCTTTGTCTGCGCGGTTCGGTACCGCTCGCGTCTTATTCTGGCAGTCTCATCTAAAACTCAAATGATTATGCAACAATAAGCATATGCTCCGTTGCAAATGTAGGTGGGCGGAAAAGTCTATTTTAATCTTTAAAGAAACCAATTAAGCTTTGGCTTGGTAATTTATGTTGCAGGCAAAGTCTTCTTCAATGATTGTTTTCCAAAATGTTTGCCTCCAACTCGGCGAGGTACAGATACTTGAAAACCTCAGTTTTTCTGTTGAAAAAGGTGAATTCGTCTGTCTGCTTGGGCCCTCAGGTTGCGGAAAATCAACCATTCTACGGCTGATTGGTGACTTGCTTGAAGGTGCTTCCGGTACAATACGAGTGGCTGGCGGCCCCGCCCAATGCGGCATGGGAAAAAATAGCATATGTTTTCCAGAATCCAAGACTTCTGCCTTGGAAAAATGCTCTTGAAAATGCGGCCTTTGGGCTGGAAATGCGGCATCCAGGACTTGGGCACGAACGAAAGGCTAGATCTTGCTTCAGAGCAACTTGTGAAGGTTGGGCTGGCGAATGACATGCAAAAAATGCCTATCATGTTGTCAGGTGGGGAAAGGCAGCGCGTCGCCATTGCAAGGGCCCTTGCTTTGAGACCTGAAATAATTCTTATGGATGAACCTTTTTCGGCGCTTGACCCAAATACACGCAGGGTCTTGCGGTTTCAACTAATTGAACTGTGGAAAGAGGCTGGCAACACCATCATCTTTGTGACGCATGATATCGATGAAGCACTAGAATTGGGTGATCGCATCCTTGTCTTAGGAACAAAGCCGGCCTCTGTTCAGAATCTTATTGAGCCAAAAGTGCGCCGACCTCGTGAAATTGATATAAATGACAAATTGCGTAAGATAAAAATTAATCTAATTCAAGAATTCAGGAAAATAGCTGAAACATAAGGGAGACGTCATCATGAGATTTGTTTTTGTATTTATATTGAGCGTGTTTTTTGCCGGTGGTGCGCTGGCAAAGGAAGTGGTCAAGTTTGGATATTTGTCTGACCCAAGTCATGAAGCAGTGATGTGGGCCCTGAAAAACGGTAAAGTGAAGTCTGACTCCATTGAGGTTCAGGCTGATGCGCTGCAAATACCAGCGCTTATTCAGGCAACAATTGCGCAGACTTATGATGTTGTTCAGACTGCAGGCATGGCAATTCCAAGAGCGCGCTCAAAGGGCCTGGATCTTCGCATTATTGGAACAGCACTTCGGTATCACAAAGCTGGTGAAGGTGCGGATATCTGGGTTAGAAAAGACAGCCCGTTGCAAACAGCGGAAGATCTAAAGGGTAAAAAGCTTGCTGTATATTCGCTTGGGTCCTCTGGTATCACCCTGATTAGGATCGCTCTTGCAAATTCACATGGGTTCAACGTTTCCCTCAAAGATGGTGATATAGAGTTTGTTGAAATGCCTCCTCCTGGCATGCCTGCAGCGCTTGAGTCAGGAACAATTGATGCAGCAACACTTATCCATGCACAGGCCTTTAAGGCGCAAAACACCAATGCCTTCCGTTCAATTGTTTCCACAGCACCTGATAATTATAATAAATTTGGGGTACGCATGGTTTCTGCTGTCCTTGCGGGTTACGGTAAAAAGCTTGATGCCAAGCCGGAAGTTCATCGAGAGTTTCTCAGATTGCTGCGCGCCTCTGTTGAATATGCTAAAGCCAATCCTGACGAGGTGTTCGGTTCTGTTGCAGAAGCGACTGGAACAGATATTGGTTTCTTTAAACGTTGGTTTGCTGAATACAGCGATTTTCCAGTACTGATGAGCCAAGAAGATATGAAAGCTATTCAGACACTCTGGGATCAGGCCAAAACACTTGGGATGCTGAAAGAGTCACCTGATATTAGTGGTGCTGTCTGGTCTGAAACTTTGAGGGAATAGCTAACCCAACCTTTGTGGCGCATTAATGCTGTGAGATGAGCGATTGAAATTAAAAACAAAAAAAATTATCATCTCACTGGTATTCTGGGCCAGCTTTATCGGGGCCTGGCATGCATATTCGCTCCAGGTCCCCGCTTATCAATTGCCCGGGCCCGGCACTGTTGCCAAGACAATATTAGCCATTGTTTCTGATGCGTCTATGTCGCGTCAGATAATGCTCTCGCTAATCCATATCTCCAGCGCGATGGTTGTCGCGTTTATTGTAGGTAGCTTTATTGCGATATTACCCAATCTGCATCAGTGAGTGCCCATTTTGTGGATCGTAGGCTGACACCGTTTCTCAATTCTTTTTCAGGTGTTGGCTGGCTTTTTATTGCCATTCTTTGGTTTTTGGTATAAATTCATTTACGGTAATTTTCGCTGTGACAATGGTTCTTATTCCGTTTGCGATCATCAACCTGCGTACCGGGTTGTCTGAGATGGATGCTGAGATAATTGAACTGGGCGCCAGCTTAACACGGAGCAAGTGGAAGAATTTTTGTAAAATCGTAATACCGATGCTTTACCCTATGCCTTTGCAACATTGAGAATAAGTTTTGGGGTTAGTTGGAAAGTTGTGCTGACAGCAGAACTGTTCGGAGGTTCTGGGGGCATGGGATACATACTCAACAAAGCCCGCCAGGAATTTAGAAACTGAAATCATCTTCGCTCTGATCACCTATATGATTACCTTTGTCATTGCTTCAGAATTGCTGGTTTTTCAACGAATCCAGAAAAGTTTGGATAAAGGTATCATGTGGAATAATCAGATATACAGAACTGCCTATTCATCTGAATTGCTGATTTTGGCGGTCTGTGGGTTCTGGTGGCTCATTGCCAAGGACTTGCCGGATTTGTTCTGCCTACCCCCCAATTGAAGTCTTAATGTCACTCATAACACTGTTGACAGATTCAACTACGGTTGGTCATGTCTTTATCAGCATGTTACGGGTTGTGGCGGCAGTGTTTTTTGCAGCATTGATTTCAATCCTGTTGGCTGTCCTATCGCGAAGAAATATTTTCTTTGATACTGTTATTGAAAACAACATCCTTGTGGTTCTGAACAGTTTCCCATCTGTGGGCTGGGCTATTCTAGGGGTGATTTGGTTTTCGATTTCAGATGGAACAGTTGTTTTTATTGAAATCATGATTATTACACCATTTTGTTGATCAATTGCCTTCAGGGTTCCGTCAAATGGATCAGGAACTGCTAGAAATGGGCAAAAGTTTATCAAGAAACACGTTCAGAAACTTTTTTAAATTACACATTCCTCTAGCTGTGCCCTTCATTATTGCTGGTGTGAGAATGTCTTACGGTATTGCTTGGAAGATCGCGATTGTTGCTGAACTGTTCAAAGCAAGTTCCGGCTTAGTTGGTTGTTGCAGCAGGCACAAAAATCAATCAAATGCCCAGCGAGTCTTGGCAATCTGCATTCTAATTGTGATACTTTTCTCCATTATTGATGGATTGATATTACGGCCTATTGCGAGACGCTATTCAATAAACATGATGGAGACTTGATTTTTATGATTACTTCTTACCGGATTGGGCCTGATCCTATATTTCTGTTAATGAATGTGGTGAAGGTGATTTGTTGATCTTGATGCACGGTATTGGTGGCAACAAACGAAACTGGGCAACGAATATAGAGGTGTTTGGAAGGCATTTAAAACTGTCGCGTGGGATGCGCGAGGATATGGCGAAAGTGACGATTATCCTGGTGATCTCGAGTTTTCTGATTTCGCAGATGATTTAAATCGTGTTCTGGACCATTACGGTGTGGAAAAGGCCCATCTTTTGGGGCTTTCAATGGGGGACGAATTGCTTTTTCATTTTGCGAGAAATATAGCCATCGGATTGCATCTCTAATCCTCTGTGATACGCATAAAGGGTTCAAACATTTTACGAAAGAACAGCAGGAAGAATTTATACGGCTCAGAAAAGAACCGCTCTTGGCAGGAAAAGAACCAAAGGATATTGCACCTATTGTGGCCAAAACACTTATTGGCAGACCTGAGAATACCGACACTTTTGATGCGCTCGTGGATTCAATGAGTCGTTTGCATAAGAATAGTTACATTAAGTCAATTGAAGCATCGGTTCGTGGTGATCATGCTGATAGTTTGAGTCAAATCGAAGCCCCCACCCTTGTTGTGGTGGGTGAATTTGATCGACTAACTTCGCCTGCCTTAGCAAAGAATATTGCCGATCAAATCCCTGGAGCAAAGCTTGCAATTATCAAAGATGCCGGACACCTCTCCAATATAGAAAATCCAAATGAATTCAATAGTGTGGTTCTTGACTTTCTGCTGAGCCTGCCCAGTGGATAACCTGCAGCACTTTCTATTTTTCAGCGTAACACGAGCTACTTCGGTTGAATGCCCGTAAGATCACATCGAGTTCA
>JAYQLI010000038.1:0-96621 GCA_038143065.1 Rhodospirillales bacterium | reverse complement strand
AGTATTGATTTTATTGTTTCTTTTCATCCTTAACTTTCTCTTCTGAAGCTTCACTAGAAGTAAGAGAAAGTATTTTCCGCACCTTCATAACTGAGATACAAGCCGCCGATTAGAAGGATAGGATGGATCAGCCAAGGTAAGAAAAATCCTAAGATAAGTGCTGACGGTAAGATGTAAAAAAACTTATTCTTCAGAGAGCCGATAGCAATTGCGCGAATAATTGGAAGCTCTCGTTCTGCCGCAAAGCCGACGACATATTTGGGTGTTACAGCAGCATCGTCAATAACAACTCCTGCTGCTTTTGAAGTCGCCTTCAACGATGCAGCTGCGACATCATCTAGCGAGGCCGCTGCTGCCTTGGCCATCAATGACACATCTTTGAGTGAATGCAAATAGTCCCACTGACATCGTGCTACCTCTTCTAAATCCAAACTAATAGTTTCACTTCGATTGACATAGTTTTACCTAGTTCCATCAGAGAACTTATATTTTTCTGTATAGATAACGAACCCCACTCAGCTCTGCCACTATTTATAGCTAGCGACGGGTGTCAGGGTTAGTCGCTCCAATAACAATCCCCAACTTAAACCTGACATTAATCAGCCTTTTGTAGAGTGATTTGGCCAAGGCTTTGGCTGATTATTTTATGAAGGCATTTTTGATGGAACGTATTGACGAGGTATTGCTGCGGGTAGCAGAAGATAGAGGAGAGTGTTAACTGGGATTGGTCGAGACGCTTGTGCGTCGATTTGCTGGGTCTTGGACGTCTGCGGACCATGTCTATTTTCTGCATGGCTCTGAAGACGTAAAACAAGATCACTACATAACGATTGCAGAAGAAGCAATGCGCTTGGACTTCAGAATGATATTGATGGTGCATTTGAAGCAGAGCTAAAGAAGACAATCGGCGTCGTTATGAACGCGAGTTGCAAGAATATGAAGTAGCTCAAACTGAGGGGCGCAAAGTGCGCAAGCCACGGCTTCAACGCAACATACAATGGGTGCAGGACACTATTCCAGTTTCCGTGTCTCCACGATGCACATGAGCGCAGCGCGTCTAATCTGATGTATGAAGACAGTTTCGATGCTTATGTCTGTATGAGCACGTCTATGGTCGCGTAATTCTCGTACGACAGAGACGCTTTCCACGATTAACTGTGTTTGGCTAGACTTAGATCTTAAAGACAACCCAATGTGCAGGTACTCGGAGGAACTCGCTTACATGTTCCTGGAATGTGTTAGAGCTAACGGGGATTATATGCCGATGCCGAACGCTGTGTTAAGAGTGGTGGCAGAGTCCATGTTTACTGGAAAACATATCCGATCCCCACAGTAGCACTGCCGAGATTTAGGGTATTAATGAAGCGGACCTGCAGGTCCTGTCAGACAAACGATCCCAAGCATCGAAGTATTCATATGATGGCTCATACTCTATGGGGCTCACTAACGAACGCCACTCGGTGAGAGCTGCGTCACGGTCAAGCTTGAATGTACTACGTTTCGAGTGACCTTTTGCAGGTTCAATAGATTGTGAAACAGGCATAGTTGAGCGAACATGTAGACTGTGCATGCGCCTAAATCGAAGCATGGCCACTTTCTCGTCGGCGAAGAAGTAGAAATGTGAATTCTCAACTCTGTTATTTTTGCCCGCATCGCTTGGTAACCTGCTTTCTCAAACGGCCAGTTCTGGCGGCTGCTACACAGTAGGATCCAAATATCTGTCTCGTTTGGTGTTCCATAGCGGCGCATTGCTTTTCTTCATGAACTTTTAAAGCTGCTTTTTTGTCTCTTTTTGGTGACGTAACTCTAACACCTCACCTTCATGATCGCTGCACGCCATAGGTAATGTCTTTTCACCATTTTTATCTTCACAAAGACTTCATCGAGTGCCATTTCAATTACTGGACTGCATGCCCCTGCTCTGCACTTCTTGATCTCTGGCTTGCAGACGAAGGAACCAAATCTATGCCACCAATACCGAACAGACTCATAGCTTACGTCCACACCTCGTTCATGAAGGAGTTCTTCTACATTTCTCAGTGAGTGCCAGAACCTCACATACAGCATAACTGCAAAGTTGGATAATCTCGGGGCTGGTTTTGAAATAGCGGAAAGATAAAGAATTCGGCATGGCTAAAAAGCTACGTTCCTAACGAAATCAGGCAAGGCGATTTAATCTGACAGTGCCTCGGGCAGCTCGTGAAATTCAGAAACCACGAAAAAATCGGAAAGATTAGTACCATTTCGAAATTTGAAGTAGGTAGCGCATAATCGAAACCGGAGTGTGCTCTATCTATCATTTCTAACTCATGCAAAAATAGTAATAAAAATAATCTATAACGCTATCACCATCACCTAAGTGCTTGAAATTGCTTCATTTTCAGATTGTGGCGGAGAGGTGTCCCCTGCATCTAACGTTGAGTATATGTAAACATATGTAGTCATATGAACACTTTGTTTAGCCTTTAAGTATCTGTTACTAAGTGTTATATTTCAGATAATCTGTCACATACTGCACCACGGCGTCTCAGCTAATCTCAATCTTTATAATGGGTAGGATATTGGGTAATGCCAAAGATCGCAAAAGAACTGTCTGCGCTTGAAGTTTCGCGCCTTAACAAAACTGGATTTAAAGCTGTCGGCGTGGTTCCAGGACTTGGATTACAAATCCGAGGGCGAGCAAGCTCTTGGATCTTGCGGGTTAAGATCGCCGATAAGGTTAGAGATATCGGCTTAGGTGGTTATCCAGGAGTTACGCTGGCAATGGCGCGCGAAGCTGCTCGGCAACTACGAAGCAAGATCGCAGCTGGGATCGATCCGATACAGGAACGCAAAGTCCGTAACGATGAATTGAGAGCAGCGCAACGAAGGCGCCTACTTTTTGTGGATGCCTGTCGTCAGTTTCTGGAAGACAAGCAATCCGAATGGGGCAATGCCAAACATCGGCAACAATGGGAAAATACTCTTCGAATCCATGCTCTGCCAGTCTTGGGTAATCTCGCAGTGGACGACATCGAATTGGCCCATGTCTTGGAGGTTCTTAAGCCTATTTGGCACAAGACGCCCGAGACGGCTAAACGCACACGCGGCCGGATAGAAAAGGTTTTAGACTGGGCTAAGGTACATGGACACCGAGATGGCGATAACCCTGCACGATGGCAGTGTAATTTAGAAAACGTGCTACCTTCCATTTCAAAGATCCGCGTCGTGAAACACCACCCAGCTCTGCCCTACCCTGAGATAGCTGACTTTATTAAGCAACTGCGAGCACGCAACGGTATAGCGGCAATTGCTCTAGAGTTCCTCATTCTGACATCGGCACGATCAGGAGAAGTTCGTGGAGCGACGTGGCAAGAATTTGATCTGAAAAAGCGTGAATGGGTAATTCCCGCAGAACGTATGAAAGCGCGTAAAGAGCATCGCGTCCCGCTATCAGATCGCGCGGTCGAAATTCTTACGGAAATCCCAAAGGGCCAAGGTGATGAAATCGTGTTTAAAGCAGTGCGAGGTGGGGTTTTGTCAGACATGACACTCCCGGTGCAGTTCTGAAGCGCATGGAAGTGCCAGTCACGACTCATGGCTTTAGAAGCACTTTCCGAGACTGGGCGGGTGAAACGACAGCGTTCCCAAGAGAGGTCATCGAGCATGCGCTCGCGCATCAACTCAAGGATAAGGCCGAAGCTGCATATGCAAGAGGAACGCTTATGGAAAAACGGCGGAGATTAATGGCTGCTTGGGCAGAATATTGCGAACGGGCCTCCGATGCCAGAGCTGTAATCCAAATACGTTCATCTTAATAAAGCGACAGTTTTTATCGTAAACGTCCGTCTAAGTGACAATATTTAGTAGTCCAAAAATTTTATATACATCATATTGACATGCAATGGGTCTATCTGACACACTCAAGACAGGCACATGCATGGGCGCTTTGTTGCATACCCATTTCTACCGGTCTCGGAAGTAGCCAAGCTGACCAGATTTGCTGGAGCTTAGTTATGTTGCTTTACCACAGTTGAAATAACTTGGAGGCCATGAAAATGGACCAAAACCTAAATAAATTGGGTGTGCAATTGGATTGTATTCAAACTTTTGAGGCACTTCCAAATAACGCTCTGGTTGACCTAAAAATGGTAAGCTCCACTCGCATCACGAAGTCGATCTTCAATCTACCGTGACATACAACTGGGCTACTTCGTGAAGCCCCTGCGTATAGGCAAGACTCCAAGCCGATGGCGCGTTGGAGATGTCCGCGCGTATCTCAACGGCAACTAAGCCCTAACAGAAACAAGAACATTCAGTAACCAAGTTTGACGTCGTCTGTCGGCCTAAATTTGTGTTGCCTCTCAAGGAACGACAAAGTAACGACAGCATGTCAAAAACGCGCCAATGATCCCAGACTTAAACCGGCCAAGCGCTCTCTCCAACTCTTGGACCCAGAGAAACAATTCACGTTTCAAACGCTGGATGACGATCAAGACCTCAAGTCTCCTAACTGAAAAAGATCCAAATGGTGCTCGATTGGTTCCCATAAGCAAGTCGACTATGTACCGCATGATTTCGGCAGGGAACTTTCCAGCTCCAAACAAGTTGGGGGGACGTTCAGGTTTGGTCGGCAGAGGATATCGATTTGGTCGGCAAACTGGCTGCAGAGTAAACAATGAGCACCCTTATTCGTTTTTCTGCAGGGCGCAACAAATACGATAACACTCCCAAGCAACTGGTTGTGGATGATTTCGGCGGTTTAGTAGAGCACTTGGAAACCAACCGCGGCCGCAAAAAGGAGCTATACGTTTGTGGTCCAATGGCCTTTGGCCCCCACAACGATACCGAGAAATACCCGCGTGATGCCAATTACAAGCTAGCCAACCATGCTGAGCCCTGCGCGTTCCTTTCGATGGATATCGACTACATGGAGGGGGAGAAAGTTCAGCAGTCGGTTCATCGCGAAATTGGGCAATATTGCGCCTATGCTTATGAAACTGCCTCCAGCACTCCTGAAGTGCCCCTGCATGCGTTTGATAATCCAACTTGATCGTGAAGTAAGTCGGGATGAACGCATCAAACTGGGAGACTCGTTTCAGGCGCTGATCGAGACCAAGATCGAAACGGAATTTAGCAACAGTGCAATCAAATTTGACGCGTCCGTATATCGCCCAGAACAACCGAACTACAACCCGTTGAAAGGAGCAAGATCGTGGAAATTTCTGCGCGAGCGCCTCTAAAAGTTGATGAAATCTTGTCAAAGAGCCGGATAGCAACACGCGTGTGAAACCTTCCGGTCACAGTAGAGCTTCACACTTCTCGGAGGGAATCTTGTAGCGAATTTGGGTGACGTCACCGCGCATATCTCGGCTTGTCGCTCTGGCAATCCTTCAGAAAATCCCTTTGCAACGGCCACACAAATATTGAAAACACCATTTCTACTTGCTCAGATTAAGTCTGCTTTTGACGCTATTCCTAGCGATGACCGAAAGTTGTGGATCAAACTTGGGCACGCTGCAAAAACGCTGGACGATGATGGAGGAGATGAAGCAAAGCGGGCTTGGCTAGAGTGGAGTAAAAAGTCCGAAAAGTTTGATTTAGATGATGCTGAGGCTAGCTGGGAAAGCTTTACACCGACCATAACTTCGCATGAGAAAATCTTTCTTATGGCCGAGGATTACGGTTGGGACGTCCCCTCCGCAAACGCAAATATTGACGCCATTTTGGGAGAAACAAAGTCCCCGCGTGAATTTGACAATCCTGGTCAAGACTTTGGCGATCTAAAAGCTTCAACCGCATTGAATCAAGGCCAAGCGAAATCCGAAAATGATCTTCATGGCGACTTTGATCTGATGACCTATCACAGTCAGCTTTTGGAGGATGTAAAATCCATTCCCAAGAGAGACTGGATAATTCCAAGGCTCCTTCTGGAGGGAACATAAGCTTGATTGTTGGTCCCGGTGGCGTTGCTAAATCAATGTTACAACTTATAGCTGCGGTGAGCGTTGCCACTGGTCGCGACTTGTTAAGACTCGGACCGGTCCGTAGATGCAATGTGTTGCTCGTCAATAATGAAGGATGACCGAAAATGAATTGTACAACGGCGTGTGTCAAGGCGAACGTTCAATCGCCATTGATCCGGCTGAACTCGAGGGAAGTCTTTACACGATCAGTGGCTATTTACGACCTATCCGCTTTGCTTACCACGTTGATAATCGCGTATCGCGTGGGCCTGATCTTGATAAAATTGAGACTTTTATAGCAGAGAGGAAAATTGAAGCTTTGTTCGTTGATCCGTTCATCTCAACACATACAGCGCCTGAAAATGACAACAATGCAATGGATCAAATTGTCAGCATTTTTAAAAGGCTTGCTGGAAATCACGGTATTGCGATTAATATTGCCCACCATACCAAAAAGATTGGTGGGGACACTGAGGCTCATGCTGGGGATGTGAATCGGGGCGCGGGGGATTCATCGATTAAGGAGTGAGCTATCAGCTGTTACCATCGCTCGAATGGGCAAAAAGACTGCAGAAAGGCGACATCCTGATTCTCCGTCAGGGATTATATTCGCATGGATGTGGGCAAGATGAACTTTGCTCCGCATGACAGTAAGGCAAACTGGTTCAGGATTGAGCCAGTCATACTTGCAAACCGAGACGGTGTTGGGGTACCTGTACCTGTAAACTTGGACGCACGGTTTGCGCAGGCTCAAAACGGACGCAAAAAGTGGACCCCTGAGACGATGGCAATGGCTGCCTCAAATCTGTTTTCTGGAATAGTGGACCAAGTGCCTTGGGCTGATGTCAAAGGTCGGTATATGAATGAACACGGCGTAGGCACTTCAGTTGCTGGGAACAATATTGCGCTGTTGCCGCAAGAGAGTGACGGTCCCCATCCCCGTTAGGGGATACGAGATTTGGATAAGCTGCCCGCCCCTTAGGAACGGCTGATGCTCCACCGAAAGGCGGTTTCCGATGCCTAAGGTTTACGCTCTCAGCGCCTGTTTCCACTTTCCGGCTTTCGGTTCGGAAACTGGAAACTTCACTTTTCAATGACAAGCTTGGTGCAATGTGCAGTTTCGTCTGCTTCAAATTGCCGCCGGAAACCTAAATATTCACCTCACAACTTATTGAAAACATTGAGAGTTTCCAGTTTCCGGACTTTCCACCCCTACGGGGGACCGGGTCCCGGAAACTGGACCGAAACACTTGGGCGAGTGCCCCTTAATCACCACAGGAGGTGCGGATCATGACTGACAACTTCGCAGAGGGCCTCATCGCACAATTGCAGCAATGCCTAGTGGAGCAGACCGAGACACAGGAAAACGACACAGCGTCCCTGAAACCTACGCACATGCGCCTACAGCTCTCCCAGACACCAGCGAACAGCACAAGGGCCTGAGCCTGCTAGACCTGCAATCCTGCCTAAGAGGCCGTGAAGGCGATTTGCCACATATCGGGAGTTGCGCTTTAGCGATGCGCCATCTCCAGCTTCGCCATTGAATTCGGGATAATATTTTTTGTGTCACAACAGATAGACGATACATCGCATCGATTTTGTTATATTATAACAGCAACGCGACGAACAAATTAAAGCCACACCGAGTGATCACAACAGGAGGTGAAAATGGACGAAATATTCGAGAGATAACGAACAGTTCAGGGACGGGCTTTTATCTGCATTGATGTCGTATCAGACACGCCAGCCCGATCACGTAACATCGGACGCATCAGAAACGCAAACACTCGCGCCGCTACACGTAAGGCTTCAAAAAAAAGTGGATGCGATACCAGTCGTATCGCAACAACAAGGGCTCCGCCTGCTCGAGCTGCAAGTGCGCATGAAAGGTCGAAAAGGTGGCATGCCTCACGTGGGAGAGCTAGCTGCTGCTCTCCAGCTCGGATGGATACGGCGAAGACAGTGGTCGAATAGTGAAGATGGCTTTCGCGCTAAATGGTATCCAAATTGAAAAAGAGCAGGACTCGCCAAATAGCGCTTACAAACATCGGAGTGATTGCCACTGGTGTAGCCAGATGTTCACCTATGGTATCAGTGCTCGCACCGAGCGTTGTCCCAGACCTTCAATCGCAGAATGCGCTCATCGCGTCTTTTAATGCATATTCGTAATTGATATTTGCATCCAAAATACCATCACCGATGGCCTGAAATAAAATCACGTGCTGTCCATTCTAAATCGGATCGTTTCGCAACATAGTGCATGATAGCCGGCCGGGTAATGAAGAGTGAACCTCGGCGTCCCAAATCCTGAATTATGTCAATGGGATCAGGTGGTCCAGAAACATGCCCATAAGCCGCGCAAACACCCATCATTCTACAGGCTATCCAGACTATCACTTAGAGTGTCTTTTCCAATTGCTTCGTAAACAACCGCAGCGCCTTCCCGTCAGTCACTTCCCGAACAACATCAACAAAATTTTGCTCAGAACGCACTACAGCGTGATGGCACCCAGCAGCTCTTGCTGCCTCAGCCTTTTCATGCGTTGATACTGTACCAACAATCGTAGCTCCCAATGCTTTGGCCCATTGACATAAAATCAAACCCATACCACCAGCAGCAGCATGTACGACAATAGTATCACCAGGTTGCACTGCATATGTCCGATGTAACAAATAATGTGCTGTCATTCCTTTCATAAGAAGCGCAGCCACTTGCTTGTCTTCTAAACCATCAGGCATATGCAAAGCTTATCTGCGGGGTAGTTCCGAGTTTCTGCATAACTACCTAGGGGTGGGATACCATAAGCAACTTTATCTCCTGTTTTGGAAATTTGTGACACCTTCACCTACTCCGTCTACTATACCCACACCTTCGAATCCTATCACAACGGGGGGTTTATCTACCTTCCAAGGATGAGAAATTCCGCCACGGTGATAAGTATCAGCAAAGTTGACTCCAATCGCTGTATGTCTAAGACGAACTTCGCCAGGTGACGGATCAGGAACATGCCAGTCCCTCCATTGCATAACCTCTGGTGATCCAAACTCATTTATGACGTGGGCTTTGCTCACATGCTTTCTCCAAAACTAATTCTCATTGATAGAAACCAAAAATCAAAATTCAAATCAACGTCTACGCATGAGAAACTTTACAATTAGCCTCTAGCAAAATCACCATAAAATTATGTGTGTCATCAAAAAGAGCCTTTAGATTCCAATAATAAGTGTCAATGTTAACGGATTTTGCTAAAGTGTCATTTTTTAGCGCGTGTGTTTGGCCAGCGAGTTGCTAATTAATCGTTGGACACACGTCTACTCACGTTAGGCCAGTAGATTAGCTCCCAATGATTTTCTTCGCTGGCCTAATTTTTTTGCCAGCGAACGTGTACAGTTTTCGTATTGGTTTTGTATATGGCGTTACTTAAATCTTTTGCGTGAACCAACTCGGCTAAAACCAAGTTAGTCTGCATAACTTTTATTGGCGCACCTACCAAGCACATACAGAGAACGGCTACGTAATTCTAGAGTAGCAAGGAATATAGTAATTCGCACCCACAAATAATTAACAGCGTGCGGTAATGGTTGCCACTCGTGAAACCCATTATGCTCTATAGATCATACGCAGGCAAACTGGGCACGTTTAAACGGAAGTCTAATTCTAACCTTGAAAGGTTACCTTAGGCTGGGTTCAACAATCGGTCACATACATATAACCATAGCTCATCCAATTGTGAATTCTGATCACTGTCATGCGAAGCTCGTAGGGTTTAATCTGTTCTTGTTGTCATGGGGTACGCGAACTTTGGTTCTAATCGTAATTAAAAAAGAAACTATCGTAAAACGTATCACTTTGTCTTCACCTTCGCCCCTTAAGTCTTGGGTTCTGTGTAACTTTGTTCGAAAAGAGTGAATGATCAAGCACATGGGCTTATGCCACACTTTTGTTAGCCTAACGTAAGTTAGTAAATCGAAGGTTTGGATTAACGTACCGAGTGTGCAGATCAAATTCTCTTAAAGCTTATTAAAAGAGGTTCTTCCGTGAGTTTTCGTAACGTATCCACTCTCAAACACGGTGATATCGCCCTCATAGAATTCCACTATCCGCCAGTTAATGCGTTGGGAGCCTCAGTTCGCACTGGGATATTTTCCAAATTGCAGGAACTAATTGCAGACACTTCAATCAAAGCGATCGTTCTAAAGGGCAAAGGCCGCTTTTTCAGCGGCGGAGCGGACATCAATGAATTTGGAATTGAATCTGCTAAACCGACCCTCAGGGAACTCATCAACGCGGTCGAAGCGTCAGAAAAGCCTATTATCGCTGCGATCGACGGTGCGGCGCTCGGTGGTGGGATGGAACTGGCACTAGGATGTCACTACCGTGTTGGTTCCGTAAAGGCTAAACTAGGGCTGCCTGAAGTAAAGTTGGGGCTTTTGCCAGGCGCGGGTGGAACTCAGCGATTGCCAAGACTAATTGGTCCCATTGCTGCGCTTGAGCTGATTGTTGAAGGCGACCTCCCATTGATGCTGAAAAGTGCCTTGAAACTAGGTCTGCTGGACCAAATTATTGGCGATGAGGTCAATAACGGCGACATCGCATTTGCAAGGAATTTCCTGAACAAGCCAATTCGCCGATTAAGCCAAGACAATTCCATGATTGATGCTAAGGACAGGAGAGCATTTGAGAATGACGCAGCTAGGCTGCTGAAACGCAACCGTGGACTGGAGGCCCCAAAGGCCTGTGTTCAAGCCATTCGTGATACGTTCGAGCTATCCTTCATAGAAGCCTCGCAGCGCGAGCGCCATGCTTTTATGCGGTTGCTTAATGGATCAGAAAGTAAGGCGCAACGTCACCTATTCTTCGCTGAAAGAAAGGCGCTGAAAGTGCCTGGTCTTGGCAAGGAAGTAAAGCCAAGAGACGTAAAACGTATTGCCGTGATCGGAGCCGGAACGATGGGCAGTGGAATCGCTATGTGTCTGACAATTAACGGCTTCCGAGTGACGCTGATCGACATAAATCCAGATAATTTGAAATTGGGCTTGGAGAGAATTAGGAACAATTTCAAAAGACGCAATCTCGGGGTGATTTAACTACAGCAGAGGTCGACGCAGCTCTGGGCGCCTTAAAAGGTGCTACGTCTTTGACTGCGACGGCCGATGTTGACATGGTCATCGAAGCCGTTTTCGAGAAACTGGACCTCAAAAAGAAGATTTTCGCAGAACTAGATAAGGTCGCCAACCCGTGCGCAGTTTTGGCGTCGAACACGTCGACACTTGATATTAACGAGATCGCTAATGTCACTACACGGCCTCAAAACGTAATGGGCATGCACTTCTTTTCGCCAGCTAACGTTATGAGACTTCTTGAAAACATCCGCTGCGCAAGGACTGCGCCCGACGTGCTGCTCACCGCAAATGCAGTCGGCAAAAGGGCCGGGAAGATACCAGTCACAGTAGGTGTATGTAACGGCTTCGTAGGTAATCGAATGCTTTATACCCGCGCCCGTCAGGTCGAGGCGTTGTTGCAGAGCGGTGTCTCGCCGAAACGCCTAGACAAAGCTGCACAGGACTTTGGTTTTGCAATGGGACCTTGCGCGGTAAGTGATTTGGCGGGTCTCGATATCGGCTATGCGGCGCGGCGCGAAGCTGGCCGCCGTTCACCTGTCGCTGACGCAATTACAGAACTTGGGAGGTATGGCCAGAAAACGGGTGCCGGGTATTTCCTATATGACAAAGGGTCTCGCACTCCGATCCCGGATCCCGCCATCGACATTCTGATTGCAGAGGTAGCCCAAAAAGAGGGCGTCAAACGACGTGAAATCTCAGACGAGGAAATCACAGAGCGGCTAGTGCTTTCGTTGATCAATGAAGGAGCGCGTATTCTGGATGAAGGCGTGGCCGCGCGCTCTGACATCGATTTAATTTATATCTATGGCTACGGATTTCAGTCGCTAAGGGTGGACCAATGTTCTATGCTGACATGGTCGGTCTGGACACACTCCCTCAGAAGCTAAAGTACTACGCGAGAATCACCGGCGATGATACGCTTCTGCCAGCACCTTGCTTTTGAAACTTGCCGAAAAAGGCACAACCTTTTCGTCCTGGTTCGGCGAGGAAAGCAATTGATGCCTACCGAAACTCGCCCTTGGTACAAATGGTACCCCGAAGGTACCGATCCTGATTTCACACCAGTGCCCCAAAGCGTCACGGGATCCTGCACGAAGCATATCTGCGACATTGCGACCTCACGATGATAGAGTATTACGGGCAAAGTTTCACTTATCGCGAGATGCATGGCCTGATCGCCCAGGCCGCAGCCGCTTTTTGTGCGATTGGTATCAAAAAAGGCGATCGGGTCGCACTGCATTTGCCCAACTGTCCATGGCACCCTATCTTCTTTTTCGGCATCTTGTGGATGGGTGGAACTGTTGTCCACCTCAGCCCTATGGACGCGGTAAATGAACTAAAATTCAAGCTTGAAGACTGTGGGGCAAAGATCATCATCTCCCTAAGCAGCCCAGAATTTTGCCAAAAATTTAGATCTCTAATGGATGAGGGTCAATGCCCCCCGCTATTCCTGTGCCACGATGACTTTTCAGCAAATGGGCGAGATTGTCCGATCATTGACGGCGCAAAACCGATCGAGGAATTGCTAAACGGGTGTGAAGCAACACCTAAGCCACCCACTAAAATGCAACCAGATGAACTCGCAATTCTTCAATATACTGGCGGAACCACGGGAATTCCTAAGGCGGCCATGCTGACCCATGGCAATCTCGCCTGTGCGCAGCAAATGTATCTTGAACACTCCAAGAGCGAACCAGCGCATCAACCGGGGGCAACCACTCTTTTCTTTGCACCGTTGTTCCACATTCTCGGCGCATCATCAGGACTGATCCGGCGTTCAAGTGAGGGCTGTTGTTTCCATTTGCGCCAACGGTTTGATGCAGAAACGGCAGTGCACGAAATCGCTGAAAAAAAAATTAACTCGATGGCTGGGGTACCTACGTCGTGGATTGCAATTTTGGCCGTACCCGGCATCAAAGAAAATCGATTTGTCGTCGCTCAAATATATTGGCTCCGGCGGTGCGCCCCTGTCGCGCGCTGTATATAACAGTATGCGCAAGCTTACTGGGTTGGAATTGAGAGGTGGTTGGGGATGACTGAGACATCGCCCGCCGGAACGTTAGTTCCTGTGGATATGCCAGACGACAAGCTGGGTACAATCGGCATCCCTATGCCAGGCATCGATCTCAAGATCGTGGCCGTAGAAAATTGCGAACACGTGCTTGCGCCCGGCGAACATGGTGAAATCGTCATCAAGGGGCTGAACGTCACCAGTGGCTATTGGAATAAAACCGACGAAGAGAATGCCGCACTTTTTAATTCTTGCGGATATTTCCTTACCGGTGACATTGGCTACATGGATGAAGATGGTTGGTTTTACATAGTTGACCGCAAGAAAGAAATCATTATCTCCGCAGGCTTCAATGTATCCCCAGTTGATAGAAAACGCGATCAATCTGCATCCTGATGTTCTTGAGGCGATGGTGATCGGTGTTCCCGACGATTTTCGCGGTGAAAGTGCAAGGCTTTCGTAGTACTCCAACCCAAAGCAGACGAATTTACATTGGACGAGTTGAACACGTTCTTGGCGGACAGGCTCGGGCGTCACGAGATACCCCGCCATTTGGAGTTTCGCTCGGAGCTACCACGAACCGGGGTGGGCAAGCCTAGCCGAAAGATTCTCAGAGACCAGGAAGCGGCAAAATCGGGTCATTAATCTGTTAGGAGGTTAGAGTATGGAACTGAAGTTCACGGAAGAGGAAGAGGCGTTCCGCCAGGAAATATGCGACTTTGTGGCTGAAAACCTCGATAACGAAGTGCGCACACACTTACGCAACGGCTTTTTCCCAACTAAGGAAATGATCGTTGATTGGCAGCGCAAGCTAAACGTGCGAGGTTGGGCTACACCACGCTGGCCTGTTGAATGGGGTGGTACTGACTGGTCCGCCTCGAAGGTCTATATTTTCCACAACCAAACTGAAGCTCTATTCGCACCACAACCTCTAAACTTCAATGTCAGCATGATCGGTCCGGTCATCCTTCAATTCGGTAGCGAGGCACAAAAGAAACGGTTTTTGCCAGGCATTGCTAACCTAGATGATTGGTGGTGCCAGGGTTTTTCTGAACCCGGCGCAGGCTCTGACCTCGCTGCTCTTCAAACTAAGTGTACTTGGGATGGCGAACAGTGGGTTGTGAACGGTCAAAAAACTTGGACCACCTATGCTCCAGCATGCAGACTGGATGTTCACCCTTGTGCGCACATCCAACAAAGGCAAAAAGCAGGAGGGTATTTCCTTTCTCTTGATCGACATGAAAAGCCCAGGTATCTCTTTGCGCCCGATCCAAACCATGGATGGCGCGTGCGAAATAAATGAGGTCTTTCTGCAAGAGGTCAAAGTACCCGCTGAGAACATGATTGGTGAAGTTAACAAGGGCTGGACCTATGCTAAGTTTCTCTTGGGTCATGAGCGTTTGGGTGCTGCGCATGTTGGCCTGATGGAAGCGCGACTGCAACAGATCAAAGAAATATCAAACCCGAATGGTTCGTGGCAAAGCACTTTGGGATCACCCACGTTTCCGCGATAGATTTATTGAAGCCCAGATCGAAGTCAAGGCAATGGAAATGACTGCTTTGCGCGTGCTTTCAGCGATCCAATCAGGACATTCAAGCGACGAACCTGATCCAGCAACTTCAGTGATTAAACTCAAGGGCGCCCAGACCCAGCAACTTATGACCGAAATGTTCATGGAATTAGCAGGCGATCAGGTTA
Organism: Rhodospirillales bacterium; assembly: GCA_038143065.1. Taxonomy (GTDB): domain Bacteria; phylum Pseudomonadota; class Alphaproteobacteria; order Bin95; family Bin95; genus VMCJ01. Next base: position 81,842 of record JAYQLI010000038.1, on the reverse strand, counting down.
TACCTAGGGTTCATGGCGCCGAATGTAAGAACGCGCGAATAGGCCCTGCGTGGGTAGAACGTTCGGCACCGAACTACTTTAACTTCAGAAAAGCATCAATTTATGGTGGTTCTGACCAGGTCCAAAAACCATCATCAGCAAAGCTATTTTAGGATTTTGAGAGTCACATGAATTTCGAATTAAGCGATGAACAACGTATGCTATCAGAGAGCCTGGAGCGTTTTCTGGCAGATTATTATGATTTTGAGGCACGAAAAAGGTATATGGCCCTTGCCCAAGGTATGGATCGCGATGTTTGGTGTGGCCTTGCTAAACTCGGCTTGTTTGCTCTGCCTTTTGCCGAAAAAGATGGCGGGCTAGGTGGATCATCCATCGATGTGATGATTGTCGGAGAGGCTATGGGCCGTGCGATTGTCAACGAACCTTGGCAGACAGCCATGGTCATCGCACCTGCCTTGCTCGAGGCTGCCTCCGAGGACCTGCGTAGCGAAACGACGCAAGGCATAATTGATGGCAGAACATTGACTGCTTGGGCGCATGTTGAACCAGGTAATAATGACAAAGATGTGTCCATGGCAACCCAAGCCTCAAAACAAGACTTGCTGACCGGCTTCAAGACCATGGTTCAATTTGGAGCCGAAGCCGATCTGCTATTCGTTACCGCAATCACGCCTGATGGCGATGTCGCACTTTACCTTGTTCGCAAAGGTGCAGCCGGTATTGTAGTCCGTGGCTATTCGACACAGGATGGAAAACGCGCCGCTGAGATCACGTTTAATAGTACCCCTGCCAAACGTCTGACAGGCGGAATTACCGCTAAAGACGCAATCGGAAAAGCCCATGCCAAAGCACTAGCAGTCACCATTGCCGAGGCACTTGGCGCCATGGAAGCAACCGTTGAGATTACAGTAGAATACATGAAAACCCGCGAACAGTTCGGACGAACAATCGGTTCTTTTCAGGCGTTGCAACACATGGTGGCCGGTGCGGTGGTAGAGATCGAACAGGTCCGTTCGATGTCGATTTACGCAAGTATGATGTGTGAGGTCCCCGATGCCCAAACACGCGATTTGGCGCTTTCGGCAGCTAAAATCAAGATATGTGACGCTGCACGCGAAATCGGTCAAATGTCAATTCAACTGCACGGCGGTGTAGGCATGACAATGGAATATGCGATCAGCCACTATTTCAAACGCCTGACAATGGCGGAAATCGCCTGGGGTGACCGAGATTTTCATATGGACAGGCTTTCTGCCGCAGGAGGGTTGGCAGCATAGACCCGCGATCATCAATACTCACAAGTACTTCACTCTCAATAAAACGGCTGATACGAGTGATGAACTCAGATCAATATCGGAAATTCAGACTTCCCCTAAGACAAAGATAATTGGCGCACACGAAGCTTGGGCAATACTGAAACAACAATATTTGTGGATGTCTTAAAACGATGATACATCCCGGTTCGTTTTAGCCACCCAATATCGTTTTTGTAGGCGACGAGAAATGATGTATTTCAGCATACGTTAAGAAACATAGACCACAAACAAAAAATCCAACATTCGATCGCACTCCTGTAAGATAGATCTTGGGTGTTATCGACCGACTGGCTATATTCACTCATCCAGTATGATTATCCCCTCTGAACAGGGCGAACTCTATGACATAAACATGCAAGGATACAGTGCCCCAATGGCCAACCTTACCAATACGAGGATTTTATTTAAATTAATTCTTAGCGCCCCTTAAAAACGGGCTTGCGCTTTTCGATGAAAGCCAAACGGGCCTCATAGTGATCATCGGACACCAACAGTTTAACCTGCGCCTCAAGTTCAAATTTTAGCGCCTGGTCCAGCGTCATTGGGAAGCGGTTCATCACTGATTTTGTCATACCCAAAGCGAGTCCAGGCATCTCGGAAAATGTTTGTGCGAGCTCTACTGCCTTTGCCAATGCAGTTCCTGTTGGAACGAGAATGTCAGCCAACCCCTGCTCAACAGCTTTTTCACCGGACAAGCGTTCACCAGTCAGTAAGAAAAGCTTGGCGCGCCCCATTCCCATACGCATTGGTAACGTGATAAACGTGGCAAACTCTGCATAATCCCAATTTTTGTAAACGCAGCACTGAAATGAGATCCTTCCGCCGCAATAACTACGTCGCAGGCTGCCGCAAATGCCATCCCGCCGCCGGACGCCGCTCCTCGACTGCTGCAATAACGGGCTTCTTGGTCTCAAATATTGCATGTACAACTTCATGCATATCTTTTAGCTTTTGAGGCCCATTGATGTGGTTTGTCTCCAACATCTTTTTCACATCTCCGCCCGCGCAGAAATGCCCTTCCGCCCCAGTCAGCACGATCACACGACAATCCGGGTTATTTGCCAGTTCGGCCATGTGCCTGCGTAGATCGGCCAACAATCCCTTCGACAATGCGTTGCGCCGCTCGGGAAAGTCCATAGTGACTACACCAATGCCATTTTCTAGTTCGCGACGCGTTTGTCCTAGATATTCAGTCATGTTCAAGCTCCTTAGTTCTGCATCAGCATCTCGGAACAGTATTAGACTATTTCGTACCGACACATGATATCCGTTGCGTTACGCTCAGCCGCGGCTCACGTATTTTGTTACAGTAAAAGCGTCAATCCCTTCGGAACCACCCTCGCAACCAAAGCCACTATCTCCAATACCACCGAAGGGTGTTTCGGGCATCGAGGCCTGAAACTGGTTGAAAATCACGTTGCCGGCCCGTATCCGACGCGCAGTCGTGTTTGTGATGGAGCTTGATTCTGTAAAGCAATAGGCCGCCAAACCAACCGGCAGACGATTGGCTTCGCAAAGTGCCTCATCAATAGTATCGAACGGCGCAAGTAGCGCCATTGGACCAAACGGTTCATGGTTCATTGCTCGGCAATCCGGTGTCGCATCAATAATTGCAACCGGTGGATAGAAATTTGGGCTAGCCTCTTTTGGGAGGTTACCCATCTCGATACGAAACCCCTTCTGACGCGCGTCTTCGGTCAGCTCACGCAGCTCGGCGACGCGCCCGGAATGCGCCAATGGCCCCATCTGGGATTCAAGGTCCATACCATTGCCCAAACGGATCGCTTTCATCTCCGAAACAAAAATGCGCAACAAACTCTTCGTATGCAGGTTTCTCGATAATAAACCGTGTTGGCGATGTACACACCTGGCCGGCATTACGGAACTTTGCTTTCACGCTAGCCTTAGCAGCAGCTTCAATGTCTACATCAGCAAAAACCAAGACGGGTGCATGGCCGCCCAACTCCATAGTCGCACGTTTCATACTTTGCATCGCTTCCGAAGCCAACTGACGTCCCAACTCTGTTGACCCGGTGAATGTAATGCCTTTGATTTCTGGGCAGCTTAATAATTTTGCCGAAATCTGCGAACCGCTACCGAACAATAGGTTCACGACCCCTGGAGGTAGCGCAGCTTCGACAATTGCTTCAAGAATCGCAACCGACGGCGATGGAGTTTCTGACGCGGACCTTGCAACAATTGTACACCCAGCAGCCAGACAACTGCTAATCTTACGTGATGGTGTAATCAAAGGTGCGTTCCAAGTCGAAAATCCAGCAATTGGCCCGAGCGGTTCCTTAACTGCATACTGAAGCGAGTTAACACTACGGCTAGGTATCACACGGCCATATAACCGGCGTGCTTCCTCAGCGTTCCATTGCCAAATTCCTATTGCGGTATTGACTTCAGTACGGGATTCTGTTGAGTGGTTTGCCCAAGTCTAACGTAATCATGTGCGCTATTTCTTCTGCACGTGCTTTCAGATTTTCAGCTACCCTCATCATGAAGTTAGACCGCTGCACGCCCGACAACTCGGACCACACGGCAAAGGCTTCATTGGCGGCACGAAAAGCATCATCGATATCTTTCAAGGTCGCCCGAGGAATTTTGCCGAGCTCTTCTCCTGTGGCCGGGTTTATGGAGGCGATCGTGTCTCTTTCATTTGCCAAGATGCGACGGTTACCGATGAAAAGGGCTACATCAGGATATACTGAATTGGTCATACTTTATCTTTCGATCAGTGATGGCTAATGTCGCATCTCGGCTTTTATGGTCTTGCCAATGACGTGAAGCAAGACTTCGGTCGCACCCCCTGCAATCCGCTGATAGCGGCTGTCAGTCCACAAACGCGAAATCGGATATTCCCTCATATATCCATAACCACCATGAAGCTGCAGGCAGATGTCGATCACGCGGTCCTGCATCTCAGCTCCCCAAATTTTAGCCATCGCACCTTCATCCGCAGTCAATTCACCGGCGATCTGAGCTTCCAAACATCGGTCAATAAATGCGTGCCCCATCTCAATATCCATCTTGCAACGCACCAATTGGAATTGGGTGTTCTGCAAGTCAAGAATGGTACCACCAAAATGCTTTCGCTGGCTGACATGTTCTAACGTCCAGTCCAGAGCGGTTTCCGCGACTGCAACCGCATTGATCCCTACCGTCAAACGCTCCCATGCAAGATGATGCATCAGCATATAAAAGCCTTTACCCTCTTCGCCCAAAAGCGCATCTTCTGGCAGCTGAATTTCATCAAAGAACAGCTCGGCTGTATCACCTGCCTTCAGTCCAATCTTATCTAGTTTGCGTCCCCGTCGGAAGCCCGGCAAAGACGCGTCAACTAAGAACAAGCTAATGCCGTGCGCGCCAGCGGCTGGATCCGGTTTTTGCTGCAACAATAACTAGATCCGCAGTGTAACCGTTCGTAATGAAAGTCTTTTTGACCGTTCAGTACAAATCCCTTGCCATTCCGCTTTGCAGTCGTCCGTAGCTCTTTAAGATCGGATCCACCCGAAGGTTCAGTCATCGCAATCGCGGAAATGATATTACCAGTTGCCATTCCCGGTAGCCACCTCCGTTTCTGTTCTTCAGTGCCATAATCCACGATGTAGGGCGCGACTAAGTCAGAATGCAGCGGGAATCCCGCACCGCACATACCCAAACGATATTGCTCTTCGATCAAAATAGCGGCAAATCTTTCATCTACACCAGAGCCACCATATTCCTCAGGTATTTGGGTGCACAAAAAGCCTTGGGCACCCATGGCCTTCAAGCTTCCCGAGATACTTCACCGGCTTCTTCCCAGGCTTCGTATTGCGGCTGGAGTTCAGCTTCGAAAAAGCGGCGCACGCCATCCCGAAACTGCTGGTGTTCTGGTTCGAACAGTTTACGTTTCATTTGCTTTCCACTTCGCTAACAATAGGTTATCTCTGACCCCGCGCTGGCTTACTCGACTGCCATCCTGGCAAGGAGGGATTGTTTAATTTCACGTTTTTGGATTTTGCCCGCTCCACTTTGTGGCAAAGGGTCTGTTTGGAAATGCACCACACGTGGCGACTTGTAGGGGTGCCAAGTGCTCGCGGCAGAATCTAACGACCTCCTCCTCAGTCACGGTCATGCCTGTGCGCGTCACAATTACAGCGGCTATGATTTCGTCCCATTTAGGATCAGGCAAGCCAAAGACTGCGCATTCAACTACACCTGCAATTTCAGCAATGATATTTTCGATTTCGACCGCGAACACATTTTCACCACCGGTTTTAATCATGTCCTTTTTGCGACCCGAAATATATAAGAAACCATCTTCATCCATATATCCCAGGTCGCCAGAATACAGCCATCCGTCTTTCAGTGCTTCAGAGGTCTGCTCAGGTAAGTTCCAATAGCCCATCATGATCTGAGGACCCTTCATTACGATCTCTCCGATCTCATTTGCCAATAATTCCTTGCCTTTCTCGTCCACAATCTTTGTGTCACTCAACAAACAGGTTTGACCGCAGGACCGGCGCTTGGCTGCATCAGCCCCTTCTAAAGTTGAATATTTGCCTGGCAACATAGTGCCCATACCCGCTGTTTCTGTCATGCCGTAGCCGTGGATGAACTGAGTATTAGGCAACAAATTTATCGCACGACGCAAAGCTTCATCTTCAATTGGAGAGGCACCGTACAAAACCTTTTCGAGACTGGTCATGTCGCGAGTATGAATATCTGGATGGTCTAGCAGCATTTTTATCATTGTTGGCACGTATTGCGCGTGCGTGATTTTACACGCTTCAATGGTTGCCAAACAATCAGCAACATCAAAGCGTTGTACATAGGCGTGGCCGCCTCCCACTAGCGTCAGCGGTAAGCTGGACGCACCGTCGCCGAGATGGAACATTGGGCCAGAATGAAGATACCGCGACCTCCGAGGTCATTCCCAGACCGGCCAACGTGTTCACGGCATTAAAGAACATATTGTCATGACTCAACATCACTCCTTTGGAGCGACTAGTGGTCCCTGCTGTAAAATTCAGCGAAACAAGATCTTGACTGTTGCATTCGGTGCACTGAACCGGTTGAGATGACCGGATCAACTCCTCATATTCTACTACATTGTTCCCTGCAGCCGCTTTATCTCCAATCAGAATTGTTTTTACCCATTGACTCGGCCTAGGCTTGATCTTTTGCGAAAGGGTGTAATTGGCGCTATCCACAAACATAACGCTAACGCCCGCATCGTTCATTACAAACGCCAGCTCACGAGGTGTAAGCCTCCAATTTAGTGGCACATATACTGCCCCCGCCCAAACTGCAGCCATTGTTGACTCAAAATAAAACTCGCTATTCAGCGAAAGGATGCCAACACGCTCACCTTGCTTGACCCCAAGTGATTGGAGGCCCGCAGCTAGTCTAGAAATACGATCCACACCTTCGCGATAACTACGCTGTGTACCATCTGCTCTCACACAAATTGGGCCATTTGGGTTGATTGATAATGCGCGCTTAAGGCAATGAGTTAACTGCACTTTTCATACCCCCTTTAAAAATGAACCGATTATTGAACCAAACCGGAGCGTTTCATTTTGTTACAACCAACTCTCGGCAAAACGCGTCGAGCAATGGATTCTCAACTTTGCTTTGTCTAAAACAGCCTGCTATTTTCGATGTCTCCATCCTGAACTTTATATATCGCCTTATGATTGCCACATGTCCAATTCATAATGAGAGCTCTGGTATTCGTTGATTGAATACCATTACAACAACGCACCTGTATGGATTAGCGAGCTTATCTCTGAATCTAAAAAACCAAACCGCTTAAGAATTATTTGGGAATCTGCGCCTTTGTTACCGGAGCCTTTCGGGGCACCGGCCGGAGTTCGGCTAAGCCTGGGCGCTGCATTAGCTTGCATTACGCCATCAACTTCAACATATATCCCACGTTCAACTATGTGGGTGCTCAACCGCGTTATTCCAGTCCAACACTGGCGCAATACAAGCGTCGGTCCCATCAAAAATCTCCATCCATTCCTTGTGGTTTTTTTGAAGAAATAAATTTTTTATATCAGCCCTAAGTTGTGGCCATGTCTTTTCACCATATTGTGTACTGAGGTGTTCTTCAGGTAACCCTGCAAGGCGTAAAAATTCGGCAAAAATTGTGGCTCTATACAACCTACTGACAAGTAGTGGCCATCTTTTGTTTCATAACAGCGATAGAAAGGCGCTGCTCCATCTAACAGGTTCGCTTCACGATCCGGCGTTATTTGATTTGCAGCCAGCAGCCCATGAAAACACTACATAACGGATACGCCATCTACCATGGCTGCGTCAACAACTTGCCCCTTGTCACTTTTACCCTGCTCGTAAAGTGCCATCAAAATACCAAATAGTAGAAACATTGTGCCACCACCATAATCAGCGACAAGATTAAGTGGCGGTGGCGGTGGCTGATCTACGGGTCCCATTGCCCTTAGCGCGCCAGTAACCGCCAGATAGTTCAAGTCATGACCAGCCGTAAGCGACAACGGCCCCACTTGACCCCATCCTGTCATCCTCCCGATAATAAGTCGGGGATTTATCTCATGACAAACATCGGGTTCAAGACCCAGCCGTTCCATAACACCAGGGCGATAACCTTCTATCAGAACGTCGACCTCGGCAACTAAACGTTTTATCGTACTGATCCCTTCAGGCGACTTCAGGTTCAGCGCAATTGAGTGCTTGCCGCGTCGGTTTACAACATCGGCAGGGTTAGTGGCACCACTGTCGCGATCAATGACAAAAACCTCTGCCCCATGATCAGCTAGCAGTTGGCCAGCCAAAGGGCAGGGACCAATCCCAGCCATTTCAATAACCTTTTAAACCAGTTAAAGACCCCGTCACGCCGAAATACCACCGTCAACCAGCAACGTTGCACCCGTGATAAAGCTGGCTTCATCCGAAAGTAGAAAAAGTGCGGCATTGGCAATCTCTTCAGGCTGTCCAGCGTTAGGCCCAACGGCGTTGCTGCTGCCCTTTCCTTCACAAGATTTTCGGTTTGTGAAACGTCTCCCCGGCATCCGGACGATTAACGAACTCACGTAACATTGGAGTATCGATCGGGCCGGGACAAATCACATTGGCTCGAATCCCTTCTTTTGCGTAACGCTTAGCCACACCTTTGGCGAACCCAACCACACCGTGCTTCAAAGAAGTGTAGACTGGACTGTAGGCCGATGCCTGTATTCCCGAGGTAGACCCGGTGTAGAGCAATGCGGCTCCTTCGCGCCCGCGCAAAATGTGGAATCGCGCATACGGTTGTTACCAGCACGGACCGAATATTGAGATCAACCGCTAAGCCAAAGTCATCCAAATTGATGCCCTCCACTGCCCCAGGCCCAGGAATACCAATGTGGTTCCACACAAAATCCAACGCTCCAAAGTGCTTGACTGTTTTATCCACTATGTCCCCAGCAAATTCATCTGATCGCAGATCACCCGACAACGCAATTGCATCTCCGCCTTGGGCCTTGATTTGCTCAACGACGGCTTTCGCCGCATCAGCATCCCTGTCAACAACCGCGACACGAGCGCCTTCGCGAGCAAACATTAAACATCCTGCACGACCCATACCTGATCCTGCCGCAGTCACCACTCCAATCTTGTTATTCAGTCGCATGCCTTTGTCCTTTAATGGCTCAAAACGTGATACACCCACATCTCAATTACGAGTCAGCATCATCGCGAATCACACAAAATAAATAATTTTATTTTCTATGTAGAATAATTGATATCTCCAATATTGCCAAGATATTAATTCAATTCGTCTTCATCCAGCCATGAGAAACGCTGCGAATTGTAAAATCCAATTATTACACAGCCATAAACTTTGTTTATGAAATTTATCGTATAAAAAATGTGAACATATAATGTGTCATTCAGACGAGCGCTTGCTGAATAATCCTTAAAACATGTTAAATGAATAAGCAAACCACACTGAAATGCCTCAGAAAAAGTTGGCTCATTTATTTTCTATCCGAATAAGTTTTTCTTTTGTTGACGCGTCGAATGCACCCAGCCATCATTTCTATGTCATGGCCGCAAGCTAGTAAGTGAGCGATCGCCCCAACCATAGGAGATACACAGATGACACTAGCCGAATTCGAAAATCGTCACAGAAGGACCTTTGTTTTCCCGAAGGCCCAGTAGCCCTTCCAAATGGTGATGTTTTAGTGGTCGAAATCGGCGCAGGTCGACTGACTAGAGTTGGCCCCGATGGGTCAAAGTCAACTATTGCAGAGACCGGCGGTGGCCCAAACGGAATAGCAGTAGGCCCAGAGGGTAAGCTATTTGTGTGTAATAATGGCGGCATTAATGTAGTGCTGGGAGACAATGGCGAATACCATATTGACGGCCCTGCGCTTAATCGTACACGGGGATGCATTCAGCGTATCGACCCAGACACAGGGGAAGTTGAAACCTTGTATACTGAGTGTGACGGCCACCCGCTTTGCGCACCAAATGACCTTATATTCGACGGCTCTGGAGGGTTCTGGTTTACTGATTGTGGCATTCAATTTGAACGGCACAAGGATGTTACAGGCGTTTATTATGCTAAGCCCGACGGCTCTGAAATTAGAGAGTGTATTTTCCCAATGGACCGCCCTAACGGCATAGGTCTGTCCCCCGACGGAACCGAGCTCTATGTAGCCGAAACACACACTGGTCGCCTTTGGGCGTACGAAATCGAAGCTCCTGGTATCATAAAATCCGACACTGGGCGGGTCAAAGGTAAAGATGGCCGCGTAATTTTAAACATGCCAGATGCAAACGGTTTCTACCAAGGGTTCGACTCACTTAGCGTGGACGGCGAGGGTAATATTTGTGTTGCCACATTGTTTAACGGTGGCATCACTGTAACCTCACCTGACGGCAAGAACTTCCGCCACATCCCTATGCCAGACAGCCACGTCACCAACATCTGCTTCGGCGGGGATGACTTAAGCACGGCATACGTTACCCTTAGCGCAACCGGCAAACTTCGCCAAAAATGCCATGGCATTGCCCTGGCTTGCCGCTGAAGCATCTCAATGTCTAACTATCACGCCACCACATGTGCCAACTATACTATATCTGGGGAGATGGCTTGGAATGGTCAAAAGCTTGCAGTGATATCCAACTTCCTATCCGAATTTCAGAGGTCAAGTCCTACACCAGCTAGATATTGTTGCCTCCACGACCTAGACTGCTATGATAAGAAACTGAGCAAATCAACAAAATCGGGATCCGACCATGAACACAGGTGATGGAACAAGTGGAAAAATGGTCGGAGCACTAATAAACGGCATCGCGGTGCTACGCTACCTTCTTAACGAGAAACGAGGCGTAGGGGTAACGCAAGTTGCACGGGATTTGAAACTTAATCCGTCAACATGTTTCAACCTGCTCAAAACCCTTTGTACACGAGAGGCTTGTGGGTTTCGATCCGTCAACCAAAACTTACTACGTTTCAATAGGCGTGCTTTCCTTGGCGCAAGGGGCGCTCGATCGAGAAGCTCATATCCGTCTACTACACCCCGAACTTCAGCGCATTGCACTGAAGTTCAATATTGGGGTGAACCTTTGGCAGGTCATCGACGATGACAGGGTTCTGGTAGTGGACCGCGCAGAACCGAACACTCCACTAGCCATATCCCGTGGCATCGGTCAAAGACTTCCAATCTTCAGTGGCGCCTTCGGCAGATGCTTTGCAGCATGGAGCGATTTACCAAAAGCCAGCATCGAACGTCGTTACAACCGTATCCGCCAGTCAAACCCCATGTTGTTCGAAGATTGGTACAGCGAAGTGCGAAAAACTAAGGATAGTGGATACGCTATAGACAAAGGTAATTTTACCCGCGGTATCACCTCTGTCGCAGTTCCGATTTTAGATGCGGAAGATCAGGCAATCTTAGCGGTTAGCGCCATCGGAATTTCTGAGCAGATCGAACAAAGGGACCTTGATCAGTTGATACCAGAGATGGTGGACCTATCTCGTCGCGCAACCGGCACGATGCTGTCACCTAGCTAGTCGCGCGCCATGTAACTCAGCGCAAACCAGATGCATTAAACAGCTAGCCCCATAAGCCATCCAGATAGATAATGCTAAGCGTGTTTGGACAAGTCGAGCCAAAACATTGTCAATCAAAAATTTATTTTCTATTGTGGAAAATAATTTTCTCTATAATTCTTGATTGTACGATATGCGCATGACCGATACGACACCAGATAGCTCACATACCAATGCCTACCGAAATATCGTCATACTAACTCTGATCTGGGGGTCAAGTTTTCTTCTAAATGGACTGGCACTAGGCGCCTTCACTCCTTTACAAATCACCTTTCTGCGCCTGTCTTTTGGAGCGCTATCCATTACACCAATATTGCTAATTACAGGCCAAGCAAGACGCCTTAATCACGTTGATTGGGCGTGGCTAGTTGCATTCAGCTTATGCGGTCAAGTGTTACCTCTACTAGCACTCGCATGGTCGCAGCAATATTTAGTCAGTGGCCTTGCAGCTGTAATCTTTTCGATCATCCCACTTTTTGTTTTACTGCTAGCGAAGCCTATACTAAATCAGCGTATTACGAAACGAAAATGGACCGGCTTTACAATTGGATTTTTTGGACTCCTTATTTTGATTGGACCCGCTGCTTTAGATAGCCCAGGCATCACGCTTATAGCCCAGCTTACCCTACTTAGCTCCTGCGCTCTTTACGCATTTAGCACCATAATGTTAAAACGAATGCCGCAAATTCCGCCTTTACAAATAACCACCATATCACTTGCTTTAGGGGCAATATTATCTCCACTAGGAATTATAAGCGCAATTAAAGCCTGCCAAAGAGTTGTCATTTCCTCGACCCAAATATCCGATCTCGCACCGATCGGTGCCATCTTAATACTGGGGGTTATACTATCGGGAGTTGGGCAACACTTAGAACCCTAACCGTTAGCAGGGCGGGTCCAGTTTTTTATTCAATTGTGGGATACATGATTCCCGTTTGGGCCAGCTTTCTTGGCATCGTGGTACCTCGGCGAAACACTCACAACAAAGCAGATTCTTTCTGTATGTAATAATTCTGATTGGCCTCATTATCGCGCAAACCTCAGATAATGCCTGATATAACTAATTTATTCTAACCTAATAACCCTCCAAGCATTGATTTGATTGATATTCTCTTTATTTGTATTTTCTATATAGAATTTTATTTACATTTTTATTATTTCTACACTAGACTTACTTCTAACGAGTATGGAGAATACGCATGGCAAAATTACTTGAAGGGAAAGTTGCACTAGTAACTGGCGCTGGACGGGGCATAGGACGTGGAGTAGCCCTGATGATGGCCGAGCAAGGTGCAAAAGTTGTTGTAAATGATTTTGGCCAATCACTGACGGGCGAGAGCTCTGGTGACACGCCAGCAGCTGATGTTGTCAAGGAAATCAAAGAATCCGGCGGCGACGCCTCAGCAAATCTAGGATCGGTGTCGGACGTAAATCAGGCAGAGGAAATGGTCCAGCAAGCAATTAACGACTTTGGCCAGATTGACATTATAGTTAACAATGCAGGCATTCTGCGTGACGCGATCTTCACAAGATGACCACTGAAGACTGGCGGGCTGTAATCGACGTACATCTCCACGGTAGCTTTAATGTTTCTCGAGCGGCTGCGCCGCATTTCCGTGCGCAGCAATCCGGAAGTTTCGTTTTCATGACGTCTACTGCAGGCATCATCGGTGCCGTAGGACAGGCAAACTATTCCGCGGCCAAAGCAGGTATGGTCGGCCTATCTCGTTCGATCGCCCTAGATATGGCGCGCTACAACGTAACTTCGAACGCGATTGCTCCATTCGCGTGGAGCCGACTTATAGCGAACACTCAGCCTAACGACGAAGCGCAAAAACAGCGCTTTGAAAAGTTTAAAGAAATGAAGCCAAGTAAGGTTGCCGCTCTGGCAGTTTCTCTCAGCACGGAGGCGGCTAACCATATTACAGGACAGATCTTCACATCGCGTAACAATGAAATCTTTCTAATGAGCCAGACTCGCCCATCGCGCGCACTGCACACTGCAGAAGGCTGGACGCCCCAACGGATAATTGAAATAGCATTCCCTGCGATCAATCAATCGTTAGTTCCGCTTGAGCGCTCTGCCGACGTGTTCAGCTGGGACCCGATCTGAGAGAATGCATATGAGTGACTAGACTACAATCTTCCTGAAAAACTGGCCCTTCGAAGAGGTCATCCAAACCTACACAGAACGCGATACTATTCTGTATGCACTTGGTGTCGGCGTCGGAAGCGACCCTATGGACGAAAAACAACTAGACTTTGTTTTCGAAGAACGGTCCAAATTTTCTGCGCTGCCATGGATGTCAGTAATTCTATCGCGTCCTGGCCATTGGTTCAGAGATCCCAACACCGGGGTGGATTGGAAAAAGATTCTTCATGGTGAGCAAAACATCGAAATGCATGCCCCACTACCAGTGGCTGGCACCGTCCGAGCAACCTCGCGCGTTGATGGTATCGTTGATATGGGTGTTGATAAAGGTGCACCTCTTTTATGTCACTCGCGATATTTATAATGCTGATAACGACGAACTCTTGGCCACAGTTACAACTACGTCGTTCGCGCGAGGTAATGGCGGATTTGATGGCCCAGCAACGCCAGCCAAACCTGTACACAAATTGCCTGACCGTGAACCAGACACAGTCTGTGATCTTTCAACCACCAAGAATTTGGCCCTACATCTATCGACTGTCTTCCAGAGCACCAATCTAATGTTATCGCCTGTCCAGAAACAGCTCGGACGGCTGGTTTTAATGTACCAATTTTACACGGATTGTGCACACTCGGAATTGCGGCGCACGCGGTTCTTAGGACTTGTTGTGAATATAAAACAGAGCAGATGCGCAGCCTTGATCTTAGGTTCTCGGCTCCCGTCTGTATCCGGTGAAACGATCCGCACTGAAATCTGGCAAGACAACCAAACCGTCTCTCATTTCGAGCACGGTCTGTTGAGCGCGATATTGTCGTCCTTAACAATGGTAAGGTGACCGTCTCACTAAATAAACTCCCCTGAACCAATCGGCTTATCTTAGGTGAGTCGCTCCAAAAAGGGAATAAGCACTATGAGTACTGAGCGCAAATTGCCGGTACCGGACACCGGAAACACAATCCTATTGGGATGGCGCGAAAGAGGGCTGCCTAAAGCTCCAACGCTGCTGCAACTGCCAGAAAGCTTATTTCCCACCACGCCCTTTTTGTCCACACTGTTCGTCACGCGATGTGTCTGAATTCAATGCTTCCGGAAAAGCAACTCTTTATTCTTACGTAATAAATCATATTCCCACCCCAGGTCTGGAGCCCCCCTTTGCAATCGCAGTTGTGGAACTAGAAGAGGTCCTCGTATGATGTGCAACATCCTTGATTGCGACCAAACACCGGAAGCGCTGCACTTGGATATGCAGTTGGAGGTCACTTTCGAAAAAGTGACGGACAACATCACACTACCGCAATTCAAGCCTGCAAATAAATAGGAGGGACTGGTCATGACGAAACCAAAAATCGCCATCGTCGGTGCTGCTGAGTCCACAGGACATGGGTAAACCCAATATGGGCAACGCAAATTCATGCGGATGCCGCGCTGAACGCAATGGCGAACGGCGGATTCTGACGGCAAAGGACATCGATGGATTAGCCACCGCTGCGCATGACGCTTGCGAAATCGCCAGCTACTTCCAGGTGCATTACGCCTGAATGGGTTGACGGCACGTCTGTTGGAGGTTGCTCATTTATTATCCTACGTCACGCGCTCGCTGCGATCATCAGGCCAATGTTCGACTGTTTTGATCACGCATGGAGAAAGCGGACGCCATCGTCTGGGCAAGTTCATTTCTGTATTTCCAAACCAGACAGAAATGCAATTCGAAATCCCCATATGGTGCTTTTGCTCCGCCAACTCGTTTTACGATTCCTGCACTATGCGCTACATGAAAAATACGGCGTCACTGACGAGCAACTTGCAATGGTCGCCGTTGTGCAGCGGGAATGGGCAGGATTTCATCCCCGCGCGAGCTTTTCGTGATCCAATCACTGTGGACGATGTACTAAACTCGAAGATGATTAGCTATCCGTTCCGCAAACTGCAATGTTGCCTTGTGTCAGATGGTGGGCGCATTGATCATTACACCGGGGCCGCACGCGCCAAGGATTTTCCGACCAAACCAGTTTACGTGCATGGCACTGGATAAAGTGCGGAGACAGCAGGCATCAGTCAAATGAAAACCTTTACCTCCTCTGAAGCATTCCGTATTTCTGGCGCGCGCGCCTTTTCAGAAGCTTCTATCAAGCATGAAGACGTCGATCACCTGATGATTTATGATGCCTTTGCTCACCTCCCAATTTATGGATTGGAAGACTTGGGTTTTGTTGATCGCGGAGAGGCATTCATCCAAGGGTAACACGCGCCCGGGCGGCAAGTTACTGATGAATACCACGGCGGTGGTCTTTCCTACATGCACTCTGGTATGTATGGCATGTATGCATTACAAGAGGGCGTTCGCCAAATGCGCAGTATTTCGCCAGCACAGGTGCCTGATGCAAAAGTTTCAGTCGTACATGGAGTTGGAGGTATGTTTCACGCAGCAGGAACCGTAGTTTTGTCCAGCCAGGAGACGCTTTAATGTTATACGACGGCAAAAGCAAAACAGTTGTTGTAGCAGGAGGAACACGCGGTATCAATCGCGGTATAGCAAAGGGCTTTGCTGAAAGCGGTGCTCGGCTATTTGTCTTTTCACGTTCTCAAGACAAAGTTGATACGGTAACCGAACTTCGTGAAAATGGGTACAGAAGCTGACGGTTGCGCAGCCGACGTACGACATGTCGCAGAAGTAGAGGCTGCATTCGCGAAGTGTACGGAAGGCTTCGGAGCAATCGACGTTCTTATTTCTGGCGCTGCAGGAAATTTTTGGGCACTAGCGAAAAACATCTCATCCAACGGTTTCCGCTCTGTTTTGAGAATGATAGCGCATGGGCACCTACCACGTGATGAGCAGCCTATCCATATGACCAAACCAGGTGGTTCAATTATAAATCATTTCGCGGGTCAGTCCCTGCGAGCAGATTGGGCAAAATACATGCCAACGCCGCCAAAGCGGCGTCGACCCGATCACTCGCACGCTCGCGATGGAGTGGGGTTCCGAGGGTATCGGGTCAATTCGGTGATCAGGCTTGATTGGTGAAACCGAAGGGTTAAAACGCGTCTACCCAACTGAAACGGCTTTAGAAAAAGCGCCTCAAAACCATACCAATGGGACGAACTGGAAGGCTGCAAGAAGTAGCTGGACCTCTGCATGTTTTTGTCATCAGAGCGCGCAGAGTATATAACTGGCGCTGTTATTCCAGTCGATGGCGGTTCGGGCATTGAGCTGCCGGATCCGCCAGCATGCTTCATTCTTAAGGATATTGGTACGCCCAAATTGGCGTCCGCCCTCCAGCTTCTTGGCTACATTCTATGAAAATCTCCGCATTTGTTTCTTATTCGTGGAGGCATGAGAAAAAGAATTTGTGTCTTTTTAAAGAAATTTCTTCTATATCGTAAAATCTTCTTATAAATTAAATTTAATGCTTCTCAAAAAATCGGTCACTCGCTTGTTAAATCTTCTAATCCATCAACGAAAGCAAGACAGGTTCTGTAAATTTAATCAACATCCGTGACTACAAAACGCACACCCCCACCTCTCGAACTCCACTCGAAATCTTCGCAATGAGCACCATGAATAAAATTAGCAACAGAACCATAATCCGATCATCAAATCAAATACGATTTCCGCTCCTGAGTTTTCGGTACAAACACACACTTAAGTTACTTGAGATTAAATCCAAGATGAACTCTCAAAAAGAAAAAAATCAGATGTGAGGTAACACCGCATGGCCGACGAAACTATATGGGACACAGATGTACCTATGGGAAAAGACCTTGGTTCTTTCAACGATTTAATAGGTATCAAGGTTATCGCACTAGCCCCTGGAAGAAGTCGGGTCTGGTATTAATATAGACCAAAGGCACCTAAATATTCTGCATATAGCTCACGGTGGCGTCATCGCGAGCACCTGGATTACGCCATAGGGCTAGTCGGCTATGTCGCCCCTGGAAAGCCACGACAAAAGAACGTTACCAATAAACATCCAATTTTGATGGCAGTGCATCCGGGCGAAATATCAGTAAGCGCCAAGGTAATTGGGGGCGGGCAAAATACCTTTTGTTGAAGCTGAAATGACTGATGAGAATCGAAAGATATACGCGCGCGCGCAAGCCGTTTTTTTTCGAATCAGCATGATTAAAACAAAATACTAATTCAATTAACAATTAAGAGTAGACAGAATCATTCTCTTATGCATATTTTTTTTCTTATAAGAATATCAAATGGGAGTGATAAATGAAACGGAACTTGAAACGTGCGGCGTGGCTGCATTAGTATTAAATGCTGGCTCTGCTTTTAGCAGAAAGCGACCAATTACCTAAGACGCTTGTATGGACAACCTACGGGACCGGCTGACTGCCAATGCTCAGTCCATAGCCATCGGCAGTGTCCTGAAACAAACCGACGAAGTGAACTTGCGTATCCCTGCCAGGCAAGAACGACATTTCCCGCCTTCTTCCCCTTCTCAGTGGGAAAGCACAATTCTCTGCGACCGGTTCAGACAATGTTTATTCTCAAGAGGGCGTGTTTACCTTCGGAGAACGCGCTTGGGGCCTACAGCCAACCTCAATACTGATGCACAATATTTCGGACGCTTGTTCAAGCATATTCTCGATTGCAGGTGATCTAGATGACGTGGATAACATGGCCGACCTTAAGGGCAAACGCCTCGGTCTGGTACGATCGTCGGCGGCGTTCCTCCTCGGCGCCAAAGCTCAGCTAGCATTTGCAGGGTTAACGCACTGGACGATGTTGAAGTAATCGACGTGGGCAGCAATGGTGCCGCTGTTGATGGCATCATTGCCGGTCAGATTGACTTCACTCAAACTTCGACAGCTTCGGGCACCGTGGTGAAAATGCAAGCAGGTCCTCGTGGCGTTAAACACATTGAAACACCACATGATGATACAGAAGGCTGGGCCCGCCTACAGGGTGTTGTACCGTGGTACCAACCACAAGTTTGCACGGTAGGTGCCGCGGTGCCCAAAGGTGGAATGGAGGGGATCACCAGTCCTTATCCCGTACTGATATCGATCAATGGCGACGACAATATGTCATATGCAATGACCAAGTGGATGTACGAAAATATCGATAATTATCGTGATAAAGCGCCTGCCAACGGTGGCTGGGCTTTGGATCGTCAAAATCTAGAGGGTTCACTTGTACCGATAAATGCCGGTGCAGTACGCTACTATAAAGAAATCGGCGCCTGGACTGAAGCAGCTGAAGCCAACCGTCAAAAAGGACTGTTGCGACAGAAAGTTCTGAGAGAAACATGGGAAGCCTATGTGCCCGCCGCTTCGCAAGACGCCGACGAGTTTAAGGCTGGCTGGGCTGCTGCCCGCTCTGCCGCTCTAAAAGAAGCCGGACTGCCTGTGCTGTTTGAAACCTGGTAAGCGCCGCTTCGCAATTAACATGAATGCGTGACGGCCCGAGGGCTCGTCACGCATTTTTTCTGAAACTTGGGGCTGCACAATGTCCAACGAAAAAAATCCATCCGAGATACTGACATTGGGTCTAAGCGCTATCGAGAGCTTGGGCCTGTTTGGAAAACCATTATTATTGTTTTGGGGCTAATAATTGTTGCGATCTGCATCAACCAGGTTTTTTTGCTTGGCTTTTTTAAAGCCACTTTTCGGGACGGTCTTACTTTGCAAATCGATATCTTTACCTGATCGGTGGGACTTTGCTTGCTATGGTCTTTATAGTGCTACCTGCGACAGAAACATCTTCGCGAACCAAAGTCCCCTGGTATGATGTCCTACTCTTTGTCTCGGGACCTGCACTTTACAATTTTCTTTGTCATTCAATCTGATGCCATCATTGACTATGGCTGGGAATATGTCGCGCCAGAGTACGCAACGTATGCTGCATTGTCTTTTTGGTTACTATTAGCAGAGGGCGGGCGTCGCTCCGGTGGTTTGGCGGTCCTTTTCGTCGTTGCAATCATTTCTCTGTATCCGCTTTATGTTGCAAGCATGCCCGAAATTATCTCTGGCGTCCCTTCAACTATTTGGGAAACGGCAAACTTCCACATGTATTCAGAAGAGAGTTATCTTGGCATCCCAATGCGAGCGCTCGGCCTACTGGTCTCTTGGGTTTATGCTATTTGGAGTAGCTTTGATCTATACAGGCGCTGGCGGATTTTTCTATTAACATGGCATTTGCACTGATGGGTCATAAACGCGGCGGTCCGGCCAAGGTGGCGATCTTCTCGTCCGGCCTATTCGGCTCGATGTCAGGTGGACCGGTAACAAACGTACTAACCACTGGCACGCTGACGATCCCAGCTATGACCAAGATAGAACAGCAGCCTAAAAACAGCCGGTGCTATTGAAGCTTGCGCTTCTACTGGTGGAGTTTTGATGCCACCCATCATGGGCGCTACTGCCTTTATCATGGCGAATTTCCTTAACGTATCTTACGTCGAAGTAGCCTTAGCGGCAGTGATCCCGTCCGCTCTCTACTACTTTGGCCTGTTCATGCAGATCGATCTCCTACGCGGCAGCAAATCAACTCGAAGGTGTACCCAAAGAAGAGCTTCCTACGATCTCAGCGATTATTAAAGATGGCTGGCACTACCTACTTGTCTTTGGTGTTTTGATATGGATGTTGATCTTCTTGAAGCAAGATCCAAGGCACCGTTTTACATGCGACTATCCTTCTGTTGGCGCTCAACCAATTGAAGAAAGGACACAGAATGGACAAGATGCGAATTATTGCCTTTCTTTATGCCACGGGCTGTCTTTTGGCTGAAATTTCTGCACTTCTTGGAGCCATTGGCCTAATCGTGGGCGCTCTGCAATTAACGGGCATGACCGGAACCTTAACCAACGACCTAGTGTTCCTGGCAGGGAGTGATCCCTTTCTGCTGCTCATAATGGGTGCTTTGACTAGTTTTGTTCTAGGTATTGGTATGACCGTTACAGCGGCATATATCTTTCTCGCTATTATCCTAGCACCATCATTAATCGCGTTGGGTTTGAATCCGATGTCCATCCACATGTTCCTTTACTGGGGTATGCTAGCTTCATAACGCCTCTGTGGCACCAGCCGCATTTGCTGCATCCACAATCTCTCGTTCAGGGTCTCGTATGACGACAGGGGTCAAAAATGCGCATAGGATCGATTATCTACTTCATACCTTTCTTTTTGTGTTGAACCCCGCACTAATAGGCAAGCAGACATGGGCGAAGTCATACTTGTCTGCGTAACGGCGCTTGTTATCAGATCGTATTTGTTGCGGCTGCCCTTCAGGGCTATCTCCAGGGTATTGAAGGCGCCTAGATCACCTTTGGGAATTTTATCGCGTTTGCTCATGTTCATAGGAGGCGTTGTTTTGGCAGCCCCAGGGGGTGGACTGTTGAATGTGGACCATTGGGTGTTAATCGTAGTGGCAATTATAATTCTATTGCCTGGTATGGCGATTCGAAACTTCCAGCAACCATCGACAGTAGCGAGTGTATAGTAGCCACGACACCTCTCCAGAAGATTAGAACGAATAACGCTTCCTCCCAGACCGCTGCGTGCGATCCTCTAGCTCGCGGCGGTCACCTTCAGGGCGTCTGTAAGAACCGCCCAATCGTGTCACAACGGTAAGTAATTCATTCTTACGGCTATTTGAAAGTCGTGCCACAACCAAATCCTGCCGCGGAAGGATTTCTATGTCGGGAAGTATTAGGAAATTGTCCTTTAGCTTCTCAAAACTTGAGGATGCTTGCACCAAGCAATGGTAAAAAATGCATCTGTTTTATTGTTAAACAATCGCAAGCATCGTTTGAAAATCGTCAGTGTGATACCTTTGTGGTCGCGACCAGCCCAAATTTTCCTGAAACACATCAGATTTCGTTGTGATCTGAGTACATCGAAGACGGCAGAATACAAGGATGACCATGATGTCATTATCCGACACTTTCTCAAGTCTACTGAGCGGGTGATCCTTGCGCACAAGAATTGCTTGATGCATCTCTGCAACAGTCCTTACGATAAAAACGCTTTCCCAACGGCAGCCAGTTTCCATATCCAACCAGAACATCAAGTTGTCCCGTTTCAAGTTTGCAGTCAATTCATCTGAGGAACCAGTTTGTATTCGAAATTGAAACTTCTGGAAATTCTGCCGCGAACGAGGCAACCGGTTTTCGGATTAGGCCTTGGTACGACAGCTGGAATTACACCTATTTTTTAAGTGCCTGAACATGGCGCGCGTGCTTCGTTCTGGTGTCGTTAAAAGATCTTCGTAGCTCTCTAGTACCTCCCTCAGCACGCCGGGCAATATCATTACCCATATCGGTGATCGAGACACCTTTCCGAATGCCGTGTAAATAAGGCTTTTCCCAGCTCGGCTTCAATCTCTTGTATGCTACGAGACAACGCCGATTGAGTCAGGGCCCAAAGTTTCGGCAGCACGCGTCACATTTCGAAATCGCAAGCTCTACAATGTGGCGCAACTTTTTAATATCAATCGTGGATTGGCGTTTCATATCTCTCTCAAGTCTTACATCTGGGTCGAGCAAAGTGTCATAAGCTATATTTAATGAATTCGGATTCTGTCCGTTCACGGTTAGAAGCCAATTAATAAACGTTTGGTCTGCGGAGCAGTCGATTGATCATCGGCCAAATGACATAAAAACTCGATCCTGTGACTTGTGGCGAGGCAAAAGGCGTCAAGCAACCCCGCCTCCAACTCACGCCGCAAAATATCGATCTGACCAATGGCAAGTCCCATACCGCTGATCGCTGCACTGTAAGTCAATGAGGAGGATTCAAACTCTAATTCTTTCTCGAAAGGTACAGATACACTGACCATGCCGTCCAGATCTCCCAAGCACGGCGGCGGTATTTCGAGTGTAAAAGTCTAATATCAACGTCGCCCGCTTCCAGCTTTTTTATGTATTCAGGACTGCAAACCGCATCGAGACGTTCGGAAATAATATACGTGACTTCCATCTCGCCAATTACCGCTTCCAAGCTGAACTGCAACGTCGACATGCGTGCTGCGAAAATCTAACGGTTCGACATGAGCATCGTTTCGACATTATAATCAGGATCGCGCATCCAAAAGCTGGGCATTCGGCATCAACAAATGATGAGCAAATGTTGGGTATATAGATCCACCAATTCGTTCGCGCTCGCTGGATAGTCGGTTTGTAGCCGCCGCAATACCGTCTAAGGTGATGAATATTTCTAGTGAAAAGGCACGTCCCTTGTTCCCGTCAATTTCACTGATCGCGCGCCGCGTTCAAAAAGCTGAATATCCAAGTAGTCTTCAAGTATACCGATCTGGACGGCTGATAGCGACTTGATTACCCCTATTTGTTGTGCTGCGGCGGTAAATGTCTTGTGCTGCGAAGCGACAGCAAACGCTCTCAACGGATTCAGCGGGACATTCAGATATCGCCTTGTCATAACTTTTCGTTGGCCTCTTGTGATGAAACACCAATTTCTTTGCTCATATGTTTGCCTATTCTTAAACGATAAAACAATACAAGATGAGTCATGGCTGAATTTTGAGCTTACCGAAGATCAAACAATCTTTTACAATTCCGTCTGAAAATTTGCTGGGAAAAAGAGCTAGCTGAAGGGGCTTTACAACGTGCGCATTCAGACGAATACCCTTGGGATATTGCTGAGAAGTTTTCTGAATTTGGCTTGCTTGGGATCACCATACCAGAAGAAAAAGGCGGTATTTGCGGTTCACTAATGAACGCCGTGCTAGCGATCCAGGCGGTCGCAGAGACTGCCCTCGCAGCGCAGACGTTGTTCAAGCGGGTAACTTTGGTGCGATCCGGACTTTCGCTGAATACGCCACCGACGAACAGCGCGACCGCTTCCTGCCACGTATCCTTGCAGGCAAAGCCGTAATGTCGGTCGGCATGTCTGAACCTGAAGCTGGCTCAGCCGTGACAGAATTGCGGACAACCGCAACAGAAGACGGTAAAGAAGTAATAATCAATGGTAGTAAAATATTCGGCACGCACAGCGCCGAGGCAGAGGTATTCCTAGTCTACGTTCGCTTTGGCCCGGGTTGTCGATGGAATTGGTTCAGTCTTAATTGAAAAAGGTACGCCCGGGTTCACGGTCGGCAAACCCTCTGCTTTTATGAATGGCGAAAATTGGTCACAACTCTATTTTGAAAACTGTCGTATTCCCAAACAGAACATACTTTTGGGTGCAGGTGGTTTTAAGAAACAAATAGCGGGTTTTAATGTGGAACGCCTCGGAAACGCCTCCCGCGCAGTCGCTGGGGTCGCTACGCCTTTAATTTAGCCCGCGAATACGCTGCAACTCGGAAACAATTTGGACGTGACCTGTGCGAATTCCAGGGACTACAATGGAATGCGCCGACATTGCAACCAAACTAGAAGCTGCACAACTCCCTCTTGATGCGCGCTGTGGTGAACGCCGAAACAAAACTGCCATCAGCGCAAGATACTGCAATGGCAAAGCTTGCCTGTAACGAAGCGGGCTTCTTCGCGGCTAATGAATCTATGCAGATACTTGGAGGTTTGGGCTTCAGCGAGGATAGCCTTGCACAATACTGTGTGAGACGCACACGCGGCTGGATGATCGCAGGCGGATCTATTGAGATCCTCAAGAATCGGATAGCCGAAGGTATATTCGAGCGCCGCTTCTCACAACGACCACCCCAAGCTAAGAGCTTCGGATAGAAAAATACATGCAAGACTACCTCATAGCGCTCACTGCCCCTTCAGCAGTTGCATTAATTGGAGCCTCGGATGATCCGACAAAGCTCCTGCTCGGCCTTGTCATTTATGAAACAGCATGGGTATTCCGGTAAATTACCCGGTCAATCTGTGACACAGTGCAGGGCATTAAAGCCTACCCCAGTGTCTCGGCGATCCCAGATCAGGGTGGATCACGCATACATACTGGTTGGTACCGATCAAGTCCTCGCCGCTTTACAAGACTGCGCGTCTGCTGGCGTTAAAGTCGTCTCGGTACTTGCTGACGGATTTGCCGAAGCAGGACCTGAGGACAGGAGCGTCAGGCAAACTAGTCGAGCTCGCGCGGAGCGCTGGTATCTTTTTGATAGGCCCAAACTCAACTGGCATAGTTGATACACGCAAAGGCTTTAGCTGCACAACCAACGCCGCCTTCAAAGCAAGTACTCTAATTCCGGGACGCATTGCGTCATCTCCCAAAGCGGTAGCTTGATCGGTACACTTTTGTCTCGTGGTCATGCCCGGGATGTACATTTTTACCCAATTTCGGCTGGTACTGAAGCGAGCGCCAGCGTTGGGCGAAAATTCGGCTCAATCTTGCTCGACGACGATGAAATAGATGCTTTCATTCTATTCATGGAGACCATTAGGAACCCTAAAGCGCTTGCTGAGTTTGCTCACCGCGCCCATTCTGCTGGCAAACCAATTGTTGCCTATATGCTTGGCAAGTCCGGAAGAAGCTCAGGCCCTCAGCGGTTTCGACATATCGGCGCCCTTACGGGCGGGACAGAGGGCTGTCAACGCCTTTTTGTTGTCAATCGGTATTGCGCAGGTGAGCCAGTTCGAAGCTCTATTGGAGGCTCCTGCTGCACTATCTATGTGCGCGCATGCACAATCGACCAAAAGCATGTCACTGTCCTGTCCACTACAGGTGGTGGTGGGCATGGTAATCGACCAACTTTCTTTGCGTGGTGTCGAAATCAAAGGTTGCAGCCAAACATCTCGCAAAATCCTAACGACCCAGAAAATTCCGCTCGGACACGGTAAACTTGTTGATGTAACCTTGGCAGGTACGAAATACGAAACCATGAAAACGGTCGTCACTCAACTTATCAACGACCCGGAAACAGGAGCATTAGTTGTAGCAATTGGTTCTTCTGCGCAATTTAACCTGAGCTTGCTGACCCCAATTGTTGATGCTGTGGCTGAAGCGAAACGGAAGGGCAGCGCCGGTATTTGCCTTCCCTGATCCTCATGCAGAAGAGTTCATCCGCATGCTAGAATCTGGCGGTGTGCCTGCTTTCCGTTCGGTTGAAAGTTGTGCGGACACCATCTCGTTATTGTTGAGAGGCTGCTCGCCAACACCCAAAATTGACGCCACCCTGCCAAGGGTCGTAACCAATCTGATTGAGGGTGCTGCGAGCGGTATGCTGAACGAGGTTGAAGCTGGTGAAGTCTTTGCCGCTCTGGGTGTGAACAGACCAGCCCAAGTGGTCCTCGCTACCGAAGCCCCTGTAGACACAGGTAGCTCAGGTTTCCCAATGGTCGCCAAACTTGTGTCTGAGGACCTGCCCCACAAGACCGAGATGGGCGCAATCCAGGTTGGGCTTGAAAGCTTAGAAGAAGTCGTTGAAGCAATTACGACTATGAAAGCCTCTGTCGCAGTAAAGAAACCAGATGCACATATCGACGGTATCCTCGTGCAAGAAATGATCAAGGGCCTCGGTGAAGCATTGATCGGCGTCACCCGCGATCCACTGATTGGCCCTATTGTGACAGTTGCAGCTGGTGGTTTGATAACTGAAATCTACAAGGATGCCTCAGTTCGTCCAGCTCCAGTTTCAATCGAGACCGCGCGTGAGATGGTCAACGAAGTTAAAGCCTTCGCCCTTTTGCGTGGGTACCGTGGCAAACCCAAAGGCGACATCGAAGCGCTGGCACGAACGATTGTAGCGGTCTCAACTCTAGCAACTTGTCCCGATGTAGAAGAAGCCGAAATCAACCCTGTTCTTGTAAGGCCTGAAGGAAAAGGCATCATTTTATTGGACGCGTTGATCCGCAAAGCCTAATAATTGATTGGAAAGAAAAACACATGGACGCATTTATCTGCGACGGTATCCGCACACCTATTGGCCGTTACGGCGGTGCCCTGTCCTCCATTCGGGCCGATGACCCTAGCCGCCCTACCTCTTAAAGCATTGATTGAGCGCAATCCTGAGGTCAATTGGGAGAAACTTGACGACGTCATCTATGGCTGTGCAAACCAAGCCGGCGAAGATAATCGCAATGTCGCACGAATGGCGGCACTACTTGCGGGCATGCCGGTCGATGTACCAGGTTCGACAGTCAACCGGTTGTGCGGTTCCGGTCTTGATGCGCTGGGGAATGCGGCCCGCGCGATACGGTCCGGTGATGCAGATTTCATGATAGCAGGCGGTGTTGAAAGCATGAGCCGCGCCCCTTTTGTGTTACCCAAAGCAACCCATGCCTTTGCCCGAGCGAATGCTATTTATGACACTACGATTGGACGCGATTTGTTAACCCTGCGATGAATGAAATCCATGGCACGCATTCCATGCCCGAGACTGCTGACAACGTCGCCGCTGAATACAATATCTCGCGGGAGGATCAAGACGCTTTTGCAGCTCGTTCTCAAGCGCGCTACGCCGTTGCTCTTGAAAAGAAAATTTTTATCGAAGAAATCATCCCGGTCAGCCTACCTCAACAGAAAGGCGATCCGATAATCATAGATGAGGATGAACACCCACGTCCCGGCACTGATGTTGCGAAACTTGCCAAATTAAGGGGGCGTCAACGGTCCCGATCTGACAGTCACGGCAGGCAATGCTTCGGGTGTTAATGATGGCGCCGCGGCGATGCTCTTGGCCAATGATATCGCAATCAACACACATGGCTTACAGCCTGTGGCCCGAATTGTCGGCATGGCAGCAGCGGGCGTAAAACCACGTATAATGGGCGTTGGGCCGGTCCCGGCCGTACGGCGGGTTCTGGCACGCGCGGGTCTGTCAATCAATCAGATGGACGTGATCGAGTTGAATGAAGCATTTGCAGCGCAAGGACTTGCCGTAATCCGCGAATTGGGTTTGCCAGACGACGCAGACCACGTAAATCCGAATGGTGGTGCGATAGCTCTTGGTCACCCCCTTGGCATGAGCGGGAAGCCGTTTGGCGCTGACTGCCACACGCCATTTACAGCGTATTAACGGGCGCTATGCTCTTTGCACCATGTGTGTTGGCGTTGGCCAGGGCATTGCAATTATACTCGAAAAAGTCTGATTTTGGCCTGCTCAGTTTAGCTTAAAGAACGTGATAACAACATGGGAGTGACAATTACCAATCTTCTGCACTTTGCCTACAACGGTTCTCCGTGAGTCGACTCAGCCAGCGAGGACAATTGAAGAACCGATTATTCGGCTTCCGTCCTGCATTATATTGGCAAAAAATTTGTGCTCGGCGGCGACGTAATCTTATTTGATACACAATCATATCGAATCCGAGACGGACTGGTGTCTATCAGCGGGGTTGACGGACCCAATTGGTTCAGATGCAAATCAAAAATTCAAATCAAATGACAGAAACTAATCATCAAAGGAGACCTATGATCATGAAGGTACTTGTGCCTGTCAAGCGCGTGATCGACTACAACGTGAAGGTTCGTGTAAAAGCGGATGGTTCAGGTGTCGATCTGGCGAACGTTAAGATGTCAATGAACCCATTTGACGAAATCGCAGTGGAAGAAGCCATTCGCCTAAAAGAAAAAGGTTTGGCAGAAGAGGTTGTGGTAGTTTCAATTGGTGTTGAAAAATCACAAGAAACACTGCGCACCGCATTGGCGATGGGTGCAGACCGCGCGATCTTGGTCACAGCGACAGACGATGTTCACAATGACATCGAGCCATTGGCCGTTGCGAAAATCCTGAAAGCGATTGTGGATGAAGAGCAGCCAGGTCTTGTTCTGTGCGGTAAGCAAGCGATTGACAATGACATGAACGCGACAGGTCAGATGTTGTCGGCCCTTCTTGGTTGGTCACAAGCTACGTTCGCATCAGAAGTTGGTGTCGAAGGTGACTGTGCGACTGTGACACGTGAAGTAGACGGTGGTCTGCAAACAATCAAAGTGAAGATGCCGGCGGTTATCACTGTTGATCTTCGTTTGAATGAACCACGTTATGCATCACTTCCAAACATCATGAAGGCCAAGAAAAAGCCGCTGGACACGAAAACGGCAGCGGATCTTGGTGTTGATGTGACACCACGTTTGAAAATCGTTTCAACAGGTGAACCACAAGCACGTGCGGCGGGTATCAAGGTTGGTTCCGTTGATGAATTGGTATCGAAACTTAAAGAAGCAGGAGCAGTCTAATGGCAGTTCTACTACTTGCAGAAGTGAATGGCGCAGAGTTGGCAGTGGATGCCACAGCGAAAGCAGTTAGTGCCGCAAAATCATTGGGTGACGTCACGGTGCTGTGCGCATCTGCTGGATGTGGCGGCGCGGCAGAGGCGGCGGCGAAATTGGACGGCGTTGCAAAAGTTCTATGCGCTGATAACGCGGCCTATGGGAACGGCTTGGCCGAACCTGTTGCGGATTTGATTGTTTCAGTGGCAGGCGATTACGAACATATCGTAGCACCTGCAACAAATTCTGCCAAAAACATCCTTCCACGCGTTGCGGCGATGTTGGATGTTATGGTGATCACCGACGTAACCGCGGTTGTGAATGGCAATACGTTTGAACGCCCAATCTATGCAGGCAACGCAATTCAAACGATTGAATCCGCAGATGCCAAGAAAGTGATTTCTTTCCGCACAGCGAACTTTGACGCAGCAGGCGAAGGCGGTTCAGCAGCTGTAGAAGGTATCGCAGCGGCGGGTAACCCCGGATTGTCAGAATGGGTCGAAGACAAAGTCGCAAGCAGCGATCGCCCAGAATTGACATCAGCAGGTGTTGTTGTTTCTGGTGGCCGTGGTGTCGGTTCAGAAGAAAGCTTTGCGATCATCGAAGGTCTGGCTGACAAACTTGGCGCGGCTGTTGGCGCGTCACGTGCGGCGGTTGACAGTGGTTATGCACCAAACGATTGGCAGGTTGGTCAAACAGGTAAAGTTGTTGCCCCTGACCTATATGTTGCGGTTGGTATTTCAGGTGCGATTCAGCACTTGGCAGGGATGAAAGATTCAAAAATTATCGTTGCGATCAACAAAGACGAAGAAGCTCCAATTTTCCAAGTCGCCGACTATGGTTTGGTTGCGGATTTGTTCGATGCTGTACCAGAGCTGACAGACAAACTTAGCTAGCACTCTTACCACATTTCAAGTTGATCTTTAAAATTCTGGCCGAGATCGTTTCTCCCGAGAACTCGGTCTGGCCAATTTTGGACAATTTAGGATCAAAAACTTAACCGGCCAAATTCGGCAAAAACAAAAATTATATTAGAAAAATAATTAGTAATAGAACAACGATCAAGTCAGCCAGCAGGAACCATGTTACTCCCTTAAAGATTGTTCCAGTCCGTGCCAGATCACCAACTACACCTCTGATAACAAAAACATTCATGCCGATAGGTGGCGTAATCATTCCGATTTCCAAAAACTTGGCGAGAAGTACTCCAAACCAAATCAGACTGAAGCCAGCTGGCTCTAGAACCGGGAGTAGGATCAGGACCGTTAAGCAACATTGCTCCGATAGGCTCAAGAAACATACCTAATACCAAATAAATTAATGTGATAATCATCAGCAGCAGATAAGGGTTGTCTCCAGCAAAACTGATCAATTCTGACAAGTAATTCCCAGCACCACTCACTGCCAGAAAGCGTGTTAACAACGATGCGCCAATAGCGATGATGAACAATGTCGATGACGTAACGGCGTTTCGCGGAAAGCCTCCATCAACTTTTCTCCAGGTGAGAGAATGGTTCATCGATGCCGCTGGTATAGCCAACGACGCCCTGACTGCACCAGCTTCAGTCGCAGTGAAAATGCCGCCGAAGAGACCACCAAAAACACCTATAATGATAACGAGTACCTGCCATGTATCTTTCAGTGCAGAAAAGCGTTCGCCCCAAGTAACCTCTTCAAAGACGCTCGGTGCAAGTTCAGGATTAAGTCTGACCCAATTTCAACACTATAATACGCAGCTAATGGCTGTCACCAAACCAGCGCCGGATCCCACCAAGGAAGAGCGCACTGATTGCACCTCTGCAATAATTCCAAACAAAATAAGCAGAATTGATGGAGGGATTAGCGCTCCGATCGTACCAGCGGCGGCTACTGTTCCAGTTGCCAATGAAATGTCATAATTATGACGCGCCATTTTCCGGAACAGCGATACGCTCCCATCGCCGCGGCACACGCCACGCTTGACCCAGTTACTGAAGCAAATCCAGCAGCAGCAAAAATTGATGAGATAGTAGCCACTCCTGGAAGTCTCAACAACCACAAACTGGCAGCGTGAAATAAACCTTTTGTCAGACCTGTATGAAAGCAGATGAACCCCATCAACAAGAACATTGGAACCGAACTTAACTGCCAATTTGCAGCAAAATTGTACGAAACGATCCTGACTGCACTCCATGCGGAGCGTTCGCCCAAAATTGCAAATAGGCCGCCAAAAGACACAACAATTAACGATGCACCGATAGAAAGCGTAGAGCAATCAACACAAGAAGCATCGATATACCCATAAGTCCTATGCCAACGTTAGACATCAGTCCTCTCCTCGAAAGTCTTTTCCTGGTACAAGATGAGTTTAAAAATTAGAACTAGTGTCAACAGCCCTGAACCAAGCGGCAACATAAAATGAGCGGGCCAAATTAGCACTTTGATGCCTTGCTCCATCATGAATGAGCCGATGCTTGCTCTTCATTCATCGGAAATCCAAGTCTGCCAAGCTAACCCACCGAAAACTAATGCGCTGAAAACATAGCTAGCTCCGATTAGAACGTGCTGTAATATGTCGGGAAAGTGGTCGAACAAGACCTCTACTGAGATATGCTGGTCGCATCTCTCTGCCAACGCTAACGGAAGAAAAGCAATTACAAGCATATAGTAATTTGACACACTAGTCACCGTTGCAGGCAACGGAAAACGAAAGACGTATTCTGATACTACGTCGGCTGTAATTTGAACTACCATCAAACCAACGGCAAAAAAACCAACCAATTCAGTCAACCTAAGAACACGATCCAGTATCTTTTGAATTTGCATCATAATACTCACATTTACATGTAATAAGCTCTAAGCAACATGAACTGTTGTATCAGAAGCGCCAAATCAAAAAAGTTGGCACGCCACTTCATTGTTGATCAATTCATACCGTAAGTCGATTTATCGATCTTGCTGAAGATTTCGTCACGAAAGATTTGAGCCCAGACTTCACGGTCGTTGGTTTCAACATCAGCAACAACCCTTTGTAGTATTCAGTAAGTTCGGCGATCTTTGCAAGTTTTTCAACCACGTTAGAGACGCCATATTTTTCGGTAAATTGGGACTGAACAACCGCAAGATCAGATTCCACAAATGCGTTGGTTGCTTCAAGAAGCTTTCGTCGTCTGCCTGAACAGCTTCGATGCCCCACTCTTCAAGCGGTCCCAATTCTTGCGACCAATCTGGTTGGAATTCCCAAGTGTAAGCAGCATGCGACTCGATTGCAGCTTCAAACAATGCATTGCGCTCGTCCACGCTCAAGATTGCCATGTCTCACGATTCCATTTACGCCAAGACCGTTAAAGATACCGCCAGGAACCCTGCCGTTACGCTCGTCACCACATCTGCAAGCGAGAAATTGGTTAGCTGAACGGTTTCCATTGCAGTACAAATCGACGACGCCCTGTGCCAAAGCCTCATAAACATCGCCAGCACCAATGCTTACAGCCGTAGCCCCCCATTTTTTCCGCCCAGCGGCCGAAGTTTGCGGTCGCACGAATTTTCTTACCCTTTAGATCGGCGATGCTTTCAATACGACTTCCATTACACAGTAACCAATAAGGGATACCAGCGCCAGTACCCAAGAACATGGTTACGCCTTTTCATCCGATTCCGACTGTCGGCGCTACTTCAGGTTATAATCGGTAATTGCCAAACCAGCAGCGGGTCCCAGCCATTTAGTGGGTTTGCCGCTCGTAGCCAACATACTGGCGTTCGCCGCAAGGTTGATTTCCGAAAAATTCAGCAGGAAGTAAGGGGTGACGACTAGACCTATGTCGACGACCCCCATCAGTAACACCCTGTGGAATTTCACCAAGCCCAAGCAACTCTGCGCCAAAGACCTCAACATTCACGCCTTCAGCAGTTGCCTTTGCCGCCATTTGCTCAAACACCCAGTAGAGCCGAGCTTGTCTCTCCCACGCCGGAACCTGCGTTTAGAGATGTCTCTGCTGAAGCGGCCCGAACCGGGATCAGACCAGCTCCGATGAGCGAAGTCATTGTAGTGGTATTCAGTTTCATTTTTATCCTCCATTTAAGTCGTCCGCATCCGCAATCGCGGCTGGGATAGTTGGTCACGACTAGTAGCTTCGCTACGCTCAATGGCTGCTCAGCAATCATTGTACTAAACCCTTAGTGCTTTGCACAAATTGGCACCTACTAAAGCTGTCACCATTTGACCTTGCCGTTATTAAAGTCGTAATTACTTCACCACAAAAGTAAAGAATTTTTTTCTCCTTAGAGAATAATATACATAAAATGCTAATTTTCCCGGCTCCACAATACTAATCCGGTGCTCACTATCGTCGAAACTTTCGTTTTTGAAGTCTTAAAGAGTTAAATTTTCACTATCTCAAGTATCTAAAATTGTATGAATCAACTAAACGACAGTATGCTTCACACATTATTCTTCTGCTTATAAAAAATTTCCTTCGCCATGTAGAAAATGATTATCGCAAAACCATTGACTAAAATTTGGTCCAAAGCTAATTTGCGAAATCTAATATGCTTAACAATTTCGCAGTTACAAGAAACCGCCAATTGGAACGCATCCCCACAGAAACCAGGGCCTTCTACTTTTTACGGTTGGAGCCCATCCCAGCGTGAACGAGAGACATTACATGCCGCAAGTTAACACAGTCCTTGGTCCTATCGACGCAGAAGAACTTGGCCGTACCCTGATACATGAATATCATCATGATCAATGCCCCTTATTTCGACTCAGGTCACCAGAGTTTTCGATCGAAAAAGCGCCTTAGCCCATGTCACAAGTAACTTCAAACGACTGCATGACTACGACGTAAAAACCGTTGTTGATCCCTGCCCTGCCGATATGGGTCGTGATGATAGATTTCATGGCAGAAGTTTCACAAAACAGCGGGATTAATATTGTCTGCTCTAGCGGCGTCTATTTTGAAGAACTTGGAATGTCAGCGACATTCAGAAACCTTTGATATCGAGGAAATTGCAGAAAACTACATCCTTGAAATCGAAAATGGCATCGGGAACAGCGGAATTAAACCAGGCATAATAAAGATTGCGACTGGGTTAAACACTATTTCAGAGTACGAAAGAAAAATCTTGCAAGCTGCAGGCGTCCTGCCTGAGGATAGGATTACCGGTACTTAGCCACACGTAAGGATAATTGTGGCCACGATCAGATCGACTACATGCTCGCAGCTCAGATGAAATCCAATCAAGTTCTGATCGGTCATAGCTGTGGGCACAACGATTTAGAATATCAAGCTTCTCTTGCAGCTCGCGGCGTTTATGTGGGATTTGACCGTTTTGGTCTTGATAGCATTATTTCCGACGAAGTAAGGATTGCTAATCTGTTTGAATTGATCCAACGTGGTTATATTGACCGGCTGATGATGTCACACGATTATGTAAATTGTTGGCTCGCACGCTCACCAACTTTGCCACAAAAAGACGATAATGAAGTCGCATCCAATTGGAGTATGTTTCACATTTTTGAGAACATAATTCCCAGGCTGAAGTCCCTAGTGTAACCGAAAAGCAAATCTCAATAATTCTGGATGAAAAAACACCCGCAATTTCTTGACTTCCACCCACTTGCCAGCAGACGGCTCATAATATCTATGGCCCGTAAGCGGATTAAACTTCAGATATTTTTCAGAGAATGGGTAATTCGCTAACCCAGCAACTTTCTTCAGAGAACAGAAACGACTTAGCGAATTTACGTATGGATTGTAGATGCGCCTTGAGTTGAATTGGTTATCAGGTGAATTCCAAGCGCTTGCTGATTCTTTTCTACTAGCGGTCCTAGGGATCGAATTTTACAAACTTTATGATAACTTCGAAGGTGCTTTGTCAGACCAATGCCCCCAAACAATCGGCATTCATTTTGCGATTGTTTTTAAATCACTATTTAACTCAATTTGTTGAGAGCGGTATCACTTCCAAGCACTTTTAAAGTACTGTTTTTAAAAGTGACTTTTGCGAGTTAAAAAGATTGTGAAACGAGGCATGGATTGAGGCGAACTTCTGTAGACTGTGCATTCGTCGAAATCGAAGCATGGCTCTTTCTCTTCGTCGAAATGGGTAAATGTGAGTTTTCAACTCTGTTGTTTGCCCATCGCTTAGTAAGCTGCTTTTCCGAACAGCCCAGGTCTCTTGCTGCTGCACTGTAGGACCGAAGCTTATCTGTGACGATCTCGTTGGGAGTTCCATAGCGCCGCATGGCTTTCTTAATGAACTTTAAAAGCTGCTTTTTTAATCTCTTTTTAGTGACATAGCTTTCTAGCTCCTCGCCTTCATGATCGACTGCACGCCACAGGTAATGCCTTTCACCATTTATCTTTGCACAAAGACTTCATCCAGGTGCCATTTCCAATTACTGGACTGCATTCCCCCTGCCCTGCGCTTTTTGATTTGGTTTGCGAATTGAGAGCCAAATCTATGCCACCAGTACCGAATAGGATTCATAGCTCACATCGACACCGCGTTCATGCAGAGGTCTTCTACATTTCTCAATGAGAGTGGAACCTCAACACAGCATTTAACCACAAAGCTGGAAGATTTGAGACACTACCGCTTGTTTCTACCAAATCAGGTTACTACCGACCATTATGCGAAACAATAAACATTTAGCCTATCAGATCAAAAATTTACTTGCTCGTTGTAATTTTCCTCACCTTCACTTAATAACTACTCAGTCAAATACCTAAATTGTGACGCTCAATGCCTCCGATAAAAAAATCTTTATCTACCAACAACCCCGTAGCAATGACAAAGCGTGAAGTCGCAGAGGCATTTATTAGAAATGCAATTGAAACCGGCATTTACCGCCCGGGCCAATTGATTTCACAAAGGCAGATTGAAGAAGACCTGGGTTTAAAAGTTACGCCAATCCGTGAGGCGATCATCGTATTACTGGTAACGGTATTGTAGAAAGACATTCGCACCAATCAATCCAAGGTGGCTGAAATGACCCAAAACATCTTCAAATCTTAAAGTGCGTCGGATGCTAGAAATTGAGGCAGTCAGGCTCACAGCAGTAAATAGCACTTAGAATTTGTCGCATCACTCAAGCGTATCAACGAGCAGTTAAGACAATAATAATACGACAAGATCAATCAGAGATAAATGCCTTGAATGAATTTCACAACACAATATTCTAAGGCTTTGGCAACGTCAAGCCTACATGGTTCAATTCTCTCGTTGAAGTCCTCATTCCAATGTATGCGCTTTGGAATGAACCAGTCGCTTAAACCTCAACATCTGAGCACAGAAAACTGATTGCAGCGTGTGAATCTGGCGATGGAAGTTATACGGAATTCAAGCGCAACCTCAACGGCCAGGGCTACAATTCAATATCTTAAAAGTCTCAACGTGTAAAATTTTACCAAAGAATTAGATAATGAATTCTGATGGTTATTCTATATTATCATTTTGACTTGTTTAATTATAAAGCATAATGCATAACATTGTTATTTAGTGGTTCAACCAACAAAACAATCTTCAAGGGAATACAATATGGGCCAATACCGTTTCGCACGACGTGCTGGTATTGGGAAAATCGGTGTATGATCACGCTCCTGGGGTTATCATGCTGAGCGTGGGATCAGTTTACCCCCAACTTTCCTGACCTATCTCGCGAGGCGACGGAGGCAGCGTCGGCGTTTGTCGCAGAGTCAATGCAATACGGTCCTTTGATGGGGATTGAAGACCTGCGCGAGGCGATCGCGTCTTACGTTGCAGCGGATGGCATTCGCTGCACTCCGGACCAGGTATTGATTACAAACAGCGCCAGCATGCCACCGATCTCCTCCTGCGATTCACTTAACCCGGTGCATTAGATCATCGTGACTGCCCCGACTACATGACCACGCTGCAGTGCCTGCGCAGCCACGGGTTGACGTTTGTCTCGATCCCCCAAGACGACGAGGGTATGCGCTCCGACATTCTTGAAAACCGGCTGGCTACCATGCGTGCCAACGGTGAATCTCTGCCGAAACTCCTATTCGACATCCCGGATTTTCACAACCCGACCAGGATCACCATGTCGGTGGCGCGGCGCAGGAGCTTCTGCGACTGGCCAAGGAATATGATTTCGTCATTCTTGAGGATGATCCCTATCGCCGTATCCGTTAGAGGAAGATCCTGTCCCACCGATCAAATCCATGGACACAGATGGCCGGGTAATCGGGCGATCCGGTTCCCGAGATTGTGCGACGGATGGGACCTCAGAAATCCGATGGCGGTCATGCCCCCGGCCTTAGGATTGGCTGGGCGATTGCCACGGCGCGCCAGATTTGTGCGACGGATGGGACTTCAGAAATCCGATGGCAGCTCTTGCCGTTCACGCAGCGTATCATTGTTGATGCGATCGGTCGAACAAACTGGCCGAGCATATCGACTTGGTGACAGATCATATGATGCGATCCGGAACAAACTGGCCGAGATATCGATCGATGGATCAGGGACACTGGATGAGTTCCTGCCGAAGCCAAAAGTCGATCCACCCAGTGGGGTTACTTTCTCTGGGCTGAGCTGCCTGAAAGCAATTCCGGCGACTACGTCGCCTCTCGTGCCGTGGAGCATGGGGTCGAAGTCGGCAGTGGCAGATTATGCTTCCCAAACGAAAATCCCGGCAATTTTTTGCGCTTTGCCTACAGTCAGTTCCACCAGAGAAAATCCACGAAGGCATCCTCGTCTGGGAAAAAGCCTACAATGAGGTAACTTCGGCCGCTTGAGAGAGGTATCTAAAGGCTCCGATAAAGAGCACTCGCAAAATTAATCCAACGCCAAATTGGCATAACATCACAAAACTGAAACGGAGGTTTTCTAATGACATTCTTCACTAAAACGATAGCTGCCTGACAGCGGCGTCACTGACCGGCACGGCTTTGCCGAAAATTGGGATATGTCGCTGCCGTGGCCTGATGGTAATTTCCACACAAAGAACGCGAATTCTTTTTAGTAGCCGTAGCGGAAGCCACCGAAGGTCGGGTTCAGATCACCGTACACGGAAGCGGTTCGCTTGGTTTCTCCGGACCCGAAATGCTGGGTGCCATCCGCGACAGCGGTGCCAATCGGCGATGTTTACCTTAGCCAACAGGTTGGCGAAGCGCCCATGCTGGGTATTGAGTCCATCCCCTTCTTAGTGAATGGCTACGACGAGTTGGCCGAGCTACACACGTTTTTCCGACCAGTTGTTGACGACGTTGCAGCAGCCAACAACCAAAAAGTTCTTTATATGGTCCCTTGGCCCGCACCTGGCATCTTCTCGAAGGTTAAGACCGATACGCTTAGCGATTTGTCGGGTGTAAAAAAATTCGAAGCAACCACTACAACCGAGCTATTCAACGCGATCGGCATGACAGCCGTTCAAATGCCTTGGGGCGAAGTCGTGCCATCGCTCGCTTCAGGCACAATCGACGGAGTAACCACATCTGCCAGCTCGGGTGTAGATGGCAAATTTTGGGAATTCTTAGACTACTTTTACCCCACGGGCCACGTTTGATTCGCTATCTCAGAAATCAAATGAAACCCGATAGCTGGAACGCTTTGACCGAAGCTGATCGTGCTGCCATTGAATCAGTAGCAGCGAGTCTGGAACCTGAGTTCTGGGCGATCTCCAAAGCAGAAGAAGCCGCCAAATGGCCATCTAGCTGACAACGGGCTTCGCCACCGCGAATGTCTCAGACGGTATGATCGCAGCGATGCGGGCGGCGACGGCAAACATGATTGGCGACTTCCTCGCCAAAACTCCAGACGCCAGACCGGTTCTAGATGAGTTTTTTAAGCCGCGACAGGTCGCTGATTCAGGGTATACAGTTGGTCCGGTCCCATCCGCGCATCGGACCAATCCGCACCGGAGGCAACAATTTGCGTATTCTCACCACATTTGATACGGTTTCGCGTTGGATTGCAGGGCTTGCTGCTATCCTGGTTTTCGGAATTGCGGCGCTAATCATTTCGAAATAATAGCAAGGTCTTTTCTTTAGCGCTTCATTGAGCTTTGCCCGGGAATATGCTGCCTACTTATACGGGTGCGCTGTTTTCTTGGCGCCCCCTATACTTTGCGGACTGGCGGGCACGTACGTGTGGCACTCTTGCGTGGGTTTGAGCGAACGTAATACGCGGATCATGGAGGCTCTTCGCAACAGCTATGGAGCTGTGTTTTCGATTTACTTTCTACATGCAATGGTTTCAGTTCTGCGCTTGTTCCTACTCGTGCGGGAGCACATCTCCACCATTGAGGCCACTCCATTAGCGATCCCGCAGGCTGTCATCGCTTTCAAACAGTGCATTGCTGGCGATTCAGATGGTCATTGCGCCACATCCGCCTCCTCCTTGGTGAAGCGCCGGAAGACGACGCCATCCGCGAAAATTCACGGTCGAATGAGGCGTAAGACATGATTAGTTATATCTCACTCACCATTCTGGTTGTCCTTCTTGCGCTTGCCCTCGCACCGGTGTCTGGATAAGCTTCGGCCTCTACATCGTTGGCGTCGTCGCCCTGGCCATCTTCAAAAACATGCCTATCGATCTGCTGATGGGGCAGTTGACCTGGAACGTTTCAACCACCCCGGAACTCATCGCCCTGCCGATGTTCATTCTGATGGCTGAATCCTGTTTCGCTCGAAGCTATCGTCGTCGCTTTCTCGGGTCTGACGCCGTGGACCACCAACGACACGGCCGTTTGCTACATGTGAACGTTCTGGGATGTACGCTGTTTGCCGCAGTCTCGATCTTCCGCCGCGACCACGGCAACCGTGGGCCGCATCACCATGAGCGAACTGCTGAATCGTGGATACAACAAAGACCTGGCCATGGGCTCACTTGCGGGCGCAGGAACCTTGGGCTTTCTGATCCCGCCATCGATCATCATGATCATCTACGGGGTTCTGGCCGAGGCGTCGATCCTGCGGCTGTTTATTGCGGGCATCATA
This sequence comes from Rhodospirillales bacterium, assembly GCA_038143065.1. Taxonomy (GTDB): domain Bacteria; phylum Pseudomonadota; class Alphaproteobacteria; order Bin95; family Bin95; genus VMCJ01. The sequence goes on along the minus strand of JAYQLI010000038.1, from coordinate 42,279 downwards.
CCCGGCATCCTGCTTGCTGGGGCCTATGTTGGGTATCTCGCGATCAGTGCGGCCCTGAGATCCGACGTAGTTCCGGACGAAAAAATGAGCTTCACCTGGACCGAACGTATCTTTGCCCTGCGCCATCTCGGGCCGGTGCTGTTCCTAATCCTGGTCGTGATCGGCTCGATGTATGGCGGCTATGCCAGCCCGTCCGAGGCCGCCGCCGTTGGCGTGCTGGGCGCGATGCTGGTCAGCGCTTTACAGGGCACTGACCTGGGCCAACCTGGTAGATGGCGGCTTTCGGAGCCATCCGCACGATCTCGATGATCGGCCTGATCATTGCCGGCGCCAATTTTTCTGTCGCGCGCCATGGGCTTTCTCGGCGTACCGCGCGCCATCTCCGCCGAAATCGCGGCAATGGACCTGACACCCTTCATGCTGATCGCGCTGCTCGTTTTCTACGCGATCCCTCGGCATGGTGCTCGAAGGCCTCTCCACCATCGTCATGACCCTGCCGATCACCCTGCCGCTGATCCTGCATGCGGGCTTTGACAAGATCTGGTTCGGGGTGTTTCTGGTGATCGTTGTCGAAATGGCCCAGATCACACCGCCTGTCGGGTTCAACCTGTTTGTCATTCAGGGGCTGACCGGCGAAAAAATCGGACGGATTGCCAGGGCGACCCTGCCGTTTTCCTGATCATGGTGGCCATGGTCTTCCCTCATCACCCTGTTCCCGGGCATTGTAACCTATCTGCCCGGAGTGGTTTCGTTCAAAGGATAGAGAACCGACATGGCAAGTATCGATCCTGAACTGCGACATGGGCGAAAGCTTCGGCGCCTACACGATCGGCAATGACGAAGAGATCCTCAAGGTGATCTCTTCGGCCAACGTCTCGCGGGCTACGGCGGCGATCCGGTGGTCATGCACCGCACCATCGAGATGGCCAAGGCCAACGGCGTCGGGATCCAGGCACATCCCGGTTTCAACGGATCTCTGGGGATTTGGCCGCCGCCGGATCGTGGTTCAGGATGTGTCGAGATCGAAAAAATGCTGATCTATCAGGTCCCACCGGTGCCATCCAGGGCATGGCGCGCGCGCCTGCGGTGCCGAGGTCACCCATTACAAGATTCACGGCGCGCTTGGAAACATGTCCTGCGTAGACAAGGATCTTGCTATGGCGGCCGCCCGTGCGGTCAAGCGCGTCGCGCCCGAGCTGATCTTTCTGGTCCTGCCCAACAGCGAACTTGAACGCGCCGGTGAAGAGTTGGCCTGAAAGTGGCCCGCGAAATCTTTGCTGACAGGATATGACGACAACGCCATGCTCGTTCGACGCGGAACACCGGGAGCGATGATCGAAGACCCTCGGGAAGCCGCCGAGCGCATGGTGCGTTTCGTTCAGGACGGCGCCATTGAAAGCCTGTCGGGCAGACGCATTGAGGTGGCCATCGACAGCATCTGCGTTCATGGTGACAGCCCGCGCACTTAGCAGCTGCCGAAGTTCGACGCGCGCTTGAAGCGTCTGGGATTGAGATCAAACCGATGGCGCAGGCGCTCAACTGACCCGGCGGCAGTCGTTTATGAGGGTGGATATGGAGTTTCTTTCAAGCGGCGATACCGGTCTCACGGGTGGTGCTGGGAACCGATGTCGCCCCCGAAACCAGCGCCCGCGTCCTGCAACTCTGCGCCAACATCAACGCAGCCGACCCCACTTGGAGCCGATCGAGGTCGTGCCGACCTATCTGTCGCTCTGGTGCATTATGACCCGCTGACCACAACTCAGGCCGCCTTGAAAAAGGCGATTGCCGCTGCTGCCGGCGGGCGGCCGCCAGCGGCGCTGGCGGCGCGCTGGTCGTTTCCCATCTGTGTCGAGGCCGAAGGTTTTGCGCCGGATCTCGAAACCGTTGCCGATTATGCAAAACGCGCGCCGCGCGACATCGTCAGGGCCATGACCAGCACCGTGCAGACCGTCTATATGCTCGGCTTTGCTCCGGGCCAGCCCTATCTGGGCGACCTGCCGGAAAACATGGCACTGCCGCGCCGCGAAAACCCAGTGCCCAACGTCCCGGCAGGCGCGGTCCTGACCGCCACCGGCAAAACCGTGATCTACCCCAATTCCAACCCCACCGGCTGGCACATCATCGGGCGCACGCCGGTGTTGCTTTTCGACAAGACTGCTCAACAACCGGCGCTTCTGTCTCCGGGCGATCTGGTGCAGTTCCACGAGGTCGGGCTGGACGACTACCATCAAATCGAAGCCCGCCTGCGCACCGGCGGGTTCGCCGCACAAGAGAGTTCCTGCTGTGACGGCGCGCGGCTCATTGTCGACCACCCAGGACTGACCACGGTCCAGGACGCCGGCCGTTTCGGCACCAGGCGCTCGGCGTACCGGTTTCGGGCGCGCTCGACATCGACGCCCTGCGTCTTGCCAACGCCCTGGTCGGCAATCCGCCAAACGCGGCAGCACTGGAAATCCGGATGGTGGGCCCCACCCTGCAGGTGACAGGCGGACCGGCACGGGTGGCGCTTACCGGAACCCAGGTCCCAATCGAGATTATCAGCGGGACCGCGACCCACGATCCCCACAGGTCAAAGCGCCCTCCTGTCACCCGGCACCCGGTTCCGCATCGGCGCGACCCGCGACACGGGCGTCTGCTACCTTGGCGTCCAGGGCAGCTTTGCCATCGTCCCCGAATTGGGCGGCCTCTCGACTTATCTGCCCGGCAAAATGGGCGGCGTGCAGGGCCGAGCGCTTGTCAAAGGCGACGCGCTGCCATCGGCGAGAACCCGACCACCGGTGCGGAACGGCGCTCAGATCAAAGCGTGCTGGCCAATGTCCCGGCCCTGTCCGCGTCATCCTCGGGCCACAGGACGACTATTTCACACCCCGGCGCTCCGGACTTTCCTCACCTCCCGATACAAGGTCACGGCAAGGTCTAACCGCATGGGCCTGCAATTGGATGGCGCCACCCTGTCGCATGCTGAGGGTTTACAACATCGCCTCCGATGGCATCGTTGCAGGCTCCATTCAGGTGACTGGAACCGGGCAGCCGATCATCTTGCTCGCCGACCGCCAGACCACTGGCGGATACCCCAAGATCGCCACGGTGATCTCTGCCGACCTACCCCGGCTCGGGCGCATGACGGCAGGCCAGACCATAAACCACTCTATCGGTGTCGAAGACGCTGAAACACTTCGCCGTATCAAAGAGGAGCAATTTCAGCATGCCCTCGAAACACTTGAGACTGTCATGCCCAGAAAAGACCCCTAGTAACTCGTCTACTGGCGAAAATCTCATCAGCGGAGTGGTCGGATTGGGGCTGTCAAAAAATTGAGCACTCTGTTCGATTTTGCTTGGGCAAGAACTGGCATCCAAAATTCATTGATGAGTATATTCTGTTGGATCACTACAGACGGCCACTCGGTGAGAGCAGCGTCACGGTTAAGTTTAAATGTACTGCGTTTTGAGAGTAACCTTTGCGAGTTGAATAGATTGTGAAACGAGGCATGGATTGAAGCGAACTTCTGTAGACTGTGCATGCGTCTAAATCGAAGCATGGCCTTTTCGCGTCGTCGAAACGGTAAGTGTGAATTCTCAACTCTGTTATTTGCCCATCGCTTTGTAACCTGCTTTTCTGAACAGCCCAGTTCTCTTTGCTGCTGCACCCCGTAAGACCCAAGCTTATCTCCACAGATCTCATTGCGATCTAAAGCACCGCATGGCTTTCTTCATGAACTTTAAAGCTGCTTTTTGTCTTCTTTTATTACATATTTCGAGCACCTCACCTTCGATCGACTGCACGCCAGGTAATGTCTTTCCCCGTTTATCTTCACAAAGACTTCATCCAGGTGCCACTTCCATTTACTAGACTGCATTCCCTCTCCGTCTTGGATCTGGCTTGCTAAACTGAGATATTAAATGATGCCACCAGTACCGAACAGATCCATAGCTCACATCGACACCGCGTTCATGCAGAAGGTCTTCACATTTCTCAGTGAGAGGTGGGAACCCCCTAGGGTTACAGCATAACTGCAAGTTGATAATTCAGGGCTGGTTTTGAATAACGGAAAGATAAAGAATTAGCATGGCTAAAAAGCTTTTTGTTCCTATCGCAATCAGGCAAGGCGGTTTAATCTGATTGCCGCGAGATACATGGTTTTTTTGCCCGCCCCGATCAGTGACCTCAGCTTATGATCGCCTGAGTGGGTCTCATTCAAACGTATCCTCAAGTTGGCGAGGCTTTTCAAATCAGATACTGGCCTTCTACAACAACGAAGTCTTTGCCGATTTTAAACGGCTGCACGTCTAAATCAGGGACCGCAGAAGGTTTGGTGAGGGATGTAAGTTTACGGAGTTCAGAAGGTTAATACGACACGTCATAGACAAGATTTTTATCAGACTAACCGCCTTCAGGAAACAAAAGTTACTGATATAATTCTACACCTTCTAATGCCAGCTTTATTTAGCCAAAACTTTAGGGGCCAATAGGCGATAATTGGCGATTAATTATTCGAAGCAACCAAGAGTTGTCGAAAAATAACCACCTTTTGACCCGCAAATATATTTTTCTTGCTCATGTTCTATCACAGACTTACCTGCCGTTGCATCACTCTCCGTAATTTCTAAGATTTTTGGGGTTAACGCTTGGAGCAGCGCAAGCTTCAAGTAAGTATTTTCATGAAAAGCATCCAAGATAATTTGGCATTGATTCATCCGAATTTGTTGTGTTTTGAAATTGAATAGACGCAGTAATTCCCACGCCATTTTTTAGTAGTTCTTCGATTAGCAAACTCACTAGTTGAGAACGATGCTACACCTGCTTTTCTGTATATAGCTCTAGACTGGTCTTTATGGTACTTTGCTTCGTCTGCCTAATCTCAGCAATGCTGAAATGGATTGCGCTTGATTGTTAAGAGCGCAAGATTTATCAGCTTCAAAAGGCCCCATTCTTTAAAAATATTTCAATGCCGATGGAAAGCGCCCCTGGCAGGCTAATCGAGCTGGTTCAGCAATTAACTAGGTTATAGTTGTCGGATAAGATCTTCATGAACTCATTCTTCGACACACAAACCGATGCAAATCATAAGCGCAAATTCATTGGTGCAAAAATGTGGGAGCGCGACTAACTTTCCAGGCGCATTTGATCACCTGGATAAAAAGTCAACGGAAAATGGAACAAGGGAATGCAGTAAACAAGCAATTTTATCATTTCGAAGTTAGGTCAGTTTCTTTGCCTGAAACATCATTGCTGATACATAGTTTCACACCACAGCACCAAACAAATGTCACTTTACCTTTATTGTCGAAATTCCATGAGGTGAAAGCGTCCAATACTGGTCAACCTCGACTGTGACAGCATTAATTGTTACACCAGTTGGAGAGCCTTTCACGAATTTTTTCACGTACGGCAATGCTTCTAGCAGTGTTCCGTTCATCTGCACTTAACTGACCATCACCATCGGTATCGATCTTCTCAAGTATCTTACTTATGGCATTATTGCGTTCTGAAGCGCTTAATTCGCCGTCACCATCAACATCAAAGTATTCGTGTCAAAACTTTTGCAACCCCAAAAACTTTGTTTAAAATTTTCATATTTTCAATCAGCAAACGCCTGATTTGTTTATTACAATTCTGTGTTTCGATCCATCTTTCATCCCGGCAATCAAAGCGCACAAGAACAATGTTGTAGATGTTTCGATGGCTTGTGTATCCACGTGTCTCCATGCGATTGATGATATCGGCTGTTAGCATCGACAATAAAACCATGATACTTGTACAAAGATTTAATCCTGCAGCGAGGATATTTAGTCATTACATTTTTCTGGATTTTTTGTTCCATAATTATCTGATCGCACCAAAAAACACACCTTTAAGCTGTTTCATTCTAGGATATGAGATAATCATGATTACGAAATTCTGACTGACTATTGCACTCGGCCGAAACTCATTATTAATAGGCCAAAGTCATTTTGGCTAGTCCTCCGTCGAGCCTTTTAAATGGATTTATCAACGTAGATATGCGGTTCGTACCATCAGCAAAGCTTCAAGTGATCACGAAAACCAGTTGAGTATCTCTATCGGGCCTGAGCCTGAAGTTTCGGGGAGTAATACCGTTAATGGGTCAGGTTCCTATATATCTCTATAGGAACCATTGACCCTTTAAGGATCAACAAGGCGGTCATCTAACCCCGAAACTTAGCCTAAAGTGGTTTACAGGCTTACATGGCTAATCACTGGCAGAGGTCATATATTCTTACCTCGTACACCCCTGTGGCCCATGCCTAGCCCTCGCTAATGCTAAGATAACGATATCCTGGGAATATCAACACCCAACAGTAGTATCATATATCGGTTTAGTAGCCGCCAGCACGATGCCACAGGACCAGTCACCCTACCGCACAGGCAAAACCGTCAAGTCCCAATGAAATAGCCTGATGCAGCCAGTTGACGATACTCAAATCCTAATCTTGGATCAGGCCTGTCTACGATAACCCTAGGGGTGGGGTGGCACTCGCAGGGGTAATCCTGCGTTACAAGACCAAATTACTGACAATTTTGCGCCTCATTGCTATGAACTCATAATGCTGCTATCAATAATATCAGAGTGTTAGCTGCTTGCTGACGGAGAGCGGGGGGCGTCGACATCCCACCTCCTCCGCCACTCTAGCCCAATACCAACAGGGCCACTCCCCAAGTAAGCATCAGATAATACTCAGCTTTTAAACTAGGCGCTCATTGTGCCGCATCTGAGTACTGACCATTATGCAGGATTGCCTTTTCCATCCACTCCCCCATGCAGCACATCGAGCGGATAACCTGAGCCATACCCCTGCCCTACTCCATCGGTTGTCCAACCACCTACTTGGTCCGCAATGTCGGATGGACATTGAACTGATCGAAAAATGTCCCGCATCGAGTGTCTGAAACTGTGCAACGTACATCCGATTGGTACATATTGCTTAAGCCATTTGTTTAATGCAGCACTGGCGGAATTGGCGTTCGTAGTTTCCTGCTGATTATATCTTGGAAAAGCAAACTGAGAGTTTGGGTCTGATCCAACTATTCGTTCAGCAGCCCATAAAAACTTGACCGCAAAGGGGTATGATACGTTCACTGCTGGCGGTCTTTAGGTTTCGCCAATTGTGCTTTTGGATACGGACGCAAGGATATCAGTGTCTAATTTTCGAAGATCAGACTTTAAACAACCCTGCCCCTTCAGCAAGCCGCATACCAGTGTCCGAAATCAGGGCGACCAACCAGCGCATATCATCATCTATCGTCCTGCATTTTCCTGCTGTACTTTGAAAATATTAGCAACAGGAATTGGTTTGCGAGTGGATACCCCTGCTGTTCGATCATGATACACACCAATGAATGGTTTTCGGGCATCCAAAGCAAATTCTGAAAGGGCAAAATTTATGATCGCTTTCACATAGGAGAAGTTACGAGTGACGCTGGAGCCAGTTAAGCCACGATCTACAAGCCAATCCCTCAATGTTAGAGCATCGCTACGAGTATATGACGTCAAAGGCTTATTCCCACTGCCAGTTCAATAACGTATCTGCACACTCGTTCTGCAGCTAACCGAAATGTTTTCGGGCGACCCTTACCCTTTGACCTAAATATAATTGCAAAGCATCGAGTAATGTTGGTGCATCTTCAGGCTGACCAACAATTGCAGCAGGACTAGAAGTATCCGCCGTCGTTAACTCTCTTTGGGGCATCTGTAGCCCCTTAACGAGTGACAAAACCTCGAAGGACATCAGACCCTAGCTCGGCGCATTTGGCTCCAGTAGGCATCAAGCTTAGCTGCTTCAATACTCGCCCGAACCCGAGCTTTTTGTGGGGAGGATGTATGAAGCCCTTGGACGACACGAGGGTAGCGATAATGGCCCTGCAAATCAGCGGGAACTCGTCGGGAAAAATAGTAATAGCCGCCCCGAATAAACGTGTAAGTGATTCGATTGGTCAGTAATTTGGTCTGCATAATGGTCAGTAATCAGATGCGGCACAATGAGCGCCTAGTTTAAAAGCTGAGTATTATCTGATGCTTACTTGTTAGGTCTGGCCCTGTTGGTATTGGGCTAAGTGGCGGAGGAGGTGTCCCCCTGCATCTAACTTATCTGAGTATATATAAGCTCATGTGTAGTCATATGAACACTTTATTTAATATTTAAGTTACTGTTTTTATGTGTTATATTAAATAAAAGCTGTCACATACTGTATCACGGCGTCTCAGCCAATCTCAATTTTTATAATGGGTAGGATATTGGGTAATGCCAAAGATCGCAAAAGAACTGTCTGCGCTCGAAGTTTCGCGCCTTAACAAAACTGGATTTAACGCTGTCGGCGTCGTTCCAGGACTTGGATTACAAATCCGAGGGCGAGCGCGCTCTTGGATATTGCGGGTTAAGATCGCAGATAAGGTTAGAGATATCGGCTTAGGTGGTTATCCAGGAGTTACGCTAGCAATGGCACGCGAAGCTGCTCGGCAACTACGAAGCAAGATTGCAGCTGGGATAGATCCGATCGAGGAACGCAAAGTCCGTAACGATGAGTTGCGAGCAGCGCAACGCAAGCGCTTACTTTTTGTGGATGCCTGTCGTCAGTTTCTGGAAGACAAGCAATCCGAATGGGGCAATGCCAAACATCGGCAACAATGGGAAAATACCCTTCGAACACATGCTCTGCCAGTCTTGGGTAATCTCGCAGTGGACGACATCGAATTGGCCCATGTCTTAGAGGTTCTTAAGCCTATTTGGCACAAAACGCCCGAGACGGCTAAACGCACACGTGGCCGGATAGAAAAGGTTTTAGACTGGGCTAAGGTACATGGACACCGAGATGGCGAAAATCCTGCTCGATGGCAGGGGAATTTAGAGAACGCGCTACCTTCCATTTCTAAGATCCGCGTCGTGAAACATCACCCAGCACTGCCGTATCATGAAATTGAAGCATTCATTAAACGACTGAGAGAGCGCAAAGGGACAGCGGCAATTGCTCTAGAGTTCCTCATTCTGACATCTGCACGTTCAGGAGAAGTTCGTGGAGCGACGTGGCAAGAATTTGATCTGAAAAAGCGCGAATGGGTAATTCCCGCGGAACGAATGAAAGCGCGTAAAGAGCATCGCGTCCCGCTCTCAGATCGTGCGGTCGAAATTCTGACGGAAATCCCACAGGGAAAAGGTAATGAAATCGTGTTTAAAGCAGCGCAAGGTGGGGTTTTGTCTGACATGACACTTGGTGCAGTTCTGAAGCGCATGGAAGTGCCAGTCACGACTCATGGTTTCAGAAGTACTTTCCGAGACTGGGCTGGCGAAACGACAGCATTCCCGAGAGGTCATTGAGCACGCGCTTGCGCATCAACTCAAGGATAAGGCCGAAGCCGCATATGCAAGAGGAACGCTGATGGAAAAACGCCGAAAGTTAATGGCTGCTTGGGCAGAATATTGCGAACGAGCCATCGATGCTCCGGGCGCTGTCATCCAGATACGTTCATCGCATTAAGGGATTGAAGATTTTTTCGAAAACTTCCGTTAAGCACAAGATTTAGTCAACCTAAAAATATTGAATACTTCATATTGACATTTTCTGGGTCTATCTGGCACAATACAGACAGGCAAATACATGGGCGCTTTGCTGCACACCCATTCCTACCGCATCGCGGAATTAGCCAAGCTGACCAGATAATGCTGGAGCTTAGCAAGCTTGCCTTCCCACAGTTGAACTAAATTGGAGGCCATGAAAATGGACCAAAACCTAAATAAATTGGCTGTGCACTTAGATTGTATTCGAACTTTTGAGGCACTTCCAAATGACGCTCTGATTGACCTAAAAATGGTAAGCTACGCTCGCATCACGAAGTCGATCTTCAATCTACCGCGACATACAACTGGGCTACTTGGTAAAGCCCCTGCGTCTAGGCAAGAGCTCAAGCCGATGGCGCGTTGGAGATGTCCGCGCGTATCTCAACGGCAACTAAGCCCTAACAAACACAAGAACATTCAGTAACCAAGTTTGACGTCACTTTCGTGGCCTAAATTTGTGTTGCCTCCCGAAAGGAACAGACACATGACACAGCATGTCAAAAACTCGCCAATGGCCCCAGACTTAGAGATGGCCAAGCGCTTTCTCCAACTCTTGGACCCAAAGGCTACCGCATTCACCTTTCAAACGCTGGATGATAATCACGATCGTAAGTCTGCTAAATTGAACAAAGTGCTTCATGGAAGCCTTGAAAAGCATTGGCAAACTCTAACATCACTTTCCAAACAGGGTGCTGGGGTCTTTGTCACAATAAACGAAACTGATTTTAGTGGACGTAAAGAGGCCAATATAAAACGCGTCCGAGCGATTTTTGTTGATACGGATGGGGCTCCTCAAGAGCCCATTGATGAATATTCGCCACACATTGTCGTAGAGACAAGTCCTGGCCGCTATCACAACTATTGGCTTGTCAAAGATTGTCCGCTCGCTGAGTTTAAAGAAGCGCAAATTCAGATGATTGAAGCTTGGGATACTGACAAATCAATCAATGACTTAACCCGCATCATGCGTTTACCTGGCTTCCCCACCAAAAGGTGAATAAGAAAAAGGGGCTAATCGGTACGCCATTTTTGGTGACTATAGTGAATTCACCAGGGCTACAGATTACTCCTGATCAATGGATCGATCGTAAACCAATTATTCAACAAATTGCGCAATCAAATTATGCATTGAGAGCGTCACCGGCGAAATCACTAAACGTGACCATTAGAGACAAAGATTGGCAACTAGGACCACGCCCGCCCCATGTTAATTCGCCCCTAGATATCAACATATTTACAGCAGACAAAATGCTGCGCGTCCAAGAATGCCTTCCATACATTGACCCGCGAACTCGCCACAATTGGTTCGATGTGACCAGTATTCTTGCCACAGAATTGGGTGAAGGAGGTCGCCAAATTGCACATCAATGGGCTTCGGGTGAACTCTATGCAGCATGTAATAAAACTAGCATGTCACTGACGCCTGAAATGTGTAGTTATTGCTTCGACGACACCGAGCAACGTTACCATGAAGCGCTTAAACGCGACGCATCGCGAGACCAAAATAGTAAAAAAACACTCGGCTCTCTGTTCTACATGGCTCGTGAGGGGGGAATGTCCGTTGCGGATGAAAATAGCGCACAGAAAGCGCGCTCAATTCAAGGCGAGGCTGTACAACTCAAGGAAACAGAACCAGACGGTAAAAAGCCCGTAGGAGCCCTAAACACAAAATCCTGGCTGACCGAGTTAAACAGCAGATATGCGTGGGTTGAAAAGCAACAAAGCATCTACCGCTTTGAGTTTGAAGACTTCATTGAGCCGAGCAAACTGCACCTTCAATACCAAAATGATCTTTTAAGCGTTGGCTCCGAAGACAAGCCAAAGGTTATGCCTAAATCAAAAGCTTGGATGGGTCACCGTGACCGCCGTTCACATCGTGACATTGTCTTTGATCCAACGGAAGGTGAAATTACTTCTCGTAATGCAATTAACTTGTGGACCGGCCTTGAGAAAACACCTGCAAAAGGAGATATCAGCCCTTTCCTAAAGCTTTCAGAGCACATGTTTCCCAACGCCTCAGAGCGAGATTATGTAATGCGGTGGCTTGCGTTCAAGCTTAAATATCCAGGTAACAAAATGAACACCGCTTTACTGGTCTGGAGCCGTAACCAAGGTGTCGGTAAGAACCTACTCTTTGAGTGTATCAGGGATATTATTGGATCTAATCACTCCCAAACGATCACGCAAAGCGATTTGAAGCGCGACTTTAATGGTTGGCTAAAGAACAAGGTACTCGTCATTGGCGATGAAGTTTTGACATCTGACCGGCGTGTTGAAACTGATCAGCTTAAGGTCTTAATCACTGGTACGAGTGTAACCATTAACGAAAAGCACCAACCTGAATATTCAGTCGAAAACTTTGCAAGCTTTGTCTTTTTGTCAAACCATGATGATGCAATTCACATCGATAAAGAGGACCGTCGTTTTTTCGTTCATGAGGTCACCGCACAGCCCCTTGAGCAAAGCTTTTATCGAAGTTTTGTTGAATGGCGCGACAATGGCGGCCTTGAAGCCTTGCTTTGTCATCTGCTCAATAATGTCGACCTCGATGAGTTTCTGCCAACCGCCCCAGCGCCGCTTACAAGCTCTAAAGTGCAAATGATTGGAGAAAGCCTAAGCGCGTTGGAAGAATGGATCACGGACGTTTTCTCAAATCCAGCCCACCTCGTTGGTTCCGAGGTTGCATCCAGTCAGCAACTACTCGGTTTGTACGTCGCTCTGTATCCGACGCAGAATCCATCACCGGCCGCAGTTCGAAGGGCAGCTATCCGACTTGGTGCAAAATCTCTCAAACAAATCAGGACTACAAAAGGGTAACAAAATCCGCGTCCTATCACTTAGCAACCACGATAAATGGGCCATTTCCTCGGAAACCGAACTGGCAAAGGAAAATGCAAAAATTAAGTCGAAAATATCGATGATGTGCAAGCGGTGTTTTTGTTTTGCCTCATTGCCTCACTTGCCTCAGTTAATCAAGAAAATCTACACATTGTTTACTGTACCGTGCTGTAGCTTTCTTATTCCTTTCTCGAGTTGTTTTATTTTAACTGAGGCATCTGAGGCAAAGGCACTAACGCACCATTTTTAATATACAATTAGCTGCCTCACCTTGTTTGTATTGGTTCCATAAGTTGAGGCATTAACCTTAAATAGAACGTATAATTGGGATTCAAATTGCTCGCATTTTGTTATATTATAACACTATGATGTCGGTGCGCGTTGCGCTCGATAAAAATCACAACAGGAGGCGAAAATGGACGACTCATCACGAGACACTAAAAACTTCACCGACAGCCTTTTGTCAGCTCTGGTTTCCTACCAGCAAGGCCCAAACCGCCAAATTTTGCTCTATCGTGAGGAAGTTACGAAGCTTTCCCCACTACATGCGCGCTTACAAAAAGTGTTGGATACGATCTCTCTTAAAACGCAAGCTAATGGGCTGAGCCTGCTAGAGCTGCAAGTGCGCATGAAAGGTCGAAAAGGTGGCATGCCACACGTGGGCGAGCTTGCTTCTGCTCTCCGAAAACTCGGATGGATTAGACGACGGCAGTGGTCGAATAGTGAGGATGGATTTCGCGCTAAGTGGTATCCGAATTGAACAAACGCAACACACAAACATTGGGGACAAGAAAATGGCCAAATTACAACTTTCAGTGCACAGTGACTTGCGCGAAGAAGCTCAACCGCTAGTCGACGCATTGCAAAATGTGGCGGATTCTATCGAAGGCTATTACGGCTACATAATGGGCTGTCAGGACAAAATGGACGCGAACTATCAGGCAATGCTCTGGGGTGTTAATCATTTAGCAGGACTTGTTTCAAAACAACGCCCCAGCTATGGCTTTTGGTATAGCGATGAAAACGATGCTAAACTCAAAAAGTTCCTTTATGGAATACCGTTCCCGCCTGATACTCCATATAAATGAGCTACTGTCCATTCTCGTATTGACAGTTTCGCCGCCCCGCATACAGCTTGTTTCTCTATAAAGTTCATCATAATAGCACGTTGGATGATCTCATGGCTGGTTTTGAAATTCCCCGATCAGTACATTTTCATTAGTTTTTTTAAAATTCAATCTCTTGTAGTCACACCAATCAATTAAATTTTTATGAATGTCAGAAACCTAAATTGGACCGGCCGAAACCATGGCGACCAACTGCGGTGCGAAAATGTTCCGTCAGCCAGAAATTCCGACCCCTTCCAGTCGTCCCATGGAGCAATACTATCGATATGATTGCCAATATGTGACCCAAGAATAACATCGTCCTACCGAAAATAGAGTTTGCTGAGTTATATATCCGGTGGATTTGGAAAATCGGTTTTCATCACCTAAACGGCAAATGAAGCTAGTTTCTTGCAACGTTCTATAAGGGGTCAACCTGACCCCAGAGAACCAATACCGACCCAGCTTGAACCGACTATTTGCACAAGCGCCACGCCCATCATTTGTGAAACGACAATCTTTAAATACGAACCCAAGAATTATTTATTGAAGTACTTGCGGCTGTAACCCAGCTATTTTGTGACCTCCCACCAAGGGTTCGAACTTCACATTTATCAAAATAGCCAGTTGCCGGTCCAAATATGAAATCAATGTCTCCTTCAATCACACAATTACTAAAATAGTAAGCCGCTTTCACGCAACACGGTGCCTGTTGCAGATATAACGTGTCCTGATAACTACTCAAACGCAAATTATAACATTCGGAGGCATCTGCATTTTCAAGCATCAAAGCAACTGCCTGGTGTGTTTCGTCTGACCATTGACCTTTTTCGTTCCGCAAGGCACCCGGCTCTGGGGGTAATCTTGGGTTCGATCGCAATTGTAAGTATTTTCAATTGTAAATCCCGACAATTTAGTGTCAGGCAGCGCTATTCGCAGAACACTGCTGTTTCCAGTACCAATTTGGTTATATGAGATGATTTCATGGAATATTTCCTTCACTTCTGGTGGACTGTCATTAAACAAGAAACCAAATCTATCAAAATATTCCTTTCCTGTAACTCTGGCGTGAATGTTAGATGAAAATATGCAGGCGTCTGGATTATCTCCATTTAATGCAACCGTTAGGCCATCAATCTTCGGCAAAATCGCTGGGCCTTCATGATTTCCATCTTCTAAAAATATTGATACATGAATAGCCTCTTCACGAGCTGCCCAAATCGCGGCGTCAAATGCCGACTGCAGCGTGAAAGATCGTTTCTCGCCACTTTTGGATGCTCCAACATAATAACAAATGTATCTTCTAGGTCTGGGCTTATCCTTCTCTTTTCCTAATACTTCGTTTTTATCAAACTTGACTGCCTCTTCAGCATTTAATTGAGGCCGCATCATGTGATCGGTGCTGGATTGAATAAGGCAATAGAATTATGCGTATCGTGCTTTTCAGCCCAAGTTTTTCGCCTGATGCTACTGCAAGATCTTGTCAAATAATTGTTGTCCAACCTCTTCAGAGGGTTTTTCTCCATTTGCGATGGGGCCTGCGTTTACATCAATTAGGTCATGCCAACGTTGAGCCAAATTGTTATTAGTTGCTACTTTGATGGTTGGCATCGCTTCAAGACTGTATGGTGTTTCCACGCCCAGTAGTGAAAAGATGTACAGTAGCTCCCGCGGCAGGTTGCAACGTACCACAAACAAAATCGCTTGCGGGCGTCGCTGCATAATTTAAACCTGTTTTGTGGCGCGTTCACCTGGAGGAATTACGCCCGATATGGGTGCACTTCCAGATTTAGCGATAGAGCCCATCGCTTTCTCTACAATATTTGACAAACCACCAGCTTTATTTCCAGGTGTGGTATTGGCAGCGCGATCTACATCGCTGCGAGGCAGATATTCGTCGTACCATGTAAGTTCACTAATCAATTCACGCGCAATTTTAGGTGTGGCAGCTCTTGATGTAAGTTGAGCAATCCCGTCTCTAACTTCAGTATTTTCCGAAAACATTACCGTAGCTCCCGCACGGACCAGCATATCGCTAGCAACCCCTAAGGCAGGGTTTGCAGTAACCCCTGACAAAGCGTCTGAGCCACCACATTGCATTCCCACAATTAAAGCTTCAGCTGGACAAGTCTCACGTCTTCTTAAATTCAAACGTGCCAAATGATCCTCGGCTTTCCATGATGCCGCACCATCGCGTCAAGTCAGTTTGATCCTGAAGCCGCATCGAAACATCACCTAATTCCGGAAATAATCGATCAGGTTGCAACACCACAACCAAGGCTAACCATCATGACTTCGCCTCCAAAATTTGGATTCAAAGCAATATTATGCAATGTACGAATGGGTATCACTGAATCTTTGGCCTCAATCGCAACACCACAACCATAGACATGTTCAATCCCTAAAATACCATTTACATTGGGATAGTTCGGTAAAATTTCAGTGCGTATGCGACTTACGGCATGATCGACAATCCCCGATACGCATTGAACAGTAGTTGAAATAGCAAGAAGGTTTCGAGTGCCAACACTGCCGTTAGTATTCAAATATCCCTGAAATGTTGCACCGCTTAACGCAGGCCCCAAATCAACTAAATTTGTTGACATCGGCAAAGCGTCTATTTCAGGTGCAACAGGTAAGATTGTGTTTTTTCATTAACCAAGCCACCAGCGAGGAATAGACTGTAAAGCAAATGCAATTAACACCCCGTATCGAACGACTGGATCACCTGGTGCTAAATCTGTCAAAACAATCTTATGTCCTTGTGGAATACTTTCGCAAGTGTCAAACCACCTGTCAGAACTGTACCTTTAGGCAGGCCAAGATCGTTAGCTACAACAGCGACATTATCAACTTGGTTTAAATGGATTTAGAAGTGGTTCGTTCTTCATCTCTCAATACTTTGGTCGCGCAAATTCCCAATCAGGTATGTGTTTTTTCATTTCGCGTTCGTCATCGCGGTTTACTATTCCACAATCGAGATAGTTTTGATGCAAACGTTTCAATTCGGCGCGATCTAGGAGTCACCCTAAACCAGGCCCCTCAGGCACTTCTAAAGCTCCATTTCGAAATTGTAGTTTTCCTCCTTCGATAATCTCATCCGTCTGCCAAGGATAATGTGTATCGCAATCATAGGTCAGGTTTGAAGTGGCTGCAGCTAGATGAACCATAGCTGCCAACGAAATTCCTAAGTGAGAATTGGAATGCATCGACAGACCCAACCCCCAAATCTTACAAATTTGTGCAAGTTCGCGACTAGCCTGTAACCCCAATAATGATGATCGCTCAGGATTACTCTGAAAGCATCAGCTGACATGTTTCTGGGGCAGATGTCCTGAGAAACTACATACATATTTGTAGCCAAAGGGATATCAGTGGCTGCTTGTACTTTCGCATTACCGTCGATCCCTACGGTAGGGTCTTCGAGATATTCGATCAAACCATCGAGTTTTGGCAGCAAACGTAGCGTTGTATCAACCGTCCATCCGCCATTTGGATCGATCCTAAGTGGTGAATTTGGGAAGGCTTTATTCAACGCTTCTCATCCTTCAATTTCTTCTTCGGATCAAAGACGCCGGCTTTCAACTTTATGGCACAAAGCCGTACATTTCTTTCATACGTCCGGCCTGTTCAACAAGTCCATCTGGAGAGAGTGCCTCACCCCACGCATATCAGTGGAATAATCACCAAAATGCTGCCCAAATTTATAAAAAAGATATGCAGAAAATGGTACCGACCTTCGGACCTGTCCCCCAAAGATCACAAACTCTATGCCCTGTCGATTTTCCCAATGCATCCCACATCGCTACTTCAATTGCAGCAACCACACGAGGTAGCAAACGTTCATTCTCAACGTAAAAGGATTGGTGATTATTAACACAATTTTGTGCTTTACGCCTAAGACCATTTAGATCCGTTATATCTAAGCCAGGAAGGCTCAAGACCAAATCAGCGAGTGCGTCTAAAACAGATTTGGAACCATAACTTTCGCCGAGACCAACAATACCACTTTCAGTTTCCACTTCGATTATCGATCGGAGAGCAAATGGCTCATGACAACCAGCATTGTTTAGCAATGGTGGGTCGGCAAATGCAATCGGTGTTACCCGAACTTCAGCAATACGAGTGTCAGACGAGGTTAGCATCGATATATTCCCAATTTAAATCCTGACCCAAACCTGGCTCTTCACGCCCGTGGACGTAACCATCTGCGTCCATTTCGTCATCAATCCGGTTCTGGTATTCTTTTGGCACCTCATAATCTATAAACGGGTGCAAAAGCCCTCTCGTAAAAACTGGTATTAGGGACCGCTAAAGCAACTGATAAGTTTGATGCACCGGTTCCATGCACCTCGCAGGACATGTGGAAGCTCTCAGACATGTTGGCTGCTTTCATAGCCGGTGTGATTCCACCGACATCCCAACACCCCCTGTCCGGATCCAAATCACAGGCATCCTGTTTCACCCACTCCCGCACGTATCCAATGCTTTCCCGTCATTGTTTCAGGGCCAAGAATATTTAAAGGTGTGTTCTTCGTAAGCCACTTGTATGAACTGATCGATGCTTCCTCCATCGGCTCTTCCATCCATCGGAAATCAAGTTCAGCAAGTTTATTTGCAAGCCATAGTGTCTCAGTCCGGGAATAAAAATGGTGGGGATCCAGCATTAATGGAATATCTGGGCCAACGGCCTCCGTACAGCGGCACAGGCTTTATAGTCTTTTTTTACATCCGGGCACCTGGGACTGGAGGCATCCAGCCATGAAGTTTAACAGCTTTATATCCGTGTTCCTACCATCCATTCAGCGAAGCTGACATAGTCGTCAGGTGTCGCCAAACCACCTTCCAGATCGTCGCCGCACGTGGTCGATCCATAAGCCAATATCTTGCTACGATAACCACCCAAAAGTTTCCATACAGGCAGTTTAGCAGCCTTCCCCTTCCAAATCCCAAAGTGCCAGGTCGACCGTAGCCAAAACACGATCTGTCAATAAACCACCACCTAAACGTTGCCACTTATATATCTTATACCAGAGCATTTCAGTACATAACGGATCTTCACCAATAACGTTGGGGCGAACAAATCGGTCGAGTATGGCTTCATTTCCGTCTGCAACCCGTGTAACCACACTACCAGAAACTCCAGCATCAGTTTCTATGGTTAAAACTGCAGAAGTAGTATCCCTGATGGGCCAGGATGCCGTGTCCGTCACTATCGCGCACTGTATTAGTTTTATGGTGGAAAGTCTTTACGTTAACGGCCGTAATTTTCATTCTAAAGTTTCCTTTTCAGCAAGATTTACTAAAAACTTGGCAGCAACCGAGATGGATCTGTTTGCTGAAGGCACTATGCGTCCGCGATTGATAAAAACCATGGGGGACACCAGGTTCCAGATGGAACCAACCGGCACTCCAGCCGCTTTTAGTGCCTCAGCAAACTTGTAGTTTTCATCTACTAAAACATCATGTTCGGCTGCCACCACATATGCCCGAGGAAGCATTGATAGATCATGAGCTAAAAGCGGCGAAACAAGAGCGTTTTGTGCCTGATCAAATCTAGTCAAGTAAAGATCAAAAAGTTCTTTCATACGCGCTCGGGTCAGACCAGGACCTTTGTCATATGTTTGATAGCTACGGGTCTCAAAGTTATTAGCTAATACGCCATAAAATATCAGAAGACCTGCGTATCGCCCTTGTTCTGATGCCAATGCTGCCGCTGCTGCTAGGTTTCCGCCAGCCGAAGCTCCCCCAATAACAATACAAGATGGATTAATTCCTTCCTGCGCTCCATTTGCTTCAACCCAAGCCGTTGCCACCAAGACAGTCATTAAGTCCTGCAGGGAATTTATGCTTCGGCGTGATACTGAAATACTTACGACGTTACAATTGCCTTCTCGAGCCAACCCTCGCGCCGAGTAATCATGGAGCTCAATGGAACCTCCGACCCAACCACCACCATGTATGTAAATTAAGGTTGGCCTATCTGCATCCCCACCTCGATACAAACGTAAACGTTGAATCTGACCTGCATCCCCGAAATATGAAAGATCATCATAGTCAACCAATTCTCCTGCGGCAGACCAAAACTCAGCAGCTTCAACCGGGTTAGACAATTGAGCTTCATAACTCAGAGCCTCTTCAACACCATCTGCAAAATTCATCATTCTGCACCAAAATAACGATGACGCTGACGCGTTCCACCAGACTCGGGTCGGGAATTGGGATCGAAGACAATAAAGACTTCGTATAGGGATGTTTAGGGTTATTGATAATTTGGTCAGTCTCCCCAATCTCGACTAATTCACCTCGATACATTACTGCGACACGGTCACAAAAATATCTTATTACAGACATGTCATGACTGATAAAAATGAAACTCAGCCCTCGCTCCGCCTGTAAACGAAGAAGAAGATCTAACACCTGTGTTCTTATAGAGACATCCAATGCAGAAGTAGGTTCATCTGCGATTATAAATTTTGGTTCGAGCGCAATTGCTCGAGCTATGACTATCCTTTGACGTTGCCCTCCAGAGAAGGCATGAGGGTAACGTTCCATCATTGATGGGTCTAAACCAACTTCTCGCAACAATATGGAAACTCGGTCTTCTAACTCTTGACCTTCTGCAAGTTGATTAACTATCAGTGGCTCAGCAATAATTTGCTTAACAGTCATTCGAGGATTTAGTGAAGCAAACGGATCTTGAAAGATCATCCGTATTTCTTTGCGCGTATCTCTCAGACTCTTCGATGGCATCGTTAGCAAATCTTTTCCAGCATAATTCACTGAACCAGATTGAGGAACATAAACCTTTGAAATACAACGGCCTACAGTCGTTTTGCCCGATCCACTTTCACCAACAATCCCTAATGCTTCCCCTTGTTTAAGCTCGAAACTTACATCGTTTACGGCTTTTGTGATGTCAGTCACCCGTTGGAAGAAACCCTCTTTTTTCTCAAAGTGTAAACGTAAATTTTGTACATTTAATAATGCTGGAGCATCTAAGGGAACTCTAACTTTGTTAGTTGCTGGCTGTTCCAACCGTTTAACCGCATTCAATAGTTTTTCAGTGTATTCATGTTTTGGGGAACTAAAAATTTGCTGGACAGCACCTGTTTCAACCACACGACCTTTTTCCATCACTACAACATTGTCTGCTATCTCCGCCACAACGCCCATATCATGTGTGATGAACAAAATTGCCATATTTAATTCTTTTTGGAGTGATTGCATCAAGTCAATATTTCCGCTTGAATAGTGACATCTAGCGCGGTTGTTGGCTCATCTGCGATCAAGATATCTGGACGACAAGATAAAGCCATTGCAATCATTGCTCTTTGCCGCATACCTCCAGAAAACTCGAAAGCATATTTGTCGATTGCTTTTGTTGGATTGGAATTTCAACTTGAGAGAGCGCTTCGATGGCAAGCTCCCCAGCCTCTTTTTTTGTCACGTCTCTGTGTAGACGGATTGCCTCAATTATTTGACTGCCTATTGTATGGATCGGTGATAATGACGACATCGGCTCTTGAAAAATCATTCCGATACGACCACCACGGATCCGACGGATCGATTTGCCGCGTGGGTCAAGTTTCGTCAAATCGGTAGAACCATCAGGATCTGGCTCAAAACGTATACTACCTGCGCTGATAACCCCCGGATGAGGCACCATATTCAAAATCGCTCTAGCAGTGACAGATTTTCCAGAGCCAGACTCACCAACAACACACGTTGTCTGATTACGGAACAGATCGAAACTTACACCATGTAGCACTTTGGATATACCACTACGCATTCTAAAGCCTATGCTTAGATCCTGTATACTTAATATCGGGGTTTCAGTGGCCATATGGATCAGCGGCATCACGCATGCCGTCCCTAAAGTTAAATGCTAAGACTGCAACGACCACAAAACCGCCTGGAATAAACAACCAAGGTGCTTGACTAATGGTGACTATATTCTGTGCTTCTTTCAACAATACTCCCCAAGAGATTGCCGGGGGTTGCAAACCCAAACCCAAAAACGATAGGCCAGTTTCTGCTAAAATCATCATCGGTATCGCAAAGTTAGTGAGGCGATTATGTGGCTTGTTAGACTGGGAAGCATGTGACGGTATATGATCCGACCCTCAGATGCGCCATCTAGGCGGGCGGCGATAACGAAATCGTCATTTTTCATTGCCAGGAAGCGTCCACGCACAACTCGACCCAATTCTGTCCAGCCTACTAAACTCACGATGAGTGTAATCACAAAATATTGCTGATACATCGGCCAGTCTGGAGGTAGTGAGGCGGCTAAAGCGAGCCATATTGGAATAGTAGGAAGTGATAGTACAAATTCTATAAGCCGCTGAATTACGGCATCTGGCAAATCCTCCATAAAATCCTGAAATCCCACCCAGAGTGATGCCCAACAATAAACTTATGGCCACTCCCACCAAGCCAATAGACATCGAAGTCCTCGTTCCGTAGAGTATTCGACTGAACATATCTCGACCTAGACGATCTGCGCCAAAAATATAGAAATGGTCATTTGGATTCTCTGTCGCAAATAAATGAATGTTAGAGTCCCATATGCCCCAAAACTTATATTCTGGGCCTTCTCCAAACAGTTTAAGAAAATCTTATCACCAGATTTTACGTAGGAAATGCGTAAACTTTTGGGATCACGCTTTCGATCCATCTCATATACGTAAGGGCGAATCGAAATACCTTCCTCCGTGCGATCCCAAAAGTGTATCATTTGCGGCAGGTGATAAACAGCGCGACGGTTTTGCTTTGTGGGGTCGCTCGGCGCAACAAACTCCGCGAATATTGAAAGAATATACAGAAAGCAAATTATAAAGAGACCTGCCATCGCAAGGCGATGTTTCTTGAAAACCCACACCAAGTCAACTGCCACTGAGAGGCTATTGCAACGTGATCGGAATTGTTAACAGAGACGGAGACGCTTGTATCACTCATATCGGACTCAGGGTCTAGTAACACTAACAATATGTCAGAAATGAGCATGCCAACCACGGTAAGGGACGACAGCAAAAGTACAAACGCTCCCGCTAGATACATATCCTGAGATAAGAGTGCTTGCAGCATCAGTGGACCCGCTGTAGGCGAAGCTTAAAACGATTGCCGTTACAACAGCTCAGAAACTAGATTTGGCAAAACCCATCCAATCGTTGAAATAAATGGGTTTAGGGCCACTCGAACAGGGTATTTAACAAGAAGCCAAAACTCTGAAACGCCTTTCGCCCGAGCAGTATCAACATATGGCTTTGACAACTCGTCAAGAAGATTTGCACGCATAATTCTTATCAGGCTGGCGGTCGAAGACGTGCCTAATACAATCACAGGCAACCAAAGATGTTCCACTAAATTCCAAACTTTAGCTGCTGACCATGGAGCATTCTTATATTCAGGAGAAAAAAGCCCCCCAACATCGGTACCAAAATGAACGACCCCAATATACATTAATACCAGAGCAAGTAAAAAATTTGGAGTAGCGGGTCCGATAAAACCAATCGTAGTAGCAATGTAATCACCAATTGAATATTTATAAACGGCGGAATAAACACCGATAGGGAATGCAACTGCCCAAGTGAATAATAAGGTTGCAAAGCTCAAACATAGAGTAAGTCCCATGCGCTCCCATACGAGGTCAGAGACTGGTTGACGCCACTCAAATGACATCCCAAAATCCCCTTGAACTAGATTAGAAACCCATTTGAAGTATTGGACATATAATGGCTGATCTAAACCAAACCGCTTTCGTAAATTATCGACAGACGCCTGATCTAGCAGTTCGTTCGACTCTCCTAATTTAGCTATATAGGTGGTTAAATAGTCTCCTGGAGGTGCTTGGATTAAAATAAACGCAACAATGGAAACCGCAAACATGAATGGGATCATCCATAAGACACGCTTAAGTATATATCGCCAGATCATAAAAAACTCCACTGCACCAAATAGAGGATGCCGACCCCAATAATGGGGTCAGCAAGTTTCAAACCTTACTCAGCGTAGTAGTAAGTTTGCGGGAGAGTTGGACCGGGATCAGGGTACATCCAAGATCCAGGAATGGCTTCTGGTACATTACGTAATTTGGCATTCACAACACCAAAGGCACTCGGGCGTGTCGTTATACCAAATATCTCAAATTCATCCGCAGCAATTTGGTGAATTTGACGGAATATATCGAGTGCTTTCGCAGGATCTGCCTCGGCCTTGAACTGATCATAAAGAGCAAGACGTTTCTTCATGCTCGCGGGCGGTTCTTCTCCCTCGGTTTTCCCTGACAGATACCAACGGGTCAAGGAGGAATTGCGAACCAGCTAGCCTGCGGGTGCACAGCCAAAACATCACGTGGTGATAAAGTTGGATCTAAACCTCCGGGGAGCTTACACCATGAAGTCATGTTCGTTTGCCTCACCACGGCTGTAGTAAATGGACCGTTCAACACTAGTAGCATTCAATCCAATCCCAATTTTTGTCCATTGTTCTTTGATAATTTCAAGGTTGTCACTGTCTGCGGAGTTTCAACTCGAAAATTAACATTGAAAATGATGGGCTTGCCGCTCGGGAAAAGCCTAATGCCGTCGCCATTTTTCTTATCGTATCCAGCTGCATCTAACAGCTCGTTAGCGCGTTTAGGATCATAGTCTGTATATTGTCGACCGAGCTGCTCATTATACAGTACATGCTGCGGAAGCGGCCCAATTTGCCATGGCTCACCAACACCCTGATAAACGATATCGATTATCTCTTCACGATCGATACCAAGAGATAGTGCAATCCGTACATCCTTATTACGGATTAGTTCACGCATTTCGGGATCCTTGTGCGTATGGTTAAAGTGCAATGCCATATCGTTGGAATCTGCCGCAGTGCGTTCATAGAGTTTATATCCGCCTTTCTCTTGGTTTCATAAGAACCGGTAAGTTTGAAAGACTTTTGCAATTCGTCTAGCTTGCATATCAACATTTCCGGCTATTGCTTCGAGCAAGATCGCCTGACTATCTTGCCGAAACACCCCCACTGCAAAGTATCAACATAAAGGCAATTGGTTGCCAACGGTATCTACCTGCCAAAAATATGGATTGCGTTCCATCATAACTTGTGTTGATCCAGCGGGTAACCGTCACCCGTTACGACCCAAGGATCAATGTAGGGCGTTCAGCGTTTGACCACCTGTTAGGAGCTTCAACCTCACCACATTTCAGGCGAAATAAACTTGGCCAATCATCGACGGCTTCTGTCAGATCTATCATCGACTGCACGTCAGCGTTGTACTTCGGATGGAACTGCTGACAATAATGCTTTGCCCATAGGATAGGCTCTTGAGCCAATGGCGTAGCTAGCTCAGTCAAAAATGCTCCATATGGCGCAGAATTTCAACTTGACGGTATAATCATCAATTTCTCTGCTGTCATTGTATCTCCACCCACAACAAATCTTGCGGGAGCGAACGGATAAAATTCTGGATTTTGCAACAAATCATCTACGAAGAACATGATATCGTCTGCAGTGAAGGGATGACCATCAGACCACTTCATTCCCTTGCGAAGACGAAATGTAAACTCGCTACTATCGTCATTAAGTTTCCCAACTCTCCGCAACGTTTGGGACAACTTGGCTAAAGTCAGCCGCCCAACGAGTTAGTCCTGGGACTTACAAAACGTAAAAATTGAATTATGATCATTAGAGCCCGACAGGAAACGACGGATTGTGCCACCATAGGTACCTATATCTGCTAATGGCGATATGACCGGTTGATCAGGTAAACGCTCTGCCACAGAGGGCAAACCTTTACCAGCAAGTGAAGGCGCGTCTTGATAAGCAAGGGCACCACCGGGGCAATAAGCGCGCCAATAGCTAAAGACGCTAAAATGGATTTACGTGTAGGTAAGTTCATCAAATGTCTCCCATTTGTTTTATTGGCTATTTAGTGATCTCACCCTGACACGATGACTCTTTACTTGTCAAACATCTTTTAATAAGCTGTAATATAAGTAAGGAAAACTTGGTATGCTTGAAGACCCCACTGTGATAAAATTTGGGTCAAGCAGAATTGACTGATGATCGCCTCGAAATTCAAGTTTATAGGGACTTATTGGATAAGATCCGATTTGGAACATTTAAAATTGGTCAGAAACTACCAAGTGAAAACGATTTGTGTGCAGAACATAAAGTTTCACGACCTGTTGTCCGAGCAGCTCTTTCAAAATTAAGAGTCTCTGGATTGATAATATCGCGAAAAGGCTCTGGTTCTTATGTAAATTCAGGCATACCAAATGACCAAGTCAGCTTCACACAACTGGTTAGCATCGAAGATATTTCAAACTATTTCGAATATCGCAGAGTGATAGAAGCCGCTGCAGCAACTTACGCTGCTGAAAACGCATCATATGCTGAAATTCGGTGCTAACTTCAGCCGATGAGGTAAAAAGAACCTTTTAAAAAGGCGAAGATGCTATAAATGCAGATATCAACTTTCATACAACTTTAGCAAACCTGTCAAACAACCGCTTTTTTAAAAAACAATAGAGTTGTTAACACCCCAGTGGAATTTTGTTGGCCACTTCCTGCGCAGCTTAAAAGTATCAGGTGATCGACGCGGCATGCGTATGGTTTCAGAACATGACCCTAATTGTCGATGCCATAGCTAAGAACAACCCAGATGCCGCTCGTACAGCTATGGCAAGAGCACATCGATGGGTCTGAGAGACGCGTTTTTAAGGGAAATGATGAGCATTCGGATCGAAATTGCGGCAAAAACCAATTCTCAACTTGGTGAGGGCGCATTTTGGGACGTTCATCAAAAATGTTTATGGTGGGTCGATATCGTCAGCGGTCTAATCCACAAATATTGTCCGAATAATGAAGAAAATGAAACCTATGACTTCAATGAACCAAGTAGGCTGCCTTGCTCCGCGAAAAATGGTGGCTTGGTTTTAGCAGCTAAATCTGGTTTCTGGTTGTTTGATCCAGAAACAGGTCTTCGAACCGCAATACTAGACCCAGAAGAACACATGCCTGAAAATCGGTTCAACGACGGAGCAACGGATATGCAAGGTCGTTTTTGGGCAGGTACGATGAAGGATGGGAGCGCTTCAGAGCAAGTTGGAGCATTTTACAGGTTAGATCCTGATTTAAGCGTTACGAAATGGAGAGACGGTTTTTTCACAACGAACGGAATGGCATTTTTTCTCCAGATGGTCGCAAAATGTATTGCTCAGATAGTAATGCTGAGGTTCGAAAAATATGGTCGTATGACTATGATGTTAAGACAGGCACGCCAACGAATGAAAGATTGTTTTTCGACACGCAAAACGTAGCGGGCCGTCCAGATGGCGGAACAGTAGACGCTGATGGTTGCTACTGGCGAAACCGGGGTGTCAGGTTGGCAAATTTATCGTATTTCGCCTGAAGGTGAATTATCTGCTCACAATAGATGTTCCGATCGAAAAACCAACAAAACCAATGTTTGGCGGTGAAAATCTCGATATTCTATACGTTACCTCATTAAGCATGGGGTTAGATCCTGCAAAAGAGAACAGCCGGATGCGGGTAGTCTGTTTGCAATTCACGACCTGGGAATTCAAAGGTATACCCCAGGTTCCATTCGCGGGATAATTACATGAAGATCGTTCGGCTTAGATGTTCATGTCGCGTGATGGAAACCGGCCTCGAGTGCTAGTTGCCTTGGACACGGACGAAAATCTAACTGGATGGGGTGAATGCTATAACCATGGTTACGATCGTGCATTAAAGCCCATATTAGAATACTTATTCAGCCAAATCCAAAACGAAGATCCTCGCCAAATTGAGCGAATTATGCTCAAACTTTATCAACATGCGCGATTTCCACCCGGTTCACTAAGTTTAGCCGCCATGTCTGCAATCGACCATGCACTATGGGACATATCGGCAAAAGCACTTAACGTTCCAGTTTATATGCTGTTGGGGGGCAACGTGCGTGATAAAGTTAGAGTATACTTAGGGCTTTACACAGCACCGGACGCAAACGAAGTAAAAGAGCAAGTTGATGCTGCCAATGAACAATATGGCTTAAGCGCATTCAAAATGTCTCCCTATCGGACCGATATCCACGCTGTGCCCTGGGCGAGACACTCGCTGCGACAACAGAATGGGCGAACGAGGTCCCACAGTCTTTGCCCAGGATTTGAGTTTGCTTATGATGCGCATGCAAGATTGTTTGAGCCTTGGCAAGCGAGAGATTTAGGAAACGCTTTGGCACACTTAAATCCACTTTTTTATGAAGAACCCATGCGACCTGAAAACATAGAATTATGGGGGATCTTAAATCACAACTTAGGTGCCACTGGCTACTGGCGAAAGTCTCTATTCAAAATTCGAATTTGCACGACTCATCAACGCTAGAGGGGCCGACATTATTCAACCTGATATATGCGTCGTGGGTGGTGTCACAGAAATGCGAAAAATTGCAACAATTGCGGAAACTTACTATTTGAATGTAGCACCTCATAACCCAATGGGGCCACTCGCTACAGCAATAAATTTTCATTTTTGTATGGCACTAACAAACTTTAAAATCTTAGAGTACCGACTTCCGGGTTCTAACGCATTTTTAGGGTTAACGTCACCTACCAATGAAAATACCAGCGCATATGTGTGTGATCCATATATCCCCAAGAGCGGTTATTTGCATCCAAGACCAGAAAAAGCAGGTTGGGGTGTCGAAATAGATGAAGATTACTTACAAACCGATCAATATGTGCACTGGGAACGCAAACTGCCGATGCGACCAGACGGATCGACAGGCTACACATGATGGAAACGCTTCGTAAAGATCTTCTATCATTGCTCGCTATTGATGGACCAAACTCCTATGCGCACGGAATATACATTCCTCAGACCTGAGGGCATAGGCCCCTTTCCCGCAGTGCTATATGCTCCTGCGCATGGAGGGAAATTATGATTTAGGTAGAAATGAACTTACCTAAAGGTTGCAACGTGGCTCTATGAACCATACGCTACCGATTTGTTAACAAGCTGGTTTTTGTGTTTTATGCATCGATATGCCCTGTTTCGGTGAACGAAAAAGCAATGCATAGTTCCGAAGCAGAACAGGCTAGGCGAGGTGAATGGATAGAGAAAACCACTCTTTGGCCAAATGATCGGAGATTTGTGGGGTGCCTTACTGGTTGGTTAAGCGATCAAAACTGCGTCATTGATCACAAAATAACAGCTTTTGGTATGTCGATGGGGGCGGCGCTATCAATGTGGCTCGCAGCAATAGAGACCAAAGTAAAATGCGTTGGTGCAACTGTGCATTTTAGCGAATATGGCTCAAATGATCGAAGAAAATAAGCATATACATCATGGACCATATTTAACTGTCCCTGGTCTGCTTAAATATTGTGATATGGGGGATATTGCTGCGCTAGCTCTCTCCGCGCAGACAATTTATCGCACACGGTGGCATGGATCACCCCCACACCCTTACAAGCACGTCAAGCCGCATTGAGAACCGTTAAAAGATCATACAAAGCAGAAAACTTACAAATATTTTTATCTGAGAATTCTGGACACCTTTGAGACAAAAGAAATGAGAAGTGCAGTCCTCAATTTTCTCTCACACACACTGCAGATAAATTGAAGAAAGAGGTAGATATGTTAAAAAAACTTTTAATAACTGGAGCTAATGGGGGTTTAGGATCGGTATGTCGTACCCGATTAGCACATCTGGCTGAACAATTGCGTATCTCTGCCTCGAAAAGGATTGGGCGACGCTTTGCAGCACATGGGGAAATCGTATATTGCGATCTCGGTGATAAAAAAGGCTCGTTGAAGCCATGTGGTCCATGGATGTGACGGAATTGCGCACATGGGAGGCCAATCTACCGAAGCCACCTTGGGAGGTCATTCGTAATGCAAACTTAGATGGAATGTTTAATCTTTACGAAGCAGCACGGAAATCGCCAATTACTCCTCGGATCATTTTCGCAAGGATTCAAATCACGCCATTGGATTTCACAGAACAAACTGCTCCGATTGGATGCAAAATCAACCACACGGCCAGATGGTCTTTATGGCGTGTCAAAGGTTTTTTGGTGAGGCGCTTGCATCGATGTATTATGATAAATTCGGGATTGAAACCGCCAGCATTCGGATTGGATCCTGTTTTCCAGAACCGAAAAACCATAGGATGTTGTCAACTGGATGAGGCGCGATGACCTTGTGGTAATAGTCGAACGTATATTTCTTGTTCCGGCGATTAGGCTGTCCGATCATCTATGGCGCGTCCGCGAATTCGGCCAGTTGGTGGGATAATCGTGAAGTAGGATATCTCGGATGGAACCCAAAAGATAACGCGGAAGTCTTCCGAGCGAAAATCGATGCAGCGATGCCACCGCCACACCTAAAGATGACGTAAATTCACGATATCAGGGAGGAGCATTTTGTGGTGATGGAATTCATGAATAAAGGAGATTACAATGATTGCACCAACTGAACTTCGTAATATCATCCGCTCCGGATTATTGTCATTTCCTGTAACGCCATTCGACGCAAATAATTGTTTTCACAATGCGACTTTTGCCGAGCATTTAGAATGGCTATCACCGTATAAAATCGCTGGCCTTATTGTTGCTGGGTCAGGACACTGGTGAAATGTTTTCACTCGAGCCCCCATGGAAATCATCGATGTCGTCAAAATAGCACGCAACGCGCAACCTACACAGCCAGTTATAGCGGGGTGTGGTTGCGGTACGAAGATGGCGTGCGAATTAGCTCAAAGTATCGAGGAGCGCCGGAGGTGATGGGATTTACTCTTACCACACTATCTGATCGGCGCACTCTCAAGATGGAATTGAAGCGCACATCCGCACCGTATGCAAATCCACAAACATGGGCGTTATTGTTTATAATAGAGGCGGTTCTGTCTGTTCCGCTTTGAAACACTAGCTAAATTGACGGATACATGTCCAGACTTAATCGGCTTCAAAGATGGTACAGGCGATATCGATACAGTTAAACGTATAACCGTACAAAATGGTGACAGGTTAGCCTACATTGGTGGAATGTGCCCACCCGCGAGCTTTTTTGCTCAGGCTTATCGGGGCGCCGGTGTAGACACTTATTCATCTGCAGTGTTTAATTTCGTACCAGAAACTGCGCTAGAATTTTACACTGCGTTCACCGCTCAAAGATGATGTGAAGTGTGAAAGTATGCTTAGAGATTTTTACTACCCTTTCGCACAACTGCGTGATCGCATAAGCGGGGTATGCTGTGTCAGCGATTAAAGCGGGTGTAGCATTACGTGGGTTTGAAACGGAGCCCCGTGCGAGACGCCTAGCGACTTCGTTAGCCGACGAAGAATGCGAAATGTTGCGAGAAATAAATTGAAATCGACGCTAGGTAGTAAACTGAGTTAGTTAAAAGCTCATGATCTGAAATACATCGCAATTTTGACGCGATCGATTTGAAATGAACAATCAATCTAAAGGACCGAAATGGCATGACGAAAAATATAAAATTCAAACCTCATGGTAAGCATCTAATTGCGGGTACTTGGGTCCAAGGTGCAAATAGTTTTTGAAAGTCGTGAGTCCAGCTCATGGAGATTATCATACATTTTCTGTTGGAACGCCAGAATTGGTCAATACTGCAGTTCAGGCTGCGGAAGAAGCATTCTGGAGCTTTGGCTATAGCTCAGCTGAAGAACGTGCGGCTCTTTATTGAATGTTATTGCCGATGAGATTGATGCTCGCGGAGCTGAAATAACAGAGATCGGAACATCAGAAACAGGCTTGCCAGAAGCTCGACTTGAAGGTGAACGAGGTCGGACAACAGGTCAACTTAGACTATTTGCGCAACACATTTTTAGAAGGTACATATTTGGATAAGCGGCATGATGTTGCATTACCAGATCGTGCACCTCTACCGCGTCCAGATATCAAAATGGTCCAACGCCCTATAGGACCTGTGGCAGTGTTTGGGGCTTCTAATTTTCCCCTTGCGCCCTCGACAGCTGGTGGGGATACGGCGGCGGCGTTAGCCGCAGGTTGTCCTGTAGTAGTTAAAGGGCATTCAGCGCATCCTGGAACAGGTGAAATTGTTGCTGAAGCAGTCCATGCAGCAATTAATAAATGTGGTGTACACGCTGGTGTGTTTAGTTTGATCCAAGGTGGCAAGCGTGGGATGTGGGGACAGCTCTTGTGCAGCATCCTTTGATGAATGCAGTCCGGTTTTACCGGGTCGTGGTTAGGGGGCGTGACGTGCACTTTTTGACCTTTGCGCTCAGCGCGACTAGCCCTATTCCGTTTTTTGGAGGATTGGGGTCTGTAGAATCCAATGTTCATGCTTCCAGACGCTTTGGCTGCACGCGGCGATGAGCTCGCATCAGGATGGGGCTGCCTCTCTGACAATGGAGTGCAGGGCAATTTTGTACCAATCCAGGAATTGCAGTTGTTGTGGCAGGGGATGATGCTCTCTCGGTTTACCGACGCAGCGGCAAGTGCATTAGAAAAGACGCCGGCGCAGACAGCAGCTTACGGACGGTATTGCAGAGGCCTACCGCTCAGGGCGTGATCGCGTAGCCAAATCGGTCGGTGTGCAAGAAGTACTAACTTCTGTTTGTGATATGCGAAATGCAACACCATATCTTTATCAAACGACTGGAGACGATTGGCTGAAAAATCATGAACTTGCAGAGGAAGTTTTCGGACCTCTGGGCATTGTTTAGCAACAGTTCGGAGATTTTAATGAAATGCTTGCTGTTGCCAAAAGCCTGCAAGGACAATTGACATGCACGATCTCATATGGGTATGGGTGATACAGAAGAAGGACGAAGCCTGATAGCCGATTTTGGAGCGTAAAGCAGGCCGTATCTCGCTTCAAATGGTTTCCCCGCTAGGAGTCGAGGTTTGTGATGCGATGGTTCACGGTGGACCATATCCAGCGTCTACTAACTTTTAGGTCACACATCCGTTGGAACATTATCAATTCGACGGTTTTTGCGGCCTGTAAGCTGCCAAAATATACCTGACGCTTTATTGCCTACAAGTATGAGATAGTGTGATGACAAAACGATTATGCCTGGCTCAGGTGCTGTTAGTACATTTCGCTACAGCATCCGAAAACGAATGAACCGCTATCTTCAAAGCATACATAGCTCAGCAAATTTTAAGAACTACACCCTTTTTCACGCCATGATTTTGTGGTTGGTTTGAATTCAGCGCAAGCATGCCATAGACTGAGTAAAATTCAGTTCGTACTTCAAAGTGAAGTGACCATTCTCTAACGATAGGAGGTTGCCATGAAGGTGACTACAGCATCGTTGGGCATTGGGGAACTTCACTGTTCAAATTCCCCGGCTCGACGTCATACTAAAAAGCAACTGCGTAAAGCAGTGCAGATGTTTGCTGAACTAGGCATTATCAAGCCAATTGTTTGTAGATCGCTCGTATCGCATCATTGATGGAAATCTTCGAGTGATGGCTGCCTGAGGTGGAGTAGAAGCCCTAGATGCATTGGTCTTACCGAATATATCCGATGCACAGCGCATTGAGCTGGAACTTGCACTAGATCGTCTGCCAGAAGATAGCACTTGGGATGCTGCAAATGGTGCTGTCAGACAAAGGAGCCTAAGCATCGGTATTCATAAGACAGCTTAACTCTACGGGGTCACTAAGGAGCGCCACTCGGTGAGAGCAGCGTCACGATTAAGTTTGAATGTACTGCGTTTTGAGAGTGATCTTTGCAAATTGAATAGATTGTGAAACGAAGCATGGATTGGAGCGAATTTCTGTAACCTGTGCACGCGCCTAAGCCACTGCATTGTACGCTGTTATGGTCTTCATAATTTATATATTACAATCAATACAACCTTAAATTGTTTTTTAAAATTGGCGTTTGAAGTGAACGGGATACCTATTTGCACGGCCATGCCCCACCCCATCGGTCCCTCTACCCCCTAGTTCAAATATACCTCGCGACGAACGACAACATAGCCATTGAATGGATTTAGAAGTGCTGAATCGGGCTCTCAGTTAATTGGCAGAAAATGAAGCATTCGCATTATAAGTGGGTTATATAATGGGTAGCACTGAGGCTTGCATATAACGTACTGTTATCTTTAGGTTAATGGCGGAAACGAAAGTCTCATATATACTAAATAGTCAATATTTTATTGATATTTTATACTTCACTTATTCTCACTAGTGCCAGATAATTCTCATATGTTCTTACAAATTTGTGGGGGCGAATGTGGGGGCGAAGTGGCAAAAAGACTAACTGCACAACTCTTGAATACAAATATGGAGGCTGGTCGTTACTATGATGACAGCGGAACGGGCCTTCACATTTATGTTCGCAAGTCAGGATCAAAAAGCTGGTCACAGAAGATACGTTTTGGCGGCAAACAACTTGAACTGGGTTTAGGCAATTACCCTAGGATTTCTTTGGCACAAGCCCGTCGCATCGCCACAGAGAATAAGGCGCTAGCTCAGAGCGGGATCAATCCTAAACTGGAAAGGGCTAAAGCCAAAGACGATCCCATCTTTCAAAGAAGTTATGGAATTGGCCCTGCCTTCAATCCTAGATGAATTGAAAAATGCAAAGCACAGGGCGCAATGGCGCACAACACTTGAGACATATGCTGTTCCCTCAATTGGCAGCATACCTGTGAATGAAATCACAGTGAATGAGATACACGCTCTGTTACAGCCAATCTGGAAAGACAAAACGGAGACCGCAAGTCGTTTGCGTGGGCGGATAGAAAAGGTTCTGGATTACGCAATCGTCAAAGGAATGATGTCGCCACCAAATCCTGCAGCATGGCAGGGTAATCTCTCATTTGCTTCCTCAAAAGTCCAAAACAAAATTAAAACGAAACCACCCTGCCCTGCAACTTAAGGACGCTCAGAGATGGTGGGCTGAACTTAAGCAACGCGATGGAACAGGTACTAAGGCCCTAATGCTCCTTACCATGACCGCATCACGGTCAGGAGAGATCAGAGGCATGCGTTGGGAAGAAGTGCATTTCTTTGATGAAGATGAGGCCAATAAACGTGGCTATCTAGGCATTTGGACGCGTCCAGCAGAGCGCATGAAAGCAAAGCGTGAACATAGAGTGCCAATTACAGCTGCCATGTATGAGCTGATCTGTGACACAAATGATGAAACAGGATTGGTGTTTAAATCAGGAAAACTAACCACTCTTTCAGATATGACCCTTTCCGCACTCATGAAGCGAATGCATGCTGGTTGCGAGCAAGGGTTTGTAGATCAACGTTCGTTGCATCCAGCAGTGCCTCATGGCCTACGCTCAACGTTCAGAGACTGGGTTGCTGAGACTGGGCAATCACGGGAGGCCGCAGAACTACAGTTGGCACACAAGTTTGGCTCAGAGGTTGAGCATGCTTACTACAGGACAGACTTGTTAGATGAGCGCGCAAAGTTGCTAGAGTGTTGGCACAAATTTCTGGAGGGTTTAAATGGTTAGACCCAGATCAGTTAACGGATTACATTGAAAAATTAAGAAGAAAAGACGTCAGAATATGCTCTTAAAATGGTGCAACTTCATCACAAAATTGACTATTTGGAGGAGTTACGAAACAAAGGTTCAATACCAAATTCTTACATTGCATTTGAAGTTATAAAGGAAATAGTTGCACATTGTGAAAACGGTTTTGAAAATGACGATGCTATTGAAGCATTAACGCAGAATTCACTAATTCTAAAGTCAAAATTCCAACTAATGCATTATATGCTTTGATGCGTTGTTGGGATCATTCAAACGTTCTGAAAACTTAGATTTAAACGTCATTTCTATGGGCGCAAAAGGCAATTCCCGAAAATTGAAAGGCGATTTTGATACCCACTTTGCGTTTTACTTCAGCAGGTGTTACTAAATCGTATCAGTCTGCGCCTTGAGAGAAAAGTATATACTTCCAGAAGGTATTTGAACAAATTGCAAAACAATAGAATGGCTTCCACAAAGACGATACAGAGTGCATGGAGAACGCATAAAAAACGGCTTTGGCGCCTTGCAAGAAAGACTTTTGGCCTCATGGGAAACGAGTTAGCGAACTCACTTCCCTAAAATTCACTCTTAATTCGTGAGATGCTCCAAGAACGACTTAAACATCTTGGGATTAATCATGGATAATAAAATACATCGCATTAAAACTGTTTGCGATATTACGGGTCTGCCAAAATCTACAGTTTACGCAAAAATGCTGGAATGGGAGTTCCCACGTCCGATCAAGTTACTGTCGTCGGGCCGTCGGATGGAAATCTGAAGAGCTAAAGCATGGATTTCTAAGCAGTCTGGAACAGCATCGTAATGGGCTATTCTAGATACTTAAATGGGCCGATGGATCGCCATGAGCTGCGCCGTATTATATGGACTTGGCCAATACTCATGCGGCAAGCCACAGATAATAAAGTGACGAAATTTGCCTTTTACGTTTGGGAACAATCTGCTGAAGCAGGGTGGCTACCCACACTGGGCAAGCGCAATGGATACGCGAATTAAATCGCGAAATATCTGATCAAGACGACGCTCCTGATCTGATTGAAGACTAGTTTCAAATCGTAGCAACTAAAACCTTCATGCTGGACGGTTATATGACGGTGGCAGCATGATTGTAAGGCGCACCACGAGGCTGGATCACACGCCAAGGGCAGTCTGAAAGACCGAAGCCTGATCCACGGCATTTAGCACACTAGGTGTCGCAAGTAGCGGTCAACCGAAGGCGTATGTGCGCGACCTTTGGGCCTTGATGCGACGGTCGGCTCGGCACGGAAGGTATCAAGCGCATAGGGACTACCCGACCTTCTTGGTGGGGCTAGTCGTCCTATGCCTTTTTAGCTCTGGTCTTCCAAATGGAATAGCCCGTGTCACAACGACATATGTTCCATCTTCGCAGCTATCGTGAGCATCAACAAAAGCAAAATTCCTGCAAATAACAGAAATGATCTCAGCTTGGACATCATTTAAGCAGTATGTCCTTACAAATTGGATTAGAGATTGCGACCTCTGGAGAAGCATTCAGCAAACTACGACAATCAGCATGCAATTGCTCTGCCGTCTCATTTATCTTCTTTAATAGTGCTTCTACATCAACAGAAGGTGTTGGCTCACCATATGCGATCAACAAGCATTCATCATACTGTTTGCCTAGCAGTATGTCATCGGGTCGCTTAGCATCCTTAAGCTGATTAGCGACGTTGCGAATGGTTCCCAGATCAGATGATTTCTGTGCCGTGGT
The DNA here is from genome assembly GCA_038143065.1 of Rhodospirillales bacterium. Taxonomy (GTDB): domain Bacteria; phylum Pseudomonadota; class Alphaproteobacteria; order Bin95; family Bin95; genus VMCJ01. The sequence goes on along the minus strand of JAYQLI010000038.1, from coordinate 5,512 downwards.
GCAAATATTGATCAAGGTATTTCGGCGGACATCATCCATTTCTGCCATCAAAACATTTGGTAACAAAAGGGAATTCAGAATAAAATTAAGAAACATCTAACCTCAAGGATAAACATGCTGATAATCCCCTCAGCAATATCATAACAAATCGTGGACGAATATGATTAATGCAACACTTGATAGAATGTAAAAATACATCTTCCCATTCTCAGCGTGCAACTTTATCCAGCTCAAACTGGAATATAACAGTTTTAAAGATAAAGCTGGTGTGATCTCAATACCCGATTTAATGATAGCTTTGCCATTTGGGAGGTTTATTATGAATTCAATTTAGCCGATCTGCAACAAACGTTTAAAAAAACTCACTTAAAGAGTAACCAATACTTTTTGGGCAATTCCTTTTGGGCTTCCAAGAGCAATAGCATTAAACATATTCCACGCAATCAAACGCGCGCTCTTGAAACTCATACTTTTGGTGCCTCAACAAAAAGTTTGCCGAATCCAAGCAACACTTTCCACCTCTGATGGTTGCTCTGTTTTCAATACTTCTGCTATTTAAATTGTTGTCATCCACAAAAGATCAATTGATACCTCATTTTCAAAGGTTTGCGGTCTTATTCTAAAAGCTGATTGGCGCTGACGTCAATATCACCATTGATCACGATGGTTACTGGTATTCTCTTTAAGCAAGTTAAACTGGCAAATATTTTAAAACGATTACGATCCTTGACATTCTTTGTCCATTTCTGTAAAGCATTGGTAACGCTACCCACGATTTAAAATTGAACTAAGTAATCAATCCATCAAAATGCGATTGCTGCAAGCGGGAAAAGCTAGTCTACAGACAACCAAATTCCATTCTAAATCATGTCAGAACTTGTTAACAATCTTCAAAGCTATCAAATTCATTTGAGTAATGAAGTCTATATTGACCTTTAAATTCCGACACTTGCTTGACTAAAGTGAGCTAGCATCTAAGATCAAATCCGCCATACTCATCTGTATTGATTGATCAAGTCAACCGTCAAAAACATGTTTTTCCAGGAAATATTTAACCTCATCAAGATTATCTATCTTTGAAATACAACTATTTCAGATACGCTGGTTTGGCAAAAACTCAAACATTCAAAAAAACATTAAATAACAGCACTTCCTCTTCTTTCACATCTGTATTCAAGAAATCAGCAGTTGTGTTTCAAGTACATCAACTAGTAATCATTATTAGACCAAACATTGTTAATCCAACCATTCGTCCGTGACTTCAGAAAAATTCAGCACCAAAATTTTCCCAAATTTGAATAATTCTTACCGTTAGCACCTTCCCTGATATATAGCATCAAGTCTAAGTCACGTCATCATTGTCTATGTCTCTGCGTCAAAACATCTGCATCAGTCCCCATATTGGCTGCTGATACCACTACGACCACGACGCTAAATTGATAAGCTACGTCTCCATCTTCATCTTTGCCATACACTACTGAACATCAACAATATCCCACATTCGGAAAATTGCGTTTGGTATATGCGCTTGGATAATTTCTTTGGCTAACCATAATATTGTTTTTAAGTGGGCTAAAGCACCTGACATACCAGCCAAATTTCGGAAACAACTTTGAGTAGTAGCAAGTTCATAAATTCTATTTGTTGATCAAATGTTTGACCGCCCTCTTCTTGATCAAATAGTATTGGCTGCCGGTTCATGTTGGATCTCATTAATCCCATCCTTTGTCCTACACAAATTTTGGTGGACATGTTCAATTTGAAAATCACCGTTTATGTCAAGTGACATCTATATCGTGATAAAGGCATTTATGCCTTTTTGCAGTATCAAAAACGGTAGAAATACTTTGTGCCAATTTGCTGTCAGCTAACCATTGCGTCTCAGGAATAGCAAAATTCCAATTACTGATCCTTCTGAATGGCAACAATTCATTGACCCAAACAGCAGCAATAACCATCATTGGACGCCACCAACATCAATTTCTGCCCAGTTACGCCCCAACCAACGGTCAGTCGTATCATTCAATTAGCTACCTAAGATGAAACGATATGCTCTGGATCATCAGAATGAGATGGCGCGTCCTGAAGCTGAAAAAATGAAATCACGTAACACATAGAAGCAACTTTTGCCGATGGGCTGATACAGCACTATCTTCAAAGCTCTGGAGCTGATATTGAAGGACAACGTTCGGCGAACATTAGAATCGCTTTGAAGCTGCTCAGCTTCAAATGCGTTGTTGTTTTACATTCCCAAATTCTCGTAGTTTGCAGGAACGACTAAGTCCGTTGAGTCAGTGATATAACAACGAAGCTTCATTTTCTGACTTACTATCGTAAAGTTAAATAACGTTCAGGTTGTGCTCTGACTTTTCATAGCATTAAACGATGTATCATCTTTTTCACTCACAAAGAACTGTTAGCATCCAGCAGCTGAAACTTTTTCAAGAGCAAACGTTCTTGTAGATCGACCATTAATCCCTTTTTCCTATCAAATTTCTTGTGGAGCCTTTTTCAACAATATTCTGTTCAAAGACACCCAAAGTTGAAGTTTGAGATGTCACATCTTTCCAACTCAAAAGTTGATCTGTTTGAAAATAATGAAAAATGCGTCCAGCAAATGCTACCCACGTCTGGCATACAAAAAATTAACTGCAAAAATAATATCTGGCAGACCCAAGGGTTCGTGATCATAACAGTCATCAATCTAACATTGAGCAGTCTATATTTCGCCAACAGGGGCCCAATGCAGAGGTTCAATTGACACAAACAGCACAAAAGTTATCTTATCCATTGACTATGCTTACGATGGATTAATGAGGCTTTGTATTAACGGTTCATCGCCTGAACTTTCGTACCCATAACTATCGGCAGCCAGTTTCATTTAGCCTATCTAAGATGAAGAATGCTCTGGAAATGCGTCGCTAAGCCATTTGGAAGCGTTTCATAATGCAGTCAGTATGTAGAGCTGTTTCCAGTCATACCCTTTGAAGCAACGCGTGTAATTTCTGGTGCTTTAATGAGAATAAGCGTTTAATCTCGCATCTGGATCGACTGTTATTGAACAGCGGCTTCAGGCTTTGGAAGCAAATTCGTTCAACACGATCAACTTCCTCAGCTGCCACCTTCAAATGCCAAATGTTTGCAGCTCCATGTTTTTACTATTCCCAAATGCTCTAAAAGTAGAAACTGCAAGTCGCCGCTTAATAATTTCAAAAAACAACAACGACGTTCCTTTCATTTATTTACAATCAAAAAGTTATCCAAAACGTTCAATTGTTAGTACAGATACTTTTCTAGCATTTTCCATCAATGGTTAGGCTTTTCCGAATGACACAAATGGGAAAAAACTAATGATTTTCATGTGTACTTATCAAGTTGACAGAGACAAACAAGCGGACACACAAGCGTTTTTTGCAAGTTGTCGCAGAACAAATAGCTTTTTCCCAGAATTTATTCGGTCGGTGGCATGATGTGCCAAATGGCAATGGTTGGATTGTTGTAGAGGCATCAGATCAAAAGGCTTTAACTTCATGGATCATGGGTTGGTCTGGGCAATGCACATTTCCAACAGTGACCCCAGTTGTAGACGATGCAACTGCACGCAAATTAGTGAATGCAATGCTAGCAGCGCAGCAATAAATTGGAGTTACTGCAGCGTCGTTGTTTGTGGCGATTGTAGTGCGATTAACGAGCTGCAATTAATCGTTGGTCACACGTCTCCTCACGTGGGGTCAGTCCGTAGTCATGCTGGCCTCACTTTTCAAACTCCAGCGTAATTGGGTACAGTTTCTGTACTAGTACAGATCATTACGACCACTAGCGTGCTACCCACATACATATGGAAACCACAATATCTGGAAAAGACTTATGAACACGATTTTAATTCAAGTTCCCTTATCAACCGCTAAAAGAGCTGAGTGGGAAGCCATGCTAAATTCACCAGAAGGAATTGCCTTAACTAGTAAGCAAAAAGGCTTTATCTCTGCAGAGTTTGGTTACTCCACGGATGAAGAAGGTAATCTTAAGTGGAACCTTTGGGAAAAGTGGGAAACGCAAGAAGACTTTGCCAACTACAATTCTATACCAGAACGGTTAGAAGATAGTAAATTCATGCAAACTTTCCTTGCAGTAATGGATGGCCCACCCTCTATGCTATGGTTAGATGGATTTGAAACAAGATCACCTTCCTAGGTATTTTCATGCCAAAACTTAAGCAACACAAGGCGGTGCGAACCTATGGAAGATAAACTGTCGGAGCTGCAAGATAGAGTTGCTGAACTTAAAAGTAAAAAGCGTTCTTCCGAAAAATTCGTGGCGACTGGTAAAAAAAGAAACATAGAACGCCAAACAGCACCTAACTCATATGTTGGTTCTGAACGGTTCCACGGGTTAGACTTCTTGCGTGCAATGGCAATGCTGATGGGGTTAGTTTTCCACGCACCAATGCTTTACTACATTCCAGTCATGGCAGATGGCTTCAAAGATTTTGGTGTGTCCAGCGCCACTATGCCACCAATGGAGGCGTGGTTGTCTGCAATCGTCTATTGGTTACATAGTTGGCGGATGACAGTATTCTTCATGATCTCTGGCTTTTTCACAGCACTTGTTCTTTCCAAACGCACGACAAGGCAATTCATTACCGATAGATTTATAAAACTTGCGATTACCACCCTCCTGTTTGCATCATTATTTGATTTAATGGATGGGCGCTTTGACGGAAAGCTGGAGCATATCTGGTTTCTTTACTATCTGTTTATCTTCAGCTGTATCACGGGTTTCTTCGCTGCGCTGAAGTCATCTTCGGAAAATACTGATACGTTACATAACAGCACCAAAGCTATCATTATACTTTTGATAATCGCCACCGTTCTGGTTGCGGTTAGGCCAGCATTAGACCAACTAGATGGTGGACACGTCGGTGTGGCAAGTCACTACCACACGATAAAACTAGGCGGTTTCTTGTACTTCTTTGCATGGTTTTGCTCTGGGATGTGGCTATATTCAAATCGCTTTTTACTAATTTCGGCAAACAGTACGATCCTCACAATCCTCAGCTTAATTGCGGCGGCTGGAGTATTTTATATTTTGCTTCCAGACCTATCAGGCATCTGGGGCTACGGTGCGATCCCAGCAGAAACGAAAGCTGAAGCCTTCAGGATTTCGTTGCTTAAGGGGTTAAATGCAGTGCTTTGGGCCGTCTTCTTTACACTAGCCACTCACCAACTCATGAAGAAATCAAACAAGTTGTTGGATTGGCTAGTGACACTTTCATTCCCAATTTACATTTTTCACCTGACGCCTTGCATAGTCTTGAGTGCTGTATTGATTGGCATGGGCCTTTCTCAATTTCAGGTATTATTGGGCGTGGTAGCTGGGGCTTTCGCTATCAGCGTAGTTCTTTACTATCTCCTTATAAAATTCACACCTTTAAGCTGGATCATTCTGGGATATAAAAAATCATGGTTACAGCCATTTAAAAGGAAAGTGTGACCTTAAATGCGTAACTTCAAAG
>JAYQLI010000037.1:0-17963 GCA_038143065.1 Rhodospirillales bacterium | reverse complement strand
CGTGGACCGAGATACAAGTGACTGTTTCCTTGGATCTTGGTTCTTGAACCGAGGTTCATAGCTTCTTCATCCATCCGTTCATGACCTGCAAGCTGTGACCTTTACCATATTGGTGCCCAACCCCCTTGGTCGTCCACCCACCTATGGCATCGATAATGTCAGCAGGACATTCGACAGCCCGGAGCCTGTCTCTTAGGCTATGTCGGAACGAATGCATGACGCACCCAATGGGAACACGTGGTTTCATCCATTTCTTCTTCAGACAACTCTTTGCCAATCTTGGTTTCATAATATACCGTCTCAAGTGTCGCGATTGACATCAACATTTTGAGGCGCATAAATGCCGCGCCGCCGTGGTCAAAGGCCTGCTCAAACAATTCATACAAGTCATCGCCACGTTCACTAAGAACTTCGTGTACCCGCGTGCCGCTCACGCCAAACACTTTGTAACAGTTGGCGTCAAATTCATCATATAGTTTCTGCTTGAAGCGGTTGGTTTCCATCAGTTACCTTGCCGTAATTCTTTGTAGTTAGATTTCACACAAGTAATGCTGACCAGAATATCTGATATGTGCAGCGTTGTTATTGCAAATGCTGGGTCGCAGGCCTCGATGATGAAGTAACCAGCTTGCCGGACTGGTATTTCAGCGACTGTTAAGTGGTCGCCTTTGTGGCAGGCTGTTGCAGCTTCAAGATAGCTTTCCGCTGCCCCAAGTCTTAAGCCTCCCCAATCACGCTGGTCAGCTATTAGGTAACAGGCTTTTTGCTCGTCTGCAATTGCCGTCCACGCGGGCTGACTGAACAGGATAAGGAGTATCAATGGGAGAAGGAAGCGGGTCATAATGACTTCATCGTTTGCCACGAGGGGGTGGATATTCAGGGGTTACGCATTTTACTACCTCATACCAAATTCATCACTCCAATATGTGTCTGGAAAGGAGCCATTAGTCCCTGTTTCATTTAATTGAATTCGGTATCCTTTAAATTCTCCGGCATTCCTGCGCCTAGCCAGTACGGCTGTACAAGCTTCTATAGAATTGTAAATATACGGCTCTAGATAAAATGCGTGATAGTTAAACTGCGATGGCCAACTGAGCTTACGGCCATCAAACCCGTCAGATATAGAAAACCTCAAATCCAAGATTTGGTAATTTCTATCGCCCCAAGCCGTTTGGCTGAACAGGGTCAGGAATATGGCTGTGAGTAGGGTGCGGGTCATTTGTTTAGCTTTTTCAGCTCTTGTCTTGCCTGCCACATATCAACACAAGGCTTGCAACGGCCTGTAGCGGGGCGGATAGCTCTGTACGCGGGATGCTTCCTGCACCCATCGACTAGAACATTCAACAACTTAACCTGCTTTTCTAGATTGTCAGTTTTGATCGTAAAAACCCTGCCACAAAATAAGGCCAGCGCAAAGGCTGGCCATTAAAGCGTGCCGTGTTATCAAATCTTATCCCCCCGGCGCACGATATGCTCCGGTTATCTTGCTCGCTCGAGTGGCAATATCATTCATATCGATGTATTCCATCATCTCCAGCCTGTCTAAAGCCCCTGATGCCGCTACAAGGACTTTAACCGCTGCAGCATCCTCGAAGCTTGAGACCTCAGCAACAACTGCGATGTCGTATTTTCCCCTGAGAAACTGTAGGTCGATAAATTCGCCACCTGATTTTTCAACCATTGCAGAAATTGCTGCGCGCCTATCATCTTCGGGATTTTTCAAAAATCCAGCAAGGCCAGCATTCGAGTAATTGCCTAAAAATAAAAACTTCATTTTGCTCTCCTTTTTTGTTCCTAAAAATTCTGCCACAAAATAAGGCCAGCGCAAAGGCTGGCCGAGTTTAGGGAGGAAATACGTTAGGTTCACAGTTAACACTGAACCCGTATTATGACAGGTTTATGGCTGGTATGGGGTCATTGTGTGACTCATTAGGTGGCCTTACCACCATCATTCACCAATGCTATAATCCCCCTATGCAAACCATTCAAAAAGCTCGGCTTAGATCAGGCCAATTCGCACCCGGTCAATCAGGCAATCCCGGAGGCCGTCCAAAGGACGAACACCGTGTCGCTGAGTTAGCTCGCTCCTATACGCTTGAGGCTATCGACACGCTGGTTGAGTTGATGCGTGACGGCAAGGATGAACGTGTACGGGGAACCGCTGCTCAGGCGCTCGTAGACCGCGGTTGGGGGAAGGCGAAGGTGGAAGTGGTTACTGGCGCTGAGGGCAGCTATTTGGACGTCCTTAGGGCGGTAAACAAGAGCATGCTTGCCAAGCGCAATGAAACGCAAACTTGAGGGTAAAGCTGAAGTGCCAAGTCAGTGTTTGGCTACTTTTCTACTAGTGCTAAATGTTATTTTTATTTTAGGAAGTCGAGAGGCCCAGCAGATCCCAAGCCGAGACGGGTTGTTTCAGTCTCTATTATCACATCGGGTGTCACGTTGCCCAAATTCACATCTGGGCCAAACGTCTTTACAAGGAATTTTTTTCCTGCATAAATTTGAACCGTCGTACTCCCAACTCGAGGCGTTGCGAGTTCAAAGATACAGCGGGTAATATCAACATTTTGCCGAATAGCTAAAATCAACTCCTCATTTGGCACACCTCCGTGCATCAACTCAGCTGCTTCGATTAGGGCAAACTCTGCGCCCAGATCCAAAACCTCATTCACCTCGTCGATGATTGACAATATCGAGGAGCTTTCCCGCTTGTCGCCGATTTCTCCCACAGGGGTCATGCCCTGATCGCGAACCATATCAAAGAGTTGTTGCCTCAAACCTTGGCCAAGTTGAACCATATTGTCAGAAATTTCTATGATATCGAACCCGAGAGCCTGCGCTTCACTGAAATGTCGCGGCATTGCATCAACGCCCATTGTGTGAAGGACATATTCTTGAAATTGACCTCCAAGAAAGGGCCTAATGTCGTTAGCTCGTAGCATTTCAATTTTGGCCTGCAAATGAGTTTTCTCAAAAAGCCGGGATGTGCCAGTGGCAATTTTGAATAAGTCAATATAATGGCCAGCGACTTCAATAAGGTCAGACAGAGACGCCAACCCCAATTGATAGTCCGACACCATTGTAATACCGGATTTGCGAGGCTTTGAGATGGTTCTGCGCTTATCAATAGGAACAAATCCGAAAGCTGTATTGAACTCCATCTCCAATCCTTTCATTAATCATTTTCGGCTTTAGCTTATACGGTAAGCTGCTTTTTGACATCACAAATCTCAGCGACAACCCGCGTCCCAAACGGCAATTACACACTCGCTGACACCGACCTATTCTAGGCCATCCATTCATATAATAAGTGATATATATGATATATATCAGGTTATGGGCGGCCCTATTATATTGCGTCAAAGCTTGGCTGCTCCTGATGCGATCATGCGTAATACAAAGCGCTCCCGCCCGTGATTTCAATGGGGGGGTATCGGCGGATCAGGGCGCTGCGGTCGTACAAATGGTCGTACATTCGACTTGCCGAGCAGTCAGTAGGTGGCAGAATCATTAAGGTTTCAGGCCAACGCGGTGGCAAATTCTCTTCCCGAGCGCGCCATTTTCCATTCTGACACCCGCAGAAAATAACGCGTTTCGGCCTGTTCGCTTCATCGCGGGAAGCACAAATGGTCTTTAGAGTTTAGCTGTAACCCTTCCGGCCATAGTCACCAGTGGGCTGTATTTTTCGAACAAACCGAAGAATTCGCCTATCCGGTCCCAACTTTGTCCCAGCTCAACATGCTTTCCAAAATGCTCGTTGAGGGCTTTATGAACTTCGCTAACCGTGTACACGACGTTCCCGGTTGTACCTTTTGAAGGGGTCCATCATATCGTTTAGCTCAGCAGCTTTAGATACATAATATTCGAGTGTGTGAAGCTTACCGTCTTCACCTGTTAACGAGTGCGTTTCTCCCATCAAGCAGCGTGCGAAGCAATAAGATCGTCTACAGCTTGCTACGTCCGCATCGGGTACGCGCATTGTGAACCCAAAAGTTGTATTCCCAACATCAAAGCCCATTACTAACTCCTGTTGTTTTCTATTTTAATATGCGATGGTAGTGTTGCAGAAGTGTGACAAAGTTGAAAGCACTCAACAAAGCGATTGCATAATTTTTTTTGTAGGGCAGGGCGTCAAGCAAAATTAGTATGATTGCTTACAGCCTTTTTTAAGCCAATTATGGAGTATATCTAACTCATACCCTTTGCCATAACGCTGCCCAATACCAGCTGTCTGCCAGCCCCAATTTGATCGATTATGTCACTTGGACATTCTGCTGCTCGCAACCTGTCTCGCAAACTATGTCTGAACGAATGCACAACACAACCATCAGGCACATATGCTTTTAGCCACTTGTTTAACGCACCGCTGGCATAATTGGCCTTGTTGTTTTCTAAGATGCAATAGCGCGGAAAAAGCAGTGGGCCTTCTGCCTCATCTAAAGCCCTTTTTAAACCCCACAGAGCCGCGCCAACTAGGGGTACATCACGCTTGCTGGTTGATGTTTTTAGCGCCTCCACGGATGCTCTGAGAGCCGCAAAAACGGTATCTCAACATCAAGGCTCAGATCATCCTTTTGAAGGCCTATTACCTCTGCGAGCCGCATTCCACTATCTGATATAGTGGCAACAATCCAGCGCATGTCATCGTCGATCTCGCTACATAGTGTTTGTATGTTGAAGATGCTCTCAGTTGGAATTGGGCGCCGCTTCCTCGGCACCTTACCGCCTCCAAGGTTCATATTCGCAAATGGGTTGGTTGTCATGATGCCGTGTTCCCGAGCGCTAAAATTCCATATAGCTCTGAGGCGTGCAAAATGACGTTTGACTGTTGCTTGAGAGACGCCTCTGGCGACCAATGTGTCTCTAAACCGGAGCGCATCGTTTCGTGAGTATGCTGATAACGTTTTATCGCCAACCAAACTAACAACACTTTTTATGACCGTGTTTGTGGCTTGGCATAATCTGAAATCCAGATCCTTCCCGCCATCTTTCAGATAAAGCTGCATTGCTTCTGTTAGCAATGGCTCGTGCTGCTGCCCTGATGTCAGGTGATAAAAAGCGGAAGCAGACGTGTTTGGTATATCGAAAAGTAAAGCTTGCCATTCACGCTCAAGTGAAGAGACGATGGAACTGGACAGCCTAACCGCGTCAGCCCGATTAGTTGTTCGAAGCGACCGCTGGAGAATTGATCGCCCATATTTTGGGATCAGAGGCTTTGGGATGCGTTTCTGAAGATAGTAAATACCGCGTTTCCGGTATAGGTAAGGCGCAGATACCTTCGTCATAATGTACGACCATTTGTACGCCCGCGATGAAGCGAACAGGCTGAAACGCGTTATTTTCTGCGGGTGTCAGAATGGAAAATGGCGCGCTCGGGAAGATTCGAACTCCCGACCCCCAGATTCGTAGTCTGTGCTCTATCCAGCAATATATTGAAAACGCTTATTTTTTCACAGATTTTTTCTCTCTGATTCAGTATATCTGAATGGTCTACTGTGTCAAATCTGTGTCAAAGTTCTGAGTGCGTAAAACCCACATTCTTCATATCAAAATCAATGGACACATAAATAGAATTGAAGAAGGTTTGAAAGAATACGCTGCCGCTGTCTTTCTTATCTGTTTTTAACGAGATGAAGAAATGAACAAGAAACAAGTATAAAAAGATATTCAGAGAGATGGTGTCTATCCTCACTGAACATTTTGACAATCCAGATGCTGAACCAATTTCTGATTTTGAAGAACTTGCTGATGCACTCAATCGCAGAGGTTTAACCAATCAACAAGGTAAACCATTCCCACACTGGACGCTGAGGAAGATGATTGAGAGATGCAATGAGGTGAATGAAGAAGATGATTTCAGACACCAGTTCTATCCAAAACAACTCTTTGCAAGGATGAAGGTGTTGGATTGAGACAGGTTCAGTTTGTTGCACCAAAATCAATATCCAAAATTGAAGAGAAGAAATCTAACCAAGATGAGTTGAAGAAACTCTTCACTGAACATGAGGTAAATTATTTTGGTTGGACTGTCCAAAATGTCCAACAATCCTTATAAATTACTATGTAAGTGATGAATAAGGATTACTTTGTTCGCTAGTCCTTATCTTGATTTCATTTCAATCTGGACCATGCACCTTCGGTGCATTCATCCACCACAGGTGGATGAGGATTCAGAATTAAGTTATAGATTGATTATGGATATTAGACTTGCTCAAGAAACAGATTTGGACTCAATCCTAAAGGTTATTGAAACTGCGTTTTCTGATGAAGAGAACAAAGTCATCATGAACCTTGTTCAAGAACTCCATCAAGAAACCACCAGTCCCTCAATCAAGTCATTAGTTGCTGAAGTTGATAATCAAGTAATTGGTTATGTGTCCTACAGTCCAATCTTTCTTGAAATCTGACTCTAGTATCTTGGATATATTCTTGCTCCACTTGCTGTGTCTCCAGAACATCAGAAACAAGGTGTTGGTTCAAACCTCATCAATCTGGAATAGATATGCTCACCCAAGATGGTGTTGGTGTTCTAATGGTTTATGGAGATCCCTGCCTACTATGGACGGTTTGGGTTCAAAGAAGAGATTGGACACTCATTCCTGCCGCCATACACATTGCAATATCCATTTGGTTGGACAGGTATGATGTTGGATGACACTCCTGTTCCAGAACAACCAATCCAGTTTGAGTGTGTCTCTGCACTATCTAAACCAGATTTGTGGTGATTAAACCTCGAGCAATCACCGACCAGTGCGCTTTGACTGTTCTGGTATGGGTTATATCAAAATGAAGTCAGAGGGGGTTGAGAATTCTAAAACTCAATTTTTCAGTGAAAACAAGAAATCCATTAAAACCTGCTCTTGCAACAAACAGTAAATTGGAAAAAGATAACCCTTGGTTGGCGCTCCCAATTTCCACCCAAGATGAAGCAAGTCATCATGGGTTTGTTGAAAAGGGCATCCAGACTTTGAACAGTTTTTGAAGTTTTCCAAACGAGTTCAGATCTTGCTGATTATCGCTACGATCATTAGCAACAGATAAAGTGCAGCAATGTAATTTCCGTTGAGATACTCTGTTGCTACATCCAACCGTTGCCAAAAACTTGGCGTGCTCTATTCATTATACTCCCTAAAAAAAGGAGTGCGAAAAAGAGTTTGCCCAAAAACAGGACATTAAATTTCAACAGATAGGTTAAGGTTGGCATTGTTTAAGATGGTGTAGTTCTCGTTAGGAAAGTAAATTTCTACCAATTAAAAATATTAATTGCTAACGTTGGATTGCAATGTTCTTGGAGCAGTTGATATGCCACGGTATGATGAGATTAAAGTGCGAGACAAAACAGTTAGGTGACATAACTCTAAAGCAGAGTGAGATTGGTCTTGTTACAACAGATCGCCACAACACAATCTTGATACAATTTCCACGAGTAAACAAAGCATATGAGTTCAATCGTGACGAAGTTGAATTTTTTGACGTAACAAAATGTGGTGATGATTATCAAAATAAAATTTGTGATCGGTGTTTCCGCTTGCTTGCAACCGATGTGAATTTTGAAAATAATCGGCGAAAAAAGATAACAAGATTAAAAAAGACCATCTTGTAGGTTGCAGATTAGAAAAAGATGGAAAGGCTCTTGTTTGATGCTCTGAAAAAGACATGGGAAAAAAGAAAACCTGAGAAATATGAGTTATTTCAATGACCTATTTGTGAAAAAACAAGCATTGTGGGCATGAGCAGAATTGTTCTAGAGCACAACCATAAAACAGGTGAACCTAGGGGGTATGTTTGTGACAGTTGCAACACTGGGATGGGAAGATTTGACGATGATGTTGAAATAATTGAACTGCAAAACAGTGGATACTTCAACAGAAAAATTGATCTTTAATTGCCTTTGCTATTACCTGCGCTAAAGATGGTGGGACGGCATTGCCAATCATTTTATACTTTGCGCTTACATTGTTTCCCAGAAATTTAAAACTGTCGGGAAAACTTTGAAATCGTGCGACTTCTCTCACAGAATACCTACGATCTTCCAACGGATGCAAAATCCCACTATTTTCAGGTGAGGATGTTCGTGCGGTTACTGTTCCCATTATTTCATTACGGGCAAAACGCCGATAAAAATTTGGCGCACGATATTTCTTTGGATTTTGCCGAATCTTCAAGAAGCGTTCACTTAATTTTTCATCTGGTATGTTTTTCCAAGAACCGCCCTCAGGAATGAAACCAATTATACGCCTTGAAGATGGAGGCAAATTCCAAACTTCTTGAACTTCGTTGTGTGGTAATTTTTTGTTAATTATTGCCCCCACAGTTTTAGGTCTGATTTTTTCATTAGGTTCTGGAAAACAAAATCTTTTTCTTTTCAGTCAAGACACAAACAATAAACACACGATATCGGTTAGAGGGAACGCCAAAATCTGATGCATTTAGAAGTTTGAAAAACGTAGAGTAACCAAGTTGTCTCAATTTCAGCGCTAAAGCGGTCAGTCAACAATATCCCGTTTTCGTCTTTAGATGACAAAAAACCTCTGAATTTTCAAACACTTCCACCTTTGGTCTTTTCGGATGTGATGTTCCTCACCTCCAGAACTTGAAAAAAAGGTTGCCATCTGTGTCTTTTGTCGACTGCCGATTTCCTGCGTTTGAAAACGGTTGGCACGGTATGCCGGCGATTACTATTTCTGCCTCAGGAATATCCGCCTTATTAAAAGTTCGAATATCTGCAATTTTAATTTCGGGTTAAGTTATGTTGATAGGTGTCTTTAACAGAAGGTTCGATATCATTAGCAAAGATTATTTTATAACCCTCCTTCTGAAACCCTAAATCCATGCCACCACATCCAGAAAACAGACTTATCACTCTCAAAGATGACTCTTGCGTCTTATTCATTTTTAATATGACACCAAAATTGTGGATAAATTGCAGGGGATCGAAATACAACATAACGGAAAATTTGTGTTTGTGTGTCATAGAAATTTGATTTTTAGACTTTTCCAAAGTCATTTTTAAAAGTTCATATAAATACCTCTGAAAGGAACAGAGGTATGGACATACAACAACTCAAACAACGCATAGACGCATCGGGCAAGAAACTCATCACGCTCGGTAACGAATACATCAAATCAAAAGATGAGATTGCCGCACGAAAGGTGCTGGTGAAGATGTTTGGTGAGATTTCTCAACAGACATTGCTGCTGGGCGAACAGAACGCTCAGATGGATAGGAATCAGCGGGGGATAAAGTGATAGACGATAAACCAGAACTGTCATGGGATAAAATCTGTAAACAGTTAGGTAAGAAACGGTTTGAACCAAATCCACTCTTTGGGCGCCTGCTGAATCTTCTAAACCAACGGAAAATCCCGAAAAGGAAAATTAAGAATGAAGATAACTCACGATTACGCCGCAAGAATTGACTACAACCTTTGGATGGACTGCCAAAGAGTTAAAGAGTTGGACGCTGCCACTACTAGTATCAACTCAATGGTGAACGAAGGACTGAAGATGGTTCGTGACAGGAAGATGCAAGAGAGTACTGCACAGAGGAAACAGAGGAACACTTTGCAGTCTATGACTGCATCATGATACACCCCTCAAAACTGATAACGATTTTCTAATCTATAAATGCAATAGAGACACCTCTATGAATACCGAAAACCAGATAATAAAAAATGACGATGAAAATCCATTTAAGGATATGGGGTTCATAAAGTTCTGGATTGTCTCAACTGTCTTTTGGTTTTCTTTCCCAGTGTCATTAGTCCTTTGTTATCTCGCCCTTGGTTCAGTCAAAACCAAACAACTAGTCAAAGCGCTAGTGCATGACTTCCTGCAAACACTCTTCATCATACTCGTGGTGATTTGTGTCATCGTGTATGGCATTTATCACTATGTCGCTGGACTGTTCTAGAACGCCGCATACTTCTTGAACACATTTGATGGGTTCAAGTGGGTGTATCTGAACAACTGTCTTACATCCTTATGTCCAGATATTAGTGCCACTTCTGGAACTGACATTCCCATCTCAAAGATCCGTGAAACTGCTTCATGTCTCAAGTCATAAAACCGTAAATCAGTGATGCCTGCTTTATTGCGTGCTCTGTTCCATGCAAGACGCAAACAGGTGGCAGAGATGGGGAACAATTGTTCATTAGTATGAGGCACCGTCTGAAGAACTTCTATGCACCTTCTAGTGAGAGGCACTCGTCTATCTTCACCATTCTTGGTGTCATAAAGAGATGCAAACCCATTCTCCAAATCAACATCACACCATCGGAGTTTCAGTATCTCAGAACGGCGCATACCTGTTTCAATCGCAAACTCAATGATATAGGCGATGTAGATATTGCGTTGTGATGATGCAGCGGTAAGGAGGTGTTCTTTTTCACTAGGCATCAATCTGCGTTTACGAGACTTGTGAGGTGATGGTAGTTGAAGATATTCAACAGGGTTTTTGGGTAGTCCATATCCCCATTTGTGTATTGCAGTTTTGAATACTCTTCTAAACATCATCAAGTCTGCATGAACAGTTCCAGACTTTAACTTTTAACCTCTCATCACGAAGATATTCAAAATGTTTGCGTTGAGTAAGATTAACAAGTTTGTTCTCTGCAATCGGATGTTTTGAATAATTTCAGTTTGTATGTTTCTATTTCTGAACCTTTCAAATTGAACGACACTTCTTTGGGATAAGTCTGTAGAAGTTCTCTTTTAAGGTGATCTCACCAACATTCACTCTTGGAAGAGGTAACTGTCTTGAGTTGATGTTCTGTTTCCTGCAATCCAAAAAACAGCATCTGACTTTGACTTGAATGATTTGGTAAAACTTCTCCATCCAGCAATCCTCACTTGAGCATTCCAAGACTTACCTCTTTTACGCACACAACCCATTGATTTGACCTTTTACTGTGTCAAATCTGTGTCAAAACTGAAGTTTTCTGAGAACAGACTGATACCTAAATCTGAATGTAACTATCTTGCTTCAAATTGCCTGGCCAGTTCTCCCTCCTGTAGGATCTCGGCGCAACAGGTGAAAGGAGTGCTCTGCGAGACATCAGCGATGATAGCTGAAGCCACCTTTTGAAAATCTGATCGATGCGATAGTGGTGGCGCCGTTACTGTCTTTCCGTTGATGCTTTTGGAGAATGCCGGTATGATATCATTATCGGTGTGCTCTACCCATGATAGGGGTCCGACAAAAAACCAGCCGGTGATGACTGGCGTTAAGCCATCACGCCGCCGCTCTTCTTCAAAGGTCATTGCGTCTGAAATCCGCTGCTGAATCTCCTTATCAAGCGTTTGCGCGTTTCGGAATAATATGCAACCACCGCGCGCGAGAGCAAGCTTGCCCTTGGAATTCTTTACAGAATCAGGATCAAAAAACTGATCATACCCTCATCACCAAAGAGATAGCTTTTGAAGTTTTCTGCGGTTAGAACATGGCAATCAATTACTGCTAGGCTCCCCATTATCAAAAGTTTTATTGAAAATTCACGGGCCAGTTCAGTTTTACCGGTACCAGGCTCGCCCCTCAATAACCACAGGTAGTCCGATTGATAATGAGCGGACCGCTGATTCAATCTCCTTTTTCAAAACCTCATCCCTGGAAGGCGCGTGTCGGTCTTTGAGGCATATCCACTCGTCGGGTTATTGGGGCTGGCATTACTCACTTACCAGAAGGTGTTGGCCATTGTGGATGATGAAATCACTCTCATCTTGGACAAAGCGGCGCGTGACAGGAGGCTGCGCCTTCATAAAGACAAATGAACCTAGCTATCACGGATACGAACAATCTCGTTTGACCGCGCCTGGTCGATAATTTTCTGAAAACTTGACCTGAAATACCTCGCTGAAATGTTGTTTGCTGTTTAAGTTCAAACCGTCTTCAACATAGACTTTGCGTTGGTAATTTGCGCCTTCAATGAAGCCGTAATCATCAACGCAATCATCGCGACGCTTGTTGTTGGAAGGTATTCATGGCGAGCGTGGAACATTAGAATCGAAGAGTCGCAGAATTGTTCGGCGAAAAGGCGGTTTTCAATGTTCCGAGAGGCTAGCTTGACCAAGGCTAGTGTGTTCGTTACGAGCCTTGGCGTTTGATGTAGCATCGATAACGCCGACAATATCGCTCTCATGGTTGAAAATTGGCACGGCAAAGCATGACACAGGTCACCAAGCCTGAAAAATGGTCGCGCCCGGCGACAATAGCGGGACGGCGGCTGTGTATGGCAAGGCCCAGAGCGTTCGTTCCTCGATGGCTTTCCTTCCAGACAGAGCCAGGAACTACAGCTTTCCCACCTTCGCCAGCTTGAAAATCATCATCCTGAATGGAATCAAGAACCACACCATCGCTATCAGCATAGGCAACCATAAAATTAGTGCCCGGCAATCTGGTTATACAGAAGTTCCAGCTCAGGCAATACTATATGTCGAACGCCCTCATTCTGCTCAATATCAACCGGAATTTTTCGTCGCTAAGTACTGCCTCTGTGGGTTTCCCAATGCGCGTAGTCCAAATTCACGGCAACGCGACCAGCTGTCGGAGATTGCAGAAAACATACCTCCTTTTTCTGAAGATCCTGAATTTCTGAATATCGAACGCATAGTCTTCACTCACAATGTCTGTTCGCATCGACATATTAAGACCTTATTTCCACCAAGCATAAGAACGTTATCCTAGCAAATATTATCTGACAACATAGCACACTGCTCAAAAACTGAACACTATTTCGGCCTTTTTGCTCCTTTTTGAACATAAACTGTAATTGATGACTGTTGAAGTCACCAACCTCAACTCAGAAAGTGTTGAAAGGTGAAGTAAATGAAAGCTCAAGCATTTTATGAGTACGATACAGAGATGAAAACATCGTTTGGCAAAGGGTGCCGAAATGCCTGACCCAAAGATTGAAAAATCATCCGATGTAATCGTTAAGATTGGTGCAGCAGGGGTATGTCGTACCGACCTTCATATTATTGAGGGAGTTTGGCGTCATATTCAGGACCCAGACAACAAGCTTCTGCCTGTTATGGGGCATGAAAACGCTGGCTGGGTTGAAGAGGTTGGCAAGGACGTTACAGGTTTTGGTGCAGGGTGACCCTGTCATATTGCATCCGCTGATCTCTGGAACAGATGGCACATGCCTTTCATGTCGTCAGGTGGTCACGACATGCATGCAGAAGATGGTGCTTCCGGTCTTAACATTAAGGAAGGTGGGTATGCAGAGCTACTGAAAACAAGTGTCCGCAACTTGATCAAACTGCCATCAGTTCTAACGCCGAAGGATGTTGCACCATTCTCTGATGCTGGCCTTACCGCCTATCGGGTTGTAAAAAAAGCAACACGCCATCTGCCGCCGGGGCAAGCTTGTGTCATTATTGGCGCCGGTGGCCTCGGTCACATTGCGATCCAGTGTCTGATGGCGACGCTGACATCATCGTTGTCGAAAAATCTGCCAACGCCTGAAGCACGCCATCGAACTTGGTGCTGACAAGGGGTGCTATCGACGGCAACGAGCATGAATTTGGTTATGGAACTGACCCACAGCAAGGGCGCCGAAGCTGTCATCGACTTCGTCGGTGAGCATGGTTCAACCACCAAGGGCCTGAACATGACCGCCAATAGTGGTTTCTACTACATCGCGTTGGATATGGCGAAGAAATTCAGGTTCTCGCCGGACATGATCATTTCCGAGAAGACTATCGTCGGCAATCTAGTTGGCACTTGGGCCGAACTCTATGAACTCATGGAGCTCGCAAATAAAGGGCTCGTGACATTGTCGATGCAGGAATACCGGCTCGACGAGGCCAATAAGGCTTTGCACGACCTGAATAGCGGCGACGTAAGGGGTCGTGCTGCTCTTGTACCTTAATCTAGACCCCTTTCATCCACAGGAAATTATATGGAGGAAACTATGAAATTTAGTGTGTTATCAACAGGCATCGTGGTGGGGCGTCGATCATCGCCACCGCCGTGCAGGCCGACAAGTGGAGCGACCAGTTTCCGCATATTAAAAACACTGGTGATATCCCCGGCGAGTGTTCTTATGAGTCAATGTCGAAGAAAGATCATAGCGGACGCAAAGCTTACCATCAACACGCACGCCGTACCTGTTATGGGCGAACCGACCGCGCTCCATGCTGAGCAGTTTGCCAAGCTCACTGGTGCGGAAGTCAACGTGATCCACACACCGGCGGGTGACCTCTACTCTAAGGCGATGGTCCCCTTTCAGGCTGGCCAGGCACCTTATGACATCGTCTTTGGCTTCTCCAACTTCATCCGCGATTGGATGATGTATCTGGAGCCAGTGCCAGACTACTACGTCAACATGCGACAGATGCAGGACGTCACCAAGTCGCATATCGACGTGGCTTCCTGGGACGGCCAGATGATCCAGTTCCCGATTGATGGTGACCGTCATTATCTGGAAGTATCGCAAGGACGTAATCGACAATCCCGAGTATCAGAAAAAGTACAAGGCCGAGACAGGCAAGGAACTGCGGGTTCCGCGCACCTGGAAAGAGTATGGCGAGATCGCTGCCTTTTTCAATGGCTGGGACTGGGATGGTGACGGCGAGCTTGAGTACGGCTCGGCCGAGGTCATGAAAAAGGACGACCTGATGTATGCAGCGTTCTTAGCCGTTCGGTCGCCTATTCGGAAGAATCCCCGTACACCGGGCGGATCTCTTCTTGACCTCGAGACTATGACACCTCTATCAACGGTCCGGGATTTGTAGAGGCGCTCACCGACTGGGTCGAGGCGACCAAATATGTGCCGCCGGGCGGCATCAATTTTGGCCTCGGTGACGAGATCAACTCATTTGGTGGTGGACAGACCCTGTTCAGCTTCTCTTGGGACGATGCATTCGTTGCTGCCATGGAAGATGACAGCCCGATCAAGAACAAAGTTGGCGCTGCGCCGCTTCCAGGTTCGGACCGCGTCTGGAACCGCATAAAGGGTGACTGGGACAAAGAGTTCAATCAGGCACCTTACATCGTCTGGGGCTGGGCCGCGGCTGTTGCCAAGAAGTCAAAAAATCACGACATGGCGTTCGACTATCTATGCTTCTTCTCGAATGACGCAAACCACCAGGCTGGACATTGCCATTGGCCGCTTCGGTGTGAACCTGTTTAAGAAGTCTGACTTCGTTCCGAGCATTTATGTGGAGCGTCAGGGCTGGGATGAGCAAATCGCCAAGGAATACACTCAGACTTTGCTGGACATGGAAGAGAAGAGCACCAACCGCGTATTCCCGCTACGCTGTCCTGGTGTCTTCCAGTTTACCAGTGCGGTGGCAACCGGCACTTCAAAGGCGCTCGCTGGCCAGCTGAGCCCACAGGAGGCTCTAGATGAGGTAGCCGCTGAGTGGGAGAAAATCCTGAATCGTGTTGGTAAAGACAATGTCCGTGAAGCTTGCTGTTGGCGTTGCGCTTGAGGACAACCTTTAACTAACTGCTGATTAACGGGTGACCGGACCCTCCGCCGGTCACCCATGTTCATTTTTCGTATTTCAAACACCCGAATTTGAGGGTTCGCTATGAACTTCAGGCATAAACACATCTTCTTGCTGCCGGGCCTTCTGGTGCTGATTGGGATCCTGATCTTCCCAATTCTTTTACCATCAGGCTCAGTCTGTCGAGCTGGGACAGTTTCTATCCCGGTCTGGATTTTATTGGTCTTGAAAACTACGTCCGATTGTTCACCGAAGACAAACGTTTTTGGGAATCTTTTTCCGGCTGGGAGTTTTCTGTCACTGACCACCGTGTTTCTGCAATATGTGCTTGGCTTCTCGTTAGCGCTGATGGTATGGCGCGATCTGGCCTCAAGCGGTTTTTCCGGTGCTGTTCTTATCCCGATGATGACAACGCCGGTCATCATGACGGTAATCTGGAAAACGGTATTTCATGAACTTCTAGGTCCGGTGAATGATTTCCTCAGCTTGTTCGAGATCACTCCGCTGTGGCTGAGTGACGAGACCTTGGCAAAAGTCACGGTGGTTATTGTCGAGACCTGGCAGTGGACACCGTTCATGTTCCTGCTGCTTCTCGCCGGATTATTGTCACTGCCTGAGGAGGCGTTCCTTGCTGCCTCCATCGACGGGGCAGGGCCGATCTGCAAATTTATCTATGTCACATTTCGCTAATGGCACCCATATCAATTGGGGCGATCATTATAAGATTAATCGAAGCCTCAAAGATAATGGATACGATCTATGTTCTAACATCTGGAGGACTGGAACGGCAACGGAAACATCTAGTTTCTATATTTTCATAAAGGGTCTGCGCTGAATTTCAAATGGGTTATTCTGCAGCACTATCCTTCACCTATCTTGTTATTATGATCGTCAGTCTGACCATCATTGCCAAGGTTCTGGTGGTCATGATCAAACAGACTGACCATGCTAAATCTATACACATTCCTAAAATACGGCTTCATCTGCATTTGGTCGATATTTGTGGTGGCGCCTTTCCCTCTGGGCACTGTCAACGTCATTTAAGGATTTTCAGTCGGTGACCAGCGGAGCTACCTATCCCTTGGTTACAGTTCGAACCGACGCTGGAAGGCTGGCGCGTATTGTGGCGGACTCCGGCGAGTGGAGGGTCGATATCGTTGAGCCTTATTTCAACAGCATCATTGTAACCTGTTCAGCCAGTCTTGATCAGCATTCTGCTAGGCACTCTGCGGCTTATGCCCTGTCGCGTTTTACATTCAAGGCGGGCTTCATCAAGAACAACGACATAACCTTCTTTCTTTATCTCGCAGCGTATTGCCGCCGGTGGGTGCTGTCGATTCCGTTCTTCATAATGCTTGGCTATCTTGGGCTCGACTCCCGTAGGTCTGATAATGGTTTATATCGTGCTGCTGATGCCGATAGCCGTCTGGATCATGGTGGATTTTTTCAACAAGGTGCCGCGTGAAATAGACGATGACGGCGCTGATAGATGGGTGCAACCCCTATCAGGCATTTTTCAAGGTGGTACTGCCGAACTCCATCCCTGGCATGATCGTCGCCGGCATGTTCTGCCTGATCTTTGGATGGACTGACTTCTTCTTCGCTTTCATCCTCACTTTTACCGAGGTGCAGCTGTTGCCGGTGCGGATCGTGGCCCTGAATTCCTCGATTACGCCTTGGTGGAGCCTTTCGGCCTCAGCATTGATCTCGGTCGCGCCGATCGTGGTGGCCTTTATTGTTGAACGTTTCCTGTCGAAAGGGAACTTGTCTGGAGCACTGAAGTAAGATGGATTTAATCGCAAAGGGGCTGACCTACAAGCCAGAAGACGAATTTCACCTGAATGATGTGTCATTCGGCATGCAGAAAGGTGAACTCTACACCATCCTTGGGAGGACATTATCCGGCAAGACCACCTGCTGAAGACAATTGCTGGGCTGATCACGCCGGAAGGCGGCCGCATGATGTTAGATGACCAGATCTGGGCCAAGTGCCGGTCTGGGAACGCAACATCGCGATGGTCTATCAACAGTTCATCAACTATCCGCATTTGACCGTGTTCGACAACGTGTCGCCTTCCGCTGCGCCAGCGGAAGATGGATGAAGGCGTGATCAGGGCGGGTGATGGACTCACTGGAGAGCGTCGGCCTCACTGGCTTCGAAGGCAGAAAAATTCAGGCTCTGTCCGGCGGCCAGCAGCAACGTGTGGCACTTGCCCGGTCGCTGGCGAAACAGGCCGGCATCTTGTTGTTGGACGAACCTTTGGTTAACCTTTGACTACAAGCTTCGTGAGCAGCTTCGTGAGGAATTCCGCAATATCTTTCTGACAAAGTATCGTCAAACTCTATCCTGATTTATTCCAGCACCGATCCTCTGGAAGCTATGCAGCTTGTGGTGATATCATCATTCTTGACGAGGGTAGGGTGCTGCAACAGGGGCCCGCGCACGAAATCTTTGAGAACCCAGCAAACACCCGTGTTGCCGAAATATCGAACGATCCGGCGATGAACCT
>JAYQLI010000036.1:0-30402 GCA_038143065.1 Rhodospirillales bacterium | reverse complement strand
GCAATGACATCATGCGTTATACCGGGTAACCTGACCACCTGAACAAAGCAGAAAAACCGCAAGGTGGCATCATTTCAACGCCAGCATCGGGCAAATAATCAGCACCAGCATCTTCAAAATCCAGGTAAGGATAGAAATGCATCGACCACACACGCATCAGCACTTCGTCGAGGCGCCCACCAACCATGCCCGAAAAGAATGCCGACAAAGCCCCCCAGATCACCGCCAGAGGTGTGGCGACTCCAGTGACAAGCAAGGCTTCGCGTCCACCCGCCGAGTGCGTGATAACACATCCCGGCCCAAATGATCAGCACGCAAGCCAATGGATTGCAAGCAGCCCGGCCCAGAACAACATCAGGGCCGAATTCTGCGACTTGTAATCAAAGCGCGCGAGAAATGGGCCGACCAGTGCCAGGACATACGTGAAAAATCACGAGGAAGAGAGCCGATCGTGCACCTGATGGACGCGACACCAAATCCTTGGCGACACCAATTGCGACGACTTCCAGACGCTGTGCTGTCATGCGTGATCACGGCCACTATTTCCTCGTGTACATTGAGCGCAGCTTTGGATTCGCCAGCATGGTCAGGAGGTCAGCCGCCAGATTCGCACACAGACATATATATGCTGGCCACGGATCAGTGCAATGGATTGCACCACGGGCGAGATCACGACCAGAGATTGAGTCCGATTCGTTAACCGGCCAAAGTCCGGGATAGTTGAACACTCACTCCCGATTACCACGACGCCGTCCAAGAAGCCAGGCAATTGTTAGGGCGACAACATTGATTGCTGGCAACAGAGCGTTTGGCAAGGCGTGACGGAATACCACTTCGGCCAGTATGGCACCCCTTTCAGTGTCGCCATCTGCACATAATCGCTGGCCAGAACTCTCAATCACTGACGAACGCACCTGATCCGGCACGATGTGCGCGCACATCACCACTGAGAGGACAAATGCTACCAGGCAACAGGATTTCGGAAAGCAATTCGGCCGCCGGGGCGCCCGGCTGACGTCAAAACAATGCCGGGCAACGTCCAAGCCGCAAATGCTGAACGACAAGGATCAACAATGTCGCCGGAGACAAATTCCGCGGGAATGAGTCATGGCAAAAATTGCCAATGTCGAAGCGATCAAATCAGGCATACGATCACGCCGGCAGACCTGTGATGACGCCAAGCAGCGAAGCCAGAGGCAGACTGATGCTCGCGGCATCGACAAGCTGCCACCAACAGTGAATTTTTTTGCACACCTGCTCGCCAACGATGGTGCTGATTTTTCGTTTAAGCCGTCAACCGCAAGACCGGAGGTCTCCGGCCATGGCGCCGCCCGCCCATCTCGGAAAACCGGTCGAAGGCGGGGCGGTTCAAATCAAGATCCTCCGGCACCGTGCCAGCAACTCGTCATCAGACCTTGATATTCGCCAGCGATACTGCGAAGCAGCGCGTCACCGGGCAAAACTTCAACGCCTGCAAAAATAATCAATGACACGAGACACACGGTCACTAGTCCAAGCAAAAAACGGCCTGATCAACGTGTTAAGTCATCCGCCGGTTCCCTGATGTCTGGTGAGTCGGTTATTGTTTTTAGATAGGGCCAACAACACACCCACAGATATCGGCCTTGGCCACTGGCCCTTCATTTGTTCCGTAAGATCGCTAATTTGCCGCCTTGTTTCACAGTCACTTATGCCAACTGGATAGTGTGGTTTTCGATCCGCATCGATTCCGTCAACTCGCGAAATTCATCACATGGAAGCTTTGATGCGTGATATGGGATCAACGTACCGGCCGTCTGATGCAGATGCTCTTGCGCCTTAACATAAAAGCGCCTTGCGCTTGTCAAAGCTGCAGCTCACGGCGGGCTTTGCCAAGAAGGGCATCAAAGTCGGCATCTCTATGGCATTATGACTCGTTCACACTTGGCTGTTGGAAGCTGTAGATTTCGTGCGGTACAGAGTCCGCTGGACGCCCATTCCAGCGCGTTGCTGAAACGGTCTTTTGCATCCATGTGTCACTCCAATAGCCATCTGATGGAACCTGTCGGATGGTTACACGGATACCAGCCTTGGCCGCCTGCGGTTGCTGTAGGTCCTCGGCAGAGGATTGGCCAGTGTCGGCTCCAGCGTGGCAACGTAGACTGCGAACATCACCGCCATCGGCAAAGCCCGCTTCGACCGTGCAGCGCTTTGTGCCGGCACGTCTTCGGTGTACATTTGAGATCGGCCGATACTCACTTCATCAGGCTTGACAGGACGCATCACAGGCCACTGTTGCAGCGCCGCCCATGATCATGCTTCACCGGTTCTTCGGCGGTCAGCCGCCATTGCGAACCGCCTGACGCACACGCACACCGGTAAATGGCCTCGATATCTGTGCGGAAGACAAGATCACGCGCCAGTTTCCTCGTCGGCACTTCAACCATCTTGAATTTGTTGCTACCAGCGAACATTGGCTTTTGCTGGTTGGTGACGAAAGAGTTCTCAAAATCGATCTGTCCGCCGAGTAAAGCCTGCATACGCGCTTGGCCGTCACCAATGCCGATGACTTCCATCTCTGGCAACGCCCGGCGCACCTTCCCAGTAATCCATATTGGCTTCAAGCAATCGTCACACCAGCGGCATCAGATGCAGGCCATGCTTGAACGGGCCCGTGCCGATACCAGAGGTGGTACGATGCTGTCACCCGAGCCTTCCGGAATAATCCGCAAGCGATAGTCCATCAATTGCAGTGGCATATCCCGGCAAACGGCGTGGACAGCTTGAACTTCGACGAGTCGCGCTGTTCGACGGCTTCACATTTTCTCGATCATCTTGACTGCCGAGCGTACTGGAATCGGTTTTCAGGGTTCAGGACGCGCTCGAAAGTGTAACTCACATCACCGGCATCAAAAGCACGGCCGTCGTGGAATTTTACACCTTCACGCAAATTCACTGTCCATTCTGTGGCGGCGCTCGTTCGAGCTCCAAGATTTTGCGAGATCCGTGGCTCGGAGAGCCTTGCATAGTCGAGGCAGATCCAGCTGGCTCATCAGCTTTTCGGTTATTTGCATGACACGCCCGCGCGATGGCGTGAGTCAAGACTGGATTTGTCACCATATCCATATTCATGTGCCTGCCTGAAGGTGCCGCTCGGGGCAGCCCGCAGCGCGCTCGTCCCAATCCCAACACTAGCGTCATTGCTGACGCGATAAGCCATTTTTTCATCAAGAATTCCTCCTCATAACGTCCGCCTGGCAACACGCCTGCCTGTTGAGCGTGCTGTGGCTTTGGCTGTTGTTTTCCCGAGGCGCTTCAGACTTTTCAGTCCTGCGCTTTTCCCCTTTTGTAAACATATCAGAGTATGAGAGTTTCCCCATTTTTGATAACAAATATAATTTGTGAAATGTATTGATACAAAAATTTGCATGAACCGATGTCTTATATTCATATTGCTTATTCCGAAAATTCTGCGCACACTGATCCAACTGTCAGCGGAAGGCCGGGATGCTGATGTTTGTTGTCTTCCCTCGACCAATCAGAAAAAAATTCACTGAAAAAAGGTGGGGTTTGACAAAGCCAGTGCAGATTTTCGCGGTTGGTGGCGGCGGTTTCACCGCACCCTGAAGATGGTTGGCCGGAGGATTCTTTTGCTCGAAGATCGCCTTCTTGATTTGGCCGGCCCGATAAGCAGGCCGCAGATCGGCTATATAGGCCATGCCAGCAATGACAATCCCACCCGCATTGATGCCTTTCACGCACGCTTTCGCGATTGTGCCGGAACGAGGGTTCTTCTGTACCTTGATGCCGAAGCCGGGATAGGAGCGGATACCTTTTGGCGGGCCTCGACATTCTTTATGTGGGTGGGGGCACAACCACAGCGATGCTGGCGCATTGGCGCTACGCTGGTATTGCAGGTGCGATCCTGGAGGCCCGCAGGCGCATGGCCTGTATCCTGGTGCGTGTGAGCGCCGGTTGCCATATGCTGGTTTTCCGAACTGCTTCTGGCCACGAGCCGAGGATGTAAGGTTCAACCTCCACGCCGGACCTGGTTTGCTCGCGAGGCGGTGCTTGCCCCCATTTCACCGTCATGAGCCCGATCGACGACAGGCTTTTGAACGTCAAGTGGCAAACGGACATCTTGCAGCTGGCATTGCGATTGATAGCCAGAGGGTTGGTGTGCATATCTGTGACGGTGTTGTCACCGAGGTTGTCAGGGCGCGTGGCGCGGTGGCTAACCCGCCTATTCCGTCTCACGTCAAAAACAAGGGGGGTTTTGCGATTCATCCTCTCGACCCCGGTTATCGTATGGGCATCTTTCAGTCGGAGTGCGGGGGCAAGATGAACGAAGATAATGGAACAAAAGGACGAAATGCAGGACGTAGCGGACGCCGCCGAAGGGCTGATATAACCGCATCACAAACCGCAGAGTCGCTCGCCGACAGGCGTATATTGGCCGGGGCGGTAGCCATTCACCATTGGATGCTGCCGATGTTGCACTTATCCATGGCGTTGCGATAACGCTTTTGGCTGAAACTGGCTCAGCGAGCCATCAAAAAGTGCCGTTGAGTTGGTTATCAGCGGTGGTGGTTATCTGATGACCAGCATCGTTTGCGGTTCCCAGAAACATTGGCATCTGAAGCAATCGCCGGATTGCGCCGTGATATCAAACTATGGGGACGCGGTGGTAATACAGACCTAATCTGGCGCCCGCCATGTGTTTGCTGGCACCGGTGGCGTACTACCACTGTGCGTTTATGATTCGGCGCTTGGAAAATATCGCGAATCTGGTTTGTCCGATCTGCATGATGTGGCGTGCCTTGTCGATCAGCTGAACCACATTCATTTTTTCAGCCGCCGTTGTGGCGCGGGACATGCCTGACATGCGTCATCTAGATGTGAATACGGCCTATGCCTGTCCTTGCAGCACGCAAACATGCTTTCATCAGCGCAACCGCACCAGCAAGCGTACGTGATATTGCCCAGATATGTTACCAGCTTGCTGGATCAAAGGACGCTTTTTGGCAACGTCCATTCCTGTCAATAAATGTTAATCATGTGATCCCACCAATGCGGTTTGACCCAGGCGCACTGAGGTGATGATGGAAGCGGTGCGTTGCGGTATACCGGTGATGGTCAACACCTTTGGTCAGCTTGGCGCGTCAAGTCCCGTTACAATTGCTGGCTGTGTCGCGCAAACAACCGCAGAAACGCTTGCCGGAATGGTGATCGCTTGGCTGGTTGATCCTGCTGCCAAAGCGGTTTTGGCCCGCGCCCAATGATCACTGATCTGCGTACCGGCGCGATGGCGGGCGGCGGGGAGAACAGGCCACTTTAACGGCTGCGTCTATGCAGATGGCGGCATTGTCGGCCTTGCATCATCCACCATTGCGGGCGCTACCGACAGCAAGATTCCCGATGCACAAAGTGGGTATGAAAAATGTCTCACGGTGGCTCAAGCGGTATATGCCGGTGCCAATATTGTGACACAGGCATGTGGCGCACAGGCCGGTTTGATGGGAGATCCGTTGGGAAGCCATGGTCATAGACAATGATATGCTTGAGCCATTCTTCGCTCTACCGCGAAGGCTGATGTTTCGGCTGAAACTGTATCTGCGGCGACGGAGTGGCAAGGTGGCTACAGGTATTGGGCATTTTCAGAGGCAGAAACCATGCCCGGATGTATTCATGGATTTCTTTACCCAGAGCTATTGACAGACGCACCATTGATGTTTGGGCGTTTCCGGCAAAGGCGATATCCGCATTCTTGCCGCCGAGCGTGTCACAGATTTGTTAACATCACACCGTCCGTACTACATCGATCCGAAAGCGGACAGCATCCTTCGTGTGCGGCACTGCCACGAACAAATTGACACCGCCCGCTCAGCTCTGGTCGGCATTGCGAATGATGGGATCGTCTTCCAGCGTGTTTATCAGAGCATCGGCAAGTTGGCGGGTCTCTTCTGGTCATCGCCTCAAGACCACGGGTAATGATGCCGATATGATAGATTAGTTTCTGCCGCAACGGCCGAATAACCACGCTGCCGGACGCCGACATTCTTGCCGAGAAAGGCTCAACAAGCGCCGGTACACCAGCCGCCCGCACCTGCGCGGCAGCGGCCAGAATATTGGCCACGCTGTAACGTGCTTTGTGCTGCAGTTGTGCTGCGAGTTCCTTGTCCATGCCCTGCATTTCCAGCGGATAGACGTTGCCAAACGTGACAAATTCATGTTTTCCGGCAATCTCCTTCAAATCCAACACATCTTCGAATCGCGAGGATATGGTTTTCCGGAATCAGGGCTACATAATTGACCACTGTCTGATACAGGCTGTGAACACCTTCATAGGGCGGTGAACGCGACACGATGCCAAGGTCAAACTGATTAAGCCTTACCGATTCTACAATTGCCGGCGTGTTGTGAATAAATATGGTTGTGTGGATGCCGTCCTGCTGTTCGCGAAGTTCCCCAGAACATTGGGCAACAATGAAGTTGAAAATGTCGGAATTACCCCACCCCGAAACCTTGCCAACAGTGGTTTGGCGGATCGTTGCGGCGAGATCGTTAAGCCGCTCGATGTTGAGAAAGGCACTTTCCACAGCCTGATGAAAGCGGCGTGCCTCAACAGTTGCCACAATGCCGCGCCCACGGCGTATAAACAGCGTGAAGCCCAAATTTGTCTCCAGCTCGTGAATCAAACGCGTCACACTCGGCTGTGAGACACGCAATTCCTTTGCTGCGCCGGTGATTGATCCAAGGCGCATAACGGTATCAAATGCCTTGAGCTGTCTGAAATTCATCCCGATCTCCAAAAACCAAATTATAACCTTATTCTATCAATTCATCCAATAATTATATTTGCATTATATTTTCTTGGTTTGTTACCGTTTATTTTTAATGAAAGAAGGGTCGATCGTTGGTCAGACAGCTTTACTCCGTCGAAGATGCACGGCGCCGCGCACGCAAACGCCTGCCTCGGATGATGTTTGATTTTATCGATGGCGCATCTGGCGACGAGTCCTTGTGCCGCCTGAACACAGATGCGTTTGACCGTATCAGATTAATGCCACGGGTATTGATTGACGTCAGTGAACGCGATCTTTCCACAAGCATTCTCGGTCAGAAAACTGGCGTGCCTTTTGGTATTGCCCCGATGGGCATGTGTGCTCTTGCATGGCCGGGGGCTGATCGTGATATGGCCCGCGAGGCAGCGAAAAGGCACATGCCTTTATGCGTATCAACCGCGTCTTCGATGACGCTGGAGCAGATTAATGAAATCGCTGAGGGCAGGCCTGGTTTCAGCTTTATGCGGATCAGTCGGGCGACTTTGTCGATGAAATCGTTGGTCGGGCGGCGGCGGCTGATTACAAGGTTCTGATCCTTACCGTTGATGTGCCCATACCTTCGGTAAGAATCCGAGATCTTCATAACGGGTTTGCTTTTCCGATGCGTTGGGGCCTATCAAAGCTCTGGGATTTTGCCACTCATCCGCATTGGTCGTTGGCAACTCTTGCCCACGCAATTGGCAATGGGATGCCACGCCCAATGAATTATGCCACATCGAGTGGCAATACCACCTTTGTTCGCAATGCCAGCCGCGGACGAGCTGACTGGTCATTTCTTGCCGCGCCGTGACCGGTGGCACGGCAAGCTGGTGGTCAAAGGTGTGCAATGTCCGGATGACGCCGTTCGAATAAAATCAATGGGCGCGGATGCTATTTATGTATCGAACCATGGTGGCAGACAGCTTAATGCCGCACCCGCAGCCATTGACTCGCTTGGCCAGATCAGACGGGCAGTTGGTACAGAAATGCCATTGATTTTCGATGGAGGTGTTCGCAACGGTGAGCATGTTGTCAAGGCGCTTGCCATGGGTGCAGATTTTGTCATAATATCGCAGCGCAATGTAAGGGCTGGTGCAGGGGAAGAACTGGGTCGTCCGACATTCTGACATAACAAGCCGTGAAGTCAGCGCAGTCATGGACCTTGGTCGCAACCTGCCGGTATTAACGAAAACTGTCTCGTCAGCAGCCACGACGAGTTGCCGATTCAAACATTGTCAGAAAAGGCCGCCGAATGAGTCAAAAAACCGAAAATTCGAGGCGGCGCCTTACTTGCACGTGCTTTTGAAGGAAAAAGGGATAGAGCATGTCTTCACACTGTCCGGAGGATTTTGCAATCAAGCTCTCGAAGGCTTCATGGAATGCCAGATGAAGGTGATCAATTGTCCGCATGAACAAATTGCCGGACGTTTTGCCGATGGTCACACACGCATCACCCGCAAGCCGGCTGTTTGCCTTGTCGGGCCAGAGGGTTTTGCCAACGCCGTGCCAGCAATGATGGAAGCGTGGGGAGAGCGCTCACCGGTAATTTTTGTGACCGGATCAAGCACTCTTGAAAACCCCAGGGGGCAGGCGGGTTCAAGAAATTGACGATGTCAAAGCGCTGCCAAACCAATTAATTAACATAGTGCGACCATCACCGATGAGAACGGATCAATGAATTCGTTGATCGTGCCTATAAGATTGCGACCAACGGCTATCCCGGTGCGGTGCACCTCTCTCTACCGGTGGATCTGATGTTCTCGTCATTTCCCGAGGATGCAGGCCGTCAGAACGCCCGTTTGATCTTGGCCCGCAAGCACCATCGCGTGCCTGGCCGGAGCCGTCTCGCCTACAACAGGTGAACAAGTTGGCCGCAGCCAAAAGGCCGGTTTTGATCGGCGGGCATGGTGTCTGGTGGTCGGGTGCCGAGGGTTATCTAGAAGAGGCCGGTCGCCTGCTTGGCATTCCTGTATTCAATATCCCTTATCATCAAAAATTACTTGGCGAGGAATGCGAGGCCTATATGGGGCTTGCCGATATTCATCAATATCATCCCTCTGCTGATGCCTTTCATGAGTCTGACCTTGTTCTGATGGTGGGCGCCCGCTTGGATAACCAGATGAATTTTGGCAACCCGCCACTATTTCCCGAGACAACCGATGTGGTTTGCATCAACGGTTCCCACGAAGAAATTGATTTTAACCGGGCTGCTGATTTTACCCTGCTCAGTGATCCCGGTGCATTTTTGCAAATGTTGACTGCAAAGGCCAAAGCGCCAGACTTTAGAAGTGACCGAACTTGGTATGATTTAAATCGCCAACGCCGGGCCGAATGGGTCGCAAAGATGCTTGCCGATCTTGAAAGAGAGGCAAGCGCCCCTGAATTCGGCGGGCGCATTCATCCATTGCAACTGGCACTTGATGTGCAGCAAGCGCTGGAGACGAGGATTGGCTGGTGATCGATGGTGGCAATACCCATTTCTGGTCGGAGATTGCCGTTAATCTTGCGGGATTTCAGGGCAAGAAACTTGGCGGCATTTTGCATCCGGGAACCTTCAGCCTTCTTGGAGTCGGCGTCTCTTTCGCGGTGTCTGCGAAAAATGTTCACCGCGACAAAAATGTGGTTCTGATTAGCGGTGACGGCGCGTTTCTGTCTGGTGGTCTGTCGATCGAGGCGGCTTTTCAGGAAAACCGTCCCATCACTGTTGTGATCGACAACAATGGTGGCCTTGATTGCATCTCACAAC
This sequence comes from Rhodospirillales bacterium, assembly GCA_038143065.1. Taxonomy (GTDB): domain Bacteria; phylum Pseudomonadota; class Alphaproteobacteria; order Bin95; family Bin95; genus VMCJ01. Next base: position 20,853 of record JAYQLI010000036.1, on the reverse strand, counting down.
AGCAAGAGCGTCTGTTTGAAAGCGGCACCCATTATGCCACCGATTTTCGGGATATACCGTTTCATAGCATGTTTGAAGGACTTGGCGGCTATGGGGAATTGGTCACCCGGCGCGAGGATATCATCCCTGCGGTGCAACGTGCGATTGCCAGTGGCAAAACAGCATGTGTAAATGTCAAAGCCAAGGGGGTGATCAGCCCCATAGTATTGGCAACCACGTCAAAGCGTGACAAGGCATCAATCGAATAGGCTTGCTGAAGGAACCAGACGATGGCGACACTCTCATCTCATTTTCTGAATGGCGTTGACGGCACACACGCTGCGCATGTTGGTGTGAAACTGGTCCATTTGAACGGCAATGGCGACCGGCAAATTGTGTTTGCAGCGCACAGTGATGATGGCGGGCGGTTCGCGCACGAGGTCGCGGCAATTGCCGGTGACTCATATGAAATGGTGATTGCCAGCGGTGCCTGCTTTTAAACAACAGCCACTGCCGCGTGACAAAGCGCAAATCCTCGAAGAAATTGTGATCCGGTTCAGCATGCCTGATCCCGGGGCGCGATACCATATTCCAGTAATTATGTCTCCCAACAGCTATTCTTGCTGGTGGTCAAGTTGACCACATCATTTTCATGGTAGATCAGATCAAATGAGCCAATCGGGTTTGAATATGTCGCGCCGGATTAGCGCTACTCCTATACCGACCGTGTTGAGGCACATGGAGTGCGTGGTTTCAGCGTAGTCAATCACGCTTTTGCCAAAGGCGTTTGCCGCCTCTGTCGAGGAGGGGATTACTGGCACCTGCGTGAGCATGTGCAAAATCTGGGATGTGGCCTGCCAGCGCCAGGTCGAAGTCAGGGGACCTGGATGCGGCAAGGCTGGTCCAGATGATGACACCGCGCGATCTTCGCAAAGCCCGGTTTGGTCAAGGACTCTATGTCCCGTTGATTGACGATAATGCAGGCATGCTCAACGATCCCGTTCTGCAAAAACGGGGCGATGATCATTTCTGGTTGTCGATCGCGGATTCGGACATTCTTTTATGGGCAAAGGGGTTGGCATATGGCATGCGCCTTGATGTTGAGATCAATGAACCGGATGTGTCCCCGTTGGCGATTCAGGGTCCAAAAGCTGTCGACTTGATGGCCGATTTGTTCGGCGAGAGAATTCGTGTTCTTCCACATTTCGGCTTTGCGATGTTTGACGTTCTTGGAACGCAACAATTAATCGCGCGCTCTGGCTACAGCAAACAGGGTGGATATGAAATATACTTGCAAGGTGGCCAACTTGGCAGCGATCTGTGGGACATGATATGGGACGCAGGCCAAGCCTATAACATCACGCCGGGCTGTCCGAATCTGATTGAGCGGATCGAGGGTGGCTTACTGTCTTATGGCAATGAATTCACCTGCGAGAACAACCCGCTTGAGTGCGGGTTTGCCCGTTTTGTTATCTTGGTGATGACATTGATTATATCGGCAAGTCGGCTTTGCAGAAGATTGCCGCCAACGGACCCGCACAACGAATTCGTGGGATCCGTTTTTTGGTGGCAAGGCACCGCCATGCGGCAAGCCTTTTCCGGTAACAACAACCGATGGCACACATGTAGGGCAGATAACGTCAGGTATCTTTTCGCCGCGTCTTGATTGTAATGTCGGTCTGTCGATGATTCTCCGATCACATTGGGATGTCGGCACATCGCTTGTTGTGCATACTCCCGATGGAATGGCGCGTGATGCGATTGTCTCGGTGCTGCCTTTCGGGGATGATTGACTTTGTGGTCAAGACGCGCCACTGAAGCCTTGCGAATCATGCCCGGGAAATAACAGAGTGATGTCGGTATCCAAGCTCGATTATCAGGGAGAACGTAAGGCCGTCAAAGCAGATGAGGCAATCTCGGTTCTGGTTGATATTCTGCACAGCTATGGTTGCGCTCCTGAGCCATCATCTGTGATTGCTGAACATCTGGCTGACAGTGACCTGTGCGGCGTCCGAATCGCACGGTGTGATGCGCATCCTTCAATATGCCCGACAATTCAGAAGACGGCTATATGACCGCAAAGGGGGCGCCGTATATCAGTGATGAGGATGGTTCTTTCATCACTGTTGATGGGCGGTCCAGCCATGGCATTCCGGCGATGAAGCTGGCCTATGATGCCAGTTGCACCCTTGCTGCAAAAATCGGGATCAGCGCCACCTCAATTGTCAATGTCGGGCATACAGGGCGTCACGGCGCTTTTAAGCCGATAATGCCGCCGAGAAAGGTTTAGTGTCGATCCTGATTGGCGGGGGCAATCACCAAATATGGCGGCAAGTGGCACCTCATGGTGGAATTGAAGCCAAATTGCCAACCAATCCCTGTGCATAGGCTTCCCGGGCGATGACAATGGCCCATTCGTTATGGATTTTGCAACCTCACTAATTGCCGGAGGCTGGATTTATGCGGCGCAGGCTTCCGGCGCCAATCTTCCCCCGGGCTGCATTATTGACAAGCATGGCAATCCTTCGATCAGGCCTGAAGATTATTTTTGAGGGCGGGGCGATTCTTCCTGCGGCAGGGCAGAAAGGTTATGCGTTGGCGCTTGCGGCAGAATTGATTGCCGAGGCGCTGCTCGGTCCGGTAAAAACCAGTTGTTAACTTATCTCAGAGAACAGGTGTATGCGTTAAAGACAACCACTGAAAGTTATGTTTCGGTTGGCAATTTAGCAACTGCGACCAGGTAATCCTCACACTTTATTACCGCAATAGATCCAACTGTTAGTAAATGATGCCCCACTGCTAAAGGTTTTTGTAAAAATAGATTATGCTTATATCCCAGCCTGCACATTTTAAATTGCGAAAGCATTTTGAAAAGTGGTTAAACGAGACTGGTTTTTACCAAAAATTTCATTTTTATAATTTAGGAATTACTTCAGTTTATGGCCCAAAAGCTGTCACCAAGAATATGGGATATGACCTTCTGGTTTTGCTGTTTTGGGTTCTATGGAAAATATTTTTCACGATTTCTTAAAACCTACAAGTCAAATTTTGTTTTTGTCGATGTTGGTGCCAATGCAGGATTGTATTCGCTAATTGCAGGTCAAAATCATTATTGTGTGCATTCCCACTGTTTTGAACCAGACCCAACGACGTCACGTTTTTTAACAAAAAATATTGAGTTAATAACGCAAAAACATCTCGGCTCACCATTACGCAATAGCTGATAAGAGAGGGCAAAGCAGGTTTCTGTAAATCAGTATCATAGCGGGTCTCTGTCACTCGACGCGCCATCACCGGCTGTTAAGGAACGTTATACAGTTTCAATAGAGTGCGTGAATGCGTCAGATTTATCTGACATTATCCCAACAACAGAACAAGAGTTGATCATCAAAATCGACGTCGAGGGTTATGAGCGTGTTGTCATTGGTGAATTACTCAAATGTGAATTTGCCCAGCGTATTCAGCATGTTTATTTTGAAGCTGGCGGGAGCAAAGAAAACATAGAAACATCAATAGACCTTTTGACAAAGGCCGGTTTTGTGTCCCTTTATCACAGCAATTTTTTTGGTCACAAAAACATTCATATGGTCAGAAGCAGATAAGCAAGGCTCTTCTGACCATTTACATGCTGGATAACGATTGCTGCACGTAGCGGGGGACAGTTCCGCCCGCCTTCTCATCCGTCATAATTGACCCTGCCAAAATTACGGTGCCATAATCGATAGAGATGTCGTTTTTTTGATTGATCGCTGTGATCAACGAAATCTGATCTATAATGTCCAAGCTCATGATTGTTAAGGTACTGAACTTGGCCGCGCCTTAATGGCGCCTCTATCCACAAATCTGATGATGATGTGATGTCGTCGATAGCGTCTAATGCGTTGGCGAGATCATGATCCATTTTTATGCCGGCAACTTCATATCCTTTTCGCACCAGAGAGCTGTTTGCCCGACAGCGCAATCTTCCATTTTGCCAGCTAAACATTGGCGCTAACGTAGTTTTTGGCTCACCCGGAGCGTGCTCTGCTTGCCTGTCAAAATAAACAGGCTTGTAAAGACGCTTCAGCGCCTGTGGGTATTGCTCTGCCAGACGATGATGAACAGTGTAAAGACTGCAAAAACGGCTTAAGCCACCAGTTTTTGCGGGATATTTACATAACAAACCCACATAATCCGGCACTGCAATGCCAAAGGCATTGTCCGTATGAAATACAAGCTCTACATTCGTGGCTGAGCCTCTAACACCATATCCATATTTCTGACCCGTATCGGTGACATCATAGATCATGGTGCCATTCCATTTTTGCGCGACATTAGTGCCTAATAACTGCCCAAGAACCCAGTAAACAGCGAGCATTTCATCAATGTCATATTCATCTATGGGTAATTTATCTATAACAGCGAAACCAGCGCCGCAGTCACAAACTTTTTCACTTTGTTGTACAGTGCGCGAGTGGATATGTCAAATCCATTACGTTGCGAAGCAACATTGGCAACGGTTGATTGCGCATGAGAACAACCATTTGGTCGATTTCTTCTAACGCTTCATCACTAACCGCAATTGTCCAGTCACCCTCGCTTAGCTCTGCGGCAATCCATCCCTGACCAACTGTGTCTGGTATGTTGCTCTTGTCGCTCCAGCGAACTCGTAGCTGAGATCAATGACCCCATCCATTAGCATTCTCCCCTAAAGATTATGAAAATAGCCCTTTTTTGCGCCGAATAAGCGAACCGCCGAACCAGCAGATCAGAGTATAACTATGTCAAAAAAAAAGGCCAACGCAAGCGCTGGCCGAGTCTAGGAGTGAAAAAATGATGTGTTAAAAAAATAGAGGTTAATTATTTCATTCATGTTTCAAATTGAGAGTTGCTTGCGATATTTTGTCGATATTTTCTAACAAATCTGTTGCACGCGGGAGAAGGGCTAAATGTCGTGAGGGTTTAGATCTTCAAATAACAGATAACCGTAACGATCCAGTGACCCTCGGGACTATGGGATAGTCTCGATATATTGCGGAAATACTGTGTTTTTGTGAAAAAAACAATAACGGTTACCATGGATCACGCCGGTATAGCGCCGGCACAGAAAGTTCAACCGGATTTACACCAGCGGCGCAAAATTTAGGTGCAAGTAACGGCGGTTGCGCGCCCCCGCAACAAAAAATACACATTATTACAATAAAGTGGATTGAGGCTTCTTTTTTGTGTTCTGAATTTTTGCCGCGTTCATTGCCGCGTTCATTGCCGCGTTCATTGCCACGTTTAAATTGCTCTTGAACTCATTTCCATGGACCGTGGAACACGGACCGAATTACTGGATCATTTTCCTGTTTCAGAATGACTTTGGCCAAAGGGGGCCTAGATTGGGTTGGGCGTTGCGCCTTGGACCTTGGAGCTTGATGGGTTTGCGGAGGCTATGAGATACAGTTTCATTAAGGCCAGCAAGTTAGATCTAAAATAATTTTCCAGTTTATTCGACGGAGTCTTTGAGCTGGTGCGTTCTATCAACACAAGCAGGAAAATTGCTACGCGCTCGAACAACCACAAACAGATCAACTGGAGGGAATTTATAAATGAACAAGATCGCAATTCTGACATTAGCTACCATGGCTGCACTAACATTCTTCCCAGCATTTGCACAGCATCTCCGCGGCGATAGAACAGTGTTTTCAGTTCTGGATACCAATGGTGATGGTATGATCACCAAGGCTGAAATTCAGACCTATGGCACAGCAAGGTTTGCAAATATTGATATCGACGGCAACGGTAGCCTGAGCAGAGATGAGTTAATGCTCACAATGACAAAACGGTCAAACTGGTTACTTAAGCGCCTGGACACAAATGGAAACGGCGCTGTCGAGCAAGCAGAAATGCAAGCCAGGCTTGGCGGGCAACGGATGATTAAATATCTTGATAAAAATAAAGATGGGATGATTTCTCAAAAGAGTTTGACGCTTCCAATGAATAGCAGGATGACAAGGCCAAAAGCAAAGAGCCTAACTGATAAAGAACTTAAGGCCTTTACAGAACAAGAAATGTTTATGGATGAGATACCAAAGTCCGAGCCTATGGCATCGAAGAATGGCTAGTTATTTGTAATTTAATTGCCGCCTTGGCCCCGATGCCCCTAATCGCCGTGATTTTGGTTATATGATTTCTTTGCAACGCCCAGCACGTTAGACAACCAGTGTTGATAACAACGACATTGGTTTTGCCGTAGATTTGATTAAGTAAGGGCTGAGACGAAATTGGAAGGTGGTTTGAAAATTCTTGTACAGATGACTTTTTAGAAACAATGAAAAGCCACAGGGATGAGGAACTTCTTGCTAGATTTTCAAATGGTGATCGCTGCAGCTATTGCTTTGAATTCACGTCTGGCTCCTGTCGTTTTCAGCCAAGCCCTCCGGATCCTGAATGACCGTGCAGAGGCGGAAGATGTGACCCAAGAGAGTCTTTTACGTCTTTGGAAAGCGGCCCCAAAATGGAAGGCGAACAAAGCAAAGATCACCACTTGGCTCTATCGTGTGACGTTTAATCTATGCATTGACCATTTGCGGAAATCAAATCGCAATTCAGGTGATGTGCAGCAAGAAGTGGTAGATGATACGCCAGATGTGGAATGCAATTTACAAAACAAGGAGCGGCTGCAGGCCTTGCGACGCGCTGGAGACCCTGCCGGATCGGCAAAAGCGAGCGGTCATTTTGCGTCACATTGTAGGCCTGCCGAACCCAGATATTTCTGAGATTATGGGGATTTCCATAGAAGCTGTTGAAAGTTTAGTGTCGCGTGGCAAGCAAGCCTTGGCGAGAACATTAGCCCCACAAAAAAAACATTAGGATTGGAAGATGACTAATAAAGATTTCAAGTATCCGCCATTGAACGAGCATGAATTGGGCCTTCTATTTGATGAAACTCAGAAAACAACACTGGAAATGAGCGAGCAGTTTCTCGAACGTCTACAAAACCAAGCCATAGAGGCTGCGCTAAAGAAGCCGCAGATTGCAATCGCACCTGAGGAACGACCGTTATTTGATCAATTGGCCAACGTTTTAGCTCAGGCCCGCGGCTGGCTCCCAAGGGCAGGCTTGGTTTCGGCTATGTTCTTTGGAATATTGTTGGGTTCAACCCTCCCAAATTTGTATTGGATATCACGACTGCCTTTTCCCAAATGGAGCGCTTAAGTGATTTGGTTGGGCTGAGTGATGAGCTGGGATTTTATCTGGCACACACCTAGGAGAAAATAATGTCAAAAAAAACAATGAAATTATTACTGTGGATCTCACTTGCTGCGAACTTATTTGTGGTAGGCGCAATAGGCAGTTTTTTTGGCTTGGAGGGCTACAAGGATTTGCGGGTAGTTAATTTGGGTTCGCCCCAAAGGGTGGGCTTGCCCGAACGTTTTTCTGGTCTTAGGTCCCTGTTGCTTGCAATGGATCGAGAGGACCAGCGTGAGACCCGCCGTTTGTTCCAAGAGGCTCAAAGCAAAGGTGTTGGACTGGAAAAAGGCGCTAGGCAAGCTACGGCGACAGAATTGGCCCAAGCTATTCAGGCAACGCCCTTTGATGCCGACGCAGTATTAGCTCTGATAGAAGTGGATTACTCTAGGTTGTCACGCCGTTTGGACTTGGTTCGAACTACTTTAGTCAAAAAGATTGCGTCAATGCCTCCAGAGAGCCGAGTAAAGTTAGCTAAAAAACTTTTAGGTGATCAAAAGTAACTGTTGCACTGTCCGCGGACCTCGGAACTTTGATGAGTTGAAAAGTCCTAAGTTCGGTAATTTTGTTCAGTGACGTCCAATTTTCCGCATGATGTAAGTTTGCTCTGATGTTTTTATTTTGCAAACATACGAAGGACAAAAGACAAACGGAGAAGAAGCTTGGTTGAAATCTTGGACCCCCGCGGAGAAAAAGCAGTCGTCTCAGAGAGTGGCGCAAAAATCTCGTGGCCAACCCGGCTTGCGGGACATCGAATAGGTTTTTTTGGTAACGGGAAATCGAACGTTGAGGGCTTCTTCAGTAAATGGGCTGAACTGTCTTTGAATGCCGGGGCAATTGATACCTTAACTCTCATGAAAGAAGGTCCGATGGCCGCCGGTGGTGCGGCCCGTTACCAGAAATTTAAAGAGATGGCTGATTTGGTGATTGTAGGAATTTGCGACGGCGGCACAGCTGCCTCGCAAGGCGCAATTGATGCTGCGACTTTGGCCAATATTGGCGTTCCAACAATATTGCTTTGCACAGATGCATTTGTTGGCCTAGCAGAGATTTCATTGCCTGAGAGTCATGATGGCGTTCGAGTAATGGTAATACCCCATCCTCTTTCCTCACTTACATCTGGGCAAACAGAGAAGCTTTCAAGGAAGAGCTTTACTGAACTAGAATCCAAGTTGTCTGGTAAAACAAAGGTTAATTGTGATGATGAAGACCAACTTCTGTCGAGCAGCGAGGAGTTTTTAAAAGTTGGCAAAAAATTGGCAAGAATCCCCGAGCCTGATGCTGACTATCGCGGCTCCACTCTATTGTCAGGTCTTGGTGTTTCTGACGGTCTACCCATTTTTCTTCCGACAAGAGAACGAGTAAATGAAATTCTGAACTTTTGGCCAACCTCGCAGCTCGATGATAGCCCTCTTCGTGTTCCGCCTAGGAATGGTTTGGCTACACCTGATGTTATCGCAGCGAATGCCGTTATGACTGGGATGCCCCCAGATATTGCGCCATATGCGGCCGCCGTAATGCGAGCGCTATGTGACCCTCATTTTCAAGTTTTTAACCTACAGACAACAACCAACCCCGTCACACCAGTGATAGTTGTGGGAGGTCCGTCGACTGACAAAAATGGTTTTAACAACAAGTCTGGAGCGTTGGGCGGCGGAAATGTGAACAACGCATCACTTGGAAGGACACTAAAACTATGTATGCGGAATATTGGTGGCGCAAGCGCGGAAAGTGGTGTTGACCCTGCAACCATTGGCCAACCCGGTAAGTACACTTTCTGTTTTGCTGAGCTTGAGGGTGTTGTTGATTGGCCACCGCTGAGGTCGCAAACCGAAAATGCTGTCAGCATAAGTCAAGATGCCGTGACGTTAGTTGGGGTCACAGGAACGGCGAACATGATAATCAAAGCCACGTCAGCCCAAGAATTGATAGAAATGATCGCAAAAAGTATCAAAAGTGCGGGCAGTAACGACTACATGTTTGGCGGTTCGCCGCTTCTGGTGCTTTGCCCAGAACATGCTCAAATTTTTGAAAAAGAAAAAATTGGTATCCACGAAGTTAAAAAATCCCTGTTTGAAATGACAAAGCTAAAATTTTCAGAATTTGCACCAAAAAACCAAGAAATGATGAGAACTCCGAGATTAGGGGACTTGGGAGTTCTTACCGAAGATAGTGATGTGCCAATGACCAAAAATCCAGATGGCTTTCTGATATGCGTCGCGGGTGGGGCAAGCTTACATTCCACGTTCATGCCGTCATTTGGCGGTTCAACACCAGTTTCGTATCCTGTTGAATTGGGAAATCAATCATGAATAAGAGGTGGAAGAACCGGCCTGAAGGCTCAACTTGGGGTGATTTTGGACATGATGATCAAGTTGGACGGATCAATTTGCTGACCCCTGAACGACGGCTTGAGGCGGTTAAAGAGGTTAAGGCAGGGATTAGCTTTTGCTTGAGCTTGCCTCTTGATTATCCGGGTGGAAATTCCGTAAACCCCAAGCGCTTTCCACCTGTTCTAAAACCAACTTTCCACTCGGACAATAGCCATTATTACAACCTAAGGTGGCGAGATTATCATTCTGGTTTTGAGGATGTATCGTCAGACGACAGCGTCTTGTTACACACACAGTATTCGACACAGTGGGACAGCCTTGGACACGCGGGCGCTTTATTTGACGCAGATGATGATGGCTTTGAAGAGATAGTCTATTACAACGGCTGGCGAGGTGGAAAACATATTAAAGGCCCTGCAGATGTTGAAGGCTCAGATCAAAGTGGATCTGCTAAAGCTGAACGCCTTGGAATTGAGAATATGGCTGCAACATGTGTTCAAGGCCGTGGCGTTTTAATTGACCTTCATCAGCATTTTGGTGACGAACGTGTGTCTGTCAGCTTTGACGATTTGGAACGTGTAATGAAACAAGATGGTGTTGTTGTTGAGCCGGGTGACATGCTGGTTCTGCATACAGGCTGGGCGACTATGCTTTATGGAATGAAACTAAAACCAAATGCAGAAAAATTACATAGCTCCTGTGCTGTACTAAACGGAGACGATCCAAAACTTTTAGATTGGATTGAGACCAGTCAGATAGCTGCGCTTATTGCCGATAATTTTGCCGTTGAAGATGCGCGTATACAACGACCAGAGGATTACAAAGGCCCTCGTTTACCTATCCACAATAAATGCCTTTTTAGACTTGGGGTGCCTTTGGGTGAGCTATGGTATTTGGAAGAATTAGCTGAATGGCTGTCCGCTAATGGGAGGAACCGCTTTTTTCTTACGGCACCTCCGCTACGGCTTACTGGCGCGGTAGGTTCTCCTGTCACACCTGTGGCTACTGTTTAGATAAAACAGGGTTACCAGAGCCCCCTTATACCCACTTTTTAATGGTAGGGTCTTGAGTAAATTTTGCCCCACCATTCCTTTCAATAGCCCAGCTGATATGCCGTTTTGGTAGCTAGAAAATAGATACCAAAGTGCAGCTATTTTTTCATGGGAAGGCCTGTATCGGGGTCTAGCTTGGATTCAGGCTTTAGGTTTTCATGGGCTTGTTCTTCCGAGATGCGGCCATTTTCCAGATAGTCACCAGCGGCGGCGCGCCGTCCAGCATCGTCCCAGATCTGATGCCATGCCCCAAGCGAATAGCCATGCCACGGCATTTGAACATTAAGCTGCGGCAAACCAAGCTCGTCCCAGATATCCCTGGCACGTTCCATATATTCTTTGCCGGGCAAGGCCAGCGGCGGCATTGGTGATTTCATTGTGGCGTCAATTAGAACGCTTGAATCTTCTTCGCCATCATGTTCGCGTTTCGGGCCATGACCTTGGCCGCGGTGAGGCAGGGTTTGCATATCTTCGGACGGGTTGGTGCGATAGGACATTGCCCATAAAAGCGCATCGGCATTATCAACATCAATATCTTCATTCACGGCAATACAGATTTTGCTGCAATCACCTTTGAAAAAGGCCGCTGTAGAGCGCGCCCATATTCGGTTCGGGGCATATTAGCATCACAAGTGATAACGGTCACCCGAAGCAAGCCGGTCAATGGCTCGTGAAGCGACACTTTTTTGACGCCTTTGATATTGTTCTCATCACGAAGATGGCGCAGGAATAACGGCTCATAGGCGACGCGTTTGATGACGCTGGACTCGCTTGGTGCTACCTGACTGATATAAGATGGAACAATCGCTTTTTGACGGCGAGTTATCGCCGTAATGCGCATTGGCATATTATATTCTTCAAGCGCGATATGGCCATGTGACTCGCCAAAGGGGCCTTCGGGTTCAACCCGCGTTGTGTCGATAAAGCCTTCAATCACAATTTCGGCCTCGGCAGGCACCACCAGATCAATGCTTTGGTTTTGTTACATTGATGGGCGCGCCAGCAAGACCGCCAGCAACTGTAAATTCATCAACGCCAAGTGGCAATTTTGTGGCCCCATAAAGGCAACATAGGGCGGACAGCCAAGAACAATCGCAACCGGCATTTCGGTAATGCCCATTTGCTGGCATTTTTGATAATGCTGATAACCGCCAGCACCGCCAACACGTGTTGCCATGCGAACCACCAGCCGGTCAGGTGCTTTCAAGGCGCAGCGGTAAGTGCCCATATTCTGCACGCCGGTTTCCGGATCTTTGGTGATGACATTGCCGGCGCTTAATGTTGGGGCGCTGTCAAATCCGGGGGTTGAAACTGGAATCGGAAGCGCGTCAAGCCCATGCCCTGGCTGGCTGAGGCTGGCACCATCTTCAATGATTTCATGACAAGGCGCATTATCGACAAATTGCGGATCCAATCGGTGAATCGCCAAAATAGCGTAACTCAATTCGCGGATCAACGAAACCGTATCTGTCTTATTATCTTTTTATATATAACTATATATACCTATGGGTATGGCAGAGGGGCGTATGGCCTGATCATTTCAGCGGCAACTTTATCCTCTACTTAAGGATGAATTTACACCTCATTGCCTTTGCCAACCCATCAAAGCTCCCGAGGTCCGAGCGCAACGCCCAGCCCAATCTAGGCCCCACCCCCTCGGCCAAAGTCATTCTGAAATAGGAAAGTGCTGCAGTAACCCCAGCGCTTGATCCGTGGCTGCTGGACAATGGTCCGTGAAACTCGGACCTTGGGCCTCGAACCGAAGTCCTTGGTTCAGGCAAGGTTGCAGGTAAGGTTTTGATAGTTGACCATATGTGACAATCTGCCAAGCTATTGTTATAGCTAGATTCAGTCACTGGATGGCGCTGTGTGTAAGCATCGAACTTCTTCCGAGCGCGCCACTTCCCAAGTTCAAGGTCCGTGGACCGAGATACAAGTGACTGTTTTCTCGGATCTTGGTTCTTGAACCGAGGTTCATAGCTTCTTCATCCATCTGTTCATTACCAGCAAGCTGTGACCTTTACCATATTGGTGCCCAACGCCCTCGGTGGTCCACCCACCTATGGAGTCGATTACATCAGCAGGACATTCGATAAGCCCGAGCCTGTCTCTTAAGCTATGTCGGAACGAGTGGATAACACATCCGTTGGGAACACGAGGCTTTAGCCATTTGTTCAGCGCTGCACTTGCAGAGTTAGCATTGCACTTGGACTCGTTGCAGAATTTAGGGAAGGCAAATTGATGGCCTTGCTTTACGATTTGCTTTGCTGCCCAAAAAGACGCGCCAACCAGTGGAATTGACCTCGAGCTAGGCCCTGTCTTCAACCGCCGCCAAGGATGCGCAACAAGGGTGATGTGCGGTAATTCGCCATCCAAACATATATCGGATGTCAGCAACCCACAGGCTTCTGATAAGCGCATACCAGTATCGCTGATAAGGGCAATCAACCATCTTGGTTCATCATCCAACTGCATACATTCATCCTGAATGGTTAGTAGCGAATCAGTTGGGATGGGTAAGCGTTGCGTCTTGGCTTCATCGTCTGGAATGAATGTGCCGCTGAACACGTTATTGATGGATAGGCCCTGTTCTCGAATGGCGAGATTGATCACTGCTCGCACAGATGAGAATACCCGCTTTACTGATGATGAAGACATACCCCGATCGAATAGATAATCCCGAAACCGACCAGCATCTGAAATTTTAAGTACCGCCAAATCATCATGCCCCAGACAATCTATCAGGTAGCGCATGCTTCGTTCTGAGGACTCGAAAAACAGCTTTGTCTTTCCAACACCCTTCAAACGATGATAGAGCGCCAGCGCCTCTGTTATAGAAAAGCTTTGGCACTGGAACAAGTCTTAGCGTCTGGCGTTGCACCCTCAAACCAAGTTCCCAATGAATAGATCATCTCCATCCGGAGACTATCCCAATATCGCTCGAGCCGATCAGACAGCGCCGCGGCAGATTTAGCAGCCTTTGTTTGATTTCGTGCGCAGGGGATACTTCAATCTTACGCTTTTTGGAAGCGATGCTGAGAAGTTCGATGCCTATCCACAGCGCCAATTCGTGACTGAATCTAGCTATAACAATAGCTTAGCATTTCGTTAAATATGGTCAAGTATTAAAACCTTACCTGCAACCTTGCCTGAACCAAGGTCCGAGGTTCGAGGACCAAGTTTCGAGCATCATGAGCCAAGGTTTGGGTTTCAGAAACTTGTCCAGCACCGTGGACCACGGACCGGGGTTACTGGAGCCGTTTCTTAATCAGATTTGGACTTGATTAGAGGGGTGGGCGCAGGACTCAGGGGCTTGCGGCTCAAGGGGCCGGTTTACTTGATTGATCGACCACCTGTTTGTTTTTGACGTAAGTGATTTCTGTCGCTAAAATAATTCAGACAATGTTAGAGGTCTTACAATTTGTGATTTGCAATCGCTGAGTCATAATTTAACTGAAGGCTGTTTGTTAATTCTTTCAATTTCTCCTGAAACGCCTTTTCAGAGTCAAATAATTCACAATCAACAGAGACAACCGCTATTTCATCTTTCATAACTGACCTTTGGCCAGTGTTGCGGTCTATTGAAATATTGATTTCTTGACCGTTAGTGCTCAATGTCCACTTTATTGACGACATGTCAGTTTCATAGGGGACACCGCGGCGTGTTGCCTTCATCTCAATGCTGTCATTTTTTCGTTGCCAAGTGAGTGTTGAGACCCTTTTTTCATCAAACCAATGTGCAACCACAGATAATAATGGCCTATCACTCACGGTCCATTGAGATAAAAGATCCTCTGCTTTGCTGCAGACAAGGCCTTTTTCGGCCACCGCAGCATGCGATTGAATTAGCGCCATTGCACTTGCCATTAATAGGCATAGAATAGATAGTTGAGCTTTCATAGAGATGATTAACGGCACAGATTTGCGAAATGATAGCCACAAAATTTTGACTTTAAAGACCTACCACCAAATCGTAAAAAACCTCGTCTTTCTCCATTTCAAATGATTATCCGCCAGCAATAAACCAGTGATTAAGGCAAATGGATGGTAAGAATTGCCCCACCAGCAATCGGTGCAAGGTCAATTTTGGCGTTTATTTTTCTGGCGCGCGTTATCATGTTATTGATGCCAAACCCACCTTCGCGTTCGCCTTTAAAGCTTTTGCCGCTAGCTAATATATCCATAGTTTGTTATGACTTGCTAATCTGATGAAAGTTGATCGCTTGATATCGATCGCTATTTACATGCTGAGTCGTAAATTATGAAAAAGTCCCAACTCGCAGGCAGTGTGCTTTTGCTGTCCCTCACTGGCTGTTCTTCGATCAGCAGTGGGTGGAATAACACGGTCGATTTTGTTTTCGGCCCGGATGATAGCGCGGGTCAACGTCAGGAAACCGCTGCCAAGATGGCATCTGATGCGGCAGGCAGTGCCAATCCAGAGCAGGCTTTGGTTGACGGTGTTGTGAAGAAAAGCGTTGATAAAGCTGCCATGTCAACTGCTGCTGCTATAGACAGTTCCATGGCCTACTCCAAAACTGACATCAGCATCACTGGCATCAAAAGCAAAAAGACACGCTACTTTATCACAAACGTAAAAGGCTTTGAGCCTAGTGATGATGGTCAGGCGCAGACTTTCATGCAGTCATCGATTGGTAACGCCAACTCAAGAGCAGTAATCAACCTTTTGGGGCGTCGTTACCTCAGTGACGACGAAACTGTTCTTACTGGTTTCAACGCATTTCTTGATTATGATCCAAAGTATGGGCATCAGCGGGTCAGCCTTGGGGCAGAGTTGAAAGCCTCGGCCTTCGAATTGACTGCGAACAGCTACAAGGCCCTAACCAAATGGAAAAAGGCAAGAGCGGCAATCAAGAACGGGCACTGGACGGGCATGATATCGAGCTTGGCGCACAAATTCCCTATATGCCCGCTGCAAAGCTTTATGTGAAAAATTGGAAATGGAAGGGCGAAGACGGCGCTGGTGACACTAAGGGTAATACCTACAGCCTTGCCTTTTCACAGTTGATAAACGGTGTTCAGGTTGAGCTTGGTCGCAGAGACTATGATGGGCTTCAAAAGACGAGAATTTTGGCCAATTAACCTACACCATTCCAATGGGGGCTGCGGCCGCCCAGTCTAGCAAGCCATTATTCTCAAGTGAAATGTTTGAGAGCGCGTCGATGAAAGACAAAAATGCTCGATAAGGTTCGGCGTAATAACGCAATTGTAATCCAAACCAAGTTCGTTGCTGGAATTGGAGGAGTTTAATATGAGAAATCTGTTGTCACAACTCACTATACTTCTTAGCTCTTTGTTTCTAACTGCTAATGCTTTTGCCTTAGGAGCAAAGGTAGACGCTGAGACCATGAACCCTTGTGTTGCAACTGCCGGTACCAATGGCATTATTTCTCAAACACCAGCTAGTGGGGCGTGCGGTGCAACGCCTCAAAAATACGAAATTACAGTTGTCGAGATGGGTGTTTGTACAGCGCACCCCTATGGAACCAGTAAGGATGCTGAAGCGTTTGACGCCTCCACCTGCTCCGTTGTTTACAGTGACACAACGCCAACCGCAACAGATATTGCGGCCTTGATTGGTACATCGCTTGGAATGGATGGAGAAAGTACCTTACCGCCAGTCGGAACTTATGGGTATCCGTACATTCTGTTCGAAAATCAATTTGTTACAAAGACCACTTTTACTGCAGGAGACGGCACCGTTTGGTATGGCTTAGCAAATGGTAGTGCCGATCAAACTGGTCCAGCAGCTGACAGGACTGAGTCCCTTGATAATTTTGGCGGTCCCACTTGCTTCTCAGGCTACCTAGGCGCGGTAGTTACTGGCGGTACTATTGATGGTTTTATCACTAACTCTGCAAAATTGCGAAGTGCTGCTGGAACCGCAGGCCCATGTACACTTAGAACACATGTGGTTGGGGTGATGAACCTAGCCATTCCATTTGCGATTACGCCGCAAACCTATGGCCTTAACTTCCAGTTTCGTTTAACCGGTCAGGGTACTCAGTTCATGAGCAATAATGGTAATGATGCAATTCCTGAGGAATATGGTTCAGCTCCATTTTCAGGAATATTTACAGTTCTAAATGCTGACTAAACAAATACTCTAAAATTCAAACCAACAAACTCTGATGCTACCGCCGGACAAAATGACGGTAGTATCAGAGAATATGTGGCTAATGGCACCCAGCCAAATATGAACATTTGATGCATCACCAGCTTCTGCCAATGGATATTAGCAATAACAAAAGCTAACATCAGTTCACAGAGTTTGGCCAGAGGATGGTGGTCCTAGACGCTTGAAACGCGGATCTGGATCCAGGAATGTTAATTTCAACCCCCAGCCAGAGCGGTCTATTTTCATACGCAGTGTAGAAGTGTCGAAAGAAATCCCAAAAATAAGACCTACCTAATAACATTGGTAAGGTAAGGATGAAGGATAAAAAGCTTCCTACACTCTTACACAAGAATCCGCCGCCTTACAGCTTTGCCGTCACTCAATCGGACCAGTTCAAATTCTGGGTCATGTTTTAATTTTTCCCTCAGTGTTTCTACGAAGCGTTTGTGTCCCAACAAAAAGCGCCGTCTATTATAGCTCTTACATCATTCTTAAAGCGGGTAAATAATGTCTAACAAGTCATAGGCTTGTCTTCTATATGCCGCTCTAGCCCATCATCATCCATACACATGAGTGCCAGATCTGCGTCATGAAACCACCGTTCCGTGGCCTCTTCAATTGTGGGCGGACGATCTTTTACCAGAGATAGACAGCGGACACACAAGAAGCGAAGCAAAAAGCTTTTGAACGCGCGCGAAAAAACCCTGTTGAAAAGGTTTTTCTCGAGGTCAAACATGATATCTACACCCTTAAAATCCATGATGCCGGACAGACCGGACATAACCCGGACAATTAAGATTATGTCCGGGGCCGAACTACCGGACGGACAGGACACACTCCTACGGAGTGTCCAGGTGTCCGGGGCTAATTGGGTAGCTCATCGCTATACAGAACTATATTTTGGCTAGAACTTGAGTTTTTATTATTAGGTGACAGATATTCATTTCCACGAGGGGGAAGAGTTTATGTTTAAAACGTTATCCGCCGTCCCTATCAGTTTACGCTTGTTGTCGGAGCTAATCCTGCCAAATTATTAGTATCGAGGGTTTCTGGTACAAACCAACGAACTAAACTCCTGAGGGTTTCACATGATAGATCTTGACTTTGTTCGCCGCCAATTTCCCGCATTTGCAACGCCGTCGCTCAACGGACAATCATTCTTTGAGAACGCTGGTGGATCCTACATGTGTCAACAGGTGATCGATCGTTTCAATCGCTATTTTGAGCAGCGCAAGGTGCAGCCCTATTATGCTTTTGCCGCTTCAAAAATTGCTGGCGAAGAAATGGATCTGGCACCGATACGTTTTGCTCGTTATCTGAATGTTGATGCCGACGAAGTCCTTTTTGGTCCTTCAACTTCACAAAACACATATGTGCTTGCATGGGCGTGCCTTGAAAGACTTGCTGAGGGTGAGGCTATCATTGTTTCAGCGCAGGAGCATGAGGCTAACAGTGGAGTTTGGCGCAAACTTGCTGATTATGGCATTGATGTTCGTATATGGCCTGTCGATCCTGCAGATGGGCGGCTGCGGCTTTCTGACTTGCTTTCCTTGCTCGACAATAAAGTTCGCTTAGTCGCCGTCACTCATTGTTCCAACCTTGTTGGTGAAATTAATCCAGTGCGCCAAATTGCCGACGCGACACATGAAGCAGGAGGGCTCTTACTGGTTGATGGGGTATCCTATTGCCCGCACGGCTTTCCTGATGTGGATGCGCTGGGTGCAGATGTTTACCTGTTTTCAACTTATAAAACCTATGGTCCTCACCAAGGGGTTATGGTTATTCGAAATGCTGCACGACCATTGTTTGCGCCGCAATCTCATTTCTTCAATCATGATAATCCAATGAAATGGATGGTGCCAGCTGGGCCGGATCATGCTCAGGTGGCTGCTGCGAATGGTGTTATCGATTATTTTGATGCCTTAGACGCGCACCATGGTGGTCAAGACGATAGTGAGCGCCCGCGCCGAATAACTGACCTTTTCAAAAGTGCTGAAACCCCTCATATCAGGACGTTGCTTGAATATATTGAATCGCGAAATGATGTGCACTTGATTGGGTCTTCTGATCCTGAGGCGCGGGCGGCCACAATAAGCTTCGTGGTCCCGCATATGAAAGCCGCTGACATTGGCAAAAAATTGGCAAGCAAGGGCATCATGGCGGGTGCAGGTCATTATTATGCCGCCAGATTGTTTAATCAGATGGGTCTTGACCCAGACGCAGGCGCAGTAAGACTATCATTTGTCCATTATACATCTACCGCGGACATGACCAAGTTGATCGCAGCGCTGGACGGTACGCTCAAAAGGTAAGGGCCAGCTCCTTTGGAAATTTTTTATTGATGAAGTTTGTAATGCCCGAACAGGAAAAGCATGAGCTCTGCGAGGATCTGTATCGGGTTTCAGCAACATTTCTAGAAGGCTTTTGAATAATGAACGGCAAGCAATGCGCAACTGTGACATTTCCTAAAATATATAGGTGCCCTCACTTAGAAGGTTTTAATTTTATTTCCTTACAGATAAGCTTTGCTTGCCCTTTCTAAAGTTCACTGCCCAAGAGGACGCTCACTAATGCAAGACAGACCCGTTAACCAGCTCATATTAATGACTGACGAGCACACGCGGAAGGTTCTTGGTTGTTATGGCAATAAAATGGTTAAAACACCCCATATCGATCAACTTGCGGCTAAGGGGACATTATTTGAAAACGCATACACCAATGTGCCTATTTGCGTGCCCGCCAGAGCCTCCTTTGCAACAGGAGATTATGCGCACCGTTCGCGTCATTGGGATAACGCCACGCCCTATTTTGGCACACCAAACTCTTGGGGCAACGAGCTACAAAAAGCCGGTATCACAGTGGGGTCAATCGGCAAACTACATTACCGTAACTCAGATGACGACGTGGGGTTGGATTTTCAAAAAATACCAATGCATGTAGTCAACGGGACTGGTGATGTGCTGGGCTGCGTTAGGGAACCTTTACCAAAGCGCTGGAAGTCTTTGTCTATGGCTGAAAAGATTGGCCCAGGGAGACTGACTACAATATTTATGACCGTCAGGTAGCAACTGAAGCGATAGAGTGGTTAGCCACGAATGGCAAACAAAAGAAACCTTGGGTGCTGTTTGTATCCATGGTAGCACCGCACTTTCCGTTGATCGCACCGCAAGAATTCTACGATCTCTATGACAAGCTTGGTTTGATGCCCACAAAACCCCGGGAGTCCCCAGAGCATCCTTGGCATTACGCCATGCGAAATTGTCAAATCATGGATAACTTTACATTAGAGCGAACACGGGTTGCGCTGGCATCCTATTACGGGCTTGTCACGTTCATTGATGATTTGATTGGCAAAATTTTAGGAGCGGTTGAACACAATGGTCTTACCGACAACACACAGATTTTTTACCTCAGCGATCACGGTGATAACATTGGTGAACGGGAATTATGGGGAAAATCGAACTTTCTATGAAGAGTCAGTAGGTATACCCTGCATTGTAAAAGGCCCAGGAATTCCCTCGGGTAAAACCTCAAAAACACCTGTTTCCTTGATTGATGTCTACCCAACGATACTAAAAACCGCAGGTATCAACCCAATGGCAAAGCCAGGTAAATCGCTCGTCGATTTGGCAAACGCTGCAGATGATTTTGAGAGATTGGTTTTTTCTGAATATCATGCTGTGGGATCAGCAACTGGTGCTTTTATGATCCGCAAAGGACAGTGGAAATTGGTCTATTATGTATCAATGCAGCCACAGTTATTCAATTTAGCTGAGGACCCGCAAGAATTGTGTGATCTTGGTGCCAACCCAAAGCACGATGGCATACGCAGACAATTGGAAACCGAACTTCGGTCAATATGTGACCCAGAAGCAGTAGATGCCATGGCGAAGGCTGATCAGATGGCTATCGTAAACGCAAATGGCGGCATAGAGGCCGTTGTCGCAAAAGGCGGATTCGGTGCTACACCTCCCCCCGGGGTTAATGCAGAATTCGTGAACCAGAAATAATAGATTTAAACGTTTGCCTCAGAGCAGCGGTCCCCGGTCCTGGACCTTGGTTCAGGCAAGGTTGCAGGTAAGGTTTTAATAGTTTACCATTTGTGATGATCTGCTAAGCTATTGTTATAGCTGGATTC
>JAYQLI010000035.1:1420000-2856224 GCA_038143065.1 Rhodospirillales bacterium | reverse complement strand
TTAAGCAACATAAAACTATTTCCTTTAAACGTTACCTTATCCGCTCACCGTAACATTAATGCCTAAGTTAGCATTCACCAACCCTGTAGCTTCGTTTGTGAACCAGCCCAATAATACGTACCAGCATAGAGGCCATTCCCCATGCATACCCGACCCATACGTACCCATACAGACAATCCCTTACGTCATAGCCATTAGGGCACACCACACGAACTACAGACTAATGGATAGAAGCTTAAGAAGTTAGGACAGTGTCTAGCTCCGAGTGTTCCACACATGGCGTTCATACAAAGTTACAACCTCAAGGTTACGCACTTCAGTGCAAAGGACATTTGTCACGACATAACGGGGTTATTGTGGGGTAGACAAAACGGTAGACAATTTACGTGTAGATTTATCAAACCTGTGTTAGGCTAAGTCGTTGATTGCGTTACAGACATGGACGGGTTCGGCTCATCTTTGATGAGCTACTTCCCCCTACCCGCTCCAAAGTTCTGAATTGCAAAGCATTAAACTCTATATTTTATTGCGAACCCAGGATCATACTGAAAAGTACCTTCTGCATTTGAGAGAGATGTATTCTTTATTAAGAAAAATTAATTTCATTGCTTTGTTAGTAATGACAGTTTTTTCAGCCTGTTATCGCTGGCTTCAGCTGCAAGGGCCCAAAGCTTTGCATAGCTGAAGGCTCTGATACGGGGGCCGGAGTCGGAGCAAGGCACAACGCCATGGGAGGAGTTGGTGTTGCTAGTACTGAGGATGCATACGCTGTCTTCTACAACCCGGCAGGAATGAATGTAGACTCTGCAGCCGAGTTAGCGGTAGACAGGCAATTAAATGCTGAGCTTAGACTGGTTAGCTATTTAGGCGCTACACTCTCCTCCCTACAGAAGATCTCACCGGACTCAAAACAGCAATCGGTTTTGCTTTTTATCCCAGAGTCCACGCCCGTGCGTCTGGAGCATTTTCAGAAAACGATTTTGAAAGCATTTTCCTGCGTTATCTCCTACCGGATCTGGATGGAACTTTTGATGGAGACCTGGAGAGCAAGACAAAGGTCTATCGTCTCGCCTTATCTGCACGACCAGGCGATAGCGATTTTTGGGCAATTGGGTTCAACTTCGACTATATAGATTGCAAGACCAATTTTTGCGGAACCACCGCCACTTCTAATGGGTTTACGATTGCTTCGACCGAAGCTAGGGCGACAAGTTTCGGTTTAAGCTTATTGCTTAAACCAAATCCAGACCTAAGCATTGGCGCATCTTTTACTGACCTCGGTAGCGATCTTACCTCAGACGTCACCACAACAGATGACTTGGGAACCAGAACTGAGCATCACGAGCTTTCGTTTCCGATCAAAGGGCTTGTAGGAGTTGGATACAACCTGTCGGACAATCTGCTTGTAACTGGGGAATATGAGATTTTTAAAGGAGATTACGGCTCAGATGCCCTAGATCTGCAAATGGTTCGGATTGGAGCTGAATATAACTATTCGGAGTTCTTAGCATTGAGGCTAGGAGCAATGATCCCCATAAAGTTTGAGTCCGAGCAAACAGAAGATTTAGACTTTGATATACCGTTTGTTCCCACTGCAGGTTTTGGCTTCAACTGGGAAAATTGGCGAGCTGACTTAGCTCTTTACATAAACCCCGTTCAAAGTGCTCATGAACATGCGCCTGCGTTGTATTCCAATCTCAGCCTCAGCATTAGCTTCTAGCGCACAATGTCGACCCCATCCTCAGTAATTTAATCCAACATTTAATCCGCGCATCAAAGCCCTAAAACATGTTTAGCTATGATATCGCGCTGTATTTCATTAGTTCCGCCATAAATCGAAGCCGCACGACGCAGCAAATGTTCAGTCATTGCACCACGGCCAAATTCCGGACCAACAAGTTCTGAGTTTGAATCTACTCGAAGTGTATCTCGGTCATACGGAGCCGCGTGTATGCCAGTTGCCTCGACCAATAACTCATTAAGTGCTTGCTCAATTTCTGATCCGTTGATCTTAAGTTGAGAAGCCTCGGGCCCAACGGTCCCCCCTGCTACTTCGCGAGCCAACATTCTCAAATTGGTATTCTCGTGTGCTAGCAACTTAGCGTTGATTTCTAGAAGGCGGCCACGAAAGTTTGAGTCATCCCAAAGCGAACCGCCATCGTTACCCCGGGCTTCCTTTGCTGCAGAAACTATCCGCAAAAATTTTTCTTTAGATTTTCCTACTCCAGCAACACCGGAACGTTCATTTCCAAGGAGAAATTTTGCATACGTCCAGCCCTTATTTTCTTCCCCTATTCTATTGCTGACCGGAACACGAACGTCTGTAAAAAATACCTCGTTAAGGTAATGCCCACCATCAATAGAAATAATAGGGCGCACTTCGATGCCAGGCGTTTTTAAATCAATAAGAAGAAAGGAGATCCCCTCTTGCTTTTTTCCCTCCGCAGATGTGCGGACCAGCGCAAAAATCCAATCAGCGTGATGAGCGTGACTAGTCCATATTTTTTGTCCGTTGACGACGTATTCGTCTTCCTCACGAACTGCTCGTGTTTTCAGGCTAGCAAGGTCTGAGCCAGAGCCTGGCTCCGAGTACCCCTGACACCAGAACCTTTCACCAGATAAAATTTTGGGAAGATGTTCCGCTTTTTGTTCATCTGTCCCAAATGCCATGATCACAGGACCAACCATAACAAGGCCAAATGGTGAGAGCCGGGGAGCCTGGGCTGCCTGATACTCTTCCTCAAAAATATGTTTTTGAGTTGCATTCCATCCAGTACCGCCGTGCTCGACTGGCCAGTTTGGTGCTACCCATCCCTTATTTGCGAGGATTTGGTGCCATTCGCGCGTATATTCCTTGCTTACATAAGATGCAGCTACTGCAGTTTGGATGCGTATTCGCTCAGGTAATTCAGCTTTAAAAAATGAACGTACTTCATCACGGAAAGCTAGCTCTTCCGTAGTAAATTGAGCGTCCATTTCTAATCCCCCGACTTAAATGTTGCTGAGCTGATGATGATAAAGATTGGTTTTCGTCTGACAATTAGATCTTTCGTACTCGTGAGAGTCTAGTCTTGTAAAAAGAATATACGAGCTGATGAAACAAAAAAACTTTGGGCTTGCGCAATAGTCATTAGTAACGAAGCCAAAAACAAAATTTCTAGTTGGCATCAAATTTTTTGATTACCTTCTCACCAAACTCTGAAAGGTTATTCTCTAAATCCGCTTCAAAAGCTGTAAGCGGCAATACAACACGAGAAACACCTATATCCGCTTTTTCAGCAACAGCAGCCATTTGGTCCTTTCCTGAACCTGGTAGTGCATCCGGGCACCCGGCCATCACAGCGATAGCGTCAGGGTCACGTCCACAATTCAATGCCTCCGATCTCATCTCACGGATCAACACTCCAACATCAATCGACGGTCCTCCTGTAGCTGGGAAGTATCCATCGCCAAGCCTTCCTGCACGACGGATTGCAAATTTAGAGTTTCCACCAACAATGAGCGGTACCCGCCCAGCAATTGGCTTTGGGTTACAGCTCATGCCCTTAAAATCCACATACCTTCCGGAATAGGTAGCATCATCGGCATCCCATAGTGCACGCATTGCACCGATATACTCATCAGTGCGCACTCCGCGTCCATCAAACGGCACTCCAATTGCTTCGAACTCTTCTCTGAGCCAGCCCACTCCCACCCCAAGCTCGAGACGACCGCCAGTCATAAAATCAATCGTGGCAAGATGCTTAGCAAGTACAACGGGGTTTCGCTGCGGGAGCACGAGAACCCCCGTAATTAACTTCAATTTTTTCGTAATTGCTCCAACATAGGTCAACCAGGCAAGAGGATCGGGCCATGCCATATCAACCCCACCAGGAAGGCGTCCTGACTCCGAATATGGATATTCAGTTTTGTAATTAGTCGGAATAACCACATGCTCAACCGCAATTACTGATTCAAAACCAGCCGCCTCTGCAGCTTGCATAATTCGACGCGCATCCTCAGGGTTAGGCAAAGTAA
Organism: Rhodospirillales bacterium; assembly: GCA_038143065.1. GTDB lineage: Bacteria > Pseudomonadota > Alphaproteobacteria > Bin95 > Bin95 > VMCJ01. The sequence continues at coordinate 2,852,207 of JAYQLI010000035.1, read as the reverse complement.
TGTTACCAAAATGCAAGCAGAATTTCATCGATTTGATCTTTCTATCATTAGTCCGGACAATCCTATGGGAAAAGACAGAAACTAGGGGGTTTTGATATGAAAGTCGGTGTTCTGATGTTCATGACTGACTATGCTTTACCAGTGACTGAACTTGCTGAAGCATTGGAGGAACGTAGTTTCGAAAGCCTCTGGATACCAGAACATAGTCACATCCCGATTTCGCGCAGATCCCAGTACCCAGCAGGTGGAGATCTCCCCAAACGTTATTATGATTGCATGGACCCATTCCCCCTGATTGCTGCAGCTGCAGTTGCAACTGCGCGACTAAAGGTTGCTACAGGCATTTGCATCGTTTCTCAGAGAGATCCAATCCAAACTGCAAAACGTCGACAATTCGAGCAGATCGTGTCGCTACTGTTGATCACCTCTCTAATGGTCGATTTATTTTTGGGTCCGGAGTTGGCTGGAACCAGGACGAGATTGAAAATCATGGAACAAATTTTAAAACACGACTTTCGCTTTCGCGCGAACGGATCGAAGCGATGCAGGAAATTTGGACCAAAACTAAACCAGAGTATCACGGGAAGTTCGTAAATTTTGATCCAATGATGACTTGGCCAAAACCAAAACAGACCCCTCATCCACCAATTTTGATTGGTGGTGGATGGCCCCACGCAGCGAAGCGAGCGTTGGAATATGGTGACGGGTGGATGCCAAATTCGATCCGTCCCGACTACCATATCCTTGATAAAGTCGGTGCATGGGAGCGGATGAAACAAGAATATGGGCGAGACGTGCCACTTACATGCTGTTTGGTCGAACCAGATCCAGACCAATGGACTAAATATAGAGACGCTGGAGTTTCTCGCGTTATTGTTGAGGCACCACCTGCATCAAGAGATGAAACGCCATTGCGCGCGTCAATATGCCGTGGAAATCATGCATTTCTGAGATGTGTGAAATCCTTAGAAACTTGGATAGGCTCGCTGTTGGTATATCCAAGGTGACCTAAGAACCGACGCGCGTAGAAAACTCATTGACCTTTTTATGGTGGAAAGGAACCGCAGAATGATAGTCACAACCACTAGCTCTATCGATGGACATAACATCATTGAGTATCTTGGTATCTGTACAGGAGAAGCCATTATTGGCGCTAATATTGTGCGTGATGTATTTGCCAATGTTCGAGATATCGTAGGAGGAAGATCGGGCTCCTATGAAACAATTATCCGTGATGGAAAGGATACTGCCATCACTGAGATGAAAGCTCAGGCCCTACAGATGGGTGCCAATGCCATTGTTGGGGTCGATCTTGATTATGAAGTCGTTGGTGACAGAGGTTCCATGTTGATGGTCGTGTCTAGCGGCACCGCAGTAATAGTTAACCAATCAACCTCTCAAAAAGGTAGCAAAACAACATCGACAATTCGAGCAGATCGCCTAACCCCTAACAATCAGTTAGATCCGTGGGGTTCAGGACAGCATACTGAAGGGCATTCAGCCCAATCCGAGGAAGAACAAGAGCCGAAGCGAGGATCATTTGGTCGGGCAAAAATGCCACCCTCGGATACATAAACTTACATTCTATGAACTAATTCTGGACGGTGTTCGCCATGCGAGAATGTAACTTGCTCCATCAGGTCCCATCGCATCGGTATGAGTAATACCGTGCTTCACCTCGCAAAAGGAGCATATCACCTGGATTAAAGGTGTAAAGTCTTTTGCAGACAAACTACCACCATCTGGCATCTCACCATAGTCGACAGTGACTGACCCGGAAGTTACGAGCACAATTAAGTCATCTTCATGGGCATGATTTTCAAAAAGCGTCCGGGTGCCTGAACAGCCTAAATCTGCGACCGCACCTCTGGTTCCCGAAACCCTTCCTTTTCTGCAAAATTTCTAAATTCTGTTTCACCAGCAAAACCCGTTCATCTTATTTTGCCCCAATTTTATTTGTTTCCACATCTGAAACTAGGCATAATACGCAATTTCATGAAACTATAAAACTGCAACGGTTATTAATTTAGTGCGGAATAGATCGTAATCTTGAAAAATCAGGCGCCAAGTTTTGCTCCCCCCAATCCAGCGCCCCTCAGAAGCGCCATTGGCGCTTGAAGGAATAAGAATCCTCGAATTCACACATTTTATCGCTGGCCCACTAGCCACGATGTTTCTTGCTGACATGGGAGCGGAGGTAATCAAGGTTGAGAAGCCGGGCCGTGGCGATGACTTTCGAACTTTCGGCCCTCAAAAAGATGGAATGGGTCCACCATTTGTTTGGACGAACCGAAATAAAAAAAGCATTGCCCTCGACCTCACCAAGCTAGAAGGGCAAGAAATTGCCCGTGAACTCGCTGCCAAATCCGATGTTGTAGTTGAGAATTTTTCTGCTGGTGTCATGCAAAAATTCAGATTGGACTATTCATCTTTAAGAGATCAAAATCCACGTTTGATTTACTGTGCTGTTTCTGCATACGGCCGTACAGGCCCTGCAGCCAATCGTCTTGGCTTTGATCCAGTTGCCCAAGCAGAGAGTGGTTTCATGAGTCTAACGGGCTCCCCCCAATGGACCTCCGACAAGGTCCGGGCCAGCTATTATGGATATGTCTACTGCAATGATGGCTTCAAACACAATTTTAGGCGCACTGATGGCTCGAGAACGTATTGGTGAAGGTCAATACGTTGAGGTTTCTTTATTTGACACAGCTGTATTGATGTCTGGTTTTCACTCCATGTTGCACCTTATGACTGGCAGTGTCCCTAGCCGCTTTGGGAATTCAAGCCCAGACAGTGCTCCAATGGACGTCTTTGAAACTGCGGATGGTCCAATTTATATTTCTTGCGCAAATGACCGCTCTTTTCATCGCCTCGCCAATGAAGTGCTGGGCCGCCCAGATCTTGCTGAACATCCAGACTATGCCGAGGGGAAGAACCGAATTCCAAACAAGTTAAAACTTGCCGAGATCCTGCGCCCCATATTCAATACAAAAACAAGAGCCGAATGGCTAAAACTAATGCAGCCTCTTGGCGTGCCAGTAGGAGAAGTTAGAGACTTACAAGAAGTCTTTTCATCGCCTGAGATCATCGATCGAGATCGGGTGTCTAGCATCCCCGCAGCAAGTGGCGATGGCCATGTGCCCAATATTTCCCCACCTTTTCTATTTGGAAGTACTCCAGTAGCCGATCCTGTAGCAGCTCCAATGGTGGGCCAACATACCGCCCAAATTTTAGCGGAGGTGCTGCAGTATGACCCAGACCAAATAACGAGGTTAGCAAACCACGACGTAGTACATTTGGGGAACTAATCCATGCTGTTCGAGCTAGAGCCTAAACTCAAAATTGGCGTTAATACAATGCATCGTCGTAGCGAGCCCGCTGAAGGGCCCTGGCTCCCAAAGATAGATGAACTCGTGCAGATGGTTGAACAGGTCGATCGATGCGATTTTGATAGTCTCTGGGTAGGCGATCACATTTCAATGCCTATACCTTTTCTTGATCCCTTGCAGCAAATTGCGCAAGCAGCCGTTATAAGCAGAAGACTAACCTTCGGAGTGGGTGTTTATCTCCTACCACTCCGAAATTTTGCGCCAGTAGCAAAGCAAGTCTCCACCTTAGACCTAATGACCGAAGGGAGGCTGATTTTTGGTGTTGGTGTGGGTGGAGAATTCCCGAAAGAATATGAAGCATCTGGGATCCCTCACTCCGAGCGTGGCGCAAGGCTTTCTGATGGAATAAGAGTACTGAAAAAATTTTGGTCTGGCGCTCCGGTCACTCATGAAAGTCCATTTTTGAAATTTGAAAATGTGGCTATGCGGCCGACTCCTTGGCAAAAAGGTGGTCCACCAATCTGGTGTGGTGGTCGTTCAAAACCCGCGCTCCGCCGCGCAGCAAGGATTGGTGACGGATGGCACTCCTATGCCATCACGTCTGACATGTATCGCGATGGATTAGCCTTAATTAAAGAGACTGCCGAGGAGGTTGGGAGATCATTCTCCCCATTTGGCACTGGCCATTTGCTCTTCGCCCGTGTGTCCGACGACTATGAAAGTGCATTAGATGAAGCAGCTGATCATCTCTCAACACGTTATAATATGAATATGAGACCTGCTGCGAAAAGATACGGCGCGATCGGCACACCGCAAGATGTGGCAGAAGCAATCCGAAATTTTTATGAAGCTGGCGTTCGCCATATCACCCTAGACATTGCAGGCGTGTATGAACGGCGTGGTGAGCAGTTAGAAAGATTTTCTACAGAAGTGTTACCGCTTCTGAGAGACTTTAGAAAATAATGAATTTCATAAATCTTAGATTACTTTAGGAAAAATAGTCGACTACAGAGAATTAGCTAATAACCATCGCTATATCACCTTCTTTGACAGCATCCCCTTCCGCAATCTCAAGATCTTTTACCACGCCGGCGTGAGGTGCTTCGTAGGGTACTTCCATCTTCATAACTTCCATTATGAATAACATTTGACCTTCTTCGACAGTATCGCCCTCAGCCACGAGTAATTTCCAGACATTGCCATCAGTTTCTAATTCTATTTCAGTCGCCATTTTCTCGGCCCTTCTTATTATCCTGTGTCTTAAGCTTCTATCCCACGTAACACGACGATAAACCCCAAAAGAGGTAATCTAAAAGCGATTATGGGAAATTTTCTCCATCAACACAAAGCCATCTAAAGCTTTTAATTCTCTGCCAAAGATCAAACACTCTTAAGCTTGGTGTCAGTTAAAACTTTAAAAATCCTCGCCATCAACTTGATGGACCTCAACGACATAACCAGCAGGGTCATAGAAAAAGATTTGTCGCCAACCAGTCATAGCCCAGTCACCAAAGTCAGAATAGGGAACACCCTTTTCTTCTAAACGCGCGATGAAAGCATCCATATCATCCGTCCGAAATGCGATATGTCCCCGCTCCACTGGGTTTACAGCCTGACCGGTTCGGAAACCAATCTTTAGGTCTTTTTCTGCCAAATGCATCTGGATGTTTCCATCCGTCATAAAAGAAACATCCCCAGGATAACCTTCATCTAGTTTACGCTTCTCTGACATCCCAGGTTCATCTTTGAGATCCAAAATATCTCGGTAGAACGCGTCTAGCTCAGGCACAGAAGTATGCACCAGATTAATGTGATGAAGTTTTAATCTCATAGGAAATCCTAGCGTCTGATCTTTTTAAGATTAGGTTACAATACGGAAATTATAGATGAAAGAAAGCACTTAACAGTCAATTGTCAGGATAAGAAAGGAGAAGCCAAATTCGCATTCTTGAACGGACTAATAACGCCTTCCCCTTCCTCGAGATGCCTTTTTTCTGGCTCCTGCCGCACCAGTCGCATTGTCCATCGCAGCCTCAGCACCCTTTGGCTTAGAATTGGGTAAACGCCGTTTCTTCAAATCCACCGAAGTACTTATGGTAGGACGTGACCTCAAGCTGGCCGCATCGCCATTCTCAAGACCAAGGTCCAAAGACTGCAAACGTTTAATTTCATCTCGTAGACGCGCTGCCGTTTCAAATTCAAGATCCGCAGCCGCATCACGCATTTGTTTCTCTAGATCTGCAATTGTTGTTTGCAGATTATGCCCAGTCAGAGGCCCATCATTGTCCAATCCTGTAGAGACTGTAAGACTATCACGAGCGTAAACAGTCTGAAGGATATCCGCTATTTCTTTTCTAACTGTTTCAGGCGTGATGCCATGCTCTTTGTTGTAAGCTAGTTGACGTTCTCGGCGTCGCTCCGTCTCTTCGAGCGCTCTCCCCATGCTTTCGGTTGTTTTGTCAGCATATAAAATCACGCGCCCATCCACATTGCGGGCAGCACGACCAATAGTTTGTATTAAAGAAGTAGTAGACCGAAGATAACCTTCTTTATCAGCGTCCAAGATTGCTACTAAGGCACATTCAGGTATGTCGAGCCCTTCTCGAAGCAAGTTTATTCCTATCAGGATATCAAACGCTCCAAGCCGAAGATCACGAATAATTTCAATACGTTCCAGGGTTTCAACATCTGAATGCATATAACGCACACGCAATCCTGCTTCATGCATATACTCGGTTAGATCTTCCGCCATACGCTTAGTGAGCGTCGTAACAAGGACGCGTTCACCCTTAGCAGCAGCCTGTCGACATTCATCAATTAAGTCGTCAACTTGTTTATCTGTTGGGCGAATGATCGTAGGTGGATCAACTAACCCTGTAGGGCGAACGACTTGTTCTGTTACGACGCCTTGGGTCTTCTCTAACTCCCATGGACCAGGAGTTGCGGAGACATACACCGACTGCGGTCGCATCGTCTCCCATTCCTCAAACTTCAATGGCCGATTATCCACGCAAGACGGAAGTCTAAAGCCGAACTCCGATAATGTGGACTTACGCGCAAAGTCTCCTTTATACATACCACCAACCTGAGGAACTGTTACGTGGCTCTCATCTACAAACAAGAGCGCATCTTCTGGAAGGTACTCAAAAGAGTTGGTGGTGGAGCCCCTGCTGGGCGTCCCGTTAAATAGCGCGAATAATTTTCAATTCCGGCGCATGACCCAGTAGCAGCCATCATTTCAATATCGAAATTTGTGCGCTGCTCCAGACGCTGTGCTTCGAGAAGTTTTCCTTGGCGGCCGAGCTCTTCAAGCCTTTGAGTCAACTCTTTCCGAATACCCTTAATCGCCTGGTCAAGTGTGGGCTTTGGAGTGACATAATGGCTATTAGGATACACTCGCACACGCTCGAATTCACCTGTCCGCTGACCGGTAAGAGGATCGAACTCACTTATCGATTCCAGCTCATCTCCAAAGAAGCTAAACCGCCAAGCTCTATCTTCCTGATGCGCAGGAAAAAGTTCAACTGTATCACCCCTGGCACGGAAGGCACCTCTGAAGAATGCAGCATCGTTGCGGCGGTATTGAAGCTCAACAAATTTCCTCAACAATTGCTGTCTATCAAATCGATGTCCGGTTTTTATGTCTATCGCCATCCCGGAGTAGGTTTCCACTGCTCCGATACCATATATGCAAGAAACTGAAGCAACGATGATCGTATCTCGTCGTTCTAGAAGCGCACGAGTTGCAGAGTGGCGCATCCGATCAATCTCTTCATTAATCGAGGCTTCCTTTTCAACATACGTATCAGTGCGAGGCACATACGCCTCTGGCTGATAATAGTCGTAGTAGGAAACAAAATATTCCACGGCATTATTGGGAAAGAAACTTCGCATTTCGGCATAGAGTTGAGCGGCCAGGGTCTTGTTAGGTGCTAGGACTAGTGAAGGCCGCTGCAAATGCTGAATTACCTGAGCCACCGTAAATGTTTTGCCTGAACCAGTAACACCAAGGAGCTCCTGATCTCTCTCGCCCTGGTTTAATCCGGAAGTCAGCTCTTCGATTGCATTGGGTTGGTCACCTGAGGGGGCAAAATTAGAGGCAAGATCGAAAGGCTGCGCATCAGCTAACTCAAGCGGAGGACGCTCGAAACGAGTTAAATCAAGAAGAATAGGATCAGACGATGTGTTCGACATGTTTTAGAAATTAGACTTCAGTTGCATTAGATCCAACTAATTTTCAGTCTCTTCGGCTTGATACCCTATTTTTTAAGGCATTCACTTTTGCACTTAAAAGTGTTTGCGCCCCGCCAAACAAACAGATCCACATATGTTTTAGGAGATTTATAGTAACCATGTTCTATAGAGATGGGTCCATTTTAACCAAGAAAAACAGCAACTGAACGCTTGCTGCTAGGGCACAAACAGGTAACCATCTTGTTTGAAATATGACCTTTCTACTGCGCAAGCTATCCCATGAAATTTTTTGAAAAATTACGAATTCTACCTTCAGGTGCTCAAGGTATTATCCTGATGCTTTCCGGAGTGGGCATCATAACAATTAATGATGCGTTGATGAAACTAGCTAACGAAAACCTACCTTTGGGAGAAACACTTGCGATTAGGGCCGCATTTGTTTGGATACCAATCACAATTCTAGCTTGGCGAGCTGGCGGAAAAAGTTCTCTGAAAGTTTACGATTGGAAACGGCAACTAAGTCGTGGCGGTTTATTAATTTTCTCAAGCTGGTGCTTCTTTCTAGGCCTCCAATCCCTTCCGCTAGCACAAGCTATTGCAATCTCATCGGTCGGCCCACTTTTTCTAACAATGTTGGCAGCTCCATTTCTAGCTGAGAAAGTGGGCTGGCGGAGATGGACCGCTGTTTTGGTCGGCTTTGTCGGAGCAATGATCATCATCCAACCAGGTGGTGAGAGCTTTGTCTGGGCCACACTTTTCCCACTAGGTGCCGCCCTAGCTGGCGCGGGAAGAGATGTATTGCAACGCCAAATGAGTTTAGAGCGCGAGAGCACTATCGCTATTCTGGCGGTCTCAACCACTTGTGTAGGCATTTCCGGGCTTGTCACTATTCCTTTCGCTTGGAAGACCCCAAGCTTTAGCGGTTTGTGTCTAATTGCAACCGCAGCCATGCTTCTTGGCATTGCACATTATTTAATGATGGAAGCCTTACGACTGGCAGAGGCAGCAACAATCGCACCTATAAGATATACTAACTTTTTATGGGCGACACTCTGGGGGCTTTTAATTTGGGGCGCACTACCTGTGCCTACCACATGGATAGGGGTCAGCATAATTGCAGCATCTGGATTATATATTTTACACCGAGAGATGTTAAAAATTAGACTGGACAGTAATTCTTAACAAAAACACTTACGGATATTTAAGTCCTAGTACCTATACCCAATAGCTACTCCAAAAGACCAGGCGTCCAAGTCACTGGGAGTAACCGATGTACCACCGCCAAAATTTTTTGAAGCAGCCGTGTCCGCGTAAATATAGTCACCACGGAAACTAACATAAAAATTTTCATCAATATCCAAACTAACACCTAACGCGGCTGATGACGCTACACGCCTATCGCCATCGTCAATAAAACCAATACCAAGACCAATGAAGGGCTGAACGCCGTCAAGGTCAAAATCATAGTAGATGTTTCCTAGATAGATCTCGGCGTCAAAATCCTCCTCCTAGCGCAACACATGTTCCGGAGTCCGCACAAATTTGATCAGGTTCAAATGAGGTGCTTAGCACCGAAACTCCCAATCGCAGGCCTGTGCCAGCTACATTTTTGAGTCCAAGCTCACCTCCATAGGCCAAATTTTCTTGGTCCCACTGGATATCACCAGATGAAGCTACGCCAGCTAGGGTGCCAGACCAATTTGAATCGTAGGGGGCAATAATTCCTAAGCGCCCCTCAAAATAAGGCCTATTCTCTTGCTGAGTGGCTTCTTGTGCGCTTATTTCAATCGCTAAAACAGAAAAAGCATTCCAAAAATCGTAGCAAATGAGCGCATAAGGTTCGGTCCTACAGATTATGAGCTGAGCCCAATTGTTGAAATAAAGACATGTTTGAATCTAATAATCAGATAGATTTTTTTGAGAAGTCAGATGTTACACGAAAAGAGACGTTTGTTTAAACCTTGGCTCTAAACTTTATAATCTGGGAGGAACACAGCGAAGAACTCTGACGTCATATACAGGGTGTTCGAGGGGAGAAATCGCTGGACTTGAAGCAAACATCCAACCTTGAAAAATTAAGTCTTCGGAAGACGTTTTGGCATCAGTTATCTCAAGGAAGGCAGCCGCCTCAGGCGGTTCTTCAGGGGGACGATTATAGCAGGTTGAAACTTTTATTATAAGCCCACCAAATTGGCTCGATTGCCCATTCATCACCCTAATCTCAGAGACGCGAGCAGTTATCTTATCTAATCCTTGAATTATAGCACCTGGCATCAATTGGTATTCAGCAACTGCCGGATTACTCAAGAAAGCAAAACCAGCAGCCCAAAATATTTTTCGCCAACTCATTGCTTCTTGTTATCGCCCTCGGCTCCAAACATAAACTTTCCTATAAGCTGCTCTAAACTCACTGGCGATTGGGTGAACCGAATTTCGTCTCCGTCCGAAAGCATTGCAATATCACCGCCGGGAGTGAGCGCTAGAAACTTACCTCCTAGTAAACTTTCACTGATGATTGCCGCCGAACTATCGGCTGGCAAGCTCACAGAATGGTCGATTTCCATTTCAACTAACGCGAAATAGGTTTCTCGCTCTAGCGAAAGTGATTTTACTTGTCCAACTCGGATTCCACTCATTCGAACTTCAGATCCTGCTTTGAGGCCTTCAATTCTATCAAACCGAGCTAAAACCTTGTAACCCGACACACTCCCAATATCGGCTGCCATGTAAGAAAATGCGAGGAAGCCAACAGCTGCCGCTATGACTAGCGCCCCGATAACCGTTTCAAGAGCATTTCTTCGCATTACATTCCTATTCTGGCTGCCAGGGCTCGTAATCACCTGTCGCTGCGGCGCGCTTGCCTCCCATGTAGTCATGCCCGGGTGGCCTGTACGCCGCTGCACTTCCAGTTCGATTTGGCTGGTGCTCTTTCGCGAAGGTGGGTGGGTTGGCCCACTCAGTTGGGATCTTATCGACTGACTTGTGTAACCAAGCATGCCATTCAGCCGGTACAGATGATGCCTCGACAGCATGCGCAAACACTACCCAGCGTTTATCTTGAGACGTATCCTTATGCCTATAATAGACGTTACCAAACGGATCATCTCCTACCCGTTCACCAAACCGCCAAGTATAAAAACGTGTACCGATTGACGTCATAAATCATCCAACTCCAAGAGTATAAACCCGGGTTTTCTCTGAATATGGCTGATGGCTTCTTCTTCGTCCAGAGCTTAGCCCTCTTGATGAATCCTCCGCTCACAGAGCGTTACAGAAAATCGCCAACAGTCTCAATATAATTTTATCGGATTTTGTGGTTGCGCTAAATACCTCGCCCTAGTTACATACATAATGTTGCGTTTTCCACTTTGTAAAATACTATAGGTAGATTACGATTGTGGTGTTGAACGTTAGGCTATCTAGATATAGGGGGCGCCGAATTATGCGCATCGAACGTAAGTTTACAAAGTCCGGGACGTCTCCATACACGGATATTCCATTTCGCTCTGCGACTAGCGAGATCCGAAATCCAAACGGTGGACTAGTTTTCAGTGCTGCTGACATCGACGTTCCAGAGAAATGGTCTCAGGTAGCAGTCGATGTCCTAGCTCAAAAATATTTCCGCAAAGCTGGCGTTCCAAAACGCCTGCAAGCTGTAGTTGAAAAAGATGTCCCTTCTTTCTTACAACGCCGGCAAGCTGATACCGACGCGATGTCTCTCCTGCCAGAAGCAGATCAATTTGGTGGCGAAGATGATGCCAGGCAGGTGTTCGACCGCCTTGCTGGCGCTTGGACTTATTGGGGCTGGAAAGGCGGCTATTTCGAGTCAGAAGATGATGCAAAAGCCTTTTTCGACGAAATGCGGTACATGCTTGCCAACCAGATGGCCGCTCCCAATTCTCCACAGTGGTTTAACACTGGCCTCCATTGGGCTTATGGCATCGACGGACCGTCTCAAGGCCATTTCTATGTAGACCCAGAAACTGAGGAAATGACCGCTTCCCACTCGGCCTATGAGCGCCCTCAACCTCACGCATGCTTCATTCAATCAGTGTCAGCCGATCTGGTTAATCCGGGCGGGATTATGGATCTTTGGGTTCGTGAGGCGCGTCTCTTTAAATACGGATCAGGAACAGGCGCAAACTTCTCGGCTTTGCGAGGAGAGGGCGAAAACCTCTCAGGAGGTGGCAAGTCATCTGGCCTAATGAGCTTTCTCAAAATTGGAGACCGTGCAGCTGGTGCCATTAAATCTGGCGGGACAACTCGCCGTGCAGCCAAAATGGTTACGGTGGACGTGGACCACCCAGACATTGAAACGTATATCAACTGGAAGGTGGTAGAGGAGCAGAAAGTAGCTGCTCTGGTCGCAGGTTCCAAACTGACCCGCAAGACATTGAATGGTATCCTCGAAGCTTGTAGTGACGCTGAGTCAGCTGGCGATGCTGCCTTTGATCCAGCGGTAAATCATCCTCTTAAACTGGCTATAAAAGCTGCTCGAAGGGCTTGCGTACCGGAAAATTATATCCAACGCACAATCCAACTCGCGCGCCAGGGAGTTGAGGGCATTGATTTCAGAGAATACGACACAGATTGGGATTCAGAGGCCTATCTTACAGTTTCCGGTCAGAACTCGAATAACTCTGTTCGACTGACAAATGACTTTCTTGCAAAAGCTGAAGCCAATGATGATTGGGATCTGATTGAGAGAACAACAGGCAAAGTTTCAAAGACAATTTCTGCCAAAGACCTCATGGACAATATAAGCCATGCAGCATGGGCGTCTGCAGATCCAGGCGTGCAGTTTGATACCACAATCAACGAGTGGCACACATGCCCAGTATCTGGGCGCATCAACGCTTCAAATCCTTGTTCAGAGTATATGTTCCTCGATGACACTGCATGTAACCTTGCCTCCATCAACCTGATGGCGTTCCGGAAGGAAGATGGGTCGTTTGATATCGATGGGTTCCGTCACGCTTGCCGACTTTGGACAGTTGTGCTGGAAATCTCTGTACTGATGGCGCAATTCCCTTCTGAGGAAATTGCTCTGGGCTCATACGATTTTCGTACTCTTGGCCTTGGATATGCAAATATCGGCGGCCTACTTATGGCGGCAGGACTGCCATATGATTCAGATGGGGGCCGGGCTGCCGCAGGCGCAATTACAGCAGTGATGACAGCTGTGTCATATGAAACATCTGCTGAAATGGCATCAGAATTAGGACCATTTCGCCGATTTGAAGAAAATAAGGCAGAGATGCTGCGGGTTATTCGCAATCACCGTAGGGCGGCACACGCAGCAACAGATTATGAAGGATTGACAATAGCTCCGGTCGCCCTGGATTCCATAGCGGTACCATTTGCCGGTCTTGCTGAAGCTGCAAAGGAGGCCTGGGACAAAGCTTTAGAAAAAGGTGAAGCCCATGGCTATAGAAATGCGCAAGCAACCGTAATTGCACCAACCGGCACGATCGGTCTGGTGATGGACTGTGACACCACCGGCATTGAACCAGACTTTGCACTGGTAAAATTCAAAAAACTTGCTGGAGGTGGGTATTTTAAAATCATCAACCGGATGGTTCCTACTGCTCTCGACACTCTTGGGTATACCTCCTCACAAATAGAACAGATCACTCGCTACGCGGTGGGATATGGGTCGTTGAAAGAGGCCCCTGAAATCAATCATGAAACCCTGGGGGAATTAGGGTTCTCGGCCGAAAAATTAGAAATAGTAGAGGGACAGCTTGCGAGCGCGTTTGATATTCGCTTCGTCTTCAATCGCTATTTGTTAGGGGATGACTTCTGTAAATCAGACTTGGGCTTTACAGATGCCCAGCTGGACAGTCCAGACTTCGATATGCTTTCAGCTCTTGGGTTTTCAAAACACGCTATTGAAGCCGCCAACGAACACGTCTGCGGGACAATGACCCTTGAGGGAGCCCCTGACCTTAAAGATGAGCATTTAGCAGTATTTGATTGCGCCAATAGATGTGGAAAGAAAGGCCAGCGCTATCTTTCCGCAGATAGTCATATCCGCATGCTGGCCGCAGCCCAACCTTTTATTTCAGGAGCTATTTCTAAAACCATCAATATGGACAATGCAGCCACTGTTGAAGATTGTAAGGAAGCCTACCTGCTTTCTTGGCGTCTAGGCCTTAAAGCAAATGCATTGTATCGAGATGGTTCAAAACTCTCTCAGCCTTTAGCAGCGATCGCACTTGGCGACGATGACGCTGATATTGAAGAAGAAACCCTTGCGGAAAAAATTGCTGATGCGCCGAATGGTCAACGAGCACAGATGTTGGCAGAGCGCATTGTAGAACGCGTAATTGAACGCAAAGTGATTGAACGCAAGCGCCTGCCTCACAGGAGAAAAGGTTATACCCAGAAAGCAAGTGTAGGCGGCCATAAAGTCTATCTTCGCACAGGAGAATACGAAGATGGTCAACTCGGTGAAATCTTTGTTGATATGCACAAAGAGGGTGCTGCGTTCCGCTCACTCATGAATAACTTTGCGATTGCTGTATCCATTGGCCTTCAATATGGGGTTCCATTAGAGGAATTTGTCGAGGCGTACACTTTCACCCGCTTTGAACCTGCGGGAATGGTAACCGGCAACGACGCAATCAAAATGTCGACCTCGATTCTAGACTATCTGTTCCGAGAGTTAGCTATTTCGTACCTTGGTAGGAATGACTTATCCCATGCCGATCCAGCAGACCTAAACCCGGATAGTATGGGAGAAGGTGAAGATGAGAGCGCTCTCGACATGGATTGGCGCGAGCGCAAAGTTGACGAGCTGCATCAGGAAACGATGGACGTCGTAAAACGCGTAGCATCGAAAGGGTACGTTCGTGATAATCTCGTGATTTTCTCTAATGCAACAGAGAAGAAAGCCGAAAAAGCTATCGAGGAAGCAACCGAAATTGCAAAATCAAGTCTTCCTTCGCAAGGCCAAGCTGAATATGTAACTGAAGCCCGCGCAGCAGCTGCAGGAGGCGGAGTTGGGGTTGTCGCTACTGGAGATGCAGCAGTCGTTTCCGCAATCTCTGCGGGTGGAAGCAATGCAGCAGCTTCAGCAGCAATTGCCAGGCTTAAGGGCTATGAAGGTGACCCTTGCCCAGAATGCGCAAACTTTACACTGGTGCGGAATGGTGTCTGTCTAAAATGTGATAGTTGCGGCGCAACGACGGGATGCAGCTAGGCTGAAGGCAAATTCGATATTTGGGAGAGGAACAAATGTAACCTCTCCTATTGCTGGAAACACAAAAGATTTGCTGATCTCTTTAGCCTTCACCCAAAAAATCCTAGCGCTACATTAGCCCATAGCTCTGGTGTATTGACGGCCGCAAAATGTCCAGTAGGCAGTTCGACGAATTCTGCCCCTTGGATATGAGTTGCTATAGTAGCCATATCTTTTGGCGGTAACAGGCTGTCATCAATACCACCAATAACGAGAGTTGGAGCAACGATTTTAGACAAGTTTTTTCGTTCATCCATGCCAGCTAACATTCTGTTGTGACTGGCATAACTGCCGGGGTCGTTGGCAATCCATCTTGAACGATAGTTCTGAAAGGCAATTTCGTCGTCACGATATTTCGGCAAATAGGAACGATCAAGGCTGATATCTACTTGAGCTCTCATCCCCACCTTCTCAACGTCATCGGCTCTACTGCGCAACATATCTTCTATCCCACTATCTCCGCCGATAGCTGGACTTGAAACAACTAACCTATTTACCCGCAACGGCTCCCGCGCTGCGAATGCTAAAGCCACACCACCCCCTAAAGCTGTACCCGCTATATCAACCGTCTCAGATATTCCCAGGCCATCAAGCAAGGCACTTAAGTCTGCAACTAGGTCGGAAACCGATAATTCTCCTCTGACTTTTTCAGATTGGCCAGCACCACGCCAGTCCCAACGCAAGGTTCGACGGGTCTGCATCAATGGCATTGCACGGTCCCAGCTGGCAAAGCTCCCACCTAACTCATGAATTAAGACGAGCGGTTTTTTGGCCTTTGGTCCCTCTAATACATAATGCAGCTCTACACCATTGGCTTCCATCCAACTCATAACTCACCTCCAATATTTTAATCCCGTTCCTCTTAGAAATTTTAAAATACCAATCAAGAAAACATCTATGAACGCCGAGTACGAGACTTTGGTGGCTTAGACTGTTCTGGGATCTTCTGGCCAAGAGTGCTTGGGATAACGGCCACGTAATTCAGCTCGCACCTGTGTATAGGAACCTGTCCAAAAACCAGGAAGGTCACGAGTAGTCTGCTGTGGACGACGCGCTGGTGATAGCAAGCGTATCAGCAGAGGTTTCCCAGATATTGTTGGATGCGAAATAACACCAAAAAGTTCCTGAATTACAACGTCGGTAGCTGGCCCGTTTGGATCACTGTAGTCAATTGTTATGGTCCGGCCATTTGAAAGCAAAACCTTATCAGGTACTTCTATTTCGAGGCGCCGGAGATCGTCCCAATCTAGCAGGCTTTTCAAGCCTTTCAAAAGGTCATCGTTCCTAATACCACTTATGCCTTGTGCAGACCCCACAGCAATAGGCAGCCAGCTGTCAGCTGATGCAACAAGAGCTCTTTCATCAAACTTTTCAGGGAATAGAAATGAAGCTCTTGCCCTCCATGACAGCACAGCCTGAGACCAAGGCAGGATAGATAGCCCGTGGGCCTCAAACACTTGTCTCAAACCGACAATCACATCTTCAAAGGTTACAGTCTCTGGTCGGCTGTTAATAGTTATCCTGCCAAAGCGTTTTTCTATTCTAACCCTAATATCACCACTGGCTTTGTCGAAAATAACTATGCGGCTGTTTTTTATGTTCGCTTGCATCAAGGACTCAGCATCACTCGGTTTAATAGGTGCTGCCGCCAGAATTCGTGCTCCCGCCGCATGACCCGTTCCATCTGCAATCAGAAGCCATTTTTCATTGGCAAGAGGGTCTGTTTCTTCCAACCAGGCTTGGCGACCATTAGCCATTTGATAGCGTCCTGGCACGTTCAAAGCTTTAGCAAGCCGATCAGGCCAAGCCCGAGCAAGTACAACGCCAGCACGCTCCACATCAATTATCTCATTGGTATGACCTAATATATCTGCCATCCTGGTTATCAGTTTCCTGGCTTCAAAAAGGCGCTTACTTTTATCGCTTCCTAAGCGAGTAAGTCGTTGACGTAAGTCTGTGCTTTTACCTCCAAGTCCCCTCTCCGAAACGAGCACTGCAAGACTCACCGCGAGCAAAACTTCTTCATCTGCTTGAGAAGAAATTATCATATGTGCAAGTTTTGGGGCTGTTGGAAATAATAAGATCCGCCGACCATGCTCAGTAAGCCGGTCGTCTGCCAAAGAGCCAATTTCGGTTAATTCGATCCTTGCTGAACGAAGCGCAACGAGAGACGGAGGATCAAGCCAAGCAAGCTGGTCTGGATTTTCAACACCCCAATCAGCGAGCACGAGAGCCACAGAAGTTAAATCTGCATCTAGAATTTGTGGGACTGGAAAAGCTTTCAATCCTCGCGTCTCGGGCTCATCCCACAGACGATATGCTACACCTTTTTCTAACCTCCCAGCCCTGCCTCTTCGCTGCTCAATCGATGATAAAGTAGCCCGCTCTGTCACAAGCCGAGTTAAACCAACAGCTGGATCAAACTTTGGCACACGAGACAGACCACTATCGATGACTACGCGGATATCTGGGATTGTGAGACTAGTTTCTGCAATTGCTGTCGCAAGTACTACCTTGCGGCGGCCGTCTTTTAGCTCTCTAACGGCCATATCTTGTTTGGAAACATCAAGCCCCCCATGAAGTGGAAGCAAGGCTATATCTGGGCCTAAGTTAGCCAGTCGATCTGCCACTGCAGCAATCTCACGTTGCCCCGGCAGGAATACCAAGATACCTCCCAGTTGGTCTCTCAGAGCAAGTCGCACTGCCGCCGCTACGGAAACTTCCAATGGGTCCTGCTGACGTCTACCAAGGTAGAACGTATCTACGGGAAACATTCGTCCCTCTGAACGGACTACACGCCCAGCCAATAATTTTGGAAGGCGTTGGTCATCGAGAGATGCAGACATTGGCATGAGACGAAGGTCAGGTCGAAAACCAGATCTGGAATCCAATGCAAGCGCTAGACTCAAATCTGCTTCCAGACTGCGTTCATGGAATTCATCAAAAAGAACGATTGCCACATCTAATAGTTCGGGGTCTGCAATAATTCGGCGGAGAAAAACACCCTCCGTCATGACCTCAATCCGGGTTTTGGAGGAAACTTTGTTTTCCATCCTGACCCGATAACCAACTGTCTGTCCTACTTGCTCACCAATAATTTCAGCCATTCGGGCCGCGGCTGAACGAACTGCAAGGCGGCGAGGAGATAGCATTATAATTCGCTTGCCTTGGGTCCATGCAGCGTCCAAAAGAGCCAAAGGAATTGCTGTCGATTTACCTGCCCCAGGGGGAGCAACCAGAACTGCATTACTCCCCTGCGCCAGCACATCCATTAGTTCAGGAAGAATTTCATGAATCGGGAGGCGAACAGCCACTCTCAGTCCAATAACTTATATTAATTGGCCGTAAAACCGGCATCAACATAAAGCATTTGTCCTGATACATATCGCCCAGCTTCAGAGCAAAGCATAACTAATGCCCCATGCATATCTTCGGTCACACCATTTCGTCCAATAAAGGTCCGCTCAGCGTTTCCTCTCCAGCGCTTTTGGTCAGCGACCACTGGCGCTGTTAACTCTGTCGCAAAAAACCCAGGGCAAATAGCATTCACTGTAATCCCAAAAGGTCCCCAATCCTTAGCCATTGCTCGAGTGAGGCCTCCAATGCCTGATTTACACGCTGCATAGGCAGTGGTCCCAGGAAGAGCATGACTCGTTGTTATTGAGCCAATATTTATTATCCGCCCCCAGCCCTTTTCTTTCATTCCTGGCAACGAATTGCTGCGCTACATGCAGAGGCGCCATCAACTGAACCTTTATCACATCCAAAAATTCTTGGGGTGTTAGATCTTCAGCCTGCTTACGCACAGTATTACCAGCTACGTTAACAACGATATCAGGTGCCCCAAATGCATTATTTGTTTGCATCGCCATTTCTGGTAGGGACTGATGATCTCCAACATCGCAGACAACGTAAGATGCGTTATCGGCACCAAGCTCTGCCACCAAATCTTTCAGACGATCTTCACGTCGAGCGGATACAACAACTTTACCACCCGCCTGAACTATAGCTGAAGCGAAGGATCTTCCAATTCCACTCGAGGCGCCGGTAACAAGCGCCACCCGTTCGGATAAATCAAAGGCAGCTAGACCTTGAGGCAAAACTGGAACAATTGTCTCTTGCATCCAGAAGCTTACTCCGCAGCCTGAATATCAGGCAATGGTTTACCATTTACTCGTGTCTCACCGCGTTGATTATCAACAACTACGTGCGTATCAAAAAATATAATTTCTGGCTTCGCACCAAACTTATCAGCCAGCATTTCCTGTCGTTCTTTTGTGAACCACGCCTCAGCTGCTGCCCTATTTTCCCAGAGGTAAACTCCCCAGTGCCAGTATCTCCATTTAAATAATGCTTAGAAATCAATCCCTTGCCAGCAAGGTCTCGATAAATTGGTGCAGTGCTTGTTCCACTAGAAATTGCTTGATCTTCAGAGCGTTTTGGCAAAGGAAATTGAACAATCACCAGACAATTAGTCATCGGCTACACCTCCATTACTTGGCACCGTGTGGGGTTAAAATCTGACGAACAGTTTTTACGTCTTGTAGCTTATCAAAGCCCTCGTTCACCTCATCAAACCCGATGTATCCGTCAATAAGTCGATCAACCGGAAGACGTCCTTGCTCATACAAACTGATGAAACGAGGGATGTCACGAACAGGCACACAAGAACCCATATAACTTCCTCGAATTGCCTTCTCTTGAGACACGAGATCGCTTTGGTTGAAAGAAAATTCAGCTGCCGAGGGTGACAATCCTGCAGTAACCACAGAACCACCATAACGCGTGACAGCATAGGCCGTATTCATTGCTGGAATTGTACCGGCTAGATCAAAAGCGAAATCAACACCGCCACCAGTAATTTGTCTGACCTGATCTACTGCATCTGCATCACGAGCATTTACTGTGTGTGTTGCACCCAATTGACGCGCAAGACCGAGTTTTGAATCTTCAAGATCAATAGCAACGATTTTCTCAGCACCGCCAAGTTTTGCACCTAGGAGGCCATTCAGGCCAACACCACCCAAACCTATAATGGCAACACTATCGCCAGGCAGAATACGTGCAGTGTTAATGACCGCGCCAACACCTGTCATAACCGCACAGCCAAAAAGGGCAGCATCTGCAAGCGGAATAGATTTATCTACAACAACGACACTACCTCTATCTGAGACTGCATATTCTGCCATGCATGAAACGCCCGAATGGTGAGACACACGTTCGCCGTTAGCATCTCGGATGCGACTATGGCCAGACATAAGATCGCCGGCACCCTTTGTTGCTGCCGCGGTTTCACAAACTTGGGGACGGCCTTCAGACAGCGCCGACAGCGGCCGCAGGATGCAGAGAACTGAAACACAACGTGATCACCCACGTTAATATCATTAACGGCAGATCCAACTTCTACTATTTCTCCGGAACCCTCATGACCTAGCACCATTGGAACAGGCCTGGGCCGGTCGCCATTTAAAACTGATAGATCAGAATGGCAGAGACCTGCCCCAGCAATCTTTACTACAACTTCATTTGGCCCTGGAGGGAGTAACTCCACTTCCTCTACTGAAAGCGGCATTGACTGGGCGAAAGGCCTTGGCGCGTCAGTTTTTCTTAAAACTACAGCTTTACAACGGAAACTCATGGCAAATGTCCCCCAAAGACACAAAAAAAAATTTAATGCGATAGCCTAAGCGTGTTCTTATCACGGGGGAAGAGTCTAATTTTTACCCTCTCCTGACCTTTGTTTAATCCTGATTTTCAGGCTCTTCGCGTATTATAGCTTGACCACATATTACGCGTCCTTTTACAGCATCAAATGTAAGTTGCGGGTCTCCAAATAATTCCCAACCCTCATTAATGGCTTCTGTTACCCTGTCGCAAAAGCTACGGTCATCAGGACCCGTTAAAAAGCGGTATCGCCGCATGCTAACCCTCATTAAAAATTAAATTACAATTAAGGTTACATCACCATTTCAAAGATTACTCAAATCCAAACATCAAAATCTGTCAGATCGAAGAAACTTTTGTTTTAACGATTAAAATTTAACCTTTTAGAAAAGCACGAACCTCACTCACAGCCTCTGCTAAACCAAGCCTTATTGGTGAAGCCCCATTAGGAAAACTATGGAATAAACGTGAGGGAGTTTGCCCATCCAAAATCACATAACAGCCTTTGTCGTCAAACCGCCGAATTAGTCTTCCAAAAGCTTGTGTAAGTCTCAGTCGTGTAATTCGATCATCAAACTTTCGTCCTCCAAAATGAGCTCGCCTGGCCTTATGAAGAATATCAGGCCTAGGCCATGGAGCTCTTTCGAAAACTATAAGTCTCAGTGACCTTCCCGGAACATCAACACCGTCTCTCACGGCATCCGTGCCCAATAAGCATGAATTTTCTTCAGAACGAAAAATTTCTATGAGGTCCGCTAAAGCCATTTTATCTACATGCTGAGAATAAAGATTTAATCCTTCAGCTTCTAAAGCCCCAGCCATCCGACTGTGGGTCTCCCGCAGACGATTGACAGCCGTAAAAAGGCCAAAATCACCGCCTTCAGACGCTAAAAAAGCTGCCGATAAGCGGCTGCAACATCCTCTGGCCGATTCCGATTCACATCGGTTACAACAAATACCCGGGCCTGCTGGCCATAATCGTAAGGGCTAGCAGCGCGCGCTCGGATAGCAGGGCGTGAAAGGTGTATAGCGCCCGTGCTGGCCTCCGCCGCATTCCACGAAGCCTCTTAGATCTTCTCCTCCATCCGTTAATGTTGCTGATGTAATAACCGCGCCATGCGCACTTTCCAAAACAGCATGGGCAAAGGGTTTCGAAGGATCGACCCAATGTCTGTGCATTCCCACGTCACGCAATTGTCCATCGACTTGATCGGCCTGCAGCCAATCTACGAACTCTGGTAAGGCTTCACTCTTCAATGATGTAAGCATATCCAACCAAGAACTGAGTTGGTTCGTTCTGCGAAGCAAAGTCCTCGCAATACCTTCAATGCGCTGACGCGTTTGTGTTTCTAACACATCTGCCTCTAGGTCTAGTCGTCCCAAAAGACGAAAACGCAGCCGTTGAAGAGGACTAATCATAGCGCCAAACGCCAGTTCTAGGGATGCGGCCGAATTAATTATTTCAGGAAGAGCTGGACGCACCTCAGTTTCAAGTGTGTATCGTGAAGTTTTATCAACCGCGCGGGCTAAAATCTGGCTATAAGCCGCAGCCAGAAAACCTTCCAAAGCCCCTACCGGCCGACCCTCTACAACTCGTAGAAGCCATCCATCCCCCGGCAAAGACTGTGCGCCCTCAAGTATAATCTCTAAGCACTCTTCAGCCTCACTACGAGCCTCGGGCGGATCAGCAGGTAAAATCTCCTCCAAGCGTGTTCGTAGCCCTCGGGCCCGTCCACTTCGCCCCTCTGCTCCAACTAACCACCTCCGGAACTCTCTAGCCTCTAGCCCTGTGAGGGCAGCTGAGAAAGCACTATCGGCTGCGTCAAAAACATGATGACCTTCATCAAATATATAACGAGTTGGTGTGTGAGAATCATCAAGGCCGCCTAGTGCCGCCTGGGCCATTACCAAGGCATGATTGGCAACCACTAAGCGTGCACGACGTGCTCTTCTTACACTCCTCTCTATGAAACATTTTTGATAGTGTGAGCAGGCGGCGTAGATGCATTCGCCACGCCTATCGGCAAGACCAATGGTGATCCGAGGACTGGCAAGATCAGACAACCAGCCTGGCATATCTCCACCAACTAGATCACCATCGCGGCTCGCAGAAGCCCAGCGAGCCATTAAAGCGAGACCAACCGCATCCTCGGGATAGCGCCTGACTGACCGAGCAGATTCTTCAAAATTCAAAAGACAAAGGTAATTTTCTCGTCCCTTACGAATGACCACATGAGCCTGCTTTTCAGCAGAAATTGGGAAAAGCTTATCAAGCTCGTCATCGATTTGACGTTGAAGATTTCTCGTGTAGGTAGCAATCCAAACAGGTGCCCCGTTTCGTTCGGCCCATAGGCTTGCAGGTGCCAAATAACCAAGCGTCTTACCGACACCTGTTCCAGCTTCAGCTAGAACAACGTCTGGAGCGGTTGCATCTTCACGCGGCTGAAATGCAGCAGAGCATGCGCTGGCATAATCAGATTGCTGCGGCCTGGTTTCAGCATTTTCACCAAGCATCGAGGCTAGACGTTGTCGGGCCTCATCTGCAGGCACAGGGTTGGAGCTTGGTTCACCTTCAGGGGCATCTTCTCGCCACACGGGCAGGCGTCGCCAAATTTCAAAACCTCTCCCTGTTGCCTTGGTGGCGGGGGCTCCAGTGGCCTCAAGCGCCCTTGAAACTGCTGGTGACCATGGCCAACCTGCCTCTGTCATTATGCCAACAAGGTCAGCTAAATCAGCATCAGCTTCCGAGTTAGATAATTCCGCAAGTAGGAGACGCGCCGCTTCAGGTAGAATGGTGACTTGCTCATATAGATCTTTAGGTCTTCGTAAACCCATAGTTTCTGCCACCCCAGCTGGTGTTGGCAGACAAAATCGAGCTGGACGCACAAAGGCATAGAGAGACAACAGGTCAAAGGCAGGAAAAGGCCCCTTTCCAAGGCGATTGGCAACGCTTGGCATATGAACTACGAAAGGTCTTTGTTTCGCAGCTTTGGATGCAGCCTCTTGGAGTGAGAGTTTTTCAATTTGACCGTCACTAGAGAGCCAAACGGCAGCCCTATGACCAACAGCAAGAGCAGGAGGTCTCACGGAGCAGGGTTAGCCTGCGCCCAGTAATCACGAATATTCTTTCTAGTTGCTATCCAAATATCATCCCTAGAATTGACATGACTGAGGAAGGCATCAAAAGCACCAATTCTCCCAGGCCTTCCAATTATTCGTAAGTGCACACCAAGTGACATCATCTTCGGCGAGCCAGCTTCACCCTCAGCAACTAACCAATCAAAGGTGTCAACTGCGTATTTCAGCCAAGCTTCGGGACTGTATGATGGATCGGTCCACATTTTCATATCGTTTGAGTCAAGCGCATACGGCATGATTACCATAGGTATGTTCTGGTCAGTATTCCAAAATGGTAAATCATCAGAGTAATCATCCATATGATATGTAAACCCCTCTTCCGCTAAAAGCCGACGGGTGTTTTCGGTTAGTAAATAACGAGAGAGCCAACCATAGGGTCGTTCACCCATCGTTTTCTCAATGGATGTAACGGCAGACTGAATAAACTGACGCTCTGAAACCTCATCCATATGGAACTGGTGCACCCATCTGTGGCCATGCGCACAAACTTCATGTCCACCAACTGCTATCCTCTCTGCTAGATCGGGAGCCCGCTCCAAAGCAACGGCTGCAGCCGTAAATGTAGCCTTAATACCGTGTCGTTCTAAGAGGTCCATGACACGTGGTGCGCCTGCCTTGATACCATATTGATAGTTACTTTCATTTCCATAATTACGAATGGATTTCTTAAGCGAAATACCCAATTCATCAACAGGTTCTGGACCACGATCTCCGTCAGCTATACTTGCCTCAGCACCCTCCTCAACATTTACAACAATCGAGAGAGCCAATTTTGCTTCTTTGGGCCAAAGGGACATCTAAACCTCCATATCGCGCGGAAGTATAGCCCCACGCACACCTACCACTCTGTAAGCCAAGCTTGCACCATCAACCACCGCATCTTCTGGCGACTTTCCAAGCATTCGGGCAAAAATATAGCCTGCGTTAAAACTGTCACCAGCAGCCGTAGTATCAATCGGCTCAGGATGCGAAGCGCCTTTGTAACGCACAATTTTTTTATCTACACATAGTATAGTATCGTTATCACCATCCTTAACCACTATTTCGGATAAACCTTGTTTAGCAATTCGAAGTGCTGTCGCTTCAGGGTTTTTGTCCCCATAAAGTGCGCGCTCGTCATCAAAGCTTGGCAGAGCTAGATCAGCCCAACCCAAGCAAACGCTATTCATAGCTTGAGCTTCCTCTTCATCACTCCAAATACGCGGACGGTAATTACTGTCGTAAGCCAACTTTGCTTTAGCATCACTGGCACGCCGCAAGGCATCCAGAAATATCATTCGACCATCCAGGTCTAAAATTCCCATCGTGATCCCACTAAAATAAATCCAATCATAATCCCTCAAACTGGCAGCCAGGCGTTTACCCTCTTCACCATTGAACATTTGGCGCGCAGCGGCTGCACTTCTCCAATAAAAGAAACTTCGTTCACCTAACTTAGAGGTTCGAATCGAGTACAAACCTGGCATCTTTCCTGGAATTCGAAGAACATTTTTCACATCAATGCCCTCCAAACTCCAAGCGGCAATCATCTCGTCAGAATATGGGTCATCACCAACTGCCGTCACATAGTCAACTTTGACACCTCCCGCTTTACCCAACCGAGCCAAATAAATTGCCGTGTTGAGGGTATCACCACCAAAACCACGCCCAATACCAGAAGGGGCGTCAGTTAATTCAATCATGCATTCGCCAACACATGCGATGCGCATATACCAAGTTTCCTTTCATCTGATTGCCTGCTAGCAAGGATGGTCTGACTCTTCGTTGGAATCTAGCGCTATGCCAAAAAAGTTCGAATTGCCAAATAATTCACCACCCATAATTCCGGTAGTGGTTATAGAAAATGCCGCAAAGGCCCCGGACCTAGCACGAGCACTTTTGGCTGGTGGAATTAAATCCCTGGAGGTCACTCTTAGATCACCAGCTGCAATTGATGCAATAAGAGCAATTTCGACTTTGGTTCCTGAAATTGTCCTGGGAGCAGGAACAATCCTATCCCCCAATCAAATGGATCAGGCAGCCAAAGCAGGAGCATCATTTTTTGTCAGCCCTGGCGCAACAAACCAACTAATTGATGCAGCCATACAGTTCGAACAACCATTCCTTTTTGGCGCGTCAACCGCTTCGGAGGCTATGGCCCTCAGAGAGCATGGGTATCGGCGATTAAAGTTTTTCCCCGCAGAAAGTGTGGGAGGAAAATCGACCCTCAAGGGATTAGAGGGACCTTTGCCAGATCTCTCTTTCTGCCCCACAGGTGGTATAAACCAGACGAATGCAGAAGAGTACTTAACACTCCCTAATGTATTTTCAGTTGGTGGGTCTTGGATTGCGCCCTCAAATTTAATCGAAGCAGAGGCTTGGGCTGAAATAACCTCACTGGCTCAAACAGCAAGCCGACTTGCCGCCAAAATATGATGCCCCATTTTTATGAGGGGTTAGGTGCTTTTCAGGAGGTCTGTCGTGCTACGTCGCTTTTTTCTAACCGCAGGACTTGCTCTAGTTCCAGCTTGTTTTGCTGGAGCTGCAACTGGCAATAACGCATATGATTTTACCTTTACTTCCATAGAAGGCGAAAAACTTGCTTTGTCTGAATTTTCAGGAAAGGTCATTTTGATAGTAAATACTGCTTCACGCTGCGGCTTTACCCCGCAATACGAGGGCCTCCAGAAACTTTGGGAAACTTATCGTTCCCGTGGATTAGTTGTGCTTGGGGTGCCTTCCGGTGATTTTGGTGGTCAAGAACTCGCAACAGACGAGAAGATAAACAGAGTTCTGCACCGTTAATTTTTCAATTGATTTTCCTATGGCCGAAAAGACTGAGGTAACAGGCAAGCAAGCACACCCTTTTTATTCTTGGGCGTTAAAAGAGCTAGGAGCGAAGGCAAAACCACGTTGGAATTTTCATAAATACCTTGTTAGCAAGGATGGCCGTCTTATTGATTGGTTCTCCTCCACGACTGGACCATCATCTAAGCGAGTACAAAAAGCAATTGAAGCCGCACTTGTTCAGTAATTTGGTCATTTGCTCTTAGAGCCAGTACGAAGACTTAGCCTGGCTAATGCTTTTTCCAATCGGCCGTTGATATCTAAACCCATCTTTATAAATCGGCTCTCCACTAATTGGAGGGCATCTGGGTCAACAGAGCTCAACGTTAAGCGATCTTTCACCTGTGGCGGTATTCCTGGGATGATTGAAATTTTTCCAACAGCATCTGCACCCAGATAGTTGTTGATCCTCTCCATAAGACGAGGTGCATCATGCTGCAGAATTAAGGCCGCTCCAAGAACTGCTTTTACCGCAATAACACCTGGCTTTCGTCCACGTGGTGGATCAAATTTCTCTGGACTAGAAATATCACTAAATTCAGCTCCAACGACGTCTTTCCAATCTCGCTTTAGCCCAGCAAAGGCACGCGCCCGTTTTGCACCCGGGATGATTGCGCAATAACGCATCCAGGGACCGAGCAATTGATTGAGGTCGCGAAATTGGATAGCGCTTGTCGGAATTAGTCATACTCTCCAATATGCCATTCATGCGCCCTTCTGCAATCTCTCAACCTCTGCTTTCTTGGTATGATCGTTTTAAGCGCGATCTACCCTGGCGGGTTAAAAGTGGGAAAACTCCCGACCCCTATAGGGTATGGCTTAGCGAAGTCATGCTACAACAAACAACTGTTGCCGCAGTTACCCCGCGTTACGAACGTTTTTTAACTCGTTGGCCAACAGTAGAAGCATTAGCCGCTGCTTCCGATGAAGACGTGATGGGTGAGTGGGCCGGTCTTGGCTATTACGCCAGAGCTCGTAACCTCATTAAATGTGCTCGCACAGTATCCAGAGAATACAATGGGAGGTTTCCCGGAAAGGAAATCTTACTCAGCAAACTCCCAGGTATAGGTCCTTACACCGCGGCAGCTATAGCTGCAATCGCGTTTGATCAACCGTCATCACCTGTCGATGCAAATATCGAAAGGGTGACATCACGCCTTTTTAAAATAGACACACCTCTTCCTACTGCAAAAACAGAAATCAACTCATTTGCAAAATCAATGACACCCAAGAGTAGGCCTGGTGATTTTGCTCAGGCAATGATGGATTTAGGTGCTACCGTTTGTCTTCCTCAAAATCCCCGATGCTCGGTCTGTCCAATTCTTAATTTCTGCAAGGCAAAACAAGCTGGCCTCGAAAACTTTCTGCCTATCAAACCTTTAAAGGCTCGCAAGCCCACAAGGTCAGGTCAAATTTACTGGATTGAAAACAAAGACGGAGACGTTTTGCTCAGACGACGCAAACCCAATGGATTGCTTGGAGGCATGGCGGAGATGCCCTCTTTTGGATGGTCTGATGACGATGGAGCTGCAGTGGTTCAAGAACTGACAAATTCTTGGATCGAGATCGGTACTATTAATCACATTTTCACACACTTCCGTTTAGAACTTCAGGTGTTTTACGGTAATTGTGATTGCTCCCCACCCAGTAATTGTTTTTGGCAACCGATACAATTTTTGACAGATGTTGGACTGCCAAGCGTTATGAAAAAGGTTGTCAGTTTGGTGTTATCGACGCAGCGCTGAGTGACCCGCAAAAGTTGCTTTTGCTCCCAACTCTTCCTCAATCCTTATGGCTTCATTCCATTTGGCCATTCTTTCAGACCTCGTAAAAGACCCAACTTTGAACTGAGGCACCCCCCATCCAACAGCTAGATGAATAATCGTTGTATCCTCTGTTTCCCCTGAACGGGCAGAAACAATAGCACCAAAATTTGCTTTTTTTGCGGCCTCCCAAGCAGCTAAAGTTTCCGTGAGCGTACCGCGCTGGTTAGGCTTTAAAAGAACAGTATTACAGGCACCTATTTCCGCAGCCTGCTTTACTCTAACCGCATCAGTTACCAGAAAATCATCTCCAACAATCTGAACCTTATTACCAATTCTTTTTGTTAGTTCTGCCATACCGTCCCAATCATCTTCTGCTAAAGGGTCCTCGACAGAAACAATAGGGTATCGGCTTGTCCAGTCTTGAATTTGGTCTGCCATTTCCTCGCTGGAAAGATCGCGAGCCTCTAGAGCTAACTTGTATCTCCCTCGATGACCAAATTCGCTTGAGGCAATATCCAATGCTATTGCAACATCGTC
This sequence comes from Rhodospirillales bacterium, assembly GCA_038143065.1. Taxonomy (GTDB): domain Bacteria; phylum Pseudomonadota; class Alphaproteobacteria; order Bin95; family Bin95; genus VMCJ01. The sequence goes on along the minus strand of JAYQLI010000035.1, from coordinate 2,823,510 downwards.
TGGCGCTTTAAATCCAGCATTTTGAATAGCAAGTGTTAACGCATCCAAGGCCTCCTCATTTCTATCAAAGGCTGGCCAAAAACCACCCTCGTCTGCAACACCCATGAGTTTTCCTCTGTCCTCCATTAAAGCACCTGCACTACGATATATCTCTGCTGTCCAATCCAGTGCTTGCGCGAACGACTCGGCTCCGGGACATACAATTAAAAAATCTTGGACATCCACGCGTCTTCCAGCATGTGCGCCTCCCCCAAATATTTGAATTTCTGGTAGTGGCATCTGGACGGCATCTGTACCCAAAATTCGCCAAAGCGGTTCCTTTGACTGTGCAGCTGCTGCCCATGCAACTGCCATCGAAACTGCAACTATAGCGTTAGCACCAATTCTTCCTCGATTTTCGGTTCCATCAGCCTGGATCATTGCCAAATCAATGCTAGCTTGCTCTCTGGCATCAAGCCCTCGGATCACTTTTGAAATCTCATTGGTAACAGCAGAAACAGCACCCTTCACATCCATTCCACCAAAAGCAGATCCACCATCTCTCCGATCAACCGCTTCTCCTGAACCAGTGGAGGCACCCGCTGGTGCAATAGCTCGTCCTATAGCACCCCCAGATAAGAAAACCTCTGCTTCAACCGTAGGGCGGCCTCGCGAATCCCAGACGCGACGTCCAATGACATTCTCAATTAGGTGGGGAGCCATATGCATCATTCCTTAAGGTTTCAGTTTCTATACGGGTCTTCAAAAACAATAGCCAGAATGCGACGGGTCAACGCAGTTCAAGCATTCAAGTAAAAAAATACGGGTTGAAGTGAAATTTATGCTTGCAAGAGAACGTTCAAACCACTAGAAACCGCGTTCTTTGCGTCAACCCCCCCTCACCGGTTTTACGGAGGACGAGCGATGTCGAATAATCGCCCTTTCGCAGAGCTGGCTGTGGTTGCGGGGTACGGGGACTCAGCTGAGTCCGCGTCCGCTGTTCAGCCTTCCGAGCGTTTTCACCCCCAACTCGTCGAGCATGATGGCGATAGTATGGAGTCCGAACGGAGGGACTTCTTTGTGCATAAAGATGGCGTCACCTTTGCAGGCACCCATCTCCTTATCGATCTCAACGAAGCCAGTGGTCTTGATGACCTTGAGGGCATTGAGCAGGCCTTGAAAGAGGCTGCGCTCGCAGGTGGTGCGACTATATTAAATTCTGATTTGCACCACTTCGAGCCAAATGGTGGAGTATCAGGGGTCGTAATTTTGGCGGAAAGCCATATCACAATCCACACTTGGCCAGAGAGACCGGATACGCCGCTTTGGACGTTTTTATGTGTGGAGAGTGCGACCCATATAAAGCTATCCCAGTTTTGAAACGGGCCTTTAAGCCAGGCAATGTTCAGGTGATCGAAAATCGGCGAGGCCTTAAGGTTTAATCCTCTGGTTTAAGTTCGATTAAACATTGGCCTTCGGCTACTCCTCAATGACGCAAGGGAGTAGCGCGAGGGCCAACTTGTTTGTTAGACACCCAAGTGCGGAGACTATCTTCTCATGAACTGGTTCACCGAAATTTTACATTCGGATTTAGCCCAGAGTCTTCGTGTTGATGAAATCCTGTACGAGGGACGCACGGAATTTCAAGACGCCAAAGTAATCTCAAACGGCCGCCTCGGGAAAATTTTAGTACTGGATAACGTTGTACAGACTACGTTGGGTGACGAGTTTGTCTATCATGAAATGCTGGCTCATGTGCCTCTGTTTTCGCACCCCAGCCCCAAGGCAGTTCTAATTATTGGCGGTGGTGACGGGGGACTATTAGAAGAGGCTCTCAAACACCCATCAATTGAAAAAGTTACCATGGTCGAGCTCGATGGCGGAGTCATCGATCTTGCCAAGGAACATTTCCAGGAACTGAATCAGGGAGCGTTTGAGGACAAACGCACTAATTTAATCATCGGCGACGGGGCAAAATTTGTAGCCGAAACAAATGAAAAATTTGATGTTATTTTGGTGGACTCAACAGATCCTCAAGGGCCAGGCGAAGTCCTCTTTTCAAAAATTTTCTACGCGAATTGCAAACGATGCCTTACAGAAAGTGGCATCCTTGTTACTCAGAATGGTGTGCCGTTCCTGCAAGCGAGTGAACTAGCGGGGTCGGTTACTCACTTCCGAGATCTATTCAACGATGGCTCAGCATACGTGATAACTGTTCCCACTTACGCTTTTGGAATGATGGCATTAGGATGGGCAACAGACGATAAAAGCCTCCGTCAGGTACAGCTGAGCACCTTGGAGGAGCGGTTTAAAAAAGCAAACTTCACGACTAATTATTATAGTCCTGAAGTGCACAAAGCCGCTTTTGCTCTTCCAATGTATGTTAAGCGGATAATAGATTAAGGCTCAAAGAGCCAATGATCAAAATTCATCTGTCAAAAGAAATTGGGTAAGACCAGCGTATCGTGGCTCCATATTTGTAGATTTACCACAAGCAAGGTTTGTATCTTTCAATTATTCAGCTGCACTGAGACCATATTTAATGGTCATCAAGTTTTTTGCTGATTGAAGAATAAAGCAGAGATATTCTGTCTAACTTTGATATTCCAAAAAAGATCGCGGCATAGACCTGTATGGGTGTTCGGAGTACCTTGACCCGGTCTTTTTTCTATTTGAGTTGATGAACATTGGTCCGACGTTGGTTATCTATACTGTTGCCCTTACTGGTTCTTTCCAGCGCGGTTTACATGCGTTTGGAAGACCCTCAGATCGTCCAAGAGTTAAGATTAAAGGTCTTTGACAACTATCAAAAAATCAAACCACGCACCTTCAATTCCGAAGAAACTCCTGCCCGAATTGTCGATATTGACGAGGCATCCCTAAAGAAATTTGGTCAATGGCCATGGCCTAGACCATTGCTAGCTTCCCTTCTTGAGAGATTAAGCAACGCGGGCGCTGCAATAGTGGTGTTCGACGTAGTTTTTGCCGAACCTGATCGGACTTCACCCAGTACGCTTGTTAAAGAATGGATGTCTCTAAGTGATGACGAAAATATAAAAAAATTCTCTTCCTTAGGGACCAAGCTGCCTGACCACGATCAATTATTCGCATCTGCCATTGGTCAATCCGCTGTTATTTTGGGTTTTGCCCTCCACAACGAAACCAATGATGCGACACCTGGAAAAAATTTCGGTTTGGCCCAATTAGGCGATGACCCGCTTCCTTTTTTGCCCAGTTACACAGGCTCAGCCACAAATTTAAAAATATTTGAGAAGCAGGCGCTCGGCCAAGCAAGCTTTAACAGCGCACCAGATACTGACAACATAGTGAGGCGGGTACCTCTGTTTGTAGTCTTAAACGATACCCTCTATCCAACACTAGTTCCCGAGACATTGCGCGTGGCCCAAGGGGCTAGCACGTATCGCATAAAATCATCTGGAGCTTCCGGTGAGCAAGCATTTGGAGAACAAACTGGCATCGTAGCCGCATCAGTTGGCGACTTTAATTTTCCAACCGATAAGCATGGGGCTCTATGGTTGTATGACACAGGACATCAGCCAGAGCGTTTCATATCAGTTGCAGAGGTAATGGATAGTAATTTTGACCCAAAGGAGATTGAGGGCAGAGTAATATTTATTGGAACTAGCGCCCAAGGCCTTCGGGATATTCGCTCTAGCCCTCTGTCTATTGCAGTCCCAGGCGTTGAATTGCATGTTCAAGCTCTTGAGCAAATCTTTTCAGGTCAATTTCTAACGAGACCGGATTGGGCAGATGGTCTCGAACTGCTGCTCATGGTTTCGCTGGGCTTAATTGTTTACTTCGGCGTGCGCTGGAGACGTGTTGGCGCTCTTATTACCGCAGTAATTGGCCTTGTATGCTCCGGGGGGGCAGTAGCAGCATCATGGGAGATGTTTTCTTCTGAAGGACTACTTCTTGACCCGATTTATCCAATCTTTGCGGGGTTAGCTGTCTACTTAATTACATCGCTTCAAGCCTACATGCAGACAGAATCTGAAAAGAAACAAATTCGGGGTGCATTTTCACAATACATGTCGCCTGCGATGGTAGAAAAATTAGCAGAGAACCCAAACCTTCTGAAGCTAGGTGGGGAAATGCGTGACATGACCCTTCTTTTTTGCGATGTGCGCGGCTTCACAACTATATCAGAGCAATTCAATGCCGAGGAACTAACTGCATTTATTAATAAATTTTTAACGCCTATGACCGATGTAATTATGAGCCGAGAAGGCACAATCGATAAATATATGGGCGACTGTATTATGGCTTTTTGGAATGCGCCGCTTGATGACGAAAACCATGCTGATCATGGTGTCGAGTCTGCTCTGGAAATGATGCGAAAACTTAAAGTACTAAATCAAGAGATTAAAGTTGAAGCGGAATCTGAAAATCGCAAATTCATTCCTGTAAACATTGGAATTGGACTAAATTCCGGAATTGTCTGTGTGGGCAACATGGGGTCTGATCAGAGGTTTGACTACTCTGTCCTAGGCGATGACGTTAATTTGGCGTCTCGACTTGAAGGCCAGTCTAAAACTTATGGAGTAGATATTGTTATTGGAGAAAATACCTTTGCCCAGTTGAATAATAAAGCGACTTTGGAACTCGATTTAATTCAGGTTAAAGGAAAAACTGAACCCGTTCGAATATACTGTGTGCTGGGTGAAGAAGACGTGTTACTCAGCCAAGAGTTCAACTCCCTAGAACGCGACCATAAGGCGATGCTTGCAGCCTATCTTAATCAAGATTGGGATATAGCCCTCGGGCTGATCAAAACTTGCAGAGAACAAATGGCCCCATTTGATTTATCTGAACTTTATTCACTTTATGAGGGACGGATCACAGATTTTAAATTATTCCCGCCTGGCGAAGATTGGGACGGCGTATACATCGCCACGTCTAAGTAAATGAAGTCAACACAAGGTCTTTGGAGACAGAACCCAAATAGGCCCCTTTTGATGGGCGTTATCAATGTCACACCAGACAGCTTTTCTGATGGTGGTAAAAACCTCGACCCAAAAGTGGCCACCAATAGTGGGCAGCAAATGATTAACGAAGGGGCTGACATCATTGATATTGGTGGTGAGTCCACTCGGCCCGGACATATTCCTCTGGATAGTGCGACCGAAAAAAGTCGCGTAATTCCTGTGATAAAAGAATTAAAAAAAGAAAAAACAGCGCTCATATCAATTGATTCTTATAAAGCATCGACGGCACGAGAAGCATTGAAAGCTGGGGCGGATATCATCAACGACGTTTGGGGATTTCAAAGGGACCCCCATATGGCACACGTAGCGGCAGAGACAGGTGCGCCGTCAATTCTTATGCATAATCGCGATAGTGATGATGCCGGAATTGATATTCTGTCAGACGTTCTACGTTTCCTTGAGAAATCGCTAAAAATTGCCAGACTTGCCGGAGTGGATGACGACCAAATCATGCTTGATCCAGGATTTGGCTTTGGAAAAAATGCCCAACAGAATTTGCATATTTTAAAAAATTTAAAAGTAATATCTTCCCTTGGTTTTCCAGTTCTTATTGGCTTGAGCAGAAAAAGATTTATAGGTTTTTATTCTGGACAGTCGGAAACAACGGCTAGGCTCCCAGGCACGCTTACGGCAAATCTCTTAGCTATATTATCAGGTAATACAGCCTGCATAAGAGTTCATAACGTTCGAGAGCATCGGGAGATGCTAGATTTCTATGAATCCTTCACCCGAGATTAAAACGGTGGATGAAGCAAACATCATAACAGGGCTATCTTTCGGCGCTAATCTTGGAAATGCCCCAGATGCCGTGGAGAGGGCTATAGCAGCAGTTGCGGCTTTGCCCAGAACACATTTAAAGCGCCGATCTAGCCTTTACCGAACCGAGCCCTGGGGAGGTGTTCCACAAGACTGGTTTATTAACTCTGCAGCCATTTATGTTACCTCACTCCCACCCTTCGATCTGTTGGCTGGGTGCCAGGCCATTGAACAAGCTATAGGTCGACTACCGACACAACCAAAGGGACCGCGCGTTATCGATATTGACATAATTTTCTATGGAGAAATCCGTTTAGAAAAGTCAGACCTCACTATCCCACATCGGCACTACAAAGAGCGAGGCTTCGTGTTGCAGCCATTACTGGAAATTGCGCCAGACCTCTGCATAGGTGGTGAAAAAATTTCACATACACTCGCACGCTTAGGTCCGGACACACTGCAAGTTCAACTAATTCCGAACAGTCAACCTATTCAAGATCTGGAAGATTGAAGCGATCCTCTGGCTTCAACCATCCCTTGAAATTTGGTTTTCTCTTTTCTGCAAACGCTGCTCTGCTTTCAATCAGATCAGACTTATCGCCATGCTCATGCAATCTTGTGGCAAGGGCAGCATGGGCGCTGCTGACCTGAGGACGCATACGACGCATCATATGCACAGTGTTAACTCGCGCAGCTGGGGGTAATGTCAATAAATGCTCCGCCATCTCAACTGCTAAGTCCACGACTTTTTCAGCTGGAGCAAGGCGATTTACAAAACCAAGCTCATAGAAACGTTGTGCAGTAAAGCGAAAGCCCATAGCCATTTCCATGGCCACCGGGAAAGGCATGTTGGCAATATGACCGTGGTTATATCCCCCAAGTAACCAACGTTTAGCTTCAGAAACCTCGAATATCGCGTTGTCTGCTGCAACACGAAGATCTGTCCCTTCCACCAGCATGAAACCACCGCCCATTGCAAAGCCATTTATGGCCCCAATAACAGGTTTCTCTAATGTACCATCCTTAAACGGGTCAGCGATTGGGATGGATCGGCCACCTGGTGTGTTATCTTTCAGGGCCTCTTTCATATCTTCGCCAGCGCAAAAACCTCGCCCTGTGCCCGTAAACACAGCAACCTCTAGATCCGAAGACTCTCTGAACATGGTCCAAGTCTCAGCGAGGCCTACTCGCAGCTCATAATTCAAAGCATTCAACACCTCTGGCCTGTTCATCCGAACAATCAGGACCTGGCCTCGCGTTTCAGTTTCTACAACGGCCATTTGGCTCTCCATAAGTCAGTTTTAAATAAAGCAAATTCTATAATGCCTCAGGTACTGAGCCATTTATTATATAATCTAAAATTAGTGCTGCTTGCTTTGGCTGCTCAATAACAGCGAGCGCCGCAGCATCCACTTCCTTAAGCGCATGAGCGTGCTCCGGCTGATGCATAACGATAAGGCTTTTGCCCAAAGCCGCCGCCAACCCAGCATCAAATGCAGCATTCCATTGCTTATATTTCTCACCAAAGCGGACAATCACGATATCAGCCTTCTCTATTAACGTCCGCGTGCGAATAGCATTGAGCTTCGCGCCTTTATGATCATGCCAGAATTTTTTTTCTTCAGCCCCCATGATTAACACCCCACAATCGTCTGATGCATCATGGTCAGTCACTGGAGCTGTAAATTCCACTGGCAGTCCTTTTTCTGCAACAGCCAGCGCAATTTCATCACGCCATGATGTATGGATTTCTCCAGATAGGTAAACGCGCCAAGTCATAATTTCAGTTTCTCCTGTAGAGTGTTTATCCCGCCATCTCGGCAACAGTTTGGGCAATCACTCTTGCGCCTGCAGCTAGGTCAGAAGGCGTCGCAGATTCGACCTCATTGTGGCTAATACCTCCCTCACAAGGAATAAAGACCATCCCGGGGGGGCAAATCCGCACCATGTTTCGAGCATCGTGTGCTGCACCAGAAAGTAAATCCATTCTGGGGCAATTAATACGATCTGCTGCTCTAGCTATGATCTGCATGACACCCGGGTCAAAAGGTGTTGTCTCTGCGCGCTGGATTTCATTTACCTCCACATCACATGGGCCGGCCACAGTTGAACAAACTTCAGCGATACGATTACCTAATACCTCGCGCTGGTCATCATTAGGACATCGAAAATCAATTGAAAAACGGACTTCTCCTGGAACAACGGAAGGAGCACCTGGATAAGCCTGGAAACGTCCAACATTGAACCGGGTTAAGTCATCTGGATCAGCCATTAATTCATGCAGAGCTACCACCATTTTTGATGCTGCTAACACCGCGTCTTTTCTTCGACGCATGGGCATCGTGCCTGAATGTGCTTCCTCACCCTTCACAGTTACCTGATACTTCCGGGCGCCCTGTATACCCGTAACTACACCAATTGTATTTCCTGTTTCTTCCAGTCTTGGAGCTTGCTCTATGTGTGCTTCTACAAAACCTGCAAAAGGTGCTTTCAAAGGTTTGGTATTTACAGGACCAACCTCCGCCATAAAGGCAGCCAAAGCGTCTGCCATGGTCACACCATCTGTTCCAACCACCCCAAGCATTCGTTCCAACTCATTTGGGCGAACAAAAACCTGGCTTCCCATTACGCCAGGCTGAAAACGTCCTCCCTCTTCATTAGTAAAATTTACTACCTCAATGGAGCGCTCAGTTTGAATATTTGCATCACGCATGGCGTATAGCATTTCGATGCCTGCCAACACTCCATAGGCACCATCAAATTTTCCACCCGTTGGCTGACTATCCAGATGGCTACCTGTAGCAATGGGGAGAGCGGCCATATCCGATCCGTTGCGACGGACGAACATATTTCCTATCGCATCAATTGAAACATCGCAGCCTAAGTCTTCCGCCCATCTTTTAAGAAGCAGTCTAGCTTGAATATCTTCGGGCGTAAGACATTCGCGGCAAACACCACCGCGGGGCGTTGCTCCGAATTTAGCCATTTCCATATGCATCTGCCAAAGCCGTTCTTCGTCAACTGCCGCGGCAAGACGGCTTAGGTCAGCCTCTGTAAGAGCCATAACTACTCCTTGGTTATCCTCAGAATGAATCTGTAACACAACTCGCTTTTCAGGCTAAATACCAAGAATATAGATCAGGAGTTATTAACATGAGCCGAAAAGTTTGCCTCATTACCGGTGCTACGGATGGCATTGGTCTAATAACGGCACGAGAACTCGGCAAGCTTGGGTGGACGCTCGCCTTAGTGTCTAGAAACGCACAAAAAGGTGAACGTGTAGCCCGTGAATTACGCCAACAATGCCGAAACGAGGAAATATACTTCAAGCAGGCTGATCTCTCCCTTCAAAGAGATGTTCGTAGGGTTGCCCGAGATGTAGCCGAGACTTATGAAAGTTTAGATATTTTGATCAATAATGCAGGGACCATCTTCTGGAAGGAACAAAAGACTGCAGAAGGAATAGAAAAAACATTTGCACTCAATCACTTGAATTATTTTCTTCTATCAAATTTGTTACTCGACCGCCTGCGCTCTGCTCCATCCGCACGTATAATCAATGTTGCGAGCATGGCGCACCGTGGTGTTAAAATAGATCTGCAAGATATTGAAAACAATAAGATTTATAAGAAAATACGGGGCGGTTGGATTGCTTATCAACGCTCTAAACTCGCAAATATAATGTTCTCTAATGCATTGGCTCGTAGGTTAGAGGGCGAGAGCATCACATGTAATTCTCTACACCCAGGATTTGTTAAAACTCGCTTTGCAAAGGATAATGGCGGTTTGTTCGCAGCACTTGTTTCAGTAGGCATGACCTTCGGTGCAATTTCAGCCGAAAAGGGAGCAAGAACCCAAATTCACCTTGCCACTTCACCAGAAGTTGAAGGTATAACGGGAAAGTATTTTGATCTCTGCAAACCGAAAAATCCAGACGCTCCAGCACTTGATGAACAAGCGCAGGAGCTTCTCTGGGACGTTTCTGAAAGTCTAACCCGCAATAGTCAGTAACTGATTAAACTTATTTATTAGCTTCCATAAGTTCAGGAAATGCATGGCGCCATTTTGTTGGGAATCCTCGGCCGTGCTGAGCGGGCATTGGTGGTTCGACGCCCAACTCAAAAGCTGCACGCCAAGGCCATTTGGGCTCATATAAAAGACCGCGAGCAAGAGCGACCATCGAGACATCTCCATCTTTGATGAGGTTATCTGCCAATTTAGGGTCCCTAATCATGCCAACAGCCATCGTTGGTACACCTGTGGCTGCTTCAACTGCTGCCGCATGACTAGCTTGATAGCCTGGCCCCAAGTCTGGACGTACTTGGGCACTATTACCTCCACCCGAAATATCGAAGAAGTCACAACCAAGAGGCGCCAAAGCCTTACTAAAGGCGATCGCATCATCAATAATGAGACCACGATCATCCCAATCAACACCATTCATACGAACACCCAGTGGTCTATCTTCTGGCCATACAGCGCGCGTAGCCTCAAAAACTTCCAAAGGAAACTTCATCCGGCCATGAATATCACCCCCATAAGCATCATTACGTCGGTTTGCGATGGGTGATAAGAATGATGAAAGCAAATACCCGTGTGCACAGTGCAATTCAGCAGCAACAAAGCCAATCCGAGCCGATCGTTTTGCCGCATCAACAAAGGCAGTAATGACTGCATCCATATCTGCACGGTCCATAGCCTTTGGGGTATGCCAACCATCATCAAAAGCAATAGCTGAGGGGCCAAGCGTCTGCCAGGCGCCGTCTTCCGCTGTGAGAGGCCCTCCTCCACCTTGCGGCGCATAGGCAGATGCCTTACGCCCTGCATGTCCAAGCTGGATGCCAAGAGGTGTCACGCCATGAACATGGCAAGCATCAACAACACGCTTGAGAGCTGCTTCGGTCTCATCATCCCAGAGTCCCACACAGCCTGGGCTAATGCGGCCGCGAGGTTCCACTCCAGTTGCCTCGATAAAAGCTAACCCTGCTCCAGAAAGAGCGAGTTGCCCACAGTGGATCATATGCCAGTCAGTAGCAACGCCTTCAACCGCAGAATACTGACACATCGGGGCAACAACTATCCGATTTGCAAGCGTAAGCCCCCGAAGGCTGATTGGTGAGAAAAGATTGGCGGACATAAGGTAACAAACTCCAAAAAGAGACGTAAGTTTTTCGACCAGATGGTCTATACAACACCTATATTGTGAGAGTCTTCGTTAGAAAGACGTAAAAAGATAAGCGAGGTAGTTTTTTCTGGTTAGAACTGGGTTGCATCTAACGAGACACTTCGCCATATTCTCGCTCACATTGAATGATGGGGCGTGGCCAAGTGGTTAAGGCATCGGGTTTTGATCCCGTGATCCCTGGTTCGAATCCAGGCGCCCCAGCCAATGATTATCGCTACAATGGCGGATCCCAATCGGATATGTCGGGAATTTCATCTCCTAAAAGTTCGAAATCTTCATAACTGCATGTCGATTTCCAATGGAATTCAGCATCCTCAGAAAACAAATCACCAACTAGACCACGAGAAAGACGGTCAGCTCCATCACTTATTGCTGGAATATCACCTGCAACATTGCCATGACTCATTGCCGCTGCATAACTGAAGCAGTAAATGTTTTTGAGATATGGCGCGCTTCCATTAATTCTTTCTTGATACTGAAAACTCGAGGAAAGAGCTGGAAACTTTAGCCATTCATTATCCTCATTAATGGGTTCGCCATTTAACAAATCTGCGTGCGTCATTATTTTTGACAAAAAAGGTCTGAGTTCATCAGCGGCGGTCATATCAATATAAAAAACCAGTGCCAAGTATAATTGCATCGACAATGATGTTACCTTTCGAGGTAATCAAACGAAGCTGCTCTCCATTCGTTTCCGCTCCTGTGATTTGAGCTCCTAACCACATACTTACATTACTGTTTTTAAAAAGACGTTGAACCGAGTCTCTTGGTGGCGGAATACGTTTAGCAGCCATGTAATCCATGAACTTAAAACGCATGCTTGGCTTTAATTTTGAAAAACCTTCAACAAAGCCAGGAAAGCTAGCACCTTTTGGCTTGTTGACGCGAGGAACTGAATTTGCACGCACCAAAAGTGTGACATGATTTGCTCCGGCTTCGATAGCAGTAGCTGCATTATCTACAGCAGAGGCCGCAACGCCCACTACAGCAACATTCTTTTCCTTCAGAGCCTCAAAATTGATGACATCAGAAGCGTGCCATACAGTCTTTCCTAAATGAGGTCTGAGCATCTCTGGAATGCGAGGATGCGCCTGCCCTTCTCTACCTGTAGCCAAAACCAGTTTACGCGTTGTTGCGATCTCTTCTCGCCCGTCATTATGAATCAGTCTGCATTCAAGTCCATGGACTGATGGCTTTACGGACAAAAGCCTTATGCCATTCTCGACAGGCAATGACAGCACTCGACGGTACCAAAGCAGATAATCCATCCAAACTAGTCGCGGAATTTTACCTAGTCTTGACCAGGTAGAACTTCCATGAGTTGCCTCATACCAAGCGCGAAAGGTCAAATTCGGCAGACCCATGGCTGGCCCTGAGAGATGATTAGGACTCCTCAAGGTCAACATCCGAGCATATGTGGCCCATGGGCCTTCTTTGCCCACTTTTGCATGATCTATCACACGAAGGCGATTAATACCCTGGCGAAGTAAAGCAAAACAGACCGTTAGACCCGCCATACCTGCACCAACAATCAAAACATCGCTGACCGGAGAACCACCACGTCCTAAAATTTCCCGTGTCCAGGGTTTTGGCGGATAACAAAGGAGCTCTAAATCGCGTGCGATTTATTTCTCAAGGTTTTTAAGACTATTGATGGAATCAGGTTTGAGTGCCATTCAACCGTCAACTTTTGCAATTACGTCCTGCGAAAATTCCTCCAGCCGCTCGAGGGTCTTAGGCAAGTCATCACCATCGCCGCCAATCAAGAAATGAGACATGCCTTTTGAGCGGTAGGCTTCAATATCATCTAGTATTGCTTGTGCTGATCCTGTGAAAGGTTTTCGTTTCCCATCCCGACCTTCCTGCTCGTCTCCAATTCTGCTGTAAATTGCCAATAAAGCACCAGTTAGAGAAGGGTCACGCCCTACCCCCGCAGCGGCTTCTCGGGCTTGTGTAAGTCCTTGATAGTACAGCTCCGGAGTATCTAGGGGATATTTTGGATTTGCTGCAACCGGATACCAGCCATCACCAATTCGCCCAGCTCTTCTCCTCGCTCCTGGATGTTCGCCACCAACCCAAATTGGCGCACCACCAGCTTGTATAGGCTTAGAGCGAATAACATCTCCTTTGCTTGAGCAAACTGGCCCTGAAAATCTGGTCGGTCTGAAGTCCACATCTCCCGAAACGCTTGAACATACTCATCTGAAGCTTTTGCTCGATCTTGAAATGGTGGACCACCAAGTAAGGCGATTTCTTCTTCCATCCAACCAACTCCAACACCCACAGTTAGTCGCCCCTTAGATAGAACATCCACAGTAGAAAGCATCTTTGCAGCTAAGACTGGGTGGCGATGAGGCAAAACCAAAACAGAGGTAAGGAGACGGATTTTAGTGGTGGCAGCCGCTACAAAACTAAGGGCTGTTACTTGCTCGAGCGAAACGCCAGTATCCTGAGCGAAAAAGCGACCAGTTGGTGAATACGGATATGCGCTGTTAACCGTGTCAGCCACGACCACATGATCACTCATACCAAAATGGGCATACCCTAATTTTTCAGCTAAGAGTGCTAACTTTTTTAGTGAGTCTGGCTCCCCTGCATTACCACGAGATCCAAAATGCAGACCAAATTGCATTTCTATTCCCCTGCTTTTTCAGTCTTACTTTAGGCTGCTAGAACACAGCTCAGTGCAAATATGATATCGAGACTTTAAGGGTGTTTTTAAGCCTCACCGAAATGCACTCTCCTGTATGCACGAGATGGAATTTTATCATCCGTATGAACATCCCAGAGTGTTGCAATATTGGCCTGCTGATGCTCACCAAAGTACGCAGACATTTGTCCCATTGTGTTCACCGTCTCTGAACGCATACCAAACCCCTTAGCAGTAGCCGCCAAATCACCGCGACCATGAATAGCCTGCCGTGGCTCTATATTTCTAGCACGGAACTTATGGAACTCTGCTCCATATCCTCCATCATTCATTATATTGATCAGCAGTTTTATACCGTGGCGCTGAATCGTTTCGAGCTCTTGGATGTTCATTAACAGACTGCCATCTCCTTCAATTAACGCGACCTTACCATCGCCTCTTGCAGCGGCTATTCCTATTGCAGCGGGTAAACCAGATCCAATCGCTCCAAAATCATTCACAACATGATACTTTTCAGCTGGGCGTCCTTTCATATGGGTCATCACCATTGAAAAATAATGTCCACCTCCCACGACTATATCCCAGTCTTTTGGAATTGTTCGGTCTAACTCTAAGACAATTTTTCGCGGATCAACGGTGTTTGATTGAACAGGAAATTCTTTAGAGTCTGGAGTATCGGCAGCAATTGAAGCCGCCATTTCAGCTGTTCTGAGACCGGTTTTCTTAATTCCGCGTCGGTCCATTGCCTCGAAAATTGCCTCAGCGGCTGCCTTAGCATCAGCACGGATATGTAGGTCTGCAGTGCGTAATCCCTGCCATAGCCCCCGTGGATTTGTATCAATTTGCACGGTTGAAGCCATTGGGTACAAATACCCACCCTCAGTCGTGTAATGGCCTAGACCAGCACCAACACCTATAACTAAGTCAGCCTCCGAAAATCGTTCCCGTGCAAAATCAGACGCGAAAGCACCGGCTATTTCGATGTTGTATGGATTTCCATCAAACAGACCCTTTCCATAAAGAGAGTTTCCGAGCAGCGCACCTGCTCTATCACCGAGAGCTTCAAGAGCTTCTCGCGCACCAGACCGAACCGCTCCTCGACCACCTAGAATGATTGGACGTTCTGCTTCAGCAATCATATCAACAACTCGTTCAACCAAAACTGGATCAGGAACAGGTCGCTGGGCAATCGGGCCGAGGTCAGCAGAAGGAGTGTAATCCACCATGTAGGGATATTCTTGAGCTTGCAGATCCATTGGAACAGAGAGCACCACTGGCTTTCTCTCTGTTGCTGCTACATGAAAAGCTTCTCTAACATTGTCCAGTAGGCGATCGAGGGATTTCACAGCGACAAAATGGGCGCCACAAGCAAGGGCAAGTGGGGCCATGTCAATCTGCTGCAGATACCATGCAGCTCCAATGGGACTATCACCTGCAAATACTACAAGAGGTACATTGCCTCGTGCCGCAATGGTGAGAGCTGTCATAATTTGCGTATAGCCTGGCCCACATGTAGTTGAAGCAACGCCGATTTTCCCTGTTGCCCGAGCATACCCATCAGCCATCGCCGCCGCACAATGTTCATGTCTCGCATGAACAACTTGGACACCATATTCGTCAGCCATTTTCTGGGCCCAATACATGTTGGCATCACCCATCAAAGTGAAAAGGTGCTCAACGCCTTCACCCTTAAACGCTTCAGCTAAAACATCATAAACTTTTGGGTTTTCCATAATTTTTTATCCCTTTCGGCTAAAAAAGCCGGCAATCATTGATTTCAAGGTTTGAAAGAAAAGAGAGACAGCATTTAGTTCTGTTGCTTGCTTAACTGCATCAGACTGCTCAGCGGCTGACTGCATTTCTTTTTCTTGTCCTTCAGTTTCCAAATCATCTCCAGCAGAGCCAACTTTAAGCGCTAAGTTCTGAGAAAACTCAGCGAGCAGTGCGCGCGCTACATGAACTCCACCAGCGTTTGCAAAAGTTTCTAATGGTCCGGTAACAGTAAAATCCCCGTCAATTTTTAGGGTTGTCTCAGCATCACCGTCTGCAGTCATCAATCCGGATGCCAGCGCTCGGGATGCCCCACGTCCGTCGATCCCTCGGCCTTGGATTTTACAGGTTTTTGCGGCGTCATCGTAATCAAGGGATGCTTCACCCTTAAATGACGCAACAGTTGGACCAAATTTTACTTTTATTGCGCCCTTCCACATCCCTTCCTTACTGCCAGGCGATAATTCGGCACCAGGAATACAAGACGCTACTACAGCAGGATCGCGAAGCAACGGCCACACCTGTTCTATCGGCGCAGGTATTTTAGTGGTTTCACTTATTGTAGGCATTTGAACTCCAAGAGACGGCACTAATATCGATTTGACCCAGAAAATCTTCCGAACTTTAGCTTCAACCTTCGCAACAAAATGCGCAAGCATCTAAAAATTGAAATTTACCCAACCGATAACTTTGATCCATTAATTCCCAAGTTGGAGTTATTAATTTAATGCCCCGCATCAAGCTTGATCAAATGTTACCATAACGGGGAGAGCCAAAGATATGCGTAGAAGCAGACATCGTTTTTTGATCAAACGATAGAGGTGGCAATAAACATAAAAAAATAAGATTATAAATAATGTTTCTATCTATGAGCGGGATAGCCCAATGCAAAGTCCTTGGTTAATCGGCCTAGGTGCCATCAGCGCAGCATTAGCACTCGGGCTTGCACCTATGATGACCCTTTTCATCGGAAGGATTGCCTACCGATCTTTGCCAGAAGAATACGCTAGTACTTTTCTGCGGGCAGCATTTCCAGTGTACTATTGTATCCTTACAGCTCTATCAGTTGCAGGGGGCGCAGCGCTTGCAGTGCCCCGGCCCATAGAAGCGGGCATTTTAGCTGCTGTCGCGCTGACATCTGCGTTCGCTTGGCTCTGGCTAATGCCAATTGCGCACCGATTAGACGATTTACGGCAACAAGGACAGCAAGTGAGGAAGGAATTACTGCAAACGCAAGGGAGAATGACTTTTATTGTGGTGGTTCAAATTATTGCTCTCATTGTAACTATTGTGCGCCTGACAACAATTCATCAATGATCAACACTTTTTACGATCAATTTAACTGGCAGCTTGTCATAGAGCGGTTAAATGAATTGAAAATTTGATGTTTCCAATTGACTTTGGGTAACTGAGATATTTTAGGAACCAGCAGCAGAGCTTTAGATAATCTAAACTGTGTCATCTAATTGGAAAATTCTAATTAGCTATCAGCTATCATCGCTCCAAACTGAGCCTCAGCTGCAAGTTGCCCATCTACGTAGGCCTTACCTTCAAATTTCCACACTTTTGATCTTGCTCTAGTCTTTTGCACGTGAAGTTTGAGCTGGTCTCCAGGAACAACCTGTCGGCGAAAGCGGGCCTCGTCTATGGTCATGAAATAAACAAGCTTACCTTCAGCTTCCTCCCCCAAAGTGGCAACCACAAGAGCAGCCGCAGTTTGAGCCATTGCTTCAATTATAAGAACGCCAGGCATAACCGGTGCTCCGGGAAAATGTCCCTGAAAATGTGGCTCATTAAATGTAACATTCTTTATACCGACTGCACTCTCTCCCAGCTCTACGTCTTCCAACCGGTCAACCAGGAGTATGGGATAGCGATGGGGGATCATCGACAGAATGCGTTGTATATCAATCATGTTAGAAGCAGCCATTAATTCAGACCTAAAATCGGGTGCCAAATGAGAAGGAAAACACTTGGTCTTCGTCAAAATCTTCTTTCAAAACGGCATAGCCAAAATCTAGTCTCAGCGGACCAAGAACTGATGCCCAGGTAAGTCCAACGCCTATAGAAACTCGAGGATCTGAGCTGTCCCTAATTCCTGCCCCCTCGTCATCAGTGCCAAATACTGCACCAACATCGATGAAAGTGCGTCCACGGATGCCCACTTCTTTCGATAACCCAAGAGGGAAGGTTAGCTCGGCAGTACTTTGGTAGTAATAATTTCCACCCAAGGCATCACCTGTCGCTGAATCACGAGCTCCAACCCCTGAGAATGCGAAACCTCTGAAGTTTGTCCCACCAAGAAAATATCTATCAACCAACCGCACATCCTGATCCAAGCCAAAAACAGCACCTACCCGAGTAGAGAGCTGAAGCACAGTTTGCTCGGCCAGGGGAAAAATTGGGAAGCTTTGGCTTCGTTATTTAAATAAGCGACTGATCCTCCAAGACCTGCAAACCTAGTATTCCAAGATAATCGCAAGCCTTCTGAGGGATCAAAAAAGTTATCCGTGTTGTCATAGGAGAGTTTATGCGTCAGTTGGGAGGTGGAAGAACGGCCATCCTGAGCAATAATGAAACGAGAAGCTCCAGCCGATGCATCAATATCAGAATCTTTGAAAGAATAGCCCCAAGTTTGTCGCCACCTAGGCGCCGGCTCATAGCCCACTCTTAATCCAAATCCCGCAGCACGTTCAGAGTATGCTGACTCACTTTTACGGTCTTGTTCTGATGCAAAGATGTCAAAACCTGCCGATAGGGGACGGTCTAGGAAATATGGTTCGGTGAACGACAGATCTATCTGTGTATCTTGAAGTGAAACTCCGAAAGACAAAGCAAGATCTTGCCCCTTACCAAGTAAATTTCGCTCTCTAATTGAGGCATTACCCAGAACACCATCGTCTGAAGAGAGACCCGCTCCAAAAGATAATTCCCCAGTTGACTTTTCAACTACTTTAACCGCCAAGATGATTCTATCAGCAATTGGAGTTGGGACCGCGTCCAGCTTAACAGTCTCGAAGAATCCAAGACGCCGAATGCGGCGCTCTGACTCTCTAACTTTAGCCCTATTGAAGGCATCCCCTTCGGCCAACTGCATCTCACGTCGGATAACGCTGTCCAAAGTTCTGACATTGCCAGATATATCAATCTGATCAACATAGACCCGTTGGCCATCTCCTATCTGAAAAACAATATCAACTAGTTTCTCATCCGTACGGCGAGTAACTTTTGGCGAAACGTCATAAAATGCGATCCCAGATTTGCCGATAGTGTCTGTAAGCACATCTATCGTTTCATCTACCAGATCTAAATTGTAGTGGTCACCTATTTCTATTGTGACCTCGTTTTGGAGTAATTCGCCGTTGACGTTTGGAAGGCTACTAACAACAGTTACAGAGCCTACGTCGTACCTTTCACCCTCTTCAACGGTAAAGGTGATAATAAACCCATCACGGCTGGGGGTTAGCTCAGCTACTGAACTAATGACCTGAAAATCAACATACCCATTACCAAGGTAATATTGTCGAAGGAGGTCTTGATCGTAGGAAACACGGTCAGGATCGTAAATATCATCAGAAGTTAAAAAACGATACCATCGAGACTCTTTTGTGCTTACGACTGATCGTAGTTGGCTGTCGGAAAAGCGCTTATTTCCCACAAAAACAATTCGATGTACCTTAGTAAGTTCACCTTCAGTAATTTCAAAAACGATGTCCACACGGTTTTGGTCAAGCTCAATAAGCTTAGGTTCTACTTTGACAGAAAATCGACCACTTCTTCGATAAACCTCAATTATACGCTCAGCATCAGCCTGAACTTTGTTGAGTGTATAAACCAGCCTTGGCTTTAGCTTTAGTTCTGGCTCAAGAATATCGTCCTTGATGCGTTTATTGCCTTCGAAAGCTATTCGATTAATGACAGGATTTTCCTTGACCTGAACTACTAGGACGCTTCCATCTCGACGAAATTTCACATCACGGAAATAACCTGTAGAAAAAAGTGATTTTAGAGACTCATCTAACTTATCACGCTCGTAACGATCTCCAACTTTTAGTCGCATGTATGAAATAACGGTGTCTGGGTCGACGCGTTGAGACCCCTCTACCACTATCTCATTGATGATATTGGACTGAGCTATTTTTTCACTACCAGCTAAATTTTGTGCTAACAGCAGAGGTTTTTCAGAAATTTGAGACGATTGGCCTTGCTTTCCAGACACACTATTTGCAGCATCTGCTAAAGAACCTGCGCCGTTTATAATTGGTGAAGTCACTAAAGATTGCGCAGTACTGGTACTCGGCCATCCTACAAGTAAAGAGAGTATAGCTGCACAAATAAAACTGAGCCGTGATTTGGACGTCACCATATTAAGTCAACCAATCCAAGTTCTTAATCTTTCAATAACTTGAAAATGCATCAAGTCATTCCACGTGGCAAATAGCATTACTACTATTACTATTGCAAACCCTAATCGGAAGCTAAGTTCTTCTGCGCGCTCACTTAAGCGTCGCCCTCGTGCCCACTCAATAGCTAAAAACAGAAGATGGCCGCCATCTAACATAGGTATTGGGAATAAATTGATTAGGCCAAGATTGAGAGATAGCATCATTCCAAACCCAACCAAAGCCGCGAAACTTATTGCTGCTGTGTCGCCTGCTATTTGAGCAATACGAAGCACACCACCAATTTCATCAACAGGACGAACACCCGCTATGATCTGCCACAAATAATCAAGGATGAGCCCTGACTTCTGCCAAACAAACAATGCCCCCTCAAGGGCAGCTGATCCAATTCCCAAAGGAATTGGATCGAATGGTGCGGCCGCCACCCCTATCCTACCTATAAATTTTTCATCCACCTCGATGCCAGCTGGGGTTACTGCGATATTAATGATTGAGCCCTCTCTCTCAACCTCCATCCCAACGAGTTTATCGGGCCGCGCTTGAACATAGTCTGCAAATGCGCCAAAATCCCGAATATTGATCCCATCTACTTTCAAAATTTTATCACCTGCCCTGAGCCCCGCTTTGTACGCTGCTCCGTCACGAAGCACTTCACCCAGTTTGACAGGAATTTCTGGCCGGACCCCTAAGTCTCCGTGTTCGTACTGATTGCCAAAACGGTCTTCAAAAGAGCGAATTTGTGGAGAGACATCTAGTGTAATACGCGTGTTTTCCCTTTCAATTAGTAGCTCAATATCTCTTCCGGCCGCCATTAGCTCAGCATCACGGATATCCTCAAAATTTCTTACGCTCCGACCGTTAATTGCAATAAAACGATCACCTGGCACTAGGCCTATGGAAGCGGCTGCACCACCAGGAGTTACAGCGCCCAAAATTGGAGGGGTCGAAGACTGGCCAACAATCAGAAACATCAAAAAAGCGACAACGCCGGTTAACGCAAAATTAGCTAAAGGCCCAGCCACAAATATTAAAGCCCGTGCACCTATGGTAGCTGATGCCAAACTTCCCGGAATTAATTGCTCAGAAATCGTGCTAGCGCTGTCTACATCTGTATCACCTCGCATTTTCACATAGCCACCAAGTGGTATTAATGCGAAGCGCCAACGGCATCCACGACGATCATTAAAACCAAAAATCTCTGGACCAAAGCCGATTGAAAATGTTTCGGCGTGAACGCCCACAGCCCGTGCAGCAAGATAGTGACCAAGCTCATGAACAAATACCAAGACCGTCAGGAGAGCGAGAAACCAAGGAAGGTAATCAATTAAAATTGCCAAAGAAACTTTTCCTAATCAGATCAACGAACTGATATGATTTAACGCGGCCAGCCGCGCTTGGCGATCAACTTCTACCACTTGCTCCAAAGTATTTGCGTGCATCCCCGGCACAGCTGCAAGAGCTGCCATGACTGTTTCCACGATGGCCACAAAACTAATGCGTCCTTCTAAAAAGGCAGCCACAGCAACTTCATTCGCTGCATTAAGAACTGCAGGACGATCACCTCCATCCCGAAGCGCCTGTCGCGCAAGATTTATGGATGGAAACCTTTCAGGGTCTGGAGCATCAAAGGTTAGCTGACCAATACTCGCTAGGTCTAATCGTTGAACGGGTGTTTGCATCCTGTCAGGCCAAGCTAGTGCAACTGCTATTGGTGTTTGCATATCAGGGGCGCCAAGTTGAGCCATGACTGACCCGTCTCTATATGACACCATGCCATGGATAATGGACTGGGGGTGAATTAAAACGTCAATCCTGTCCTCGGAGAGGGGAACAAACGAGCCGCTTCAATTAGCTCTAAACCCTTATTCATCATCGTAGCAGAATCAATAGTGATCTTTGATCCCATGTCCCATGTTGGATGCCTCAGCGCATCTTCCAACGTTGCATTTGCAATCTGTGATTGCGACCACTTCCAGAATGGACCGCCGGAAGCTGTCAAAGTGAGTTTTTCAACTGTGGAGGCGCGCTCAGGCTCATAAGCCTGGAAAAGAGCACTGTGCTCTGAGTCAACAGGCAATATTTGTGCACCGTTAGCAGCAGCTGCAGCTTTTACAACATCACCCGCGGATTCAAGAGCTTCCTTATTAGCTAAAGCGACAGTTTTTCCAGTCATACAAGCAGCGAGAGTGGACTCAAGGCCTGCCAAACCAACTATCGCAGCAACGGCAATATCTGCTTGCCTTAGGCCAGCCTCTTTAACGGCCGCGGCACCTGCTGCGATTTCGCATTTATATCCGGATAGGGCGTTTTTCAAATCTTGGTAGCGATTTTCGTCAGCTACGGCTACGAAACGTGCTTTAAGTTCACGACCCAAGGTTGCTAGTGCATCGACATCACTTCCCGCGGCAATAGCTTCAGCTTGAAAACGTTCAGGCGCTCCAATAACTAGATCGGCTGCCGCTCGCCCCACAGAACCGGTCGCACCTAGGATCGAGACGGTTTTAACTGTCATGTCGGCCATCCAATCATTGTCACACCCACAACAAATATCGGCAATCCGAACAAATGACTATCCAGTCGGTCCAAAACACCACCGTGACCAGGCAAAATTTTCCCAGAATCCTTTACCCCAGCCCACCTCTTAACGTAGGACTCCACCAAATCTCCCACCACTCCGGCTATACCTGTAAAAGAGCTACCAGCACCCCAAATAAAGCCCAATCCCCACCTAAAAAATTCCAAGCACTACCCCAACAACACCAGCGGCAGTGAGACCACCTAAAAATCCTTCCCATGTCTTTCCTGGGCTAATGATAGGAAAAATTTTTCTTTTGCCAAAAGTTCGACCAAAAAATAAGCCGCAACATCAGATGCGACTATGATTGAAACAGCCCAAAATACAGGAGATGCTCCGTACATATCTCAACCAACCTAACGCAACAAAGCCGGTGCAAACCAAAAAAACCGATTACCGAACGTCTAAAATACCCGTTCCACTTAACTGACAACTCCCACCACTCTTTCAAAAGAGCAATTGATGAGACTACCAAGAGCAGAAAGAATGTTTCGAAATATAGAATGTTAGTCGCAAGAAATGCCAGAGTGAGTATGGCCGCTGTAATTGATCGCTTAAGAAAATTTTCCGAGAAATCCATCAACACTCACATTTCGTTTAGCATCACGTCAGACCACAACCAAAGAACTTCCGAAAGGTTTTATCTACGCCCCTATCAACCATGATTTCAGTGAAGACACCATCATGGAATTTTGAAAAACTCAGATCAAAAAAGAGTGCTTGGAACAAGTTACCAGACGATCAAACTTGAAGAATTTCAGCTTCCTTCTGCTTTGCGGTCTCGTCTACTTCACCAACATACTTATTGGTCAAGGATTGAATCTCATCGGAATAAAGCTTTTGATCATCTTGGGAAATTTCGCCGTCTTTTTCAGCTTTCTTAAGACCATCCATTGCATCTCTACGAATATTTCGAATAGCAACTCTGGCCTGCTCAGCATACCGTCCGGCCACTTTTGTTAGCTCTTGTCTACGCTCACCAGAAAGTTCAGGAATTGGGATGCGGATAAGATTACCATCCGTCATTGGGTTTAGACCGAGGCCAGCATCACGGATCGCTTTTTCCACTGCCGAGGTATTGCTTTTATCCCATACTTGAACAGTCAACATTCTAGGCTCCGGAACACCAACCGTTCCTACCTGGTTTAGTGGGGTCTTTGCACCATAAACTTCAACCACCACAGGATCTAACAGAGCAGCTGAAGCACGTCCTGTCCTAAGGCCCTGAAATTCCCGCCGCAGAGCCTCAACAGCTCCACTCATACGCCGCGCAATATCATCAAGGTCAGGCTCTGACATAATTTTAAGAACTCCTAGCTTGCGGTCTTAAGGAATTAAAACCTGACTTTAATTCTCTGTATCACTTACCAACGTATAAGCGCCGTTTCCGTGGATGACATCACTAAATCCACCGGCCTCATGTATAGAAAACACAATTATGGGGATTTGATTTTCTCGAGCAAGTGAGACTGCCGAAGCGTCCATTACATTAAGATCGTTGGCCAGCACGTCTTTATAAGAAAGTTTATCGAAACGTTTAGCGTTTTGGTCAATCTTGGGGTCTGCGGAATAAACTCCGTCAACTTGTGTTCCCTTTAAAAGGGCTTCACAGTTCATTTCAGATGCTCGTAAAGCTGCCGCAGTATCAGTCGTAAAGAAAGGATTTCCAGTGCCGGCGGCAAAAATCACAACTCGACCTTTTTCCATATGCCGCTCGGCCCGTCTTCGAATATATGGTTCACATACAGAAGACATTGGAATGGCTGACAACACCCTCGTCGGCGAACCCAGTGTCTCAAGGGCTGCCTGCATAGCTAGAGCATTCATTACTGTTGCGAGCATTCCCATATAATCAGCCGTTGAACGCTCTATACCCGCACTAGCACCCGACACACCGCGGAAGATATTGCCCCCACCTACTACAAGAGCGACTTCAACACCTGCTTCCCTGACCTCAACTATATCTTTTGCGATACGGTTAATCACAACAGGATCAATACCAAAAGGTTGACCGCCCATAAGGGCTTCTCCAGACACTTTTAGCAGAACCCGGCGGTACTTGGGCTTACTCGCCATTATCATCCGCCTCCTATTACAGTTGCGATACCTCTTCCGTACTCGTGATTGGTGTCAGAGGGCAATAGGCCCTAATGACCAGTGCGCCGAATAGATTAGGATGTACCAGCTGCAGCCGCTACCTCTGCCGCGAAATCACTTTCTTCGCGCTCAACACCTTCACCTAAGCCAAGTCGAACAAAACCTTTTACCTTGATGTCTGCTCCGGCTGCTTTACCCGCTGACTCAAGGGCCTGACCAACAGTTTGATCTGGATCAATAACAAAGGCTTGTTCTACGAGAACTGACTCTTCATAGAATTTGCGAAGTCGTCCTTCTACCATTTTTTCAATGATATTATCGGGACGCCCTGACTCTTTAGCTTGAGCTGTTAAGATGTCTCGCTCCCATTGCACGTCTGCTGCATCAATTTCATCACGATTTGCAGCCTTGGGAGAAGCAGCGGCAACATGCATAGCCACCTGCTTACCAATTTCAGCAGCCTTTTCAGCCTCAGCGGACGACTCTAAGGCTACTAATACCCCAATTTTTCCCATGCCTGGTTTAACAGCGGTATGCACGTAACTCGCTATCGAACCCTCAGACACTGAAATTACCTCATAGCGACGGAGATTCATATTCTCGCCAATTGTTGCAATCGCGTTCTGGAGCATCTCTGCAACGGTTTTGCCATCTGCAGCCGTTGCTTGTTTAAGCGCTTCAATGTCTCCACCTGATTTTAGCCCAAGACGCGCTATGGTTTCGACAAGGTTCTGAAAGTCTTCATTTCGCGCAACAAAATCTGTTTCGGAGTTGAGCTCAACAACGGATCCTACATTGCCATCCACAGCCACGGCAACGAGACCTTCTGCTGCAACGCGCCCTGCTTTTTCTGAGCTGCAGCCAAACCTTTTGTTCTTAGCCAATCAATAGCCGCGTTTAAGTCTCCGTCAGTCTCTGTTAGAGCCTTCTTACAATCCATCATACCCGCGCCAGATTGCTCACGCAGCTCCTTAACGAGGCTCGCTGTAATTGCCGCCATCGTTCTACCCTCTCATAAATTGATGTTAAATTCCGAAGAACTACTTAACTAGCAGCGGCATCTTCAGGCTTGGTTTCTTCGCCTTTTGTGTCTTCAGCCTCTGCTGGAGCTTCTGCTTCTGCTGGAGCTTCTGCGTCAGCTGCAGCTTCTGCGTCAGCTGCAGCTTCTTCAACCGGCACCTCAGCTGCTGGCACATCTTCCGATGCCCCAATGTCAACGCCTGACTCAACGAGGCCCTGTTGTAGCCCGTCCAAAATTGCGTCACCCGCTAGCTGGCAATACAAATTCACCGCTCGGATTGCATCGTCATTTCCTGGAATGGGGAACGCGATATCTGATGGATCAGAATTGCTATCTACTATGGCCACCACCGGTATACCGAGCGTTTTTGCTTCTGCGATTGCAATGTGCTCTTTGACTGTATCGATTACAAAAAGCAGATCTGGCACACCAGCCATATCTTTAATTCCACCCAGTGTACGTTCTAGCTTATCCCGGGTCCGTGTGCGCTCAAGCTGCTCGCGTTTGCTGCGCCCTGCGCCTTCTTCTTCACCTTCGAGCTCTGAACTTAGCTCTTTCAACCGTTTGATGGACTGGCTAATTGTTGACCAATTGGTCAACATTCCACCAAGCCACCTGTCGTTGACGAAGTACTGACCGCACCGCTCAGCATGCTGCGCAACTAGGTCTCGTGTCTGCCGTTTGGTACCCACGAACAGTATACGGCCACCGTTTGCGGAGACATCACGAAGAGCATTCAGTGCCTGATGAAGCATTGGCACAGATTGCTGCAGATCTAAGATGTGTGTGTTATTTCGTACACCAAAAATGTACTGCTTCATTTTCGGGTTCCACCGACGTGTGTGGTGCCCGAAGTGAACGCCAGATTCTAAAAGCTGGCGCATAGTAAAAGTCGGCATCATGGCCTTACCATCTCCCCTGGTCCGGTTGTTCCTCCATGGGCCAGGGCCTCAGCAGCAGAGCCGCATTCAGCACCGGAATTGACAGTCATTAGACCGCCTTGGGTTTTGGCCCATGTGTGTGATGCGTGTCTGATAAGACCGTTAATGCTCAGATGCAAGAGCTTTGCGCCAATCATGGCAAAAAAGATGAGCTAGCTAACCCAAAATTTCTGATGAAATGCAACAAATGTACTAGAAATTGTCTTTCAGCTCTCTTATTACAGCAAAAGCATGAATTGGATCTTCGCTGGCGCCAACATCAACTGCTAATTTCTTATCATCTGCTCGAAGAAAAGGGTTGGCTATTTTCTCATCTCCAAGTCTTGATGGTATTGTTGGCAATCCTTTTGACCGTCTCTCATCTATCTTTTCCGATAGAGTCAAAAGCGTCTGATTCGAGGGATCAACAGATAGAGCAAACCTTGCATTAGATTGAGTATACTCGTGCCCACAATAAAGAAGGGTATCATCCGGAAGAGCTCTCAGCTTCAACAACGAATGCCAAAATTCCTGCGGTGTACCTTCGAACATTCTCCCGCAACCAAGCGCAAAAAGGGTGTCTCCTGCGAAGAGCGCTGCTCCTTCAGGAAAGTATACAGAGATATGTCCTTTAGTGTGCCCAGGTGTTTCAAAAACTTTACCGATCTGCGACCCAACTTTGATTTGGTCACCTTCACTGACAGTTTGATTCATTCCTGGGATACGGTGTGTTTCCGCTTTAGGGCCAACTAACTGACATCCATATTTGGCGATCAACGCTTCATTTCCACCGATATGATCGCCATGATGGTGGGTGTTAATAATGATTGATGGCTTCCATTGCTTTGCAACAAGGACCTTATCTACAGGATCTGGTTCTGCAGGATCAATTACTGCTACCACGCCTGTTTCAGTATCTCGCAGCAGGTAGACGTAATTGTCGCTAAGCGCGGACACCATTTCGACTTCGAGTGCCATTAAGAGAGTCTCCAGTTTTCAAGTCATTTTAAGGCCTGATTTAAAGGGTAACACCAAGATAGAAAAAAGCTATGCGTACTGATATTTCCTTAATGAAAGCGTTTTACGAAAACGCCCTAGGACAGGCAGCAGCACGCCAAATTGCGCGTCGTGTTGAGACGTTGTGGCCAAACCTAAAAGGCGAGACTGTTATGGGTTTTGGCTACACTCCTCCCATTTTAGAGCCGATTTTGATCAAAGCAGGTGCGGGTCGAGTAATGTCATTAATGCCCGCGGAACAAGGGGGATGGGCATGGCCTGTAGGCAAAAAATGCCTGAATGCTGTGACCAATGAGACAAACCTCCCCTTCCTGATCGGTCCATTGATCGGATCATACTTATGCATGCTCTCGAAGATACATCAGCGGAGCGGGTTTTATTGCGTGAAATCTGGCGCGTCCTGGCCGACTCCGGGCGCTTAATTGTCATAGCAGCTAACAGACGTGGTCTTTGGTGCAGGACGGATAATTCTCCATTTGGTCACGGGCGTCCATACTCATCGAAACAACTAACAAAAACCCTGGAGCAATCGCTTTTTAATGTGGAACAAAGCGTTTATGCGCTCTACCAACCGCCAAGCAACAGAACGCTTCCATTGTGGTCATCCGATACTCTTGAAAAATTTGGCCATCGTTGGCTCGGGGATTTTCAGGTGTTGTTATCGTAGATGCAACGAAATCGATTTATGGACTTGCACCCAGAAATAAAGCTCTTGCTGCTGCTTCCGGCAAACGAGGTATGATACCTATTGGCGACAATCGTCACCAAAATAGCAGCCCTGCTTCAACTGATCCTTGCAATCTCCCACCAAATCAGTCATAAGCCGACCTTATTCCGGCAGTTCAATTGCCCACAGCTTTTGAGTGTACAAAAGTTGACGCCAGTCCGCGAGTGTTCGCGCACTGGCGCGTTTGGCGTTGGACATAGGGATCGATAGGAGCTGAAACCATGTTTGAAAGCTTAAGTGGTCGTCTCTCAGACGCCTTTAAGAAGCTTACGGGCAAAGGTGTCTTAAACGAAGAAGATGTTCGGCAGGCGATGCGCGAGGTCCGCCTCGCTCTTTTGGAAGCGGACGTAGCTCTTCCAGTCGCACGTCAATTTATTGAACGTGCTACAGAAAAATCTATCGGATCCCAAGTTCTCAAAAGCGTCACCCCTGGCCAGCAAGTAGTTAAAATTGTTAATGATGAGTTGGTTAATATGCTTGAGGGCGAAGGCTCGCCTCCTTTAGCTAATTCCGAATTATCACTTGGTACCAATCCTCCTTCTGTAATACTAATGTGTGGCCTTCAGGGATCTGGAAAGACGACTACCACTGCGAAGTTAGCAATTCGTCTGCGAGAGCGAGAGAAGAAACGCTGTCTTATGGCCTCTGTGGACGTGCATAGACCAGCAGCTCAGCAGCAGTTAGCCACTTTAGGATTACAAGCAAATATAGATACGCTTCCAGTAGTCTTTGGTGAACTTGCTCCAGCGATCGCTCGCCGCGCCATTGATACCGCTAAAAAGCAAGGCTACGACGTAGTATTCATCGACACAGCTGGGCGCACGACAGTAGATGAAACGATGATGCAGGAAGCTGAAGCCGTTTCGCGCATCGTCAGTCCTACTGAAACCTTACTGGTTGCGGACGCCATGACCGGTCAAGATGCCGTTAGCGTCGCTGAGGCATTTGGAGAGCGCCTCGGGGTAACAGGCATTGTATTAACCCGCATCGATGGAGACGCACGCGGTGGTGCAGCACTGTCGATGCGTGCAGTTACCGGAAAACCAATCCGGTTTATGGGAACTGGCGAAAAGTTAGATGCTATTGAGCCATTTCATGCAGATCGTATTGCATCCCGCATCCTCGGGATGGGCGATATTGTAAGCCTCGTAGAACGCGCTGCAGAGACCATAGAGCAAGAAGAAGCAGAAAACCTCGCCAAAAACTTCAGGCCGGGAAGATGGATCTCTCAGATTTACTCTCCCAGCTTCGTCAAATGAAACGGATGGGTGGACTTGGCGGATTGATGGGCCTGCTTCCGCAAGTTGGAAAATTGAAACAGCAGATGGCGGAAGCCAACGTCAATGAGAAGGTTCTGGCTCGCCAAGAAGCTATCATTTTATCCATGACCCCAACGGAAAGGCGGAAGCCAGAGCTTCTGAAAGCTTCTCGCAAGCGACGAATTGCAGCTGGGTCAGGCGTAGAAGTTCAAGAGGTCAATCGTTTGCTTAAGCAATTCGATCAAATGCGCGGCATGATGAAACAGATGAACAAGCTCGGAAAAAAGAAGGGGAAAAAGGGACTAATGCCTTCTCTGCCTCCTGGTATGGGACTGCCCAATTCAGGCAGTAACGCACTTTCAGGACCTCTTGGGGAAGGTTCGGGATTACCCAAATTTCCTACACTCCCGGGTAAAGGTCCATTCACCCCTTTTGGTCAATAACCCTCTAATCAGCACAAATTTCTAAATTTCGTAGAAGGAAGAATAAAAAATGTCAGTTAAAATTCGCTTAACACGTGGCGGCGCTAAAAAACGCCCATATTACAGAATTGTAGTTGCGAATTCTCGTGACCCGCGTGATGGTCGTTTCATCGAACAGGTCGGCACCTATAATCCAATGCTACCCAGCGATCATTCGGATCGTGTACGATTAAAAACTGATCGAATTCAAAAATGGTTGGGTGATGGTGCGCAACCTTCTGATCGTGTAGCACGGTTCTTGGCAGATGCCGGGTTGATGGAGCGCCGCGCCATCCCAACTCAAACCAAGAAAAACCTACCAAAAGCCAAGGCTCAAGAACGCCTGCGTGAGGCTGCTGAGGCTGCAAAGGCAGCTGAAGAAGCTGCTGCTGAAGAGGAAGTAGTTGCTGAAGAAGCACCTGCTGAAGAAGTTGCTGAAGAGGCACCTGCTGAAGAGGCACCTGCTGAAGAAGCACCTGCTGAAGAGGCACCTGCTGAAGAAGCACCTGCTGAAGAAGCACCTGCTGAAGAAGCACCTGCTGAAGAAGCACCTGCTGAAGAAGCACCTGCTGAAGAAGCACCTGCTGAAGAAGCACCTGCTGAGCAGGAAGCCTCAGAGGAAGAAAAATCTGACAAGTAAAGGCTTGGAAAAAGAGACTGAGTTAATCCCTGCTGGCGTGATTGTTGCGGCGCATGGTCTGCAAGGTCATGTTCGCGTGAAAACATTCACAGAAATCCCTGCAGGGATTGATTCATACGGCGCCTTGAGTGATGAAACAGGCGAACGTTCCTTCATACTCAAAGTGCTAGAGGCGAGAGATACGGTCGCAATATGTCGTGTATCAGGGTCTAATGACCGAAACGCAGCGGAAAAATTAAAGGGCCAAATCCTTTACCTTCGACGCTCATGTCTACCGGATCCTGATGTTGATGAGTATTTTCACGCTGACCTCATAGGCCTAAATGTCCTAGTGCAGGGATCTTCAATTGGGAAAGTAAATGCACTTTTTAACCACGGGGCAGGCGATCTCATAGAAATAGCTCTATCGGATGGAGGCCTCCCTTTAGTTTTACCATTCACAAAAGCTGTAGTGCCAGTGATTGATGTCGCGGAAGGAACTATAGAAGTTGATCCCCCTTCCGGGCTTTGGGTTCCAAAAGACGTCCATAAAGGTGATGAATGACTTGGAAAGCAACTGTGCTGACAATCTTTCCAGAAATGTTCCCAGGCCCATTGGGCATGGCTTTATCTGGTAAAGCACTCGAAAAAGAAATTTGGGCTCTTAAAACACTGGACATCCGCGACTTCACGCGCGATAAGCACCAAACTGTGGATGACACGCCTTTCGGAGGTGGTGCCGGCATGGTTATGAGGTCAGATGTAGTCGATGCAGCTATAGAAGCTTCGGGCGAGATCGGACCACTAATTTATTTGTCTCCTAGAGGCGCGCCTTTGACTCAAGCTAAAGTGAAAGACTTAGCTGCTGGGCCAGGGGTCAGACTTTTATCGGGACGCTACGAAGGAATTGACCAGCGTGTACTTGATGCACGCGAGGCAGAGGAAATCAGTGTTGGGGACTATGTGTTATCTGGCGGAGAGCTGGGTGCCATGATCCTTATTGATGCTTGTATAAGGCTTCTTCCTGGCTTTATGAGCCAAGCAGGAAGTCTTGTTGAGGAGAGTTTTGAAGGCGGGTTACTAGAATACCCTCACTATACCCGTCCGAGGGTATGGAATGGGATCGAAGTGCCGGCCGTATTAACATCTGGCGATCATGCCCGCATAGCGGCTTGGCGTCAGGAACAGGCTGAGGCCACTACGCGTGAGCGGCGCCCAGACATGTGGGCGCTCTTTACAAGAAGAGGTTAAAGTCGGCGCCGGCCTTCGGGAACACCGAAGTCCCGCGTTTAACATCATGAATGGCGAGAAGAAAAAGGAACCGGCCACATGAATATAGTACAGAAAATCGGGCAAGAAGAGATAGCTCGTGTCACAGAAGGTAAAGAAATTCCGGACTTTCGTCCCGGTGATACTGTTCGAGTTGACTATCGCGTCGTTGAAGGTGAACGTGAGCGTATTCAGGCATTTGAAGGTGTATGCATTGCGCGTAAAAATGCCGGTGTCGCATCTGCATTTACAGTGAGGAAGATTGCTTCAGGCGAAGGCGTGGAACGCGTCTTCCCTCTATATTCGCCAAATGTAGAAAAAATCGTAATTATTCGCCAAGGTCGGGTTCGCCGCGCAAAGCTATATTACCTTCGCGGTCGTCGCGGTCGTGCAGCTCGTATCCGTGAGCGCCGTCGCACAACCAAGACGCAAGATTAAAAACGCAGGCATCAGGCAGGCCATTCTTTCAAACTAGAAAGAATGGCCGCTTAGGCTTTTGAACATGGGAGATAGGTGCGATGTCAAAACCACGCACGTTATTTGATAAGATATGGGACAACCATGTCGTTCGCACTGAAGATGATGGCACCGCCCTCATCTACATTGATCTTCATCTTACTCATGAAGTCACGAGCCCACAGGCTTTTGCCGGCTTGCGAGCAGCTGGACGTAAACTGCGCAGGCCCGACCGAACAATAGCGGTTGCAGATCATAATGTTCCTACCACAGATCGATCAAAGGGCATTGAAGATCCTGAGTCTAAGTTACAGGTAGAAACTTTGGAAAGTAACGTCAAAGAGTTTGGCGTTCCCTACATTCCAGTTGATGATATTCGTCAGGGTATTGTCCATATAATCGGTCCAGAGCAAGGACTTACTCAGCCAGGCATGACGGTTGTTTGCGGCGATAGCCATACGTCCACGCATGGTGCATTTGGTGCACTCGCCTTCGGCATAGGCACGTCCGAGGTGGAGCATGTATTTGCCACTCAATCATTAGTGCAAAAGCCCGCAAAGAACATGCGGATTACAGTTAAAGGCATTCCTCCCAAAGGTACCACAGGCAAGGATTTAATCCTGGCCATCATTGGTAAAATTGGAACAGCCGGCGGAACCGGTCACGTTATCGAATATGCTGGGGAAGCGATTAAGAATCTTTCAATGGAAGGTAGGATGACCGTCTGCAACATGTCGATCGAGGCAGGTGCGAGAGCGGGCTTAATTGCTCCTGACGAAAAAACTTTTGAATACCTCAAAGGCAAGCCATACGCACCAAAAGGTGGAAAATGGGAGCAGGCCGTCTCTTATTGGTCTAGCTTGCCGTCAGATGAGGGAGCATCGTATGACAAAGAAATTGAGCTGGACGCTACAACGATCGAGCCTTACGTGACCTGGGGAACTAGCCCTCAGGATGCTCTGCCGATTACTGCAATGGTACCGAAACCAGAAGAATTTGACGATGAAGGACGGCAGGCCGGAGTAGCGCGCAGTTTGGAGTATATGGGCCTCACAGGTGGAATGCCCATAACTGATATAAAGGTCGATACAGTCTTCATTGGCTCCTGCACGAATGGACGACTAGAAGACTTCAGAGCTGCAGCTGAAATAGCAAAAGGGCAAAAGGTTGCCTCCGGCGTGCGTGCACTCGCAGTCCCGGGTTCCGGATTAGTGAAAGAAGCAGCAGAAGCCGAAGGCCTCGACAAAATTCTCATGGAAGCAGGCTTTGAGTGGCGTGAGCCAGGCTGTTCAATGTGCCTCGCCATGAACGCTGATAAATTGCGCTCTGGCGAACGATCAGCTTCAACTTCAAATAGAAACTTTGAAGGCCGTCAGGGGCCTGGTGGGCGCACGCATTTGGTCTCTCCTGCAATGGCGGCTGCCGCTGCCAATTAAGGGCCACTTAGCTGATGTCAGGGAATTTTTAAAATGACATCTTTTAGGGGTAGCGTACTAGCTATCGATTTTAGCCATTTCGAAGACGCACCTATTTCAACACCAAGAAGTGCTGTTGTGCGCGGAAGGGATGGAAAGTTACGCGCTATCGATATCGCACGGGTTACTTGGACTGAAGATTGCACAGACACCAACGTAATCCATCTTGCTGCACTGAACGGTAGTGACCTCAAGGGTAACTGCTGAACTGGAAAGGAACCGATTGATGGACAAGTTCCAGACTTTTACAGGCGTTGCTGCTCCAATGCCTGCTCAAAATATTGATACTGACAAGGTAATACCTGCCCGCTTCTTAAAGACAATCGAGCGGAAGGGTCTCGGCAAGCATCTCTTTAACGATATGCGCTATAACGGCGATGGCTCGGAGAATGAAGATTTCATTCTCAATAAAGCGGCTTACCGTGGGGCGGAAGTGTTAGTGGTCGGAAATAACTTTGGCTGTGGTTCTTCACGTGAGCACGCCCCTTGGGCCCTGAATGACTACGGTGTAAAATGCCTTATAGGCACCGATTTTGCTGATATCTTCTTTAATAACTCATTCAAAAATGGAATGTTGTTAATCAAGCTTCCAAAAGAGATCGTCGACGAATTGATGGAAGATGCTCAACTGGGCGCTAATGCAAGACTGACTGTCAATCTAGAAGACCAAACGATAACGCGTCCAAATGGCGAAGTTATCAAGTTTGACGTTGACCCATTTAAAAAGCATTGCCTTTTGAATGGATTAGACGACATTGGTCTTACGATGGGCAACAAGGATCAAATCGATGGTTTTGAGGGTCAGGATGACAACTCCCGTCCTTGGATGCCGAAAATCGAAATATAGAAATCTTTAACAATAATTCCTTGGTTAATTGCTCAACCCGTCAAGTGTAAAAGCTTGGCGGGTTTTTCATATCGGATTATCAGCGAATCCCTCTTGACTTAGCGACTTCATCATATGCAGCGTTGATACGTGCAAGTTTTTGGTTTGCAACTTCAATTGCTTCTTCGGGCATACCCTCAGCTGTCAGCTTATCTGGATGATGATTGCGGACCAGCTCTCGGTAACGATACTTAATTTGCTCCGGCTCCGCCGAGCTTTTAAGTCCCAAAATAGCATATGGATCTCGTTCATCATCACCTACGTGCAAGTTGCGCAGTCGAGAAAATGCGAGACTTGAAACATCCATTAACTCCGCAACTGCTTCTAAGAAGGCAGCTTCTTTTGGATGAATTTTTCCATCTGCTTTAGCTATCTCAAACAGACAATCAATGACCTGCTCCTTTACCTCAGGTGCGCCTGATAAAATACGATTAAGCTGACGAGCATAAGCTTCAAATCCACGGGTATCGCGTTTTGCCTGATTAAACAGCTTTGCAACATTCTTCTCTTCTTCAGGCGAAGTCCGGAAGACACGGCGAAACACCCTGATTTCGTCCTCGGTTACGCGGCCATCTGCTTTGGCCATTTTTGCCCCAAGCACTATCACTCCGATAGTGAAAGTAACTTTACGCGTCGCTTGATCTTTCGAGGCAGAGGCATCCGAGACATCGTTCGCTTCAGCATTTCCAAATCTCTGGGCAGCATGTCCCGCAGCTGCGCCGACCAACGCACCTATTGGGCCGCCTATGGCAAAACCAGCAGCACCTCCTAATATGGCCCCAAGTATACTCAAAATTTCAGTCCCTAACGGCCTTAGAGACCAAGCTCATTGCTTCAATTGTTGGGTGCATCAACAAGATTGAGTGCACATAATCCGCACCTGATGCTTTACGCCATTCTTCGATCCGAGAAAGTATTTTAGCTCTGGTCCCACTAGAGCAATTGCATCGACTAATTCATCTGGCACAGCAGAAGCAGCCTGATTACGTTTCCCAGTTAAAAACAGGTTCTGTATCTGAGTAGCGGCAGCCTGATAACCAAGTCGCTTAGCGTAGTCATTATAAAAATTTTTCTCTCTTGCACCCATACCACCAATATAAAGAGCAAGATGTTCTTTTATAGGCTTACGACACTCTTCCAAGTCGTCTCCCATAACCATGGGCACAAACGGTAGGATGTCATAATCCTTTAAAGACTTTCCATTTCCTGCCTTCGCAAACCCCTTCTCAAGGTCAGGTCCAAAAATATCTAGCTTCTCCGGCACTGCAAACACCGGAAACATTCCATCTGCAACCTCGGCTGACATTTCAACACCAGCAGGAGTAATGGTTCCCGTATAAATCTTTAACTTCGGATCTCCGTGGAGAATGCTTTTTAATGGCTTTCCGAGACCCGTCGAGTTGGGCCCATGGTAAGGAATTTCATAGTGTTCTCCTACATGTTCTAGGGGCCCATTTCGGGCAAGAATTTTTCGGATGATCCTGATGTATTCTTTGGTTCGAAGAAGAGGTTTCCCATATGGGACACCATGCCAGCCTTCAATAACCTGAGGGCCAGACGGACCTATACCCAAGACAAATCGTCCATCAGACATAGCATCAAGTGTCATCGCAGTCATAGCTGCGCAAGCTGGGGTTCGCGCTTGCATCTGCATAATTGCGGTGCCTACTTTTACCTGCTTAGTTCGGGCTAATGCCCACGTCGCCGGCGTAACTGCGTCGGACCCCCACGCCTCGGATGTCCAAATTGAGTCAAATCCAAGCTGATCGGCGGCCTCAACCTCGGCTTGGGGAAATTTAAACTTAGCCCCAGAGTACCCCATTACCATGCCAACCTTCATTTTAACTTACTCCAACATGTATATTCATAATTTTGCGACGATTAAGTATTGAAGTAACAACATATCAAAAACTCACTACAGATTTGTATTTTTCAAAATCATCGGTTGTCTCGAACATTTTTAATAAAAATATATCGTCACTCCAGCACTCAACGTTGCAATATCAATAATTGGATAAAGAAAATTTTCTCGAGTTATCCTAGTCCAAACACATGCGAAGCCAGCAGGCTCTATTAACAATGGTTTGGAATATCTATCACCCTGGCTTTGCTCGTTTTAATGGGTTATCGACCAGGCCGGGGGCCTCTATTTCCACCTGAAGGTTTTCTAGAACCCCAGCAATCATATTGTAAAAACCAATCACAATCAGAATTTCAGTTATTTCGCGACTATTAAAAATTTCTACAGCCTCATTGAAGGTTTCATCTGACATTCGCACATCAGCGATAACCTCATCTACCATCCGGATTGCTAATTTTTGACGTTCATCAAAAACCGCAGCTTTAGAACCTTCCGCCACCCCATCAATTTGCTCTTCGGTCATCCCACAATTTCGACCTACGATACGATGCTGATGCACCTCGTAGGTCGATCCGGTTACATGTCCTACTCGAAGGATCACGATCTCACGAAGAACGTCATCAAGCTCACCCTTGAAAAGTAAAGCATTTCCAAGGCGCATGAATGGACGAACTGCTGTTTCCGCGTGCGCCATCATGTGGAATACATTTATCATGGGGTCAATTCGTTTCATGAATGCCCCTACTTCAGGGTCTAGATCATCCAAGTTTGGATAAGGAATACGTGCCATTGCTTCTACCCCCATATTGCATCTCAATTTGCGCTAAGTTTTATACCTAAATGCCTCTAAGAAGCCCTGTATAAAAGAAGCTCCTAGGCCAAAAACATCCACTATACCAGCTTTGGAAGTATTCGGAAACGAGGGTTGTTATACTTGCTTTGCCTCAATAAGAGCCTGCCGGATTTCTCGAGCCCGTAGAATTAGACTCTCGATCTGCTCACCTTCTCCCCAACGGATGGCTCGCGAAAGTCTTGCCAAGTCTTCTGACAAACGAGCAGAGCACTCTAACAGTGCATCCTTGTTGTTCAGAAAAACATCCCGCCACATAACTGGGTCAGACGCAGCAATTCTAGTGAAATCTCTGAAACCTGACGCAGAAAACTTTACTACCTCTTGCATTAGATGATCCTCAAGGTCAGAGGCGGTGCCAACAATCGCAAAAGCAATGAGATGAGGTAAGTGCGAGGTAACAGCAAGGACCTGGTCATGGTGCGCTGGCTCCATGATTTCAATCATTGAACCGCAAGCTTCCCAGAAATTACGCACCCTGTTTAAGGCATTGTTATCAGTACCTGTAGGCGGAGTAATAATTAGCCAACGGTCCTGAAATAAGGTTAGGAACCCAGCATCTGGCCCAGAGTACTCCGTTCCAGCGATAGGATGTGCTGGAACAAAATGGACGTCTGATGGTATGTATGATCCCAGGTCCTTGATAACTGACTGCTTTGTAGAACCCGTATCAGTTACGATGGATCCCGATTTCAGTGCAGCTCCAATTTCCTGCCCCACTGAAGCCATTGCTCCCAGCGGCACAGAGATGAAGATGCAATCTGCATTTTTGACAGCATCAGCGAGATCAGCTGTTGCATAATCACAAAGGCCAAGTTCCAGAGCTCGCTCTCTATTTGTTTTCGAGATATCCCCAACAACTACTCGCTTGGCTAAACCACGCTCCCTCGCATTAATTGCTATTGAAGCCCCTTGAAGGCCAATGCCAATGATCGCTATTTCATCCCAAGGATCAAAACCCTCTGTCATCATTTCGCACCAGTGAAGTCAGCTAGAGCAGAGACAACACGATCGTTCTCAGCGGCCGTTCCAACCGTGATACGCAAACATTCTGGCAATCCATAACCAGCAACACGCCTTGGAATCACTCCCAATGCGTTCATAGCTTGAAGTGCCCCTTCTGCTACTTCAGGAGTTTTAAAGCTTATCAACAAAAAGTTGCCATGACTTACCGGGCCTGAAAGACCAAGCTGAGCCAATCGACTGGCAAGACGCTTCCGCTCAACCTTATTATGGTGACGACTACGCTCGACATGCTCTTGGTCTCGAACCGCAGCGGCTCCAGCGGCAATGGCTGGTGCGGTCACATTAAATGGCCCCCGTATTCTATGCAGAACATCCACAATGCTGGGAGGAGCATAGCACCAGCCAATACGCAGAGCTGCAAGGCCATAAATTTTTGAGAATGTTCGAGTCATTACAACGTTATCATTAGCATCAACTAAATCGCGCCCATCACTGTAGAGAGGGTCATCAACGTACTCTGCATACGCAGCATCTATAACTAACAATACATCGTCATTTAAGCCCTTGCGCAGCCTCTTCAATTCCTCGGCAGGTAACATTGTTCCCGTCGGGTTATTAGGATTAGCAAGAAAAACTATTCTCGTTTTAGGAGTAACCGAAGCAAGTAACGCATCTACGTTAGCGGTTAAATCTGTCTCCGGGGCTTGCAAAGGCGTAGCACCTAAACTTTTTGTGATGATTGGATACATCAAAAAGCCATGGGCTGAGTGGAGGGTTTCATCGCCCAGCCCCACATAACCGCGGCCAAGAAGCGCTAAAATTTCGTCTGAACCTGCACCACAAACAATTCGCTTAGGGTCCAAGCCGTGGACCTCACCAATTGCATTTGTGAGCTCTGTTGATCCGCCATCTGGATAACGATGGAGTGAGTTAGCAGCAGAATTATATGCTGCAACGGCTGCGGGGCTAGGGCCAAGAGCATTTTCATTGGCTGCCAGCTGAGCAGGCTCAGAATGGCCAGAAATTTTAGCCTCACCAGGAACATATGGAGCTATATCCATTATGCCTGGTCTTGGAACTAACGGGGAATTTGACATGATATCAATCCGTTTAGCTGTCTTTGGAGCAGCTCTCTCATTGAATGTTAAGATTAAAGTTTACAGGTCAATCACTCGGTTGCTATTTGAGTCGGATAACCACCGATTGAAACTATATTTTTGATCACCCTACGATCAACTGCATCAGTCGAAGTAGTTTCTATCTCCGCCAAATAAAAGGAGGTTTTGGGGTCTGAATGTAGTACCTTGGGTTCAATCCCCGCTGCCCTTAATGTACTTGCAACTTTCTCACGCGAAATGCCAGGCACGGTCTCGATAACCACATATGCCGCATCCAAGATTTCTGGTTCAGGCCCAGGCATGCAAATTGCAACCTTTGAATTTGTTGTAACTGACTCTTTGGAAAGCAAAAATGGCAACTTCATAACAATTTTCGGCATTTCTTCGGAAACTGCTGCAAGCAAGGGCCACCATTGATCTCCATCACTTCCAGCATCTGGAGCAGACAGAACACCTATTCCGGCACGACCATCGTTAACAGCTGCAACAACCTCCCGTGAAGAACGCAGCGGCAAATATTTCATCCCAAGACCAAAGTGATCTCGTGCGATATCCCAACCCGTTTTATCAGCTGTTTCTGGCACATGCACAGCAACAACGATTTGCTGCTGAATTTCAGTCATTCCAGACATAATTTCGCGCCAGATGCGAACTAGAGACCGCAGCTTCAGGGGTCCTCTATGGCGGGCTACCAGCTGCCGTAATACGTCGGCCTCCCGGGCCGCACGAAAAGCTGGGGCGGGACTGCCATCACTAGCGTTAGCCTTCGCCGCTGCAACATTTGTAACAACTTCAGCGCGTGCAAGGAGTAGTTTATGTATCTCACCATCGATCCGATCAATCTCTTGGCGGAGAGCATCTAAAGTCATAGCATCAACTTCTGGCATCGCCACAATAGCTTTCGAGTTTTAAAATGATGGTCTGGCTTACTGTTTAGAGCAAGGCTTAGACTTAGAGAAGCTAATCCTTCCTACAAACTTGCCAGAATACCTTATTAACTGAGATTATCTCTAAAGACCAAAGGAGATACGCGCTATGAAACTTCAAGGTGTGCATCATGTGGCGTACAGATGCAGGGATGCAAAAGAGACGGTTGAATGGTATGGCAAATACCTCAACATGGATTTTATACTTGCGATCGCTGAAGACCAAGTCCCTTCAACAAAAGAGCCTGAGCCTTATATGCATGTATTCTTGGATGCTGGAGGCGAAAATGTTCTTGCGTTTTTTGAACTACCAACGAAACCAGCAATGGGTAGAGATCACAACACACCGGCTTGGGTGCAGCAT
This sequence comes from Rhodospirillales bacterium, assembly GCA_038143065.1. Classification (GTDB taxonomy): domain Bacteria; phylum Pseudomonadota; class Alphaproteobacteria; order Bin95; family Bin95; genus VMCJ01. The sequence continues at coordinate 2,782,894 of JAYQLI010000035.1, read as the reverse complement.
TTAGCCTTTAAGGTTTCAACACTCGCAGAACTTGAAAATGCTAAGGCCAAAATGGAAGCTGATGGGATTGAGGTTATAGGTCCGGTCGACCACACCATCTTCAAATCAATTTATTTTTTCGATCCAAATGGACACCGGTGTGAATTGGCGGTGAATACGGGCACCACGGAGATGCGCAAAAAATTAGATGACGTCAAATGGGAAATGCTTGAGGAATGGACTCAAACAAAGCGGGCACCCAACCATGCTCGCTGGATGCATCAGAACGGATAATCACCATAACTGACAGGCAGGCCTGTTAGTTATGAAGCTGTTAGCTTGGCCTAATGTTCTCCGACAATGAAACCAGATGGCTCTCCAAGCACTGTAGCTCTCAACATATGACGGGGCTTGCCCTCGTCAAAATCAGCAAGCGCGATATGCATCACCGTGCGATTATCCCAACACACTAAATCTCCCTCTTGCCACACATGGCGATAGATATTTTCTGGCTGGGTTGCGTGAGAGCACAAAAAGTCTATCAAGGGCCTGCTTTCTGATCTTGTCATTCCGTGAAAATGAGATACCCGTTCCGACACGTAGAGAGCGCGCTTCCCACTTCGTGGATGTACCCGAACCGCTGGATGAGCGATGGGCGGATTCAGCAATCGAACTTCTTTCGTTTTGTCAGGGTCACGCTCGTTTAAACCGGCAGTTAATGAAATATCATAAACAGCGTGGAGATTAACAACGATGCCATGCATCGTAGTAGAGAGAGTCTCATAAGCCCGAACCATCTTAGCAATCATGGTGTCACCACCGACGGGCGGTCTCTGATCGCAGTACAACATTGATGCCGCTGCCGGCCGCCCCGTGTAAGAATAATCAGAATGCCAATTTCTACCAGTGTTTCGGGTCTCAGAAGGTCTTCCATCTATTGAGCGATTAGTAATTTGCAGCAGTTGGGGAAAATCTTTATGCCTGTAGAATGGGGTTGAAGCATGGTCATCTAACTGACCAAATTCTTGGGCAAAATTTACAATCTCACTTGGCTGCAACTTTCTACCTCTAAAAACCATAACATGGTGTTCCTGCCAGATAGCATTTACCGCCTCAACATCCTTCCGATTTGGCGGAAGCGATATATCTAAACCGCTAATTTCAGCGCCCAAAGCATACCCAAGTGGGTCTAAGATAATTCTAGTATCTTCGGACGTTTTCTGCATTTGATTCTCCAAAATTAGAGAAAGCTTGCACTTAAAAATCCTGGATTGAAAGCCGAGCAACAGGTCTGAGCAATGGATACCGCCCTGACCTAACATAATCCCATCCAGCCAATGCTATCATTGCACCATTGTCAGTTGACCATTTCAGAGGGGGTAAAGAAAGCTCAGCTCCTGCACTGACTGCGACTTCTTCCATCCGATGACGAACTTGCGGGCTTGCCGCCACACCACCCACTACAACCAAAGAGGAGGCTTTGGTCTCTTTTAAGGCCATAGCACATTTACTTGCTAAAACATCAAGTACTGAGGCTACAAATGAAGCCGCCACATCCTTAGACTCACTATCAGGTATCGCTCAACATATCGAGCAACGGCGGCCTTCAACCCAGAGAAGGAGAATTCAAGTCCTTCTCTCAACATCGGACGTGGAAATTCAATATTCGGTCTTCCAAGTTTGGCGAGTTTATCTATCTCTGGCCCACCTGGAAATCCAAGACCGAGTAGTCTTGCTGTTTTATCATAGGCCTCACCTACAGAATCATCTCTACTAGAGCCAAGAATTTTCACGTCATCCGGGTTAGTCATTAGAGCGAGTAATGTATGGCCACCAGAGACCAGCAACACCAAGGCTGGATACTTCACATTTCCACCTTCTAAGGCTGCACTGCGCAAATGACCGCGAAGGTGGTTGATGCCGATTACCGGCTTCCCCCAAGCCATTCCAAGGCCAGCTGCTGAATTTACCCCGACCATTAATGGGCCAATAAGTCCTGGGCCACGAGTGACAGCGATAGCCCTAATTAAGTCCAAACTAACATTGGCTTGAGCCATTACAGCTTTGATAGTTGGGATAATTTCAGCCGCATGCGCTCGACTAGCTAATTCGGGAAATACACCTCCCCACTCTTTATGAATCCGCACCTGGTTTTGTGTAATTGCGGATATTACGTCACCTGTCTCAGAAACCAGCGCAACAGCTGTATCATCGCAAGAGGATTCAATACCTAAAATTAGCTGTTCAGTCATAATGAACACCAAATTTAGAGATCTCCAGCCGCACCTCGCCGAAGTTCTACAGGAGGGTCAATATTGAAATTAATTACTGTGGAGGCCTCATCAGATAGCGGCCCAGCATCCCATACAAAGTCTGGAGAACCATCTAGTTGGGAGAGTATTGCACTCACGGTCTTACCCGGCTTATTGCCATGCGCATTCGCTGATGTGGCAAATACAGGCCCAGTGCTTAATAGCATCTCCTGTAGAGAAGAAGCAGCCGGAATTCTTATTCCTACCTCAACACGATCAGACAACCATCTTGGCTTTTCAGACAGATCCAGTGGCAGGATAAAGGTAATTTTTGAACGAATATCATCGCAACGCAAAAGTTCTGCCGCAATTGAAGGTACGATTGCACCTATATCCTTGGGATCGAAAGCAGTTGGGCAAAGTAGCTGCAGGTTCATATGTTCAGGGCGCCTCTTCAGCCTGAAAATTTTCGCCCTGGCATCGTCGTGACAAGGCAATGCCATTAGCCCATAGACCGTATCTGTTGGGGCTAAGATAACACCTCCAGCTTGAAGAGTATTGGCGGCTTTAAAAGCACTTTCTTTAGACATTAATCAAAGCCGATTGTTCTGTGATTGGGTGAACAGGAGCATCCACAAACTCTCCAATTTTGATGAGCTCAGGGAATATTTCATCTGAAATTTCTGGATTCCCCATCTGTGTTACTTCTATATCTTTCAGCAAAGAGGCTGGTGCCCCAACGAGGGATACGGATTCTAATCCTTTGGCAACTAATCTGACTGTTTTATCTATGGAACCATGACGTAATGTTTCCAAAGAGCCGTTTACAACACGCCCTACAAAAGCTGTACCCCCTGCCGATTTATGGACCACAATTGCAGGTAATCCAAATTTTCTCTCAGCAAGTAAACCGACTGCAAAACTTGAAATAATAGGGAGAACTGGCTTACCCAATCCAAAACTAAAAGCATTCGTAAAGGCTACAGCAGCTCTAACAGCACTAAGTCTTCCAGGACCAATATCAATCGCTATCTGGTCTACATCATCTGCACCGGCATCAGCAGCTGAGAGAGCATCTGCTGCTAATTCTGCAATTGAAGGCCCAGATGCAGGATCCCCTATACAATTATCGATTTTTGGTGCGAATTTCTGACCATCTCGGAAAACAAATACAGATGGCTTCGCCGAGGATGAATGAAGGCAAAGTGTAAGTGTCATCTGCCGAGTGCCCTAGAAATTTTTTTCAAATTCTCATCTTTTTGTGCGGGGACACTGACAATGAGACGACGAGTATCCTCTCCATCAGGAACTAACTCAACTCTATAATATTCTGGCAAAAAATTTATAAATTTCTCACCCCATTCAATGGCGGTTACGTGGGTTTCGTAAAAATCGTCTAAAGCAAGATCTTTAAATGAGTGACTACTCTCTAGGCGATAGGCATCAATATGTAACAACGGAAGACGGCCATTAGTGTGGAAGTGAGCAAGGGTGAATGTTGGACTTGTGATCTCATCCACCTCACCAAGGGCTTTAGCTAGCGCCTGAACGAAAGTGGTCTTGCCGGCAGCAAGAGGACCCGCCAACACAATACAATCACCAAGTTGAAGATTAGCAGCCAGAGCAGTGGCAGCTATCTCCATCGCACCGCGGTCAAGTCGGTCAAAGGCAGCCGTTAACATAATTGATCGTGAAGTAATCATTGTCTACGCCATATAAGATGCCCAGACACGACTGCCAATAGTTAACCAGCGCTTGCATTCCTCAAGTCTGGCCCTATCATCCGCGACCTTTCAGGAAAATAATAAGTCTACCTTACTCATGATCGATCTGACTGAATTCTCCCAAATGCCGCATGCCATCTCGCTTCTAGGAATGTCTGGGGTTGGCAAGACAACACTTTCCAAAACGCTCAGACGCGATGGAGGTTGGTTTCATTATTCGGCCGATTATCGGATCGGGACGCGTTATCTGTCTGAACCAATTTTGGATAACGTGAAATTCAAAATTATGTCCATGGAAGATCCATTCGTCGCAAATTTATTACGGTCCGACTCAATTTTTATTGGTCATAATATATCGGTAGATAATCTAGAGCCTGTTTCCACATTTCTTGGCATCTATGGCGACCCAGAATTTGGCGGCCTCAAAAAAACAGAATTTCTTCAGAGACAAAATCTCTACAGACAGGCTGAGATCCAATCAATGAAGGACGTACCTCACTTCATCTCCAAATCTTGGAATATTTATAGTTGTAGTTCTTTCGTAAACGACGCATCTGGTTCTCTGTGTGAAATCGTTACCCCTGATGATCCAGAAGACCCGGTCATTAGGCCCCTAATAGACAACTCGCTCATTCTTTACATAAGAGCGGACGCCTACGCAGAAGAAGCTTTAAAGGAACGAGCTAGAAGCCATCCCAAACCGCTTTTCTACAACCCTAATTTCATAGGCCCAAAGCTTGAGAAGACACCTGAAGATGGCGTTGGCATAAACCCAATAGAGTTTGCCAGACCACTTTTTCCAGAATTACTAGAGTTTAGAAAACCGAGGTATGAGCGCATGGCAACGCGCTTTGGTGTGACTATCGACGCTGCCGAACTATTCGGCCCTAACACCGATACCACTCCTGACCCTGAGAACTTTATGGAAATTCTTTACAACGCCCTCATGCGAGAAATTAAAGAAAATCCCTTCGGCACAGAAACAGCTAACAGGTATATTGCAACCTGCAGAACTCGTCTTGAATCACGCAATCGGAACATTGCTGGATGAGTATAATTCTTCCAGAAAATTTACCGGCCGCAGCTTCTCTCGCGGCCGAAGGCTTAGATGTGTACACTACCGAAGGCAGCATGGATATCACCCGTCGCCTTGAAATTTGTGTATTTAATTTGATGCCCAAAAAATTGGATACAGAACTCCAATTAGCCAGGGTCCTTGGCCAAACGAACGAAAATGTTTCGCTGACTTTTGCTGCACCGTCAAATTATGCCGCAAAGAATGCACCCCCAGGACACCTTGATCAATTTTACAAACGTTGGCCAGCTTTGGGACCAAACTCATCGTTTGATGCGGTTATAATAACTGGAGCCCCTATAGAAATACTGCCGTTTGAAGATGTTATCTATTGGAGAGAAATGACAGAAATTTTAGATTGGGTCCGGGGGAAAAATGGTACCAACGGGCTTCCACTTCTAAGTCTCTGCTGGGGAGCCCAAGCTGCACTTTACCACTACTATGATATTCCAAAGCACTTAATGGCTTCGAAGAAATTTGGTGTTTACGAGCACACACTCTGTGAAGCAGACCTACCTTTTTTAAAATCTCTAGATACAAAACCATCAATGCCTGTTTCTCGTTGGACTGAGACCAAAATAGACGATTTGAGAAAATTTTCTCATTTAAAACCGCTTCTTTTTTCAGAACAGTCTGGGCTTGGCGCACTATTTGACAAACGTTTGCAACACCTTCACGTTTTGAATCACTTTGAGTACGACGCTCTCACATTAGATGCTGAATACCGTCGAGACCTTCAGAAGGGTAATGAAATATCCTTACCTGAAAATTACTATCCAGATGACGACCCTAACCAAGAGCCTAAACAAACTTGGGGGAGCAATTCATGTATTTTTTATAGCAACTGGGTGAGATGGCTACTTCAGAGCAAGTACGGATAATTTAGGCGTTATTCCATCACACATCCTAACCGCTTGAGAGTGTCATCCACCCACCCACGATTAACTGTACCTGCCTCAATTTCAGCAAATTGTTTTACTTCTGCTTCATTTTTAGCCTGGGTTGCTTTTAAAACTTCTTCGGCCGAGTTTTTTGGCACACAAAGAACCCCATCCGAATCTCCAATAACAAGGTCGCCTGGCTGAATGACCATTCCATCAATAGCAATCGCATAACCAATTTCACCGGGTCCGTCCTTATAAGGTCCACGGTGAGAAACACCTGCTGCAAAGACAGGCAAATTTCGTTCTTTAAAAGCATCAAGATCGCGGATAGCTCCGTTGATAACAAAGCCAGCCACGCCTCTAGTTATTGCATAGGCTAACATTATCTCGCCCATCAGCGAGTTTGTGCAATCACCCCCACCATCGCAAACGATAACATCGCCGGGCCTGGCCATATCAATCGCTTTGTGAAGCAAAAGATTATCACCAGGTCGGGTTTTGACAGTTAACGCTGGCCCTGAAAGTGAACCTGATTCATGCATTGGCCTTAGAGTTGGGCCTCCCGCGGTCATCCTCGCCATACAGTCAGAAACATTAGCAACCGGCATATCTTTGAACTGTGCAGATATGGCATCAGAAACCTTGTCTTTATTGTCACGAATGCGAAAACCTATCTGCATCATTTGCTTCCTCATCAAAATCTATTTGGGCTTCATTAGAATTAATTAAAAAGGTACCTAACAAACGAACTTGCGGCAGTTACCTTAAAACAATCATTATATTTTCTTACTACTTTGTATTTTGCAACTAAGTTACCCGTATGAAATATTGTTCAAAAACATTGCCCGTTAACCTACAAACTAGTCATCTGAGTATCTCTAAATACACATTGCCACAAGGAACCAACCTATGATCAAAGAGGCCGATGACTTTGCCGCCGAATGCCAGGCGCTTAAGAAACTAGTCACCCCTCTCAACGACACTGAATTCAACCGCGAAACGCAATTTAAAGGGTGGACCCTTAACGATATTTTTGCGCACCTTTATATGGGTGACACCAACGCAAGGCTAACACTCATTGACCCAGAAGCGTTTCAGGCGGCCCAGCATGCTCGAATAAAAGCATCGGAAAGTGGAATTTCACGCTTTGAATACCAACGGGGCTGGGTGAAAGGATTAGAGGGACAAGCCCTCGTAAAAGCTTGGCTTGAATCTTCCGCTGAAACAGCAAGTGCTTACGCAGAGGCAGAACCAAAACACCGTGTTGCATGGGTAGGACCCGAAATGAGTGCCCGGTCAAGTATAACAGCACGCCTTATGGAAACATGGTCTCATTCCCAAGCAATCTATGATTTGTTGGGCACCGAAAGGCAAGATGATGATAGGATCCGAGCCATCGCTCATCTTGGGGCAATCACATTTAATTGGACTTTTTCCAATCGTGGAGAGGCTCCTCCAGGACCACCACCGCATATCCTTCTGAATGCACCATCAGGGGCAATATGGGAATGGAATTCGGATCAAATTAATTCTGGAGAATTTGTGAAAGGTGCGGCAACAGAGTTTTGCCAGGTTGTGACACAAACACGGAATATTGAAGACGTAGCACTCGAAGTATCCGGAAAAAGTGCGAAGAATTGGATGAGGCAAGCACAATGTTTCGCTGGCCCACCTAATAATCCCCCTCCTCCAGGATCTCGCTTTAAAACAAAGCTGAGTTAATCTACTTATTTACAAAAGAGTAAGGTTTCAAAGTCCCGATTTCCTGGAAAAGCACTGTGCAAAACGATTTTAATTAAGACCTCTTTTGGCCAAACTACGCATCAGCGCACGCATACCATACGTCCAAGCCGGAATTTGGTGCGTAGATGCGGTACGGTTCACTAAACATCCAAGTTTTGGCGTGGAGATTTGCACAATATCCCCAAACTTGTGGGTGAAACCTTCACCATCTCGCAGGTCTGTGGGTGCGAACATTGTTCCACACATCAAAAACACACCATCTGGATATTGGTGATCTTCAGACAAAGTAGCCTTCGCTAAAGCGTATGGATCTCTGCTTATCTCAGACATTGAAGAGCGACCAACCACTCGGAAGTTATCTTGTCCCGTTACAGTCAAAGAGACTACTGATCGACGAACATCATCAATAGAGAAAGTAGAATCAAAAAACCGTATAAAAGGTCCTAAGCTACAAGACGCATTGTTATCTTTTGCACGCCCAAGCAATAGAGCGGAACGGCCCTCTATATCACGAAGATTAACATCGTTCCCAAGTGTTGCCCCTACGATTTCACCATTAGGCGCGATGACGAGCACTATTTCCGGTTCAGGATTATTCCACTGGCTATCAGGACGCAAACCAACCTCTGCCCCTATGCCAACAGCGGCCATAGGTGGGCATTTGGTGAAAATTTCAGCGTATGGGCCAATTCCCACTTCTAGATATTGAGACCACACACCCAACTCTATTAGTTTTTCCTTTAAGCCTTCGGCAGCTGATGACCCTGGTTCTACCTTTGATAAATCGTCACCAACTTTTTCCTGTACGGCGGCGCGCACAGCCTGAGCTTTGGCCGGGTCACCTTTTGCTTGTTCCTCTATAACCCTTTCGAGCATGGAGGCTGCAAAGGTAACTCCTGCAGCTTTAACCGGCTGAATATCTTGTGGTGCCAGAAAATGGGCAACTCTCTCAGATCGTATTTCACACGAACTATTTCTTAAAAGCTCATCAAGACTACCAACACGCTCACCCAAAGTAATCTCAGCAAGCGCATTGGAAGGATCAACGGTACTTAAGAGGTCTGACAGGGTTGGAAAGTTGCGCGTTATGTCGAAAACGCCTGTAGGCTTTATGACAGCTAGTGACGCCCCTAAACTAGGTCTCCAAACTCGTGCAACTAGACAACCATCCATTCCATCATCAGGCAACACTGCTTTAGCAGCCAAAAATTCCTGCATGATGTCGCTCCTAAGCATGTCGAAGTGAGTTAATATGATCTAAAGCATTAATTGCATAATTTGGCGCCGACTTGCGACGTCTTTGGATTTCGTCTGCATCCATATCACGCATTTTTTTAGCTGGTGCTCCAGCCCAAAGCTCACCTGATTTAACAACTTTATTTGGTGTGACTACGGCGCCAGCAGCAACCATTGCATCTGCCTCAACTCTAGCACCATCTAAAATTGTTGCTTTCATTCCAACAAATGCTCTGTCTTCAAGGACGCACCCATGGATCATGCACAGATGCCCTATCAGAACATCGTCACCAATATGAGTATCAAATTGGCCACCTGTCACATGAACAACCGATCCATCTTGAATATTCGTGCCTGCTCCAATCTTGATTAACCCTACATCAGCACGCACAACCACGTTATACCAAAGGCTTGAGCGCTCACCTATCTCCACATCTCCAACGACCACAGAATTTGGAGCTAGAAATACATCATCTGCCACTCGTGGGCTGATACCTTTGAAAGGTAAAATTAATCCCTTGGGCGCTGGTAAAGAACTTACTGACTGCATGATTTACAATCCCGTATCTTCGCTGGAACCAATCAAGAAATTCAATGTCTGCACTGCTTGGCCAGATGCGCCCTTACCCAAATTATCCAAAACGCCTGACAATACCACAGCATCCCCATCTGGATTAGTAAGCACATGAATCCGAAGTTTATTCGTACCGTTTAAACACTCAGGATCCAAACGGTCTGAACCCATAGGTGGACCTAGCGGTGCAATCTCAACAAACGGCTCATTTTCATAATGGGCAGCGAGTGTCTGATTGATTGCTACGGGTGTTGGCTTATCTGGCATCGCCCAAAGAGGCAGAGGAATATTAACTATCATTCCTTGATGATAACGCCCCACATGCGGCTCAAAAATTGGATTATGACTAAGGCCGCCCCAGCGCTTAATTTCCGGGAGATGTTTATGCTTTAAGCTCAACGCGTAAGAAAATACTACTTGCTGATTGGGCGATGCATTTTCACCCTCAAATTCACCAATAAGTGATTTTCCTCCACCAGAATATCCAGACACAGCGTTTATTGTAATTGGCCAATCTGCCTTAATTAAGCCAGCTGCAATAATCGGATGTAGCATCGCAATTGAGGTGACCGAATAGCAGCCAGGGTTACTTATTCTATTAGATTCACCAATCAGGCGTCTTTGGTCTTTTGAATATTCGGGAAACCATATGTCCAACCCTCAGCCGTTCTATGGGCTGTTGAAGCATCAATTACCCGGGTGGTTGTATTTCTAATAAGATCAACCGCTTCGCGAGCTGCATCGTCAGGAAGGCATAAGATAGCAATATCAGCCGCATTAAGAGCTTCTTGTCGCGCCTTTAATTCCTTCCTTTCTATGTCATCAAGGCGGATGAGACTTATGTCCTTCCGATCCTTCAATCGGTCGAATATCTGAAGGCCAGTTGTGCCAGCCTCACCGTCGATAAAGACAGAGGAACCCATTTATCTAAATCCCTGGACAAAAGAACAATCGAGTTAGACTCTAGCAAGAGTTTACGCAAGGTTTGTGTAATTGCTTACCAATTTTGCCAACCTTCATTTTGAAATTACAAAAATCAAATTTACTATAACAATTACAAGCAGCCGCAACTTATGTGCGAATTAAATCCCACAACATGTATTTAGGTTGGACTATTTTGGTCAATTTTCCTTAGTCTGAAAGCGAGCAATACTGCGAATAAAAATCCAACTGCCGCCAAGATAGCCATTGCATAAAAAGCGCCGCCTCCATTTTTAGCATAGAGCCAGCCCGCAATTGGCTGCATTAAAGCCAAAGCAGCTCCCATTCCGAGAGCAGAGTATAGCGCTTGACCTGTTGCAGAGCTCTCAGCTGGGACATGTCGTTGAAGGTATGTCATCGCCCCTAAATGAGCGGCGCCAAAGGTCAATCCATGCAAAGTTTGAAAGAAAAGGAGTGCGTAAAAATCTGTTGTCCAACCCAAGCCAACCCATCGAATAACACCTCCAGCAGCACCAAGGGCCATAAGCCAACCGGGCCCCAGATGTGCAACGATTGGAGCCGCCATCCAGAAAAGAATTATCTCAGCCAAAACTCCGATAGACCAAAGATAGCCAATAGAGCTTTCACTAATCCCTGCGCCAATCCAGTGAATTGATGAAAAGGCATTCAAAACTGCATGTGAACTCATATTAGCGGCTGCCGCAGCTAGCAGCAGTATGAATGTTTTATTGCGAAGTAGAGCCCATGCAGGAGCTGCTTGAAACCTTCTTTCTTTCTTGCCCCATGGCGGAGATCGAAGATCAGGCAACCAAGCTACCGAAAACAGGATCAAAAGCCAGCCGCCAATTAACATGTAAATCACATGATCTGATGGAGCGGTCTCGAGCCAATAGCCGGCGCCAGTAACTACCGCGATGAAAGCGACCGAGCCCCATGCACGTAGTCGTCCATACGACAAATTACGGGCTATAATAGTTAGTAAGCAAAGATTCTCAACAACAGGTAAAACGGGACCTTGGCAAGCCGCTGTAAAAATCAGTGCCGCTAAAATAGCAAAAAACCCATAAGACTGCGTTACAAATCCCAAACCCACACAAGCCCCAGCTGCAGTCATTAATGCCAATCTTCTACGTCGCCCAGTTACATCTGCGACGTGTGCAGCAAGCGGATTGACCATTACTCGGGTCCAAGCGATTGCAGACATCACTATCCCGATTTCTTCTGCTGATAAGCTTCGGTCCTTTAGCCAAATTGGAAGGAAAGGTGCAAAAACTCCAACGGTTCCAAACATCGCAATGTAATAAAAACTAATCCTTACGGATGGCCAACTCAAAGCGTTTGCTTCCCGGACAAGCGCTTCAGGCATATCGGTCATGCGGTTAGACATATGGCGGTCTAGAACAGCCTCGTGTAAAAGTCAGGTTTCATATTAATCTTATTGAGTTAACGATGACAGATGCTGAAATGACCCATGACTGGCGGGATGATATTTTTGAAGCCCTAGTTAATGCCGGGATAAAACAAATTGCTTATGTACCCGACGCTGGCCACAAAAAGCTTATTGAGCGCGCCCACGCTGCTAATGAGATGCGCGCAATTTCAGTTACTACTGAAGAAGACGCCGTAGCCTGTCTAGCAGGTGCTTGGTTGGGCGGTGATAAGGGTGCGTTGCTGATGCAATCCAGTGGGGTTGGAAACACAATCAATATGCTGAGCCTTATGACCACTTGCAGATTTCCCATGCCAATGTTTGTGACGATGCGTGGTGAGTGGGGTGAGTTCAACTCGTGGCAAATGCCAATGGGAGGTACTACACAGGCTCATTTCGAGTTAGCCGGAGTAAAATGTTACAGAGTTGAACGCGCAGAGGATGTAGCTGACACAGTGCGGGCAGCCATTGACCAAGCATACAATGGTGATTGCATGACTGCCGTATTATTGGCGCAGAAGTTAGTTGGCACGAAGAAATTTGCAGCAGGAAGTGCAGGAGACAACAAACAATGAGTGCCCCTGAAATAATCAAGAAGTCAGATGGTCTAATAGATCGGCGTATTTTAGTGGCAAATCTTATGCACGACAGATCTGATGATCTGCTTGTTGTAGCCGGACTTGGATCACCTTGCTACGACCTGATGGCTGCGGGAGACCACCCACTAAATTTTTACCTTTGGGGCGCAATGGGTGGAGCAGTGCCAATGGCAATTGGTCTAGCTGCAGCACAACCAACCAAACGCGTTTTAGCGCTCACCGGAGACGGCGAGGTTCTCATGGGCCTCACTGGACTTGCAGCAGCTGGTGCGGAAGGCCTGGATAATCTGGTAGTAATCGTATTAGACAATGGAAGGTACGGTGAAACTGGGCAGCAGTTAACTCATACTGCGCGCGGGGTAGACTTGGTGCAAACCGCCGTAGGATTAGGCTTTAAATCAACCCGGAGAATTGATAGCACCGAAGAAGCCACAGAACTCCGCGATTGGATGCAATCTGTGCAGGGCCCTGCCTTCGCTGCTGTTCATATTAGTCCAGAAGCAGCTGGAATGTCTTTACCTCCACAGGACGGGGCATTTTTGAAAACCCGCTTTCGGGAATATCTTGGCATGCCACCGCGTTGACCCTGCATCATCGGTTTAACCTCGGATTTTTAGCTGCTGCCGTTTTTGTATTGATGAGTGCCTCTGCACGAGGTGTATCTGAGACTTTTGCCGTCTTCCTTCTTCCGGTCAGTAAAGAACTTGGATGGAGCAGAGCGGAGGCAGCCAGTGTATACGCTTTTGGAATGCTTTGCCTTGGGCTTTTTTCTCCGGTTGCAGGTAAGCTATTTGATAAGTTTGGACCAAGATTTCTCTTTCCCCTGGGAATGGGATGCCTTGCTGTAGGACCAATTTTAGCCTCACAACTTGAAGCGCTATGGCAATTTTATCTGTGCTTAAGCCTCCTCGTGGGGTTCGGAGCAGCAGCGCTTGGTATTGCGGTGCAATCCGCATTACTAGCCCGATGGTTTCAGCAATCTTTAACCACCGCTGTTGCTGTGGTGTCGGGTGCAGCTGGCGTAGGAGTCATGATTTTTTCCCCTGTAGCCCAAGCTTTCATTGATGATCTTGGTTGGCGAAATGCTTACGGCTCAATTGGACTGATTGTCATTTGCGTTGGCATACTTGTGGCAATTGCTCCATGGCAAAAAATTTCTGAAGGCCGGGCAGACCTTCGACGACCGAAAACAGAAGGTAGACACTCTCCAACATCTGATTGGACTTTTCGCCGTGCGGTTCGTTCTAGGCCTTACTGGTCTTTGTCAGCAGTTCATTTTCTTACAGCAATATCAATGTTTGCCGTTCAACCCCAAGTTGTCGCTTTTCTCATTGAGCAAGGCACGAATCCGATAACAGCAGCAAGCGCTTTTGGTGTTTCTGGAATTTCTGCAACTTGTGGTCTTCTGATTTTCGGAATAATCGCGGATAGGTATGGTGCTCTGCTTTCAGTAACATTGTCCTACAGCTTAACGATATCAGGGTATTTACTTCTCTTCATGATGGCAGTTAGTCCGTCAAATTTTCTACTCTGGGCTTTTGTTATTTCGTACGGCGCGAGTTTTGGAAGTCGTGGCCCCGTAATTTCCGCACTCACAGCAAGAATTTTTGGCCGTGGACGAGATCTTGGATTAATTATGGGCGCGATTTTCCTCTGTATGGGTGCTGGGGCAGCAGTTGGAGCAACGATGGGCTGTGTAATCCACGATTTGACCGATGGATACATTATGGTGATTGCTTGGTCCTTAACCGCCATTTGTATCCCAGTTGCAATCTTTTGGACCGTACCTGAGCTTAAACGGGCTGCAACCAAATACTAGGCTCAACAGACAGCCCGTTGAGCCTATACCAACTTGGAGAATCAACTTTTGCGTCTGACCAAGCTAGAGATTGCTCAAGGGCTAAGACATCAATGGCCGCACATTCTCCTGAAATTCTCGCATGCGATCTAAGGTTTTCTCTAGTGTTGTTCCAGCTGTAGAAATGACAACAGTGGATACCCCAATGTCTTTTAAGGCATTCAAATCATCTGCTCTTGCCTGAGCAGAGCCCGTCAAGAATTGTCGAGTTCCCTCACGGTTCTTCTGCTCTTCGGAAAAGTGAAAAGGTGCATTATAAGCAAGAGTAATATCTTCTGGGCTACGGCCCGCAGCCTCAACCTTCTTCCAAAGCTGATCGCGTGCAGCTAAGTATCGATCGGGTGTATCTAAGGGCTGACGAGGATTGGCCCCAAGTGGGTACCAGCCGTCCGCTAACTCTGCGACGCGGCGCTGTGCTCTACCTGACTCCCCCAATCCATATGGGAGGATGAGGTTTTTGAAGAGGCTGAGGCCTGAAAGCAATATTGGAAAAGGTTGACCACTGACTTGAATGCTGGGGGTCATCCTCTGTCCATACCTTTTTAAAAATTCTAATGTAGTCATCGGTTACAGCGCCACGATTATCAAAGTCCGCTCCAATCGCGTCAAACTCTTCTCTCATCCAACCAGTTCCACAACCAACGATCAATCGACCACCTGAAAGCTGGTCCGTTGTTGCCAAAGATTTAGCTGCCAAAAGAGGTTCCCTGTGCGGCACGACCATTACAGATGTAAGGAGCTTTGCCTTTTTGGTCATCGCGGCCACGTAAGCTAGCAAGGTAAGCTGTTCCATACACTCGCCGCCCACACGGCCTGGAAAATCGCCAGCTTCAGAATACGGGTACCTACTATCGATATCCTTTGGAACGACAATATGGTCGGATACAATCAATACTTCATATCCTAGGGCTTCTCCCTCTGAGACGATCGCCTGGATACAAGCTGGATCCGTCATTGGCCCACGATGAGGAACTTGAACACCAATCTGCATACGAAAACCTTTCTATCGATCTTTCCATTGCGGCGAACGTTTTTCGATAAAAGCATCTATGCCTTCACCTGCGTCTTCCGCCATTAAATTTGTTGTCATGACTTCCGAAGTAAAAGAATAAGCAACATCAAGCTGCATTTCCTGCTGTCGATAAAACGCTTCCTTACCAATACGGAGTGTCATTGCTGACTTAGATGCGATCTTTAAAGCCAATTGATATGCTTAAGCGGAAGCAGTACCAGCGGTAACTGCGCGATTTATCAGACCAATACGAGCCGCTTCTTTTGCATCTATTGGATCGCCTGTGAGCAGCATTTCCATAGCATGCTTGGAAGCAACATTCCGTGAAAGCGCCACCATCGGGGTAGAGCAGAAAAGACCAATATTTACACCCGGAGTCGAAAAACTTGCATTTTCACCCGCTATTGCGAGATCACAGGATGCTACGAGCTGGCAACCCGCAGCGGTAGCGACACCTTCAACTGCCGCTATCACAGGTTTTTGAAGGCGGACGATACTCAGCATTAAATTGGAACACAAATTCATCAACCAGTTATAGTATTGACTGGATTGGTTGGCCCGCACCTCTTTTAGGTCGTGCCCAGCGGAGAATGACGGACCTGTATGAGAAAGAATAACTACCCGTACCGCAGGATCGTCATTGATATCGTTTAAAATCTCTGTGAGCTGCTTAAGCATACCTTCAGAAAGGGGATTTCGCTTCTCTGGCCTATTCAGGGTTAAAATCGCTATACCGGACTGATCTTCGCGAAGAACGAAGGAGCTATCGGGTGATGTCAAAGTTTCGGGCATAGTGCACTTAACCTTCGAAGTTCATTAGTAAAGATTAACGCTGCATGGTCCAAAGGCCAATGGGGAACGGCATGGAAGAGTATGAGATAGGAAAGCCACTTAATGCTTTTGAGTTTACTAAAAGACTGCATCAGCTCGTCCCCCTCTCTAAACAGCTTGGGATAATGGCTACAGCACTTAGAAATAATGGAGAAGCGGAAAGTCGGCTTCCGTATGCCCCTGATCTTGTTAGACCGGGTGGATCAATTTCAGGGCCTGCAGTAATGGCTTTAATAGACGTCGCTATGTTTGCTGGGGTCAACGCTTATTTTGGCTGGACCCCCATGGCGCTAACAGCAAACATCAATACAACCTTTTTACAACCACCAGACCTTGAAGAACTGATTGCTAAGGCTAATCCCCTCCGAATAGGCCGCCGGATGGCATTCTTTGAAGTGCACGTCCATTCATCTTCAAACCAAGCCTCGATAGTTGCACATGGTACAGGTTCATACGCTCTGCCATCATAAGCGCTACTATCGTACCCCATTTGCAAATATCGGAATTTCCAGCATTTTTTCATTGACGAATGGTATTTGCGACTTTAGAACACGCGTTCCTTTGAGCAGCGCTTCGGCGTTGATGATTTTTATTTTACTGGAGTAGGCAAGCGATGACTACGGTCTCCGCCAAGCCAGGGGAAGTTGCACGCGATTGGTACGTGATCGATGCGGACGGGTTAGTTCTCGGTCGGTTGGCTGCGTTGATTGCCATGCGTCTCCGAGGCAAACATAAACCATCTTACACCCCGCACGTTGACTGTGGCGACCATATCGTCGTCATAAATGCTGAAAAGGTGGCGATGAACGGTAATAATAAGCGCGATACTAAGACTTATTATTGGCACACAGGATATCCTGGGGGCATCAAAGGCAGAACGGCTCGCCAAATTCTAGAAGGCGAGTTTCCTGAGCGCGTCATCGAAAAAGCAGTTGAGCGTATGATGCCAAAGACAAAACTCGCCCGTGCTGCAATGAAAAAGCTGCATGTGTATGGCGGAGCAGAGCATTCTCACGATGCACAACAGCCAAAGCCGCTCGATGTTTCGAGCATGAACGTTAAAAATGCCCAGCGCCCGCGGAGGACCCGTTGATGACCGAAGAAACGCGCACTCTTGCAGACTTAAAAGACGCGCTTGATGAGGAAGCTTCATCAGAGGTTGTTAACGCCTCAGCTGAAACTACCGCTGCACTTCCTGAGCCAAAAATCGACCAGTTTGGACGCAGTTATGGAACAGGTCGCAGAAAGTCGTCCGTAGCCCGGGTTTGGATTAAGCCTGGAAAAGGACAGATGTCGGTGAACGGGAAGCAAATTACCGACTACTTTGCCCGGCCACCCCTACAGATGCATGCGTTGGCTCCTTTTGCAATTGCGGATCGCCTTAACCAATACGACTTAATGTGCACGGTTAAAGGCGGCGGGTTGTCAGGTCAGGCAGGCGCTGTCCGCCATGGCCTTACTCGCGCTCTTATCGCGTTTGAACCAAGCCTTCGCCCTGCTTTGAAGCAGGCAGGGTTTGTGACACGAGATAGTCGCGTTGTCGAACGTAAGAAGTACGGCCGAGCCAAAGGCCCGACGGAGCTTCCAGTTCTCAAAGCGTTAATCGTTACACAAAAAATATTATATATTTTTTGGGGCTTCACTTCGGTGAAGCCCTTTTTTCATTGAGGTACGTAGCATCAAGATGGAGGACGAAACGAGAAACAATGAATGGTTTTGACAGATGGGCAGACGCTACGGTTAAGACAGCAACTTGGCAGGTGGGTTGGGGTGATGCTGATTTTCAGCATATCTTTGCCGCTATATTTCTCTACATCGTGTTATTATCATTTAGCCTAAAAGCAATTGAAACACTTAAAGGACTAAAAACTCGAAGTAGAATAATGCTGCAAAAATCGACTTGGGCAAAAGCTTTTAAGGTGATTGGGTTCTGTGCAGCATTCTTTGGTGTATGGATTGGTGGCTTAACGATTCTTATAGAATTCGGAATTATCAATTGACATAGAAAAATTTGCTAAACCTGAGTAACAACGTCTGCCCATTGAAAAAAATAAAATGGCATCCAGTTAACAGAGTACCAACTGTTGGAATGCTAACATGACTTATGAATTTGTTTTAACCGCGCGAAATGGCAGAGACCTAGTCGATATTAAAACACAGAGTAATGACGAAAATTTAAAGGACGACTTAATTGTTGGAATGCTATTTGAAGCGCAGGAAATACTCGGATTAGAGGTAGAAAGCTGGAAACTAGTCAGGCTAGGAAGCAATGGAGAGATTGAAATCACTCTAATAAGAGAAGGCGATATAGACTAACCCTCTTACACGGAGACATTAACCACTACTCCCAGAAAGCCCACCAAGATGATTTCAAGGATTTTCTGCAACGACTAAGTTGTTTTCCATATATCAACGAGTTTCTCTGAACCTTCTTAGCCACTTTCATTAGCCATTTCTTTTTAAGATATGTTTTTCTCTTCCAGCCACCGTGGCCCTCGTGATACGCAAGGTACAAATTATACGCATCATTTTTACGAATTTTTAATCTGTTAAACGATATGTTGTTATACCAACCTAGAAACTTTACTGAGTCGTCATAATTGTCTCTTCGAGCAGATCTATCACCCGTAGCATTTTGAAAGTCACGCCAAGTGCCGTCTAGAGCCTGAACATACCCGTATGCTGTTGACTGACGCCACCACAGGGGTATGCCCAAAAAGGTTTTTCTTGGGGTCTTTGCATCATGAACGTAGCTAGACTCCTGACGAATGATCGCTAGCTGGACTTGCATTGGAAGCCCGTGCTTTTCCTCAATGTCAAATGATGAGAGATACCAACTTCTTTTTTCCTTAAATATATCACAGGCATTATCAGGGTTGTCTGGGATCCCTGGCGCACATGAAGCTAGAAAAAACAGCAATGCAACAGATGATTTATGAACAATCCCTTTCCTTAATGCAGATGACAGCCTTCTCATTTCAAAATGATAACTCCGAAAAGGGGGCTATGAAAGAAATTCTGGAAAAATAAATTAGACCTTCGCATGTAAGGGCAAAAACGTATTAGCAAAGCCTACCACTTAACTAAAAGTATGCAGGCTGACTAATCACCATCGCCTTGCCATATGGCGCTGTTTTAAAGCCGCGAAAAGTCCTTCGGACCGAGGAAGGTTTGTGCGAAGTTTATCCAGAACATCCATGGCTTTCCTTGGGATACGCATGGCATCATCCAACCGACGATCAAGAAATGCCCACGTTTCCTGATAATCCTCTGACACATCGTTCAGCCAATAAGTAACTGTAGAGAAATACACAGCTGCAACTAAGCCGCGCTTTGTATACCAATTAAAGTCCGACGAGCGATCCCCCGCTGCTTTCCAAATTTCATCTGCTGTTTTTGCAAGCGCTCGTGCGCCCTTGTTCCAATGTTGAGGTCTCGCAAGTAAACCCAATCCTAAACGGACCACTTCCTTTTGGCCCGCAACCCCTTCAAGACGTATGCGGATCAGTGCTGCCACCTTTTCTTTGGTGCGTGATGGCATTGGTTCGCATTCAAAAAACGACGACACCATAGCCCTATCAGACAGAAACGAGTGAAACTCCGCGGCTTCTGCGGGTCCTCCCGGGAATGCTCGCTCTGCGTCTATTTCTGGATACCCAGCGTCGATTGCACCCGCCTTTAAGGCATGGTGGGTCCAGCCATCAAATGGAATATGTTCGAGAGCTGCATTTAAAATTTCCAGCCTAAATTTTTCATTAGCTTTGTTCATTCAATGCTCTCCTCTGTAGCAGAAGCGGCTTCTCGCTCAATTCGCGCCAACTCTTCATCGAAACCAAAATGACGAAAATCTGTCATCCGCATAGGATAAAGAATACCATCCAAGTGATCGACCTCATGCTGCAAGATACGAGCAAAAAAACCCTCAGCTTCAGCTTCTACACTTCGCCCAGTTCGATCAAATCCTCTATAAATCAATTTACGAGCCCGGGGCACTGCTCCTCGCAGGCCAGGAATCGATAAACACCCTTCCCAGCCAAGCTCCTGCTCTTTGTCCTTAAATTCCAACTCTGGATTTATGAGGACGGTAAATTCACCATTTCCATGGCTTGTATCATTAAATTGCGGTGCCATTGCCAATATTACTCGTTGATCTGCATATACCTGCGGACCAGCTAAACCAACGCCACCAGAATCTTTGAGCGTTTCAACCATGTCATCAATAAGCTTTTGAAGCTCTAGGTTGCTGGCAATTTCACTTGAATTTAATGTCTTCGACCTTTCCAATAAAATTGGATGGCCCATACGAGCAATTTTCAGAATAGACATATACCGAACTCACGCTAACAGTTATGACAACGCGCCACACAACAACTAAGTGCAAGAATAGCTTGAAATGTTATATGTACTTGGTTTAAAGAAATGAAAAGCTTTCGTGGTTACAACCGCGATTGCTCATATGCTCGACTAAAGGAAAAATTTTGCTAGTAAGTGTTCGTGATAATAATGTAGATCAGGCTCTTCGTGCCCTCAAAAAGAAGATGCAACGTGAGGGTATCTTCCGCGAAATGAAGCTTCGCCGCTCATTCGAGAAGCCATCGGAAAAGCGCGCCCGTGAGCGGGCAGAGGCCGTGCGTCGCCATAGAAAAATGCTTCGCAAGCGCCTTGAGCGCGAAGGCTACTAAGCCACAAACTTTTTGTATTTCGTCAATATTAAGCCTGCGCCCCTAGGGTGCGGGCACTTTGTGCTGAATAATTATTAGAGATTATAGAAATTAAACATTCAAATATTTTGAAGTACTGCTATCGCTAAACCCAATCCACTAGAATTTTACCTTTAGAGTTTTGCAGGGGTCCCCTCGACGCCTTTATAGAGGACATCTTGCCGAAGACTCATAATCCGTTCCCGCTCGGCTAGAGCCGCTTCGTCCATATCTGACTTAGGCGGACTCTCGAGAATAAAATTGTTAAATCGGTCCTCTCCCCGAACAAGCCATGCACTATCTTTTGCACCATTAACTTGTGCGACATCGGGAGTAATATATCGAATGGCAACACCAATACGTCGATCTGAACCATTATTAGGTTCAGACGCATGAACCGTACGAACGTGATGAAGTGACATTTCGCCAGCTTCAAGAGGACAGAACACGCCATCTGAATCATTGATGTTCATCTGGATTTCTTGGCCTCGCGTAAGAAGGTTATCAGAAGCCAACGTATCTTTGTGAGGTCTTTGGTCCATCGAGTGAGAGCCGGGAAGCATTTTCATACATCCCGACTCAATAGTTGCTGGTGAAAGCGCTATCCATGCCGTGACCACTTTGGGTTTAGATAGTCCCCAATAGGTGGAATCTTGATGCCATGAGACAAAGCCTGGCGCCCCGGCTTCTTTAACGAAAAGACTCAATCCCCAAACCAACAAATCAGAACCCAATACATCTTCGACACCATCGAGGACTTTAGGATGAGAAGCGAGTTCGGCCGCCCATGTTTGTATCAAATATAATTTCTGACCTTTTGATAGCTCATACCACCCACCATGCTCATGCTCATAAACCTCAAATCGCTTACGATACCTAAGCGCTTCCTCCGCTGAAAGCACCTGTATTGGTGATACAAAACCGTCGTTTTTATAACTCTGCGACTGCTGGGAAGTTAGTATTTTAGTCGACACTGCAATCAATCTGATGTTTCAGCTGGTTCTGTCTCTGCAGAAGTACGACGCCGGCGCCGAGGCTTAGGCTCCGCCTTTAAGAATGCAACGTCGAGCTCCTCTGTATTTTCACCTTCTAATTCAAGCCTGGGCTCCTCTACCGGCTTCGAAGTACGAGCAGTTCGGCGGCGCGGTTGGGGGGTGTCATTTTCTATAACGGCCTGATCGCTATCGCTTTCACCCATTTCTGCTTCTGCAGACCTTACGCGGCCTGATACTCTACGAGGATTGCGCGGCTCTGCATCCTCCGTCGCAACATAATTATCAGAATCGCGATCCTCACGCAGATCAGAGCGCTCAGAACGGTCCTGCCGGTCATCGCGATCGCTCTGATCTTCGGATCGAGCATTATGCTCAGCATCTGTGTTTTCAGGGCGATAGGAGCGTCGGTCCTCGTAAGAGCCGTGACGTTCTCGTTGCTGCTGTTCCATGGCAGCATTTGCTGCACTTAGCACTCGATAATAGTGCTCTGCATGCTGGAACAGGTTTTCTGCAAGGATGGAGTCTCCAGCTGCCTGAGCGTCACGCGCTTGCGCCAGATAACGGTCCAACACTTGCGAAGCAGACCCACGCACCCGGCCTCCCGGACCATTACTGTCAAAGGTCTGATTCCGTGGATTTTGGTGCCTACCACGATTATTGTTGTTATTTCGACCACGCGGCCGTCTTTGATTCATAGTCTGAATATCCGCTCTAAGTTGCGGGGGTGGCCATATTTACAACCCAAACTACAACTTCACGACACCATCAATTTGAAGGTGGTCTTATGCTGTGTCTGTGAAAATGGCACGCCTTAGGAGCAAACTCCACTTAAGCGCAATAGTACGTATACCTAATTTATATGAAATGCCAACATCTTTATTGAAAAATCTGCGTAATTTTAAGCAACTTTGAAGGTTAGGCAGCGCAAATGCCCCCCAAGAGCATAGAATTCACCTTTCATCCTCAAGCCAGCATCAGTGAATATCTTATTCACTGATGCAGCTTGTCCCTCACCTATTTCAATCACGACGGTACCATTGGCCGCCATAAGCTTGGGGATTTGGTGACTTAATTCTGTGTAAGCACTAAGACCATCAATGCCAGCATAAAGGGCCGAGGGTGGGTCAAAACTTTCAGTGGCCGTGTCTGGCCGCGGACCTTGAACCGTTCCTATATATGGGGGATTTGTGACAATCAGATCAAACCCCTGAAATTGCGAAGTTACGGCTTTGAGGGCCCTTCCCCAATCTGCGCATAGAAATGCAGAACGATTAGAAAGCCCAAGCCTTTGACTGTTCCTCTTTGCAAATCTGCAAGCGCCCTTGGCCCGATCAATCCCTATACCGAATGCGTCTCGAATTTCGGATAGCAAAGCCAACAGAATACAACCTGAGCCAGTTCCCAAGTCCAAAATGTAAGGAATTTCCCGTTGCTTGATAGCCTCTAAGCCGGCTTCAACTAAAATCTCGGTGTCAGGCCGAGGATCTAAAACCTCATCGCCGATGCAAAACTTTAGGCTCCAAAACTCACGAAAACCGGAAATTCTTGAAAGAGGTTCACCTACAATACGACGTTCAATGAATAATTCAGCAGTTGAAATATTCTCAGCTGACATTTCAGTTTCTGGGTAAGAAAACAAGTATTCCGGTGAAACCTGCAATGCCAAAGCAAGTAAATTCCTGGCTTCAGCACGGGGCCGCTCCAGTCCCGTCAATCGATAGGAAGCCGCCTTAATCCACTCATCAGCCGTCATTCCATATTAGCCAGTCGTGAAGCCTGATCTTCAGCGACTAATGCATCTATAAACTCAGCTAAACCTGTTCCAGCTACAACTTGGTCGATTTTGTAAAGAGTTAGATTAATACGGTGATCTGTAACCCTGCCCTGAGGGAAATTATAAGTCCTAATTCGCTCAGATCTATCACCAGACCCTACCTGCGTTCGCCGCTCTGCTGCTCGCTCGGCATCTCGACGCTCACGCTCAGCCTCATAAATTCTAGCACGTAAGATAGTCATTGCCTTGGCGCGATTTTTATGTTGCGACTTCTCATCTTGCTGGTTGACGACAATACCAGTCGGAATATGTGTAATCCGGACGGCAGAGTCAGTTGTATTGACGTGCTGTCCACCAGCACCCTGAGATCGGAACGTGTCAATCCTGAGATCTTTTTCGTCTATTAAAACATCGACTTCCTGAACCTCGGGCAATACAGCCACGGTTGCTGCAGAGGTATGGATGCGCCCACCTTGCTCCGTTGTTGGAACACGCTGCACTCTATGGCCTCCTGATTCAAACTTCATCTTTGCGAAGACACCACGACCACCGATTTCTGCAACAGCTTCTTTTAGACCGCCAAGTTCTGTTTCGCTGATAGATAAAGGTTCAAACTTCCAACCTTGTGACTCAGCATATCTCTGATACATCCTAAACAAATCTGCTGCGAATAAGGCAGCCTCGTCGCCTCCTGTTCCTGGCCGCACTTCTAAGATTGCGTTGCGCTCATCGTCCGCATCTTTTGGCAGCAGAGCAATCATTACATCACGCTCTGCGGTTTCAATTTTTTGACCTAAGTCTAGCTTCTCAAGCTCTGCAAGTTGGCGCATCTCGGCATCGGACTCAGGGTCATTCAGAATTTCTTCTAGATCACTAAATTCATCACGCAGAGCTTGAAGGTTTCGGATGGCAGCGGCAATAGGGTCAAGTTCACTATACTCCTTAGAAAGTTTCACCAGCTCTTCTGCCGATAGCTCTTCGCCTGACATGCGTGCTGATAATTCTTCAACACGACTTAAAACCTGTGCAAGTTTTTCATCAAAGCTCATAGATCAGATAACCGCTTAACTACATCTTGCAGTCTTATCTCTTCCTGCGAGCCACTCTCCATATCTCTGAGTGTAGCTTTGTTAGCGTGCAACTCGTCCTCACCAACAATTAATGCAAACCGGGCACCAAGCTTGCCAGCCCTCTGCATGCGCCTTTTGAGATTTCCAGAGAAAGAAATATCGACATGTTGACCATTCCCCCTGAGATCATAGGCAAGTTGCTTTAATTTTTGCTCTGCAGCAACGCCAATTGGAATTAGCGAAATAGGTTTAGAAGTGGTTATTTCAGGCAATGTCTGATCAGCAAGCATTGCGAGCCGTTCTATACCACCAGCCCAACCCACTCCAGGTGTGCTAGCTCCCCCATTATACCAATGAGGCCATCGTAGCGCCCCCACCTATGACAGTCCCTTGAGCACCTAATGCATCTGTTACAAACTCAAAAGCTGTATGGCAGTAATAATCAAGCCCCCTTACGAGGCGTGGGTTCAGAACATAAGAAATATTTAACTCATCGAGCCCTGACGCACTTCAGCGAAGAAGTCCGAAGCAGTAGTTGTAAGAAATTCATTGAAAGAGGGGGCTCCTTCAACCACTTTTTTGTCACTCTCATCCTTGGAATCAAGGATACGCAACGGGTTTTTATCAAGACGGGCGAGACTGTCGGAAGATAACCTGGCCTTATGTGAAGAAAAATATTCAACTAATGCGGCACGGTAAGTTTCACGGCTTTCTGTATCGCCCAAAGTATTGAGGTTTAGCACGCAGTGATCACGCATTCCCAGTTTATCTAACAATTGGGCAGCAAGAGCTATTACCTCGACGTCCCCTGACGGGAATGGAACGCCAAACAATTCAACACCAATTTGATGAAACTGACGCTGACGACCTTTCTTGCGGTCGCTCATATCGAAACATGGGTCCCGCATAGAAATATTTTAGCGGAAGTTCGTTTTGGAGTTTCCCAGAAATATAAGCCCTTGCAACACCAGCAGTGTTCTCTGGGCGCAAGGTAATTTTCTCTCCGCCACGGTCCTCAAATGTGTACATTTCTTTTGTCACTACATCAGAAACGTCCCCAAGAGTGCGCGCAAACACCTCCGTAAATTCAAAAATAGGGGTCTGTATTTCTCCAAACCCATAAAGTTCGGCAAGATCTCGAGCAGTTTCTATTACGCGACGATGACGACGAATATCATCTGGAAAAAGATCAACCGTCCCGCGGACTGGGCGCACTGACATCAATAATAACTCTCTACTATTGCAACTCTGCAGAGGCAGCTTCTAAACGTTCATTTTCGATCTCAGCAGCTTTTGACTCAATCTGGGCAACCAGGTGGTCCACGAGATCAACATCAGTAATTCGATGATCGGGCAAACCACTCACATAGACCATATGGGTACCCTTCCCACCACCAGTAACACCAATGTCAGTTTCCCGAGCTTCTCCTGGTCCATTAACAACGCAACCAATCACAGAGACTGTCATTGGTGTGGATATGTGAGCTAGTCGTTTTTCCAAGAGCGCCACAGTATTTATCACGTCGAATTGTTGGCGAGCACAAGATGGACAAGAAATAACGTTGATACCCCGATGACGAAGGCCAAGTGACTTTAATATGTCAAAGCCAACCTTAACCTCCTCAGCTGGGTCGGCTGAAAGGGAAACACGGAGCGTGTCGCCAATACCAGCCCAAAGCAAAGACCCAATGCCGACCGAACTCTTTACCGTCCCTCCGCGAAGTCCACCAGCCTCAGTGATGCCAAGGTGTAGCGGATAATCACACGCGTCTGCGAGACCTTGGTAGGCGGCAACAGCAAGGAAAACGTCAGATGCCTTTACGCTTATTTTGAACTCTGTGAAGTCGTGATCTTCTAATATTCGAGCATGGTCTAGAGCACTTTCAACAAGCGCCTCTGGACAAGGCTCTCCATATTTTTCCAGAAGATGCTTCTCTAAACTTCCTGCATTTACTCCGATACGGATAGCACAACCATGATCTTTTGCAGCCTGAACGACTTCCTTAACTCGTTCAGCAGAGCCAATGTTACCAGGATTTAAGCGCAGGCATGCCGCCCCAGATTTTGCTGCTTCGATAGCGCGACGATAGAGAAAGTGGATATCAGCAACAATTGGAACATTTGCGGCGCGAACAATTTCTTTTTAAAGCAGCAGTTGAGGCTTCATCCGGGCAAGAAACGCGAACGATATCAACACCTGCTTCCTCTGCTATTCTAATCTGATCAATTGTAGCACCAGCATCACTCGTTAGAGAGTTAGTCATTGTTTGAACGGTTATCGGCGCATCTCCGCCAACAGCTACGTTCCCAACCATAATCTGCCGAGACTTGCGTGTTTCAATATGGCGATAAGGCCGAATGCTCATTTTAGACACACCCAGGTAATTGACATTTTAATATTGAATATTGCCTGTTCGTTAATTCCTCGATTGCTCAGAAGAGGCTAACGGCTAGCAAGAAGTTCCTTCGCATCCAAATGCAAATCACGCACAACCTCCCCATACTTTCCGATCGGAGGAGCTAATAGCTCATCAATGTGCACTTCAAGTCCTGCAGCATTCCCTGTGGTAAGCGTCAACCCAGTTCGATCTGGAACTCGATAGACTTCTCCCTTACGAAGCACTCGCGAAAAAAGAACTTTATCAGTCTTAACTGAACGAATTTCGATCCAGGTATCAAAGGCGGCCACGAGCTGCACCATACCAGAGGCGGGATCTGGAGAGGAAATGGCATTATTAGGCAAAGAAGGGGTTGTGTGAGCGGAAGGAGCTACAGTGGTATAACTAGGGCCTATCGCAGCCATTGCAGGGCCTGGCGCAGGTATTGACCAATTGTCATCGAACTGAGCAGCAACCAAACGCGGTTCTGGAAGTTCCTCAGCCAAGCTGCCCTGAGCTGGAAGATCAGATGGTCGAATAATTTGATTATCAACTGAGCTCCTCGAGCCTTGTCTTGAGGGCGGCAGTGGCCTGGCTACAGGTACGTTAACGTCTGATGGAAGCTGAAGCGCCATAATTTTAGGACTAGACGGCGGCTGAATCTCAGGGAAAGGACGGTATGGATCTGAGGTTAAGCGGACTGGTTCAGGTCCATCCAAAAATGAGGGGCTCTCGACCTTTGCTAGCGTTTCAGCTGCATTTTCAAATCGTGATTTGTTATTATCGAAATACCAGTAGACATATCCAGCCAAGGCAATACAATACCCCTGCTGCCGCTGCTACTGCGGTCCTAGGCTCTCGCTCAACCTCAGGGACTTTTGTTTTAAGCGATGCCTTTGGAAGCGTGTTAATGCCTTTCATGGCACGTCGGGAAACCTCTGCAGAATCTGCCCCTAAATATTCAGCATAAGTTCGGACAAACCCTAATGCGTATGCTCTGCCAGGCAAAGCCTCGTACCTGTCATCCTCAATCGCAGAAATATAAACGTTACGTATTCGAATTTGCCTAGCAACTTCATCAACTGTAATGCCTTTTTGCTCGCGCAGGCTCCTCAGGAAAAGACCAACAGACTCTCCATCTTCCGGCACCAATTTTGGTGTCGCATTTTGGGTAGCTCCTGCCACCACCCAAAGCTTTAGATTGCCTTTGTTACCCACCGAAGGAATGCCCGTTTCCAATTTCGATAGACCACCTACCGTACTCTATGATCGATATGTGAATCTAAATGAATCCTTTTCCAAGATACTCATAACCGCTGCTACAGCCAACGGCAACGATTTAAATTCAAGGTTCTAGAGGGATTCCTTCCGATAAAGCATATTCATGAAATTGACTACGCAAACTATGTTCCTCTGAATCAATCAAGTCCAAAACTAGTTTTTCGGCGCTCGTCGCATCGAGGTTTCTAACCACCTCTTTTATTAAATTAATTGAAGTAGGTGCAACCGATAGACTTCGCACTCCAAGACCTACAAGTGCTATTACTCCTAAAGGGTCAGAGGCCATCTCCCCACATACTGAAAGTGATGTCTCAGCTATTTGCGCTTGGCCAACAATATGCCGCAACATTGAGAGCGCTGGTGGCGACAATGAATCGTATCGCTCGGTCATCCGAACTCCATCACGGTCTGCCGCAAAGGTAAATTGCAATAAATCGTTCGTTCCAATAGTCGCAAAATCTATTCGTTTGAGCGCCGTTTCGGCCTGCCAGACTAAAGATGGTGTTTCAATAGCGACACCCACACGAACATGACTTGGAGCCCTTCCGTCAATGGCAGCCTGCTCAAGAGCTACCGCAAGAATTGATCGGGCTTCTCTAATTTCAGCCACCTCTGCGACCATAGGAAACATTATGCAGAGCTCCTCGCCAGCGGAAGCTACAGCAAGAGAATACAACTGTTCTTGCAGTGTTTCTGGTAAGTCCAGCGCTATACGTATAGCGCGCCAACCTAGGGCTGGGTTAGCCTCCCTGCTCCGAACTAAAGTTGACGGTGTTTTATCGCCACCATGATCAAATGTTCTAAAAAATACAGGGCGATCACCAGATATTTTTCGAACCTCTGAATAATGAGCGATTTGTTCTTCAATGCTTGGAAGTCCTGACCGGCCAAGAAAAGATAATTCCGTTCGAAATAAGCCAATACCCTCGGCTCCTTCACTAAAAGCTGTTTCCACATCCATTAGAAGTCCAGCATTAGCCATGATCGATATTGTTTGCTTATCTCTGGTCCTTGCAGGACCACGAGTAGAGTTTGCATAACGCGCCCTGCGAGCTGACCTGGCAGCTACAGAAGCCTGAAAACTAGAGAGAATTTGAGAGGATGGACGCAGAAGCGCTTGCCCGTGATCTGCATCAAGAATTATCTCATCCCCTGGCTGCACTGTAGCCAAAGCGCCAGGTATTCCTGAAATTGCGGGCACACCCAATGCTCTTGCAACTACAGCGACATGGGAGGCTGAAGATCCTTCCTCAAGAACTAAGCCAACAATACGTGATCGATCGAGTTCCAAAAGTTCTGCAGGGCCCATCGAATGAGCAAAAACAATTGACCGTTCAGGCAATTCAGCGACACCAAAATTCTCGGCCTCTGAAGCCAATACACGCACCAAACGGCCAGCAAGGTCATCCAGATCAGCAAGCCTTTCTCGAAGGTAAGCAGATGGCGCACGACGGATTCTGACACGAGCCTCAGTTTGAACTCGTCGAGCTGCAACCTCAGCTGTCATTCCTTGCTCAACACCATTTCTAATACGCCTAATCCAAGCATCATCACTTGCAGCAAGTCGAAAAGCTTCTAAAATCTCACGATGCTCACCCGAAGGCTCTAAACCGGGGGCCTGAAGAAGGTTGTCGAGTTCCCTTAGCATTCGTTCGACAGCAAGATCCAAACGCTGAATTTCAGTGGGAATATCGTCCACAATCATTCGCTGGATAGGTAATGGGGGTCCCTCATTGCTGCAACCCCTATAGAAAGACCAGAAGATATCCTGGTGCCTGCTATTCGCGCAGCTGGCGCACTTTCATCATTAGCAACAAAGGCCGTCAACTCAGGATCTGCCGCTACTTCAGCCATTAAGGCCGCAACAATGGCTACCGCTTCAAGGTCGTCATCTTCATAAATGCGGTCAGTTACATGTTGTATTACAAGGACCCCTCCAACGGCACCTCCGCGGAGTAGAGGAGCTCCTAAAAATGTACTGTAAGCATCCTCTCCAGTCTCTGGTCTATAAGCGAAAGCAGGGTGATTTTGAACATCTTGAATTGAAACAGGACCAGTTGCAGCCGCTGCCAAACCTACAAGCCCCTCACCTGGAGCCAATCGGGTATTGAACACAGCCTCGGCTCTCAGCCCGTGGGTAGCTGCCAAGGCCATCACACCATCTCGCTGCTTAAGATACAGCGAGCAAACATCCGCTTTCAGAGCTTTTGCAATAACATTAACAACCTTGGTTAGACGAAGCGGCGCAGATTCTGATTGTGAAACCGCATCACGAACAGCCCTGAGCATTTGACGCCATCCGCTAGGATTTGCCTTAAGGGCTGCTGGTTCCAAGTTTGTTATCCCATTAAGCTAAATTTTCTCAACGCTTTATCAGCGCTTCCTCTGCTTGATCAAGCAACTCAGCAATGATGGAAGCAGCTGGCTGCACAGCATTGACCATTCCCACACTCTGTCCCGCCATCAACGAGCCTCCCTCAACATCACCATCAATTACGGCTCGACGCAGCGCACCTGCCCAAAAATGCTCGATCTCCAGTTGAGCTGACTTCTGGTCAATCTCTCCGGATCGCCATCTTTCAATCACCGAATGTTGAGTCTCAATAAAACGCTTTTGCGCTTCATTCTGAAGAGCACGTACTGGGATTACAGGGAACCGCGGGTCAACCTGGACGCTAGCCATTGCGTCACGAGCAGCTCCCTTTAGAAAGGCTTTCTTGAAATTTGCGTGAGCAATCGACTCTTCCGAACAAACGAAACGCGTACCAAGCTGACAACCTGCTGCACCCATTTCCAAGTATGATAGAATTGCCTCACCGCGACCAATTCCACCGGCCACGAAGACAGGCACTTCGGGGATATTTGGGAGGATTTCTTGAGCTAAAACAGAGGTAGCTACGGGCCCAATGTGACCTCCCGCCTCAGTTCCTTCAATTATCAGCCCATCAGCCCCATCACGGACAAGTTTCCTTGCAATTCCCAAGGCTGGCGCAAAGCCAATCAAGGTTGCCCCCAATTCTTTGACCCGCCGCATAACCGCGCGCGGCGGAATCCCACCTGCCAGCACAATGCAACCAACCTGTTCCTCTCCACAAACCTCAACCAGGTCCATTAAGTCTGGATGCATAACTATCAAATTAACGCCAAACGACTTAGACGTGAGCGCCTTTGTAGCTCTTATTTCGGCGCGAAGAAGTTCCGTGGTCATAGAACCACATGCGATTACACCAAAGCCCCCAGCATTAGATATTGCTGCAACCAGGTTACGCTCAGATACCCAAGTCATAGCGCCACCCAAAATTGAATGTTCTACGCCTAACAATTCCCTACCTCGGGACGAGAGGTGTTTTATTTGCTCTTGGGCAGCTAATTTATCCATTCATCTCACTCTGCGTCGAGACCATAAGCAGTATGAAGCGCCCGAAGGGCAAGTTCCAAATAATCTTGTGAAATCAATACACTAACTTTTATTTCGGACGTCGAAATCACCTGAATGTTCACACCTTTATCTGCAAGAGCTTTAAACATCCGCTGAGCTACACCCGCGTGGCTTCTCATTCCTACACCAACAACCGAAATCTTTGCCACGTTTCGGTCTGCCAAAATTTGTTTAAACCCTATTTCGCTTTTATGGCGATCAAGGTGATCAATTGTACGATCAAAATCTGCCTCGGAAACTGTGAAGGTCATGTCGGTAGTTTTACCATCTGCAGATACATTCTGAACGATCATATCCACATTAATTTCTGCCTCTGTGAGAGGTCCAAAAATAGCTGCAGCCACGCCAGGACGGTCATCCACACTCGATAAAGTGATTTTTGCCTCATTTTTGTCATAGGCTATTCCGGTGACGACTTCTTGCTCCATATTCTCATTCTCCGCCGCAACTATTGTGCCTGGCTTATCCTCAAAACTAGAAAGAACGGTAACAGGCACGTTAAAGTTCATAGCCATTTCAACAGAACGTGTCTGCAGAACCTTGGCACCCTGAGAGGCCATCTCCAGCATTTCCTCGTAGGTAATGCGGTCGATTTTTCGCGCTTTGGGCACAATCCTTGGATCGCAAGTATAAACACCATCAACATCCGTATAGATTTCGCAGCGATCCGCCTTAAACGCTGCTGCGAGGGCCACTGCAGTTGTATCAGACCCACCTCGCCCCAAAGTTGTCACTCTCTTATCGGGGCTCAATCCCTGAAAACCAGCGATGACAACCACATGGCCTTTCTCCATTAGAGATACTGCTTGACTGCCATCAATATCATCAATGCGAGCGCGACCGTGGATCCCATCGGTTTTAATGGGTAGCTGCCAACCAAGAAATGACCTAGCGGTCACTCCCATGGATTGAAGAACTATAGAAAGGAGTCCTGCTGTGACTTGCTCCCCTGTAGCTACTATTGCGTCATACTCAGCGGAGTCGTGCAGTGCCGAGGCCTGCTTAACAAGGTCAACAAGCTTATTTGTTTCGCCGGCCATAGCTGACACCACTACTGCCACTTGATTACCAGCATCACGTGCGGCCTTAACTCGAACTGCAACATTTCGAATGCAATCAAGGTTAGCAACAGAAGTGCCGCCAAATTTTTGGACGATACGCGCCACTGTGGAAAATCCCTTAAGCTCTAAACAACTAATTGAAACTGGCGAGATATACTTATAATTATTGCCTACAAAATTTTCCGCAACATATTGACGAGTAAGCCCACCGGCAAGCCACGTTAGAGGAGTGATTATCGGATGAGCGTAATCGCCGCAGAAAACATCGACCCTCGCGAGGCTGCTCAATTTGCAGCATTAGCTGATCAGTGGTGGGATCCAAATGGTGCCTTTCAGCCACTGCACCGACTTGGTCCGGCGCGCATGGGCTTCATCGCAGACATGGTGTCAGAGCATTTCTCAAGGCCTAGAGGGTTAAGCCAACTCAAAGGACTATCTGCAATAGATGTTGGCTGCGGAGGAGGCTTGATAACAGAACCTCTTGCGCGCCTGGGCGCTAAGACCGTGGGCATCGACGTCACAGACAATAATATTGAAGCGGCAAAAACTCATGCCGAGATATCGGGCCTTGAAATAGACTACCAAATGGATACTGCGGAGAATTTAGCGTCGAGGGGTGCAAACTTTGACCTGGTGGTATCCTTGGAAGTAGTGGAACATGTGCCCGACCCTGGAGCATTTTTACGAGCATTGGCAAACCTTACACGCCCCGGCGGCTTACTTGTAGCTGCAACGATCAACAGAACTCCAAAGGCATTGGTCTTAGCAAAATTTGCTGCAGAATATGTTGTAGGCTGGCTGCCACGCGGAACTCATGATTGGCGAAAGTTCCTAAAGCCATCTGAATTAGCTCGCCCTCTGCGCGAAGCTGGTCTTATTGTCAAAAAACCTGAAGGCATATCCTATGATCTTCTTACAGACGAATGGAGAAGAAGCACGGACCTTTCAATGAATTACATGTTAGCTGCCAGTCGACCGGCAGCTTAAGCTAATTTGCAAACTGCCTATGCAGACAGAAATTAAAATTCATTCCACCTCTTTAACAAACTCAACAATAACTCCGATGGCTTCTTTTGCATGCTCGGAGTTGGGGTCCCTAGCTATAAAAGCGTGGGGTGCTCCTTGAAATTTTTTGAGTTGAATTTTTCCACCCGCAACCTTGTACGCTGAAGCAAATCTATCTGCCATATCCGGTGTAAGATTATCGTCATTAGTGCCTTGAATAACTAGGACGGGTGGACAATCAATTGGCTTCCCACGCTCAACAATTAGTTGAGGGTTACCATCGGCCATAGCTTTTTCGTCAGGCCAAAAGGCCTTATGAGCAAGAAAAAGTCTTTCGTTCCCATTTGACATGACCATTCTGTAACGCGCCAAGGGATCCAATACGGGCCAACACAAAACCGCAAAATTTACCATCGCATCATACCCACCATGCAGAATGTGTTGATTATATTCGGCATTTGTTGGACGAAGGGCGCAAAGCATGGCCTGATGACCACCGCTTGATGTCCCAAGGATACCAATCCTAGCTTTATCGATTTGAAAATCATCTGCCTTCGATTTCAGCCAACGGATAGCTAGATTCACATCTTGAACAGATGCGGGATAGCCTTTGAAAGGGGGCATTCGAAAATCGATAGCCATTACAACAACCCCACTTGCTGCCAACGGCATATGAATATCTTTATTGGTTAGCCTGTCATTTGCAGTCCATGCTCCACCATGAACCTCGACGACACCCTTAAAAGGTCCTACTCCAAGCGGACGATAGATTCTGGCAAGAAGTTCCAATCCATCAACTTGTAAATATACGACATCTTGCACCTCAACCTCGTAAATAGCTGACATTTGAACCCCCCAATTTTTCAATCCCACCTATTAATCTACCGATCGGGGGATGTACGAGTCAGAACCTTTTTTTTCAAAATAATATCCATCTTAGTTCTTACACTCACTCTAATGTATTCCAGTTTAGGCAAAAATTACTTCGGTCAAGACGGCCCTAAAAATCTTGCATCTTTTATGCATTAGGCTTAACCGGGTATTAAATGAAGATCAGGGGAATTTTTTAGATGTCAAAGACAATCTTGTTTTTAAATGGCCCCAATCTGAACATGCTGGGCGTCCGTGAGCCAGAAATTTATGGGGCAACCACGCTAGCTGAAGTAAAAAAGATATCAGAAGCACAGGCCGCAATGCGCGGTCTGGCAATTGATTTCCGACAGTCAAATTCCGAAGGGGAACTTGTGAGTTGGATACAAGAGGCGATCGAAAAATTTGATGGCATCATCATAAATCCAGCCGCATACACGCACACTTCTGTAGCAATTCTAGACGCATTAAAAATGGTCAAAGGTCCAGTAATAGAATTGCATATATCTAATCCTCACACACGAGAACGCTTTAGACATCAATCGTATGTGTCACTAGCAGCCACTGGAATCATTGCTGGTTTAGGAGTAGCTGGATATCGGGTGGCGATTGATGCGATGGCTGAACTTCTAAATTGAATTCAGATCAGCGGCATAAAGTTATGCAAAACCCTTGTGATGAAAAAAGAAAATTTTTTAGTCCTTTTAATCCTATTTAATTGGCAGCCTCGACTGTTGGAAGAGCCCTTGCAACATCACCCGGATCTTCAAAAATTATAGTGAACGGTCTTCTTTCACCTGGACTATAACTTC
The DNA here is from genome assembly GCA_038143065.1 of Rhodospirillales bacterium. Lineage (GTDB taxonomy): Bacteria > Pseudomonadota > Alphaproteobacteria > Bin95 > Bin95 > VMCJ01. The sequence continues at coordinate 2,747,371 of JAYQLI010000035.1, read as the reverse complement.
CTCCAAGTACTTCTTCACGCCTATCACGTACTTTATTATCTCCACTATCAAATAGACGAATGCGCAAAAACTGTCCTGGTTGTTTTGTACCAGACTTGTTAGCTACTATCCCGCGGATGACCAATTGAAGTCCTGTTTCTTTATTCACCCATTCGTTTTTCAAATCCCTGACTTCAAAATTACCGTCCTGCTGCCCGGCATTATTCTCATCCCCGACATTCGAGCCCGTTTGAATTAACTTGATGGTTTCAGACCACGCCAACGAAAGCTGCTCATGAAAGAGTGTTAAATTTGGAACTACGGCAAAACCTATCGCGCCAGCAAGAAAATAAGCAGGCCAATATCTCCTAGGCCTTTTTGTATTTCGAAGCGCGGGTACACGAGAAGGTGGTAAAGGCTCTACTTTCCCAGAAACATCTGTAAAAAAACGCTCCTCTGACTTTGCACCTTGCACGTCTTCATGTTGAGTTGTCTTGTCAAAAGTTGATGAACTTTCTTGTTTATCTACCTTAACTGGGGAGGATAACTGAGCGCGCCAAACAAAAGCACAACGGGCACAACGAACCCGCCGACCATTTGGCCCGATTTCATGATCAGGAGCCAGATATCGCGCATCACAATTTGGGCAAACGAGCAGCATCGATTTCCATTAAGTCAAATAACTAGGTCAGAAAAACACATTCCCGCCTGAAGATGTTTTATAGTTATGTAAATGATTCTTCGTCACAACGCGATGCTCCGCCTGCCACGACGCAATCCCACTGTTATTTCTTCAAATATAGCGGCTTAACTCAAAAACGTAACTGCAACTTGAATAGCTAGGTGAATTTGGATTCGATTAATCTGATAAACAAAATAATTTTTAAGACATTCATCGAGAGAAGTTTATACCAACGCTACAAACTTGATATTTGCAGAATGCACGAAAACGAATTGACTACTGAAAATGACTCTAATCCGTTCAATCCTTTTTAATTTTCTATTCATATTAATGACAGTTGCATTGGGTACTTTTGGCCTTCCACTCTTACTGATTAGACAAAAGTGGGTGAATGCTTTTGGCCGTCTTTGGGGAAAAATTTCCCTAAAAATGTTGAAACACATTGTTGGCCTAGAATACGAAGTGAGAGGAAAGGTCCCAACACAAGCTACTATTATTGCGGCAAAACATCAGTCTGCATGGGAAACAATTGCCTTTGCTGTGATTTTAGACCAACCCACTTTTATAATGAAACGTTCGCTTCTGTTTCTTCCGCCATTGGGACCATTTCTATGGCGCGCAGGCATGGTTGCTATAGACCGTACTTCAGGAGCATTAGCCATTAGGCGAATGCTAACAAAAACGCGGCTCGCATTACAAAATTCACGTTCCGTGATTATCTTTCCAGAGGGCACTCGTAAAGCACCAGGTGCCGCTCCAGCTTATCTTCCAGGGGCAGCAGCAATGTACAGAGGCCTCGAGCACAGTATCATACCAGTTGCTCTCAATTCTGGAGTCTTTTGGGGCCGAAACTCTTTCAGTAAGAAGAGAGGTACTGTTGTCATTGAATTTCTTCCCCCCATTGAACATGGACTAGACCGGCGGACGTTCATGCGCAGGCTTGAACACCAAATCGAGACGGCGACGCATCGCTTGATTGATGAGGCTAAAAAGTAGCTGAGGGTCGTCCCGCAAATCCTCAGCAGCTATCAGGTCTGCTTCCAACTCAGGCTCATGAACGCCCAATTCGCGCAATTTTGACAACGCATTTGCAAGATAATCTTTTGCGCGGCCAGCCCTTCCCGCTCCAGATGCAATGGCAGCTCTACGCACATCCCTATTTATCTCGATCGCATAAGCAGGATCATCTCGATCTACAGTGAAAGTGAGCGCGGGAAGAGTGTTATTCTCTACTTCTACTATCACTCGACTAGGCTGATAGATCGGATAAATTAATTCACGTTGAAAGAGGTAGTGAATAACTTTTCGCCGGTCCATCCCATCAACTTTGAAGAGCATTCCCGGCGCAGTACAGCCTGGTGTGATGTCTAACCCAAATACTAAGCCTGGCCGTTCAGGACTACCACGATAAGTCGAAGACCACACGCACAGCTTTCGACTATGCCCAAGTGCAAGGGCAGGGCTGCACCAAACATATGGAAAGTCAGGCCTCCACATTAAAGATCCATAACCGAATACGTATAGGGCCCTATCTTGTTTCATATGGTTGAAAATCCTCTGAAACGGGGTGCAAATTTCTAATTAATCTAAAATCAGCATTGCATTTAATTTTGTTGGCCTTGATTGCCTAAATTTATACTTCCTGAAGCCAGTTGAATTCACCCCAGCAGGTAAATTCAAATACAAATCCTTGCAAATACGACACCTCCAAAATTTATAGATTTTCTTATTCTGCCTTATTTTCCGCTCCCCCTAGAACGATACTTATTTGCCCCTTCAACACTTCGGCGTTGAGCATATGACAAAAGAACGACTATTCTACACTTCGTTGATATAGGAGAACTAGATGGCCCGCGCTTTTGCAGGAATAAGAGTAATTGATTTCACACAAGTGCTGGCAGGGCCATTTTGCGCGGAGCAAATGGCTCTCCTTGGCGCAGATGTTATCAAGATCGAACAACCAGCCCAACCTGGAAAGGCGGGTGGTGACCAAGGTCGATCAATCATGGGCGATAACGAACTTGGACAAGCGGGGTTTTCTCCCATCTTTTTGAGCGTGAATGCGGGTAAAAGATCTATTGCCCTTGATCTGAAATCGCCAGAAACGCGGCCAATTCTAGAAAAACTAGTCAAATCCGCTGACGTTGTTATTCAAAATTTTAAAGCAGGAGCTATCGATAAATTAGGGTATGGGTACTCATGGGCAAAAAAAATTAAGCCGAATATCATTTACTGCTCCATATCTGGCTATGGGCAAGAAGGGCCTTACGCTGGAGCGCCAGCCTATGATGGCGCAATCCAGGCTGTCTCTGGTATGATTGCACTCACTGGACATCCAGAAACTGGTCCGTGCAGAGTTGGCTTTAATGTAGTGGATATGGCTACGGGAATGACGGCTGCTTTCTCTGTAGCTTCAGCTTTATTCCGCCGCAGCCAAACAGGTAAAGGCCAACATCTAGACGTTGCGATGTTTGATGTAGCTTTAACAATGCAAGCGCAGGCAATCGTGCAATATCAGGCAATTGGGTTTGAACAACCTCTGATGGGGAATTCATCCCCTGCATTATTGCCCACCTCAGGCTTATTTAAGACTGGCGAGGGGAACTTAATGATTAGCGCTCTGACAGACGGACATTGGCGAGGCTTGGCCAAGGCATTTGGAAAGCCAGAATTGGCAGATGACCCAAAATTTAGAGATACCGCTGCTCGTAAAAACAACCCCGAGGCTGTCAAAGCAGCAATGGAAGCTGGCTTAGCTAGCGACAATGCTTTCAACTGGGAAAAAAGATTGGCGGCAGTTGGCGTACCAGCTGCACCCCAACTTCCCATACCCGATGCACTAAACCATCCAACGCTTGCCCACCGCGATGTTCTTCTAACATTCAATAATGTCCAAGGGCTTGATCAACCGGTACCGGGCATCGGAGCCGCATTTAAAGCGAATGAGGATGGGCCAAAATTAGATCGTCCACCACCAGCACTAGACCAACACCGGGAAGAGATTTTGTCCGAGTGACCTACAGACAAAATCTTCAGCTTTTTCTTGATTGGAGCGAATTGCTTAAATGAGGCGCGCTACTAAAATCAATCGAAAAAGATGTGGATGTCGATGTAATGCTCAGACCGCTTGTATATCCATTCCTTTTGCTACAGCTGGGCGAGCCATCATGCGATCAAACCAGGCTTTTAGATTGGGATATGTCGCCCAATCAATATCAACCCATTCCCATCGGCTGATCCATCCGATGCATGCAAAATCTGCAATCGAAAGATCGTTACAAATAAAGTCACGACCTTCTAACCGTCTGTCTAAGACCCCATAAAGCCTGTTAGTCTCATCGGTGTAACGTTTGATGCCATACGGCACTTGCTCTTTTGCAGCGCGACGAAAATGGTGGGCTTGGCCTTGCATGGGACCGAGGCCTCCCATTTGCCACATCAGCCATTCTAAAACTTCAGTACGTTTATGAGCATCTTTTGGCATGTATTTTCCAGTTTTCTCTGCCAAATAAATAAGGATAGCCCCTGATTCAAAAACACTAATTTCTTTTCCGTCAGGTCCTTCAGTATCAATAATAGCTGGTATCCGATTGTTAGGACTTATTTTAAGAAAATGAGGCTGGAACTGCTCATCTTTAGAAATATCAATCGGATGGAATTCATAAGCGAGACCCATTTCTTCTAAAGCCACAGAGATTTTCTTGCCGTTGGAGGTATTCCAGCTGTACAGATGGATCATAAGCTCTTTTTCCTGATTTGAGATGGTGTTGCTGTGATTCAATATATCGCAGTCTTTTAAAGGAATAAGCAGCAATATTCAAAATTGCTCTAGCTGGAAGGCTGCAGAAACATGAAAGAGGCGGCACAAAAGTCGAATGACACATTTGGCCTGAGCGTTTCTCTACTAGGGTCAATCGGTCTTGGAAGCGCCATAGCTATAGCTAGACTAGCATATGAAGCGGGAGCAAATGGCTTATCCATAGCGCTACCTCGTGCATGGCTTTTAGTATTTTTTCTATTGATTTTCTGCTCTGCGACGGGGCGTAGATTTCATCTACCGAGACAAATAACTTTTCATTGCATCGGCGCAGGAGCTCTGATGTCTTATCTATTCTACGGAAATATCGCGGCTGCAGAGTTTATTCCAGCGGCCGTAGCCGCACTTTTGTTTATCGTGTACCCACCATTAACCACGTTACTTGCTGCAGCACTCGATAAAAGGCCGCCCTCACCTTTAAAGATTTTTGCAACGCTGATCGCTTTCTGCGGCTTAGCTGTGATGTTAGGAATTGGCTTCCAGGAATTAGATTGGCGAGGGCTATTATTAGGGCTGAGCGCTGGTTGCGTATGCGCCATACAATTAACCTGGGTTGCTCGCGCTCTATCTGGACACGACCCATTGGTCACAATGACCCAGATGGCCCTTGTTGCAGCGATCATTCTAAGCATCGCTGCAGTTATCACCGGAGGGCTGCAACTACCTACATCTAATGTTGGTTGGTGTGCGATGCTGGCGGCTGCAGCATTACAGGCAGCTTCAATCCCTCTTCTCTACATTGCAATTCCAATTATCGGACCAGAGCGCAGTGCAGTAGCAAATAACATTCAGCCCGTGGCAACGATTGCGGTTGCCATTCTGCTTGTAGGGGAAACACTTCAGCCAGGACAATTTGTTGGGGCAACGATGGTCATAGGTGGGATTTTGCTAATGCAATACTCTGCTCAACGAGCCAATCAAAAATAGGCTGGAATTTCTTTCTCAACTAAAGCCCAGGCAAATTTATGGACTTCAATTTTGTGTGCCAAGTTAACCAGAGGTCAGTTCGCAGTTCCTTCAATGAGCTGTTTGGTCGCGCACTCAAAAAAAATCGAAGTATTCATACTCAAATGAAAAGTTCGTATTCTGGGCAACAGAACGAATTTTCTGCCTTTTAATTTCAAAGTTATATGGAGCGCAAGTATGCGAGCAATGGTCCTTACAGAGCACGGTGACATGGACAAGCTTGTTTACCACTCAGATTATCCCGATCCAAAACCAGGCCCAGGACAAGCGATTATTAAGGTAGGTGCTTGTTCACTCAACTACCATGATGTGTTCACACGACGTGGTATGCCAGGAATAAAGGTTCCATTTCCCGTCATAATTGGCCTGGATGTTGCGGGTGAAATTGTCGAGCTTGGAGAAGGCGTTGAGGGTTGGTCAGTAGGTGATCGCGTACTAATCAATCCCATTGATCCTAAGCGTGGCCTAACAGGCGAAATGTTTGATGGTGGACTTGCTGAATTTTTTCTTGCTAACGAAAGCCAGTTAATCCGTATGCCTGATGGCGTTAGTTTTGCACAGGCAGCAGCATTACCAGTCGCGTATGGAACTGCCCACAGGATGATGTTTACAAATGGCGATATTCGGAAAGGCGACAAGGTTTTAGTCCTAGGAGCATCGGGCGGTGTAGGAACCTGCTGCGTCATTCTTGCAAAAATGGCCGGTTGTGAAGTTGTAGTTGGTGCTTCAAGCCAAGAAAAAATTGATCGACTTAAAAATCTTGGAGCCGATTGGGGCATCAACTATGAGGAAGAAGCATTCGAAAAAGCTATCTTCGCAAAATATGGCAAACCCCATCGGCGCACTTTTGATGGTGGAGTTGACGTAGTTGTGAACTTCACCGGCGGAGAGACATGGGTTCCATCTTTCAAGGCTTTAAAACGTGGCGGTAAGGTTCTCACTTGTGGAGCGACAGCTGGTTATGACCCTAAAACCGATATTCGGTATATTTGGACTTTTGAATTGAAAGTTCTTGGATCTAATTCTTGGACTGTCCAGGATTTGGAATCTTTAATGCAGATGATCGAAGATGGTAGAATGAATCCTCCAATTGATCGCATCTATTCCTTGGAAGAAGCGGGTGAAGCTCTTCGTGTAATAGAAGATCGAGAAGTATTCGGCAAAGTCATTGTTCAGCCATAAAAAAGATTATTTATGGTTTTAAAAACAAGCAATTAATAGTCACAGAAACCATTGATTATTAACTAAAAAACAACGTTGTTTAAAGCTTTAGATTACCCAACGCGTTCTTCATCTATACGCCGATATGCTCCTCCAAAATATATCAGCGGCCTACCACTGGCTGAGGCGTGCAATCGAACCACGCGTCCAATGAACAAATCATGATCTCCCCCTTCGTGGATTGTCTCCATTTGACATTCAATATAAGCACAACAATTCTCGAAGAGCGGAGCACCTGTCTCGGGGGCTGGTCTATGCCGCAACTCTGACCACGGTCTTTCTTCCTTCGTTGCAAAAATATTTGATAGATCGCTTTGATCCTCCGAGAGAACATTTACCGCAAATGATTTTGCTTCTCGGAAAGCTTCGTGACAGTTTGCCTTTTTATCTAGGCTCCACAAAACTAGAGGAGGATCTAGAGAAAGAGAACTAAACGAGCCAACAGTTACACCGTTTAACACTCCAAGATCATTGCAGTTAGTGATAATGCAAACACCAGTGGGCAAACGGCCTAGAGTGTCTCTAAATGTACGCGCATCGATCATTAATTAGGTCTCATTAGAAGCTGAGTTAAAAAAATATGACTAAAACTAGCATTCAAATGGCCAAATGGGCCAGATTGCCGCTGAATATAAAGACGGTATATTATAAAGTCTCAGCTTAGCCACACTCTAAAATTGTGCCACCAGTGTGAATTCATGGATCTTCCTCGCCCAAATCGCATACGACAGTTCTTCGCAACAGCTCCTACACCTTGTCCATACCTACCAGGGCGTCTGGAACAAAAACTAGTGATAGAGCTAAAAACTGATGATGCGGGAGCATTTTTTGGCGACCTTGCAAGAGCTGGTTTCCGCCGAAGCCATGGATTGGCCTATAGACCAGCGTGCCAAAGTTGTTCAGCTTGTGTGCCTGTAAGAATACCGGTTTTTGGGTTTCAAGAAACTCGGTCGATGCGGAGAATATCAAAGCGAAACTCAGATATACGCGCGGTAGAACATCCGCCACGCGCAACAGAAGAGCATTTCAACCTTTTTAAGCAATACCTAAATCAACGCCATAGCAACAGTGACATGGCAGAAATGGAATGGCGTGATTACTGCGCTATGGTTGAGAACACATCTGTAGATACCGCTCTGGTAGAACACCGAACGCATGAAGGAAAGTTACTAGCGGTATGCCTAATAGATCTCGCCAATGACTCACTGTCTGCAGTCTATAGCTTTTTCGATCCGGAGGAGCAGAAGCGCAGTCTAGGCAAATATATCGTGTTAGAGCTTATTCGCAGGGCAGAAGAGCTAAATTTAGATCATATTTATCTGGGGTATTGGATAAAAGGCAGCAACACCATGGATTACAAGCGCCGCTTTCCTGGTCTTGAAGCTTTCAAAAACGGGGTATGGACCAAAGTTTCTGAAGTGGAAATCTGAGGTGACGGATAGTGCACTTAAAGCAGTGGCAGATCTTTATCACGCTTTTCAGACTGGATTGATGTTAACCATAAGTCTGAAGCGCGGAGCAAAAGATGCAGGTATCTGGACTAAGGCTTTATTCAGACGACAGCATAAGGCGAAATTTCTTTCGAGTTTTGAAAAGTTAGGGCTCAAAGAGTTATCTGATGCTCAAGCAGCAGCTGCTTATCATTACCTCTCAAACAAGATTGGTGGCGTTGACGTTGAATACATGGCCGAAAGTGAGTCAAAAGCTTGGGTTCGCTTTCCACCTCCGCGCTGGATCTACCCAGACGCAAGCATTTGCGGAATTCCAACTGAAGTCTCAAGAGGTATGCTTGAAGGCTGGTATGCTGAAAATGGACCCAGTCTACAAAATCCACGCCTCGGATTTGTTTGCACGGCACAGACACCCGATGCACAACATGGCTTAGCTGGTTATTTTTTAGACTATGGGCGTGAGTTATCTGCCGATGAAAGACTAATCTTTCGACCGGGAGAACTACCACCACCCTTCGACCCAGATAAAGCTCCAGAACTACCCACCGAAAAGTGGCCACAGGATCGCCTCGACAAAGCTTATCGAAACTACGCTATGGAGTATGTTCGCACAGGCTTACCTCTCCTAACTGAGCTATTCGGCCCAAGTGATGGAGGGCATCTAGGCCGCCATACAGGCTTTCTAATAGGCGCCCAGCTTTATCAAAAAGTTATGAAAGGTTTGAGCCTAACAAGGTATGCAAATGGTGCACTTGGCCTTGCAACTTTAATCAAGATACTTGGAGATGCAGAGGGCGCATTGACTTCTGCATCAGGCGATATCGACAATGCACAGGTTCAATGGGACAGTTGGCGTTTAGGTCGCGGAATGAATCAGCCCCATCCGGCTGTATTCGAAGCTTGGCATGGATTAATAGAAGGCCTCGCAGCGTCTCATGACCGCTTTTTAATCGTCGAACTTGTGGCCTCTCCGGCTACTGGTGATGACCATATTGAATGGCGCATAAGAAGGCGTCGAATTAACAAAAAAGAAGGACTGAATTAATGAAACTCTATGGTCGATATCTTTCCCCTTTCGTACGCCGAGTTGCTGTTAGCTTAAACATCATGCAAAAACCTTTCGAGCAGGTTGTTGTTGCTCCCTTTGATGAATGGGAAAAAGCGCAGTCTATAAATCCAGTAGTGCGAATTCCAGCATTAGAAATCGATAATGGCGAAGTCATTATTGATTCAACTGCGATCCTCGATCACCTCGATGAAGTTGCCGGGTCTAACTCACTTCTGCCTCAAAGTGGACAACCTAGGCGTGAAGCGATGAAATTAGTTGCCACTGCTGTCGGCGCCATGGAGAAGACCGTAAGTGCTGTTTACGAAGGTCGCTTTCATGCCCCAGAAAAAATCGAGGCTTCTTGGGTTGAGCGCTGCGAAAATCAGGCTCTTTCCGCTCTGAAAGCGTTGGACGTAGTAGCTAGCAAAACAAATGGCGAAGGTTGGCTTTACGGCGATAAAATTAGTCAGGCAGACATTTCAGCAGTGGTCGCATTGACTTTCGCGAATATAGCTCGCCCCCAAATGAGTGCATCCGATCAGGTCCCTAACCTATCTAAGTTAGCAGCTCGGTTAGAAGCAACAGAAGCTTTCCAGTCCACTATGCCTTAAGAACAGATGAATGAACGACGGCGAAAGAATAAATCCAGTGCCGAAATCTAGGCCGTCGTTCACTTCTCATCACGCTGCTCTTCAGCTTTCGCATTTTATATCGAACAACTTCCAAAGTAGATTATTTCAAGTTCAGGCTTCAGCCTGATAAAATTCCAGCTTGGTTTGTAAAATTCTACACCAAGCATTTGGGGCCAGACGCTTCACCTACGCTGATGACTATTTTGCTTCGCCCACCAGAAAGTCCTTAGATGACTGAATATGTCTCACCTAAACGCCCCATTCAGGGGATAATTTTGATGCTTATTGCGATGAGCTGCATTGGAATTGTTGATGCAATGGGCAAACGAGTAATGCATACCGTGCCTCAACTTGAAGTCGTTGGTTTCTATTTTTTAGTTATCTGGCTTTTAGCAATTGGTTACGGTGTTTTGAGAGGCATCACTCCCAGACAGCTTTTAGAAACCAAGGCACCAGTTTTGCAGGTAACTAGAGGTGTTATGCTAGTCTTGTCCCTCTCTATGCTTTTCATTGCCCTTAAGCACCTGCCTCTTGCTGAGGCAACAGTTATCAGTTTCACATCACCGCTTTGGGTTGTTGCTCTTTCAGCTCCATTGCTTGGAGAGAATGTAGGATGGCGCAGATGGTCCGCAGTGATTGTCGGACTTTGCGGCGCCGCTATCGTAATGCAACCTGGCACAGCTATTTTTCAGTGGCTTGCGATTTTGCCCCTAGTTGGAGCCATTTTCTTTGCCTTTTATCAAATAGTATCGCGCAAACTTTTAGGCCGAGATGGTTTCGAGACAACCTTATTCTATTCGTTCTTAGTTGGTTCAATTTTGGTGCTTTCCGCCGCGTACATTACGAATTGGAAAACGCTATCTTTCGATGAATTTACCTACATCGCTGTTATGGGATGCCTCGGTTTTACTGCCCACTTAACCATGCTGCACAGCCTGGCTGTAGCTGATGCCTCATTAGTAGCTCCCTTTAATTATGTTCGAGTGCTCTGGGCAATCGGGCTAGGTTATATCTGGTTTGGTGAAGTACCTGGCATATGGACCTTCTTTGGTGGAGGGATCGTAATTGCATCAGGACTTTTTATAATTTGGAGAGAAACATTAAAAAAACGAGCCTGATATTCCAGGCTATCAATCTAAATTGGATAGAGTATTAAAAATCAGGATGGCCAGTTCACTTAACTCGAATTCATCTATAGACTGAGATCTCGAGATTTTTAGAAGGCAAAATCATGGCTAGACTTCCATCCGACTATGGTGGCCAAGAAGCAGGGCCGATCGACAAAAGCGAATATGAGCCCTCTCTATTTGATAAACGTGTTGATGCCCTTCGATTACTGATGGGCAAAATAGACCCTACTATGACTTCCGATGTATCTCGCCGCACACAAGAAGAACTTGACCAAACTACTTATGACGAAGCACCATACTATGGACGATGGCTCTTAGGATTGCGCAAAAGTCTGATCGAGCGTGGACATATTAGATCGGATGAGCTCACAGCACGCATTGGAAAACTCAAGACAGAACAGTGATCGAGCTTCTTTTCAATCCAGATATATGGCTAAGCTTCGCCACATTGGCGGCTCTTGAAATAGTACTTGGCGTAGATAACCTCATCTTCATATCGATTGTAGCTAGTAAGTTACCCGAGGAACAGCAGCCTTTAGCGCGTCGCGTCGGGCTAATAGGTGCGCTGGCAATGCGCATATTAATGCTTCTTTTGATTGCTTGGATCGTTGGTCTTACTAAGCCTGCCTTTAACTTGTTTGGATCTGGAGTCTCTTGGCGCGATATAATCCTCATCAGTGGAGGGCTATTCCTTTTAATAAAAGGAACGCTGGAAATTCACCACGCCGTAGAGGGAGAACACATAGAAAAAAACCAAAATGCTATTTCAACATTTGGCATGGCCGTAGCACAAATAATGGCTTTGGATCTTGTATTTTCTTTAGACTCTATAATTACCGCTGTTGGCATGACCCCCCATATCGAAGTCATGATAGCTGCAGTGATTACTGCCGTTGGAGTGATGTTGTTCGCTGCAGATCACGTGTCTCAGTTCATACAACAACATCCCACGGCAAAAATGCTAGCACTTTCATTTCTTCTTTTAATTGGCGTGGCGTTAATCGCAGATGGGTTACATTTCCACATTCCAAGAGGATATCTGTATTTCGCGATAGCCTTTGCGATCATCGTCGAGGGGCTAAATCTTCTAGCTCGGTCCGCTGCAAAAAAGCGAAGAACTAAGAGAGCTAAATTAGATCTCTAAATCTTTCAATTGACGTGGCCTAGGCGTGTCGGCCACGATTTGAATTATCATTTAAATAAGATCCTTTGAAAGAATAAACACGCCATGTCCAAACCCGCTGCAGCAACACCCTTGGAAGATCTAGTAGTGCTTGATTTCACCAGGGTGCTAGCAGGCCCGTGGGCATCTTTGTCACTTGCAGATCTTGGCGCCAGGGTAATCAAGATAGAGCATCCCAATGGCGGTGACGACACTCGGCGCTATGACTTATTACCTGACGGATCCGGGGAATCCGCTTATTTTTTAGCCGTTAATCGAAACAAACAGAGCCTTGCGCTGGATATCACAACTAAGGCCGGGCAAGAGGTGATTTTTCGGCTAGCCGCCAAAGCTGACGTGGTAATCGAAAATTTTCGGGCTGATGTAATGACCAGGCATGGACTTGGCTACGATAATCTTAAACAAGTCAACAAGAGCCTAATTTACTGTTCCGTGACTGGATATGGTCACTCCAGTCCAAATAAAATGGTTGCTGGTTACGATCCAATTGCTCAAGCCGAGAGTGGCATGATGTGGATGACCGGCGAGCCAGATGGACCACCACTTCGAACTGGAATTTCCTACGCAGATATGTTCACCGGTATGTTTGCTTGTCAGGCAATACTGGGAGCTTTGCACGCAAGAACTAAGGATGGACTGGGTCAGCAAATTGACATCGCTTTACTAGATAGTGCTGCCGCAGTTGGAGCCAATTATGCTCAGCTTGCCTTACTGACAGGTATAAGCCCAAAGCGCTATGGCAGCGAACATCCATTTGTAGAGCCACTTGGAAACTATGAATGCGAAGATGGCTTGATTTCTTTGATTTGCGGGAATGAGCGCCAGTGGCAAAGATTTTGCAAAGAAGGTTTGGAGCGCCCTGAATTACTGAAAGACCCAAAGCTTAAAGATAATGCAAGCCGAGTGCGAAACAGAGACTATACGCGCGAAATAATTTCTTCCATCCTAAAACAAAAAACAAAATCCGAATGGATAGAAAAATTACGCGCGGCCGGAATGCCAGTTGGTATTGTTCGTGATCTAGTTGAGGCTCTTGCAGCCCCTGAACTAAGAGCCCGCGGCATGGTTCATACAACAACACATGAGCGCCTTGGACCAATAGAACAAATTGCAAGCCCAATGCATTTTTCCAGAACGCCAACAGCTACTTTGACCGCCCCCCTTTACTGGGCCAACATTCCCGAGATTGCCTCGCCTTTGCGGGGCTCTCCCATAATGAGATAGAGAAGTTAATCCAAGACGGTATAGCCGTCGAAACCAAGGAATAACCAAGTGCCTCCTCCACTTAATGGAATTAAAGTTGTTGATTTCACTCGTGTAATTGCTGGACCTGTTGCTGCCCTTATTCTGTCTGATCTAGGCGCTGAGGTAGTAAAGCTCGAGCATCCTCAAGGAGGAGATGATACTCGCGGATATCGCCCGCCTGATTACAAAGGCTTATCTCCAGCATTTTTAGCATACAACCGAGGGAAACAGTCTGTAGCCATTGACTTGCAAACACCCTTAGGATTGGCAACTGCCCGGGAGCTTATCAACAAAGCAGACATAGTAATTGAAAATTTTTCTACCGGCGTGATGGCTAAATACGGATTAGATTACGACTCTGTAAGACGACCAGAACTGATATACATTTCAACTTCAGCTTATGGACGAGATGGACCATTCGCCCAACAACCAGGTTACGATCCTGTTGTACAAGCTGAATCAGGCTATCAATCTTTGACTGGCCACCCCGAACACGAGCCAGTACGAACAGCAATTCCAATGACTGACGTAACTACGGGGTTAAATGGAGCACTAGCCGCCTTAGCAGCCCTTTGGCGTAGGAAAAAAACCGGTCTTGGTCAATTCGTAGAGGCTCCATTATATGACACAGGTGCTTTCAACACGCTTCCTCTAGCAATCCAGCGGATGTTAGGAGGCCAAAACCCAACCCGGCTTGGAAATGCGGATCACTGGATTGCTCCTTCAAACAGCTACATAGCTAGTGACGGGGAATTAGTTGTATTGACGGCGGCTGACAACAAACAATTTAAGGCCTTTTTCTCACTCATAGACCGCCACGATATTGCTGAATCGTTAGATTACTTAACACCAGTTGGTAGATTTAATAATCGAGACAAGTTGGATAAAGTAGTTCAAGAAGCTATTGCGACAGCTCCAGCTGCTGATTGGGTTATACGTTTGCGTGAGGCAGGTGTTCCGGTTGCACTTTTGAGAGAAACACCGGAAGCCATTGAATCAAAAGAAACCAAACGCCGCGGTCTCACAGGCCGTGCCCCTGCATCCAATTTTAGATGACGCACCGGAACTCGGCCCACCTTTTCGACTAAAGTATCGAGGAACAAAACCAGCTCAAGGGGCGCCAATACTCGGTCAGGATACAGATAAGGTCCTCAAGACATGGCTCGGCTATAGCGAAGCTCAGATTGCAGAGATTAACGGAATGGATAATTTATCATGACGGGGCCACTAGAAGGACTTCGTATAGTTGAAATTGGCGAGGGGCCAGCAGTTGCATTTGCCGGTCGGAATTTTTCCGATCTTGGTGCTGAGGTAGTTAAAGTGGAAGCTCCTGGGGGTGATGCTATCCGTCAATGGCCTGGTCCAAATATATTGGGCGCCCCGGGCATATTTCATGCTCTAAATCGCGGTAAATCATCGTTAGTTTTAGATGTCACTAAAACTGCTGGAAAAGAAACCTTGAGAGAGCTGCTTGCCGCAGCTGATGGCTGCATCGATGGGACTGATATGGGAATAGCAAGACAGATAGGCCCAGATTCTCTCGTTGTTGCACGGATAACACCTTATGGAGAAGATTTTGAATCGCCCGAACATCATGAAGTGACCTTGCAGGCAGAGTCTGGTTTCCTAGCAATCAATGGTCGCCCAGACTTTGCTCCCGTTCGAACAGGTTTACCTATGATCGCGCAAGGCGCAGGCGCAAGCGCTGCGCATGCAATGTTAGCTTCTCTGATTGCACGCGAGGATGACGGCGCTGGGGAAGACATCGACATAGCACTTTATGACCAAGGCGTGGTGCTATCATATCATTATGCCACCCAATATCTCGTAAATGGTGTCAGGCCTACTCGCTTTGGAAACAACAGTCCGGCGGCGGCACCTCTTGGGGTATTTCAAGCAGCAGATGGAGAATTCCAATTGACCGTTGCGGGTGAGCGGGTTTGGAAACGCTTTGTCGAAAATATGATTGAAATGCCAGAGCTCGCTGAAGACCCGCGCTTTGTTACAAACTCTGATCCGGGTATCCAATCAATCTGCTTTGTTGGCAATTCTAGTACCACTATTCAAGAGCCAATCTCGTGACGAATGGATCCAAAAGATGAAGAGCGGTGGCGTACCAGGAGGGCCAATTCGAGACATCAACGAGGCAATAAGCGCCAAGGAATCTACTCAGCGCGGCTTGATAGTGTCCCAAAAGCAGGGAGGTGGCGTTCCATCAATTCGTAATCCACTGAGATTTCGAGATACACCTATTGCAGATCCGGCACCGGCACCGGCACTCAACACTGGAGGACCAAATCTCTTAGACCTCTGGAAGCACAACCAATGACCGCACCAGAGAATATTTTAGCCGCAACAGAGCCTCCACCACTTGAAGGCATCCGCGTGCTGGATTTTTCACGCATTATTGCAGGCCCACTTTGCACCCAGCAGCTTGCTGACATGGGGGCGCAGGTTATCAAAATTGAAAACCCAGACGGCGGAGATGACACACGCCGCATGAGCACCCCTAGTGCCGGCGGCCAAGCTCACTTTTTCCTAGCATTTAATCGCTCAAAACAAAGCTTATCAATTGATCCACGTACCGAAGATGGAAAGGCAATAATCTTAGATCTGCTCACAGATACAGACGTCTTAGTAGAGAAATTACAGACCCGGCGTAATGAAGAAATTTGGCCTCGACTTCGAGAGCCTTAAACATAAATTTCCCAAATTGATTTATCTTTCAGTGTCAGCTTACGGCCAGACTGGTCCCATGTGGGATAGACCAGGTTTTGATCCAGTATTGCAAGCAGAATCAGGAATGATGTCCTTAACCGGCGAACCTGAAGGCGAACCAATGCGTCATGCCCTAAGTCTGGTAGATACCATGACTGGTCTACAGTCTGTAGGAGCGATTTGTGCTGCACTACTCGCTAGAAATAAATCAGGCAAAGGACAACGTATAGATTTAGCTCTAATGGATATGGCCGTTGCAGCTTTAGGTAATGCGGGTCTTTTCTATCTTTGTTCTGGAGATCAGCCAAAGCGTGCTGGAAATTCCCACATGACGTCTACACCAACTAATTTATTCTATGCTGCGGACGGTCCTCTTTACATGGCCCTGGGAACAAACCGTTTATACCGGCAATTGTGCGAAGACGTGCTTGAGCGCCCTGACCTAGTTACCGATCCTCAGTTCAAAGAACCCTCAGATAGATTGAAAAACCGGCCTGAGCTTTTCAAAATCTTGGCCGATATATTTAAAACGAAGCCGAGGGAAGAATGGCTGAAGCGAATGCGCCACCTTCCTGCAGGACCCGTTCGCACACTTGGCGAAGCACTAGAATCAGATGAAATTGCAGCGCGGGGAATGGTTGAAGAAGTGGACCACCCAACTGCTGGCAAGATACGTGTTTTAGGATCGCCTCTAAATTTTTCCAGCTCCCAACTTCGGGCCTTTGAAGCTCCCCCGACACTTGGACAACATAATAGATTGATCCTTAAGGAGCGGCTTGGCTTGGACGACCAACAAATTGCTAATCTCGAAGAGCGCGGTATCATTGGCAAACATGAATGATCCTTCGCCATAATTCTTCATTGATAAGACGCCTACCTCAATTTTTCGAAATTTTATGAACTACGAGTTACAAATATGGGAACCAAGCAATCCAAGCGATGCGTATACCCAATATTGAAGGTTATAACGATATCCACGATCTAAGGAGCTTCAACTTGCGCTTGTGCGAGCTCCAAATCAGCTTTCGTATTAATATTTAAAAACATTTGATTTCCATGTGGAATAATCAGCTCACGTGTACGAAGCATTCTAGCAAAATGGGCAATACTAAGATCATCGCCTCTCAGTGCCTCCTGCGCAGCAAGCGCAAGCTTAACTGACCATACAGCCACCAGCCAATGTCGGCGATTTTCTACTCTTGCAACAGCCAAATCACTACCATCCGCAGCATTGAGGAGTTTTACGTAAAGGGCTGAAGCTAGAAATGGCATATCCGTAGGCACCGTCGCCAACCATTCAGCGCCTCCTTCTTCTGCCCAAGCAAGACTGGCCGCAATCCCAGCCAAAGGTCCTTTATTTTTAATTTTATCATCAATACGAGGTACGCCTTCTCCTTCCCTTCCGGATACAGCAATTGCATCAGCAAAGGATAAGACGCGCTTGGCTCGACTGAGTGTTGAACAACCACCAATTTGAAGTGTAGCCTTATCTATCCCTCCAAGCCTGCGACCATGACCACCAGCCAGAACTATGCCAAAAACCTTTTTGCACATTCCTCTTGTCGATCTCTCATTTAGTAGCGATATGAAGGTTTCCGTGATTTACTGATTACAATCAAACAGAAAGATGCCAAAAGAGACAATGTCTCTGACAGAATTGCCCATGACCAGCAAACCTATAATTGACCCGTTCGGACGTGCAATTTCGTATTTGCGCGTTTCAGTCACTGACCGTTGTGACTTCAGATGTGTCTATTGCATGTCAGAAAACATGTCTTTCTTACCGAAGAAAGACCTTCTGACCCTAGAAGAGCTAGAGCGAGTCTGCCGAGCCTTCGTAGATTTAGGAGTTAGAAAGCTCCGCTTAACCGGCGGCGAGCCATTGGTGCGCCGTAATGTGATGCAGCTTATCAACAATTTAGGTCAACTAATCGACCAAGGTAAACTTGAGGAGTTAACGCTAACAACAAATGGAAGCCAGCTAGAGCGCTTTGCACCTGCACTCGTTGATGCCGGGGTCCGACGAGTAAACGTATCTTTGGATACCTTGGACCACCAAAAATTTAAAAACATTACCCGGTGGGGGCGTCTGGAACAGGTGCTTGGTGGCCTTGAGGCTGCCAAACGTGCAGGACTAGCAATTAAGATTAATGCCGTTGCACTCAAGGGCGTTAATGATGATGAAATAGAAAATATGCTAGCATGGTGTGGTGAGGAAGGTTTTGATCTGACCCTAATAGAAGTCATGCCGATGGGCGATATTGGGGGAGAAGAACGGCTTGACCAGTATTTGCCTCTAAGCCTTGTTCGTTCCCGATTACAAAAACGCTTCACACTTGAAGAGAGCAGCCATCGGACAGGCGGACCAGCCCGATATTTTGATGTTAAGGAAACTGGCCAGAGAATCGGTTTTATTACACCTCTAACTCATAATTTTTGTGAGGATTGCAATCGAGTAAGGCTCACATGTACTGGGACACTTTTCATGTGCCTAGGGCAAGACGATGACGCTGATCTGCGCAGCCCACTTCGAGCTAGCGATGATGATATGGCATTAAAGCAAGCGATACATAATGCTATCGAAAGGAAACCAAAAGGTCACGATTTTGTTATCGATCGCAGACAAGGCGCTAAGTCTGTAGGCAGGCACATGAGCGTCACAGGTGGGTGAACAGAATTTTGAATGATAAATTGACAAAGCTAGCATTCCTCGCTTCTGGGGCACCAGCTGCGCAACGGAGTTTAAAGGCGCTCAAGACCAAATATAGCCATGTGCAGCCCGAAGATGCAGACGTCATCGTTGCACTAGGTGGCGACGGCTTTATGTTAGAAACGTTGCATGGCAATTCGGCTAGGAATGTTCCCATCTTTGGTATGCAGCGAGGTACTGTCGGCTTCTTGATGAACTCTTATTCAGAGAATGATCTTGTCGCGAGGATTGCTGATGCTAAAGCGGTCGATCTAACACCATTACGAATGACAGCAATTAATTCTGACGGTTCAGTTGTTGAAGCTCTTGCAATCAATGAAGTATCTCTGCTGCGCCAAACTCGCCAAAGCGCCAAAATACGTATAACGGTTGATGGAATAGAACGTCTTCCAGAGCTTGTTTGTGATGGCGCTTTGGTTGCAACGCCTGCGGGCAGTACAGCCTACAACCTTTCAGCTCATGGACCGGTTGTACCTCTCAACTCCGAAGTTCTCTGCCTGACCCCAATTAGCGCGTTTCGACCTCGGCGCTGGCGCGGCGCCTTACTACCATCCCAAGCCAAAGTTGTATTTGATGTTTTAGACCCTGAAAAACGGCCAGTTTTAGCTGTAGCGGATTATACTGAGGCGCGAGATGTTACTCGTGTCGAAATCAGTGAAGATCCAACTCATGCCTTTAAAATGTTATTTGACCCTGAGCACGACCTGGAAGAGCGAGTACTCAAAGAGCAATTCCAGAGTTGAAAAAGTGTAGCAAATCTTATTGGCCGCAATTAGGGCTAACTCTAATAATCGGCGCTTCTGGCGGTTGGTTATTCACCCGCCTTGGTACACCACTTCCATGGATGCTTGGCGCTCTCAGTGCTACGATGATTGGCTCTATGATAGGATTACCTCTACAAGTACCCCAGCTTTTCAGAAGACTTTGGATAATAGTTCTAGGTGTAATGCTCGGTAGCTGTTTTGGTCCTGAAACACTGGACCACATGGTATTATGGGGTGGCAGCTTTGCAGGCATGATAGCATTTGTGACATTTGCTACCCTCGCCGTTGCCTGGTTTTACAATCGTTTCGGAAAATTTGACAGGAATACGGCTCTGTTCTGTGCCACCCCTGGTGGTTTAGGGGAAATGGCTATTTTAGGACCTGCTTTAGGCGCCGATGAAAAAACGATTGTCTTAACGCATGCTACAAGAATTGTTATGGTTATGGCGTGCGTGCCACCTGCCTATGCTCTTATGGAAGGTTATGTTCCCGCTCCGAACCTTGGAAGTAAGGGTGGCATCTCTGATGCCAACCTTTATGATCTTGCTATACTCGGCATCGCAGGTTTCGGAGGCGCTCTACTCGCAAAGGTTCTGCGCTTACCAGCCTGGCAAATGTGTGGGTCTATGTTTGCAAGCGCCGCTATACACGCCGCGAATATCACTTCCGCAACACCCCCTCAGGAATTGGTAGCATTTGCACAGATTGTAATTGGCTCAGGTGCGGGAGCTCGCTTTGCAGGTTCAAAGCCGCATGAGCTTGTCAAACCTGTAGCATTGAGTGCACTCGCTACGCTCTTGGTGTTACTGATGGCTGCAGCAGTCGCATATGCGATATCGCTCACTCTCAATCTAGATTTTCGCGCCGTGCACCTCTCCTATTCTCCTGGTGGCTTCGCTGAGATGAGCTTAATTGCTCTTGCTCTAGGTATCGAAGCTCCGTTTGTAGCAGTGCATCATATGGGACGAATTTTTGTAGTTGTTATAATGGCTAGCGTCCTTGGCCGAGTGCTCCAACGGAGCACCCGGTAAGATAACAATCAAAAAGTTACTTAGGCTAATGTCAGATGTCTAAGAAGCTACGCATTTTCCGACTGCGACTTGGGTGCTTGAGCTTTCGGAGAGCCTTAGCTTCGATTTGGCGAATACGTTCACGGGTAACCGAAAACTGCTGCCCTACTTCTTCAAGTGTGTGGTCAGTATTCATACCAATACCAAATCGCATCCGAAGAACTCGTTCCTCCCGAGGCGTCAGTGTCGAAAGCACCCGAGTTGTTGAGTCCCTGAGATTTGACAAAATAGCATTATCTATCGGCTGTATAGCGTTCTTATCTTCTATGAAATCGCCAAGATGACTATCGTCTTCATCACCAACGGGTGTTTCCAAACTAATAGGCTCTTTGGCAATTTTCAGAACCTTTCTGACCTTTTCTAATGGCATTCCAAGCTTTACCGCCAACTCTTCAGGAACAGGTTCTCGCCCAATTTCATGAAGCATCTGACGACTTGTTCGAACCAACTTATTAATCGTCTCAATCATATGAACAGGGATGCGGATCGTGCGCGCTTGATCTGCAATAGATCGCGTTATTGCCTGCCTGATCCACCAAGTGGCATAAGTAGAGAACTTATAACCGCGACGGTACTCAAACTTATCGACAGCCTTCATCAAACCAATGTTACCTTCTTGGATCAGGTCCAAGAATTGCAGGCCACGATTTGTATATTTTTTGGCAATCGAAATCACTAGTCTGAGATTAGCCTCTACCATCTCTTTCTTTGCTCGGGCAGCTTCACGCTCCCCTTGCTGAACTAATGTCACCAGCTCTCTAAACTCATTGAAAGGCATCTGAACCGTTCTGCAAATGAGCCAAAGACTGGCTCTAAGATCTTTCACCTCTTCCTGATGATTCTTGCAGAATTTTTTTAAACTCAACCTTTTGGCTTACGGACCTCATCCACTTTGGATCAGTTTCACGTCCGCGCCATTCCTTAATGAATATGTCTCGCTTTACACCTGAACTCATTGCAAGCTTCAGAACCTGGCCTTCAATTTGTACCGCTTCACGGTTCAGATCATAAAGCTGCTCCATTAGCTGCTCGATGCGCATGTTATTCAAACGCACATCACCCAAAACCTCCAGCATTTCCAGTCGAACTTTCTGGAAGCGCTTTTCGGATGCCGCATCAGCTTTTTCACCTGCTTCGAAACTTTCCATCCGAGCCGCAGTCGCTTTGTCTAGACGCTTATGAATTCTATGTATTTTACCTAGCCGTTCCTCAGATTCTGGAAGGAGGGCTCTTTCCATTGCAGCCAGAGAGAGATTTACCGCGTCGTTTTCATCATCTTCATCATCTTCACCATCTGACTCTTCATTACTCTCGCTGTCGTCATCCGCTTTGGCAGCTTTCCCCTCTTCAGATCCATCAGTGTTCAAAGCAGTCTGACTGTTATCAACCTGCTGTCCTCCCATGGAAGCATCGAGGTCTAGGATGTCTCGCAGCAATAATGAACCGTCCTTAAGTGACTCACGCCACTCTAAGATGGTGGCTGCGGTCAATGGGCTCGACATCAGAGCACCGATCATCTTTTCACGACCGGCCTCAATACGTTTTGCTATGGCTATTTCACCTTCGCGCGACAGGAGCTCAACTGATCCCATTTCCCGAAGATACATACGAACTGGGTCATCTGTGCGCCCAATATCATCATCAGCGATGTTGCCAGATCGCGGGCTCTTTCCACCTTCGTTTTCGTCATCATCATCCTGAGAAGAGTCTCTGTCTTCCTGAAGATCATCAGGCTCTTCATCTTCTACGACATTGACACCCATTTCTGAGAGGGTTGCCATAACATCTTCAATTTGCTCGGAGCTAACTTGGTCCGGTGGCAAAGCTTCATTAAGCTCGTCATAAGTGACTGAACCACGTTCTTTCGCAGCGGCAAGAAGTTTTTTAACTGCCGCGGCTTCATCAAGCTGAAGTCTATCCGCACTTTCCTCTGGCGCGGATACTTTCTTTTCAGCACGCCCTCGCTTGGAAGGCGCTGCTTTTGAATTTGATTGTGCTTTTGCTGCTGCTTTCGCCATGATCTTTCGACTCACACCAATTGGTCCGAAACACAAACTATAACTGTAACACTCGCCTGAAATGCCTCGTCGGAGCGGTGTTATTTCTAAACGCGTTTATTGCCCGTCAACCGAATAGTACCTCGCCGCTGTTTCTGAAGAAATAGCGTCCGCGGCAACATCGTCTTCGGACCCTATGATCTGAGCACGCTCGCGCAGGCTCCGATCAGCATCCGATTGCTCGATCGCCGAGATTGATAATTCCAACCACTGTGCCGCGTCTACGGCGTCGCCCACTAGGGCAGTAGGGCGCCGACGAACGGCCAAATCCATTTGGCGCAACGCGTGACTTAACCCTTGTGCTTGTAATGAGCCTCTTAGACTAGCTTCGTCAATAGCTAATTCACTAGAAAAGGCTGCGACTAAGTGCGCTCTGATACGATTCATTTCAGGATCTTGGAAATCCAACAATGCCAATCTTTCAGCAAATCCTTCAGCAACATCTGGCCTTAACAAACACCCATATAGAAGTCTGGCCTCTCGCAATCCATGACCAACCGCTGCAATTGGTAATTTTGGACGGGGAAGTATGGCACTTGATGATTGGCTCTTCTGAGAATTATTCCATTCTTTTTTAAAGCCAGCGGGTCTCTGAGGACGGAAAGCCTTAGACAAACGATCTCTAAAAGCATCGCGAACATAAAGTCTAACGGTTTCATCCTGGATGCTACGAGCTAGTTCATGAAGATTTTTATCCACGGCCGCACGATTTTCTGGAATTGTGACATCTATATCGGCACAAGCGTCTTCGAAAACCGTATCAATGAGATTTATAGATTCGCCTAAAGCATCGCGTAATGCGCTGACGCCCTCCTGTCTCACCAGGTCGTCTGGATCACGCCCTCTATCCAAAAGTACAAATTTTAGGGTTCGACCAGGCTCAAGAATTGGGATCGCTCGCAGCGCTGCACGTCGGGCTGCCTTCTGTCCCGCTACATCGCCATCAAGACACAGAGTTGGCGCGGCTACTATCCTCCATAACCGCTTGATTTGGCCTTCTGTAACCGCAGTTCCAAGAGGAGCCACCACATTAGCAAAGCCGGCTTCAGAAAGAGCAATAACGTCCATGTAGCCTTCAACTACAGTCATTTCCCCGGACTTGTGCGCGTGCTCACGAGCTAAATCAAGCCCATACAGCGTTTCTCCTTTATGAAAGAGAGGGTTGTCTGGAGAGTTGAGATATTTTGGCTGCTCTTCCCCAAGAGCACGAGCCCCAAAGCCAATTGCCCGACCTTGAACGTCGGCAATTGTAAAGATCACGCGATCCTTGAAATATCCATAGATTGATCCGTCATCACCTCGTCGTGCGAGGCCAGCCTCCACAGCAAGCTCATCGGAAATACCCTCTCGACGCAAGAAAGCAAGAACCGACATTCGGTCAGCTGGTGCATAACCAAGCCTAAATCGCTTGATTGTCTCATGCTTTAATCCACGATCCAGAAGATAATCCAGCGCCTTTTTCCCAGCAGGCATACTAAGCTGATTTTCAAAAAAATTTGCAGCCAAAGCCACAGCCTCTAAAAGGCTCTTTGAATGTTTCGCCTGTTTAACTTGTTCTGGAGAGGCCTTCGGGACATCAACCCCAGCTATTTCTGCAACAGTCTCTACCGCTTCTGGAAAACTATGACCCTCAGTCTTGATCAAAAACGAAAAAATATCACCATGCTCGCCAGAGCTGAAACAGTGAAAAAAACCTTTCGCATCATTTACCGTAAAAGATGGAGTCTTTTCTGAACTGAAGGGGGACAGGCCTACATACTCGCGGCCACGGCGTGTCAACTTAACTTTTCGACTTACAATATCACTAACTGAGATCCGAGACTTCAGATCTTCTAAAAATCCAGGGGGATAGCTAACCAACCTCTGCTGCTCAGGTTGTTGTTAGTAGACGCTTCGCAGCTTCAGCTGCTGTTTGAGCGTCTAACGCCGCTCCGTGCGTTTGTCGAAGACTAGCCATCACCTTACCCATGTCTTTAATTCCCTCCGCACCTACGGATTCAATCGCCTTCTTAGCCGCGTCTAATGTAGCAGTGGCATCAAGCTGCTTTGGCAAAAACTGCTTGATAACCTCGATCTCCGCACGCTCTGAGTCAGCCAGCTCAACCCGTCCACCTTGTTCATAGAGAGTAATCGATTCTCCACGCTGCTTAATCATCTTTTGCAGCAGTTCACGAATCGAGTCGTCATCAACACCGTCTTGCACTCCGTGCTCCCGAGCTGCGATATCACGATCTTTAATCGCAGCTAGGATTAGCCGAATGGTGGCCAAATCAGCGGTTTGCTTACTCTTCAGAGCATTTTTCATCGCAGTATTTAGCTCTGTTCTTAGCACCATTAATTCTCCTGAAAAAACGCTAATTGCGACTGCTGGTCGCTAGGCAAAACTTGCACTAACATATTGATTTTTAACAAAAACACCTGAATCAAAGATCTTGACGACTACCTTTCATTTGCCTATTAATGCCGCAATTTGCAAGAGTCTTATTGTCTAGCCTTGGCTGGGCACCAGAGAGGTTTTCCAGAAAAATGGTGGCCCCTTCCGAAAACGTGGCGCCTTTTAAACTAGGCGAGCACGATGAAACCGCTCGAGCATCAACGGGCGCTTTAGTGCTGAATGATGGCACCGTATTCAACGGGTATGGAATTGGTGCCGTTGGGCGGCAAATCGGCGAAGTGTGTTTCGTTACAGCAATGACCGGCTATCAAGAAACTTTAACTGATCCCTCATTTGCGGGCCAAATTGTTGCTTTCACCTTTCCTCATGTCGGGATTGTTGGGGTAAACCCAGAGGATTTGGAACAAATTTCCCCTGCTGCCCGTGGGGTCATTATTCGAATGAACCCAACAGACCCTTCAAATTTTAGAGCTGTCGAGCATCTAGACAGCTGGCTTAAAAAGAACCAATTAATTGGCCTTGCAGGGCTCGATACACGTAAACTCACGCGCCGTATTAGAGATGGTGGAGCACCATCAGGGGTGATTATTCATTCTTCATCCGAGGCACCTGATACAAACTCTGCAATTTTGGAGG
This sequence comes from Rhodospirillales bacterium, assembly GCA_038143065.1. Taxonomy (GTDB): domain Bacteria; phylum Pseudomonadota; class Alphaproteobacteria; order Bin95; family Bin95; genus VMCJ01. The sequence goes on along the minus strand of JAYQLI010000035.1, from coordinate 2,721,667 downwards.
CAAGAGAGTGGCCAGGGCTGGAGGGTATGGACCTTACCAAAGAGGTAACCTGCAAAAAACCTTACATTTGGGATCAAACACTTTGGAAACTTGGAGACGGCTACGGAAAAATGGCCTCTCCAAAAAGGAAAATTGTAGCTATCGACTATGGGGCAAAACACAATATCCTCAGACACTTAGCGGATCGAGATTCGGCCGTTCATGTTGTGCCTGCCACAACCTCAGCGAATGATATCTTGGCCCTACAACCAGATGGGATCTTTCTCTCGAATGGGCCCGGCGATCCTGCCGCGACGGCAAAGTATACGACCCCAATAATCCAAGATCTTATTCGCTCCGGAATTCCAATTTTTGGTATTTGCCTCGGACATCAATTACTAGCCACCGCGTTAGGCGCAAAAACTGCAAAGATGCCAATCGGTCACCGTGGGGCAAATCAGCCAGTAAAAGATCTCGGCACACAAAAAGTTGAAATAACAAGTCAAAACCATGGATTTGCGGTCCAAAGTGACAGCCTTCCCCCCGGTATCGTCGAGAGCCACATAAGCCTGTTTGATGGATCAAACGAGGGAATTCGCGTGGAGGACAAGAAAATATTTTCCGTTCAGTACCACCCCGAAGCTTCACCTGGGCCTCATGATAGCGGCTACTTGTTTGACCGGTTTATTCGGATGATAGACGGCAATGCCTAAACGCAGCGACATTTCCTCAATTTTAATAATCGGAGCCGGGCCAATTGTTATTGGTCAAGCCTGCGAGTTCGATTACTCAGGAGCACAAGCCTGCAAAGCGCTTAGGGAGGAGGGTTACAGGGTAATATTAGTAAACTCCAATCCTGCCACAATTATGACGGATCCAGAGTTCGCTGATGCTACCTATATAGAACCAATTACTCCTGAGATGGTTGAAAAAATTATCAAAAAGGAGAAACCGGACGCACTGCTGCCTACTATGGGGGGGCAAACCGCATTAAACACAGCACTGGCATTGGCTGACTCTGGCGTTCTTGAAAAATATGGCGTTGAACTAATCGGAGCAAAACAAGAAGCCATCGCAAAGGCAGAGGATCGGCAACTTTTCCGAGATGCGATGGACAAGATTGGTCTCGCAACTCCAAGAAGTGCTGTTGTCAAAGATATGGCCACTGCTCATGAAAAAATGAACGAGATTGGCCTACCCCTAATTATTAGGCCCTCTTTTACCCTAGGCGGTGCCGGTGGAGGCATCGCATATAATTCTGACGAATTCGATGAAATTGTTCGTGGCGGAATAGATGCATCACCAATAAACGAGGTTTTGATAGAACAATCTGTTTTAGGTTGGAAAGAATTTGAGATGGAGGTTGTCCGCGACCGCGCCGACAACTGCATAATCGTCTGTTCTATTGAAAACATAGACCCTATGGGAATTCATACCGGTGACAGTGTCACTGTGGCGCCAGCATTGACGCTGACAGATAAAGAATTCCAGATAATGAGGAATGCTTCGATTGCAGTCTTACGAGAGATCGGAGTGGATACCGGTGGATCAAATGTTCAATTTGCAGTCAATCCAAAAAATGGTGATCTTGTTGTCATAGAGATGAACCCTCGCGTTTCGCGTTCATCTGCACTTGCTTCAAAGGCAACCGGTTTTCCAATAGCGAAGATCGCAGCAAAGTTGGCCGTCGGATATACTTTGGACGAACTTCAAAACGATATTACACGAGTTACCCCAGCTTCTTTTGAACCAACCTTAGACTACGTAGTAGTTAAAATCCCTAGGTTCACATTCGAGAAATTTGCAGGCACACAACCACTTCTTACGACATCAATGAAATCTGTGGGCGAAGCGATGGCAATCGGTCGCTCGTTTCCTGAAGCATATCAAAAGGCACTGCGTTCCATGGAAACAGGGCTTTCTGGGCTCAATGAAGTTAAAATTGAAGGAGCTCCAGCAAAAGATGCCCTTATCAAAGCACTATCTCAACCAGTACCTGATCGGGGATTACTGATTGCTCAAGCGTTTCGCCACGGCCTCTCAATTGAAGATGCAGCTCGAGCCAGCAGTTACGACCCCTGGTTTTTAGGCCAAATTAAGATGCTCGTGGATGTGGAAGCCGAAGTTTTAGCTTCAGGTTTACCTCAAGATGCTGCTGGTATGGCACGCCTGAAACGGCTAGGTTTTTCAGATGTCCGCCTAGCGATGTTAACCAAAATTAAAGAAGAAGAGGTAAGACAGCATAGGCAAAGACTTGGGGTTAAACCTGTCTATAAGCGGATTGATACAAGCGCAGCAGAATTTCAATCTACTACCGCTTACATGTACTCTTGCTATGAGGATCTAAATACAGGTCAACCAGAATGTGAAGCTTCCCCAAGCTCTGCAAACAAAATAATGATTTTAGGTGGCGGCCCCAACCGTATCGGCCAGGGGATAGAATTTGACTATTGTTGTGTTCATGCAGCCTATGCCCTAGCCGAGGCAGGATTTGAAACAATAATGGTAAATTGTAATCCGGAGACAGTTTCAACCGACTACGACACATCTGACCGCCTTTACTTCGAACCTCTGACCACCGAAGACGTGTTAGAGATTGGAGGCGTTGAAGCATCAAATGGGAGGCTTTTGGGTGCCATTGTCCAATTTGGAGGACAAACTCCTTTAAAGCTCGCAGCTGCATTGGAAGTAGAGGGAATTCCCATACTTGGGACATCCCCAGACGCTATTGATTTAGCTGAGGACAGAAAACGCTTTCAACAGTTGCTGAATGACCTAAATCTCAAGCAACCGCCGAATGGAACCGCCACCAATGAACTTGAAGCGGAAGCCATTGCAGAGCAAATAGGTTACCCGGTATTGCTCAGGCCATCTTATGTTCTGGGTGGGCGTGCAATGGAAATAGTGCACAACGCTGAGGCTCTGCGCCATTACATGAGAACAGCCGTACAAGCATCTGGAGATAACCCAGTTCTCGTAGACCGTTATCTGGCAAACGCAGTAGAAGTTGATGTTGACGCCCTTGGTGATGGCAGCGATGTTCGCATAGCTGGAGTTATGGAGCATATTGAAGAAGCTGGTGTTCATTCTGGTGATAGCGCGTGCGCCTTACCTCCTCACAGCTTAAGACCCGAGACTATTGAAGAAATAAGCCGCCAAGTAATAAACATGGGCAAGGCCCTCAAGGTGAAGGGGCTCATGAATGCCCAATTTGCCGTTCAGACTGACACAATAGATGATTCTATTTTTGTTTTAGAAGTTAATCCACGCGCTAGCCGCACGGCACCTTTTGTTGCTAAGGCAACTGGAGTTCCGATAGCTAAGTTAGCGGCAAGAGCAATGGCTGGTGAGAAGTTAGATGTTCTCCCTCCTCTAAACCCTGCCCCTGATCAGATCGCAGTCAAAGAAGCCGTATTCCCATTCGCTAGATTCCCTGGCGTCGACATTTTGTTGGGACCCGAAATGAAATCTACTGGAGAGGCAATGGGCTTAGATGTTGATTTTGGCCGAGCCTTTGCGAAGTCACAAATTGGCGGTGGTGCGGTACTCCCAATGGAGGGCACAATCTTTATATCTGTCCGCAACCATGACAAACCACTTTTAATCGGTGCTGCACAACAGTGCATTGAGATGGGCTTTAAAATTCTTGCAACGGAAGGTACCGCAGATTTTTTAAATTCATCTGGCGTCCCAGCAACACGGATTAACAAAGTACTTGAAGGCCGCCCACACATTGTAGATGCGATTAAATCAAGTCAGGTCCAGATGGTGATTAATACTTCCGAGGGTATTGAATCCATAAGGGATAGCTTCAGTTTGAGGCGAGCCGCTCTCTTGGAGCGCGTACCATATTATACTACAGCTGCAGGCGCGATCGCCGCCGTGCAAGCTATTTCCGCTCTAAAGGCCGGAGCGCTTGAAGTTAGACCACTGCAATCCTACTTCAAGTAGTCATTTTATTACTTTTCCCTGGTAATGGGAAAGGACCTCTAGGACCTTTTGATTTGCGAGCACTATTGTTCGCGATATTCGGTGTTAAACTTTCAATTACAACCTACTTTTGGTTCAACTGAGCTGCTGGTGATAACGACTCAGTGTCCTCAAACGGAGTAAGACAAATGGAACGGTTTCCAATGACCCCAAGCGGCCTCAAGAAGCTGCAAGAGGAACTGAAACGGTTGAAGAGCGAAGAGCGCCCCGCAATCATTCGCGCGATAGCCGAAGCGCGCGCCCATGGGGATCTCTCAGAAAACGCAGAATACCACGCGGCCAAAGAACGTCAGTCGTTCGTTGAAGGGCGCATCGCTGAACTTGAAGACAAAACCAGTCGAGCCGAAGTTATTGATCCCTCAACAATGTCTGGCGACACTGTTCGATTTGGCGCAACTGTTAAAGTCGTTGATGAAGAAACAGATGCTGAAAAAGAGTACCAAATTGTTGGAGCAGATGAAGCTAACATTGAGGAAGGCCGTATTTCGGTAACATCGCCAATTGCGCGGGCGATGATTGGAAAGGGCATTGGTGATCAAATCGAAGTGCAGGCACCGAGTGGCGCGCGTTATTATGAAATTCTCGGTGTCAGCTATCGCTGAAGCTAGGATAGCATGTCATTTGCTCCTCTAGAGGGTTACCGAGTTATAGATTTAACTCAGGTACTAGCAGGCCCCTTCTGCTCTTATCAGTTAGGGCTTCTTGGTGCTGAAGTGATAAAAATTGAGCCCGTCGATAACGGAGACTGGGCGCGTTTGGGCGGGTCCGATTTAGAGCTTGAGTCTATTGGCATGGCTACAAGCTTTCTTACACAGAACGCTGGCAAGCAATCACTAGCGGTAGACCTTAAGCATCCATCAGGGCTGGACATTGTAAAACGTTTAGTACGCAGTGCTGACGTTTTTATCGAAAACTTTCGCCCTGGTACCGCAAAGCGCCTTGGCCTCGGGGCAAATGATATTATGGCGATGAAACCTGACATCATTTATGCTTCTATATCAGCGTTCGGTCAGGATGGTCCAATGGGTGATCGCCCAGCATATGACCATGTTATCCAAGCTGTATCAGGTATAATGATGCTCACTGGTGATCCCAAAACATTACCCAATAAGGTTGGAAGCCCATACATCGATTACAGCTATGGACAAAACGGTGCGATGGCAATTTTGGCTGCCATTCTAGAAAGAAATAAAACTGGCTAAGGTCAATATGTAGATATAGCGATGCTTGATTCAGCCCTTCTACTCATGGCTTCACACCTTACCCAAGCAAATACCACTGTCAAAGTACCTGAGGCTGCTGGCAACGAAGCATTTAGCGGTTCAGCTGCATCGGGAGTGTTCGATACGAAGGATGGAAAACTTGCTCTCGCAGCAAACAACGAACGTCAAACACAACGTCTGGCGAATGCTATTAACAAACCTGATATACTTGAAAACCCTAGGTTCAAAACTCCCAAGGCTCGACGCACTCACTCGTTAGAATTCCGGGAACTCCTTGCGAAGGTATTTCTTGAAGATACAGCATCAAATTGGGAGAACAGGCTTACGGTTGCTGGCGTGCCAGCAGCTCGAATATTAAAACTTGAAGAAACTTTATCTTTACCACAAATCGAAGCTCGAGGCATTTTAGCAGAGCACAAAATAGAAGGTTCAAAACGAACAACAAAGGTCCCTACACTCGGATTTAAGGTCAATGGCGAAAGGCCTAATACTACTACGCCTCCACCTTTACTTGGTCAGGACACTGATCAAGTATTGAGCGACCTTGGGTTAACAAAGCAGGAAATCGAAAATCTAAGGCATTCAAATATTGTTGCTTAAAACTAGATAAGATTTCCCTTGAGAATACTATCACACCGAGGATCTAACCCTCGCCAAATTCGCGAAACTGATCTTAATTGCTATCAACTCGTAAAAATTGGTCTGGCGTTAATATCGATTTCATAAAACACTAATTCACAACTCAGGGTGTCTTCACTCCAGACTTTGCCGGCATGAGAAAACGAAAATCCGTACCCTCCTCAGCCTGTGTAACTTCATCTAGGTATAATTTGAGATAGCCTCGATCTTGGCCCTTATGTTGAACTGGTTGCCAAGCTCTTCTGCGTTTCTCTAATTCTTGATCATCGACCAACAAATCAAGGCGACGAGCCTCGACGTCAAGCAGGATACGATCACCCGTTTCAACAAGACCAAGTGGACCACATTCTGCTGCCTCGGGAGAAATATGGAGCACTATTGCTCCAAACGCAGTGCCACTCATCCGAGCATCCGAGATCCTCAACATATCCTTGACACCAGCCTGAGCAAGTTTTTTGGGGATTGGAATATAGCCAGATTCTGGCATGCCAGGAGCACCTTTAGGCCCTGCATTCTTCAAAACAAGAACATCATCTGGGTTCACGTCGAGATTTGGATCGTCTAAGCGTTCTGCTAAATCTTCCAAATTTTCAAAGACTACAGCTCTGCCTTCATGCTTCAAAAGATGCTGGGCCGCTGCTGACTGTTTTATAATTGCACCATTGGGAGCAAGTGATCCCTAAGAACGGCAATGCCACCCTTCGGGTAGATTGGATTAGAACGAGGTCTTACGACCTGCTGTCCCCAATCTGCTGGGGCTGAGTCTATCTCTTCACCCAAAGTCCGGCCTGTCACCGTCATGCAATCAAGAGCCAAGTTTTCTCTAATTTCACGAAGAATTGGGGTCGCGCCACCAGCATTATTCAAATCTTCCATATAATGTTGGCCAGATGGCTTCAAATCAACCAAAACTGGGATTTCATCCGAAAGAGCGTCAAGCGCATCCAAGTCAACCTCTATCCCTAGCCGCCCTGCGACAGCCGTCATATGCACTAACCCGTTGGTTGACCCTCCTGTTGCGAGGAGCATTTTAAAAGCATTAGCAAATGCTTCTTTTGTCATAATTTTATCAGGCGTAAGTCCTTCTTTTGCGATGCCAACAGCACGAGCGCCCGTTGCCTCTGCATGGCGAAGACGGTCTGCATGGACAGCTGGAATAGCCGCGCCACCAGGCAGCATCATTCCTAATGCCTCTGACATCAACGCCATGGTAGAGGCTGTACCCATAACCATGCAGGTTCCAGCAGTTGGCATTAGTTTATCACCCGCCGCGGCAATTTCCTCAGCATCTAATTCGCCTGCGCGATGCATTCCCCACATACGCCGACAATCGGTGCATGCGCCGAGGCGCTCTCCCATGAAAAATCCAGTCATCATTGGACCGGTCACTTCTAAAATAGCTGGCCTACCCGCACTGGCTGCTCCCATAAGCAATGCTGGCACAGTTTTGTCACATCCCCCTATTAAGACTACTGAGTCCATTGGCTGAGCTCGAACTAGCTCTTCCGTATCTATCGCCATCAAATTGCGGAGAAACATTGAAGTTGGCGCTGAAAAACTCTCATGAATAGACACGACTGGGAAATCGACAGCTATACCTCCAGCCATCATTACCCCTCGCCGGATGGCCTCGACTAAGTCAGGGACTGTTCTGTGGCAGGCATTATATCCAGAATAAGTATTAACAATTCCCACTATTGGCTTTGACAGTGCATCATCTGAATACCCCATCGCTTTAATAAATGCTTTTCTTAAAAAAAGAGAGAAGCCTGCGTCTCCATAGTTAACGAGACCCTGTTCCATTCCAGTTGGCTTCTTTTTTTCTGACATTTTCTTAATCCTAGTGGGAAACTTTGACAGCTAATTTACCAAAATTGTCTCCAGTAAATAGCATCCGAAGACCTTCCGGCGCTTTTTCCAAACCATCAAGAAGGTGGAGACGTTGTTGTAAACGGCCGGCTTTAAGTTCACCGGCAAGCCACGCTCGCGCATGGGCATATTGGTCGTGAAAATCAGAGACAATAAAGCCTTGTAGCTTTATTCGTTTTCCAATTGCGATGCCAAGATTTTTTATGCCATAGGGTGCTGCAGACCCTGTCTGAGAAATACGACCACAGAGAACAACCCTGCCCGCGTGGTTCATGTTTTCCAATGCAGCCTCCAATGTTGGACCTCCAACGTTGTCAAAATAAATATCGACACCCGAATTTGCCACATTAGCTATTGAGGAAACCAAATCTTCAGATGCTTTGTAATCTATGGCATGATCAAGACCAATCTTTTCTCTCAGAAATGCACACTTAGCTGCTCCTCCAGCTATTCCTATAACCCTACAGTGCATTATCTTTGCTATCTGAGAGGCAATTTGGCCCACAGCACCCGCCGCGCCAGATACAAGAACCGTACTTCCTGGCTGTAGTTCACCGACGGACTTCATACCTAAATAAGCTGTCAGAGCACTAGTCCCTAGTGGGCCAATCCAGTCTTCTGCAGTCCCCAAAGATAGGTCGAGTTTTTGCAATGCAATAGCAGGCAAAGTGGGGAGAGTTTGCCAGCCTAATCTGCCCTGAACTAAATCACCGGGCTCCAATCCACTGATCTCACTCTGCAAGACACGGGCAACTCCACCGGCTCGCATTACCGCTCCAATAGAAACTGCAGGAACATAGCCAGGTTTCTCGGCAATCCATGTCCGCATTGCTGGGTCGATAGATAAATAAATCGACTCAACCAATGCTTCACCTGGCCCAGGAGGACGAACAGGAGTTAAAAATTCTTCAAAATGCTCAGGGCCCGCCAGACCATCGGGGCGTGCCCGAAGCAAGATCTGGCAGTTATAATCTAATTGCGTCATACACGCTCGATTACTGTGGCAATGCCTTGCCCTACTCCAATACACATCGTGCAGAGAGCGCGCTTTAACCCACGCTCTTCCATCTCATACACTGCGGTTGAAATCAGTCTGGCCCCCGACATCCCTAACGGATGCCCAAGTGCTATAGCACCGCCATTTGGATTCACGTGTTCTGCATCATCAGGCAAACCTAGATCACGGGTAACAGCCAGCCCTTGGGCAGCAAAAGCCTCATTAAGTTCTATAACATCAATGTCACCTATCTTTAGCCCAAGACGTGAAAGAAGCTTATGACTAGCTGGTGCAGGACCAAATCCCATAATTCTTGGAGGTACGCCGGCGGTAGCCATTCCAAGAATGCGAGCTCGTGGGGTTAGACCATGTTTCGAAGCGCCCTGTTCAGACGCAAGGATAATAGCACACGCACCGTCATTTACCCCGGAGGCATTTCCAGCTGTCACCGAACCACCTTCCCTAAAAGGCGCTGGCAGCTTGGCTAAACCTTCTAGCGTTGTTCCCTCGCGAGGATGCTCGTCAGTATCTACTACTAATGCATCACCTCTACGCTGTGGGATAGTTACAGGCGTTATCTCCTTAGCAAGACGACCACTTTTTTGAGCTGCTACTGCGCGCATCTGAGAACGATAGGCAAAAGCGTCCTGATCCTCACGGTTAACTTGAAACTCTTCAGCAACATTCTCAGCCGTCTCTGGCATTGAATCGATGCCATACTGCTTTTCATCATTGGATTAACGAAGCGCCACCCAATAGGGGTATCGTAGATTAGATTGTCCGACCGAGAAAAAGCCGCCTGCGACTTCCCCATCACAAATGGGGCTCGGGTCATGCTCTCAACCCCACCAGAAATCATAAGGTCTGCTTCACCAGCCTTGATAGCCCTTGCCGCCGTTCCAGTTGCATCCATGCCAGAACCGCACAGGCGATTAATAGTTGAACCAGGGACAGCCGTAGGAAGACCTGCGAGAAGGGAGGACATACGAGCAACATTGCGGTTGTCCTCTCCAGCTTGATTAGCACAGCCGAAAATAACATCCTCAACAGCTTCCCAGTCTACGCCAGCATTTCTTTCCATTAATGCTTGGAGGGGTACTGCCCCTAGATTATCAGTACGAACTTGAGAGAGCGAACCTCCATAACGGCCGATTGGCGTGCGGGTTGCATCACAAATATAAGCTTCGGCCATGGAATGGGGCCTCCCTTTGGAATTTATTAATCTCACTATCGTAACGTCTGCGCCACTGGATCGCCAAGACCAAAAGCGCGGCTAATCTTGCTCAAAAACACAATTTCGTGTGAATTGCATCAACGAAGCAGAATTCTAGGAATTAGTTAGACCAGTCAATGCCATCGGAAAATTCAAATGCTACAAATCACTAAAGGCGATCTAGTTCATGTACACTACACAGGAAAATTGTCCGACGGAGAGAAATTTGACAGCTCCGCGATGAAGAACCGCTTAAGGTAGAAATTGGTGCTGGCCAACTGATACAAGGCTTTGAAGATGGTCTTATGGGAATGTCCATTGGAGAAAGTAAGACGGTCATTATCCCCCCTGATCAAGCTTACGGGTTACGACACGAAGAAATGGTGCGCGCCGTAACTCTTGACCAGCTTCCAGATGGTTTAGAAGTTCAGGAGGGCATGGTCTTAGATCAAGTGATCAGCAAGGACATAGGGTGGAACTTAGAGTCACTGAAATTGACGGTGACAAGGTTGTGCTCGATATGAATCACCCACTTGCCGGAGAAACATTGACCTTTGACATTGAAGTTGTTGAAATAATTAAGAATGCAGATGAATTAAAAACCCGCTGAACCTCGTCTAGCGAACTTCAAGCCCATTTAACTGGAAAACTTCCAACGATAAAATGCCATGCCAATGGTCATTGATATCACAAAAACAATAACCTGAGGTGAGCCTGTGGTGATCGCAGAAATAGCTGGCCCGGGACACAAGCCGACTAGCCCCCAGCCAACACCAAAAATTGCCGCCCCACCAACTAGACGTCGATCAAAATTTTTCTTATCGGGCAACTGAAAATTGTTTGCTAGCAAGGGTTTTGTAAGCCGACGTGAAAGCCAAAAACCCGGGAGTGCAGAAAAAATTACCCCCATCACAAAAATTAATGTTGGATCCCAATTCCCAAAAATATCGAGAAAACTCAATACTTTATTTGGGTTCATCATTCCGGAAACCATCAGACCGGCACCCATGAGCGTTCCCGCAATTAAGCTGGCTATGATTTGCAACATCCTACCACCCACCCAATAGACGACTGATTAAAACGACTGCTACCGCCACCCCCATAAAAGTTAGAGTGGCCACGAGGGAGCGCAGCGATCCTCTCGCCAAACCACAGACACCGTGACCACTGGTGCAACCGTTTCCCAAGCTGGCTCCAAATCCAACAAGCAGACCTGCAAGAATCAGAACGAACCAGTTGGTTGATATTTCAACTATTGGCACTATCCCCGAAACCACCGACTATAATTGGTCCCAACAACAAACCTGCGACGAAGATGGCTCGCTCACCCCAACCAGCTCCAAATGCAATTAGGCCACGATAGATCCCTGCAATTCCTGCAATCCTACCATTGAGGACAGCTAAGACAGTAGCCGCTCCACCAATCATTAGACCTCCAACAAGGCCTTCTAAAGGGGTAAAATTTTCCATATTTGTCCCATCTTGAAATTTATAAACACCCTGTTTGGCTTAATCATTAACAACCAATGTTGATGGGTTCTACTAAAGACCGAGACCACAGCCTAGACTTAAGGTGTACGGCTAAAAATTAGTGGTTCTTCATTAAAGTAATAACCCACCCCCGACCTAATCAGTGACTGTTTTGAATTAGATACCACAGCATCGAAGATATCCTGATTAAGAAAGTCGTTAGGCCCCTTTAAATTTGGGAGATCGCTTCTCTACAAACGCACGAGCTGCTTCTTTATGATCTGCCGTACTTTGGGCGCGCAGCATCCGAGCTGCCTCGTGATCTATTGCAGTGGCGTGATCAATATCCAGCGCTTCGTCTAAATTGTCCTTGATATATCTATAAGCAATGCGGGGACCAGAGGCCAATCCTACCGCAATCTCCCGCGAATGCTGCGGTAAATCAGCTAACTTGACCACTCTATTGGCCAAGCCAAGTGATAAGGCCTCAACTGCGGTAGTACGAGGACAAAGTAACATCAATTCTCTCGCCTTACCTGGTCCAACAATACGGGTAAGAAGCCATGAAGCACCGTAATCTCCTGGTAAGCCAACTCGCGCGTAACCAGTCGTGAAAAAAGCTTCTTCAGCCATCACACGAAGATCACATGAGAGAGCCAACGCCATCCCAGCACCAGCTGCCGGACCTGGAATTGCAGCTATAGTTGGAATACGAAGTTTTCTTATGGCACCTGCGCTTTCTGAATGACGCGCCAACATTTCTTGAAATTTCGCTTCAGCCGTTTGCTCTCCATCTTTACGGACAGCCATCCTTTTAACGTCTCCTCCTGAGGAGAAAGCCCCTCCCGCACCAGTTAGCAAAAGGGCCCCAACATCAGCATGGTCTCCAAATTCCGAAATAAGTCGACGAAGGGCAAACATCATTTCTGGCGACAGAGCGTTCCTGGCTTCTGGTCTATTAAGGGTTAAGGTAAGGACCCGGTCACTCAAGTCTGCAAGTAACTCTTTAGTTCCTGTATCGATGGCTACCATGAACTTGTCCTTTTTCTTCTAAAATATTGAAACGCTATTGCATCGATTTTTTTGCCCTCTCGCAACCCACTGTAATGTGAATTTAAAATACAAATGTTCTAAGGGTTTAAGATCAAGGTTTCCGGAGGTGCATGATCAATGCAAGAATCGTTACGCCTAGCACTAGTAACAGACATACATCACGGCGAAGACAAGCTCACAAAAAGAGGAGCAAATGCACTTGAGCTCCTTGACAGCTTCCTTTCATTTGCTGGCGATTGGGAGCTGACATGATTGTCGAACTAGGCGATCGAATTTCAGATGTTAACAAAGAAACTGACTTCCAATTACTTTCGGAAGTTGCATCTCGTTTTGAGGGGTTAAATACGCTTCATAACCACCTTCATGGTAACCATGACGTGGCATTCCTAGAGGAAAGCCTGAACTCAAAAACTTTCTCTCAGCCTAACTCCAGTTTTTCAGTAGAGATGAAAGGCTGGCGACTAATCTTTTGGCAAGCAGATACATTCATTCCGTGGCCAGAAACATTTCAAATCCAGCAATCAGATTTACAGTGGCTAGAGAGTGAGCTTCAAAAGAGCAACATACCCACTATCATTTTCACGCACGTGCCCATCAGCTCCGGGTCAATGCAGAGCAATTATTGGTTTCAAAACAATCCAGAAATTGGCGGCTACCCTAATGCTTCTGAAGCAAGAGAGATTATTGAAAATTCTGGCCACGTTGTGCTTTGTGTTTCCGGTCATGTTCACTGGAATTCGCTAAACCAAGTGAATGCTATCCCCCATATAACCCTGCAATCTTTAACTGAGAGCTTTACTTCCGAAGGAGACGCTGCTGGAGCTTGGGCAACGCTGGAGATTCACAAAGAAATATCCTGGCGCGTCTATGGGAATGACCCAATTGAGTTCCGCTTGCCTCTTCGCAAACCAGGACACAAATGGGCTACACCACTTCCAAAATTTAAAAAAAAACCAATCAGCTCTGCATCCTTCCCATAGCTTGGAGAATGTTGAAGCACTGATTTTTGACCTTGATGGCGTCCTATATAGAGATGAAGAACCTATCGAACATGCCCGTGAGTTTGTTTCTTGGGCAATTTCTGAAGGCATAAAAATTAACGCCATTACAAACAATGCAGCTAAGACTTCTGACGAATACGCCCAGAAGCTTCAGCGGATGGGATACCTGATTCACCCACACCAAATCATAACAGCTGGAATGGCAACTGCCCAATGGTTGGCCGAGCATACTACCAAACCAAAAGTGCATGTCGTCGGCCCAAAAGCATTGCAGCAAGAACTACTCGCCGCAGGCGCACAACTTGCTGATGATTGCCCTGATTATGTTGTTGCTGGAATTTCTCCAGATATAACTGTTGCTGATTTATCTATAGCAACACGTTTTATTAGGCACGGGGCATTATTAGTTATTAGCAATCCAGACAGAACTCATCCCACCCCAAATGGATTGGCTCCTGAAGCAGGAGCTATTCGCGCCTTCCTTGAGGCCTCTGGAGGAAAACCTGGAATTACCGTAGGCAAGCCTGATCCCTATATTTTCAGGATGGCTCTCTCAAGACACAAACTTTCACCAGAACGCACATTGATGATTGGTGACACAATAGCAACGGATATTGCGGGTGGGTTAGCTGCAGGTCTGCTTACAGCATTAGTCGAGACTGGAAATCCAGTGGAAGAACTCTCAAATGTTCGTCCCGCTTTCAGGATAAAAAACCTTGATGAGCTTAGGCAATTAATGATCTCTGCAAAAATTAAGGCTTGAGAAGCCAATTGTATTCAAAAACCGGAGTAACCTTTGGGAATAAATTAGTGTTTAGAAACCTGTTTTCTCAAAAATATCCAAATTTTTTGAATTCAATCATAAGCCGAGAACGAAGCATCAGATATTTGATCAGTTTGAGTAGCTTGCACAAAAATAGGAGACCCAAAAAGACGCACGAATAATCTTAACAAAAGCGAACAGGTTGAAAAAAACAGCAGTGTAGGACCAAGCACTAGAAAAAACTTGATGGCCCAACGGTTATCTAAACCATTGGACATGCCAGCACCCTCGTCAGCATTCCAAGAGCTCACGAAGAATTCCCACCCATAATTAAGAAGCACAGCCAAGAAGGGAAAAAGAATAATCAAACCTCCTAAAAGCTCCAGCCACAAACGGCCCCTATCAGAAAATTTATGGCGAAAAATATCCAATCTAACATGTACATTTCGGCTGTAAGCAAAACCAAGGGCCGCCAAAAAAATCACGGCGTGAAGATGCCATTCCGCATCCTGTAAAACAGGTGAGTTCAGATATCCGTGCAAATTATTAGCAATAACGAAGTCCAGTTTTCGGAGATATTTACGACCTACAGCATCGAATACGATTATTAGTATCATAGGTAGGAACAACCAGGCCGCAGCTTTTCCGGCAAGGCGACCGGGAAAATCAAGCCAATGAGCAATTTTCAGCACTAATAACCAAGGCCCAGCAATTTCTCTGGTATTTCCCATCATTGGTTCATGGATCAAATAGGATATGCGGCAGGTACAAGACAATATTGGGCCATGCAAGCATCAACCCAACACAGATCATCTGAAGGCAAACAAAAGGTGCAACTCCGCGATAAATTTCGCCCATCTTAATAGATGGAGGGGCTACTCCCTTGATGTGAAAGAGAGACAAACCCATCGGTGGAGTCAAAAAGGATGTTTGTAAGGTCACCGCAACCAACACAGCAAACCAGTAAACGACATCAGGCTGAGAGATGTGCTCCCCAAAATCTAGGGAGCAATCAATGGACCAAAAAGTGGAACGATTATCAGCAAAATCTCCAATACATCGAAGAAAAAACCCATCACAAAGATCAGGAATATTGCAAACAGTAACAATCCCCACGAACCTAAGTCTGCCCCATCAATAATCAGATGAATCAGGTCGTCCCCTCCCAACACGCGAAACACATATGCAAAACACGTTGCTCCAATGTAGAGAAGAAAAATCATACCCACGATCATTGTTGAACGCTCAAGCGCTAGCCGCAATTCTGCGATAGGCATTCCTCCACGTGCAAACGCAAGTATCAGGGCACCAGCAGCACCTACCGCTGCTGATTCGGTGATTGTGACAAAGCCTGTGAGCACTGATCCCATAACAAGTCCAATAAGGATCGCTGGAGGCCCTACGCCTCGGATAAGAGCACTGCCGAGCTCCCGCCAACTCACCTCCTGTTTGCTTTGTCTCGGCCCAGCATCTGGGGAAATAGTGGTTACGAGAACAATGTAGATGACGTAAAGCAATGCCAACAGTAATCCTGGCAGGATTGCACCGGCGAATAAGAAACCCACCGACATCGGCAGCATTTCAGCAAGAAATACAAGCAAAATACTGGGAGGAATAAGAATACCAAGGGTCGCAGAAGATGCTATTACACCAACCGCTAAAGACGGCCGATAACCAGCTTTAAGCATCGAGGGAAGCGCAATTAGGGTCAGCATTATAACCGAGGCGCCTACAACGCCTGTCACTGCCGCGAAGATAACTCCCATCAAGGTAACGCCAAGTGCCATTCCGCCAGGTACATCACGAAGCAGGAGTTGCAATGCCTCGAGAAGATCTCGAGCAATATTCGACCTCTCCAGCATTACTCCCATAAAGACAAAAAGTGGAACTGCAATGATCTGTAAATTCTCTGCAACCAACCAAATTCGCGGCGCAAAATTATAGAATTCGACGATCGAAAATACGTTTAGCCAAGAGCCTATGAGGCCGAAGGCAACAGCAGTACCCCCAAGTGCAAAAGCAATCGGATAGCTTGTAAACACCAAGCCCATGAGCGTTAGGAACATGAAAAGCGGCAGCAGGTCGACAATCAACATTTACTAAACTGCTGCCCCTTTAAGCTCTCAACCCGTCTTAACAACACCAGATGAGGACACTTGCTTCTGAACCACTAGTGAAACCGAGCCATCAGAAAGTTTTAATAAGCGCTTCCGGGACCAGCTGGCTTTGCTTCGCTGCTATCACCCTTACAGGCTTTGACTGCCGCCGCTGCCGCTGCCGCCAAAATACGCCCATCGGATGCGATTGTAACCAGCTTCGCACCGCGTTGAATCATCTTGGAAGCATACTCGGGCGTCGCACAATGTATGCCAGCACCAAGACCACGCGCGTTAGCTGCATCTATGATACGTTCAATTGCTGCCACAACGCCCTTATCAGTTGGATCCAAGACTGGAGGAGCACCCATAGTCATGGCCAAATCAGTGGGACCAATGTAAACGCCATCAAGGCCAGGGGTATCTAGGATTGCGTCTAGATTATCCAATGCTTGCGTTGTCTCAATCATAGCAATAGCCAAAATTTCTTCATTGGCATTTGAGAGGTAGTCGGATCCAGCATAAACGACTGCCCTTGTAGGACCACTCGACCGATATCCTAACGGGGCATATTTACAAGCACCTACAAACTTTGCTGCATCTTCAGGGTTATTAATCATTGGGCAAATAATGCCCATTGCCCCTGCGTCAAGCATCTTCATTATGATGCCTGGCTCCACCCAGGGCACTCGGGCTGTTGGGGGCACAGCTGTCGTTGAAATAGCCTGAAGCATCGTCACTGCGGCCTGATAATCAACCAGGCCATGCTGTAAATCTATCGTCAACGAATCCCAGCCTGCGTGCGCCATTAATTCAGCTGAAAAACTATTTGGAATTGCACACCAACCGTTCACAAACGCTTCGCCAGCCTGCCAACGTCGTTTTATTTCGTTAGCTCTCATTTCAAGACTTCCTTGTTAATTACGTTTTCTGGATTTAGTCGACCATCAAATTGGTCAAGAATATTTTGAGCAGCAGCTGCACCCATTCGGAAAAGACTCTCTTTTGTGACCCCAGCGGAGTGCGGCGAAACGATAATATTATCAAGCTCAAATAAAGGCTCATTTGGCCCAGCTGGCTCAACCACGAAGGGATCAATACCAGCACCCGCGATGCTTCCATTTTTTAGGGCATGATACAGAGCACTTTCATCAACAATATTTCCCCGCGCTGTGTTAACCACAAAGGCGGTCTTTTTCATTGATGCTAATTCTGCAGTTCCTATCATACCGTTTGTCTCTTCATTTTTTGACAATTTACGGAAACGAAATCCATATCTGGCAATGCAGCACGCCAGTCTTCTACTGGGATCGCGCCTGACGTTACGATCGTATCTTGCAGAACATATGGATCGTATACAAAGACCTTCATCCCCATCGCATTGAGCATAGGGACAAGTCGCCTACCAATCCGACCAAGACCAAGAACCAATACTTTTTTATCCGCTATATCGTAGCCAATATGGTCATAGCGGATATCCCAATTGCCCTTTCGAACCTCACGATCAAACAAAATCGCGCGCTTCGCGAGCGCGAGTATGAAGAAGAGAGCATGTTCTGCCACCGTTACGGAGTTTGCCGTACCCACAACTGCTAACGGGATTCCTTTTTTTGTCAGTGCTGGAACATCTACAGCGTCATAGCCAACACCATGGCGGGCAACAATCTGCATCTTATCCGCTTTATCAATAATTCGCGCTGTAAACGGAGTGATTGATAGAATGGCAGCGTCATACTCCCCAACATGCTGGAGAATATTGTCCTCTGATAATTGCGTGAATTGAACAGCTTCAACATCTTTTCGAGCATCAAGAACTGAGCAGATACCATCCGTTAATGGCATCTGAACCATGATCCGCTTTTTCATTCTGCAATACGTCCTTCAGAGGCAGCTAATGGCGGAGAACCTAGACCAAATATTCGAAGCTGCAAACCACCTAAGTGCTTGTCATCACTGGTGGTGCGAACCATAATTATCTCTCATGGGAAAACAGCAATTTCAATCATTTGCGGCCTCAAAAAAATGGGGTTCAGGCCAACAAGAGGTTCAACAGCTGTGCGACGCGCCAGGCTGTGAAGATAAAGGGGAATTCCCTGCTCCGAGAACCCGTAATCGTCCCAGACCATATCTATATTTTTGCCTAGAACATGTACGCGCATACAACGCTGGGTGGGATTATTATAAAGGGATGTCATCAGCACAGATTGATGCAGATCGTCGACTGGATGTGGTTTGGCGACGCCAAACTTGGGCACTAGGGGGAAAGCAAAAATCGCGCGCAGATGCCACGTTTGAATTTGATGATCCATTAGATACCTTTTATGAAAGAGAGATTAAAAACCCTATTCGTCGCCGTTTTCGACCAGGCAGTTCTGAGGCGCTTGCACAATTGGAGCTTGGCTTAGAAGATGATTTCGACGTACAAACGCTAAAGGGTCGCTATAAAGCGCTCGTCAAACGGTGGCATCCAGATGCAAATGGTGGTGCACGCGAAGCTGAGGAGCGCTTAAAATCGATCAATGCCGCGTATAAAACTTTGAAGATAGCGATTAACGCATAGACTGACTCTAGCACCGGAAAACATTAATGACCGACTCACCAAGCACAATCATCCAAGCCGCAGGCGTAACCGCTGCACCTGACACCGAGGTATCAGTTCGAGATGTATTTGGCCTAGACACCGATCTGGTAGTCCCAGCTTATAGCGAAACAAGTGACTATGTCCCAGACTTAGATCCTGACTATCACTTTGATTTTGAGACTACGATCGCGATTATCGCTGGATTTGCTTACAACCGACGAGTCATGATCCAGGGCTTTCACGGCACGGGTAAGTCTACTCATATCGAGCAGGTAGCAGCTCGCCTTAATTGGCCTTGTATCCGGGTGAATTTAGATAGTCACATCAGTCGTATCGACTTAGTCGGTCGAGATGCAATCGTTTTGAAGGATGGCGTTCAGGTTACAGAATTTCGAGAGGGCATGCTGCCCTGGGCACTTCAGCATGCCGTAGCCCTCGTATTTGATGAATATGACGCAGGCCGCCCAGACGTAATGTTTGTCATCCAGCGGGTTCTGGAAGTCGAGGGCAAATTAACCCTGTTGGATCAAAACAGAGTGATCCGGCCACATCCTCACTTCCGCATGTTTGCTACTGCAAATACAGTGGGTCTTGGAGATACAACAGGTCTCTATCATGGGGTGCAACAGATCAACCAAGGTCAAATGGACCGCTGGAATCTTGTTGTCGCTCTTAACTATTTGCCTCATGAAGAGGAAGTTAAGATTATCCTCGCAAAATCGCCACACCTCAGAGATGGCGAAGGGCCTGATCTTGGAAGTAAGATGGTCCGACTTGCCGAGCTTACCCGCAATGGTTTTATGGCGGGGGATCTTTCGACCGTAATGTCTCCTCGCACAGTGATAACCTGGGCAGAAAACTCTCGAATATTCAATGATCTCGCGCTGGGCTTCCGAATGACCTTCTTAAACAAGTGCGATGAAGCCGAGCGGTCTGTGGTAGCTGAATACTACCAGCGTGTCTTCGGTCAGGATTTGCCAGAAGTGGCGGCACCTGACCTTAAGCAAAGCGCTTGATACTGAGGCCAGCGTCACATGGCCGAAGCTGAGTCCCCCTCAGAGGTATTTAAGCGCAATACTGCCGCCACGATGCGAGCCGTGGCCGGCAGGCGTGAACACGACGTAACTATTGGTCCAGACAATGCCTCCACAGATGGAGTGTCTGCTAGGCTACCAACGCCATCACGTGATATGGCGGAGGGCGAAGTTTCAATCTTACGCGGAGAAGCGGACGCCCTAGCTCTAAAGCTACGACACCATGATGAAGCGGCGCACTCGCAAAATCGTCCACCCGGTGGTACCGCCCGAGCCGCTTACGATGCCATCGAACAGGCAAGGGTGGAATCCATTGGCGCTCTCCAAATGGAGGGGGTATCTGCCAACTTGGACGAAGCCTTAGTAGAGCGGTGTCGGCGCCAGGGTTATTCAAGGGTGGTTGAGCGTGACGACGCGCCTCTAGCGGAAGTATTAGCCCTTTTGACACGTGAAGCTGTTACTGGAAAAGCTCCTCCTGCTGAGGCCACGGCAATGGTTGATATGTGGCGCGATGAGTTCATGGAAAAAGCAGGTGATGCCTTCGAGCGCCTGAAAGAAAACATCTCGGACCAGTCAGCATTCGCCGATGTTATGCGCCAACTTCTGCAAGACATAGAGATGTTAGAAGAGGCCGAGAGCTCTGACAGTGAGGACGGAGAAAGCTCAGACGAAAGTGAAGAGTCTGACGAAAATTCTGATACTGAAGCAGCTGATGCTGATAGTGCCGCAGCAATGGCAGCGCAAGGGGAATATGAAGAGAGTGCGTCTGACGCCACTGACGACATGTCAGGCGAAGAGGGCGATGCAGAAATGATGGCTGGCATGGGAGATGAGGAGGCCGGTGATGCAACACCGCAACAGCGCCCAAATTATGATCCCAGTCTCGACGCTGCTCGGATATATGCTCCATACACGCGAGAGTTTGATGAAGTAGTACCCGCAGAAGAACTATGTGACGCTGAGGAACTATCGCGCCTTCGCCGTCACTTAGACCAACAACTAGCAAATTTACAGGGTGTCGTAACAAGGCTTGCAAATAGACTTCAACGTCGGCTTATGGCGCAACAAACCCGGTCCTGGGATTTTGATCTGGAAGAAGGGTTACTCGATTCTGCTCGCCTTGCTCGAATAGTAGCCAATCCAACGCACTCGCTTTCCTACAAACAGGAAAAGTCGACAGAATTCAGAGACACAGTGGTAACTCTCCTGATTGACAACTCAGGGTCTATGCGAGGAAGACCGATAACCGTTGCAGCAATGTGCGCCGATATTCTCGCTCGCACTCTTGAGCGCTGCCAAGTTAAGACAGAGGTCTTAGGGTTTACCACGCGTGCATGGAAAGGTGGCGAATCCCGAGAGAAATGGGCTGTGGATGGCAAACAACCCTCACCTGGCCGCCTTAATGACCTCCGCCATATTATTTATAAAGAGGCAGACGCCCCTTTGCGTAGAACCCGAAAAAACCTTGGTCTTATGCTGCGCGAAGGAATTTTAAAAGAAAACATTGATGGTGAGGCTTTACTCTGGGCTCATGACCGTCTTTTAGCCCGATCTGAGGACCGACGCATTCTAATGGTAATCTCGGATGGCGCTCCTGTTGACGACTCGACGTTATCGGTAAATCCAGGCAACTACCTTGAGAGACATCTTCGAGACGTGATCAAACTGATTGAGGAAAAGTCACCGGTACAGCTTGTTGCTATTGGTATTGGTCACGACGTTACTCGCTATTATCGGCGTCCCGTAACAATTTTTTACGCTGACCAACTTGCTGGCGCTATGATGGAACAGTTAGCCGAACTTTTTATTGATGAAGCCGGTGGCGGGGCACTGCAAGCTTCCAGGCGTCGTCGACAACGGTAAGTAGTATAACAAGCCAACTTGGCGGCCAAATATTCCCACGATAAAAAAAGTTGCTCGACCCAGTGCAACTAACTGGTGCATGATTTTTGCATCACAGGTGGGGAGAGCTTCCTATGACTAATCTCAGCCCTGAGCGACAATACGCGATGCTCAGGCGAATGATTACAATTCGTCGATTTGAAGAAATCGCATCGGAAAAATTTCGCGCCGGTGACATATACGGAGTAGTGCACGCCTATTCCGGAGAGGAAGCAGTTGCGGTTGGTGTTTGTGAGGCCCTCCGAGACGGGGATCAAATAATCTCTACCCATCGAGGGCACGGACACTGCATAGCAAAAGGCGCTGATTTAAATCGAATGATGGCCGAACTCTACGGTCGTGCCGATGGCTATTGCAAAGGAAAAGGAGGCTCAATGCATATAGCTGACTTTTCGATTGGGATGCTTGGGGCAAATGGTATCGTCGCTGGCGGTATTTCTATTATAACTGGTGCCGGTCTAGCTTCGCAGATGGACAATAATGGTGCAGTCGCCGTTGGATTTTTTGGTGATGGCGCCTCAAATGCTGGCCCTTTTCACGAATCAATAAACATTGCGGCGTCCTGGAAACTTCCGGTGGTATACGTCTGCGAAAACAACCAATGGGCTGTTAATGTTCCAGCTGAAGAAAGTGTGGCGACCCCAAACGTTGCAGATCGAGCTCAGGGGTATGGCATTCCAGGGGTTATCGTTGATGGAAACGACGTTTATGCGGTCCACAATGCAGCGGTAGACGCGGTAGCCCGAGCAAGAGCGGGACAAGGCCCCACTCTTATCGAAGCGAAGACATACCGGCATCGCCGCCACACTGAACGCCTGGATCAACCAGATGCTCGACCTCCCGAGCAAATTGAATCCTGGCTTCAGAAAGATAAAGACCCAATTGGACGAATGATTTCGTTGCTGCAAAGCCAACCAGGTCTGTTACCCAACGAAAGACTTGAAGAACTCAAAACGATTGTTGAAGAAGATCTAGCCACAGCAGTTTCTTTTGCCGAGAACAGTCCATTTCCATCAAAAGAGTCTGCCCTTGAAGATGTCTTTTCAGGATTAGCTAAATGACAACATTTAGAGAAATGTCTTACGTAGACGCTATTATCGAGGGCATTGCTGAGGAGATGCGGATCGATCCGAAGATATTCCATATGTCCACAGAAGCGCCTGCTAGACTACATAGTGAGTTTGGCTTTCCACGGGTTCGCCAGACCCCGATTGCCGAGAGTGCGCTAACGGGAATGGCAATTGGTGCAGCAGGTGCCGGATACAGACCAATTGTTGATTGGCGACTAGTGACATTTTGCTTCGTTGCTATGGATCAGATAGTCAACCAAGCGGCAAAAATTCACTACATGTTTGGTGGCCAAACACGATTTCCAATCGTGTTTCGGACAACCGTTGGCGGCGGCACCCGCAGAGCAGCTCAACATTCCCAAAGCCCTTATAGCATGTTCATGCAATTGACTGGCCTTAAGCTCGCTATTCCTTCGACGCCAGCCGATGCCAAAGGTCTAATCAAAACTGCTATCAGAGATGACAATCCGGTTATCTTTTTTGAGGCCGGTCGGATTGGCAATTTCTCTAGCCCCGTCCCAACTGAAGATGTCAGTATCCCTTTTGGGCAAGCTGATATAAAGCGAGCAGGTAAAGATGTTACAATTGTAGCACTTGCTTGGATGGTGCATGAAGCTCTAGCTGCAGCCGAGGAGCTATCTGCGGAGGGGATAGATGTAGAAGTCATCGATCCTCGCACTCTTGTTCCCATGGATATTGAAACCATAAAAAAATCAGTGCTGAAAACCGGACGCCTTATCATTGCGGATGAAGCACCTGCTGCCGCCAGCGTTTCAGCTGATGTGGCCGCTCGGGTTGTTGAAGACGCAGAGAGCTTCGAAGCCCTTAAAGCTCCCGTTGTCCGAGTAACAGGCCTAGATGCTCCTATACCTTATAGCCCAAGCCTAGAAGACTACATTTTCCAGACCGCTCTCGCATCGTAGATGCAGTTCGCAAAGTGGTCTGACCGAGATCTATTGAGCCTAAGCGAATATTAACGGAATACTTGCAGTATCCTGTGAAGACCTACTCGAGAGGTCGCCTCAATCGCAAAGCGGTGGCTAAAGTTCCATCGTCTAAATAATCTAACTCGCCTCCAACAGGCATTCCATGAGCAAGGCGGGTTATATTGACCCGAGCGTGCACCAAACGATCTGACAAGTAATGTGCCGTAGTTTGACCATCTAGAGTAGCGTTAGTAGCAATCACTACCTCTGTAATTTCTGCAGAAGAAGCGCGCTGTATCAGGCTATCGATAGCCAAGTCTTCTGGCTTCACACCATCAATGGCTGACAAAACCCCACCGAGGACATGGTACCGTCCCCTAAAAGCACCCGCTCGCTCAAATGCCCAAAGGTCACCAACCCGTTCAACAACACATATGGTTGAACCATCACGCTCGAGATCACGGCATATTTCACAAGGATCGCGGGCGTCTATATTTCCACACTGGCCGCAAGTTCGAACGCTGGATTCAACTTCGCTTAATGCCCGAAGAAGAGGCGAAAGGGCTGCCTCTTTACGTTGTATAAGGTGCAAGGCTGCTCTGCGAGCAGAGCGAGGTCCCAAGCCAGGTAGACGAGATAGTTGTTGGATTAATCGTTCAACGGCTGGTGCAGGCATTACCTAATCTCTCAAAAAGGAAGCTTGAAACCTTCGGGTAAACCCATACCTCCAGTCATCTCCTGCATTTTTTCCTGCATATATACCTCAGCTTTACTCCGAGCATCGGCAACAGCAGCTACAACCAGATCCTCAAGCAATGTGGGATCACTAGGGTCCATAGCTTCAGGTGAAATCTTAATTGATTTCAACTCACCTTTTCCAGAAACCATAGCCTGAACAAGGCCTGCCCCAGATTCACCAGAGACCTCATAATTTGCAAGACTCTCTTGCATTTCGGACATCTTCGCCTGCATTTGCTGGGCTTGCTTCATTATATTTGCGAGCTTCAATTCTCGGGCTCCCACTCTTCTCCAAGGGTAAAATCGTCTTCATACACAACATCTGGGTCTTCATCGTCGCGTGTCGAGGGCACAAACAGATTTGTATCAGCTTCCGAAGTAGCTGGCCTACCAAGTTTGAGTTCGGAACCAGGGAACGTCGCTAAAGCAGCCTGAACTAAAGGGTGTGAGCGAATTTTATCATCGGCCGCCTTTTCAAGATCAGCCGTACTTAACTGTCCACCGCTTTTTGCTTCCTCAACTACCCAAAGCTGGCCGGTTGTACGAACCAGCTCTTCACGTAACTTTTTGCGAAAATCATCCGGCAAGCCCTCATGGGTTTCATACACAATGCGCATAGGCTCAAAAGCAACGAGGCGTAATCGCCTCAATAGCGTCAATGCTCTTGGCGCACCTTTATTTGTTAACCATGCGACCAAACTCTCAAAATCAGGAAAGTGAGCATCAACAGGTTGTTCGGTGGGCATTTGTACTGGAGCTGGGGAACTTATGGGTTCCACGTTCGGGGCCTCAGCGAGTAGCGCTGCAGCTTGCGGACCACCAGATATATTAGGCCCTCCGCCACGCTTAGACGATGGAGAAAACGATGTTGCAACGTTTGTTTCAGAGGAATTCTCAATCCGACGGATTAAATCATCGGGAGTTGGTAGATTTGAAGCGTAACATAAACGAATTAACGCCATCTCCCCAGCAAGTCTGGGTGATGCGGCGGTCATAGTTTCGCCGTACCCTTTTGATACAAGCTGCCATGCTCGCGTTAAGATCGGGACAGTTAATTGACCAGCCAACTTTGAGGCCCGCGCCTGTTCTGCTTCCGAGGAGCCCGCAAAATCAACTCCCTTAGGGTCAACGCTAAGCCGTGTTGTCCAGTATATTGCTTCCATAAGATCATGAAGCACAGCAGCAGGTTCAGCACCGATTGAGACCATTTCGCCAAATTGGGATAGCACGGAGGATGCGTCACCCTTCATTGTACTATCTAGAAGATCATAAACAGCCAGCCGATCAGCTAGCCCCAACATCTCTCGGACCAAGTCAGAATTTATTGGCTGACCTGGGTCACCTAAGGCTATCGCCTGATCCAATAATGATAGGCCATCGCGCACTGACCCATCTGCGGCTCTGGCAATCATCCGAACTGCTTCTTCCTCAAACTCAGCACCTTCGGCCTCCGCAATTTTTGAGAAATGGGCTGTAAGTTGATCTGGTGACACTCGACGAAGGTCAAAGCGCTGACAGCGCGACAGAACTGTTACTGGCAGTCTACGTACTTCTGTCGTTGCAAATATAAACTTAACATGGGGGGGCGGTTCTTCGAGGGTCTTTAAAAGCGCGTTGAATGCCTGATTAGTGAGCATATGTGCTTCATCGAGGATGTAGACCTTGTATCTAGCTGATGCCGGTCGGTATCGCGACGCTTCTGAAATTTCCCGCGCATTATCAACACTATTATTCGACGCAGCATCCAGTTCAACTACATCGACATCACGGTCCTCCATAATGTCTTTGCAATGAACACACTCACCACAAGGCTTTATCGTTGGCCCACCTTCGCCGTCATGTCCAATACAGTTTAATGCACTAGCAATTATGCGTGCTGTTGTTGTCTTTCCAATTCCACGCACACCAGTCAAAAGATAAGCTTGAGCGATACGATTTCGCTGAAATGCGTTCCCAAGGGTACGAACCATAGCCTCTTGACCAATCAGATCGTCAAAATCTCTTGGCCGATATTTTCTAGCGAGAACGCGGTAAGGAACTGTATCTGACATAAACCAACCAAAGGGTCAGAAAAAAGTGAGTGGACGACTGGCACGCGACCCGAACCAAAAACTCGTTACGGCTGCTTCCTTCCGGACCTGACCGGGTTGGCGAGGGGTCCGCCCACGGCCAATCATCCAAGACAGAATATCGTCCTAACATAGGTTTTTGTCCAGTCTTTCTGTGACAATAGCAACGACTTACTTGACTTCTCGAGGGCCTAACCTGTATCTGCTCCGAGCTGCTGACACAGATTGTAATGCTGAGTCAGCTTGGGGCCGTAGCTCAGTTGGGAGAGCGCGTCGTTCGCAATGACGAGGTCGTCGGTTCGATCCCGATCGGCTCCACCAGATTTCCTTCAGGATGATGCTATTTTTGCATTAAATTAACTTTATTGGCTTTGCGTAACTAGCATTCCCAATATTGCTCCAAAACTATTTGGCCTTGATACTTTATAACTGTGACGCTTTGCTAGAACTCTGCATTTACCGTGGAGATCGAGTCGATGTCTCAGACAGCAATAATTACTGGAGTTGCGTCAGGAATAGGACTAGAAGCCGCTAGAGACTTAATTGAAAAAGGTTGGACAATTTATGGATTAGACGTCTCGCAAAAGGAACTTACAGTCGCCACTGAAAAACTTGCCTCTCCACATTTTTTTCCTTTAGCCTGCGATCTTGGTAATGCCGATGCGGTAAAGAAAACTATGGAAGCAATTCAGAGCACTGTTAGCGCAGTAAATTGCTTAATTTGCTCAGCGGGTGTTCTTAAACTAGGCCGACTTGCCAACATGGCAGTAGAAGATTTTGACCTTGTGATGAACGTAAATGTCCGGGGTTTATGGTTAACATGCCGTGAAGCAATTCCAATGTTGAAAGCAGCTGCGAGTTCAGGCGAACTTAGTCGGATAATTTTGATGAGTTCTATTTCCGCGATTCGACCCAAGATTGAAAGTGGTGCCTACTCGGCATCAAAAGCCGCTGTCAGCCAGTTAACACAAATATTGGCTGCCGAATGTGCCGCTGATGGTATCTTGGTCAATGCCCTCGCCCCCGGAACTGTAGATACACCGATGATTTCAGGTCAAAGCGACCCAACCAAACAAGGAAATTGGAGGCCATCTGGATCATCTCCACTTGGGCGTATAGCGGAACCCCGGGACATAGTTCGCGTTATGCGATTCCTCTTAAGTGAAGATGCAGCTTACGTCACGGGCACCATTATTCCAGTAGATGGTGGCACGCGTGCTGCTTTCATTCCCCAGAAATAAGGATCAATCCCATGAGCGGTAGACCTGATCTTGTAGTGCGTCGTGGCACCATTGCTGATGGAACAGGCGCGCCTATGCACGAAAGTGATATTGCGATCGCTGATGGAAAAATCCTGAACATTGGAAAAGTAATAGACTCGGGCCTTGAAGAAATCGACGCTCGCGGACTTCTGGTTACTCCAGGTTTTGTTGATATTCACACCCATTATGATGCTCAGGCAACCTGGGCGAACCGATTAACCCCTCTTCTTGCAATGGTGTCACAACTGTTTTGATGGGCAACTGTGGGGTTGGCTTCGCTCCAGTGCGGCCAGAACATCATGACATGCTCATTTCCCTTATGGAGGGAGTAGAGGACATCCCAGAGGTAGTCATGAGGGAAGGCCTACCGTGGAATTGGGCGAGCTTTCCGGATTATCTCGATGCGCTCTCACACCGTTGTTACGATGTTGACATTGGCACCCAAGTTCCACACGCAGCTTTAAGCGTTTTTGTCATGGGAGAGCGAGGAGCTCGTAGAGAAGATGCTACGCCCGATGATTGTGAAGCTATGGCAAAGCTTACCGCAGACGCACTGAGCTCCGGGGCTTTTGGTTTTTCCACCTCCAGACTCCTACAACACCGAACAGCTGAGGGTGAACCTATTCCATCGTATGGAGCAGCTGAAGCGGAACTCACAGCAATTATTGACGCTGCGCGGCAAGTTGGTCATGGATGGCTTCAATGGGTTGGCGATTACGGTACTCAGATCGACGAAGAATTTGGCCTTCTCACCCGTCTTGCACGACGCTCAGGCCTTCCAGTAACTTTGACCCTGTTACAAAAGAACTCTTTTCCTAATCAATGGCGCGATCTTCTAACCAGAATTGAGAACGCTAATGCAGATGGTTTGAAAATTACCGGCCAGGTGCGAGGGCGACCAACTAGCACTTTGATGGGGTTTGAACTATCAGAAAATCCATTCCTCGGATGTCCAAGCTGGCAAGAATTAGCCCTCTCAACTTAGAAAATCGGCTTAAAATACTCCGCGACCCTAGCTTTCGTGCGCGTATCCTTGCGGAACCAGGGGCTCCCCGAACAGCAGAAGCGTCTGCGTGATTGGGACTGGCTTTTCGAATTAGGGGACAAACCAGACTACGAGCCTGAGCCAAACACCAGCGTAGGAGCTATAGCGCGCCGAGTGGAAAAAGATCCCGCTTCCATTGCCTATGACATCATGTTGCAAAATGAAGGCAGGGGCATCCTGTACCATCCAATGACTAATTATAGCGACGGAAGCATGTCGGCTGTATTTGAAATGTTAGGTCATCCAAACACCTTGATTGGCCTAGGGGATGGTGGAGCTCATGTTGGCATAATGTGCGATGCAACTGATATGGCGCACACCCTTACCCACTGGACACGCGATAGGCAGCGAGGGCCAAAGCAACCAATAGAAGCAATGGTACGGCGTCTGACTTTTGCGAACGCTGCAGCAATAGGCCTCCAAGATCGCGGCCTTATCCAAACGGGAATGCAGGCAGATATAAATATAATTGACTATGATTCTCTGAATCTAAGGCGTCCAGAAGTGGTTTATGATCTACCCGCCGGTGGCAAGCGCATTATGCAGCATTCCAACGGATTTAAGGCTACAATACTAAAAGGTCAGCCAGTTTGGCGCGAGGGGCAGCCCACAGACGCTCTACCTGGCAGACTGCTAAGAGCAGGCACGTAATCCTGAAAACTAAAACCATCGCAATAAAAGTCTTTGGATTTTGTACTAAGAATTTAAGCCTACTTTAATCCGCTGGGCGCACCCAAACTGCAGTGTCGTGATATACCGCTCCGCCAACAGGACTACCTGGCTCAGCAGAGGTTAGTGCATTAATTCCAATACCTGTTTCAAAATCTGAATTTGGCCAGATTGATTCCACAATCACCACGCCCGGGTTCGCAACGTCAGTAACTTTTAAATGCAGAATAGTGTCTGCACGATCATTACCAATACAAACTCGCTGACCATCAACCAAATCTAGCTTGGCTGCATCTGCTGAACTCATCATTACCGAAGGTCTGCCTTCTCTTTTTCTAGAACTCTGAGTTTCAGTGAAACTTGAGTTTAGGAACCCTCGTGCTGGACTAGTTGCCATTCGAAACGGTTTATCGGAAGTCGCTTTGTCTATAACGTCCCAATGGTCGGGGAATTTTGGCATGTTTTCAGGAGCATGATGCCCAAAGCCTTTTGGAGATGGCTCACTCCAATTCGCTTGGAAGTGAAATTTCCCATCCGGATGAGCAAATCCATCAATATAATGCGCTTGATGGAACGCCGGCTGTACGTCAAACCAATTCTCTCGAGCTAATTCATCAAGTCCATTCCTGCCAGAAGCTTGAAGCGTTGCTTCAATTATTTGCTTTGGCGTCATCTCAAAACCAGGGTGCTCCGCCCCTAATCGCTTTGCTAATTCGCAAATAACTTGATGATTGGAGCGACATTCGCCAGGGGGCAACAATTTGTAAACCGTGCAAAATGTGTTGATGTCCACCACCCTGATAAAAATCATCATGCTCTGTAAACATAGTTGCGGGCAGAACAACATCTGCCATAGCTGCCGTTTCGGTAAGAAATTGCTCGTGAACGACAGTGAATAAATCATCTCGAGCGAAGCCTTGCTTAACTGTCAAATGCTCCGGGGCTATCATCATAGGATTGGTGTTTTGGATAAAAAGGCCTTGAACAGGCACTCCGCCTTTCAAAGCATCCGCGTCACCAGTGAGAACATGGCCTATACGGGCTTGATCTAAAACACGAACACTAGGATCACGCAGATCCAAGCCTTCGATCAACGTTTTATCCCAGCCAAAAATCGCACCGTTGTTATGGAACGCTCCACCTCCCTTATACTTCCAAGCGCCGGTAACCGCCGCTATGCAACTGGCCGCATGCATAGCAACAGCGCCATTTCTTTGACGCGTGAACCCATAGCCCAAGCGAAAGAAAGTCTTTTGTGTATCTGCTATCGCCTTGGCAAATTCCTCAATCTTCTCAATTGAAGCGCCCGTGATACGACTTGCCCACTCGGGACCCCGAGTCTTTAAATGTGCCTCTAATTCCTTCGGAGCATCTGTGTATTTTTCTAAGTAATCCCAATCGGCATAACCGTCCCGAAATAAAATATGCATCACAGCACAAGCGAGTGCAGCGTCTGTTCCAGGGTTTACCCGAACAAAAATATCCGCCTGTTGTGCTGTACTGTTTTCATAAACATCTACAACAGCTATGCGACCACCTCTCTTTCTGGCCTTAACAGCATGGGTCATCACATTAACCTGTGTATTAACAGGGTTTGTTCCCCAGATCACAACTAGATCGCTATCGGCCATTTCTCGCGGATCCACCCCACGAAGTGCGCCTGTGCCAGCTATAAAACCGGTAAAAGCAAGAGTTGTGCAAACTGTGGAATATTGTCCAGAATATTTCTTGGCATGGCGAAGACGATTTATGCCATCGCGCATTACAAGCCCCATAGTGCCCGCATAATAATAAGGCCAAATCGCTTCGGCCCCGGATTCACGCTCAATGTCTAAAAATCGCTCCGTGACTCGGTCTAACGCCTCTTCCCAGTTAATTTCTCGAAACTGTTTTGAACCTTTTGGCCCAGTTCTAACTAACGGCCGAAGCAAGCGATCTGGATGGTGGGCTCTTTCGGCATACCTGGCAACTTTGGCGCAAATCACTCCGTCCGTATAAGTATTTGCTTTGGATCCTCGTATTCGGCCAATGGTTTGGTTATTTAGACGCTCGACCTCAAGCGCACAGGTTGAAGGGCAGTCGTGAGGGCAAGCGCTGTTGCGAATTTCGACAGTTGCAGCATCTACTTTAAGCATTAGGCCCTCTTAACATTAAAAACTGAAAACCAGCAAAACCGATATTGAAAAACAAATTTCTAGATAGCAATCCCCTCAAATTAATTTTTGGGCCTAGAATTTGGAAAGACCAACGAGTTTTCACGAGTTTAAAATATCTACATAAAAATCTGTGATGAGTAGCGCGTGACTGCGCTATAAGAATATCAGTGACCACTTCAGGACCATTATTTCTATGCCAAAATTTGCTGCAAATTTGTCAATGATGTTTCAAGACTTGCCCTTTCTTGACCGTTTTTCCGCTGCTGCGAGTGCTGGTTTCAAAGGGGTTGAATTCCTTTTCCCCTACGATCATCCGGCAGAAGAAGTAGCAAAAGCTGCAAGGGATGCTGGCGTGGAAGTTGCCTTATTTAATCTTCCACCGGGAGACTGGACAAAGGGTGAGCGAGGCTTTGCAGCAATGCCGGGCAGACAAAACGACTTTGATGAAGCGCTGAATAAAGCCATGTTTTATGCCGAGGCTTTAGGTTGCACCAGACTTCACTGTATGGCTGGCCTTGTCACAGAGAATATGGATCTGGCAGAAGCAAGAGCTACGTACATCTCAAACTTAACAAAAGCTGGAGATAAACTTGCTTCTTCTGGTCGAATGGCACTTATAGAACCCATAAATACTCGTGACGTGCCTGGATATTTTATAAATTACCAACAAGGTGCTCACGATATTCTTAGCAACGTAAAAAGGGCAAACGTTAAGGTTCAGATGGATTTTTATCATGTGCAAATCATGGAAGGCGACCTTGCCATGCGAGCACAACAGTATATTGGTCCCAATGTTGGTCATATACAGATTGCTGGTGTTCCTGAGAGGCACGAGCCAGATATAGG
Organism: Rhodospirillales bacterium; assembly: GCA_038143065.1. GTDB lineage: Bacteria > Pseudomonadota > Alphaproteobacteria > Bin95 > Bin95 > VMCJ01. The sequence continues at coordinate 2,689,076 of JAYQLI010000035.1, read as the reverse complement.
TGAGATAAATTATCCCTATGTCTTTGCCTTGCTCGATAAGCTTGGTTACGACGGCTGGATAGGATGTGAGTATAGACCTGAAGGAGATACTCTGGATGGCATTCGTCGTTGGGGAGCCCCCTACGGTCTTGGTTGATACCCATTGAAACTAGGGTTTTATATATAGCGGAAAAGTGGATGAGTTTTTCTCGGAATAAAAGTCTATGCTTGCAGTAGCAAAACTAAAACAAGCGAAGGCATGTGTTGGCGTAATAGATGCCCCAACCCCTGAGCCCAACCAAGACGAGGTGCTAATTGAGATTGCAGCGGCAGGCATTTGTGGGACTGATATGGCAATCTTTAATTGGGCACCAAGGATGCAATCTCGCATTGAAATTCCGAGGATTTTAGGGCACGAGGCAACAGGTACAATCAAAAAAATTGGAAAAGCTGTAGCAGGACTTGAAGTCGGCGACCGTGTTAGTCTGGAATCCCACATTTTTTGCGGATACTGCCACTACTGCAGACGTGGAGATGCGCACCTCTGCGAGCATTTAGGTTACCCTGGAATATCTATAGATGGAGGGTTTGCTGAGACTGTTGCTGTACCATCTCAAATTGTTCGTAAGATTCCAAAAACGCTTGATGACAATACAGCTGCAATGATTGAGCCTTTTGGTATTGCCGTTCATGCATGCATGAGTCAGCGCGGTACTGCAGGCAAAACTGTTCTCGTTAATGGTTGTGGACCAATCGGCCTTATGACTGTTGCTGTAGCAAAGGTGCTGGGTGCTCGAAAGATTCTGGCAGCTGACCCAAACCCACTGCGATTAGCGTTAGCAAAGGATTTTGGCGCCGATGAAATTGTTGATCCATCAGCCAATGATGTAGCCAGTGCCGCAAAAGCAATGACAGAAGGCTACGGTGTTGAGGTCGGCATTGAATACTCAGGAGTTGCAGAGGGCCTTGACGCCGTTATTGCTTCGTTAGAGCGAATGGCTGACCTTCGGCTCGTCGCGGGCCCAGCAGAGGCCCATAAACTTGATATAAATACACTATTGCGTACAGGAACTTCGATATATGGAGTCCATGGCCGCAGACTTTGGCAAGACTGGGACTTAGGTGTTAGTCTTTTGGAGGAACGAAAGGTAGACCTAACAGCTTTAGCACATCCTGTACTACCAATGTCTAAAGCTGTTAATGGCTTCGAAGCAATCAATCAGGGCAATGCCTTAAAACCAATATTAGTGAATAACTTATAGTTAGTTTTTGAGACGATTATGCTGTCATACAGGCATCAGTTCCACGCCGGTGGACCCGCAGATGTATTGAAGCATTCGATTCTTACATTGCTGATCTTAGCGCTGACGCGCAAAGATAAACCATTGTTTGTATTAGATACACACGGAGGTGCGGGCCTCTATGACTTAAACGATGCTCGGGCCAACAAAACAAAAGAGTGGAGTGCAGGCATTGGTCGTATCTGGGGAGAACCCGATATACCCGAAAGCCTTTCTCACTATTTAGATACCGTTAGTTCTTTTAATCAACGCGACCTTAGATGGTACCCTGGATCACCACTCATAATTAGAAAGTTATTGAGACCACAAGATCGTCTAGCAGTGGCTGAATTAAATAAACAGGATCAAAGTCAACTTAAGGCCAATTTATCTATGGCCCGTAAAACAGAGATAATTGCAGGAAATGGCTTTGACGCTGTGAAAGCAAAGTTGCCTCCTATTGAAAAACGAGGCCTAATTTTTATCGACGCAAGTTTTGATCAGCCTGATGAATTTCAAAGAATCTTACAGGCAGTCAAAAATGCTCTACGAAGATTTAGAACAGGAACTATAGCTGTTTGGCGCCCTATCCTGGATGACGATGCTATGGATACCTTTGATGCAGGCTTTATTGCACTTTCGCCGCCCGAGACCATTAAACTCGGACTTAAACTACACGAGAGCTATAAGCCAAAAAGAGCTCAGGAAGTGATCTAGTTATCATCAATCCACCATATCAGTTGATTGAAAACGCGGAGCCAATGATCGGATGGCTTTGGGAAAAATTAAACCAAAATAGAGAAGGCGGGCCTATCAAAGAAATGTTGGTCTCCGAATAATCAAACCAACCCGGAGATAAGCGATCCGAAATTCTCGATGAAGTATGTCGACAGGTTGGCCTAGTCTTTTCATAAACCGATTGAACTAAAATAAGCCAAAAAAAAGGCCACCAGGCGAATGCCTGATGGCCTCCTCAATCACAACTGTTGTGAAGTCAATTAGGCTGCTGCTTCTTCTTCAACTTCGTCACCGGTTGGCCCAGAATCAAGACCTTTGGCTTCAGGATCCCTGTCTACCAGCTCGATAACTGCCATCGGGGCATCATCGCCATATCGGAAACCTGCCTTCAACACTCTTGTGTACCCGCCGGGGCGTTCGTTGTAACGCTCGGCAAGGGTAGAGAAGAGCTTACGAACCATTGCTTCGTCGCGAAGGCGGGCAATAGCAAGGCGACGAGAGGAGAGGTCACCTTTTTTGGCCAGTGTAATCAGCTTCTCCACGACTGGGCGCAATGCCTTTGCCTTTGGAAGAGTTGTCACGATTTGCTCATGCTTAACAAGGGCTGCAGCCATGTTTGCGAGCATTGCCTGACGGTGGGTTGAGGTTCGGCCTAACTTTGCTGGCCCCTTACGATGACGCATTTAACTTTCCTTTTTGCCTTCTGACCGGCAGCTTAGAACGGCTCTTCAAGACGTCGTGCAAGATCGTCGATGTTTTCTGGGGGCCAGTTAGGAATATCAAGCCCCAAATGAAGATCCATCTGCTCTAGAACATGCTTGATCTCGTTGAGGGATTTACGGCCAAAATTCGGCGTCCTCAACATCTCACCCTCGGACTTTTGAACGAGGTCGCCAATATAAATGATGTTATCATTCTTAAGGCAATTAGCAGACCTTACACTGAGCTCAAGTTCTTCTACACGGCGCAGAAGGTTCTTATTGAACGGCAGCTCAGGTACCGCATCTTCTTCGACAGCTGGCTTTGGTTCTTCAAAATTGATGAATAGCTGCAACTGGTCCTGTAATATGCGTGCAGCGAATGCTACTGCATCCTCTGGCGTTACGGACCCATTCGTTTCAACATGCAAAGCGAGTTTGTCGTAGTCGGTCACCTGTCCAACACGGGTATTTTCTATACGGTAGGACACTTGACGGACTGGACTAAAGATTGCATCGACTGGAATAACACCAATTGGCGCATCTTCGCCTCTATTTTGCGCAGCCGGCACATATCCCCTGCCCGTTTCAACAGTCATTTCCATATGGATGGAAGCGCCATCGTCAAGGGTACATATGACCAAGTCTGGGTCCATAACTTCAATATCTGGACCTGTTTCTATCTGGCCTGCAGTAGCCACACCCGGACCTTTGGCCTCAAGTGTGATACGCTTTGGGCCTTCGGAATCCATGCGCAAGCCCATGGACTTTATATTTAATACGATATCTACAACATCTTCTCGCACACCAGGGATCGAAGAAAATTCGTGCAGAACTCCATCGATTTTTACCGACGTGACGGCAGCTCCCTGAAGAGAGGAAAGTAGTACACGACGCAGGCCATTTCCCAAAGTAACACCAAACCCACGCTCAAGGGGTTCAGCTACTACGGTTGCGCTGCGGCTTGGATCACCCTTTGGCTCGACATTGAGCTGGCTGGGCTTAATCAAGGCTTGCCAGTTATTCTGCATGAGATTGTTGGCCCCTGACTGGCTGTAAAGTTAAAAACTAGAGTACCTTCGGAACTCGATTAATACAGAACGACCTGTCTTGTCGTCCCCCAAAAATTAAACCCGGCGACGTTTCCTTGGCCGGCATCCGTTATGCGGAATGGGAGAAACATCTCGGATTGCTGCAATCTGGAAGCCAGCGGCCTGAAGTGCACGGAGCGCCGATTCACGCCCCGAACCTGGTCCCTTGACCTCTACGTCAAGATTTTTAACACCGTGCTCCATTGCCTTCCGAGCACAATCTTCTGCTGCGACCTGCGCCGCAAAAGGAGTTGACTTCCGGCTGCCCTTAAACCCCTGAGCACCGGCAGAAGACCACGCAATAGCATTGCCTTGGACATCGGTGATCGTGATCATGGTATTGTTAAAAGACGCATTCACGTGGGCGACGCCAGATGTAATGTTCTTGCGTTCGCGCCTACGGACGCGCGTCGATGCCGCGCCTTTCGCCATGGGTAACTCCTTCTAACCCTAAATATAGGGGATTATTTCTTTTTACCAGGTATTGCTCGTGCTTTACCCTTGCGAGTGCGAGCATTTGTGTGTGTCCGCTGTCCTCGCACTGGCAAGTTGCGCCGATGGCGCAGACCACGATAACATCCCAGGTCCATAAGTCTCTTAATATTCATCGCGACTTCGCGACGAAGGTCACCTTCAACCATATGATCTTGGTCAATCGTCTCGCGAATGTTTATGACTTCTTGTTCCGTCAAGTCATTAACGCGGCGATGGGCTTCGATCTCGACCTTCTCGCAAATTTCACGAGCTTTATTAGGGCCTATCCCATGAATATACGTAAGCGCGATGTGAACGCGCTTGTTTGTTGGGATATTGACGCCAGCAATTCGCGCCACTTTACCGTCCTCCTGATACCGCTCTCCCGAGAACCCAACCTGTTGTTAGGCCCTGTTAGGAAGCGCGGGATTATAGGGCTTCGCCCCGTTCCGTCAATCCATTCTACCAATCTGAATGATGCATTTATGCCGCATCTAAGATGGAAGCAATAGCAGAGGCCACGACCTCAACACTTCCCATCCCGTCTACGGTTTTTAAAGCACCCTTCTCTCGGTAATATGGGATGATTGGAGCCGTCTGCTCCTTGTACACAACTAGCCGATTACGCAGAATTTCTACGTTATCATCTGCTCTTGCATCACTCGATTCGCCTGCACGATTTACGATACGAGACACCAACGCGTCTTCGTCGACTGAAAGCTCGATAACTGCATCAAGGCTTAAACCTTTACTTGAAAGCAGTTTGTCTAGAGCCTCCGCTTGCGCAACAGTGCGAGGAAATCCATCAAAAATCACACCCGCTTTGGTGTCATCATCATCAAGGCGGTCAGAGATAATATCGATTACGACATCATCAGAAACTAGATCCCCACGATCCATGATAGCCTGTGCGCGAATGCCCACCTCAGATTTGGCTGCCACAGCCGCCCGTAGCATATCTCCGGTAGATAGCTGAACCAGACCCCGTCCATTTACTAATAAATCAGACTGGGTCCCCTTACCCGCGCCTGGAGGGCCCAAAAGAATAATGTTCATCGGCGCCGGCCCCGCAATTTCTGCCGCTTTATAAGGCCTTCATATTGATGGGCAATAAGATGGCTTTGGACTTGCGCCACCGTATCCATCGTTACGCTCACAACGATCAATAAACTTGTTCCACCAAAATAAAACGGCACCGCATATTGAGAGCGAAGGATTTCAGGCAGCAGACAAACCAAGGCCAAGTACGCAGCACCAGCTACCGTCAATCTTTCTAGCACATACTCGAGGTGCAGAGCAGTGTTTTTACCCGGACGGATCCCCGGGATAAACCCACCATTCTTCCGTAAATTATCGGCTGTTTCCTCGGGATTGAATACAATTGATGTGTAGAAAAAACAGAAGAAAACAATCATGGAAAGATACAGCAGCAGGTAAATTGGCTGACCAGGAGCCATGTATGCGAGAACAAACTGAAGCCAATCTGGAAGATTTTCGTTCGCTCCTAGGCTCTGAAAAGTAGCAGGGAGCAATAGTAGGGAGCTCGCAAAAATTGGTGGGATAACGCCAGCTGTATTCAGCTTTAGGGGTAGATGACTACTTTCACCACCGACCATACCATTTCCCGCTTGCCTTTTCGGGTATTGAACGATTAAGCGCCGTTGGGCCCGCTCAACAAATACAACAAACACAATCACCCCAATGGCCAAAGCCAATAAAAGGATAAGGAAAGCTGCAGACATCGCGCCGGTTCTGCTTAACTCAAAGACCTGTGCGAGTGCCTGAGGCAAATTTGCTACGATACCTGCAAAGATAATAAGCGAAATTCCGTTGCCTACCCCACGGGCTGTCACTTGCTCACCAAGCCACATTAAAAACATCGTGCCACCAACAATGGTAACCACCGTGGAAATATAAAAAATAGCCCCTGGATCAGCTACTGCAGGGCCATTAGGCCCGCTGAAGCTCGACACACCACTAGCAAGCCCAATTGCCTGCGCCGCTGCCAGAGCTACGGTCCCGTACCTCGTATATTGGTTCAGCTTCTTTCGACCGGCCTCTCCGTCCTTCTTCATCTGCTCGAAGGAAGGTAAAACTGCAGTCAGTAGTTGTACGATAATTGAAGCCGAGATGTACGGCATGATGTTGAGAGCAAATATTGACATACGGCCAAGAGCACCACCGGCAAACATGTCAAACATGCCGAGCACGCCTGCTCCACCTGCCGCATTGAACACCTCAGCAAGAACAGCTGAATCAACGCCCGGAATAGGTAAGTAGGTTCCAAGGCGGTAGACAATCAGAGCCCCAAGAGTAAACCATATTCGCTGTTTAAGCTCTGTGGCTTTACCAAACGCCGAAAAATTGACGTTGGCGGCCAACCTTTCGGCTGCTGAAGCCATTAGGAGTTTGCCTCTTCTGTTGCAACAGCAACGACGATAGTTCCACCTGCAGCCTCAACAGCAGACCTTTGCAGCCGAAGAAGCACTATGAACATTAAGATTCAGAGATGCCTTTATGGCTCCCTTACCAAGAATTCGAACTGGTGTTCCATTGGCACGTACTAGACCAGCTGCCACTAAAGCCTCGCGATCCACCGACTGTCCTGCCTTGAGCTTACCAGCCTCTACGGCACGCTCCAACGCAGTCAAATTCACTATCTGGTAGACTACTTTGTTTGGTGAGGTAAAACCCCGCTTTGGCAAACGCCGATAAACAGGCATTTGGCCACCCTCAAATCCTTTAATGGCAACGCCACGCCTAGACTTCTGACCTTTAACACCGCGGCCAGAGGTCTTACCGACACCCGAGCCTATACCTCTACCAACACGCTTTTTGGGTTTCGAGGCACCAGGATTGTCACGAATATCTTCAAGCCTCATAAGGCCATTCCTCTTCCAATTTACTTTCGCAGGGGCTTGCATTCCCCCTGCAACGCTGCAAGTAAGGCGAACTACTAACCTTCTACGATCTCAACCATGTGTGAAACTTTGCGAATCATACCACGAACTGATGGAGTATCCTCCAACTCGCGAATGCGGCCGATCTTATTTAGGCCTAGCCCACGCAGTGTGGAACGTTGACTTTCGACACGCCGGATAGGGCTTCCAGTTTGCCGAACGCGCAATGTATTTTTTTTCTTGCTAGCCATACCTTATCACTCCGCAGAAGACGCGGCGTCCGCGGCGTCAGCTTTTGACCCTCGACGGCCAAGAACTTCAGGCACTTTAAGCCCCCTTCTTGCCGCCACCTGACGAGGCGACTGGGTCTTTACAAGTGCCTCGAACGCGGCTTTCACCATGTTGTAAGGATTGGAGGAACCAATAGATTTGGCCACAACGTCCTGCACCCCGAGTGCCTCAAAAACGGCACGTGTTGGTCCACCAGCAATAACACCGGTGCCTGGAGGAGCAGCGCGAACGACCACTTTACCTGCGCCATACTCACCGGTGGCGTCATGATGCAGTGTGCGCCCCTCGCGCAGCGCAACGCGGACCATTTTCCGCTTGGCCTGCTCGGTAGCCTTGCGAATTGCCTCCGGCACTTCTTTCGCCTTCCCGGAACCAAACCCAACTCGCCCAGCTCCATCTCCTGTCACCACAAGGGCAGAAAAGCCGAACCTACGGCCACCCTTAACAACCTTAGCAACGCGGTTGATTGACACCAACTTTTCGATGATGTCCGACTCTTCGCGATCTCGAGCGCGTTCGCCCCTTGGTCCTCTTGCCATAATGCTGCCCTACCCTAGAACTTCAGCCCGCCTTCGCGGGCGGCTTCGGCCAGCGCTTTAACGCGACCATGAAATTTATAGGCGCCCCTGTCGAACACCACCTCATCGACACCGGCTGCCTTTGCTCTCTCTGCCACCAGGCGACCTATTTCCGAGGCCGCTTCTACGCCGGCACCACTTTTCGCACGAAGATCTTTTTCAACCGTCGAAGCAGCAGCCAAAGTTGCACCTTTTGTATCGTCGATTACTTGAGCATAGATATGACGCCCGGAGCGAAACACAGACAGTCTAAGACGTCCACGTGACTTTTTCCGGAGCGCCGATCGGGTGCGCCGAACTCTACGGTCAAAACGCTGTTTTGTAGTAAACATAGCCCTTGGGTTCCTGTTACTTCTTCTTGCCTTCCTTACGGAAGATGAATTCCTCGGCGTACTTCACACCCTTACCTTTGTAAGGCTCAGGAGGACGGAAGGAACGAATTTCGGAAGCGATCTGTCCAACTCGCTGCTTATCTGCACCAGAGATTGCTATCGCGGTTGGCCGCTCGCACTTAATGTCAATCCCGTCTGGAATGGGATAAACGACATCATGGCTAAACCCTAGCTGTAGCTTGAGGTTCTTACCCTCAACCTGTGCTCGATAACCAACGCCGTTGATTTCGAGATTACGAGTAAACCCTTCGGATACGCCGGTCACAAGACCCTGTGCAAGACTACGCATGGTGCCCCACATCATTCTGTGCCTATCTGGATTTTCCTTTGGATTCACGTGAAGCTGACTACCGTCCACCTCTGCACCAATAGTTTCGACTAGTTCAAGATGGCGTTCGCCAAGCTTACCTTTGGCTGTAATGGTCTGCCCCTCGACTTTTACAGTCGTCCCAGAGGGTATTTCAATTGGGTTTTTGCCCACTCGCGACATATGACTGTTCCTCTTTCCGTCAGCTCTAGAAGACCTGGCAGAGCACTTCGCCGCCAACATTTCGTTGGCGCGCTTCGTGATCCGATAGGACACCCGACGGGGTCGATAGAATGGCGATACCTAAGCCATTACGCACTGGCTTTAAATCACCAATTTTGGAGTAAACTCGGCGTCCAGGCTTAGAAACACGCTGAATTGTGCGGATTACAGCCTCGCCCTCATAGTATTTTAGCTCGATCGCGATTTCGCCTTGGCCGCCATCATTACCCTTGAGGGAGTAATCGCGGATATAGCCTTCGCGCTTCAGAACGTCTAAAACATTAGCTCTGAGCTTTGATGCAGGAGACGATACCGTAGCATGTCCTGCGCGCTGCCCATTACGAATGCGGGTTAACATATCCCCAAGAGGATCGCTCATCGACATTAGTGGGCCCTCACCAACTAGACTTAACAACGCCAGGGATCATTGCCGCAGAGGCCAGATCCCTAAGTGCGATGCGGGAAATTTGGAACTTGCGGTAATATCCGCGTGGACGTCCCGTTACACGACACCGGTTGCGCACGCGCGTCTTTGAAGAATTGCGGGGCAATTCAGCTAACGCGAGGGTAGCAACAAACCGCTCTTCAGCAGGAAGTGTCTTATCGTTCACAATCGCCTTGAGCTCTGCACGCTTTGCAGCATAACGATCTGTCAGCTTTCGGCGACGCTCATTGGTTTCAATCGTGCCAATTTTTGCCATGGCCCAATCTCCTCAGTTGACGAACGGGAAGTTAAAACCGCGGAGGAGTTCTTTAGCTTCCTCATCGGTATTCGCCGTCGTGCAGATGATGATGTCCATGCCCCGGATTTCATCAATCTTGTCATATTCGATTTCCGGGAATACGAGCTGCTCTTTTAAGCCCATAGAGTAATTGCCACGCCCATCGAACGCCTTACCGTTCAGGCCGCGGAAATCTCGCACACGTGGAAGAGCAATATTAACAAGACGGTCAACGAATTCGAACATCCGATCACGCCTTAATGTTACTTTACAACCAACGGCCATACCTTCACGAAGTTTGAACGTCGCAATAGACTTCTTTGCTTTCGTGATCACTGGTTTTTGGCCGGAGATCAGAGTGAGGTCCTGAACTGCTGCATCGATTTTCTTAGAATCAGATACAGCCTCTCCAACACCTATATTGATAACTACCTTGTCCAACTTCGGCGCCTGCATAGCGTTTGGATACTGGAACTTTTCCAGCAATGCCGGACGCACAACGTCTAAGTAATGACTTTTTAATCTCGCCATTGTTGCCTACCGATCAAGAACATCGCCGGAACGCTTGGAGAAACGGACTTTCTTGCCGTCTTCCAAAGTCTTAAAACCGACACGAGTGGGTTTGTCAGAATCTGGGTCAATGTGCGCCACATTTGATACATGGATTGGCGCCTCAATCTCTTCAATCCCGCCTGCGGACATCTGGGTGGGCTTACGATGCCGTTTTACGACATTCACGCCCTGAACCACCACGCGGCTATCAGCCGGGATAACACGTAGAACTTCGCCACGCTTACCTTTGTCTCGACCCGCTAGAACTGCGACTTGGTCGCCTTTACGAATGCGCTGCATCAGAACCGACCTCCTATAGCACTTCAGGAGCGAGTGAGATGATTTTCATGAAACGACGTGCGCGCAATTCGCGAACAACCGGCCCAAAAATACGAGTCCCAATCGGCTCTTGTGAATTGTTGATCAGAACTGCAGCATTTCTATCAAAACGGATTGAAGTGCCATCTTCCCTGCGGACCTCTTTGGCTGTACGCACAACAACTGCCCTGTGCACTTCACCCTTTTTCACGCGACCGCGGGGAATTGCGTCTTTCACTGAAACGATAATGATATCACCGACACTCGCATACCGGCGCCCGGTGCCACCTAGCACTCGTATGCATTGAACACGCTTGGCGCCAGAGTTATCGGCCACGTCTAAATTGGATTCAACTTGGATCATTTATCACTCTCCTGCAGGCGCCTGCTGACTTACAGCAGACCAGCGCTTCCGCGCAGAGAGTGGGCGGCTTTCGATTATTTCGACCTGGTCACCTGTCTTAAATTCATTAGTTTCATCGTGTGCCATAAATTTCTTGGACCGGGTAATGAACTTACCGTAGGCCTTGTGACGAACACGACGTTCAACGCGAACCACGATGGATTTATCCATTTTATCGCTGACCACAACGCCTTTCAAAATACGCTTCGGCATCTTGCCCTTGCCTCCTAGCCCTGTGACCTACGACGCTCTTCGAGCACCGTAAGAATTCGAGCGATATCACGACGCACCATTTTGCGACGTGCTGTATTATCCAACTGACCTGAAGCCTGTTGAAAGCGCAGGTTAAGCGCTTCCTTTTTCAGGTTAGCCAAACTTTCCTTGAGTTCGTCACCAGACTTCGCGCGGGTGTCTATTGCTTTCATCTACTTAACCTTCTTGACCAAGCCGCGTAACCACACGCGTTGAGATGGGAAGCTTTGCAGCCGCAAGCTCAAACGCCACCCGGGCTATGTCCGAAGGAACACCTTCCATCTCAAACATAATACGTCCCGGCTTAACACGGCACATCCAGTACTCTGGAGAACCCTTGCCCTTACCCATGCGAACTTCCGCTGGCTTGGTAGACACCGGCACATCCGGAAAAATTCTTATCCATACCTTGCCCTGCCTGCGAATGTGCCGCGTCATAGCACGACGAGCTGCCTCAATTTGACGGGCAGTAATCCGCCCTGGTTGCATGGCCTTCAAGCCCACAGACCCGAAATTGAGATCAGTTCCACCCTTAGCATTACCGTGGATGCGACCCTTATGGGCTTTCCGGTATTTAGTACGTTTTGGACTTAGCATTAGCGTACTTCTCCGAACTTAACGGTCTTGCTGACCGGAACGGCTGTTACCCGAAGAGGGCTGCTGTTCTGCCAGTCGTTTATCACGTGCCATTGGGTCATGCCCGAGCACTTCACCTTTGAAGATCCAACACTTCACACCACAAATACCGTAAGTGGTTTTAGCCTCGGAAAAACCATAGTCGATATCGGCGCGGAGGGTATGCAGTGGGACCCGCCCTTCGCGATACCACTCGGTACGCGCTATTTCGGCACCACCTAAGCGCCCAGCGACGTTCAAGCGAATACCCAAAGCCCCAAGGCGCATCGAAGATTGCACTGCCCTTTTCATAGCACGCCGGAAAGAGACCCTGCGCTCTAACTGTTGCGCAACGTTTTCGGAAACCAGCTGAGCATCAATTTCAGGCTTACGCACTTCAACGATATTGAGAGAAACGTCCGAGTTGGTAATTTTGTTCAAGTCGAGGCGGAGCTTATCAATATCCGCGCCTTTACGACCAATTACTACTCCAGGGCGGGCAGAATAGATCGTTACCCTTGGTTTTTTTGCTGGACGCTCAATCAGGATACGCGAAATCCCGGCTTGTGCTAGTCGACTGTGCACATACTCACGAATAGCTAGGTCATCGTGCAGTGTGTTGCCGAATTCTTTTCCTGCGTACCAACGTGACTCCCAGGTCCTATTGACGCCGACGCGGAGACCAACTGGATTAACTTTATGCCCCATTACGCGGCCTCCTCGACTTCTTCAACTTCCCGCACAACAATGGTTAAATTGCTGAAGGGCTTCTCCACCCGCGCAGCGCGGCCGCGGGCACGTGCCCTGATGCGCTTGATCATCATCTGCTTGCCCACAGAGGCTTCCGCCACAATCAGCCGGTCGACATCAAGTTGGTGGTTGTTTTCGGCATTAGCGATTGCGCTAGATAGGGCCTTCTTCACATCATTTGATATGCGCTTGCGAGAGAAGCTAAGCGCAACCAGAGCGTCTTCTGCTGCCATGCCGCGAATCATTTGAGCCACGAGATTTAACTTCCGAGGGCTCACACGCAGGTGCTTAACAAAAGCACGAGCTTCGTTTTCAGCTACGCGTGGAGCATTTGGCTTTTTACTCATTAGCCTCTTCTCGCCTTTTTATCAGCAGCATGTCCGTAATAAGTCCGGGTTGGTGAAAACTCCCCAAACTTATGGCCAACCATGTTTTCGTTTACCGAAACCGGGATGAACTTTTGACCGTTGTGGACTGCAAATGTAAGCCCAACAAATTGCGGTAATATTGTCGATCTCCGCGACCAAGTACGGATCACGTCGTTACGTCCACTTTCGCGAACAGCATCAGCTTTTTTAAGCAGATAACCATCAACAAAAGGGCCCTTCCAAACGGAACGTGCCATTGTTTAACCCTTTCCGTACCGGCGACGCACAATTTGTGAGTCAGACGGCTTCTTCTTACGTGTTCTATGACCTTTGGTGGGCTTGCCCCGGGAGTGACAGGGTGGCGTCCACCAGATGTGCGGCCTTCGCCACCACCATGAGGGTGATCAACTGGGTTCATCACCACGCCGCGCACATGGGGGCGCTTGCCTCTCCAACGATTCCGACCGGCCTTTGCGAAGGTTTGGTTGGAATTATCTTGGTTTGAAACGGCTCCAACTGTAGCGATACATTCCTGGCTAACCATCCGAACTTCACCCGAGGGCAATCTAAGCAGAGCCTGCCCCGCATCGCGCCCAACTAGCTGAACATATGCTCCAGCCGAACGGGCCATTTGTCCGCCTTTGCCAGGCTTTAACTCGACATTATGCACAATTGTACCCACTGGGATGTAACGCAGCTTCATTGCGTGACCAGGCTTAATGTCTGCATCCTGCCCGGACATAACTACATCGCCCACATTTAGCCGCTGAGGGGCGAGGATATAAGCCAACTCGCCGTCGTCGTACTTAAGTAGGGCGATAAATGCAGTCCGGTTGGGATCATATTCGAGGCGCTCTACAACAGCTGATACACCGTCCTTGATGCGTTTAAAATCAATAAACCTGTAGCGGCGCTTATGGCCACCACCACGATGCCGTGAGGTAATGTGGCCGTGATTATTGCGGCCACCCGTTTTTTGCAAACCTTCGGTAAGTTCCTTAACAGGACGCCCCTTCCAGAGCTGAGACCTGTCTACAAGGACTAAACCGCGACGACCTGCGGAGGTTGGTTTATATTGCTTTAACGCCATAGTTCCTTACTCCTCGCCCGACCTAGAGCCCGGCCGCGAGATCGATAGAGTCGCCATCTGCCAAAGTCACTATTGCCTTTTTCGTGTCGCTACGCTGACCAAGCATTCCACGAAAACGCTTAACTTTTCCCTTTTGGCGAATGGTATTAACTTTCAACACTGTCACGCCAAACAGACCCTCGACAGCCTGTTTGATTTGCGACTTATCCGCGTCGATTGCAACACGGAAAGTAACCTGATTGTGTTCCGCAATCAGCGTAGACTTTTCGCTGATAACCGGTGCCCTAAGCACATCAGCCATCTGATTAGGTGTGATCCTGGGGGCCGGGCCCCGGATGGTACGAGCTCGGCTCATTTCAAACGGGCCTCCAAGTGTTCAACGGCATCTCGACACATGATGAGCATTTCACGCCGCAAAATATCGTATACATTCGCGCCTTGTTGCGGGAGGACATCCACCCCGTCCAAGTTACGAGCAGCTCGGATGATCCCAGCGTCGACTTCGCTCCCACCTACCAGGAGGTAGGATCGAGCCCCAAATACGCCAAGGTTTTGTTGCAGGACCTTAGTTTTCGTTTCATCCAGAGTAAGCGAGTCATCGATTAACATCTTACCTTCAGCCTGCTTTGCAGAAAGCGCTGAACGCATCCCTAACCGTCTGACCTTCTTCGGCAGGTTGTGCGCGTGGCTACGTACCCGCGGGCCGTGTGACACACCACCACCACGGAAGATGTTAGCGTTTGCGCTCCCGTGCCGTGCACGGCCAGTACCCTTTTGACGGTAAATCTTTGACTTCGTCCGGGCAATTTCACCGCGTTCTTTCGTTTTGTGCGTTCCTGCCTGGCGCCTAGCTAGCTGCCAGCGGACGACGCGAGCAAGTATGTCCGCTCGAGGAGCGATACCGAACACTTCATCAGCGACGTCGATTTCGCCGGCATCAGCGTTGGATAGAGTCTTAACTTGGAGCTTCATCGGTTACTCCTCCCCAACTTCTGCTGGGGTGTCTTCAGGGGCATCGGCGGCAACCGCAACTGCATCGCTTTTCATACCCGCAGGGAGCGGTGCTCCCTCTGGGAGAGGACGACGAACAGAATCTCGCAGGTAGACAATACCCCCTTCAGAGCCTGGTATCGCACCTTTAAGGAGGACCAATCCGCGCTCACTATCAACGCGGACAACCTGGAGGTGCTGAGCAGTGCGCTGCTTTGCACCCATCTGCCCCGCCATCTTTTTGCCCTTCCAGACCTTGCCGGGATCTTGACTGTTACCGGTTGAACCGTGCGAGCGGTGAGAAATTGAAACACCATGGCTAGCGCGGAGACCACCAAAACCATGACGCTTCATGGCACCAGCAAAACCCTTACCGATCGTGGTGCCGGTAACATCAACTAATTGGCCCTCAACGAAATGGCCAGCAGTCAATTCGGCCCCGACGTCAACTACCGCATCGTCTGACACACGGAACTCTTTGAGACGCTGCCTAGGCTCCACTGATGCCTTTGCAAAATGCCCTCGCTCAGGTTGGCTTACATTCTTTGGCTTTGCGGCACCAAATCCAAGCTGAAGGGCGGTATAGCCATCCTACTCCGCTTGCCGCTGCGCCCCAACAACATTGCCGGATACATCGATTACGGTGACTGGAACATGAGCCCCACCTTCACCGAATAATCGTGTCATTCCAAGTTTTCGGCCAATTAGACCGGTACGTTGAGACATTGAGTTAGTCCTTGATCTCTACATCAACACCAGGCGAAAGATCGAGCCTCATAAGAGCATCTACCGTCTGAGGAGTTGGTTCTACAATATCGAGGACACGCCGATGTGTACGCATCTCAAACTGATCACGTGACTTCTTATCGATATGAGGGCCACGCAACACTGTGTACTTCTGGATGCGCGTCGGAAGGGGAATGGGCCCCCGAACCGTTGCACCTGTCCGCTTGGCGGTGTTCACGATCTCCGAGGTGGACTGATCAAGCACCCGGTGATCATACGCCTTGAGGCGGATTCTAATATTTTGATTTTCCATATTCACGCATCCTTGGTGCGGGGCCGATCAGGCCCTCGCTTAAGCGACGATTTTAGCGACGACGCCGGCGCCAACAGTGCGACCGCCTACACGGATCGCAAAGCGCAGACCTTCGTCCATTGCAATTGGAGCGATCAGGTTCACCTTCATCGCAATGTTGTCACCTGGCATCACCATTTCAGTGCCTTCAGGAAGTTCAACCGTCCCCGTAACGTCCGTGGTCCGGAAGTAGAACTGAGGGCGATAGTTCGAGAAGAATGGCGTGTGGCGCCCTCCCTCTTCCTTTGTCAGCACATAGCACTCACACTGGAATTGGGTGTGCGGTGTAATTGATCCTGGTTTCGACAGAACCTGACCACGCTCCACGTCCTCACGACCAACACCACGAAGCAAGCAACCAACATTGTCACCAGCCTGGCCTTGATCCAGAAGCTTACGGAACATCTCAACGCCGGTAACCGTAGTCTTCGCAGTATCACGGATACCAACGATCTCGATTTCCTCACCAACCTTAACAATGCCCTGCTCAACACGGCCGGTAACAACTGTACCACGACCAGAGATTGAGAATACGTCCTCAATAGGCATTAGGAATGGACGATCAACTGGACGCTCTGGCTGAGGAATATACTCATCAACCGCTGCCATCAGTTCAAGAACAGCGTCGTGGCCAATCTCTTTGTTTGAATCTTCAAGCGCGGCTAGCGCAGAACCCTTGATGATAGGAATATCATCGCCTGGGAAGTCATAGGAGGACAGAAGCTCGCGAACCTCAAGCTCTACAAGCTCTAGAAGCTCTTCGTCGTCAACCTGATCAACCTTGTTCATGAATACCACTAGAGCAGGCACACCAACCTGACGTGCAAGCAGAATGTGCTCGCGGGTCTGGGGCATAGGGCCGTCAGCAGCTGAAACCACCAAGATAGCGCCGTCCATCTGCGCCGCACCGGTGATCATGTTCTTCACGTAGTCAGCGTGGCCAGGACAATCAACGTGTGCGTAGTGACGACCTTCCGTCTCATACTCCACGTGAGCCGTTGAAATCGTGATACCACGTGCCTTCTCTTCAGGAGCCTTATCAATCTGATCATAAGCCTGGAAATTGGCTCCACCAGACTCGGCAAGTACCTTGGTGATCGCTGCAGTCAAAGACGTCTTGCCATGATCAACATGGCCAATGGTCCCGATGTTGCAGTGCGGCTTATTACGCTCAAACTTCTCTTTCGCCATGGCGGCCTAACTCCTTGCGAACTATCTAAATCTTGGCATTAACAGGAAATAGCTGGCGACTATGCCAACTTCGCGCGAACCTCGTCCGCGACGGCTTGTGGTACTTGGTTATAATGATCAAATTGCATGCTGTACTGCGCCCTACCTTGGCTCATAGACCGCAACGTATTCACATATCCAAACATGTTAGCCAGCGGCACCATCGCATCAACGACGCGGGCGTTGCCTCGGCTATCCATACCAGCAACCTGGCCACGTCGGCTGTTCAAGTCGCCAATTATATCGCCCATGTACTCCTCAGGGGTTACAACTTCGACCTTCATGATAGGCTCAAGAAGAGATGGCCCAGCCTTCTCCATTCCTTCCCTAAATGCTGCGCGTGCTGCAATTTCAAAAGCCATCACCGATGAATCAACGTCGTGGTATGCGCCGTCAACCAGCTGTGCATGAACGTTTATGACAGGGAAACCAACGAGAATGCCGGTTTCCATGGCGCTCATCAGTCCCTTCTCCACCCCAGGGATATATTCCCGAGGAACGGAACCACCAACAATGGAAGATACAAATTCGTTACCCTTTGCCTTATCTTCCTGTGGCTGAAAGACGATTTTGACGCGCGCGAACTGACCTGAACCACCAGTCTGCTTCTTGTGGGTGTAATCGATTTCAGCGCGACGGGTGATCGTTTCCCGATAGGCCACCTGGGGAGCCCCGACGTTAGCCTCAACCTTAAACTCACGTTTCATTCGATCAACGATGATATCCAGATGAAGCTCACCCATCCCTTTGATAACCGTCTGACCACTTTCGGCATCAGATGCAACGCGGAACGATGGGTCTTCTTGAGCCAATCGTGAAAGCGCTATACCCATTTTTTCTTGGTCAGCTTTGGATTTAGGCTCAACCGCCACCTCAATAACTGGCTCTGGGAATTCCATGCGCTCCAGAATAACCGGCTTGAGAGGATCACAAAGGGTATCACCCGTCGTGGTATTTTTTAAGCCTGCAATCGCAACGATGTCGCCAGCTCGCGCCTCTTTAACATCTTCCCGAGAGTTGGCATGCATTTGCAACATCCGCCCGACACGCTCGCGGTTGTCCTTGACCGAGTTTAGCGTCGATGTACCGGCCTCAAGAACACCAGAATAGATGCGGCAGAAGGTGAGGGACCCCACAAACGGGTCTGTCATAATTTTGAAGGCCAATGCAGAAAAAGGCTCATCATCAGAAGACTTCCTAGTAGCAGGCTCTTCTGTCTTAACATCTATACCCTTAATTGCTGGCACATCGGTTGGCGCAGGCAAAAAGTCAATCACCGCATCAAGCAAAGGCTGAACACCCTTGTTTTTGAACGCCGAGCCACACAGCACAGGTACAAATGCATCGTGATCTAGAGTGCCTTTTCTAATACATGCTACTAAGGTCTCAACACTAGGCTCTTCCCCTTCAAGGTAAGCTTCCATAGCAGCATCATCTTGCTCTACAGCGGTCTCAACCAGCTTTTCCCGATACTCCGCAGCCTGATCAGCATATTTGTCGCGAATGGGACGATACTCGAACTCGGCCCCAAGGCTTTCGTCCTTCCAAACGACTTCGCGCATGTTGACGAGATCTATAACGCCTTCAAACTCTGCTTCGGACCCGATTGGCAACTGAAGGACCAGTGGGGTAGCCCCAAGACGATCAATCATCATTTGAACACAACGAAAGAAGTCCGCTCCAGTGCGGTCCATCTTATTCACAAAGCACATGCGCGGGACTTTGTACTTGTCAGCCTGACGCCACACAGTCTCAGATTGAGGCTCAACACCTGCAACCGAGTCGAAAACTGTTACAGCACCATCCAAGACCCTTAGAGAACGTTCCACCTCAATGGTGAAGTCCACGTGGCCAGGGGTGTCAATAATGTTGATCCGATAATCACGCCAAAAACAGGTTGTTGCAGCAGAGGTAATAGTTATCCCTCGCTCTTGCTCCTGCTCCATCCAATCCATAGTGGCCGCGCCATCGTGCACTTCGCCAATTTTATGGGAACGGCCTGTGTAGTAGAGCACGCGCTCAGTCGTAGTTGTTTTACCAGCATCAATATGGGCCATGATGCCGATGTTACGATACATGGAGAGATCGTGAGTACGAGCCATCAGAGGAATTACTTCAAACAAAAATCAATGAATGATCCTGGGCAATCACCAACGGTAGTGTGAGAAAGCGCGGTTAGCTTCCGCCATTTTATGAGTGTCTTCGCGCTTCTTTACTGCAGAACCGCGGTTGTTCATGGCGTCAACCACTTCATTTGCAAGGCGATCGACCATTGTCTTCTCAGAACGGCCTCGCGCAGCTGCAATGAGCCACCGAATGGCGAGAGCTTGCGCGCGCTCAGATCGAACTTCCATTGGGACCTGATAAGTTGCACCACCA
Source organism: Rhodospirillales bacterium (assembly GCA_038143065.1). Lineage (GTDB taxonomy): Bacteria > Pseudomonadota > Alphaproteobacteria > Bin95 > Bin95 > VMCJ01. Next base: position 2,669,379 of record JAYQLI010000035.1, on the reverse strand, counting down.
ACACGGCGGGAACGGACCTCAATTCCAGGACGCACGTTATCTAACGCCCCGCGGAATGTTTCGATCGCTGCCACACCGGCTCGACTTTCGGCCATGCGTAGAGCTTCGTAGACGATTTTCTCCGCAACCCCCCGTTTACCATGGAGCATCATGCAGGAAACAAATTTAGTGATATTTGGATCACCGTAAATCGGATCAGGGCTAACTTCACGCTTTTCAGCTGCGCGGCGACGAGACATTTCTTAATCCTCTCCGGTCACTTCGGCCGCTTAGCGCCGTATTTGGAACGACGCTGACGACGATTTGCAACACCTTGTGTGTCAAGTACGCCACGAAGAATGTGGTAACGAACACCAGGAAGGTCTTTCACACGGCCGCCACGAATTAGGACAACAGAGTGTTCTTGCAAGTTATGCCCTTCACCAGGAATATAGCTGGTAACTTCAAAACCATTTGTGAGCCGTACGCGAGCGACCTTACGGAGAGCTGAGTTAGGCTTCTTAGGCGTAGTCGTGTAGACGCGCGTACAAACTCCCCGCTTCTGAGGACACGCCTCCAAAGCTGGAACTTTATTCCGCGTATTTGGTGCCTTCCGCGGCTTGCGGATCAGCTGATTAATGGTCGGCATTCAGGCCGATCTCCCCTTCAATTCACATCCAACAAAAAACGCCCCAAGGAAAGGGCGCAAACTCGACCAACGCTTGGGGCCCCACAAAAGAATAGCGACCCTCTTAGAAGCCGCTTGATCCAATTTTGAGACCCTTGCGTTCACGGGGTACCCCGCATCGAGACTGCGTCTAGCCATCCCATCCTCGCAAGAGGTGAGCTACAGCCAGCCCCATCAAGAGTGGCGCGGACCATAGTGGCCCAACTGCCCCACGTCAACACTGCTACAGCACATTTTCGACGCAGGGCGATTAAAAAAATTTTACTCCGCTGCAGCCTCAGGAGTTGGCGCAGGCAATGCTTCACGCTCTGGGTGCAACGCCGCACGTTCTGCTGCAATTACACGATCGCGCTCGGCAGCAATCCGTCGAACCCGATTCATGACGCTACCTGTGCCTGCTGGAATGAGTCGCCCAACAATCACATTCTCCTTTAGACCGTTAAGCGTATCAATTTTACCAGACGTTGATGCATCCGTGAGCACACGAGTCGTTTCCTGGAACGAAGCAGCGGAAATCCAAGATTGGGTTTGGAGCGATGCTTTTGTTATGCCCTGCAGAACTGGAGTAGCGCTTGCCACCTTTAGATTCTCTTCAGCGGCACGCTTATTAACAGCATCGAATTCCGTTCGATCAACTAATTCACCAACTAGGAATGTCGTTTCACCAGGATCTGAGATTTCAACCTTCTGCAGCATCTGACAAACAATAACTTCAATGTGCTTGTCATTTATTTTCACACCTTGAAGACGATACACGCTTTGGATTTCTTGCACCAAATACTCTGCGAGTGCTTCAACTCCCAAGACCTGCAGAATGTCGTGAGGGGCTGGGTTGCCATCAAGCAATAAATCACCACGCTCTACCATGTCGCCCTCACGGACCGCCACATGCCGACCCTTTGGGATCATGTATTCTGTAGTCTGATCTGGATCTTCCAAATCTCGCACAATAATTCTGCGTTTTGTTTTGTAGTCTCGGCCAAATTCAACTCGACCACTCGACTCCGCTAGAACTGCGTGATCCTTGGGTCGACGAGCTTCAAAAAGCTCAGCGACACGCGGCAAACCACCTGTAATATCACGCGTCTTGGTAGATTCACGAGGAATACGAGCGAGAACATCGCCAGGCTTTACTTTGTCGCCGTTACCAATGTTCAAAATCGCATCGACGGACAGGAAGTAACGGGCTTCTATGCCGGCCGCCAATTCGATTGCATTGCCCTTAGCATCACGAAGCGCAATTAGTGGCTTTAGATCAGCACCACGGGCTTGTTGGCGCCAATCCACAACTACACGGCTCGCAATACCAGTTTCCTCGTCCATAACTTCGCGAATCGATACGCCTTCGACTAAATCAACGAAATGAGCAACGCCCTCACGCTCTGCAATGATTGGCAGGGTGTAAGGATCCCATTCAGCAATTTTATCGCCACGCTCAACGTTGACACCTTCGTCAGCAAGTATCCTCGCACCATAAGGGAGTCGGTGGCGAGCGCGTTCTCTTCCAGCTTCATCAATCAACACAACTTCAACATTTCGGCCCATAACAACGGGCACCTTATTTGCGTCGATTACAACATTTCGATTCAGAATTTTAATAGTTCCAGAATTAGTGGCTTCCACACTTGACTGCTCCGCTCCACGTTGAGCTGCGCCGCCAATATGGAAGGTACGCATTGTTAGCTGCGTGCCAGGTTCGCCAATTGACTGCGCCGCAATCACACCAACAGCCTCACCGATATTTACGTCGGTACCACGAGCAAGATCGCGCCCGTAGCACTTACCACAGATACCAACCTCACTCTCACACGTCAGAGCGGAACGGATTTTAACCATATCAACGCCCGCAGCTTCTATTTCAGCGGACTTTGCTTCGTCAATTAGCTCGCCTCCTTTTAGGAGAACCTCACCTGAGAGTGGATCAACAACATCAACTGAGGATGTGCGGCCCAGAATTCGCTCGGAAAGAGGCTCAATTACATCGCCTCCTTCAACAACAGCACGAATGTCTAAGCCATCTTGAGTCCCACAATCCTCGATGACGACGATGCAATCTTGCGCCACGTCAACCAATCGACGGGTCAGATAACCGGAGTTAGCTGTCTTGAGAGCTGTATCAGCGAGGCCCTTTCTCGCTCCGTGCGTCGAGTTGAAGTACTCGAGAACCGAGAGACCTTCCTTGAAGTTCGAGATAATCGGGGTCTCAATAATTTCGCCCGATGGCTTTGCCATCAATCCTCGCATGCCTGCAAGCTGCTTAATCTGAGCTTCTGAACCCCGGGCGCCTGAATGCGCCATCATATATACTGCGTTGATAGGCTCACCAGGCTTTTCAGCCTCTATACCCTTCATCATTGCGGCAGCTACTTTATCAGTAGTGTTCGACCACGCATCTACCACTTTGTTATACTTTTCACCCTGCGTGATCAGACCGTCCATATATTGACGCTCATACTGTTCTACTTGCGTCTGGGCCTCATCAACCAACGCTGCCTTTTCGGGAGGAATCACCATGTCATCTTTACCAAATGACACGCCGGCTAAAGTGGCCGTGGAAAAACCTAAGCTCATCAGACGATCGGCGAATATCACCGTATCCTTCTGTCCGCAGGTTCTGTAGACAGAGTCAATTAGGTTGGTAATTGCTTTTTTGGTCATTACCTGGTTGACCTCATCAAAGCGCATACCATTTCGGGTTGGAAGAAGTTCACCAATAACCATTCGCCCTGGCGTTGTGTCATAAACGGTGACCTGTTCGTCGCCGTTAATATCCGTCCACCGCCAACGAGCTTTTACCTTGCTGTTGAAACTAACAATGCCCTGGTCAATTGCCTGTTTTGCCTCTCCTACACCACGGAAAAGCATACCTTCGCCCTTTTCACCTGAGCGCTCCATAGAGAGATGATATAGACCGAGGATAATATCCTGCGTGGGTACGATGATTGGTTTACCGTTTGCTGGACTTAAGATGTTATTTGTAGACATCATAAGCACACGAGCTTCAAGCTGCGCCTCTAGAGATAGTGGCACATGGACCGCCATTTGGTCACCGTCGAAGTCGGCGTTGAACGCGGTACAAACAAGCGGATGAAGCTGTATTGCCTTACCTTCTACAAGCTTTGGCTCGAACGCCTGTATACCAAGACGGTGTAGGGTTGGAGCGCGGTTCAAGAGAACAGGATGTTCTCTAATGACTTCCTCTAAAATATCCCAAACTTCTGGACGTTCCCGCTCGACCATGCGCTTGGCAGCTTTGATTGTAGTGGCCATGCCATAAATCTCGAGCTTTGAATAAATCATAGGCTTAAAGAGCTCGAGGGCCATCTTTTTGGGAAGACCACATTGATGCAATAGAAGATTGGGGCCAACAACAATCACCGAACGACCTGAGTAGTCGACACGCTTTCCAAGGAGATTTTGCCTGAACCGGCCCTGCTTTCCTTTGAGCATATCTGACAAAGACTTCAAGGGTCGCTTATTTGCACCAGTTATAACTCGACCACGACGTCCATTATCAAATAGAGCGTCCACTGATTCCTGTAACATGCGCTTTTCATTGCGAACAATGATATCTGGAGCGCGCAGTTCTATGAGGCGCTTCAGGCGATTATTACGATTAATGACACGGCGATAGAGGTCGTTCAGGTCTGAGGTAGCAAAGCGACCACCATCAAGAGGCACTAAAGGACGCAATTCTGGCGGAATGACAGGAACTACGTCCATAATCATCCACTCAGGCCTGGAGCCTGATTCAAGAAATGCCTCAATTAGTTTGAGACGTTTTACTATCTTCTTCCGTTTGGCCTCTGAATTCGTATTGCGGAGTTCTTCGCGCAAGTTTTCTCGCTCTTGCCCTAAATCCAGACCTACTAAAATGTCTTTAATAGCTTCCGCACCAATTGAGGCAGAGAAACTATCAGCCCCGTAGTCATCTTGAGCTTGATAGTATTCATCTTCACTGAGCAGCTGACGCTCTCCGAGATCTGTGAGCCCTGGATCAGTGACCAGGAAGCTCTCAAAATACAGCACCCGCTCCAACTCACGCAGGGTCATATCAACCATCAAACCAATGCGACTTGGTAGAGACTTCAAAAACCATATGTGGGCTACAGGGGCTGCTAGCTCAATATGGCCCATTCTCTCGCGGCGTACTTTTGTAAGGGTCACCTCGACACCGCATTTTTCACAAATGATACCGCGGTACTTCATGCGCTTGTACTTACCGCATAAGCACTCATAGTCCTTGATCGGCCCAAAAATACGAGCACAGAAAAGCCCGTCCCGCTCTGGCTTAAAGGTCCTGTAGTTAATAGTTTCAGGCTTTTTGATCTCTCCATACGACCATGAACGGATGCGTTCAGGGCTTGCGATGGAAACACGGATCTTATCAAAGCTCTGCGCGCCCTGAACCTGTCCAAAGACCTTCATTAGTTCATTCATGGGGCTAGCTCCTTAAGCTGCAGGTTGAAGAGAATACAAACGCGCATATCAGGCATTATTAATTCTCTGTCTCCAGAAGTTCGACATTGAGGCCAAGAGAACGAAGTTCCTTCACTAGAACGTTAAAGCTCTCTGGTATTCCAGCCTCGAAGGTATCATCGCCACGGACAATGGATTCATACACTTTAGTGCGCCCAGACACATCATCAGATTTAACTGTAAGCATTTCCTGAAGTGTGTAAGCCGCACCATAAGCTTCTAGGGCCCAGACTTCCATTTCACCGAAACGCTGACCACCGAATTGTGCCTTGCCGCCAAGAGGCTGCTGGGTCACTAAGCTATATGGACCGATAGACCGAGCATGGATTTTATCGTCCACAAGATGATGTAGCTTCAGCATATAGATGTAGCCAACTGTCACCTTACGATGGAACTCTTCACCCGTGCGACCATCAATCAATGTCGATTGCCCGGACGTAGCCAGTTGCGCCTTCTCCAACATCTCATTGATGTCACTCTCGCGAGCTCCATCAAAAACAGGAGTTGCAATAGGCATTCCATCACGAAGATTGTGAGCAAGCTCTATCACTTCATCATCATTCAGATCAGCGATATCTCCATCGTACATCTCAGGACCATAAACATCTTTAAGCTTTGCTCTTAGGTCCTTAAATGCTTTAGCACCTTGTTGAACACCCTCGAGCATACTCTCAATTTGCTGACCCAGAGCTGCACAAGCCCAACCAAGGTGGGTCTCCAAAATCTGCCCCACGTTCATGCGACTTGGAACACCAAGCGGGTTCAGAACTATGTCAACAGGGGTTCCGTCCTCCAAGTGAGGCATATCCTCAATAGGAACAATGGTAGATACAACACCTTTGTTCCCGTGACGGCCGGCCATCTTATCACCAGGCTGCAGCTTCCGTTTCACTGCAACGAAGACTTTAACCATCTTCATCACGCCAGGAGGCAGTTCATCTCCCCGCTCAAGCTTCTCGACCTTATTCTCAAATCGATCGGAGAGCTGCTTAACACTTTCATCATAGCGTTTACCCAGGGCCTCCAATTCCTTCATCACAGGATCATCAGAGACTACGATTTGCCGCTGCTGCGTGGATGTAAGCTCATCCAGAAGAGGCCCATCGATCTTTGCGCCCTTCTTTGCCGACTTTACACCCTTAGGACCTGAAACGATTTCCCGGCCCAACAAAAGTTCGCGAAGGCGAGCATTAAAGCTACGAGTGATAATGTGCTTTTCATCATCACGATCTTTGGCAAGACGCTCGATTTCTTCCTGATCAATAGCTCTCGCTCGTTCGTCTTTCTCGACACCACGGCGAGAGAAAACACGTACATCAACTACTGTACCTGTAACCCCGGGTGGGACCTTTAATGACGTATCGCGGACGTCAGCAGCCTTCTCGCCAAATATAGCCCGAAGCAGTTTTTCTTCTGGTGTCATTGGTGACTCACCCTTAGGTGTCACCTTTCCAACCATGAGATCGCCAGGCTTCAACTCAGCTCCGACATAAACCATTCCAGCTTCATCTAGATTCCGGAGGGCTTCTTCGGAAACATTCGGAATATCTCGTGTTATCTCTTCCTGCCCAAGCTTGGTATCACGTGCCATCACCTCGAATTCTTCAATGTGAATGGAGGTAAACACGTCATCACGGGCGATACGCTCGGAAATAACTATCGAGTCTTCGAAATTATAGCCATTCCATGGCATGAACGCACAAAGCACGTTACGACCAAGGGCCAAATCACCAAGATTGGTGGAAGGGCCGTCAGCAATAATATCACCGGACTCGACACGATCACCTTTTTTAACCAGCGGACGCTGTGTGATGCAGGTTGATTGGTTGGATCTCTCGAATTTTTGCAGAGTGTAAATATCTACACCCGTATCACCTTGCGCCTCATTTTCGTTAACACGGATAACGATACGCATTGCGTCGATCTGATCGACAACCCCGCCTCGCTTAGCCGTGATAGTCGCTCCAGAGTCTCGAGCGACAATTGCTTCCATACCTGTACCAACAAGGGGAGCTTGGGTTTGTAAAAGAGGCACTGCCTGACGTTGCATGTTTGAGCCCATCAAAGCTCTGTTCGCGTCATCATTCTCTAAAAATGGAATCAACGCGGCAGCAACTGATACTAACTGCTTTGGCGAAACATCCATGAAGTCAATCTGACTGCGCTGAGCAAGCAGGTAGTCACCATTTGCCCTACAGTCCACTAGCTCGTTTTTGAATTTATTTTCGAGTCTAAAGGAGCGTTAGCCTGCGCAACGGTGTGACGGGTTTCTTCCATGGCCGACATGTAGACGACTTCATCTGTAACCAGTCCATCCACAACCTTACGGTAAGGGGTCTCAATAAAACCGTACCTATTGACGCGGGCATATGAGGCAAAACTATTAATCAATCCAATGTTAGGTCCTTCCGGCGTTTCAATTGGACAAATTCGGCCATAATGCGTGGGATGAACATCACGAACTTCAAAACCCGCTCTCTCGCGGGTTAAACCGCCTGGCCCAAGGGCTGAAAGACGGCGTTTATGGGTAATCTCCGACAGCGGGTTCGTTTGATCCATGAACTGTGATAGCTGGGAAGAACCAAAAAATTCTCGCACTGCCGCCGCAGCTGGCTTTGCGTTAATGAGGTCCTGAGGCATCACAGCATCAATATCAACGGAACTCATCCGTTCACGAATGGCTCGTTCCATCCGAAGCAAACCAACACGATATTGATTCTCCATTAACTCACCAACAGAGCGGACCCTGCGGTTACCAAGGTGATCAATATCATCCACTTCACCACGGCCGTCTTTGAGGTCAACCAACGTTTTAACAATCGCCAGTACATCTTCTCGCCGCAACACACGCATGGTGTCTGGGGTGTCCAGATCAAGCCGTGCATTCATTTTTACACGGCCAACAGCTGATAGATCATAGCGTTCACTATCAAAGAACAAGCTTTTAAACATTGCTTGTGCTGACTCAGGGGTTGGCGGTTCGCCCGGGCGCATCACACGATAGATATCCGTGAGCGCATCATCTTGGCTTTCGTTTTTATCAGCCGCCAAAGTTTTAAGGATATAAGGGCCTACCTCCACATCATCGATGGCAAGGACAGGAATCTCATTGATGCCAGCCTGCTGCAATGTATCTAACAGAGCCTCATCTATCTCAGCCCCGGCCTCCGCAAAGATCGCGCCTGACGTCATGTCGACGACATCACGCGCCAAATACTTACCGACAAGTTCCTCTGTAGAGGCCAAACGTCGCTTGACACCTTTCTCAGCCAACTTTGTAAGGACACGCGGTGTAATCCTTGAACCCTCTTTAACAACCACCTCACCAGTGGCAGCATCACGGACGTCCATAAGCGCTTTGCCTGGCTTCAAAGAAGCTGGATCAAAGGGCGCTGTCCATCCATCTGCAGCACGCTCGAACAAATCGGTCTCATAGAAATATGAGAGAATTTCTTCAGGCGTGAGACCTTCGGACTCTTCAGCAGGGAACACTTGACCTTCAACCGCCAACTCTTCCTTGCGCTTAGCTGTTGCATCATTATCAAGAGCTAAAAGCATAGTCGTAACAGGAAGTTTGCGACGACGGTCAATGCGAACGTAAACTAAATCTTTGGAGTCAAATTCAAAATCTAACCACGAACCGCGATAGGGGATCACGCGCGCCGCAAAAAGTAATTTGCCCGACGAGTGAGTCTTTCCCTTGTCGTGATCAAAAAAGACACCAGGGGACCGGTGCATTTGGGATACGATAACACGCTCTGTACCGTTCACAATAAAAGTACCGTTTGATGTCATGAGCGGCATATCGCCCATGTAAACATCCTGTTCTTTTATGTCTCGAATAGAGCGAGAGCCTGTCTCTTCATCCACGTCCCATACGACCAAACGCAAGGTGACTTTAAGTGGAGCAGAGAATGTCAATCCGCGCTGACGACACTCTTCCACATCATATTTGGGATCCTCAAACTCGTAGTCTACGAATTCAAGTTGAGCCTTTCCTGCAAAATCTTTCACTGGAAAGACAGAGGAGAGCGCCTCGTACAAGCCTTGCGACCGACGATCTTCAGCCGATAGATCTGTTTGCAGAAACGCATCGTAAGATTGTTTTTGCACTTCGATCAAATTCGGAATTGGAGCAACCTCGCGGATGTGCCCAAACCTGCGACGAATTCTTTTGCGACCGGTCATCGACATCGCCATTGGCGCGTCTCCCTATCGTTTAAAAGCCACTACCAGAACTATATAGTTCTCTAACGACTTTAACCCATCCAAATTTATCACTTGGATGGAAGTTGGTGTAGTACACCGAATGTGAAATCGGCGCACAAGCTCAGCAAAAACCCGGCTAGGCTAAAAAGCCTAACCGGATATTAGATGGAAGCTTATTTAAGCTCGACAGTAGCGCCAGCTTCTTCGAGCTTCTTCTTAATTTCTTCCGCTTCATCCTTTGATGCACCTTCTTTAACAGCTTTAGGTGCACTTTCTACAAGGTCTTTTGCTTCTTTAAGGCCCAGGCCTGTGATGCCGCGAACTTCTTTAATAACATTAATTTTCTTGTCGCCAGCAGAAGCGAGGATGACGTCAAACTCGTCTTTCTCTTCTGCAGCAGGCGCATCCGCACCGGCACCACCGCCAGCAGCAGCCACTGCCACAGGAGCAGCAGCGGAAACGCCCCACTTCTCTTCGAGCATTTTGGATAGCTCTGCAGCTTCGAGGACGGTAAGGGCGGAAAGTTCTTCAACGATCTTATCGAGATCGGCCATTTTTATTTACTCCTAGTAGATCAAATAGCACGGTAGCTCATCTAATAAGCACCCGGCGGTTGAGATTTAAGCTTGTTCTGATGATACATAAGCACCGAATACCCGGGCAAGTTGCCCAGCTGGCGCTGCAGTGACTTGCGCAAGGCGAGTAGCTGGTGTTGCTATCATGCCGACGATCTTAGCGCGCAGTTCGTCGATACCGGGCAGAGACGCAAGCGCCTTAACCTCGGCAACACTGAGTGCTTTACCGTCTAGCCCACCACCAACGACTTCGTACTTGTCGTTGTCACTGGCATATTTTACTGCGACCTTTGCCGCAGACACGGGGTCATCAGAGTAGGCAACCGTCGTTGGGCCACTGAACAAATCAGCCATACCCTCATACGGCGTCCCATCGAGCGCCAGTTTGGCCAGCCGGTTCTTAGTTACCTTAAATCCTGCTCCAGGCTCCGTCAAGCGCCGACGAAGGTCGGTCATTTGCGCATGAGTCAAACCTTTTTGGTGCGCAACAACTATGCTGCTCGCACTGGAAAAGGTTTCATGCAACGCCTCGACCACCTGTTCCTTCTGCTGTCGATGCAAGTGGGTCTACTCCGTTAATAAGAGTGAAATGGATTAACCACTTCACCCGGGTTAAGCTGCCTGAGAGAAATACTCCTTAGCAGCGGACATCCGCCTCTCCGGTGGTGACCCCAGCGCACTTCGACCCAAGAAGGGTCTTTCAGAACCGCTTTGATCTCCTGTCTCATGAAGGCTGAAAGTTTAAGCTGAATTGACCCCTATTTTTTTTGGATCTTCAGCACCCTCAATCTTGGACAGACGTTCTTTAATACCCCTGATATATACTCACAGGGGTCAACAGTTGGGTTACCCCAACCGCATTCCTAATCTTAAGATACTTGTCCCTCGCTCATAGACGATGGATCAATACGCAATCCTGGCCCCATAGTCGAGGTCAATGAAACTTTTTTGATATACGTACCTTTGGCTCCGCTGGGCTTTGCCTGACAACTGCATCAAATAATGCACGGACGTTTCCAAGAATTTGGTCTTCCGAAAAACTCATCTTACCAACGCCAGCATGGATGATTCCTGCTTTCTCGACGCGATACTGAACCTGCCCACCTTTCGCTCCTTCAACAGCTGCAGCAACATCTTGCGTTACTGTGCCCAGTTTGGGATTTGGCATCAGGCCACGAGGACCCAAGACACGACCAAGTCGCCCAACGATTGGCATCATATCTGGAGTCGCAATAGCAACATCAAAATCAATCGTTCCAGACTGAACCGTCTCTGCGAGCTCTTCTGCGCCAACCAAATCAGCGCCAGCTGCTTGTGCTTCGTCTGCCTTGGCACCCCGAGCAAAAACAGCAACGCGAGCAGACTTACCAGTACCATTCGGCAAAGCCACCATACCACGGACTTGCTGATCAGCGTGACGAGGATCGACTCCAAGATTGATAGCTATTTCAACAGTCTCATCGAATTTTGTTTTCGAATTGCTTTTCAGAAACTTAACCGCTTCATCAATGCCATAAAGCTTTGACGCATCGACGGATTTACGAGCATCAGAGACGCGTTTTCCATTCTTTGCCATAGTTTTAGTCCACTACCTCAATACCCATGGAACGCGCAGAACCGGCCAATGCCTTAGCACCTGCTTCCACGTCGTTAGCGCTCATATCAGCGAGCTTAGCTTGCGCTATCTCTCGCAACTGATCCCAAGTGACCTTTCCCACAACTGCAGCTGATTTTCCGGGGTCTGTGATCCCTTACCTACGGACGCAGCTTTTTTGATGTAGTAGGAAGCGGGAGGGGTCTTGGTGATGAAACTAAATGACCTATCCGCATAGACAGTGATGACAGTTGGAATTGGCATTCCAGCTTCCATCTGCTGAGTCTGGGCGTTGAATGCCTTACAAAATTCCATAATATTGACACCGCGTTGACCAAGAGCCGGTCCAATAGGCGGTGACGGGTTGGCTTTACCAGCTGGCACTTGCAGCTTGATATAACCATCGATTTTTTTTGCCATTATGGCTCCCCCAAATCAACTAACAACCGACCATTCGGTTGATAGACGCGGTAAACGGCCAGGGACGGCCTCCCGCAAGAAATGATCCGTTCTAAAGGCCTAAAGGGATGGAACTTTAGAACACTGGACCAAATTAAACTTTTTCTACCTGCCCGTACTCTAAATCCACAGGAGTTGAACGACCAAAAATTGATACAGAGACTTTGAGCCGAGCCCGTGTCTCATCCACGTCTTCAACCACCCCATTGAAGCTTGCGAACGGACCATCAGACACACGCACATTTTCGCCAACTTCAAATGTAATCGACGGCCGGACGCGCTCACTTGAATCTTGCGTTTGATCAACTATCCGGCGTGCCTCTGCTTCTGAAATGGGTGAAGGTCTTTTACCAGAACCCAGAAAACCTGTTACTTTTGTGGTATTCTTGACCAGATGCCAAGCCCTATCAGTCATGACCATTTTTACAAGCACATAGCCTGGAAAAAACTTACGCTCAGACTTTGTTTTTGAGCCTCGTTTGACCTCTACAACTTCCTCAGTTGGGACCAAGACCTCTAAAATATCAGCGCCTAACCCCTCACGATCAGCTTGCTCACGGATTGATTGAGCAACCTTACTCTCAAAACCCGAGTATGCATGGACAACGTACCAGCGTGGTTCCATCTCTCTTAGCCTCCGAGCCCGAGAATAAAGCGAACAGCAATAGCCAAACCTTGATCAACGAAAAAGAAAAAATCGCTGCAAGAAACACCATGGCAAAGACCATGATACTGGCGACGGTGGTTTCCTTTACGACTAGGCCAGGTAACCTTGGAGACCTCCTGGCGAACCTGCCGCACAAAAGCAGCGGGACCCGACTTGCCGGCTCCTGATTTAGCCCCTGTTGTTGCTTTCGCCATCACAATCCCAAACGTTACGCCGATTTACATCGACATTCTTCACACAAAAAACTAAAGCGAGCCTATTGCCTCTGCCATGCTACCAATCAAGTGGCAGGAGCGGCAGGGATCGAACCCGCAACCCCCGGTTTTGGAGACCGGTGCTCTACCAATTGAGCTACGCTCCTACTTGATTGGTTCGCCTTACTGCGACCTCCAAACCCTCGCTTAAGCGACGATTTTAGCGACGACGCCGGCGCCAACAGTGCGACCGCCTTCACGGATCGCAAAGCGCAGACCTTCGTCCATTGCAATTGGAGCGATCAGGTTCACCTTCATCGCAATGTTGTCACCTGGCATCACCATTTCAGTGCCTTCAGGAAGTTCAACCGTCCCCGTAACGTCCGTGGTCCGGAAGTAGAACTGAGGGCGATAGTTCGAGAAGAATGGCGTGTGGCGCCCTCCCTCTTCCTTTTGTCAGCACATAGCACTCACACTGGAATTGGGTGTGCGGTGTAATTGATCCTGGTTTCGACAGAACCTGACCACGCTCCACGTCCTCACGACCAACACCACGAAGCAAGCAACCAACATTGTCACCAGCCTGGCCTTGATCCAGAAGCTTACGGAACATCTCAACGCCGGTAACCGTAGTCTTCGCAGTATCACGGATACCAACGATCTCGATTTCCTCACCAACCTTAACAATGCCCTGCTCAACACGGCCGGTAACAACTGTACCACGACCAGAGATTGAGAATACGTCCTCAATAGGCATTAGGAATGGACGATCAACTGGACGCTCTGGCTGAGGAATATACTCATCAACCGCTGCCATCAGTTCAAGAACAGCGTCGTGGCCGATCTCTTTGTTTGAATCTTCAAGCGCGGCTAGCGCAGAACCCTTGATGATAGGAATATCATCGCCTGGGAAGTCATAGGAGGACAGAAGCTCGCGAACCTCAAGCTCTACAAGCTCTAGAAGCTCTTCGTCGTCAACCTGATCAACCTTGTTCATGAATACCACTAGAGCAGGCACACCAACCTGACGTGCAAGCAGAATGTGCTCGCGGGTCTGGGGCATAGGGCCGTCAGCAGCTGAAACCACCAAGATAGCGCCGTCCATCTGCGCCGCACCGGTGATCATGTTCTTCACGTAGTCAGCGTGGCCAGGACAATCAACGTGTGCGTAGTGACGACCTTCCGTCTCATACTCCACGTGCGCCGTTGAAATCGTGATACCACGTGCCTTCTCTTCAGGAGCCTTATCAATCTGATCATAAGCCTGGAAATTGGCTCCACCAGACTCGGCAAGCACCTTGGTGATCGCTGCAGTCAAAGACGTCTTGCCATGATCAACATGGCCAATGGTCCCGATGTTGCAGTGCGGCTTATTACGCTCAAACTTCTCTTTCGCCATAGCGGCCTCAACTCGTTAGCGCCAACACCGTCTCTTAGGGGTGTTGAACGACAGGTTAAAAACAATTACAGGTCGAAAAGACACAGTCGCTAGTGGAGCGGGCGGCGGGAATCGAACCCGCATAGCCAGCTTGGAAGGCTGGAGCTTTACCACTAAGCTACGCCCGCTTAATTTTTTCCTTCTTTGGCTCTCACTAAAACTTAGCAAGAGCTGACAAACATTAAGTGGTGGAGGGAGTTGGATTCGAACCAACGTAGGCAAAGCCAACGGGTTTACAGCCCGTCCCCTTTAACCACTCGGGCACCCCTCCTCAGGCCGAAAACATTCCGACCAGTAAGAGCGGAGAAATAGTTGGCTCAGTGGTGTCTTGTCAATAAGCAATGTCTGGAGCATACCCTCCCTTGGCGCGACGCACCGGCGCAGGCTAAACAAGCAAGCATTGGAGAATTACTCTGTCTCAGTTCAATAAAAGGCGTCATACGAGCAACCACCCTCAATCCTCTCAAGAGCATAGGCCGCAAACTCGGGGTCGACGGCCTCGACCCAAGAGTGGTGCCGGCGGGGATACATACTGGCTATATGGCAAGCACCCTTCGATAGCAGCTATAAAAAATCCTGCGCGGAGAATCGAGCGAGCCTGCGTCACTGATATTTTCGCGGAACCCAATCAAGAAGTTCTTGAACAGGCAGAACGCGACGGTATCAACGTGGTAAGATCCGCGCCACCAGAACTCGATCGCCTTCTTGGCAGAGATGCAGTGCACCAAGGAGTGGCTCTTGCCGTTCACCCGCTAGAAAATCTCGACGTTGCCGAATTAAGAGCATTAGACGATTCGTCTACAGTCGTTGTGCTTGACCAAGCGAACGACCCGAGAAATGTAGGTGCTGTTATCAGGGCAGCCGCAGCATTTGGAGCATCAGCAGTGGTCACGACTGAACGAGCTGCACCTGACGAAAGTGGACTGTTAGTGAAAGCTGCCGCAGGAACTTTCGAATATGTAACCTACTTAAAATGCCCCAACCTTGCCCGAGCCATAGACACGCTAAAGTCCAATGGGTTTTGGACATGCGGCCTCTCTGGAGAAGCCAAAACTGAATTGTATGACGCTCCTTTTGATCGGCCCACCGCGTTAATTATTGGCTCGGAGGGCAATGGCCTTCGACGCCTGACAACCGAGCGGTGTGACTCACTTGTTAGAATACCGATGGCACAACAAGTAGAGAGTCTTAATCTTGCTAGCGCCGCTTCAATAGCTCTTTATGAGCGAAGTCGTGGTATAGCTAAATAGGATTACTCGTTCCGAACAGGCTCTGGTTTTCAGTAGGAGTTTTGAGTCAGAAATATTTACTAACACTAATTTTTCCTGATTATTCTTCGGAGCATATGGATTATTTTTATATTGGCATCTCATGCCATTGGACCGCCGTTGCAGCTAAGCCAGAAGGCCAAATTTTATGATCTCTTTTGACATCATGAACCTTCCAAATGACTTCGTGCCTAACGCCTATGAATATTTCGAGCAATTAAGGCAAGAAAGCCCTATTCACTGGAATAGTGATGGTTCGTTAATCCTAACACGTTATGAGGACATCGTTGCCGTTTATAGAAATCCTGAGGTGTGGAGTTCTGACAAAAAAGCGGTATTTAAACCAAAATTTGGCGCTCAATCTTTACTTTATGAGCATCACACAACTAGTTTGGTCTTTAGAGATCCGCCAGACCACACCCGAATACGAAGACTTTTTCAACATGCATTCACCCCCAAAGCTTTGACAGCACTTGAGCCGCGGATTTGCTCACTTATTGACGGGTATCTAGACCAACTCGCTGATAGCAAAAAAATGGAGGTGGTATCGGATTTTTCCTTCCGTCTCCCGGTTGAAGTTGTCTGCGACATGCTAGGCACTCCAAAAGAAGACCGTGAGCTTATCCGAGACTGGGCATTACAAATACTTGGGGCTTTAGAGCCGCAAATATCAGACGAGCAAATGCTTTCTGGAAACAAAGCAGTTGAAAATTTCAAAGCTTATTTGCGAGACCAAATAGCTACTCGTCGACGAAACCCAAGTGCACGCGGAGAAGGAGAAATCCTGTCAGACCTCATGACTGCTGAGGAAGAGGGAAGCCGATTGACAGAAACCGAACTTCTTCACCAATGCATTTTCATGCTTAATGCAGGCCATGAAACATCTACCAATATGCTATCGCATGGTATTCATGAGTTCCTCCACAATCCAGGAGAGATTAGTGGTCTAGTAAAAAACCCAGAACTCTCAGAGACCGCAACAGAAGAAGTCCTCAGATATCAAGCACCAATTCAAATCAACAACCGATTGGCTCTTTCTGATACAAAGATAGGGGAATTCAAAATCCCTTCAGGTACAACTGTTCATCTTATGTTAGGAGCGGCCAACCGCGATCCCTCTCAATTCCCCGAACCAAATCTCTTCGATATTGCAAGAAGACCAAATCGACATTTATCTTTTGGACTTGGTATTCATATCTGTGCTGGAAATACACTAGCACGGATTGAAGCAAGAATAGCCTTTGAAAAGCTTTTTCAACGTTTTCCGAAAATCAAACTAAGCCGACCAGCAGAGCTTAGTGATAGAGTACGTTTCAGAGAAGTTACGAGACTTGAAGTCGAAATTTAGTATCTGACTGGATATAACTTCAAACTAAACCTATTACAAATGTAAGATATTTAAGCGAGGCATTTGATATGTTCAATTTCCTGCACGCTCAGAAAAAGTTAGAGCTACCTGACCCAAATCAAGCATTACCTGGTCGCGAAACACCTCTACCCACCCCAGACACACATTTTGTCTCCGGAGCTAGGCTAAAGCCGCCTTTCCCAGATTCTGTCCAAACTGTGCTCCTGGGATTAGGTTGCTTCTGGGGAGCAGAACGAATTTTCTGGCAAACACAAGGTGTATATTCAACAGCCGTGGGTTATGCGGCGGGGATTACACCAAACCCTACCTACGAAGAAGTGTGCTCGGGAATGACTGGGCATAATGAGGTTGTACTAGTCTGCTTTGACCAATATAAAGTATCTTTTGAGGCACTATTGAAGCGTTTTTGGGAAGGTCATAACCCTACCCAGGGCATGCGACAAGGAAATGATGTTGGAACTCAGTACCGTTCAGGAATTTATGTGACTTCCGAGGAACAGAAGACTGCTGCGGAAGCAAGTAAAAAAGCTACCAGCAGGCTCTTACAGCAGCAGGTTACGGCAACATCACAACAGAAATTCTAGACCATCAAAATTTTTTCTATGCAGAGGATTATCACCAGCAATATCTTGCAAAAAATCCGGCTGGATACTGCGGATTAGGCGGAACAGGAGTTGCCTGCACCAATAGCTAAACATCATCAAAAAGAAATGGGAAGCCGATCGGCTTCCATTAGTAATTAGGTATATGAACTCGATTTAAATTGTAGCTTCAATTGCTCCCAATCTTTTGGTGAATTTTAGATTTTCAGAATAATCGATTGGGACAGCGACTATCGCGGGACCTTCTTGAGCGAAAGCCTCTTCCAAAATAGATGGAAGATCTTCGGTCTTCCTAACAACCTTGCCGTAGCAACCAAATGCCTCCGCCAGTTTTTCAAAGTCAGGATTGGTAAATTTAAGGTCTGAGTGTTCGTCAAATTGGTTTTGCTGCTTCCATTTTATGAGGCCGTATTCCTCATCGCAGAAAACAACGCATACGAATGGTATTTTATTACGAACAGCTGTTTCTATGTCCTGAACATTCATCATAAATCCAGCATCACCTGCAATGCAGCCTACCTTACTATTGGGCATTGCAATCTTAGCTCCGATAGCACCAGGCAAAGCAAATCCCATCGTACAAAAGCCATTTGAAATTTGGCAGGTATTTGGCTCGTAACACTGGTAATAGCGAGAGACCCACATTTTATGAGCACCCACATCAGACAGCATGACATCTGACGGCCCCATAATGCGGCGCATTTCGTTAATGACACGCTGCGGCTTTACAGGGAACGAATTGTCATTAGCCTCTGCATTTAAATCTTCCCAGATCGTCTTTCGAAGCTGTGCATGCTTCTTAATATCAAACAGCGGCAAACTACCTTCATAGCGCTCGTTAATAAGCTCATTCATCTGCCAGAGACTGTCCGCAACATCTGCTACCATATCTACATCAACGGGCAGTGCAGAATCTACTTCAGCATGCTCAAAGTCGATAACGATTACCTTTTTCTTCTTGCCCTTCATCCAGAAAGCTGGCGCGTATTCTACCAGGTCATATCCCGCTGCAACTATAACGTCAGCTTCATCAAGAAGAAGATTCACATGATCACGGCCTTGAAGGCCTAGAGTAAACAAGCAGTGCTCATCATCCATAGAGACGGCACCTTTACCCATGAAGGTATTTACGACGGGAATACCAGTTTTATGGGCCAAGCGCCGAAGTTGCTCTGAGGCACGCTTTCGGACGCAACCATTGCCAGCGAGGATCACAGGGTTTTTGGCGGCAGCAATTATATCTACTGCCTGTGAAACTGCCTTATGATCAGCTGCTGCGCGACGGGTTTTCTTTGGCGCCAGAGGCTGCACGTCTACCATGTGTTTGGCTACGTCTTCAGGTAGTTCAATAACTGTAGCCCCCGGCTTTTCAGCTTCTGCCACCTTAAATGCTTTACGCACCACCTCAGCAACAGTGCCCGCATTATAAATAGTTTGCGCCCACTTCGTAATTGGCCGAAACATGGCAATCGCATCCATGTTCTGGTGGCTTTCCTTATGCAAACGATAAGTTCCAGCCTGACCAATAATTGCAACCAAAGGCGCACGGTCCATGTTGGCGTCTGCAACACCTGTAACCAGATTTGTGGCACCCGGCCCCAGGGTGCCTAAGCAAACACCTGCTTTACCGGTTAATCTTCCATACAGGTCAGCCATAAATGCCGCTGCCTGTTCATGTCTACAGAGAACAAATTCAATTTTTTTGCTCTTCTTAAGAGAAATCATGAAATCAGCATTCTCTTCGCCCGGAACACCAAAGATGTGGGTAACCCCCTCTTCCTCCAGGCATTTCACAAAAAGGTCTGATGCTTTTATTTGAGACATGCTTATCCCCCTAACTTTTCAAATAACTCATGTACTGGCTTTTCGGGCATCTCTGGAGTCAGCCTTCTCCAAGCCTAAGAATCTCACTTGATAAGAGCATAACCTTTCAAATGAATAATGTCGCGTAAACTTAGGTTTTTACTCCTAAAGCGCGTCCAACGCGCGCTTAACTTCGGCTTTCAAAGGATCAGCAGATAAGAGCTTGGGGAGGAGTTCTGACCAAAAACGACGCGCTTCTTCTTTATTACCGCTTTGAGCTGCAGCCTGTCCGAGACGCCAGCTCGCTTGGGGATTACCAGGCTCTCTTCTAATAGCTCTTTTCAGAGCATTCTCTGCCTCTTCAGATATTCTCCCACCATTTATTGAAATTAAAACCTCAGCGTATTGAACCAAGAGGCCCGGGTTACCAGGCTGAAGAGCTAAAGCATTTTTCAGAGCAGCAGCTGCCTTGGCTTCCTCATTTAGGACCATGTAAGAATTGGCCAGTCGGAGCCAACCGCTAAAGTCGTCAGGATTATTTTTCATCTTTTCTGCCAATCCATCAACCATACCGCGGATCATTTCAGCTCTTTCTTCAGGCGGCATATCGGCAGCGGCAGCAATCTGTTCACTTGACGGACCGGGGATCCGTTCTTTTTCAGGCACATCCTGAGATTTTTGGGAAATTTCTTTAAGACGATCCAAAACTGTTGTGCGCCAAGGAGCATCTTTAGGGGCAGAACGCAGCATCGCTGTGAATGCAGTACGTGCCTCTACTAGATTGCCACGTGTGACATACGCTTCCGCCAAATAATAGCGCGCGCGAGGATCGCCAGGACTAATAGTTAATACCTGAGCAAAAAGTTGCTCAGCCTCCTGCTCTACGCGCCCCCCTGCTGCCGCCACGATAGTTTCTGCAAGTTCACCAATCTGTTCTGCAGCTGGCGGGTCCGAGCGTTCTACAGCTTGCCGAAAAGCACTTATCGCATCATCCAAACGCCCGAGAGCAACAAAAGATCGCCCCAGCAAAGACCAACCTTCGATGCGACCTGGGTTCTTCTCCAGGTCCTTCTGTAAATTTGCCACAAGACTGTCAAAACCATCGTCAGGACTAACTTTTTCATTAGTGTTTGCCTTTATATTTTGAGGCACGTTTACGCTTGTTACTGTGGTCAGAACGACAGAACCAATCGATGCAAGGGTGGCAAAACTGAATGCTACTGCCAGAGGCCATTTGGGCTTGGGATTGGATCGGATCAGTTTCATCCCCAACATGATCGCGATGAAAATGGAAATAACAGTGGAACTTATCCAGAAAACCATATTTCTAATTTCCCTGATTGACGCCCTTCAACTCGACCTTTTGAACAAAACTTCAGATCGGCCTCTGGTATTCTGATAGACTATTTAGCCTCTGTAAGCTTGGTAGCAATAACCAGGAGCTCTCTCGGCTTTAAAGTATTACTTCCCAAAAGAGTATTGGAGCCTTGGAATTGACTCAGCGTTGTTCGAAATGAATTTAGAGAGGTACATTTGGAAAACTTCAAGTGCTCGGAATCGATAAAAGATAATAAAAATTTCTAGCTATAATTTGGAAATATTAGCGCTCCGAAAAGGAACGAGCTGCAACACTTGGCGTCAGCGCTTTTACTAAATCACGCATATCTAATTCCCCAACAGCTTTTCCATCCCGCATAACACGATAATTGTGCGTGGTATCACCTCCAGAAATAGCTATGAGGCTCTCCAATGTATCATTGTGATCAACTTCACCCGCAATTTCACGACCCGTCGAATGATTTTGCATAACAGACCGAACTCGGAGCACTCTTGCTCTGTTAATATCGCTAACGAAGTCTTCAATGTAAGGGTCGGCTGGCTTCAGAAGGATACCCTGCGGCTCTCCCTGCTGCACAACCTCTCCTTCGTTCAAGATGACAAGATGATCAGCCAACTTCATAGCCTCATCTAAGTCATGGGTTATAAACACAACCGTTTTATGCAACTCAGACTGCAGTTCTAAAAGCAGATCTTGCATATCAGTTCGGATCAAGGGATCTAGGGCTGAAAATGCCTCGTCCATCAGCATGATATCTGTATTTGCTGTTAGAGCCCGCGCAATACCAACTCGTTGCTGCATCCCGCCAGATAGCTGGTGTGGGAAGCTATCTTCATAGCCTTCTAGGCCAACCCGAGCCAACCATCTGCGGGCCTCTCCTTCGCGCTCGTCATCGTTATGTCCACGAACTTCAAGGGCAGTAGCAGCGTTTTGTAAAACCGATTTATGAGGCAGGAGCGCAAATTTTTGAAATACCATTGACATCTTCCGACGCCGAAGTTCCCTCAGACCGCTTTGATCTAATTTCATTACATCTTCACCGTCGACGAGAATTTCACCGTCTGTAGGCTCAATGAGGCGATTAAGATGACGGATCAGAGTTGACTTACCTGAGCCAGAAAGCCCCATGATCACTGTGATTTCGCCAGCTTTCATGTCGACGTTAATGTCTCTTAAACCCAAAACATGTCCAAAATCCACTAATAACTCCTGTTTACGAACGCCATTATGAACATGTTCCAACATAAGCTCAGGGTCAGGCCCAAATATCTTGTGCAGCCCTCGTATTCTGATTTGTGGCACCATTGAGGAAGATCCTGTGTTATCCAACTCAGAGGCCTCCCGCTTTAGACTTATCGACACGATCAAGGGCCGCTTTACTCACACGATCGAGAACAACAGCAAGCAGAACGATACCGAGGCCTGCGACTAAGCCAACGCCAAGCTCCAGATTACGAATGCCGCGCAAAACCAAAACCCCTAAGCCTGGAGCAGACACGAGAGAGGCGATAACAACCATCGCCAAACTCATCATGATGGTTTGATTAATACCGGCCATAATGTTTGGAAGTGCGAGTGGCATTTCAACACCAATCAGCTTCTGACGATTGGTCATACCAAACGCATCTGCAGCCTCTATCACATCTCGATCTACAAGTCGTATGCCGAGATCCGTCAAGCGTATTACAGGAACAATTGCGTAGAGAATAATGGCAATTCCATAAAGTTTAGATTCTGTAACTGAAAAGAGGAAAATTAACGGTATCAAGTAAACAAAACTTGGTAATGTCTGGAGTAAATCCAAGACTGGTAGTGTAGCTTTCTGAAAACGATCGCTCTTGGACATAGCGATACCCAAGGGAACGCCCAAAACCACTGATATTGATGTGCAAACAAAAATAATAGATAGGGTCTGCACAGCACTATCTAGATGGTCAATAAATCCAAGCAACGCAAATGACGCCGCCACTAGAACTGAAACGCGCAAGCTACGTGTAATTGACCAACATATCAGTAGAAGTAAGGGTAGAAGAACCCACCAAGGCATACTCGCAAAAAGCCATAGCGCCCCGTCTAGCATCCAGCTTAATGGCTGCGTTAATGGGTCTAAAACAATCTTCAAACTATCTTTGACGTCTAAGAATAACTGCTCCAAACCAGCAGTCATCTCTCGTGTACGTGGCATCGCCCCACACGCCTCGTGAAGGGTATCCAGGGAAGGAAATGGAAAACTCTCACCGTCCTCAGCAGCTTGTTTTCCTTTGCCTTGGCTAGAAGCTCAGCCATTGACATTGGCCCATCTTGCTTCCCACCATCGCACCAACTGCGCAGCCCTAGACTATCGAAAAGCCAGTCGTAAAACGCCAAAGGTTATCTCCCCAAAAAAAACAGCCCGGGCGATCCCATAGATTGCCCGGGCTGAATTTGAACGCGTATCTTATTTAATAAGCGCCTTGAGGTTGTTCCGCGCCTTATCATTTAACCACTTAGACCAAACGCTGGAATATTTGTTCAGAAAATAGACTGCAGCTTCGTCAGCAGATGCTTTATTTTCTTCCTGCCAAGCAAGAACCTCTCCCATTTGAGCATTAGTAAAGGAAACATTCTTCATAAGGCTGGTAATGGTTGGATTTTCACTGGCAAACTTATCCGTTACGACTGTTAGAACAGTTGATGCAGGATAAGGGAAAGTCTTGGATTAGGGCAGTCATCCTTGGAGTTGCATGCATGTGCATCTGCATTGAAAGGCCCAACGTCCACACGGGTCATCTCATATTTACCGAGAACGGCTGTTGGGGCCCAGTAGTACCCAAACCATGGCTCTTTATTCGCATATGCTGATGCAATGGAAGCGGCAAGAGTTTCTCCAGAACCATGTTTGAAGACGTCCAGACCTGCAGCTTCTAAGCCAGCGCCACGAGCATTATTAGCGTTGATCCGCTGACATGCCCAACCATCTGGGCAATTATGAAACCGACCGCCAACAAGCTTTGGATTAGCTTTAACGCCAGCGATAGTTTTCAATTCGGGATGAGCGTCTGCCAGATACTTAGGAACCCACCAACCTTCGACACCACCATCTGAAAGTACCTCTGTAAGCGGCTTCACTTTACCCTGGTCTCTGAGTTTGTCGTACGCAGGAGAACCATTAACCCACAATTCAGTAAGGATATCGGGCTCACACGTCTCGGACACCGAAGCGATAGCTGGATTGGTTGAAGACGGAACCAGCTTAACTGTGCAGCCGTAACCTTGCTCCATCAGAAATTTTGAAACGGCCGTAACAACAGCAGAAGACGCCCAGTTCATCTCAGTGATAGAGACTTCGCCACAGGAGTCAGCCTTAGCTACCCCACCTGAAAAACTAACCGCGACTGCGGCAGCGAGCGCTAGAGCTCGGAACTTCATATTACTCTCCCTAATTTCATAAAAAATATCAGGCTTTTTCGATTAAAACCCGACAAAATTAAAATCATACAATAATAATAGTTATAATTTCTGTACAATCATAAGTCTACGCATGATTATTATATTTTATATATATAGACTTTTATTATGTTTTACTTTTTTAAAAATGATGATAATTTTATAAAAAATTTTATGAATTTATTTTTTTATCAGTAAAAATTATGTAAAGTTCTTATTAATATTTTTTTTAAATTTATTTTAAAAAATTATTTTTAGTAAAATTCACTTATTTATTTAACATTTTTTTAAGTAAAATAATATAATATTTTTTATATAATTGAAATTGAAATACAAATAAATTATTAAAAAATTTTTCATATTTTTTTTATTTTATTATTTTGATTTTATAAATATAAAATAAAGTATTCGTTTTTTATATTATAAAAATTATTATTATTATTTTATTTAATTAGGAGTTTTTTCAAACAGAAAATGACTTGCTTCATCAATATGGCAGTGCTCACATGCCTGTCGGTTCCTAAGGAGAAAAATGCGGTGAACGAAAACCCTTGGCCCAAAGAAATAATGCAAATGGCTGGCTTAACGGTCAGCCAAAATCGCGCTGCCGAAATCAGCATAGAGGCTAGCCGCATAAGTGCTGGCGTAGCACGCGTAGCTAATGTCCATTTTGGTTTCTATGACGAACCCATACAGTTTCTTGCGGCTCTTGAGGATTTGGCGGAGGAAGATCATTGAATCGTCCCAACCGACTACAAAGCCTTGTTGACCTTATGGACGACCTGAATCATGGACGCATCTCGTCCCTAGAGGCAACGCAAGGGCGTTTGGAAACAACAAGAAGTTGGCAACCCGCAATTAACGCATTTGTTTCCATTGACGAAGAACAGGCCATTAAATCTGCAAATAATGCAGACGCAGCAAGATTTCGAGGAGAACAAGGCTTACTCCTTGGTGCACCCTTAGCTCATAAAGACATGTTTATGCGCCAGGACGGTTATTCCTCGGGTGGATCCGCGATATTAGGAGAACTTCAAGGCAATGATGAAGCGACTGTTATCAGTCGGCTTAACTCTGCTGGCGCAATAGAAGTGGGCCGGCTTAACATGTCCGAATTTGCTGCGGGGCCGACCGGGCATAACGCGCACTTTGGTCACGCACGCAATCCGTGGAATTCAGATCATATTACAGGTGGCTCTTCTTCTGGTTCAGGCGCAGCAGTAGCATCTGGATGTGTATATGCTGCTTTGGGATCTGATACTGGTGGATCTATTCGTTTACCAGCAATTATGTGTGGTCTATACGGCCTAAAACCAACTTATGGACGGGTTAGTAGATTTGGCGCCATGCCTCGAGCTTGGTCACTAGATTGCGTGGGTCCGTTAGCGCGCTCTGCTGCTGATGCAGCTCTGATTTTGAGTGTGATTGCGGGACATGACACAAAAGACCCCACAACGAGCCAAAGAGAAGTTTCCACGTGGCAACACTACATCAGTAAACCGATCAAGGGTCTGCGCTTAGCAAAAGCCCGCGGGATGCCATTTGGCCAAATTGATCCAGAAACTTCTGAAGCTCATGAGCTAGCTCTTAGAGGCTTTGCCTCTATGGGCGCCGAAATCATCGAAGTTGATCTACCTGACTTTGCGGATCTTTACTCAGCAGCTGATGCAATCTCGAAGACAGAAGCCGCGGCGCTGCATGGAAAATGGATGCGTGAACGCCCCGATGATTTCTCCGTTCATGTATACAGTAGAACTGAGTCTGGTTTTGTTGTTCCTGCGCACGTTTATCTTGCGTCTCAGGCCGCACGCGCTAACGTCTTAAGAGATTTTTGCAGGCGCGCCTTTACTCAGGCGGATGCTTTATTAATCCCATCTATTACAACGCCTGTCCCAACAATTGATGACACCGACGAGGGCAATCCAGGTGCAATACAAACTATGGTAGCTAGCATCACTAAAGCTACACGGCCATTCAACTATCTAGGCCTACCAGGCTTAGCTCTACCGCTGGGACTTTCCTCTATTGGCTTACCTCTTTCTTGCCAATTGATAGGGCGTCCATTTTCAGAACGAACTCTTTTATCACTCGGCCACGCCTATGGCGAAATGACAGGGGAAGACGGCTTGGCACCGTCAGCCCCATAAAATGCTATGCCCAGCACTCAATTCCCTGGGACGGTAAAAGCTAGAGGCAAGACACCAAAAAGTTTGTAAGACTAAGCCGCTTTGCGGATTGCTGCTGCTTTGACCGAGGATGAAACAGATGGCTCGAATTTTACGAAGTTCTCTTCAAAGCGGCCAGCAAGATGCCGCGCTGTCTCATCATAAGAGCTGGCATTAGACCATACCCCCCGAGGGTTAAGGGCCTCACTAGGTACATCAGGGCAAGCTTCAGGAACCATCAGGCCAAAATTAGGGTCCTCGCGTAAAGGAGCTCCATCTAGAGACCCATCAAGAGCGGCACGAAGCATCGCACGAGTGTGTCCAATCGACATCCGCTGACCCACCCCGTAGGCACCACCAGTCCAACCTGTGTTTACCAACCAACAGTTTGCTCCAGTAGCCGCAATTCTTTCTCCCAGAAGCTTGGCATATACTGTTGGGTGACGCGTCATGAACGGAGCGCCAAAACAAGTTGAAAATGTTGCCTGAGGCTCGGCCCCAAGCCCTTTCTCAGTGCCAGCCACGCGAGCTGTATAACCTGAAAGAAAATGATACATCGCTTGTTCAGCAGAAAGCTTTGCGATTGGTGGCATTACTCCAAATGCATCTGCTGTAAGCATGACTACATTAGTTGGCTCAGGACCGATTCCAGTGGTGCTTGCATTTGGAATAAAGTCGAGAGGATAACAAGAACGAGTGTTTTCAGTAAGACTTCTATCGTCGAGGACTAGCGTGCGTGTATCTGGATCCATGACAACATTTTCAAGCACGGTGCCAAACCGATGTGAGGCAGCATAAATCTCTGGTTCTGCTTTGGCAGAGAGATCAATTACCTTTGCGTAGCAACCGCCTTCAAAATTAAATAGACCAGACTGGCTCCAACCATGCTCGTCATCCCCGATAAGGGTTCTACTAGCGTCTGCAGACAGTGTTGTCTTACCCGTACCTGACAACCCGAAAAAGACTGCTGCATCTCCATTAGGCCCAATGTTGGCCGAACAGTGCATTGGCATAATGCCCTTTGCTGGTAGAAGATGATTCATCAAGGAGAATACAGATTTCTTGATTTCCCCAGCATAAGAAGTGCCAGCAATGACTACCAAACGCCTAGAGAGATTGACGGCGATCACTGTTTCTGAACGACATCCGTCTATTTCTGGATCTGCCCTGAAACCAGGAGCCTGAATGATAGTATAGTCTGGAGTAAATCCAGGTAATTCGGTACGAGGAGGCCGAATAAACATATTTCGCGCGAATAGGTTGTGCCACGCCTGCTCTGTCACAACTCTTACTGAAAGACGGCTGCCTGCGTCTGCGCCAGCATAGAGATCTTGAACATAAATATTACGGTTTTGCAGGTATGCTTGGACACGGTTTAATAACCTGTCGAAAGAAGCCTCATCCATTGGCTGGTTAACATCACCCCAGTCAACGTCAGCTTCACTTTCCGCGTTACGAACGATAAATTTGTCTTTGGGGGAGCGTCCAGTGTGTTGGCCTGTTTCGCACAACAAAGCCCCACTTGCCGTTACGACACCATCACGATTACGAACTGCATGTTCGTAAAGTGCTCCCACACCCAAGTTCCAGGAGGCACCCGCTGTCTTACCGAGGCCGATGCTGTCTAAGCGTTTATCGGAGTCCACCTTACAAATCCCCAAAAATGTTTCATAGACTCGGCCAACTCAGGTCGACCATCACAAGTTTTTTTGGCTCAGCTTCAGCTTGGATGCAATCCGAACCCCGGGATAAAATTCGGTTGACCAACGATTGCGGCCCTATGTCACGCGCTAATCATAGCCTTCGGGCCAAACATCCCGGAGATAAAGAAACGGCTCGGCCAAATCCAACAACTAGGTGGGCATTTTTCAAGTCAATTCGATAAAGTCGCATATCGCTGAAATCTATGTACAATTCCGCCTCTGGCCGGCTTTTTAAGGAAGAATGCTCGCTCATCCACGGTAGCTTTCACCGCATTGCCCTGCACAGTCAGCCTAGGAGTTTTCATAGGATCTGTGAGATCTTCAACACCAGTGAAAAGAATGCCAGCTTGACTGTTGGCACTCAACGCCTTGCCATGCGCTGATAAAGACGAGACAAGCACAAGCAAAGCTCCATTCGGGAGCAATACAGGCGAAGTAAGAGCAACGATTGGTGCGCCGTCGGAGCTAACTACAGCTAACGAAGCTAAAGCCGCATTTTCAACCAGCTGATAGGCTAAATCTACATCTTGACGATTAGCTTTTTGACGGACCTGTTGGCCCGACATGTCAGAACGCTTTAGCGCCGAGAAGCTTCTGAGTTAACAGAACGGCAACACATTGATTAGACTTGTAAGCCATTGTCATAGCAGCTTGGACAGTCGACAGAGCCTCATCCTCACTATCAATTTTCAGGACAACAAACTCACAGGCCTTCAAAACGTTCTCAATCGACATACCCATGGGCATCTGCCAGGGGTTGCCTTCCCAAAGTCACCACGCATAGACATCAAAGTTACAAAAGGAAACCGACCAAGCCTGGGTAAGGAAAACATGTTCACGCAATTACCCGCGCCACTCGATTGCATTAAGAGAACATGCTTTGTTCCCCCTAACCAGGCACCAGCAGCCATCGCCACGCCTTCCTCTTCAGTGGTTAGGGCTACGGAGTTCATCTCCGGATCGGCAATGGACTTATCTATTAGCACTCGGTGACCTGCATCGGGCACATACGAGAATTGAGTTACACCTTCACTCTTTAAGTAATCATATACAGCGTGTGCCCATGGTTGGTCTGCAGCCATTTCTTCTTCCAGTACTAATCAGTTTCGGCCAATAAAAGACAGTTTAACCTACCTATCAATTTAGTTAACCCCCGCAATACTGCGAGCTTCACTATTTGGAGGCCTGCTTTCTCTGCCGCCTCCAAGATTGAATTCCAAACATCTTCTGGTAGTTCGAGACCATCGCGGCGACGCGCTTCCAGCCGCTCAAGTTCTGGCTCACCGGGAACCAAGACTTTATCAACTCCCGCCGCAGGCGCTGCAGACTTCACGTGGTCAACGTAGCGCCGGACTTCTTCTGAAAAAAAGTTGTCTTCCTCAGCAAAGGCAGCCGGCGTTAGGTATATCGACAACATTCCATTAGCGAATGGCTTGCCAGACGCGGGGCCTGCTGCACCATTGCCACTGAAAGCACCGCCTAGAAGCTCGCACATCAATGCAAGACCAGACCCCTTGTGCTCCCCATAGCTCTGATAGCCCCAGTGCCATTCCTGTAATTGGGCGGTTTGGCATCACTATAAAGCGCAATTGGATCCTCTGTGAGATCGCCCTCATCATTAATCAGAGCGCCTTTTGGCAGGGATTTTCCGCCTTGCGCCGCCACCAGGACCTTTCCCTCCGCAACGATCGAAGTTGCGAAGTCGAGTATGTAAGGAGGCGCTCCATTCTGGGGTATTCCTACGGCAAAGGGTGCTGTCGAAAAACGACGTTCCCTAGCGCCAAAGGGGGCTACTAGCTCACTGGACCGAGCATTTACAAAATGAATGGAGACTAAGCCAGCAGCAGCTGCTTGTTCCGCGTACTGCCCAACTCGACCAATATGACCTGCATTTTTAAGCGTAACGACGGAAATCTCCATCGTTTTAGCTTTCTCAATCCCAATCTCCACAGCCCTTTCCGCCGCGGATTGCCCAAATCCCTGCTCCGCATCTAGCACAGCCATAACCGGACTTTCACGCACTACACGCACAGGGTGCCCGGCTTTTATCCAGCCTGTTTCTAACCAAGTGACGTAACGAAGAGTGCAGATCACTCCATGGCTATCATGCCCGCGTAAATTTGCCCCTACTAGGCTCTCTGCTACGCGCTCTGCCTCTTTTCGATCACATCCAGCACGATCAAATATCTCGGCGACAACGGCAGATAACCGATCACTTTGTATTATCGGCACGGTCGCCCCTCCCCTGTTTTACTTAAAGTGAGATACAATAAGCAAATCAGGCAACCAGAGGCAAAGAACCGGGAAAAACAGCATTAGCAGAAGCACAATACCATCAGTGATCAAGAAGGAATTGCCCCTTTCATCACCTTTGTCACGGGGACCCCAGTAGTCCCCGCCACCGCAAATAAATTTAGGCCAACTGGTGGAATAACACCGCCCATCTCAATAGCTATTGCGGCCAGAATTCCCAGATGGATCGGATCAACGCCCAGAGTTAGCGCAACCGGGAAGAAGATAGGTACCGTTAGTACGAGGATCGCAACACCTGTTAGCCACATGGAAAGAAAGAGCATGACAATCAAAAGAACTGCGAGGAACTCCATTTGGGTAAAACCCTGAGCCGATGTCCACGCAGCAATCGCTTGAGGCCACCCTTTATTTGCCAATAAGAATTGAAAAACGCCAACGCAACCGAGCAAGAAGTATACGATAGCAGTCAGGTTTATAGTACGCTGGGTGGTCGGCAGAAGCTCTTTGAGAAACTTACCGCGACCAGACAAAAGGCCAAAAAGAAGCGCATAGCCAGCAGCTGCAGCTCCTGCCTCGGTAGGGGTGAAGACACCTCCATAGAGACCACCCAACACGCACACCGGCATCAGAAGTGCGGGCCAAGCATCCCAGGTAGCTTTGCCGACTTTCTTTAACTCAAATTTACCCGCCGGCAACTTAATGAAAAGTGATATTCCGATGATAATAATAGCATCTGAAATGGCCAACATAATTCCAGGCGTGAATCCTGCAAAAAACAGGGACACAATCGACTCTTCAGTGATGATGCCATAGAGGATTAATGTGATGGATGGAGGGATGAGAATTGCTATTCCACCGCCACACGCGATGATTCCAGCAGACATCCAAACAGGGTAACCACGGCGGATCATTTCTGGATAGGCTATGATGCCCATAGCTGCTGCCATCGCAGTGGAGGAGCCCGAAATAGCACCAAACATGACCGCGGCGAGAAGGGTTGCGTACGCAAAACCTCCAGGAAGCCATCCTATCAAGGCATCGGCAAAATTAAATAACTTAGCGATCAGGCCAGTCCGTTCCATCAGAAACCCGGCATAAATAAAGAACGGGATGGCCATCAACGTGTAGCTGTTCAAAAACTGAAAAAATGCGCGAAAAGAGCGCGTTGGGGCCCAACATTGGGTCAGAAAGCACGACCAAAATCGTTGCCCCAGCAAGTGCAATGCCTATTGGCGCCGCAGCAAGCATCAATCCTATCAATGATCCACCGAGTGCCCACATATCAGCGTTTCCCTGTTTTAAATTAAGACTCTACGGCCAAATTCTTAGATGTCAGTATGAATTTCTGCGGGAGCCCACTCAAAAACGGACTTACCCATTAAAGCACGGATATCTTGATAAAGATGGAACAGCGTGACCAAGGCCATTAGAGCAAAAGAAGCTAGCAGCATCGCCTGGAACGGCCAAAGAAGAAGAAACATGCTTTGAGAGGTACGCCCGGTCATCATCGTACGTTCGACCGCTGGAAGCCCCAGTAAGCAAAAAAATCCGAAAAAAGAAAAGTGAAAAAGACGAAACACACAATCTCAGAAAGATCACGGTTTTTTCAAATCCACGGCCACGAAGGAGGTCAGTAAACGCACTCATTACCAAGTGCGCACGCTTTGCCTGAGTAACAGCAAAATATAGAAATACTGAGCCAATGATCACGTAGATCACGAAATCTTGTCCCCATTCATGCACTACGCCAAAAATATATCGCCGGAAAACTTCGTAGATCGCGAAGAGCGTGCCGCCAAGAAGACCTACCGAAGCGATATTTCCCAAAATTCGATCAGTCAGAAACCTGATACCTTTGTATACGGTGTCTAAAGCGCTATCCATTGCAGAAGTCCTCCGCAGGCGCACAGCAGGAACGAGAACTCATCTAAACCGCTGGCGACGATTGTTTTCTGAGATTTTTGGAGAGGACCCGCTTCCACAAAGTAGAAGCGGGCCAAACCCAGATCTGCTGATAAAGTTTTATCCTTAATCAGCAGTTTGAAAGCCTACGATTACTTCTTGGTATACTTAGTGAAGTAAGGCTTAATCGCTGCACAGTCAGTTTTTTCCAAATCACTGCTACCAGCTGGATTGTCCTTCACAAGTGCTTCAGCTTCCATTGCAAACTTGTCTACCCAAGCATCTGCATCTGAAGGAGTGTTTGACTTAATCCATTTGCCAGTTGCGGAAGCTGCTGTTTTAACAAATGCTGCCTCTTGAGCGTTCATGACATAGATACCTGGCTTTGAAGGATCTTTAGTCTCGAACTTTTCTACCAACCGGCGGTCGTTACAGAAATTTACCTTCTTTTGGAAAGGCATTACGTCATTCACGAGAAGATCGCGAACAACTTTAATCTGCGCATCATCTAAACGAGATAGCCACTGCTTGGATGCACCAATCCAGTAATAGTCACCGACAATACCGTTCAACCCGGCAATAGTGAAGAATGGCGCTTGATCCTTCGTGCTATTGAATCCGCCAAGAGAAGTAAGGAGACCATCAATCACACCCGTCTGGAGGGCTGGTGGAACATCACCGAATGCCATCGTAGTTGGGTTTGAACCAAGAGCTGCAAGCAAAGCATTCTCAGCTGGTCCCATTGAACGGATCTTCTTACCTTGAAAGTCCTCTGGTTTCATTAAGCGACTTCCTGAACCAGCACCCATGTACATGGACAAGTGGCCGGCAGCAAAAACTTCAACGTCATGGACCTTATCGAAGCGGTCAACAAGGAACTTATAAGTTGAAGTCGTCTCTAAGGAATTGATGGCGCCAGCTGTAGTAAGCAACTGAGGGCCAACCACGAGGTTCATGTAGGGATCTACAGCGGCAGTTTTACCGAACTGACCCCAAGTCATTTCAAGGTTACCCTCGGTCATTGCTTCAACCGCTTCTGGAATACGGTAAAGCGCTCCAGCGAAGTACAAACGAACTTCACTGCCTGGAACCTGAGCCTCAAGCTTCTCCTTGAAGTAAGTCATCGCAATGCCGGCAGGGTGGGGCGGACCCGTCAAGTCGGCTGCAATACGAATTGTCATTGGCTTAACGTCGGCCATTGCTGCCGATGCACCAAAAACCGTCAGTGCGGCGGTGGCTACTGCAGAAAGCAGGCCCTTCTTGCCAAACTGCATATTTTTATTCTCCCTGTTTACTACTTTTAAAGCTTTAAAACGTATCTAAAGCGAATTCCGCCATAGACACTTCCCGATACAATAACCCGCCTTGGAATAGCGTGCGAGTCAATTATTTAATTCCTGCGATTGAATTAGCTAAGAAATAACCCTGACAGGGTCACCCGCCAGCCAACCCCTCACACATTCAACTGATTCCCGATAGAAAATATCCAGGGTGTCCTCAGTTACATACCCAAGGTGAGGAGTTAAAATAGCATTGTCTAAAGTACGAATGGGATGATCTGATGGCAGAGGTTCAACTCCATAGACATCCAACCCTGCCCCACCAATAGATCTAGTCTGGAGAGCAGCAAGCAAAGCTTCCTCGTCGATTATTGGACCACGAGAGGTATTCACAATACATGCCGTTGACTTCATTTTTGCAAGGTCGTCACCTCCAACTAGACCTGTTGTTCTATCGCTTAACACCAAATGAACTGAAATAAAGTCTGACTCTCTAAACAAGGTATCCTTATCTACCAACTTCGCTCCGTGATCCTTGCAAGTCTCCTCAGTTAAATTTTGGCTCCAGGCAATCAAATTCATGTTAAATGCGCGCGCATACACCGCGAGTTGTTGGCCAAGCTTACCAAGGCCAAGAAGGCCGAGCGTTGCGCCGTTTAGGCTTTTACCAATAGTAGTCTGCCACTCACCTCGGCGCATCCTCCGTCCTTCTTGAGGGATAGAGCGCGCAAGAGAGAGAATTAACCCCATAGCAAGCTCTGGTGTGGGGGTAGAACTACCTCTCGTGCCTGTTACTAAGACATTTCGTTCTCGAGCCGCATCCATATCGATGGAAGCATTCCTCATGCCTGTGGTGACAATTAATTTGAGATTTGGCAATGCTTCAATCACCGACTTAGGGAAAGCAGTCCTCTCTCTCATCAAACAAACAATTTCAAAGGGCTTCAGACGCTCAATTACTCGACTTTGGTCTGCTTGATGGTCCCGAAAAACCGTTACATTTAGGCCAGTCCAATCCGCAGCAGATAGGGCCACTCCCTGATAATCATCCATTATTGCTATTTTGGTCATTTGCCTTTGCGTCCTTAATTTCGCCCAGTTCTTGCTATTACGATTGCGCCGAAGTCTTATGCTTGTCTAGTAAAGAGTTAATCAATTGTTTGCGCATGTTTGGAGAAGCTGTTTGTTGAAAAACATGGTTTTTCAATGGGGAACCCCTTCCGCAGGGTTTCCGTAGCCTGGATTATTTTTTCTCTGGCTGCTAGCCAGACCAATCAAACAGGTCCTCTCACACCTAACCAACCGACTACAAAAGTGTCTTCAAAAGAAACATCCACAGCATCAGAAATATCAGCCCAAGCACCAAGTACGAATATCAAACCTCTACCATTAGTCCGCTCTCGCCCAGTAAAAATTGCATTACTCGCTCCATTTTCTGGAGCGAACGAGATTGCTGGTAGGGAGATCACTAACGGCGCTGCCATGGCATTACTAGACACACCTGATGTTGTGGCAGAATTAGTTTCTTTTGACACCGCAAGCGACATTTTAAAAGCAGCCACTGAAGCTAGTGCGTCCAAAACAGATATTATCGTTGGCCCACTTTTTGGCCATGACGCCACGGCCATCTCTCCCATCCTAATAGAATCAGGGTTGATTGCTCTATCTTTTTCAAAAGACAGCCGGATTATCAGCTCTAATATCTTTTTAATGGGCCAGTCAGTTGAGTTAGAAACATCAAGAATTTTACGGCATGCCGCCCGTTCAGGAGCAAAAACCGTTGCCATTTTTGGTCGCCAAGGCCCCTTTGCTGCAGCCAGCGTTAAACAAGCGCAAAGAGAAGCCAATTTCTTGGATCAGCTCAGGGTGCAGCTTGCTGTATATGATGAGGACGAGGATTATACTTCGGTTGCAAGGAGGGTGCGGGATCTGACCAGAAATGAATTTAGGCAAAGCAACCGGAAAATTAACGCCGCCCAGCTCAAATCCCAACTCATTGAGGCCAACACTCCCGACGGTATTTTAAACTCCATGGCCTCTCAGTATTCAGGGCGGGAGAAAGAATTGCTGGAGAGCTTAGCTCAGTCTTACAAACGGATGACAACTACCGGCATTCCTAAAATTTCAGCAATTAACTCTATTATCAATCGCTACACTGCTGCTGGTGGCCTCGGTCAAAGTCCGATCGATACATTTCTATTAACGGTCAGCGGTGCAGAGCTTTCTACCGTAGCTCCAATGTTTCAGCTTTATGATGCAAAAGCAGCGGGCGTCCAATTAGTTGGCTTATCACGCTGGAAAGAAATGGACCCAAGGCGTGCAAGAGAATTGCATGGGGAAAGTTTGCAGCTCAGCCGTCAGGTGATATTTTCAACAATCGTTATAAATCTATTTTTGGAAATACTCCTACTGAACTCGTTGGAGTAGCATATGATGCGGTGAAGCTAGCACTTGAGGCTAGCCGCACTGGGTCGCGCCCACTAAAACCGATTGAACTTAAAAATATAGGTTCCATAAAAGGCGCTCATGGGTCGGTTCGGATGTCCAATGCTGGTATGGCCTTGCGCCCACTGGAAATTCTTGAAGTAAGGCCAAGAGGATTTCAGGTCATCGAGCCAACTCGCATAATTGATCCCCTCGCAATTGCCAAAACATCTGCAAGCTCGAAGTGACTTTCCAGGGCAAACTAAATGGAACATTTAACTGAACTCTGGCCAGTAATTTCGCTCACCTTAAGGCTAGCTTCTGTAACCACAGTGCTACTCTTATTAATAGGTTCGCCACTTGCCTGGTTTTTAGCGCGCTGCCAATCTGGTTGGAAAGAACCTCTTGCCGCGTTAATCGCGATGCCATTGGTACTCCCACCCACTGCCCTTGGTTTTTATTTGCTTTTGGCTCTAGGTCCAGATGGACCCGGCGGGTGGCTTGCAAATCTCTGGGGTGAGCGCAGCCTTGCCTTTTCATTCACCGGCCTTGTAATTGGCTCGATGGTCTATTCACTGCCTTTTGTCGTGCAGCCCATTCGCAACGCATTTGAGTCAATTCGCGAGCCAACATTGGAGGCAGCTCGGACCCTAGGCGCAACCCCAACGGATATATTTTTTCGGTTGGCCTTACCTCTAGCACAGCGTGGAATTCTCACAGGAGCCATCCTGGCTTTTGCTCATACCATAGGAGAATTTGGCGTCATTTTGATGATAGGTGGCGATATTCCTGGAGAAACTCGCGTTGCATCAGTGGCGTTGTACGACTTCGTCGAAGCATTAGAATGGGACAAAGCTCATATCCTCGCCGCAGGCATGATTGCATTTTCCTTTCTGGTAGTTCTCACCGCTCTTATGCTCAGTAAAAATCAGCGGACATCCTGAACATGAACACTGATAGGATCATTGCACAGTTCAAAGGAAAGGTAGGCGGCTTTTCAGTCGACGCAGACTTTGATATTCCTCTATCTGGTGTGACTGCACTTTTTGGGCCGTCAGGATCAGGGAAAACAACCATCCTCCGTTGCCTCGCTGGTCTCACAAAACTTCCAGGCTCGCTGAGTGTTGGGAATTTAGCATGGCAGACACCCAACCATTTCACTCCGCCTCATCTAAGGCCCATTGGTTTTGCATTTCAGCAAGCTGAATTATTTCCCCATTTGGCGGTGAACAAAAATCTGGATTTTGCGGAAAAACGGTCTGCAAGACGCCAGGGTGCAGGTACACCGATAGATCGATCGTTGATTGTTGAATTATTGGGTCTCTCGCATTTATTGAGACGAATGCCAACCAACCTCTCTGGAGGTGAACGACAGCGTGTTGGCATCGCACGAGCCTTATTATCACGTCCCCGCTTGCTTCTTTTAGATGAGCCGCTGGCCGGTCTTGATCAGTTGGCAAAAGAGGAAATCTGCCATACCTTGATAATCTAACTACAGCGTCAAACGTGCCTATAATTTATGTAAGCCACGATATTGGAGAGGTAGCACGATTATCAGATCTGATTCTCCAAATTTCCAAAGGCCGGGTCGTGGGAATTGGACCGGTGAGCGAGATGGTCGAACGCCTTGGCCTTAATGCTGGAGTGTCATTGTTCGAAGAAAGTGTTCTTTTGACTGGTCATATTGCTAGCCATGATAAAGGCAACAGGATGACACAAATTAGTCTGGCGAGCGGCCAGCTGGCAGCACCTCTCATTGATCTACCTCTTGCACACAAGGTTAGAATTAGGGTCAGAGCACGTGATGTGGCTATTGCATTGGAGGCACCAAAAGCTATCAGTATTCGTAATATATTGCCTGCGACAGTGGTTAATTGTGCGACTGACCAAGCAACCGGATCTGCCAATGTGTCACTCGATCTTGGAGGAGAAAACCTACGCGCACGAATTACGCTTGCCTCGCTTAATGAACTTGATTTGCGACCAGGCAATCAGGTGTTTGCGTTGATCAAAAGCGTAACGTTTGATGGACGCTAATCACGATCAAGGAACACCATTAATCTTTCCATAGCCTTATTCAGATTTTCCGGTGACGATGCAAAACAGAGACGTATCCAGCCTTCACCTTCAGGACCAAATGCTCTGCCAGGAGCAACTCCAACTTTTGTTTCTTGGAATAACTGCTTGGCCCATTCCAAGCTGTCGTACATTCCCTGCACTTGAAAAAATGCGTAGAAGGCCGCTTGAGGCTTAGATAACGCAATTTTTGGATGCCCAAGTAAAGCTGACATCACAATGTCTCTTCCTTCGCGGCACCTCTCGCGGATATCTTGGACAAGGTGTTCGCCTTCTGTCACAGCAACAAATGCTGCCTTTTGTAAAAATGGGGAACAGAACTCACGCTGTACTCGATCAACTCATTAAAAGCATGGTGTAACCAAGCTGGATGCGTAAGCCACCCCACTCGCCAGCCTGTCATAGCCCAGCTTTTGGAGAAGCTATTAACGACAATAACAGCATCCTCCGGCTCTGAGATATCAAGGAATGAAGGTGCTACTTGTCTTTCATATACTAACCGTGTGTAGACCTCATCCGACATAATCCAGATGCCATGCTTGCGGGGAAAATTCCAAAATTTCCTGTTGCTGTTCCCTTTCCATCATCCAGCCGGTTGGATTACCTGGCGAATTAATGAAAATCATTCGAGTGTTCTGGTCGCAAGAAGCAAAAAGAGCGCATCGAGGTCAAGATTCCAAACACCATTTTTGGCCTGAAGAGCGACCAGTCTAACCTCAGCTCCAGCCACCTCAGCCGCCGCCTGAGCATTAGGCCAAACCGGTCCAACAATTACACAATTATCTCCAGCTTGCAGAATTGCCTGCATTGCAGTCAAAATTCCGTGCATGCCCGAAGCGGTTACGGTCACCCGTTCTGGATCGACATCTCGGCCGTAGAGATTGGTCATATATTTCGAAAGTGCGCCCCTAAGCTCAGGAAGACCCCGCTTATGACTGTAGAAAGTCTCTCCAGCAACCATAGCTTGATGAGCGGCATCGCAGATAAAGTGCGGAGTTGGAATGTCCCCTTCCCGTACCATAGAGGTATAGCGTCCGCATCGCCCAAGCCGAGGCGAGCAACCTCACCAATCAATTGTGGTGTTGCCTCAGCTACTCGCAAACGTATCCGGGCACGCCCTGGAGCGTTGTCGGGCCCCCTAGCCGAATCTGCCAACGATTAACTCCGATTGCTATCGTAGTTAGGTGCGATAGCTAGGATCCTGACGGTCCAATCCACGCAGAAGCCCTGGCCAGGCCCGTTCGCCTTTAGGCTCTGAACCAATAGCGCCATATTTGGCTAAACTGGCGAGCGCATCATCATCTGGAACAATATAATCCTTTCCAGATGCCAATACGTCTACTTGAATCTTACAGCTCATTTCCATGTAATAAAGGAAGTGAAATGCTTCTGCTGCAGAGCGCCCACATGCAAGCAATCCGTGGTTTCTCAGCACCATTAGATACTTGTCGCCAATATCTCGCTGTAAGCGGTCACACTCATCTTCGTCAGACGTCACCTGCGCGTAATCGTGATAGGCTACCTGATCAAGGATAAGGTTTGAGTGTTGAGATAATGGGAGTAAACCACACTGCATCGCCGAGACCGCTGTCCCCGCACGTGAATGGGTGTGCAGGACGAAATTTACTTCGGGGCGCGCTTTTAAAACAGCGGTATGGATTAGATGGCCCGCCTCATTATATTCACCTCCGGGAGGATCAATCACGTTACCATCCCAGTCCGCCTTTATCAGGGAGGACGCCGTTATTTCATCAAAAAATAGGCCATAAGGATTGATCAAATACGCGTTATCTTCGCCCGGCACTCGGGCAGAGATATGAGTGTAGATCAGATCTGTCCATCCATATTTGACAAAGAGACGGTACAAAGCTGCAAGATCAACACGTGCCTTCCATTCGGCTTCGGAATATTTTGAGTCTACAGCCCTAAGAGCTGGTTGTGCAGGAGGGTTCATGGCCTCTCTCCTTAAAGTTTTTGTTTAATTTCTATAACTTCGCGGGTGCGGGTGACTTTGCCGTCCCATAGACGATCAAATTCAGCTATTAATGTCTTAATCGCCTCAGAGGAAGCGATAGCACGAGCTCGATCTAAATTTGGAAATTTGTAAAGAGCGATATGAATACCTGGAGTGACATCGCTCCAGCCGCGCTCGGCCCCCTCTGCTTCAAATGCTTTTATAGCATCAGGCAAGTGCTCGTTTTCGTACCAGAGATCAAAGGCCTCACGGCTTTCTTCTTCCACCTCTGCTTCAACAATCAGATAAGCGGCCATTTTCGGTTTCACTCCCAAAAAGAACTGAAATAGAAGCAGCTCCTGACAGATCTTGCAATCCTTTATAGAGACCCAGGTTCTTTGCTTATAGCTTTTCAGTCGAAGTCCCTCTAGCCAAAAACTTCCATGCCAAAATCAGTTTTTTAAGCTCAGAAGAACACGAAGGTCACTAGCACGAAAATAGGAACCAAAATCAGACCAGACCATGCCATGTAGCCAAAGAAGCTAGGCATGCGAATACCACCTTCTTCAGCAATCGCACGGACCATAAAGTTTGGAGCGTTACCGATATAAGTATTAGCCCCCATAAATACGGCACCCGCAGAAATAGCAAGTAGTGTTTGGGACATAGGTCCCATCAATGCTTGTGGATCGCCGCCTGCGGTATTGAAAAACACTAAATAAGTAGGCGCATTATCAAGAAAACTGGACAAAATTCCCGTTAACCAGAAATAGGTTTGATTAATTGGTTCGCCTTCTGGCGTAGAGACCATCGAGACCAGACCACTAAGTGCACCGGAACTTCCAGCTTTTAGGATGGCAATAGCTGGAACAATAGTCAGGAAAATACAAATGAATAATTTCCCTACTTCCATGATTGGGAACCAAGTGAATCCGTTTGCCGTCCGGTTTTGCATAGGGGTGATTTTCCATGACAAGTATGCGATCAGCACTAATAGGATATCACGGGCTATGTTCTGCAGTTCCCAATGTACATGATAAACAACAAATTCAAGGTGTGGCTTCCAAATACCGCTCATCAGAACAGCGGCAACGATCCCTGCAAGGAATAAAAATTAACTTTCCCATCAATCCCGATGGCCTCATGGGCTTCATTAGGGTCTGGTTCCGGCACCCCACCTTCTTTTTTAACGAGCGCTGAGTCTATCGCGAAGTAGAGGGCCAATAGGATAAGAGACACCATTAGCATTGGCATGAACATGTGAGTTGTAGGCCAGAAGAATTCAACTCCTTTGAGGAATCCTAAAAACAATGGCGGATCACCTAACGGAGTCAGTGACCCCCCAACATTCGCGACCAAGAAAATAAAAAATACTATTGTGTGGACGCGGTATTTACGCTTCTCATTCGCACGCATCAGAGGTCGGATTAACAACATGGCCGCACCTGTCGTGCCCATCCAACTTGCTAGTACGGTTCCCAATAGAAGAAACCCAGTGTTCAGGATTGGCGTGCCAACCAAACGCCCCCGGACCCGCACGCCTCCAGCTACAGTAAAGAGCGATAACAATAAAATGATAAAAGGAATGTACTCTAAGAGAAGGACATGAATCACT
This sequence comes from Rhodospirillales bacterium, assembly GCA_038143065.1. GTDB lineage: Bacteria > Pseudomonadota > Alphaproteobacteria > Bin95 > Bin95 > VMCJ01. The sequence goes on along the minus strand of JAYQLI010000035.1, from coordinate 2,627,918 downwards.
TCATAAACTGCGATTGAGGCCCCAAAAACAATTGTAAATGGGACTAAAAAGGCAGCTGCCCAAAACGCTGAAATTTTTCCAAAGTGATGATGCCAAAAATCTGGTGCCACAAGGGAAAAATTGCAATAGAAAGGAGTATTCCCGCAAAGGGCACAACCCATAGAAGCCCCAACTCTCCACCGTCTAAATGCGGTGCTCCTGCCCCTGCAGCAAGGACAGGTGTTGCTATAGATAAAGTTATCAAAGCAAGAAGAGCACTAAAGATCCGAAATTTCATCCTCATCCCCTGCGGTTTAATCGGTTAGCTATCTCTAAGCGCCAAAACTTATTGTTTGACAGAGTATGCATAAGCTCGTGCGGAACGCCAAGCTCTGTTGGCATTAAAAGATGGGTGAAAGAAGTATCAATGGAGATTGAATCATCGTATCTGGACTCATATGTTGGTGAATAGTGACGAAAATTCGCCAGCCAAGCTGCGCGATACCGCTAATCTCTAAGGGCACTGATAATATGGAAATGCAAGGCGAAGCCCAAATTCCCGCACCTAAGCAGGTGGTCTGGGACGCATTAAACAACCCCACAGTTCTGCGTGAATCAATTCCTGGTTGCGAAGAGTTAAACCAGGACGGCGATGATAGCTTTGCTGCAAAGGTTAAAGCGAAAGTGGGACCTGTCAGCGCTAGATTTTCAGGAAAGGTTCAATTGTCAGATATTGATCCTCCAAACGGGTATCGCATTCATGGAGAAGGTTCTGGTGGAGCGGCTGGTTTTGCTAAAGGCGGCGCAACTGTAAGCCTAGAGGATGATGGTGCTGGCGGAACAGTTCTGAAATACAGTGTGGATGCAAGCGTAGGTGGCAAGCTTGCTCAGATCGGTTCTCGGTTGATTGACGGAGCCGCCCGTAAACTTGCCGACGAATTTTTTGAAAAATTTGCCAAACTTGCAGCAGAACAGAGTTCAGGACCAGAGACTGAAGTTGATAATGAAACCGTGATACAAAAACTTCAACTTCAGACCAAACGGCCGCTACCGAAGATGACACAGCAATTAGCTCGGAGCCGGGAAAAACCTCTCCTCAAAAAGGTATTTCTCTGCCTATATGGCTATTAGGCTTAGCGATTGTCCTAGGGGTTTTGCTGTACGCTTTCTTTTAAAAAGAATGTTTTGAAGTTGACCGTGGGCCTCAAGAGTAAGATTATTTTCACACATAACGAATATCAGCAAGAGTTGCTGGGGCGTTCATTGCGGAGAGTGCGATGCCAAGCGTATCAATGACAATTAATGGCAAGCAAGTTGCAGGTGAGGTCGAGGAGCGCACACTGCTTGTCGACTTTATTCGTGAGGACCAACGTCTCACAGGAACACATGTTGGATGTGACACCAGTCAATGCGGCGCTTGCGTTATCCATGTGAATGGTGAGGCAGTAAAAGCATGTACAATGCTCGCTGTTCAAGCGAACAATTCTGAAATAACCACGATCGAAGGTCTCGCGAATGGCGACGATCTACATCCAATGCAAGAGGCCTTTCGTGACAACCACGGCCTGCAATGTGGCTTCTGTACTCCTGGAATGATTATGAGTGCTGTTGCTCTCGCAAAAAGAAATTCTGCGCCCTCGGAAGCAGAAGTGCGTCACTACTTAGAAGGCAATCTCTGCCGTTGCACCGGCTACCATAACATCGTCAAATCAGTGATGGCTGGCGCAAGAGCTATGACCTAAGTCAGAGATCAAAAGAGGAAATAATGTATAATTTCAAATACCAAGTTGCTTCCTCAGCTGAAGACGCAACATCAAAAATAAATGCGTCAGACGAAGGCAAACTTCTTGCGGGTGGCATGACACTTTTGCCAACCATGAAACAGAGGCTGGCAATGCCCAGCGATCTTATTGATCTATCTGGAGCATCACTGACCGGGATAACTGCATCAGAGAAAACAGTATCAATCGGCGCCATGACTACCCATGACACGGTTGCCAACTCCAAAGAAGTATCAACAGCCATACCTGCACTAGCAAAATTGGCGGGTGGAATTGGGGACCCAGCAGTGCGAAATCGTGGCACCATTGGGGGTTCAATTGCTAACAATGATCCAGCAGCGGATTATCCTGCCGCTGTGCTTGGACTGGGTGCAACAGTTATAACTAACAGACGGTCGATCAGCGGCGATGACTTTTTTAGAGGTATGTTCGAAACGGCTCTGGAAGAAGATGAGGTAATCATTAAAGTTGATTTCCCAATCCCTCACACAGCTTCGTACGTAAAATTCCCCAATCCTGCATCAAGATACGCCATTGTTGGCGTGTTTGTAGCAAAAACAATTTTGGGTGTGAGAGTAGCCGTGACTGGCGCTGGTGCATGTGTGTTCCGAGCAACAGAGATGGAAGCTGCACTAACGAAAGATTTTTCCCCTGCCGCGTTGAACGATTCATCGATCTCCGAGGAGGGGCTTAATGCTGATATTCACGCAAGTGCTGAGTATCGCGCACATCTGGTTGGAGTAATGGCCAGACGTGCCGTAGCTGCTTGCTAATAATTCAGCAAAACAGCTTTCAAGGTAAGGTGGAAGAAGATCACTTAATTCCCCCAATAGCCTGGGGTAGCCTTTTTCCAACTCAGAAAAGACTGAGCAGACTCAGTTGGATCTAGCCAGAGATTTACTACAAATTCAGCAGAAAATCTGTCTATCGATAATGGTCTACGGTCACTAAGACCGTGCAAATCCACATTTGATTCCTCATCATCCGCTGCAAGTCTCCAGCATAGTTCTGGTCTCACCGAAGTAAGGGCGTCTAACCAATCGGCCACTGTCCAGCTTTTACCAGCTGAAATATTGTAAAGACTATGCATCCGCGATTTTGCTTTTAATAAAACAGCGACAGCTTCTGCGACTTTCCTGCTATCAGTCCAATCCCTAGCACACCTACGAGGAAGAACTGCCACCTCTCCCTTAAGCATCAGCATCGCTGCTTGAAGATGGGGAAAGCGTATCGCGGCGCCCTGTATCTCGCTCCCATGGACCATACACAGCTGATAGTCTTAAATTAATTATATCGGTGGCCCAAAGTTCAGAAAGACGAGCCGCGATCCCCTCCGAAGCAAGTTTTGATACTCCGTATAGAGTATTTGGCTTTGGCCACGTTCCCTCTTCCGTGATACTTCCATCTCCCTCAAACCAGAAATTCCATAGGCCGAAGCTGAGGAAAGGTTGATAATACGCTTAACTCCTACTCCTCGGGCGGCTTGAAGAAGATTTGTAAAACCAAGAATGTTGGTCTCCAACGTCTCCGTTGGTCGCTCCCGTTCCCTTGCATCCGCTGAAGTTACTGCCGCCGCACAAACTAAAGCATCAATGCCTCGAAGTGCCTGCGCCGCCTCACCAGCATCAGATACATCGGCAACCTGAATTTCAAGAGCGCCTAGACCGCTGTGGGCACCAAGAAATTTTAACGCTGCCTCTGGAGGTTGGTTGATATCAATAAGAAGCACATGGGCTCCCTGTTGCAAAAGTGCCTCCGCAATCGCCAATCCCACAAAACCTGAGCCACCAGCAATCCCAACAAGCATCAGTGCCTCCCAAACAATTTAATGGATAATCGCAGCGCTAGCCCAAACGATGCAATACGCATTAATTTTGAAAACGGTTAATAATTTGACAAACCACATGTTAGTATCTTCATGATTTTTTCTAACTCTGAAAAATAATTACCTGTAGTGCACAGTCAGTGAATTAGGGTCGCCGAATATGGCTTTAGTCTCAGAAGCTCCGCCAAGCCAAGCCCGAGTGCTATCACTGATTGGCGTTGGGCATTTTTTGAGTCATTTCTACATACTATGCCTACCCCCAATGTTACCACTATTTGCTAGAGAATTCGACGTGGGCTTTGCAATATTGGGAGGAGCGCTCACAGGATACGCCTGGATCGGAGGCATCCTTCAAGCCCCAGCCGGAGCAGCACTAGAGAAAATTGATGCCCGCAAAATGCTTGCTGCGGGCCTCGCACTAAACGCCACTGCAATTGGGCTTATTGGGTTAGCTGAGAGCTTTTGGCAATTTGCTACTTTGGCTGTGATCGCGGGAGTTGGGAACGCAGTATTTCATCCAGTTGATTACGCTATCATTGCGGCAAAGGTCACCGAAAAGCATCTTGGCCGGGCATATTCACTACACACTTTTTCTGGGTTCTTTGGTGGGGTGTAGCACCGGTAGCTATGCTCACCCTAAGCGGTATTTTTGACTGGCGAACAGCCTTTATCCTTGTTGGTATTTTAGGAGTTTGCGCAGCATTAGTAATCTTAGCGCAAGGCGATGCTCTCGCCGGGGAAGAAAAAGCTAATACAACACAAAAAGAAAAATTAGGTGCATCAAAGTCGGTTTTATACTCAGCACCAGTGCTTCTCTATTTTCTCTTTCTCGCGACCTATGGCGTGGCAACCGGCGGGATCAGCTCTCAGGGTGTTGTTGTTATGGTCAAACTGGGTTTGGCAGATGAAGTTGGGGCTGCTCAGGTTTTATCTACCTACCAATTCTCAGTCGCTGGCGGGATCTTATTAGGAGGAGTAATCGCCGAAAAATTTGGTCGCCATGGTCTAACCGCAGCCATCTGCTTGCTAACCACAGCGACGTTGATGCTAACCCCCTCTGGACTTCGCCTCGACGGAGCCTGGCTTTACTTAGTCTTCGCAGCTGCAGGGTTTGGTTTTGGCGCTGTGCTACCGGCGCGGGATCTAATGGTTAGAGCAATTACACCTGCCGGCGAAAACGGGCGAATTTTTGGGTTTGTCTTTGTTGGCCTTTCAATTGGCTCAGGACTTGCGGGCGTTTTATTTGGTGCACTAGTCGACGCTGGTTTTGATATGTGGATATTCCCGATCGTCAGCATTCTTCTGACTTCAGCGGTAATCATCACAACCTTCGCTCAATTAGCAGCCAGCAAAGCTCAGCCATTGGAACAAAGAAACTAACTGCGATGAGCTTTGCTATATATCTTGATGACGCCTCACTTAGTCACAACCCCACCCCAGGCCACCCTGAGCGCCCTGCGCGCTTTGAAACAGCAGTTCGCAGACTTTCTGAACCAGACCTGAAGAATCTACCTCGCCGAACAGCAAGCCTAGCGAGGCCAGAGCAAATCAAATTGGCTCACGCTGAAAATTATGTCGATTTCATATTAGGGGCCGAACGAGACGATGCCATAATTATGCTAGATGGCGATACTTCTATCGGCCCCGGGTCAACTCAAGCTATTTTAAAAGCAGTTGGAGCGGGTACTGACGCTGTAGATGATATTCTCTCCGATAACATTACACGGGCATTTGTGCTTGCTCGACCACCTGGTCATCATGCGGAAGTCAGTCGCGCCATGGGCTTTTGTTTCTTTAACTCTATCGCAATAGCTGCCCAACATGCTCGTAAAACATATAAGCTAAAGAGAGTAGCGATCCTCGATTTCGATGTTCATCACGGCAATGGAACCCAATCTATTTTTTGGGATGAGCCAGACGTTATCTTTGCCTCCACCCATCAAATGCCTCTTTTCCCGGGAACAGGCGCTGTCTCCGAACGCGGGGTTGGCAATATCTGGAATAGGCCTCTTGCTCCGGGCGACACTGGCAATGACTTGCGCATTGCTTGGGAAAAACACTTGTTTCCTGCAATAGATGAATTTGAACCGGAGCTAATCCTAGTATCAGCCGGTTTTGACGCTCATATTCGTGACCCTTTAGGCAATATCGAAGCTGAGGCCTCAGACTTTGGTTGGATTACCGATAGAATAGTGGAGCTTGCCAACGCACACGCCTCGGGAAGAATTATTGGGTTCCTTGAAGGAGGATATGACCTCCAGGGCCTATCAGAATCCTTAGCGGCCCATCTGACTGGTCTTACAAAAGGACTTTGAAGTAGAGATATCGAGTGGAGTATTTTTTTCATCTCCTTGTCAGTGGGCTCTTATCTGGTCCCGTTTATGCGGTGGTTGGGGTGGCTTTTGTTGTTCTTTATCGCGCTTCATCCGTTTTAAATTTCTCTCTAGGAGCTTGGGTAAATCTTGGAGCGAAATTAACCGGCATAGGCACCTCAACGATTGGGCTCCCCCTATTTATAGCGATCCCCGGGGCACTGGCTGCACTCTCTGGTTTGGCCGTAATTTTTAACAAACTAGTCGTCGACAAGCTTTCAAATCGTCCTATCACATCCATGGTGATGGCCACGCTTGCACTCGGTGTTCTTATGCGTGCAGGTTCAGCTTGGACACTAACTGGACTACCAAGCGAAATTGTCTTGCCGTTTGGCAACGAGCTTCTTTGGTGGGGAGACATCCCCCTTCCACCCTCTCGCTTACTAGCAAGCTCAGCTGCAGTTGGAATAATCGCTGGGCTTTGGGTTTTCTTTGAGTTCACTCGAGCCGGCATTGCTCTGAGAGCAATTGCTGACGATACCGCAGCCGCGGCTTCAGTTGGCATCCCATCTATGCATTATCTATCCTTAGCTTGGGCACTATCAGCAGTGGCAGCTGTCGCCGGGGGAATACTATGGACGGTGGATGGACTCGGTGGCTTTTCCATGACGTTGGTGCTTGCAAAAGTTTTACCGGTAGTGGTTATAGGAGGTCTTACAAGTTTTGCAGGGACAATAGTTGCTGCAATGCTAATTGGCGTTACCGAAAATATGGCTGCGGGATATCTTGATCCTATAATTGGGACAGGGTCCGGCGCACTTGTATCAGGCCTTTTAATCTTCATAACTCTCGCCATCAGTCCTAATGGTCTATTCGGTAAAGCAAGTGTGCAAAGAATTTGATCATCACACCAGATTCTAGCGATTTGATGTGAAATTACGTCCATGTTTAAATTGGCCGCATTATTTTTTTATTTTCTTGGCCCAAAGAAATAAAAAATAAGCTCACGACACATCTCAATATTTTTAACAGAAGGCTCAGGGAACAGGTCGCATAAACTTGTATCCTCTATATGATCTGTGTGCCGCCTCGAAGGATACCCATATGACGCATCCTGCGCCCGGCCATGGCCGGCTAGAAGACCATCGATTTTTGACAGGCCAAGGCTTGTATACTGCCAACCTTCAAAGATTTGGTATGGCTCATCTTGCAGTCGTGCGTTCTCCTCATGCACACGCTGACATAATTTCTATAAATGTGGATCACGCGAAACGTTTTCCTGGCGTTTTACTCGTCATGACAGGTCCAGACTGGACTGCCGCTGGTTACGGTGACTTGCAGAACACCTCTCAAATTCCAAGCGACCCTCCCCTAGTACGCCCGCCCCGTCCTGTACTTGCCAGAGACCGGGTCCGACACCAAGGAGAGCCAGTCGCCTTTGTTGTTGCAAAAACTCGTGTAGCCGCACTCGATGCGGCAGAAGCGATAGCAATTGACTACGCACCTCTGCCCTCAGTCGTTACTCCTGAGGATGCAGTTAAAGAAAATGCAATCCAAATTTGGGACGACGCTCCGGGCAATATTTGCGCACTCTTTTCCGCAGGGGATTGGAAAAGGCTTCAGCCAACATCAATGCTTCCACACACATTCTCGAATTTACTTGCGATAACCATAGGGTTTCAGCTCTACCTCTTGAGACCAGAGCAGCAATTGGTGAGTACGACAGAAATTCGGACTGCCTGCTTTTGACAGCATCCGTCCAAGGTGTGCACACGATAAAAAATGGCCTTCTTCCCGTCTTCAATGCCTCGAAAGAAAAACTACATGTTACAGCTGAGGATGTAGGAGGAGGCTTCGGTGCGAAAAACTTTGTTTATCCTGAGTGGGCAATGGTGCTGGCCGCAGCTAAGGAATTAAACGTTCCTGTTCGATGGATTGGCGATCGAAGCGAAGACGTTACATGTGGTGCTCACGGTCGCGCAGTTAAGACTTACGCACGTTTAGGTCTTGATGCAGAGGGTCATTTTACAGGCCTCACAGCTGAGCTCGTGGCCGATATTGGCGGACACCTTTCAACAGGTGCTCCAGGTAGTGGCACAGTATCGGTTACCCGCTCGATCCATGGCATTTATGATATTCCAGCCTTGGCAATGAGGGCGCAAGCGGTGTTTACCAATACCGCACCAGTCGACGCTTATCGAGGAGCAGGAAAGCCAGAAGGTAATTATATGATGGAGCGTCTGGTTGATGAAGCAGCCCGACAGTTTGGGTTCGATCCAATAGACTTACGCCACAAGAACGCAATACAGACTTTTCCCTACAAAACTCCACTTGGTTTTGACATCGATATTGGCCGGTTTAAGGAAAACATTGAAGATGCGCTGAAAATAGCCCATCGCAACGATTTCAAAACACGACGGCGGGAAAGCGCTGAAAGGGGTCGCTTAAGAGGTCAAGGCTTTGCCTGCTTCCTGGAAAGTGCCAGAGGCGCCCCATCTGAAGCTGCAGCACTAAGCTTCTCCGACGATGGAATGATCGAAATACGTGTAGGGACTGAGTCGAACGGCCAAGGCCATGAGACAACATTTAAGCGTCTCACAGCAGATCTCCTTGGCGTTGAAATAGAAGTAATCCGATATATCCAAGCCGATACTCGCGAGACAACAATGGGTAATGGCCACGGGGGTGCTCGCTCGATGCATATGGGCGGCACTGCAATTTACCGCTCAATTGAATCTGCTCTAGAAAAGGGACAGGCCGTAGCCTCCCAACTATTGCAAGCAGACCCTGAGACCATTTTCTTTCGTAGTGGTGATTTCATTGCTGGAGACGGGCGTGCCGTTTCCCTATTCGATGTAGCATCAGCTGCTAAGCAATCTGAATTTGGCTTTGAATCTGGCCTCGACAGCTCATGGCATTGGGACAACGCTCCAATAACATGGCCTGCTGGATGTCACGTAGCAGAAGTGGAAATTGATCCAGAGACCGGAATGGTGGAGCTCGTCTCATATAAAGCAGTGGATGATTATGGCACTCTACTGGATCGCCAACTTACAGAAGGCCAAGTGCAAGGCGGGCTCGCCCAAGGAATTGGTCAGGCACTTCGTGAAAGGATTGTGTATGACCAACATGGCCAATGCCTTTCAGCAACTTTAATGGATTATGCACCCCCCTATGCTGATTCTATTCCAAATTTAGAAGTCCACTTCGAGTCAACCATAAGTGAAGCCAACCCGATGGGGGTAAAGGGCTCGGGGCAAGCTGGAGCTATAGCGGCATCACAAACCGTGATGAATGCTGTTGTTGATGCTCTTACCTCTGCGGGCGCTCAGCCGATCGACATGCCAGCAACGCCAGAAAAAGTTTGGTTAGCATTAAGGGACGCAAAATAGATTTATGAAAAAAAAGCAACTATGTCTCGGTGCTTTCATGCGCCCTGTCTCGATCCATACTGCTGCCTGGCGTTTTCCCGGCGGATCACCAGATGCAAATTTTAATCTTAAGACGATTGTTTCCCTCGCCAAAAAACTAGAAGCCGCGAAGTTCGATGCGTTTTTCATGGCAGATCATCTAGCTGTATTGAACATGCCTATGGAAGCCCTGAAGCGTTCAGCTACCGTCACCTCTTTTGATCCTCTAACGCTCCTTCCCGCAATCGCAATGGTCACTAATCACCTTGGATTGATTGCAACTGCTTCTACTACTTTCGAAAGTCCTTACTTAATAGCAAGGCGATTTGCATCACTAGATCATATTTCAGACGGCAGAGCTGGATGGAACATCGTTACAACTTCCAATCCCGATGCTGCAAAAAATTTTGGCATGGATGATCAAATGCCCCATGCGCAACGTTATGCACGTGCCAGAGAATTCTTCGACGTCGTAACCGGTCTGTGGGACAGTTGGGCCGATGATGCCTTCGTGCGCGATGTAGAAAAGGGAATATTTTTTGATCCAAACCGACTGCACATCCTAGACTACGAAGGTGATTATCTAAAAGTCAGAGGCCCTTTAAATATTGCCCGCCCTATCCAAGGATGGCCTCTAATTGTTCAAGCAGGTGCTTCGGATGCTGGTCGGCAATTAGCAGCTGAAACTGCTGAAATGGTGTTTTCTTCCGCCCGTAACATCCCTGACGCACAAGAATATTTCCAAGACATTAAGGCACGAGCGGAAAACGCAGGCCGAAACCCAGACCATCTTAAAATTCTTCCTGGCGCCCTTGTAATAGTTGGAGAAACAGAGGCAGAAGCTCGTGAAAAAAGAGACCTTCTCGATAGCCTTGTTCATTACGACAGCGGCATTGCATCACTATCCATAGCTCTAGGCCATGACGCCTCAAAATTTGACCCAGATGCTCCGTTACCGAATGTTCCAGAGACTGAAGCCTCAAAAAGTGGCCAAGCTCGAGTAAAAAGCCTAGCACAAGCGGAAAACCTAACCGTTCGACAACTCGCAGGACGTTTTGGTGGATATGCTGGCAATGCGTTTGTAGGAACGCCTAAGAGCATAGCGGACCAAATGGAAGCATGGATCGATGAGGAAGCCTCTGATGGTTTCAACATTATGATGCCGTACCTACCGATGGGCCTTGACGATGTTTGTGAAAAGTTGTGCCGGAACTTCAGCGAAGAGGAAGATTCCGGACTGAATATTCGGGCCGAACTTTAAGGGAAAATCTTGGTATACCACGACCCAAAAACCAATTCTTTCAGGCGCATTAGCAACAATTTAGTGCAGGGACGGAGAATAATTTTTTTCACCTAACCCAGTTGATTTAATTAGAAGCAAGCTTCGATCTTCACTGTAAACGCGGACTAGACTCTCTTAACGGGCCGCGGCACATTCAAATCAAGAGCTAAACATGCAAAGGCACAATATTCCATGCGAATTCTTATCACGGACAGACATCTCCTTGCCGACGGCCTTGAACAGGAAGCCGCCGGTCCTGATATCGAAATCGAAGCTTTTGCTAATCCAGAAGAGGTAACTGACGACGCATGGGCACGAGCCGATGGGATAGTTACTTATCGCGGAGCCAAAGTCGTGATGGCAAATTTGGCAAAGATGCAAAAAGCCCGCATTGTAGTTCGCGGTGGTGTGGGCTTTGATGGACTAGACCTCAAAGCTCTGGGAGAGAGAGGCATCGCTGTTTGCACGGTGCCAGACTACGGCACTACAGAAGTGGCCGACCATGCTATTGCATTAATGCTTGCTCTTCGTCGCGGACTTGATCGCTATGATGAGCGCATGCGAACGGATCCAAAAGGTCTTTGGCGTTATGTAGATAGCCCTTGCATCGACCGTCTGAAAGGAAAGACTTTTGGCGTATTTGGGATGGGGCGGATAGGCCTGGCAGCGGCTAGAAGAGCTGCTGGTTTTGATATGAATATTGTCTTCTACGACCCCTTTCAACCCGATGGATATGAACTTGCCACCGGATATACTCGCCTTAAATCAGCTGGAGAGCTATTTGAATTATCGGATACAGTCTCCATCCATTCCCCTCTGAATGAAGGTACTAGAGGAGCAATTAATGGAGACTTGCTCGGACGGATGAAGGAAAGAGCAATTGTGATTAATACAGCGCGTGGACCAATTGTAGATCTAGATGCGATGTATACCGCTTTAAAATCTGGGACCCCATCCGGCGCTGGCTTAGACGTCTTGCCTGAGGAACCTGCAAATACCAATCATCCTCTGATTAAGGCCTACATGGCGAAGGAAGAATGGCTGCAAGGGCGACTGATGATCTCCCCTCATGCTGCATTTTACAGCCCACCTGGCCTACGCGACTTGCGGTTCAAAGCTGTCGCGACTGTAGCTCAACGTCTTCGTGACGGTTCGGTTAGAAACTGTCAAAACCTTGAATATTTGGTGGATTGATGCCCGACGGTTTCCGACACTCATCACAAACACTTATAACAGGTCAGCGTGTTGGCGACCCAAAGCTTGCCAATCGACTATCACGAGCAGTCGAAGGCGACGTTTTCTTCGACGCCCCGTCTCGTGGCCGCTACTCCACCGATGCCTCCATATATCAAATCGAACCTATTGGCATTGTTAGGCCGAAATCGATTACGGATGTAGAGGCTGTTTTAAAAATAGCTGCGGAAGAAGGTTTGCCAGTCCTACCCCGTGGCGGCGGAACAAGCCAATGTGGACAGACTGTTGCTGAAGCAATTGTGCTTGATACGTCCACGTACATGAATTCGATTTATGATATCAATTCAGAAAGTAAGACCGCGAAAGTTGCTCCCGGCGTTGTACTAGCCCAGTTGAACGCCCAATTAGCTAGCGAAAAACTCTTCTTTCCAGTTGATCCATCTACAGCAAGTCGATGCACAATTGGTGGCATGGCCGCCAATAACTCCTCTGGTGCGCGCTCGATCCGCTACGGCATAATGGCAGATAATGTTTTGAGCATCGATGCAATGCTTGCAGATGGTTCAACCCATCACTTTGGATGGGTTGACGGTGATGCAGAAAATGAGCTCGGTAAATTTCTTCAAGGATTAGCGCATCGCGAGCAAGAAGAAATAAATAAACGAGTACCGAAAGTTCTAAGACACGTAGCTGGCTATAACCTACATCGGATTCAGCCACCAGGCTCGGGTGGCTTTAATATGGCCGACATACTGGTGGGGTCAGAGGGCACACTTGGGTTTTTCAAAGATATAGAACTGAAACTGCAGCCTCTGCCGGCAAAAAAGGCAATTGGCATCTGCCAATTTCCAACCTTTAGAGCAGCAATGGAAGCAACCCAGCATTTGGTCACTCTTGATCCGGATGCTGTAGAGCTCGTGGACCGAACAATTATCGAACGCTCGCGTGCAATGCCCGCGTTCGCAGATATTGCGAAAATAATGTCTCCAGGAGAACCTCAGGCTCTATTAATAGTTGAGTTTTCTGGCGAAACTGAAACTGAACTTCTGCCCCGCCTCCATGATCTTGAAGTCCTTATGGGGGATATTGGATGGCCTAATGCGGTTGTGAAGGTTACAGACCCACTCACTCAGCGTAGGGTTTGGGGCGTAAGAGAGGCTGGATTAAATATAGTAATGGCAATGACTGGAGATGCGAAACCAGTCTCTGTCATAGAAGACTGCGCCATCCCTTTAGAACACTTGGCTGACTTCACAGATAGGCTGACAGGCCTTTTTGAACGATACGGCTCAAGTGGTACTTGGTATGCCCACGCGAGCGTTGGACTTCTACATGTTCGACCAATTCTAAATATGAAGACCTCAGAGGGCGCTGCCAAGCTGAGGTCCATAGCGGAAGAAGCCTTCGAAATAGTAGCGGAATACGAAGGATCACATTCAGGCGAGCACGGTGATGGGAAAATTCGGTCAGAATTCATTGAGACCATGCAAGGTCCAAGACTTGCTCGAACATTTGAAGAAATTAAGGAAAAAATTTGACCCTGAAGATAGATTTAATCCAGGCAATATAATCCGGCCACCTAAGTTAGATGATCGTGGTTTGATGCGTTTCAAACCAGGTTACGGTGCCAGACCTATTCAAACTGGCTTAGATTGGTCAGTCTGGGGAGGTTTCCTTGGCGCTACCGAAATGTGCAACAACAATGGAACTTGCCGGTCCCTCCAAGCAGGCGTCATGTGTCCGAGTTTTAAGGCAACTCGGAATGAAACACACGTTACTCGTGGAAGGGCTAACACGCTCAGATTAGCGCTTTCGGGTCAGTTAGGCGAAGAAGATGCAGCTTCTGCGGCGATGTCGGAAGCCATGGAACTTTGCGTGGGTTGCAAAGGGTGCAGGAGAGAATGTCCAACAGGCGTTGACATGGCGCGTATGAAAATTGAGGTCGCGCATCAAGAATTAAAAAGAGGAAACAAGCCTGCTCTTGGCGATCGTATAACGTCATTCTTACCACGAACTGCCAACAAGCTTTCTAAGTTGGGTGGCATCTTAAACCTCCGAGATAAAATACCTGGACTCGCATGGATTTCGGAAAAGACAACTGGTCTTGCTGCCCAGCGCAAATTACCAACCTGGTCATCGGATCCCTTTAAAGAAGAAGTAGGGGCTCACCAATTGGGGACGGACGGGATGTCGTCCTTTTCGCTGATACATTCACCACATGGTTTGAGCCAGAAAAGCCTCGAGCAGCGGTTCGTGTATTAAAAGCAGCTGGTTTTCATCCCCACGTCATTCGTGGGCCTGATGGCCGAGGGCCATGTTGCGGCCGCACTTTCTTGGCAAATGGCATGATTGATCAGGCGAGGGAGGAAGCTCTCAGAACACTCGACCTTCTGGAGCCATTTTTAAAGATCGGCGCCCCAGTTCTAGGGCTGGAACCAGCATGCCTATTTACGTTTAAAGATGAGTTTGCAGCTCTCAAGCTAGATGAAAGAGTTCAGGCGTTGGGAGAAGCCGCACAACTCATTGATGAATTTCTTGTCTCGAAAACAACAGAAGACTTCAGAGCCAAGTTAAAAAATAGTCCTAAGAAAATATTAGTTCATGGTCACTGCCATCAAAAAGCCTTCGGTGTTGCAGAAAAAACGTTAGCTGCTTTGCGGCTGATACCCGATGCAGATGTTTCGATGGTAGAAAGCTCGTGCTGCGGAATGGCTGGATCATTTGGATATCAGAAGAAAAATCTTTCTGTCTCACTTGCAATGGCGGAGCTCAACCTACTACCGGCTGTTCGTAAAGCAGATCCCGATACTATCATCGTTGCAGATGGCACAAGCTGTCGACACCAAATAGAAGATGGAACGGGACGCCGAGCTTTGCATGCGGTTGAAGTACTAGCTAATTCGCTGCGATGAAGAACGTAAATTTTCCATTCGACCAGTTATTATGGCATTGTTGCAGCCAGAGTAACGCAAAAGCATTGAATAACGATAACTTAGATGGGATTCAAAAATTGAAAGCCATAAGAAATTTGATGGCAATAATTCTGATATTAGCCCCCTCGACAGCGCATCTGTCCGAGGTAAATAGTTCCAAAATTCAAGATGTAAGGCTTGCGAAACAGATTACTGCTCTGGAACAAGAACTAGAGCTTACAAGAAAGGCGCTTGCAGTTGCTCAGGACGAGGCAAAAAGGCGCTCGATGCTGAGGCTCAGGCTAAGACATCAATTCAAGCCCAGATCAGTGACTTAGAAGATCAGCGCACCTATGCAATTATCGCTGCAGTCATAATGTTTTTAATAACTATGTTTGCATTGTTTCGGAAACCAAGGCCGACCAGCTCATGACATGGACAATTGGCGTAGACGTAGGCGGAACTTTTACGGATTTTCACGACCGCAACCATGTTACGGGAGAGGAATTCGTCTTCAAACGGCCATCGACACCACATGACCCAGGTGAAGCAATTCTTAAGGGCTTAGAAGAAGTAGAACAGGCACATAAGCTGCCGCTAACAGAAATAGCAAGGATTGCCCACGGAACAACGGTAGCGACCAATGCTCTAATACAGCGGAAGGGCGCATTAATAGCTGCTATTGCAACCAAAGGCTTCCGAGACCTTCTTGAGATTGGCCGTCAAGTTCGACCTCACATGTACGATCTCAATCTCGACAAACCAGCTCCTCTTGCAAACGAAGCAATGCGTTTTGAGGTTGCTGAAAGGCTTAACTGGCAAGGTGAAGTAGTTACCCCTTTGACCGATGCAGAAGCGTCAAAGGTCGCAAAACAGGTGGTCGAAAGCGGAGCCGAAGCTGTAGCAATTTGCTTTCTTTTTGCCTACCTAAATCCCGAGCATGAGCGAAAATTAAAAGACGCAATACTTTCTCTAAAACCTGAAATGCGTGTCTCGATTGCTTCTGACGTGCAACCAGAATTCCGCGAATACGAGCGGTTCCAAACAACTGCCATTAATGCCTATTTGCAGCCTCTCTTAGCAAGTTATGTAGAGCACTTAGCATCAGGCCTAAATCATCGTGTTGGCTCAGCAACACTCGGCATCAATCAATCTTCAGGCGGACTAATGTCTGCGAAAAAAACTGCCGCATTCCCCGTGCGAACAGCTTTATCTGGTCCTGCGGCAGGGGCGGTAGGAGCCGCCTATGTTGCACGTAACGCGGACCGCCCATTTGTTATTACCTTAGACATGGGTGGAACGTCAGCTGATGTCGCTCTGATCGCTAATGGTGATACAGAAATTACATTCCAACGAGACGTGGCAGGGTTTCCTATCAGGCTGGCCATGGTGGACATTGATACGGTCGGAGCCGGAGGGGGTTCAATCGCGTGGTTTGAACGAGATGGATTGTTGAAAGTAGGCCCAATTAGTGCAGGTGCTGCACCTGGCCCTGCCTGTTACGGTCAAGGTGGCACAGAGCCTACGGTAACAGATGCAAACCTCGTTCTGGGGCGCCTATCCGCAACAGGCTTACTGGATGGGGCACTTCCGTTAAATACAGAATCTGCAGTGTCAGCTTTAGAGCCAATTGCGGACCGCATCGGCGCATCTGTAGAGGAAGTCTCTCTTGGGATTTTGGCAATTGCTGTATCAAATATGAGTCGTTCCGTGCGTCGAATGTCGGTTGAGAGAGGTCACGACCCCCGTAATTTCACTTTAATGGCCTTCGGGGGAGCAGGCCCCTTACACGCTCGAGATGTTGCTGCAGAATTAGGAATGTCTGAGGTACTTGTGCCCCCTGCACCCGGCATTGTATGCGCCCAAGGCTTACTCGTCTCAGATCAAAAAGAAGATTTTGTAGCAAGCGTGCGGCTTCCACTGTCACAAACTGCAATGGCGGAAGCAGCTAAAATGATTGGTAATTTGGCTGAACTTGCCCATTCATGGTTTGAGTCCGAACGCCTTCCAAATGAAGGAAGGTCAATGGAGTTATCCCTTGACCTCCGCTATGTCGGACAAAACTTCGAGCTAATCGTACCTGCCGCCTCGGGGGCTAATCTGACTGCACAAGATTTGCCTGATGCAGAGACGCTAGCAAATCTGTTTTTTGATGCCCATGACCGCGCCTATGGCTTTCACGATGCAAGTGCACCGATCGAAATTATAAACTTTAGAATGACAGCTCGGGGAAGACTTTACGAGCAAAAAAAAAATGAACGAAAAGAAAACTCAGGCCTACCTGAGGCTGAGAGTACTCGAACCGTTTGGTTTGATAACAATGCTGGGATTGAAACACCGGTATATCGCAGAGAAAAGCTTTATCCAGGGCTTCGGTTTGAGGGGCCAGCAATAGTTGACCAATTGGATGCAACTACGCCCATATTCCCAGGCGATCGGGTGGAAGTTTTGGCAGACGGTTCCATTCTAATTCGACTGCAAGGAGCCTGAGCGATGCCCACTCTGACTCAATTGGCTTAGAAATTCTCTCCAATGCTCTGAAGTCCATAAACGATGAGTGTTTCGTAGCCCTCATGAAGGCCAGTTATTCAACCAATATTAAAGAACGACATGACCATTCCACCGCAATAATGAGTGCAAATGGTGATTTGATTGCTCAGGCGGATATGAGCTTACCAATTCATGTTGCGTACATGAGTGGTTTGATGCGTTGCGTTCTTGAAAAATATGGTGGCGATATTCACGCTGGTGATATTTTCGTTGCAAATGATCCTCACACTGCTGGCGGCACCCATCTACCTGACGTTAACTTCGCCGCTCCCGTTTTTATAGATGACGAGCTTATTGGTTTTGTATGTAACATAGCGCACCATGCAGATATTGGCGGAATGGCTGCGGGTTCTATGTCGGGAGGCATGACAGAAATCTATCAGGAAGGGCTTCGAATTCCCGTCACCCGAATTGCTCAACAAGATGAAGTTAAGCAAGAGATTCTAGATATCTTTCTACTTAATGCTCGCGCCCCTCAAGAGCGGCGCGGGGATTACTATGCCCAAATAGCTGCCGCCAAATTAGGTGTTCGCCGGCTTCATGAGCTAGGAAGTCGCCATGGTGCAGAAATATTGAAAGAGGGTTTTAAACAACTACTTAAACGGTCAGCTGACCGGATGGCACTTGCGTTAAAAGAAGTCCCAGATGGCGTCTATGAATTCGAAGACTTTATGGATGATGATGGCGTAGAAACAATCGATGTACTTCTTAAGGTCCGGATTGAGGCCAAAGCTGGAAAACTCAGTTTTGATTTTACCGGCACAGCACCTCAAACAGCCGGCAATATCAACATGACATTGAATGCAACACAGTCTGCAGTCATTTTTGCTATTAAATCTTTGCTCGACCCTGAGGCGCCGAATACCCAAGCCGTCATTGATTGCGTTGATATACAAATTCCAAAAGGTACAGTTGCCAGTGCGGTTTTTCCTGCGTCCGTGGCTGGTCGAGCTCATACCTGCCAGCGGGTAATCGACGTTGTGATGGGCGCGCTTGCTCCTGCGCTACCCACCCTTGTACCTGCGGCACCAAACGGAGCTAATACAATGGCGGTGTTCTCTGGAATCGACCCTAGGTCAGGAGACCCGTATGTATACCTCGAAACAATTGGCGGAGGCGCCGGTGGCCGACCAACAAAACCTGGTAAAGATGGGGTGCAAACCGGCATAACCAATACATCCAATCTGCCAGTTGAAGCTATTGAAAATGAATATCCGCTCATGGTTCTAGAATACGGGCTTGCGCCTAATTCAGGGGGTAAAGGCAAGAATCCTGGGGGCCGTGGAATCAGGAGAGTTGTAAAACCTATTGGTCATCAGTGTATTTTTAATGGCGTAGGCGAACGATTCCGAAATCCGCCCTGGGGACTTGCTGGCGGAGAAAGTGGCGGAAAAGGTCGTTTTGCAATGGTCGATGAAAAAGGTGAGGAAACACCTCTTCCAGGCAAAACAGGGGATAAAATTATTGAGCAAGGTGGTTCTGTATTGATGGACTCACCTGGTGCTGGTGGTTGGGGTAAGTAAAAAAGCGAGCCACCATGAAATAAAAGTATAACTCTCCAAAGCTTATTACCTGACATTCAACCATATCCATGATCGGAGCATAAAAATGTCTCAGCGATATTTTCCTATTTCATGGGATGAGCTGCATCGTGATTCTCGCGCTCTTGCTTGGCGCCTTATGGAAATAGGTCCTTTTGATCGCATTGTCGCTATAGCTAGGGGAGGACTGGCCCCCGCAGCAATAATAGCCAGGGAGCTGGACATTCGCCTTGTTGATACGATTTGCATCGTCTCCTACAGGGAAATTCAAGGAGAAAAGGCGGAAGAACGAGGGGCATTAGACATTTTAAAGGGGTTAGATGGAGATGGCACAGGCATGCTTGTAATTGACGACCTGGTTGATAGTGGCGAAACGGCTAAAGCTGTAAAAGCTATGCTTCCAAAGGCTCACATAGCGACAGTTTACGCTAAACCCGCTGGCGTTCCGCTTGCAGACACCTATGTTACTTTAGTTAGCCAAGACACATGGATAATTTTTCCTTGGGACGAGGGAGAAGTCATCGCAAAAGCGCACGCAGCCGGAAAGCGAGCATGATCTTGAGTTAATATCTTTTTGCGCCCACATAGATACAGGAGATAACCTCATCTCCTAAGGCTCGCATGGCCTCAAGCCTATGCAAGCCTTCTACAAGGATTGTTTTTTCTCCATCCTGCCGAACCTGAATAGGTACCTTAAGCCCATCTTCTAAAATGCTCTCCGCCAGTTGATCAACATTAGCTTGATCTAACGTACGCTTACGCTTCGCGGGGATATAAACATCTGCGATAGCAATGGACTTTGTTTCCATCAGTACCTCCTGTTGAGAGGACATGGTAACGCTCATTTAGCAAAGAGGCGACTGTTAAGTTTCTCCAAAATCTGACGATAAACCTATCGCTTTGAGCACGCGCTCCACACCCTGAGGTGCTGTTATATCAGCAGCACACACGGCTGCATTAACCTCCTGAAGCATCACTTGCACTTCATCTTTGTCCAGATAGCCCCGAAGAAGACGATCCTCTAGCATTGCTCGCATCCAACCTCCCTGCTGGTCTTGGCGACGCCGGACGAATTCTCCGTTTGCCTGCATAACCTCCCGATGCCGATCAATCTCTCCCCAAATTTGGTCGAGCCCCTCTCCCGATAAACCACTGCATTTTACAACAGGAGGTGACCAATACTGCGATGCTGGGACCATGATATGAAGTGCGGCTGAATACTCTCTCCTCGCCGCCTCTGCCCTAGCCGCGTTGTCACCGTCGGCTTTATTGACGGCTATCATGTCCGCTATTTCTAATAATCCTTTCTTAATCCCCTGGAGTTCATCGCCGGCGCCGGGCAGCATCAATGCCAAGAAGAAGTCTGTCATTTCCGCAACAGTAACCTCTGATTGACCGACGCCTACGGTCTCTACTAACAAAACATCGTAGCCCGCAGCTTCCATCACCACCATTGTCTCACGTGTTGCCCGGGCCACACCTCCGAGAGTGCCTGATGAGGGTGAGGGTCGGATAAAGGCTCTAGAATCAGCAGCGAGATTAGCCATCCTAGTTTTGTCCCCAAGAATACTACCTTGTGTTCTTGATGAGGTTGGGTCCACAGCCAAAACAGCTACTTTGCTTCCATCACCTATCAATCGTTGTCCTAACGCCTCAATAAAGGTGCTTTTGCCCACACCTGGCACACCCGTAATACCCACTCGATAGGACTGGCCCGAATAGGGTAATAGGCATTGCAGCATCTCCTGTGCTGCCTTCCTGCGAGAACTATTATTACTTTCTACCAAAGTAATAGCTCTACCAATTGCAGCCCTATCGCCTGCCAGCACACCATCCGCCAGCTCTTTGACGGTCTTATGATAACGTTGAGAGGATGTGTTTGGTTCGGAGGTCATCGCCTTAAACTAATTTGAAAGGTGTCGATGGTGGGTACGACTGGTAGTGAACCAGAGCACCCGGCCGTGCGAAGTCATAGTCTGCCCGCTGAGTTACGAGCCACAAAGGTTTCGGGGGTTCTTCCTGCGGATATGTCATTGGAATGCGCACTGTCAATCCTGATTAGAACAACTAACTTCTTGATACTGACAAATTTAAGGCGTGCTGCCCAAATAAAAAAAATGTCAAACTGAAATCACTCTTCCCTGGAGGCTTAACTCATGTTGCGCTGGAACTTGTTTCTTATTGCTATTCTTTTGGCAGCTCCTTCCCATTCAATTGCCTCGCAGTTCAAGACAGTAGGCGGTGAGTTCTCCTATGTTGGATATATGGGTGGCATTAAAATTGGAAACGCAACCATCGATGTTGTTCTAAAAACCGGTGACTATTCGGTCAAACTCAACATGGAAACAGGCGGCATAGTTGGATGGTTCGTAAATTGGACTAACACATCCGCTGTATTTGGGAAAATGGGTGCTGAAAATGAGAGGGTATTTTCACCTGTCTCGTACCAAAATCAGAGTGTATGGGAAGAAAAAAGGCGCTTAATTGAAATTGCTTTTGAAGCAGGAAGAACAGAAGTCCAGACCGCCATCCCCGATCCAATCAAAGATGAGGGCCGTAAGGCAATTTCAGCAACAGATTTAAGTAATGCTATTGATCCACTCACCGCTATCATCAAAGTTGGATAGATGATTGAGAAAACTGGTTCTTGTACATCTATACTCAAAATTTTTGATGGCCGAAGACTTTTCCTGATCGAGATTGAGGACAAAGGGCCAGCCGAAGTTAGTGTAACTCGCCGCGCTCCATTTGGTGGAAAAGCTCATCGGTGCGATTTTGTCTCCAAACAATTGTCTGGCTTTAAACCTAAAAAGGAATCAGGTGAAAAAAGTGGAAGTTTCTATTTCAGACAGGTTGACGATAATGCTGCGGTTATGCCCATTCAAATCAAGGCTGATTCAACTTACGGGTCTTTGATTATGCATCTAAAGCATGTCCAAAAGATAATACCTGAAGTCATTAAATAAACTAAACAGAAATCCCGAAATACAGGTCACATACAATGATTAACCTTTTCGGTGACACACAAACCAAGCCCTCAGATTCTATGCGGAAAGCCATGGCTGCCGCTGAAGTCGGAGACGAACAACGAGGCGAGGACCCAACAGTTAACGTCCTCTGCGATCGTGTTGCAGAGTTACTTGGAATAGAGGCTGCGATATTCTTACCTTCAGGCACAATGTGTAACGAGATTGCGTTATTGGTCCACTGTCGGCCGGGTGATGAAATCCTCTGTGACAAGACATCTCATATACTGAACTATGAAGCCGGGGGTCCAGCAGCGTTAGCTGGTGCTGTTATGACACCTATAGATGGCGATCGAGGAGTATACTCAGCAAACCAACTAAAGGCATCTATCAGACCAGAGCACCGATATGGCCCACGCACACGTGTAGTAGAAATTGAAAACACCGCAAACATGGGTGGTGGTCGGATATGGCCAATGGATACGCTTAATGCCGTCACTAAATTGGCAAAAGCTGAGGTCTGATCGTGCATTTAGATGGTGCTCGCCTTTTGAATGCTGTTGTAGCATCACGAATACCGGCATCGGAGTATACCGCTTCTTGTGACAGTGCTTGGATTGATTTCTCGAAAGGATTAGGCGCTCCAGTCGGAGCTGCGCTAGCAGGTTCAAAGGCATTTATCGAAGAAACATGGCGATGGAAGCAACGTCTAGGCGGGGCGATGCGCCAAGCTGGCATTATCGCGGCAGCAGCCCTTTACGGCCTTGACCATAACATCCCACTGCTCGCGAAAGACAATGAAAACGCCGCAATGTTTGCTAGCATAATCGCTGATAGCCCCAAATTTGTTGTAGACCCTACTTCGGTGGATACAAACATCGTTATTTTTGATCTTGCTGACGGCATGGATGCACAAGCTCTTTCTAAAAAACTGGAGGAGGAAGCAGGTATACTTATAGGTGCGATTGGTCCTTCAACACTCCGCGCAGTAACTCATTTAGACGTCAATGAGACATCAGTCCGTTCTGCTGCGGAGCACTTGCTCCGTATTATTTGAAATCAATTTGAGGCTCATACCTGAAACCTGAATGCTAACCGACTGAAAGCACGTTTTACTCACCAGGCCTTTGCAAGAAAATCTGATCTCAAATCAGTCGCACAGCACCCAGCGATTTACAAACTGGCACTTAAAGCCCTATATCCGGCATCATGTCTGACGCAAACGCACCCCTAATGATACCTTTCGTGAAAATGCACGGTCTGGGCAACGATTTTGTTGTTATAGATGCGCGCGATCGCACATTTCAGCCGGACCACGCATTAGCTGCAGCAATTGCTGACCGCAGGCAAGGCGTCGGGTTCGACCAGATGCTGGTTATGCGACCTCCAACGGATCCCCGCGCCGATGTTTTTATGTCTATTTATAATGCCGATGGCGGCGAGGTAGAGGCGTGTGGTAATGGAACGCGCTGCGTTGCTCGACGAATAATGGCAGAGAGCGGTAAACCTCGAGCAATTGTCCAAACCGTTGCGGGTCTCCTTGACGCGCACGCGGCACCAGATGATCTAGTCGCTGTCGACATGGGATACGTCCGGTCTGAATGGAATGAAATCCCAATTAAAGAAGCCTGTGATACCCTCCATGTCCCTGTAGAGATAGGTCCACTATCTGACCCTGTTGCTGGAAATGTTGGAAATCCGCACGTCACATTTATTGTTGACGATATAGAAGCCATTGCGCTGTCAGAATTTGGGCCACAATTAGAGCACCACCCGAGTTTTCCAGAACGCGCAAACATAGGAATTGCGCAGGTCATTGATCGAAATCACGCGCGCTTGCGGGTATGGGAACGGGGCGTTGGTGAAACTAAGGCGTGCGGAACAGGGGCATGTGCTGCGGCCGTCGCTCTGTCGAGACGAGATTTAACAGAACGAGAAGTTACAATAGAGCTTTTGGGTGGCCCTCTTGAACTTTCTTGGCGACCAGATGGACATATCATCATGACTGGACCGGCAACATCCAGTTTCGTTGGTGCATTTGATGCAGCTGAGCTAATGCGGCGATGAGTATTTCTCAGACAGAGCATATCAACACAAAAGTAGAAACATTTGGGTGCCGCCTTAACGCATATGAGAGCCAGGTAGTCCTCGAACACCTGGAAGCAGCAGGGCAGAGCAACATAATTGTGTTCAATACATGCGCTGTGACAGCTGAGTCTGAGCGGCAGGCACGCCAAGCTATTCGGCGGGCCCGCCGTGATAAGCCTGATGCTCGTATAATAGTTACCGGCTGCGCAGCCCAAATTTCCCCTGAAGTTTGGTCGGCAATGCCTGAAGTAGACCGAGTAGTCGGAAACCTGGAAAAGATGGAGGCAAGCACATGGAGCCAAAGCGCTTTAGCTAAAGAAAGCCTCGTTGTAAGTGACATTATGCAGGCAAAAGAGACTGCAAAACATCTAATCTCAGGGTTTGGCGGTAAGGCTCGCGCTTTTGTTGAAATTCAACAGGGATGTGATCACAGATGCACTTTTTGTATAATTCCTTATGGCCGCGGAAACAGCAGAAGTGCACCCATAGGGGTAATATCTAGGCAAGTTCAAGCTCTAGTGGAGGCAGGAGTAGCTGAAATTGCTTTCACTGGAGTGGACATAACCTCGTTCGGTGGAGACTTGCCTGGGAAGCCCTCGCTGGGTCAGCTGGCACGTCGAGTCCTCACTCAAGTTCCTGACTTAAAGCGCCTTCGTCTCTCATCTATTGATCCTGCAGAAATTGATGATGATCTGTTAAACTTGATAGCAGAAGAGCCTCGACTCGCAGGCCACCTACACCTCTCTCTTCAGGCAGGCTCTAACCTAATCCTAAAAAGGATGAAACGCCGTCATTTAATCGAGGATGCCAAGAAACTGGTTGACCGTGTCAGGAAAGTTCGCCCTGAGATAGTATTTGGAGCAGACTTGATCGCAGGGTTTCCTACTGAAACTGATCAACTCTTTGAAGAGACGCTTAATCATGTACAAGAACTTAATTTAACTTGGCTGCATGTGTTCCCCTATTCGCCAAGGCCCGGCACTCCTGCTGCACGGATGCCACAAGTGCCCCGCGACGTTATCAAAAACCGAGCAGCAATCTTGCGCGAATTAGGAAGCTCGCAGTCGACAAAGTACCTGCAGTCTCAGGTGGGGAAAAAGTTCAAACCTATTATGGAGACACCCTATAGAGGACGTGCTGAGAGCTTCGCCGAAATAGAAATAGAAGAAGCCCAAAAAATTGGTGAAATGCCAATGGTTCATATCACAGGCATTAAAGAGGGTCGCCTGATTGGGACCGTGGAGAACACCGTATGAGTTGGTTAGAACGTCTTAAAAAAGGTTTAACAAAAACTTCATCTAAACTAACACAGAATGTCATAGCCGCAGTTGATGGTCGCAAGCTTGATCAAGAAGCGATCGAGCAAATCGAAGATGCTCTAATCATGGCAGATATGGGACCATCGGTAGCAGCCCAGCTGATCGGAAGCTTAGATGACATGCGCGGAAAAACTGTGAGCGATGCTGAGGTTCGCGAGCGCATTTCTGAAGAAGTAACCCGTATTTTAGAGAGGGTCGCTGAGCCAATTGATCTCTCCCACAACAAGAAACCATTTGTCATTCTTGTAATTGGAGTCAACGGCACTGGTAAAACTACGACAATTGGAAAGCTCGCTTCAGCATTAAAAAATTCCGGTGAGAACGTGATGATCGCAGCGGGCGATACATTCAGAGCTGCCGCGGTGGAACAACTTCAAATATGGGGAGAGAGAGCTGGGGTTCCTGTCGTAACCCAAGATAACGGATCAGATGCTGCGAGCCTTGCCTTCGAAGCAATACAAAAGGCAAAAGATGAAAACATCGACGTGCTGTTAATTGATACTGCAGGTCGGCTGCACAATAAATCCAACTTAATGGACGAACTAAAAAAGATCGTCAGAGTTATTAAGAAAATAGACCCATCGGCACCTCATGAGACTTTGCTCACACTAGATGCAACCACAGGTCAAAACGCTCTTAGCCAAGTAAAAGTTTTTGGAGAGATGGCTAACGTGACAGGCCTTGCACTTACAAAACTGGATGGCACGGCTAAGGGTGGTGTCGTAATATCTCTGGCTAAGGCTTACGATATACCGGTTCGCTTGATAGGAGTTGGTGAAGGTCAGGAGGACATGCAGCCATTCCAGCCCAGGGAATTCGCGAGAGGACTTCTAGGCCTTTAACTAATCCCGTAGATCTCAGTTAATGGGTCGTAGATAGCTAAAAGGTCTCTCTTATTGGTCGCCCTCTTAGTCGGCTTGCTTGTAGTTAGTGTACTGACCCTGATTTCTGAAACGCACAAGATAGTCAGGAACTTCAGCTGCTATCGCTGTTGCGTCTAGGCCCAAGTCTGCGAGTTTAAGCGCCCCATCATCAACCACATTATGTTTCCGCAACAAAATCAGTTGGTCCCGTGTCAACGGAGGAGCTGGGAGAAACTCCATGATAGCAGCCAAAGGCTTTAAAAATGGCGCAGGCACAGGAACAAGCGCACGCGAACGCCCAGTCTCTGAAAGAATGTATTCAAGAAGCGTCTTAAAACTTAAAACTTCAGGCCCCCCCAACTCATAGGTTTTACCTGAAGCCCCTTCATTTTCGAGTGCTGCCATTACTGCATCAGCAACGTCTCCAACATATACAGGTTGGAATTTAGTTTTGCCTCCATCCACAAGTGGTAACGCAGGAGCCATACGCGCCATTGCTGCAAACCTATTAAAAAAGTCGTCTTCGGGACCGAAGACTACACTTGGGCGAAGAATTACACTCTCAGGGATTGCAGAGCGAACAGCCTCCTCTCCTAGAAACTTACTTCGTGCATAGGCACTTGCGCTGTCCCCATCAGCGCCAATCGCCGAAACATGGACCATATTCTGAATTCCTGCAGCAGATGCAGCATTAGCAATATTTTCCGGTCCCTGAACATGAGCCATCCGAAAGCTCTGGCGTCCGCCTTCAGAGAGAATTCCAACCAAATTCACCACTGCATCAGAGCCTTCAACAGCAACCCGAATTGAGTCGGCATTACCAATGGAAACTTTGAATGGAGCAACCTGTCCTACAGCACCCATTGGCTTAAGAAATTTTGCACCCTCTGGATCACGGGTGGCCACGCGGACGCGGGCGCCCTTAGCAGCTAATCTTTTTACAATGTATCGACCGATAAAACCCGAACCACCAAATACTGTAACCAGTCGTCCCTGCATTCCGTCTCAACCCTCAGCCAGAAATAAATTTGACTACTTATATACATCGATAAGTGTCTTATTGGCGACTACTCTTGCGATGCTTTCAATAAGCTTCTATCCGAAACTCATGACTAATGCACCCATTCCTCAAATTCGCCTTCTCCCAAAACGCCACCGGCGCGTAAAAATGGGACATCCTTGGATTTACTCTAACGAAGTTGAGATGACCTCGGAGGCCAAAAGTTTAACCCCAGGCAGTGTTGTAAATTTCAAGAATGCTTCAAACGATCTTGTCGGAACTGGGTTCTTTAACCCAAAACCATTGGTAGTAGGAAGAATTCTCTCAAATAAAGTCAATGTACCTATTGATGAGCAATTCATACTTGAACGACTAATCCAAGCTTGCACTTTGCGAGATAGGTTATTTAGAGAGCCATTTTATCGATTGATACATGCCGAGGCCGATGGAATGCCCGGAGTGATTATGGACCGATATGATGACACGATAGTTGTACAGATAAACTCTGCTGGCTTTAATTTGTTAGAAGCCGAAATTCAAAGTGCTTTAAAGCGACTACTTAATCCCAAGACAATCATTATTCAGAAAAGTTCGACTGCCAGATCCTTGGAAGGGCTACCAATAGAAACAGATAAAGTTTTGGGAAAAATTTCAGAACACACTGAGTTAATGGAAAACGGTCTCGTTTTTATAACAGACCTCAAAAAATGGGCAGAAGACTGGATGGTTTTATGACCAGCGCGGCAACCGGGCTGCTGTAGCCGCCATCGCATCAGGAGCTCGCGTACTAGATTGTTATTGTTATCTGGGTGGCTTTGGGATTAATGCCGCAGCTGCAGGCGCTGAATCGGTGACAATGGTAGATCGCTCTGAAAGTGCACTTTCTCTGGCGCAAGCTGCAGCGGACCGAAACGGGCTAGGCAAAATATGTAAATTTGAACGTGATGAGGCATTTACTTTTCTTGAAAAAGCTCTGTCAGAAGGGAAACGTTGGGATGTTGTCATTGTAGACCCTCCAGCGTTTGTAAAAAGTCGTAAAGATTTGGCTGCAGGCCTCCGTGGTTATCGCAAACTCTTACGCCTTGCTGCTCTGCTGGTAGAGCCAGGAGGCTTTCTTTTTGCAGCCTCATGCTCACATAACGTTGATGAAAAGGCATTCAGTGAGCAAGTACGTCATGGGTTAGCCGATGCAGGACGCAACGGCCGCCTACTGCGCACCGGAGGCGCTGCACCCGACCATCCAATTCACCCTTTTCTGGCTGAAAGTGCCTATCTTTGCAGTGAACTACTGCAGCTTGATTGATGCCCGAACTGTTGCGCAAGCGTAAAAATCTGCCTAGCGTTTATTCCAGCGGAAGCAGAAATAGGGTTTTGCGCCATGCACGATATTGTTATTCGCAATGGAACTATAATCGATGGAACCGGTGCCCAGAGCTATGTCGGTGATATTGCTATCAGCGGTGATAAGATAGCCCAGGTTGGAGGAGAAATCGGACCTGGAAAGCGAGAAATAGATGCAAATGGAAAATTAGTGACACCTGGTTTCGTTGATGTGCATACACACTATGACGGCCAAGCCACATGGGACCCTATGCTGACGCCCTCTTCTTGGCATGGCGTCACCACAATTTTATTTGGCAATTGTGGCGTTGGCTTTGCACCCTGCCGCCCCAAAGACCATGAAGCTTTGATTGACCTTATGGAAGGTGTCGAGGACATTCCTGGCATTGTACTATCCGAAGGACTTAAATGGGATTGGGAAAGTTTTCCCGAGTATCTAGACGCACTTGATAAACAGGATCGTGTAATAGATATCGGCGCTCAGATGCCCCATCATCCTTTGCGGGTTTACGTTATGGGGGAGCGTGCGATTAATTTTGAAGATGCAACGGCAGATGATATTGCCGAAATGCGAAAACTCACGGAAGAAGCCTTGCAAGCTGGAGCCTTCGGCTTCACCACTTCGCGAACCGAGTCCCACAGAACTACAAAAGGTGAACGAGTTCCAGGCCGATATGCTGCTGCCGATGAGCTCATAGGCATTGGTGAAGCATTCAAGAGCGTAGATCACGGTGCATATGGCATGCTGAATGATTTTGAGGACGAAGAAGCTGAATTCCAATGGATTGAAACTATTGGAAAAGAAACAGGCCGCCCTCTCTGGTTTCTTCTCACAGACCGTTATTCAGACCCTGAACGCTGGCGCCGTCTCATGAAAGGAGCCCACAAAGCTCGTGATGGCGGGGCCAATGTAACCGCTCAAATTGCCGGGCGTGCTGTAGGTATTATTTTGGGATTCTCCACGTCACTGACACCATTCAGTGGACGTCCTACTTTTGCTGCACTCGATGGCATGCCTCAACCTGAGAGATTACAAAAGCTTAAAGATCCAGAGGTTCGAGCTCAGATTCTTTCAGAGGAAAATTCAGACGACCTCCTTTCCCGGCTTCCTCCCCTGCAAAGGGCTATCGCAAATCGTTGGGACCGTATGTACATTTTGAATGACCCACCAGAATATGAGCCCAAACCTGAGGCTGCAGTTCAGGAAGCAGCAAAGATTGCAGGGAAGTCACCACAAGAATTTGTTTATGACTTCATGGCCGAAGGCGATGGAGGTGGGATGGTACTTTTTCCCGTCACTAACTTTGTCACCGGAGATTTAGAACCAGTTCACGAAATGATGCAGGATGAAGCAACAATCGTGGGGTTAGGTGATGGAGGTGCCCATTGTGGTCAAATATGCGATGCTTCAATGCCCACGTTTATGCTTACTCACTGGACACGAGACCGAACCCGAGGAGGAAAATTCCCGATTGAATGGGCAGTCCGTCGCCTTACTAGCGAAACCGCTGATTTTTTTGGCTTCAAAGATCGAGGACGTCTGGAGAAGGGTTTAAAGGCGGACGTCAATATCATTGACTACGATGCACTTCAAATCCGTCGGCCAGAAGTCATTTTTGATCTTCCAGCAGGAGGACGCAGGCTAGTTCAAAAAGCCGAAGGCTATGAAATGACAATCGTATCTGGAGTCCCAGTGTTCGAGAACGGCAAACATACTGGCGCTCTACCCGGCAAGCTGGTTCGAGCTGGCTAATTTGTCATCCCGTAATGGTTGATCAGCCCGTTGGAAATGATAAGGCAATACTAGCTGAACAGAGCCCTATTGACGCGATAGCACTTGAAGTCTTTTCTAACCGCCTACTCGCTATAGCGGAAGAAATGGGCAGACGACTTGTCCGTGCATCATTTTCGCCAAATATTAAGGAACGAAGGGATTGCTCGACCGCATTGTTTACTGCTGACGGCAGGCTAATAGCTCAAGCGGCGCATATACCAATCCATCTAGGCTCTCTATTCGGAGCTGTTGATGCAATAATTGACAGATACCCAATAGGAAACATGAAGCCTGGGGACGCATTTATCGCCAATGATGCATATCTCTGTGGCGGAACACACTTGAATGACATTTCGATTATCGAGCCCGTTTTTGTAGATGGACACGTGCACTATTTCGCGGCCTGCATTGGCCACCATACTGACGTAGGAGGTCCAACCCCAGGCTCGATCGCTCCAGATGCAAGTTCGATTTTCGAGGAAGGAATTCGAATCCCCGCCATCCAAATTTCACGAAATGGTGAAATCGATGCAGGACTATTGGACCTTATAGCTCACAACACCCGAGAACCCGAAGTACGCAAACTCGACCTAGAAGTGCAATCAGCTGTATCGCACTTTGGGGCAATACGTCTTGCCGAACTAGCTTCTCGTGAGGGTATTCAGCGAATGAATTTCCTAACCGACGAACTTATTAGGTACGCCAAGCGCCGACTTGCAGGACGCATTAATGAACTTCCAGATGGCGAATACACCCATACGGTATGGATGGATGACGACGGCCTCGGAGGTGATCCATTACCGATTTGTGCAACGCTAATAATCAAAGGCCAACAGCTAATTTTTGACTTTGCAGGAACTGGGAACCAATCTCGAGGCGGATTTAACCTGCTACCTTCGGGCGTGAAGGCGACGGTCGTATATGCAGTAAAAGCCCTACTCGACCCTGAACTGCCACCTAACACGGGGCTTTTCGAGGCGTTGGAGCTTAATATTCCCAAAGGAACAATCCTAAATCCGAGATTTCCCGCAGCAGTTGGTGCAAGAACTACCACTTGCCAGAAGCTCTCGAGTGCCATTTTTGGAGCCTTGCAGCCAGTTCTACCTGAAGAAAGAACGATGGCCTCAAGTCACGATATACTTGCCTCTATGGTCTTCGGTGGCGAAACCGTGGCTGGGACTCCGTACGTGTATTTAGAGACAATAGGTGGTGGAAATGGCGCTCTTTCCAACATGGATGGGATGGACGGCGCTCACTGCCATATCACGAATTCCTTAAACACGCCTGCAGAGGCGGTCGAAAGCAGCTATCCACTCCGCGTGATCGAATATTCTTTGATAGAAGGATCAGGAGGAATAGGTCGCATGCGTGGTGGGATGGGGCTTGCACGAGAAATTGAGGCGGTTGGCCAACATGCTAGTTTTTCCAGTCGCGGAGATAATTTCAAAACATCACCCAAGGGAGCAAACGGTGGAGGTGATGGTGGAAAGGCTCGTGTTATCGTGAAACCTAAAAATGGACCTCAGAGAATTGTAGACGTTAAACAGCGTAGGCTGATAATGGCTCCAGGTGATAGAGTGCGAATGGAAACGCCTGGAGGGGGTGGCTTCGGAGAACCTCATTTACGATCGCCTGATCACTTAGCAGCTGATATCGCAGATGATCGTCTTTCATGTGATGCCGCAGAGATATACCCCGCTCCGCTGGCTCTGGATGCTATAAGGCGCAGTTCTCTTTTAAAATAATACTGAACAAATTCAAAATCAGCAAAAAGAAAGAAGGTTACTGATAATGTCTGCTGAGAATTTCTCTGATCGTCCTTGGCGGGAACCACGTGTACCAGAACAGCGATATTTTGAAGATTTCAAGTTAGGGGAACGCTTCATTTCGCCATCAAGGACCCAGACCGATGCACTCTTTGCTGCATTCCAGATGGCGAGTGGAGACAATCATCCAATTCATTATGATATCGAGTATTGCCGAAATCTTGGTTTCCCTGGCCTCCTCGCCCATGGAATGCAAGTGTTAATCCAGGCAGCTCCGGGTGCGGGCGACTTTCCATTCATTGTGCAAGACAGCCTTAAAGCGATAGTAGAGCTGACCGCTCGTTTTAAAGCACCTGTTTTTTCTGGCGACACAACCTACCCAATGCTCGAAGTGTTTGATTTAGAACCAGGCCGAACAACTGGAATAGTTGTACTTCGGGCAACAGTACACAATCAGCGAGATGAGCTTTGCATGGAGGGTGAGATTAAGACACTCATTAAAAGACGAAATGCACAAATCTGATTCTTATTGGACATAGCAATAATTGGTTTTTGAAGATCATAAATTCTTTTTGGAACTAATAATTAACCTAAGCCAACAGAGGGTCTGATACAGAAAGTAATCATGCCGCCGTTCAACCTCAAAGAAACTAATAAATTATTAACTACAACCAGGGCTGTTAGAAGACGCCTTGACTTTGAAAAGCTCGTACCTCGGGAAGTTATTCTAGAGTGCCTCGATATTTCCCAGCAGGCTCCCACAGGAAGCAATAGACAGGGATGGCGTTGGATTATCGTAACCAGCTCGGAAAAACGTGAAGCTCTTGCTGATATTTATCGGAGGGGTGCTGGAGAGTACTTGGTCAAGTCTCAGGATGCAGCCGCTGCCGCTGGCGACAATCAAACAGAAAGAGTTTATTCTTCTGCACAATATCTCGCAGAAAATCTTGAAAAAGTACCTGTTCATGTAATTCCACTCATCAAAGTGGATCACATGGCAAAAAACCCACCAGCTACGGCGTGGGCAGGGTTAATGGGCTCGATCATGCCTGCAGTTTGGAGTTTTCAACTTGCTCTGCGCGCTCGTGGGCTGGGATCTACTCTGACAACTCTTCACCTTCACAACGCGAACGAAGCTCAGGATTTACTCTG
This sequence comes from Rhodospirillales bacterium, assembly GCA_038143065.1. Classification (GTDB taxonomy): domain Bacteria; phylum Pseudomonadota; class Alphaproteobacteria; order Bin95; family Bin95; genus VMCJ01. The sequence goes on along the minus strand of JAYQLI010000035.1, from coordinate 2,594,863 downwards.
CATCCCACGAGAGATCATGCAAGTAGGTCTTCTGCCTGTTGCTTACACTATTGGTAATGACTTCAAACTCGCCAAACGGCCTCCAATCGAGAATATCGTGTCCTGGAACCAGTGGCAGGATTGACGGGCATTAAAATCAGAAGTTCTACAATCTAGTTTGTCTTTGCAATCAGCTCATCCAAACTACGGTGGAAATTACAAATAACCTGTTCATATTGGCCAAAAGTGAAATATTCATTAGCTTCACTAGGAATGCCATCCTGGATACTTTTTGCGGCTGCTCGGTCTTCAAGCAGCCCAGTGTCCTGAACAAAGTTAGCATCGCGTCGAGCAATCTCTAGATTTTCTTTGGTGGCCTCCTCCCCTTCATTTGTTAACTGATAAACCACCCAGCGTGTTGATGTTGGGGTCAGAGGCTCCAAAATTATATAAAGGGTGTTGTTAGACAAAACTGATGTATGAGCGTGGGGAAAGATTTGGAACACTTGAGTGAAACGTCCTGCATAGTTCCGATCCTCTGGTAACTTCTCTCTAAGTCTTTCTATTCTATTGAACGGAAAAACGATCAGCGCATTTCGCTTGTACAGCTCTATTATGTTCAGATTATCATAGCCGTAGGGATAGAATGATTTATTGTGTAGAGCCCTTATGTGGTAACCCTCCATTGAGGTTTCACCGATAAGCTTCCAATTTGCTTCGTCAACAAACTCCAGGGAGTTAAAAACCTTCTGCTCGGGCTTTATAATTTCTGGAAGGCACTCAAGAGCACCATCAGAAATCGGCTTTTCTTGCGTGACAAAAACGATGCCAGATTTTTCTTCAGCGGTTACTGCAACCAATCCATGGTCTGCCTTGTCAACTGATGGAAATCCCTCAAAGCCAGGGATGTGCTTAAGCGCACCGTCCAAACTATAAGTCCAAGCGTGATATGGACAAACAAAGCTCTTAGCGCAGCCTGAGCCTTCTTTTAGCGCCATTCCTCTATGCCTACATGCATTGCGAAAGGCCCGCACAACACCATCGTCACCACGGACAACCAATAAGGGCGTCCCAGCAGCTACTCGCGCGATGTAAGACCCCGCCTCCGGTAAGGCAGCTGAAGGACAGAAGGGCAGAGGGATGCGGCGCATCATTTTTAACTCTGCCTGAAAACGCTCTATCGACTGATAGTTCTCAACTGGCTCCCGCCAAATCCCGTCGCCCACGTCAGTTGTTTTATTATCGACATGCCTAATAACCCGTTCGTAAATTTCCTGCTGGGTCGGTAATTTCGCCATTATAAACTCTTCACACATTGTAAACATCGATTGGTATATCTACGCGGTCATTTAAAAAAGTGATATGCTTACGCGCAATTTTTAAATCGCCGTTTTCATGACGGCTGAACGTGTAATCATAGCGACCACCATGAATGCGAGCTCCCTTCCTGTCACCGTATTGATGCACAGTCCAACTGCAGGAAGCTTCTATATTGGTCTCAGAAGCCGCTATTACCAAAACATTACCAACTACATGGGTGCTCCTTGGTATCGGTGTAGAGGCGTAACTATCACGAGTATTGATACGATAAACTCTATCATCCAAGCCTGTCTTATTATGAAAGTAGATAAGGAAGAGCTCCTTTGATGGGTCGGTAGCAAGGGTTGTTTCGTTAATCCATGCGGGAATTAGGAACTCGGCATCTTCTCTGTATAACTCTAGCCAATCATCAAATCGGCGCATATCAAGCAAGTAAGCTTCTTTGTAGATCAGCTGCTCAACTTCATGCTGCAAGCAAAGATCTGCGTTTGTAACGTTACTCATTTATCCGCAGCCATTAGTTCGGCCCAACGGCGATATTGCCCAATATAAATTGTTTCCATATCCCACGGTTTATTGTGGCCATTCGGCTCGATCTTTAGTTCACGAATGTCTTTATCAGCTCCAACGCCAGCAGAGGCCATACCTCGATCAAACGGGGACCACTTGGCGAGCTTGCCGCCAACACCAATCTGAGTGTCCTCTAGCGCAACGGAGTCATCAGGGGTAGCAAGTCCACTTGTCAAAAAGAAATCCCGGAATTTGTCCAGCCGGGCTCGTCGAGCTTCGAAACTCTCACCTTTAGGCGCTATACAAAATACTTGTATTTCCGTTCTGCTGGGACCCAAAGGTCGGATAATTCTGATTTGTGTTGATGACTGGTCCATTAGAAATACGTATGGATAGATAAGCAGATTACGTCCACGCCCCACCATCCAATTCCATTTTTCCTCACCAACTGTTGGAAGCAGTATATCCCTCGCTTCGTATAATGGCGCAGCTTCGGGAGCTCCTCGATCCGACCAAATAACGTTATGTCCACGACCTAAGTCATAACATCCAGTTTCAACATTACCCGAGTCAAAACGAGCATTTTCTGTCAATTTCATTCCGGAAGCGTTATTCAATTCATTTCTACGTCTAACTGTTTGTGCAAAATTACGATGCACAACTCCTACATGATAGCCGTCGACACCGTTCTCTATTTGCAGCTTCCAATTACATTCAACAATGTATGTTGAAGACCCTGGCAGTACCTCTAATCCATCAGGCGATTGGTCTGCCATCATATCAATGAAAGGTTTGGTATTACCTAAATGCTCTGAGAGCGGAGGCACTTCTGCGTTAAGACTTGCAAAAATAAACCCTCTGTAATTCTCAACTCGTGGCAGTCTCGTAAGACTAAAGCACGATTTATCAACACCATTAGGATAGCCTATCTCTTCATCCTTAATGCGAATGCAATCACCATCAGACTTGAAAGTCCAACCGTGGTACCGGCAAACAAAAACACGAGCGTTGCCTTGTCGGGTTGGTGTAAGAAGCGCTCCCCTATGAGAACAAGCGTTAATAAGACCACCAATTTGGCCATTATCCAGACGGTTAATTATTACGGGTTGGCGCCCAATTTCTGTCCAGAGATAATCTCCCTGCTTTGGTATTTGACTTTCGTGGGCAACATAAATCCACGTCTTCTCGAATATTAGGGATATCTCGTCTTCAAAAATGCCTGGGTCATCATAAATGGACCGATTGATGCTAAAATTACCCTCAGCTGTCCGATCATTGACCATGCTAGAATAGTCTAATGTAGATCGACGTATGTCTGGCATGGGAGTGCCTCCTGCAAGATGAGCACAAATATTGCAAACTTTTTGGTGATGCCTCCAGACCGTGTAAAAATATTTTTAAGGATGCGTAAATGGCCGAAGACACAACCTGGCTAGTAACTCCCGTTGGCCAACGCGCAGATAGCAGTTGGATCACCGACGTACTTGCTGAAAGAGCTACAGAAAATGGGCTTCTATGGCGTTATGCTGAGGCCACTAACTTTTCCAGGGAACGAATAGAAGTAGTTCGCGGCTTAACTGTTGATCAGTTGAAAGAGTTGTACTACCGGCGCGGTTGGACAGACGGCTTACCTATCATCCTACCCACCAGATCTCGCGTCAGAACTTTTCTGCGCCATGCAAAACAGAGTGGGGACAAACACATTGGAGAGGCTGAACCTCTCTTCGGACAGGTTACGATGGAAAAAGCGGCTGCCAATGCGGTAATGGCTGGCTGTGACCCAAAACACTTCTGTTTTGTCATTGCGGCACTGGAAGCGGTTCTCGAGCCTTCTTTTAACCTTCGTGGCGTTCAAACGACCGACGAGAATGTGACGCCACTTCTCTTACTTTCAGGTCCGGAGTTAGAGCGCTTAGATCTTCATGGAGGTGTAGGTGCTTTGGGGCCTGGCTGGCGAGGAAATATGGTTATCGGTCGAGCTCTTCGGCTCGCCATTCAGAACATTGGAGGAGGGTGGCCAGGGACCACAAACTTGGCTGGCCTTGGCCAACCGGGTCGACTATCGCTTGTTCTGCCCGAAAATGAAACCGATTCTCCTTGGCCAAGCTTGCGGGAACGGCTTGGTTATTCCAAGAATGACACGATACTAATGGTTCTACGAGCCGAAGCAACCGTTACGTGCACAGGTAGAATAGACGACTTAGCTAGTTTGCTGCGTTCTTCTTTGTCGGCCTTCAGTCGCCTTCATGGAGGAACATGTGCCGTAGCAATTGCTCCATTTATTGCTCAGAAATTAGCCCAAGATGGTTGGACGGAGCAGGATGTTAGAAAACACCTCTGGCAACTATCTCATGCCGATCCAGAAGAATATAATCGCAGCTGGATTATTAAGGATCTGCAACCACGAACGGGGATAGCAGATTGGGCAATGGAAGCCCTTGAAGCAGGGAATGGACCGCCTGCTGTAGAAACACCAGATCATATTGTTCTTGTAGTTGCAGGAGCAAACGCGGCAATTCCACAACACGCATACTTCCCAACTTGGGGATTTCCTGAAGCTCGAATTATAAAACAGGTACAGCGGATCGATTGATATCTTCGACGCTATCAAAAAAGCGTTTGAAACTGATAGACGGAAGCTTCACTTTGCCCTAATTTCTGGGTCATCGCATCCGAAGGTCGGGTGCTCAGTCGGATACCCTCAATGCGTTATCTAATTACCTGCTTATTAGCAGTTATAACGTTCTCCTTATCTATTGCGCCCACAATCGCGCAGCAACGTGGAAACCGCCCTCCTCCAACCCTCGTTGGAGACCAAATACGGCAAGAAATAGCTAGCGAAACGACGGCGATCGTAGGGCGCTTTGTATCGACGCAGAGTGGACCCATAGCTACCCGTGTTGCTGGTGCCATTGATAATGTTTTAGTCGAAGTGGGAGACAGAGTTAAAGCTGGGCAAATTATTACCGAGCTAGCCACTGATCGATTGTCAGCAGAGGTTCAGCGTCGGAAGGCGTTATTAGAACTCACCAACGCCCGCATTAAAACAGCTCAGGCCTCTCTAAAGCTCGCGGAACAGTCATTAAAACGCCTAGAGCGACTGCGTAACTCAGCTGCCTTTTCTGAGGCTTTACTTGCAGATAAACAACGGGAGGTCGAGAGAGCAGCAGCGCAGGGAAAAGAGGTCGAAGCAGACAATGCCCGCGCTCTTGCGGAGCTAAAATTAGCCCAGGTTGATTTAGATTATAGTCAAGTTAAAGCACCCTACCCCGGCGTTGTAGCTGAAAGGCACGTCGAGATTGGCGGATTTGTAGGGCTGGGCGCTCCTATTGTTACACTGATTGGGGACAAGGCACTTGAGATTGAAGCAGAGGCTCCAACAGACCGCATGGGTGGAGTACAACCCGGTGCTACTGCCTCTGTCATTTTGGGCGCCGCCTCAAGTTCAATAAAAGTCAGGGCTGTATTGCCTCGCGAAACCGGCGTATCCCGGACTCGCACTGTGCGCTTTGGACCGCTACCTGCAGAGTTGAAAAAGTTAGCCATCGCAAATGCTGCGGTAACAATCCATATACCAGTAGCCGCCCCTGAGTCGGTCGTCACGATCCACAAGGATGCGATAATCCGTCGACCTGCAGGCGCAGTTGCAGTCTTTGCCAAGCCCGACCAAGAACAAGAGGGGCTATTCAAAGCCGAAATCAAGCCAGTCGACTTAGGGTCTGCCGTTGGACGTCGTTTTATATTGAAGGAAGGAGCCTCGCCTGGCGATATAGCAGTAATCCGAGGCAATGAAACGCTTCGCCCCAATCAAGCATTCAAACTCGTTGGCAACCAGCCTACAGGAATGTTCAAACGATGAACCTAATCCGTGCTGCGATCGAACGGCCTGTCGCCACTGTTTCAGCTGTTCTGATGATCGTCCTCTTTGGGGGGCTTGCTCTAACGACAATCCCAATCCAGCTAATTCCTGAGGTCAATAAACCTCAAGTTACTGTCCAAACCTTATGGCCCGGAGCTGCCCCCGCCGAGGTGGAGCGGGAAATAGTAAATCGTCAGGAAGAAGTCCTAAGAGGTGTTGAAAATCTCGAGAATATGGAAAGTCAGTCAAGCACTGGACGAGCTCGCGTAAAACTCACATTCGCAGTTGGCACAGACATGGATAAGTCACTTTTATTAGTGGCAAATCGACTTGATCGCGTTAACGGTTACCCAGAAGAAGCCGATGAACCTACGCTTAAGACTGCTAGTTCTGATGACAATGCCATTGCATGGTTCTCCATCCAGCGCCTTCCAGGAAATGAAAGACCAATCCACACCTATCGAGACTTTGTAGAAGATTTCGTCCAAGACCGATTTGAACGTGTGCCTGGAGTTGCTTTAACCAATCTTTATGGTGGCGGAAGTCGTGAACTCCAAATAATCATAGATCCTGAAAAACTTGCGCAATACCGCCTCACGATCAGTGAAGTTGTAAATCGTATTCGCACAGAGCATGCCTCCTTCTCAGCAGGAGAGTTAGACGAAGGGAAACGAAGCTATGTAACGCGCATGGAGGGCAACTTAGATCGCCCTTCAGCGGTAGAAGACGTTGTTTTGAGATCTGAAGTTGACAGATCTACCGGAGCTGTTTCGCGTGTAACCGTTCGAGACATCGCCAAGGTTGAATTTGGTTATTCCGAACCCACAGCTCGGATTAGAAGAAATGGCGCTCCAGGTATTGCTGTAAATGCTGTACGTGAAACCGGGGCTAATGTCATCAAAGTGATGGAAGGCTTAAGAGAGGCAACCGCCGATCTAAATGATACAGTGCTTAAGCAGAACGGCCTGACCATCAAACAGGTATATGATGAGACAGTTTATATCGAGTCAGCCATTGATCTGGTGCAATCCAACATAATCATCGGTGGCTTATTAGCCTCTATGGTACTTCTGTTGTTTCTTCGCTCATGGAGACCAACAGTAATAGTTGCGATCGCTATCCCTGTATCCGTAATTGGCTCTTTTGTAGCTATGGCAGCGCTTGGGCGCTCTATAAACGTGATATCTTTAGCAGGCATCGCATTTGCTGTTGGTATGGTGGTAGATGCAGCTATCGTCGTGCTTGAAAATATTTATAGACATCGTGAAAGAGGACTAAGCGCACGTGAGGCGGCCTTCAAAGGCGCTCGGCAGGTTTGGGGCGCTATCTTTGTTTCTGCTCTAACTACCGTAGTAGTCTTCATTCCAGTTCTGGTGACGGATTTAGAAGTTGGCCAACTTTTTAGAGACATCGCCGTAGCGATTTCTGTTTCAGTACTCCTTTCCCTCCTTGTTGCTATCACTGTAATCCCAGCCCTTGGCAAAAGATTGCTAATTAAGGATGTAAGTGCGGAAGGAAACCGAGTTCGCATCCCACCGCTAGATGCCTTTGGAAGAATATTTTCAGCATCATTTATTAAGCTCGCCAGGACCGCTGTCAGGTTCCGAAGCTTTGCGTTGTTGTGGGTCGGTTCCATCACTGCAGTGGCAATAACTGGCACTGTTCTGTTCTTACCTAGGTTGGACTACCTACCTGAAGGTAACAAAAACCTGATACTAGGTTTCATTACGCCTCCCGCAGGCTACAATTTAGAAACAAGCACCAACATCGCGCTGAAATTTGAAGATGCTACCCGCAAGCGTTGGGCATCAGAAACGGGTCCGGAACCGAGTTCCGACGGCTTACCAAAAATGAGCGATTTTTATTACGTAGCGCTCGGTGAACGTGTCATCGTTTTGGCACGTTCTGTGGATCCCGCAAAAGTAAAGATGCTGCAGCGTCCTCTGATGCGAGAGGTAGGAAACCATCCAGATATTCGGGCCTTTTTCCGTCTCGCCAGTGTTTTTGGACGTGGGATTGGTGGAGCGCGAGTGATTGATGTTGATGTTACAGGCGTAAATCTAGAAGACGCTATCGAAGTAGCAAACCTTGTAGACCGCCGACTGGCGTCTGTATTTCCAAGGCAGGACGGACATCAAGTGCGCCCTTTACCAAGTCTTGAATTAGGTTCTCCTGAGGTGCGTGTTTATCCAGACCGAATAAAGCTAGCAGATAACGGAGTATCTGCTAGAGAACTCGGCTTAACCCTTGATGCATATAATGACGGTCTCCGGGTCACCGAAGCAACAATAGGATCAGAGCGGCTGAATATGGTTCTTAAAGGTCGCGAAGGGGCAGTTACGTCAACACAAGATATCGAATCTCTGCCCGTCGTATCTAAATCCGGAATTATCGTACCTGCTTCCAGTCTTGCAGATGTTGTAATGACAACAGGCCCTGTTCAAGTTCGTCATAAGGAACGTCTCAGAACAGTAACACTTGCGCTTACTCCCGCGGATGCAATGCCTTTAGAAGAAGCAATGGCAAAGGTACAAACGGAGGTACTTGACCCAATTGCTAAAGCTGGTCTGCCTGAGGGCGTCCACTTCCGTTTAGCCGGAACAGCAGATGAACTGGGCAAGACAAAGACTGAGCTTTCGTACGACCTACTAATTGCTCTCGTGATTGTGTTTTTAGTGATGGCTGTGCAGTTTGAGAGCTTCATTTATCCTCTTGTGATCCTCTTTTCAGTTCCTCTTGCGACTGCAGGTGCTGTGTTGGCGCTGGGACTAATGAATATCTGGACGCTTCAAAACTTGGATATGTTGACCGTGTTAGGCTTTGTTATCTTGATCGGCGTTGTAGTGAATAACGCCATCTTGCTGGTCGATCAGACGCTTCAGCACATTCGAGAAGACGGGATGCAGCCTGGAGACGCCATAGTAGAAGCAACTAGGAATCGCATTCGCCCAATATTTATGTCCACTCTGACCAGTGTTATTGGAATGTTACCACTTGTTTTAGCCCCAGGTGCAGGCTCCGAACTTTATCGTGGTCTTGGTGCTGTTGTCATAGGTGGGCTAGGTCTTTCATCAGTGATGACTCTCGCTGTTGTGCCACCTTTGATGGGGCTAGTGGTTGCTCCCCTTGAACGCCGAGCAGGTCGCGTTAGAGCTGAAGAAGAAACACCACTTACACCAGGTGTTAGGGCTCCTGCAGAGTAATGGATGAAGCAGATTTCATAGTAATTGGCGGGGGAGTGGCTGGAGCATCTGTGGCGCGAGCATTAGCGCCGAGAGCCAGTGTAATAATACTCGAAATGGAAAGTCAGCCTGGCTACCATACATCAGGGCGCTCTGCAGCTTTATACTCAAAACGTTATAAAGAACCCTCTATCCGTGGACTGGCAGCCGCTAGTGGAGAGTTTTTGAACAATCCTCCACCAGGATTCTCCGAGACCCCTCTCCTTTCTAAGCGTGGTCTTTTAATTTTTGGCCGGGAAGACCAACGTGACGCGGTAGATAGGCAATTCACACCAGAGCAAATTCAGGAAGGAGTGGCAGAACAGGTCTCGGTAGAAGACGCTTGTCGACTCATCCCTTGTTTTAATCCCGCTTACCTAAACTCAGCGATGTATGTGCCGGCAGCAGCCGATATTGATGTTAATGCTTTGTATCGAGGTTTCTTGACCCTTGCCCAAAGGACTGGGGCTAAGCTCATTTGCGATGCACCAGTGACGGGGCTTTCATTTGAAAAGGGCAAGTGGAAGACACAGACGCCACGCGGAACATTCTATGCTCCGACCATCATTAACGCTGCTGGTGCCTGGGCAGATGAAACAGCTGCTCTTGCTGGACTAACTCCTCTTGGGGTCCAACCGTTGCGTCGAACTTGCATTACGTTTAACCCCCCACCAGGGGTGACGGCGGAGCCATGGCCAATGGCTATGGATGCCGACGAAGGCTTTTACTTTAAACCTGAAGCTGGCCGTATCCTTGCAAGCCCATGTGATGAACACGCTAGTCCACCTGTCGACGCTCAACCTGAGGAACTAGATGTTGCGCACGCGGTAGACAGAGTTGAGCGCGCCACAACATTAAAGGTTAGCCAAATCAATCATCGTTGGGCCGGCCTTCGATCCTTCATGGCTGATCGCAGACCATGTGTTGGAAAAGATTCTCGTGCAGAGGGATTCATATGGTTAGCTGGTTTAGGTGGTTTTGGAATGATGACTTCTGAAGCCCTAGGTCGTCTTGCAGCCAGCACTGCATTAGCCGAGGCTGCTCCCGCGGATATAATTTCTTCCGGCGTGGATATCAATAGAGTTACGCCAGACCGACTGTTTTAAAAATGAGGCTTTCAGCATGCCAATTATTATTGATCGGCTCGATCACCTAGTTCTGACCGTTAAAGATATTCAAGCAACGCGTGAGTTCTACGAGGACATACTGGGCATGGAAATGCGAAGCTTTGGAAGTAACCGTTTTGCCCTACATTTTGGCAATCAAAAACTTAATTTGCATGAAGCGAATAATCCAATTGATCCGAACGTTCGCCATGCAACACCTGGTTCGGCCGACCTTTGCTTAATAACAGAAACACCAATAGCAGAAGTGATTTCCATTCTAGAGAGCAAACAGATCCCCATAATCGCTGGCCCAGGCGAACGAACCGGAGCGATAGGGGTATTGCTCTCTATCTATGTTTACGACCCAGACGATAATCTTATCGAGATTGCGAATTACTCATAGCTAAAACGCTGTTCTTTATTTTGACGTGACTTAATCACAATTGTTAAAAGCGCAAAGCAAATTCAGCTAATGCCAACTTATCATCTGCCGTTCGCATTACTGTTTGCGCCACTTCGGTTTGAACTTCAAATGAGTTCATTAATTTATGATCACTCGCATCAACTTGATCAACGATCATTACATCCAGGAAATCACGATATTTTTGCGCAACAGCAACAGGGGACGGCGTAACTCCCAACTCTCTGAACATCTTTGCCGTTGGCCCTTTAATGGCTTCTCCGCCAACAATAGGTGAAACTGCTACCACGTTGGCGGCAGACTTAACAAGAGCTTGTCTTATTCCTGGAACCCCTAAAATTGGGTCAATAGAAATGAAGGGATTGGAAGGACAAATCACAATTTTTTGTGCCTCATGAATTGCATCAATAAGGCCTGGACAAGGCTCAGCCACATCTGCCCCATCAAAATAAAAACCCTTAACTTGAGGCTCAGCTTTTAGATGAACAAAATACCGCTGAAACGGTAAGAGACCCTCTTCAACTGTTTTAACTAACGTAGACACTCGGGTGTCACTCATTGGGAAAATTCTTGCGGATATCTGCAGAGCATTTCGGATACGGTCTGTAAAAACAGATAAAGGCTGACCGCCATCTAATGCTTCGCGTCGGAGCACATGCATAGCAAGGTCGCGGTCACCCAGGTTAAACCAAGTTTCGCCCCCAGCGATCCCATTGCTTCCATAAAAGCCCAAGTCTCGCCTGCCAGACCCCAGCCACGATCGCTGTCGTTTAAACCTGCAAGAGTATACATTAGGGTGTCGATGTCAGGTGAAACCGGCAATCCATGATGAATGAAATCATCGCCTGTATTTGCAATAATAGACAGACTATCTGAGGCAAGAACCTGATTTAGGCCATATGCTAACTTTGCCCCGCCAACACCTCCTGATAATGCAACAACCCTCATCGAAATAGATCATCAGCTGCAGGACGAACTAAGTCGGCTCCACTTTGACTATCACTCACGAGATCAAAACCTCTGAGAACAGCAACAGGAGTTCCCTCCGCAGCTTCTCCAATCAAAAGGTTTGCAGCTGCAGCAAGCTCATCTCCCGTTCCAACAATGGATACCTTCAATTCTCTTCCCTGCATATCGAGCTCGCCTCGAATATCATCTACAGTTTTAACGCCAGAGGCACCAAGAGCCAGACCCACCGTGCCGACTCGCCAAGCTCGACCGACACTATCAGCTATAATCACTCCGGTTTTAACACCATAATGAGCTTCAAGGCCTTGCCTGAGCCGCTTGGCAGAGCCATCGGGATCCAAGGGAAGCATCAGAACACGGTTACCATCAGCACCCACAATATTAGACTGATCGGCTCCAGCGTTTGCCATGACCCAACCTCTTATATGCTCAACCACAAGCAAATTAGGGCGCCATCGCAAAACGCGGGCACTTTCATCTAAAATAGCCTGCACCAAGCGAGGATCTTTGCCAGTTTTATTCGCCCAGTCCAACGCGTCCGCTCCTGGATGCACATCGGAGAGCTCAATATAACGTCCCTCCGCTTTTGAGATGATTTTCTGTGCAACTACTAATATGTCGCCGTTTTCAAGTCGTTCTTCGGCTTGATCTAGAGCAGATGTCACATGCCCAACAAGATCATCACCTGAAGCAACTTCCGGAATTCCGGTGACAGTGAATGCATGGAAGGATCGAGCATGATTTGGCATTTTTAACCCGGCTATATAACCTTCAATATTGCGAGTCCACCATCCCAAATCATCCTAAGAGCCACGTAAAGAATTAAAAGCAATCCAACGTAAGCAATCCAACGATTTCGTTCGAGAAGTCGCGCTATCCAGGTAGCAGCAAGCCCCATAAGAGCAACAGACAAGAACAAACCAAAAGCCATTATGTAAGGATGGTCGTGAGCAGCTCCCGCAACGGCTAGCACATTGTCGAGGGACATTGTTAAATCAGCAACAAGAATCTGTATTACAGCCTGACGAAGTGTCTTCTGCGGCAATTTTTTGTCCGCCAAGTCACTTTGCTCTTCATCGGAGGAATCCGAAAGCTGGGGGCCATTTGGACTGGTTTGATGTTCCCTAAGTTCACGCCAGAGTTTCCAGGCAACCCACAACAGCAGAACACCGCCTAGAGCCAACAGACCTACAATCGACAATAACTCCGCCGCGACTAGAGCAAATATAATTCGCATCAGCATCGCCGCTACAATGCCAATCATAATTGCCTTCGCTCTGAGTTCCTTGGACAAACCTGCTGCTGCCATTGCAACAACAACAGCGTTATCACCTGCAAGAACTATGTCGATCCCAATAACCGTTAGGAGCGCTGTGATTTGGCTTAAGGTTTCTGGATCAAACATTAACTAACCTTGGTAGAAGGGATCTTATTCTTTTTCTTCTTAAGCTTCAGATATGGGAACTTTGCCTATCGTTTGAAAGGTGTTTTAGCGATAAGAAAAGTTAAATATTGAACCATCGACTTCAATTGAAATACCATCCGAAACAAGATCAATATGGCGGTTACTTCGAATCACACCGCCATACGTAGCTGAAGCACGCCAACCTATAAGGTGGTTATCGCCCAGAGCGATATGTGCAGTCCCCCGACGAAACTTGTTCTCAACATGCCCTATGGCTCGCGCATTCGGATTAGTTCCAAGACCAAGCTCCCCAAGCAGCCTAGAATTCTGATCGGCACAATTTAAGATATTCTCCAGCCTTACTGCTGCACGTCCTCCAGAAATATCAGTGAGACTACCCTTTTTAAATGTTAGATAAATTGGATCCTCCAGTAGCCCTAATTGAGGTCCTTGATCTGTCAAATAAACAACTTGACCAAAGGCATCAGCTACAAAGAGACCTTCTGCCGTTCCCTCTTCCGGTGACAGCATCGCTTCTCCGCTTGGAAAAGAGCCAAAACCAGTATCCTTTTCTGCATAGCCAGTGAGAGGCAAACAGGGTCTACATACGCCTACAGTCAAATCAGTGCCATTATCAGAGAAGACGCGTACCCTTTGGGCGTGACTAACTCGGGAGGCTAAGTCCCGGGTAGTTTCTAGAAGCTCCTCGGGATTTGCCAAAGAGGCACCGCGACAAAAATCCTCAAGCGGTGCGTTATTAATCAAAACCTGTCTCTTATTGGCAGAAAACAATGCTTCGGAGAGATCATCATAGGCCCGAGGAAAACGCATTGAAGTTGCAACTACTGTCAGGTCTGCACTCTTAACTGCAGCAACCACAGGAGAAGGATGCAGATAGTTATCCATTTGTGCAGGACAGGCTATGACGGCCGCTGTTGTCGAACCTGCACCAGCGGAGTCACACGCGGTTACAATTGCATCTATTAACTCTGGGGGCTGATCTGAACTGGCAACAATCAGCACATCTTCGCCTGGATTGACGTTTCCACTAGCCAAATTCCAGGCCGCCCGGCGCAATTCATAAAACGGAAACAACCAGCCCCTCCTACACGCAATTTTTTGAGAAAATTAAAAACACATTGAATAAACAAAACGCTTCAATCTTCGAGAACAAAAAGTCACCAGTTTTCCACCCATTCAGCAGTCTACCCACTTCCAAGCACATAATCATAGGACTATTATTTTTAGGAAAGCTTAACGAAGATTACCTATTTCAGACTTTTTCTTGCCAAGCTCTTAACATTTTTGCTGTCTAAACCAGTCTAAGCATGACAGTCCGTTTGTGCTCTTTGTACCTCTTGAAAGGTGAGCGTTGATGTTTTCTCGCAAAGCTAAACTCCTAATCACTATTTGCTTTGGTTTTGCCTTAAGCGCATGCGCACAATCTTACAGAGAAGGTATGTCAGCCACCTCAATAGGTTCGGTTTTCAACTATTATCTTACCGAGAAATATAAAGAACTTGCCGCAGCTGAGGCCGCCGAAATGGATTGGAAGGATGCCGATTGGTTTGGGAATCGCGCTTTAGCTACAGCCGGTGATTATGCTCCTGAGCCTCAGCCTCTCAGCGAAAGAGATTTAGTACAACCTCACCTTGGTGAACTAACTGCTGCCCGCAACATGCTTTTAGCAGCTTTTGATGAGGGCGTGAAAGAAAGCAAGCCAGATGCAGCTGCAACCGCGCAAGCTGGTTTTGACTGCTGGATGCAAGAAGCGGAAGAAAATCATCAACCTGATGATATCCAAAGTTGTAAAGATACCTTTTGGGACGGTATGAAAAAATTGCTTGAAAGACCGGAAGAAACATCTCGCGGTCCTTGGATAATCTACTTTGATTTCGACAGCTCGAAAGTTACAGCTGACGCACAGATTGTGATCGAGGAAGCATCCTCCGCAGCCTCAAAGGACTCCAGTAAAGTAATACTTACTGGCCATGCCGATAGATCTGGATCAGAGAAATATAACCTCACTCTCTCTACACGCCGAACTGATTCTGTCGCGGAGGCATTGGAGCAAAAAGGTGTGAGCAGAGGACAAATTAGTTCCAATGCCTTTGGTGAGAGCAAGCCAGCAGTGGCAACCCCTGATGGGGTAAAAGAGCCGAAAAATCGGCGCGTTGAAATCCGGCTAGCTGACTGAATAAGCTTAGTGTTTCAGTCCGATTGAGGTTTTTTTAAATAAACATCAATTTTGAGTGTTGTGATTTTTAGCTCTTATTTGAACTCAGGTGCTTTCGCTAAGAAAATTGCGGGTTTTGATTTTTCAAATCATGACACGCTATTATGCTGCTTAAGTTTTGAGTGGCAAAAACAACTCGTAAAAAACTAAAGTAAGTAATCGGAGAATGTTGTCATGCAGCTCTCATTCAACCCTCTTCACAACAACTTTGCTGCTGAAGTAAGCGAAATTTCCCTCCGCGAGACATTTGATGAGCCAGTTCTCGCAGAAATTCGAAGAGGCATGGATCTGTACGCTGTACTTATTTTTCGGAGTCAGAACCTTACTGATACGGAGCAAATGGAATTTGCCCAAAGACTAGATGGTAAGCTGCACGCCAAAACCGGTGCAGCCGCGCTCGTAACGACGCGATTAAAGAGTGAAGCTATAGCATATATATAAAATGTTCGCGTTGATGGTACTTTGCTAGAACCGGAAAACCGGACACGCCTCTATTCCCTTGGCAATCGCCTCTGGCATACCGACGCGTCTTTCCAGGACCCCGCAGGCCGGTATTCAATGCTGCACGCGCGTGCTCTCCCACCTGTAGATGCGGATACCCTTTTTTCGGACGAAAGGGCAGCATTCGATGCTTTGGATGATGCAACGAAAGCTTATCTTGAAAATTTAACTTGTCATCACTCGATAGTTCACTCACGACAAACACTAGGATTTGATTTTTCTGAGGAGGAAAGACAAAGACTTCAGGTGCTTACCATCCATTTGTAAGGGATTTAAAACGAGCAGGAGAAAGTCTTTGTACCTTGCATCCCACGCCGGGCAAGTCATGGAAATGAGTTTACCAGAAGGTCGGTTATTGATCTGGGAAATGATACAACACGCAACTCAGCCAGAATTTGTATACCGCCACAAATGGCAAGATGGTGACCTCGTAATCTGGGACAATCGCTGCACCATGCACAGAGCAACGGCATTTGATGATAAAAAATATCGACGTGAATTACGCCGAGTAACTACGCTGGATTTGAACGAATTTCCGGCTTAGTGATTATGAATTTATCAAAAATATACTTGCATGATTGTACAAACTTTGTCCGTCAACCTCTTAGCCGCCGAAGCTGAGATCGGTAACCTGTGCAGGCAAAGCCAAAGGCCTTAAGCGGTAAAATATCAAATGTACGAAGACTATCTGCCAATCCCTCGAGGTAGTCGACAAGGCACTCATCCGATGATTTTGAATGACTGACAAGGCGAGTTGTTAGTGTTTCAACATTGGCTGGCAACAGCCTGCGCATCTCCATTTCAACAGTTGGATTGGCTTCCACCCATTAAATTTAAAAGCCAAGCCGCACCCCATGAAAAGGTGCGGCAGCCCAAACTTCATTGTATTAGAAGGAAGAGTTGGTGCGGCGTGCCCAGCTTTTGTGCTGGCTTGATTTTGTATTGGCTTTAGACGTTTTGCCTGCTTTCTTGTCAGTCTGTAAAGTCAAAGACGTTTGGCATTTCACGGATGTCGTTGTCGAATAATTGCGCCATATCACCCAGTGTCTCGACTATTGCCTCTGGACTCTCTGCCTTCCACCAACAGAAAAGAACTCTATCTGCTTTTCCGGCATTCCACTGCATTTGGAATGAGGCTCTCTCGTTCTTCATCGCTCCACGAATGTCGTCCTCACTCATTGTTTCTAGAGCCTGGTAATAAGCATCCATTGCTTCATCTGACTTCAATGTATGAGTTACCATATAGTTTTTCATTTCTGTTTCTTTCTATTTTAAAGGTTAACCATGCACATCGGGTGATGGTGTTTTAAGTTTGTTCGGCTGTCCGATGCTTTTTTCTATAAATTTGCCCTTCACCGGCCGCCCCTAACCTTTGTACACGTCGACAACGGTACTCTCTAGAATGTGGCCAGAAGCTGCAATCATGGGCGCATTTGCTTCCATGAATTTGTCCACCTCGCCCTGCTGTGCTTGTAAGATTACACACTTTAGAAGGATCATCCTTACGCGGCCCACGAAACAAAACCGCAATATTAGATGATTCTAGGCCTGGGCGGCTCTGCTCAAAATGAGTAAGCCAGTCATCATAAGGCTTGGTGATTTCAAAAGAGACTATGTAAGTTTCCAATTTGTAGCTCCAATCGGATTTATTTTTCGAAAACAAAAGTGCAAGAAAAGGGTCCGTAGTACCAAGCACCGACGGGTACCCTAAAGCAAAGTATCTGAGCTAGAAAAGAGGTATTTGCTTAGGGAAAGTGGTGCCAGGGGCAGCGCTGGTTCCTCCCAAGAGACCCAAGTAGTCCCATGCTTCTAACGATATCAATAAGTTAGCAGCTAGCCGAACCCTAAGTCTACGCTAGATTTGGTGGCCTCTGTGGTGGCCTGAGAATTGGGTCCCATGTTGACCAATTGATGCCCCCGGTGGTCTCAGAAATCACGAGATTTCAAAAGGTGGACTAAAGGGGCAGCTGTTGTTGCTGTTGTCTGATCCGATGTGAGACCTGGAAAGAGGCTTTGTGCGTACTTGCGCATGAAGCGCATGTAGTTTGCGTGTAACCTACAGCACGACTGAAGTATGTAAGTGCTCTACGAAACCTTCATACGCATCATGCGCATATTAACTCTGAGCGCGATTGTTGTTTGGTTAAGGCGTTCGTTAAGAAGAAGATGCGGCGTGATGATTGATGCCATATAAAAAAGGCAGCTTTGCAGCCACCCCTTAGATTTGACTAACTTGAAGGATCAGAAGGTTAAGGTCAGCCCGCCTTCCATCAGCTACTGTGTTGCCGGCTGTAACTCGTTCAACATAATACAAAGACGATGAGGCGGTAACACCAGGACCAATTGAATAGGAAGCTCCGACTTCAATTGCATCCTGCTGATCGTTAGTATCACTATCCTCACCTCTGACGTATGCTACGGAAACACCCGCGGCCTCGGCAGAATATGCTAAACTAACTCCAAAGATGTTTTTATCTGACACAGCCGTGTCGTCTTCATGCTCGCCGTATGCAAAAGATGCCATGAAGCCACCAAATCCTAGGTGAATACCGCCGGATAAAGCAGTTTCATTGCCTGCAACGCCACCGCCTGCATCCATAAAACCTAAGCTGCCCGACATTGTAAGATCGCCCATTGTTCGCTCGTAATGGGCGGCAATTGAGTACGAATTGTCTCGACGAGCATCTACCTCTTGTCCAGCCGTAGCAGGCGTGACAGCGTCCACATCATCGGCGTCAGGCATAAAGGACGCGCCTATTTGAAGCCCATTTATTCTCGGAGAATAATAGGTAATCTTGTTGGCACCCCCATCTATATTTGATGTAGCTGAAGTAATGCTGAGAGCCTCATCCGCACCAGCTATCCAAACACTAGCATCCCCGTCATCTAAGCCTATACCGTTGCTAATTGCCCCAAGATGCATTGCAGCAGATGCCCCGTCACCGGTGCCAACATTTAATTGACCAAAAGATCCCTCGATATACAGAGATTGACCGTCGATTTGATCTGCGGCTCCTTGGTCACCAAGAACCTCTATTGCACCACCGACCTCTATTCCGTTTTCAAATTCTTGATAAAACTCCACAGCGAATAAAACGTCGGAAACTTCATCAAAAACGTCACTGTTGGCGTTTGCTGAATTCGAGTTGTCAGAATATCCGAACCATTGCTCCATATAGCCTGAAATACCTACCTCAAATTTTGCAGAGGCTGGTGTCGCAGATATCGCCATTGCTAAAGCCGCTAAGCTTGTTGTGCGAAGGAGTGTCTTTTTCATAGTCCTTATTTCCTATGTAAGATTTTGAGACCTTGTAGAATCTCAAGAGTTCAGTGAGGCGTGTACCTTCGTCTGAATTTCTTGTTCAAACATTTAAATACTCGCCTCCGTAAGCATAATCTCAATGTTATGTAATAATATAACGTAATGCAATATTAGTACAATTCTTGCAAGATCAAACTTTAAGGGTTGCCATTAACCCCTATAATCATCGTAAGCAATATTCATGCCATATCTAGATGATAGAAGAACAATATAACAATAATAATGTGTTAGATGTATTTTTGAGCGGAGGATTTATTGTTCATCATTATATCGTTGACCTAATTATCGGCACAATTTGCTGCTGTGCACAAAATTATAGCATTTAACCAGTGCACAAAATGCGATTAGCGCAAGGCACTTCTAGATGAAACGCAAATATGGATAAGAATTAGAAATCTTGGTTAGGCAGCTTCTTCGATTACCCGCTCAGCTGCACGCAATCCGGTCATGTAAGCACCTTGAATGGTGCCGGCATAATCGAAAATTGTGTGCTCTCCACAGAGGAACAACACATCGTCCACTCCATTTGCCAAGTCGTCGAAATCATCCTTGCGATTGCCGGCGCGGGGATATGAGTAGGCTCCCAACGTATGCGGATCAGTGGACCAATGGGTCGCCAGCATTCCACTGCATCACCCCAGACACCGCGCAAAACGTCCAACGCATCGGCTTTCATTTGCTCGTCCGACATTGCATCGACAATTGGCGCGTAGGATCCAACGCTGAGGCCTAATAAAACGTTGGCGTCTGAGAAAGTGCGGTAGTTAAACCAGTAATTCCAGCGCCCCTTAGTCTCGGTCATCACACCAAAATACTGCTTTTCGACATCCCAGAACGGGTTTTCGAACTCCAACGCTATCTTAGTCACGCTGCCAAAGCCCAACTGCTTGATCTTCTTCTGATAGCTGGGAGGTAGTTCAGGATCAAACTCGATACTACCCGCCTTCAGTATGCCAAGTGGTACGCTGCAAACGCAGAAGTCAGCTTCAAATGTACCTGCATTGCTTTCAACCTCCACCCCGGTATCGTCGTAACCTATATAATCGACCTCTGCACCCAGGCGGATATCTAGGCCGTTGGCGATTGGCTTAAGCAGCGCATCATAGCCATTTAGTGCGATCGCTTCGGCTCCTTCGAATATCTCGTCCTCGTCATGGAGCGTTGCTGATAAGTCTTCGATCGGAGCACCACGGGAAAACTCGGTATAGGCCGAAAGTGCCCACTGTGCCTCAATAGATTGCAACTTTCGTGGGAATAGGTAGTCGATCGCCTGTTTTAAGGTCCGTTGATCGTTCACCTCCAGCTCATTGTCGACGTTCTTTAGAATCCATTCCCAATTCTTATTGATCTCTTCGATCTGGTTCCCATCGAGCTTTTTGCCCTCGGCGGAATAGACAACAAGGCTCTCGTCGTTGGTAAAGATGTATTTACTTCCCACTGCGTCGGCCAGTTGCTTGGCAGGATTTTCATCAGAGAAGCCGTGAATCCAGCCAGCTCCAACTTCAAAGGGAACCCCCAGGGTCCAGTCGGTCAGCAGACGGCCGCCTATATGATCTCTGGCCTCCAGCACTATTACCTTCGCCCCAGCAGCGCGCAACTCCCGCGCGGCGGCCAAACCCGATAAGCCTGCGCCAACAATGATAACAGAATAACCCTCTAAGTCCTGGGCTTGGGTAGCTCCGACCGGGAGTCCTGCTGCCGCTGCCAACAGCGCCGCTGATGCCTTCAAAAATAATCGTCGGTCGATCTTCTTGTCCTGCATCAGTCTTCTCCTTAGATGCACAAAAGTCATCTGGATTGCACTACAATTCTCCACAAACGAGAACTGTAGAATAATATGAAACATCTATTTTGAGCCACTTGAGGCTCACCAACGCAAGTGCAAAGGTGGGCCTTTGGGCGCAGTTTCATTGCCTCGACTTGAACCAAATGCAGATGTTGGTCCGCGATGCAAAAAAACGTTACCCTGTTGACATAGAACCATATAGACCCTGATCGACTTGCCTGCGCCGTCAGGTGTCTTGTTCGGTCTCGTCATCGATTGTGAAGATCACAGTCTCTTCGCTGCGACCGCGCAGGGTTATCTCGCCAATGCGGCGCCAAAGGTAATTCCCATTGCAAGACTGCCGAGTTTCATTAGAAATACATAGGTAGCTGCCAACTTCTTTTCCGAGAGCTTCAAGCCTTGAAGCGGTGTTTACGGGGTCGCCCACGATTGTGTAATTGAGCCGCTCTTCAGTGCCAATATCCCCGACCAATACGACCCCAGTATGGACGCCTATCCGCAATGCGCTCACGGTTAAAAGTCTCGGTTGAAGCTCGAATGGCGAGTGCTGCCCGGATCGCGCGGTCGGCATGGTCGGGCTGCGAGACCGGCGCGTTCAAAAAGCCATCAGGGCGTCTCCGATAAACTTGTCGACCGTACCCTCCTCAGCCAGTACTGGATTTACCAGTATGGTGAAATACTCGTTGAGCATTTTAGCTAGATCATCAGGTGCCATACCCGTTGAGATCGTTGTGAAACCGGCGATATCCGTAAAAAGGATTGTCACTTCTCGGTCCTTTTCGTCCTCCAGCTGGATCAGTCGACGCACCAAACTCTTGGGTACATACCGTGAAAATACGTTTAGGCCGCGCAGCATAGCGAGGAAAGCGCGTTCGGCTGTATTCAGCTCAGTAAAGCGGCTAATCCGCCCGCCTGGTAGCAAGCTGGAATGCCTGGATGGCGTCAGCTGCCGAGGCGAGGCGCTGGACTGGCTCGGTGATCCTTCTGCCTACCCATAGTGAAATTACGACCGCGACGAGTAAAACGAAAAGCCCAACCGCACCAATCAGTTGTGCCCGGTCATAGGCGTCACCAAGGATGCGGTCGTGATGCACTTCCTACCAACCATTTACTATCGCCCAGGCCAGGCAGATAGGAAACGGTAACTAGAAATGCTCCATCTGGGGTATCGACCCGTTCCGGCGGGGTGCCAGTTTTCAGCATTTGGTCGATCACCGCTTTGGGCACCGGGTCCCGCAGGTGCTTGACATGAGGTAAGGCGCCGAGGGACTCAACCAGGTTTCCAGAGTTCAGTTCCGGGTGAGCCATAATAAAACCGCGTTCGTCCATCAAGAAGACGTAGCAGCCCGACTATCCTGAGCGACTGAATCGGTCAGCGTAAATATGTCGATATCGATGAATAGGGTTCCAAGTTGTCGACCTGAACTATCCTCAAGATGGAGCGTGTAGCTGGTCACCGCGCGCAGGTCGTTGGGCTCGAAATATAGATCCTCGTAGCCCTCGCTTTCGTCGCCTGGCTTGCCACTGCGCATTACGGCCAGGCTTTCAAGGTCAAGTGGCCCATTTAGGGTTGATTCCACCTCTTCGCCTTCGAGATAAACCATTACGTTGGTTCCATCTCGGCGAACTAGGGTGACGTCCTCGACGCCTTCAAGATTGCTCACAAGAGCGGATAGAAGACTCACCTGGAGGTTGTCATCGACCAACCCAGGTTGCATGGACATTAAACTGCCGATGACTTTCGTTTCGGCCTCGATACGTTCGAAATAGTCGGTCACTGTTATGCGTACGTTCTCGGCACGGTAGGCCTGGAACTCTCGCTTAACCGTCAGAGCGTTCTCAATCGACCCGAAGATGCCTAGACCACCAACACCAGCAACAAGAACGGTCACGAAAAAGGCAACACCGATAGTGAGGAAGAGACGTAAACTGATCACGACGGTCATGCCCTTGCATGTAAATTGCAGGTAAAAGAATTCTATTTGAGATCAGCTTACTGTATTTCTCAGAGCACTTACATACTTCAGTCGTGCTGTAGGTTACACGCAAACTACATGCGCTTCATGCGCAAGTACGCTCAAAGCCTCTTTCCAGGTCTCACATCGGATCAGACAACAACGGTGCATCACTGGCAACTGGTGTCTGCACTTTTAACTGATCCAGTGGGTTCCCTAGGAAACGCGCGACCCGGTCTTGCCGTTGCCTTCTTTTCAGGATGCTCCATTGATCCTCCAGTTCCTGGCTCAGCAATAGCGCCTGGCGCTGGGCGAGAGATCGACTATTTGTATGAAGACAAATCTCGACTCTGGGCACTGATGAGTACTGCTGGAGAACTTTCGGGACTCGCCGGGAGAAGTAATAAGTCTTCCCCTTGAGCTTCAGGTAGTGCGCACTTTGGTGGCCCATATGGTGGCCTCCCACGATTGACATGACAGTAAATCGTTAGAAACCAATGGTTTAACCTGAGATATAATGGGGCGGTGGTGCCCAGGGGCGGATTCGAACCACCGACACGCGGATTTTCAGTCCGCTGCTCTACCAACTGAGCTACCTGGGCATCGACGAACTCAAGTAAGTCCGTGACAAGAATGGTTTAGTAGACTCAGACTTTATAATTGTCCAGACGGTTTCAATCTGAATTTTTGCTGCGACAGGCAAGGCAGTAGCATATGACACAGGGCAGTGGTATTCCATTGTACAGATTTAAAATCAACTACCAAAGCCAAGATGATGACACATATTGACACCCGACTTGAAGAAATGCGCTCCGCAGCCCGATTGGGAGGCGGTCAGCGCCGAATCGATGCTCAACATGCACGCGGTAAACTTACTGCACGTGAACGGATCGATGCTTTCTTAGATGAAGGCTCGTTCGAAGAATACGACATGTTCGTCGAACACAGATCCACCGACTTTGGTATGCAAGACCAGAAAGTGCCCGGAGATGGTGTCGTCACTGGGCATGGCATGGTCAATGGACGTTTAGTTTTCGTATTTTCCCAAGATTTCACTGTCTTTGGCGGATCTCTATCGGAAGCTCATGCAGAAAAAATCTGCAAAATAATGGATCAGGCGCTAAAGGTTGGCGCACCTGTCATAGGGTTAAACGATAGTGGTGGGGCTCGCATTCAAGAGGGCGTAGCTTCTCTAGGTGGTTATGCTGAAGTTTTCCAAAGGAATGTTTTAGCGTCTGGCGTTGTACCACAGATTTCCATGGTTATGGGACCTTGCGCAGGTGGCGCCGTTTACTCTCCCGCGATGACTGACTTCATCTTCATGGTGAAAGACACTTCATATATGTTCGTAACAGGCCCAGATGTTGTGAAAACTGTAACGAATGAAACCGTTACTCATGAAGAACTGGGTGGGGCTGTAACACACTCCTCAAAATCAGGTGTTGCGGATCTAGCTTTCGAAAATGATATCGAAGCACTACTTGAACTTAGAAGATTTATTGACTTTTTGCCTTCTTCCAATCGTGAAAAGGCTCCAACTAGAGTAACTTCTGATCCTGCAGACCGGAAAGAAATGTCGCTCGACAGTCTCATTCCACCAAATCCAAACAAACCCTATGACATAAAGGAATTGATTGAGAAGGTCGTAGATGAAGGAGAATTTTTTGAAATCCAGCCTGACTTCGCTGGCAATATTGTAATTGGCCTGGCTCGTATGGAAGGAGAAACTGTTGGCATAGTGGCTAACCAACCGATGGTTTTAGCTGGATGCTTAGATATAGACAGAGCTCGTAAGGCGGGCAGAATTGTTCGGTTTTTAGATGCATTCAATATCCCAATTGTTACTTTTGTTGATGTTCCCGGATTTCTTCCAGGGACACGACAGGAATACGGCGGCATTATCAAGCATGGTGCAAAGCTTTTATTTGCTTACGCAGAAGCAACCGTTCCAAAGGGCACCGTAATAACAAGAAAAGCCTATGGGGGCGCTTATGATGTAATGTCATCGAAGCATCTACGTGGTGACGTTAATTATGCATGGCCGCAGGCAGAAATTGCCGTAATGGGAGCAAAAGGGGCGGTTGAAATTATATTTCGCGAAGATATTGGCGATGAAGAGAAAATAGCAAATCGAACCCAAGAATATTCAGATGCCTTTGCCAACCCGTTTGTTGCTGCCAGAAGAGGTTATATCGATGACGTGATCCGACCTCACAACACCAGGTCCCGGATATGTAAATCACTCAAGATGCTGCGAAACAAGCAACTCCAAAACCCCTGGAAAAAGCACGATAATATACCTCTATAAATCACTTAACGCACTGGGAATGCATAGTGTTTGCCAGCAGAACTCTGTGCCGGCAAGCACCTAATACCTATCAGCTGGCTGAAATAACAGAAATACAGGTACGGATCCCAATCTCCGTGAAAGCTTTTATCTCAGCGCTCCCATAAGGGTATGGGAGCGTTAAGCCTCAGGTTTAATTGTCCTTTGGAGGACTTCTTACCAGGCTTTCGTAATCAGCTAATAAAGTTTCAGTAATTTGGGCTGGAATGAAACGATGCTGATCTATTTCACCAACAGGGGTTACTTCAGCTGCCGTTCCTGTCACAAAGCACTCGCTAAAATCAGCAAGTTCATGAGGCTCTATATGCCTTTCGATGACCTTAATACCCCGGTTTTCAGCCAATGAAATGACTGTCTGCCGAGTAATTCCATTCAAAAAGCAGTCCGGTGTGGGAGTATGAATTTCCCCATCTTTAATTAAGAAAATGTTGGCGCCGGTTCCTTCAGATACGAACCCTCGCCAATCCAAGAAAAGAGCGTCTTGATAACCTTCAGCCTCAACTGCGTGCTTTGACATCGTGCAGATCATGTAGAGACCTGCAGCTTTACTATCGACAGGAGCACACAAAGGATCCGGGCGGCGCCAAGGTCCGGTTTTCATGCGGATGCCTTTGGCTCGCATTTCAGGAGAAAAGTATGATGGCCACTCCCAAGCAGCAATTGCCACATGAATTTTATTTGCCTGTGCCGAAACACCCATCAACTCAGCGCCGCGCCAGGCAATTGGCCGCACATAACCATCAATTATGTTATTGGCACGCAATACCTCATACTTAGCTTTTTCTAGCTCATCCACAGAATATGGAATCTTAAAATCCAAAATACGAGCGGAGTTATGTAAGCGCTCTGAATGGGCACGACTCTCGAATATCTTACCTCCGTATGATCTTTCACCTTCGAAAACTGAACTTGCATAATGCAAACCATGAGTTAGCACATGTAACTTAGCGTCCCGCCAAGGGATCATTTTGCCATCTAACCAAATGGCACCATCACGATCATCAAATGAGAGAATATCTTCGGCCATCGAAATTTTTACCTTAAAAAAATTAATGGATTGTCGCGGCTGACTTTAAGCCAAGCCGAGTTTCAGGTATAGCATACAAAATTGTTGTTTACTCGCACCGAAAATAATTTTTAAACCAAGAAAGATTGCTATCTGTCTGTCGACTAAATCGCTCACAGAGCTAGCTTAGTCAACTGTGTCGTCTAAGTCGTCAGGTACCGGTTTAATTGAAAGGATATACTCAAAATGAGTTGGACGCCTGAACGTATCAAGGAGTTGGAAAAGCTTTGGGCTGAAGGTTTGAGTACTGCAGAGATTGGACGCAGGCTCGGTGTATCAAAGAATGCTGTTGTTGGAAAAGCTCACCGCCTCTCGCTACCTGGACGACAATCCCCAATCGACCGCAAGCGACGCACAGCAGCCCGCCGTGTGACGCCTCGTGCTAAACCAGCTTCCACAGCAAACAAAGCAACATCGTCAACTGCCAAAAAACCAACAGAGAGTGTAAAAACTCCACCCCCACCGCCCCCTCGTCGTAAAACATACAATCACAAGGGGCCCTCGTGTCAGTGGCCTTTCGGCGATCCCAAACTTCCAGGTTTCCATTTCTGTGGAGCACCATCAGAGCCAGGCAAACCCTATTGCCCACAGCACTGTGCTATTGCCTATAATCGGGTGAGTGTTTCCCAAGCCGATGCAGAGGCCAATAAAGCAGCGGCCGGTTAATAAATTCACAAAACCTCTTACGTTTTTCGGTAAGATATTGGTCTAACTGAAATCACCCTCAAAAAGGTGTTTGCACAAACCTAGAGCGTTTTTAGATAAGCAATCAAAGCAGTTCGAGATTTCTTGAACCTCACTTGGATATTTTTATTTAAGCCAGGAAAAAATCCTTGTGGGTCTCTCAACAGCTTTTCCAGGGAAGTTTCAGTCCAACTTCCATCCATGTCATTTAAAGCTGTTGAATGCTTAGGCCATGATGTAGCACCAACTTCTCGACCAAATATTCCAGACAAGTGTGGGCCATAGACATTGTCACGCCCAGCTGTTCTAGCATGGCAGGTACTGCATCGCTGACTAAAGACAAATTCTCCAACCACGAGCGGGTCACTCTTGTCTCTACGTGCTCCTTCTGTAATCCCGTAGTCACGCGGTGAGGCGCTATCTGCTTGCGCTAATACATCTTTAGTTTGAACGGTGATGAAAGACCAAACAAACATTGCCAGTGCAATCAATAAACTTAGTCTTTGGCGAGACATGAGTTCTGCCCCCTTTGTTTAGTCTAAGTGGAACACCTTGATTAACAGTCAAAACTTAATGGTTTTATCGCTGTGGGCACAATCAATTATTGCTTGATTTACCAAAGACCTAAGTTCACGACGAATTGGATATGACGAGGACGGCAGTAGCTGCGTAAGGAATACAACAACTAAACCTTCTTTGCGATCTACCCAAAAAGCCGTTGACGCAACTCCACCCCAAGCGAACTCTCCCTCAGAACATAAGGCCTTTGATTTGGCTGCATCTACTACAACCGAGCCTCCAAGACTAAAACCGATACCGTCATAGCTAGTTTCACTAAAAATCGGTTGTCCCATACTTGTGAGGTCAGCTCCTCCAGGCAAGTGATTCCGCATCATGTATTCGGCTGTCTTCCTGCCCAAGATGGAGGACCCGTTTAATGCTCCAAGACATCTCAACATTTCTGCAAACTTAAAATAATCTGCAGCAGTTGAAACAAGTCCACCACCACCCGACTCCAACGTTACAGGCTTGACCCAAGTTGACTGATCATTAGGCGGATCAACAGAAAGATAGGAGCTATCATCCTGTCGCTGGAAAAGCTCAGTTAAGCGATCAATCTTTGAACGCGGCAAATTGAAACTCGTGTCATCCATGCCAAGTGGTTCAAAGATGCGTTCCGATAAAACCTTACCTAGAGGTTTTCCCGCCACCACTTCGACAAGCCTGCCAAGTACATCAGTTGAGACCGAATATTCCCAGCGAGTCCCCGGGCGCCAGCGCAGTGGCATTGACGCACAAAGCTTTGTCATAGCCTCCAAAGAGCCTGAATTTCGGCTCCCAGAAAAATCTACGCCGGCTGCTTGATAGGCATCGCCAACAGGGCCAGATGATCTATTCCCATAAATCAAACCAGAGGTATGGGTCATCAAATGCCAAATTCTCATTTCATCGCCAATGGCTTCAGTTTTCATTTCCTCGCCCTCACCTTCCAACCAAAGGCGAGCCTTGCCAAACTCAGGGAGAAAACGTGAAACCGGATCGTCAAGCTGAAACCTTCCCTCCTCGAAGAGGTTCATTGCCGCAACAGAAACAATTGGCTTTGTCATGGAATAAATTCGAAAAATATCGCTTTTGGCTATTGGCCGGCGATGTATCTCTTCTGCAACCCCCCTTCCTTCCCAGAAAATAATCTCGCCATGCCGGGCCACCAGCGTCATACAACCTGGAAGTTTTCCACTATCAACGTAGCTCTCCATCCAGGGCCCCAGTCGCGCCAAACGTTCGTCTGACATACCGACTGCACTAGGATTAGTAAGATCCATTAATTTCAATTCCGATATGAGGGATCGTTTTTATCAAGCTTTCGCATTAGAGCAGCAAACTCCAGGTCACCCTTAGGCTTATCCGTAGCTGAATGCTCAAGTTCTTCCCTACTTTTTGTAGCAACATTCCCAGAAAGAATACGCACCTTACCCGCCGCCTGCGCATCAATCTGAACCTGGCACGCCCGCTCCAGCCTATAGAGGTTCAAAAACGCTTCCGGCACAGTTCGACCGACTGTCAGGAGACCATGATTGCGAAGTATCATCGCCTTAGAGTCACCAAGCGCATCAAGCAGACGGTCTCTTTCATCCAAATATAAACTGACTCCCTCGTAATCATGGTATGCGATATCACCAAAGAATTGGGTTGAAGTCATGGAGATAGGCATAAGGCCTTCTTCCAACGCCGCAACTGCCATACCTGCACGAGTATGAGTATGCATCACCACCCGATTTCTATCAGTCTTTGCCATGTGGATAGCTGAATGGATAACAAAACCGGCATAGTTTACCCCATACTGGCTTCCTCCAACGGCATTGCCCTCAAGATCTATCTTTACGAGGTTTGATGCAGTTACCTCGTCATAATTTAAACCGTATGGATTAATCAAAAAGTGATGATCAGGCCCTGGCACGCGCGCTGTTAGGTGCCCGTAAATCAATTCAGTCCAACCGAAGTGATCAACTAGGCGATAAGCTGCTGCAAGTTGAACCCGAAGTTCCCATTCAGCTTCGCTAGCATCAAGATCATAAGCAGAACGAAATTTAGCCATACCATCCATCAAACATCCCCTTTTGTTTTAATCTGCAACCATCCCTCATTGAGATTTGGTGCTGAAAGGCTCTTCCCCTCGAATGCAGCAGGAGTCATCATAACCCTTCAAGTAATCCGTATAGTCTAAGGAAAACCTCAATGCCTGCCTACATAGTTGTGAGAGTAGATGTTACTGACCCTGAGAAATTTAAAAAATATCAAGCCCTCACTCCCAATGCCATTGCTGCAAATGGAGGAAAATTCATAGCTCGAGGAGGAAAAACGGTAACTTTAGAAGGAGACGAGGAAACGCGTCGTGTAGTTTTGCTTGAGTTTTAAGACGTCGAGGCTGCTGAAGCTTTTTGGAATTCTCCAGAATACGCTGAGGCCAAAGCAGCGCGGGAAAATGCTGCTGACTTCCAAGCCTTTATTGTTGAAGGAATATAAAAAGCATGGGCGACCTTACTATCAAAGATCTCCGCATCACCTTACTTACAGTTCCTTATGTTGAGCAGCCCGCATTCCAAGCCGGCTACAATAAACCAAGGGACATACTTGTTTGCGAAATTGAAACTGCTGCAGGTCATGTAGGTCTCGGTTATCAGCTGTATCTGCGAGAAGGAATGCGGACAACCCGGTCAGCGATAAAAGAAATGCATGAGCGACAAGTTGTTGGTCGCGATGCGACTGAAGTAGAGGAATTTGGAGAGATCTCTACAAATCATCATTGGCTGATGGCCGTGGCGGTGCTCCTGTCCTAGCATTATCTGCGATCGACGTTGCTCTTTGGGATATTGTCGGCCAAGCGGCAGGTCTACCTCTTCACAGACTCTGGGGACATGTTCAGCCTAAGATCAAGGCGTATGGTTCCGGTGTATGGCGCGGAATGACAAGAGAGGGAATGATTGAAAAAGCGCTTCGATTTAAGAGCGAAGGATTTTCCGCGATAAAAATGCAAATTGGGCATAATTGGGGTGATAGAGAGGATGTAGAGAACGTACGCCAAGTCAGGTCAGCCATAGGTGATGACATTGACATTATGGTCGATGCAAACATGGCTTATACGGCAGATCATGCAATTCTTATGGGTAAAAAAATACAAGATTACGGCGTGTACTGGCTAGAAGAGCCTGTGGTTCCAGACGATTTTGAAGGATATTTTCGTATAGCAAATGCTCTTGATACTCGTGTAGTGGGAGGCGAAAGCCATTTTACCCGCTTTGATCTCAAGCCATTTTTCCAGAACCCGGTTTGTCCAATCCTACAGCCCGATGTTATCCGAGGGGGCCTAACTGAGCTACGCAAGATCGCTACTATAGCTGACACTTTTGGGTTAAAGATTGCTCCGCATCTATATCCGGAACTGATGATTCATCTTATGGCATCAATTCCAAACCCAGAAATAATCGAGGACATGGGCTTATTATCGGATATTTGGGTGGATTGGGCGAAGCCTGTAAATGGTATAATCACCGCCCCAGAAGCCCCAGGCCATGGTCTAAAAATAAAACCAGAAATTATGCGTGATTTTCAGGTGGAGTAATCATCAGCACATTATAAGAAATGGATGTCTGTGTGTCTGCTGTTCTTTAATTTTGAGGCAAAAGTAAACAGCAGACACCTCTGTTCTAAAAACACATTAGAAATCTGTTTCCATCGCAGCTTCCTTGTCCATCGCCCATTCCTGGAGAGAGGCGTCATAAACCGCCGCAGCGGGACGCCCTATTAGAGCTTGAGCAAACGCGACTTGCGAGGCGGCAATACCTCCCCGCAGTATATCACCAGGCGCTTCTCCTCTGTAGCTCCCACAGCATCAAACGCCATTGCGATCTCACCTGCCGGGCGGAATGCAAAGGTATGTCGATCCAATAAAGCAGCCGCGGGAACATTTACACTATTAGCAATTCGTCCGGGACGCCCATAATGCGCTCCACCTTCTCCAGAGTGTTGCTCAGGAGATAACGCATTTACGATAATGCTTTTTCTATCTGATCGAGCATCTTCCACGGTATTTTGATCAACAAAAATACCTTCGCGAAATTTTGGCGTAAATGTTGATTCAGGATATCTTGAAGGTTGATTTGAGGTAGGACGCCCCTCTGAAGACCACTTGTGCCATCCCCCATCTAGCACAGCCACATGATCAAACCCAAAAGCCTTGAGCATCAGCCAAAGCCTAGGAGCCCAAGACATGGATCCTCCAGAATAAACAACAACTACATTTTCATCGCCAACACCAAGTTTTCCGATATTAGTTGCAAATCGTTCGGCTGATGGAAGAGTGAAGCGAAGTGAACTTTCTGGGTCCGAAAGATCTTCTATCAGATCTGCAAAAACAGCACCTGGAATATGACCAG
Organism: Rhodospirillales bacterium; assembly: GCA_038143065.1. Classification (GTDB taxonomy): domain Bacteria; phylum Pseudomonadota; class Alphaproteobacteria; order Bin95; family Bin95; genus VMCJ01. The sequence goes on along the minus strand of JAYQLI010000035.1, from coordinate 2,563,242 downwards.
CCCCATAGTCATTTATTCCTGATTCCATTCGCATTTGGTTGTTAGAAGTAGGATGCAAATAAACAGTTGCATCTAAAATACGAAGCGCCGGGTGTTCCAAGTGCATTTCTAACCATTCCGTAGAAACCAGCTGACCAGGAAGTTTTAAAACCATTTAAGTTTGCCTTCACATAAAGAGATACCGAGAGCAGGGTACCTAATTTTTTTGAGTCGAAAAACCTACACTTTTCATAAACATAAAAATTCAGCAGCAGCGCTAAGCCATACCGCAAATGTGAAGATTAACAATGCAACAATAGATCCATCGCTTAGATGAGGTGGAATGTTATAATCAAACGACCAAGTTGGAGTGCCTTGATAATGAATTCATCAACAGCATCTGATGCCCCTTTAAAGGGGATCGCGTGCATGGTCGTCGGCACAGTGCTGTTAACTAGCAATGATGCCATAACAAAATGGCTTTTGACTTCACTTCACCCAGGCGACGTGATGGCTTGGAGAGGATTGCTTTCACTTCCCTTCGTATTACTCATATTACAACTCGAAGGAGGGTCTTTATCATCACTTCGAAGCAAAGCTCCTAAACGAAATTTTCTTCGAGCTGTCCTAGCGCTGGTAACCAGCGCTTTTGTAATTTTGTCTTTTCAGGCTCTTCCATTAGCTGATGCACTCGCTGTTATTTTCGTATCCCCCGTAATGACAACTGCTCTCTCTGCGTTAGTTCTGAAAGAAAATGTTGGCTGGCGACGCTGGCTCGCAACTATGGCTGGTTTCATCGGAGCCATGATAATTGTTGGTCCTAGCTTTGAAGAAGTGGGCTGGGCCGTTCTTGCTCCTTTGGCAGCAGCCTTTTTTGCCGCCCTCCGAGATATTTCAACTCGATCTCTAAGCCGTATAGATAACGGTCCCTCCATCCTGTTTTGGAGTATGTTTGTTGGCATGGTGGGAGGATTCATGAGCCTCCCCATAATGGGTGCAAGTTCAGTATCAAATGAGGGTTGGCTTTTGTTCCTGGGCGCGTCTGCCATGTTGGCAACATCCAACAGGTTGATCATTGCTGCCTTCAAATTTGCATCAGGCGCTATAGTAGCTCCCTTAAAATACCTAGCATTGATTTGGGCTGCTGCACTTGGCTACCTAATTTGGGGTGACATACCAAGCCTGCAAACAGCATTAGGGGCAGTAATCGTCGCAATGGCTGGTCTATATATTTGGCGACGAGAAGTCATACTCGAGAGGGAACGTCAAAAATGAATAGAGTCTCTCATTTAAAGACACCAACGGGTCAAATCGCCCTTCGAGAAGCAGGCGAAGGACCAGCTTTAATATTTCTTCATGGCCTTGGTGGATCGTCAAAATCTTGGATACGGCAACTAGACGAACTGTCTAATCGCTTTCACGTAATTGCCTGGGATTGCCCGGGCTACGGCGAGAGTGATCCATTTCCAGGGGGTAAACCAAAAACGTCTGACTTTGCAAAAGCACTTTTGGCTGCTCTAGATGAATTGAAAATTGGTGAATTCAATCTCGTTGGTCATTCTATGGGAGGAGCCGTAGCACCATGGGTAGCACGATTAGCACCATTACGGGTCCGACGCTTAGTACTATCTGCAACAAAAGTCTCTTTCGCTTCTGACGAACCATCCGGTTATGATTTGCGCCTCGCCGAACGCAGAAACATGGATGACCATACTTTTGGAAAGGCGCGTGCGAAAAGTATGGTTGGTGAAGACAGTCCTGTATTTAGTGCCGTTGCTTCTATTGCAGGCGAAATTCGTATTGCCGGATACGAAGCTGCAGTACACTTGCTGAAAAACTCAAATAATGCCGCAATATTAGCAACTATCGAACAACCTACTCTAATCCTTGCGGGAGAAAACGATAAAATTGCTCCAGCGGCGTCAACAAAAGCTGTGGCGGAAGCAGTGCCAGGCTCTCGCCTCGTTACAATCAAAAATGCAGGCCATGCAGCCTATATAGAGCAAGCAAGTATTTTTTCGGGAGAGGTGGCAAAATTTATGGATGTTTAGAGCAAGGATTAAGATTACCCTAGCAATCATTACAAGACATAGAGTGGTTCCAACTAAAACTTTATCTTTATCCAAACTAGCTTGAGACAACCTTACGCGTTATCAAACTCTCTACGTAATTTCATAATGATGAAAATATATGACTGGTGACCCAATTCTTGAAAAAATAGCTGATCTTGCTCGTGAGGCTGGAAAAGCAATTATGCCATTTTTCAACGCAGAAAATGTCATTACGCACACGAAAAATGATGATCGACGAAGCCAGGTTTCAGAAGCAGATATTGCAGCAGAAAAAATCATAGTAGCTGGCTTAAGCCAATTAACACCTCACATTCCAATCGTTGCGGAAGAGCAGGTAGCGGCAGGCAACTCACCTGACATTTCAGGTGGACGCTTCTGGTTAGTGGACCCTCTGGACGGCACTAAAGAATTTTTAAAGAAAATCCCAGAATTCACTGTAAACATTGGACTCATTGAAGACGGTCTTCCATTGCTAGGAGTAGTTTATTCGCCTGCCTCTAACGAGATGTATGCAGGACAGGTAGGTAAAGGCGCTTGGATGGAAATTGGAAATGATGAACGGAAAGATATTAGTGTTAGAGACTTTCCAGAGGAGGGCATTGTTGTTGCATTAAGCCGTACATACGGCCAATCCACGGATGTGCGGCGCTTCCTCGCGAAGTATGATGTAACCAACCAAGTCGATGCAGGCAGTTCTATTAAATTCTGCTTAATTGCGCGCGGTGATGCTGATGTATATCCACGTTATGGAGGCTCCATGGAATGGGATACAGCAGCTGCGCATGCAGTGCTTAAAGCAGCCGGGGAGCTGTAAAAGTGATTAATGGAGGTCCAGAACTGCAATATGGAAAACCAGACTTCCTAAATAGTTATTTTATTGCTTGGGGAGGTTCTCACAGCTGACGAGCAACAGCCCAATATTTGGCTCAAATGAGAAAAACTGATCAGCGTTGCATTTCTAATCTAGAACTCTAAGTTAACTCCTAACCCAAACCTGCGCGGATTGATTTCATGCCCGAGGCGCCAACTCCTGTTAATTCGTCTGACTTAACATCTCGTCTTTTGGCGGTAGTCGGACCTAGTGGTCTCGTTGAAAACGCTGACGCAATCAGCCCAATGCTTGTAGAGCCCCGAGGCCTTTATCATGGATCCGCCATTCTGGTTGTTAAACCTGGCTCAACTGAGGAAGTTGCTGCCGTTGTAAAAGTATGTGCTGAGTTTGGCATACCAATCACACCCCAAGGCGGCAATACAGGTCTTTGTGGCGGCGCCACCCCGATGGTCAGGTTTTACTTTCTCTCTCGCGCATGAACAAAATCCGAGATATCGATCCCCTTGATTACACCATCACCGTGGAAGCGGGCTGTATCCTGCAAAATATTCAGACTGCAGCTGCTGAAAATGACAGGCTATTTCCCCTTTCTCTAGGCGCTGAGGGCTCATGCCAAATAGGAGGAAATCTGTCCACAAATGCTGGAGGAATTAACACGCTTCGCTACGGCAATGCGCGCGATTTGGTGCTGGGTTTAGAAGTCGTACTGCCTGACGGGCAAATTTGGAATAATCTCAAACGACTGCGGAAAGATAACACTGGGTATGATCTAAAACATCTCTTCGTCGGAGGCGAAGGTACTTTAGGCATAATTACCGCAGCCACATGTAAGTTGTTCCCCAAGCCGAAAGATGAAGTTTCTGTTTTCTGCGCAGTTCGAGATGTGAATGGTGTTATTGAGCTCCTATCACGACTGCGGGCAGCAACGGGTGATCAGATATCAGCTTTTGAGCTTATCGAGCGCTTTGGCATTCACCTTGCTTGTAAACACGTCCATGGCTGTCGCGACCCTTTTGATCAGCCATATGAGCACTACGTGCTGTTCCGTGCGAGTGCTGGCCGGGCAGACAGTGGCCTTCGCACCATTGTTGAGGAGGCTTTGGCAGAGGCGTACGAGAAGGGTTTAGTACTCGACGCCACAATTGCAGAGAGTGAGGCTCAGGCTCAGGCGTTCTGGAGAATTCGGGAAGGAGTCGTAGAGGGGCAAATTCCTGAAGGCGCCAGTATAAAACATGACATATCTGTGCCTGTCTCTCTTATTCCAGAATTCATGCACCGTGCAGCGCCAGTCGTTGAAGCTACTATCCCAGGTTCCCGCATATGTGCATTTGGTCATGCTGGCGACGGCAACCTCCACTATAATATTACCCAGCCTGAGAACATGGACCGCGAGGAGTTTCTAGGACTTTGGGAAAAATTAAACCACGCCGTGCACGAAATTGTAGTTGATATGGGAGGCTCTATTTCAGCCGAGCATGGAATAGGAAAGCTCAAAGTAGAGGAACTGCAGTATTTTAAGCCAGCGCTTGATTTGGATCTTATGAGGCGAATTAAGCAAGCACTCGACCCAAAGAGTATTTTCAACCCGGGCAAGGTTCTGTGATTGGGCGAATTACAGCAGTACTTTTAGTCTTTGTTCTTAGTTCACCTTCTGCTGCTGAACCTACAAAAATTGCAGTTGCAGCAAATTTTGCCAAAACAGCTGAGGCCCTGGTTCAAAGTTTTAACGACGCCAACACTGGAAGTATTGAACTGGTAATTGGTTCCACCGGAGCTCTTTACCTGCAAATAACGCAGGGAGCTCCAGTAGAAGCTCTCTTAGCGGCAGACAGCGTAAGGCCTAAGCGCTTAGAGGCCGAAGGTTTAACCATAAAAGGCAGTCGTTTTACCTATGCCGTGGGCCGTTTAGTACTTTTCACACGAAATAATACCAAACCAAATAATCTCACGCTTCGCTCCGCCTCTTTCGAACGCCTTGCTATCGCCAATCCCTCAACCGCTCCCTATGGCTCTGCAGCGATTGAGGCCATTTCTGCCCTTGGCGTAATGCCAAATCTCTCCGACAAGCTCGTTAGGGGGAAAAGTGTCACTCAAGCATTCCAATTTGCTTGGTCGGGCACAGCAGAATACGCCCTCGTATCTGAGGCTCAGGCCCTTTTTAAGCACCGAAGGTAATTTTTGGAGATTACCCCAAAGCCTTTATAAACCCATTACTCAGGATGCTGTTTTGATTGCTAACGCCTCCCCCAGGGCTATAGCGTTTTTAAATTTCCTTAAATCACCTAAAGCGCAGTCTATAATCTCGCGAAGAGGTTACGACTTAGAAACCGAGCGGCCCTAACAACTGCATTTCAAACTTAATTCATTACCAAAACATCAATCTATTTCCCCTAACATACCAGGGGTTTCCGACTTAAAATTTTAGCTTAAAGTATGTTTTTCGCTTTTGGCTTTTCAGGACAATATGCGTTGAATCTTTGCGATTTGACGACCATTTATTCAGCCGCAAAACTCATTAGCAGTTAATTTTGAACCAAATTTTGGAGCTTACAACCAATGACTGTTCGCCTTGCCATGTATGAGAAGTCACTTGAGCATATTGGCGAGCGTCTTAATGCGCTTGGGCTTAATTTAGAAATTATAACCTTCGACCAGGACGGAAAGTTTCATAACGGCACTACTTCAGCATCAGAAATTGAGGCTGACTACCTCTGGTTTTCACAGCACCTGAGCTCTGAAGGATTACTTCCGATGGGGTTTCAGGTTGCATTAGATATGAAACAGTTAGACGTCCTTCAAACGTTTAATGCCGGACTAGATGCCCCCGCTTACAATCAAATTGCAGCTAAAGGCGTTCGGATATGTAATTCCAGCGCACAAGGTATTGCTATTGCTGAATACACAATGGCCCAGGTGTTATCATTGACCCATCCCATACAACTGCAGCAAGACCAGCAGGCTGAGCGCGTTTGGAAAATCACACCGTTTCGCGAACTATCAAAAATGAAGTGGCTTATCTTTGGCTATGGCCCAATTGGAAGCGCGGTTGCCGAACGAGCTAAGGCATTTGGTTCGCACATTTCGGTAATCCGGCGCTCACCCCAAAAGGACGCCTTCATAGATAGAGCGGGAAGCAAAGATGATGCCATAAGCTTTGCATCCGAGGCGGATATAATACTTCTTGCTTGCTCACTGAATGACCAAACGAGAGGGATGATCAATCAAGATTTCTTAAATGCTGTGAAGCCTGGAGCAATCTTGGTAAACATTGCACGCGGAGGCGTAATTGAGGACTCAGCACTTCTTCAAGCTTTAGATAAGGGGATTATCTCTACAGCTGTATTAGACGTATTCCATACGGAGCCCCTCCCAAAAGAGGACCCATTCTGGTCTCATCCAAACGTACGGCTAACCCCCCACACCTCTTTCGGAGGAGATGGAGTACGTCCAAGGTGGGATACCCTATTCCTTGAGAATATTCAGCGTTATGCAAACGGGGAATCACTAGAACGCGAGGTTAATCCAGCCGACCTCTAATAATAGACAGCTATTAATAGGCCCACGCCTAATGCGATCCGATAGAAAACAAAAGGCATAAAGGTCGCTTTTCGAAGCCAGGCCATCATCAGAGAAATAGCTATGTAGGCTGCTATAAAAGCGATGAAAGCGCCGACCACTGCATTTTGCAATAAACCTAAAGCAATCTCAGTATCCAGCTCGAAGGCTGATAGAACTGCTGCACCAGTGATTGTCGGCAAGGATAAAATCAATGCGAACCTGGCAGCCTCCTCTCGGCCCATACCTAACCATCTTCCCACTGTAATTGTAACACCTGAACGGCTTACACCAGGCACTAAAGCAAATGCCTGAGCAACCCCGACCAGCAGTGCCTTCTTCCAATCAAGATCGGAAATTTTCTTATTCGTAGATGTCCGGTCTGCTATCCAAAGAAGGATGCCAAAGATAAGCGTGGTCCACGCTATAACTTCAACACCACGAAGACTTGTTTCAATAACAGTTTTAAACGTGAAACCCATAATGACCGCTGGCAAGGTTGCCAATAAAATCAGCCAAGCGAGTCTTGCATCACCGTCTTGGTGACCTTTTAGCAAACGAAGAGTACCACGGAAGAGCGCTGCAACGTCGCCCCTAAAATATAGCATAACAGCTGCTAGCGTTCCGACGTGGAGTGCAACATCTAGCGCCAAGCCCGCAGCAGCATCGGTGCTGGGACTTAGCCATAGCCACCGCGTCAAAACCAAATGGGCCGAAGATGAAATTGGCAGAAACTCTGTAAGACCTTGGACAAGAGCGAGTACCGCTATCAGGAACAGACTCATCTTGTCAGTTCACCCTCTCAAAATCAGGAAAGCCTGTTGGCATTTGACGAGCAAGTTCGGCATCTAAATTGTCCAGTGCACTTCTAAGTAATCGCATCCAGTAAGAGCGTGTCTTTTCGCCTCCATCATCAACAAATTCAGAGGCAACTCGGACGTCAACATTTACCCTACCTGCTTCTTGGTTCTCAGAGTCAAATGCCTTCAAAGAAATAGAAAAATTAATAGAGAGCTTGGTATTTGGACTGGATTCAAAGATAGAACTAAACCCTTGTTTACGAGGCAAACTAAGTTCCTGCATCTCAGCCTTTTGTATGGTTGCAACAATTAGGCCCCTTGTACTTTTATCAGTTTCAATACGAGCTCGAACCCATCGATTAAGGGTTTCTGAAGGTTGCTCAAATATGAGAGAAGATATTTTTGGGTCGGGTATCGGCAGACCTCGAGGTACCACTACTTCCAATCTGTCCGCAACAGCCCGCCAAGAGGGAGAGACCGGCAAGTCTATTGGCTGAGACTTCACACCCGACAAGGGATGGCCACATGCCAGAAGTAGGAGGAGGCTAACTGGCGCTAAAAATTTTATCCAAGGCCGCATCATCAAAAACCTCCGTTTTCCCACAAAATTCACAGGTAATACTTACGACCCCATCTATTTTACACTCGTCCACCTCTTGGCGAGGTAAACCTGCAAGAAGTTCCTGAAATTTCTTGGGTGGGCAGGCACAATCACCCGTGATCGATGTTGGTTCCCAAATGCGCACTCCATCTTCATGAAAAAGCTGAAAAAGCAGCTTCTCGGGCGAGAAATTATCTTCAGTTAATTCACTATTTTTTAGGGTAGACATCAAGGCAATAGCGCGCACATACCCTTCATCTTGATCCCAATTCTCTGGGTCCGTCCTTGGGAAATGATTGTCACCCGATATTGGCTCTCCACCAGTTTCAGGCACACGTTGAACCAAAAGACCCGCCGCGCACCAGCGACCGTCTGAACCTTTTTGACACGCTAATCGGAGGCCAGTTGGAATTTGCTCGGATTGCCTAAAATACTGATGTACCGACTCTGCTAGAGTTTCACCCTCTAGCGGCACGATCCCCTGATAACGCCCTTCACCATCACCTCGCTCGACAGTGAATGCCAGATAACCTCCACCAAACATGCGAGCGAGCGTGGCATTTGAGTCTAAATCCGCAATCGCGTCGGCATCAAAACTGACATAACCTCTTAGGTGTCCGTCGGTATCCACGTCAGCAACAAGAGTTCGAATAGCTGCTTTACTTTGGGACTGAGCCTGAAGAGTGAATTTCCCATCAAACTTAACCGTTGCCGACAATATCGCTGTAAGAGCTAACGCCTCACCAAGAAGTAAAGATGGAACTTCAGGATATTTATGCTGCTCTAAGATCTTACTTACAGAATCATCTAAGCGAACAAATCGTCCACGAAGTCCACTTTCAACCAATTGAAACGGCAAGACATAATCACTACCGAATACTCTCAGTTTTTCTAATGTAGGGTCGATCATTTAGTCAGCTTAAGCACCAGGCAAGTATACCTTTATTTGCGTGCAAACGATTTTCCGCTTCATCCCAAGCTGCGGACTGCTGGCCATCCAAAACGGCGTCCGTAACTTCTTGTCCGCGCTTTGCGGGCAAACAGTGCATAAAAATTGCTGTTGGCTTTGCCTTTGACATTAGGTTTTCATCAACACGATATGGTTGGAGCATCTCTCGGAGAGCTCCACCTTGTTGCTCATCCCCCATCGAAATCCAAACATCAGTCACGACAGCATCCGCCCCTGCCACAGCCGCTTTTGGATCATTAGTTATTGAAACATTCGCACCCTTTTCGCGTACCCAACTAACTGCTGCGACATCAGGCATACGTTCTTCTGGACAGGCAATCTGAAGTTCAAACCCAAACTTTGCTGCTGCATGCATCCAAGAATGGAGAACATTATTTCCATCTCCAGACCAGGCAACTTTAAGCGAGGAGAGATCACCAAAGCGCTCATAAAGAGTTATCAAGTCTGCAATCAACTGTGTGGGATGAGACCAATTTGATAGCAAATTAACAACAGGAACACTTGAAAATTTTGCTAATTCTAAAATTTTGTCGTGATCGTGGGTACGTAACGCAATGGCATCCACATACCGCGATAACACGCGGGCCGTGTCTGCAACAGACTCACCTCGTCCAAGCTGACTATCTGCAGGGTTCAAAACGACTGTTTGACCACCCATTTGCTTAACTGCGGTCTCTAACGATACCCGAGTTCGGGTCGATGGCTTCTCAAACATCATAAGCACCGTCTTGCCGGTGAGAATACTCGACAAGTCTGCCTCGCCTAACTTCGATTGGACTCCAGATATCAAAATCTTAGATAGGATATCCTTATCGAATTCAGCGAGGTCAAGAAAATGCTTAACCTCTTGGACCTCGATCATGCCGCCTTAGCAGAAGCTGTTAGAGCACGATCAAACGCTCCAAGCACTTCTGAAATCTCATCTTCAGTAATAATCAGCGGAGGAAGGAATCTAACCACGTTATCTCCCGCAGGTACTGTCAACAAATCCTCATCCCTACATGCCGCCACGACTTCGCCGTTCGGTCGCGTTACACGCGCACCTAGCATCAGTCCCATGCCTCGAACTTCGGTAATTTCCTCTGGATGCCGCCGCGCCAGGGCCTCTAAACCATCTCGGAAAATTTTTGCTTTCCGCTTCACCTCTTCGAAGAACCCGTCTTCCAATAAAATATCCAGGACAGCATTAACTGCCGCTGCAGCTAAAGGATTGCCACCGAAGGTGGATCCATGTGTCCCTGCAACCATACCAGCTGCCACCTCTGACGTCGCTAAACACGCACCCACTGGAAAGCCACCACCCAGTCCCTTGGCCAGCGCCATTACATCAGGATTTACACCAGACCAATCATAGGCAAATAATTTACCAGTCCGGCCCATGCCGCACTGCACTTCGTCGACCCCATGAAAATGCCAAATTCATCACATGCAGCGCGAACGCCTTTTATGTACTCAATATCCATTGCCCTGATGCCACCTTCGCCCTGAACTGGCTCTATGATTACACCAGCAGTGAGAGGCCAATCGCATCACGCAGGGCATTTAGGTTACCGAATGGTACGTGGTCAAATCCTTCCACTTTAGGGCCAAAACCTTCAAGATGCTTTGGGTTGTTGCCCGCCGCCAAGGTGCCCAAAGTGCGTCCGTGGAAAGCACCTTCGATTGTAATAATGTGATGCTTTTCAGGATGACCCTTTGCCGCCATTCCCTTACGTATTATCTTAATCATAGCTTCGTTTGCTTCTGCACCTGAGTTACAGAAGAAAACCAAGTCGGCAAAAGAGTTATCGGTTAGTCGCTTGGCCGCTTGTTTTTGCCCAGGGATCTCATAAAGGTTCGACGTATGCCAAACCTTCTCCGCTTGCGCTTTAAGAGCCTGCACAAGATGTGGGTGAGCATGGCCGACCGACGTGACTGCGATACCAGAACCACAATCCAAAAAACGTCGACCAGCAGTGTCAATCAAATAAACGCCCTCTCCCCTATCGAATGCGATATCGCGCAAGCCGTAGGTTGGCATGACACTGTCTGTCACTGTCATCTCCTGGGTTACGCGGGGGCCCCGATCTTAGAGCAACCCGCAGGTAAAAATGGTCTTTAAAGGCATGGATAGCCCTGTTGTCAACGACAATACTCTTAAGCAGGAAAAAGAGAAGCCCAATAGAGAGCTAATGGGCTATATTCGTGCTGGTTTAGCCTATCTTGATAGATATGGTGGTCCAAGGGCTCGCATCAAGAGGACACTTGAACGTCGTGCACGCCGTAAAGGGCTCGAAAATGAGGCCGCCCAACAAATAGTATCCGCTGCCATGCTTCAGCTTGATCAGTTGAAAATCATAGATGATGCAGCTTTTGCTGCCGGCAAGGCCGCTGCTCTTCGGCGAAGGGGGGCATCGAAGCGACAAACTCTTGCGAAGCTAGCAGCGAGCGGAATCGAAAAGGATTTAGCATCACAGGCTCTTGATGAATTCGATTCAAGGTCTGATGAAGACGCTGAGCTCGCAGCAGCTCAACGCTACGCACAACGACGCCGTTTAGGGCCTTGGCGTTTGGATCAAGCGACGCGAGCAGAAAGACGTGATCGTGATATAGCCGCACTCACTAGAGCAGGCTTCGCGGTCAGGCTGTCGATTTCGATTATCGATGGTGAGGAAAACTAAAGTATCTATTTTTTAGCGCAAATGTGATTTGCTACGAATAGTTGCATGGAAATGGGATCTTGAGATGTCTGAATATTTTGATTCAAGAGATACAATGTCGGCTGAATGTCGAGAGGCAGAATTATTAGCTTCATTACCCAACCACGTCGCTTTTGCTAAAGCTCAAACCCCATACTTTGCAGAGCTTTTCAAAGAAATTGACCCCGTTTCTGTCGACAGTCGTGAAGCACTCTCGAAATTACCTGTTACCTACAAAAGTGATTTGGTAGCCGCCCAGTCTGAAAAACCTCCTTCGGGGGAATGAACGCTACTCCTGTGGGAGATCTCTTACGTGTTTTTCGTTCTCCAGGACCAATCTGTGAACCCGAAGGCAAAGGCGACGATTTCTGGCGAGGCGCCCGAGCACTTCATGCAGCTGGAGTTCGCAGAGGAGATATAGTTCATAACAGTTTCTCCTATCATCTCACTCCAGGTGCCTGGCTACTAGACAGCGCCGCGCGTTCTTTAGGTGCTGCTGTATTTCCCGCAGGGGTCGGCAATACAGACCTTCAAGTAGAAGCAATGTCACATTTTCAAGCAAACGTGTTCTGCGGCACTCCTGACTTCTTAAAAATTTTAATGGAACGCGCTCGTGAGATGGGAGCCAATGTTTCCTCACTCAAAAAGGCAATTGTAGGAGGAGGTGCTTTACCACCCTCACTTCGACAACTGATATCAGACGAATTCGGTTTCACACCTCTACAAAACTATGGAACAGCCGATCTAGGCATAATCGCGTACGAGAGCCCTGCAATGGAGGGGATGCTGATCAATGAAGGTGCAATTGTTGAGATCGTGCGCCCTGGTTCTGGCGAACCAGTAACCGAAGGGGAGGTTGGCGAAGTGTTAGTAACTCTTCTGAATAAGGACTACCCCTTAACTAGGTTTGCGACTGGTGATCTGTCAGCAATCATGCCGGGGAAAGCCCTTGCGGCCGAACGGCACCCAGGATCAAAGGATGGATGGGACGCGCTGATCAGACCACAAAAATTCGTGGCATGTTTGTGCGCCCCACACAACTAGAACAGGTCCGCACAGCTCACCCAGAGATCCTTAAGCTTCGCTTAACTGTCATATCAGAAAACCATCGTGATCAGTTCACTGTTGCATGCGAAACAGAAAATCATGACCCAAACTTAGCTGAAAAAATCGAAGCAACAGTATCGAAGTTCATCAACCTTTCAGGTCCAGTTACTCTCTTAACCCCAGGTTCTTTACCTTCGGACGGAAAGGTTATTGAGGACGCAAGGTCATACGAGTAGTAGTTTATACCTGAACCTGTGCAAAATGCCCCGTTTCTGGATTGCGCCATTGAAGTTCACCAACGGCAATTGAAAATCTTGCCCCGTGGATAGTGAGTTGTCCTGTATTCAAAGCATCCTTTACAAAAGGGAATGTGCTTAGATTTTGGATTGAAACGCCTACTGCAAGACATTCTAGCAGATTCAAGCGACCATTCTCATCTGCGGGTGAATTAGGATCATTAAGCATGGCATCGCGAGCTTCAGCCAAAAGACCAACCCAAGGACGAATAAATCGGCCAACCGGCTGATCGGCTTCCATCGCCAATGCCGCCTGAACGCCGCCGCAAAAACTATGCCCCATTACAACAAGGTTTTTGACGCCTAAGTTTTCTATCGCAAACTGAACCGCAGCAGATGTTCCATGGAAGCCACCGGTTTCATCATATGGGGGTACTAGGGCTGCTACATTGCGAACGACAAATAATTCTCCAGGACCAGCGGCAAAGATAGTGGCCGGATCAACACGACTATCAGCACAGCTGATGATCATCGTTTTTGGTGCCTGACCTTCAGCTAGTGAAAGATAACGCTCTATTTCTTGCTTATATCGCCCAGCACGAAAATTTTGTAGCCCTCATGAAGTTCAGTAGTAATTCTCATAACGGCCTTACTTTTTGTGAAATTAATTTGCGTATGCCTATAGGGACATCAAATTTTGGGCAAGATCAAGAATCAAAAAAGAGAGCTTTTCGCCAGATGATTGCGATAAGAAAGATCGTTACTAAACCAGTCCCTGCCGCAGCAAGGGCAGCTCCTTGAAACCCAAGCAAGTCTGTTGCTGGGCCAACTAAAGCAAGGCCAATTGGCAATCCGTAAACCGCTAGCATCCTTACACCCATCACTCGGCCACGAAATTTAGCCTCTGCCAGCCGCAGTAAGGCGACAGCCATAGAAATCATCGCTACACCCTGCGCTACGCCCACAAGGAACAACAACGCCATACCCTCTGCCTTTATCGAACTAAATGCGAATAATAACAGGAGGACATGCCAAATAACTGCACCTCCAAAAACCAAATGTATTGGTTTTCTAGCACCTCCAGTTGCAGCCATTACAATGGACGCAACCAACGAACCAACTCCAAAACTTGCAGCAAGATGTGAAAGCCCCGTGGCGTCGAGACCATAGACTTCGCGAGCAACGTAAGAGAGTAGACCACTATTTGAAACGAGAGGAAAACCTGTAAGATTCACTAGAAAGGCGAGCCACATAAGAGCAAGTACTGCTGGGGTTCGTCGCACATAGGCGAGGCCATCGATTACCTGACGAAATGGCTTTGGCCGAGTTGACAGCGTGTCGTCGGTCTCGATGTGCGCGACCCGGAGGGTTAAAATAAAGCTTGTAAAATACATTGCAGCCACAAAGGCATACGCAACACCAAGCCCTAAAGAGGTTAATAGCCCAGCTCCCGCGAGTGCACCTGTCATTCGGGCCGTATCCATAGTGGTACGTGAGAGTCCCATGGCATTAGCCAGTTTATTGGCAGGCATGGTGTCCCCGATTAGTGCATTGCGCATAACCAAATCGGAAGGCCTTATCAAACCAGCCACCGCAGCAATAATGAAAATAAATATTGGTTCCATGAGGCCAGACAGATCTAGCGTCATGATTATTACCGCAAGAACAGTATAGAGCGCGCGAAGGGTCGATAAGGTTCGACGACGTCCAATTCGATCTGCCAACGCACCCATCGCTGGAGCAATCAAAGATCCTAAGTATTGAAGCCCAGCAAATAACGCCAAGGCAGTTACCGATTTCGTTTCAATCAATACAAACCAATTCAAGATCAAAACTTCCATCTCCAGAGCGAATGAAGACAGAAGATCAGCAGGCCATTGGAAGCGAAAACTTTTAACCGAAAAGGCAGAAAGAAAGCCGCGCATCGTCCTAAGCCGATGGCTTCAAAATTTGTGGAGAAGCTGCAAGCGATTTGCTTGGCTTTGGCTCCAAGCGGTATATTTGTCTAAGATGAACTTCGTCTGGGCCGTCAAATATACGCAGTGCTCTGGCCCAGGAGAAGGCATCGCGGATAGGAGTATCATCAGATCCCCCCATTGCACCAAAAATTTGCAAAGCGCGATCAGCAATGCTTTGATATGCGTGCGCTACAGCAACTTTAATCATGGAAACTTGCTGCCGAGCTGCCTTAAACCCCTCCTGATCAAGCATCCAAGCGCAAGACCAAGTTAATAAGCGTGCCTGCTCAATCTCGATACGACTGCGAGCAATCATATGTTGGATTGAGTCATACTCAGAAATATTTTTTCCAAAAGCTGCTCGTTCGCTTGCGCGCATCTGCATTAACTCAATTAAAGTTTCGCAGTGTCCAATAGCACGCATGCAGTGGTGAACACGCGCAGGCCCAAGACGAGTCTGTCCCAAAAGGAAGCCATCGCCTTTCTCACCTAATAAATTTTCAACTGGCACCCGAACATCTTCAAATGCGATTTCCCAAGCCGGTGCACCAGGTTCAGAAAACCCTAAAAACGGCGTTGGACGAACAAGACGAACTCCTGGGCTGTCGGCAGGGACAATAATAACGCTGTGTCTGCGGTCTGGCGCTGCATCATGATCAGAAATACCCATAACCAAGTGAAAAGAAGCTGCCTTTGCCCCTGAAATGTACCATTTTCGACCAGATACTATGAAGTCATTACCGTCTTGTTTGATTGTTGTTTGGATGTTCGTTGCGTCTGAGGATGCAACTGAGGGCTCCGTCATCGCAAAAGCAGATTGGGCATCACCGTTCAAGAGCGGGTCAAGCCATAGCCTACGCTGAGAAGATGTCACAGCATCAGCTAGCATGATCATATTGGGAACATCAGGAGCATGACAATTAAACGCCTTGGGTGCTCCCATGAAACGGCCCATAATTTCCGCCAGCGGAGCAAATTCTGCGTTGGTCAACCGCTCTCCAGGAGCATCACCAGGAAGGTTTGGGATCGCTAAATTCCATAAGCCTTCATCTTTCGCCTTGTTCTGCACTTCTGCAATAAATTCTGGATATTGACCTTCCAAAGCTGCCTCACGCCATGGCCGAGCACGCGGTAAAATCTCGCGATCTATGAAAGCTTCCAGTTGATCAACCAGCCCTTGGACTTTAGGCGAATGGGCGAAGTCCATTTGACGGCTCCGATAAAGATATAAATGACAAAAATTCAGTACGGATTGGAATTATCCTGGAGTAAAGATGGCAATTCCATCAGAATTAGTGTTTACGTGACCGTGAAGATCTAAGGCATCAGATTTTTCCAAATCCGCAAGTAATCCTGGGTCATCAGGAGTGTTCGCAATAAAGCGTCGGCCATCCTCCAAACGACCAAATAAAATAGCAAAACTCGGACCCTCGCGGTTATGCATTACTGTGTAAGTCTCCACGGTTGCTTTGCCGACTGGCTTATCCGTTGTCTCAGGCCCTTTTTCAGCATCAATTTTAGATTGATAAATAAGAGGGTCCTTGGGGTTAAAATTATTCTCTGTCGGGGTTGTAGAGTAAATCCCAGCAGATTGCTTTGTCACATAATTGCCGTTGGCTGTTACCATACCAAAACTGCCTGAGGAATTTCGGACCTTTACCATCATTTCAGCGATAGAGTGCGTGACATAGTTGTTTCCAGGTCCACCAAAATAAGGAAGTCCACCTGTTACAGTGAGACCTCTAGGGTCATCCTCTGCAATACCCATTTCTGCACAAGCAATTTGCACTGCAGATGGGAAACAAGAGTAAAGATCAAGAAAATCTAATTTTTCTTGCCCAAATCCTGCCATCTCAAATGTTTCCTCAGAAACGATGCGCATGGCAGGAGACGAGTAAAAATTAACTCGGTCACTAATATGCCAGTGATCGTACGCATCTGCTGTCCCATGAAGGTAAACCCACCGGCCTTGAGGAATGCCTAGCTCTTTCGCTTTTGCCACACTTGTTAAAATCACTGCCGCCGATTGATCAATAAATGCGTTCGCATTCATCAACTTGGTGTAAGGAAAACCGATGAAGGGATTTTTGGCTGATGGGGTTGCTATTTCTGTTGCGGTAAAACGATCACGACGATCTGCAAGTGGGTTTTGAGCAACAACGCAGAAAACCCCCTCAAACAATTTTCCCATTTCCTTCAGGTGCTCAGATACAGAACGACCACGATTCCCTCGAATACCATTCTCAAATATAGTGGATATGCATAAATAGCGCCTGCCATCCGGTGCCTATCCTCTACGTCCCACTCCACCACGCTTCGCCACACCCCATTCTTCAGCTTTGCCGCCAGCATCCTCATTCCAATCAAGATCAAGTGACAAACGTTGAGCAGCCTTTTGTGTGGCAAGCGCCTCCCCGCCCGCGACTAAAGCTGCTTCAACCTCTCCTCTTGTGACCATTTCAAACAGTCGATTTATGGACCATTGAGGCATGTTCCCACCGCATGGGTGTATCCCAGTCTTGAAGCCTGGTTTGCGTCTAGCCGAGCGGCTAAAGACTTGGGAGGGTTAACCGGTCCACCAAAAGGCGACTTAAAGCGCCAACTCGTATCCGAAAACGATCGCAATAAAACGATGGTATCCAATGTTGATAGGAGTGATTGTCCTACTTCTGCATCCTCTGCCGCCTGCTTCGCTGCAGCAGCAATTGGCTTTAATGACTTGAGCGGATCAGGCTCTCGTTGAGTTACCTGTCCTGCACCAACCAAAATGGGGATACGACTGTCATCCATAAGCCAGGCTCCATCAAACCATCAACGGTCAATCATGCTTGCATAACCAAACAGGTAGTTGAAGAGCCCCTCAAACAGGGTACTGTTGCATCTACGATGTAATTTTCAGGTTTAGACGATGGTTGAGATTAAAAACTTTGATGTGATGGTTGTCGGCGCTGGCTTTGGCGGCATGTACATGCTGCATAAACTTCGCCAACAGGGCTCAAAGTACGTGTCCTCGAGGCGGGCGATGGAGTTGGTGGGACATGGTATTGGAATCGCTATCCTGGAGCACGTTGCGACGTTGAAAGCGTTCAATACTCACTTCAATTCGACGATGACCTCGAACAGGAATGGAATTGGTCAGAACGTTACTACTTAACCTGAAATACTTCGCTATGCCAATCATGTAGCCGACCGGTTTGATTTGCGCCCAGACATTCAATTCAATGCACGTGTTTCCTCCATAAAATATAACGAATCAGCCCAAGACCTGGAGTCTCACCACGGAAGAAGGTGAGCAGTTTGAGGCTCCTTTCTGTGTGATGGCTTTGGGCTGTCTTTCTGCTCCAAACCACCCACACTTTGATGGTGTAGAAAATTTTAAAGGCCCAATTTATCACGCAGGAGAATGGCCTCACGAAGGCGTGAATTTCGAAAGGGAAAAGGGTGGCTGTTATTGGAACCGGCTCATCGGCTATTCAATCAATCCCAATCATAGCCAAACAAGCAAAGAGCCTGACCGTATTTCAGCGAACGGCAAACTATGCAATTCCGGCAAACAATCACAATTTAGATGACGACTATATCGCTGAAATCAAAAAGACTTACAAACAGCTCCGCGCTTACGCAAACCATGCCGACGGGTGTAGCCTTTGATTTCCGGGACATTGCAGCGCTCGAGTCGACTGACGAAGAAAGACGTACCGAGTATCAGAAACGCTGGGATCGCGGCGGATTGTCTTTTCTCGGAGGTTTCAAGGACCTGCTGTTTGTTAAGGAAGCAAACGATACAGCTGCCGAATTCGTCCGAGAGAAAATCCGCAGTTTAGTAGATGATCCAAAGGTTGCGGACATGCTCTGCCCTGAAAATATCATTGGCTGCAAACGTCTATGCGTCGATATTGGATATTACCAAACGTATAACCTTCCCCACGTTAAACTTATTGATGTTTCTAAAAACCCAATCCAACGTATTACATCCAAGGGTGTGCTGGCACGATATTGAAGCACGGAAGTTGATGCTATCGTTTTTGCGACAGGTTTTGACGCGATGACGGGCGCTCTGAATAGGATAAACATTGAGGGACGGAATGGCCGACAACTGAGGGAAAAGTGGCATGGAGGAGCACGCAGCTATTTGGGACCCCAGCCGTTGCAGGATTTCCAAACCTTTTTTACGGTCACTGGTCCTGGAAGCCCTTCAGTTCTAACCAATATGCTGCCGTCAATTGAGCAACACGTTGAATGGATAGACCGTTGTATTTCTGACCTAAGAAAGAGTGGAAAAACAGAGATTGAAGCGGAAGTAGTAGCGGAAGATAACTGGGTGGATCATGTAAATGAAACAGCAGAATTATCCGCTCCGCTCGGTGTGCTCATCTTGAATAGCAAGGGGCCAATGTCCCTGGCAAACCAAGGGTTTTCATGCCGTACATTGGAGGATTCCCCCGTTATGTAGCTAAGTGCGAAGACGTTGCATCCAAGGAATATGATGGGTTTCAGCTTTCATGACCACTAGAGTTGAGATTGCCAAAGTCGGGGCTACGCCAAAGCGCAAAGAAGACTACCGGTTTGTTACCGGGCAAGGCTGTTATCTCGACGACATGGTTTTTGAAAATGTTGCCCATGCTGTTTTTCTACGCAGTCCCCACGCAAGTGCAGAAATAAGAAAAATCGACTTTTCGGCTGCAAAAGTGGTGCCTGGAGTCATCGCCGTGTTGACTTCCGGTGATCTCGATGCAGACGGTATCGGTAACCTCGAGCCTTATGTGACAGCAAACACCATGACTGGCGAACCCTTTAACTGGGGACCACAGCCACTTTTAGCAGACAACCATGTTCGCTACGTCGGTGAACCCTTGGTCATGATTTTAGCCGATACTAAGTCTGCCGCGCTCGACGCAGCCGAAATGATCGAAGTAGATTATTTAGAAAAAAGGCTGTTGTGGATGGCAGAGCTGCTTTGGAGATTGACGCCCCACAGGTAGACTCCAGGGTTCCTAGCAACTTTGTATGGACTGGCAACATGGAGATAATGATGGCGTCATTAAATCGTTAGACTCCGCCAAACATTTAGTCTCAATAGAACTTTTAAACCACCGCGTAGTCACCCATCCCATTGAGCCAAGAGGCGGAGTGGCGGTCTATCACCCCGACGCAGACCGCTTCACTTTCCACGTATCAAGTCAAAGCCTTCATAATAATCGAGACCATATTGCTAAGGCTCTTAAAATTAAACGCTCCCAATCCAGGTGGCTCGCACCAGATGTAGGAGGAGGGTTTGGCTCAAAAAATTTTGGCTACCAAGAACAAGGGCTACTGCTCTGGGCCGCAAAAAAATCTGGCCGGCCAGTAAAATGGATTGCCACTCGCTCGGAAGTTTTTCTTAGTGATCATCAGGTTCGTGACCACAGAGCAACGGCTCGACTTGGCCTTGATAAAGAAGGGCGTTTCATTGCCCTTGAAATTGAAAGCATAGCAAATCTTGGCGCTTATATTGCCGGTTCCGCTGCCGGCGTGCAGACAAACCAATACGCTCATCTCCTGGGACCGTATACGACATTCCCAAGATCGCGATGCGTGCACGTTCCGTCCTGTCAAATACTACACCCATTGGGGTCATGCGAGGACCAGGCTTTGCAGAGATGGTTAACATCATGGAGCGCCTCATCGATAAAGCAGCCTACTCTACTGGAATGGACAGGTTTGAACTTCGGCGCCGTAACCTCTTCAGCAAAACACCCATGCGCAATGCTCTTGGCACTAGAGTAGACAGTGGTAATTTTCCAAAAGCATTCGAAGAAGTGTTGCAGGCAATAGATGCCGATGGATTTTCTTCAAGACAGATGAACTCATCGAAGTTACGCGGTCTGGGGGTCGCTTGTCATATAAAGGCAAACGGTGGGTCACCAGATGAAAGTGCCTCGATACGCTTTCGAGCCGATGGCGATGTTGATTTAGCTGTTGGCACGCAAACAATTGGGCAAGGTCACGAGACAACATTTTCACAACTGTTGTCAGACAGACTTGGAATAGAAAATAACAAAATTCGCTTGATCCACGGCGATACCGACGCCGTACCAATCGGCGGTGGCCATGGCAGCAGCCGAGCTACTTATATGGCCGGCACAGCCATATGGCGGGCCGCCAAAGAAATTGTGGAACAGGCTACTCCTATAGCTGCAGAAATGCTGCAAGCGGGGACCGTCACATTCAAGGATGGTTCTTTCAGAGCAGTTGATCGCAGCGTGGGTCTCATTGAGGTAGCCGCGGGAAGCAGAGCTACGCGAAATCCTCTGAATGCCTTTCACGCTTTTTCACGCGGCCAAATGGCATATCCAAACGGCGCCCAAGCCGCAGAGGTTGAAGTGGACCCCGAAACTGGTGTGGTTCACCTGGTGAATTATGCTTCCGTTGACGACTACGGGGTTATGGTGAACCCAATGATAGTTGAGGGGCAAGTTGCAGGCGCTATTGCCCAAGGAATGGGTCAGGCGGTGCTGGAGGCACAATTTTTGATGCAAAGACTGGGCAACCTCTAACCGGAAGTTTCATGGACTATGCCATTCCTCGCGCCGACAATCTTCCATCCTTGAAACTTGGTTTCAACGCATGACACGATGCACAACCAATCCCTTTGGTGTTAAAGGCGCTGGCGAATCTGGAGCAATTGCAGCCTATCCTGCCATCACGCTTGCTATACTGAACGCCCTAAACGCCCTCGGGGTAAATGGCTGGAACGGGCCTGCAACGCCCGAAACAATTTGGCGATCCATACAAGATGCAAAGACCCTAAACGGAAGAACTTAAAATGACCGACCAAGATATTTTTGATTTCATTGTCGTTGGCGCAGGTTCGGCAGGCGCAGCATTGGCAGCCCGACTCTCAGAACACGGTCGATACCAGGTGCTTTTACTTGAGGCAGGACCGGCAAAAAATTTTTGGTCTCAAATTCCTATTGGTTATGCAAAATTAATATCTAACCCTGTCGCTAATTGGCTTTACTCTTCGGAACCTGAAGAGGGCACGGGTAACAGAGCGCTCCCGGCACCACGCGGGAAGCTTCTCGGGGGGTCATCGTCCATCAATGGACTTGTATTCGTGCGAGGACAAGCGCGCGATTACGATCAATGGTCTCAATTGGGCTGCCGGGGCTGGTCTTATGCAGACGTCCTACCCGCTTTTAAAAACTAGAGAACTACGAAGGTGGCGCTGACGAGTTTCGAGGGCAACGATGGGCCTATACGTGTAACGCACCCGGACGAAAAGGGGAACTTTACGATCGGCTTATAAGGGCAGCTGCCGAAGTTGGGGTACCCAATCCAAAGGATTACAACGGCTTGGACCAGCATGGAATTTCCATGAGCCAGGCGACCATTTCAAATGGCAGACGTATGAGTACGGCCGCCTGCTATCTTGAGCCAGCTAAAAATCGCAAAAATCTTCGTATAGAAACGGCAGCCCTCACAGAACGTCTAATATTGGAGGGAAAGCGGGTAGTTTGGTGTATCCTACAGCCAAAATGGAGAAACAAAGGAAGCTCGTGCTGGTCGTGAAGTTATCATATCGGCAGGTAGCTTTAACTCTCCCCAGATTTTAGAAGTTTCTGGTATTGGTCGCCCAGACAATCTTATGTCCGCAGGGGTTAAAGTTCAGCATGAATTGGCCGGGGTAGGTGAAAACCTACGTGACCACTATGCACCACGCACGCGTTGGGCGGTTGGAAAGCGTGGCGTAACCTATAATGATAAAGCAGGTGGTATAGGGCTTATATGGCAAGCACTGCGCTACGGCCTGACGCGCAAGGGGATGATGGGAATACCAGCTGCGCCAATCCGAGCCTTCGTCAAATCTTCACCTCACCTAGATGCTCCTGACTGCCTGCTAGGGTGGGTTCCCATGTTATACGAGCCTGGCTACAAACTCTCTAAACAGGCAGGCTTTTTACTTGCTACGCCCACGTTATGCGTCCGGAAAGCAAAGGCAGCGTCCATATCAAAGGCCCTAGCACAGCAACGCCTCCAGCTATCCGCTTCAATTTTCTATCAGCCACCCCTGACGTGGAGCTTACCATAGTGGCTATACGGATGGCTCGCTCAATTATGCGTGCACCGGCTATGGCTGATTTGGATTTGCAAGAAATCGCACCTGGTTCAAATGCAGAGACTGATGCCGAAATCGAGGCTTGGGCAAGAGCTGCAGGCGAGACCACATATCATCCAGTGGGCACCTGCAAAATGGGCCGTGATGATGATCCCATGGCGGTGCTCAATCCACGTCTTCAAGTACGCGGATTGAACGGTCTGAGAGTGGCTGATGCCTCAATAATGCCAACACTGATCTCAGGGAATACAAATGCTCCATCAATTATGATTGGAGAAAAGGCAGCTGAAATGGTGCTTGAAGACGCGGCCTGAGTTAACTCTGCATTGGTGACAGTTTTGAGCAACCAAGAAAACGGAGATTTCAATGGACCGCATGCAGCTAAAAACAGAATTTCTCTGCCGCTTGGCACTGAATGTCCACCTTCCTCTCACAGATGTTGGAGGAACACCACATGGTGACCGCTTAGTCGCACGCATTACAGGTGGAACTTTTTCTGGGCCAAAATTAAAAGGACATATCCACGACGGGGGTGGAGATTGGTTGCTCACAGGTACCGACGGAGTTTCTAAAATTGACGTTCGGATGACCTTAGAAACAGATGATGGCGCGCTTCTGTACACAATTTATCATGGCTTTCGGCATGGCCCTGAGGCTGTGATGGCAGATCTCTTAAAGGGCAAGGATGTTGATCCAAACCTTTACTATTTTCGCACATCACCAAGGTTTGAAACCGCGTCTAAAAAATACATGTGGCTTAACAGCATTCTCACAGTTGCTGTCGGCCGAAGAGATCCATCGGGACCCGCATACGACGTATACGAAATTCTCTAGTCCCTCTTAAATTTATAGTCGAAACGATCAGGCCATCCATCGTGACAGTACCCGCTGTCGGAGCGGGAAAGTGTATGGGCAAAAGAAGCACATCGGTTCCAGCCACCTCGGACAAAAATTTTCGACGAGAGCGAGCTGCCTCCTTTTGATCCCAGTCTGGATTGACCGACCAATCGGGCTCTCTGCACTGAATGGCATGGTGCATCATGTCCCCAGTAATAATCGCTGTTTCACCTTTAGAATGAAGGTTAACGCCAACAATGGCAGGTGAGTGACCTGGAGTTGGGGGTAAGAGTTACCAGATCATCTAGTTTGTAGTCGTCGTCAACTAATAGGAACTTGCCCTGCCTCTACTATTGGCAAACAATTATCGCGAAAAACTGTACCTGGAGGATTTGCACCCTTTTTAAATGCTCAGCCTCCCAAATCGCATATTCACCCTTATGGAAAATGTATTTTGCATTAGGAATGTAGGACCCAACGACCATCCTTCAGGGTTGTATTCCATCCTGTATGATCAATGCAAGTGAGTGCAAAAAACGTAGTCTACATCTTCAAATTTTACGCTTAAGCGCGAATAATTCTTCCCGCCAGCGTTCTTTGCCAGGAAAATCAAATGGTGCCGGATGGCCTTTATGCTCACCAGCACACGTATCAACTAAAATAGTGAGATTTGGTGTTCGGATAACAAAGGTCTGGTAAGTCAT
Source organism: Rhodospirillales bacterium (assembly GCA_038143065.1). Taxonomy (GTDB): domain Bacteria; phylum Pseudomonadota; class Alphaproteobacteria; order Bin95; family Bin95; genus VMCJ01. Next base: position 2,538,875 of record JAYQLI010000035.1, on the reverse strand, counting down.
CACCAACTTCCCAGTAGTGGGGTCAAACACCTCTGGCTCCATCTTTGTAACATGTGCTTGGAAAGTTGCTTCATCGAAGTCTGGAAAGAAGTCCTCAGGTTTGCGCCAAGGGCCATCCCTCTCAATAACAGCATCAATAGTTATGTCACCAATCTTGATTTGCCTCATGAACACCCTCCCAGCAAAGGTTTAAGCTAAGATTAATCTCGGGTTGACTCTACTCCAGATATCGGACCCTCATTATTCAAAAATGGAATCCTAAAAATGCTAACACCGTTCGAAGAAGTTATGTCGATCCGGTCCCTCACTTCTCCAGAGCCTGAGGAAGTAGAGATCATAGGAAGCGAACCAATCCTTTCCACTAAATTTCGTATAGGGACAACGGCTGCCGCCGTTCTGGCTGGAATTGGTGTTGCAGCTAACGATATTTGGGAGATGAAAACCGGCAGACGCCAAAAGGTGAAAGTCAATATGCGTCACACAGCAGCCGCTCTTCGAAGCTCAAATTATTTGCAGCGTCCGACGGCAATAATGGTGGCTGGAAAAATTGCGTAAATCGGGCCCATGAGGACATGATCGCAATAACTCAGCCTTGGCCAACAAAAGATGGACGGTGGTTTTTACCTCACTTTGGCTTACCTCACCTGCAAAAACGGGTTCTCAACTTGCTCGGCGCGGAGCCCAATCCCAAAGTGTTGCAGCCGCTGTTTCCCGCCACGATGCTATCGAACTTGAACAAGCAATCGACGAAATTCGCGCCTGCGGAGCTATGGTACGAAGTAACGAAGAGTGGCTAACGACTGAACATGGCAAAGTGTTAGCGGGAAAGCCGATCGTTGAAATTATAAAAATTGGTGATAGTGACCCTGAACCATTGCCAGATGGGCCACGTCCATTATCAGGAATTCGAGCACTGGATTTAACAAGAATTCTAGCTGGACCAATTTCTGCCCGTTCACTTGCTGAACATGGTGCCGATGTTCTCATGGTAACCGCTCCCCATCTGCCCCAAATTGCTGAACATGTGATTGATACAAGCCATGGGAAACGCAGTTGTTTTTTGGATCTGCGAGACAACAAAGATGCCGAAAAACTCAAATTGTTAGCAAGTGATGCCGATATCTTTACCCAAGGATACCGCCCCGGCATTCTTGCCAGCCATGGTTTTGCACCAGATGACCTGGCAACGATCCGCCCAGGTATAATTTATGTGTCAATAAGCTGTTTCGGCGCCGACGGTCCTTTCAGCCATAGAGCAGGCTGGGAACAAGTGGCCCAAACAGTAACGGGTATTGCTCCAAAGGCTCTCCCGAACGCCCAAAACTACTCCCTGCCGCCGCCAAATGATTACACCACCGGCTATCTTGCAGCGTACGGCGTTCTTTTAGCTTTGGCACGCCGCGCTAGAGACGGTGGTAGCTACCATGTCCGCGTCTCTCTGTGTCAATCAGGGGATGTTCATTTATCGTCAAGGAAATGTAAAATTCTCTGAACCAAACTATGACTTTCCAACATCAGAATTAGATAATTACAGATGCGAAAGTAAGACGGCAGCAGGTCCTATTCGCCATTTGGCACCTGTGTTGCAAATGTCAGAGACGCAGCCTTTTGGGAACTTCCCTCCCCCGCCCTTGGAGGCAATTCCGCCGAATGGCAACCTAGATGAAGGGTTGGATTAACGATACGGAAATTAACAGAAAATTTATTTTCTTAGAATAAAATATGGGTATTCTTCCTAGTAATATGCTTGGTTCAACTCTCAACTTTTCAATCAAAATACGTTGAGGTGTCTACACATCAACCTGCAAGGATAAAGGAATTCAAGGAACATGTCTGAGACATCTGAGGCCCAATTCGATGCTATTATCATTGGAGCTGGATTTGCTGGGATGTATCAGCTCCACCTTCTGAGAGACAAACTCGGCCTAAAGGTTCGAGTTCTTGAACAGGGCAGCGGTGTGGGTGGAACATGGTACTGGAACCGTTATCCAGGAGCTCGCTGTGATACGGAAAGCCATGCTTACTGTTACACGTTTTCTGAGTCACTTTACTGCAGTTGGGATTGGTCAGAGCGTTACCCCGAACAACCAGAAATCATGCGGTATCTAAATTTTGCCGCGGATCAATTGGATCTAAAGAAAGATATTCAATTTGATACGAGAGTTTCTGGAGCCTCCTGGGATGAAGATGCGCGTAGTTGGAGAATAAAGACCGAAAATCACGGCGAATATACTGCTCGTTTTTTAATCACGGCGGTTGGCTGCCTCTCAGCTGCTAATATTCCAAACTTTAAGGGCCTTGATAGCTTCAAAGGTCAATGGATACATACAGGATCATGGCCTCAAGATGGGGTAGATTTTTCTGGAAAACGTGTCGGTTTAATTGGCACTGGCTCAACTGGGGTTCAAGCAACTCCTGTCATTGCTAAAAAAGCGCATCATCTCACTGTGTTCCAACGAACTCCAAACTATTCGGTCCCTGCACGCAACGCACCTCTGACAGAAGACTTCAAACGCTCGGTCCACAAAAATTTTGAAGAGATCGCAAGCAATATGAAAGCAACGACCAATGGTCATCCTTGGAGCGTTGAAAATCGGAGAGCAGTTGAAACTTCTGTTGATGAGCAGGAAAGGTTGCTAGAGGCAGCATGGCAAGTAGGGGAATGCAGTTCAGGGCAGTCTTCAATGATATCATGGTGGATGAAGCCGCTAATAAGGTAATGGCAGACTTCGTAACAAGAAAAATTCGTGAAACCGTAAAAGACCCGATAACAGCAGAAATACTAACCGCTTTTGACCATCATTATTCTACAAAACGGCCAATCATCGATAGCCACTACTTTGAAACATACAATCGTGAAAACGTGTCTCTTGTCGATGTTAAATCAGCACCCATTGAAGCAATCACACCTCGTGGTCTGCGGACGTCTGACGGCACTGAGTACGATCTAGACATTATTGTGTTTGCTACTGGTTATGACGGAGTGACCGGTCCTTTAACAAGGCTTAATCTTATTGGCCGCGATGGTCGTTCTCTTGGGGAGGCTTGGCAGGAAGGCCCAAAGACTTATCTCGGCTTGCAAGTCGAAGGCTTCCCTAACTTGTTCACAATTACTGGGCCACAAAGTCCATCTGTATTAACGAACATGCCAGTTGCAATCGAGCAACATGCTGAGTGGATAGCCAATGCTATTACTCACATTGACCAAATTGGCGCAAGCTGCATGGAGCCCACTTCTACAGCTGTTAATGAATGGGAAACCCAAGTTCAAAAAGCCGCTCAAGCCACCCTGCTAATTACGGCAAAATCCTCATGGTATCTTGGCGCAAATGTTCCAGGAAAACCTCGTGTCTTCTTACCCTATGCTGGGGGCATGGCTCGCTATCGAGACATATGTGAAGACGTAGTTGAACAAAAATTATAAGGGTTTTACGGTAGCCTAAAGACGGAGCAGCGACGGATCAAAGTCGCCGCCCAACTGTGGTCTACAGAATTTAAACTGACGTCATATAGTGATAGATTGCCTTCAAACTAATAAAGAGAGCTATAGCTGCCAGCGCTCAGGGATGACTTTGAAGCCACTACCCTCGCGCACAACATAACTGCAGGCAGGAAAGTGAAGGTGCATGCCAGCAACTAATAGCCTGTCACTTGCCACCATATCACATACACGCTGGCGGGTAGCTCCTGCCTGAGCCGGGTCACTATCCATAGCCATAGTGACATGGGGCATCGGGGCCTGGATATCAGGGACATGCATAATGTCACCCCAAATCAAAAGCTGCTCATTACCTGATTGAACATTGAACATGCTATGGCCTGGCGTATGTCCATGAGCAGCAATTGCGATCACACCAGGGAACACTTCGTCACCATCGGCAAACATTCGCATTTGTTTTTTATAAGGTGCGACCTGCTCTCGAGTGGCCTGAAAAAAAAGTTGTTTTTCGCGGTCCGTACCCCGGGCCATAGCTGCGTCATCTTCCCAATGCTTCAGCTCGTTCTCATGAAATACAAGCTCGGCATTTGGGAAAAACGGTGTCCAGCTATTTCTGTCGCTCAGACCAGCCGAATGATCAGGATGCATGTGAGTGAGTAGAATAGTATCTATATCCGTTGGCTTAATGCCAGCCGCCTGAAGATTTTGCATCATCCAGCCACCTGTGTCTGCCATATAGGTGCCACACCCAGTGTCAACTAAAGCAAGCTTACCGTGGGAATGGATCAAAAAGGTATTCACTGAAGTCTTACGACCTTTTGCAGGACCAAAGGCATCAACAATCATTCGTTGAGCATCTTCTTCAGCAATATTATGCAGAACGTCCAACGTTCCCATTAAGTATCCATCGGAAACGACCGTTACAGTTATGTCTCCAACCTGTCGATGATAAATGCCAGGTATTTGGCCTACTGGGGGCGCAACCATGCCAATAGCTTCCTTTAAATAAGCAGATGTAAAGTCAAATCATGCTGCCATGATGAGCTTTTAGTAACAATGAAAAACTAAGATTTATTAAAAAATACCGGATGAGAAAGAAACGCCTAAAACGGCACCTCTCCCCTCACCAAAACACGATGCATCACACGTCCAATTTTCAAATCGTAATCAGCATGCGCCCGATGAGAAACCCCACGATTGTCCCAGATTATTAAATCTCCAGGAAGCCAACGGTGCCGGTAGATGACTTCCGAAACTATAGTTTTGTCGAGCAACTGATCTACAAAAATACGGCTAGCTTCAGGCGTCATGCCTTCGATAGATTCTGTCTTTCCGGGGTGTAAATAGATACCTTGCCTTCCCGTATCGGGATGAGTGCGGATCAGCGGATGACTTTGTCTTTCACCAAATCGGCTTCGGTCTTCATCACTAACATACGAATGATCTTCAATTTTGTTCAAAGTGCGCAGATTTACTAACTCTTTGCGCTCGTCCTCTGACAAAAGATCATAAGCTCTTTGCATATTTGCGAAACTGGTATCACCGCCAGTTTCTGGAAGATTGACGGCATATAACACCGTAAACTTTGGTGGCATGGCATGGTTAGTATGATCGGTATGCCAAGCTCTAGAACCAACTGGCATGGATCTTCCATCTGGTCCAGGCTGAACATTCCTACTATCTAGAACTGCGACCTCCGGATGCTCAGGCATTAGCATTTCAGTTAGGTGCTGAGGCATGATTTCGCCAAACATTCGCACAGAAGCAACGAGTTGATCTGGGGTTAGATTTTGTTTCCTCACGACCAAGACCAGGTGCTCTGCCAACTCTGATTTAAGCGTTTGAAGTTCACTATCTAAAACAGGATTTCTGAAATCAATGCCAAAAACCTCTGCACCTAATGCATCGCTAATTGGCTTAATTTTCATAGACATATCCTAGCCCTCCACTTAAAAAACTCATCTTAATTTCAGACGTCAAATCAGGCTGCGTCAGCTAAGATCATTTCAGAAGCTTTCTCACCAATCATAATTGAAGGCGCATTAGTATTCCCAGAAGACAAAGTAGGCATGATCGATGCATCTGCCACCCTTAAACCGGTCAAGCCATGCACTCGCAGGCGCTCGTCGACCACCGCCAAAGGGTCAGAACCCATCTTACAAGTACCGACTGGGTGATAAGTCGTTTCGGCCGTTTGCTTAACCCAAGCCATAAGTTCATCATCATCTTGTAAACCTAGATTGGGAAATATCTCTTCAACCTGAAGATGCTGCATAGCGGGCATACCCATTATTTCTCTAGTCATCCGGATTCCATGCAAAGTAATTTCAGCATCTGGCGGCGATGAAAGAAAATTGAAATTAATTTCCGGCTGAACAGATGGATCATCACTTCCGATATGAATACTACCTGTACTTTCAGACCGAAGAGGATGCGTAAAAGTCGTAATGCCAGACTCTTCGTCAATCCTATAGCCTGGCGCCACTAGAAGCGGAAACCAACCGATGCAAGCATCTGGTGACTCTAAGCCTTCTCTGGTTCTGAAAAATACTCGTACAGGTGCTGCTGGCAGGCCTAATAAGCCTGTGCGTTTAAAGAAAAATTTGAAAGCTTCTCGAACAATGCCGAGACCGCGAGCTTTATCATTATAAGTGAAGCCTCGAGCCCCAATTCGCCAACGCATCCGGGGAGCGTAATGATCTCGCAAATTTTCTCCTACACCTGCCAAGTCATGTACTACATCGATTCCAAGATTTCGCAGACGGGAAGATTGACCAATACCCGAGAGTTCTAGCAATTGTGGAGATTTAACCGAGCCTGCAGATACTATCACCTCTCGGCCGGCTCGCGCTTTATGAACAGTTCCCCTTCTGGAATAAGAAACACCAACGCATCGACTGCCCTCAAAAAGCAAACGATCGGCTAACGCTTCAGATATAATTATAAGGTTGCTTCGAGTTTTGGCCGGTTCAAGGTAACAATGGGCCGTGCTTTGACGGCGCCCCCTAGATATTGTTGTCTGACTTATTGAGACTCCTTCTTGACTGGCTCCATTATAATCTGAATTAAAAGGTAAGCCGGCTTGCTGGCTAGCGTCTAAGATTGCCTGATAAAGAGGCTCGACCTCAGGTATCTCCGTAACCTTCAGAGGTCCTGAGCGACCGCGATACTCTTCCTCACCTCCATCAAAATGTTCCATCTTTTGGAAGAACGGAAGCACCTCACGATAGCTCCAGCCTCGGTTTCCAAGTTGAGCCCAGGTGTCATAATCTAGCGGCTGGCCTCTGACAAAAATCATGCCATTTATTGCACTTGAACCTCCCAAGAGTTTACCACGAGGAACAGGCATGCGGCGTCCGTTAGTATTCTCCTCTGGTTCGGCGCTGTAGCACCAATTTGCAGCTGGGTTTTCGATTAATCTGCCAAAACCGATTGGAATGCGCGTCCAGATATTGTTTGGCTTTCCTGCTTCAAGCAGTAAAACTCTTGTCCTTCCATCTGCACTAAGCCGGTTGGCAAGCACAGCCCCTGCTGAACCTGCCCCAATAATGATGTAATCAAAGACTTCTTCTATTGTTTCCATCTTGATCTAAGTGCCTCCCTCGACTTGAACAAAGCGTAGCCAAACGAAACAGCATAGCAATCCTTTTAGCAGCTTTGAGCTAACTTTTATCCTTGGATGATGGTGGCACGGACCCCGCTAATCGGTAACGGAAACGAACAAATCCAAGTGCAGCAAGACCTATAAGAGATGTCATGAACAGTGCTACTGGCGCGCTGAATTCCTCGGCAACCCACCCAATACAAAAAAAGCCGATTGGGGCAGTGCCTATACATAAAGTAAGCACACCAAGAACACGGCTTCTGAAAGCCGGAGGTGCTGCTAAATAAGAGAGAGTGCTTTGCATTGCTGAGAAACAGGCTCCAGCAATACCAATCCCAACTAAAACTGCCCCGCACGCAATAAACGGAAGACTGATGTTGGAGATATTAATTGCTAGTCCAGCCAGAAGACCCACAAGGGCCAAATACACTCCAACGCCACGAAAGTAGATTTTAAAGTGAATTTCAGGTCGCGCTATCACCGCAACCATAATCGCTCCAACAAAAGCACCAAGCCCCTCCAAACTCGACAACACCCCAACCCAGAAAGGGTCAAGTTTTAGTTGCCGCGCACCCAAAACAGGAATCATGGACGTAAAGGCAAAACCAAAAATATTAAAAACTATGGTTACCGATAGCACTAGCTTGAGCCATATATCACTAGCTACTAGTCGAACGCCGCCTCCGAGATCATTAAACAGAGACGTAGTAGATTTGGATAAGGCTTTAATTTGAGGTAACTGCACTGATGCTACTAGCAGCAAAACTACGGTATAACAGACAAAGCTAAACACGAAGACACCTGCTATTCCCATTAACTGCAACGTCAGTCCACCGAGAAGCGGGCCGAGCATTCGAGTAGCATTGCCAGTTGCAGCATCCAGGCTCATCGCTGGCGCTAGTGCATTTCCAGATAAATCTCCTATCAGCCGACGTCGTATCGGCATATCGGTGGCCCAGAAAACCCCAGCCAGAAGAGATGCTATGGCGATATGGCCAAATACTAATTCGCCCACATGCGCCACATACGCCATGATTAATGATACGGAGCAAACGAGCGCTGTTGTTCCAATAAATAGATGCTTCCGGTCTGTTCTATCGGCAACTACGCCCCATAGCGGACCAGTTAAAGCCATTGGAGCCATGAACAAGAGCGGCACCATGGATACTAAGAAAGGCGACGCTGTAATCTCTAGAGTGTAAACGCTCAACGCTAAAAGCTGTAGCCACCTAATTACTCCGATTAGGTGCCTGCCACCCAAAACGCTAGAAAACCCTTGTCGAAAAGAAGGGTCTTTATACCCCTGGGGAACTTCGGACTGATGTTCTGCGTTTGCGGAATTCAAGATGTAATCCGTACTAAATGGTTAAAGTCGACTTGTGCAAAAAACAATTTCTTGAAGAGGCGCATGAATACCGCCAAACCGGCTTCTCATAAAAGAGGTTTTCACAAAGCCTTATCACATCACATGGAATATAGCCGAACACTTAAAATCTTCCGAAATTTCTCCTGCTTCCATTTTCCTAAAAATTCGGAGCTTTTTGAGTCATTATGCTTTCCATTCGAGAAAGTTATTTTCTCGATACAACTTTAAACGGGTCATAAGACTAGTATCAGTGAGGACGGGGGCATGGGCGCTCAAAAGCAACAACCAAGTGAGGCTATGGTAGACCAAACACGAGATGGGATACCAATTCTCGACATATCCGCATACCTCGCAGGCGAGACAGGCGCCTTAGAAGCCTTAGCTAAAGGCATTAGAAGCGCGCTGACCAACATTGGTTTCTTTTATATTACAGAGCACCCCATTCCCTCTGATTTAATTGAGCGAATGTTCGAGGAAACGGAACGCTTCCATGCGCTTCCCCTCGAAAGAAAAATGAAGATCCACCTTAATCGTTCTAACAACGGATATATGCCATTGAAGGGGCACGCCCAGCGACATTCCATTCTCAACAAAAATCCAAAACCTAATGAAAATGAGTCATTTTTTGCGCGCCGCGAGAGGGACCCCGAAGATCCAGATGTTAAAGCTGGCAAAGATCTTCGTGACCCAAATCAGTGGCCAGAAAATCTTCCTGGATTCAAATCCACAGTGCAAAAATATATGACCACCATGGAGTCGTTCAGTCTTCGGCTGCTACCTGCTTATGCTGTCGCCTTTGGTATGGAGCCCAACTACTTTGAACCTTACTTCAAGGAAAGCGAAACGATAGTCAGGATGATCCACTATCCAACTGCTTCAAAAAGCGATTATGCAGAGAACATATTTGGCACCGCACCTCATACAGATAGGAATTTTTCTACGTTTCTTGCGCAGGCAAACGTTCCAGGATTGCAGATCTGTACCACTAAGGGGGAGTGGCTTCCCGCACCGATTATTCCAGGGACTTTTCTTGTGAATTCGGGGGATACTCTGAGGCGATGGACTAACGATAGATTTCTCTCAACAGCGCATCGTGTTTTTAATGACTCTGGCGTGGATCGATATTCTATTCCATTCTTCCTCGCTCCAAATTTAACTGCGAAAATTGCACCATTAGCTAGCTGCGTGGATGCTTTACACCCTGCAAAGCATCCTGATGTGATCTACGAAGACATGCAGATTGAATTTTTAAACAAAAACTATTTCAACAGGCAGAAACACACCTAAACACGGAGACTTTAATCATCAATTTGTTGATGTTTTATGCTAAAGGAGGCCTTGATGAGATTAGCTTTAATTCTGACGCATATTGTTGCTTTTTTCTTGGTTTCGATACCCGCACATGCGGAAAAAGTTGGCACTGTCAGGCTCGTTGAAATCTATGGCTATGGGACACTAGTAGGCGAAAAACGCCAACCGCTGTTCGCACGCGACGATGTAATCTTAAACATGGAAATCGAAAGCGTTGAGGACGGTCGCATCGACGTAAGGTTTAAAGACAACACTCGACTAATTGTGGGATCTCTTGGCAAAGTTAAAATTGACAATTTTGCGTTTAATTCAAAATCTAGCACAGGCGATTTATCACTAAATATTGCAACCGGTCTGATGCGCTTTGTGACCGGCAAAATGGCAAGCAAAAGTTATGCAGTTCGCACACCTTCTGCCGTACTTGGAGTTCGTGGGACAGATTTCATCGTGTCCATAGATGCAAGCGGAAGTACTTTAGTTTCAGTTTTGGATGGAATAGTGGAGGTAATGCCTACAAATGGTTCACCATCTTTAGTTAGCGCTGGCTCTACAGCCGAAACTGATGGCAAACAAATATCCATAATGCCAACGAGAGGTTTGCCAGAAATTGCGGAGACCACATTCGGGGTCAGCTCTGAGTCCAATGATAGTGGCGGAGGGAATGACAGTGGTGGTGGCGGAGGAGATGGAGGCGGCTATTGAGTTTTTCTTAGCCGTTTAATTAATTTACCTGTCAAAATTTTAGCTTTTTAGGAAGCGCTGTTGGGCCAATATCTATCGCTAAATCAGGAACATTTATCCAAATTTTAGATATGAGCACGTCATCTAGCTCTAGTCTTAATTCGGTTAACGATGTGGAATAAAGGTTTTAGATGTTGTTACTTCGTGATATGAAAATTGTCTCTTTAACCAAATCAATATCTACGAATTTTACTTCTAAAAATAACTAAAGCCCGCCAAGAGGTGGGCTTTAGCATTTCAGGTTTTAAAACTTCTAGTCCCCACTATTCCTGCATTGATGGATCGACCCATCCAATATTGCCATCTTCTCTTCGATAAACCGCATTCAGTTGACCGTTTGCAGCGTTACGGAAAAACAGGTTTGCCCGTCCCGAAATATTGATGCGGTTCACAGCCATTGAAACCGTCAGTTCTGGAATAGCCATAGTTGTTTCGGCAACAATTACCGGCTCATTTCCAGCCTCAAAAGACTCTTTTTCTCTATTTCCCTGTTCACTGCCAGCAAAATTAATTGCCGGAGATAAAACTGATGATGGAGAATGATGATTAGTTGATACGAGTTTCCGCTTATATCGACGAAGTTGCTTAGCCATTCGTTCCAAAGCTGCATCAAAGGCTGAGTGCGCATCAACGGCTGAACCTGAACTTTCTATAGTTGTGCCACGAGCAATATGAGCCCGTAAACTAGCAAAAAAGTGTCTTTGCTGTCGCTTGAGTGTCGCTTGGCCCTCAATTGCATTTTCAAAATAACGGCCAACTTTTTCGACAAATTCACACTCTATGCGAGAGGTTAATGTTTGTCTGACATCCATACCATGACCTGTTACAACGATTTCCATTTAAGCGGCTCCTTTGTAATTACGGTTTTTGGAGTAGGTAGCGTACCTGCAATGATGACACCTTGGTCAAGGAAACCAGAAAAAAAATCGTTGAGCAAATCTGCAACACAATGATTTTATTTGTTTAATTACTGAGTTTTTTTAACTTTGATTATCCATTCATTCCTGATTGCTTATTAAAATTCATCCATGACTGAATTAACGATAGTAAAACAGTAGTTGGTGAAAGATTTTTAGCACTTCAGGTCACTACCCCACGCAACTAAGAAATGCAGACAAGCCATTTGTTTAGATGAATATTTTTTAAGATTTCTGAAAGGATCTCGCCATTTTAGTTCGTATAAATTGATGGCTGGTTCATAGATTATCCTCCCAAGCACAAAACTAAGCCCACACGAATTTCGGTTCGTGCGGGCTTGGTTGGTTTTGAATATTAACTCGATCAACTAACGACGTAGGAAGGTCCGACTTCAGACTTCATCAAACACTATCTCATAGATCTGGACTCGCTTGGTATAACCAGCTTCAACTTCATAAGCAGCCGCAGCTTGGTAAATTCTAGCTTCACTAAAAGGCGCCCCGACAAGTTGGATGGAACCAGGCATACCCGCCACAAAGGATGGCGTTGGCAAAGCAAGACTTGGGAGGGTGAGATAATTAAACGGTCTAGTACATTGGGATATACGTGCAATAATCGCTTCAAAACCCTGATGATCTAAAACATCAGTTTCCTCAATAGTTGGTGTTTCAACATTGAAAGTTGGAGCCAACAGAAAATCACAGTCAGAGAAAACACGCTGAATGAACTCTTCGACAATCCTGGGACGAAGTTGAAGGGCCGAGAGATAGTCTACGCCACTATATTGAAATCCAGGTTCACACCGGGCTCGCATTTGAGCGCCGTAATCATCGCGGCAGGTTTTAAGCCAGTGTGCATGAAGCGTTGCAGCCTCTGGCCCCATAGTAAGCGCAGAAAGAGCATTTATCGCTTTGACATCATCTAAATTACCCGCATCAGTCTCCACAATAACAGCGCCTGCAGATTTAAAGGCTGCTAAAGCCTCATCGCGTGCAGTTAAGGCTGCCGCGTCCGCATCTTTTTCAAAATATCCGCGTGCCACTCCGATACGGATGCCATTACAGCTGGGCGATTGTGCTGCTCCAACATAATCGTCTACTGGCACAGCTGCGGAAGTTGGATCCTCTGGATCATGCCCAGCAATCGACGCAAGCATGAGGGCATTGTCCAGTACAGTCCTAGTTAGTGGCCCAACGTTGTCTAATGAAAACGATAGGCCCATAACGCCAAATCTGCTGACCCGGGTCTGCGTAGGCTTCATCCCCACAATACCACACAAGCCTGCAGGCAGCCTGATCGAACCACCAGTATCAGAACCAAGGGCTCCAAAAGTCATACGCGCAGCGGTTGCCGAGCCAGAACCAGATGAAGAGCCCCCAGTAATTCTCGAAGGATCCCAAGGGTTACGGCAGGCACCAAAATGCTCATTATGGCCGGTCGGACCAAATGCAAACTCAGCCATGTTCAGACCACCAAGGTAAACAGCACCATCGGTCATGAGGCGAGCTAAAGCAGTTGAAGTTACTGTTGGTCTAAAATTCTTTCGAATTTTACTCCCACACGTAGTAAGGCCACCTGCACGGTAATACATATCTTTATGTGCTAATGGCACACCAGCAAGCGGGCCAAGGTTTTTGCCAGCAGCACGAGCTTTATCGATCTCAGCGGCCTCTGACCGAGCAGTATCTGCTTCTACACGTATGAAAGCATTCAGCTTAGGGTCCACCATTTCAATCCGACTCAGTGAAGCCTCAACAAGATCTAATGAAGTCACTTCGCCATTCGCTACCGCTTTTGCAGCCTCAAACAGTGTCAAATCAGTTAGGCTCATTTATGCGTCTCCGCATTCTTGGCCATGATTTTGTCAATAATGGCTGGCTCGGTATCAAAGAGAGAACCCTCAGCAAATTTAAATATCGCCTTCCGACCAGCGCCCTGAATGTTCTCTGCACGCTTGGCCGCTTCGCTCGAATACACATATCCGGGAAATGGTTCTTCAGAAGATTGGCTCATATTCAACTTCCTTGCTGTTAACCTTCGTATGCCCCGATGAAGGATTTGTCATGTGGCAGGCAACTTTCTGTGAAACTTGCCCGCTCAACGGCTGAAGTTCAGGCTCCATGTCACTGCAAACTCTCTCTGCAAAAGGACGACTCAGCTTAAACCTATGCGATCTCTGCAATTATTCATTCATTTTTTTTCACCTCAAATCTAAAGGCGTTCATGAGAGTTTATCCTCTCACAACATCATCCAATAAAAAAAGCCCACAAGTTGACTTTGAGGCCAAACAAGTGGGCTGAGCTGAGTTCAGGGAGGAAAATGAACCTACCTCCTATTTACATCGCCACCTATGGCAAGAAGATGACTAAAAGATGAAATTTTTTTCATCTTGCGATCCGTAGCGTTTGAATTTTTTTAATTAAAACGTCCAAAATAATTTGGACTCACTGCGCGCCTCCCAAAGGCACGACGTCGACAAAATGACGATAGCAATGGCAACATTGCCAACCCTCTCAAAATGGAATTACTAACAATGCCGTCTCCGTCTATTAAAAAACAAACCGACTTACTCAATTGGCTCGATGAACAACGCCCGGCAATGACCGAGTTACTGGAGAAAGTAGTCAATATTGATTCTGGCTCCTACAACAAAAAAGGCGTGGACGCTGTTGGGCGGGCATTTGAAGAGTGGTTTGAAGAAGAAGGTATTCCAACTGACCGCGTTCCTCACGGAGAGTTCGGCGATTGTATTCGTGCTCATGTCAGCGGCGGCGAGGGAAACCAACCCTTACTTTTAATGGGGCATCGAGATACGGTTTTCCCAGACGGCGAAGCAGAACGGCGGCCCTTCAGCATTATAGGTGATATCGCCTACGGTCCTGGCGTAGCCGACATGAAAGCAGGACTGGTCATGAACGCCTTCGTGCTAGCAGCATTCAAACGGTTTGGAGGTTGTCCCTATCCTTTGATAGGGCTTTACACCTCAGATGAGGAGATCGCCTCCCCATCCTCTCGGCCCGTTATTGAAAATGAGGCGCGCAACGCCCGCGCGGTATTCAATGCAGAGCCCGGACGCGAGAGTGGAAACGCTGTCATTGGCCGCAAAGGTGCTAGCTTCTTTAAATTTAGAATTACCGGTAAATCATCACACTCTGGAGGCCAGCATGAGAAGGGTATCAGTGCTATTGGAGAACTTGCTGCAAAGGTCACTGAACTCCACAAATTGACTGACTACGAAGTTGGAACGACCGTCAATGTAGGACTTGTGAGTGGCGGAAGTGCAGTCAACATGGTCGCTCCACTCGCAGAAGCTGAAGTCGATGTACGTTTTAAAACTATGGAGGCGCGCGACACAGTGTGGAAACAAATCTCCGAAATACTGGAGACAGCATATGTCACCGGAACAGTAACTGAGATCACTGAAAGCCGTGGTTTTCTTCCCCTTACTCAATCACAGGAAAGTAAACAAATTTTCGATGTTTATACTGCTGCCGGTGCTGATATGGGCCTGACCATTGGCGGGGAGTTTTCAGGTGGATCAGCCGATTCAGGTTTCACAGCGCAAGTTGGCACTCCAACTGTGTGCGCCACTGGACCGGTTGGAGGACGGGCGCATACGCCGGAGAAGTTCATGCGTCTAGACACTATGGTTCCGCGCGCCAAGACCTTGGCCTTGGCAATCATGCGACTTGGGTCTTGATAGCTGGGTGAGCTGCAGCAGAAGTTCAAAGGTCTTCTGAGTGAAAAGGTTATTTGTAATGTTCACGCCTACTTCCAAAGGTTGCTACCCTTTTGCGCCAACTACGATATGAGCCCTTGCGAAGACTCTTACGCATAAGGGTCACAACTTCCCGTTCTTTCAAACCATATTGATGCTCAATATCAGAAAATGCGACATGATCTGATAATGCCATCTGAATTATTTCTGAAATCTGAGGTTCAGAAAGTTCTCGCTTTTCTTTCAATGATCAAACCTTTGCGTACACCACAGTATTTTGCGGAAACACTCCGCCACATTCCTCTGATTAGTTAAGTGGATCGTTTTCGTAACCAAAAAATCTGATTGAGGCTTTGAGAACAGACCAGTTGAGCAAATCTGGTGGAGCCTGCGAGAACATGGTGCAGACTAATGTTTAGAATGGCTATCGTGCATTTTCTTTTTGCTACCCCTCAAACTCATAACTTTAAGACTGATAGTGACTTCACCAGCCTTTTCAAAGGTAAGAGTAGCTTTGACAGTGTCATCTGTTAGGAACGGCTTCTTTAAGCCCATAAACATGATGTGATAGCCGCCCGGCTTGAGAGGCACTTCTCCCTTAGCAGGTATAAGGAGTCCCTCAGTCATGTGGCGCATGGACATTATGTTGTTGTTATTAGACATTTCATGCACTTCAGCTTTAGCAGCGCATCCGCAAGAAGCAGAAATTAATCGGTCGTCTTCTTCGCCAATGTTCTTGATGTTCATATATCCAGCGCCTGTCATAGCACCTGTGGGCGTTGCTCGGCTGTAGGGGTTAACAATACTCACGTTGCCTAACTTGTACTCAGCTGCAACGGCCAGTGTATGTAAGGACAATATGCTCGCTGTCATGCAAAAAAGTACAGCCCATTGGCGCATCATTCGGGATCCTTCAAACTACGATCTGAGACTAGAAATAAAGTTGACTGTGTGATTAGCAATCTTGGTTAATAATGTCATCTGACCACTAAACCAGATAATCCTAGTTTTGGTAGCCAAATAAAATCATGGATGGGCGAAATCTAGATTGCTTGACTTCGCTATGTACCAAGCAAGAATAATGCGCGATTGTTTACTGAGGAATGAAATAGGACCTACTACTGACTTGGTTTTGTCATATAGCGTTGGAGAGATCTTTATGTGTTGGGGTAGTGGAAGTAATTTAAACTTCCTCTCTTTCTTTACAGGACTAGACTGGACATATCTTGCAATCGTTTTTGCAATTTATCTTGTCTGCGCTGTGCATTCAGTGTGGTTCGCTTCAAAAGCTAGTGCCAAACAAAAACCTTCTGGCTCAACCGTCAATGCAACCTCACCACAAACTCACTCTTAGCTGTCACTTTTCCTAATTAAATCCAGCCAGTCGGAGAGTAATTTTTTTACCTCTCTCGATTCAAATTTTTAATATTTTATGACAACTTACTCTGATGCTCACGAACTAAACGGCGCATCAACCCGCGAACTCACTCGAGTGCTGAAATCGACGGACAGGATACCGCTCACCATTTGGCTCCTGCCCTCTCGGGTTCAGGAGCAACTTATCCTCTCCACGCGCGACATAGGTCTCGAAATTCGGCCAGACGTCGAGATCACACTTCACGTCCGGTGGACAGAACCGCATGGTAAAGCCGACGCGCATTTGGTCCGAGGTGTTCGGCAGAGAGCCATGCAGCAGCCCGTCATCGTGCAGTGACATCTCGCCAGCCTTCATGTCCATGCTTACCACCCGTCCATAGTCGATCAGTGGCTCCGGCACCTCCTGGTCCAACACTAGGTTCTCTGCGTCATTGGTCTCGTGCCTAAAATTACCCTTGTGGTGACTGCCCGAAACCAGACGCATAGCACCATTCTCCGCGTTGGTGTCGCAGACAGCGAGCCAGACTGTTACGGTGCGGTGCGGATTTAGCGGCCAGTATTGAGCATCCTGATGCCAGGGCACGACCGAGCCGTCGCCCGGATGCTTGACGAAGAGCTGACAACCCCACTGCATGATGTCTGCCCCAATCACATCTTCCACATAGTCGAGGATCGCGGGCGTGCGGCAGACATCGAATACGCGGGCACTCGCCTTGTGCCAGTTGTTTACTTTATTGATGTCTAGACCGTTCGGCATGCGCAAAGCCATATCCCTGTAGAGCGCCTGCAATTCGGTAACGCCGTCTTTGGAGAACACTGGCAGGTTCTTAACATACCCGTCACGCCTATACTGGTTTTTTTCAGCTTCTGTCAGGCGGCGGACATCAGCACTCTGGGCAAATCCTGAGAGTGCGCTAGGCTGGACGTTTATATCACTCATTCGGCATATTCCATCAGCAATACTTTTAGTAAGGTTAATCCCAATAATTCAACCTCTCAACCAAATTTGCCTAGCCTAACCTCTAACTCAGAACCCCGGGCCGCGATCTCTGATCTAAATTCTTGAGAAAGTTTCACCAAGGTCTTTAGAACGCGCGACGGGCCCCTAAAGCCTTTTTCAAAGGTGGTAAAAACAGAGAATCAATATGAGAGAGCTGTGCAATAGAACTACAAATGCAAAAATGAGCCACTTTAGTTATAACATTTACACTGGCCTATGCCGCATCGCTTCTTGGTCCAACCTATTTTTGTTTTTAATCGATCAAATTGTTAAAACCCTTATGAGGGTGTTTTATACATTTTCAATTCGACAACTACCAGCTAAGTCATTGAAAAATATGGCGCGCCCGGGAAGATTCGAACTCCCAACCTCCTGATCCGTAGTCAGACGCTCTATCCAGTTGAGCTACGGGCGCTTTCTGTTGCCATGTTTTCTAACGGCAAGAGCGGCGGAAACTACTCGATAGCAATTGAACTGGCAACCTTTAAACACACGACATACTTTCTCTTATTTCATTTTTTCTTATCAGGTGCAGAAGTAAGTAGAAGGGTGCGCTCTTATCGGGTTAGTATTCGAAAATGAATACTCTCGAAGCCGTACTCTTTGAAAGAGATTGAGGCCTAAATGGCAGGCATATTTGACGCCTTCAAGATAGATATTTTCAATGACGCTCCCGGCATGCGTCCTAGACACATTCGTGCCGCTACCCTGATCGCCATCAGGTGGGTGGCAATAACTGGCCAGCTTGTTACGGTCTTAACAGTTCGCTTCTGGCTCGACTTTGATCTTCCGCTGACGTTTTGCCTAATTTCTATTTTAGCGTCTTGCATTCTGAACCTTCACCTCACACGGAAATATCGTAACGCACGCCAAATGAAACGGCGGGACGCTAATTTTTCTCTCCGATTTGATGCTGTTCAATTGGCATTTTTACTGGGTTTAACTGGCGGGCTCTACAATCCCTTCTCAATGTTAATTCTAGCCCCTGTTACAGTATCAGCTGCCATTCTGCCGGTTAGGCATACAATTCGCACGGGAGTTTTGGTTGCAATATTGGTCTCACTACTAACAGTTGTGCACGTTGAACTACCAGGACCTGCACCCGACCTGGCTTCGATATATGGTGTAGCTGCTTGGGTTGCGACCTTAGTAGGCCTGATTTTTATTGCTGGCTACGTGGCCCGTGTTGCTGCTGAACAGCGTCGAATGATGCAAGCATTGCATGCTGTCGAAGCTACGCTGAGAAGAGAGCAACAAGTTTCGGCCGTAGGGGCACTTGCGGCGGCAGCCGCGCATGAACTCGGCACACCTCTGGCAACCATAACACTTGTTGCAAAAGAACTTTCAAGAGAAATCCCAGAGGATACAGAAACAGGTAAAGATATCGCTTTGCTAGTATCGCAGTCGGAAAGATGTCGTTCCATTCTAGCTGATCTAACAGCTCGGCCTGGTGAAGATGAAAATGACACAGGAGCGCGCTTTTACCCCATCAACTTCTCGGCGTTGCTTGAAGAAATAGCAGAAGAACGCAAACCTGCTGAGATTAGTTTCTCGATACTAAAACGCCCTATAGCTGGAGACGCTGGAGTAGAGCCTCGAGTTTTAAGATCCCCTGAATTGGTGAATGGAATTACGAATATTCTCGCAAACGCATTACAGTTCGCGCGTAAAGAAGTATCCATTATTGTTGCTTGGAGTGCTAAAAACGTTAGCATCACCGTAGTAGATGATGGTCCTGGTTTTGCATCGGATCTATTGGAACGAATAGGGGATCCGTATATCTCAACTCGGAAAAACAAAGATGGCCACATGGGTCTTGGATTATTTATCGCTCGAACATTGTTGGAGAATTCAGGAGCTCGGCTTACATTTGGTAATAGATCGGGAGCTGGGGCAGAAATTACAGCCTCCTGGTCCCGCAGTGATCTTGAGGCGGAGTTAAAGGATTAGCCATATGACTACAGAAGATGTTGGTGAAAACGCCCTCGAGGAAAAGAGCCTGCTGATCGTTGAAGACGATCTGCCTTTTCTAAGAAGACTCGCAAGAGCGATGGAGCGGCGTGGGTACGATGTCCATACAGCAGAAAGTGCTGCGCAAGGATTACAATCCGTGCATCTCAAGCCAGCCTATGCTGTAGTAGACCTTAGACTTGGGGATGGTAGCGGGCTCGATGTGGTTGCCGCACTTCAAGCAGAACGTCCAGACGTACGCGCAATAATACTCACGGGCTATGGAAACATTGCAACTGCTGTAGCTGCTGTGAAGGCCGGTGCAATAGACTATCTTCCAAAGCCTGCTGATGCAGATCAAATTGAAGCGGCCTTACTAGCCACACCAGAATCCCCTCCTCCCCCGCCAGAGATGCCAATGTCTGCTGACAGAGTGCGGTGGGAGCACATCCAACGCGTTTATGAGCAGTGCGACCGCAATGTATCGGAGACCGCGAGGCGCTTAAGGATGCACAGGCGAACCCTGCAAAGAATTTTAGCCAAACATGCGCCCCGAGAGTAGAAATTAGATCTAGAAGTAACGCCCTCCAGCTCCAATAATTACATTAGCAATACCCAATGAAAGATTGATCGCCACTATACGGCGAATTTGGGGTATTTGCTTGGCTGCTTCTGGATAATCGGAGTTCCTCAACGCGAACTTCATCCGGCGCCATGGTGCAAAATAAAGATGCATGAATAGTGCAATCATGACTAAGCCTAAAAATTGCATCGCGTGCAGATATACAGGGGCAGCTCCGATGCCTCCATATTCAAACACCAACATTTGGTATCCAGTTGTTAGAAGAACAATTATTGCGATCCAGACCCATGTGAAAAATTTCGTAAAAATGCGACCCCAAAAGCGCGCTGGCTCCGGAGGCTCAAGCGCAGCAACTGCGGGACGAACTATCATGTAGGCAAAAAACATACCGCCAATCCAAATTACAGCGGCAACAAGATGCAGAGTAACCATTAATGAATGTAACATTGGTGCAAAGCTCCTACCTGACACATACTTTACTTTGTTAGACACAACTCCCAGCGGTCTGGTCAAGGAAAACAAATCATGAATTTTCAAGGAGACGGACAACTCGGATGGTTTTTCTGGCGAGCTGCAGCCGAGTATTCAGATAAAACTGCTCTCATTGATATAAGCCAAGGTGAACCAAGGAAATATTCGTTTCGAGACCTAGACGATGCAATGAACCGCGTTGCCTCAATGCTCCGAAATACAGGTCTGCAAACGGGCGATAGAGTTGGTCTTGCTATATCCAATAGGGCAGAGTTTTTAATGACCATGTTTGGTGCAATGCGCGCCGGCTTGGTTCCCGTACCTATAAATTTAAAACAAAGTAAAGAAGTTCTAGCTTATATTTTCGCTGATTCCGGAGCTAAAGCGGCAATTATTGAACCGGCTGCTGGCGCACACATCACCGATGCAGCTGCAGATATTCCATTGAAATTTGCTTTTGGAGAGGAACCAGAAGGTTGGTTGCCTTTTTGGAAATCTGTCGAAAGCTCAAGTACCCATTTTGAGCCCATAGAAATTTCACCTAACGCTCCAGCCTTCCACCCATACACTTCTGGTTCAACGGGCCGACCTAAGGGCGTCATACTCACACACCTAAATACAACTTGGCTGATTGAAACTCGGCAAAAATACTGGCCTGCAAAACCTGATCAACGCGGCCTGATAGCAGCGCCTCTTTATCACAAAAATGCTATGACCGTTCGCTTGAAGACAAAGATCAGTGCGGGCGGTTCAGTAGTTTTGATGAAAAATTTTGATGCCCGTAATTATCTCCAAGCAATTCATGACTGGAAGGTGACAGAAGCTGGGGGTGTCCCAACTATGTTCTCCATGCTTCTGAAGCAGCAGGATTTAATCAAACAACTTGACTTCTCTTCCCTTCAAATGCCCCGACTTGGATCTGCTCCAGCGCATGCGGAATTGATGAGCGAAATAGCACGTGTTTTTAACTGTCCTAGTGCCCAAGGGTACGGCCTGACAGAAACAGCTGGAGGCTGTATGTCACCACCTCTAGACGGGAGACCAACGCCACCCTCGTCTGTTGGAACTATCATGCCTGGGACGGAGGTAAAACTTGTTGGAACAGATGGTAAAGAGAGCGATCAAATTGGCGAATTTTGGATCAAAAGTCCTGCCAATTCGCCTGGTTATCATAATCTTCCCAAGGTGAATGCTGAAAGGTTTGTCGAGGGTTGGCTTCGTACGGGCGACATACTTTCAAAAGACAAAAATGGCTTTTTCTATTTTGAAGGACGGATTGACGATATGTTCGTCTGCGGTGGTGAAAATATTTATCCCAAAGAAGTAGAAAATATTCTCCTTAAACATCCCGCAGTGATCCAAGCAGTAGTAATGCCCCACAACCATCCAACAAAAGGTGCATGCCCGGTTGCGGCTGTAGTAATCAATAAATTGGAAGTGACAGAGAAAGACTTGAAAGATTTTACGCTTAAAAACGGGCCAGCTTATGCCCACCCCCGACGTATTCTTGTTAAAGATACCCTTCCGATGACTGGGGTAAACAAAGTAGATTTGCAGCAACTCAAAACTGAGCTGGACCAATTGGAATTAGAAAACAGTAGCTAAATTTGAAGATTGAGAGAGCAAGCACCAGGAATTAATTCCAGAAAACTTCTACCTAAGAAACTTTAGCGCCTGGCAACTATCACTTAACCTGAGGCTGCAAAAAGATGTGCTGCTACAGGTGCTAGTAAGCGGTTACTATGGCCGATGTCATGAGCCTCGACCAAGCTCCAATTAAATGGCACGTCAAGTTTTGCGGCCATTGCCTTCCCACTTTGAAAAAAGAAACGCCCGCGTGCTAGGCGATGAGGGCCTTGTACGAGTGCCTCAGGCGACCTTAACAAAACTCCTCCTTTAGTTTTCCTGTCTTTATGCCCCAAAAGCACAGTAATGCGTCGGCTTAGAAAAGCTGGAAGATCTGTAGCCGGTCCATTTTGCCCTATTCCGTAAGGGAAACGTTGGTCATCTAGAGCCGAATACGCGCCAGCATTAGCAGCGATGATGTGAGATGCACGGGATTCTGGACAGTAAAGTGCAAAGCGATGCACAAATTGCCCTCCTGCTGAATGCCCGTAAAGCCAATAACTATCTTGGCTTACACCAAACCTCTTACAAGCTGCATCGAAGCCACGCTCTATTGCACCCCAATTCCATTCCTCACAAGGGAGAAATGCGCGACGATCAGGCGTACGCATCCGGCCAACTTCATATTCCCGTGGAGTGGGGAACCCCCCTTTGTCAAACTCTGGGCATAAAAGGAGTGCATTCAGGCGCTCAGCCTCTAATTTCCAGTCGCAGAGATAAGTATCCGCGTTACGCTTATACCCATGAAGAACAATCAGCACTGGACCATCGCTAGACCAAGAGGATGCGCGGTGAAAATGAACTCTCATGTTGCCAGTCGCGGAAACTGGCTCATCAAATAGGTAAATACCCGTTTCCGACGTCAAGCCGCCACACCTTGAGCTTCTGAAACTCCTAGATGCTGCGCCAAAAGTTCATAACTTCTCTGACGAATAGATTCTTCATGAGCCCAGGTGACAATGGCAATCTCTTGCACACCGAGTTCAGCACCGAGAGCTTTTATCCTTTGAGCAACTTCAGCACCCTCTCCTACATAACCATCTCTTAGCATTGGGTGGATGCGCATTTCATCACTCTCACTGAACCCTCAGCTAAGACTTCCTCAGGCGTCTGCATAGAAATAAATTGGCCGCGGTCTCTGGCCAGGCGCCATTTCGCTCTTGGCATAAAGTTTCGTTCTGCTTCTGCCTTACTATCCCCGGCTAGCGCCCAGACACAAATTGTAGCATTTGGTTCTGGCCACAACTCTGAAGGTCGATAGAACTGCTTGTATAACTTGAGAGCCTGATCTGCTCCTCTTCCATCAGTGAAAAACCAAGCAAACGCGTATGGCAAACCAAAATGCGCAGCAACTTGGGCCCCATAGTCAGATGAGCCCAGCATCCAAATCTGCGGTGATGTATCTCCAGCAGGATAGGCTTTTACAGCCCCGAATGGATGTCCATCAACAAGAGGTTGACCAGTTACCCAAGCCATTAGGTCCCGAACATCAGCAGGAAACTGGTTAGGACGTTCATTAGCATTGGGGTTGAGAGCAAACGCCGTACGGCCATCAGAGCCTGGAGCCCTCCCAAGACCAAGATCAATACGACCTGGCGCAAGTGCGTCAAGGACACGAAATTGCTCTGCCACCTTATATGGAGAATAGTGCGGCAACATCACTCCGGCAGAGCCAATCCGTATTCTTGACGTTTTCATAGCAATTGCAGCCAGC
Source organism: Rhodospirillales bacterium (assembly GCA_038143065.1). GTDB lineage: Bacteria > Pseudomonadota > Alphaproteobacteria > Bin95 > Bin95 > VMCJ01. Next base: position 2,515,056 of record JAYQLI010000035.1, on the reverse strand, counting down.
AAGACTTCTGGAGCAGAGCCTAGGATGCTTGGATGGTTGTGGTGCTCAGAAACCCAAAAACGCTCATAGCCAAGCCGTTCGCAGAAGCCAGCTAACTCCACAGTATTTCGAATAGCTTGCCCCTGAGGTTCACCAGCAACTGCTATAGATTGATCTAGGACAGAATATTTAATGGTCATAGGCTACCTCAACCTTCACGATAGCGATAACCAAAAGCATCACCATTCCGAATGAATTGCCCCAGAGAAGGCGATGGGAAGTGTGTTGCTGCTATTAGTGTATCTGTGTCCGCATATTTCTCCATGACTGCATTTCGGGTCGCGAGACCTTGGACAGGATCGACATCTGGACGAGCATGCAGATGAGTACAAACACACTGCAGTGGCGAGTGGATCAAATCGCCAGTGACTATGGCCTCAGAGCCACCCGATGATAGACGGACAGAATAGTGGTCCGGCGTATGTCCGGGTGTTGGGAGCAACTGAACTCCATGGGTTAACTCGTGGTCACTAGTTACAAGCTCAGTTTTTCCCGCTTCTACAATTGGCAACACCGAGTCTACAAAATGACCAATTGGTTTTTTGGCATTTTGTTCCGTCCAATAATCTAACTCCATTTTAGAAAATACATATTTTGCATTTGGAAACGTTGGCACCCAACGGCCATTTTCAAGCTTGGTGTTCCATCCAACATGGTCAGGGTGCAAGTGCGTGCACATGACCATATCAATGTCATTGACAGTTAGACCTGCCCGCTTCAGCGCATCCATGTACGTTGTGTCAGTTTTCATATGCCAAAGCGGACGTGTTGGTCGGTCCTTATCATTTCCAATACAGCTATCAATAAGAATTGTGAGGCCGCCAACTCGCACCACATAAGACTGCATAGTAAACACCAACAATCCGCTTGCAGGATCTAGCGCATTTGGCTCTAACATCGAGCGATGCTCTTCCAATTCCTCCTTGGTGAGGTTCGGAAAAAATTCGAATGGATCAAAACCGGGTAATTCTTGCTCAATCACACGATCGACACGCATTTCACCAACATTAAAGGTTAAAGCCATCTTGATCTCCTCTTTCCCAAGATATTAATCCATAACTACGCCGCCGGCGACATTAATAGCTTGCCCGGTAATTTCTTGTGCCTCACTAGAGGCAAGAAATAAAGCTGCATTAGCTACATCTTCAGGACTCTGCAGGCGAGCAAGAGGCCAATGTTTAGCAGCAAATTCTGCTCCCCTCTCCTCAGGTGTCTTCTCTTCATCACCTGCCTGACTCCAATTTCTCCAAAACATGCCTGCTGCACTAATGTAGCCAGGGCAAATAGAATTCACGCGCACATTAGGGCCCAATTCAACTGCAAGTCCGCGGGAAAATCCTAGTACTGCTGCCTTAGACGCAGAATAAACTGTTAGCTCCGGCCAACCTTTTTACCTGCCTGGCTAGACATATTGATGATTGAAGCATCTCTGCCACTTTTTCCAACTTGAATGAGGTGTGGCGCAAAAGCTTTCGAAGCTAAAATTACGCCTTTAACATTTACACTGATCACTCGATCAATCAGCGCTTCATCAATATCAACAAGAAAACCTCGTCCTGGTATTCCAGCATTATTGACTAGCGTATCCACCTCTCCCAAAGCCAATACTGCCTGCGTGGACATCTTCTCGACGGACTGTATCTGAGTTACATCACAGGCAAAAGCAGCAACAGCACCAACCTCATGCGCGGTCTCATCCGCCGCCTCTTGGTTTAAATCTACTATAACTACTTTTGCGCCCTCGCGGGCATACAACGACGCTATAGCCTTCCCAATTCCCCCAGCTGCTCCAGTTACAACGGCTTTTCGACCATCCATCCGACTCATGCTTGACCTCACAATAGTTTAAGAGCGACATCCTGCCTATCGTAAGCACTGGATGGCAATGGTAGAGCGATCTATGGCCCGCGGTTCTACCAACTCTATTGAAGCACTTGCAGCAGGGCATCCACACCGCTGGATGATGCTCGGAGCTGTTTGGTTATTGTATTTATGCTTTGGCCTTACTTCAGCATCCCTTGCTCCTCTTGTCGGGCCAATTACCAAAGACCTTGGGGTCGGACACGCTGCAATGGGCGTAGTGTTTGGAGCATGGCAACTCGTCTATATCATTTCTGCAGCACCTGGCGGCGCCGCGATGGACCGCATCGGCCCAAGAAAAACTCTTTTTTTGCGGGTTTGATGATAACTGCATCTGGAATTTTCAGAGCATCTGCAGATACTTATGGCATATTTTTAGTCGCTGTTGCGGTCTTTGGGCTTGGAGGGCCTCTGGTTTCAGTGGGTGCCCCAAAGGTAATTGCGCTTTGGTTTGATAGCAAAGATCGCGCGTTTGCAATGGGCATATACATCACAGGGCCAAGTCTTGGGGCCATCACATCATTGGCAATTACTAATCCCCTTTTAATGCCATTATTTGATCATGACTGGCGCGCAGTTCTTCTATTTTATGCAGCCATAACTGCCATTGCGACCGCTATCTGGCTATTGATATCGTCCCATGCGGAAGCACGTCGTGTGGAGGCAAGCCTCCGAAGTGCGCCACGCGAACCACAGCTGCTTGTTTGGAAAGAACTCCTCAGACTTCCAACAGTTCAGCTTATGCTGATTATGAGTGTTGGCATATTCTTTCTAAACCATGGCCTGAATAATTGGCTGCCTACTCTCCTAAGAGACAAAGGCCTACCCCCAACATCTGCTGATCTATGGGCGATGATACCTACGGCTGTTGGTGTCGCTGGGTCTCTTATAATTCCAAGACTAGCCAAGCGTGAAAGGCGATATTTTATTCTTCTGGCACTCCTGCTATCTGCCTTGACTGCAACGGTTTTGATGCATCTTTCACCAGGAATTGGATTAGCAACTGGCTTAACTCTTCAAGGTATAGCCCGTTCTTCCCTTATGACCGTCGCCATTTTAATTTTAGTTGAAATGCCTGAAATTGGTGCACGCCGCGCTGGAGCTGCTTCTGGATTATTTTTTTCCGCCGCCGAAATTGGTGGCGTAACTGGTCCACTAGCCCTAGGAGCAATCTCCGAAATGTCTGGGGGGTTTGCCTCCGCTCTCTGGCTACTTTCGGGAATAATCATTCTATTAATTTTTCTAGCAACTCGGTTAACACGCTAAGCCAATGACAGTCTTCAATCTTCGAGAAGCTTGCTCCGGAGATGCTGAAAGCATCCGAGAAATCTACGCCCCTTTTGTAAAAGAAACCCCAATTTCTTTTGAAACAGAGGTGCCTACAGTCGATGAGATGTACAGGCGTATTGAACAATATCGCTCCACTCGCCTATATTTCGTAGCAATCAGTAATAATAAAGTCGTTGGATATGCATACGGATCTGTGTATCGGACGAGGGAAGCTTATAAGCCTTCCACTGAAGTCAGTCTTTATGTTGCACAAAATGAACAACGAAAAGGTATTGGACGTTCACTTTACGCAAAGCTACTACCGCGTCTCAAACAAAAGGGGTTTCATGCTGCCTTTGCAGCTATCACCCTTCCCAATCCCAAAAGCATAACTTTGCATGAAGCTGTGGGATTTACGCACGCTGGAACATTCAAGGAGGTCGGCCGCAAATTTAATGCTTGGCACGATGTTGGCTGGTGGCAAAGACTTCTTTAGTAACCAAGTTCTCGACGGATCAAATTTTCCAACCGATCCCCCTTCAAAGTGCGCAGAATATTACCCGCAACCTGATCTGCAGCTGTTTCAGGATTGGTAGGGCCAGAACAATGAGGCGTAATTCTGACATTATCCATAGACCAGAGTGGTGAGTCCGCAGGTAGCGGTTCCGGGTCTGTTACGTCTAGAAAAGCGCCTGCAAGCCTACCGCATTGGAGCGCAGAAATGATATCTTCAGTAATTGCAACCTGCCCTCTAGCAAGGTTGATTAGGTAGGCAGGGTTAGGGAGTAGTCCGAGACGTTCCTTGTTCAAGAAACCCTTGGTTTCGAGCGTTAGAGGCATAAGGCAAGCAAGAAAATTTGCTTTCGCCATGAAGTTAGGAAGGGCCTCCATGCCATGATAATGGGAAATCCCAGGAAGCTCGCGAGAGCCGCGTGTCCAAGCCGAGACTTCGAAACCAAAATTGCCTAAGGCCTTGCCTACGGTAGACCCAATTGCGCCATACCCTAAAAACCCACCCGTGGAGGAGCCGATTGCGGAGGCTCAAGCTCGCGCCATTCAGCCGAAATTTGTTGCTTATGGTAATCTCCAAATCTCCGGAAAAAATGCAGTACGGCATAAGTAGTCCACGCCGCCATCTGATCTGCCATCCAAGGATCTACAATTCTAGCGATTGGGACATCTGGCAAATCTGGGTCAAGAAACAGGCCATCCACCCCTGCTCCAGTTGCCAAAATTGCTTTTAGGTTTTTCATTCCCGCAAAAAGGCCTGGCTGTGCTCTGAAGCAAAGAACAAACTCGATCGCTTCCTTGTCATAAATCTCTGTTGAAAGCTTAAAAGGTATGTCTGGCAAACGTTCTGCCATGGCTTTTCGCCAACCCTCTTCACCCCCGACTATGGGATCTGAAACAAACAGAATTGTCATAGCGCACTCTTTGAAACCATTTGCAAGGAAACAGGTAAATTCTAAGCTAACTTTCGTATGATATAAAATTTCCTGGATATTCACGATGAATATAGACGACTGCATAAATCTAGATGACCTGCGTAATATCGCCAAACGCAGAGTACCCAAGCTAATTTATGATTTCATCGAAGGTGGAGTAGATGACGAAAGTGGCTTAGCTCGAAATGAAGACGCATTCTCCCATCGTAGTTTGATGCCTAAGTACATGGCCGGAGATGCGCCAATCGACCGGTCAACAACTATCTTTGGCAAAACCTATTCAAGTCCTTTTGGCATCTCACCGATGGGTGGAATTGGCAACTATCGGCGAGGTGGAGATTTAATGCTGGCCCGCGCCGCAAGAAATGCAAATATCCCTTTCATTCTCTCGGGTGCGGCAACAGCTGCGATGGAGGATGTCGCTCGAGAAGCACCAGATCACGGTTGGTATCAGCTTTATACTGCAAAAGATCGAAGTATCGCAGATGACCAGGTGAAGCGCGCCGCTGATTTAGGTATGCCTGTCTTAGTTGTGACAGTAGACGTACCCGTGTCTCCAAACCGGGAACGTAACCGTCGCAATGGCTTTGGCCGTCCATTGAAACTGACGCTAGCCACCAAGTTAAATGCTTTAACTAAGCCTGCATGGATGCTGGACTATCTCCAACACGGGATTGCTATGTTACCAAACTGGCAAGCATATGCCCCACCAGGAACAGATGCACCGGGTGTTGCTGAGTTTGTAGCAAGCCAGCTGCCGAATAGTATTGAATGGAAAGATATAGAGCGCATCCGAAAGTTATGGCCTCGTGCATTAGTCCTTAAAGGTGTTATTCGCGCTGATGAAGCCGAGCGAGCTGCTGCTCTTGGCGTAGACGGCCTGATTGTTTCCAACCATGTAGAACGCCAACTTGATCGTGCTCCTGCTTCATTAGATGCTCTGGGACCAATAGATGCCGCGGTCGGAGACAAAATGACCTTGTTGCTGTATGGCGGCATACGCAGAGGATCGGATGTCGTGACTTCCTTAGCATCAGGAGCAAAATTCATCTTCATGGGGAGACCAATGCTTTACGGAGCTGTAGCCGGTGGGGATAAAGGAGCATCAAAAGCAGTGGCCATAGTTGAAGACGAAATGAACAAAATTATGAGCCAGGTAGGTTGCCGCAACATAGCCGACATTGGGCCTGACTTGATATGGGATCAAAACCAACAAAATCGTAACCGAGTGTAATGGTGGATTATTTGAAGGCCTCAATTATTGAGGACACACTTCAATTTTGAACTTGTCTTAGCCTGAGAGATCCGAAAATAAGATCTGATTATTCTGATCAACCAACTCAAGATATAAACTCTTGCAGTGTAGTATTGTTCCATGCGTTAGGTTATTTGAACTGAAGTGAAACTTTTACCTTTTTATGAGGATGAAACATGCGGTTAGTGACGTTTGTAGAAGACGGCGTTGAAAAAATTGGTGTCCGTGTTGGAGAAGATGTTTTTGACGTCACTAAAGCCAGTGAGGCCTTTGGCGGGGATATGATTGGGGTAATTAAAGGAGGGTCAGCGGCCAAGGAAGCACTTAAGACTGCAGCTGCTAGCGCTCAAGCTCGCCCCTTATCTTCTGTAAAACTTCTTCCTCCCATTCCGCGCCCCGGCAAAATTCTGTGTATTGGTCGCAATTACGCAGCGCATGCCGCCGAGGGTGGAGCTGCTCCACCAACCTACCCTGAGGTGTTTGTCCGGTTTCCTTCCTCGCTTATCGCTCACGGAGACCCTCTTGTTCTTCCTAAAGCCTCCGACAAATTTGATTTTGAAGGCGAGCTGGTAATGGTAATAGCGAAGACAGGCCGTCATGTTGCCGAGTCTGATGCACTCGATATGATTTACGGCTGGTCCCTCTTCAACGACGGGAGCGTGCGCGATTATCAACGCAAGGCCAGTCAATGGACCATGGGGAAAAATTTTGATGGCACCGGAGCTTTTGGGCCAGATATCGTAACTGCAGACGAAGTAACACCGGGTGGTGTTGGCTTACAATTGCAAACCCGCGTCTCAGGCGAAACGATGCAAAACGCAAATACACGGGACCTTATTTTTCCGATTGCAAAACTGATATGGCACTTAACCGAAGTCATGACCCTCGAAGCAGGGGATATCGTAGTTACTGGTACTCCTGAGGGCGTAGGATATGCCAGCACCCCCCCTCGGTTCATGGTTCCAGGAGACACAGTAGATATCGAAGTTGAGCAAGTAGGTGTACTGAGCAACCCAGTAGTAGCTGAATAAACAGCAGCTACTACGGTTTTACCTTTTCCTAAAGGATAGAAAGCCCAATGGACCAGGGTCCATCGGGCTTTTTAGGTTTAATGAGCTTCCAAATTGACCACCCAAACCAACCTCGGCTTCCAAGTAACAAATTCACTCTGACAGTAACCACTTAAGATCGGCGCAAAAGAAAAACTAATGGAATTCCAACTGCAGCTATAGCAACCAGAAAGACAAAGTCATTTAAAAAACCGATCATCAAGGCTTCCTTTGAAACCAACTTAGACAAGGCAGCTACGCCACCAGCGGTATCTAAATTCCACAAACCTCCATTACTAAAGTTTTGCAATGCTTCATTAGCAAAACTGATGCGGTCGCGAAGCTCTGAGTAATTTACCTGGGCAGATCTAACCAGAATCATAATTACGATTGATGTGCCCACACTGGCACCAATAGCCCTCACAAGAGAAAATAGGGATGCACCTTCAACTCTTAATTCTGGGGCTAGAGTAGAGAAGGTAGCGGTGGAGAGTGTTACCCACATTACGCCCATCCCAAAGCCATTAACCAGCGTCACCCAGATAATTTCATCAAGGCCAACATCTGCTGACCAACCGGTCATCCACCAATTGGAAAAAGCACAACACAGGAGGCCGGCAATGAGTAAATGTCGGGCTTGAAACCGGTCCGCAAGAAAACCTCCACAAAGCATAGCAATCATTGTTCCTACACCTCGAGCAGAAACTACCCAGCCAGCTGAAATAACCGAATAGCCCTGAATATTCTGCAAAAAGAGAGGTAAAATGAAGAGGCTGGAGAATACCGCTACCCCAAAGACGAAAATCAGACAAACGCCTACGACATAGTTCCTATCTTGAAAGATCGCGAGATTTATGTAGGGCCGTGAAGCCGTCAATGAATGGACAATAAAGATATAAAAGGACAACGCCGCCACAAATGCTGAAATTATTATTTCTGTGGACTCAAACCAATCCTGACGCTCTCCTCTATCAAGCATAAGTTGGAACGCAGACACCGCTATTATAAGGGTAGTAACTCCAATCCAGTCCAACCCAGTTGGCTTGTTAGGTGCTTTTGGCAAGGTGGGAAGAATGGCTAAGAAAGCAGCTATCCCCAGAGGGATATTGATAAGGAAAAGGTATCGCCATCCATAGAACTCGGTGACTATTGCTCCTACTGTAGGTCCAATTACTGGTCCAAGGATCATGCCCATCGACCAGATGGACATCGCAAACCCATGTTTCTCCCGTGGGTAAGTATCAAGCATAATTGACTGGGACACTGGTAGTAATGGAGCGGAAACAAATCCCTGCAAAACTCGGAAAAGCACTAGTTGTTGTAAATCAACGGCAGTTGCACAGAGTAGACTTGTGACTGTGAAACCAGCGATAGAACCCAGGAAGACAGCACGCCTGCCAACTTGCTGTGACAACCAACCCGTTAAAACTGTTCCAACTGCACTAGCGACCACAAAAGCCGTTATCACCCACCCCACTTGATCAGCGGTAGCAGACAGATTTCCTTGTATATTTGGCAACGCCACATACGCAGTACTCATATTTATGGCATGCAAGAGCGAGGCCATTAATACCGGTACAGTGATGAGGATACGTTGACCACGAGTATAAGGGCCTGATGCAGGGAGAAGCGCCATAGCCTGAATCATAGACCCGCTTGATTCTTAATGGCAGTCTTCTCTAAGTACTTTTAGTCAGTTTTCGTATTTGTATAAAAATTTGGATATTTCCCATGCCTAAACCATCCCTTGTCGTAGCCATTGAAGCAACCGAGGAACGTCGTCAGATTATTGGCCAGGTAATTAGAGATGACGCCGATATTGTTTTTCTTAAGGACCTTGAGCTTGATGCCCAACGCAAGGCAGTGGGTTCTGCCACGGCGATCTTCGCCAGTCGCCCTTCAGACCTTCCGGACGATGGGTCAGGTATTAATAAGAACTGCCGTCTACTTCAGTTTTATTCTTCTGGAGTAGATTTTTTACCCCTAAAACAATTTCCCAGTGATCTTCCTATTGCAGGAAATGGCGGTGCCTTTGCAGAGCCGATGGCAGAACACGGCCTTGCGATGGCTTTAGCGGCCGGTAAACGCTTGGCGTTTGAAGCCTCTAAAATGAAAGAAGGAGAATTTAACCAATTCTCGCGCAACAAGATGTTTTTAGGCGGAACAGCGGGAATCGTCGGCTATGGAGGCATCGGAGTGGCAATGGCGCGCCTTTTAAAGGTATTGGAATGCAAACTATTGCCGTTAATCGCCGCGGAGCATCAGATCAAGCTATTTACCTTGACTGGATTGGCCAAATCGATCGCTTAGATGAACTTTTGAAAAAATCTGATGTGGTGGTACTCAGTCTACCACTTACTAAAGAAACCGAAAATCTTATTGATGCCTCGCGCCTCGCGGCAATGAAATCTGATGCCATTCTTGTTAACCTTGCCAGAGGCGAAATTATCAACGAAACAGCGCTTTACGAGCATTTAAAGGCTAATCTTGACTTCAGTGCATGCATCGATGCTTGGTGGATTGAGCCCATACGACATGGAAAATTTTCCATGAAACATCCTTTTTAGATCTTCCAAATGTGATCCCTTCTCCTCACAATTCAGCGTCCGTCGGTGTTTGGAGGAAGAATGTCGTTCAGCGTGCAGTCGAGAATTGTCTTCGTGCAATAAAAGGAGAAACGCCCTTACACCTTGTACAGACCCGAAGAGCGGATGCTTTGATACTATGTTTGAAATCTTAGCATCAAAAGTAAATAATAATGCCCATATTCAACGTCTTGGACGCGGATGCACAACGAAATTTGTGCTGCAGGTAGATGATGAGCAATTTCACTCTGTGTAGAGAACGGACAAATCACCAGCGTTGCAAAAGGGCCCTTTCAAATGCGAGGATCAAGCTTTGTAATCGCAGCAACAAAAGATACATGGACCGAATTTATGCGTCCAATTCCTAGACCTGGTTTCCATGACATCTTTGCAATGTCCGCCTCAGGTAATGCGAGAATTGAAGGCGATATCAATGTACTCCTGGGACATCTAGCTTACTTCAAAGCTGTTCTTGATCTACTGCGGAAGGTTTAGGAATATGGCCGAAATTGAACCCATCGTTGGACGCTACATAAAGCTTAAAATTGCCGGCGAAGACTATCGCATTTATTTTGAGGAAGCTGGTGAAGGTATTCCGCTTCTATGCCTCCATACCGCTGGCGCACATGCAAGCCAATTTCGTCATCTGATGTGCGATCCTGATGTATCAAAAAATTTCAGAGTAATCGCCTTTGATCTTCCCTGGCATGGAAAATCCAATCCTCCAGTCGGATGGGAGACCAAGGAATACAAGCTGACGGCAGAATTTTACGTTGATACAATTCTAGCTTTTTCTAATGCGCTTGCCTTGGAAAAACCCATTGTGATGGGCTGCTCCATGGGCGGAAGGGTTGCCGTACGCCTTGCTTGCTTGCACGGCCAGAAGTTCCGTGCAGCAATTGGACTGGAAGGATCAAACCGACCATCTCCTTGGTGGGACAACTCATGGCTCGATACTGATTTTTTTGCCAGAGGTGACTTCTGCGAGGCACTAGTATCTGGTCTTGCTGCGCCTACAAGTCCTGCCGAATTCCGGAATGAAACGTTATGGCATTACAGACAGAGTGGATCCAACATATTTAAGGGAGATATGCATTTTTTTCGAACGGACTCTGAGTTCGAGGCAGATGCAAAAAGTTCCTCCCCATGCCCCCTCATCTTGATGACTGGGGAGTATGATTATTCTTGCACACCGGAGGATGGCCGAAGAACAGCGGCAGCCATCCCTGGCGCAGAGGCCATCGAGATGAAAGGCATGGGACATTTTCCTATGTCAGAAAACCCCGCCGCATTTCGAGAATATATTTTACCAGTTCTAAATCGCTTTTCGAAATAACTGCAGTGCGATGAAATGATTACGCCTAAAAGCTGTTAAGTCTTCTTCAGGAACTAAAAAAACCAATTTGCCAATTCTTTCTACACCGCAAGATAAGCTCCTTAAACTAGCGTTAAGACTAGACGACCAGCTTAAAAGCCCTTTAACTTTTCCAAGTAGATAAAGGAAAAGAGTATGGCAACACGAAGCCTCCGGGGCAAAGCCATGATAGCAGGAGTTGGTGAAACCACTTATTATAAACATGGCAATTCACCAGATGCAGAATTTAAACTTGCCCTGAAAGCGATCCTAGCTGCAGCAGAAGATGCTGGCATCAACCCCAAAGATATCGATGGCTTTGCATCATATTCAAATGACAGAAACGATCCTTCTAGGCTAGCTGCAGCCCTCGGTACAAAAGAGTTACGCTTCTCCAACATGCAATGGGGTGGTGGCGGTGGAGGTGGTGCAGCAGCTATCGGTAATGCGGCAGCAGCGGTAGCAACAGGACTTGCAGACTGCGTCGTTGTGTTCCGCGCACTTGCACAAGGACAATTTGCGCGCTTTGGCCAAGGCCAGCCAGTCAAAACAATTTCGGGTGATATGGCGATGCAAGCACCGTATGGCTTGATGTCACCTGCTCAGCGCTATGCCATGAAATGCATGCGTTTTATGCATGATCACGACGTCAATTACGAAGCAATGCGAGCTATTTCCCTGGCCTCCTACCGACATGCTCAAGCAAACCAACGTGCTGTCATGTACGGTCGCCCTCTAACTGAAGCTGACTATGACGCTTCACGGTGGATAGTAGAACCATGGCGCCTATTTGATTGCTGCCAGGAAAATGATGGAGCTGCAGCTATCATCATTTTACCCGCTGATCGAGCTAAAGACATTCGTCACAAGCCTAGCTTCATCTTGGGAGCTGCAGGGGGATCAGATCATCGGTGCGCCGCACCAAGCCATAATCACCCAAACTACGCCAGTGCAAATTTTTCGAGTGTTGCACCTAGGCTTTTTGAAATGGCTGGGGTCACGCCAGCTGATGTGGATGTTTTACAATCCTATGAAAACTTCACAGGTGGCGTAATGATGAGCATTGTTGAGCATGGATTCTGCGACCCAGATGAAGTGAATGACTTCTTTAAACCTGAAACATTTTATGCTCCAGACGGCGCACTACCTTTAAACACCTCAGGAGGTAATCTTGCCGAATGTTACATGCATGGGTTGGAGCTACAAATTGAGGCTGTGAGACAATTACGGGGAACTTCAACATCACAAGTGAAGGATCCAGACGTCTCTATGGTTATAGCAGGCCCCATGGTCACTCCAGTCTCGAATTGTATTTTTTGATCGGAGGCAACGGTATGAGTGCTAGATACCTTCCAGAAGGACTTCCGATCCCAATTCCAGAAAACGACAATCTCTCCAAACCCTACTGGGATGGCCTTATGCAAGAGCGCCTCATGGTGCAACGATGCAAAGGCTGTAACACCTGGATTTGGGGGCCAGAATGGATTTGCCACGCCTGCCACTCCTTTGAACTTGACTGGCAAGAAATTGATGGAAAGGGGCAAATTTATAGTTGGGAACGACCCTGGCACCCTGTGCATTCTGCCTTGAAAGGTTTTGGACCGTATCTGATCGTTCTGGTCGAACTACCGCACGTCGGAAATATCCGAATGATTGGAAATTTACTGGGAAGCCCGGAGCAAGAAGTCGAAATTGGCGCGCACGTTGAAATTGCTTTTGAACATCACCTCGATACGGACCCGCCCCACACACTCGCACAGTGGAAACTCATATAGCCACTAAAATGGAGGCCTTAAAAATGGATAATGCTCAATCTGTTCAGATTAATGATGAAAATCTTTGGCGACTGGAAACACCAGGGGCAGAAGACTGGGAGCGAACTGCTCGGGTAGAAGACCCTAAAAAATATTTTATGGTTTCAACAGATTGTCATGCCAATGAGCCACCAGACCTGTGGGCCAAAAGACTTCCCGACGTCTACAAGGAACGCGCTCCCCGTATTGTAGTGGATGAAAAGGGCGTGCAATGGCGTTACTGTGAAGGATATCGACCCGATCGAGTCCGAGTGATGTCCTTTGAAGGTGAGGATTGGGTTAGAAGCCAAGCTGGCGCTGATCCTGCCCAGCGTCATGCCGACAACAAAAAAGATGGCATCGATGTAGAAATCATTTTCCCCAACAAGGGTTTGGCAATGTGGGCAACGCCTGACCCTGTCTTTGCTAATGCAATGTGTCGAGTCTGGAATGACTGGGCTTGGGAACAATTCTCTAGCTATGGTGATGCCATGGTTCCAGTAGCTTCAATAGCTACCGGTGACATTGATGGTGCGATGGCTGAAATCGAGCGAACCGCCAAGATGGGATACAAAATCCTTAGCCTGCCATGTAAGCCGATGTGGGGCGGTCATGATATCGATCACGTGAACTACAATTTGCCTCATTTCGATCCAATGTATGCACTCATACAAGAGACTGGAATGCCAATGACTTTCCATGTTTCGACCGGCCGAGACCCTAGAGCAGCAAGGGGTAATGGTGGTGCTGTTATTAATTACGTTAGTCACTCACTTTCGCCGACCATTGAACCCGTCGCAAACCTCTGTGCATCAGGGGTGTTAGAGCGTTTCCCAAATCTCAAATTTGCGACTGTGGAAGCTGGAATAGGATGGGTTCCATGGCTGCTAGATGCGATGGATGAAGCATATCGCAAACACCATATGTGGGTCCGTCCTAAGCTCCAAGGTTTACCCAGCGATTACTATCGGGCTCACGGATTTTCAACGTTCCAGGAAGATCCAGCAGGTCTTGCCTTAGCAGAACAATATGACCTCGCAGATAACTTCATGTGGGCGAACGATTACCCCCACCATGAAGGGACCTGGCCTCATTCAGCGGAGGCAATCGAACGCACCATGCCACGTTTATCAGATACAGCGCGGGCTAAAATTCTTGGCCTTAACGCCGCACGACTTTTAGGGATTAATGTGCCCGAGCATCAACAATAACTTTTACACTACGCCCAACCAATCGTCAGACATCTATCTTTCATTGGTTAAGCTTGCTTAATTTTTAGGGAGATACTCAATGGACTTTGGTGTTTTCAATCTTCTACAGCATCGTGATCGGTCCATATCACCTCACCAAGTAATTAATGAAGCGATGGACCATGTCAGACTAGCTGAGGATCTCGGCTATTCACGAGTCTGGTTTGCCGAACACCATTTCTCCAACTACAGCCTTTGTCCCTCACCTCTAATTTTCTGCACCCATGCTGCAGCTATAACACAAAGGGTTCGAGTAGGTTGCGCCGTTCTTATTCTTCCCTTGCATACACCAGCTCGTTTAATTGCGGAAATAGCCCAAGTTGATGCCTTGTCAGGCGGACGGCTCGATGTTGGGGTAGGCAGCGGATATCAACATTATGAATTCGAGCGTTTGAATGCGGATATTTCTAAAAATAAGGAAATGTTCCATGAAATGCTGGACATTGTAGATCGAGGCTTACGCCAGCCAACTTTCCGCTACAGTGGCAGTGAATTTAATATACCTGATACAGCAATAAACGTGCGATCTGCACAGACCCCTCGCCCACCAATATGGATTGCAGGAGCTGATCCAAACAGCCATAGACGATGTGCCCGAGACGGATTTATTCCCTTTATCTCTGGCGGGGTAGGAAGTGCTGCTTCTATCAAAAAAATGCGAGATCAAGTTGATGCTTGTTTTTTAGAAGAAGGCAAAGACCCAGCGGAAACACCTCTTGGCGTACTTCGTTTTGTTTGCGTATCCGACAATAAGGCTACGATCGAACGGTACATAGACGGAGCTCGTTTTCAGCGCCGTCTGGCTCAGTCACTTAGGCATAGACGAGAGCATATGGTTGACGATTACATGGTGGAGGAAGAAGCTTTTCCTGACGAACCCTCAATCGATGAAATTGGCCGTAATCTTGTGGCGGGAAGCGCTGAAGAAGTTGCAGAGCGTCTTTGCGATGAAATCCAATTATATCGACCCAGCCATATGAATATTTACTTTGCCGTAGGTGATGTGCCGAGTAAGGATGTAATGAGCAGCATGACCCAATTTCAGACCAAAGTTGTTCCTATGATTGAAAAGCACTTTGGAAAGCCATTAGCTGAAATCAATCCAACCAAGATGCCTTCCCCAGTAAATTTACCTGAGGCCGCGGAGTGAATGCATTGGATAACGTTTGCTTTACACTCAACGGGAAAGAAGTCGAAGTAACTGATCCAGATCGCCCCTTAATCTACGCCCTCCGAAATGATTGTAATGCCAAAAGTGTGCGATATGGCTGTGGCCTTGAGCAGTGCGGGTGCTGCATGGTGCTTGTTGATGGGGTCGAACAGTACTCTTGTACATTGTTGACCCAATCGGTAGCTGGCAAGTCAGTTGAAACAGTAGAAGGCCTAGCTAGCGTTGATGGCCTTCACCCTATTCAACAGGCGTTCGTGGAGGCGCAAGCTGGCCAATGCGGCTATTGCCTATCAGGCATGATAATAACGGCAAAGTCGCTTCTCTCGAAAAACAGTCATCCAACCCGTGCTGAGATTGTAGAGGCTCTTGATAAACATCTTTGCAGATGTGGTGTCCATAATAGGATTATTCGCGCCATACAGCGTGCCGCGGAATTAATGTCATGAGTCTGCCAAAATTACCTGCAAGCCTAGCAGCAAATCCATCGCTCAACCGCTGGATTGCCTTTCTACCAAACAAAACCGTGCGTGTTGCTTCAGGTAAAGTTGAAATTGGACAGGGATTGTAACTGCCCTTCGGCAAATAGCGGCTGAAGAATTAGACATAGACCTATCTAAATTGTCTTTGGCATCAGGCGATACAGAGATTGGGCCTGATGAAAATTATACGACCTCTAGTCTTTCCATCATGGCTTCCGGTGCTGCAATCAGAGCTGTAACTTCAGAAGCAAGAGCCCTACTAACGGAGCGGGCCGCCTTGAGACTTAATTGTGCCCCGGAAGATTTAGAAATTTCAAATGGTGAATTTTTAAAAAACCAGGAAGTGACTGGTGTCGACTATTGGGACGTAGCAGATGAAATTGATTGGGAACGCAAAGCAACGGCTTGTTTTCCCCATAAAACAACGAGCTCGTACAAGATTGTAGGAAAAAATACGCCTCGTGATGACCTTGGTAAAAAGGTAATGGGCAGTGGTTTTATTCACGACATCTCAGAAAAAAATTTGTTGCATGCCCGCATGCTTAGACAGCCTTCTCCTGAAGCTCAGTTATCATACTTAGACGAAGAGGCTATTAAGCGTGCAGCTGGTGGTGACATTCAAATCCTTCGTAAAGGCAATTTCATAGCCTTAATTGCAGATGAAGAATGGCTTGCTGAAAAAGCAGCACGGGCTGCTTACCAGCATGCAGTATGGAGTGGTGTAAGCAATATCTCCAAAGGCGCAGCAGATGCCCGTAACCTACCAGGACAAGACGCCGTTAAAAATTTTTATGGTGACCAAGTAACTGCTGCTTCAACTCCCGGTAAAAAGTTAAAAGTTACTGTTACAAGGCCATATGTTGCTCATGCTTCTCTTGGCCCCTCCGTGGCTTTAGCGCGCTGGGAAAATAAAAAATTAGATATATGGTCTCATGGCCAAGGGATGCACCCTCTTCGCAGAAATTTGGCTCTAGCACTGAGTATTGACGAGAATTCTATTCATGCTCGTCATGCTGACGGTCCAGGCTGCTACGGACATAATGGAGCGGATGATGCAGCGCTTGATGCAGCTATCGTAGCTCTTGAAATTCCTAACACCTGGATCCGCATGCAATGGAAGCGCGACGAAGAATTTGCGTTTGAGCCGGTTGGCCCTGCAATGCAAGTTGATATTGAGACTATCTTGGATGCTAACGGAAATCCAACAGATTGGACAACTAACATCTGGAGTCCAGTTCATGTCCAGAGGCCGGGCGCGCCCGGCGTTGTCATGCTTGGAGCTAAATCTCTTGGCGCTGTAGCACCAGAGGGTGACCCAGCTGATCCACCACCCGAACGAGGATATGGCGGGCCACGAAATGCGTTCCCCGCATATAAGGTGGGACAAACACATATCCACCATCATTTAATCCGTGAGCCAGCGGTGCGCACTTCCGCACTGAGAGGCCTTGAGCGCTACCCAACGTCTGCGCCATTGAACGTATGATGGATCTTGCTGCTCTGGAAGCAGGAAAAGATCCCGTGGAATACCGCCTATCTCTCCTCGATGATGATCGAGCTCGCTCAGTGCTGCAGAGAACATCAGAGCTGTGTGATTGGTCTAAAAGAGGTGCAAGCGGCACAGGAAAAGGCCTAGGGATTGCCTATTCTCGCTACAAAAACATTGCCGCAATGGCAGGTGTTGCTGTTGCCGTCACAGTAGAAGAAGAGATCCGTCTCGAACAAATTTGGGCTGTCGCTGATGCCGGCCTGGCTATCAATCCTGATGGTATATTGAACCAACTTGAAGGGGATGTGTCCAAGGAGCAAGTTGGGCCTTGAAAGAGGAAGTAAAGATCGAGGGAGCTGGAATAGTTTCTACTGATTGGGATAGTTATCCAATTTTGCGTTTCTCAGATGTACCAGAGATCAATTTAGAGCTAATTTCTCGTCCAAACGACATAGCCCTTGGCGTTGGCGAGTGCACTGTTGGGCCTACGGCAGCGGCCATATTGAATGCCGTCGCGCACGCACTTGGCGAACCAATCATTGATATGCCTCTTACCCGAGAGCGAGTGATGGAAACCATTTTGAAGGAATGATCGGAGACCGTATATGAACCCAGTTATAGGCCTAGATCATTGCATTATTGCTGTCCATGACTTGGAAAAAGCTCGCGGGATCTATGAGAAATTAGGCTTCACGGCGGCGCCGCTAGGTGATCATGTAAACCGTGCGACAGCAAACTACTGCCTGATGTTTCAAGATACATACCTGGAGCTCTTAGGAATCAATCAACCAGAGTACCCAGACGGGGGCCTACAGCAGAAACTAAAATCCAGAGGGGAAGGCCTACATAGACTTGCTCTTGGAACCTCAGACGCAGATGCAGTTAAAACAAAAATTGAAGCTTTGGGTGTTAGAACTGAAGGACCAACTGACCTTGCTAGACCATCTAAAGAACCTGATGGGATAGTTAGGTTTAGAAATCTTTTTCTGGAACCAGAAGATCTTGCTGGCATGCCAATTTTTATTTGTGGGCATAAAACCCCAGAACTAATGCGTAATGCACGCCTCATAGATCACCCAAATGGCGCAATTCGCTTTGCTGGTATCACTGGCCTTGTAAGCGACCCTGCAGCAACAGCACAAGCATTGTCTAAGCTTTTTGGCACAGCATCAATAAAGGAAACCGAATTTGGAGCTGAGCTTGATACTGGCAGGGGTTTTATTCGCTTAGCTACCGATGAAAATATTAACATGGCGCATAACGATTTGGATGCACACCCCGCAATGGAAAGACCAATCTGGCATGTTCTTTCTATTGGCGTTAATGACCTGGGAGAAACAGAAAAATATTTAAAACAGGCTAAAATTTCCTATACCAGTATCGGCTCCGCTCTCAGGGTTAATCGCAACAATGCCTGCGGCCTGATATTAGAATTCATTTCTTAAGACGCTAGCCAGCCAACTTTTACAGCAGGAATATTTATGACAGACGCCGCAATCCTTAAGCGTGAAATCCATTATTTAGTTTTCGACCTTTATGGAACAGTCGTTGATATGCAAACAGGCCTTACAGAGGCTGTTACCCCTTTTCTGAAGTCAAAAGGCTGGGCTGGAAAACCTAATAGTTTCGTAACTTGGTGGCGGAGGACACATTTCGAAAACTCGATGATCGACGCACTTTGTGATCGTGGGCACACACCTTACCGAGAAATTGGCCATAGAGCAGTAAGTCACGTCATGGATAGAGCTGGTGTTGTTTATACCCAAGAAGAAGTTTGTTGGCTTGTGGGACTCATAGAAAAATTAAAGCCATTTGCAGATGCAAAATCCGCCCTGTCTCGACTACAAAAGTGCTATAAGTTAGCTATTCTTTCGAATGGCGATAGAGACATGCTGGAAGCAGCAAAACCTCATATAGGCATTCCTTTTGACAATGTGATTTCCGTCCAAGAGGCTGGTTATTTTAAACCGCATTGGAAAACTTACTGCACCGCTACAGAAATCTTAGGCGTAGACCGCTCAAGCATACTTTTTGTTGCAAACCATGCTTTTGACTGTGTCGGTGCGAAGTCTTTTGGGATGCGTTCAGCATTTATTGATAGGCGCAAGCGCCCCTTTGGGGACTGGCCTCAGCAGCCCGACCTGATAGTGACCGATCTAAAAGAATTAGCCGAATTGTTGGTTTAAATTTGACGGGCAAGCTAACCTAGCAGTAGATAACGTAAGCTTACGATACAGTGGGCTGGAGCACATATGCGCACTGTTTTCAAAATCTTTTTCTTTGCTCGCGACACCAATCCGTGGCTGGTTCTTGCCTGCCTAATTATTGGGGGCATTGCTGAGATAGCCAGCATCTCAACATTGCTGCCGGCCGTTACCTCCATGTCCGGCGGTGAAACTGATAATTCTTCGGGCCTGAATGCAGTTGTTAGAGAGTTTATCTTAAGGGTTGGCTTAAATCCAACTCTGGGCGTTATGCTCAGTTTTGTATGCATATTTATGCTTGTGAAGGGTTGCCTATCTTTCTTCGCCCTTACCTATGCAGGGATAGCAGCCGCCCGAGTAGCAACTGACCTTCGGCGGCGTTTGATTGCTGCCATATTTAGCGCACGCTGGACATTTTACTCCGACCAAAGTCGTGGTCGTTTTGCAAATACGGTCGCAAATGATGCAGGTCGTGCTGGTGACGCATATGTGCATGCAGCTCGCGTCGTTGCGTACAGTGTTCAAGCACTTGGCTACATGACTGTAGCGTTGATGGTTGATTGGAAATTAGCTCTAGGAGGCATCGCGTGCGGTGCCATTGTAACGTGCACTCTTGGGGGCCTAGTGACTATGTCCCGTAAAGCCGGCGACCGACAAACCGGACGAACGGCTGACCTAACTATCCATACGGTGGACATGCTAAGCAATATTAAACCGCTCAAAACCATGGACCGGTGGCGGGTTTCTCTTGACGCCATGACCCATGCACTCAGCAGGCTGCAGCGCTCATTGGTAAAAAGAGAAATTGCTAAGCAAGGAATGCTTCAGGGAGGCGATGTTTTAATTGTTATTGTCATCGCTTTGGCAATTTATATGGCTCACAATATTTGGGCGGTGCCCTTACCAGAGCTGATAGTTTCAGGCATCGTATTTTTCCAACTGATTTCAATCTTACAAAAAACTTCAGCGCTTTTTACAGAATTCGGTGCAATTAGAAAGTGCATATTTGCGATCAGAAGAGTTGATTGCGGAAGCTGATGCAAACCACGAAGACTGGGCTGGAAAAACCTTACCTCAGACCAATCGCGATTTTAGATTTCAAAATGTGCGCTTCAGCCATGGTGACCATCTTGTAGTAAATGATCTTTCTCTCACCATACCTTCTGGAAAAATTACAGTTTTCATGGGCCCCTCTGGAGCAGGAAAAACTACAATTCTTGATTTGTTAATCGGTCTTTATAAGGCTGACAGCGGTCAAGTCCTGATTGGTAACACATCAATAGAAAATATTGATATTCAGGAATGGCGAAAAAAAATTGGCTATGTTCCGCAGGAACTTACTCTTTTACACACCAGCATTAGAGAAAATATATCTCTAGGCGATCCAGAAATTTCAGATGAAGCGATATGGACTGCCCTAGACCAAGTTAGCGCTCGGGCATTTGTTGAAGGGCAATCTAAGGGACTCAATTCTGTAGTTGGAGAAACTGGTGGAAAACTCTCCGGGGGTCAGAGGCAACGTATCTCTATTGCCCGCGCATTGGCTACTGAACCGGAAGTCTTAATTTTAGATGAAGTGACTAGTGCGCTCGACCCACAAACCGAGGCAGCGATCGTGAAAAACATCCAAACGCTGCAGGGAAAATACACTATTATCGCAATCACGCACCGGCCAGCTTGGACCGCAATAGCAGATTGTCTTTTTGAAGTACAAAATGGAAAAGTCACACAATTAAAGACACAGTAAAATCTATAATTGGACAACGAACGGCCAGGCTGGAAGAAATTGGGTGTTCTATCGCTTAGCTGCCGGTGAAGGCAGGAATGTTATCTCAGACAAGTGGTGGGCAGATGACACAAAAAAGTATTTTTTATTGTTGGGGTATTTCCATCAATTTCGTCACTTGCCTTGCCAATTCTGGAATGGCTGGATCGCTAAGGTTACCAGCATCTATAAAGCCAAGATCAGCCCTTTCGCGTCTTGCACTCGTCCTTGCATAAGCCGGGTCATAGTGCTGCTCAATAAGCAATCCTGTCAGCTGCTGCCAATCCCTGTTAAGAGCAAGTTGGCGCCAGTTTTCACAGATTTCATGACCGTGTCTCTGTATCATGCTGTCGAAAAGACGGTTCAGTGTTGAGGGATTTTCTATTAGATGCGCATAATCACGAATTAGGAAATCAACTCTAGCGTCAAGCGACGCATTAATTCGGATTTGCGGGGCTTTTTGCATCCTTTGCCAGAGCACCCAGGGGATGTGGCAGGATCCAATACGGCTACTTTCGGCCTCAATAAGCACGGGTCTGCTGGGATCTAACTTCAACATGACTTGGTTAAGGCTAGTTTCAAACAATCGCTGGCTGGGTTGAGGGTGTCCTGGTTCATGGCCAAGGAGAGAACCACGATGTCTCGAAAGTCCCTCCAGGTCGATAGCCTGATGTCCTGAGGCCATAACTTCACGAAGAATTTGGGTTTTTGCCGTCCCAGTAGGTCCTTGAAGTATAATCACATCAAGTTTTGATGATATTTCCTCGATAGAATCCACAACATCCCGTCGATATCTTTTATATCCTCCATCCAATACTGTTACGAGCCATCCAATCTCAGCCAGAATTCTAGCCATTGAGCCAGATCTCTGGCCGCCACGCCAGCAATAGATCAGAGGACGCCAGCTTTTATCATACTGACTGAGTGTTGTTTCGATATGGCGTGCAATATTTATAGCTGCCAGGCGAGCGCCAAGCTTACGGGCCTCAAACGGGCTGACCTGCTTGTAAATACGTCCAACATCTGCTCGCTCATCATCATAGAGAACAGGTAGATTTACTGCGCCCGTAACATGATCATCCTTGAACTCCGATGGGCTCCGAGCATCAATGATCATCCCTTCATGAGTAAGCCAGTCGGAGGTTGTGCTAATAGGGGCAACCATCAGTTTATGATCCGTATCTGGGAGATCCCGTTAGGCCATCTAGATAAAATATTTAGCCCTTCACGGTATAATTCAATTAGAGGCCAGCTTTTGACGCAAAAGTCCAATAAGTCCGTCTAAACCGCCTTGCTGACGAATGATGCTCGAAAAGTCTGCTCGTTGGCTCACGACTAAACTCACACCCTCAATTATTATATCAGTGATAACTGGTTTCCCACCGATGGCCTCAATTTGCCAGGACACATCAATGTTGGGAGCGTTTGGACGAACTACCTGTGTATCAACCAAGGTTCTCTTACCTAAATCTCGTTCACCCTGGATTGAAAAACTCACTGTGCCGTTTACCGATTCGATACGGCTAACGTAAACATCAATGAGGTAGGCTTCGAGAAGAATTGGTAACTCAGATTTTTGACTCTGGTTAGCACGGCGCCAATGTCTGCCCATCATTGAGACAGCCATTTGCTCGCGGTCTACCAAGCCTTCCATGAGTCCTTGCAACCTCTCAGTCCGAACCGGTTTTGATAGCTCACGACTGTTTAAGACTGGCGTTGAGTTGCTGGCGAGGGCATTAACTAAATCATAAGCTGGGCCTGCACTCGCAAGCGACGGCAGGATCGCCCAGCATGCAATTGCAACGATAAAAGAAAACCGCTTAACCATTACTAACCTATTGCGCAGCCGGACGAGAAGGCGGACCGCCGCCTGGTGGTCTTTGGTCCTGATTCCGTATTTCGTATGTCCGCCGCTGACGGTAGAGCGATCGCAAAGCTGCATAATAATCAAGAGAAGTTCTCTTCACGTCGTCCAAAGGTCCCAATAACTGGTACCTTTGGTCGACAATTGTCAATCCCCTTACCGTCATCCTGGCTTCGAAGGGGGCACTTGCAGAAGCAAATGATACTGGATCGAGAAGGAAGTCCAGAACTCGCCCAAATGTATGTCGGGCAGAGGAAGGACCCAAAATAGGGAGGACGATATAAGGCCCTGGAACGATATCGTAAGTACCGAAAGTCTGTCCAAAATCCTCTTTATGGTGAGGCAAATCTATATCTGTCGCTATGTCGAACAAGCCACCGATACCTGCGGTTGTGTTAACGACAAAGCGTCTAGTCGCGACATCGGCTCTGTCCCAATTACCTTGTAAGGCATCATTAATAATTGTGAGAGGCAACGATAAGTTGCGAACAAAATTGAACACTATTTTTTTGGCAGGACCTGGAACGATTTCGCGATACGCTATCGCAATAGGTCGCAGCAACACTGTGTCTATAATATTGTTAACGGCGAACATGACCCGGTTAGCAGGCTCAAAAGGATCATTTACGGTTAAGGTCTCGGCACGGTCTGCTTGGTCCTCAGACAGCGAAGCGCATCCAGCCATCATGAAGATTGTCAAAGCAGCTAAGCAAGCCTTACCTACTCTTCCAGCAGCCTTCAAATTCATTAGTCCGGGTTACCTCACTAGTGACCAGTTCTTGTTTAACGAATGCTACCCCAATCGCCAATAGTATCGGATTTGCTGACACACCTTGTCGAACGCAAAGGTGACGCACCTTTAATTCAAACATTGATGTCTAAGTTGCGAATTTATATACATTTAACAATATGCAAATATCTGCATATCTAATTTTATCCCCATGCGAGTTTCTTTTGAACCACCTCATCACAATGTTGCGTGCCGCTGCAGAAGCTACCCGATTACGCATGTTAGCTCTTTGTGCAGAAGGCGAATTGACCGTAACAGAAATCACAGAAATTCTTGGCATGACGCAGCCGGCGGTGTCTCGGCATCTCAAAATCCTCTCTGAGTCTGGTCTCCTATTTCGATTTAGAGAGGGCGCATGGGTATTCCACAGGCTGGCAGACTCTGGTGAAGCAGGGCGCTTGGCAAAGTGGCTAATAAATTCAACCAACTCTGATGAACATGTGCTTAGGCGTGATGCGGAACGTTTAGCCGACATCCGTTCCCAAAGAGCAACGGAGGCTGAAGCCTACTTTAAAGCAAACGCCAAAATGTGGGATGCCATTCGCTCTCTGCATGTTGACGAGGCAGAACTGGAGGCACGTCTCCTGCGGCTTGCACCCAAAACGCCTGTCGATGATTATCTTGATATTGGCGTTGGAGCAGGACGAATATTAGAACTCTTTGCCCCTTATGCTTCTCGCGCTGCTGGTCTAGATATTAGTCGAGACATGCTATCCCTAGCACGCGATAGAATTGCTGCGGCAGGATTAACACATTGCAGTGTAAGACATGGGGATCTCTACTCAGCCCCTTTTGATGATGAAAACTTCGATCTAATAACGGCTCATCAAGTTCTTCACTTCTTAGACAATCCGGCAAAAGCAATTGGGGAAGTAGCACGCCTACTAAAACCTGGAGGGGAAGCAATTCTAGTAGACTTTGCTCCACATACTCTCGACCATTTAAGACATAACCACGCCCATAGACGCCTGGGTTTTGCATCCTCTGAAGTTACACGATGGACTGATGATGCTGGCTTGGAAATTTTTGGCGAAGAAAGTTTACCCGGCGAACCATTAACCGTCTGTATCTGGCTTGTTCGAAAACCAGACCTATCTGGCATTCAGATGTCTTAGGATAAGAAATGTTACCAACTGTTAGCTTTGAATTCTTCCCCCCAAAAACTGAACGAATGGCCTCAACGCTTTGGCAATCAGTCCAGAGATTAACTCCATTTAAACCCTCGTTTGTTTCAGTAACTTATGGCGCTGGAGGAACCACTCGCGAGCGCACGCATGAAACGGTGCGCAAAATCACTCAGGAGACGTCTCTTACCGCCGCAGCTCATTTAACCTGCGTGTCCGCAACTAGCTTGGAAGTTGACGAGATAGCAAATGATTACTGGGCCATGGGCGTCCGGCATATCGTAGCACTCAGAGGTGATATGCCCGAACCTGGACAAGCGTATCAACCAACGGCTAACGGCTACGCCTACGCATCAGATTTGGTCACTGGACTGAAAAAACTTCATGACTTTGAAATTTCAGTAGCGGCCTACCCCGAAACTCATCCTGAAGCTCGCGACCTAGCGACTGAAATTGACAACCTAAAACGGAAATTTGATGCAGGCGCCACACGGGCGATCACTCAGTTCTTTTTCGAGACCAAGGATTTTCTTCATTATCGTGACAAAATGGCTGCTGCTAAGTTAGAGATGCCAATTATTCCAGGAATTCTTCCAGTAACTAACTTCAAATCTATGGTGGCTTTCGCTAGCCGCTGCGGCGCAACAGTTCCAAAATGGGTTTCTCAGCGTTTTGAAGGCTTAGATGAAGACGTAGAAACACGCTCAGGAATCGCAGCTGCGATGGCTGTGGAACAATGCAAAGAGTTAGAACGAGAGGGAGTGCATGCATTCCATTTTTACACTCTTAACCGTGCCGAACTCACCACTGCCATTTGCCGTATGCTGGGGTTAGGCCAGGATACGGAGTCCTAATGCCAATTAGCTTCCAACGGTGATAAAGATGGGGAGAATAGCGCGCAGAGGGTTTTTGACGATCATACTCGGTGTGCTGGGTATTTTTATCTTTGTAGCCATAGATTTCCCCAAGAATGTCAAAATCAACTACCCCACAGATACATCTCTAGTCTCAAAAGAGCATGGCGAATTTCTTTTGGGTCTGGCTGGATGTGTAAATTGCCATACCGATCCCAAAACAAAAGAAGCACAACTCGCCGGAGGTCGTGAACTCAAAACACCTTTTGGTATCTTCATTGCGCCAAATATCTCAAGCGATCGTGAACATGGTATCGGTGCATGGTCGAATGAAGACTTTATACGTGCCCTTAGGCACGGACAGAGCCCTGATGGCGAACACTATTTTCCTGCATTCCCATACGCAGCATATACGCGCATGACAGATGCAGACATGTTAGCAATCCAAAAAGCAATAATGGCGCGGCCGCCTTATAAAACGCCGAACAAAAAACACTCTATAAATTTTCCATTTAACCAGCGGTGGGGCATTGGTTTTTGGAAGTTACTGCATTTCACATCAGGCAGTTACGAGCCTAAATTCGACCGCAGCAGTCAGTGGAACCGTGGGGCCTACATCTCGGAGGCCGTTGCTCATTGTGGCGAATGCCATACTCCTCGTGTTCTCTCGGGCGGCTTGGACATGTCTATGTGGATGGCAGGAGTTAAAAATGGTCCCGAAGGTGAAACCGCTCCTAACTTAACTCAGGATCCGAAACGGGCTTAGGAGAATGGAGCTCCGAAGATATTTCCTTCCTTCTCACCACTGGCTTGAAAATCAATGGCGATGTTGTTGGCTCCATCATGTACGAAGTTATCGAACATGGAACTTCCAAGCTGGATAATGAGGATGTAGCTGCCGTCGTTGAATACCTAAAGTCTTTGGTGCCAATTCATAATCCAGACGCTCCAGCCGCTCAGGGTTTTTAAATAAAATAACCCGCTATTTTTAGTGACACCTATTCGATATTCTTTGTTCCAATTTAAATTTAGATCTCCAAAAACAACTTGGGTCTAAATCGCGCTATATGCCCACCTCCCTCAAATCACCGGAGACAGAAGAAGCACAGACGTTTATTATTCGTCTTCCACTGCAGGAGGTTGGAAGTCGTGTTTGCGTACTTAGAAGAAAAAGCAAGAGCAAATCCCCACATCCAACTTTTATTATCCCTTTCGTCTTTCTCTTTTCAGTCTTAGCTGATGAAGACACAACCTATGTCAAAGTAAAAAATGGACAGCTACAGCTATCCCAGGTACCTCCACTTGAAAAAACAAACTTTTCCCTGATCGCCGACAGAGACACTTGGGCTGCCTTTCTATCTGATGAACCTGGACCAGGTTTCCAAACACTATCAACGATGCGTCGTAGACAGCATATGACCGTCGGAGGTGATGTTGGTCTTTTTTTTCAGCAAATGCTGCTGCTGGAGATGTTATTTTCCCGGCTCGATGCAGGCGCACAGGAACCCAGACCTGCACAAGCAGGCCTAGAACCCGTAACAGGACGTTATCTTCGTTTGGACATTCAAGGAATTCCTCACCGCGTGTACTTTGAAGAAGCCGGTTCTGGGCACCCTCTACTTTGTTTGCATACGGCTGGTAGTGATGGACGGCAATTTCGCCATATTTTAAACGATCCAGTAATAACTAGTCGCCATCGTGTAATAGCTTTTGACTTGCCATGGCACGGAAAGTCTTCCCCACCGGTTGGTTTTCAGAACGAGGTATACGAACTCACCACGGACAGCTATGTGGCAGTAATAATGGCTTTTGTTAAAGCGATGAAGCTAGACAAACCAATTGTTATGGGATGTTCCATTGGCGGGCGTGTTGTACTTCACCTTGCCTTACGCCACAGCGAAAAGTTTAGAGCTGCAATAGGCCTACAGTCTGCACTGTATGCCGAGGACATTAGCTTAGGTCCTACCCCACCAGAACGAGCTCTGCACCGTCCTGATATTCATGGAGGGATGCTATCAGGCGCATCAATGGCAGGAATGATCGCGCCTCAATCGCCAGCCTCCGAACGATGGGAAACGATGTGGCACTATATGCAAAGTGGACCTGGCATCTTCCACGGCGACGTACAGTATTATTTCAGAGATGGCGACCTTCGAAACGGCCTTGCCGAACCATTACGCGACCTCATCTTGCCCGATCTATCTACTCTCTGGTGAGTATGATCCGTCTGCTACACCAGAGATGGGAAAGGAAGTTGCAGACCTCATTGGAGCAGCACATTTTGAAGTAATGCGCGGCATGGGCCATTTCCCAATGTCAGAGAACCCAGACTTATTTCGTGAATACTTGATACCAGTGCTGGATCAAATCAGGGATAACAATTTAAACCTCTAATCGCCAGGCATCACCATCTTTCTTGATGTAACCCGCTGTAGGGGTAGCAAAATGGGTCCCTATTATGAGGGTCGGGCCATCTGCAAAGCGGTTATACATGATCTTCCTAGTTTGAATGGCCTGAGGGCGATCTACATCCGGTGAACTAGACCATTCTGGATGAGCCATCTGCACAGGATGATGCAGAAAATCTCCTGTGATAAGAGCGCTTTGCCCCTCACTTTCAATTAATACACTCACGTGCCCTGGAGTATGGCCAGGAGACGGGATCAGAGTTATCTCTGGACAGATTTTTTCGTCTTGTTCCACAAGATCGACTAAACCGGCATTCCAAACGGGTAACACGCTATCCTGCATAACCTGAGCCTGACCATCCTCAGCAGATTCTTGCCAGAACCTAAATTCTTTTGCGCCGTAGAGATATCGTGCGTTTGGAAATGTTGGGACCCATTCCGACCCCGTCCACATCGTATTCCAACCAACATGATCCGTGTGCAAGTGCGTGCAAAGAACCCGATCAATCTCCTCACGGGCCTTCCCAGCAGTTTTCAAATCATCAAGAAAATCTGTTTGCAGATGATTCCAAGCAGGGACAGTTCTATCTTTGTCGTTACCAATACACGTATCAACAAGGATGCTCATGTCTGGTGTTTCAACCAGAAGAGCGTGAATAGCACCACGCATCCGCCCATCTTCGTCAGCAAAATTTGGATAAAGCCAACGAATACCCATCACTCGCTCACGGGTAGCATCTGGAATTATACGCGTCATTCCACCCGTCGCTTCAATCTCGACGATCCGACTAATTTTTATGTCGCCGATGCGCCAAACTTCGCCAACCACTTAGCTACTCCTCTTGCATGCCACCCGCCAATTGTCGACGACGGAAAAGACGAGCTAAGATCACGGAGACCACAGCTAGAACAGCAGCAATCACGTTAAGGGTAGCATGTTCAACACCCACAAGATCGCCACCAGGCATCATCATAAGTACTCCAGCCGCCATTAATAATAAGCGACAAATCCAACTCACTGGATTATCAGCAGCTCCTAACCGACCCACGCCAACAAGGTAGCCCTGGAGAGCGGCCGCCACTAAAATGACACCAATAACAGCCGCACCAAATGTCACCAAAACTTCCATTGGTTCACCTCTACCTATCAAGGCAGGATTGAGAACGAAGAAAAAGGGAACAAAATAGATAATACTGCCAAGCCGCATGGCCTCCAGACCAGTTTTCATTGGATTGGACTGCGCCACAGTCGCCGCCGCGAAAGCGCCTATTGCAACTGGCGGCGTGATGAATGAAATCATTCCCCAGTATAGAAGGAAAAGGTGCACGGCTATTTTATCCAAGCCACCTTGGATGAGAGCAGGACCGACAGTGACTGCGAGGAACAAATAAGCAGCTGTCACTGTCATACCTATGCCAAGTATAAAGCTAGTTACTGCTCCCATTATGAGCAGTAAGAATATATTTTCTCCCGCCAATTGAACCAAGTCGAACGCTAGGCTGCCAATTTTTCCAGAGAGCATCAGAGCACCAATAATGAGTCCAACACCTGCCAAAAGGCCTGCCAGCTCTGTAAAAAGTTTGCCCACACCCATCAAGAAATCCATAAGACGCGCTATGTTCCAACGATGGTGCCGTGATAGCTGATTAATAATTAAAAGCGTCACAGTGGCGTAATAAGGTGCCTGCGCCTCACGCAGCATGTATAGAAGCATCACCACCAGCATTGCCAAAACAAATATGAAGTACCATCCGGTCTTAAGCACATCCATAATTTTTGGAAGCTCAACCACAGGCAAACCCTTAAGACCGTAGCGAGCCGAATAAGCATCAATCTGCATGAAAAGGCCGAAGTAATAGAGCAGAGAAGGAAATACCGCTGCGATCACAATTTCTGCGTAAGAGACTTCTAAGAACGTCGCCATCACGAATGCTGTTGCACCCATCACTGGAGGCATGAGAACACCACCTGTTGATGCACAGGCTTCGACACCTCCGGCATAGGTCGAGCGAAAACCAACCCTTTTCATCGCCGGAATTGTCATAACACCCGTAGTTAGGACGTTTGTGATAACGGACCCCGACATGGAACCCATGAGACCTGAAGAAAAGATTGCAACTTTTGCAGGACCGCCTCGAAATTTACCCAACAATGCAAATGCTAGATTGAGGAAAAAAGCCCCTCCACCGGTATATTGCAATGCAACGCCAAAGACGAGGAAACCAACCACAAGATTGGCAAAAGCCCGCATAGGAATACCAAGAACGCCTTCTGTGCCATAAATGTAAAAAGCCGACGTGATAGTCCAACTTGTTGGCTGGCCCTGCAAAACACCAGGCATTACATCTGCGAATACGGGATAAACAGAAAATATCAGGCAGATGACAAAGATAGCTGTACCACCCGTTCGCCTTGTTGCTTCCAACACGATCAACCACATCGCATAGGCGCAGTACTCTGCCGTATCCGGAGGCAAATACTCCCAACCATCTTGTAAAATTTCTTCGCCGTGCAGAACAAAATAGACGGACAAAGCAATTGTAATAGCCGCCAACAAAATATCATACCAAGGCACATTCCCTGACTCTACCGACCCAGGCGCCAACGACTTGAATGGAAACAGCAAAAGACAAGCGGCAACAACATGCCAAGCATTACATAAAAATACTCGGTCTCTAGAGGAACGTAGGCTCCCAATCGATTTCCGAGACCAAAAATCACATAAATCGATACAAGGACTGAACCAATGGATGCGATTAAAAGCCAGGTCCACCAAAACTTTGAAAGCTGACGATGGCGGCTAACATTAACCTCTGACTGCTCTACGGCTTCTTCGGCGGTAATAGCTTGATCTGGTTGATTATTCGCGTTCATAAGACTCTTCCCCGTGTGTATAGCGCTTTAAATAAATGTGCCGGCTTAACACCAGTCTTTGACGACGCTTTTTTATTCGCAGGCGATTTGCTCCGGAAAACTCCTCGTCCTACATTTTTTATTTGAGAAATCGTATTGGTGTTCTTAAGCACCGTAAAGCTTAGAAACATCAATTTGACAGATTTTAGAAAAGTGCTTGGACCAATGATGAACCTACAAAGCAAATCGGGCGCAGAAAACTGCGCCCGATCCACTTGCATCTAAGACCTTGAGGCCAAAGATTATGTTTATTCGCTGAATGGAGCATCCATTCCAGCTGCTTTCAGAGCAGCTGAACGGTTGGCAAGCCATTTAGCACTACTGAAACCTTCGCTCTTAGTTTTCTTCCAGGCATTAGCCAAGATTGATTCACGCTTCAACAACATGTCGGTATGAGCTTGGTCTTCCGCAGTCCAAACTCCTGCCTCCTTGTAGTACTGAATTGCGCCAGTGTGATATGGAAAAGCCCATTGGAAGTTCTGATTTTCAACCTTGTAACCGTCCATACCAGGACCAGCATCCTTAAAGCTCTCATAGTTGTCCATGACGGCTTTGGTTAAACCATAGGCTACATCATCACTAACTCGAGCCAAGCTAACGAAAATTGGATACGCATATCCAGCTCCTTCATAAGGAAGCTTTCCAGAAGGATTGTTTTCACCGTTGATGGCAAGCTCCACCTTAGTTTTGGCGACATAAGGTGCAACTTTGTTCATTCTTGCCCACGCTTCCTTATCGCTGTGCGGGAAGTTAGGAACAAACAAGCCTCGGGGGCTAGCTGCAATCTGGTTATAAATTGAAGATATAGAGCTTCCCATGGCCACATCAGCTTGGCCATCAAGAATGGCTTGCATGGACTGGCCGTAGCCTGGAACCTCTACTTTGACGACTTCGTCCCAAGTAAGCCCCGCATAAGCGAGAATGGAAGTCATGTTTGTTTGAAGAGCTGGCGAACCTTTCACCCACGCGACACGCTTACCTTTAAGGTCTTGTAAGGACTTAACACCAACGTCATCAGCAATGGCCGCACTAACGGTTCCATGTCTACCGTTATTATTGAAAAGGTTTCGCAATGGCTGCGGCCCCCACTTTTCATCAGCAAACATTAAAACGCCTTCACCACTGAAGTAAGCGGCAATACCACATGCGCACAATTCAGCCTGACCAGCCTTTAAAGGCAGCATACGGGATACATCGTTTTTCCCAGGAATAATACGAACCTCAGTGCCGTACTTTGCCTTCAACATATTCCCCAGTCCTACTGACTGGGCATAACCGGACGATGTTGTTCCATAGGCTGTCCACGAGAGATTTTTTGGCAGTTTAACTTCTGCAGCTACAGCACCTGCTGCTATTCCAGCAGCAGCAACCGCAGAAACTGCAATTGAGATCATTGCTTTACGCATATGCGTTTCCTCCTCAGTTGTTATGCTGCTGGCTGTAGCGTCTATGACGCGCCCTTTTCTCTTCAGTACCTGTAGCGAACCACCCAACCAAACACGTCAGTTGGGTGTGAAAGATTCAAAGCCTAGACAGGAGTATTCCCGTCGTAAAGTACCAAAGCTTGCATTTCGGCATTCTCTCTTTGAAATGCAGATGACTGACTTGAAAGGAACAAAAGCATGGCTGAGGGGAATAGAGGATCAACGATAGGCATTGTTGGCGTCGGCGTCATGGGTGGAGGAATGGCCGGAAACATCATAAAAAAAGGTCATCCAGTCATTGCTTTTGATTTAGACAAAACCGCATTAGATGACATTGTCTCAAAAGGTGCCGGGCGTGCTTTTTCCGCGCGTGAAGTAGCTGATAAGGCCGCAATACTGATCTGTATGGTGGAGACAACCGCTCAGTCTGAAGAAGTTATCATGGGTGAGAATGGATTTCTTCCAGCTCTCCGTCAGGGAGACGTGGTGATCTCATCAGCCACAATGATCCCACAGCTGTAAAAAGCTGGGATAAAATTTTAGCGGACAAAGGAGTTGGTATACTAGACGCTCCTGTATCTGGCGGCTGGAAAAGGGCTGATGAGGGCGATCTATCGGCAATTATTGGAGGAAAAGCTGAAACCCTCGAGAAAGTTCGACCAATCATCGAAGCCTATTCATCACGAATATTCCATATGGGTGAAATTGGCCAAGGATTGGCCATGAAACATGTAAACAACATGATGATCCAGACAACAACCGCAGCTCTTGCTGAAGCATTCGTGATGGGTGCTAAGGCCGGCCTGGACCCTCAGGCCATGTTTGAAGTGATGCGGGTATCAACAGGCGCATCCACCGCACTCGAAATGCGCGCACCACAATTTATCAAAGGCGACTTTCGGCCAGGGGGCACCATAGACATAACCATTAAAGACCAAACACTTCAAACAGACTTTGCCAAGCATTTGGGGGTGCCAATGTTCTTAGCTAATGTTAGCCTCTAGATCTTTCAGATGGCAAAGGCAAATGGCCTGGGCAAATTGGATAGTTCGAGCGTTATCACGCTTTACGAAAAAATGGCGGGCGTTAAACTTGGCCCTCGAGACGGTTTAGAGGATTGAAAATGTTAGCAAACAAGCAAAACCAAGAAGAGTTGTCCGAACCCTTCATTTGGCCAAAGGAAGGCATCTCGCGGATTCCTTACCGATTATTTTTCGATCCTGAAATCTACAAACTAGAACAAGAGAAAATTTTCAAAGGGCCCGTCTGGAATTTCCTTTGCATGGAATTCGATGTAGCTGAGCCGGGGGACTTCAAGACAACTTTTGTCGGTGAAACTCCTGTGATTGTTACCCGCGATCGCACGGGCACCGTAAATGCTATGGTCAATAGATGCGCTCACAAAGGCGCTCTGGTTTGCTTAAAAGAACGTGGTAACGCCAAAGCACTAACCTGCGTATATCATTCCTGGAATTATGGATTAGACGGCAAACTTATTGGCCTTGCCTTCAAAAACGGCGTCGGTGGCAAGGGCGGCATGCCTGATGACTTCGACATGAACCAGCATCGGTTGCAACCTGTAAGGGTGGAAGTTTTCTGCGGAATGGTTTTCGAACTTTTTCCGACGAAACTCCACCAGTCGAGGATTTTCTTGGAAAAACAATGGCGGACTTTGTCCGCCGAAACCTTGGACGGAAGCTTAAACCTCTCGGTGTACAGAGCCAAATCATCCACAATAATTGGATGTTGTACGCCGAGAATCTTCGCGATGCCTATCATGCAACGCTGCTCCACACATTTTACACAACCTTTAAGGTAAACCGCCTTGATATGGATGGCGGCATTATCATTGCTCCAGACAAGTGGCATCACATTTCTTATGCAAAACGCAAAACCTTCAACGAAGACGAAGAATATAAAAACGCTGGAGTCCACTCTGCTCAATATGAAAATAAGTTAGAGGGCCCTCAGCTCTTAGATACTTGGGATGAGTTTGATGATGGCATCACTCATTCTATTCAAGCGTTTTTTCCAAACCTCTGCATACACTTTACCTTGAATTCACTATGCGTGCGGCATTATTTGCCACGCGGCCAAGATAAAACAGAGCTTTTCTGGATCTACCTTGGCTATGAAGATGACACTCCTGAAGAGACTGAAAAACGTGTTATGCAAGTGAACCTGACTGGGTCTTCTGGCCTTGTTTCAATGGAGGACGGTTGCATTAACAATTTTGTTCAGCGCGGCGCTCGAGGTTCGGAAGATAAACGCGCCTTTATGGAAATGGTGGCCGAGATGCGGAAAGCTCCGAAAATTCTCGCGCGACTGAGGCCGCCATACGAGGTTTCTGGACAGGTTACCGCAGAATTATGGGCTTCTAATGGTGATAGATGACGATCTTCGTGAGCGGTTGGATGACTTCCAGGCTGACTACACTCATACACTTGATGACGGCGACCTCGAGGCGTGGCCTGGCTATTTCACCGAGGATGCAATTTATAAAATTGTAACCCGTGAAAACCACGAAGCTGGCTTACCTATGGGTATATTTTATTGCAACACCGCAGGCATGATGAGAGATCGAGTATTAGCTCTTCGTACTGCTAATATCTTCGAGCCCCATACCTACTGTCACATCCTGTCGCGAGCCCGTTACACTGAAGAGAATGGCGAAATCAAAGGACGAACTAATTTTCAGGTAATCCGAACAATGCAAGACGGAGAAATGAGCCTCTTCCTTGCGGGGAAATATCTTGATCGCTTGGTAGAAGATGGCACCGAGCTAAAATTCAAGGAACGCATAGTTGTTCTGGAAAGCCGCAGGATAGACGTACTCCTTGAATCCCTGTCTAACAAACAACCCAAAGATAGAAACTAATCTCACGACAACAGGCAGAATGGATCAGTCCTTGGTAAGGCTAACGGACTTCACAACCTACAGCGATGCTCATCTGCATTTCAAACCGGAAGGACTATGGGAGCTGTATGACGGGAATAGAGACTGTTTCAACATTGCTCATGAATGCGTTGATAGACATGCAACTTCATCAGAAAGAGTGGCCGTTCGCATAGTTCATGCTGATGGGCGCAATGACACCCTTACATTTCAGCAATTGGCTGAGCGCTCTAATCAGTTTGCAAACCTTCTGAAAGCAGAAGGGATTCGGGCGGGGCGAGCGTGTAGCTATCATGTTAGAGCCAGAGGAAGCCTATTATGTCGCCCTCTTTGGTTGCATGAAAGCTGGCTGCATTGCAGTCCCTCTATTCACATTGTTTGGGGAAGATGGCCTCAAGCTTCGGATTGAGGATTGCAAACCAGCCGCTCTGCTCACTAATTCTGAAAAAATGCCAATAGCGAAAGGCTTTTCAAATCTCAAGTTATGGGTAACCGGGCCTGAATTTGAAAAGCAAATGGCTGCTCAACAAAGTCAATTCTCATGGGAAACTAAGGGAGATGACCTTGCCTGTTTTCAGTATACGTCTGGCACAACTCGTGAGCTACCCGATGCAATCCGCCATACGCATCGAAGTTTAGTAACCTTAATGTCTGCTGCATTATATGGCACTGGCATTCGGCCTGGTGACCGTTTTTGCTGCCCTTCGTCCATCGCTTGGGGACATGGATTATGGCATGGCACTCTCGCGCCATTGGCTCTTGGTGTAGAGACAATGTCCTACGCCGGCCGTTTCGATCCGAAACGTCTTGTTCAGGCCATGCAAGACTTTGGCACAACAAACCTCTCAGCCGCTGCAACTCATTACAGGCTAATGATGAATACGGAGGAACTGGAGCTTCAAAACCTTAAGCTAGAAAAACTCACCTTCACCGGCGAGCCTATCGATAGCGAGACTGCAAATTTCTGTGAGATTGCTCTTAATCAACGCCCTCGAAGCATGTATGGCACCACGGAAGTTGGAGTGATACTGGTCTCCTACCCTGGCGCAATTGATTTTGAGATGAAACCTGGCTCTCTTGGCAAACCACCACCAGGTGTGGATGTCCGTATTCATCGCCCAGATGGATCAGAAGCTAACCCCAACGAAACTGGGGAGATAGTTGTGGAGAGGCGAGGCCAATGGTTTCCCACTAAAGATCTTGGTCGCAAGGATAATGATGGTTATTTTTTCCATGGCGGTCGAGCAGACGACGTAATCATCTCAGCAGGCTGGACTATGAGTGCTGTTGAAATCGAAGATGCCATCCTTCGACATGATGATGTATTGGAAGCCGCTTGTATTGGGGTACCCGATCCCACACGAGGGCATGTAGTAAAGGCTTTCCTGGTTGCCAAACGCAATAACTTA
Source organism: Rhodospirillales bacterium (assembly GCA_038143065.1). GTDB lineage: Bacteria > Pseudomonadota > Alphaproteobacteria > Bin95 > Bin95 > VMCJ01. Next base: position 2,478,366 of record JAYQLI010000035.1, on the reverse strand, counting down.
GATCTTGTGGATGAGGTGCAAAATATGGTCAGAGAGCGCCTCTCTCAGCACGAATATCCGAGGCTCATTGAATTTGTTGAAGAGCTACCAAAACCCCGGCCGGCAAGGTCAATCGTAAGGTTCTCAGAGACCGAGAACGTTCGAAATCAGAAGAGAAATAACACATGAGTGATCTTTTCCCTGTTATCACCGATGATGGCTTAAACGATCTTAAGCGGCGAATTGGCGTGCCCATTGTTGGCTCCTTAGAGCCATGGTGCCATGAGGCAACCCGAGACAATATCCGTCACTACGCTCACGGAATTGGCGATGACAATCCACTTTGGTGCAATCCTGAATACGCTGAAAAAAGCCGTTTTGGCGGAATAACAGCGCTTCCCAGTTTCCTATTCTCAACAAGCAGAATTATATCGGGGTACGTAGGCGGGCTCCCTGGTGTTCATGCTATGTGGGCGGGAGCTGACTGGTCATGGCACGCTCCAATACGCAGAAATGATGAGATTAGAACAGAAGCCCATCTCAAGGATCTTATTTCACACGATACCAAGTTTGCCGGTCGTGCTATCCAACAAATCTATCATGTCGATTTCTATAATCAGCGAAATGAGCTACTGGCTGAAGCTGACAGTTGGTGTTTTAGGACAGAACGAGACGCAGCCAGAGAACGCGGGGTTAAATACACCGAAGTTCGCGAAAAAGGCGTTCGTCAGTACACCAAGGAGGAGCTGGAAGAATTCTACAATCTTTATGCAGCAGAAAAGCCTCGTGGGTCAGAGCCCAGATATTGGGAAGATGTAAATGTTGGTGATGAATTACCTACAATGCCCAAAGGCCCTATGACCGTTACTGGTTTTATTGCGTACGCTCAGGGATGGGGCGGCCTTTACATTCGCGCCAATCGCATTGCATGGAAACAAATAGATGCCCATCCTGGTCTTGGAATCGTAAATAAATTCAACATTCCAGATTGCCCTGAACGTGTACATTGGGAAGAGGAATTCGCTCGACAAGTCGGAACACCCGGGGCTTATGACTACGGACCAGAGCGCTGCTCATGGTTAACTCATCACCTTACTGATTGGATGGGAGACCATGGGTTTTTACGAAAAGCGTCCTGCAAAATTCGCCGTCACAACCCCGAGGGAGACCTCCTGGTCATACGTGGGACTGTAAAAGACAAACGTATTGAGAAAGGACGTCATCTCATTGAAATTTCACAAGAAGCTCGCCAACAAGATAATGAGCTCTCAGTGATTGGAACGGGTTTGGTGGAATTGCCAAGCCGAAATACTTGATGAAGCGTCACGGTCCAGACGTTAGAGCCCTCTGAAATGGTCTCTTCTTCCGCCTATCGTCGGGTTCATCGTAGTCAGTTTAGATAAGAGCTTGATTGGAGCCGCGAAGGAAGCTTTTGAGTTCGATTTGCGAACTGCTATTGTATTAGTTGCTGTTGCACTTGTAGAGGGATGGCGAAACTGGGCTTATCCACTTGAGGCAACTAAGGAAAGCCCACGCACCCTGGCTATTGCTCTCACACTAATTGGCGGTCTTGTTGCAGTTTGCATCTCAATAGGTGGAGAAAGTTCACAATTAATTCTTTATCTGTCTCTAATTTTTGGGGCTCTAAAGTTTGGTAAATTTGCCAGTGTTTTGATGTGGCGACCGGAGACTAAAATTTAAAAAGCTAAAGTTACAGACTGCTTCAATAAATGGATCGCCACGCAAACATTTTGATGATTTGCAAAATATGTAGGTTACAGAAATATTTTTTATTTCAGCTACGATATGGCTACTCGACCAACTCCATGCTTTCCTTCAGCATTACAAATAGAGGGAGGGTATGGTGAAGATAAAGCGTGTTGAACACATTGCGATAGCAGTCAATGATATGGAAAAAGAGGGGCAAGCCTTAGAACACATCTTTGGTCTCAAAAAAGATTATGATGAGCAAATTGGTGAAACACGGCTAGCAATGTATCCAGTTGGCGAGACATCCATCGAGCTTCTAGAAGCGGTTGGCCCTTCCTCAAAAGTGCAAGATTGGATCAACGAAAAGGGCAAAGCCTTTTTCATCTTTGCTTTGAAGTAGAGGATATCGATGGCGCACTTGCTGAATTAAAAGAAAAAGGTGTGGCGTTGCTGGATAAAGAACCAAGATCGGGACATGGAGGAAGCCGCATCGCCTTTATAGACCCAAAAGCAACAGGAAATATCTTAATTGAATTGGCAGAATTACCAGACGGACATTAATCGAGCTTAAGCTCTACACTAAACAAGACGCTTATTTTTTGCATTATTGAATAAAACTAGCCCTTCTATGCATTGAAAGGATTGTCCTGGAATGTCGGGATCACTTGGCCCTTTAAACGGTATCCGTGTAGTTGCCTGCTCAACTGCTCAGGCTGGTACAGTCCCATACATGCTGATGGCAGACCTTGGTGCGGAAGTAATTAAAATTGAGAGTCCCAATGGAGGGGACCCCTCTAGAAAGGCCGGTGAAATCAAAGGAGAGAATGGTGAAATTTCATCTTTCTTTGAAACCAATAATAGAGGCGTGAAAAGTCTAACTCTAAATCTGAAGACACCAGAGGCTCAGGAAATTCTTCATAGACTTATCAAAACAGCAGATATTTTCGGCCAGAATTTCCGTCCTGGAGCAGCGGAACGGAACGGTTTTGGATATGAAGATTTAAAAAAGATTAACCCTAAGCTTGTTTATGCATCAGTATCTGCTTACGGCACACGCGGTCCTCACGCCAATCTTCCTGGGACAGACGCCGTGGGACAAGCCCTATCTGGGATTGCCGAAGCATACTCCCAACCAGGTGGTTCCATGCGGACTGGCGTTGTGTCAGTAGCTGATGAAACCTGCGCAATGCTCACTTTTGGGGTGTACTTGCTGCACTCATCAATGCTCGTGAAACCGGCATTGGTCAGAAAGTGGAGACATCACTTGCAGGAAGTGCTGTCCGATTGATGGGATGGACACTGACCACAACTATGTGGCGCAACAAAAATCCTATAACTGGCGCAAGAATTAACGGCACGCGTAATCGTCCAGGCATAGCGGCTACATTTGATGATATCGATGGACTGCCGTTAGTTTTGCAACTAGACGCAAAAGACTGGCAGCCCGCCATGAATGCGCTTGGCTTCTGGGACACACTTGAACAAAGAGGTGCAAGTGATCTTGGACTGGCCCTCGTAGGTGAAAACAAGAAAGATCTGATTTTAGAAACCTTACGGGGCCTATTTTCGAAAGGCCGACGTGACGACATGCTAATAACATTGCGTAATGCAGATATCGTCGCAGCACCGGTAAATACCTTGCTGGAAGCTTCAAACAACGAAGACAATATTGCCAATGGCTATATTGCCGAAATGGAATACCCAGAAATTGGTGAAACCCTAAAAGTACACGGTACACCATGGCAATTTTCAGAAACACCTCCTGCGTTCGGTCGAGCTCCTAAGTTGGGCGAACACAACCAAGCCATTCTTGAAGAGCTTGGGTATTCTGCAGAGGCAATTCAAAATTTTGTCGATCAGAAAATTATCTAAAGGAGCCTGACCTATGCGCATTGGATATATTGGCCTTGGAGCAATGGGGCGCCCCATGGCCATCAATCTTATAGAAGCTGGCCATGATTTGGTTGTTTGCGATACGGATGAAAACAGAACTGCAGTATTAGCACAACGTGGGGCCGAGGTTGCCGCTTCACCGAGGGAAACAGCCGACAAATCAGACTACGTACTGGCTTGTCTTCCATCCCTTGCTGCAGCAGAGGGTGTGGCTCTGGGCGTTGACGGTGCTGATAAAGGCAATCGCGCCAAAGCATTCATAAACATGGGAACAACTGGTAGCGCCTATTCGCGCGCAGTTGCTGAAAAAATGAAGGCGGCTGGAAAAGTTTTCCTCGATGCACCTATTTCTGGGGGACCCCCAGGTGCAGAAGCAGGGACACTCGGCATTATGTGCTCTGGTGACAAAGAAACTTTGAGGCTCTAAAATCCAGCTTAGAAGTCCTGTCGGGAAAACTGGTTTATCTAAACGAAAACCCCGGCGCCGCTCAGACCATGAAATTGGTTAATAATATTATTTCATTCGGAAACCTATCAGTGGCTCTGGAAGCAATGACTTTAGGGGCAAAGGCGGGCTTAGATCCTGAGCAAATGTTGGAAGTCATTAATGCGTCATCAGGCCGAAATAGTGCAACCGACACCAAAATTCCAAATCACGTTCTTTCAAGAACCTTCGACTACGGTGGCGCCTTATATATCATTGAAAAAGACCTTGAGCTTTGGCGTAGAGAGGCAGAGGCCTACGAAACTCCTATGTGGCTAGGCACAAATATCCGCACGCTATTCCTGCAGTGCATGGCAGAAGTTGGGCGCGACCAAGATTTGACCGCCTTAACAACAACCCTTGAAAAGATGGCTGGCGTACAAATACCTAAAACGAGATAAGAGTTCTAAGCGCACGAGCGACGTTTATCGATAGAAACTTCATTAACTCCGCTGAGCTATCATGAAGAGACGTCCGAACGGAAACAATGTGGCGCCATCACTCCGTTTGGGATAGGCGTCGCGCAAAACTGATCCGTATTCAGCTAGGAAGGCAGACGCTGCGGCCTCACCTAATGCCGTGAGGACTGGGCGGAGGGCTGATCCTTTTACCCACTCAAGAACCGGGTCATCTCCGGAAAGTTCTTGCAGATAATGACACTCCCATATGTCTATATGGCTTGCATAAGGTCGGAGGCGATCAAAATAGAAGTCTCCATCATCTACCCATTTACGACCAACGCCTTGTCGGAGTTCATCCGAACCATACCCTTCTCCATTATTGCCATTTGCAAGAACTTCTCTGAGCAGGCGATGGGATGCCTGACCCCATGAAAGTGGCATTTGTACCGCAAGGACACCCCCAGGAGCCAACTGTTGCATAAGATGAGGGAACAGCGCGTCGTGACCATCTACCCAATGCAGAGCTGCGTTGGAGTAAATAACATCAGCAGGTTTTTCCGGTGCCCACCCAACAATGTCGGCTTCAACCCACTCAACATTATTTCCGCCAGGTGCAGACCGACTCTTGGCCAACATTTCTGCAGAAGCGTCGAGACCTATCACTTTCGCTGAGGGCCAGCGCTGTGTCATAGCAATTGCAATTTCGCCCGCACCACAACCAATATCGTAACAGATGCTGGGTTCATCTAAATCAATGCGCTGGAAGAGCTCAATCGCAGGCCGAAGACGGTGACCACCATAACGAAGATACTGACCAGGGTCCCATTTGCCTTCGGGCCTATCATTACTCATTTTGAAACCATCTCCACATAGTACGCACTGAACACCATCCGCATATATTCCAGTTGGTCAAGAATACATATCAATCTTCTTGTCGACTTGGTCTCCAAAGAGTTGGTACGAGCGACAAACACGCAAGAAGTATGAGCGGCAACAGGAATTCCCATTGGACTAAAACATTCAAGTTGGGCTTACCGTCCGCAGAAAAGATAGATGCAAGACCAGCCCCAATACCGGCATAGATAAACGTCCCTGGGATTATTCCAATAAAGGTAGCAATTACATAGGTTCTTATCGGTATACCAACCAATGCCGGCACGACATTCACAACAACAAATGGAAAAATTGGAACAAGTCGGAGTGCAAGGAGGTAAAAAAAAGCGTTTTGATTTAACTTCTGACGAAAGGGAGGAGCATACCGACCTAATCGACTATTGAAGAATCCTGAAAAAGCATACCTTGCTGCAATAAATAAGATTGAAGAGCCAATCGTTGCTCCAAAAACAGCAAGCATCCCTCCATGAAGGGTTCCAAAAAACAGCCCTCCAGAAAGCGTAAGTATTGTTCCTATAGGAAGGAAAAACGCAGTTGATAGCACATAGCCAATAAAATAAATTGCAACAGCAAGCCCGAAATTGATCTCTACAAATTCGCGAAGCTCAGCAGCTTTTTCATCCAAAACACTGAGACTCAAATACTCCAAAGCGCCAAAGAACAGAAAGGCCAGAAAACCCATAATTAAAGCCGCAATTGGCAGAAGTCTTTTCCAATTCGGTCTTTGCGCTGGAAGATATTGGCCACTAGAGGAATTTGCTTCTGATGTTTTCCGGTGATTTTTCACAATCTTTATAACCTTCACCAAAAAAACTTACGTTTACACAAGAAAATACATTTTACCGCGGCATTGGGTGCTATATACAACGTTGACCCCTGCCCCAGCTATCGATTATAAGCCTCGCTTCACATTCGAAGCTATTATTTAATAGGAAAATTCGTCCGGTCCTCGAGCATACAGCCGGCCAAGAATAATGGAGTTTGATCCCATGAAGCGCACTTACCAGCCCAGCGTGCTCGTTCGCAAGCGCCGCCACGGCTTTCGCTCGCGCATGGCTACAGTTGGCGGACGCCGCGTTCTAGCCACTCGAAGAGCGAAGGGTCGCAAGCGTCTCTCTGCATAAATGCAATGAGGCGGACGATTACTATTGGCCGCCTAAAACGCCGTCGAGAATTTCTTGCGGCTGCCCGTGGCAGAAAATCCGGAGGTCCAATAGTGGGGTTGCAAGGCATAAAGCAGCGCCCTAGCGAAACACCAGACCAAACCGTTCGTATTGGCTTCACCTGCTCAAAAAAAGTAGGCAATGCCGTTGCTCGTAACCGGGCACGACGAAGGCTGAAAGCCGCAGCTGCTGAACTGGCGGCCGATTTAGCAATTCCGGGTTGCGACTATGTGTTGGTTGGCCGGACAGCGACCGTTAACGTACCTTTTGATAGAATTAAAAATGACCTGCGCAGGGCATTCAAAGAGGTTGGGAAACGGCTGGAGGACAATACATCATGAAACGAATGTTGATCTGTATCGCTAAAATCCCAGTTATCCTGTACAAATATGGGATCTCTCCGTTTACGCCGATGTCCTGCCGCTTTCACCCAACTTGCTCCACATACGCGATGGAAGCTATAGATACCCACGGGGCCTTTAAAGGTTGCCTTCTTGCTTTGCGGCGTTTAGTGCGCTGCCGACCAGGTGGCAGCAGCGGGTACGACCCAGTCCCCGCCTCTAAAACATCTATTTTTTAATAAGCTTTCTTCTTTTAACTTTTTGACGATTGGGATCACATAGGGATGGACCGCAACCTGTTGTTAGCGATGGCGTTGTCTATCGGTATTTTGCTTGGCTGGAACGTACTTTTTCCACCACCAAAAACGCCAACTGTGCAGACAACAGAAACATCTGCATCAGATACTCCTGCTAAATCTCCATCAGATGTGGCATTGCCCTCTGCAAGTACTCCCAGTGGTCAAGCGCCTGCAGTAATCAGTCAGGACTTAATTAATTCCGTATCCCGCGAACAAGCAGTACAATCTACCCCAAGGCTCGAGATAGATAGCAACCGCCTACACGGATCAATCTCTTTAAAAGGTGCCCGCATCGATGATCTTACCCTGTCCACCTATAAAGAAACGCTAGATAACAACAGCCCCCAGTCACCCTGCTGAGCCCAAGCGGAAGCCCAAAATCGTATTTCGCTGAATTTGGTTGGATAGGCGGTGGAGGAGGCGTTACCCCCTCAGCAGAAAGCTTGTGGCAAGCAAGCGGCGGACCGCTACGACCTGGAAATCCGGTTACTTTGACCTGGAAAGGAACCACAGGACTAAATTTTGAGCGTAAAATCAGTCTCGATGATGGCTATATGTTCACCATCGAGGATTCAGTTCAGAACCAAGGAAACTCTCCCGTCTCGCTGACTCCTTATGCACTTGTTTCGCGAACAGGAAAACCGAAAGTAACTCAATTATTTGTTCTTCATGAAGGTCTTTGGGCGTCCTAGATGGATCTTTAAAAGAAGTCGACTACAGCGACCTAATGGATGATGGCGCCAAGGGCATGGTTGAAGAAAAGTCGACCGGCGGATGGATTGGAATTACAGACGTTTATTGGCTAGCAGCTGTGATCCCAGATCAGAATACTCCAATTAATGCGAGGTTTATGCACCATAGTCAGGGCGGGCTGGACCGTTTCCAGACTGATTACGTAGCCGAGTCTGCTGTGAGTGTGGCTCCAGGTGGATCTGCCGCCTTTACCCACCGCTTTTTTGGAGGCGCAAAAGAGGTGCGTCTTCTTGATAATATCGAAGCTAAACTTGGTGTTCAGAATTTTGATCTCGCGATCGATTTTGGCTGGTTTTATTTCCTTACCAAACCATTCTTCTATGCCATTGATTGGCTATACAGCATTCTAGGCAATTTTGGCCTAGCTATCATGGCCCTAACCGTGTTGATTAAATTAGCATTCTTCCCCTTGGCGAATAAGTCATACAAATCGATGAGCCAGATGAAAGCGCTGCAACCAGAGATGGTCAAACTGCGTGAGCGCTTCGGTGAAGACCGTACAAAACTCAATCAGGAAATGATGGCTTTGTACAAGGAAAAGAAGGTCAATCCGGCTTCTGGCTGCCTACCAATTCTGATTCAAATCCCAGTATTCTTTGCCCTTTATAAGGTGCTTATTGTTACAATTGAAATGAGGCATGCTCCTTTCTTTGGCTGGATCCAAGATCTATCGGCTCCAGACCCAACAAGTGTATTTAATCTATTTGGCCTTCTGCCCTATGATCCGTCAGTGTTTATCCCAGGGGGCTTTAATATTGGTGCGTGGGCGCTTGCTATGGGTTTGACTATGTTCTTCCAGCAACGTCTCAATCCACAGCCCACCGATCCGGTTCAGGCAAAAATTTTCGCATTTATGCCTATTATTTTCACATTCCTGCTCGCCAGCTTTGCAGCTGGGCTAGTAATCTACTGGACGTGGAACAACCTGCTCTCCATCGCACAGCAAGCACTCATTATGAAGCGTCAGGGCGTTCCAATAGGCCGACGCGCCCATGCGAAGGCAGAAGCAGCCAAGAAAAGCAGCAGCGACTGAAGGGCGTGAAAGATGGACTCCCCTGCCGATATAATGTTCGGCATAACATCAGAGACAAAGGAACTAGGCAGAAAGCTCTTCCAGGGAGAAGCAACATTCTTATGGGAGGCTAAAGCTCTTGATAACCTTCCGCCTGCAGATCTTCCTGAGATAGCTTTTGCTGGCAGATCAAATGTTGGAAAATCGAGCCTTATCAACGCTCTCTTAGGTCGAAAAGGCCTTGCTCGTGCGTCGAATACACCGGGTCGCACCCAAAGCTTGATCTTCTTTGATCTTGCAAATCGACTGCGGATTGTTGATCTGCCAGGCTATGGATATGCACGAGCATCTAAAAGTAAAATCAAAGACTGGACCGATCTCACCCGAGATTTTTTGAGAGGGCGTTCCAAATTATCCAGGCTTTGTCTCCTCGTTGATGGAAGACATGGCTTAAAACCCAGTGACCATGAGATGATGAAACTTTTGGATGAAGCAGCACTATCTTTCCAAGTAGTACTAACAAAGCGCGATAAAGTGAAAGCCGAGGCGGCCGAGGCTACTCATAAGGCGACCATCTCTGCTGCCTCTAAATATCGCGCAGCGCATCCATGGGTTGTATTTACGAGTTCCGAAAAAGGCGATGGCCTGCCAGAGTTACGAGCGCACCTATCGGCGTTCGTAGAATAGGAAGAACAATGTCAAAAGAAAATCAGGATCGAAATCTACGCGTCGATGTCTTATCCGAGGCATTACCATTTATGCGACGATACGCTGGTGAAATAATAGTAATCAAGTACGGTGGCCATGCCATGGGCGAGCAGGCACTGGCAGATGGCTTCGCGCGCGATATTGTATTGCTGAAACAAATAGGTGCATTCCCAATCGTTGTGCACGGAGGCGGCCCTCAAATTGGAGCTATGCTCAAGCGTCTAGCTATAGAGAGTGAATTTATTGATGGCTTGCGGGTGACCGATAAGCCTACGGTTGAAGTTGTAGAAATGGTGTTAGCTGGCGCAATCAATAAGGGTATTGTTGCCGCTATAAATCGTGCCGGAGGCCGTGCGATAGGGATGTCCGGAAAAGATGCTGACCTAATCCGCGCAAAAAAGCTTAGTCATGTTGCTAAAGAAACTGATAGCAATGTCGAGAAGGTAATTGACCTAGGTTACGTGGGTGATCCGGAGCGAGTAAATGGTGAAGTACTAATCCAACTTGCAAAAACTGGTGTTGTTCCTGTGATTGCCCCAATAGGGTTCGATGATGAAGGTGCAACCTACAACATTAATGCAGATACCGCTGCCGGGGCAGTCGCAGCAGCAGTCAAAGCTAAACGCCTTTTGATGCTCACCGATGTTGCGGGGGTCCTAGATGCGAATGGCAATCGACTGGAAGATATCTCTGCTGACCTTGCACGCTCTATGATTAAAGATGGCATTATTAAAGGTGGCATGATCCCAAAAATTGAAACTTGCCTCGACGCAGTTCAAGAAGGAGTAGAGGCATCAGTCATTTTAGACGGAAGAGTGCCTCACGCTATTCTTCTTGAAATCTTTACTGAACGCGGCGACGGCACAATAATTCGCCCAGCTTAAAGGTATCCACTATTTTTACTTCCCTACGCAGTATTGTGTTTCGAGCGGTCTCAGACCGAATGTTCTACGGCTGGCCAATACTAGCTGTGGCAGCACTAGCAATGTTTGGGACTGGCCCAGGTCAATCTCATCTCATCGGGCTTTTCTTTGATCCCATGCAGGCAGAGCTTGGTCTTAGTCGCACGCAAATTTCGACCGCTTACGGGTCGGCTACATTAATAGCTGCTCTTCTATTACCTCGCATGGGGAAGCTAATCGACAAGTTTGGCCCTGCTCAGATGATCTGGTTTATAATACCTGGAGTTGGGCTTGCCGCTGTGGCAACAGGTTTAGCAACAGGAGGGCTTTATTTGGCTTTTGCCTTTGGAGCATTGCGCTTTCTTGGCCAAGGCTCCCTTATGATGAACTGTGCATACATAACATCCCAATGGTTTGATAGAAAAAGAGGCTTTGCGCTCGGGATAATGGCTCTGGGCTTTCCTATATCTATCGCTATTCACCCCCTCTCACCCAATGGCTAATTGCAGAACTTGGCTGGCGAGATGCGTGGATAGCTTTGGGGATAATCACAACTTTGACTCTTTTGCCCCCTGCCCTCCTTTTTTACACAACCGTCCCGAAGATGTTGGACTTCAGCCTGATGGCGATAGCAATGCACCTGCCCAAACATCCGGCCCAAAACTTGGAGGATTTACCAAAGCAGAGGCACTTAAAATGCCTGCTTTTTACATTCTTGTAGCAGGCATGTTTTGTATGTCTTTACTCATGACCGCCCTTCATGTGGAATTTACAGCTATCCTGAAATCCCAGGGTCTTCGAAAAGATGTGGCAGCAGCAATGTTCACGGTTACAGGGGTAACAGCTGCATTAATGATGCCTGTTATCGGCCGACTACTCGATACGGTTCCCACAAAATGGATGTTCTTTCTTGGGTTAATTATTCAGTCGGCTTCGCTGCTATCTGTAAGTCTGACCTCCAATACAGCCACAGCCGTCATTTTTGGAGTAATCTTTGGGATCAATAACGCCATCACTATGACCTATGTTGGATACCTATGGCCACGATATTTTGGTCGGCGGCATCTTGGAGAAATCCAGGGCACAGGACAGATGATCCTAATTGTTGGTGCAAGCATTGGCCCTTTGCCACTTGCTTGGGCAATAGACAATTGGGGTAATTATGACAGCATGCTTCAAATTCTAGCATTAGGACCACTTGCTGTAGCGTTAATTGTCGCGTTGTTTTTACCTGCACCTAATCCTCCAGCAGCGAATTAGTGTATAATCCGCACTCAAAGAATTACATTAGTGGGGAATACATATGCGCCTATTTGATCTTTCAGGCAGCGTAGCTCTCATTACGGGCGGCAATGGTGGCATTGGTCTGGCTTTTGGCAAGGCAATGGCAGAAGCAGGCGCACGAGTGATGGTTGCTGGCAGAAACACAAAAAAAAATGCTGAGGCAGTGGAACAAATCCAAAGTCTTGGTGCTGAGGCAGACAGCATAGAAGTAGATATAACTGATCCGGAAGCCTGTCGCCGCATGGTCCAGGAAACCGTCAAACGGTTCAATTCTTTGAACATTCTGGTTAACAATGCTGGTACGGCGGTACGCAAGCAGCCTCAAGATATTAGCCTAGAAGAATTTCGATTGGTTATGGAGACCAATCTGACTAGTGCTTTCGTGACTTCACAAGCCGCATACCCAGAGATGCTAAAGGTCGGCGGTGGAAAAATCATCAACATAGGCTCAATGATGTCGTTATTTGGAGCTGCCTTCTCGTCACCATATGCATCTTCTAAGGGAGGAATTGTTCAACTCACAAAATCCATCGCCTGCGCTTGGGCTAAGGACAATATTCAATGTAACGCTGTCCTCCCAGGGTGGATCGATACAGAACTAACTCAGCAAGCGAGACAACAAGTGCCCGGTCTGCATGAAAGGGTGCTTAGCCGATCTCCAACAGGACGCTGGGGTGTTCCAGATGACCATGCGGGCACGGCAGTATTCCTAGCAAGCCGAGCTTCAGATTTTGTCACCGGGGCATCGATTCCAGTTGATGGCGGATACTCGGTATTCATCTAATGATTAGAACAGAATTAAAAGAGAAAATTATTTTTGTAACTGGTGCCTCAAGTGGTATCGGCGCTTCGGTTTCGAAAATGTTGGTCGCCCGCGGAGCAAAGGTCGTAGGTGCTGCTCGCAGTTCTAAAACGTTAGAATCAATGGCAGATACGCTTGGAAATAACTTCTTACCCTGGCCAATGGATGTAACGGATGGCGCTGCTGTTGCAAATATTCCTGCCACACTGCCAGAAGCATGGCAGGATATCACTGCAGTTATAAATAACGCCGGACATGACACAGGTGGACGCGAGCGCCTGGATGAATGTGAGCCAGATGAGCTGGCACGCATTATAGAGGTCAATGTTATAGGTATGATCAGAGTTGCCAGAACCTTTGCTGCACATTTTCTGGAACATGGAGGCGGTGATATTGTTAACGTTGGCTCCACTTCCGGACACTTCGCTATTTCAAATGATGCCGCCTACGTCTCCAGCAAGTTCGCCATTAACGGACTGACGCGCGCACTTCGTGCTGATTATGAAGGGTGTGGCATAAGGGTTATCGAAGTATCCCCTGGGGTAGTTCGAACTGGGTTTGCCCAAGCGAGATATCATGATGATTCAAAACAGGCAGCATTATTTTATGAGCGTTTCCCAGCAGTGCTTGAGGCAGATGATGTAGCAAGAACAATTATCTTCGCTCTGGAGCAACCTCCACATGTAGCTATTGGCGAACTCCTTATGTTCCCTGTCCACGGCCCTCATTAATTAGCGCAAAGCCAATAAAAAAAGTTTAAATCAGCAGAAGCATAAAGCCGTAGAATGAAATCGATTTTTAAGCAAAACTAACAAATGACTTTGCCCTTACTTTAACGGAGAACTTTTAAAATGACCCGTCTACCCCTGCCATCTGATGCAGAGCTGTCACCAAGACAGAAAGAAGTTATAGAGATGGTGAAAAATGGGCCTCGTGGCGGTGTACGGGGGCCCTTTGGAGCATGGATTCGTAGTCCTGAGTTTGCTGCAATCGCTCAAGATCTTGGCGCACACATAAGATTTCGCTCCTGCCTTAACGACCGAGTACGCGAGATAGTCATTTGCACAACTGCAGCGAGTATTCGAGCCCAGTATGAGTGGTTTGCTCACGCAAGAATAGCTTTAGAAGCAGGGGTTTCTACCGAGACTTTGGAAGCTATTCGCACAGGGAAAAAAACCTGAAAATGCTGCCGAAGATGAAGCCATGGCGTACGCATTTGCTACTGAATTACTAAATACAAAGCGTATTTCTGACAAAAGCTTTAGCCAGGCAGTTGAAATGTTTGGCGAAGAGGGACTTGTCGAAATTGTTGGTGCTTGCGGTTACTACACGCTCGTTGGCCTTACTTTAAATGTAGCTGCCGTACCTTTACCGGACGGTGAACCTCTGCCGTTCCCCGAGTAAATTAACATTGCAGAGCCCTGTAGAAACCCAAAGAAACGGTGAAGTAGCAATTCTCCGTTTAAACCGCCCAAATTCCTTAAACGCTATCAGCCGTGGTCTAGCCAAGATCACCACCGAAGCACTGATCGAATTAGACTCAGACCCAGAAGTAAAAGGCATAGTGCTGACGGGGGCCGGGGACAGAGCATTTTGCGCAGGCGTTGACCTAGAGGAAGCAAAACTAATTAAGGTAGAAGACATTGAGGTCTGGTTTGGGCTGATCTGCAATGTGTACAAACAAATCCTGCTCACGAATAAACCTGTCATCACTGCGTTAAATGGTGTTGCGACTGGCGGCGGCTTTCAAATTGCACTCGTTTCAGATTTTCGCGTTGCTCACCATGGAGTAAAACTTGGGCAGCCAGAGATTAATGCAGGGATCCCGAGTGTAATGGGATCCTATTGGATGAGCCTCCACCTACCCTGGTCGCTGAATCAAGAATTATCTATGACTGGCAGGATGATGGATGCTGAAGAGGCTCAACGCTTTGGCATCCTAAATCGGGTTGTAGCGCCTGAAAAGGTGATTGAAACCGCTACAGAAGTTGCACTTCATCTTTCAAACAAGATGCCAACGGCGTGGCTGAAAACCAAGCAAAGATTTCGAGAAGTGGCTCTCAAAGGCTTTGACGAGGCTTTTCGGTCGGGCGTACTTGGTCAACAAGCTGCCTTCGCCAATGGAGAACCACAAGAGTTCATCAATGCATTCTTTGCCGCTAGAAATAAATAATAAGCGGGATTAAAGCTTAAATTCGATTTAACAAATGAATCTTTTCACTTAAGTAACAGGGATAATGGAGTTTTAAGCAGCATGGTCGATGCATTGAAAGCTGCCGCACTTGCATATCACCGGCGCGCTCCAGCGGGAAAACTATCTATCCAAGCAACAAAGCCGCTTGGCACACAACGCGATCTAGCTCTTGCCTATTCTCCAGGAGTAGCCGCCGCTTGCGAAGCTATCTTGGATAATCCTGAAGAGGCAGCAAACCTTACTAGCAGGGGCAATTTAGTAGGTGTCGTGTCCAACGGTACAGCTGTACTTGGGCTCGGTGCAATTGGCCCGCTTGCATCCAAACCCGTTATGGAAGGTAAAGCAGTTCTTTTTAAGAAATTTGCGGGGATCGACGTATTTGACATAGAGGTGGATGCTAACGACCCAGAGCGATTTTGTGATGTTGTAGCCGCACTTGAGCCCACCTTCGGTGGTATTAACTTAGAGGACATTAAAGCCCCTGAGTGCTTTATTATTGAACAAGAACTTCGTCGCCGCATGTCGATCCCTGTATTCCATGATGATCAACACGGCACCGCCATCATAGTCGCAGCAGCAATTTTGAACGGCCTGCGCCTCGTTGGGAAAGATCCTGGTCAGGTTAAATTAGTGGCTTCTGGTGCCGGTGCGGCAGCTATCGCTTGCCTTAACTTACTTGTGAAACTTGGTATCAAGAAGGAAAACATTTGGGTAACTGATATAGCTGGGGTGGTGTTTGAAGGTCGCCAGCAAGAAATGGACGAATGGAAATCTGCTTACGCGCAACCTACTAACAAGCGTACATTAGCCGAAGTAATACCAAACACAGATGTTTTCTTAGGCCTATCGGCAAAAGGCGTTCTGAAGGCTGAAATGGTTGAAGAGATGGCGGCTGATCCATTGATTCTCGCATTGGCCAATCCAAATCCAGAAATTGATCCTGCAACAGTCCGCCAAGTAAGGTCTGATGCCATGGTTGCGACGGGCCGTTCCGACTACCCTAACCAAGTTAACAATGTTTTGTGCTTCCCTTTATCTTCAGAGGGGCTTTGGACGTAGGCGCCACAGAGATTAACGAAGAAATGAAGCTGGCTGCCGTCAGAGCAATTGCGGATCTAGCCATGGCAGAACAGTCTGAAGATGTTCAGGCCGCCTATGGGGAGAGCAATTATCCTTCGGACAAAACTATATCATCCCAAAGCCTTTCGATCCGCGCTTAATTCTAAAAATAGCACCAGCAGTTGCTAAAGCTGCGTGTGAGACCGGTGTAGCCAGACGCCCAATTGAGGATTGGGAGGCATACGAGGCAAGGCTAAATTCATTTGTCTTCCGCTCTGGCTTAATCATGAAACCAGTATTTGAGAGAGCAAGAGAAGTACCTAAACGAGTAATATTTGCTGAAGGCGAGGATGAACGCGTTTTGCGCGCAGCACAGGCTGCAATTGATGAAGGCGTTGCAAAACCAATTCTGATTGGAAGGCCTCGCGTAGTAGAATCTAGGTTAACTCGATTAGGACTTCGTATTCGTGCTGGAGAAGACTTTGAATTAATCAATCCAGAGCACGATGATCGTTATCGAGATTATTGGGAAACATACCACAATTTAATGGGAAGAAGGGGTGTAACACCAGACGCTGCTAGGCTTGCTATTAGATCTGATCCAACTGCTATAGCTGCTATTGCGGTCAGACGCGGTGATGCCGATGCGATGATTTGCGGATTAAATGGTGCCTATGCGCAACAACTAAACCTGATTGATGCGGTAATAGGTAAAGCACCTGGCGTGCAGCAGCTCGCAGCAATGAGCGGTCTGATAATGCCATCAGGCGCTTATTTCATATGCGATACCTATGTGAATAATGACCCCTCTTCAGATGATATTGTTCGGATGACATTGCTTGCCGCCAGCGAGCTAGCGCGCTTTGGAATGACTCCAAAGGTAGCATTAGTTTCACATTCTAATTTTGGTGGTCGTGACAGTGAGTCTGCTTCAAAAATGCAGAAAGCAATGACTGTATTAAACGAAATGAAACTTGACTTTGAGGTCGAGGGCGAAATGCACGCCGACGCAGCAATCGATGAGGAAATTCGAAAGCGCATTTTACCATCGGCGAAGTTAGAGGGGGCTGCCAACCTTTTAATTATGCCAACACTCGATGCTGCCAACATTGCTTTTAATTTTGCTAAACGCGCAGCTGATGGTTTGCATATTGGACCAATTCTCTTGGGTGTTGCACAACCAGCTCACGTGTTGACCCCATCCGCTACAGCCCGCACGGTCTTGAACATGACAGCGATTGCTTCCGTTGAAGCTCAAACATACGACCAAAAATAAAAAGCAAACAAACGAGAGATACATGATGACTGATGACAGCTTAAATGAACTATCGGCTAAAGAAGCACGGCGTCGGATCGGAACAAAAGAAATTTCGCCCGTTGAATTACTGGAAGCTTGTATTGAGCGTATCGATCAAATTGACCCAGCAGTTAATGCCATCTGCGCTCGCGATTTTGATCGCGCAAGAGTAGCGGCAGTCGAGGCCGAAAGAATGGTGCTCCGGGGCGATGACCTCCCTCCGCTACACGGCCTACCTATTGGCATCAAAGATCTTCAAAATACGGCTGGACTAAGAACAACCTACGGGTCAACTCAATACAAAGACCACGTTCCCAATGAAGACGATATAATGGTAGCCCGTATAAAAAGCGCTGGTGGAATTGTCTTTTGCAAAACTAACACGCCTGAATTCGGCGCAGGCGCCAATACACGAAATCAGGTTTGGGGAGCAACGGGCAACCCTTTCAATCCACTTCTAAACGCGGGTGGGTCATCAGGTGGATCAGCAGTAGCCCTAGCATGCGGGATGATGCCACTCGCAACAGGCTCAGACATGGGTGGATCCCTTCGTATTCCAGCTGCCTATTGTGGTGTGTCAGGTTTTCGGCCAACACCGGGCCTCGTCCCAACACAAAAACGAGTGCAGGGTTGGTCGCCCTTAAGTGTTGACGGCCCAATGGGACGATCGATCGAAGACATCTGTATGCTAATTGCAATGCAAACTGCTGATGATGCCCGTGACCCACTAAGCATAGCGCTCGATCCCCGAGATCTAAGTACACCACTTCCGGTTGACCTTGGTAGTTTAAGCGTTGCGTGGTCCACGGACTTAGGCTTTGCCGATATAGATGAAGCTTATGGGAAAACTTTTCGCAGCAAAGTCCAAAAAATCAAAGGCCTTTTCAGAGAGTGTATTGAAGACACACCAGATCTTGGTGATGCGGAGAAGACCTTCAGTGTTCTAAGAGCACTGAGTTTCGTCGCCGGGCACACCGAGACCTATCTAAAAGACCCTAATCTACTCGGCCCGAATGTTCGTGCGAACTACGAGCAAGGCGCAGGTATGAGCTTGGCAGATGTTGCCGCAGCAGAAATTGAACAAACCAATCTTTACAGGCGAACAGAGGCATTTTTCGATAAATTTGATCTTTTGATAGCACCAACAACGCCGATCTCACCCTTCCCCTGGGAGCAACTTTACCTAGAAGAGATGAATGGAGAGAAACTTAAATCCTACTTTTCTTGGCTAGCTCCAACTTTTGGAATAACGCTAACTACCTGTCCTGCCGCTTCCATACCGTTGGGCGTAGACGAAAAGGGCATGCCGTTTGGTCTGCAAGTTATTGGTCCTGCGAAAGATGATGCGTTCGTCCTCGGTGCAGCCCACGCCATACAACAAGCGGCAGCAAGCATTCCCGAATTGCAGAGGCCTATACCTAATCTTGATCAACTTAAATCTGGACCAACACCAGAACTAAAATCAATCATTACTGCTACGAGTTAAGTCCTGCTATCTATTTGTTTTTGACTTACCGTCAGGAGAAACATGAATGACCGCACTAGCCGTCGACCTTTATAGTGACACAATTACGCGCCCAACCAATGCCATGCGCCAAGCAATGGCAAATGCTGAAGTGGGTAATGAACAGGCTGGCGAAGACCCCACAGTTAATAAGCTAATTGAAATGGTTGCGGAGCTTACTGGTCATGAGAGCGCTGTGTTTCTTCCCTCAGGCACGATGTGCAATGCAATCGCCTATCGCGTGTATTGTCGACAGGGTGACAGCGTAATTATGGACCAACTAGCTCATCCCATACATGCAGAGGCTGGCGGTCCTGCGGCGCTTTCCGGATGTATGATCACACAACTCGATGGCGGACGCCGAGGAGTTTTTTCTGGCACTTCCGTTGACCAAGCCATGAAGCCCTACAAGCACAACAGGCCGGTACCAAAATTAGTTTCAATTGAACAAACAAGTAACTTTGGTGGAGGCGCTTGCTGGACCTTAGATGAAGTGAAAGATGTTGCTGCAGCGTCTAAACGGCATGGGCTTGCAATGCATATGGATGGAGCACGTTTACTAAATGCGGTCGAGGCGACAGGAACTTCAGCGCAAAAATTTGCAAGCAATTGTGATTCTACTTGGATTGACCTGTCGAAGGGTCTTGGATGTCCTGTTGGAGCAGTGCTTGTTGGATCAAAAGATTTTATTGAAGAGAGTTGGCGCTGGAAACACCAATTTGGCGGCGCTATGAGACAATCGGGTATCATAGCTGCTGCCGGCGTTTATGCTCTTCAAAATCATGTTGAACGCCTAGCCGACGATCACATCAATGCAAAACGTCTTGCGCAAGGCCTAATGCAAATTCCAGGTATTGAAGTAGACCCAGAAGAGCCTGAGACCAATATGGTATTTTTTGATGCTACCGCGACCGGTATGGATAACTATGAAATGTCTGAAAAACTTCTCCAGAAAGGGATCCGGATTGGTGCAGGCTATGGTCCTAAAGATTTAATGAGAGCAGTGACACACCTAGATGTGGATGCCCGCGGTATAGATTTAGCTCTGTCTGTGATCCGTGATGTGGTAGCTGGCCGAGATTGAAAGATTTAGATATGGATACCCTTATTACAGAGACGATCCAAGATTGGCATATTCATGTTTATTTTGAAGCAGATACAAAAAAAACTGCTGAAGCTCTCTACCACGAAATTGAAAGCATCATGCCAAAACTCCAACTCGGTCGAATGCATGATAAGCCGGTAGGCCCCCATCCATTTGGCAGCTTTCAGATCATAATCCCCAACGAAAAACTAGCAGAAATTGTTTCTTGGTTTTGTATAAATCGTCAGGGCCTTACAGTCCTCCTTCACCCCAATACAGAAAACGAATTGAAAGATCACCGAGATTACCCCATCTGGTTTGGCTCTGCGCCAAAGCTAAATTTTGAAATGTTTGAGAATAGGAAATGAATATATTTCCACCTCCTGGATCACAATGGCCCTCAGAAATACAAGAACGATTTGGCGAGGCCTCGCAGTTTGCCAAAACAAACGAGGTATCTTGGTCCCGCGATCTCAGTCAAGTAATTGGCCAAGGACATTTTGAACCTCCTCCCTGGAATGAAATTATTGGTCACGTTCGTCCACGCGGCGGTCCAGCAGGATTGATCATCCTTGGTGGTAAAATTGTAGCGGAATGGGGTGATACCAGCCGCCCAGATATGACATTTTCATGCGCTAAATCCTGTATATCGATGACAATAGGTCTTGCTCTGGACGACGGACTTATAAGTGATCCAGACCAACCTATAGGTGCGCTTGTCAATGATGGTGGTTTCGACAGCATTCAAAATGCTCCTATCACCTGGAGAAATATGCTTCAGCTAGCAAGTGAGTGGGAAGGCGAGCTTTGGGGAAAGCCTGATGTCGTAGACCGGAACCGTGATCTAGCAGCAAAGGGACGTAATACTAAAAAGGGTGAAGCACGACCACTTAATACTCCAGGAAGTTATTGGGAATATAATGATGTTCGGGTTAACCGACTCGCATTGGCCGCTCTTCAAGTCATAAAACAACCCCTGCCTGAGATATTTAAAACTCGAATAATGGACCCTATTGGCGCGAGCAATACATGGGAATGGCATGGGTATTACAATAGCTGGATTGAGATTGACGATAGGCTGATGCAGTCAGTCTCAGGAGGAGCACACTGGGGTGGCGGAATGTTTATTTCCGCGCGCGACCAAGCTCGCATTGGACTTCTAATGGCAAGAAACGGTCGATGGAATGGCCAACAAGTTATCTCTGAAAGATATATTACAAGTGCCCCAAAACCTTCTGAAGTCAATCCGGCTTACGGCTGGCTATGGTGGTTGAACACTGATCGCGCTCGAATGCCACGAGCACCAGAGGGTCCGTTTCAGGCTGTTGGAGCGGGCGGCAATTCCATTTGGGTAGACCCGGAGCACGATTTAGTTGTGGTTTCGCGTTGGCTTCAACCAGAAAAGACAGATGAATTCCTTGGCCTCATTTATAGCGCCCTATCGTAATGACTAAAAAAGGGAGCTGCTGGAAACCATAGCAGCATCCTTGATACCACTTCTTCAAGCGATGGATACGCTAACGTGGGCGCGTCAGCGTTTGGAGCCCTACAGGATAGACTTAATCGTTAATGCAATCAGGGATAATTCAGAAACTCTGGAAGCTGCTCTTGCCTCTCTTAGATCTGGCAAATGGCCAAGCGAACTTAAAACCTTTAGAGACATAATTGAACGAACAGCAACAGCTACCTTAGATGCTTATAATGGGCTAGAAGAAGCGGCAGAATTAAATGGGTTTGATGCTCTTTGGCGGGCACACCGTAGCATCAAAGAACATATATTAGCAGAGCGAACCCTTTACACTGTTGCCGATATCTCAACGCCAATCAGCCAATATTATCTTCCTCAAGAATATAGAGAAACTAAAGATCTTATCGCAAAGATTGAGGCAGCAGCTGACCAAGACGCATCGCTTGGCGGCATCACAAAACACTTGATACAAAACAGCAAAAATCAAACAGAGTGTACAGTCTATATTCCTGAATATTTGGACCCCACTGTTGCTGCCCCAGTGGTGCTGGCTCTTCATGGAGGAAAAGGAAACGGTAAAGATTTTATTTGGAACTGGCTTCCTGCTGCCCGTGCATTCGGCACTGTATTGATAGCTCCAAACTCAAGCGGCAAAACTTGGGCAATAGCAGGGGAAGACTTAGATAGCTCAACCCTAGATCGTGCACTCGAGGAAGTAGAGAAGTACCAAAATCTTGATCGCAAGAGAGTTCTAATGACAGGAATGAGCGATGGTGGAACTTTTTGTTATGTGTCAGGGCTTTTCAATAATAGCTGCGCCACCCACCTTGCTCCGTTTTCTGCCAGTTTTCACCCCATGCTTCTTGAATTTATATCAAGTGACCGGCTGGACGGCTTACCTATCAGACTTGTTCACGGAACCAGAGACTGGATGTTCCCTATAGAACTTGCCCATCAGGCAAAAGAAGCTTTTCGTGCTAGCGGAGCTCACATAACTTTCGTAGAACTTACAGATCGCTCTCACGTCTTCCCTCAAGATGAGGCCTCGAGCACACTCAACTGGTTTTTAAATGGAGTTTCCTAATGCTTTCCTCTCAGCTCGGTATTTGGCAGTCTCTAGATCGACTAGGTTACGAGAATGGGTTCACCATCGCAAAAAAAGCTGAAGAGCTAAATTACGATACATTTTGGTATCCTGAGTCAGCCGTTTCTGAATCCATGGTGATTGGTGCAGCATTACTCCATAGGTTGGAGCGGATGAACGTAGGTTCTTCCATTGCAAACATTTACGCCCGAGATCCAGCCTCCGCAGGAAATGGGGTAAGAACTCTTAATGAGATTTCTGGAGGACGTTTTACTTTAGGCCTGGGTGTATCACATGCTCCTATGGTTCAGGGAACGCGAGGTCATGTTTATGAAAAACCTCTATCAGCCATGCGCATGTACCTAGAGGCTATTTATGCGATCCAACATAAACTAGAAAAGCCTACAAGCTTACCAATCATGCTTGGTGCGCTTGGGCCAAAGATGCTTGAATTATCAGGCGAACTCGCACAGGGAGCACTGCCTTACAACGTCACTCCTGATCACACCATTTTAGCCAGACAAAAAATTGGCCCAGATAGGCGGCTTGTTGTCGAACAAAAAGTAGCGTTGGTCGCAGAACCCAGTGAAGGAAGGCGACTCGCCCGTATGGAACTTAGCCGGTACATGACGCTGCCCAATTATAGAAATAACTGGTTACGCATCGGTTATAATGAAGACGATGTATCCGGCAACGGGTCAGACCGTTTTATGGACGGAATGGTTGCTTGGGGGTCAGTAGAGCAGATTAAGTCAAGAATTCAGCAACATTTAGATGCAGGTGCCGATCAAGTCGCCATACAACCTATTATGGATCATTCAGAAATTGAGAAGGGCAATATCGAACCAATCATCCATGCTCTTGAGGCGTTAGCACCGTAAAAAATTCACTGACCTCTAGCAGCATTAGCCTTATCGTACCTTAGTCAAAAAGGCGTTTTATTAGTTTTCTCAATGACGTGTTCTATGAATGCTGGTCGTTCACAAAGGCGGGCGTACCAAGCTTCAACATTTGGGTGATTAGGGCGCTGGCCAGGCGTCCAATTTATCCAGCGATGGGTCAAAACCCCAGCAGGAATATCACCTATTGTAAGTTGGCTACCAGCTACAAAGTCTCGTCCTGCCAGATGTTTATCTAAAATATCATACCAAGGGGTTGTCTTCTGAATTGCTGCTTCCACGGTTTTTATATCGCGTTCTTCCGCAGGTAACCGAAAGAAATAATCTAAATAAATAACGTTGAAAGGCGCTAAGTTTAGGGAACTCCAATCCATCCAGCGCTCAGCATCTGCCCGGTCACGAGGGTTAGAGGGGTATAAGCCACCCATCCCATGCTTTGCCGCCAAGTAACGAATTACTGCCCCAGATTCCCAGACACACCAACCATCCTCTTCCTCAATAGTAGGCAGACGACCGTTTGGATTTTTTAGACGATACTCTGGGTCATCATTTCCACCAAATTTTCCGCCCCAATCTATCCTTTCATAATCTATCGCTAGTTCCCCTATACACCACATTGCTTTGATCACATTTGAACCATCAGAGCGTCCCCAAACCTTGATCATTATCGTCTCCACAAAACCTATTAAAAGGATATTTTAGAAATGATTTTATATACTCTCTAAATGATGCGACGAGCTAGTTTTTGTAAATATCATTAGCAAGGCAATCAAAGCGGCTTTGACTTTATTTCTAGCTTGATCAAAATTATGAATCTGAAACTTAGCCATAGCGTTGTTTTTAGAATTCGAGATAGTGTTCCGCTAAAGTAAGAACGGGAAGAAATTCATTGTTTTTTAAGATTTTCCCTGTTCTTTTAATTTTTAATATCGTGCTTGCATTGCCTTCAATGGCAACCCCAATCCTCGATATTCTGTCTGGTGAAGATGTCGTTCGCTATAAAAAAATTTTTTTCAACACAAGATAAAGGGCAATTTAAAAAGGCCGACCGAGAAATCCGTCAGCTTAGGGATAAGGTTCTTCTAGGCCACGCTAAGTTTCAGCGGCTCATGCACCCAACAGCTTATAGGTCTCGATATTCAGAACTTAGGGATTGGCTGGAGAATTACAGAGATCACCCCGAAGCCTATCGGGTATTTAGCCTTGCAATGAAACGGAAGCCTACAAAGGCAAAAGATCCCAAAAAACCAGTATTCGACCCACGCAAAATTTCGGCATTGGTCACTGATAGTCCTGAAAATCCAGCTCTATTCACAGGTAGACAGAATGGCATCCAAAAAAAGATTAGAAAGTTAGTTCGTAGAGGAAAAAACGACCAAGCCGCCCGGTTCTTGAAGAGTAAAAAAACAAAAACAATTCTATCAAACATCCAGCAAGATATTCTCACTACCAGAGTGGCAATGGGATATTTCGTGAGCGGCAAAGATAAAACCGCTTATAAGCTAGCGGCGTCAGCAGCCGCGCGTTCGGGCTTTAAGGTTGGGCAATCTCACTGGGTTGCAGGACTTGCAGCTTTTCGTTTGGGCGACATAAGGAACTCTTTAAAACATTTTGAAGCCAATGCTCTAGCAGAGGGCGCCACTTCCTGGACGGCAGCAGCTGGGGCCTTCTGGGCTGGGCGAGTTCATCAAGCGAACAATAATTCTAAAGCTGCAGAGCAATGGATGAAAATTGCAGCCCAACATGAACTTACATTCTACGGACAATTAGCTCTACAAGCGCTAGATTTACCCAATACTCTGGATTGGCAAATCTCGCAGGCCACTGATTCGGACATTGATAGTCTTTCCAAAATTATGGCAGGCAAAAGAGCTCTCGCACTTTTACAGATTGGTGAAATCTGGCGTGCTGACCAGGAAATGCATCAAATTGTTGATAATGCAAACGATAACCTGCTGCGCATCATCCTCTCAGTAGCTATTACTTATCAGGCGCCCAGGACTGCCATTAAGGCGGCTAATCAAATCAAACTATTAGGTGGTAAATTTGTTCCTGCTGGTCTGTACCCTATTGCATCATGGAAGCCACCAATAGCTGAACACCTTGATCCAGCACTATTGAATGCCTTTATGCGTCAAGAATCTCTGTTTAATCCTCGAGCTGTAAGCCCAGCAGGTGCTCGTGGGCTTATGCAACTTCTCCCAGCAACAGCAAACTATGCAGTTGGAAAAAATAAGTTTGTTGGAGCTCGGCGCGACCAACTTTTTAACCCAAGTAGCAACATCGCCATAGCATCAAAGTACATTCACTATCTACTGGAAAAGGAAGCTGTAAATAGCGGTCTTTTTGAACTTGCAATCGCTTA
Source organism: Rhodospirillales bacterium (assembly GCA_038143065.1). Taxonomy (GTDB): domain Bacteria; phylum Pseudomonadota; class Alphaproteobacteria; order Bin95; family Bin95; genus VMCJ01. The sequence goes on along the minus strand of JAYQLI010000035.1, from coordinate 2,452,787 downwards.
TAATGCCGGTATCGGCAATCTCAGGAGATGGCAAAGGTCAGTTAAGTCGAACGGCGATCCGCTGCTGTTTATTGAGGCAATACCATCAAGAGAAACGCGAGTTTTCGTTGAAAAAGTCATGGCTAATTATTGGATCTATCGAGAGCAAATGGGGAAACACATGATGACCCGTTATGAGGTACTCAATAACCGTTGGCCAAGATATGCAGAATAGAGAAAACACCTTCAAAAACACGCATAATGCCATAGCCTCTAATATTAAGCGGCTAAATTTAGGCCGGTACTATCTTTATTGATCGGGGCTTGCATACACCAATAAACTGACCCACCTTTTACATTGAAAATAACAATTACAAATTGACTAAGGAAAGCAATCGATGCCTGGCTTAGACCAAGAGCGCCCATTTGTACCGGTAAATATTGCTATCCTGACAATCTCAGATACGCGCACCTTAGAGACTGATGCCTCAGGCACGGTTCTCGTGGAACGAGCTGAGGCTGCCGGACATTTCATCATCGATCGGAAAATCATTATTGACGATGCAGCCTTAATTGAAAGCCAGCTTCAAGAGTGGATTGCTAATGCTGAAGTAGATTGTGTCATTTCAACTGGCGGCACTGGTGTCACAGGGAGAGATGTGACACCAGAAGCTTTTGAGAAAGTCTTTGAAAAACGTATCGATGGTTTTGGTGAAGCATTCCGCTGGATTAGTTTTCAAAAAATTGGCACGTCAGCGATGCAATCTCGTGCAACTGCTGGTGTTGCTGGAGGGACTTATCTCTTTGCCTTACCCGGATCTACAGGCGCCTGCAAAGATGGCTGGGATGAAATCCTAGCATACCAGCTCGATAATCGCTTCAGGCCATGTAACTTTGTAGAAATTATGCCAAGGCTAAAAGAAACAGTTCCTCAGCGCGGAAAACTTTCAGGATAATGATCGAATATATTTAGGTCTGTACAAAAAGACTCTCACGTTGTTTAGCTCTAAAAGAAGGGAATTAATATGCCCAGCGCCGTCGCCTCTGATAATGTCAAACTTTATTACGAAGAAACTGGAGAGGGACGGGCAATAATATTCGTCCACGAATTTGCAGGTGATATGCGAGCCTGGGAACCGCAAATGCGCCATTTCGGCAGGCGATATCATTGCGTTTCCTATAATGCAAAAGCCGAGGCTACCCCCTCAGATGTTCCACCTGCAGGCCAGTACAGCCAGGAAATTGCTCGAGATGATATTATAGCTGTGATGGATGCTGCTGGAATAGAAAAGGCACACATAGTGGGCCTCTCTATGGGGGGCTTTGCAGCTCTGCACTTTGGAATAGCGCATGGTAACCGAGCTCATTCGATCACTGTAGCTGGCTGCGGCTATGGCGCGGAGCCAGAAAAACGCCAGCAGTTCCGGGAAGAGACTGCTGCAACCGCTAAACTTATTGAAGAAGACGGGGCGCAAGCTTTTGCTGAAGCTTATTCCATGGGTCCAACCCGCGTGCAGTTCTTGAACAAAAACCCAAGGGGATTCCAGGAATTTAAGGAGCAGCTAGCCGAGCACTCCACGGAAGGGGCCGGTCGTACGATGCTTGGGGTTCAAAGAGAAAGACCAAGTCTTTTTGAGCTTCAAGAGCAAATGGCCGAGATAACAACACCAACTCTTATTTTAACAGGTGATGAAGATTGGCCATGCCTTTTGCCCGGCATCATGATGAAACAGTCTATTCCAACAGCTGCATTAGCCGTGATGCCAAACTGTGGCCACACAATAAACATTGAAGATCCTCAAGCCTTTAACTCAATTGTTGACCGTTTCCTTGCCGAAGTGGACGCTGGCACCTGGCCAACTCGTGATCCTCGAGCAATGGCAACTTCAATTCTTGGACTAAAAAACTAGGCGGAATATGGTGTTTTTATTATGACAGGAATGCTTGAAGGAAAGGTGTCACTCATTACGGGTGGAGCGCGAGGTATTGGGCGAGAGACGGCACTGCTGTTTGCAGAAGAAGGCGCCAAAATAGTTGTTTCCGATTTAAATATTGAAGGTGCAGAGGAAACCGTTGCACTTATCAACAAACAAGGCGGACAAGCCCTCAGCAAGCGGTGTGACGTAACTAACACTGAAGCAGTAAATACGTTAGTTGATTTTACCATTAACTCGTTTGGCAAAATTGATTGTGCGTTCAATAATGCTGGTATAGCCCCTTATCAAATTGGTGCGCAGGGTAAGCGCACTGGAGATTGGCCTGAATTCCGTCGACAAGATGCTTGCCATTAACCTGAAGGGTGTTTGGGCTTGCATGGCAGCAGAATTGAGAGCCATGTCAGCTGCAGGAAATGGCGGATCAATTATAAATACGGCTTCAATTGCTGGTCTAGCTGGACTAGCTTTCACATCCATGTACGTCGCTGCAAAACATGGGGTTGTCGGCCTCACAAAAACGGCTGCCATTGAATACGCTTCAGATAATATCAGAGTGAATTCGGTATGCCCGGGCTACATAGAGACCGATATGACAAGAGAAACAATGGCGCAACGTGGCGAGCAAGTATTATCTCGCGTGCCAGCTAAACGGATGGGACAGCCCCGCGAAATTGCTGAGATGGTTTGCTGGCTGGCATCAGATAGAGCTTCGTTTGTGACTGGGTCCAATTACAACGTAGATGGCGGTTTCGTCGCATCCTAGGGCAATAATTTTAATCCTAAATATTTGATCACCGGCTCTTTCAAGGATCCAAATTAAATGGACGGCATGATCAAAGAAAATCCTCACACTTTATTCGAAGAATGGTTATCGGAGGCAGAAGCAAACGAAATAAATGACCCTACGGCCATGGCGCTTGCAACGGCTGACTCGGAAGGTCAACCGTCTGTTCGCATGGTTCTCTTGAAAGGTCATGATGAGCGCGGCTTTGTTTTCTATACCAATCTGGGCAGTAGAAAATCATCAGAGATAACTGAAAACCCAAATGTTGCCCTCCTTTTTCATTGGAAATCTCTTCGTCGGCAGGTTCGGGTAGAGGGGCCACTCAGCCAAGTAACCGATGCCGAGGCTGATGCATATTTCGCTTCTAGAGCACGTCTAAGCCGAATTGGAGCTTGGGCATCTGACCAATCGCAACCTTTGGAAAGTCGTGCTGTTTTGGAAGCTAGAGTGGCTGAGCTAGAAAAACGTTTCGAAGGACAAGACCCCCCCCCGCCCAAAGGATTGGTCTGGCTTCCGTGTACAGCCAAGGCGTATAGAATTTTGGCAGGATGGTGCCTTTAGGCTACACGATCGTATTGTATACTTTTTCGAGGATGGCCTCTGGCGCACACAGAGACTGTTTCCCTGATGCCAGTGCCTCTAATAACCACTCTGTCAATTTAAATAAAAATCCTCCAATATCTCTTTCAAATCTATGCTTTTTGGCAGAGGTGAAAATGACGTATGCGTCTATCCTAGCACCGTTGAGTGATGCAAAAGTTGGAAGTTCCGCAATGGATGCGGCTCTGCTGATTGCAAAAAAGTTCTCAGCCCACCTTGATGTTTTACATGTAACAACTGACCCTAGGCAGATCATTCCCTATGTTGGAGAAGGCCTGTCCGGCTCACTAGTTGATGAGGTAGTTTCAGCCGCCGCTACAGATAGTGGTAAACGGCAATTAGCGGCACAAGAACTTTTCGACTCCAAAACTAAATCTAGTGGTGTTTCTATTGTTGAAATTCCTTCCGCTGGCTTAAGCGTAGCATGGCGGGAAGACAATGGACGCGATGATGAACGAGCTGCAGTTTGGGCGCGTACTGCTGATTTAGCAGTCGCACCAAGACCTCAAGCTAACGCTGAGGCCTCAACAACTGCCATGTTTGAGGCATTAGTTTTTGAAGGTGGCCTACCCGTTGTTCTCGCTCCACCTCAAACTCCAACCTCGGTAGGAGAACGAATTTTAATTGGATGGAATGGCGGCGCGGAATGTGCCCGCGCCATTGCTTCCGCAATGCCCTTTTTAGAAACTGCCTCAGCTGTCGAAATAGTATCTATGCCAGGCTGGCTTGACGGAGTAGCGAGCCTAAAAAAGTTGAGGAGCGTTTAGCTTGGCGCAATATATCGTCAGAATGTAAAGAGCTGCCAGGAGATTCCCCAATCGAGATTGGACAAAACCTACTAAATGCGGCGGATAATTTCGGAGCTGACCTTATTGTGATGGGCGCCTACACACAAAGTAGAATCAGGCAAATGATCCTTGGAGGTGTAACACGACACGCTGTATCTAATGCACAGTGTTGTTTATTTTTGGAACGCTAAAGGCCGAAGCAATGGCCATGCGTGCCATATAGCCAGGCCAAGGCTGAATGATGCTAAAATCGATAAGATCGAAATACCAAATAATTGGTCACGTAAATCAACTCCGGCATCTATTAAATAACCCGTTACAAGAGGACCCAAAGCGGTTGCAAAAACCATTATAGCCGTCGCCATTGACCTAATTGAACCAAGATATTTGGTCCCATATATCTCAGGCCAGTATGCGCCACCTACTGCGGCAATCACGCCTGTAGAGAGCCCAACAAGTGCCATACCTACTGCTGCCCCATCAAGTCCACTTACATTTGCGATCAAAGCATAACCAGCAGCAGCTGGAAGCAGCATAACAGGCAAAATACGTGCCACCCCAAAACGATCTATCGCGCCACCAGCCACCCACAAGCCAAAAATATTTGCCATAGTCATTACGGCGAAAAGACTAGCAAAACCCGCGTGGCTCCAACCTTTGATTTCTGATAAGTGGACCTGCTGAAAGGCCAAAGCAGTCGAAAAAATTGGCTGGGCAAGAAATCCTGGAAACGTTGCCCAAAAAAGCCAATGTCGAAGTACCTGTTTCCGGTTCCAGTGCATATTTAGGATGCCGGCGCTGCCTTGTTCCAAAGCAATTTGTTGCGGCTGACGCTCATGTTTCAACAAGAGTAACAAAGGCAGCAAAGCTATTAACGGAAAGAGAGATGCTAATAACCATGCTGAACGCCAACTACTAATAGACATCACCACAACAAAAACCGCAGGGAATAAAGCCTGGCCGAGTGAGTGCCCAAGAAATACTACGGAAATTGCACGACCTCTATTTGCACGAAACCATCTCCCGACAGCTACTGCTGGGATATGCGTCAGCATCCCCTGCCCAAAAAAGCGAAGACCACAAATGATAACCGGCAGAAGCCAAGCAGCACTAGAAACCGCCATAGCGCAGCACATTCCAGCCAGTCCAACTATCACGAAAGCTGCGAGTTTCCGAACTTTTATACGATCCGCTAATGGTCCAACCATTATCATTATGGCGGCAGAAGCCAACGTGCCAATTGTGTACGCATTACCCCAATCACTGTGGGAAAGATTAAATTCCGCACGAATTTCACCCGCAAATACGGAAATAAAAATGTTTGACCAAAAGATGAACTTAAGGTCATCAAAACTCCGGCGCCAAGCCAGGAACTGTTTGCAGTCAAAAATTTTAAGATCGGCATGCACTAATTCTATTAGTATGAAATTTGATGCTGACTGAATTATTATTGCGTCAAACTAAAATTACTTTTGCTTTGAGTTTGTGACACAAACAAAACAAAATAATGCGGAAACACGAGTGATCGTAAACCATTTATGAATTTTTATCAGTCTGGGCTAGTCCAGTTGGGCCACTTTTGCAAAGCAATCGACGATGAAGTCAATCTGTTCTGAAGTATGCGCTGCAGATACCGAGCACCTTAGCAAACTCTTACTGTTTGGAGTCCCAGGAGGAATAGCAAGATTCACGTACACACCAGATTGCAGTAGGACATTCCAAGCCTTGGCAGCGCGCATTGGGTTTCCGAGATCAGCTGCAACAATAGGGCTTGGATCAGCCATCAGTTCAAAACCTACCGATTTGAGGCCAGCATGTAGTTGGTGAGCATTGTCCCATAAATTTTTGCGCAAGCTAGGTCTGTCGGAGATTATCTTCAAAGCAGCTCTTGTCACCTCAATACTTGCTGCGGAAGAAGATGCTGTGAACATATAAGCACGCGCGGCCACTCTAAGTAGATCAAAATCAGGATGATCGGAAACGGCAAACCCACCTATCCCTGCAAGGCTTTTTGAAAAAGTCCCAACTAAAAAATCGGATTTCTTCAGGACACCACGCTCTTCTGCTACACCGAGTCCCTGCTCTCCAAATCCACCAAACGAATGAGCTTCGTCAACCATAAGATATGCTTTATGTCGATTCTTAACTTCAACGAATTCGTCAATCGGGGCTATATCGCCAAACATGCTGTACAGGCCTTCGACAATTACGAGTTTGTTGGACTGGTTAGGATCTAAGCGGCTTAGACGACGATCAAGAGAAGATGGATCGTTGTGGGCAAAGCGGATAATTTCGGCGCCTGAAAGCTGACAGGCGTCATAAATACTAGCGTGACAATCAGCATCAATGAATACTTGATCACCCTTTTGGGCAAGGCCGGCCACGACAGATAAATTTGCTTGGTAGCCAGTAGTGAACACAAGCGCAGATGACATGCCGTAGTGGGCTGCCATTTCTTGCTCGAGCAAACGATGGGGACCAAAAGTCCCATTAGCTATGCGGGAACCAGTTGTTCCGGTGCCAAATCTTTCTAAAGCATGCTTTGCCGCTGAAATCACGGCCTCGTCAAAAGTTAAACCAAGATAATTATTTGTACCCGCCAGCACGATTTCTCGATCACCTATAAGACCAATCGTAGGTGATAAGATATTGTCAAAAGCAACGCCAAATGGATCACCACCACCAGCTGTTAAAGCAACGTACGCCTCTTTTAGAGGCTGAAATTTGTCGAATAGATCCATTCCGGTTCAATCTGCGCGGGCTTTTGCTACAACTTGGGCGAATTGTCCTACGGTACTGACTTCGCTGAGTAGATTAATAGGAATTGAAATATCGTACTTGTCTTCTACCATTAAGACAAAATCCATAACCGCTACTGAATCAACATTGAGATCAGCGTTAAAATCAGTATCTGCCGAAATTTCAATGCCAGCTTTATTAAGTCCAGAGAGCATCTCGCCTATTTCAGAAATTAGTTTCTGATCAACATCACTCATAAACTACACTCCCAAAACTTAGTCTGTTGCCCAAACACAAACCGCTAACATCGTCACTAATGAGCTCTATACCACTCAAGCGTTTTTCTGAAACCCGTTTCTAATGAAGTATGGGGCTTCCAGTTGGGCAAACGCCGCGCCGGATTGACGCGCCAATCACCAAACATAATTTCGCGAGCTTTGTTACGGGTTAGAAAAGGCGTTGATAAACCAGTCACAGCAGCAAAGGATCCTAAAGTCCCTGCTATGGTCAAAATAGCGTTTGGTATGGACAACCGACGTACTCGCCCTGTTGATATGCCTTCCGCCGCGCGGACTACATCATTCCAAGTATACCCGCCAGAACCGTCATCTATTTCGAACACTGGACCAATGGAACTGGCAGCATCTAGAGCAGCTAATGCAGCAGAAGCGGCATCCTGTACATAGATCATAGAAAATTTTGCATCGCTTGGGCCAATGCAAGGAACTATTCCCTTAGCTAGAGCGCGGAAGAATGGTCTTGTTGCTAAGTCTGCGGGACCATAAATCGCTGGTGGGCGCAAAATAGCAAAAGACCGACCAGCAAGCATTTTCGCAATTTCCGCTTCTGCTCCTGCTTTACTCTCAGCATAAGGTGAAATTTGAGGAAGGTTAGCAGCAAGCGACGAAATCAGTACAAATGGTAAATTTGGGCTTGCCAGTGCTCGCCAGGCCCGAGCAGCTTTGGTTGAGCCATCTCTGTTTACAGAAAGAAAAGTAGATCTATTTTTCGCACGAACTACACCTGCGTTATGAACGAACGCATCTGCTCCATCAGCAAGCCGCATAAGCGCATCTTGGTCGGAAAGATTTCCAACTATAAATTCATCGAAGTTAGGGGAAAGGGATCGTCCAGAGTCACGGACAAGAGCTCGCACACGCCAACCATGGATCTTTGCTTCACTTGCTATTTGCCCCCCAAGAAAACCCGTAGCGCCTGTCAGGGCTAAAAGAGGGGATTTTGATAGCTTACTAGCCAGTTTTTTTAATCTCTGGCCACTGCTAACATTGTAGCGGACGAGGCAGTTCGGAGCGCAGCACTTGTGCTTTGAGGTGAATAATGTCCTGCAAGATAATTAGCTTTTGCTGCTGTGCGGCTGAGCTTTCCTGAAGAAGTCATCGGTAAACTTCTAGGTTGTGCAAGAACAACTTTACAATCAGCGCCCGCTATTAAACGCGTCTGAGCAGCAATTTCACGCTCAAGTTGTTCACGAGTGTCTGTGTCAATCGCACGACATTGCACGACAACAACCACTTCCTCAGCGCCATCTTGGTCTTCTACGGAAAACGCTGCTGCGTCCCCTCGCCTCAAGCCCTCGAGGCCTTCAACCGCCCACTCGATATCTTGCGGCCATATATTACGGCCATTGTAAATTATTAAGTCCTTGCCTCTACCAGTTATCACGAGGTTACCATTTACGGTGTAACCCATGTCCCCCGTATCTAACCAACCTGTCTTGGAAAGCACTCTTTTTGTAGCAGCAGGGTCCCCAAAATAACCATTCATAACACTCGGACCGCGCACGTACACTCTACCAATCAACCGATCGGCTAAGTCGTTACCCTCATTATCTCGGATTGCCAGCTCATGGTTCGGCAATATCTTCCCACAAAACGTAAAAGGTCTAACTTCCAATGCGTCATTTGCAGGCTGCCCTGGCCTTGCACGCCCAGTCAGAGAGTAATCGCGCTTCACAATGGCATCGACTTCAATACCTGTGTCGATTTCCGAAAAGTGACTGCCAGGGTCGACTCTGCTAGCCCATAACTTGCAAGAAATGCCTTTGAATTAAATCCGCTGGGTTCGAAGGTTTCAGCAAATCGGGCCAAAATGTCAGCGCGAACCATTTCTGCGCCTATCCCCGCAACCCGCCAAGCAGATAAATCAAATTCATCCGAACGAGCTCGAGCCGCACGCCGGAGGCAAATGTCATATCCAAAAGTAGGACTAAATGAAATTGTGCCTTTATTTTCTGATAAGACCTTCAGCCAAATCAAAGGGCGGCGAGCAAAATCAGGTGTAGCGATAAAGTCAGTGGACATCTGCGCATACGTTGGGCTCAGACAGCAACCCACCAGTCCCATATCATGGTAAAGTGGGAGCCATGACACGCAACGATCCCCATGACGCGCCTTGACGCCATGATTGAGAATTCCAGAGCAATTGGCCGTCACTGATTTGTGAGATGCGGCTATTCCGTGAGGAAAACGAGTACTTCCTGAGGAATACTGAATGTAACAGATATCATCTTCAGTTATTCGAGGAAGAGGCGTTTTGCTTTCAGGTAATCGGTAAAAGTCTACGTGAGTGCCAACCATAGGGGTCTGTAACCCAGCTGTAGCTTGCCGCAAGTAATCAACTAACTCTTCAGATGATACTGCTGCAGCTGCTCGAGCGCTCTGCATCATCCGCGATAGCTGAGCAATATAAGCTTCTTTGCCGCCAAGATGCATTGGAAAGGGAAGCGGCACCGGAACTAGTCCTGCATACTGACAACCATAAAAAAAGGTGAAAAAATCTGGAGTGGACTCGGCTATCATTGCCACCCGGTCACCCTTCTTTAACCCTGCACCGACCAGACGTTGGGCTAAATCCAAGGAGCGTTCACGCAGCTGACTAAAAGTCAGGGTGTCTGATAAGTCACCACGTGGAGTGTAGTAGCTGAAGCCTGTTTCTCCCGCCGCTGCATAGTCCAGGGCTTCCAACACAGTCCTAAAACCATCCGTTTTGAACGGCAAATTTCTGTTCTTATTTGGCAAGGAAGCTATCATAGCTTTCGAGTTACCCCGGATTAAAATTAGCCTACATCGAGACTTCTAAACGACTTCATCGCTGTTTACGCTCCAACAAACAGAATCTAGGGCCATTCGAACAATCTAACTTGGACCCAAATTTCCAACTGCTGCAACACTCTCTATTGAAGGACAAGAACACGTGCTATGATCTTCCCCTCACATACGGCACCCAGCAAAACTAGGGGTTACGCATAAAAACCAATGTAGCAGAATGGGTTCGCCTGTGAATCTGCTACATGGTCGCAGCTTCTTTGGAGCGGAAGGAAAGCACTTTGACTTCGGAACGCCTAAGGTCACGAGTGGTTGTGGACTCCTGCTTAAGATCAGCAGAAATATCGGGATACCCGGCTGCTGTTCTTCGCCGAGGCGACCCTGATGCAGGATCCGTTTTTATAAAAGTCTACAGCCGAAGCGGGTGTGCATATTTGTATGGCCAGTCGCTCACTGATGATGGAAGGTGGAACTGGCGAAACCTTCTTCCAGAGAATTCCCAGACAGAAGTTGCAGCGGATGAACGTATTGCAAAGGAATTCAAAATTGACCGCGATATTTGGGTCGTTGAAGTACTAGACGATGCCTTAGAAAACCCACTTTTTAAGCAGAGGGAAGATGGGGAGTGAGCTGGCTGCACCCTTGAAAGAATGCGTTGGGGGAAGGTCTATTAAATTTAAGCGAACCCATCTATCTTTTTTAAAAACAAAAAAGTACCGGGAAACAACAGCTTAGTTCGCTGATTGGGCAAGGGCCATATGCACGTTTACCTCCCTATTGCAGAAATTTCAGTCGACGTCTTCTTGTTGATAGGGCTTGGCGCTGCTGTGGGAATATTGTCTGGCGTATTTGGCGTTGGTGGCGGGTTTCTCATGACACCATTGCTCATGTTTATAGGAGTATCCCCAGCAGTAGCAGTTGGATCCGGAGCAAATTTACTAGTTGCAACCTCAATAACTGGGGTATTGGCGCACTGGCGACGCCGGAGCGTTGATTTCAAGATGGGCGGAGTACTGCTAGTGGGTGGCGTCATAGGGTCTACCCTAGGCGTCTTTCTCTTTCGAGAATTACAATCAGTCGGTCAAGTAGACGTTGTAATTGGACTTTCTTATGTCGTTTTCTTGGGCGTAATTGGAAGCTTAATGTTCTTTGAGTCAGTTCGGTCAATTGCAAGAAAACGACGCGGAACTGCACAACGCGGCAAACTGCACACTCATATATGGGTACACGGTCTACCCTTTAAAATGCGTTTTCATAAATCCCGTTTATATGTTTCAGCACTCTTACCTTTGGCTGTCGGTGCTTTTGTAGGCCTTCTAGCAGCCCTTATGGGCGTTGGTGGAGGTTTTATAATGGTGCCCGCAATGATTTATCTCATAGGAATGCCAACATCCGTAGTCGCTGGGACATCGCTATTTCAAATTTTGTTTGTCGTGATGAATGTCACCTTAATGCAGGCATGGCTGAATCAAACCGTAGATATTATTCTGGCCGTTTTAATGCTAGTTGGATCCATCGCAGGAGTTCAACTTGGAACACGGTTAGGCAATAAATTACCCGGGGAACAATTTCGTGTTTTGCTTGCCGTCTTGGTTCTCGCGACCTGTGGTGGCATCCTCTTTGAATTGGTTGCCACACCAAGCTTTCCATATTCGGTCACTATCCAAACAGGAATGAAGTGATGCAAATGCTAGCGCTAATCCTTAGCGCATTGATACCACTCACATTTGCGAAGGCTCAACAGATTGCAACTGATCTTTCGAGCCACGAAATAGAGATCAACGCGGGGTTTGATGGCACTGAGCTCCTTTTATTCGGCCACAAAGGTAACACAGAAGACATACTGGTAATTGTTAAAGGTCCAGAGTTTAGCACAACAGTCCGGCGAAAAGAGCGAGTGGGTGGCATATGGGTGAACAAAACCGAAGTCTTATTTGACTCTGCCCCCGGGTTCTATTTTGTTGCTGCAACGCCAAACCTTAATGCCGATGGGCGAATTGAAACCATTCTTGCAGAGACTGGTCTTGGTGCCAAGTACCTCGGCCTGAATGCCAAAACCGAAACAAAACGTAGTGAAACTTTCAGAGAAGCTCTCATTGAGCTCAAAACACGTGCCAAATTATATTCTGACTCACCCGGAACAGTGCAAATTCGTCCAGATGGTTTGTTTCGAGTAAAAATTCCATTTCCAGCATCAACACCTGTTGGCACTTACTCTGTGACCGTTTACCAAGTTGTAGATGGATGGCCGGTGGCAGGAGCAAGTACTCCACTTGCAGTCCGCAAAGTTGGTTTCAGCGCCTACGTATTCGACCTCGCCCATAACCAGCCTCTAACCTACGGTATAATTGCAATCGCTATTGCCCTCAGCGCAGGATGGCTTGGCGGCCTAGTCTTCAGACGCAGTTAGGCTTTGCCAGCGAAGGATGCATCATGAATAACGACGTCTCTCCTAGTTCTAGTAGAACCAATCGTGTGCTCTTATGTGTTTTAGACGACACCGATGAGCTGCATATTGCTCTTGATTACGCGTCGATGCGCTCCAAACGAACAGGGGCGCGGGTAGGGTTACTCTTTGTAATGGAGCAAGCGGATGCATTTCAGCATTGGGCATCAGTTGGCGATCTAATGCGTGAAGAGGCTCGCGCAGACGCAGAGCGCCGTCTCCTCCAAGCAGCGGATAGAGTTAAACGCCTATCAGGTCTGACACCTCTTTTATATATACGAGAAGGTCAATGCGGTGAAGAAGTCGTTCAACAGATTGAAGAAGACAGCGGCATTGCGTTTCTCATTCTAGCTGCTAACACTGGAAAGGAGGGGCCTGGCCCTCTCATCACAGAAATAACGGGTAAGGCGATTGGCCGACTACATATCCCGCTTGTCATAGTGCCCGGCAACATGTCCGAAGAGGAAGTGCAGTCATTCGCATGAAACAAGAAAAAATAGAAACCTCCAGACCTGTCGCTGATACCGTAAAGACCACCACTTGCTACATGTGCGCCTGTCGGTGCGGTATCCGTGTTCACTTACGTGATGGCAAAATCCGCTATATCGACGGTAACCCCGACCATCCAGTCAATAAAGGTGTCCTCTGCGGCAAAGGCTCTGCAGGTATTATGCACCATTATTCCCCTGCCCGACTGTCTAAGCCTCTCAAACGAGTTGGAGCACGCGGCGAAGGTAAATTTGAAGAGATTGAATGGGAAGAAGCACTGCGATTGGCAACTGGTTGGCTATCGGAAGTTAGGAATAACGACCCTCGTCGCCTTGCCTTTTTCACTGGACGCGATCAATCGCAGGCCCTCACTGGTTTCTGGGCGGCACAATTCGGCACACCTAATTTTGCAGCACATGGCGGTTTTTGTTCAGTCAACATGGCAGCTGGTGGACTGTATTCTATAGGCGGGTCTTTTTGGGAATTTGGCGAACCTGATTGGGAAAATGCCCGGATACTTCTCTTGTTTGGGGTTGCAGAGGACCATGATTCAAATCCAATAAAAATCGGCCTCGGCAAGATGAAAGCTAGAGGAGCTAAAGTTGTCTCAGTTAACCCTGTTAGAACCGGCTACTCAGCCATCGCTGATGAATGGATTGGAGTGCGTCCTGGTACGGATGGCGCTTTAATTGGTGCTCTCATCCATGAACTCCTCCGAACAGATCGCATCGATCTTGAGTTCTTGGCCCAAACAACGGACGCTAGCTGGTTGGTCATACAGAATCCCGGCCATGCTAATCATGGACAGGTGGTGCGAGATGATGAAGGACAACCTCTAAGCTGGGATGGAATCAATAACAAATTGATTCCAGCGCGTACCGTAGAAGCAAAACTAGCCCTCATAGGAGAGCGCGATCTTCCTGGGGGCCAAAAGGCAAAAAGTGTTTTTCAACTTTTAGCTGAACGATATCTCGAGCCTGAGCATTCTCCAGAATCTGTATCAAAATTAACGGATGTTCCCGCCGAGCGCATTCGACATCTCGCTCAAGAAATAGCCTCGTCTGCATTTGATGACCCCATGGAAATTCAACAACCGTGGACTGACTGGCGCGGGGTTCGACACGAAAGCATGAAGGGCCGCCCAGTTTCAATTCATGCGATGCGCGGAATCTCAGCCCATTCTAATGGGTTTGACACGTGCAGATTACTGCATGTTTTGCAAATGCTTTTAGGTGCGGTGGATGCACCAGGGTCCTTTCGCTACAAAGCCCCTTTCCCAAAGCCCATTCCTCCGGGCCCAAAACCACCTGGCAAACTCTCCCAAATCAAAGCAGGTGAACCTATTCCTGGAATGCCGCTGGGATTTGTGGGAGGACCAGAGGATCTTCTCCTAGATGAGACCGGGGGACCTATTCGTATTGACCATGCTTACAGCTGGGAGGCCCCTCTCTCAGCACATGGGCTAATGCATATGGTTATTGAGAACGCGGGCAAAGCAAACCCAACCCCAGTAGATGTCCTTTTCATGTACATGGCGAATATGGGTTGGAACTCGTCCATGAATGTCGCCAATGCATTGAAAAATTTAACGGCGATTGATGAAAGTACTGGTGAGTATAAAATTAAACATTTCATATATAGTGACGCTTTCTGGTCCGAGACAGTCGCATATGCAGATCTGGTGTTACCAGATACGACCTACCTAGAAAGATGGGATGCTATATCTATCCTGGACCGACCTATTTCTGATGCAGAAGGGCCTGCGGATGCAATTCGCCAGCCCGTTGTTGAACCAGATCGAGACGTTCGAGCATTCCAAGACGTAGTTATAGACCTAGGCTACAGACTTGGCCTTCCCGCATTCACTACAGACAACGGATCAGCACGGTATCCAGGGGGATATGCAGACTATATCGTTAATCATGAGCGAGCTCCCGGCGTTGGCCCTCTAGCGGGTTGGCGTGGTGATGACGGTGAAAGAAGTGGCGTAGGGCCACCTAATCCAAACCAACTCGATCGGTATATTAAAAACGGCGCCTTTTGGAAGCACCATCTTGAGCCAGATCAGCGTTACTTTAAACATTCCAATAAAAATTACTTGGAATGGGCAAAAGGAATGGGTTTCATACCCTCTGCAGATCCCATCGTTTTACGCATTTATTCAGAACCAATGCAGGCATTCCATCAAGCAGCTGCCGGGCATGGAGACATTCAACCACCAACAGCTGAAGCCAGGCAACGTATCCTGGAAAATTTTGATCCTATACCTCGTTGGCGCCCGCCCCTCAACGGATTGGAAGATCCCAGTGGCGATTATCCACTTCACGCTATAACTCAGCGCCCTATGGCAATGTACCATTCTTGGGGTTCACAAAACGCTTGGCTTCGACAAATTCATACGTCCAATCGTCTCTTTGTGGCCAGAGAACTCGCAGAGAGTCTGGGGTTAGAGGACAATGGTTGGGTGTACGTAAAAAGCCCAACAGGTAAAATCAAGGCCCGCATCAAGACTATGGAAGGTGTTAATCCAAGGACTGTCTGGACCTGGAACGCCATCGGAAAACGACGAGGTGCTTGGGGCTTGTCAGATGATGCTCCAGAGAGCAACGAAGGGTTTCTGCTCAACCATCTGATCTCTGAACTCTTGCCAAAATCTAATGGAATTCAGTGGCCAAATGCCGACCCTGTGACCGGCCAAGCGGCTTGGTTTGACCTACGGGTTCAACTAGAACCAGCACCAGCTGGCGCTGATAAGACCGAACCTCTGGCACCATCTCTTCCGCAAAACCCTTCCAGTGGCAAGCGACCAAACCTCCTACAATACGGTGCTGCTTTTAAGACAAAGGGCCAAGTGCAATGACTAGCTTACCCAAAAGTAATCCAGCCAAGAGCCTTGGTCTTGTTATAGACCTAGATACCTGTGTTGGCTGTCATGCCTGCGCCGTAAATTGTAAGGAATGGAACACCGGGGGCCACATGGCACCTCTGACCGACCTGAATCCTTATGATTCAAATCCAGATGGCGTTTGGTTTAACAGAGTCCATACCTATGAAGCAGGGGATCGTGAAACAGGCCGCACTGTGCACTTTCCGCGCTCATGTCTTCATTGTGCCGAACCTCAATGCGTATCCGTTTGTCCAACCGGGGCATCGTACAAAAGAACGGAAGATGGAATTGTCCTTGTTGATGAAGATAAATGTATCGGCTGTAAGCTATGTTCCTGGGCATGCCCGTATGGAGCTAGAGAATATGATCCACATGCGGGTGTCATGAAAAAATGCACCCTCTGCATTGACCGAATTTATAACGAAACGCTTCCTGAAAATGAGCGAGTGCCAGCCTGCGTTGCTACTTGCCCAGCTTCCGCTCGTCACTTTGGGGATCTTGGAGATCCAAATTCTGAAGTCTCGAAGTTAGTTGCTAGCCGCGGCGGCTATGATCTTGGACAAGAGCTCGGCTATAAGCCAACAAATAAGTATCTTCCACCTCGAACTTCAAAAAAAGCTCAGGAACGATCGATAAATGATGATCCACAAAATGGTCTTTTGCAATGGGTCGATCGATTACTTTCAAACTAGTTTGGAAAAAAAATGCATCCGGCATACTCCGTTATCTTCTTCACAACTTCTTCCGGTTTTGGATACGGTTTGGCGTTTTGGATTCTTATCCTAAACCTAACCAAAGTTGTGGATGATCAATGGCTTGGAGGCATAGGCCTAATGATAGCTTTGGCAGCTATCACCTTTGGCCTTCTGGCCTCAACAATGCACTTAGGTAACCCTCGCCGCGCTTGGCGTGCGTTCAGCCAATGGCGGTCATCGTGGCTTTCCCGAGAAGGTATTGTAGCTGTCTTAAGCCTTGTCTTTATAAGCCTCGCTTGGCTTGGAATGGTCACTGATGTGCAAGGAAACTTTTGGGTTATCTCATCCTGGCTAGGGATTCTAACTGCCCTCACAACAGTATTGTGCACCGGCATGATCTATCAATCTTTGAAACCTATCGCAGCGTGGCAATCAAGACTCACGACGCCAGTTTACCTCACCTATGCAATTTTGACTGGCGGATTTGCCTCGGCTGCGCTGATAAGCTTTTTCGATGGTGAAGGCCAATTGCCCGCCGTCTTATCAGTGATAGCTGCTATCACACTGGCAGGCATGAAAATTTCCTATTGGAAGCGCGCATCACGAGTAATTTCCCTAACCTCAGAGAGCGCAACCGGCTTAGGTAAACTCGGAAAAGTTCGACAACTCGAGGCTCCACACGCAACAGCAAACTATATAAACAAAGAAATGGGGTTTAGGTTAGCACGGAAACATTCAGAAAAATTAAGGAAAATTGTTCTAGGCATGGGTTTTCTGGCACCAGTCATCCTTGGGTTAATTGGCATTTTAAATGATGGCTTATCTCAGATGACGTGGAGCATCGCTGCCCTTTTATCAATCGGTGGAGCTGCAGTTGAAAGATGGTTATTTTTTGCCGAAGCCAAGCATGCAGTCTCGGCCTTTTACAGCAGCTAGCAGAAAGTTCGTAAGTGCAATTTTAACTCACAGCCGTTCCAGTTAAGATTGCCCACTAAAGTCAGGATACTGCATGGAATGCATTGGCATTCCATGCATTTCTAGCCGCTAGAAATCATTATTACTTGATATATTAACTTTCCAATCAAAATAAGGGATAATAAGAGCTGGGATTATAGCTCTAGTTGAGCATCCATTTCATAAAACAATACGCTGCTGGCTTTGAGGGTAAAAATATGTTCATCCAATCTGAAACAACACCAAACCCGGCGACACTGAAATTCATTCCAGGTGTGGAAGTACTTGCTGCTGGCTCCGCTGATTTTCAAAACATAGGGGCTGCTCAAGATTCACCTCTTGCCCTTGCCCTGTTTGACATTGAAGGTGTCACCGCTGTTTTTCTGGGAAAAGATTTCATCTCGGTTTCAAAATCTGAAATGATTGAGTGGCAAATTTTAAAGCCTGCTGTCTTGGGTGCAATTATGGAGCACTTTACCCGTGGGCTTCCTGTAATAAACAATGAAGCGGAACTCGATGGCGAAGAGGATGGGCCAGACTTCAGTGACCCCGTGGTTCAGCAGATCCAGGAGCTTTTAGATACTCGAGTTCGTCCAGCAGTGGCGGGAGACGGTGGCGATATAGTTTTCCGAGGGTTTGAGGAAGGTATTGTTTATTTGTCGATGCAGGGCGCATGTGCAGGCTGCCCTAGTTCAACCGCTACTCTGAAAATGGGGATCGAAAATATGCTTCGGCATTTCATTCCTGAGGTTCAAGAAGTTCGCCCAGCCCCTTACTGATGGACGTCAGTAAGTATTCTTGGCAAATGCGACTTATATTTGAAATGACCAGCAAACATATGAGAACTTATACCGGACCAGGGCTTTTTAAGCAGTTCTTGGCCCTATGACTACTGATAGCGGTAAGCGCTACATATGTTGCCGCTGAAGCGGATACAGCAGCTCCTTCTGAAAAGATGTCCCCGAACTCTGCGAAAGATCCGCATTCATCAATCAACATCGATGCATGGTCTAAACTCGAAAATCAAAACTTTACTGCAGAATTACCTCTTAATTACATCACACTAACAAGAACAAATCTTCCAGTTTTCACCCTTTTAAGTGAACTCCCTGTTTCTCTTAATTTTGCAGCCAAGACTTCTTACATCAAGCAACTATCTAAACAGCCTACTGTTCCTGCATTAGAGGCATTTTGGAGAGACCGCGACCGCTCATTAGAGGCTGTAAAAAGGGTGCAGATGCACCCCGGCTCTTTCTCTCACGGTTACCCAGTGATTTACCCGAAATACGTGATGTGCAACGCAGAAAGCAGGCATTTATTTCGTCGATGCTACCTCATATTTTGGCAGCGAACGAAGAGATCCTTCGAGACCGTAGTCGCATACTAAAACTTCGGTTGGATTTATCAAAAGTAACAAAAATAAGTGAATCCGATTTGAAATGGTTAGCAAAGATTTTTGATGATTATGAATTAACTTCGATGGATTTTGACCAGCTTTTAAAGCGTGTCGATGTGATCCCTCCAGCCCTAGCAATTGCCCAAGCAGCAAAGGAAAGTGGGTGGGGAGTATCACGCTTTGCGCAAATGGGTAATGCAATTTACGGTCAATGGACTTGGAATCCAAAAGACAAGGGAATGGTTCCACTCGAACGACCTGAAGGTAAAAAATACAGAGTACGCGCGTTCAATAATGTGCTTGATGCTTCACGATCATACGCAAAAAACCTGAATACCTCTCATGCTTATGAGGGCTTTCGTAACATTCGATTTAATCTACGCAAGGCTGGAAAACCAATCTCAGGCTACAAACTTGCAGAGACCCTAACTAATTATTCAACATCCCGGGAAATTTATGTTTCAGCTATTCAAGAAATTATTATTCGTAATCAGCTAAAATTTTTGAACAGCGCCCGATTGACCGACACTAAACAGTATATCCCAAGACAAGGTTTGCAAAAAACCGAGCTCAACTTAGAAAGTCTTTTGAGTATCAAAGGCTGATTAAGAAAATTGTGGTTTTAAAATTGGTCGGAGCGGCAGGATTTGAACCTACGACCCCCACACCCCCAGTGTGATGCGCTACCAGACTGCGCTACGCTCCGACATAATTAAATCATCAACAAAACTTCGGCGAATATGCTGTGTGATTAAGCTTTCGTCAATCACTTCAGGCTTATCAAAAATAAGTTATTGGAGCTCTTTCATAAGGTCTGAACGCATGGACTTAAGCTCCAACAAAACAGACTTCAATCGATCGATTTGCCGTGACGACAAACCAAAATCTAACTGACGCTGCCCAATTTCCGGCGGAATATCCGATTTCAGGCTAACAGCAGGCGCTTCAACTACCTCAACTTTGTCCCCAGCCGCCGCAACACCTGAAGGGGGCTTGCCGCCGTGACTTTTTAAAAGCTGCTGAACACCTCTGATTGTAAATCCATCGCGGTATAGCAAGGCTCGAATACGACGTAGTGCCTCAACATCTTCAGGTTTATAATAACGTCGGCCACCACCCCGCTTCAAAGGCTCCAAGGAAGGGAATTTACTTTCCCAAAAGCGAAGAACGTGGGCAGGCACGTCAATTTCTTCGGATACCTCGCTGATTGTTCTGTAAGCGGAAGCGCTTTTTCTAATGCGGCGCTTAATTGAATCTCTAACCATTTAATGCCTCAGAAGATTGCCTAATCAATTAACGCTATGGTTGATGTAGTCTTTTAGAATATGTGAGGCTCTAAAGCTAAAAACTCTACGGGGCAGAATTGGAACTTCCTCTCCCGTTTTTGGGTTACGTCCACGTCTGAGACCTTTTTGACGAACCATAAACGTCCCAAAGCCAGCGATTTTAACTGATTCACCGGACTCTAAAACGGACGAAATTTCACCAAGGACCATTTCAACAAGATCAGCGGACTCATTCCTTGAAAGCCCGACTTCCTGATAAACGGCATCAGTTAAATCTGCTCTCGTTATAGTAACTTCGGACATGTCCCTTCTCCAAATTCAGCTTAACGTTAGCTCCACAAGAGCGAGTCCGTCAACGCAAGACCAAAGACACTTCTGCTGTGCCTAAAAAACCATTGGAGTATAAAGTTTGCTGCAAATTTAATTAAGCTGAATTTGGTTCTATATTTCCCTCACTATCCACTTTTCCGGAAAGTTGACTACGAGAACCTAATTACTCTTTCGCTTAGCGAGATGTGCTTCACGAAAGGCTATATATGTGGCGCTTGTGAAAATCACTCCTCCCCCAATCCATACCCATAAATCAGGTATCTCAGAGAACAAAAAATATCCCAAGACGCTCGCCCACAAGAGTCTGAGAAAATCTAGAGGCAGAAGAGCACTCGATTCTGCACGTCGGAAAGCGCCCGCAAAGCAGAGATGACCGATAGTACCAAAAATACCTATCAACACCATCCAAGCTAATTGCTCAAAACTTGGGGTCTGCCACACATATAGAGCCGGCAGGAAAGTTATGGGTGTCATAAATAATCCCATATAGGCCGTCTGCGTAGCAGCGGACTCAGAAACTGATAGTCGTTTAATAACAATGATGGCTGCACCCCAAATTAATGAAGAACTTAAAAGTAGGCCTTGTCCAAGGCCAACTTCCATAAATCCAGGGCGAAGAACAATAATCACTCCCGCGAACCCCAGAAGAAGGGCGGTGATGCGCCTAATACGTATTTTTTCCCTTAAGACAATTACTGCCAAGACTGTGGCAAATAGAGGGGCGGAGAAACTAATAGATGTGGCTTCTGCAAATGGCACCATGGTTACGCCTGTAAAAAAAGCCATCATTGATATGCCCTGAAGAGCACCGCGCAGTGCATGTACTCTTAATCGAGATGTCTTAAGAGGTGAAAATCCGTATTTGAAAAAAATTGGGGCAATAGCGCAGAAGCCAAAAAGGTTGCGGAAAAAAGCAACCTCTACTGGAGGCAATTCGCCGCCAATTTGACGGATTAGGCTTTGCATGGAAACAAAACAAATTGTCGACATAACCATCAACAAGGCGCCAACTGAGGCGTCACCAAGAAAAATTGGTCTGAATTGCCAGACGCGAGCCATACGGAAATTCATTACCAAAATCCCTTTCAAGCCAGGTCAATCTCATAGTTTGGCTTACGGAACAAAATCTATTTTTGCATAGCTGGTAGTCAAAACAGCTAACGCTGGATCAAAGATAACTTTATCGCATTGCTTCAATCACGTAATCACGGCATACCATTTCAGGATGAAACGCGGCACCATCCTCTGCATTGTACATCAACGAACATCCTATCCAGCTAGGCTTGGCCGGTTATTTATGGAACAAGGATTTATATTGGATGTACGCTGCCCAAACATCGGTCAAGCGCTTCCAGCATCTACAGAAGATTATACAGCCACGTTGATGTTTGGCGGCCCCCAAAGTGCATTTGAAGATCACATTCCTTGTATTCCAGAAGAAATCCGATGGATTGATAAGGCGATTAATGGGGCAGCACCTTTCGTTGGAGTTTGTCTAGGCGCCCAGATTTTAGCCAGAGCTCTCGGAGCAAAGGTATGGCGACATCCAAAGGATTTTGTCGAGATTGGTTATAGTGAAATCTACCCAACACCTGCTGGAAGATCATTCTTCACTAAGCCCATGCGAGTTTTTCAATGGCATAAAGATGGCTTCGATCTACCGAAAGGGGCAACTTTACTAGCCTCAGGTAACTCTGAATTTCCAAACCAATTTTTTCGCTATGATGATCACTGCTTCGCACTTCAATTTCACCCAGAAGTTACAATAGACATGATAAAACGCTGGACGATTCATGGAGCGCACATGCTGGACCGTCCAGGAGCAATGCCCAGAGAGGAACAAATACGCCTCTATCCATCACTTGATCCAAAAATCGATAAATGGACCAAACGCTTCACTGAGCACGTTATTGATTTAGCTGAACGACGAGGGGCGGCGGTAGCTTCTGTGTAGTTATTGGGCGAGGTATCCACCATCAACGGGAAGCATTACACCCGTAATGTAGCTTGACATATCAGAGGCTAAAAAATTTACGGGCCCCACTAATTCTTCAGCTTCACCAACTCGACCCATCGGCACATCGCGCAGGAAATTGCTAATCTTTGATGGGTCGGCACGCGTCACTTCGGTCATGGGCGTTGCAATAATACCAGGTGCAATGGCATTCACTCTGATACCTTCACCCACAAGTTCAACAGCAAAACTCTTGGTAATCTGCAAAATTGCCCCCTTACTAGCGGCATAGGCAGCGGATGCTTTATCGGCCGTAAAAGAGCGGATAGAGCCCACATTAATTATTCGACCTTTAGTTTGCCTTAGTGATGGCAGGGCTGCCATAGTCATATTCACCACACCCATCACGTTAATATTCAGGGTTTGCCGCCATACATCTTCAAAATTGCGCTCATCCACCCCACCTCGAATAAATATCCCTGCGTTATTCACAAGAATACTAGGTTTTCCAAGAACTTCCTCAGCTTCCATGATGAAAGCGGTACATTGCTCCCTATCAGCTACATCACATTTGAACGCAAATGATCTACTTCCAACGCGTTCAATAACGAGAGCTGTTTCCTTAGCTCCATCAAGATTGATATCAGAGACTGCGACCGCCGCCCCAGCCATAGCAAGGCCTTTAGCGATAGCTGCACCGTTTCCTTGAGCCGCTCCAGTGACCAGCGCAACATGATTTTCCAAAAGCCTGTCCATCAATGGGATTACCCTAAACTTAAAATTTTTTCTTCAACCTACAGCGAGGTTATATCAACCGCACTAAATCCTAAAAAAAACTTACTTAAAAAGCCTTTCGGCTGCTGTTGTCACTTGCTTAGAGAAGCAGCGAGTAACTTTGTGGCTTCTATAAAATCCTCGATTTCCATTGCTTCGTCTGGATTATGACTGCCATTTTCGTTTCGAATAAAAAGCATAGCTGTTGGTATGCCCGCATCAGCAAACGCCGCAGAGTCATGACTGGCACCTGATGGAATATCCATCGCGCGGACGCTCATTGCTTCAGCAGCATCGCGATACGTTTTCATTAAATTCTGATCCATGACACCAGGAGCAGCGCGGGTAATCGGGCCAAGGTTCATATTCACGCCACGTCGCTCCGCAATCTCTCCTGAAATTCTTGGAACTTCTACCTCAAGCCACTCTAATGTTTTGGCGTTCACACTTCGGATGTCCAAGGTGAAAGAGACCTCGCCAGAAATTACCGTCATCGCATGACGATCGGCATTGGTATTAAATTTTCCTATTGTACAAGCGAAATCATCGCCCTTTGCTTCCGCCTTATCCCATAAAACATCTAAGGCCTGGACAAATTCAGTTGCCGCCACCACAGCATCCCTTCGCACCCGCCGAGGCGCTCCCCCACAGTGAGCATACTCACCTGAAACAAGCGCATTTGGGAAACGTCTGTTTCCACGTATGCCTGTAACAATGCCTACAGGGTAACCGGCTTCTACTAGCTCGGGACCCTGCTCTATATGTGGCTCAAGAAAAGCTTCGATTTTTTTGGCATCCAAATGTGGCGTAGCAGTCAGCAATTTATCTGGATCACCACCACAGTCAGCGATGTGTTCACCCAATGAAATACCATTATCCATTCGCTTTGCCGTTTCGAGTGAACCCTCTGGCAAGGTGCCAAGAGCTGATCGGCTTCCTATATAAGATACTCCAAACCAGCAGCTTTCTTCTGCTCGTATTCCCATAACTGTTATGTCACATCTGGGTTTATAGCCAATAGACTTCAGCGCCCGGATTGCAACTAGGCCAGAAACAACACCAGCGGCACCATCATAGTTCCCACCTTGCGGGACTGAGTCGAGGTGACTACCTACCAAGCGAATTGGGGCTGAGCGGTCTTGTCCAACCCAAGTCATGTAGGTGTTAGCAGCAGCATCCTGTCCAACTTCCAATCCCAATTCACCAGCAATTTCAGCCATCAATGCATGCGCCGCCTGCTCCCCGTTTCCATAACTGGCGCGGGTAACCCCGCGCACATCCTTACTGACTGCTTGGAGCCTTTCAAATACGCCTGCAGCAAAATCCATTTGGCCATTCAAGGCTGAGGAGATTTCAGAAATCATTTTCGGTGACCTCTCATGCTTGGAGTAGGTTTTGAAGCCAACCAGCGGCTCCAATAACTCGAGAGTCTTGGCCTAACGGGGCAATTAATTGTGTGCCAACCGGCAAACCATTCGGCCCCATCAAACCAGGCACTGTGATGCTTGGCGCTCCAACAAATGTCCAGATACGATTAAAGTCAGGGGATCCAGTAAAACTAAGCCCTTTCGGAGCCTCCCCTAAAGCAGAAGGCGTTAAGAGAACATCCACATCTTGAAAAGCATCAGCCAAGCTTTTCCTGCACGCACGTCTATTGGCAAGCGCCGACTGATAGGCTGGCCAGTCGTGGTTCATTCCACGCTTCATTACATCTTGCAGGGCGGGTGAAAGACGATCCCAGTGGCGATCACATTCAAACGCGAGCATTCCTCGCGACTCATATGTCATTACAACATCATGGGCCTCTAAAGCTGTGGCGAATGGTTCTGGCAGTTGAACATCCACTACCTTAGCGCCTGCAGCAGCAGCACACGTGGCTGCTTCCTCTAATCCCCTAGAACCCGCATGCTCAATATTAGGCCATGCAACAGTTCTACAAATTCCAATTCGTGGAGGCTGATCTAAAGGCGCTGTTGGATTTATTGGCCGTCCTGCAAGAGCTAGTGCAAATGCTTCAGCATCTGCCGCAGAATTTGCCATTGTCCCAATAGTATCAAGACTTTCGGCAAGCATTTTTAGGCCCGCACGGGGCACCGCCCCCCAAGAAGGCTTGAAACCAATGACGCCACAATAGGAGGCGGGCCGAATAACGGACCCTGAGGTTTGTGTGCCTATGGCGAGAGGAACGTGTCCGTCAGCAACTGCTGCAGCGGAACCTGAAGATGACCCACCTGGGGTATGAGCTAAATTATTTGGATTGCGCGTTGCTCCAGGAAAACGCATTGCAAATTCTGTTGTCACAGTTTTACCAAGGACTACCATTCCCGCTGCCCTTAAATTCGCAACTGCAGCAGCATCTGCGGATGGTAAAGCTCCTTCATAAATTGCCGAACCATAGCCCGTGGCAATGTCTGACGTATCCAGTACGTCTTTGACCCCAATAGGGACTCCATGAAGAGGTCCTTTTGGCTCCTCTGCATCCCTGGCCATTGCTTCCGCCAATGCCTGTTCAGGGTTTATCAATTTCCACGCTAAGATCTCATTATCTCTCGACTCGATACGAGCAAGCGCAGCTTCAAGAACCTTCACTGCTGTCAAACGACCAGCTGCAATCTCACGCCCTAAAGCGAGCGCATCTCTTAAATCATTCATTTTCCAAGAACCTCTGAAAGCCAGAGAGCGTACGAGAGGGTCGCTGCCGCACGTCCCGATGGGCCTATGACCTGAATTCCAACAGGAAGGCCGGTAGACCCCAAAAGGCCAGGTACTCCGACCACTGACGCTCCTGTCATCGTCCATATGGCATTTGCAATTGGGGAACCTGTATCAGAAGGATTAGCGGGTGCCTCTCCTGGTGCTGCAGGAGTTAGTAAAGCTCCAAAATCACTCAGTAATGGCCAAAGAGCTGCACGACAGCTCGCTTGAATGTTACGAGCTTCATCGTAAGTGCTTCGTTTCATGGCCGAGCCTGAGGAAACATAATCCTTAAGTGCCTTACTAACCTCGTCAGGGCGTCTGCGAAGCTCAAACGCCAGCGAACGCGTAGCCTCATAGGTTTGGATGCAGGATTGAGCCTCAAGTGCATCTCGGAAGATAGGAGGCAAATCAATTTCAAC
Source organism: Rhodospirillales bacterium (assembly GCA_038143065.1). Taxonomy (GTDB): domain Bacteria; phylum Pseudomonadota; class Alphaproteobacteria; order Bin95; family Bin95; genus VMCJ01. Next base: position 2,426,568 of record JAYQLI010000035.1, on the reverse strand, counting down.
CACACTAGCGCCTGCAGCACGAGCATGTTCCACCACATCACGGCCCACTTTTTGAGCTACTGGAGACAGAGAGTCCCATGCTGGTGTCTTAGCAAATGCAAATCGAGGGCGCTCTTGAGAGCAAGAGAGCTCTACCACAGAAGTGCCCTCTAGAATGGCCGAAAATGCTGCGGCATCTTGAACATTTCTTGCCATTACACCTACCGTGTCCAGCGACTCTGAAACACTTTTCACACCTGCACGAGGTATACGACCGAATGTGGGCTTGAAGCCTACTACTCCACAATATGAAGCTGGACGGATAACCGATCCGCCGGTCTGAGTGCCAATAGCAAGCGGCACTTGAAAATCTGCCACTGCAGCCGCCGAACCGGAAGATGATCCCCCAGGGGAATGTGTCAATCGATGAGGATTACGAGTCTTGCCCGCGGTACGAAGAGCAAATTCTGTTGTTACTGTCTTACCTAGAGCTACCATGCCCGCATCTTTAGCAAGAGCAACACAGGCTGCATCATGCAATAATGGAACTGAGTCATCGTAAATCGGAGAACCCATCCCAGTTCTATAACCCTCAGCATCTATGATATCTTTTACACCGAACGGAATGCCATGAAGAGGGCTTCTTGCAGGTTCAGAATCTCGCATCTTAGCTTCGGCAATTGCCCGATCAGCTTCTAAGGAAATCCAAGCGCCTACCTCTCTATCGCGAGCCTCTATCCGCTCGAGGCAACTTCTCACCAAAACTTCAGATGTTAAATGACCTGCAGCAATCAGTTTAGCCGCCTCAAGCGCACCAAGACGGCTTGGGTTGTCAATTTTCATTTAATCTTCCTTACACCGACTTTGTTGCTGGACCTGGTGAATCTTCACGACTCCTGCAAACGTCCAAGACCTAACAAATACGTATTTCACACATCTTGATATTTTTCAGTTACTCATCTGGCACATATGCAATAGCGTCGATTTCTAAGGCACAATCGAAAGGTGTTCCTCCAGCCTGCATTCTTGTTCTCGTAGGAAGGTCTTCATTTGATTTAAAATAAGACCGATACACTTTATCAAAAGCAGCTTGGTCCTGCTGATCTCGCAACCACACAACAACTTTTAGCATGTGATCTAGAGAAGAGCCCGCTTCCTCCAATAGCCATTTAAGATGGTTCATGACTATCCTCGCCTCATCCTCGATAGATTTTCGCTGATATTTAGGGAGAGGTGCTCCAGTTGATCTAGCCAACCGAAGACCTTCACAAAAATCTTCTTGAAAAGGAGGAAGGCCGGATACGTAAACCATATTTCCATGACGAATACATAGATTAAATGGACCTCCTGTCTCCGGCACCTTAGCTGAACGGATCACTGTCTTTTTCATTCAACTTTCCCCTTTGCTAATCGCTTCGCCAACAATTCTTTAACCACATGTCCTGTTAAAAGTTTGGGTTCATCATCATCAAAGGCGTCTGCAAGAGCATCTATTCCAGCTCGAGCAGCATCTACGGGGCTCATAGCTTCCCAGCTTCGCATTAGCTGCTTCTGTGCTCGAATTGCTCGAGGACCTGCCTTCACAATCGGCAATACAAAACGCTCAACTGCTGCCTCAAGTGCAGCTTTTGGCGCTACCGCCTCAATAAAACCCCAACGCTCTGCGGTCTGGGCGTCAATATTCTCACCAGTCAACATCATTTGGCGTGTACGTCCCCATCCAATCAAACCAGGAAAGAGGCTAGCTTCGACTACTGATGGCAAACCCACTGCAACTTCGGGCATTCCAAAAATTGAAGTATCGCTGGCTACCCGTAAGTCTGCAGCCGCTGCGAGTTCCATACCAGCACCAATACAAAAACCATCCACCTTTGCGATAGTTGGAACTGGGCATCTACGAAGCCCATCGCAGCAGCGATGAACCAATGTCAACAGGAACGAGCTGTTGCCTTAGTCAAATCACCAAGCTCAAAGATATTTGCGCCGCCTACAAAAGCCCTACCCCCAGCTCCCTCCACAATGACACAACGGCAGTCATCTTCGAGCGCTATCGAGTCCATTACTTCAATGAATTCCAACATTAGAACCCGGCTCATTGCATTTAAGCGTCCAGGATCATTAATAATAACTCTGGCTAACTTTCCGCCTTCTGGCCGATCAATCCATGATATTTTGACTAAATCGCCCATCAATTTGCCTCCTAAAACAACGAGTAGGCGCCGTCTATCACGAAGGTATCGCCCGAGTGATAACGACTAGCATCAGAAACAAGGTAAACAGCAATCCCGCCGAAATCCTCTTTTTCACCCCATCTTCCAGCTGGCACCCGTGGAAGAACCGCCTCCTGAAAACGATCCCAAGAAAGCGTATTATGGGTCATCGGACTTTCTATCCACCCTGGAAGGATGGCATTTGATCGAATGCCAAACTTACCATATTCCACAGCCAACGCTCGGCTCATTGCAATAACCGCACCTTTCGTAGCGCCATAATGCTGTCCTCTTGCCTGACCCATTATGGCAGCTAATGAGGATGTAACAGCAAGTGAACCGCCTTTACCTTGATCAACCATTTGTTTGGCCGCTGCCCGTAGGGTGAAGAAAACACCATCTAAATTGACATCAAGCACTCTACGCCATTCATCGTAAGACATGGCGGCAAAACCATCTTTAGTTGCACGTCGATTGGAAGAAACTCCAGCATTGGCAAAGCAGGCGTTTAACTGTCCCCCTAGAAAATCGATGGTTTGTGCAAACTTTTCAGCAGTATCTTCCTCACTTGAAACATCTACTTTGAGACCGAGCGCCTGGATGCCTTTAGCGTTAAGACTATCCTGGGCAACCTCAATTTTCCGCAGGTCAGTGCCCCAAACTACAATATCAGCACCAGCCTCCGCCAGGGCTTCTGCCATCCCAAGACCGATACCACTATTTCCCCCGGTGATGAGGACTTTCTTACCTGCAAGATTAAATGGGGCATAAGACATTAGTGATCCTTTATAGATTAAACCTTGGAGGAGCTCCCAGACGATCAAAGGGCCTTCCAAGCACCCGTTGAACTGCAAGCAATAAACCCACAGTGAAGACGTCGGCTTCTCCATTAGCCATAAGCATTAAACCGACTGGCAGATTAAGAGCATCCTTACCGCATGGTATGGTGAAGCCTGACATTTTGAGGAAATTTCCAACTACTGTGTTTCTCAACGCAAGCATATTTCGATTCACATAGCGAGTTCCATCAGCGACCTCCTGTTGGGTTGGAGCTGAAATAGGCACAGCTGGGCAAGCGATAACATCAACATTAGCTTGAGATAACCGCTGCGCTGCTCCCAACTGCATTGCTGCAAGAGCATCCAAGCGACGAAGGTATTCAATTGCAGTGGCTTTCTCTAACGACTCAAAGCGCTGCTGCACATTTGGGTCGAGAGTATCTCGCCACTCAGGAAAACGGTTTGAGATTAGGCCCGCAAATTCAATTCCTGCCACACCCCCAACCTTAAATAACTCCAAAGCATCGGCTGCCACTGGCAATTCGATATCTTGAAGAACTGCCCCCGCTGCCTCTAATTCTTTCAAAGCCTTTTCGGTCACCTTATCGATCCCCATTCCGTTTCATCAAAACCTGATCGCAGGATGCCAATACGCACTCCATTAACTGTCCCAGGCCATGACCTATCAAAGGCAGAGGAATCTTTACTAATTTTGGGATCAATTACCTTAAAAGCTTCCGCAATTATTTCGGCATCCAGCGCCAAAAGCCCAGCTGTATCTAAGCTTGGACAGAGAGGGGCTATACCGTCTAAAGCCCAACGACCGTGAGTAGTTTTTAGACCAATGCAGCCATTGAGACTGGCAGGCACACGAACTGATCCCGCCGTATCTGAGCCAAGCGCTAGAGCTGCTGTACCTGACCAAAGACTTACTCCCGCACCAGAACTAGACCCCCCAGGGACTCTTGCTTGGGCTGAGTCCCACGGATTAATCGGGGTTGGATGATGAGGATTTGTTCCAATGCCCCCAAACGCAAATTCAACGGTGTGTGTCTTCCCAGTTACGACAACGTTTACGTCGCGGAGTGATCTTACAACTGGACCTTCACCTCCGAGACACTCATCTAAAGCTTTTGGAGTGCCTGCCATCGTATCATAACCCTCAACAACAAAAAGGTCTTTCACTGAAACAGGCAAGCCCATTAGGGGCGAGGCACTTTGATCTACCTTTCGACGTTCATCCGCTGCAATGGCTTCTGCCAAAACTCTCTGAATTAACAATCCGATAAGCATTGGCATCCCACGTATCTTCTATTGCAGCCAAAACTTTTTCCGCCATTTTTTGGGCGCCGTTTGGCTTTCGCTATGATCGTTCTATATCCTGCCACGAAAGAGAGGGAAGAGAGGAAGTTTCCATAATTTAGATTTTACTTTCAGATAGGTAAGAGCTGACCTCAGCATACCTGCCCATCGACCAGTTACAAAAGTGGATTGCTGAACAAGATGTTCATATCTTTTTTATTACAGCCATTTCATGTTCTGTAATTGATCCTATTATTGATGCAGATTACTGAAAGAGCAGCTAATGGGTTCTGAAAGCACGTCTGACCCAAAGACAAGCCAGACTTCACGTCAAAAAATCGCTATCAGATTTGCAATATGGAGAGGCTTATTTAATGCCCGAATAAGAAACTATTTTTTAGCAGGCGTTCTGGTTACGACACCGATAACAGTCACTGCCTGGATTTCATGGCAGATCCTTCAATTCTTTGAAGGAGCCGCCAGACACCTAATGCCTGACGCTTGGTATCCAAAAATTGCTATTCCGGGTGTAGGTCTTCTGATTGTTTTCCTTGGGTTAATAATTATTGGCGCACTAACTGCCGGTCTTTTGGGGCGCATTTTCCTCCGGACAAGTGAACGCATCCTAAACCAAATGCCCATTGTACGGAGTGTTTACAGTGCAATTAAGCAGGTCCTTGAAACCGTATTAGCCAAACGGGCAACAGCATTTCGACAAGTAGTGCTTCTCGAATATCCAAGGAAAGGAATTTGGGCGATAGGTTTTGTATCCGGCGCAACTAAGGGTGAAGTAGCTCACAAGCTCAAGCAGCCCATGGTTAATGTGTTTTTGCCTACAACACCAAATCCAACATCAGGGTTTCTGCTGTTCGTTCCTAAAGATGATGTGCAGGTGTTAGAAATGACAATCGAGGAAGGAATTAAACTTGTAGTCTCGGGTGGCATTGTTTCACCCAAAACATCCGATGCAGGTCAGTCAGAAACAATTTAATTTAAACCGCGATTTTTGTCTTAGACTTAAGGTTTTTCAATTCTCAAGTTTCTGGTCATCGCCTTTGCCAAACACCTCTAGTTCAATCCCTATGTTAGAGCTCTCAGGGATGCACTAAGATGATATGTCGGTGTTCAAAAAATTAATTTATCTCTCAAGAAATCAGACAATTCTTCCGCAACATGTTGAATATGGTTCTGATTTTTTCGTCTGGGATTGCCCCAGGACGACTATTTTTCATCCATACGGTGCTCATGCCAAGCTCGTAAGCTGGCTTAAGGTTCTTTGCCGTATCCTCGAACATTACAGCTCTTTTAGGATCCACGGCATGCTTCTTCAAAAATAGTTCATATGATGGCAGATATGGCTTTGGCAGGTAATTTGCATCGGCAATATCAAACACTGCTTCAAAATGGCTTGAGATGCATAGGCGATCCATGACCGCTATCGCATGCGCTTCCGTGGCATTTGTGTAGATGATCTTCCTACCTGGCAAGTTCGACAATGCGCTATCCAACGGTTTATCAGGTCTTATCCCAGACAAATCGAGTTTGTGGCAGTAGGGCAAAAATTTTTCTGGGTCGAGCCCATGGTGTTCCATCAAGCCCCGGAGCGTAGTTCCGTACTGCTCATAATAGAACTGTCGGCGTCGGTCTGCTTCTGCAAGGTCAACGCTGAACTCAGCCATGATAAATTCCTGCATACGCTGATGCATCTGAGGCATAAGGTCTGAACGCAGTGGATTATACAGAGTGTTATCCAGGTCGAAGACCCAGACATCGATATTGATGACTTGAATATTCATGAATTTTGTATATCCGTACCCGATCTGAGTTGCCAGCCCTTAGACCTGTTTCTAGAGTACCGACTTTGCCCAGTAGGAAGAGATTGAAATGTTGGTTGTTCAGAGCGATGCCCATCTTTCGCACCAACCCACGGAAATAATAAGTCGAGGTCAAGCAATTCCTCATTGGGAAGTTGCGTCCCGCGCTTATGCCCTGCTTTCAGCGGTAACAACTGGGGGCATGATCTGAAACCTCCAGTGAGCCACGGACTTGGGCCTATAGAAGCGATACATGACAAGGGGTACCTGGAATTTCTCAAAACCGCTTGGGGCCGTTGGCAGGAATTACCCGATCCAACACCCTATGTTCATCCGTACGCGCAGCCTAATCGGCGTATGACAGGTCTGCCAACAGGAATTCAGGGGCAAGCCGGATACTACATGGCTACAAACTCAGCCCCGATTGCTGAGGGAACTTGGATAGCTTCTCTCGCTTCTGCAGATATAGCATTAACAGCCGCAAACGCATTGCTAAGCGGAGAAACGGCAGTTTACGCTCTTTGCCGTCCTCCAGGCCACCATGCCTTCTCAGATCTTGCAGGAGGCTTCTGTTATCTCAACAACGTTGCAATAGCAGCTAATCATTTGACACAACGCTGGCCTCAACTGGCCATCCTCGACATAGATGTACACCATGGTAACGGGACCCAGAGTATTTTCTACGAACGCAACGATGTTCTCTTTGTTTCTCTGCACGGTGATCCAAGTGATTACTTCCCCTTTTTTGCGGGTTATGCCAACGAAACTGGGAGTGGATTAGGAGCGAATAAAAACCTCAACCTACCTCTTCCTAAGGGTACTGGAGATACCGAATTCCTCGCCGCGCTTGAAGTAGCCTTGAACAAGATAAAAGACCATCAGCCTGGCGCCTTGCTTGTGTCATTAGGCTTCGACGGCTTTGAAAAAGACCCAATTGGCTGCCTTAATATTACTACTGCCTGTTTTGGTGAAATTGCCCGAAGGATGTCAGAGCTTGGGCTTCCAACACTTCTAGTCCAAGAGGGTGGATATGATGTTCCGAGCCTCGAATCAAACCTCTCATCCTTCCTGGATGGCTTTAATAATTAAGTCTGAACGCACCCATTTATGCTTTAGACCATTAAAACTACTAGCAAATTTAAATTAAACCGCTTCGAAGGCTTGTTCTAAATCTCGAACCAAATCAGCCGCGGTTTCTAAGCCTATAGATACTCGAATAACATCTGCTCCAGCACCCGCTGCTTCCGCTTGCTCAGCAGTCAACTGACGGTGCGTCGTTGATGCAGGGTGAAGTATTAGGCTTCTTGTATCCCCAATATTCGCCAAATGACTAAACAGCTCACAAGCTTCAACAAGCTTCATTCCTGCCTCATAACCGCCTTTTACCCCAAAGGTAAAAACACTACCTGCCTTCCCACCCAGGTACTTTTCAGCAAGAGGACGGTATTTATTGCCTTCTAACCCTGCATAAGAAACCCAGGCAACCTTGGGGTGATTTTGAAGATAGTTAGCAATTATCTCTGCATTCTCGCAGTGACGCAGCATCCTCAAAGGTAGTGTCTCTGCGCCAGTAATCGCTAGGAATGCATTCATTGGTGCCATAGCTGGCCCTAGGTCACGCAAGCCAACTGCATGGCCATGCACCGTTAGAGCTAAATCACCAAAAGTTTCAAAGAAAACAAGGCCGTGATACGCTGCTTCAGGTTTGGTAAGACTAGGAAATTTTTCGTTCTGGGCCCAATTGAATTTCCCACTGTCGACGATCATCCCCCCATCGCATTGCCATGGCCTGAAATGAACTTGGTTGTTGAGTGAATCACAATGTCCGCGCCGAACTCAATCGGCCGGCAAAGAGCAGGACTAGCCATAGTATTATCAACGATCAGAGGAACCCCAGCGTCGTGAGCTAATCCAGCTAATGTCTCAATATCTGAAATCACACCACCAGGATTAGCGAGGCTTTCACAAAAAGTGCCTTACATGTTGGCTTGTCTAGCGCTGCTCTGACTCTAGCGAGGTCCTCGGTATCGACCATATCGCATTCCCAGCCAAATTTTTTGAAAGTGCGGGTGAACTGCGTCACCGAACCGCCATAAAGCTTGTTAGATGCCACAAAGCGGTCGCCCGGCTCCATCAATGTGAATAGGGCAAGCTGCTGAGCAGCATGACCTGAAGAAGTTGCAATTGCACCACGGCCGCCCTCAAGAGCTGCCACTCGCTCCTCTAGGACAGCTACGGTAGGATTTCCTAGGCGTGAATATATGTATCCATATGTCTGTAGGTTGAATAAAGAAGCTGCTGCATCGGTATCATCAAAAACATAGGAGGTCGTTTGATAAATAGGTGTGGAACGGGCACCAGTAGCTGGATCAGGTGTTGAGCCTGCATGAATTGCTAGGGTTTCAAACCCGTATAAACCGTCACTACTCATTTTCTCCTCACAAGGAAATTTTGCGGCGCTTGGACGAGATAACTCCAGAATTTACTCCAGACCACCCAATTTCGCCATTTAGACGGGCAAACTCAATCTTTGGGCATCGGTTCATAACAACTTTAAGTCCAGCTTTCTCCGCTCGAGCTGCCGCAGCATCATTACGGACCGTTAACTGCATCCAAACCGCCTTTGCGTTAATTTTGATCGCTTGATCTGTTATAGACCCGGCCGCCTCGGAATTTCGGAAGATATCAACCAAGTCCACCTTGCACGGCAGCTGCTCTAAAGAAGCATACACAGTCTCGCCCAAAATTTCTTGACCTTCGGCAGCTGGGTTAATTGGAAGTACACGAAAACCCTTTGCCTGGAGATATTTCATCACAAAAAAACTAGGTCGATTCCAATTTGGACTTGCCCCAACCATAGCCACAACACGTGAGTCCGTTAGGATTTCTCGGATATACTGATTTGAATAATTGTCGTGATTCATGTTGGTTCACAGATCATTGTTAACAGAGTTAGCCTACAGGAATTCAGGCTTAGGACAAAGAAACCCATGACAATTGAAGATGCACGAAACAACTTCGCCCAAAAAGTCATCCAGTCACTACATGCAAAAGACGAAACAGCCCGCAGTCTTGGGATTTCAATAGATGCTGCTGGGATGGGGTGGTGTAAAATAAACATGGTGGTGCGAGATGATATGGTTAACGGTCATTCAGTTGCTCATGGCGGCTTTATTTTCACTCTTGCTGATACAGCAATGGCCTACGCTAGTAATGGTGAAAACCATCAAACACTGGCACAACACTGTCAAATCACCTTCATCTCGCCTGGAAAGCAGGGAGAAACTTTAGTTGCTACGGCACGCGAGGTTTCGAGAACAAATCGGAATGGTCTTTTTGATGTTGAGGTTCGAGGGGAAAATGAAAGGCTAATAGCCGCTTTCCGCGGTGCGACAAGAACCATCAAAGGTCAAACCGATCCAGATCTTGGTGAAGCACCCAAAACAATTTGGGCAAACTGAAACAGAGGTGCTTGCCGACGCTACCCTCTATCCTGTATCTACAGCCCTTAAGATCAAAAAGTCACGTGCGGGCGTGGCGGAATCGGTAGACGCGGCAGACTCAAAATCTGTTTTCTTCGGAAGTGGGAGTTCGAGTCTCCCCGCCCGCACCAGTCTCAAAAATGATGCCAAATTTGCTCTAGAGTATATCGTCTAAGTCGAGCACAAGGCCAAATACCCGATATTAAAATACCCTCTTTTCTTAAAGGATTGCCTGGAGTAATAAACCGACCAAACTCAAGTCCAAAGTAGGCAATTAGCAATGGCAAAAGAAGCAAAGAGTGCTACCAGTAAAGAGACAAAGCCAACTTCTGCGACCGCAGAAAAGGCATCATCAAGTACATCTGAAACTTCGACTTCATCGGAAACAAGCTCATCAACTAGTAAGAAGACAGGGAGTGGCAGCCGCCCCATAAGCTATTTTTCCAGTGTCTCCACGGATGAATATAGATCTGGATGGGAAGAAATTTTTGGAGGGCGGAAACCCAAAAAAGAAAAAATATAACGCCTCGAAAATCAAAAATTCCAACGACTCTCTCTATAGATTTTGATGACTTGGATGAAACAACCCGCCAATCTCTCGAGGTAGCTGCCCGGAAATCAGCAAAAAAACAAAAAATAAATTATGACAAAATCCAAGCTGAAAACCGCACCGTTTGGTCACTTTCCTGCAGGATTCTAGACTAGAACGCCTGAGGGGTTTAATCGGTAGCATCAATATAAAAGTATCTGTGATTTTGGGCTTAAGCTTTTATGAGGCAACTTTGGCAAGGCCTGAAAGCAAACGCTTTACTCCTTTAGCTCGCGCCTTTCGGTCTTCCCATGCCCGCGTTACAACTAACTTATTATCTGGACGCAGCTTAGCTGTTCCCATTTGCTGAGTGAGATACTCAATTAGGCCAGCTGGATTTGGAAAGTCATTATTATGGAAACTGGCCACGGCACCTTTGGGCCCAACATCTAATTTAGCCACGTGAGCAAGACGACAAAGCCGCTTTACACTCATAACCTCTAATAGATTTTCCACTTCCGGTGGTAACGGCCCAAACCTGTCTACAAGTTCGGCGGCAAAACCCTGCAATTCCTGTTCTGTTTCTAGCGCTCCGAGACGACGATAGAGGCCAAGTCGAGTATTTAGTTCCCGTACATATGCTTCGGGGATTAATACAGCAGAGCCCAAATTAATTTGTGGGGACCAAGCTTCATTGAAGGGTTTCGCATCGTCTTGCGCACGGGCGGCCGCGACGGCCTCCTCCAACATCTGTTGATACAGCTCAACACCCACCTCGCGAATATGGCCCGACTGCTCATCGCCTAGAAGGTTTCCGCCCCCACGAATATCTAAGTCATGACTAGCAAGATTAAACCCAGCACCCAGTGCATCTAAGGTTTGCATTACTTCAAGTCGGCGGAGTGCAGTTTTTGTCACAATCTGATCATTGGGAAGGGTTAGATAGCAGTATCCACGTTCTTTTCCGCGTCCAATGCGCCCTCGCAGCTGGTATAGCTGGGATAGACCAAAACGATCGGCCCTATGAACAAGCAATGTATTTGCAGTTGGAATATCGAGACCAGACTCCACAATATTTGTTGATATTAAAACGTCATACCGCCCTTCGTAGAAGGCTGACATTACGTCTTCAAGCTGACTAGGCGGCAATTGCCCATGCGCGACAACGGTCCTGGCGTCTGGAACAAGCTTTTCCACTCGCTCGACTAAAGTTGGCAGATCTCGAATCCTTGGGGCTACAAAAAATGTCTGGCCACCTCGGAAGCGTTCCCGCTGAATTGCCTCTTTGATCTGGAGGGAATCATACTCCCCCACAAAAGTACGTACTGCCAGACGGTCGACCGGTGGGGTAGCTATCACGCTCATCTCTCGAACGCCTGCCAGAGCCATCTGAAGAGTTCGAGGGATTGGGGTTGCCGTCAGCGTAAGAACATGGACGTCATTTCGAAGCTTTTTTAATCGTTCCTTATGGGCCACACCAAATCGCTGTTCTTCATCGATAATTAGTAAGCCTAAATTTGGTATTTCTACCGATCCCGCTAATAAAGCATGGGTCCCAAATACCACATCAACCGTTCCGTCTTTCATTCCTTCACGAGTTGCAGTGGCCTCCTTACCAGTGACAAGGCGGGATAGCTGTCGCACTTGAACTGGCAACCCTTGGAACCGTCTGGAGAAGGTTGAAAAGTGCTGCCTAGCAAGAAGGGTCGTGGGAGCAACAAGCGCTACTTGTCTGCCTGACATAGCCGCGATCAATGCTGCCCTTAAAGCAACCTCTGTCTTACCGAAACCCACATCGCCACAAATTAGCCTATCCATCGGACGACCTGAGGACATATCCTCAAAAACTTCTGATATGGCGCTTAACTGATCCTCTGTCTCATCAAATGGAAACTTAGCAGCAAACTCCTCATAAACACCCTCGGGTGCCACCAATTTTTCAGCGGGCTTGGTTAAACGCTGCGCAGCGACAGCGATTAACTGAGCCGCCATTTCGCGGATCCGTTCTTTTGCTTTAGCCCTCCGAGCCTGCCACGCTGCACCCCCTAGCCTATCTAAAGTAGCTCCATCGCTATCTGATCCAAAACGGGAAAGAACGTCGATATTTTCAACTGGAACAAATAGACGATCACCAGCATCGTAAATCACTCTAAGGCAATCATGAGGCGCCCCTCCAGCTGTTACTGTCTCAAGCCCTTCATAGCGCCCAATTCCATGCTCAAGATGGACAACCAAATCCCCTCGACAATATCACTCACCTCGGTCAAAAAAGTATCAGCCCGGCGACGACGGCGATGACGACGATTTATTCGCTCACCAACAATATCAGCCTCTGTTATCAGCAGTAGCGTGTCGGTCTCAAATCCTCGATCAATCTCCGCTATCACACCAGCAGCTGCACCTTGTGGCAACTTAAAGATCTCATCAAATGTTTGAACGGCTTGAACTGCCTCAAAGTCGCCCTCTTGGGCGACCAAACGCTTCAGACGATCCAACGCACCCTGGCTAGAAGCTACGAGAACAGCAATCCTTTTATTGGCGACTGCCTGTCTCAACCTAGCGCCTACTGCGAGGTAAAGGTCTGCGTCAGAACGAGCTCGAGCTTCTGCGAAGTCAATGATTGGGGTAGTATTGGCCGAGAGAGAACTGCCATCTCTTAAAAATTGCTCTAAAGCAAGCGAGGGCCATTCAGCTAATCGCTCCGTCCACTCATCTGGTGTTAAATATAATTGAGGGGGATAGTGGCCTGTAAGGTTGCTCATCTACTATCTCGGACAAAGTTTCAGCACGTGCAGAAAAATGATCGGCAATAGTCTCAAATCTAGCCCTGATAGCCTCATCAATGGCATGATCCAGCACAATCACAGCATCTTTGGGAAGAAGGTCAAAAAGCGTCGCCATTTCAGGGTGAAACATTGGTAGCCAATGCTCCATACCTGGATGCCGTCGACCTGCTGACACCGACACATATAACGGGTCGTTAATTGCCTCGCCGCCAAAAGTAGCACCATAACCTGACCGAAAACGTTCTATGGCTTTAGCATCAAGTGGCGCTTCAGATGCTGGCGCCAGTGAGAGCTTATTTAGACTGCCCTCACTACGCTGAGTCAGTGGATCAAAGCTTCGGATACCCTCGACTTCGTCACCAAAAAGATCAATTCTCGCTGGCGTGGAAGACCCTGCGGGGAATACGTCAACAATAGAACCACGAAGGGCAAACTCACCGGGTTCCATTACAGTGTCCGAACGCACATAACCATTTATAGACACAAATGATTGAAAAGCGTCTTCACTAAACCCTCCGCCAACAGATATTTCCATTCCAGAGGTAATGGAGGCGGCAGGGGGAATGCGCTGCAGAAGAGCGCTGACAGTGGTAGAAATCAGCGTGAGATTGCTCTCGGACACCCTGCCAATCTCTCCAAAGGCTTTCATACGTGCAGATATAATTTCCCGATTTGGAGAAGAACGGTCATAAGGCAAACAGTCCCATGCAGGCATGCTGATCAAATGGGCGCTTGGAAGAAAAACAGCTATATCGTTTTCAAACCTAGCACGCCGTTCTGCATCTCTAGCAACGAAAAGTATTCGGCTTGCACCTGTGCGACGAACAATTTCTCGCGTGGCAAATGCCTCTGCCCCATCTGGCGAACCCGCAAATGGTATCCGCCCCGGCAAAAGCTGGATGGGGTCTTCATGCATCAAAGATTGATCTTGAATGCCAGAAGCTCCCTGATAAGAGGCGTATCCATCTCATCTGGGACAGGAACGCGACCAGTAACCCAGTCATAGATTACAGGATCAGGGACATCCAAAAGCGCCTCAAAAGCATCTAAGCCATCATTTTCTAATGATGGGAGTTTTGCATCCGCAAAAGTTCCTAAAATTATGTCGCTTTCCTTTGTACCACGGTGCCAAGCACGGTAGCGCAAGCGCTTACGACGATCATTTTCAGACATAGGGGTCGTTCCTGTTCTTACTAAGTATTAGGATATATCGTTGGCAAGGGAGCAATACGAGTGCGGCCAGAAGTCCTTTTTCAGCTTTTTCATTCAGTCACCACATTGAAAGGTGTTGGGCCGCGCGTGGCTGAGTTAATAGCTAAGGCAGCCGGTCAAAATGTAATTGATCTTTGTTTGAACCTTCCAACAGGCGTTATTGACCGAAGTTATCACCCAAAAATCGCAATGGCTGAACACGGCCGGATTGCCACATTAGATATAGAAGTACTTCAACATCGCTATGGTCACGGTCGAAGCCCGACACGGGTGAAGGCAAGCGATGGAACTGGAGCAATTGACCTTGTATTTTTTCATGCTCGAAAAGAATGGCTGAACAAGCAGCTCCCTGTGGGTGAGAAGCGCGTTATTTCAGGGCATTTGGAAAAATTTAAAGATCGACTTCAGATTTCACACCCAGATTACATAATTGTGCCCGGGCAAGAAAAAGAGTTGCCAAATCATGAGCCTGTTTATCCAATGACGGCTGGGTTAGCGCCCAAAACTTTAAGGAAAGCAGTCACAGAGGCCCTTACCAAAGCTCCAGACCTCCCAGAATGGTTAGATAGAGTCTTCTTGAAAAGTATAAGTGGCCAAGCTGGAAGACAGCTCTTACAGCAGCCCATTCTCCAAAAACTTTAGAAGACCTAGAACCAAGTTCACCCCTCGTGAACGGCTCGCTTACGATGAAATACTGGCCAATCAGCTAGCTCTGGCTCTCATTCGTCAACGGCGCGTGCACCTTAAAGGACGGTCACTAACTCTTTCTAATGAAAAACTTTCAACAGCCCTAGATGCTCTCCCATTTAAACTGACAAATGGCCAATTTGTTGCGCTTTCAGAAATTCTTGGTGACATGAAGTCAGGGAGAAGAATGCAACGCCTGCTTCAAGGAGATGTTGGGAGCGGGAAAACAGTTGTCGCATTCCTAGCATGCCTCGCGGTTATTGAAGCAGGAGCGCAAGCAACATTAATGGCACCCACTGATGTTCTTGCGCGACAGCATGGACGCACCCTCCAGATGCTGGGTGAAAAAATTGGGATTCGTGTCGCTGTATTAACTGGACGCGATAAAGGGAAATCTCGAGAAGCAACGCTGATAGCGTTAATGGCTGGCGAAATTGATCTCCTTATTGGAACTCACGCCTTATTTCAAAATAGCGTCAACTTCAAAGATCTAGCGTTAATAGTAGTAGATGAGCAGCATCGTTTTGGTGTGGACCAACGGATGGCCCTTTCTGCTAAAGGTCTCGCTCCACATATGCTTGCGATGACCGCGACCCTATTCCACGGACCCTTATGCTCACAGCTTATGGGGATATGGACCATATCGCGATCCCTGAAAAACCCCCAGGCCGTCAAACCATAAAAACGACAGTAACCCCACTAGGGCGTATCGATGACGTAATTGATGGCATTGGTCGTGCTATAGGACGGGGTGAGCGCGTGTATTGGATATGTCCTCTTGTTGAGGAGTCTGAGGTGTCAGACCTTGCGGCCGCTGAAGCAAGAGCCGAGAGCCTACGTGCGCATTTTGGTGACCAAGTAGCGCTTGCCCATGGTCAGATGAAATCCCATGAAAGAGACTCTGCAATGGCTAGGTTTGCATCAGGCGAAGCACGACTCTTGGTTGCCACCACAGTAGTGGAAGTAGGCGTAGACGTGCCTGAGGCAACCATCATTGTGATTGAGCATGCCGAGAGGTTTGGGCTCGCACAATTACACCAATTGCGAGGTCGTGTTGGCCGAGGTGAAAAGCAATCTTTCTGCCTATTACTTCGAGCTGACAGAATTTCTGAGGCAGCCAAACAGCGGCTACTTGCAGTATCTACTACAGATGATGGGTTTAAAATTGCTGAAGAAGATTTACGTCTCCGGGGGGCAGGAGAAGTTCTTGGAACCAGACAAAGTGGTTTACCTCAATTCCGAATAGCCAATTTGGACACTCAGTCGGATCTAGTCGCCATTGCTCGTCGAGACGTAGATTTAATTATAGCTAAAGACCCAGAATTAAAATCGTCTAGGGCGCAAGCTCTTCGCACGTTACTATATCTTTTTGAACGAGACGCAGCAGCAAGATACGCCCGAGTTGGGTAAAATTACAGGGAGCTTTTATGGGCATCATTACAGAAAATATTCGATCAAAACTTAACGATCTATTTTCCCCCAGCTATTAGAAATAGAGGATCAATCAGAAAGTCATCGTGGTCACGTGGGGCACCGTGAAGGTGGCGAAACACATTTTCACGTTAGACTAGTCTCTTCAAAATTTGAGGGTCAAAATAGAGTACAGCGCCAAAGACTTGTCTATGCAGTGCTGGCCGATGAATTGGCAGGCCCAATTCATGCGCTCTCCTTAGAACTCAAGGCGCCCAGTGATTAAAACTCGCATGCGTAGAATGGGGTAAAATAAAAAGCTGAATTTTTAGAAGATTTTAAGACAACATAAAAACACTTCCGGCCAACAAATTGCAAAGTAACGATAAGAAAACGCAAACAGGAATTCTCTTAGCTCGAGGCGCCGCTAGGCTGCTAACTGATCTTGGCTATGCGCCTCTCACGGAATTCACGCTTGCCTCTGGAAGGCGGGTCGATGTTTTCGGTGTGGGAAAAGACGCTTCATTAATTGCTGTAGAGGTCAAAAGTAGCCGAAATGATTTTTTATCCGACCAAAAATGGCAATCTTATCTAGAGTATTGCGACCAATTTTACTTTGCCGTTCCTGAGAGTTTTCCTGACGAATTGATACCAGCCCATCAAGGCTTTATGAGAGTAGATCAATTCACTGGTTCATTGATTAGCCAAGCCCAGCCTTCACCCGTAAGCGCTGCAAGGCGAAAGGCCATTTTAACGCGCTTTGCGAGGACTGCTGCTTATCGCCTGAATCTCCTGAATGATCCCTTGCGAAAATTGTGACGGCAAGCATGCAAGCAGGATTCCATCGAGAAAAGTAGGATTACTGTGAATATTGGAAAATCTTAACCCTATTCTTCTAAACTTGAAGCCGTCCCTGCGACCCTCGTTTGACGCATCAGACGACGATACTTGTCTGCATCATAGCCAGCACCACGATGTATCAAGCAGCGGTTATCCCAAATGACAAGGTCACCAGGCTGCCAAGCATGTGTGACTATGTTCTCTTCATGCACTGAAAGCTCAACCAGCTGGTCAAGGAGTGCTCGACTCTCATCGAATCCCAAGCCTTCAATCTCTCCAACATGAGATCCAATAAAAAGATTTTTAAGTTTATTGGTCGGGTTGGTCCTAACAAGTTTCTGCCTGACTGGAGGTAGAGAGGCCGAAAGTGATGGTGAAACTGCGTCAGGAGACACTTTTGATCTCGAAAATGTGTAGTCATGGATCCCTACCATTGGATCCAGCTTATTCTTTAGATCAGCATCCAGTTGCGCGTAAGCAGAGCGTGTGGATGCAAAAAGCGTCTGCCCCCCTTCTGAAGGAGTTTCATAAGCACACATAACTGATAACGCCGCTGGTACAGGCTTAAACGAGGCATCTGAATGCCAAAGATTATTTCCAGTGAGAAACTTGGTTTTTCGATGCTCATTACCGAGAGCTGTTCCGTCTGGCTGAACATTCCCAATTGTACCAAAATACTCAAGCTTACCCTCTTCGCCCTTGGCTACGTGGCTTGGCTCGGGAGAACCCAGGAGACGTGTGAAACCAAGATGCTTATCGTCATTGAAACCGTCTTGACCAGGAAACACAACGAACGAGTATTCGTCTATCAGACCCCAGATCTGATCAACAAATTCGTCAGCTAAATCGCCAGACAAATCGATGCCAGTCGCACTTACTCCAAAACTTTTATGAAGTGGCTGGATGTTCAGCGAAGACATAAAATCAGGCGTGGCCAAGAACTAGACGGCGAAAACGCGTCTTTACATTTGCTGCATCCAAATCACGCTTGAATACAGGTGGAGGTGTCCCGTCTATTTTTAGATGGATAAAACAAGTGTCATTAGCTCCGGCTAAAAGACGTCTTGCATCTTCCACTTCGTCCATAGCTGTAACAGTTCTGCAGGTCTTAATACCAGATCCAGAAGCTACCGCCGCAAGATCTACGCCTTTTGAGGTATGACTCTCTTGGTTGCCCGTTTCTTGATAGTGGCCGTTATCTACACAGATGATGTGTAAGTTAGGCGCCTTGGCAACCGCTACTGTCGCCAGGGACGACATATTCATTAACAACTCACCATCGCCTGTAACGACAACCACCTTTTTATCTGGCTGGGCCAAAGCCAGGCCAAGCCCCATAGCAGTAGCTCCGCCCATCGCACCTGCCATAGTAAAGGTGTGATCTCCATCCTTCGTAAGGGCACCTATATCTTTGGCAGAGCCAGCTAAGCCTGTCACGATGAGCATGTCATCATGGTCAGCTAATAGAGCGGGAATTGCCTCTTGACGATTTACACCTTGGGTCATTTCACAGCCTCAAAAAATAATGTTTGATTAATATTAGACTCGTAACAGTCGAGGAGAAAGCACTTCTCTAAAATTGTTTGTTCCGTTTCCTAATATATGTTTTCAGAGCATCCCGTTCAGAGTCATTCGATACGTACTTTTTCGTGACTAAAGCCAAGTCCCCATCCTTAAAAATGGGACTGGATAACGAAATGAGTACTGAGAGCAAGGTTTACCCCGCGACAGAATCACCTCGATCTAATTTTAGCTTCTATTGCATCCCAAATCTGCGCTTCCAACCTTGTATCATCAAAAGCATTAATCTCCTGAAGGCCGGTTGGCGAGGTGACATTGATTTCAGTCAAATAATCTCCGATCACATCTATGCCAACAAACAGCAAACCACGCTCTCTGAGAGAAGGGCCAATTATATTACAAATTTCAATATCTCGAGCAGAAAGGCCTGCTTTAACGGCTCTACCACCTACATGCATATTAGCTCGAGCCTCACCAGCGGCAGGAACACGATCGATAGCACCAGCTGGCTCTCCATCAATCAATATAATTCGTTTGTCACCCTCCCTCACTTCAGGAAGATAGCGCTGGGCAATTAATGGCTCCCTATAGAAATGACTGAACAGTTCATGCAGGGATGACAGGTTCTCATCCCCCGGCTGTAGATGAAAAACGCCTGCTCCACCATTACCAAAAAGCGGTTTAATAATGATGTCCTCATGCTCTTCACGAAAATCAACAATCGCAGAAAGATCAGAGGTAATAAGAGTTGGGGGCATAACTCCTTCGAAGTGTGTGACAAAAAGTTTTTCTGGAGCATTCCTGACCTGGGCAGGATCATTGACCACAAGTGTTTTCGGGTGAATGTGCTCAAGAACATGAGTAGCGGTTATGTACGCCATATCAAAAGGTGGATCCTGGCGCATAAGAACTACATCTACTTCAGCCAGGTCAATTGGCTCAAAATCAGCTAACGTAAAGTGACTTCCAATCTCTCTTCTAAGCTCTAATCGTCGAGCTTGAGCCGTAACACGCCCATCACGCAGAGAGAGAGCTGTTGGCAAATAGTGCCATATAGAGTGACCACGTGATTGAGCTTCTAGCCCCATGACGAACGTTGAGTCGCCATTGATGTCGATATTTTCGATCGGATCCATTTGTATGGCAACTTTAAGGCTCATGGGGGAATATTGCTCCTAAGTCTAAAATTTAGATGTGCATGATAGCGTTGTATCTTGAGCCTCGCCATGCTGAATATTTCAGGTCTTCAAAGCTGGCAACTTTATCGTTAAATATAGTTTATTCGCCAACACTGAAGGACGCGCTTATGCGATCCCATTTTATCTTATTTGTAGCAGCTGGATTAGCACTGACGGCTTGTGGCGCCGACCTGTCTGACAACACAGTTTACCCATCCTCCAAACGTATACAAAGAGGTGGTGGCGATGGTTATGACACCAGTCAAGACAAAGGTATATTCGACGGCTCATTTAATCTGTTTGGTGGGGGAAGTGAGGATAAAGAAGGTGGTGGAGCAGGCTCAGGAATAGCAGTAAACAGCTTCCTGTGGCGAGCTGCATTAGATACTGTTTCTTTCATGCCTCTCTCGTCTGCAGATCCGTTTGGCGGCGTAATCCTTACAGATTGGTACTCGCCACCTGAAACCCCAAACGAACGTTTCAAGTTGAACATATTCATACTGGATCGGCAGTTGCGAGCAGACGGCCTTAGGGTGGCTATATTCAAAGAAACAGAGAAAGATGGCGTTTGGCGCACTGCAACCACTGAAACCAAAACAACAATCAACATTGAAAATAGAATTTTAGAGCGGGCCCGCGAACTTCGATTATCTGCCGCTGCAATTCGAGGAAACCGCTAAAAAGTGGCCCCAAGCTTGACTGTCAGCCCAGTGCTGGCTTCATTGGACGTTCAAATAAGCCTCGCCAATCCAGCGAAGCAAGTAAATTCGGAGCACAGATAATGGCGCGTTATAATGTCGCCGAAACCGAGCCTAAATGGCGTGAAGTTTGGGAAACGCAGGGAGTCTTCAAAAGCGAAGTAGACCCGTCTCGACCCAAGTACTACGTGCTTGAAATGTTTCCATACCCATCTGGTCGAATTCACATGGGTCATGTCCGGAACTTTACATTAGGTGATGTTGTAGCGCGTTATAAACGCGCCCAAGGTTATAATGTGCTTCATCCTATGGGATGGGATGCGTTTGGGCTACCCGCCGAGAATGCTGCATTCGATGCCAAGGTTCATCCCGCGAAGTGGACCTATGAGAATATTGCAACCATGCGCAGCCAACTCAAGAGCATGGGGCTGGCCTATGATTGGGATCGAGAGTTCGCAACATGCGACCCTGAATACTATGAACATGAACAACGCATGTTCATTGCATTTGCTAAACATGGCCTAGCTTACAAACGCGAAAGTTGGGTGAATTGGGATCCCGTTGAAAATACTGTTTTAGCTAATGAACAGGTGATTGATGGTAAAGGCTGGAGGTCGGGAGCAACAGTTGAGCGTCGCAAATTAGCTCAGTGGTTTCTGAAAATCACCGCCTACGCCGATGATCTTCTAGAAGCTATTGGATCTTTGGACCGATGGCCAGACCGTGTTCGACTAATGCAAGAAAATTGGATAGGTCGATCGACAGGAGCACGTGTATTTTTCAGTCTTATCAATCGGGAAGAAAAATTAGAGGTTTTCACTACTAGACCAGATACTCTCTACGGCGCTTCCTTCTGTGCAATTTCTCCTGATCATCCCCTAGCTGCAGAAATAGCAGCAACCGATCATAAAGCCACAAATTTTATAGAAGAATGCCGACGCCTCGGCACTTCAGAAGCAGCAATAGAAAAGGCTGAAAAACAAGGCTACGACACTGGCCTGAAGGCCAAGCATCCAATCATTCCTGATCTCGAAATTCCAGTTTTCATAGCCAACTTTGTTCTCATGGAATATGGATCTGGTGCCATTTTTGGCTGTCCTGCTCATGATCAACGAGACTTAGACTTCGCGAGAAAATACAACCTCCCAGTATTGCCAGTAGTCCTGCCTCCTGGTGAAAATGCTGAAACCTTTTCCATAGAAAATGAGGCCTACACCGGACCAGGGAAAATCTATAACTCAGGCTTTCTCGATGGCATGGATATAGAAACTGCAAAAGCTTCTGTTGCAAAACACCTTGAAGCTCGAGGCTCCGGTTTTTCCTCAACCGTGTATCGCCTGAGAGATTGGGGCGTTTCACGCCAGAGATATTGGGGATGCCCAGTTCCCATGATCCATTGTGTGAATTGTGGAACAGTTCCAGTACCTGACGATCAATTACCAGTAATCTTACCTGAAGACGTAACCTTTGATCAGCCAGGCAATCCTTTAGAACGTCATCCAACCTGGAAACATGTTGACTGCCCAAGCTGCAAAAAGCCCGCCACCCGCGAAACCGATACCTTTGATACATTCTTTGAAAGTTCGTGGTATTTTTCCCGGTTCACCTCTCCTAAGAATTCCAACAGCGCCTTTGACGAAACCGCACATGAGTATTGGATGCCGGTTGATCAATATGTTGGCGGTGTTGAGCATGCTGTCCTACACCTCCTCTATTCTCGCTTCTTTATGCGAGCATTGAGGGATTGTGGCTTCGTCAAACTAGAGTCTGGAGAACCCTTTTCTGGCCTATTCACTCAAGGCATGGTCTGCCACGAAACTTACCGATCCACAGATGGTCGTTGGCTAACGCCTGATGACATTGAAAAGGACGGTGACACAGCTGTTGAATTAAAAAACGGCGACAAAGTTGTAGTTGGCCGATCCGAGAAAATGTCAAAGTCAAAGAAAAATGTAGTCGACCCTGAGGCTATACTTTCGACTTATGGCGCAGACACTGCACGTCTTTTTATGATGTCCGATAGCCCGCCTGATAGAGATTTAGAGTGGACTGAAGCAGGTGTTGAAGGTGCTTGGCGATATATAAACCGGCTCTGGCGTCTAATAGACGCCCCTCCAGTTAAGCTAGATAAATGCGACGCGTCTTCAAACTACGGTGAATTAGCAAATGATCTTCGTCGCCAAACCCATAAGACAATCGACGGGGTTACGGAAGATCTGGAAAAATTCCACTTCAACCGTGCTGTTGCTCGGATACGCGAGCTGACCAATGCTCTGGTAGATGCTAAAGGTGATAGCGCAGATATTGCCAATACATATAGAGAAGGGGTTGAAGCACTTGTCCGGCTTGTTGGGCCAATCACCCCCCATATAGCCGAAGAGATGTGGTCTAAACTTGGTCACGAAACTCTTCTAGCAGACGCCCCCTGGCCAAAGGCAGATGCCTCTCTCCTAGTTGATGATAGCGTAACCATCGCAATTCAGGTAAATGGAAAACTTCGTGCATCTATTGAAGTAGCGCGTGATTTACCCAAAGAAGAATTAGAAACAATGGCATTATCGGAGCCCAACATAGTTAGAAATCTTGGTGGGAAATCTCCCCGAAAAGTCATCGTAGTACCAAATCGTATAGTAAATGTGGTTGCATAGATTAATAGGGATAGCGTTGCTAGCTGCTGCGCTATCTGCCTGTGGCTTTGAACCCCTTTATGGGCAGGGTGAAGACAAAAAACACAGCGAACATGCCATAGAAGTGATGCCAATTCTCGAGCACGAAGGACAGGTGCTGCGAGCAGCACTCCGACGATCCTTTATCTTCAAAGGATCAACAACCCACCGTTTGGAGGTCAAACTCTCGGAAAAGATGAATGTAGTGGCCATAGACTCAGCTGGCGACGTAACAAGACAAAGAATGACAATAACCGCATCCTGGCACCTGTTCCGCTTAGCCGCCGAAGATAAAGAAAAGCCATTACGTGGAACAGTAAGTGTATTTGAAACCTTCAATGTCTTTGCCTCTGATTTTTCCAACTTAACGGCAGAACGCGCAGCTAGAGAACGATCTGCCAGAAGGCTAGCCAACATGATTAGTGTTGAAGTTACCGCAAAGCTTGGGGGCAACTAATCATCCATGAAGGTAGCACCTCGCGACATAGAACGGTTTCTCTCAATGCCTCCTCAGGAACTGTGTAGCTGCCTGATTTATGGAGAAGACGCAGGCCAAGTCCGGGAACTTGCTAAAAAACTCGCAGAGACTGTTGTCGATGATCTAAATGATCCCTTTCGCGTCACAACGTTAGACGTATCAAATTTAACAGCAGACCCATCTCGTCTATCAGATGAACAAGCTGCCATGCCTTTCGGTGGGGGAAGGCGTTTGATTAGACTTCGGGGAATTACCGGGGACCACGCACGACTGATTTCAGAAACAATACAAGAACCCTCAGGCGATGGATTGATCATAGCAGAGGCTGGTCCACTTCGCCGAGACTCCGCAATGGTAAAGATGTTTGAAGCATCAAAGACTGGCGCTGCCATTCCATGTTATGCGGATGAAGGTCGCACTTTAGCTGTTCTGCTGGACCAAACACTAAAACAAGAAAACATATCATTAACTCCAGATGCGCGTTCCTATGTTATTAATCGTCTGGGTGCGGACAGAGCATCAACACGCTCCGAAATTGAAAAACTCCTGCTCTATATCGGTAAAATTGGAAAGCTTGATCTAGAAGATGCAGTCGACGCTATTGGTGATGCTGGCTCAACCAGTGTGGATGATTTAGTTTACGCGACTGCAGCCGGTGACATTACAAGTAGCCATCGGGCACTAGACCGATTAACGGCAGCGAACACACAACCAATCACTGTAATTCGTTCCATGATAGGGCATTTAACCAAACTCCGTGCAGTAGTAGCCAAAGCCGAAACTTCTGGGCTCGAACCTGCTCTCGCCAGTATCCGCCCCCAATCTTTTTTAAACGCAAAACAGCATTTCAGGAGCAAGCACGAATTTGGTCTCGACAACGTCTTTCACTAGCAATAGATCGAATGTTGAGGGCAGAAATAGAGGTAAAACAAACGGGTTCGGATGCTAATCTTGCACTCTGGAAAGCATGTTATGACGTTGCACAAGCCGCCACCACCCAAAGGCATCGATAAACCATGCGCTGGTTAATTTATGGAATATCTGGATTACTGATGCTGATTGCTGTCAGCATAGCTATTGTGGCTGTCAAAGTAATTGATGAAGGCCCGAGTGAGACTGGCGGTCTCATTGGTCAACCAACGGTTGGAGGTCCCTTCACCCTTGTAAATGGAGAGGGGGTCACAGTTTCAGAAAAAGTACTCCTCGGTAAAATTAGTCTCGTCTACTTTGGCTTCACTTTCTGCCCAGATGTCTGTCCAGTTGACCTAGCTAATATTGCTGATGCACTTGATATTTTGAAGAAAGAGAAGCTCAAAAATGTACAGGTGCTGTTTGTCACAGTTGATCCACAACGTGACACCCAAAAAGTAGTTGGTGAATACGCGGCAGCTTTTCACCCGAACATACTTGGGCTTACAGGCTCAGCAGAACAAATTCGTGAGGCTGCACGATCATTCAGAGTTTACTATGCCAAGCAGGATAACAATACAGACGATAACTACCTAGTATCTCATAGTGCTTATACCTACGTAATGGATACAGCAGGTAAATATGTTAGACATTTTAGAACAAACACATCGCCCGAAGAGATAGCTGAAGGACTGAAGAATTTAATTAGAAAAAACTAAATTCTCACAATGTGAACATTGATTTGTGGACGCTTACCTGTGTGCTTTCGCAACGCCTTACGCAGCGCAGAACGAGCAGCATTTTCGACAACGGCGTCATCGCGGCGAGCTTTCATAGCAAGATCCTCAACAGCCTCGTCTATTGCTTCTTCGATATCATCCAGAATTTCAGCGTTATCACTCACATCAAGACCAGCTAGCGTTACCATGCTGTCAGCCAAGAGTTCTCCTTGGGCTTCTAATGCAATAGTGATGAGTGCCACTCCTTCTAACCGCATCCTCCGGCGCTCTTTAATGCCATTGCCAGTCAAACTGACACGCGCATCTCCATCTATTCCAACTCGCCCGACCTTAACTTCACCACGTTGCTCGAAGTCGCCTCCAGCCAAACACATAACATCGCCATTAAAGGCAACTTTTGCCTCTGGAATACCACACTCAAGAGCAAATTTTGCCTGGCCATCGAGATGGCGCCCTTCGCCATGCGCAGGAAGGAGTCGTGCTGGCTTTAATAAACTGTATAGGTGTCTAAGTTCATCTCTTGCTGGGTGACCGGAGACATGAACCTTTGCAGTTCCATCAGTGCTCACATCCACTCCCATTGCAACCAAACGATTCTGCAAACGTCCGATAGCTTTTTCATTTCCAGGAATATCACGAGACGAAAATATGACCTTATCTGCAGGATCAACTTCTATATGTCGATGCTGCCCGTCAACGATACGGTGCAGAGCGGCTCTAGGCTCACCTTGGCTTCCAGTGCAAATGGCAACCATCCTATTAGGCGGCAGGCGACCCAATTCATCTTCGCGCAAAAATGTAGGCAAGCCTTTGAGATAACCAAGGCCTCCAGCCACATCATGCATTCGCCAGAGAGAACGGCCTACGAGTCCAATCTCTCGCCCAGCTGCCTGCGCAGCGAGGGCAATTGTTCTTAACCTAGCAACGTTAGATGAAAAACAAGCAAACAGAACTCTTCTGTCAGAGGATGCAACGATTTCCGTTAGAGAAGATGTTAGCTCCCCTTCGCTTCCAGTCCAACCTTCCCTAAGAGCGTTCGTTGAATCGCAAACAAGGGCCAAAACCCCCTCTTTCCCCAGATTGGCTAATCTTCGTTCGTCAACTGGGTGGCCAATGACCGGATCAGGATCTAATTTCCAATCACCGGTATGTACAACTAACCCTTTCTGCGATCGGAGAGCTGTCAAGTGTGCCTCTGGGATGGAATGAGGCATAGGAATCAGTTCTACATCAAAAGGACCAACGCCACGCCGACCCCCTGATGGAATTTCAACAATTTTCACTCTCTTCGCGCGCCTTCCACCATCGTCCTCTAATTTTCTTCGGAGGAAAGCAGCTGCAAATGGTGAACAAAACACTGGGCATTTGAAGCGCCCTGCCAGGTACGGTATTCCGCCGATATGATCTTCATGCGCGTGAGTAATTATGACGCCTTTTAGCTTATCACCAAGTCCGTCAATTACACTGATATCAGGTACGATAACGTCAACTCCTGGAGTATCCTCATCACCAAAAGTAACGCCCATATCTACTGCAACCCATGCGTCGTCGTGACCATACAACGCAAGATTCATACCTATTTCGCCTAAGCCACCAAGAGCCACGAACAAAACTTCGTCGCTCCCAGGGGTTGGAAGATCAATATTTTCTGTGGTCACTTTGCATTCCGTTCATAAATTTCAAGGAGCCCCCGTAGGGTAAGATCTCGGTCTACGTCATAGATAGCATCTGTGGCTCCATTAAAAAGCGGCGCAAGACCACCTGTCGCAATGGCTCGAAGTTCTGGGTCGGCAACCTCACTTCGAATACGACTGACTAGCCCCTCAATTAGCCCGACGTAGCCCCAAAAGATTCCCGACTGCATGGCCTGTACAGTATTTCGCCCAACAACCTCCGCGGGTTGGCGAACAGCTACCAATGGAAGTTTTGCTGCAGCCATATGCAATGCTTCCATTGAGAGGTTTGCGCCTGGTGCTATGATTCCACCTTGATAATTTCCATCTTTATCAATCAAATCAAAGGTCGTTGCAGTGCCAAAATCAATCAGGATTAAAGGGCCTTCATAAGCAGATTTAGCCGCTACTGCGTTAACCAATCTATCGGCACCCACCTCTGCAGGGTTTTCCAGCTCAACATTTATGCCAAGGTCAACGTTCGGATCTCCAACCACTAATGCCTCAGTATCAAAATATCTTTGGCATAGGCGGGTGAGATTAAATAGTGACGCCGGTACCACCGTAGAGATAATTGCTGCGGAAATATCATTTTTCGAAACATTCTCTAGTGCCATCAACTGCGCTAGCCAGACAAAATGCTCGTCCGCGGTCCTTCGAGTGTCAGTTGCAGCTCGCCAAAGGCCACGTTGTTCGTCACCGTCATAAACGGCAAAAACGGTATTGGTGTTACCCGCATCGATAGCTAGGAGCATGGATCACTCACTCCGTGTCAATTGGAAATATATCGCCAGCAGTGATTCTGCACTCTTGACCATCCTGCAAAGCCAGAATGAGAGCACCGTCATCAGCTAAGTCAACCGCTCTACCCACTATTGTTTCAGCAGGCAACCGGGCAATCACTGTTTTCCCAAGGTTATGTGTTCGGGTCTTCCAGGCTTCACGTATTGGCCCAAAGCCATCCAGGACCCAACGTCTCTGCCACTTATCAAACTCCGAAAGAAGGTTTTTTGCTGCATCTTCTAGAGCGAGTTCCCTTCCTCCTGCTGTCACTAAATCAATTGGATATTTAGCCTCTGGACGCTCTGCTGGTCTCAAATTCACACCTATACCAACTATGAGCCATTCAACAGTACCTCCTACCCCACCAGAAGCCTCCGCCAAAATTCCACTAAGTTTTGCGTCACCTATCAGAATATCATTGGGCCACTTGATGGTAAGAGGAACTGATTTTGGTAGTATTCCCGCAGCAAAATCATAAACAGCCAGGGCAGCAACAAATGCTACCTTTGCCGCCTCACCAGGAGGCATAGACGGCCTTAGTAAGATCGACAAAGCGAGATCTGACCCAGCTGTTGACCAACTCCGGCCACTTCTCCCGCGACCAGCAGTCTGACAAGAAGAGGCTATCGCCAGCCCAGCGGCAGCACCGCCTCGGGCTCTACGGGCAGCTTCGGCATTAGTACTATCGACTGTATCAAACAGCTCGAGCCGCCATTCGGGCGGTAAGTCGATCAATTTTGAAGAAGTTCCTGAGCGGCTAAAGTAGCTTGGGTTACTATTGGTCCAGGCAGCACGATGAAAAATAAAATCACCAAGGACGCAATAGCCAACACAACACCTAAATCCCTGGGCATCGGACCATCTAATACGTCGGCTGCCTCATCAAAATACATCAGCTTGATAATACGGATGTAATAGAAGCAAGAAACAACACTTGCCAAGACACCAACTACTGCCAGCACATACAAACCAGAATCCACTGCTGCGCCAAGTACATACAACTTACCAAAGAACCCTGCTAAAGGAGGGATACCTGCCATAGAAAACATAACGGCGGCTAGACCAAAAGCCATCCAGGGGTGAGTACGACTAGCACCTGCTAAATCATCAATGGTTTCTACAGCCCTGCCACCACGGCGCATGGCCATAACGCATGCAAATGCGGCAAGTGTCATAAAAAGGTATAAAGCTGAATAGATCAGCAGACCCCGCACACCCGCTTCACTAGCAGCTGCTAGACCAATCAATGCAAAGCCGACATGACCGATTGAACTGTAAGCCAATAGGCGTTTGATATTTTTCTGAGCCAATGCACCTAATGCACCTATAACAACCGACAATCCAGCAATCACAGCTACAATTTGGCCCCATGCTTGGTCTGCTCCAGCAAGAGGATCGGCCATCACTCGGGCAAACAATGCCAGAGCGGCAGCCTTTGGCGCTGCAGCAAAGAAGGCAGTGATCGGAGTGTCTGCCCCTTCATACACATCTGGGACCCACATATGAAATGGCGCTGCCGACACCTTAAAGGCAAGTCCAGCAAGCAAAAACACTATACCAACAACTAATCCAAGAGACGGCTGCCCCATTTCTGCAACACTAGTTTGAATAGAATCAAACCCAGTGGAACCAGTATATCCGTAGATAAGACCAGCCCCATAAAGAAGCATGCCGGACGATAAAGCTCCTAGAACGAAGTACTTTAGACCGGCTTCAGTGGCTCTCAGGCTATCTCTCCGAATAGCGGCGAGCACATATAAAGATAAACTCTGCAGCTCCAAGCCAATGTACAATGAAATAAGGTCATTGGCAGAGACCATTAACATCATACCAATCGTTGCAAACAGCATTAGCACCGGCTGCTCAAAGCGCATTGGCCCAACCCCATCCGCCGATATCGATCTGCCAGCAGCCATAATGACCGTTGCGACAGCCCCAATAACTATCAGGGTTTTCGCAAAGCTTGCTAATTTATCCGCAACAAATAGCCCACCAAAAGCGGCTCCTGCAGGACTTAAAAATCCTACCAACAATGAACCAACCAGTGACAATGCCACGATGTAGCACATTGGTTTGGCAATACGGTTGCCGGAAAATGCGCCAATTAACAGGAGGCACATTCCGACAATCGATAACAAAATTTCAGGTAAGAGGGGCATAGCCAACATCACTCAAAACCCCCTATCGTAACCAGGCGAAAAACGTACCAACGTCACCAATTGACGACGCGGTAGCCACGGAACTGCGTAAAGTTTCAGAAGCAGCTATCTGGATTCCATCAAGGAACGTAGCTGGATAGATACCCATCCAAAGAACGAGAATTATCATTGGCGCAAAGACCAATACTTCACGCCAGTTCAGATCATTAATCAACTTTAGGTCTTCATGTTCCAGCCGACCAAAGATCACCCGTCTGTAGAGCATTAACATATAGGCGGCGCCCAAAATCAGCCCTGTTGCCGCTAAGGCTGCAACCCAGGTGTTGTCTTTAAACGCACCGGCTAAAACCAAGAACTCCCCGACAAACCCACTGGTTCCAGGCAAGCCCACTGAGGCCATCGTAAATACCATCATGACAAGAGCATACCGTGGCATGCGATGAACAAGTCCGCCGTAACGCGAAATTTCTCGAGTATGCATACGGTCGTAAACAACGCCCACGCAAAGGAAAAGTGCGGCCGAGACAATCCCATGACTCAGCATTTGAAATACAGCACCTTCTACACCTTGGGGGTATTGGTGAAGATCCCCAAAGTAACGTAACCCATATGAGCGACCGAAGAGTAAGCAATGAGCTTCTTCATATCCTCCTGGGCAAGAGCCACCAAGGAGGTATAAACGATCGCGATTATTGATAGTGAGTACACAAGCGGGGTGAAAAATTCAGATGCTTCAGGGAACATGGGAAGACTGAAGCGTAAAAAGCCGTAGCCTCCCATCTTAAGCAAAACCCCAGCTAGAATCACTGATCCTGCAGTCGGCGCTTCCACATGAGCATCGGGAAGCCATGTATGTACTGGCCACATTGGCATTTTAACTGAAAATGAAGCGAAAAACGCTAACCAAAGCCAAATTTGGACACTGGTTGGAAAAGAGAACTTCTGTGCATCTTCAATACCAGAACCACCTATCATCCCAATCATTGCGACGATAGCGACTAGCATCAACACTGAGCCGAGTAACGTATACAAGAAAAACTTGAAAGACGCGTATATGCGACGCGCCCCACCCCAGACCCCTATGATGAGGAACATCGGGATCAAGACACCCTCGAAAAAGACATAGAAAGCTATAAGGTCGAGCGCACAAAACATCCCAATCATAAAGGTTTCAAGAGCGAGGAAAGCTGCCATATATTCGCTCACTCGCTTGTTAACGCTTGTCCAAGAAGCAATAACACAAATGGGTGTAAGGAACGTCGATAGCAGAACAAAGTAAAAGGACAGACCGTCCACACCAAGCTGAAACGCTATATTATATTCGGGAAACCAGTCATATTTTTCAGTTAACTGGAAGCCTACTGCTCTTGGGTCAAACTGTACCCATGCAACAAGCGAAATAAGGAATACAAAACCTGAAGCCCATAATGCTACCCAACGAGCATTTTTGGCTTTTTCTTCGCCTCGGGCAAAGAGCATAATTAACAGAGCGCCTACAAGAGGCCCAAAGGTAATTAAAGATAAAAGCGGCGCGCCAGACACTAATCAGGCCCCTTGTTGCATGATCCGCCAAGCGACAAGGGCAACGACCCCTATCAGCATGGCGAATGCGTAGTGGTAGACGTAGCCTGTTTGAAGGCGACTTGCCGCCTCCGCAGCACGCTTCGCCATTGCAGAAATTCCGTCCGGACCAAACCTGTCGATAATACCAACATCACCCCGCTTCCAGAAAGTCCGCGCGAGCCAATGTGCAGGTCTCACAAACAAGAAATCATAGGCCTCGTCGAAGAACCATTTATTGTAGAATAACTTATGCAAACCCTCGAAAGCGTGCACTGTCTCGCCAGGAAGATGAGGTTTTTGAACATAAAAACGGTATGCCAGCCAAATACCTAGCAAGGTAATCACTACAGGAGATGCTTTGACCAGGAAGTGCACATGATGAGCATGATCGATAATCGTTTCGCCCTTAGCATCAGGCAATATAACAATTGAATTACCCCAGAATTCCTGAAAATGATGCCCCACAAATGGCCCATACAGTGCTAAACCTGATACCACAGCCCCAAAAGCAAGAACATAAAGAGGCCATAACATAACAGGCGGCGACTCATGAACGTGCGCCATCACTTTTTCATCTGCCCGCGGAGCGCCGTGGACCGTCATGAAAAGCAGACGCCATGAATAAAATGCTGTCATAAGAGCAGCCAAAATACCGAAGGTAAACGCGATAAATCCTGGAACCGAATGAGCGCCCCAAGCAACCTCCAAAATCATATCTTTAGAGTAGAAGCCAGCAAATCCAATCACCCCAGGAATACCAACTCCCGCCAAGGCAAGACTGCCAATCCACATCAATATATATGTTTGTTTTATATGGCTCTTAATCCCACCCATTTTGCGCATATCTTGCTCGTCAGACATTGCATGGATGACTGAGCCTGCACCAAGGAACAAAAGAGCCTTGAAAAACGCGTGAGTAGTAAGATGGAACATAGCAGCAGGATAAGCTGACAAGCCAGCCGCGAAGAACATGTAACCGAGCTGGGAGCAAGTCGAATAAGCAATAACCCGCTTAATATCAAATTGAGTTAATCCAACTGCCGCTGCAAAGAAGGCTGTGAAAGCTCCAATCATGGTAACAAACGCCAGAACGTTTGGAGCATACTCAAAAATCGGCGAAAGCCGGCAAACCATGAACACCCCTGCCGTAACCATGGTGGCAGCATGGATAAGAGCTGATACTGGAGTAGGCCCTTCCATAGCATCAGGCAACCATGTATGGAGCCCAAGCTGGGCTGACTTACCCATAGCTCCAATGAAAAGGAGGAAACACAGGACTTCGAGTGCATCCATGTTCATACCCAAGAAATGGATGCGGGCATCGGTGAACTGGGCCGCTGCGCCAAAGATTGCATCAAATGCCACAGTATCGAACAAGAGAAACACGCCAAAAATACCAAGCGCGAAACCAAAGTCACCAACACGATTTACCACAAAAGCCTTCATAGCGGCAGCATTTGCACTTGGTCGGTCATACCAAAAACCGATTAAAAGATAGGAGCAAACACCGACCCCTTCCCAACCGAAGAACATCTGCACAAGATTGTCCGCCGTCACCAACATCAACATGGCAAATGTAAACAGTGACAGGTAGGCCATGAACCGCGGCTTGGAATGGTCGTGACTCATATACCCAATGGAATACACATGCACGCATGCTGACACGATAGTCACGACGCACATCATCACCACTGAGAGGGTATCAAAACGCAGCGACCAAGCTGCCTCAAAGCTACCACTATCAATCCATCTAAAAAGCTCGATCGATCTAGGATTATGCCCTAGAGCAACCTCGACAAAGGCCAAGCACGAAATCAAAGCTGCCAGAATTAAGCCGCCGGATGTAACAAGCTGAGCTCCTCGGTCACCAAGCTTTCTGTTTCCTAGGCCAGCAATTAAGGCCCCAATAAGGGGCAAGAAAATTGCTAATATGTATAGGGCATTCATAGGTTTATTAGCCCTTCATCACATTGACGTCTTCAACCGCAATCGAGCCGCGGTTGCGGAAATACACAACTAAAATAGCGAGACCAATAGCAGCCTCAGCCGCTGCTACCGTGAGAATGAATACTGCAAAGGCTTGACCTGCAAGGTCACCATTGAAAGCAGAAAATGCCACCAAATTAATATTAACTGCTAACAGCATTAATTCGATCGACATGAGAATAACGATCACGTTTCTTCTATTTAGAAAGATCCCGAAGATGCCAAGAGTAAATAAAACAGCGGCAACGGCGAGATAATGTCCAAGTCCAATAATCATTGGGCGCCTCCGCCAATGGGCACTTTGACAACCTCTATAGCTTTTTCTGGAGTTCGCTCAAGTTGGTCACTAATCCGTTGACGGCGAACACCAGGGCGACTGCGCAACGTCAATACTATTGCGCCAATCATCGCCACCAACAATATCAGACCTGAAATCTGAAATAGGACAAAAAGATCGGTGTAGAGAATTTGACCAAGAGCTCTAACATTCTCAACCTGATCCGCTGGTGGGGTTGGAAGTGCGCCACCCATGACTTTGGCATCACCAAACGCAGCACCACCGAGCACCAAGCTTAACTATGCAAGAAGTGCCAAACCAACAACCGCGCCGATCGAAATGTAACGAGCGGCACCAGCTCTCAACTCTTGGAAATTCACATCCAGCATCATAACGACAAATAAGAATAGAACCGCAACTGCCCCGACATATACAACCACAAGAGCCATGGCGAGATATTCCGCACCTATCAAAACGAATAAACCAGCTGAGTTAAAAACTGCCAGAATAAGGAAAAGCACTGCATGCACGGGATTACGCGCAGTAACAACCATTACCCCTGAGACAACAGCAACTGAAGCAAAAAGGTAAAAACATAATGCGGCGACGGTCATGTTGACCCTCCAACCAATTTAAAGGCAGCCCACATCCGCAAACTATATCTCAAAACTTGAGCTTCATTAGCACGATGCGATGGGCAAAAAGATTTATCTGTACGGGGCATCCTGCACCAAATTCCTAGCAATAGCTGTCTCCCACCTATCGCCATTTTCGAGTAGCTTCTGTTTGTTGTACATCAGCTCCTCCCTTGTTTCCGTAGCAAATTCAAAATTTGGACCCTCAACGATG
The DNA here is from genome assembly GCA_038143065.1 of Rhodospirillales bacterium. Taxonomy (GTDB): domain Bacteria; phylum Pseudomonadota; class Alphaproteobacteria; order Bin95; family Bin95; genus VMCJ01. The sequence goes on along the minus strand of JAYQLI010000035.1, from coordinate 2,392,058 downwards.
GCGTCGACGGGGCACGCCTCCTGACAAAAGCCACAGTAGATACATTTAGTCATATCAATGTCATACCGTGTGGTACGACGACTTCCATCATCGCGAGGCTCAGCCTCAATTGTTATTGCCTGAGCAGGGCAAATGGCTTCGCAAAGCTTGCACGCTATGCACCTTTCTTCACCATTCGGATACCTTCTCAAAGCATGCTCTCCCCTAAAACGAGGAGAGAGGTCCCTTTTCATAGGGGTAGTTGAGCGTGACTTTTTGCTTGAACATGTAACGAAATGTGAGTGCCATTCCAGACACCAGTTCAGATAGTAAAAAACCACGTGCAGCGCGATCAAGAAGAGCCACTGTAATCCCCTCCTTAGCCCTTAGGAACCATATCAAAAGCAACCAAAACCCCAGCCGTGAGCACAACCCAAAAGAGGGAGAACGGAAGAAACACTTTCCAGCCAAGTCTCATTAATTGGTCATACCTATAACGCGGAAAGGTTGCCTTACCCACAAGAAACAAAACAGCACAGCAGCGGTTTTAAGAGCAAACCAAAAAATTCCAGGAAGCCAGTTGAAAGGCGCCACATCAAAAATTGGCAACCAGCCTCCAAGGAATAAAGTTACTGTCATCCCACTCATTAAAATCATGTTCGCGTATTCCCCAAGAAAGAATAACGCAAACGTCATAGCTGAATATTCGACGTTATAACCCGAGACCAGTTCTGCTTCGGCTTCAGGCAAGTCGAAAGGCGCTCGATTTGTCTCTGCCAACGCAGAAACAAAAAATATTACAAACATTGGGAAAAGGGGTATCGCAAACCAGAGACCCTGTTGCGCCTTAACAATGTCGGTCAGGTTGAGCGAACCAACACAGAGTAAAACAGTGATTATTACAAAACCAATAGATACCTCATAAGAAACCATTTGGGCTGCAGAGCGAAGAGCACCAAGAAATGGGTACCGGGAATTTGAGGCCCAGCCAGCAATAATTATTCCGTAAACCCCCAAAGACGATATGGCGAAGAGGTAAAGAATGCCGACGTTGATATCAGACAAAGCCCAGCCTTCGTCAACTGGAATCACCGCCCACGCAACAAACGCCAAAATAAATGTAAGCATTGGCGCAGCAATAAACAAAATTGGGTTTGCCCCTGCGGGAATAATTGTCTCTTTTGATAACAGCTTTAATCCATCAGCTATGGGCTGCAACATCCCAAAGGGGCCAACGACATTCGGACCCTTGCGCAGCTGCATCGCTGCAATAACCTTGCGCTCAGCAAGAGTTAAATAAGCGACCGCCCCCATCAAGGGCAGAACTATCGCAAGGATATGCAATAAAATTATCAACGTTGGCCAAGCATATGCGTCCCAGAAACTAGGCATGCGCTTTATCCTGATTTGAACTATTCATAAATTCCTGCACACATCGGGCCATAGTCGGGCTGGCACGAGAAATTGGGCAAGTCATATAGAAATTTTTGACCGCAGACTGCATTGGCTCATCTTCAACCAAACCCTTCTCGCCAAACTCACCCCAAACACCTGGCATCTGTTCGTCAATGGCTCCGAGCACAGGAACTTTTTCAATCATCTGAGCGCGAAGACTGATCAAATCATCAAATGGCAACTTGGAACCTAAAACTTCCGAAAGAGCTCTTAATATAGTCCAGTCTTCACGAGCATCACCAGGTGGAAATACAGCGCGAGAAGCTCTCTGAGCGCGGCCTTCCGTATTAACGTAAGTACCATCTTTCTCTGTAAATGCAGCTCCAGGCAGCACTACGTCAGCAGCCCCTGCACCCTCGTCACCAACTGCACCCTGATAAATAACAAATGCGCCTTTCAAGCTTTCAAAGTTAATTTCATCAGCTCCAAGAAGAAAAACAGTTTCAATATCCCCTGTTTTAACGCCCGCCAACATACCAGCAACATCCTGACCTTCAGGCCCAGGCAAGAAGGAAAGATCCAGCCCAGCGACACGTGACGCCGCAGTGTGCAGGACACCGAAACCAACCCATTCATCCGTAACTGTTGCTAAAGATCGAGCATGAGCCAGCACTGATGCACCATCCGCTCTTGCTAGAGCGCCAGCGCCAACGATCACCATCGGCCTGGACGCCCCTTGAAGAAATTCGGCAGCACTTTCAAGAGAAACTAATTCCGTTGGGTAGGTTTGATCCCCTATTTCCCCAACCACACCGACTTTGAAATCCCCTTCAAGCCAGCGCTTACGAATACGGGCCCCAAAGACTGCCGCTTCGCGTCTAGGGTCCGAACCAATTAGAAGTAATCGGTCTGCCTTCTCCACACCGGAGAGACCTTCGTTCAGAATATATCCACCGCGCGGAGTACCTGGCGCAATTTTCATACCGTCCTGTCGGCAATCGATATTTTGAACGCCTATATTTTCAAAAAGTGCCTTGGCGGCAAACATTGCCTCAGCGTCAACTTGATCACCAGCAATAACAGCGATCTTCTCTGGGGCTGTTGCCTTTAATTTTTCAGCAACCACGTTCAGGGCCGCTGTCCAACTTGTAGCCTTCAGACGACCATCGGCTCCCCGGACGTAAGGGGTGTCTAGGCGCTGGCGTTTTAAGCCATCAATTGCAAATCTGGTCTTGTCAGAAATCCATTCTTCATTGACATCTTCATTAAGCCTAGGGAGCACCCGCAAAACCTCTGGCCCGCGCGCATCAACGCGAATATTAGAGCCAACAGCATCCATAACATCTACAGATTCAGTCTTAGAGAGTTCCCACGGCCTCGCTACGAATTCGTAGGGCCTTGAAGTCAGAGCCCCCACAGGACAGAGGTCAATAATATTTCCAGATAGCTCAGAATTAATACCTGCTTCAAGCGTACTAATTTCTGTGGCACCTCCTCGCCCAAGTGCGCCAATCGTTGGAACACCTGCCACCTCATCCACAAAACGCACACAGCGCGTGCAGTGGATGCAACGAGTCATAATTGTCTTAACTAATGGTCCCATATACTTATCAGGGACTGCACGTTTCATTTCGTCATAACGGCTTGCCCCACCACCATAAGACATCGCCTGATCTTGAAGATCACACTCACCGCCCTGGTCACATATTGGACAATCCAGTGGATGGTTAATCAGCAGCATTTCCATCACGCCCTTTCGGGCATGTTCCACCATTGGGCTATTGGTAAAAACTTCCATGTTTTCCCCAGCAGGCATAGCACAAGATGCCGCAGGTTTTGGTGGACCCGGTTTTATTTCCACCAAACACATCCGGCAGTTGCCGGCAATGGATAAACGATCATGATAGCAGAAGCGCGGAACTTCTTTCCCTGTTGCCTCGATCGCTTGCAGCACGGTTGCTCCGGCTGGCACTTCTACTTCAACGCCGTCAACTGTGAGTTTTGGCATCTTCGCTGATCCTCCTTAAGCCGCCCGGGCAGCAGCTAAGCGTTCTTCGATACGACGCTCGAGTTCTGGGCGAAAGTGCCTGATCATTCCCTGGATTGGCCAAGAGCCACCGTCGCCATGGGCACAGATGGTATGACCCTCAATTTCCTTAGTTACCTGCTGGAGCATATCTATCTCCTCAATGCGAGCATCGCCGGTAACCATTCTCTGCATTACTCGATAAACCCAACCAAAACCCTCACGGCAAGGTGTGCATTGGCCACAACTCTCATGCATGTAGAAGTAGGAAAGTCGGGCAAACGCCTTAACGATATCTGTTGATTTATCCATCACAATAACTGCAGCGGTCCCGAGCCCACTCTGATGCTCACGAAGACCATCAAAGTCCATTATGGCTGTATCGCAAATGTGCTTAGGCAGCACAGGAGTAGATGAGCCACCCGGTATGACAGCGAGTAAGTTATCCCAACCACCACGAACTCCACCTGCATGCCGCTCTATCAACTCTTTGAGCGAAATACCCATCGTCTCTTCAACATTACATGGAGTGTTAACATGGCCAGATATACAGAAAAGTTTGGTCCCAGCGTTATTTTCGCGCCCAAAACTTGAGAACCACGCAGCCCCTCGACGCAAAACTGTTGGAGCAGCCGCAATCGTTTCGACATTGTTTACAGTTGTGGGGCGACCATAAAGCCCGGCCATTGCAGGAAACGGGGGCTTCAAGCGTGGCTGGCCTTTTTTACCTTCAAGACTCTCAATTAGAGCGGTTTCTTCACCGCAAATGTATGCACCAGCACCCCGGTGCAAATATAAATCATAATCATAACCTGAACCACAGGCGTTTTTACCAAGAAGGCCAGCATCGTAAGCCTCTTGAATAGCAGCATCTAATATATTTGCCTCGTTATGAAATTCACCCCGGATGTAAATATAACCTGCCGTAGCTCCAAGTCCGACACCTGCAAGCAAGCATCCCTCAACTAACTTATGAGGATCATTACGAATGATATCCCTATCTTTGCACGTACCAGGTTCGCCTTCATCCGCATTCACAACCAGATAACGTGGCTTGCCGTCGTCATCCTTAGGCATGAATGACCATTTTAGGCCAGTTGGGAAGCCAGCACCTCCACGGCCTCTCATGCCTGAGGATTTCATTTCCTCTACGATCCAATCTCGGCCTTTTGCAATTAATTCCTTGGTCCCATCCCAATCGCCACGCTTTTTAGCAGCAGCAAGATCCCAAGGCTCCTCGCCGTAAAGATTGGTGAAAATTCGATCTTTAATATCTAACATTGGGCTGGCTTCTAGCTTCTTTTCAATTAGGCTTTTGCAGGTTCAGAACCGCGACGTTCACTCAATGGACCAGGCTTCGGAGGGTCTCCCGCCTTGAAAGAGTCAAGCAGGCGCTTGGTCTTTTCGTAATCCAAATCTTCGTAATAGTCGTCATTAATTTGCACAACAGGTGCATTCACGCAGGCACCTGCGCATTCAACTTCATGTAAGGAAAATGCACCGTCGCTGGTTGTTTCGTCCATCCCGATGCCAAGGCTTTCCTTGCAGGCTTTCACAACATCATCAGAACCGCGAAGCCAGCAGGGAGTAGTTGTGCAAACATGCACTTTCGTCCGACCCTTTGGTGCAAGAAAATACATAGTATAAAAAGTGGCAACTTCCCAAACCCGGATAGAAGGCATCTCAAGCATGTCAGCAATGTATTCGATTGCCGCTCTTGGGACCCAGCCACCATTTTGACGCTGCGCAAGGTCCAGCAGAGGCATAAGGGCGCTCTGCTGCTTGCCTTCAGGATACTTTGCTATCGTCGTTTGAGCCTTAACAAGATTTTCATCAGAAAAGACGAAAGAACCAGGCTGAAGATGGTCAGGGGCGATTTCGATACCACTCATCGGTCGACCTCTCCAAAAACAATGTCCATAGATCCGAGTATGGCCACGCTATCAGCAAGCATATGACCTTTCGAGCAAAATTCCATTGCCTGAAGATGGGCAAAACCGGGAGCACGAATCTTGCAGCGATAAGGCTTGTTTGTTCCGTCAGAAACGAGATAGACACCAAACTCACCTTTTGGTGCCTCAACCGCAGTGTAGGTCTCACCCGCAGGCACATGGAAGCCTTCTGTGTAGAGCTTAAAGTGGTGAATAAGTGCTTCCATAGACTGCTTCATATCACCTCGTCGTGGAGGAGCAATCTTAGCGTCTTCTGCGAGTACCGGCCCTTGAGGCATATCAGCAATGCACTGACGAATAATCTTCAGACTTTGAGCCATCTCTTCAACACGACAGACGTAGCGATCATAACAATCGCCGTTTTTTCCGATTGGAACATCAAAATCATACTGGTCATAAACATCATAGGGCTGGGAACGCCTCAGGTCCCAAGCTACGCCAGATCCTCTAAGCATTGGACCAGTAAAGCCCCAGTCGATGGCGTCCTTAGCTGAAACGACCCCAACATCAACCGTCCGCTGCTTAAAAATGCGGTTTCCGTCTAGAAGGTGACGCATATCGTCCACAAATCTCGGGAATTCATCACACCAAGCTGAGATTTCACCCAACATCCCGTCAGGCAGGTCCTGATGAACCCCTCCAGGACGGAAGTAAGCCGCGTGTAAACGAGCCCCCGAAACACCCTCGTAAAATTCCATCAGCTTCTCGAGCTGTTCAAAACCCCAAAGCATTGGGGTCATAGCGCCAACATCCATCGCGAATGCAGTTATGTTTAAGAGATGGTTCAGAACCCGACTAATCTCAGCAAAAAGCACTCTTACATACTGGCCCCGCAATGGGGGGCTATCCCGAGAAGTTTCTCAACGGCCAAACAATAGGCATGCTCCTGAGACATGGGAGATACGTAATCAAGCCTATAGAAATAAGGCATTGCCTGGAGATAAGTCTTATATTCTATCAGCTTTTCTGTACCGCGATGAAGTAAGCCAATGTGACTATCAATGCGGTCAACTATTTCTCCATCGAGCTCCATCACCATACGCAACACACCGTGTGCTGCTGGGTGCTGCGGCCCAAAATTAATAGTATAATTTTTTATGTGAGCTTCAGCCATCTTTTCAGTCCGTCTTCTCGGCCGCTGTCTCATCGACTTTTTCGTCCCCCGGGAGTTGACGCTCAGCGCCTTCCCATGGGCTCAAGAAGTCAAAAGATCTAAATTCTTGGGGCAAGCGTACGGGTTCATAAACAACACGCTTGTCCTCATCGTCATATCGAACTTCAACATGCCCCGTCATGGGAAAATCTTTTCGAAGAGGATGTCCCTCGAACCCATAATCGGTCAAAATCCTCCGCAGGTCCGGATGGTCAGCAAAAAACACGCCATAAAGGTCCCAGACTTCTCGCTCAAACCAGTTGGCCGATGAAAACACCTCCGCCACTGACGGCACAGGTGTGTCTTCGTCTGTTGTTATTTTTACGCGAACACGATGATTTTGGCGCAGGCTAAGAAGATTATAGACAACCTCAAACCGCTCTTCTCGACTTGGATAATCCACTCCACAAACGTCCACCAACATTTTGCAATCCACGGTACTATCATCCCGCAGAAAGGTTAACGCTCTAACGATCCCGTCCTTTCTAACCGTCAGAATCAGTTCATTTAAACGGACTTCACGGCTTACAAGGATATCACCAAGATGCTCGGCAATGTGCTCTGATAGGTTCTGCATAAGATTTTCCGCCTAAAAACCCGTTAGCGCAACAAGGTGCCGGTGCGTTTGATCTTTTTTTGAAGCTGCAACACCCCATAAAGCAACGCCTCAGCGGTCGGCGGGCAACCAGGAACATATACATCAACTGGCACAATGCGATCGCAGCCTCGAACCACTGAATAACTGTAGTGGTAGTAGCCACCTCCATTTGCACACGAGCCCATGGAAATGACCCAGCGGGGCTCTGCCATTTGATCATATACTTTCCGCAAAGCAGGGGCCATTTTGTTAGTTAAAGTACCCGCGACAATCATCACATCAGATTGACGAGGACTTGGCCTGAAGACCACCCCAAAGCGATCAAGATCATAGCGCGAGCAAGCAGAGTGCATCATTTCAACTGCACAGCACGCAAGCCCGAATGTCATTGGCCACAGCGATCCAGAGCGGGCCCAATTCACCAGGCTATCAAGCTGCGCAACCACAAAGCCTTTATCTTCAAGCTCTCCGGTCACACCTTTTAGGATGGCATCTTGCTCTGCCCCTGGGCCGACTGGGCCAACATTATCAATCACTCCCATTCCAAAGCGCCCTTTTTCCATTCGTAGATGAACCCAACCGTTAAAATACCCAAGAAGGCCATCATCGACCAAAATCGAAAGCACCGATGTCTCCGAGAGCAACGGCCCAAGGAAACAAGAATGCAACCTCAAGATCGAAGATGATGAAAAGAATTGCCACTAAGTAAAAACGCACATCGAATTTGCCTCGACTGTCCGTGAAAGCCTCAAACCCACACTCGTATGCGGACACCTTTTCTGGATCAGGTTTTTGTCTGGCAATGATGTATGAAGCCGACACAGCAGCCACAGCTACGCCAGCAGCCACGCCGAAAAAAATCAATATGGGCAAATATTCTCGAAGCAGATCGTCTAGACCGGCCATGACGTCTCTCCTATTCTTAAACCACGGACTAATGCGAGGACCTCGCGGCCGCACTTTAGTCATCGTACGCAATGTTCGCAATCGCACATTGTGTACTGCGACCTTTGAAGCCTTTCCACCTGTTTTTTTAGGGCGTCAGTTGACTCCTTCAAGGTTGTTCATATGGTCAACCTTTAAAAGCTAAAGATCCTGATCGGGAGAGAGCTTTCAAATGTAGCGAGTCGCTAGTTTGTTAGCCGCCGAAGGAGCAACCGCCCCGGAAACTCTCAGGCGAAGCGGACCGATAGGATAGGCAACTCTGGAAAGTGAGCGAAACGGTTTAGGCCGAATCGTTCCACCGAAGATGCAAACCCAATAATGGCGGTGACGCTATTTTGGGAGAATCTTTCAGGTCCCGATGACAGAGGGGGTTGGTGCATCAGGCGAAAGTCCGATGAACTGCAACTCTGAGTCGGAGACATACGTTGACAGACGCCGCGCCTCTTAAAACCCCTCTGCATAGCTTGCACATTGAACTTGGCGCAAAGATGGTCAACTTCGCGGGCTATGATATGCCCGTTCAATACCCCTTGGGCGTGCTTGAAGAACACAAGCATTGCAGAAATTCTGCTGGTCTCTTTGACGTGTCCCACATGGGGCAAGTGAGATTGGTGGGGAAAAACATTGCAACGAGCTTAGAGCAGATTGTGCCTGCCGACATTAAAGAGCTGTCTAAAGGTCAAATGCGCTACACCATGTTCACCAATCAATTGGGCGGCGTTTCTGACGACCTCATGATCCTTAATCGTGGTGAGGACTTTTTTCTCGTAGTAAACGCCGCTTGTAAACACGAAGACCTGGACCACATGAAAGATAATTTAGCCGGAGTGGAGGTCCAGTACTTAGATAATCGGGCTCTTTTGGCCCTACAAGGACCAAAAGCTGCTTCTGTGTTGGAGCGCTTTGCTCCCATGACGTCTGCAATGCCTTTTATGTCTGGGTCTGAAATTGATATTGAAGGGTTCCGCTGTTTTATAACGCGGTCTGGATACACCGGCGAAGATGGTTTTGAAATCAGTATGGAAAACCATGCTGCCGAAGCGATCGCTCGCGCCCTTCTCGATCAAGAAGAAGTAGCACCTATTGGGCTAGGCGCAAGAGACTCGCTCAGGCTGGAAGCAGGACTATGCCTTTATGGACACGATCTCAATCACCAAACATCACCCGTAGAGGCAGGACTCTCATGGACCATTGGCAAGAGACGGCGAGAAGAAGGCGGCTTCCTTGGCTTCAACCGCATCAAGAAAGAACTAACAGAAAAGCCATCGCGTCGTCGGGTTGGTATTAGACCTGAAGGGCGAGTTATAGCCCGAGAAGGCGTTGAGATCAGGGTAGCTGGCCAAAACGTTGGATCAGTTACAAGCGGAGGGTTTGGACCAAGTCTAGATCACCCAATTGCCATGGGATACGTCGATTACAACGCCAGCACCCCAGGAACCAAAATCGAACTAATGGTCCGCGGCCAATCTCGTCCAGGAGAGATTGTAAAATTGCCGTTCCATCCACATCGCTATTTTAAAGGCTGAGGAAACCGAAAAATGTCAGACATTTATTTCTCCGAAGAGCACGAATGGGTTCGCGTAGATGGCGACACTGCGACATGCGGTATTAGCGAATACGCACAAGTTCAACTCGGTGACGTAGTTTTCGTAGATTTACCAACTACTGGAACTGACGTGAATAAAGATGACGACTGCGCAGTCGTCGAATCAGTCAAAGCGGCAAGCGATGTCTATGCCCCGCTTTCAGGGGAAGTAGTTGAAGTCAACGAAGCTCTCGAAACTGACCCTGGACTGGTAAATTCTGATGCCCAAGGCGATGGCTGGTTTTTCAAGATAAAAATTTCTGATGTTTCAGAACTAGAAAACCTAATGGACGAGAGTGCCTACGCCGAATTTTGCAAAGGCTGAGACCTTAAGGAGCACTAACGATGCGTTATTTGCCGCTGACAGACACCAACCGACGCGAGATGCTCTCTACAATAGGAGTATCAAGCATCAATGATCTTTTTTCCGATGTTCCAGCAGAGGCTTTGCTGAATGAACCAGTCGGTCTTCCTCTCGGACAGTCAGAAATAGAAGTTGAGAAAGAACTGGTATCGCTTGCAGGCCGAAACATATCGGCCAGCACCGTGCCAAGCTTCCTAGGGACAGGTGCTTATCGCCATCACGTGCCTGCTACTGTTGATTATGTAATTCAACGTGGAGAATTTCTCACAGCCTATACGCCCTATCAGCCTGAAATTGCCCAAGGCACACTGCAAGCATTATTTGAGTTTCAAACACAAGTAGCTCTGGTTACTGACATGGATGTAGCAAACGCATCATTGTACGATGGCGCGACTGCTGCTGCAGAAGCCGCCTTGATGGCAAACCGGGTCACGCGCAGAGAAAAATCATTGCGTCAGGAATTTGCACCCGCACTACTCCGGAACAATAGCTACCCTTTCTAAGCAAACAGGATTTCAATTCGAGGAAATGTCACCCAAAGCCGAAGGCAGTGATATTCAAAAATTGAAGGATGAGATTGACGGTGAGACTAGTGCCGTAATCGTGCAATACCCAGACGTCTTCGGCCACATTGTTGATTTCAGCAGTCTGGCCGAAGCAACCCATGCAGCTGGCGCACTTCTCATTGTGGTTACTACAGAAATTGTTTCCCTTGGTGCTATTAAGCCACCAGGCGCAATGGGTGCCGATATTGCTGTTGCTGAAGGCCAGTCTATTGGAAATGCCTTAAACTTCGGTGGGCCTCACATCGGTCTCTTCGCTTGCAAGGAAAAACTCATCCGACAAATGCCGGGACGGCTATGTGGTGAAACAGTTGATGCTGAGGGCAGACGTGGATTTGTTCTTACTCTTTCCACTCGTGAACAACATATTCGGCGAGCGAAAGCAACTAGCAACATATGCACAAATTCTGGCCTTTGCGCTCTCGCCTTCACTGTTCACATGACGCTGCTTGGAGAGACTGGTTTTAAAGAATTAGCGGCTTTGAACCATGCACGAGCCAGTCAACTGGCAGATCGACTTTCAGAAATTCCAGGGGTGGACCTTATAACGCCCTCATTTTTCAATGAATTCGCTTTGAAGTTGCCTAAAAAAGCCTCGGAGGTTGTTCAAACAATGGCCGACGCAGGGGTTTTAGGCGGAGTGCCGGCTTCCCGACTTTGGTCCTCATCAAATCTGGACGATGTTCTCATTGTTGCCGCTACAGAAACTAATACGAATTCTGATATCGATGCTCTTGTTTCTGCGCTGGAAGGAGCGCTTGCTTGATGCTTAAAGACGGCCGCCCAACTCGCCCATTACCTGCTAACGACGCTGCAAGTGCGCTCGCAACATTCACTGGGGCACGCGCGCTAGAGCAGGATGAACCTCTTATTTTTGAGATGGACTCACCTGGCGCGGTGGGTGTGGATCTCCCCTCTAAGCCTGACGCTAAGAACCGCCTTGAAAACCTAGCACGTGGCGAAGATATCGGCTTGCCATCACTTGCCGAACCTACAGTAGTTCGACATTACACTCGCATAAGCCGTCTGAACTATGGCATCGACACGGGGCTATTTCCTCTTGGCTCATGCACCATGAAGCATAATCCCCGCTTAAATGAGCGGATGGCAAGGCTTCCGGGCTTTGCTGATCTTCTCCCGATGCAGCCCGTATCGACGATACAAGGCGCTTTAGAATTAATGCAGCAACTCAAAAATTGGCTTTCAGTTCTTACCGGAATGCCAGGGAGTAGCACTACCGCCAGGGGCAGGCGCTCATGGTGAACTTTGCGGCATGATGGCGATCAAAGCCGCACTTAACGCGCGTGGTGAGGGTGAGACACGAAAGCGGGGTCTGGCCCCCGCCTCAGCACATGGAACTAATCCAGCAACAGCAGCCATGCTTGGTTTTAAAGTTGAGGAGATACCAGAAAACGATAAAGGACGCGTTGATCTTGATGCTTTCAAGGCAATGCTTGGTGGAGATGTTGCTGCGATAATGTTAACCAATCCCAACACCTGTGGCGTATTCGAGAACGATATTAAAGCTATTGCTGACGCCATTCACAGCATTGGTGGTTTCTTTTACTGCGATGGCGCCAACTTCAACGCAATTGTTGGTCGGGTGAGACCAGGCGACCTTGGCGTGGACGCAATGCACATTAACCTCCACAAAACTTTTTCAACTCCTCATGGGGGTGGTGGACCAGGCGCCGGACCTGTCGTTTTCTCTGACGCTCTTGCTCCATTCGCACCAATACCTTGGATTACTGGCGATGATGAAGCCGGGTTCAACCTAATTGAGGAACGCAATCAAGGTGCAGAAAATTCATTCGGAAGAATGAAAGGTTTCCATGGACAGATGGGTATGTTTACTCGAGCTCTCACTTACATGCTTAGCCATGGCGCTGACGGATTGATGCAAGCCTCCGGTGACGCTGTGTTGGCTGCTAATTATGTGAAGGCCCGACTTCAAGACGTTATGTCTGCTCCATTTGGCGATGGGCCATGCATGCATGAGGCCCTTTTCGATGAGAGTTTTCTGAAGGACACCGGAATCACAACCCTTGATTTTGCCAAGGCTATGATCGACGAAGGCTATCATCCGATGACTATGTATTTTCCCTTAGTAGTTAAAGGAGCAATGTTAATAGAGCCTACGGAGAGCGAATCTAAGGAAAGTTTAGATCGTTTCATAGATTGTCTTCGTTTCCTCGCTGAAGAAGCAAAAGAGCAAAACTTGGATCGATTCCAACAAGCTCCCCGTTATGCCCCCCGCAGAAGACTCGATGAAACTCAGGCCGCACGGAAACCAATTCTGCGCTGGCGACCAAAGATGCAAGAACTTCAGGCAGCGGAATGATGTCAAACGGCCTTCTTATAATCTGGACGGATATTACCCCAGAGGCTGAGATTGATTTTAACAACTGGTACGAGCAGCAGCACGTGGAGGAGCGCGTAGGAGTTCGCGGCTTTTTAAACGGCCGTCGATATCAAGTTGTGGATGGAAAGCCTAAATATTTAGCTTGGTACGAGACAGATAGCCCTGAAGTGCTTGGCTCTGCAGAATATGGGGAACGTCAGGCTAATCCCACAGAATGGACCCGTCGGATTATGCCCTGTTTTCGCAATGTAACACGCGTAACAGCAAGGCAAATTTCAAAGGCAGGAACTGGCATAGGTGGCTGGTGTACTACGCATCGTTTCAGACCAAATTCAGTAGCGAATAAGGCGCTTACTTCATGGCTCGAAAATGCGCCTCATTCTCTAGTGGACGAAGGCAAAGCAGTTTCCGCCCAATCATGGCATCCAACAAGCATCGACTCTGCTAAAGGGACAACAGAGGCCCAGCTAAGAAAAATGGAGGAAAATCCTCCAGTTTGGGGCCTTTTAGTTGAAACCGGCTCATATGAGACCGCCCAAAAGTCGGCAATTGGGATTGCAGACCTTATTGGCTCTCTTGGCGGTGGTGAAGTTGAGACTGGGCACTACCACCTTGGGCTTTTAAGACTTCCTAGATAGATCCCTTGCGTATCAAAAATTCGTAGGCACCTTCTGAAAAAGAAGTCTCTAAGAGCTCAGCACCAATAGTATGACAAAAGGCAGGAACATCATTTTTAGAAGCCGGGTCGTCTGCCAAAAGTCTTAAAACCTGACCATTTGACAATGGTCTGAGTGCTCGCTTAGCACGAAGCACCGGCATAGGGCATTTCAGGCCTGTAGCATCTAGTTCAGCGTCAAAAGCTATCATTCCACCACGTCGTCCTCATCTTCTGGGCCCAGTATCCAGTTTTCTAAAATTGCTTTGTCGCTCTCCGAAGGTGGGTGGCCAGCATTAATTAGGGCCTGCTCAATCGATCTGAGGAACCGTTCTGCAAGATCATATTCATCACCATCCAAAGGATTTTCACCCGAATCCGAAAGGCTGGAAATAACAAAACTAGCATCTCGTCGAGAAACGCCAGCCCCCTTCGGTAATGGAGCCGCAGCTGCAAGCAGCAGTTCATCAGCTGAGGCCTGAGATAGAACTTCAAACAACCGTCGATAGCGAGTGCCAGAAAGTCGAGGGGCTCCTATTAGCATATAAACATCATCCACAAAGCGTGGTTCAGGAGTTCCATCCCCCGAAACTCCTGCTCATTAGGATTATGATTAGCTGGGTTACGCGAAGGCGGTAGCTGAGAAATATAAGTTGATTTTGGATCTGCATCACCACGCAAACGAACCAAGGCGGGTAATGAACCATCCATTTCGATGATAAGATCCGGTTGTTTCTCAATTATTTTATCTAAAAGAGCTTTTAAACTGCCCATGCCAAACCAGTAGCTTCCTTGAAAACGCTGCATCTTCGTAAAAACTTTGAAAATTTCCTGAGATGGTATCTCAGTATTCCGGCGTGTCTCCTCCATCAGACGACGCGCAGCCTCGTCGATATCATTTGCATAGCTTGCAGCTTGAGGGCGATGATTGCCCTCCTGTGTGGGTTGGCGACGACGGTAGTCATCGGCATCTAAACCAAGTGCCTCCACCGCAAAAGTCTCTAAATCTATTGATGTATCGCAGGCCTCTCTAAAAGCAGCCGCGGTGACAGCAGATGTTAATACTGCAGTGAGTCGGTCGTTCTCGCGCAAGCGGAGAAGAACCGGGGTAAAATCTGCATCTGACGACAGGATAATAAATTCATCGAAGCGAGTTGAATGCTGAATGCCATCTAGAATGTCCATGGCCATTACAATATCAGCGCTATTCTTCCCACGAGCAGTCAAGGAGGGGCAGTCTATGACATTAAACGCAGCACGAGTAAAAAAGGCGCGCTGCTGGTGAAATGCAGCTGGATTTAGATAACAATTTCTGACTAGCACTCGGCGAGGAAGTTTCCTTTCACCTGTATCATGGCGTCCAGCCTCGAGCCAATCCAGCCACATTGCCGGGCGTTGGGCAAATGTATTGGCTGCACGAGCATCAATCTGCTTTAGGGACAAGTAAACATTGTCAAAATCAATGAATAGAGCGGCACGGAGAGGTTCGGTCATTTCAATTTCCAAAAGAAGCAGTCGATCTGCTATACAGGACTTCTATATTGTACCACATGAGTGACTCGCCATCTCTGCCTATAAAATTTGATGCTTGGTTTAAAAAGCGTCATTGGAAACCGCATGCTCACCAACTAGCCCTGGTTGCAGCGGCTGCATCTGGAAATTCCACCCTTCTGATTGCCCCAACAGGTGGCGGCAAAACATTGGCAGGCTTCCTGCCGAGCTTAATTGAATTGGCGAACCACGATACAGTTCCGTTTTCAGGCCTTCACACTCTTTATATCTCGCCATTAAAAGCATTATCGGTAGACGTCGCTCGAAATTTAGAAATACCTGCAGCAGAAATGGAACTAGGAATTTCTATAGAGACTCGAACAGGCGATACTCCACAAACCAAACGCCAGCGCCAAAGACGAAACACCCCGCATATTCTGCTTACTACACCTGAGTCACTTGCGTTACTGCTTTCCTATGCTGACGCAGATAAAATATTTCAAACATTAAAGACAGTAATAATTGATGAACTTCACGCACTGACCGACAACAAACGGGGGGAAATGCTTGCCCTTAGCCTATCGCGGCTGAACACCCTCTCGCCTAACCATCGCCGCGTTGGTCTGTCAGCAACTATTAAATATCCAAAGGATCTTGCTCGTTGGCTCTCAAAAACTGCCAGTGAAGAGGAAGATATTTTGATAATTCAAGGAGCAACTGGAGCAGTCCCCTCAGTCAATATTGCTGAGTCTAAAGCAAGAACACCTTGGTCCGGACACATGGCTCTACATATAATGCCCGAGGTTTACTCTCTAATTAAAACCGCACGCTCTGCGATCGTTTTTGTGAATACGCGCGCTCAAGCTGAGCTCTGCTTTCAAGCAATATGGCAGCTTAATGATGAGAATCTAGCAATTGGCCTTCACCACGGTAGCCTTAACGTAGAGCAACGCCGAAAAGTCGAAGCGGCAATGGCTATGGGCAAGCTGCGCGCGGTAATAGCTACATCCTCCCTAGATTTGGGCATAGATTGGGGTGACGTCGACCTAGTCGTACAAGTAGGGGCACCAAAGGGTGTAGCTCGTCTCTTGCAAAGAATAGGAAGATCCAACCATCAGCTTGATGAAGCTAGTCGAGCCGTACTTTGCCCAGCGAATAGGTTTGAATTACTAGAATGCAAAGCGGCCATTCAGGCAGCAGAGGATGGTGAGCTTGATGGTAACGTCCCGATTCCGGGAGGGCTTGATGTACTAGCACAGCATCTTGTCGGCATAGCGTGCTCATCCCCTATTGATGCAGAAGCGGTGTATCGCGAAGTCAAAAAAGCAATGCCTTATGCGGAACTCTCACGAGAGGACTTTGATTCTGTACTCCACTTTGCTGCAACCGGTGGTTATGCATTGAGTGCATATGAGCGTTACCATCGATTATCCCAAGGCACCGATGGACTTTGGCGGGTCACCGAACAACGAATTGCACGGCAGTGGCGAATGAACGTAGGTGTAATCGTCGAGGCGCCATTGCTAAAGGTAAGAGTCAACGGGCGTCAGATTGGCGAGGTTGAAGAATACTTTGCCAATGGGCTCGAACCAGGAGACACATTTGTTTTCTCAGGACGACTTCTGGAATTTATTGGTATCCGAGAAACTACACTGATGGCGAAGTTAGGAGGTAAGGGGGAACCAAAGGTTCCAGCATTTGCTGGGGGAAGACTTCCGCTAACAACAGATCTTGCCAAAGAGTGCGCAAAATTCTCTCAGATCCATGCCAATGGAAAGACTTTCCTAAAGACGTAACAGATTGGCTAAAAATGCAACGTTGGCGGTCCCAGCTCCCCGGACAAGATGGGCTGCTTGTCGAGACTTTCCCCAGAGGAGGTCGTTACTACTTAGTTGCTTACTGCTTCGAAGGAAGAAATGCCCACCAAACACTCGGAATGTTGTTGACGCGGCGAATGGCGCGATTAGGTCTTGGACCTCTCGGTTTCTGCGCAACAGACTACGTTATTGCAGTATGGAGTTTGCGCGAGCCTACCAAGCTAGACCATCTTTTTGACGAAGACATCCTAGGTGATGAGCTGGAAGAATGGATGGCAGAGTCAAGCCTTCTTAAGCGCACATTTCGCCAAGTGGCTGTGATTGCCGGCCTTATTGAAAAGCGTCACCCAGGGCAAGAGAAAAACGGCAGACAGATAACAGTAAACTCCGATCTCATATACGATGTGCTTCGCCGTTATGAGCCAAACCACATTCTTCTGCGCGCCACACGTCGCGACGCTGCAAGGGGGCTTACCGATATACGGCGGCTTAGCGATATGTTGGCTAGAGCAAAGGATAGAATTATCCATCGTCGTTTGGATCGAGTATCTCCTTTGGCCGTTCCAGTTTTACTCGAGGTTGGTAAGGAGAGTGTTTATGGTGACGTAGAAGACACGCTCCTCGCAGACGCGGAAGCAAAAATGGCTGAAATCCTAATTGCTGAAGCAATGTATCATGACAATCAAGGCATGATGGATTTATGATCAATAATTCTTTTTAGATGTTCTTTTGATAATTCATCTGCACTTTCGCCAGGTTTTTAAAGGAGTTGAAGATTGACTGAAATAAAAGACACTAATCATTGGGATTTTGTTTTGTCCAAAGCAAAAGACGCCCAATGGACAAAAGGACTTCGGGAAATATTCGACTATAGGGATGTTGGAGTAAAAGAAGGAACAAAGGGCGACTTCATTGCTCATGTAATTAAATGCAATGGCAAGAAAATGAGCGATGAAGTGCAAGAATGGCACATTCATGAATGTGACTTTCAACTGGTCTACGTTATTAGAGGTTGGGCCGAATTTGAATTTGAAAATGAAGGTGTGCGTCGACTAGAAGCTGGAGACGTCATCCTGCAAAAGCCAATGATTAAGCATCGTGAAGTTGCTATTTCTGATGACTACGAAGTGCTTGAGATCGTTTCACCTGCAAACTTTGCGACAAAACTTGTAGAAGGACCAAACGAATAAAAAAGAGCTATTACCGACATCTGGATATCCCCTTATCAATTCACCCCACTATCATAGGGGGCAACTAAAAATTAAAAATTTACCGGCATGGATTTGTAAAAGTGGTAACAGTCACTAACTGGTCCAGAAGGCATATTTTCACTTATTTTTTTTTGCGCGCTCATAAATTTCTTGCAACGGTGGCATAGAAGCTATGATATCGCGACCGATAAGCGACCAATCAATTTGAGAAGGTGCATCCTTCAGGTCTATCCCTGTGAGCCAAACTGAACTTGGCGTTGCAATAGAGTGCAGGCGCTGATCTGTGGTCTCAACAGGAACCCTTCAACAATTTGTGCCTCATGGACAATTGTAGCCACGGGAACAGGGGAATGACCAAGCTCCCTAAGCAAGGCAAATTCTAAATCACTGTACCCAGCACCTTTTCCAGCTCTGCACCCGTCTTTTGTTACTGCGACAGAACCTGCCACGATGCCGTCAAAATGCGGGAGATCAGATAGCCCAACAGCTTTGGAATATTCAGCGAAGTTCTCTCGAGCACTAGCATGCACAATTTGCTCCGTCACAATTTTTTCCGGATCAAGCAACATGAAGGCTCCTGCAAGCCTTGGTGTTGGCACGTACACCTTAATTCCCCGTCTAAGGGCTTCAACTCTAACATAAGTAAGAGCTGAGTCTGGACCTATCTTTAACGAGCTAGCAGACGACCAAGGCTCAAGGTTAAAAAGCTTTCTTGCCGCTGCTTCAGCACCCTTAAAATTGGGAATTCTATTCCAGACCGGAAAGGGCTCCAATGCGAAGAATTCAGTCTCTAAACGCTGCCAGACATAGTTTCTGGCCGAATTCTTATCTTTAAAAATCCCGTTCAAATAATTGCTTCCAGGAGTGCATTGGCGGAGCCACCACCTAAATCGACGATAGCCTCAAGCTCAGATGCCTGACTTTTGTATCCAGATCCTTAAAAAGAGAATGAGCTTTTTCGCGAAGCGCAGTTTCCCGGTTTGGATTTGCTATTGATCCAGCAGGATCTTTTATGAAGCTTCTCACATTCCCTACTTCAGCCCAGCCGGCGTAGTGAGTTGGGTACAAGCCGTCAAGCTCAGCATCAGGTACAAGTTCTATACGTCCAGCGAGATCTATTATAGCTGGATCAGCCAGACGTTCCTCTCGGAATTGAGCTGGTAGAGCCTCTCCGTCAAGGAGCGCAACTGCCAAACAATACCGTAAGCTCATTTGTGAATTTAAGACGGTACCTGGGATATAGTCATAACCACACTGCACATCGACAACCTTAGCAACGCCGGCCCGCACTAACATGTCTGCTTGGGGGCACCACCCAGCTCTGCTCGAATTTGCTTTGCCGCATCTACATAAGCATGAACACTACCGCAACACGCATAGGGTTTAAAATTAACCTCCTCAGATCGCCATCGAGACCCAAGCTCGTCCAATATTGGATTTACTGACCAATGGTCAGAAAATGCCCGCAAGAAACCACCATCTTCCACCTCCAATACTGTTGAAGGACCTGTGAAGCCACGGATAGCAAGCTCGGCGGCGAGAACACCAGATTGCGCTGCCTTTCCAGGGTGCAATCGTTTTGACATCGCTCCATCCGCATTAAAAGCGAAAAGACCGGCTCCCTGAGTGCCCGCAAGACCCAATGCCCACAGTGTCTGCTCTTCATTTAGACCCATGAGTTTTGCACATGCTATGGCTGACCCAAATGGGCCTACAACTCCGGTTAAATGCCACCCCCTTAGTCGGGCCATATTGGGGTCAAGCGCTAGACTAATTCGGATCATTATTTCATAGCCTAGTGCTGTTGCAGTCTCCAAATCCTCTAGGGAGGAGCCACGTGCTTCAGCAACTGCTAGCGCCGCGGGGAGAACCACAGCACCAGGGTGTAATTTTGCTGCAAAATCATCTAACTCAAATGCATGGGCGGCAACACCATTCACAAGCGCAGCATCCGCAGGTCGAACTTTAGCCTTCACATCTCCCCAAAAACGCGCAAGGCCCTCAACCGAAGCTGGCTGGTGTTCCTCCGCATAACTGCGTACCATCCGCGTCCATGGCTCTGGCATTCCATACCTACCCGCAACCAAGGTATCTAGAATTGCTAGACGTATGGACTTTCGTGTTGTTATCGGCAGATCACTATTTTTGAAGCCCGCAATAAACTGGGCAATGATGGCAGTTGGGGAATGCAATTTGTTCATTGGTTACTCCGCGGCAAACATCATTTGATCAAGGCTGGGGGTCAATTTAGCAGGGACATAGACATAACCAGAGAACAAACGCCTTTGGGTTCTTACTACGCTTGCGCTGTCAGCAAAAAGGTTGCCATCAACCACGCTCATTTTTGCTTCAACTACGGTCAAGCCTGAAGGTTGACCAATTCTAACTTGTGTGCGGCCTGGCCTGCACAAACCATGTGGAATCGATCCATTGAGTTGGGTAGCCGCCGCTAGGCAAAGTGCTCCGGTAAGAGGAATGGCTCTGTGGGGCTGACCAACGGAAATCATTCTGGCTATTATATCCGCTTGGTCGCCACTCATCTTCTCGCCAGTCAAAAGATTTTGGTCTTGCGTCTCGGAGACAACACAAACTTTGGGTATGCTTGGGATTTTTGCAGCTTGGCTCAGGTCAGATGCGATACCCATAGCCACGCTTGCTGTTCGTCGCACTGCCTCCATACGTTCAAGGAAACCAGCGTCCGCTTCTAATATCTCTGGCGTCTCCGTACCAATCACGCCCAGGTCTTCTGAACGAACAAACACGCAAGGATTGGCAGCATCGACCATACTGGCTTCGATTTTGCCAACGCTCTCAACCTGCAGAATATTGCTAGGGCTTCCTGTGGGTAGCAATTTACCAGTTTTAGCCCCCCCAGGAGCTAAAAAATCCAAGGAAACAGGTGAGCCACTTCCTGCAACACCTGGCAGGATAAAATCTCCATCTACTGCTGCGTTCTCTTCATCAATTTGGAAACGAGCTCTGATAATTTTTCCTGTATTAGTATTGTGAATTTTGACTTCAGCCTGATCACCTTTTCCGTTCACCAAGCCCTCATCTAAAGCGAAAGGACCCATGGCACTCGACATATTTCCGCAGTTGCCAGATACATCTACCGAGGCATCCTTTGGTGCAAGTTGGAAAAATGTATAGTCAATATCGGCTTCTGGCCTGCTCGGTGGTCCGACTACGCAAACCTTAGATAAAGATGAGATGCCACCGCCCATCCCATTCAATTGCCGCCCATTTGGATCGTTAGCCCCTATGGCTGCAACAAATAATTCCGGCCACATTCCACGATCATCTGGCAAGTCTTTTTCATGAAATACGATTGCCTTGCTAGTGCCACCTCTCATGAAAACTGCTGGTATCCGTCTCTGCCGCATCTAGCATACCTCTGTTGTGTAGATATGATTGATGGCAGTTTATAGTTCGTCCGTCATCTATTAAAGCGCTGGAGTTTTCAACCATGACCTGGCTTGTCGCAGAAAACTGGGAATCAAAACCGATGGGAGAGCGCTTCCAAGCGCTTCTTGATCGCCCTGGAATTGTTAAAGCTCCAGGAGCCCACAACGCCATGGCTGGCTTGCTAGCAAAGGCCGCTGGTTTTGATTGTCTTTATGTCTCCGGAGCTGCAGTTACGGCAGCAATGGCTTTGCCTGATTTAGGCGTCATTCAGCTGAACGAGCTTTGCGATACGGTGCGCCAAATACATAGAGCTACGCAGCTTCCTCTCATAGTAGATGGAGACACCGGTTACGGAGAAGTCCTCAACGTTATGCGAACTATCAGGGAGCTCGAAGATGCAGGAGCCGCTGCAATACAAATGGAAGACCAAATCCTCCCCAAAAAATGTGGCCACCTCAACGATAAGTTACTAGCAAGCCCGGAAGAAATGGCTCGCAAGGTAGCAGCGGCTCGAAAGGCGCGCCGTCATCTACGAATCATTGCTCGGACAGATGCTGTGCAATCCGAAGGTTTAGAGGCCGGTTTAGCCCGAGCACGATTATATGCCGAAGCTGGAGCAGACTTAGTATTTGCTGATGGAATAAAAACGCCTGAAGAATTCCGTCGTTTTTCTTCAGAATGTGGCGTCCCCTTTATGGCTAACATGACTGAATTTGGCCGGACGCCCTACTATACAGCACAACAATTCCAGGAGTTTGGATGCAAGGTGGTAATTTGGCCTGTTTCCAGCCTTCGCGTTGCAGCAAAAGCTATGGAATCTATGTATTCAGAATTAGCCGAAAAAGGAACGCTCATTGACAAGCTTGAAGAGATGCAAACTCGCGCCCAACTGTATGACACCATCGGATATCACTCGTTTGAGGAATTAGACGATAGTGTGGCTGCGACCTTAGTACCTGATGATATTCGTACTGCCGGGCCTCGAAACATCTGATGCCAAGATACAGCATTCGTAGCCTGTCATCTGCCGAAACGCCGCCTTGGCGTGAGCAGCTTGCTGGCAGGATAGCCACTTTCAGCACAGCAGCTCTTCCACCAGAATCGTTGACCCTGGAGATGATCCAGTGTCGCCTTTTAGATAGTTTTGCTGTTGCACTCGCTGCAATAAATAGAGGACCAGTGGCATCTGCCAGAGCGATGGCGCTAGCTCATCAGCGCAGTGGAGGAGCCCCTTTATTTGGTTTACCAAACTCCATCACAGTAGATTGCGAATGGGCGGGCTTTGCAAATAGCGTGGCTATTCGCGAATTGGATTTCAACGATACATTTCTCGCCGCCGACTTTGCACACCCAAGCGACTGCATAGCTCCACTTCTGGCTGTCGCTCAACAAACGGAGCAATCAGGGACTAGTCTCGCTCAGGCTATTGCGGTTTCGTATGAAATCCACATCGCACTCGTTAAGGCTATAGATTTACATTCTTACAAAAAAGACCACGTAGCTCATCTAGCTCCCGCAATTGCTGCAGGCCTGGGAGCCCTATTAAAACTACCCGCCGAGATTATTTTTCAGGCAGTAAACCAAGCTGTTCACCTCTCTTTTCAACTCGACAGTCACGCAAAGGGCAAATCTCTTCTTGGAAGGCTTTTGCGCCTGCACAAGCTGGTAAAACGGCCATTGAAGCGGTTGATAGGGCAATGCGAGGAGAAGGTGCCCCGAGTCCAATTTATGAGGGAGAGGATTCTGTCATTCCGTGGATGTTGGCGGGTAAAGAAGCAACATACGCAATCACATTGCCTCGACCAGGCGAAGCCGCAAATAATATTTTAGAGAGTTTTCCTAAGGCCCACTCAGCAGAATATCAGGCGCAAGCTATCATAGACCTGGCCTTTGAGGTTCGGAGCAAAGTTGATATTTGTAGGATTTCTAAGGCTGTCCTTTACACTTCTGACCACACCCATTTTGTCATAGGCACTGGTGCAAATGACCCGCAAAAAATGGACCCAAAAGCAAGCCGGGAAACCCTTGATCATTCAATTATGTATATCCTTGCAGTGGCACTTGAGGATGGCTCTTGGCACCACATAGATAGCTACTCCGCCGAGCGCGCCAGCAGACCTAGCACCATTGATCTTTGGCAGAAAATAGAAACCGCAGCAGATCCCGAATGGGACCGTCGCTACCACGCCGAAGACCCCGCAATGCGGGCATACGGCGGGCGACTTGAACTAAAGATGACTGATGGTGCAACGCTTGTTTTTGAAAAAAGTATTGCAGATGCCCATCCAAACGGAACAAAACCTTGGAAACTTGAGGACTATTCGCGCAAATTTACAAGCCTTGCAGGGCACCTGCTAACACAACCAGAAATTGACCGTTTCTTAACCGCTATACACAATCTGTCAGGACTGGACGGACGGGGTGTCACCGCCCTAAATCCAGAAGTAACCAAGCAAGCTATCATGCCCGATTCGCCAACTGGTCTTGGGCTTTTCGATTTTAACAAAGGAAACTGACTCTCATGACTAGTTCTTTAACGATCGCAATTCTTGGCGGCACAGGCGATCTCGGAACCGGACTTGCTCGCCGTTGGGCAAAGGCGGGACATAAAGTTGTAATAGGCTCGCGTACAGCTGAGAAAGCTGAAATAGCAGCTGCTGATCTTTCAAGTTTTGGTGTTGAAGGTTTGGAAAACACTGCAGCTGCTGCAAAAGCCGATATAGTTGCCATAACAGTCCCTTATTCTAATCAGCTTGCTACACTTGAAGCTGTAAAAAGCCAGCTCTCTGGTAAGATATTGATTGATGCGACCGTCCCCTTAATGCCGCCAAAGGTTGGCACGGTGCAATTACCAGAAGGTGGCTCGGCTGCGGTGAATGCTCAGAAAGCACTTGGAGAGGATGTCACTGTTGTTTCAGCCTTTCAGAATGTGGCTGCAGAGAAACTAAAATCAGATATTGACCTTGAGTGTGATGTCTTGGTTGCCGGAGACAAAGTTGCAGCACGCCAGACGGTTATTGACCTAGTAGAAGACGCTGGGATGCGTGGATGGCACGCCGGCCCCCTTGCCAATTCGGCCGCAGCAGAGGCCCTAACCTCACTTATCATTCAAATAAATCGTCGATATGGAATTGCGGGCGCCGGTATAAGAATAACAGGAACGCCTACAAAGGATGGAAGGCATCAACCAAAATGAAGAAGCGAGTGGGTGATCCATGGATACCCGCAAGCGAGTATGGGCGAGCATTACAGGGCTTTGGCATTAATCTGTTGGTGAAAGAAATCGCCGTCTCTGTTGAATTCGCTAAATCCGTCCTCCAGGCTGAGGTATTATACGCGGATCCCGATTTTGCGGTGCTACGGCGCCAAGATATGGAGTGGATGCTTCATGCCGACCATACCTATGAAAAGCATCCGTTGATAAATTGTCTTAACTCCGACGGCTCCCGTGGCTCAGGGATTGAACTCCGAATACATGGCCTAGACCCTGATGAAGCGGAGAGATGTGCCCGTATGCGCGGAGATCGGATCCTTACTGGCGCAATAGACAAAAAACACGGACTGCGCGAAGTATATATTCTCGACCCAGATGGATATCTCTGGGTACCTGACGTGCCAACGCGAGACTGAATTATCTTCAGGAGGGTTCTGCATGAATGGCGATGAGTTCGTATGGAGCCCTTCGAAAGATTTAATAGACAACGCCAATCTGACTGCATTCATTCGAAAGTGCAGTGTAGCTGATTACAAAAGTCTTGTTTCCTGGTCGGATGAAAACCCCGAAGAATTTCATCAAAAGCTTTTCGATTTTATAGATCTTCGTTTCTTCAAGTACCCGGATCAAATTGTTGATGAAACTATGGGGCCCGCATTTGCTCAATGGTGTAAGGGCGGAACCACTAACGTAGCGCTCAACTGTCTTGATAAATGGAAAAATACGCCAACCGACAGAAAGATAGCGATCGATTGGGAAGGAGAAGACGGGACCACAAAGCAGTTAACGTACGCTGAGGTGCGAACACAGACAAATCACCTTGCTGGGGGTCTTCGCAAGCTTGGCCTGGGATCTGGTGACGTGATCGCAATGTATCTTCCAAATATACCGGAAGCTGCAATAACACTTTTAGCCGTCGCTAAGATTGGCGGTATTGTACTCCCTATGTTTTCCGGATTTGGTGGTGACGCTCTGCTTGCCCGCCTGAATGACAGTAAAGCCAAAGCCATCATTACGGTTGATGGCTCTCCACGTAGAGGGCGTGCTGTTCCAGCTAAGGCAATTGTAGATGAGATAGCAGATCAAGCGCCCAACCTTCAGCACGTTATAGTTACAAAGCATTGGGAAGCACCTCACGACTGGACCGAGGGACGTGACCACTGGTGGGCTGACTTGACGAGAGACATGCCTGACGAGGTGGCAACCGCGGAAGTGGATGCCGACAGCCCTTTTCTTCTCATTTACACTTCAGGGACTACAGGAAAGCCTAAAGGTGTTGTGCATAGTCATTGCGGCTTTCCCGCCAAGCTCGCCCTTGATCTATCCATTTGTATGGATTTCAAGCCGGATGACAGACTTATGTGGATGTCAGATATGGGCTGGCTTGTTGGCCCAATTCTTGTCTACGGAGGCTTCCAGCTTGGCGGAACAGTAGTTTTAATCGAGGGTGCTCCCAACTACCCAGAAGCAGATCGATACTGGAGACTAATTGCCGACCACAAAGTCTCTTGGCTTGGCATTGCTCCAACCATCGTGCGAACCTTGATGGTAAACGGACCCGAACAACTGAACCGTCATGATCTCTCCAGCCTTCGTATTTTTGCCTCTACTGGCGAAGCTTGGGATGAACCTTCATGGCTCTGGCTCTTCAATGCAGTAGGGAAAGGAAAGCTACCTATTCTCAATTATTCCGGAGGAACTGAAGTAGGAGGCATCGTTGCTACCACAGTTATTCATCCTCTCAAGCCATGCGCTTTTTCAGGCCCAGTGCCAGGAGTCGGAGCCGACGTAGTGGATGAGTCTGGTAAACCAGTCAGTCCTGGCGAAGTCGGTGAACTGGTCATGCGACGCCCCTCCATTGGACTGACGCGAGGCCTTTGGAATGACAATGAAAGATACCTACAAACCTACTGGAATATTATTCCAGGAATGTGGGTGCACGGCGATTTTGCAAGTAGGGCATCAGACGGCACATGGATGGTACATGGTCGCTCCGACGATACCTTAAAAATTGCTGGAAAACGCACCGGACCCGCAGAAATCGAAGCACTTTTGATGGGGACACAAAAGCTAGTCGAAACTGCAGCTGTGGGCGCACCGCATCCAGTCAAGGGAACGACTATTGTTTGCGTATGCCAGGTCCGAACGAATGTTGTCGCTAACGATGCACTGAAAGAAGAATTGGCGGAAGTTGTAGCTAGCGGGCTTGGACGCCCCTTTCGACCGAGTGAAGTTATTTTTGTTTCAGACCTTCCCAAAACACGAAATATGAAAATCATGCGGCGAGTTGTAAGAGCAGCATACCTTGGCCTCGAGACCGGTGATTTAAGCTCGTTAATTAATCCAGAATCTGTGGAGGAGTTGAGCCACCTTCGACGCTCTTAGTACTATTGTAAAATATAGTTAGATAAGGTTGCACTACCGCTCACCGGGAAGAATAAAAATGCAAAACCGTCTCCAAAAACACCTAGGCTTCCAGAGCCCCATTTTTGCCTTCTCTCACTGTCGCAATGTTGTTGCCGAGGTAACCAAAGCTGGAGGCTTTGGTGTGCTTGGAGCATCAACTTTCTCTCCCGAGCAACTCGAAGTTGAGCTTGCATGGATAGATGAACAGGTTGGTGACCTTCCATACGGTGTCGACGTAATTATCCCTGTAAAATATGACCGTGATGCGGAGGCTGCATTCGGTAAGAAAGATCTGAACGATCTCATTCCTGATACCCACAAGGCATTCATGAAAGATTTCTTGGACGCAGAAGGCGTTCCAGAACTACCGCAGGAAGAAAAAACTCGTGTCCATGATGAAATAGCCTCCGGTCGTGGTGGGATGACACCAGAAGGAGCAAGGCGGCTCCTAGATGTCGTAGTACACCACCCTAAAATTCGCGTAGTTGTAAGTGCACTTGGTGCACCGCCTGAGGATGTAGTCAGAGATTTACGACACCGTGGGATCGTAATAGGCGCCATGTGTGGCAAACCAAAACACGCAAGCAGACAGTGTGCTGCTGGAGTAGATTTCGTCGTTGCTCAGGGAACAGAAGCTGGCGGCCATACCGGAGCAATATCAACGCTAGTTCTAGTTCCAGATGTCATCGATGCAGTTAAGAATGAAATCCCCGTGATAGCTGCGGGGGGCTTCGCTCGCGGATCTCAGATAGCTGCTGCCCTTGCTATGGGAGCTGAAGGTGTTTGGTGTGGAACGGTCTGGCTAGGCACGCGAGAAAGCGAGCTAACACCGTTCGAAAAACAGGCTTATTTTGCGGCAGAGGCTGAAGATGCTGTGCGACGCCGCTGTCGAACTGGCAAAACCGTGAGAATGTTAAAAAGCCGACTTTCAGAGATATGGGAAGCTCCTGACGCTCCAGAATATCTCGATCCTCCATTGCAAGGAGTGCTGTTTAACGAAGTTACCGCTCGCGTCATCCGAGCTGAAAGATCAGATCTATATTCCTTCCCAGCTGGACAGGTTGTCGGGTCAATGAAACAGGAGACGAGCGTCCGCCAGGTCATGCTAGAAATGCAAACCGAACTTGCAGATGCATTAGAGCGCCTACAGACTCTGGGACAGGGATAAAAAAATACCCGTAAATCCAAAATCTTTTCAACTTCATGAGCCCGATACTGATATTCATGAACTGTCCTAACCCACCTTGAGGAGTAAAAATGGCACGCATCCCTATTTTAGATGAAAATGATCCTGACCTTGATCCAAATGCTCGTACTGCACTTCAGGAGGCGGGTGCTGCTCGTGGCCGAATGATCAATATACATCGGGCTATGGCTAATCGACCGGAGGCTCTCGTTGCATTCTCAAATTTTCTAACAACCGTCTATCGGCAAGACTCAACGCTAGAGCCTCACCACGGTGAGCTCGCATACCTCACAGCCACCACAGTTAATAATTGCTTTTACTGAATTCCGACACACACAGCGCTCGGTCGGGTGCTAGGACTGACGGAAGAACAGATGACACACCTACTGGATGATCCTCTGCCAGCCGGCATTTATACCCCTGAAGAGGCTGCGATTGTGCGATATGCGCGTAAAGCAACTACGATGGCTCCAATCGATGACGAAACCTACGGCGATCTAAGTCGGCATTTCAGTGACCAGCAAATCATAGATCTCTGCCTAACTGTTGGGCTTAGCAATATGGTGAACCGTTTCCACGCCACCTTCCTAACAGATGTAGATACCGATACTCTGGCGGAGGTCGAAGACGGCAATGCGAACGGGGTCTGCCCTATTCCCATCCCTCCTTTACCAAAAGGATAAGTTTAATGCCCTCCGGACCACTTAATGGCCTCAAAGTTGTAGAAATGGCTGGAATAGGACCCGCACCTATGTGCGCAATGTTGCTGGCTGATCTGGGTGCTGAAGTCATTAGAATCGATCGCTTAGAACCTAGCGGCCTAGGAGCCCCCCAAGAGCGAAAATATGATCTTTTGCTGCGCAGCCGACCGGCTATCGCAATAGACCTTAAGCAAAAAAACGCTGTAGATATTGCACTTCGTTTAATCGATACCGCGGATGCTGTGATCGAGGGATTTAGACCAGGGGTTATGGAACGCCTTGGTCTTGGCCCTGAAGTATGTCTAGCCCGAAACCCAAAGCTGGTTTTTGGCCGAATGACAGGATGGGGCCAGGAGGGACCAATTGCGCATGCAGCTGGACATGATCTGAATTACATAGCTCTAGCTGGAGTGTTGCACGCCATCGGCCGCAAGGGCGGACCTCCAACACCTCCACTTAACTTGGTTGGGGATTTTGGTGGAGGGACGATGTATCTCGCATTCGGTGTTATGTGCGCATTGTTCGAAGCTGGAAAAACCAGAAAAGGTCAAGTCGTTGACGCCGCAATGGTGGACGGAGCAGCCTCCCTGATGACAAGTTATTTTGGCCATTTTGCTTCAGGGTTTATGACTGATCAACGTGGAGAAAATATGAATGACTCAGGTGCCTATTTTTATGATGTTTATGAATGCTCTGACGGGAAATGGGTATCACTTGCCCCAATAGAAGCTAAATTTCACACTGAACTTTTAGAACGGTTAGGAATTAATCCTACGAGCCTTCCAGAACAGTGGGACAGGTCTTCATGGGACGAAGTTAAGGCTCGTTTAGGCGTCATATTTAAGACTAAAACACGCGCTCAATGGCAAGAAGAATTAGAGGGCACGGATGTCTGCTTTGCGCCAGTATTAGGGCCGGACGAAGCGCCAGATCACCCTCATCTCGCTAGTCGCAAAACCTTCGTTGAGGTAGACGGTATAGTGCAGCCTGCACCTGCACCCCGCTTTAGTAACCATTCATCTCCTATGCCTACCGCGGCAAAGGCACCTTCTCCTGAAAATTCAGTCGAAGCTCTGAAACACTGGCTCCCTGAAGGAGAACCTGAGGCCCTGCGGAAATCCGGCTTATTCGGCTGATAGCTTGCCCTGTATCAGGTCAGCCCCTTTTTCAGCAATTGCAATAGTTGAAGCAAATGTATTTGCCGAAGGCAACATTGGCATCACGGATGCATCGATGATGCGTAAAGCCTGAAGCCCATGGACGCGTAGCTGGTCATCAACGACAGCACGACTATCTGTTGCTGGACCCATTTTTGCCGTGCCTACAAGATGGTACCCCGTGTTGCCCTTACGTTTAGCAAAATCAAGAAGCTCATCATCAGATTGCACATCCGCTCCAGGCAAAGTTTCAAAGTCAAAATATTTAGACATTTCTGGGCGATTAAGGATTTTTCGAGCGAGACGTAAACCGGCTATCGTTATCCTCTGATCTTCCTCTGCTGTTAAATAATTAGGTTGAATGATAGGGGGTGCTTGAGGATCAGACGAACGAGCACGCACAAAACCTGTGCTTTCCGGCCTTGGTTGGGCGGCTCCACACGTCAAACCCGGATACTCATCTAGAACGTAAACTTTGCCATCCTGATAACTACCCGGAGTAAATAATATACGGAGATCCGCATCTTCCATTTGAGGGTGTGACTTGCCGTGAACGAATGCGATAGTTGGAGAGAGAGCAAGAACGCTTGGCCTTCCAACTGCCCACTTTACAACCTCCAACGGAAGACGTGGCCATCTAGCGTATTCATTGATCGTTTTGACATTCTTTGCTCTCGCCGTCATGCGGGCGGTGTAATGGTCTCGGAGGTTCTCTCCAACACCAGCGAGAGAATGATGAACTGAAACACCAATATCCGACAATTGACCTGGTGCACCAACTCCCGAAATTTGAAGAAGCTTTGGCGTATTGGCAGCGCCAGCAGATAAGATCACCTCACGCCCTGCCTGAATCAACTGTTCTTGGCCAGCGCGGTTAACCCATTTTACACCAGACGCTCGCTTACCCTGAAATTCAATTGCAATGGCGTTGGCATGAGTCTCAAGGCGAACATTTGGACGGTTAAGCGCTGGCTTAAGAAAGGCCTTAGCTGAACTTACTCTCTGACGATTGTGAATATAGCGCTGGAAATAACCTGATCCGAATTGAAATCCAGAATTGTAGTCCCTCGACCTCGGGACACCGCATGCAGTAGCGGCATCGAAGAACGCTTCAGTAAGAGGATTAATCCAATCATGGTCAGTGACTGGTAACTCTCCTGCTTCGCCACGTTTTTCTGCTTGGTCTGATGTAATGCGGGTCTCGGATCGATTGAAGTATGGAAGCAGGTCATCAAAACCCCAACCACGGTTGCCCATTTGGGCCCACTGATCAAAGTCGGCGCGCTGGCCGCGGTTATATACCATTCCATTAACAGATGAAGAGCCGCCAACGACCTTACCTTGCGGCATCATTACCTTACGTCCGTCTAGACCTGGACCCTCTTCCGTTTCAAACCGCCAAATAAAACGATCGCCATAGAGCGTCTTAACGAAGCCTGCGGGGATATGGATTAATGGATGTTTATCATTCCTTCCCGCCTCTAAAACACATATCGTCGCCTTCCCATCTTGGCTTAAGCGGTTGGCCAAGACACAACCAGCTGCTCCAGCACCTACAATAACATAGTCGTATGTGATTCCTGCCATAAGAGGCTCCTGCTGGCGATTTCAATCAAGGGTTCGGATCAGAGAACCACTTGTCAACATCGGCAGATAGCTCACGATGAGCCCTTGAGATTATTATTTTGTCGAAGAACAGAACTAATAAGGAGACCGAACATGAGTTCTCTGGACCCACACCGCCAGGCAATCAAGGATGATTTCATTAAAAACCGTGGTTACTGGATGGACATCTGGGAGGAAATGCTTCGATTAAACCCTGACTTTTTTAAGGCATATACTGACTTTTCGTCGGCTCCTTGGAAGCACGGAACATTAGAGCCAAAAGTTAAAGAGTTTATGTACATTGCTGCAGATGCGTCGACGACTCACCTCTATAATAGGGGTACTCGTGTCCATATACAGAATGCTCTTCGGCATGGCGCATCAGAAGAAGAAGTTTTTGAAGTTCTAGCAATGACCAGCGTACTTGGCATTCATAGCTGTAGCCTCGGCATGCCTGTACTAATTGAAGAGTTACAAGCCGCTGGGAAGCTGAATAGACCCAAAATTGATGAACGACGTCAAAAGATCAAAGATGAATATATTAAGGTGCGTGGATATTGGTCCGAAAGACAGGAGGACATGCTGGCAATGGCTCCTGAGTTCTTTGAGGCATACTTAAACTTCTCTGGCGCACCTTGGCGAACCAACGTGCTCGAGCCAAAGGTCCGCGAATTCGTCTATATAGCGATCGATGCATCTACAACTCATCTCTATGAACCAGGGCTGCGTCTACATATCAGAAACGCGATCGGTTATGGGGCAAGCCAAGAAGAATTAATGGAAATACTGCAGCTGATAGCCGCCCTAGGGATACACACCATGACTGAAAGTTTACCGATCCTCACTCAAGAAGCGACAAAAGCCAAAAATAAGAAAGGTTAAAAATTGGCTAGAGCCCCACTCTGAGGCCAGTGCCCGGCGTGATACCTATGCGCCCCCCATCAACAGGAAGCACCGTGCCAGTTATGTATGATGCGGCATCAGAAGCAAGGAAATACGCTACCTCAGCAATCTCCTCTGGAAATGCTGGGCGCCCCAACGGCGTAACCGCAACCAGTGGCGCATAACCTGGCTGCACCAAATCACCCTTACCAATCGCCATACCTCTAGCAATGCAGTTTACTCTGATTTTATAGGGAGCAAACTCATCCGCCATTACGTGGGTCATCGGAACAAGTCCACCTTTAGCCATAGAGTAAGCAGGTATATTGGGGTTCCCAAGAATGCCATCGATAGACCCCATATGAATAATGGCCGCCCCATCTGCAGCCTTCAACGCCGGCAAAAAGGCTTTCGTCGCGGCAAGTGGTCCAAGTAATTCAGACTGAATAACCTGCTCCAGCGCATCCATTTCAACATCTTCTATAGACTGCCGCTCCGGATTAAAGTGGCAATTGATGAGGGCATGAACTGGTCCAATTTTTTCTCGCACAACTGAACGCAGCGCATTGGGATCGATATGATCAACGGTCACTGTTTCGATCTCGCCATTCGCTAACTTTATTTCTTCCTCGAGTTCTTGAAGAGCATCTCGGTCTGGATCAATCACCACCACTCTTGCTCCTCGAGAGGCAAATAGACGAGCGGACGCTGAACCAACATGAATGTTCTGGCTACCAGCCGGTGCTGGTGCAAAGACACCCTTCGCATGGGAGGTAGCCTCAACAACTACGACAGTCTTCCCGAGAAAACTTCTGTCAACTTCTGGTTTGGACATTGTATTCTCCTACCCTGGATGCTGTTAGCAATACTATCTGATTATTCTTTCCCCCATCATTAATCCGAGGAAGCAATATGGCCAGAGTACAAGTTCTTAAATCCCCTTCTGAGCTTTCAGGTGAAGCTCGTCGCATCGCAGAGAAAATTGTCGACACCCGTAAATCTCTTGATGGGCCATTTTCAGTATGGATGCATGCCCCAGAATGGGCTGAGCGTGTGGCCCATCTTGGAACCTTAGTTCGTTGGGAGGGAACACTAGAGCTAAGAACCCGCACACTCGCCGCGTTAGTAGTCGGTCTTCATTTCCAAGCTCAATACGTCTGGGGGATACAGGGTGTTATTGGTGCAGAACGAGGAGTGCCTCGATCCACTATCGATGCAATCCGGGAAGGTCGTTCAGACGGAATTCCACCACAAGACCTACAAATAATAGAATTCACGCGTGAGCTTCTTAGCAAAAATCGTGTGTCTTCAGCTCTTGCTGATGCAGTTATGAAAAGGCTTGGCGCAGATCAATATGTTCAATTAACCACCTGCATTGGATACTATGCCATGCTCGCGATGACTGTGAACGGCGTCGAACTGGAGCCTAATCCCGCTCATGAAGCACTTGACGTCTAATAAAACAGATGACCCGCACAAAGTGCATGGTTTAGAGTGAACTGTCAGATTACTTCTAAGGTACTCACATTGCTTGCTGAAGCGCGGTGATATTAGGGAGACAAAAGATGTCCCATCAAACGTCCGTTGCACCTCATTTTGACGTTATAATTGTAGGAGCTGGGTTTTCAGGCATCTATCTGGTGCATCGATGTGTTGCTGCAGGAATGTCAGTTCGCTGCTACGAACGAGGTGATGGTGTCGGTGGCACTTGGTATTGGAACCGTTATCCTGGTGCACGCTGTGACGTTGAGAGCATGGAATACTCATATGGTTTTGACGAGGCCTTACAGCAGGAGTGGGAGTGGCCTGAAAAGTACTCCGCTCAACCAGATATCCTGCGGTATGCAAATCATGTTGCCGATCGGTTCGATGTAAAGCGCCATATTGAATTTGAGACAGAGGTAAAATCTGCGCACTTTGATCCCGTAAGCCGTCTTTGGAGTGCAAAAACTAACAGGGGGCAAACAATAACATCCAAGTTTGTCATAATGGCTACTGGGTGCATCTCAACAGCACAGGTACCAGAAATTGAAGGGCTTACTCAATTTAAGGGCGAAACATATCACACTGGTTCATGGCCTCATGAAAAAGTTGACTTTAATGGCAAACGCGTAGCGGTAGTTGGAACTGGCTCCTCCGGTATTCAAGCGATACCTGAAATTGCCAAAGAAGCCGGTCATCTTACTGTTTTTCAACGGATCGCAAACTTCTCAATCCCAACGCGGAACGCGCCGATGACTGCTGACTATTCGCGGTCGTGGAAAGAGGATTACGCCGATAAGCGGGAATTGATGCGTTATTCCCAACAAGGGAATACCAGACCTAGGGGCGAAAAATCTGCCTTAGAAGTAAACACCGAAGAACGACAAGCAATACTGGAGGCCCAATGGAAAAATGGGGATCAGGCTTCTTAGCCGCCTTTAATGATATTTTGGTAAGCCAATCTGCAAACGATATGATGTCAGAGTTTGTCAGAAGTAAAATATACGAAACCGTTGAAGATAAAAAAACAGCCGAAATCCTAGCGCCGGCATCCCATCCTATCGGTACAAAACGTATTTGTGTCGATAGTGGTTACTACGAAACTTACAACAGAGATAACGTCAATCTTATTGACATTAGTCAAAATCCTATCGAACACGTGACTGATAACGGACTGAGTGTTGACGGCAAAGTTTACGAATTTGATACCATCGTTTTTGCAACCGGTTTTGATGCAATGACAGGCACCTTGTTCAATATTGATATACGTGGTCGCAATAAATTGGCCCTTAAAGAAAAATGGAAAGCAGGCCCTAGGACTTACTTAGGCGTTATGAGCGAAGGCTTTCCCAATCTTTTTATGATCACTGGCCCTGGCAGCCCATCTGTAAAAAGCAACATGCTTACATCGATAGAGCAGCATGTGGATCTTGTAGTAAGCACTATTCAGCACATGCGAGCTGAGAACTTTGAGCTTATCGAACCAGAAATATCGGCTGAAGATCAATGGGTTGACCATGTCCAAGAAGTTGCAAACAAAACACTCTTTCCTCAGGCCAATTCTTGGTACACGGGCGCCAACATTCCAGGCAAACCGCGCCTCTTTATGCCTTATATTGCCGGAGTAGGAACTTACCGCCGTATTTGTGAAGAAGTAGTTGCGGATAACTATCGAGGCTTCCATCTCGAGCCTGCGCGCTCTGCAGCTGCAGCCGAGTAAAGCATCATCAAGAGTGGCACCAAATAAGTTGGAATCAACTGACGAAGAATGGGTTAAGCCATCAATTCCTTTTTACTTTTGCAGGCGGGAGAGGAAGCCCCGCAACCGACGAGCGTGTAACAAATACGCTGCCACAATTTTCTCTTGACCGCCACGGCTGCCAGATACGATATACACATCCTTTAGGTCGTCTCCACCAAAGCAAACACTTGTGACCATTGGCAAAGGAACTGGCACCCGCTGTCTGAGTTGACCATCGGACTCATAGACCGCAACAGCTCCTCCATGGGCCAGAGCCACCCATACCGAGCCATCCATAGCAACAGCTAAACCATCAGGAGTTTCCCCTGACTCGAGGGTAGCAAAAGGCACCCAATCACTAACCGAGCCATCTGGAAATACGTCATACACCCTGACTAGATCTGCACGCGCGTCAGAATGATAAAGTCTTTTCCCATCAGGCGAAAACCCAAGGCCGTTAGTGAGCATTATTCCATCGGAAATGACCCGTTCACTGCCATCAAGATCAATCAAATGCAGATATCCTGGTTTTGGCTCATCGCCACGAAAAACTCGAAAACCTAAGTCACCTACAAAAATTCGACCGTTAGCGTCCGTTGTTAAATCGTTGAAGCCAATTCCTGCTTGAGTATCGGCACCGGCAAGTAGGATACCCATGTTAGTGCCATCAATATCCGCAGCAACAATATCCTTTCCGCCCATCACTAATCCGCCATCGGCATGAAGCGCCATTCCTCCAATTCCTCGCCGCTTTGGCACCTGCTGACTGACATCCCCGTTCTTAGATATTCGAAATACTCCACCATTCAGGACGTCGCTGTAAAGCAAACCCAGCTCACTATGCCAAACTGGTCCTTCCACAAGTCCATAACCTGTTGCCATTTCCTGCACGGTGTCTCTCCAATAATCTACCCACCCAAATTTTACTCATAAGTTCGCATTCATGATACGGCAGAGAGCAAAACTTAATTTTGAAACGGACCATGTCTGAGCCTAATCGCCCCAACCGTCCTAGATTTGCCATCGCAGTTGTTTTGCTAGCGATGTTACTTCTTGCATCTATGGACGCGATCTCCAAACACCTAACTGCGAGCTTAGCAATCCCTCAAATCTTGGCCATTCGTTTCTGGGTTTTTCTTATTTTCAGTCTGTCGTTAGCTGGGCATAAGGGTTTTAAAAAAACCCTTAAATCCGCAAAACCAAAAACCCAATTACTTCGCGGAATCATAATGATTGGACAAATGACCGCCTTTATAGTTGCTGTACGCGTGATGCCACTTGCAGATGTGCATGCAATCCTGGCGGCTGCGCCAATTCTTGTGATGGCATTAGCTGCTGTTTTTCTGAAGGAAAAAATTGGTCCGCGCCGAATAACAGCGGTAGCAATCAGTTTCATCGGTGTGCTTATAATCATAAGGCCAGGCTCAACGGTTTTTGAACCAGCATCCCTCATAGCGTTGGGTGGTGCATGTTGCTGGGCCACTTTTCAGATTTTATTGCGTGTAGTAGGTGCTAAGGACAGCGCAGAAACAACAACTCTTTACTCTGCTATGGTCGGTTTTGTCTGCTTTTCTGCGGTTGCACCATTAGTCTGGCAACCTCCAACACCAGAAGGCTGGGCATGGTTAGTACTACTCGGACTTCTTGGAGCTTGTGGTCATTTACTTCTATCATCCGCATACAGAAACGCGGAGGCATCAACCCTCCAACCTTTCTCATACGCAATGCCTCTGTTCGCCGTCATATTAGGGTGGGTTGCCTTTGGGGATTTCCCTGATATCTGGACTATCACGGGAGGTGGCATTGTTATTGCCTCTGGACTTTATGCTCTGAAGCGAGAACGATCCTCTAATAGCAAACAAGCTCTAATCAACCTTAAAAAATGATGCCTCGGGTGCGGATAACAAAGCGTGTAAGGACCCTATTCTCAATCTACCATTGAGGCCGCCAAATCTAGCGGGAACTTGGGATCAGGACAGCTACTAACCCATTGATATCGTTAGAAGCGCAAAACTACTTAATTCTCTTAGAAAAGTGGTGCCGGGTGAGGGATTTGAACCCCCGACCTTCGGTTTACAAAACCGCTGCACTACCACTGTGCTAACCCGGCCACGCCCCTGATATAGCGCACACGTTTGATTCTGCGAAGCCCTAACAATCCAAGCGCCACACTTTCGCCAACTTGTCCCCGTCTTTGATAAATATCTAGGTTGCAGACAGATGCTAGGAACCGATACAATTACAAGATATAGGGGTAAGAGACTCTACAATGCATAAAATATTGATTTTGATCACCAACGCTGTTTTTGCGCTTTGGATTTTTGCTGTTCCATCTGCCGTGGCAGAGCCTTCCGGAGAGGTGACCGCCGCACCAGAGATTCGCGAAAGCGACGTGTTTTACGGGAAGGCTGATGCAAAAGTAGTCATTGTGGAATATGCCTCGCTAACATGCCCGCACTGTGCCAACTTTCATCAAAGTATTTTGCCTAAGTTGAAAGCTGGTCCTATTGCCGATGGACGCGCGCGTTTAGTCTTTCGTGATTTTCCACTTGATGGCCTAGCTCTTCGAGCTGCAGCCTTATCCCGGTGCGCAGGCGCATCTCGACGCCTCGCTATACTCGATCTTTTATTCGAATCACAAAGCGTTTGGTCGCGAAGCCAAAATCCCCTCAAAGCTCTAGCGAACATTGGTAAGCTGGCGGGCCTCAAAGAAGAAACCTCAATGGCATGCATGGAAGACAAAAGCATGCTTGAGCAGATTATTGCAGAAGCTCAGGAGGGGAACAAAAACATGGCGTTCGCTCAACACCAAGTTTTGTGATTGACGAAACACTCTATCGGGGCGGCATAACCGCTGAGGAAATGATAAAAGTCATCGACACCCTCACCAAGTAATTGTTTCGCAAGCGAAAAATATAGAGGAGCGAGCATGGCGAACATCGTCCGGCTCAAAGTAACAGGATTTAAATCGTTTGTGGATCCGGTTGAGGTTGCTATTTCGCCGGGCCTAACCGGCGTGGTAGGTCCAAACGGATGCGGAAAATCTAATGTTGTTGAAGCTTTGCGCTGGGCAATGGGCGAAACATCGGCAAAGCAGTTGCGTGGAGATGGCATGGATGATGTCATCTTCTCCGGCGGGGGTGGACGTCCTTCTCGAAATCACGCGGAAGTCACAATAGGCTTAACTGGTCCAGACGGTGCGTTTCCCGCACCATGGATTGGGCAGGCAGAGTTAGAAATTTCTCGTCGGATAGAGAGAGGTTCTGGATCCTCATATCGAGTAAACGGCCGAGACACGAGGGCGCGTGACGTCCAAACGCTTTTCGCTGATTTGGCTTCTGGCGCGCGCTCAGCTGCTATTGTCAGCCAAGGTCAAATTGGCGCGTTTGTGCTCGCCAAACCTGAACAGCGCCGCTCTATTCTTGAAGAGGCTGCCGGTGTAGCGGGCCTTCGGGCTCGGAGACATGAAGCTACTCTTCGCCTAAATGCAGCCGAAACTAATTTGGAACGTTTGGAAGATATCCTAACTGGTTTTGACAACCAGTTAGCTAGCTTACAGAAGCAAGCAAGGCAGGCTAATCGCTTTCGCAAGCCCTCCGATCTAATCCGAGCAGCGGATGCAGCAGCATTTTTAGCTCGCTGGCGCTTAAGCGAAACAGAGAGAACTCAAGCCTTTGAGAACGCTAAAATTGCAGAATCCGCTGTCGCTCAAGTGGCCGCTGAAGCTGCTCGAGTTGAACGTCTTGCCAGCGAGGCAAATGCCGCCCTTCCCGCCGCGAGAAGACTGGAATCAGAAGCAGCAGCAACTCAACAGCGTCTTAGGCTAGAGTTAGAACGTATCGACGCTGAGCGGCGGCGGAGGGCCGATGCCAGAGCCGCTGCTCAAATACGCTTAGAAGATGTTGGTAGGGATAGAGAGCGGGAAGAAGAAAGAAAAACATCTGCCGAACGGGCCTTAATCCGGCTCAGTGAGGAAACAACTGCCCTATTAGCGATAGCAGCTGATCTGGACGCTCCAGAAGAGCTCGACTCTCGGATCAAAGAAGCAACGACCATCGTTGCCGAAAAAACAGAGGCCGCTAACAGGGCTGCAGATCAAGCCGCAGAAATAGAAGCCAACAACCGAACATTATCTCAGCGTTTAAGAGATGCTGAATCCAGACTTGAGCGCGTCTCCACTACTCTAACGGTAGCAGAAAGAGCTTACTCTGAAGCAGAAGAAAAGGCTCCACCCGCCAATGCACTGGAAGATGCAACTGCACAAGCTGACAAAGCTCGAAAAGCTTTAGCTGAAATTTCTGAAGCTGCCGAAAGTTTCAAAGAAGCTGTCGAAACACTGCGCGCAAACCTTGCGAGCGCTCAGGAAGCTCGTGCTGCCGCCGCCAGTGCAGAAGCAGCACTTACTGCAGAAACCAAAACTCTCTCTGGCCTACTTGAGAATCAATCCACTCCCGATCGCGCTCCAGTGCTCGACCACATCAGAGCAAAAGAAGGGTATGAGACAGCTTTGGGTGCTGCCCTGGGAGATGATTTAGAGGCTTCACTTGATCCAACTGCCGAGTCTTTTGGGGTGAAGCGGCAAGCAGATCTAAAGCTGATTTGCCCTCGGGCACGCAGCCGCTTAGCGATTTTGTTTCTGCTCCAGACCAATTATTGCCGCGACTAAGCCAAATTGGTTTCGTTGAAAGTTCCGCAGCAGCAGAAGCCCTTGCGCCCTCTCTTGCCCAAGGCCAGCGGTTAGTCTCAGCTGAAGGAGGTCTTTGGCGCTGGGATGGGTTTGTTCGAAGACCGGGGGCAGAGACAGCAGCTGCGCGCCGCCTAGCTTTAAAAAATCGTTTAGAAACCGCCGAAGTTAACAGAAAAAAGGCTTCCGAAGCTTCAGTTGCAGCGCTCGCTGTTAGCGACGTTGCAAGGGCAGAGCTAACCAAAGCGGAGGCAGACGAAAGGGAAGCCCAAAACTCTCTACAAGCTGCAAGAAAAAAGCTCGACGAACATCAAAACGCTGCGGGACATGCCGAGAGAGATAAGGCCCTTTATGCAGCTAACATAGCGGCAAAGGCAGAAGCTGTTGCCAATGCACGTCAACAGGTGGAACTTGCCTCGGCAGAGTCAAATGAGGCGTCACGATTGGCAAATAAAATTGCCGAACCAGATACCGCAAGGTCTATTGCAGAGAACACACGCGCTGAAGCAAACGCAGCCCAACTCTCTTTGTCAGAAGCGAAGGCCGAAAGACAGCGCTTAGAAGCCGCTAAAGCCGAAAATGCTCGGCGCCTCAAGGCCGTTGCAGATGAAGAATCAGAGAGGAAAAATGCAATATCAGCCGCTGAAGCTGCTCTTTTAGCACTAGCCTCTAGAGCAACTGAGGCTGCGTCTGCAATTGCTGCCGCAGAAGAGGGTGATAACAATGAGGATTCAGACAGAGCTCGTATCCTCGATGCCCTTGAGACGGCTGAATCAAAACGTCACGCCCTAGGAGATGCCTTAGCTAGCGCTGAGACAGAAGCTTCGCGGCTTGCTGCAGCCGCAAAGACTGCTGACACTGCAGCAAGCAGTGCTCGAGAGGCTAGAGCAGTTGCTGCCGCCAAGGCTGATCAAGCTCGTGTGTTTTCTCAAAACTTGTTAGATCGCATAGTCGAAAAATTAGATGCAACACCTGGAGACCTCGCCAAAATAGCAGGCGTTGATCCAGAAAATCCTCCCAGTGATCTCGACGCTCTAGACCGAAAGGTAGAGCGACTTAGACGTGAACGCGAAAATATGGGTGGGGTAAACCTTAGGGCTGAAACTGAAATAGAAGAGATCGAAGAACAATCCGAAACAATCCGACGAGAGCGTGAAGATCTCATTCAAGCAATAACAAAACTGAGACGGGGCGTTTCTGACCTCTCAGGAGAAGCCCGCCAGCGTCTTCGACAAACGTTTGATTTGATAGATAAAGAGTTCAGCCAACTGTTCCAGCGGCTTTTTGGCGGTGGTCGTGCCCGCCTTGCGCTGGTTGGCTCGGATGATCCCCTTGAAGCAGGCCTTGAAATAATGGCAAGCCCGCCAGGAAAGAGTCTTCAAACCCTCTCACTCCTCTCAGGTGGGGAACGTGCATTGACTGCTTTGGCACTTGTTTTTGCAGCCTTCCGGTGCAACCCAAGCCCAATTTGTGTTCTTGATGAGGTAGATGCGCCATTAGATGATTCGAACGTGGATCGGGTGTGCTCACTTCTGGAAGAAATGGCTTCTGAAGGGCACACTCGTTTCCTTGTCGTCACA
This sequence comes from Rhodospirillales bacterium, assembly GCA_038143065.1. Taxonomy (GTDB): domain Bacteria; phylum Pseudomonadota; class Alphaproteobacteria; order Bin95; family Bin95; genus VMCJ01. Next base: position 2,349,919 of record JAYQLI010000035.1, on the reverse strand, counting down.
CACCATAGAATGACAATGGCTCGTATGGATCGCTTATACGGCGTAACCATGCCGGAACGTGGCATTTCCCAGCTTGTGTCTGTAAATTTTGATGACGCTGCAGCAATGCGAGAAGCCGGCTGATGCTGAACCAATCGGATGCGACAAACCAACGCTGCAGCAAGGGCCTTTTAGCCCCCCACCTATCCTTGACACTACTTCGACCGCCCGCCTAATGTCCGCCCGCCTGTCGGATAATTCTTATTCGTCTTTGCAAGTCTTAGTTGTTGGCGGATGTTTGATGTTCAGCCACCAATTAGGAATGGGTTGAGGGGTCTTTGTGATGGTCAATGACGACCGTTTGCAAGATTTAGGTCAGCGGGTAAAGGCGGCGAGAACACGGCGGGTGCTGCAAACCCAAGGCGGCGGCTCTGGTCGCGGTCGTGCAGCAAACGGCATGGCTGTTGGGCTCAGGATTGTCATCGAAATGGTGGCCGGCCTGGCAGTTGGTGTCGGAGGAGGTCTGTTTTTGGACTCTTACTTCGAGACTGCGCCGTTTTTGCTGATCGTTGGGTTCATTCTGGATCTGGCGCGGCGTTTGCAAATGTGATTAGAACAGCTCGTGACTTAGATGCTCGAGCCGCCAGAGAACGTGCAGCGCGAGAAATCGCCGAAGACGACAAGGGATAGCGAGGGGCCAGTGGCAGGAAACAAAGGCTCACAAGCGGCGGAAAGCCACGGTGGTGGAGGTTTAGACCCTCTCCATCAGTTCGAAATTCATCCGATTCTGGATATTCAGATCGGTGGATTAGATATCTCCTTCACAAATTCCTCCCTATGGATGGTTATTGCCGCGATCGTCTCATTTAGCCTTATTAGGTTTGGCGCAGGTCCAGGTAGCCTTGTCCCTAGTCGTTGGCAGTTAATTGCTGAGTCGCTTTACACAACGATCGCCGACATGGTGCGAGACAATGTAGGAAACGAGGGAAAAAAATATTTTCCGTTTATTTTTACTTTGTTCATGTTCCTTTTGTTCGGAAATGTTCTTGGTATGATTCCAGGGTCGTTTACCTTCACCAGCCACATTGCTGTAACCTTTGCTTTAGCTGCATCAATCTTTGTGGTGATTACCGCAATAGGGCTTGTTAAGCATGGAGCAAAATTCTTTTCGCTGTTTTTCCCTCACGGGGCTCCCATAGCGACAGCGCCTATCCTTATTCCTATCGAATTGATTTCTTATCTGTCTCGGCCAGTTAGCTTATCAGTGCGTCTGTTTGCCAATATGATGGTAGGGCATACTTTGCTTAAGGTGATAGCTAGCTTTGCTATTATGCTGGGCGTGGTCGGTGGTATTGCTCCACTAGTGCTATTAGTGGGTATTACCGCATTAGAATTCTTGGTAGCTATTCTGCAAGCGTACGTGTTCACCATTTTAACATGCATATATCTGCATGACGCGTTGCACTTGCACTAACGTTTTTTCCAATCCTCACTACGTTAATTGAAGGAGTTAAACTCATGGAAGCGGAAGCTGCAAAGCTCATTGGTGCTGGTCTAGCCGCCATTGGCATGATCGGAGCAGGTATCGGTGTCGGCAACGTTTGGGCGAGCTATATCACTGCTCTAGCCCGTAATCCGGCTTCAAAAAGCGAAATTGGCGCCAACATCTGGATTGGCTTCGCCGTTACAGAAGCTATCGCGCTTTTCGCTCTGATTGTTGCGCTAATCGCACTATTCGCCTGACCTCAGCGTTCTGGTCATTTCAAAAGCTAGCGCTTTAGAGGTGGCCAGTCAGCGGAGGCATAAAGCAACCGCAATAAAGGCAGGGGTGTTTGATGCCGCAATTTGATCCCACGTGGTTCGTAAGCCAAATCTTCTGGCTGGCGATAGTTTTGGGTGTGCTTTATTGGCTTATGTTGAAGCACGCTATTCCGCGGGTACAGGCCGCGCTAGAGGCGAGAGCTGAGCGTATTCAAGGCGACCTTGATCGAGCTGCTAAGCTTCAGCAGGACGCAGCCGCGCTGGCTGAGTCGCATGCTGCGACAATCTCAAAAGCTAGGGATGAAGCTCGTGAGGCACTTCGTGTAGCCCAAGCTGATACTCAAGCCGCTCTTGATAGTCGTCAGGCATCTTTAGCTGAAGAAATTGCAAAGCAAACATCTGAAGCAGAAAAGCAGATCTCGGTTGCCAAAGATGAAGCTATGAGCAACGTGAGAGATATCGCAATTGATGCGGCACAGGCAATCGCCGAGCGCTTAACACATAGTAACATCGACAGCAGTAAAACAACTGCTGCTGTTGACTCTGCCATTAATCAACGGACCCACTAGGTAAGTCGGGAGAAAGACGACATGGAAACTTACATCGTCGGCCTGGCGCTATTAATCTTTTTAGGTCTGGTGTTCTGGAAGGGCAGGAAAGCCATTGCCAATGGCCTAGATCATAAGATCGCCCAAATACGCGCAGAGATAGAGGAAGCTAGCTCTCTTCGGGAAGAAGCCGAGCGTTTATTCGCTGAAAATAAAAAATTGGCAGAATCTGCGAGCGATGAAGCAAAAGCTATAATCGTGCAGGCCCAGGAAGAGGCTAAGCGCAGCCAAGAAACGGCGATAGCTGCCTTTGAAGCTAACGCAGAACGTCGTCGTGCTCAGGCGCAATCGAAGATTGCACAGGCGGAGGCGGAGGCATTACGTGCAGTTCGTGCGGAAGCCGCTTCGGTAGCTATATTGGCAGCACGCGAAGTTATCTCCTCCGAAATGGCTAACGCTAAGGCAGACCCTTCATTAGACTCTGCGATAGATGAGCTTCCTTCTAGGTTATCATAGTACAAGTTCATTCGGTTTTATGCCGTTCAAGGGGTAACCAGCTGAGCAGAACACCACATTCAACGAATAGTGTTTTGATCACGGGCGCAGCTGGTTTCATAGGATTCCACACGTCTCTAGCATTCCTTGAAAGAGGTGCCTCTGTAGTGGGCATCGATAATATTAATTCCTATTATGACCCTTCCCTTAAACGAGCTCGCCTTGAGATCTTAGAAAAGTTCTCCAACTTCATTTTTCTTCAGGAAGACATTTCTAAAAGGGATGCGTTTAAATCAACGTTGAACAAGATAGACATTAATGGCGTGATTCACCTCGCAGCACAGGCGGGGGTGCGTCACAGCTTTGAGCATCCTGAAGAATTCATTCCTAGCAATTTATTAGGATTTTATAATGTTGCCGAATTGGCCGTTGAGCGGCAGGCGGAACATTTTATCTTTGCTTCAAGTAGTTCAGTGTACGGCGGCAACCCAGTTCGGCCATTTAGTGAGACCGGCAGTGCCGATCACCCGCTAAGTCTGTACGCGGCGACAAAAAAAGCAAATGAAGTTATGGCCCACGCTCTTGCCCATATAAATAGACTACCGACAACCGGTCTCCGCTTTTTCACAGTATATGGACCGTGGGGACGTCCAGACATGAGTTTTTTCCGGTTTGCCCGTCAAATAATAGCTGGTGAGCCGATCAAACTACACAACCACGGTAAAATGACCCGGGATTTCACTTATATAGATGATATTGTATCGGGATTGTTAGCAGCATACGATCGTCCTGCGTCTATTGATCCTTACTGGGCCAAAGAGCCGACACCTGGGTCTAGTGGGCATGCACCTTTCCGATTATTTAATTTAGGATCTAGCAATCCGGTTAATCTTGAGAGCTACGTGCAGGCTTTTGAGGCCGTAATTGGAAAGAAAGCAATTCGTGAATACGTCGAAATGCATCCAGGAGAAGCGATCGATACTGAATCAGATACAAATGCCATAGCAGAATGGACCGATTATAGACCGTCAACTAGCTTAAATGACGGCATAGCTAAGTTCGTAGCCTGGTATCGAAAATATTATAACGTCTGAGACATCCGCAAATGTTAATTATTCCCTGTCCTCATTGTGGCCCAAGACCAGAGACCGAATTCGTCTATGGAGGGGAAGCCCATATCCAGCGCCCTGATGTTGCAGCAGATGATTATACTTGGGCCAATCGTTTATTTTTAAGAGACAACGTAAAAGGTTGGACTAGAGAGCGTTGGCGTCATGATTCCGGTTGTGGTCGCTGGTTCAACCTTTGTCGCAATACAGCGACTAATGAAGTTGCTCAGTCCTATGTAATGGGCGCTCCAAAGCCCCCCTTCCCTAATCAAAAAATATAATCATGGCCTCTTCGCGACTTACCAAAGGCGGTCTTATTGATAGAGACCAATCTATTGATTTCCAATACAACGGCAAAACCTACATCGGTTTTGCTGGCGATACACTCGCTTCCGCCATGCTCGCAAATGACATCCACATTGTTGGCCGGTCATTCAAGCGCCACCGCCCACGCGGCCTTTTATCTTTGGGATTAGAAGAGCCCAACGCAATCGTTACCCTGAGCACGGAATCAAATACGCTGCCCAATCGTATTGCCAGTGAAGTAGAGCTGGTGAATGGCTTAGATGCCAAATCAACACGAGGATGGCCCAGCTCAAAATTTGACATTTTTCGCGCCCTCGATTGGGTACCTAGAGCCGTAGCTGCAGGATTTTATTACAAAACCTTTATGGGCCACATTAGGAGGCCTAAATTTGATACCTGGAACCGCATATGGGAGCCCTTAATAAGGCGTATGGCTGGGCAAAGCCCAGCACCAGTAGGTTCGGATACTGCCACATACCAACACACTGATGTTCACGTAGATGTAGCGGTAATTGGCGCTGGCTTAGCTGGACTTGCTGCAGCTCTGTGCGCTCTTAATTCAGGGAAAAAGGTGGCCATCTTTGAAAGGGATTCACTGCCAGGAGGACGGGTACATTCTCTACCTGGCTGCACTATCGATGGTGAAACGGCGGAAAATTGGGCTGCGAGTACGTGGGGCAAACTTGAAGAAAAGGGAATAGCTCGGCTTCGTGCGACGGGCTTTGGTCTGTATGACCATGGCTTCCTTACAGTCTTTGAAAAATCTGCAACGAAGGTTGATGGTGGAAGAATTTGGCATGTTCGTGCCAAGAAAATTGTCATTGCAACAGGTGCTTTAGAGCGTCCCATGGTCTTTCCTGGAAACGACCTTCCTGGAGTTATGCTGTCAGGAGCCGTCGAAACCGCCATTAACCGTTTCGCAATTCTTCCTGGTAAAAAAGCCGTTCTCTATGGGAATCACGAAGAGCTGAATAATGTTCGCACTGCTTTAAAAATAGCTGGCGCGGAGGTTGTAGCAGAAGTCCAGGTTGATGAAACCATTACAGGAACCTTTGGTTCTAGTCGCCTAAAAATGGTGGAGATCTCTAAACTGGGTGCGAATAGCTTGCCCGAGCGAAAAAAAAGTCGGCGAATTTCGGCTGATCTTGTTGTGACCTCTGGAGGCTGGTCCCCCATGCTACATCTTTATCTGATGGCTGGTGGACAACAGACTTGGTCACCCGAAGTTGGCGCATTCATTGCTACCACCAGCGAAAAAGGTGCCGTCAAGTTAATAGGAGCGGCAAACGCTCGTTTCACTGCAAGGGACGCCCTTAAAGATGCAGCTACGCTAGAGGACAACAATTTTTCATTTGGTGAAGTTACAGGGAACAATGGCCCCATTGGGCAAGGTTTGCCAATCGCTCCTATTTTACAGACCGATAAACAAAAAGCATTCGTAGATTTTCAGCATGACGTTACCGTAGCTGATATCGAACTAGCTGCTCGAGAAGGTTTTAAATCAATCGAACATACAAAGCGCTACACCACTTCCGGAATGGGAACAGATCAGGGCCGAACCGCGCAACTCGCCACCGCTGCAGCTCTTGCAACAGCTACACAGCAAAACATCCAGAAGATTGGCCTTTCTGGCGTGCGGCCACCCCTTACGCCCGTACCATTTGGAGCATTCGCCGGCCGAAGGGTGGGTCGACTTTTTCAACCGGAAAGACACACGTCGATCCACGCAAGACATCTAGCTTTAGGAGCAGTCTTCGAAGATGTAGGTGACTGGAAACGTCCACGTTACTATCCAAAATCTGGCGAGACCATGTCCGAAGCTGTTGCACGGGAATGCAGGAGCGTAAGAACTGATGTAGGAATGCTAGACGTATCTACGTTAGGAAAGATTGACGTGGCAGGTCCAGACGCTGCTGAATTTTTAAACCGCCTATATACTAATCGTATCGATACGATCAAACCCGGCAAGTGCCGTTACGGCATGATGCTAAAAGATGATGGCATGGTTTTTGACGACGGTGTTGTGGCCAGAATTGACGAAGATCGGTTTCTTGTAACAACAACGTCTGGTGGCGCAGCAGCAGTGTTAGCTTGGATGGAGGATTGGCGTCAGACAGAATGGCCAGACCTAAGAGTCCGATTGACTTCCTTAACAGAACAATGGGCTGGTATTGCTGTTGCAGGGCCCAACGCGCGCAGCGTAATTAAAAATTTACTTCCCAAAGTGGATCTTTCCTCATCTTCCCTGCCAAATCTTGCCTGGCAGGAAACTGTTCTTTTTGATCAACCAGCACGGATTTTTCGAGTGAGCTTCTCCGGCGAGCTGGGTTTTGAAATTTATGTGCAATGGCAAGATGGCAGCAAACTATGGGATGCGATTAAGGAAGCAGGGGCTGCACCTTATGGCACGGAGGCAATGCATGTTCTTCGGGCGGAGATGGGCTTTATCGTAATCGGCCATGAAACGGATGGTACAGTGACACCAGTTGATCTCGGAATGGATTGGATTTTATCCAAAACAAAAGGTGATTTTATTGGCAAACGAGCTTTGAAGCGGCCATCAATGTTAGAATCCGACAGAAAGCAACTCGTTGGGCTGGTGCCAAAGGACCCTTCAGTAGTTTTAGACGAAGGCGCACAGATAATTGAATACCCTAGGCCCAGATCTCCAGAACCAATGATTGGCCATGTGACATCGAGTTATTGGAGCGAAACACTATCGTCTGGCTTTGCTTTAGCACTCGTCAAAGATGGTTTTAAACGACAAGAAGAGAAGCTGTTTGCCTGGAGCCTTGGAAAGATCCATGAGGTGGAAGTTAGACCGCCCGTATTCATTGAAACCAAAAAGAACTGATGTATGGTGAAATCGTGGTCGCCTTTTGAGGACATCGAGTCTCAATTTCCCATCAAAGGAAAGAATATAACGCTGTCAATTGCTGAGGTCGGGGCTCTATACAGCATCCAGGCGACAGCGGAAGTGATCGGCGAGGAATTAGGCATGCCTACCGACCTGGGAGTTGGAGGAACCGCATCCCAGGATGAAAAACGTTTAATATGCCTTGGACCAGATAAGTGGTTTTTGATTGCAAAGAATCCAATCCCTGAGCCTGGCTACATTTTAGTCGATGTAACCCAAACACACTGTTGGCTTGATCTTGACGGTGCCAGAGCAATGGCAATCCTAAACAACTTGACGCCTTTTGATTTTAACAGACTTCATGTTGGAAGCGTGGCTGCTACCGAAATATTAGGTTTGGCGGTTATTATAGAGCGACTAACAGAAGCAAAATTTTTAATTGGAACAGCTACAACGAATGGTCCCTTCTTATCGGCATCATTGATTGATGCAATTGCTCTAGCCAAAATCTAAATAGGACCCAAAAATCAATCCTTGCTCTTGTCGTCCATGCTGAGTATAAACCCGCCTTCTTGAGAGAACTGTCTGGCGAGAAGGGCATGCCATGGCAGTTCAAAACGGCAACCTGCCGCACGCAACTTAGCGAGGTGTCAAAATGCCCAAAATGAAGACCAAGTCTAGTACGAAAGGCCGTTTCAAAAAGACGGCTTCAGGTAAATTTAAATTTAATGTGGCTTATAAACGCCACTGCCTGTCCTCCAAATCCACTAAAATGAAGCGCCATGCGCGTGGGACTCGGGTTCTATCCGAAGCCGATGCAAAAATTGTGCGCCAGTTCATGCCTTATGCCTGAACAGGCCTGCTTCAATCTGAGTCGTTAGGAGAACAGACATGTCCCGCGTTAAAGGTGGTGTTACAAGCCGCGCCCGCCACAAAAAGATTACCAAAGCTGCGAAGGGCTATCGAGGCCGTTCGAATAATAATTACCGCTTGTCACTGGAGCGGGTTGAGAAAGGCCTTCAATACGCCTATCGCGACCGGCGCACAAAGAAGCGTAACTTTCGTGCACTTTGGATTCAGCGAATCAATGCTGGTGTTCGCGCCCATGGCCTGAGCTACAGCCAATTCATGAATGGCATTCATAAAGCAGGCATTGATATAGATCGTAAAATGCTTGCCGATCTCGCCATGAACGACGCTGCTGGTTTTGAGGCCATTATTGAAAAGGCCCGCGCCGCGCTGGCCTGATAGGGCGAGCTGGGAGACGGGTAAAATGACTGAAGATCTTGGCGCTGTACAGGCGGACCTTTTGGCTGCAGTGCAGTCTGCAGGTGACCTCAAGGCGCTAGAGTCAGCGCGCTTAGCTGCAATCGGCAAAAAAGGGCGTGTCGGAGCGCTTATGCAGGCTTTAGGGGGATTGCCCCCTGAGCAAAGAAAAGATTATGGCCAGGCGGTAAATGCATTAAAGCAAGCCGTGGAAGCAGCCATTGAGCTGCGTAAAGCAGACCTTGAGGCATCCGCCCTAGACGCCAAGCTTGCTGCAGAACAGGTTGATGTGACTCTTCCAATAAGGTCAGAGGTTGAGGGCAGGATTCATCCCATTAGCCAAACCATTGATGAAATAGTGCAGATCTTTGGACAAATGGGCTTTCAGGTTGCCGAAGGACCAGACTTAGAAGATGATTGGAAAAACTTCACAGCTCTGAATATCCCGGAAGAACATCCTGCTCGTCAGGAAATGGATACTTTTTATCTCCGTGCTGGGGTGGATGGGACTAGACCTGTCTTGCGAACGCATACCAGTCCGGTGCAGATCCGAACTATGATGAGTGAAAAACCACCAATTCGCGTGATAGTTCCAGGCCGAACATTTAGATCAGACCACGATGCAACTCACTCACCCATGTTTCATCAAGTTGAAGGATTGGTGATTGATGAGGTATCCCATATGGGGCACCTAAAGGGCTGTTTAATAGAATTTTGTCGGACATTCTTTGAAATTTCTGATCTACCCGTTCGCTTCCGCAATAGTCATTTCCCATTCACAGAGCCTTCTGCAGAAGTTGATATTGGCTGCACACGTACCAATGGCGAACTCAGGATTGGTCACGGCGACGATTGGCTAGAAATTCTTGGATCTGGGATGGTTCATCCGCGCGTTTTGGAGAATTGCGGTATTGATTCAAATAAGTACCAGGGATTTGCTTTTGGCATGGGCATAGAGCGAATTGCCATGTTGAAATATGGAATTCCCGACCTTAGGACTTTTTACGATTCTGATCTGCGATGGCTTAAGCACTATGGCTTCGTTCCTCTAGATGTACCTGGCACGCTAGGGGACTGCACCGATGAAGTTCACACTATCTTGGCTTAAAGAACACCTGGATACGGAAGCTAGTCTCCAAGAGATTTGCGACAAACTTACAATGATTGGTCTCGAGGTAGACTCTGTAGTCGACAAGGGCCCCGCCTTATCAGCTTTTCAAACGGCTCGTGTAATTTCAGCAACCCAACATCCAAATGCCGATCGGCTAAAAGTGTGCGTTGTCGACACAGGTTCCTCAGAGATTCAAGTTGTATGTGGTGCGCCAAATGCAAGAGAAGGCATGGTTGGCGTTTTTGCGCCATCTGGCACCTACATTCCAGGGACAGACTTTACGCTAAAAGATGCGGAAATTCGTGGTGTCGGATCGCATGGAATGCTGTGTTCTGAGCGAGAGCTTCAGCTCTCCGACGATCATGACGGTATTATTGAACTGCCGGCAGATACACAAATTGGTGCGCCTTACTCAAAAGTAGCAGGCCTTGATGATCCAATTATCGAAATTGGACTAACTCCTAATCGTGGTGACTGCGCTGGTGTCCGCGGCATAGCCCGGGACCTCGCAGCAGCAGGGCTTGGTGCTCTTAAAAGAGTACCTGGTTGGGACCAGAAAGTTACGGGTACGTTTAAAAGTCCTATAAATGTCCATCTGGATTTTCCAGAAAACGCTAGGACGGCATGCGCAGCCTTTGCTGGGCGGCATATTCGCGGAGTTAAAAACGGCCCGAGCCCACGTTGGTTGCAGGACAGGCTCCGGGCAATAGGACTTAGACCAATCTCTGCTTTGGTAGATATCACTAACTTTTTTACAATGGACGCAGCCCGCCCTCTTCATGTCTTTGATGTTAGTAAACTCAGCGGAGACATCACTGCGCGGCTCGCTCGCCCGGGTGAAACACTGGCTGCTCTCGATAACAAAACATATGAACTTGATAGTGAAATGACAGTAATAGGGGATCAGACGCTTCCCCACGCACTCGGCGGGATCATAGGCGGCGAAGAAACTGGCTGCACCGATGAGACCACAGAGGTTTTTGTTGAAAGCGCTTGGTTTGACCCCCTTCGGACAGCCTCCACCGGGCGCAAGTTAAACATTCATTCTGACGCTCGCTATCGCTTTGAGAGAGGGGTAGACCCAGAAAGTCTTTTACCTGGTATTGAAGCCGCTACTGCTATGATCTTGGAACTATGCGGCGGCGAACCAAGCGAAGTAGTTTTCGCTGGCGAGACGCCTAAATGGAAACGCAATATTAGCCTTCGCCCAAATCGTACTTTGGAATTAGCTGGTATCGAAATAGACAAAACTGAGCAAATTCGAATTCTGAATGTCCTCGGCTTTGAACCAAGCGAAGCAAACAACAAAATAGAAACTGTACCACCCTCATGGCGCCCTGACATCGATGGCGAGGCCGACTTGGTTGAAGAGGTCACTCGTATCCATGGATTTGACACCATAAAAGCTGTTCCGTTGTCTCAAATTGGAAATCAACCAACCGCAGCGCTAAATTTATTACAGGCTCGGCGGGTTCGAGCGCGTCGAGCTCTGGCCGGTCGAGGCATGACTGAGGCCCTTACCTTCTCATTCATGAAGCAAGAAGATGCAGTTCTCTTTGGTGGAGGCAACGAGTGCCTCGTTTTAGATAATCCAATTAGTGCCGACTTAGACTGCATGCGGCCCTCTATAATTCCTAACCTATTAGCTGCCGCTTCTAGAAATTTTGCGCGATCCAAGCGTTCTGGAGCTCTTTTTGAAGTTGGCCCCATTTATCTAGATCCGAGTGAGGATGGACAGGATTGGGTTGCCGCGGGTGTACGCTGGGGTGACGCGATACCTCGCCATTGGTCCGATCAATCACGGTCTGTGGATGTCTTCGACGTGAAAGCAGATGCACTAGCGGCGTTGGCAGCGATAGGTGCTCCCGCAGAAGCACCGGTTAATCAGGCTGCTCAGTCTTGGCAACACCCCAGGCGGTCAGGAGAAATATGTCTAGGAAAAAATTTATTAGCTCGTTTCGGTGAAATACACCCAAAAATCACTAATCACTATGATATTGAAACCGCGGTGGTGGCTTTTGAAGTCTTCATAAATGCGCCACCAGAGCCGCGCCGTAAACAACTGGGCAAGACAAAGACGTTTTTGAAATTAGATTCTCTCCTACCAGTCGACCGTGATTTTGCCTTCATTATGGATGCTGATGTTCCTGCAGCAAAAGCAGTGACCGCAGCACGTCTAGCTGATCGGGAAATGATTACTGAAGCTGAGGCTTTTGATTCTTACCAAGGAAAAGGGATTGAAAATGGTCAGAAATCGGTAGCTATCTCAGTTACGTTCCAACCCACGAACGCTACTCTAACTGATGCTGATATCGAGTCACTCTCTTCCAAGGTTGTCAAAGCAGTCGAGAAGGCAACTGGTGGCCAACTCAGGGGTTAATTTTCGAAAACGCCAATTCAGCAAAAAGATGATTTGGGTCAGTCCAAACATGAACAGGCGACCAACCTGACTCCACTGCCATTTTCTGAAAATCTGCGATTTTAAACTTATATGAATTTTCAGTATGAATACTTTCCCCTTCCGCGAAATGTATTGGTTCGCCGAGAACGTTGACTGTCTGGTTGCAAATGCTTTGAAGATGCATTTCTACTCGTCCCAAAGTTTCATCGTAACGGGCAAAATGACGGAAGCTCGAAAGGTCAAAATCTGTTAAAAGCTCTCGATTAGCACGAGCTAGAAGATTTAAGTTAAACGCGGCGGTGACACCTTCAGGATCATCATAAGCACGTTCCAGCTTCGCTTTATCTTTCTTTAAATCTACTCCGATTAGCAGGCTCTGAGAATTTTCAATATTCCAAAACCTCCTTAGCAGGCCCCGTGCACCCTCTGGCGAAAAATTTCCAATTGTCGAACCAGGAAAGAATATTGCCACCGGCCCAAGAGCAGAAACCACTTCCGGAAGTGCTATTTCATTGTCAAAATCTAATTGAAATGGAGTTATCGTCAGTTGCGGAAATTCAGTTTGTAACGGTCTCGTTGCCTCTTCCAAATGGTCTATAGAGATATCACCTGGAGCATAAGCCAAAGGCTTGTTCATCGCCGCCAGTAGTTTTTGCGCCTTAGTTGGAGCCCCAGCCCCAGGCTCAACAAGTACCGTACCCGTTCCTAAAAATGCCGCCATCTCACTGGCTTTAGCCTCAAGAATACCCAACTCCGTTCTAGTAGGATAATAGGCTTCTAGCTGGGTTATCTCCTCAAAAAGTCGAGAACCCTCCGCATCATAAAAAAATTTAGGCTCTAAGCTTTTTTGACGCTTTGTAAGACCAGTTAAGAGAGCCTTTGCAAAAGATGTTTCCATCACACTATATCCTCTGCCAGGCGAAGGCCCGTCATTTGCCAGCGTTGGAATGGATAAAAGAAATTTCGATAGGTTGTACGCATTTGTAATTCTGGCGTTAGAGCCGACCCCCCCGCAGAACAAACTGATTTGCCATGAATTTTCCATTATATTCGCCAATGGCCCCTTCGGGGGCACGAAAGCCTGGATAGGGTCTATACGCAGAGGCGGTCCACTCCCAGACATCCCCCCACATTTGGGCTAATCCGTTATCTTGGGACGGCCGAGAACACAACACGCCACTTTCCATAAAATTACCTTTGATAGTTGTTGGGGAGGCAGCCTCCCATTCAATTTCAGTAGGTAAGCGTTTACCTGCCCAAGAAGCATAAGCATCAGCTTCATAGAAGCTTATGTGACAAACGGGGGCATCAAAGTTTAAAGGCTGAACGCCAGATAATCCAAATATGTTCCATGAAGTTTCATCTCTCCGCCAATATAAGGGAGCTTCCCAGCATTCCTGTTGGGCTTTTGCCCAGCCATCAGATAACCAGTATCGGGGATCCTGGTACCCCCATCATCTATAAACCTCAACCAATCGGCATTAGTGACTAGATGTGAAGAAAGCCGATACGGCTGGAGAAATGTGCTGTGCCGAGGACCTTCACAATCAAAAGCAAATTTTGTCCCCAAGTGTCCTATTTCAACCATGCCACCCTCGTACTCCAGCCATGAGGGTGCTGGTGTTGTAATTGGATCAACTTTCTTTTGATCTCTGTAAATTGGATTAAGGGGGTTTTGTGATAGAAGATGCAATAAGTCGGTGAGTATTAATTCTTGGTGCTGCATTTCGTGATGACAACCAAGTTCGACTATATCCAGTGGCGCATCTCCCGATTTAATGAAATTGGTCATCGCATTATCAACATGCTCTCGATAAGCCAAAACTTCTTTCAACGTCGGCCGTGTTATCAAGCCACGATCTGGTCGCGCGTAACGCGGACCTGCTTGCACATAGTAAGAGTTAAAGAGATAGCGAAACCTTTCATCTAATACCCTGTAACTAGGAGCATGAGCCCGGAGCAGAAACTCTTCAAAAAACCAACTTACATGAGCGAGATGCCACTTCGTCGGGCTGGCATCTTCCATAGACTGAGGCGTTACATCTTCCGGCCCAAGTCCTGATATAAGGTCTAAAGTTGCTGCACGCGTTTTTTGATACAGGTGCAGAATACCATCTGATTCTGGAAATTTAATTGGACAAATCCCTGAGCTTCGGAATGATTTACTCATCTAAGCACATATAAACATTAAGTTTTAGACGCTAGGGTGCAAAATATTTTCGTTAGAGCAAATCAATTGTTTGAAGTATTATATTCTGATGAATGATCAATCCTCTGTTCGATACATAGAACGAACCCGTCAATACTACCGGGCTCTCTGATACGAACGCGACTATCGCTGGGCTCGTAATGACGGACAGCCGTTCGCCCATCTAAAAAATTCTCTCACAGAGACTCAGATATCAATAGTTGTAACCTCAGCACCACCAGGCAACTGGTCACCACCCGGGAATGCACCTCCAAAGGAAGTATGGTCCGGGGCCACCGAAGGCTCTAGCGCGCCAAAGAGGCTTTACAATGAGAATCTTGCTTGGGACAAAGAAAGTACTCATACCAGAGACAGAGAGCTACCTCCCCATCAATGCATTACAAACGCTTAAATATGAAGGCCTTATTAAGGGCATAAGTGCAAAATTTCATAGTGTGCCGACGGTGTACAGCCACAGGACGACTATTGAGCACGATGCGCCCGAAATTCTTTCTCGCGTTATCTCAGACCATGCCGATGCCGCCCTATTAGTACCTTTATGACCAGTGTGTCACCAGACCGTGAGTCTGACTGCACACCATCTTGAAAGAAACGGCATTCCAACAGTAGTTGTTGGTTCTGCTAAAGATATAGTGGAACATTGCGGCGTAGCCCGCTGTTTGTTTGTAGACTTCCCTCTCGGAAACCCCATGGGAGCTCCCTATAATCGCAAAATGCAGCTAGAAATCTCGAGATTAGCTGTTCAATTATTAGAGCAAGCAACTGAGCATGGAACCATAAAACGCGCTCCATTCGAGTGGCCTGGAGACCCTGACTGGCGAGCTATTTATAACCGAGTAAATGACAGCAACGCCGCAAGCCTTAAGGCTGTAGGGGAACGCCGCAGAGATTACAGACGGGCCTTGCCAAAACGGGATATCTAACTGGAAAGACACCGAGAGCGACTATTTTTGTCCACTAGTTCTCTGCAAAATCCCTTCTACAAATTGAGTTGTCTCTACATTGGTGAAGCCAGCTAATGAAAGGTAGTCCTCAACTTCAGAAACTGAGTGCGCAATTCCTGTAGTGTTGTTAATAGCCTGGGCCAGCCCCCAAAGGGCAGGGTCTGAAGGGCCAGATCGACTTGCGTCTAGAGCTTCGCCAATCAGGTGAAATGTCCCTCCCGGAGCCATCGCGTTATAAGCCTTGTGCACAACGGCTCCAATCGCTTCTCGACCATACATAGGCAAGTTAGATGCCATAACGGCTATATCTGCTCCCTCAGGGAAAGGATCATGATTGAAATCACAAACTCGAGCCTCAATTCGATTAGCAAGGCCACTCTCATCTATAAATTCTTGAGTAACCGGCACCACAGCAGGCATTTCTAAGACAACAGCCTTGAGATCCGGGTAGCGCTTGCAAGCCTCAATACAATAGGCGCCCGACCCCCTCCAATATCCATCAACAGTTTTTTGCCCGTGAGATCAACCTGATTAAGAAATAGTCGACCAGCACCACGTCCAATCGAGTATGTTCCTCGGTGATAGCGTCTAGCCTCTTGGACAGTAATCCCCGCAACAGTCTTATTCTCCAATACCGGAGGAGCTTTTTCTTTTAAAATTTCCGATAATTTTCCCCAATCGTCCCAATCAGGTTTGGTAAATAGCATCCACTCGCCGGCATAGCTTGCTTTACCTTTCACTAAAAATCGCTCGACGTCGTCAGCAAGTGTGAGCTTGCCGGCCGTTCGTTCCAAAAGACCAAGCCCAAGCATCGCTATGATGATTCTTTCGCCATGAAGCGGCTGGAGTCCCATAGCTTTGGTCAGAGATGACTCATCATCTGCCCCGCTGGCTATATGAGTAAAAAGGTCGAGCTCCACTGCAGCCATCAGGGCGCCCGCTTCACGGTAAGCACGCACCATTTGCTGCAAACGACGGGTGGTCGGCCGAGCAGTATTAGCCATAGGATTTTCCCATTCCCTCCGATGGATCTGCATGAGGTCCATAAGGTGGAATAGGGTAACGGAGACCAACTTTAGATAAGGTCTCCATTCCTTCAACGCCTCGCTTAAATTCGTGTGGTGGCATTGCAATTAGCAACTCATCATCAGCCACACCGCCATAACGGCGTTCTGCAAAGCAAGGGATAGAAATAGAGGTATCCTTTGTTAGTAAAGCCTTGCCCCAGCTATCAGCACACGCACTTTCGCCAGTGATGGACATGTCATAACGGCGATACCTCTTATTCTGCAGGCCATTAACGAAAATGATGATCTGGGCTGGGGTACCATAGAACATAACTATGTCGGGAGGATCTAATCGCCCTGCCCGAATTGGAGAGACTACTGTTGCTACATAGGTGCCATATACCTGACGCGGCATATGCTCCTGATGCGCTGCTGCCGCTGTCTGATTCTCAAACCAAACTCCAGTCATATGAGAACCATCTAGTGTCCCTTCATCAGGGAGGTCGATACCGTGAACACCTCCACAATTACCATTAGGGCGGACGTTCTCCGCAGTTACTCCAAGAGTAAACCCTGCCATGCGGCTCTGAGTAACCAGCTGGCACATGGTGTGGCGACGCCCCTCCATGGGCCGTCTTAAACCTTTTACCTGGTTCATTTCCTCTAAAGAACGAAATTGCTTCATTCCAATAGCCAGGGTGCGCAACTTTAAACAAACATTGAGCCGGTCATTGAGCTCTACCAACTCAGCAGCAGAAACTGGTTCATAGTCGGGGTGAGCTTCGAGCGGTGTGGGCTCGGGGAAAATGGCGTTATCAGGCATCAAAGTTCCTCCTTGATTTATTTAGAAAGCATGCCACGACCTGCCAGTTGTTGGAATGGCCTCATTTTAATCTTAACCAAAGTAACGACCACCATTTAGGAAAATTGTTTGACCTGTCATAAAACCATTGGATGCTGCTTGCACGATGGCGTCTGCACACTCTTCCGGCAAACCAAGGCGACCCATAGGAATATTTTGAGCTACTAACTTATCTGGGATCATGTCCGTATCGATCAGGGAAGGTGATACAATGTTAACCGTAATTCCTTCTTTAACCAGTCGGGACGCATAAGCTCTACTCAGTGCATCAACGCCACCTTTAGAGGCTGAATAATGGATACCGACTGACCCTCCAGTCATAGATGCTCCAGAGGATACGTTAACAATTCGCCCCCATTTTTGAGCACGCATATGAGGCAGAACCGCCCTGGTTACCAAGAAGACAGACTTCAGATTGATGGACATTGTCTGGTCCCAATCGTCTTCGGTTACCTCATCAACGGAAAGTCTTCGCGCCTGGCCAGCATTATTAACAAGAATATCGATCGTCCCAAGCTTACCGGTAATCTCAGCAACCATTCTGTCTACTTCTAGAGATTATGAAACATCTCCTTGAAAAATACTGGCGTTACAGCCGATTTTCTTGATTTCCAAAGCCACCTGATTGGCTGCATCTTCCTGTGTCAAAAAATTAATTGCTACATTAGCTCCAGCTCTGCCTAGCGCTAGCGCAGTCGCCCTACCAATTCCCCTACTCCCTCCTGTTACCAGGGCTATACGTCCCCTAAAATCAATCATCGTGAAAACCCTTCAATCATTTTATGATATTAATGATGTTCTTAAGCTAGGAGCCTAACCATGCCGCATGATGGACACGATAATGGATCAAAACTAAGCGAGACAGAACTTCGCGTCCGGGCGCTGGAATCTCTTTTAATAGAAAAAGGCTATGTGGATCACGCCGCCCTAGATCAACTTATTGAAACCTACGAGACCAAGGTGGGACCAAGAAATGGTGCCCGAGTAATCGCCAAGGCCTGGACTGATCCAGAATACAAAGCATGGCTGCTCAGCGATGCAACAGCTGCAATAGCCAGTTTGGGATATTCTGGTCGGCAAGGCGAAGATATGGTCGTGCTAGAGAACACCACAAAGATTCATAATTTAGTCGTCTGTACGCTCTGCTCTTGCTACCCATGGCCGGTACTTGGGTTACCTCCAACCTGGTATAAAGCAGCCCCGTATCGGGCTAGAGCCGTATCGCAGCCTCGCGCAGTATTAAAGGAATTTGGCGTTGAGCTTTCAGAGGATGTGGAAGTTCGCGTTTGGGACTCGACAGCCGAGACCCGATATTTAGTGCTACCCATACAGCCTTCAGACACCAATAATTGGAGCGAGGATCGTTTGGCCGAAATAGTAACGCGAGACTCGATGATAGGCACAGGGCTTGTGGGGTCGAACGCATGAATGGGGCACACGATCTTGGGGGAGCCACGGCCACGGTCCAATAAACCCAGACCCAAACGAACCTTTATTCAGCCAAGAGTGGGAAAGAAGATGCTTTGCCGTTACCCTTGCCATGGGGTTTACAGGTCAATGGAACATAGACCAAGCCCGCTTTGCACGAGAAACTATGCGCCCAGGCAAATATCTGGAGACGACATATTATGAGCATTGGCTTCATGGGTTAGAGTCGCTACTTCTTGACCGAAAAGCTAATCTCGCAGAGCGAACTTAAGTCTAAGAAAGCTCGAAATGCGCCGAAAACATTATCCCGAATATTGAAAGCAGAAGATGTAGCAACTGCCCTAGAAAAGGGCGGTTCAGCAAGAAGACAAGAAGTTGGGAGCGCAAAATTTAGCATAGGAGATCTTGTGATAGCCAAAAATATTCACCCGGCCAACCACACTCGATTACCTCGATATGTAAGAGGTCGCCGAGGAAAAATTGATCGAATACATGGCGTCTTTGTATTTCCCGATACTAATGCAGCGGGTCTGAGTGAAAAACCTCAGTGGCTTTATGCAGTTCGTTTCGAAGGAGAAGAGTTATGGGGTAAAGACGCTGAACCTAACTCCTGCACCTATGTTGATCTTTGGGATGATTATCTTGAACAAGCTTAATGACCTTCCTGAAAGCCCTAAATTTGCAGCTCCTTGGGAGGCGCAAGCTTTTGCTCTTGCTGTTGAGTTACACAAACGCGGTAATTTCGAATGGTCCGAATTCTCGGAGGCGCTTTCTCAAGAATTACTAGGTGCAGGGTCAAAACAGGATGGTGATGATTATTATTTGCATTGGCTCACAGCTCTGGAAAAACTCATCGTTGCAAAGGGTTTAACAACAGCTTCGGAACAGACCAATCGTCAGATCGCCTGGGCTCATGCTGCTGAAGCGACACCTCATGGCGACCCCATCTTTTTGGACAAACTTGCACGCAAAAAGTGACCCTTGCGATTGTTTGCGAGGGTTAGGAAAATGACAATTAAGATAACAAGGTATCATTAATGGCTAATGCTCCCATCACATCGACGGCAGACACTGATCCTGTATTAGCGCAGCATGCATTTCCTGTTAGTCAACTAGAGGATTATCTTGAAGCCCGTATAGAGGGGTTTACCCGGCCACTAAAAGTGGGACAGTTTCGAGGTGGAATGTCCAACCCAACATTCATGCTGACCGATGGACTTGGGAAACGCTACGTTATGCGCAAAAAACCCCCGGGGAAACTTCTTCCATCCGCCCATGCCGTTGATCGTGAATTTAGAGTAATTTCCGCCCTAGCAGAAACGGATGTACCTGTGGCTAAGGCATATGTTTTATGCGAAGACGAAGCAATTATAGGCCATGATTTTTACGTTATGGAGCACGTTGAAGGGCGGGTTATCCGCGATTTTTCCCTACCGGG
Source organism: Rhodospirillales bacterium (assembly GCA_038143065.1). Lineage (GTDB taxonomy): Bacteria > Pseudomonadota > Alphaproteobacteria > Bin95 > Bin95 > VMCJ01. The sequence goes on along the minus strand of JAYQLI010000035.1, from coordinate 2,330,198 downwards.
AATGAGTCCAGCGGATCGGCGTGCCCATTACGCCGAAATGGGTCGTGTGCTGGCTGCGCTACACGAAGTTAATTGGCGAGAAAAGGAACTGACTACCTATGGCCGTGAGGGAGGATACTGCAGCCGTCAAGTAAAACGATGGTCGACACAATATGAGGCCAGCAAAACTGATGATGTTCCCGAGATGGATAAGTTAATCCGCTGGCTTAGCGAAAACATGCCAGAATCAGAACAAACTACGATAGTTCATGGCGACTACAGGATGGAAAATACAATTTTCCACCCAGAACGCCCTGAAATACTTGCTGTAATAGACTGGGAACTTGGAACATTAGGAGATCCATTATCGGATCTAGCATATAACTGCTTGAACTATCACGTTGCTGATCCAGAACGCGGTGACATTACTCATATCGATCTAGAAGAACACGGTATTCTTACGGAAAATGAATATGTGGAAACATATTGCAAAGCCCGGGGAATTTCTCCGCCCTCTAATTGGAGCTTTTACCTCGCATTATCACTATTCCGCTTGGGTGCAATTGCCCAGGGTGTCTACAAACGTGGCCTAGATGGAAATGCATCAAGTCCTGATGCTTTGAAAAGGGGAGCAAAAGCAAGACAATTGGCAGAAGTCGGGTGGCGGATCGCATCCACTTCCTGAAATTAAAACCTTTGCATTGAAAAGGGATTAGCTTTCTGATCCCGCGTGCGTTTTTTAACTCTCTATAAATTCTATCAAGTGAAAAATAAGAGGTAACGATGTCTAACTATCTTCCCCTAAACGGCATCAAGGTCTGTGATATTGCTCAGGGGATAGCTGGCCCATACGCTGCAATGCTATTGGCTCAATACGGTGCATACGTCGTTAAAATAGAACCCGATAGTGGGGATTGGGTGCGAAACATGGGGGTCGCATTCATGGCGATCAGTCAGCACAGTCATTATCAACTAACCGAGGCAAGCGATCTGTTGTCCTAGACCTCAAATCACAAGAAGGAAAAGCGGCAGCTCTGAAATTAGCCTCTGAAGCTGATATTGTAACACAAAGCTTTCGGCCAGGCGTCATTGAACGTCTAGGCCTCGACTACGAAAGCGTTAAAAGCGTTAATCCAAATGTAATTTATCTCTCCATATCAGGTTTTGGACCTGTGGGCCCACTCTCCAAACGCCCCGCCACAGACGCAATTTTGCAGGCTTTTACGGGTCTTCAGTCAATAACTCGGGATAAAGATGGATCACCAATGCGGGTAGGCATGGCGATCATCGATTATATTACTGGCTTATACGCTTACCAGGCGGTGGCAACAGCGCTTATTGCCCGTGACAAAGGTATGGGTGGACGTAAGCTTGATATTTCACTGATGGAAAGTGCAATGGCTGTGCAGGCTGGGCAATTTGTTCGCCACCACGCACAAGGTGGCCAACCTCCAGCCAATGGGGTGCCTGTGGGAACTTTTGAGACAACAACAGGCTTCATTAATCTGTCTGCGAACCGGCCTGACCATTTTGAAAAAAGTATGTGATGCACTTGGCTTATCCGAACTCAAATCACGTCCAGAATTTTCCACCCATAATGACAGAATTTGGCGAGCAACAGAGATCAACGCCCTCCTTGCCCCAACCCTCAAAACCAAATCAGCAGAGCATTGGATTAATTTTTTTGCTGAGCTTGGGCTCATGTGCGCACCCGTTCACGAATATGGCGATGTGTTGGCAAATGAACACGTAAAAACGGCTGGCACATTCTCGTGGCCTGACCAGCCAGGTTTGGGCCTCATTCCCGTCCCACAACCACCTGGCATTGCCAGATTAGAAGATAATGACCCACGTGGCCTGAGTCCTGATGTAGGGCAGCACACGGATGAGATTATTTTGGGTCTGAAGTGAATATCAACCTAACCAAAATCCGGAAAGATACGCCAGGCACAGAATTTGTCTGTCATTTTAATAATGCTGGGTCGGCTTTACCTCCTAGAGCAGTCATTGATGCCCAGATCAAACACCTAGAACTTGAAGCAGCAATAGGTGGGTATGAGGCAGCCGATCGTGAAATCGATCGGATCGAAGCTGTTTATGATTCTATCGTCAAATTGATTGGTGCTAGATCAAGCAAAGAAATTGCTATTGTTGAAAATGCTACTGTCGCTTGGGATATGGCTTTTTATTCTATCCCATTTCAGCCTGGTGACCGCATCATTACATCAGAAGCCGAATATGGCGCCAACTACGTTGCTTTTCTGCAAGCTGCAAAAAATAAGGGAGTGGTGGTCGAAGTAGTCCCTTCCCAGGCATCAGGCGAGCTAGATATCGCCGCCCTAGCATCAATGATGGACAATTCTGTAAAACTTATAGCAATCAGTCACGTACCAACCAATGGGGGATTGGTGAATCCAGCCGCAGCAGTTGGCCAGATCGCAAGAGCGCACGGAGCCCTTTACCTGCTGGATGCCTGCCAATCCATAGGGCAGATGCCAATTGATGTCGAAGAAATCGGCTGCGATTTGCTCTCTGCAACCGGACGGAAATATTTGAGAGGACCACGCGGCATTGGCTTTTTATACGTAAGGAAAGATATTATTCAAAGTCTTGAGCCGGTTATTATCGACCATTTTGCTGCGGAGTGGACTTCTCTAAACGAATATACGCTACGACCAGATGCGAGGCGCTTCGAAAATTGGGAAAATAATTATGCAGCAAGGCTGGGATTAGGTGCTGCTGTCGATTATGCGCTAGAAATTGGCATAGAAAATATATGGGAGCGTATACAAAAGCTCGCTCTTAGATTGCGCCAACGACTTTCAGAGCGCTCAAATATTAAACTAACGGATATCGGTAGTCAGCAATGCGGTATCGTTACTTTTATAGTAGACGGGGAAGAACCCTTTGAACTCCAGAAAAATCTAAGAGCTATGGGAATAAATGTCAGTGTATCTATTCCATCAAGCACCTTGATTGATGCAACACGGCGTCGCTTACCTTCAATCCTTCGTGCGTCCGTGCACTACTATAACAACGAAAATGAAATTGATCGTCTGTTAAGAGCTCTTCCTTAAAATGGCTTAATCCAAAGCCTAAAAATCAAAAAACAAGCGATCAGTGAGTAAAACCTTAAACATCCAAGTTCGCTACTTTTAGTGCATTATCTTGGATAAAGTTGCGGCGTGGCTCTACCTCATCACCCATTAACGTTGAGAAAACTTCACCAGCTTCCTCCGCATGAGCAATCTTCACTTGGAGAAGTGTCCGTGCCTCTGGGTCCAAAGTTGTTTCCCATAACTGCTCAGGATTCATTTCACCCAATCCTTTGTAACGCTGGGTAGAGAGCCCCCGCCGGCCCTCCTCCTGGATTGCTTTGGCGAGACTGGACGGTCCGTAAACCTGACTTTCTCTCTCCTTGGCGATCAATACAGCAGGACTAGCAAACAACCTTTGAAGTCTTTCAGCTGCACCGTTTAGGTGAGTAGCTTCCTGAGAACGCAGTAATCTTGGAGCAATTTCGTATACCGCACGATAACCATTTGAGAGGCGAACAATTCTCATCCCAACTTGACCAGATTCGTCTGTGAAACCCTCTCCTTGCCATTCCTCTGCAGTGGCTTCAAATCGAACCAAGCGCGCGGCAATTGCTTCAGCTGCCTCTCGCGCCCTCTCTTCCGATGAAATAACTTCAGGGTCTAAGGCACCAATTACAGCTGCCTGCTCAGCAACCCTAGCATCGCCAACTTTATCTGCCAGACGCTGAACAACCGCTCTGATGTCGCGAGCGTATTGCGCAAGCTCAGCTAGATCGGATCCAGCGCGTTGCTCCCCCATTAGCTAAATTTAAAACAGCACCCTCAACACCAAGCTCTATCAAATGGTCCTCAAGAGCCCGCTCATCTTTTAGATAAACCGAGCGCTGGCCTCGCTTAACCTGGAACAAAGGAGGTTGCGCGATATACAACCAACCACGTTCAATCAATTCCGGCATTTGGCGATAGGAGAAAGTCAGCAGTAGTGCACGGATATGACTTCCATCAACATCTGCGTCCGTCATTATTACAATCTTATGGTACCGAGCTTTTTCCGCATCGAAATTATCAGCGCCTATGCCCGCTCCAATTGCAGTAATCAGAGTTCCAATTTCCTGACTGCTTAGCATCCGTTCCGGTCTTACACGCTCAACATTGAGTATCTTACCACGGATTGGCAAAATTGCCTGGAAACCACGGTCTCGAGCCTGTTTAGCGGAACCGCCAGCGCTATCACCCTCAACAATAAAAATTTCTGCTCGCTCTGGATCGCGAGTTTGGCAGTCTGCAAGCTTACCCGGCAGAGAAGCAATAGTAGGACCTTGCTTTCGCGTAATCTCTCGCGCTTTACGAGCAGCCTCACGAGCCTGAGCCGCTTGCAAAGTCTTCTCGACTATGACACGCGCTTCCTTAGGATGCTCTTCAAGCCATTGACCTAACGCATCATTGATTGCGCTTTCAACAACGGGCCTAACTTCAGATGAAACTAATTTATCTTTTGTTTGGCTGGAGAACTTTGGATCTGGGACTTTAACAGACAAAACACACGTAATGCCTTCTCGAGCATCTTCGCCCGAAAGTGAAATTTTTGCCTTTTTTAAAAGGCCAGAAGACTCTGCAAAACCGTTTACTTGTCGAGTTAGGGCTCCGCGAAACCCAGCCAAGTGAGTGCCACCATCTCGTTGAGGAATATTGTTTGTGAAACACAGCATCGTTTCATGGAACTGATCGTTCCACTGCAAAGCTGCCTCAACCGTAATCCCATCTCGTTCTCTTTGAATAACGATTGGCTTCTCAATCAGAGGTTTTCTATTTCGGTCGAGGAAAGCCGTATAAGCAGCTAGGCCACCCTCATAGTATAAATCAACAGACTTATCTTCAGCTTGTCTGGCATCAGTCAGAACCAGCCGGACGCCCGAGTTAAGGAATGCCAACTCCCGTAATCGCCGTTCCAAAGTCGGAAAGTCAAATTCCACCATAGTGAAAATATTTACTGAAGGCTTAAATGTGACCTCAGTTCCACTTTTGCCCTCAGCGTCACCAACAATAGCCAACGGAGCCTCAGATTCGCCATCCCGAAAACGCATGGCGTGTTCCTTGCCAGAACGCCATACCTTCAGCATCAACCATTCTGACAGACCGTTGACTACCGAAACACCGACGCCATGCAATCCACCAGAAACTTTATAAGAATTCTGATTGAATTTTCCTCCAGCGTGGAGCTGTGTCATTATTACTTCCGCAGCTGAGACACCCTCCTCCGGATGAATGTCGACGGGGACACCTCGGCCATTATCGCGAACGGTTACGGAGCCATCGCCATTCAGAATGACATCAACTTTGTCACAATATCCGGCTAAAGCTTCATCGATCGCATTATCAACCACTTCATAGACCATGTGGTGCAGACCTGAACCATCATCAGTGTCACCGATATACATTCCAGGTCGCTTGCGCACTGCCTCCAGTCCGCGAAGCACCTGAATGCTATCAGCTCCATATTCTGGTTTCTGATCTTCTGACATGGATTAGATTCCTAACATCAACATATTAATTTTTGTCAGAGCCCTGACTTATACAATGCCAATCAGCTCGGTCTGCAAGTTCTCGAAGTTGTGATTTATCAGCGCCCGTAATCCAAACCTGTCCCCCAAGCTCTAATGCTTCATCAAAAAGAACGCGCCTTCTATTGGGATCAAAATGTGCTGCAACCTCATCCAAAAGTAATGCTGGGGAACAACCAGTAGCGTCTTTTATCATGCGTGCGGATGCAAAGGTCAGCGAAACAAGAAGGGCTTTCTGTTCACCTGTAGAACCACTGGCCGCAGATAGTTCACGAGCTCGATCCATTACAACCATATCGCTTCGATGAGGCCCAGAGGAGGTAACTCCTGTCTCCGAATCTCGACGCCGCTCCTCCTTTAATAACACGCGGAGTCGATCTTCTGCCTCCAAAGCCGGAATTTGATTGAGCCAATCCTCTGTTATTCCTTTGACAGTGATTCGAGCGCGCGGAAACTCTGTAACACCCTCGCTGCCGCAGCATCTAGACGGGCTGCTGTTTCAATACGAGCCGCTGCCACAGCTACAGCTCGACTGGCCATTTCAGCCTCTAAGGCATCTATCCAGACAACGTCAGCGCTGCCCGTTTTCAGAAGTGACAGTCGTTGACGCATAGCATTCCGATAATTTGCGACGCGACCTATATGCGCAGGGTCGGAGTTAGCGGCAATCCTATCCAAATAGCGTCTTCGCTCTTCCGAAGGCCCTACAAAAAGGGCATCCATTTGAGGGGTCAACCAAAGAGCAGAAAATCTCTCAGCGAGAGATACTTGGCCCCTGTGCAAATGACCATCTACATGGACTTTACGGGCGTTGTTAGTCTGATTTGCGTCAACACCCACTCCGATATGCGAATCTCCTAACGGCCCCTTCACTAAAGCAGCTGCTGCCCAGCCTCCCACACTTCCTGAGCGTGAAATTTCGCTTGAACGTGCTCCACGCATTCCTCGACCGGGGGTAAGAAGAGAAATTGCCTCTAAGACATTGGTCTTTCCAGCACCATTGGGACCGACCAAAACAACCTCTGGTGCGTTGGTTTCTAATCGAAAGCTGGCATGACTTCGAAAATCTGTAAGGGTCAGTCTTTCTATAGCGCAGCCTTGAGGAAAGCTTACGTCATTGGCCGGGGCCGTATGCATGAGCGGATGCGCGAACAAAGGAACCCTAAAACTAGACGCGCATTGGCATGAGAACGTAAAGCGCCGAAGCATCAGCTTTATCGCGCAATATCGTAGGTGCCGCTGGATCTGCAAAAACTAATTCAGCAATATCGCCTTCAATCTGATTTGCAATGTCAAGCAGATAGCGCGAGTTGAAGCCTATCTCCATTGACTCAGCATCATAATCCGCCTCAATTTCTTCACTGGCAGCGCCAGCTTCAGCGTTGTTAGCGGAAACAACGATAGCACCCTGTTGCAAAGCAAGCTTTACCGCACGTGATTTCTCAGTCGCTATTGTTGAGACGCGGTCAACGGCATCCTTAAAAGCCTGACGGTCAATCTGAACACTTTTATCATTACCGGCAGGAATAACTCGCTCATAATCAGGGAAAGCCCCGTCTATTAGCTTAGAGGTTAGAACTACACCGTTCATTGCAAAGCGGATCTTTGTCTCCGAAACAGAGACTTCCACATATGCATCCCCCGCTTCTTCAAGAAGTTTGCGCAGCTCACCAACAGTCTTTCGAGGGACAATAACTCCGGGCATGCCTGCTGCTCCATCAGGAAGCGGCGCCTCCGCCCGAGCTAATCGATGTCCATCAGTTGCTACCGCTCGAAGAACTTTTACACCTTCTTGGTCTGCCGTATGGAAATAAATTCCGTTGAGATAGTAACGAGTCTCTTCGGTGGAAATAGCAAAACGGGTACGATCAATAAGTGTTCTTAGATCTCTAGCAGCCATCTTGAAGCCGATCGGCATTTCACTATCAGCAAGGGATGGAAAGTCAGCCGTAGGCAGCACTGCTAGTTGGAAGGTAGAACGACCTGCTCGGACAATCATTCGTTCGGCCTCAGCATCCAAAGCTAGCTCAACTTGGGCGCCGTCTGGCAATTTACGAACGATGTCGTGAAGTGTATGCGCAGGAGCAGTTGCTGAGCCAGACTGTGATGCTGGATCAGCGTCAGCTGCTTCTAATAAGCCAATCTCCATATCAGTAGCCGAAAGAGATAATTTACCGTCAGCCACATCTAACTTAACGTTTGCGAGGATGGGGATTGTATTTCGGCGTTCAACAACGCTTTGGGCATGGGAAAGCGTGCGCAAGAGCACATTTCTGTCAATCATAAGCCGCATAATCTCAAACCCTTAATCAGGAATATCACCCGCACCTTAAATGCGGTGAAATTGAAAGCACGGTGCTGCAAAACTAGTCTGCATTTATCGTCCAAAATGTATCGAAATATTAACCTGTTTTGAACATAGGCACCAGCCCAGGGCGTGGTTAAAATTAGCAACCAGCCTCAACGAGTAGGAACTAGACGAACCGGCAATCCAGCCTGTTGCATGTGCAACTTCGCTTCCACAATTTCAACTTCACCAAAGTGGAAAATCGATGCTGCCAGTACCGCTGAGGCGTGCCCATCAGTAATACCTTCAACTAAGTGCTCCACCTTGCCTACGCCTCCTGACGCAATGACTGGGACAGAGACAGCATCAGAAATTGATCGGGTCAACTCCAAATCAAAACCAGTTCGCGCACCATCTCTATCCATTGAGGTAAGCAAGATTTCACCAGCCCCCAAAGAAACAACACGTTTTGCCCATTGGACAGCGTCTATACCAGTGTCACGACGCCCTCCGTGGGTAAAAACAGACCAATGTCCAGGGCTCACTTGTTTTGCATCTATAGCCACAACAATGCATTGCGTACCAAATTTTTCGCTCGCCTCTGACACTAGTTCTGGCCGATTAACTGCCGCAGAATTGATGGAAACTTTATCTGCACCGGCCAGCAAAAGTTTTCTAACGTCCTCAATCTGCCTTACACCGCCACCGACAGTTAATGGCATAAAGCATTGTTCGGCTGTGGCGCTCACTACATCATATAAGGTATCGCGACCTTCATGACTTGCCGTGATGTCTAGAAAGCAAAGCTCATCAGCTCCCGCTGCGTCATAAACCTTCGCCTGCTCGACAGGGTCTCCCGCATCCACAAGATTTACAAAATTAACGCCTTTAACAACACGGCCGTTATGAACATCAAGGCAGGGGATGATCCGAACAGTGAGCATAATTTATTTCAAAACCTCAAGAGCAGGCTTAGCTTGTATTCCACCATCGTAAAGAGCACGCCCAACAATTACCCCATTTATGCCTGACTGCTCCTCAGCCTTAAGTGCCTTTAGATCATGAAGGCTTGAAACGCCCCCAGAAGCAATAACTGGCGTAGAAAGTGCGAAAGCAAGATCCACAGTTGCATCTAAATTGACCCCACCCATCGCTCCATCTCTATCGATATCTGTGAAAACGATGGCTGCAGCTCCAGCATCTTCAAACCTAAGAGCTAACTCCATTGCAGAAATGGTACTGGTTTCCACCCATCCTTTTACTGCAACCATTCCATTACGTGCATCGATACCAATGGCGATCTTTCCTGGGTATGCCTTACACGCTGCTTTAACCAAAGCCGGGTCTTCAAGGGCGATTGTACCTAGAATTACACGAGCAATACCTGCTTCTAGCCAACGATCAATCGCCTCCATGTCGCGGATACCCCCTCCCAACTGAGCGGGCAGAGTGACTTCTGATAGGATATTCCGGACTGCGGTGCTGTTTACAGCGTTACCTTCAATGGCTCCATCTAGATCAACTAAATGCAGCCATTGGAAACCAGCCTGTTGAAAAATACGAGCTTGCGCAGCTGGGTCATCGTTAAATACGGTGGCCTTCTCCATATCGCCTCTTAAAAGACGAACGCATTGACCATTTTTGAGATCGATAGCCGGGTAAAGGATCATGATTATTCAGGCTCAGCAGGTGGAGGATCTGTATCAAGTAAATTTTTGAAGAAAAATAGACCTTTAGTCCACTTACCCTGCACAAAAGCATAATGTGGGTGTGTTGCCCAACGGTCAAAACCAAGCTCTTGATAAAGCTTGATTGCTCTTGTCTGAGTTTCACGAACATCTAGGTTCAGAATACGAAATTTTCTTTTCCGAGCTCTAAGCTCAACTTCCCGCGTCAATTGCCTTGCCAAGCCATGGCCTCGCGCCCAGGGGCGCAATGAAAGAGTGCATTAGAGAGACGGAATGCTTCTGGGCCTCATTGTTTCTCGGTGGTGAAACGAGTTGAGCTGAACCACAGATAATACCATTCAAACGTGCCACAAATAGCTCGCGTTCCGGGACCAACATGACCCCCGCCAATACGCTTCCAACGTCTGCCTAGGAGGAGGCTCAAGCCAACCGAACCCTCCTCCGTCCAGAATGGCTAGGTTGGCTGACTCGCAGAGCTCCTCAACATCGGACTCTCCAAATTTTTCGACCATCTGGACGTTTGTACCAGTAGTCATAGATCAAGGCTCCCATCTAAGGAAATTTTGGATGATTTTTAAACCTGCTACTTGGCTTTTCTCAGGGTGAAATTGCAAACCGACCACATTTGCTGTCCCGATAGCTGCTGTCACTCGCCCCCCATAGTCCACCTCAGCAATAACATGTTCCTGCATTTCTGCTCTGAATGCATAAGAATGGACAAAATAAAAATATTCGCCTGGACCTATACCTTCGAAGATCGCATGTTTTGCTGAGATAAAAGACAAAGAGTTCCATCCCATATGAGGAATTTTTAAGCTTGGATCATCCAGCTGAATTGGCTGGACTACCCCGGGAACAAAACCAAATCCGGCAGTATCCCCAAACTCCTTTCCAAGCGTGGCCATTAATTGCATGCCAACGCAAATACCAAGAAATGGAACTTGCCTAACAGTGGCCGCTTGCTCAACCGCATCCTGCACGCCAGGCAATGAGGCAATTCCATCTCTGCAATCCCGAAAGGCGCCAACCCCGGGAAGCACTACCTTATCTGCTGAGGCAATTATCTTAGCGTCGTTTGTTACAACTATGTCTGCTTTTAATTCAGCTTCCCGCACGGAACGCTCGAACGCCTTGGCTGCCGAACGCAGATTGCCTGAGCCATAGTCTACTAGCGCAACTTTCACAAATGCCGCTCCCAAATCACCAGTATGAATTTGCAAAAATGGGGGTTAATTGCAGCTCTCCCAGAGCCATGATTTCAAGGCAAAGACACTTTTTTTGGTCATAGATGTTGCAGGGTTTTATGGTTTTATTTGCCCATTTCCGCGGCATTTCTACAGAGATCCACCTAATACGCCCTTGGTCGATGGTGTCTCATCCCCGCGACGAGGATCAATCTCAATAGATGCACGCAAAGCCCTTGCCAAAGCTTTAAAGCAAGCTTCAGCTACGTGGTGTGCGTTTTCGCCATAAAGAGCCTCTACATGCAAAGTAGCACCTACTGCGACGGCAAATGCCTGAAAAAATTCCCGAACAAGCTGGCTATCAAACGTCCCAATTTTGTTGGAAGGCATTTCCACCCGCCATACTAAGAATGGTCTATTGGAGAGATCGATTATGCAACGAACAAGCGTCTCGTCCATTGGTACGTAAGCCTCGCCATAGCGGCGAATTCCTTTGCGCTCGCCTAAAGCTTTGGCAACGGCCTTCCCCAACACAATGCCGCAATCTTCTACCGTGTGATGATCATCAATATGAAGATCCCCATCGGCTTTTAGATCAATATCAATCAATCCATGACGGGCCAACTGATCCAGCATGTGGTTAAAAAAGCCAACACCGCTTTCAATAGAAGACAAACCCGCACCGTCTAAGCCAACGGTCACTTTTATTGCGGTTTCACGCGTTTTCCGCTCAACAGTCGCCTGACGCATGAGAAAATCCCAAATATCCTTCGTGAACTAGTTTTAACAGGGCGCTCTACGCGAGACTAGTGGGGCGATCCAACCTGCGCGTTCAGGCCGCGTGGCCTGTTATTATTTCTTCCTGATCCTCGGGCACATAAAAATAGTCGCCTGGTCGCCAATTATGACCTAGGTCGCCCATCAATCTCCGTTGCCTCGGCGACATCTTCTCAAGCAGATTGGTTGGCAAAGCCCCAAAATCATATGCACGCATGAAGAGCTGACAATAATTATACAGTAGTGTTTTGCGAGCTTTCCCAGAGTAATTTGGCGCTGGGCCATGCCAAATTGCATGCGGAAATAAAAAACAATCGCCAGCTTTGCCCATCAACTGCACACATCCCGGACTCCTAGGATCAAGAGGCGGATTACGGTCTTTTGGAAATGGCCTAAAATGACTGCCTGGATAAACTGTAAAAGCACCCGCATCTTCTTCTGTAACATCAGACAGCAAATAAAGTGCCTTCATGGCCAAAGGCCTGCTCGTCTCAGTTACACGAATTTCACGCAACGCCTCCCCACCATCTGTATGTGTGTATCCAGGAAATTCCTGAGTCGATGGACGTACAATAGCCTGAGACATACTGAAAAGGATGTTAGGACCCATAATATCAACAATCAGGTCAAAAACTTCAGGACGATCCATAAGGTCAACAAAGGCTTGGTCATAGGGGAGGATATTCCGGCGATCCATAAAACCAGATGGATCCTGATCTACACATTTTTCAACCCAACCGTAATGCCCGCGTGGCAACATCCCAGACATTGGCTCCCAACCAGGTTGTGTCCGGACATAATCAATTGCCTTTGAGAGGTGCGCCACCTCTTGATGATCAAAAACTCCCTCCAAGTGCAAATAGCCATCAATGGCCCAGCGAGCCTGCTGATCAGCTGTAAGAGTCCGCATATTCATTTTTCGTGCACCTCCTGCGAACTTTAATTAGGCCACGAAGTGCAACAAACCGCAAAAACAAAAACCGCCCCAGGTCAAAAAACCTGGAGCGGTTATGGCAATTGGAAATTTTACCAGCTGCTTACATGCGGCCAGCAACGTTTTCCCAGTTGACCATATTATCGAGAAACGCCGTCACATAATCGGGGCGGCGGTTCCGATAATCGATGTAGTAGGAATGTTCCCATACATCGCAGCCAAGCAAGGCTGTCTGACCAAAACAAAGTGGATTTACACCGTTCGGCGTTGATGTCACTTCAAGCTTTCCATTGTTTATAACAAGCCAAGCCCAACCTGATCCAAACTGGCCTGCAGCCTTAGCAATGAAAGCTTCCTTGAAAGCATCGACAGAACCAAAATCGGCTACGACGCGCTTTTCAAGTTCTCCAGGCATAGATCCGCCACCATTGGGTTTCATCATTTCCCAAAACTGAATGTGGTTCCAATGCTGAGAAGCGTTGTTGAATACGCCAGCTTTATCGGCCACGTTGTATGTGGACGTAACTAGTTCTTCTAAAGATTTTCCCGAAAGGGGAGTATCTTTGATAAGGTTGTTCAAGTTAGTGACATAAGTTTGGTGGTGCTTGTCGTGATGAAACTCAAGAGTTTCCTGAGACATATAGGGCCCAAGCGCATCGTGAGCGTAGGGCAGGGCAGGCAATTCAAAAGCCATGGCGTCCCCCTGTTAATTGTTAAACATCTATTTTTGGCGTCATCGCAACGCTTATACTATTATCTAGGCACCCTTGCGAGCTCTGTCGAGAGCAGACAATGAACGAGATCAAAGCATTTAACCCTGCAATTCAAATTGCAAAATCATCGCACTCCCCAATGGAGAGGGCTGCCTTAGCTCTAGACGCGCCCCGTTATAACATTTTCTGCGCAACTTATGCTTCAATGCGGGTGGTTGATGATTTCGTTGATGACGAATTTCTTGCTCTTCCTAATCGTGAGGCAGCTAGAGAGAATGCAATTAAGACTGTGACACACTGGCGTGACGCTGCTATTACTGCCCTTGTTTATGGAACTCTTCCACCAACTACTGATCTTTTTCACACGACTCATGCAGCACTAGCCGCCACTTCCAATTTCGCTGTTATAAATCCTAAGCCCTGGGAAAATTTATCTGCAGCTATGGTTCGTGATGTCGTTGAAACACCTATGCATACTTGGACAGATTTTCTTGCCTATGCTGAGGGAGCGACTGCAGCTCCAGCGGCCGTGTTCATTGAAATCCTTGCATTAAGAAAACAGGATGGCCGGCTAGAGAGCACACTTCCAAGACCTTCTGTCGAGCTCATTCGAAATTCAGCCATATTGCTCTATCTTGTTCACATCATGCGAGATCTGGAGAAGGATGCGAAAAAAGGAGCCCATCTGCTAACCCTACCAGATGAGGTCTTTGCACCACTCGGTCTAACGTCATCAAAATTTGCAGAGTTAGCTGGCGCAAATTCAGCCATCGTCGATCAGGTCCGGAAATCAATAGCAGAGTATGCTTCGAATTTTCTAATGCCCGCACTCGGTGAGCTTAACGCACTGGACGAAATGCTCATGCCTAGTGAAGCAGATATATTGCGTGGGCTTTGCGTTCCGTATATCGAGAAATATGAACGTTTCGCGACAAATCTCTAATCAAAAATTTTGCGCTGACGAGCTCCGCACTTTAGATGCAGACCGTTATCTAATTGCTCTTTTTCAGCCGCGACAGATTCGCAGATATGCCATTGCATTGGCGGCATGGAACCTAGAACTATCACGAGTGCGCCCATATTCCAGAGAGCAAACCCTCGGTCTAATTCGTCTTCAATGGCACCGCGATGCTTTGAATGAAATCAAAGAAGGCCGTCCACGACATCATCCGGTTATAGAAGAACTGGCTTTTGCTCACGGTGCTGGCATAGTCGATACCGATCGCCTCCAAAACATCATCGATGCCCGCGAACGCGATATTAATCCTGCACCAGTACAAAGTATTGACGAGCTGGAAAATTACGCAAGAGCAACCGGTGGCGCTCTTCATGCTGAACTTTGGCGAAACACTCCCGTTGAAAAGTTAGCAGAAGATGTAGGAACTGGTTATGCGCTAATAGGCATTGCCAGATCAGAATTAATTAATTCAGCTCGCGGTCGTCCCTGGCTACCTGAGCCAATTGAACAAAATCTGAAGCTGATTATCGAACGTGGAATTACTTTAGGGGCAAAAACGGCGCCAACCGGTTACCGTGCAGCAATGGCTCCAGCAATCTTGGTTAATGCTTATGCAAAGCGCGCTAAAAGAGCTGGGTTTGATTACACCTCGCCAACAATGCAAGCGCCAGACCCAAATCGCACCTTACGCATGATCATTGCTAAGCTTTTAAGAAAAATTTAATCGCGCCTTTGAGCCCAGCCAGTCAACTTAATAGCAGGCCAGACCCACGCCAGACCTGAAAAAGCGATAAACAAGGTCTGTAAAAACAGATGGTCTGGCAACCAATCAAAAACTGAGGTGACAAGGGCCGCATACAACCCCAAACCAATCAGTAAGATGCATAGAGCCGCAAGGGAGCGAAACCTTGGGCGCGATCCAGTATTATTAATCGTCACTAAACGGCTCAAACTTTAGCGATGCAGAGTTCATGCAAAAGCGTTGGCCAGTCGGAGCAGGGCCATCTGGGAAAACGTGGCCGAGATGGGCATCGCATTTGCTACAGAGGACTTCGGTTCGCACCATAAACCAGGACCGATCACTCTTCGTTATGACAGCCTCATCATCAATTGGCGCCCAATAGCTGGGCCAGCCAGTACCACTGTCATACTTGGTTTCGCTAGCAAATAGCGGCTGCCCACAACAAATGCAGTCATACCGACCATGGCGCTTTTCATCGTGATATCGACCAGTGAATGCGCGCTCGGTCCCATGTTCACGCGTAACATGATATTCTTCTGCAGAAAGCTGTGCGCGCCACTCGTCTTCAGTCTTAACAATTTTTTTAGTCATTACATCAAACTCCAAATGACATCTTCTTGCTATATAGTAGCAAGAGCTCTATCGGGCTATGCTCGTGCTCACTTAACACCAAATAAGGGCAACATAATGCGTAATGATCTCCACGAACATAAAGTTGATCTCGCCTGCGCTCTTCGCTGGGCGGACCGCCTCGGTTTAAGTGAAGGAATTTGCAACCACTTTAGTCTGGCTGTCGATGAATCAGGCGAGACTTTTCTGGTTAACCCTCAAGGCCTTCATTGGAGTGAAATACAGGCCAGCGATATCGTACTTTGCCGTCATGACGGCGAGGTGTTAGAGGAAAACACAAGGTTGAAGAAACAGCATTCTTTATTCATTCACGGCTCCACCTGAAGCATCCAAATGCTGGGGCTGTTCTGCATACTCATATGCCCTTCGCCACCTCCTTTACCTTGCTCGAAAACTGCCGTTTGGAGATGGTTGAACAGAATGCATTGCGGTTCCACAACCGTATTGCCTATGACGATAGTTATGGTGGCGTAGCATTTTCATCTGAGGAAGGAGATCGCATCACAGCTGCGATGCAAGGCAAAGATATTGGTTTTTTAGCTCATCATGGGGTTGTTGTGTGTGGCCAAGACCTGCCAAGCGCTTTTGATGACCTGTACTATCTTGAACGAGGCCTGTCAGGTACAGGCTTTAGCAAGGTCGCAGGGCCTTCCCTTTCGTAAGATACCCGAAGCAGTAGTAGAAGAAACTGCTCGTCAAATTGCCGAGGACAATGGCGTCCAGCGAGCAGGACACTTCCAGGCAATAAAACGAACCTTGGAAAAGGAATCTCCAGAAATTCGGTTCTGAAAAATTGGTTGAGATATTTAGCGTAGCCTTACCCGTATTTGGGTTTGTTATAGGCGGCTTCGCACTCGGGAAATCAGCGCTATTCGATGAAATAAAAGTAAAGGGCCTCACCGCCTACGTATTTTGGTTTGCTATACCTCTTCTACTGTTTCGAGGAGGTTCAAAGCTTGGAGCAAGTGGAGGCGAAGGGTTCGAAGCTGGAGTACTCGCCGCTTATTTCGTAGCTTCCGCTGCTATCTACATTTTCGCATTTTCCGCAAACTGGAGAATGTTTGGGGGCAAGGGTGCAGAGCCTCCTTTGGCAGCTATGACCTCGGCTTACGGCAATTCTGTTATGATGGGCATTCCTTTGGCAGAGATTTTCTTTGGTACGCCGGGACTGGCAGTTGCAACAGGAATCATCGCATGCTCAGCTCCACTTTATTATGGATTATCGACATTTCTCATAGAAGCCAGGCTTGGGAACGCATCATCACCAATTGACTTAGCTAAGGAAACACTTCTTGGAATTTTAAAAACCCCTGTCATTCTCGCAATGGCCGCCGGTATTTGTTTTGGACTTACAGGCCTTGAAGTACACCCGATTGCAGAGCGATTCATTGATACCGGTGCCGCTGCTGCTGCACCCACTGCTCTTTTTGCGCTTGGTGCTACTCTTGCCGGCTTTAAAGTTGCTGGAGACCTCGCTGAGGCGGGAACCATTAGCGCGTTAAAACTCGTGTTAAATCCCACACTTGCTTGGCTTTTAGCAACATTTGTATTCCAGATGCCGCTAGAAACCGTAATCATTGTAACGATGATGGCTGCTTTACCATGTGCAGTTAATCCTTTTCTTCTTGCCAGTCGGTATGACGCTTACTCGCGTCGAGCAAGCGCTGCTATCGTTCTATCGACTGGAATTAGCATCGTAAGCATTCCGGTCGCTGTTTGGTTAGCAGGATAATGAAAGTCTGCTTGTGTCTAATCGCAGGTTGACCAACCATTCGTACCTAGATGCGAACAAAAAAGAGAAAGACCTTATGTCTACTCAAGCCAACGAGACTAAAATTGATCTCGACATCCGTCCCTTCTCAAAAGCACCACTAGGAGCAGAGGTGCGTGGAATTGATTTATCAAAACCACTTAGTAAAGAAACACAAGCCACAATCTATGAAAGCTTTCTCAAGCATCAGTTACTCGTTTTCAGAGATCAGAAGCTCACCAAACACGAGCAGGTGGAGTTTTCAAAACAATTTGGCGAACTAGAGCGTCATACACTTAGAAATCGAGGCCAAGAGGATGAACCGCTAGTTCATGTGGTTTCGAATTTAGGTCCTGACGGAAAACCAACGGGTAAAGTTAATTCTGACATGTGGCACACGGATAAATCATTCAGGCCCCTACCCTCAATGGCAACCATTCTACATGCTCAAGTCCTGCCACCCAACGGCGGCGATACTTGCTTCGCAAATATGTATGCGGCGTATGAGGCATTATCAAAAAGCGAAAAAGAAGCTTTAGATGACGTCAAAGTTGTCCATAGCTGGGAGCTCAGCCGAGAAAATATAGGACGGGTTATGAATGAGGAAGAAAAAAGGGATGCCCCGACCAATGCTTGGCCTTTAGCTCGCTTTCACCCTGAGACAGGACGAAAAGCTCTTTTATGGGTATGCACGCTTCTCATATCGAAGGTAGGCCATTGGAAGAAGGCCGCGCAAAAATCATCGCTCTTGAAGAACACGCTACTCAACAGAAATTCTGCCACCGCCACACTTGGCAAAACGGAGACGTATTGATGTGGGACAATCGTTGCCTCCTGCATCGAGCTGACCCAAATTTTGATGCCTCTTTGCACCCTCGCATACTGCACCGCACCTGCTTGCGAGGCACAACTCCCGCGTGAGAGGAAAGCAGTGATACAAGATGCTGTGAATACTCTTGCCGAAGCTCCTTCAGAAAAGCCTGAACGCGGAGAGGAAGTTCTGGTAATCGACGTTTCTGATGTTTTTAACGAGCGACCTGGCGCCCTTAAAACAGCTGGCGCCGCCATGCGTCACGCCCAAGAAAATGTAGGTTTTTATGTGCTAACAGGTCATGGCTTAGACCAAGGCCTAATTTATGCTGTGTTTGAGCAAACCGCTCTATTCCACGCCCAGCCTTTGGAAAAAACTCGCCTTGAAAGCCAATGCTGACAATGTCGGCTACATGCCAGTAAAGGGATCCATTACCAGGGCCACTCCTGTAGCTGGCGTGAAGCCTCAACCCAACTTAGTTGAAGCGTTTTTTTGAAGCGAGACCTGGCCGCAGACCACCCAGATATCATAGCAAAAAAACGTTTTCGTCCAATGAACCAATGGCCCAATCCAAAAGAGTTGGCATTTTTTCGGGAGACAATGGTGGCCTACATGGCCGCAATAGAGGGCCTTGCGAAGAATTTACTGCCTATCTATGCAACCGCCCTAAATCTTGCCCCTAACTGGTTTGATGAAGCATTTTCTGAACCGCAATATGTTTTGCGGTCCAGGTCAGTTTGGGATTCTCAATACCCCCAATCAGGCCTACTCACTGAGCCTGGTCCAGTAATTGCAGAGAGTCAAATTCTGGGATTGCGCCAAACGAACATACGCCAGAGCGGATCAACGCTTTCTTCACTATTGCTCAATTGACTGGCCGAATCAGGCCTCCGCCAAAATATAATCCCACTAGCTTGTCCCTACTAACGCAAAAGGGAAAAAGAGTTAAAGTTCTTCTTGTACTTATCGCTATTTCAATAGAATCTCAGGATAAGTGTGATCCAAAAACTGCCTAATAAGAGCAGGCTAAAGATCAGGGAGAGAGTAAATTGAGTGCCACATGTCTTTTGATGCACTCCCCAGAAGGTTTCAAAAATGGCTGCCTTGCTTGAAGTGAAGGACGTGAGCGTTCGTTTTGGAGGCATTATTGCCCTAGACGGAGTGACATTTGAAATCGGCCAAGGTGAAATCATCGGCCTTATTGGTCCAAACGGCGCTGGCAAAACAACACTATTCAACTGCCTATCACGCCTTTACACCCCCAATGAAGGCGATATCCGTTTTAAAGGTCAGTCGATTCTATCAGAACCAGCTAGTCGTATTGCGGAACTCGGAATTGGACGTACGTTCCAAAACCTGGCGCTGTTTCCTAGCTTATCGGTATTAAACAACGTCATGATCGGCGGTCACAGTCGAACGCATTCAAGTTTCATTGGCAACATTTTCCGATCACCCGGCGTTGGTAACGAGGAACGGTTGTTACGAAATCGCGCTATGGAACTAATCGAATTTATGGGACTTAGCTCCCTAGCTCATGAACGGGTCGGCAGCTTACCATTTGGGGACCAGAAAAGGGTAGAGATGGCTCGTGCCCTGGCGGCCAAACCCGAATTGCTTTTATTGGATGAACCAGCAGGAGGCCTAAACCATGAAGAGCTCGACCATCTAAAAAATCAGATCCGCCAAATTCGCGATGGTAGAGGAGCTACCGTTCTACTCGTTGAACATCATATGAGCCTTGTTATGCAGACCTCAGACAAAGTTGTCGCAATAGACTTTGGTCGGAAAATTGCAGACGGCACACCAGAAGAGGTTCAGCAGGACCCAAAAGTTATTGAAGCCTATCTGGGGACGACGAATGAAGCTGCTAGAGGTTAAGGGCCTCAAGGCCTTCTACCGACAGACCCAGGCTCTCTATGGGGTCGATTTTGAGCTTGAGGAAGGCTCAATCACCACAATTCTGGGGGCCAACGGTGCGGGCAAGACAACCACACTTCGCTCTATCTCCCGAATGGTAAGGACTGAAGGCGAGATTAAGTTCGAGGGTCAGGACATAACAGGCCTTTCTACTGAAAAAGTGGCTGCACTAGGCATTGCACACGTTCCAGAGGGCAGAGGCACATTTGTCCGCCAATCTGTTGAGAAAACCTGCATCTGGGCGCTTACACCCGTAAAAACAAAAATGATGTAGCAAACGATATTGATAGAGTTTACGCCTATTTCCCGCGTTTGATGGAAAGACGGCAGCAGCAGGCAGGTACCCTTTCCGGCGGCGAACAACAAATGCTAGCCATCGGCCGTGCTCTGATGCTACGCCCCCGCCTTATGCTTCTCGACGAACCCTCCTTCGGTCTAGCGCCCCTCATCGTTCAAGAAATCTACGAAATCATGGCGCGTATCCGCGACCAAGAGAAAGCCTCCATGTTGCTGGTGGAGCAGAATGCCAACATCGCACTCAACTTAGCTGACCAAGCCTATCTTCTAGAGACCGGCTATGTCGTCATGTCCGGTGAGAGCGAAGTTCTTCGAAACGACGAGAACGTCCGCAAGGTTTATCTGGGGTACTGAGACATGGACTTATTCCTTCAACTCACCCTTGCCGGCCTTGCTATTGGTTCAGTCTATGCTTGTGTCGCATTAGCTGTTGTTATGATCTATCCAGGCCACAGATCACTTCAATTTCGCCCAAGGCGAAATGGCGATGTTTTCAACCTTCGTGGCTTGGGCTCTTTACCAAGTTACAGGCTCCATCTGGCTATCCTTTCTGATCGCAGTCGCACTCTCATTCATCGCAGGGATCATCATTGAGAGGTTATCGTCAAGCCCGTAGAAAATGCACCAATTTTTAACCAGATCATTGTCTTTATTGGTCTTTTAATGATTTTCAATAACCTAGCTGGCTGGTTTTGGGAGCACACGACGAAGACCCTACCAAGTCTGTTTCCAAAGAATGGAATAGACTCAACCTTAATCAGTACTCACAATCTAGGCGTTATTCTGTTTACGCTGCTCATTCTAGGTATAACCTTCTGCTTTTTTAAATTTACGAAAGTTGGGCTTGCTATGCGCGCAGCAGCGGCAAACCCCGATTCGGCAAGGCTAGTGGGTGTCTCTGTCGGGTGGATGCTAGCACTTGGATGGGGTCTTGCATCAGCCATAGGCGCAGTTGGCGGTGTACTTGTAGCGCCAATAGTCTTCCTGGAGCCCAATATGATGTCTGGAGTGCTGCTCTATGGCTTCGCCGGAGCGCTTTTAGGGGGTGTAAATAGTCCCGGAGGCGCTGTAGCAGGTGGACTAATGGTTGGCGTATTGGAAAATTGGGCAAGACAATATGTGCCGGGTGGAAGTGAACTTGGCCTAACCTTCGCTCTAATTTTGATTGTTGGAGTGCTAATGTTCAAGCCAGCCGGCCTATTTGGCCGAGTAATTATTAAGCGGGTTTAAAAAATGGACCGCCCAAATCCCATAACTGGAAAGCTTTTAGTTAGTTTTGCGATGCTTGTTCTCGTCGGCATTGTCTTGATGTTTGTAACATCAGAATACACTGCTTATCAGGTCACAACAGCTTTAGCCTATGGAATTGCTATTCTGGGGCTGAATATTTTAACTGGTTATAATGGTCAATTTTCCATTGGCCACAGCGCTTTCTTCGCTGCTGGAGCCTATGTTTCTGCAATACTGATCACGTTCGCCGGATGGCACCCATATGCAACCCTACCCATTGCAGCGGCGGTCACATTTTCAATGGGCTTTTTATTCGGATTTCCGGCTCTTCGCCTGGAAGGTCTGTATCTTGCACTTGCAACCTTTGCACTCGCCGTTGCCACCCCCCAAATTCTTAAGGTGGATGCTCTGGAACATTGGACTGGCGGTGTTCAAGGGCTGTTTTTTGATAAACCAGACCCAATTTTTTCAAGTCTCAGCGTCGATCATTCGCTCTATCTGGTGACTTGGCTCGTGTTTGCGGTGTTAATGGTTGGTGCCTGGATGCTCCTTCACAGTCGTTCTGGCCGCGCAATTATGGCAATTCGTGATAATCCTATCGCAGCACGTACAATGGGCATTAATTTAGCTTTGTATAAACCGACCACGTTTGGAATCAGTGCAATGCTAGCAGGAGTTGGGGAGCCTTTTTTGCATTAGCAAACTCCTTTGTTTCTCCTGACACTTTTAATTTCTTTATCGCAGTTTATTTGCTTGTAGGTTCTGTTGTTGGGGGTATCGTTTCGATACCAGGCGCACTTCTAGGCGGACTTTTTTATGTCTTTGGTCAGGAGTACGCGGAAGAATTTTCCAATCTTTCTGAGGTAATACCGCCTCCTTGGGTCACATTCGGTATTTTACTTATTCTGATGATGTATTTTGCACCTTTCGGTATCTGGGGCGCAATTGAACGGGGGTGGGCACGTCTAAAACGCTAACCCAATGCATGAACGCGCTAACAGTGAATGTTGGCGCCATAAAGGGAGAAAAAGTTCTATGTCTATCAAACGCGTCTTGCTCGCAACAGGGATTGCTGCGCTGACATATAGCCCAGCTTTGGCCGATACTACGGGCATCACTGATACTTCGATCAAGATCGGAAATACTAATCCTTACTCAGGTCCGGCTTCGGCCTACAGCGCCATTGGCAAAACCATTAATGCCTATATGAAGATGTTAAACCGTCAGGGCGGAATTAATGGAAGAACAATTGAGTTTATTTCTCTTGATGATGGATACAGCCCCCTCGAACAGTTCAACAGGCACGCAAATTAGTAGAGCAAGAGAAAGTTGCTTTCCTATTTCAGACATTGGGAACTCCAACTAATTCCGCCATTCACAAATATATGAACCAAAAGAAAACGCCACATTTGTTTGTGGCGACGGGAGCCTCGAAATGGGGGCAACCAAAAAATTCCCATGGACCATGGGCTTTCAGCCTACCTACGATGTTGAGGGCGAAATATACGCCAAATTTGTCCTTGAGAACGTGAAAGATCCCAAAATTGCTATTCTTTTCCAAAATGATGATTACGGAAAGGATTATCGAGATGGCTTCCTTAGAGGCCTTGGCGACAAGAAGGATTTAGTAATCTCGATGCTACCTTACGAGGTGACGGACCCGACTGTTGATAGCCAGATTCTAGCAATGAAAGATGCTGGAGCGAATGTCTTTTTCAACATAACGATCCCAAAATTTGCAGCACAAGCCATTCGGAAATCTTGTGAAATTGGTTGGAAGCCTCTGCATCTTTTAAACAATGTTTCGTCGTCAGTGGGCTCCGTATCAAAGCCCGCCGGCTTTGATTGCTCAAAGGAAATTATTACTGCTCAGTATCAGAGGGACCCAACTGACCCTCAGTGGAAAGATACAGCGGGATATAAGGAATGGTCGGCCTTTATGGACGCGGAACTTCCTGACGCTGACCGCTCAGATATCAACTACGCCTATGGTTATAATGCGTCTAAATTGCTGCATCATACTCTACAAAACTGCAAGGACATGACACGCAAAGGCATCATGGGCTGTGCTGCGAACATTCAAGGACTGCAGCTGCCAATGGTTTTGCCGGGAATTACGGTTAATACCAGCGCAACTGATTTTTACCCAATCCAAGCGGAACAACTCTCAAAATTTGATGGTGAAAAATGGGTATTGTTTGGCGAAATCATCGACGCCAGCAAATGACCTAATAATTATTTAATGTTAAATACGGCGGTGGCTCTATTGCGAGACACTGCGACTTTGGCAAGCATATTTATTGCTGTCGAACAAACAACCGGTCAACTTCCGGCAGATGATCTTGGACTTGGCGATGCTATGGCTACTTTCGGTGTTATTGCTTCGTTCACATATCCAACGAGCGGCACTTAGAGGTACTGCACCTAAGCCTTAGAGGCCTCTTGTTCATGCTTTAGAAGCTTATACCGCTTTGGTCAGGTCAGGGTTGTCGCTTCTATGGTGCAATTGCACCGAGGGGCGCGGCCCTAACCCGTTCAAGGCTAGGAGCTTCGATGCCGCGCTCCACCAGTTTAACAGCCTCTACCAAGAAGGCGTTGGCAGGAGCCTCTAAACCAACTTCCTTTGCCTTTTCAACAACAAAGCCATTGATCTGTTCAATCTCTGTCCTACGGCCCTTCTGAATGTCTTGCCCCATTGAGGGGCGCGAACCTTCAGCAGTGGTCTTTGTTTGGGCGATCCGGCTTTCCTCAACGGCCTCCAACGCAGTCACGTCACCTGCTGCAGCTTTTACCCATTCATCGCCTGAATGCTTGTTAATTTCCTCAAGTGAATAGCCTAGTGCCTGGCCGACAGCGATTGATTCGCCTGCAAGCTTGATTTGCAAACGCCTAGTCAGTATCTCGCGAGCGACTTCGTTTGAAGAAAACCCCGTCGCTGCCGAAACGCCATTGCCCATCGCATTGGCGCAGAGTTTGGACCAACGCTCTCCCCACAAGTTTGACGTTGTTCTGGCACTATCAATCCGAGAAAGCATCTCCATCACGAATTTGATACGAGGTGTCTCTCGACCATGAGGCTCTCCAACCCGAAATACCGTGTGCTTATTGCCTCCAAGCGCAACGCCCCGACGTACTGTAGCTGGCCCGGTCATTTCGACTGCAATTTTAGCAGCAATACAACCAACCACTCGGCCCCAACCCACGATTTGTGCGATTGTCTCCTCGTTGATGCAATTCTGAAAACAAACCACAAACCCTGAAGGAGAGAGATAATCCTTTATCATCTCCGTAGCCCAGACTGTGTCGTACGACTTCATACATACAAAAGCGATATCGATGGGTCGATCGCGCATGAGGCTCTGGACCTCAGCCACATGCAATGCCGTCGCGGGAGTGGTAAAACACTCTGGGTCTGTAAGGCCTGTAAGGGTGAGCCCTTGAGAGTTAATGGTGTCGACATTTGCTGGCCAACCATCAATTAAGGTGACGTCGTGGCCCGCCTTTGAGAAGTACCCACCTACGTAAGCGCCAACTGCTCCAGCACCAACAATAGCAATCTTAGGATTGTCAAAATTCATATTCATAAAATCCCTACATGGAGATGCTGTGTTTTTGCGTAAATGACCGTCATAACCGTTCAAAGCTAACTAAAAGATGTTATATTTACCATCTGTTTAGCTGCGATTGAGGAAGGAGGTTGGCCTAAGCAGAACAACCTTGCAACAGCTTAATCTCGAGGAAAGCTCCTCTGTGGCACACCCCTAAACAGCGAAACGTGGGTATGTATAGATCGCCATCTATGCGCAAGGGCCCCCCGAACAAAAATAGATGTAGTTCGCCCCGGTCGCTCGTACTGTTCCCCACCTTCATGGAAGCCAATCGAGGTCCACGTTGCAAGACCAGACGCCATCAGTCGGTCGGGAGACACAATGACCTTTAAAGTTTTGGTTGTCTCATGGCGAAAGCCTGAAATTGTACCCCAAATTGAGCGCCACTGTTTTGCTTCAAGTTGATCAAGCCCCTCAACTAAATCCATCCAAGTGCCGAAGCCTATCGCCGCCGGGTCGAAAAGTTCACGGGCATCTTCAAAGCGCTGGGTCGCTACCATGTCGCCCCAATCATCAAACCACTCTTTTATGGCAGCAACATCCTCGTGAGATGCGTTAGTCCAATCAGCTTTCATCTTTATTCCAACGTTTAAGCATTGGGCCTACGTCTCGCCCACCTACAACATGCATGTGAATATGGGGCACTTCCTGACGACCATTTGGACCGTTATTAACAATTAGGCGATACCCGTCTTCAGATAACCCCTCTGCCTCAACAACATCAGCGACAGCAGAAATAAACGCTGAGTGCTCCTCTTTAGACCCAACCCGAGCAAAGTCACGAAAGGTTACATACTTGCCTTTTGGGATCACCAGTACATGGGTTGGAGCAGCAGGAGCTATATCCCGAAAGGCCAACGCGTGTTCATTCTCTATCACCGTATAGTTCGGTATTTCTCCTCGTAAAATTTTGGCAAAGATATTCTGATCGTCATATGTCGCCATGATCGTCTAGCCTCCCCTTACCTCACTCGCTTACCGAGCTCAGCCCAAATCTCGTCAGGCTTAACGTCGCGCGCCGCCCATAGCACAAGCAGGTGATATAAAAGGTCGGCACTTTCTGAAATCACGCGTTCTTTTGGACCAGAAATGCCATCAATAACGGTCTCAACCGCCTCCTCGCCCACCTTTTGGGCAATTTTAGCAATCCCTTTATCGAAGAGACTAGCAGTATAACTTTCCTCTGGATTGCCCCCTTTGCGAGATGCAATCACCGTATAGAGATCATCAAGATTCATTGGTTCACCCACTAAACTGATAAGGAAGCGCAAGGCCTGGTTGACCTCAGCGTCTAAAAGGTCAGAAGCAAAAATTTGAGATAGCCACTATTACATTTTAAAGGTTGAGCGGGAAGCTTCTGACTTCTGGCTATCAGGCTGTTGCTTGGAATAACTCACGGCCTATTAACCAACGCCGGATTTCAGAGGTTCCTGCACCAATCTCATAAATTTTCGCATCACGAAGCAACCGACCGGTAGGATAGTCATTAATATAACCATTGCCTCCAAGGCATTGAATTGCCTCTAGCGCCATCCACGTTGCACGCTCCGCAGTGTAAAGAATTACACCTGCCGCATCGATCCTAGTCGTATCACCTCGGTCACAAGACTTAGCAACGGCATACGCATATGCCTTAGAGGCGTTAAGCGTTACGTACATATCAGCGATCTTCCCCTGCATCAGCTGGAATTCGCCAATTGCCTGGCCGAATTGTTCTCGCTCATGCACATACGGGATTACTACATCCATCGCTGCTTGCATTAAACCCAGCGGGCCACCTGATAGAACTAAGCGCTCATAGTCCAGGCCGGACATTAGTACACGCACACCCTCGTCTACTTGGCCGAGAACGTTTTCCTCAGGAACTTCACAGTCTTCAAAGACAAGCTCAGAGGTGGAAGACCCTCGCATGCCCAATTTGTCCAGTTTTTTGATGCCTTAAAGCCTTTAAAGCTTTTCTCGATAATGAAAGCCGTTATACCTCGGGGTCCCGCATCCGCCTTCGATCGAGCATAAACGACAAGAGTATCCGCATCTGGCCCATTCGTACACCACATCTTTGAGCCATTTATAATGTAACGATCCCCTTTTTTTTCAGCGCGCGTACGAAGCCCAACAACGTCCGAACCCGCGCCAGGTTCACTCATCGAAAGGGCTCCAACATGCTCGCCTGAAATAAGTTTTGGAAGGTAACGACGCTTTTGTTCTTCGTTTCCATTCCGACGAAGCTGGTTCACACAGAGATTGGAGTGAGCTCCATAACTTAAACCTACCGCACCTGACGCGCGCGACAACTCCTCAACGGCAACCATGTGCTCGAGATATCCCATCCCAGCACCGCCGTATTCTTCCTCGACTGTAATACCGAGGAGGCCCATGTCGCCCATCTTATTCCAAAGCGATCTAGAGAACTCATTATTGCGATCTATGTCAGCAGCAATGGGCGCGATTTGATCGGTTGCGAAACTGGAAACGCTTTCGCGCAGCATTTCAGCGGCCTCGCCAAGATCAAAGTCAAAAGGCGTGAGCCTGTTAGCCATGATTGTCTGGACTTCTGATATTTACTTTTTCAAGCCAAAGCTGCCAAATCGCTTATTAAAGCGACCAACGCGGCCACCGGTATCAACCAAATGCGTGTTCCCACCAGTCCAAGCAGGATGAACTTTTGGGTCAATATCTAGGCGTAGCGATGCGCCTTCTTCGCCGTATGTGGAACGAGTTTTAAACTCGCTTCCATCTGACATTATAACCGTGATTTCGTGATACTTGGGGTGGATGTCGGCCTTCATTACACTCGTTACCTCAAAAGTTTTTTTGACTCCATACTCCAAAAGCTTCCGTAAATGAGTAGCGGAGCCGTGCTTTACGGGTGCTTTTACCCTTTCCTCATGCCAAAAAGCAAGATCCCGTAAGTCGCTGGCAAAAAATAACGAATATGTTCGCCAGCACATCGACTTGGTCACTAAATTTTGCAAGTGACTGCTTTTTTATGTGTTGCACAAAAACCACACTAGAGGACTTTGTGCAACCTAGAATGATTTTCGACATTGACCAAATCCCTTTACCTTCACTAAATAATTGCGGGTAGTCGATATTGGTCGGCTGCTTAAATTTAGTCTCTTGAGAGGATTTTAACATGAAAAAGTCGCTTCTTGCGACCACAGCATTAGCAGCCCTTGGTGCTGTTGCTGTGGCTTCACCAGCCTCTGCAAAGTTTGATGTAACCGTATCAGGTTACATGGAACAGTGGTTCGGTTATTCTGACAATGCTAATTCAGCTAATGCTAACAGTGACGTGTTCGATCAGTTCTCTGATAACGAATTCTTCATTGGTTTCAGCCAGACCCTCGACAATGGTCTTAAGATCGGCGGCGAAATCCAGGTTGAAGGCCACCAAGCAGGTGGTGACCCAATCGACGAGCAGTATCTCTACGTTTCAGGCTCCTTCGGCCGCCTCGAAATGGGTACCGATAACGGCGCTGGCTATCGCATGCACTATGGTGTGAAAAGCAATGGTATCGGCATCGATGAAAGTGACGTAGCAGCATGGATCGCCGGTGCAAACGGTGCACTCCGCTCCACAAGCAGAACTACTGGCATCGACAACGATCAAAACAAGATCACTTACTTCTCACCTCGCATCAATGGGTTCCAAGTTGGCGCCACATTTATGCCAGATGCTGACGACATCGATGCTCGCACCCCATCTACCGCTGGTCTTGAGGCTGATGGAAGCCGCGACAACGGTTATGGTCTTGCAGCTAACTACGTAACATCAGTTGCTGACATGAGCGTTAAGGCAAGTGTTGGTTTTGCTGACGCTGGTGGATCTGTCGCTGGAAATGAAACTGCTCTTTCTGGAGGCCTTCAGGTCGGCTTCGGTGGCTTCACTGCTTCTTTCGCTTACGGCGAACATGAAGATGATACAGCAGTATCCGACGACAACGTCTTCGGCGTTGGCTTAGGATACAATGCTGGTCCAGCAGGTGTGTCTGTTGCTTACATCCGTGGTGAAGACAGCGACAATGACCAACAGCAAGATGCATTTGAACTTGGTGCTTCTTACAAGGTTGGCCCAGGTGTAACCGCTAAGTCTTCGATCTACTACCTCGAAGGCGTTACTGCTGGTAACACCGTTGCAGACGGTATTGCCGTTGCTGCAGGTCTTGCCCTCAAATTCTAATATTTAGTTAGAAGTTTGAAAGATAGGGGCGGCTTTCCAGCCGCCCCTATTGTTTTATGTAACCCTCTTATGAAGATCTGGTCGAATAACTTATTGTTTTAATATGTAAATTCACGAGATGCGGATCTCCATAAAACCATTGCGTGTTGAAGCTACGTACCTCCAGCGTTTGTTACTCTGCCCTAGAGTTGCGATTGATTTTTTCAGTGCATCTGGCGTATTGAGCAGCTGTCTTGGAGGTATTTGTTATGAACATAAAAGAAGAAGTAGTCCGCAACCTTAAAGCCGTTCAAGCGACAATATCCCAGGCGGCAATCGACGCTGGACGAAATCCAAAAGATATCAGCCTGATAGGGGTTTCAAAGCAGCAGCCCGAGGACCGGATTGATGCATCGTTAGCCGCAGGTCTCCGCGTTTTTGGTGAGAACCGAGTTCAAGAAGCTGAAATTCGTTGGCTTAAACGGAGAAGAAAATTCTCTGATCTAGAGATACATTTGATTGGCCCCCTGCAGACTAACAAGGTGCGAAGTGCTGTCCGCCTTTTTGATGTCATTCAAACTGTTGATAGGGAGCGCTTGGCTCACACACTTAGTCGCATCATGACTGAGGAAGGACGAAACCTCTCATGTTTTGTACAAGTAAATACTGGCGAAGAGGAGCAAAAAGCTGGCATACCGCCAAGTGATGCTGAGGCTTTCGTTAGAATTTGTATTGATAAGTACGCTCTCAATATCGTTGGGCTAATGTGCATACCTCCCGCAACAGATGTTGCTGCACCCCATTTCGCATTTCTGAAACAAATGGCCGATCAGCTAAACCTCCCATATGTCTCAATGGGCATGAGTGCTGATTATCCTGCTGCAGTGGAACTGGGCGCAACACACATTCGTGTAGGCAGTGCGATTTTTGGCGATAGGACATCCATCGCCAGCGCCGATCACTAAGGACTGCTTTATAACCTTAGCTGAGATGCTATTATTATGTCGGCTGGGTTACTCAGCTACAAAAATCCACTAATTTTGATCCTTCTGGATCAGGGCCTGTTGGCTTTAAATTGAGGCTACTCGTTATTCCATGACTGAAATTGCCGTGATTATCGTAGGCCAGGCAAACCAAATGCTCTGGGGTCTTAGTCCTGAAACCCGCCTGGCGCGTTTGACAACACGAGCCGGTGCGGGACGCATAAAGGCGGTAAGTCAACTAGGACCTGAAGAGCCTGTGCTTCTGATCCGCGCAGATGCTGTTGTTGAGGAAAGACTAATTAGAGCTTTACTTGCTCAGCCAGGTCTCATTCTAACCGCAATTTCTCATGATAAAGAAAAACCGTGGCACTTGCCGCAAGAGCTAACGGCAGGAAAGCAGCGAAAGCAGTCGTTACGTCAATGACAGGAATTCTGCCAGAAAGCCCAATTGAAGGCTTCTCATATGGCACCGCTGAAGCCATTGGAGGCGCTTATGATCCAATTCTTCGGAAGCACGCCATACCATTTGCCGCAAAACTAGGTGACACTCCCAAAACAGAACTGGAAAAAATGACTTTTGGCGCTTCATACAAAGGCGCCACAGATTTTGTAACCAAATACGTTTGGCCGACACCGGCCCGATTTGTTACTAGATGGTGTGCCGCAGCTGGCATCACGCCCAACCAAGTAACAACCTTAAGCTTGATATTGATGTTTCTTGCCCTCTTTGGTTTCTGGCAAGGTCAATGGTTTTGGGCAATTCCCGCGGCATGGCTTATGACCTTTCTGGATACGGTGGATGGTAAACTT
This sequence comes from Rhodospirillales bacterium, assembly GCA_038143065.1. Taxonomy (GTDB): domain Bacteria; phylum Pseudomonadota; class Alphaproteobacteria; order Bin95; family Bin95; genus VMCJ01. The sequence continues at coordinate 2,299,139 of JAYQLI010000035.1, read as the reverse complement.
GCCCGCGTGACAATGACATCATCAAAGTGGGGAGAGGTTTATGACCATGGAATTGACCTACTGCATCCACCTTTCTGGTGGTGGGCATGGTATGTGGGCGCTTTCCTGAAGCTGATTTACGAGGCCCAGAATTCCTCTCAAACTATGATTTAGCTTTAGCTGTGATAGTTATCGGATATGTGATCCAAAGGGTTTACGAGGGTGCATTCCTTTGGATTTTTAAAATTGAGGGACATATTTGGCGACCCTTTGACTTTTGGTTTAGGACCATCACAGCGAGACGAAATCCAAACCTCTTTATCCTTATGATCAGCGCTATGCTAGGGGCACCTGAACTAGGCCTCATTGGCGTAGCGGTATGGGTGTCAGCTAGCCTTGGAGTTCATTTCATTCGAATTTTACAGGCTGGAATATTAAAAATATCTGGAAAGCCCGTAACTTCGTATTTGAATAATAGTTAAAAATTAAATGTCCGGTATAGCCATCTTTGATCTAGATCGAACTTTAACTAGGCGAGGCTGCTTTACCCCATTTATTCTTTACGTTGCAATTAGGAGGCCACGTCGGTTTCTATCTTTTCACCGGATTATTTTGGCAGCTCTCTTGAAGATTGTTGGCCTTTATCGAAGAGATGATATCAAGTTATTGATGTGGCGAGAGGTGGTTGGGGGCCTTTCTCGTGAAGAAGCTGAAACCTTGGGAAACACCTTCGCAAGAGTCTGGATTCAAAACGAACTCCGCCGTCAAACCAAAACAAACATTAAAAAACACCAAGAAGCAGGCGATCGGTTGATATTAGCAACAGCTGCTATGGACGTCATTGCAGATCCAATCGGACGAACTCTGGGCTTTGATGACATCATCTCTACTCGCACACACTGGACAGCAAAAGGTCGCGTCAGCGGAAACTTTGATGGCGAAAATTGCTATGGCGAAGAAAAACTCAGGCGTGTCAAACTCATTTTAGGAGATCTCTCCCTTCAAAAACTTTGGCTTACAGCGACCACGTAACTGACCTACCGATCCTTCTTTGGGCCGAGAATGGAATTGCGGTTAACCCACATCGCCCCTTGCGAGACGTGGCAGGCCGTCACGGATTGCGCATTGAGGATTGGGACTAAGTTATCGGCTTGCTATAAGTTCTTTCGGCTTGATTTCTAAGAAGTAGCGCTCATGAAAACCATTATCCTGTCTGCAGGTCAGGGCTCACGCCTTTTACCGCTGACTGAAGATCGACCAAAGTGTCTGCTAAACCTAGGTATGAACACAATTCTAGGGGTTCAGCTTGCTGCCCTTAAGGCAGGAGGTGCAACCGAGGTTGTTATAGTAACTGGGTTTCGAACCGCTGCTGTAGAAAAAGCTGCAGAAGAAGCCTCTGAACCTGGCTTCAACGTCCGCACCCTTTTTAACCCCTTTTATAATGTTGCAGACAATTTAGCGTCTTGTTGGATGGCGCGCGAAGAAATGCGTGACCCATTCTTACTTTTGAACGGTGATACTCTTTTCCAACCCGAGATCATGAAACGACTTTTACAAGCTCCCCCAGCACCCATCACGCTGACGATCGATAAAAAAGCGGATTATGATTCTGACGATATGAAGGTAAAATTGGCAGGATCGCGATTATTAGACGTTGGTAAAACCCTTGAACCGGAAGATACACACGGAGAGTCGATAGGTTTTTCGCGCTTTGACAAAAGCGGCGCTGACGCATTCGTAGAAACGTTAGAGCAAACTATGCGCACTCCAATGGTTTGAATTGGTGGTATCTCAAGGCAATTGCAGTATTGGCAGAAAAAGGTCAGGTAGAAACCTGCTCTATTGAAGGTCTAAAATGGGGGAAGTCGACTTTTTACCTGACCTTGAAGTAGCAAAAGAGGTTTTTGGGACGTGAAAACAGCTGAACCACTTTCCCTACAGGAAATTCAAGTGGTGAGCTTGGTCACAGCAGCTCATTTTCTAAGTCATTTTTATCAGTTTGTACTTCCACCCGTATTCGGATTAATGGCGGTTAAGCTAAATGTTGGCTTTACAGAAATGGGCCTGGCGATAACTGTATTTTCAATAGCAACCGGTATTAGCCAAACCCCTGCTGGCTTCCTTGTCGACCGATTAGGAGCCTCAAAGCTTCTAGTTTTGGCGTAGCGATTATAGGTGCAGCGGTAACCTGTTATGGGCTAGTTACTACCTACTGGGCATTATTGCCTCTAGCGGCAATTGCTGGTTGTGCAAACAGTATTTTCCATCCTGCAGATTTTGCCATCCTGTCTGACCAGGTCGCAGAACGGAGGATTGGCCGAGCGTTTAGTTTTCACGCTGTTGCGGGAAACCTAGGATGGGCAGCAGCGCCTATAGTAATGCTAGGTATTTCTGCTGCCTTTAATATTGAAACAGCTTTCATTTCCGTTGGATTAGCGGGGATAGTTTTTTCTATAATTCTTGCTCTGAATGCAGACAGCTTAGAAAAAGGTATTTCAAGTCAAGTTCATAAGACAGATGACAATCGACCCCAAGAGACGGAACAACGAAAGAAGGCCTGTCACTTCTGCTGTCGCGGACAGTACTAATGTTATTTATCTTCCAATTGGTTTACGCAATGGCTTTCGCTGGGGTTCGAAACTTTAGTGTTGCTGCATTGCCGGCAATCTGGGGCATTGGCGCAGAGGTCGCAGCAGGAGCACTCACTGGCTACCTGCTAGCAGCATCGTTTGGAAATATTGTTGGAGGTTGGCTTGCTGATCGAACAGGAAACCCCGCACGGTTGTTCACCTTTTCAATCTTAAGTCTTTCCGCGCTTGTTGCTAGCTTTGCCTCTCTACCAATGTCAGTTGCAATACTATCATCTGCATTCTTAACTGCTGGTGCCTTGCAAGGAAGCCTTCTACCTGCTCGAGACATGCTTGTCCGTCAAATTGCACCCCCAGGACAAATGGGAAAACTTTTCGGCTTTACTTCCTCAGGACTCGCTTTGGGCAATGCTATCACGCCAGCCATCTTTGGCTGGGTTATGGATAATGCAGATCCACGTTGGGTGTTTTGGGGAAGCGCTGCCTGTATGCTTATTGCACTACTAACCTACGCAGAGACCCGCCGACAGGCGGGATGATCGATATGTCCAACAGTACCCGTCGAATTCCACCTTCACCTGAATTATTTCGCAAAAATAGAAGATGTCTCTGCTGAGATCATCTCAAAACTAGAGGGAATAGAAGAAGGAGATGACAAAGTACGTCTTGCCATCAAACCTCTGATTGCAAGCGAAAGTATGCTTTTTATGGAAGCCCACCGCCCAAAAGGATTAATTGACCCTGAACATGCTCATTCTGATCACGAATCAATCTGCTATCTTGTCTCTGGAAAGGTTCGCGTCGTTATTGAAGGTAAAAGTTGGGTCGCAGAACCTGGAGATGTATGGGTTCATCCTCCGGGCGTAAAACACTACCACGAGGCCCTAGAAGACTCTGTGCAAATAGAAATCAAGTCACCTCCAACCAAAACATGGTCCTAAAAAGGTCGACTGCCCTCGACCGTAACCCGATAACCAGATCTCACTTCAGGAAAATAATCCCACATAGCATGATGCTGGACTGCACGATTGTCCCAGAAAGCCGCAGAGTGCTTTTCCCATCGAAAACGCACTTGGAATTGAGGCTGGGTTATATGATCAGTTAAGAATTTGAGAAGCGCCGCACTCTCTCTTTTCTCCAACTCTGGAATACGAACAGTGAATCCCTCATTTACAAAAAGTGATTTTCGTCCTGTGACTGGATGAGTGCGGATTATGGGATGACGCGCCTCTGGATAGGCCTTACCGGCATCATCTATGCCCTGGTGCTTGTATCGTCCTCGGTACACATGCTCTCCAGAATGCACCGCTGTCAGAGGGCTAAAAAATCTTTCATGGGTTCTGACAGCGCGTCATATGCTGCCCCAGCGCTAGCGAAGAGAGTGTCACCCCCGCACGAAGGGATCGTGTGCAGATGCAAGATAGAGCCCATCGGTGGCTCCTCTTGGCACGAGACGTCTGAATGCCAGAGACCACCAGCTACAAACTTTGAATTTTCATCGGCATGGATCACCAGAACCTCTGGGTGTCCCTCTGGTCCAGGCGAACCAGGATGAATATCCAGTTCGCCGAATCTACGCCCAAATTCTTTATGCTGCTCTAGTGTAAGGTGCTGATCACGAAAAAAGATAACCTCATGACGCATCAAAGCGTCATGAATTTCTTGGAATTCTTGATTGCCTAGTGGCTTAGCAAGGTCGATACCTGAGACCATGGCGCCTATCCGTGGCGTTATGGGCTCAACGATGATTGTTTCATAAGTCGACATGGTTGGCCCCTCTAAATTGAAAGTTGGTTGGTTAATCTTCCATATCTTAGATATTCAAGTCCAGCGTGCTTCATCCTTCCTGTCGCCAGCTGTGAGTAAGGTAGTCGTGAATACATCTGTATCGATGCACAAATCATATCGACGGGATAACTTACGACGCACCTCTGCCTCAGTTGCATTTTCTGGAATTTTAGACCGCTCCCACATTGCGAGATTGGGTCTTCGTGTGAGAAGCAAGCTTTGGACCAGCCCTTTGTTTGGAATATTGAATCTCCAAAGACCAATGACCTGACTATCATAGGATTTTTCAAAATCAGACCAAGCACCAGCGCACAGATCTAGAAATTCAGGCCAGTCTGACTCCGGCGTGGTAAATTGTCTAAAAGCATAATTGCCTTGCAGTGTTGGGGGTCTTGAGTCAATTGGACGAAGAGTGGGCCTCATTTGAACGCTTAATGCAGAACGCATTGACGGTAAAACACTAGTAAGAGCTTTTTCTGCCAAATCTGCATCTTCGTTAGGCCAACGTGTTATCAGTTGGACTTCGTCGCGCGGCCTTCCAATCTGACTGCGCCAGGCCCCATAAAGTGAGCCACCCAATGGCGCTAAAGCCTGACGAATGGCAGAGGCAGCCTCACCTACTTTACTCCATTCTAGGGGCGCCATGAGCAAAGTGTGAAAACAATAGGTTGCATCATCCGCCATAGGATATCTCCATAACTGCCCAGTTTCTTCGGAAGATTATAACTGCTAAGCCTTATCTATGAAGATTGGAGATTAGTTTTGGCACGCGATATTGGCGATCATGAGCATGGGACAGCAGCTATAAGGGAGAGGCTCGAAGCTGGGGCTCAGCCAGGTTATCTGCGCGACTGGATCTATGGGGCAATTGATGGTGCTGTTACGACTTTTGCTATCGTAGCTGGGGTCATTGGAGCGGATCTATCAGCACGAATTGTCTTAATCCTAGGCTGCGCAAACCTACTAGCTGATGGATTTTCAATGGCAGCCGCCAACTATTCCGGGACTAAAGCTGAACATGACGAGGCAGAGCGTCTTCGCGCAATAGAGGCTCGGCACATTCGTGAAAATCCTGAAGGCGAACGCCGCGAAATTCGCGAAATTTATCGCTCCAAGGGCTTTGAAGGTGATGCCCTTGACCAGGCCGTTGAAGTTACATCTGCCGATGAAGACCGATGGATCGACTTCATGCTGGTTGAAGAATACGGACAACCTCCAGTGCTGCGCGAGCCGATGACCGCTGCACTAGTCACGTTCGCTGCTTTTGTGGTGGCAGGTGCAATGCCATTGCTTCCATTTCTTTTTTTACAAGAAAGTGCTGCTCCTGCCGCTCTCGCCCTTACGGGAGCAACATTTTTTGTAACCGGTGCTACAAAGAGTCGTTTTTCTACCAGTCATTGGAGCCGCGATGGTCTAGAGACACTCGCGATAGGACTTGCCGCCGCAGCAGTCGCCTATGGTGTTGGTTGGCTGTTACATGGAATTGGCGCCTAGGCTCTGAGGTGAGGATTATCTGGCTCATAAAGAGGCTTGAGACTTCCAACAGCAGGGAACCTCTCTCCAGCAATCTCAACCTCATAAGCTCCATCCAACTTAACTACCGACGCATAACCTAGACCGATAGACACGCCTAGACTGTGTCCAAAACCACCTGACGTGACCCAACCGATGCATTTCCCATCAATAAAAATTGGCTCATTACCATGAAGAAGAGGCCATGGATCTTCCAACCTAAACGACATGAGTCGTCGTCTTGGCTCTAATTCTTTTTTTTCCATTAATGCAGACTGCCCAACAAACTCTGCATTTTTTTCTAATCGTAAAAAATACTCTAAACCGGCTTCGAACGGATTATCCTCTGGACTGATGTCGTGGCCCCAGTGGCGATATCCCTTCTCCAAACGAAGGGTATTCATCGCGTACATACCGGCTGGAACTGCTCCAAATCCTTGGCCATCTGCAGAAAGAGCCCTCCAGAGCTTGGGCGCGTCATCTGCCAAACAGGATATCTCCCAACCCAGCTCTCCCACATAACTAATTCGTGTTAAACGACAAGTTATGCCGGCTACTCGTGATAATTTTGAAGCCCCAAAACGAAATACAGAGTGATCAAGACTTGTTTCTGTTATTGGTTGCAGAAAGTCTCGAGCGAATGGGCCCATGACTCCGATCACCGCAAACTTATTGGAAACATCGTTAACAGTTACCTTTTCGAAGGATTGGGCCATCCTATTGAGGCGCGTCAAGTCACGCTTCGAAACAGCTGCACCTGTGGTAACCAGAAACTGCTCATCTTCAAGGCGGGTTACAGTTAGGTCTGCTTCAATCCCACCTCTGCTGTTTAGCCATTGCGTGTAAATCGTGCGGCCAGGCGAGATAGACACAGAATTAGTTGACAGTCTTTCCAAACATGAAACGGCATCCCGCCCCTGAACTAGAAATTTACCAAATGAGGACTGATCAAAAAGTCCTACAGCCCTTCGGGTCGCAGAATGCTCCAAAGCAACATTTTCAAACCAATTAGCCCGTCCGTAACTGTAGGCATATTCACGTTTTTGACCTGGTTTTGCGTACCAGTTTGGTCTCTCTTTCCCTGAAACAGCTCCGTAAACAGCTCCTGCTTCCTCAGTCTCGTTATGAAGCGGCGACAGGACCACATTCCTGCTCGTTTCAAATTCTCTTCCTGGCCAGTGCATCGCATACAACAGTCCTAGAGCCTCTGACACGCGTGGGACGAGAAAACTTGGTTGTGTCTCGTGATGAAGAGCACGTTGCGCATCTACTGCTGTAAGATCGAATGGCATCTCCCCACAATCAATCCATTCCGCTAATGCCTTACCCGCACCACCGCCTGACTGAATCCCAATCGAATTGAATCCGGCGAGAACATAAAACCCAGCAAGCTCTGCAGTCTCTCCGAGATAGTAGCGCTGATCTGGGGTAAAACCTTCAGGCCCATTAAAAAAATTTTCTAATGCCAATTTTTTCTAAGATTGGTACACGGCGCATCGCCTGCTCTAAGATTGGCTGGAAGTGGTCAAAGTCTTCTGGCAGTTCGTCAAAGCAAAATTCTTCTGGAATACCCTCTAGACCCCAAGGCTTTGCCTTCGGCTCAAATGCACCTATGAGAAGTTTTCCCGCATCTTCTTTATAGTAGGCACATCCATCCATATCACGAAGCACAGGGAGTGTTGGCGACAGGCTTTCCAAGGGCTCAGTCACCACATAAAAATGCTCACATGCCTGTACGGGAACTGGAACATCAGCAAGGCGCCCAAACTCTTTTGCCCACATACCAGCAGCATTTACGACAACAGGACTTTCTATTTCACCTTTAGTCGTCTCAATGCCTGTCACATGACCTCGGCTTGACCTTATCGCAGTGGCTTTAACACCTTCAATAATCCTAACACCAGATTGTCTGGCACCTTTTGCCAAGGCTTGGGCAAAATCGAGCGGATTCACCTGTCCATCATGCGGGTACCAAAGGGCTCCCAAAAGATCAGACGTCTCGAGAAAAGGCCAAAGACGGCCTGCCTCTCTTGCGTCAATAAGGTGTGCTTCAACCCCCATAGCATGGGCGAAGGAATATGCACGACGATGCTCTTCCCAACGTGCAGTATTATTTGCAATTCCCAAACTACCATTTTGCTTAAAGCCTGTTATCTGACCTGTCGTCGCCTCTAGCTCTGAAAAAAGTGGCTGATCCTTCGCGATACGCGTCAACGTCGCCGATCCAATATTAGATCGGACTAACCCTGCCGCATGCCAAGTAGTCCCGGAAGCGATCTGTTTCCGTTCCAGCAAGACGATATCTTGCCAACCCAGTTTTGAGAGGTGATAAGCAACCGAAAGACCCGCCACACCTCCACCAACAATCACTGCACTAGCTGTTTTGGGAAATTGAAATTCCAAGATAGACTTCACCAAATTGATGCATTTTTTCATTACGAATTCTCAAAATCGTATATGTTCTGAATTAGTTTATGAAGAGCACTAGAGGTCTTTAGAAAACAATTTTCCAAGCCCATTTTGTGGGATACTCTAATTAAAATTTTATAAAACCCAGGGCATCAGTATGAATATAAAAGATCACATACGTTTAATTCCTAATTTTCCAAAGCCAGGCATTTTATTTTATGACATTTCTACTCTTCTAGCTCATCCCAATGCATGGGCTGAGACGATTGACTGTATGGCAGAAGCCATCCAACCATGGACCCCGACAAAGCTCATTGGGATAGAAAGTCGTGGGTTTTTACTAGCAGCTCCTCTAGCCCTAAAACTTGGCCTGGGTTTTGTGATGCTCCGCAAGAAGGGCAAACTTCCAGGATCGGTCGTGTCTCATCAATACGCTCTAGAATACGGGACCGATACAATTGAAATTCAAAGCGATGCAGTGAACTCCAATGATCGAGTTGTAATTCTAGATGACTTGCTCGCAACAGGGGGAACCATGGCAGCGGCTGTCCAGCTGATCAATAACCAGGGGGCAACAGTCGCAGGTGCCGCATGCATAATTGAGCTAACCTTTTTAGATGGCCGATCCAAAGTCCCTTGTCCTTTAGAAACTATGATCACCTACGATGAGTGATTAGACCCAATAGTCTAGAAACAAAGTCTAACGAGCTAACTGACAGTTCAAATCACGCGAATGCCTCTTCCCAGGATCCCTGAGTTGCGGCTTTTGAATATTCTGTAGCCCGGTTTTCAAAGAAATTTGCATGCTCAAGGCCATTTAACATCTCATCCATCCAAGGCAGCGGATTTCGGGCAATGCCAAACTCTGGCTCCTCGAATCCTAATTGCGCAAGACGCATGTCCCCGATGTAGCGAATATAAGATTTTACCTCATTAGCCTTTAGGCCCTGGATTGTTCCCAAACTAAATGCAAGATCTATAAAGGCGTCTTCGTGCTCAACTATTATATTCAGGGCATCTCGCAACTTTGGTTCTAAATCCTGTGCACTGTCAGGGTATTCACGAACAAAGGTTCTAAAGAGGCGGATAATTGAATTAGCGTGCAAAGTCTCATCTCTTGCCGACCAAGCTACGATCTGTCCCATACCCTTCATTTTATTAAATCGCGGGAAGTTTAATAACATTGCAAAGCTAGCAAATAGTTGGAGTCCTTCAGTGAAGGCTCCAAACACAGCCAATGTCATTGCTATATCTGGCTTTGTGGAGACTCCAAACTGCTGCATGTAATCATATTTATCCTTCATCTCTTTGTAGCGAAGGAAGGCTGAATACTCGACTTCAGGCATACCTATTGTATCAAGCAAGTGGCTGTATGCAGCAATATGAACCGTCTCAATATTTGAAAAGGCAGCAAGCATCATCTGCACTTCAGTCGGCTCAAAAACTTTAGAGTAGTGCTTCATGTAACAGTTATTCACTTCAACATCAGCTTGAGTGAAAAACCGAAAAATCTGGGTGAGAAGATTGCGCTCGCCATCCGAAAGTTTTTGGGCCCAATCCCGAACATCTTCGGCCAGAGGTACTTCTTCAGGCAACCAGTGGAGACGCTGCTGCGTCTGCCACGCCTCGTAGGCCCAAGGATAATCAAAAGGCTTATATGTAGCCTTAGCATCAAGAAGAGACATTTTTCGGCGCTCCTGCCGGGATTAAGAAGGTAAAAGGCTTACTGACAGGCAAGGCATTCTTCGTAGTCGAGCTGCCCACCTTCAACAGACTGAACCACTGGAGCCGCACCAAAGCGACTAACTACATCAGCCCGTTGGATCGACTTAGAACGGAGGTAATAAAGAGACTTCATTCCTTTTTTCCAAGCCTGAAAATGTAAATGATGCAGATCGCGTTTGTGCACATCTGCCGGCAAAAATAAATTGACTGACTGAGACTGACACACAACCGGTGTACGATCTGCAGCCAACTCTATTACCCAGCGCTGGTCCAACTCGAACGCAGTTTTGAACACATCTTTCTCAAGATCAGTGAGAAATTCTAAATGCTGAACAGATCCTTCTCGAGTTACTATAGATGACCATGTTTCTGCATCATTTCTGCCATGACGCTCCAAAACTTCCTCTAAATAGCGATTACGCACGCCAAAAGACCCTGAGAGCGTCTTATGGGTAAAAGCATTTGCGGCACTTGGCTCGATCCCAGGCGACGCTCCCCCACAAATAATGGAAATCGAAGCAGTGGGAGCAATAGCGAGTTTATGAGAGAAACGCTCCTTAATGCCGTATTCCGCCGCATCGGGGCAAGGACCTCTTTCTTCCGCCAATTTAGCAGAAGCAGCATCCGCCTGCTCCCGAATTTGCTTAAACATTCTCATGTTCCATGACTTTGCCATGGCGCTCTCAAATGGAGTGTTTTTTTGCTGCAGGAATGAATGGAAGCCCATTACTCCAAGACCTACAGAACGCTCACGCATGGCCGCATATTTGGCTTTAGAAAATTCTTCTGGTGCCTGATCAATAAAATCTTGAAGAACGTTATCCAAGAACCGCATAACGTCTTCAACAAAACCAGGTGCCGACTGCCATTCATCGTATTTTTCGAGATTAAGGGATGAAAGACAACAAACAGCCGTACGGTCACCGCCATGCTGATCAATTCCTGTTGTCAGCGTGATTTCACTACACAAATTTGATGTTTTAACAGATAGACCTGCCAATTTTTGATGCTGCGGAATTTCCCGATTCACAGCATCAGAATAGATGATGTACGGCTCACCTGTCTCAATTCGGGCCGTCAAAATTCTGATCCAAAGCTCACGCGCCGATACCGTTTTTATTAGTGCACTATCCTTTGGACTAACAAGTGCCCACTGCTCGTCAGCCTCAACAGCACGCATGAACGCATCCGTTAGGAGTACACCATGGTGAAGATTGAGTGCCTTTCTGTTTGGATCGCCACCAGTCGGCCGACGGATTTCAATGAATTCCTCAATCTCTGGATGCCAAACCGGCATATAAACTGCGGCGGAACCACGGCGCAGGCTTCCCTGACTGATAGCCAATGTCATGCTGTCCATAACTCGAATGAATGGAACAACACCTGAGGTTTTCCCATTACCCCCTACCTGCTCTCCTATAGAGCGCAGATTGCCCCAATAACTTCCAATGCCTCCACCCCTAGCAGCCAACCAGACATTTTCATTCCAGAGGCCAACTATACCGCCCAAACTGTCTGAAGCTTCATTGAGAAAGCATGAAATCGGCAGCCCACGTTTTGTTCCCCCATTGGACAGAACTGGGGTAGCGGGCATAAACCAAAGGCGAGAGATGTAATCATAGAGACGCTGTGCATGAGCGGTGTCATCAGCAAAGTGGCCAGCAACGCGGGCGAATAAATCCTGAAAGCCCTCGTCTTGCATTAAATAACGATCGGCTAAAGTCGCTTTTCCAAAAGGAGTCAGCAATTCATCACGAGAACGATCAATGAGAACTGATATTCCACGGGCATTTTGAAAGACATCGCGCGCAATGTCTCCACCAAGAGCATGAGCAGAAAGCGTTGTCCTCTCGATATCCAGAGCTTTATCCAGAGCAGCCATTGCTCCATCATCGGCAGAAATCCTGCTTGTTCCGTCCATTAAGCTCACTCCATCCACAGCTTGAGGAAAACATTTTCCCCAAATCTCTACTACATCTTGTGTTCTAATAGAAAATTCAATCTACATGAAGGACAAATAGATCGCTATCTAAAAATAAAAATAGTTCTCAACAGATATAGAACAATATAGGAACATTTGAAAACAGTGGCAATACTGTGTCATGTCTTTAGGTCAACATGGAAAGCCTAATAAATTGATAATTTCCCTTAAAAAAGAGCACAGTTAGGCCTTTTTCAATCAGGTAGAGAAACCTTCCACACAATCATCCTGCTCTGAAGCAGTCTTAAATCTATATTTGGGGGCAAGATATTTTTAAAAACTCAGTAGAATTAAGTTGCAAATTATTAATTCAAAGTCTGGGGTGACCTCAAAAATAAAACTCTTTCATCACCCGTAAAATATCAATTCCACCCCAATCCTTTTCGAATATCTGCGAAAACATCAAGCGAACGAGAATGATCTCCAGCAAAGCGCAAGCATATGTGCTCTACACCAGCATCCGCATATGCTTGAAGAACTTTTGCAGCCCCTCCGCAGAACCCGCGTAGCTATATTGAACCTTCCTCATGAGATCAGGCCGGGCGCCATAGTAACTTGACATAAACTGGTTCAAACGCGCTTCTGCTTGCGAGACATTTTCATCAATAGCAAATGTTGCATATAACGCCCCTGTGACAGACTTTGGGTCACGCCCTTCTGCAACGATTTCAGCATCAAGCTGCGCTCTCTGAGTCTTCCAACCCTCAGGATCCGGACCATTCGGGAACCACCCATCAAACTCCCGCGCGATACGTTTGAAAGCAGCCTCTACTTTTGCGCCTATCCAAATAGGTGGCCCACCCTTTTGATACGGGGTTGGGCCTAAGATAGCCTGATTCATTTTCCACCGCCCATCCCAATCTAATGGCTCACCTGACCATAGAGCTCGAGCTAACCTCAGCCCCTCTAACATTCGACCAACTCGCTTATCGAACGGAACGCCACACGCTTCAAATTCGTGACGTATATTTGGAACATCAGTCGCTATACCGACGCCCAGTATTAATCTTCCCTCGCTAGCTTGATCGAGTGTCGCGCAAGTGTGGGCTAACAAGACGGGATTGCGTAGAGCCGGAAGCAAAACTGCGGTTCCTAACGCAACATTGCGAGTTCGGCCTGCCACCGTAGCGAGTAAGGTTAAAGGTTCATGCCGAGGTCGCGCTATGACAGAATCACCAATCCAAACTGAGTCAAACCCAAGACCTTCCGCCTTCTCCGCAAGCTCAAGCAAAGGGGCAACGGCAGGCCTACCCTCCATAACGCTTTCACGGGTTGGCAGGAGGTATCCAAGTTTAGGCGCCATGTATCGCTCCATCAGTCTCTTATTGTCTCATATCCAATATTTTCATTATTTCGCACGACCTTAATCACCCCTGGGAATGGTATATGTGCCCCCGCAAGGCGAATATTAGTTTCAACAACCGCATCCAGAAGCCCAAGCCGTGTCTCCAGGGCTTTTGACCGATCTGCATCAAAAAGAAAGCCCCACTCTGGGTGCTTGATTTGCAATGTAGGTAAGTGAATTGCATCTGCCGATACGAGCACCGGCAATTCATTACCAATGCGAAAACCCACCTGGCCTGGCGTTGGCCCGGAATTAAGGTTATCCGCTCTCGATATGCTTCTAAAGCAGCCAAAGCAAATGGTGCCTGCGTTGCTTGAATGGCATCGTGTTCCTCAGGTGCATTCCAGTAACGATGCTCTTCTTCCGACACAAATAATTGAGCGTTTTCAAATAATCGCGTTCCGTCTTGCACCAACCCAGCCGCATGGTCTCCATGCAAATGAGTCATAAAAAGGTCGGTGATGTCGGCTCGATCATAACCAGCCGACTTTAGCGCTTTTTCGAGATGTCCCAGAGAAGGTGCTCGGCGAGCCCCGTCACCAGCATCAATTAAGCAAAGACGGTCTGGTGTCTCTATCAGAAAAGCATTTACTGATAGGCAGAGGTCATTAAGGTCTTGACCATCCGCAATAGCTAGGTCGTCCCCCACGCCACGGACAACATCTGGAAAACGAGATAAGTCTAAGTCTAAGTAACCATCTCCCAACGCCAATAGTTTTGGGCCATCTGTTTTTATAATCTCAGCCCGACCACCCGCGTCACGAATTCGCCGTGTTGTTTCGCCCATTTTATTTTCTTCTTAGCACTGCTCACGAAGTGCCTTCACAAACCCTCCAAGACCTAATTGCCGCTCTCTTCTTAGTCTTTCTGCCGACAAAATCGCGCGCACCTGATCGACACTATGTTCAATATCTCGATTGATAATCACGTATTCATATTCCTGCCAATGACTCATTTCAGATGATGCCTCTGACATTCTTCGTTCAACCACTTCCTCAGAATCTTGTGCACGCCGACGAAGCCTCTGCTCTAATTCAATAGTAGATGGAGGAAGGATAAAAACACGCACAAGATCACTGGGAGCTTTTTCCTTTATTTGCTGCGTGCCCTGCCAATCTATATCAAAGAGAACATCTCGACCTTTGCTCAAAGTATCTTCAACTGGCCCCTTTGGTGTTCCATAGTAATGATCAAAAACGCGGGCATGCTCGATGAACTCATCCTTGTTAGCGCGCATCCCGAATTCTTCTCGGTCTAGAAAAAAATAATCTCGACCTTCCGTTTCACCTGGCCGCTTTGGACGCGTAGTTGCGGATACTGACATTTGAAGCAAAGGTTCAATATCTAACAACCTGCGCGAAATTGTTGTCTTACCCGCGCCAGACGGGGAAGACAGCACAAGCATCAACCCACGTCTTTGTATTAACTCTTCTTGCATTCAAAGCCCCCTAATCTACTCAACATTCTGCGCCTGCTCTCGAAAGGCGTCGATGGCCGTTTTTAGATCCATTGCCATCCGCGTCAGACTAAGATCAGCAGATTTAGAACCTAGAGTATTCGCTTCACGATTAAATTCCTGACAAAGAAAGTCGAGCCGGCGACCTATAGCCCCACCTGAAGAAATCATTTCACGAGCTTGTGCAACGTGAGCCGTTAGACGATCTAATTCTTCCGTCACGTCGACTTTAATAGCTAGAGTTGCAGCCTCCTGAATAATCCGCTCCTCAGGAATATTGGCCGTCTCACCAATCAAATTTGTGATTGCCTCTTTATAGCGGTTGGCCATCCGTTCGGGCTGTTGCAAAGCAAGTGATTTTGCCTGGTGAATAAGATCTAAAATTGTCGTCAAAATTTCATCTAATACTGCAGCCAGCCTAATACCTTCTTCTGCTCTTGCTTTAGCTAAACTATCCAAAAGTGCGGGGATATCAGTTAGTGGCGCGGTACGAATAGTTTCGTTATCAGAGTTACCTGTTTGTAAAACACCTCGAATTTGCAGAAGGCCATCAAGTCTTGCGGGTTCGATAGGAGCCTGCTCTGGCAACTCAACTTTTGAAAGGTCAGAAATAAGGCCTGACAAGACATCGAAGTTAATGGTAGGGCGACTCACACTCTCTGTTTGCTCTACACTAAGAGCCACCTGAATTGTCCCTCGTTTAAAGTATTTGACCAGCTCTTCCCTAGTTTTACGTTCTGCCTGATCAACAAAGCTGGGAGCGCGCACGCGCACATCCAAACTACGACCGTTTACGCTACGCGCCTCCCATGCCCACGAAACATCACCAGAATGACCTTCAACACGTGCAAAACCTGTCATGCTTGAAATCATCTCAACCCACGTTCCCTTTGAATTTGACGCCATTTTGCAACATTACGATTGTGCTCTGATAGGCTTTTACTAAAAACATGGCCGCCAAAACCATCAGCAACAAAAAATAACTCGTCAGTAATTAAAGGATTAGCGGCTGCCATTAGCGAAGATTTTCCTGGATTAGCAATTGGACCTGGCGGCAGGCCTAGTTTGAAATAAGTATTGTAAGGGTCAGGGTATTTAAGATCCTTATAAGTTAAGCGTCGTTCAAATATCATTTCTCCGCGGGTAATCGCATAAATTACTGTGGGATCAGATTGCAGCAACATCCCGCGCTTTAGACGATTAACAAAAACAGCTGCAACGCGCGGCTGCTCCGATGGAATTGATGTTTCCCTCTCAACTATCGAGGCAAGGGTGATGAGTTCAGCTGGAGTATCTATGGGATGATTTTCACTCTTCGAAGCCATTGCTAAAGCGACAACATCTGACATCATGTCCCGCATTCGGCTTATCAAGCCTTCTCGCGTGTCGCCCCAAGAATAATGGTAGGTTTCAGGTAAGAGTGTACCTTCACCAAGATCCTGAGGCACTTCACCAACAAGACCATCAGTACCCTTAACAATCGCAACAATCTCAGCTGTGGTCACACCCTCCGGCACTGTGAGCTTTCGCACCACAGTTGGACCATCGGTTAAAAGTCTCAAAATATCACTATATGAAGCCGCCGCGGGCACTTCATATTCACCAGCTTTAATTTCTGGACCCTTGTTTTCTAATCGAATTAAAACACGAAATAGAAACGCATTTTTGATAGCACCAACTTGCTGGAGACGATCGGAAACAGAAAGAGGTAAGTCACCTCGTTCCACTAGAAAATATGTTTCAGATCGCGAAGGCCCGGCTTTATCAAAAGAATTTAGAAGCAAAAAAATGACAGCGCAATAAGGCCCGGCACTAAAAGCGCAAGACCTAAGATTGCTCGTCGCATCCAATCAGCTCAAACCGCCTTGAACAGAACCGAGGCATTGGTTCCACCAAAACCAAATGAATTTGAGAGCGCAAAACGGATTGGCCTTTCCTTTGCCTCCTTTGGGGCAAGGTCCAAATCACATCCCTCCGACGGGTTGTCTAAATTTAGTGTTGGAGGCGCGACGCCATCTCTAATTGCAAGGATGGAAAATATAGCTTCTACAGCCCCTGCGGCACCAAGAAGATGACCGATCGCAGATTTGGTTGAAGACATAGTAAGCCTGTCCGCATCAGCTCCGAAGAGCCGTTTTACTGCACCAAGCTCAATCTCATCTCCCAGAGGGGTAGAGGTGCCATGAGCATTGATATAATCAATTTCAGCGGTAGTCACACCGGCACTTTTAAGACAGGCACGCATCGCACGAAAGCCACCATCTCCATCTGAGGCTGGAGCGGTAACATGATGAGCGTCTCCACTCATGCCGTATCCGACTACCTCAGCGTAAATCTTGGCACCGCGCGCCTTTGCCTGCTCATATTCCTCTAAGACTACAACGCCGGCGCCTTCACCCATAACAAATCCATCACGATCCACGTCCCATGGGCGAGAAGCTCGGGCTGGTTCATCATTGAAGCCAGTCGAGAGTGCGCGGGCGGCAGCAAAGCCTGCGATCCCAAGGCGGCAAATAGCTGCCTCGGCTCCCCCAGCTACCATTACATCCGCATCACCAGCGCGGATCATACGCGCGTCATCACCAATTGCATGCGACCCAGTAGCACATGCCGTCACAACTGCATGATTGGGACCCTTTAATCCGTGACGGATCGAAACTTGACCAGAAACCAAGTTGATAAGGCTGGCTGGTATAAAGAAAGGTGAAACTCTTCTCGGCCCACGTTCATGCAGCGTAACCGAGGTCTCGTAGATAGTATCTAGGCCGCCGATACCGGAGCCAATCATTACTCCAGCGCGCTCCATCAAGTCAGAATCTGACGTATCTAAGCCAGAGTCTTTAATCGCGATATCGCTAGCCGCCACTCCATAAACGATAAAGGAGTCTACTTTGCGACGATCCTTTGCTGGCATAACGTCATCGAGATTTAACTCTCCATCTGCTGTGCCCAAGGGGAGTTGTCCAGCAATCTTCGCTGGCAGGTCTGAGGTATCAAATCTATCAATTGGCACAATACCAGATTCAGACGCGAGCATCCGCTTCCAAGGAAGGTCAAGCCCACATCCAAGGGGCGTGACCAGCCCCATACCCGTAACCCCCACGCGCTTCATAGCTTCCCCCTAACCGCCCGGCGAAGGGAGCGAGGCCAGAGCCTTCGCGCCCCCCAAACCTAAAAGGTGTCAGCTGTCAGCGTGCTCACTGATATAATCGATGGCATTCTTAACAGTGACAATTTTTTCTGCAGCGTCATCTGGAATTTCACAACCGAATTCTTCTTCAAACGCCATTACCAGCTCAACAGTGTCAAGGCTGTCAGCGCCCAAATCATCAATAAAGCTAGCGTTTTCAGTAACCTTGCTCTCCTCGACGCCTAGATGCTCGACGACGATCTTCTTTACGCGATCAGCTGTGTCACTCATGCCCGTTTTCCTTGGAATTTCGTTATTAACTGAATAACGGGTTTCGCAGCAGTTTCGCAATGCCTAAAGCTACAAAAAAGCAATGGAATACTCGTTTTTTGGTTTTCAAGGATATCTTTAGTAACAGAAATATAAGAAGCAAGACCTTTAGCTGGGCCTTACAACATTACCATGCCGCCATTTACATGGATGGATTGACCAGTAATGTATCCCCCTGCGTCAGACGCAAGATATAGCACGGCTGCTGCAACATCTTCCGGCGTTCCCATCTTACCAGCAGGAATGTGCTCAAGAATTACTGCCTTCTGTTTTTCGTTTAGAGCATCTGTCATTGCAGTTTGAATAAACCCTGGAGCAACACAGTTAACTGTGACCCCTCGAGCAGCTGTCTAATCAGCCAGCGAGCGAGTCATGACACCCAAGCATGCTTTTGCGGCTGCATAATTAGCTTGTCCAGGATTGCCAGTGTGACCAACGACAGAAGTTATATTGATAATCCGCCCCCATCGCGCCTTAAGCATTGCTCTTAAAGCAGCTCGAGAAAGGCGAAATGCTGCGGAAAGGTCGACGGCCAATACACTCTCCCAGTCATCATCGTTCATACGCATGGCCAGACCATCTTTTGTCATTCCTGCGTTATTAATCAAAATATCGACTGGCCCACACGATTCCTCAGCACTCTTAATTAAGTTGTTTACAGCATTGGCATCAGACAAATTGCATGGAATCGAGACAACGCGCTCCCCAAGCTCCTCAAGCAAACTGTCGAGTGATGCCTGCCGAGTACCAGAAATAACGAGATTTGCCCCAGCAGCGTGCAAAGTACGAGCGATAGAGGCACCAATACCTCCGGTGGCACCAGTCACCAACGCTGTGTGATTAGAAAGATCAAATGAAACGGCCATAATAAAAATTTATCCTGTAGATTCGGCATGAGAGTATCACCAATGGCGATACCTTGGCCAAGCAAACAGTCTTGAGAAGCTTTTGCTTTTTCGCTGCTATCGATATCGTTTAGGCGTTTAAAGGCTTTTATGGGAGAATAAAAATGCCCCTCAACCCGTCGCATCAGGATACTTTATTTGAAGTAAAAGACGGAATTGCAGTCTTTACTCTGAATAGACCCCAAAAAATGAATGCCATTAGTCAGAGGATATTCGACCACGACCTTCCAAAACTTGTTGATAGAGTGGAAAAAGACGATGACGTTCGCGCTCTCGTAATTAGTGGAGCGGGTGGCAATTTTTGCTCGGGCGCCGACGTAACCCGTATGCAAGGAAGTGATGGTAAACCGGCAGAAAGTAGGAATTCGGGCCTTCGCAAAACACTTGGGGTACT
Organism: Rhodospirillales bacterium; assembly: GCA_038143065.1. Lineage (GTDB taxonomy): Bacteria > Pseudomonadota > Alphaproteobacteria > Bin95 > Bin95 > VMCJ01. Next base: position 2,279,597 of record JAYQLI010000035.1, on the reverse strand, counting down.
CTACAGACTGATTAATCTTCCCAAACCTACCATTGCAGCTGTCGATGGTATCGCCTTTGGTGGTGGTTTTAGCTTAGCAATGACAGCTGACATTATGTTAGCTACACCGCGAGCACGATTTTGCTTAGTGTTTGGAAGAATTGGCTTAATCCCAGATATGGCAATTGCCTACACCTTGCCTCGGGCTATCGGCGCCCGTCGAGCTAAAGAATTGGCCTATACCGGACGATCTTTTGGGGTTGAGGAGGCACAAAATTTAGGCCTGATAAATGAAATATGCTCTCCGGAAGAACTCCTAAACCGCGCTATTTGGATGGCCAAAAATATCGCAAAAGGTTCTGCTGAAGCTCAAGCTCTCGCTAAAGCAATGTTTCACCGAAGCCACTCTTCAAGCCAAGCAGAAATGACCGACGTAGAGTGCGCCGCCCAAGAGGCCATGCGCAAAACAAATTTTCATCATGAAGCCGTCCGAAGATTTTTGGCTAAGGAGCCGCGCCTCTATGACTGGGACGAGATGATTAAGAGTGGATAATTATTTGACTTGATCGGTTATAGCATGAAATTTTTCCTGTATCAGACAATGATTCGGAAAAATTTTTATGTTTAACCTAGATAAATTTGTTGAAGAATGTCGCAGCGCGGTAAAATCAGATTCCTCACATTCGTCGGTGAAAGCACTATTGGAGGAAGCCTGCTCCAAGCCAAATGAAGTGCTCCGCGCATTAGGAGAACCTTCTAAAGCAGGCGCTTTTCCCATCTATAATTCACCGGATTTGACAATCCTCAACCTAGTCTGGGGTAGGAACATGTCGATCATGCCACACAATCACGAAATGTGGGCGGTAATTGGACTGTATACGGGGCGCGAAAACAATATTTTTTGGAGACAACTACCAGAAGATGCAGAGAATGACATCGAGGCTGCTGGGGCAAAGTCTATGGGACCGGGAGATGTGTCGCCTCTTGGAAAGGATATCATCCACTCAGTTACCAATCCGCTAGACAAGCTTACTGGCGCCTTGCATGTTTATGGAGGGGATTTTTTTAGTGTCCACAGAACTGAATGGGATGCGGAAGATTTAGCGCCGCGACCTTATGATATAGAACGCAACATCGCTGCAGTCGCGGCAGCAAATGGAGAATAGTAGATTATGCGAATTCGTCCCATTTCTGGAGCCCTCGGAGCAGAAATTCTAGATATCAGTATTTCAGATGGTCTTACCAATAGTGAGACGGCTGCAATCCGGGACGCATTTCTTGAAAACAAAGTTATTTTCTTTCGCGAACAGAAGTTAACACCAAAATCTCAGAGCGAATTTGCTCGCATTTTTGGTGAACCAGATATTTATCCGTTCATAAGAGGTTTAGAGGACACGCCAGAAGTTACAGAAATTCTCAAAACCGAAACAGACGCAAAAAACTTTGGTGGGTCCTGGCACTCAGACACCTCGTACATGCCTGAACCCGCGATGGGCACCGTTTTATATGCGCTAGAAACACCCGAATTTGGGGGCGACACTCTCTTTGCCAATACAGCAGCGGCATACGACGTTCTATCCGTTGGTTTAAAAAAAGCCTTGGATGGCTTGAGAGCTATTAACTCGTCAGATCACGGTTACAAAGGTGGCCGAGCAGCCGGCATGGCTCGCCTAGATGCGATGAAAGGCACATTTAACTCAGCCGCCCAATCCTATGAGTCAGACCATCCAGTTGTGCGCACACATCCTGAGACTGGCCTAAAGTCACTATTCGTCAATCGATCTCACACTGTCCGGTTTAAAGGTATGACCGAAGATGAAAGCCGCGGCCTCATACATTGGCTTTGCGATCATATAATTCGGCCTGAGTTTACATGCCGTTTCCAATGGCAGCCCGGATCTGTCGCAGTTTGGGACAATCGCGCCACCCAACATCACGCGATTAATGACTACCAGGGCCAACGTCGAAGGATGCATCGGATTACCCTTAAAGGCGACAAACCAAATTGAAACCTGTTGGGTCTAAAAAGAGTTTAGATTTACCTAACCGCTCACTAAAAACGATTGTAATACTGTCGCTGATTGGTGGCGTGTTTTTTTCAATCATAACATCCTCTTTACCTAATGAATGGGGAAAATCTGGCGGCCCAATTCTACAATCTGCGGCTGTGCTTGGAGCTCTTTTGCTACTTTCATCTTTTGTAGCAGTCCTAGCAAAACGCTTTGGCGGTCCAGGCAAATATGGCTTTCGCCTGCATGTTTGGTTAGCGAGTATTGGGAGTTCCCTTGTCCTGTCACATAGTATTCAGAACCTCAGTCGCCCCCTGCGATTCTGCTTCTGATGATAGTGGGGCTTATTATTCTAGGACTTTGGGGCCGCACCAAAGGATCTCGGCTAGCGTCAATGACATTCGGTGAAAAGCGCGGCGGCTTCGCAGCGGCAGATCCAGATAAGCGGCAACGCCTTTATGAAATAATTCAAAGCAAAGGCTTTCTTTTAGAAAGTATCGAAGCTTCCGCCCAGGAGGCTGAGTTTTCTCTTAAAATCAAGCATTACTTGCGCTCCCCCATAAAGGCGTTCAGGTACCGCCGGCTAGCGGCAATAGAGGAGGGTTTAACGGGCGCTAAGGAAAAACTCGCGCGCGCCCAAATCTTTTGGCGCCTGTCACACAGATTACTTGCTTGGGCGTTTATTATTGGCCTATTTCTGCATATAGCTATTGTCATGTTCTTCGCAAAGTACGCGGCAAATGGCGGTGAACCTTATTGGTTCCACTTTTTGGCTTTGGATTTCTGATCTATGAGCCGACTTGCACTTTTAATTGATGTTGAGCGATGCACAGGCTGCAAAAGTTGCGAAGTAGCCTGCAAGGCAGAACACGGACTTGGCCCAGGTGAGCGCCGAAATCGCGTTCTGTGGCTTGGTGGCCAGAGCAATGATGGATCAGCATCCCTGGATTTTTTAAAATTAGCTTGCCAACAGTGTGAACGACCAGCCTGTCTGCGCGCCTGCCCAGTGGAGCCCAAAGCAATCATTAAGGATCCCAACACAGGCGTTGTAAGTGTCCTCGAGAACAGGTGTGTTGGCTGTGGTGAATGTGTTGCTGCATGTCCATATGGCGCCATGGGTTTTGATGCTGAGGGACACCATGCAGTAAAATGCGACTTGTGCCATGACCGTCGCGCAAATGGGGATCTAACTACTGCTTGTCAGGCGGTCTGCCTCACCAACGCAATACGCTTTGGCGATCGCGATGATCTGATTTCTGAATTTGAGGCAGAAGGCAGACAATCAATAGACTACGACCCATGGTTGTTGGGTCCAGCGACTATATACTTGGATCGCCTCATAAAAGTCGCAAGTGACTTTTCTAGCACTGATAAGGCTAACCCAGCAGTCACTGACTCCGGCTGGAGTCAAAAAGATGAAGTCACCACTTTTCCGTATGGACTGCCTCGGGAAGAAAGAGAGGCGGACCGGATTGAACCAGGTGGTTGCAACATTTGCTTCAATGCTTGCACAACAAATTTCCATTTCAAGGGAAACAAATTAGTTAAAGTCACAGGCAACCCTGCTGATCCAAAACTCAAAGGCCGCGTTTGTCCAAAATCTCAACTTACTTTGCAGCTTTATGGCTCAAAAGATCGGCTAAAAACTCCATTAAAAAGAGTGGGCGCGCGTGGAGAGAATGTTTTTGAACCTATCTCCTGGGACCAAGCACTAGATGAAATTGCCGCCAAACTGGTTGGAGTGCGCGAAAAATATGGACCAGATGCCTTAGGAATTTTCACAGGAACACGAACAGGAACATTAACTAACAAGGGCTATATCCGGATCTTCTCGCAAATGTGGGGGACGCCAAACGTTGAAACAACAGAACCTTACTGCTCAAGCGGTAAAAACATTGCATATACCCTCGTTCAAGGTGTTGGTGGCTCCGGCAATAGTTACGTAGAGGATGATTTAGGAGCAGCTGAACTTTACGTCTACATCGGCGACAATCAAGCGGAAACCCGACCCGTTCACTTTGGCATGATCAATGATTGGCGCCTCAAAAAAGGCGCTAAGATGGTCGTTGTTGATCCTCGCTTTACGGTAACAGCATCTAAGGCTGACAAACATTTAGCCATCAGACCAGGAGGCGATATGGCTCTCAGTCTGGCCATAGCCCACCATATTCTAGCTAACGATTTACATGATGCTAAGTTTTGCCAAGACTGGGTCATAGGTTGGGAAAAGTGGCGCGATTTTATTTTTTCCCAAGGGTATACACCGGAGTGGGCCGCGCCGATAACGGATATTAAAGTTTCTGATATAAAGAAGCTGGCAGAAGAGATTGCCACCGCAGACGGTTGCGTAATTTTCGGCAGCCGAGGCATCAATCAGCACATGAATTCAGTGCAGTCTAACCGGGCACTGATGTTTATAGCGGCAATCACAGGAAACTGGGGTCGCAAGGGAGGTGCTTACTTCAACATGTCAGCATCTGTGCCAGCAGAAGCTAATGCACCTGTTGACCGCCGAATGCCGATATCTCGCCCTCGCATTCGAACCAGCCCAACGGGTTGGACGGCAGCGATGACCCAAGGCCTTCCTTACCCACTCAAGGCATTGATAACATGCAACAATCCAATGGCTCTGTGGCCAGATCAGACTGAAAGCCGGAAGGCACTCGCTTCATTAGAACTGCTTGTGCACATTGATATTTTTGCAAACGAAACCAGTGCATGGGCAGATTATGTACTTCCTGCTGCTACAGGAATTGAAAAGGGTGAAATAGGAAGGGCTTGCGAAGACAGGCGGATCGTTTGGATTGATCGAATGATTGATCCCCCGGGCCAAGCAAAACCAGACGGCTGGATTTGGATCGAGCTTGGGAAACGGTTCGGCTATCAGGATGTGTTGAAAGAAAGATGGAAGGACCCGGCCTGTTTTTGGGACGAGGCAATGATCGACTCCGAGCAAATGCGTGGCGTCACACAAAAACGACTGCACGAAAAACCATATCGTTGGGTTAGATTTCCAGTCTGCTCTGAAGAAGACGAGGAAAAAGAAACTCTTTATCTACCTGGCACAACTGCTGTTGGCTCCCGTGTTGGTAATCGCTTCCCCTCTCCATCGGGGAAACTCGAATTTTGGACTGAAAAACAGGAATCAATGTTTCAAGTTCACGGCATGACTGCATTACCAAAATTTTATGGGGAACGAGAAGCACTTATTGATCTGCCCTTCTTAGAACTTTTAGATGATGACTCAGAAGTTGGCGTTGAAAATGCCTTCAATAAAGGTCGTGTTTATGCGCCTCGGGCTCGTGTGATCGAAAATTATACCGAGGGACCTGAGCTGCACTTCGTGCCGAAGGCTTCAACATGGAATTAGTCACAGGTAGACCCCCAGCACCTCATTTTCACAGCTGGACGCATTATGCTTGGCAGGCGCAAGAAATGTGGCCAGATTTATATTGCCAAATACACCCAGAAGTCGCTGCAGACCTCTCAATTAGTGACGGTCAAAAGGTTCATGTTGAAACGGCTCACGGGTCAGTGGAAGCTAGAGCTTGGATAACAGCTGGAGTGCGGAAGACGTCTGTCTTTTTGCCTATTGGTTGGGGTGAGCGCCAACCATTTAACCCTTGGCGGCCTGTGAATTTTCTGACTGATAAAACCCAACGCTGCCCGATATCGGAGCAAACAAACCTGAAGTCACTGTTATGCAGGGTAAGACCCGCAAACTAAGTTTGCGAATCCGGCGGTAAAAACCGGTCTAACAAGTTCAGAGTTTCTGTTGCAGTCGGACATTTCAATTAGCGAACACGCTGTTAGATTTTCCTCGCAGAGATACAAAACCTGCCTCATTTCTGCATTTATATGCCTAAATTTTTTCTCTTAACGCCGCTAATGCCCATTTTGCACAGATGCCAGGGGTGTTAGGCTTGTTGTTGGAAATTTAGTTTAGAGAGGCGAGAAAGATGTCCATTTTAGCAATTGGTGGCGCAGGTTTTATAGGACGCCGGCTTGTACCAATTTTAAACAAAGATGGCCATGAGGTGACTGTCATGGACATCGATACAACTCGCGCTGCCGAAGCGTTCGATGATCTAGAAAATGTCAGAGTTATTAGAGGTGACGTTACAGCATTTGATGATGTAATTGGCGCCATGATCGAAACAAAGGCGGAGCGCGTTATCAACCTCTCCTACTTTATCGGTGAGCTCGAGCCCCACGTTGCATTTAAGCTAGATATCCAAGGGATGGACAACTGCTTTGAAGCTGCACGACGGACTGGTGTCAGACATACTGTTTTTGCCTCATCGGTAGCTGTATCTGGCGAACAATCAAAATTCGGCGAAAGATTGGTTAATGAGGACGATGAGCGCTATGGAGACACTCAGTATGCGGTGAATAAAACCATCAACGAGTGGCAAGCCCATGACTATCGTCGCAACTATGGAATGACAATCACCTGTATTCGTCCTGCTAACGTTACGGGCCCAGATAAAAAATTTGGCTCTATCGACCATGTAAACTGCATGTGCCAGCCAGCGAGAGGAAACACTGTTACGTTTCCACATGCCGATACAATGCGTTGTGTGATCCATGTCGAGGATATGGCCGAAGCAATGGCGCGCGTTCTACTAACTGACAAACCAAAACACGAAACATATAATTCAGGCGGCACTCCAGTTAGCATTGGGCAACTTGCTGCGATAGTTAAGGAATTTCTGCCAAACGCAGATATCCGCTTCGAAGCTAAAGCAGGCGGCAGAGAGACTTCTGGAAACTTTATGATCGATAATAGCCGACTTATCGAAGAATTTGGACTGCAGTACGCGCCCCTTCGCGACAGAGTGAAGGAAGTAATAAATGATATTAGGCGCGAGGAAGGATTTTCACCTTTAGACTAGATGGAGAGGAGAACTCTCCTCGAACATAATTTTAATAGAAATTTAGGATTTTCACCCCTATCAAAGTTTCAAAGCCAAAATTTTTGCAGCAACACAATCCGCCTGATCGCGATTGAACGGAGGTGCGCAGATAACTCAGGTACTGCATAGACTCTTAATTCTATGCCGTATTAGGCAACGCGTCCAAACTTTGTGATTCTAATTCAATCGGTCCTAGCAATGAGACTGCTAAACTGCCAGAAAGGAGCGAAATGACTGAATTTCACTTTAAATCCGCTCTCTAAATTTCGTCTGCCATTAAAAACAAAGAAATTAGTGCAGTTGAAGCGTTAAGACATTTTGTTGCTAGGATGGAAAAACACAATCCAAGACTTAATGCTATTATTCAGACTAATCTTGAGACCGCAGAAGCTGAGGCTCTCCAAGCGGATACAGCAATCGCTTCAGGAGAAAATATAGGCCCTCTTCATGGGGTTCCAATGACGGTCAAAGAAAGCTTCAACGTAAAAGGACTGCCCACGACATGGGGCGACCCCGCCTTCCAAAATAATATTGCTGAAGAAAATGCATTGGCGGTGGAACGCTTTCAGTCTGCAGGAGCTATTATTTTTGGCAAAACTAACGTGCCCTTGATGCTGGCAGATCTTCAGAGCTTCAATGCTATCTACGGCACAACTCATAATCCTTGGAAAATAGGGGTCACCCCTGGAGGCTCTTCGGGCGGCGCCGCATCAGCGCTAGCATCGGGCATGACTGGGCTTGAGGTCGGTTCAGACATCGGATCATCCATTCGATGTCCAGCACATTTTTGCGGAGTTTATGGACACAAACCAACTTACGGAGTTTTGCCGCCAAGAGGTCACTCGTTGCCGGGCACTCATGCCTTCACTGACATTTCTGTGATAGGACCTCTAGCACGCTCTGCGAGCGACCTTGAAGTTGCTTTCAAAGCTCTGGCTGGGCCTGAAACAACAGAGGCAATAGCCTGGACTTTTGATGCCCCGCAACCTCGCAAACGCAAAATCAAGGACCTTCGCGTGGCCTTCGTTAGCTCTTCGCCAACATGTGAGACGGATGGAGAGTATGGAGAGCTATTGCAAAATTTAATTGACTGGTTAGGACGCAAAGGCGCCCATATCGACGATCGTGCCAGACCAGAACTAGATATGGTCAACGTTCATCAGACCTACGTCACGATGCTGCGCGCCGCGACTTCCGCTCGACAGCCTGCAGAACTTATCGAAAAAATCTGAAGGAAGTCTCGGAACTACAACAAGATGATAACAGCTACTATGCAACCATGGCTCGGGGTAATGTTATCCGTCATAAAGATTGGCTTGGCCTAAATAACGAACGGATGCGAATGCGATCTGTTTGGCAAGAATTCTTTAAAAATTGGGATGTTCTTCTTTGCCCTGTGGCATCAGCTGCCGCCTTTGAACAAAATGAAAAAGGGCCACGTTGGGAGCGTCCTATGATAGTCAATGGAAAAGAAGTCCCACAAACTGATCAACTTTTCTGGGCAGGCTATAATGGCCTCCCTGGATTGCCAGGAACCTCCGCTCCCATCGGATTAACTCGCTCCGGGCTTCCAGTCGGCGTGCAAATTGTTGCACCCTTCCTTGAGGATTTTACAGGAATCGAGCTAGCGAAAATGCTGGAGCGTGAGTACCAATCTTTCCAAGCGCCGCCAGGTTACTGATGCGAGAGTGGGAAATAGCTCGAAGGTCGTTCCTTGCGGATACTATCTGGAACAAAGCAGCAATTAAATGGCTTGCGGCTGATGCTTCCTTCAGACGATATGCTCGGATAGGCAAGGCTGGACAAAATGTAATTCTGATGGATGCACATCTAGAAAAAGAGAATGTTGAAGCTTTTATAAGAGTAGCCCAACTTCTCTCAGAAGCTGGTGTCTCAACCCCAAAAATCCTTAAAGCTGATTATAAGAACGGTTTTGTTTTACTAGAAGATTTTGGCGATCAAACTTTTACTCGACTGCTAAGACAAGGCAAAAATGCAGAAAATCTGTATGACCTAGCTATTGATAATTTGATACAGATACGAAGAGGCTTTAGCGCCCAACCAACGGGAATTCCAGACTTCTCTCCTTCCTTAAGAGCCGAACAGCTTTCAATTGTATTTGATTGGCTTTGGCCAGAAATACTCCCAAGCGGACCATCACCCGAACAACGTGACGAATTTATTGATCTTTGGCGAACTGCCCTTAAGGAAGCTCCAAATCTTGGAATTGGTTTAGTTCATAGAGATTTCCACGTGGATAATCTTATGCGCCTGCATGATGGGGCGTGCGGCGTGCTTGATTTTCAGGATGCTGCCTGGGGACCATTAGCCTACGACTTAGCATCCTTAATTGAAGACGCCCGCAGACCTCTTGAGCCTGAAATCCGAACCCGTTGCATAGATCGATATCAAGCCGCATTTCCACATCTCAATTCCGAGGAAATTTCGGCCGCAATAGCCGTTCATGGGGGACAAAGGCACATGCGTGTGGCCGCCCTTTGGGTGCGCCTCTTTCGGAGAGATAAGAAGCCCGACTACTTGCAACACATGCAGCACACTTGGAAGCTTCTGGAAGCAAGTCTGTCTCATCCACTCCTTTCAGATGTCAGTGATTACTTAGATAGATATATCCCGGAAGATGCTCGAGAGCGGGCCAAGTTACTTGGTGAGACTATAAAATGATTGATGAATCCACCGAAGTCGCTCTCTCTAATTTTGCTCCTAGCGTTTCTTCGCAAATCAAATGTGGGATGATACTAGCGGCTGGACGAGGCACACGCCTCGGTGCTTTAGGTCGTCAAACCCCTAAGGCTTTGCTCGAAGTAGGTGGTGAAGCTCTGGTTGATCAAGCTTTGGCCGGACTTGCTGCAGCTAATGTTAAAGAAGTCGTTATCAATGCATCACACCTTAAAAATCAAATTGAGGCGCATCTCAAAAAAACAATAAAAAAGCCGACAGTGCAGCTCTCTTTGGAGGAAGAGCCATTGGAAACAGGCGGTGGAGTGCTCAAAGCTCTTCCACTTCTAGACAGGGCCCCATTCTTTGCAATCAATGTTGATACCTGGTGGGCAAGAACACTCGCATCTGGACTGGAAGCATTGAAACAAGCCTGGCGTCCAGAAACAATGGACGCTCTTTTACTTGTACTGCCAACGGTGAGGGCCACAGAATACGTTGGAAGAGGCGATTTTATGATGGATGGAATTGGCCGTCTGACTCGCAAAAACGAGTCAGAAACTGTCCCGTTCCTATTCACTGGAGCTCAAATTTTGCATCCACGAGCCTTTGCGGATCCACCGGATGGTGCTTTTTCTCTAAATGAAATTTACGATCGAGCTGCCTCCTCTGGCCGGCTATTTGGCGTCAGTCACTGGGGCCGATGGCAAGACGTTGGAACACCTGCTCGCCTGGCTCAAGCGCGTGCAATGGCGGATGACTACCGTCAAGCTTCTCTATTATGAAATTAGCTACTCTGAAGGGTGTGTACACTATTCAAGCCGGAGACGGCTTTTTGGAAAATTTGGCATTTGGCCTGATCAAAACCTTTCCCCAGGAGAAACTTGCCCAAACTCGTATTTACCTCCCAACGCGTCGAGCTTGCCGGGATGTAACAGAAGCCTTCTTGAAGCACACAAAAGGTGCGGGTTTGCTACCCCGGGCTTACCCTCTTGGCGACGTTGACGAGGATGATTTCAACTTTTCTGAAGTAGAGCCTGCTTTGGTGGAGTCTGAAATAGCCACCCAATTACCTCCAGCTATCTCTCATACAGAACGAAACTTCCTACTCGCCCCTCTTATTCAAGCCAAGCACACAAATGAAAACGTAAGTAAACTTCCACTAGCGGGCGCCCTACGGCTAGCAGAAGCACTTGGCAAATTTCTTGATGACCTCACCGCAGAACAAACAGACCCAAAGGCCATCAAAGGGCTTCAACCAGACTTTTTCGCCGAACACTGGCAAAAGGTAATGCAGTTCCTAGAGATAGTAATTGATGCATGGCCATGTGTTTTGGATCAGCGAGGTCAAATCGATGCCACCACCCGCAGGCAGGCCTTGCTCAACGCTCAAGCCTCTCTATGGCTGGAGCAAACCCTAACAAGCCCTGTCGTAATTGCGGGTTCAACAGGTTCCACAAAATCAACACGCGCACTAATGACTTCACTGCTTACTGCTCCAGAAGGAATTATTGTACTGCCAGGTTTTGAGCTAGAGACTGACAAAGCTGAAATAGAAGCCATCCTTAACACACCCACTCACCCACAACACGTTATGATGGAAACTCTGAAACACCTGGAGCTTGAGCCTTCAGATGTACAGGTCTGGAGTGGAAATGAAAGTGAGAGACATAGATCGAGAAGGCGCTTCCTCCAAGAGGCAATGCGTCCTGCGGAAAGAGTGCACCAGTGGCGTAATTTGACATTAGAAGAATTGATACAGGGCATCCAAGGCATTAATCGCATAGATGCACCAAATGAAGAAGCAGAAGCACGTGTCATCGCTCTTTGGCTGCGACAGCAAATAGAAAATGGTCCAGCTGCACTCGTCACGCCTGATCGCGCGCTGGCACGGCGCGTAGCTACAGAACTTAAGCGGTGGGATATAGAAACTGACGATTCTGCGGGACAAGCTTTAATTGAAACTCCGGTAGGCTCTTTTCTTCGTCTAATTGCAGCGGCCACAGCACCGGATGCAGGTGTCCTGGACCTGCTAGCACTATTAAAACACCCATTGACTGCGGGAGGAATGTCACGAACTCGTTTCAGACGTCGTGCCCGCGCAATTGAGATTAAGATTTGGCGAAACGACAAACTACAACGTCGAGCCAGAAGCTTGGAAGCAACGATAGAAATTCTAAGAAGTGAAGGGGAAATTCTTCTCGCAGATTTTGCAACGCAAATATCAAATGCAATTCATCCGCTCACACAACTGAATATAGGAAAACCCCTCGAACTCTCTAAGTTTGTGGAAGCACATATTCAAACAGCTGAAGTCCTCGCCTCTAACGAACAAAATCCCGGCGAAAACACTTTGTGGCAGGGAGATTCCGGTGAGGCAGCAGCAAGGTTGATTGGTGAATTACTGGACGCCTCTCATTCAAGCCCAAATTTACTCGCCGAAGATTATGCCGAAGTTGTGTGTAACTTTTTGTCTAACGCCGTTGTTCGAAAACGAAGAAGAACGACAACCAAAATAGCAATCTTAGGAGTGTTGGAAGCGCGTCTACTTAGTTGGCCTGCGGTAGCGATCGGAGGGCTAGAAGAAGGCATCTGGCCACGCCCACCAACTGCAAATCCATGGATAAGTCGCGGTATGCGTTTGGCGCTAGGCATGTCAGACCCTGAGCGGCGCATTGGACTTTCCGCGCATGATTTTGCCAACCTCGCCTCTCTTCCCAATGTCCTGCTAACGCACAGCACACGCCGGGATGGGGCTCCAACAAAACCCTCCCGCTGGCTATCTCGGTTAGATGCCATTACCGCAGCATTTGGAAAAACGAATCTGAGATCAGAAGAAAAAAAATATCTAGACTGGTCAACCAATTTAGACCCTTCATTACCAGATGAGGTTATGCCTCCACCAAATTTTGCACCCCCGATAAAAAATAGACCAAGGAAGCTATCTGCCTCTAGCATTATCCGCTTAAGGGATGACCCCTACGCCGTTTACGCAGACAAGGTCCTGAATCTAAAGGTTTTAAAGACACTAGATCCAGTTCCCAGCCCCGCTGATCGCGGTACAATTATCCATTCAATTTATGAAGAATTTCTAACAAAATGGCCTGTCATCTTACCACCCAATATTGAAGCCACATTGGAAGAAATCAGCAAAGAGATATTCTCCGATTATAACAGAGATCCTACTGTTGCGGTCTTTTGGCAGTCTGCATTTTCCCGTGCTGCCAAATGGGCTGCAACGGCAGAAACAAATAGGCGGAGTAATCTAAAAGTAGTTCGGACCCTTGCGGAGCTAAGGGGAGAGGCAACCTTAGCGGCACCTGCCGGAACGTTTCAAATACATGCCCGCGCAGATCGGGTAGATATACTAGCATCTGGCGAAATTGCGATTGCAGACATCAAGACCGGTTCAGCGCCCTCTAAAAAAGAAATCCAGACAGGAAGGGCAGCTCAATTACCCTTAGAAGCTGCGATCGCCTGTTATGGTGAGCTTAGCGCCTTAGGCCCTCTACGAACAAAGGCCTTGAGTATATGGAGACTGGGTGGTCGCGACGGAGGGAATGTTGTTGAAATACAGGACTCTGCCGTGAATGAGGCGTTAGAAATTGTCTGGATGGGTGTGACCCGCCTAATTTCTAGTTTTGATGATCCAAATACACCTTATCTTTCAGAGCCGCGGGGGCCTGTTCGATATTCCGATTATCGCGTTCTTGCGCGCAGGCGAATTGACCTTGGAGACGAGACGTGAATAACGCGCTCGACCCTATCAGCTTGGCTACTCTATCACAGCAAAGTGTCGCCAACCCAAAAATCTCAGCATGGGTAGATGCTTCCGCAGGCTCAGGAAAAACAAAAGTTCTGACTGATCGCGTACTCCGACTAATGCTGGCCCACCAGGCACCGGAAAAAATTTTGTGCCTAACTTTCACAAAAGCGGCAGCTGCTGAGATGACAAATCGAGTAACCAGTCGCCTTGCCGGGTGGTCAACTGCAAAAGATCAAACCATCCTAGAACAACTGCGCGCAATCGGTGAGACTGACAGTAGTGAAAGAATGATAAAGCGCGCACGAACCCTATTTGCCAGGGTCATTGATGCGCCTGGCCGTTTGAAAGTGCAGACCGTCCACTCTTTTTGCCAATCGGCACTAGAACGGTTTCCAGCAGAAGCAGGTGTTCCACCTGGCTTTCATACTCTAGACGAACGGACGGCTAATAATTTATTGCGAGAAGCACGCAATTACACCCTTCGGAGTATTATGGCGGGTAACCAAACACCCCTAATCGCGCAGGCTCTTGATCAACTAGTGATACGCGGAGAGGCGGAGACCCTAGATAATCTGTTGCAAGCCTTCCTATCAGAGAGGGCACGAATTGAAGAACTAGGAGGTTGGGACAACGCTTCTAAGGCCAGCCTATCCTTCTTTGGTTTTGCAGAAGAAGCCGAAGCAGTGGCCTCTGCTTCGCTCGGTTCGATACCGCCTCAATTAGAGAGAAACCTTCATCGAATAGGTAGCGCCTTGGCCGGCGGAGGAAAAACGGATGAAGCAAGAGGTTCAGAGATAAATGAATGGTTAACGCTGCCAATAGAAGAGCGCAGCGAAGCAACAAAATTGATTTTCTCTGCTTTCTTTACGGGTGCTGGGGAAGAATCTCCAAGATCAAAACCTGCCTCCAAAAATGTTATCTCAGCGCACCCTTGGTTTGCAGATGTTTATAGCGAAGCTTCCGAATTTTTTTTCAATGCTCGTGAGCGTATGAGGTTAGCCGAGCGCGCACTAGAAACTGTTGCAGCACTTCGTGTCTCAGGCGCAGTCGCAGATCGCTACGATTTGATGAAACTAGCTAGGTCTGCTTTGGATTTTGACGACTTAATACTGTCCACCCGTGATTTATTGCAAAAAAATGGTGGAGCCCAGTGGGCAGCATTGAAGCTAGATCAAGGCATTGATCACATTCTCGTCGACGAAGCCCAGGACACCAATCCAGAGCAGTGGCAAGTAGTCCGTGCACTTGCTGATGAATTTTTTCAGGCCGACACAAACCCCGAAAGAACGTTTTTTGCTGTGGGCGACCCCAAGCAGTCTATTTTTAGCTTCCAGCGGGCCGATCCAAGAGCTTTTGGTGAAGTCCGCGAACACTATGAAGCTATGGCAAAAGAATCAGGTCGAAACTTCGAATCCAAACCAATGCCAGTGTCTTTCCGCTCTGTACCTGCCGTGCTCCGGGTGGTTGATGCTGCTTTTTCAGGACATACATCATCTCTTATCACCCTCGACAATTCATCTATCCAACATTTCGCTGCACGAGGTGCGCTGCCTGGCCAGGTGGAATTGTGGCCTCCAATTCCGAGCTTAGAAGTCGAAACAACGGATCCCTGGATACCTCTCAAATCCTACCCCGAGGTGGTTTCTTCCCCTGTAACGCAATTAGCTGCCGTTGTTGCGGGTGAAATCAAACGCCTGATTGACGATCCAAACACACATCTCCCGGAACGTCCTGGACAGGAGCAAAGGGGTCAGAAAACAAGGATAAAAGCTAGTGATATAATGATCGTTTTGCAGCAGCGGCGGCCATTTGGCGATGCTATTACTAAGGCATTAAAAGAGCTCGGCGTAGCTACATCAGGCCTAGACAGAATGCGACTAGCGGATCAGCTAGTCGTTCAAGACATTCTAAACGTAGCTCGTGTCGCTTTGCTTCCTGAAGATGACCTAGCCCTCGCCTGCATTCTTAAATCGCCATTGGTTGGATTTACTGAGGAGGACCTCTTTCGGCTAGCGCATAACCGAGGGCACCTATCGCTATGGCAACAATTAAAGCGAGAAGCTTCTAAAGGGGAAACCCTGGCTTCAAAGGCTTGGTCTTTTGTTGCGAATGCCCTCGCCCGCGCAGATACCAACTCTCCGTTTGATTTCTTTCCCTGGGTGCTTGGACCAATGAATGGCCGCGCTCGCCTCATTGCAGCGATGGGCGATGGTGTCATCGACCCAATTCAAGAATTTCTTAGTTTGGCCATCCAATATGGTGAGGAAATTGGACCAGACCTGACAGGCTTCATTGCTTGGATCGAGAGAGACGCAACAGAGATCAAGCGTGAGTTGGAAGGAATAGGTAATAGCGTCCGCATCATGACAGCACACGCAGCGAAAGGCTTGCAGGCACCAATAGTTTTTTTACCAGACGCTATTAGGGCACCTGCTCAGGACAGAGTTCGTCTTTATTGGACGAGAAACCAGGGACTAGCCGTTCCTATTCTTGGTGCAACGTCTGCCAAGAAAAATCCATCTATCATCCAAGCCTTAGTAGACGAAGAAGCTAATCTTCAAGCGGAGGAACGTCGCCGGCTTTTATATGTTGCGATGACACGTGCTGAAGATCGTCTGTACGTCATGGGGTGGAATAACAGAAGATCAGCACCAACAGAAACTTGGCATGAGCTTGTGAAGACTGGGATGACCACTAACTTCAACGAGCTCGAAAAACGGAGGGTGGACTATAGTGATGAACCAATTCTTATTTATCGAGAGGGTGAAGAAGAAAAATTAGAGATCGATGCACCTGAAAAAAAGACAGAAGCAATAACTCAATTGCCTCTACCAAACTGGGCCGTAACGCCAATTACAGCAATAAATCCAGATATAATTTACGCACCTTCAGGCCACATTGTCGACGAGCAAGAGGAAACGAGGGCAGGTATTTCACCTCTAGCAACCCAAGATAGAAGCTCCAGCCAGAATTCTCGATTTGGCCGCGGCCTATTGATACATAAGCTACTCGAGCGACTACCTAATTTGACACTCTCACAGCGCGAACCTGCAGGAAAATTATTCCTACAACGCTCTGGCCGTTTTAACGATGACGAAGCGAATACTATACTGAGTCGTGTTCTATCGATTATCGAGGATCCAACTTTTGGAGCTGTTTTCCATGCGGATGCTCTGGCAGAAACTCCCATCGCAGGATTTATTAATGGTAAGCGCTTTGCAGGCGTGATAGATCGCCTGATTGTAACAGAAGAATTAGTACAAATCGTCGACTTCAAAACCAATCGCCCGCCTCCCCTTGATCCTGAAACAACCCCCAAAGAATATTTAAAGCAAATGGCAATTTACCGAGAGCTTGCAAAGCAAGCTTTCTCAGGGAAAGAAATTCTTACTGGAATTCTTTGGACCGAGGCTCCAAGGCTTGATGTTCTAAAAGACAATCAGCTTGACGCTTTTACACCTCAAAATACTGCTGTGGATTGACGGATACAGCCCATAAGCATAGCTAAAAGACTTGTTATTGAGATTTAGATTGGAGATTCGTCATGGCTACCCGCGCCACAACCGACGCAGCTTTTGAAGCTGATGTAATAAAGGCTGAAAAACCCGTTGTAGTAGACTTTTGGGCTGAGTGGTGTGGTCCTTGCAAAGCAATTGGGCCCGCATTGGAAGAAATTTCTGAAGAGCTTACCGGTCAAGTAGATGTGGTAAAGTTAAATATTGATGAAAACCCTTCCACCCCAAGCTCTCATGGAATTCGCGGCATCCCCACATTAATGATTTTTAAGGGTGGTCAACTCGCTGCAACTAAAGTTGGTGCTGCACCAAAGCCTGCACTGAAGGCTTGGATAGAAGAAAATCTGTAACCTTGGTCAAACTCTTTAATAGAAAAGCCTTCGAGCCAAAAATAAAATTAGCTCGTTCAATGAGATGAAAATAAAAAGTAGAGCGCTGGCTACTGAGTTTTTAACCAGCGCTCTAACCAAACCACATCTATTTCACTCTGAATAAAATCCTCAGACGCCAAAATGCGGCGCTGTAGCGGCAAGTTTGTGCTCACCCCATCAATTGCATACTCACCCAGCGCTCTATCAAGGCGAGCTATTGCCCCAGCTCGATCATCAGCATGAACTATTAATTTTGCGATTAAACTGTCGTAGAATGGCGGAACGGTGGCGCCCTGAAACATATGGCTATCTACCCGAACTCCAGGGCCACCTGGCGGGTGATATAGCGTGATACGACCGGGTGATGGAGTAAAAGTATCTGGATCCTCCGCATTTATGCGAGCCTCGATAGCATGGCCATTAAAGCAAATATCATCTTGTTTGAAACCAATGCCGCCGCCAGAGGCAATACGGAGTTGCGCCTCTACGATATCTACTCCGCTAACTAACTCTGTAACAGGGTGCTCAACCTGCAACCTTGCGTTCATTTCAATAAAATAGAAATTTCCGTCAGCATACAGAAATTCAACTGTCCCAGCACCTCGATAGTCAATTGAGGCTGCAAGATCAGCGCCAAGCTTACCAACGTAAGCTCGCTGTTCAGGTGTTAATACTGGAGAAGGAGCCTCCTCAATGAGCTTTTGAAAGCGTCTTTGAACGGTGCAATCGCGTTCGCCAAGATGTACTGCAGCGCCTTTTCCATCACCTAAAACTTGAACTTCAATATGGCGAGGCTGTTCAATAGCTTTCTCAACATAAACAGACCCATCACCAAAAGCAGCCTCGGCTTCGGAAGTTGCGATCTCAAAGGCACGCCGAAGAGTATCAGGGCTCTCGACACGTTGCATTCCACGGCCTCCGCCGCCTGCGGCTGCTTTAAGCAAAACTGGATAACCCGCCTCATTTGCTGCAGCAAGAGCTGCGTCAGGCCCAGAAACTGGTTCAATGCCACCTGGAACAATGGGTAAATTTGCCTCTAAAGCAGCCTTTTTAGCTTCAATTTTGTCGCCCAGCATAGCTATTTGACGGGGTGTTGGACCAATAAATATCCGACCATGAGCTTCGACTATTTGTGCGAAACGAGCATTTTCTGCAAGAAACCCGAGGCCTGGGTGGATTGCATCAGCCTGTGTTACATCCGCAGCCGTAATAATTGCAGGAATGTTCAGGTAGCTATCCTTTGCCGCTGGCGGTCCAACACAAACACTTTCGTCAGCAAGCCTGACGTGCATCGCTTCAGTGTCGGCTGTTGAGTGAATAGCAACTGTGCTGATGCCTAGTTCTCGACAGGCGCGTATGACGCGAAGAGCAACATCCCCGCGGTTGGCAATCAGTACTTTATTAATCATGGAGTTGCTGCCTACTCTATCACCATTAAAACTTCGCCAAACTCGACGGCCTGCGCATCTGCAACATCTACAGACCGAACAATCCCGCCATGAGGAGCAGGAATCTGGTTCATGACTTTCATCGCCTCAATGATGATGACAACATCCCCGGCGTTTACTCTATCCCCTACCTTGATAAATGGAGGCTCACCTGGACCAGACTGAAGGTATACCGTTCCCACCATTGGCGAAGTTACAGCACCAGACGGTTTTTCTTCACGATCAGGCATTTGCGCAGGGGTAGCAGCAGAAGCAATCGGAGCTGCTACTATTGGCGCGGCTGAAGACTGCGGCATTGCTACCCTGATACGCCGGTCTCCCTCTTCATACTCGATCTCGCCGAGGCCAGTCTCATTGATAAGGTTTGCCAGAAGCCGCACTGCATCTGCATCAATCTTGAAACTGCCCATGCATCGATCTCCATATAAATGAACGTTGTCGCCCTGCGGTCATAGCGGATCATGCACGCCCCCGCAAACAGACCAAACATAATTAGACTTTGGATCTTCTTAGCCCAGAAGATAATGCGCTCATAGGAAAAGTATAAAGACGTTCTCGCCCTACCAAAAAAACTCTGCTTCCCCTTCGAAAGCGAGAGGCAATTTCAGGATCGTGAACATCGAGCCCTCCGGTGTACGCTCCAAAGGCTGGTAGCAGGAGGCGTTTCCCATCAGTCACAAAACAAAAGCCAGAAATAGTCCTAGCAATTGTTGAAATGGATGCTTTTGGGTGCAAATGGCCAGCAATTTCGCCAGGCGATGGCCCAGAAGCGGGCAAATGTCTGAGCACAAGCGCTCCGATTTTTAATTCACTAGCACCTTGCCCACCAAGTGACTGAGGTGGCTCGGGGTCATGATTACCTTCTATCCAAATCCAATCAACGGCCTGTGTAAGCCTCTGGATGGCATTCGTGGCAGAAGTAGAGAGGCGTTTTGGGCCGTTAGTGTCGTGAAAACTATCGCCAAGGGCAATCACTCGTTTGGGATGCAAGCGACGCATAACGCTTCTTAATCTTTCAAGCGTAGCCATCGTATCATATGGCGGGGTTAAACGCCGAGAGTGTGCAGCTATAGCTGAGCCCTTCTCAAAATGTAGATCGGATACTATCAAAGTCCGACACGCAGGCCGAAATGCTGCACCCTCGGTGGTTAACTGCAGAATTTCGCCATTGAGGTTCAAAGTTGCGAGGGGCATTCAAAATCCTAACGAATTTGACTGCATACTTCTCTCAGATTTTTTGAAATTTTCCAATAAATCTGGAGAAATCTTGTCTTACATAGATTTTTGGCAGAATGCACAAGTGAATTGCTTCCTCTTAACCTGTAAGAACCTGAGGTACTCCGGGAAAGCTATGGGATCCTTTGATATATCAAGACCAACGAGTTAAATTTTCTGAACCAATCCGGCACAATCTCGCGGTGCATTTTCTAACAAAAAATGAACAACAAGAGAGAACATTAAATTAAACAATTATGAAACCTCTGGACGGGCGCATACAACCCCGCGTAAAAGAGAGAAACTGTTCCTAATCAATTGGGGTGGCCCGCAAGGGTCTGACGCCGATGACCGACGTCGTTAACCGGGTAAAAGATATCTTAGCTGAAGAATGTGCTGTAGACCGGTCAGCATTGCTTGATGATGCTAAGTTGGAAGATGTAGGCATTTCTTCGGTCGACATGGTGCAAGTCATGTTTGCTATCGAAGAAGCATTTGGTATTTCCATAGAACAAGAAGATATGAGCTTAGATATAGAAACCGTGGGGGAAGTAACCTCCGCCATCCAGCGCTTAGTCGCTGACCAGGCCTGAACTGGAATGCCTCAATGCGCCGTGTAGCCATCACGGGCCTGGGCTGCGTATCGTCGCTCGGTCATGACGTTGAAAAATTTCTTTCGGGAACTCGTGAAGGTTTATCTGGCGTCGCTAAGACAACACTTCCTGACGGGGAATTGTTGACAGCCCAGAACGTTGCTGAAGTTAAAGATTGGGATCCTGCAGAATACATCGATAAAAAAACCTTAAATATCTCAGATCGCTTTAGCCAATTTGCTCTTGCTGCCGCCGGTCAAGCATTGGTTGATGCTGGTGATGTTTCAGGTGAACGCACCGCTGTTATAGTTGGAACGGGTGTTGGTGGCGCCTTCACCATCGAAGAAGGCTATGACCGGGTTTGGAGGAAAGGTCAGGCAAAAGTTAACCCTTTCTCAATTCCAAAATTAATGTCAAATGGCCCTCCAAGCCTTATCGGGCTAAAGTATGGTATCACAGGCCCAGCCTTTGCTGTCTCTAGTGCCTGCTCATCTTCCAATCATTCAATTGGCACAGCCTTTGGGATGATACGTCGCGGCGAAATCGACGTCGCAATAGCTGGAGGAGCTGAAGCTTCAATATCCTTTATGGGCTTAAAAGGTTGGGAAGCGCTGCGAGTGATTTCGCCAGATGTATGCCGTCCCTTTTCAAAAGATCGACGAGGCATGATCCTAGGAGAGGGAGCGGGCATTTTGCTCCTAGAGGATATGGACCGAGCCAAAGCAAGAGGGGCGAAGATTTATGCAGAGCTTGCAGGCTTTGGTATGACGTCCGATGCTTTAGATATGGTGCAGCCATCTATTGATGGCGCGGCGCGTGCGATACGCCAAGCACTTAACGTTGCCGAACTAGCCCCTCTGATATTGATTACGTGAATGCGCATGGAACGGGCACTCCTGCAAACGATCCAACCGAAAGCAAAGCTATACGAGCAGCACTTGGTCCAGCTGCAGACAGTGTTCTAGTATCTTCAACTAAGGCCATGCACGGCCACGGGTTGGGAGCTGCAGGATCGCTAGAACTGATAGCTACCATTGGGGCCATATGCTCTGGAATCGTACCACCCACCATCAATTTCACCGAGGCCGACCCTGAGTGCGATTTAGACTATGTACCGAATACAGCCCGGGAACGTCCAATCTCTGCAGCTATCTCGAATAGCTTTGCATTCGGCGGTTTGAACGCTGTACTTGCTGTAAAAGCAGTCTGAAGCTCTAAGGTCCACATAATAAGTAGACGACATCTCTTAAGAATTTCAACCTAGGATAGAGGCTGAAGCCTTGGGAACGAGATAAGCTGATGTTCACAACACGTCCTGAACTACACGGGGTTTTTGGTGTCGTAGCCTCTACTCACTGGCTCGCCAGCCAACACGCAATGGCCGTTCTTGAGAAAGGTGGAAATGCTTTTGATGCCGCCGTGGTTGGCGGCTTTGTATTACAGGTAGTTGAGCCTCATCTAAATGGTCCTTTGGGGGATATGCCAGCGATCATATATCCTGCAAAAGAAAGGCGTGCCCGGATAGTCTGTGGTCAGGGCCCTGCTCCAGCAAAAGCGACGATAGCCAAAATGAAAAGCTTTGGGCTTGATGTCATTCCTGGCTCTGGTCTTTTAGCCCCCTGTGTGCCAGGCGCGACAGACGCTTGGCTTTTGATGCTTCGAGACTATGGCACAATTAGTCTCGAGGAAGCACTTCAACCAGCAATTGAGTTTGCTGGAGGAGGGTATCCTGTAGTTGATCATATGACGCGCACGATTGATTCAGTTGTAGCCTTATTTAGAGATGAGTGGATAACCTCGGCTGCAATTTGGCTAGATCATGGAGCCGCTCCACGACCAGGACGTCGCTGGCGAAATTTAGCTCAAGCTAATTTTTATCAAAGCTTGATTGCAGCAGGGGACAAGGGAGATCGCGAAACACGAATTGACGGGGCCCGCTCTTGTCTCAAAACTGGTTTTATAGCTGAAGAAATTGATCGGTTTTGCGAAACAACTGAAGCAATGGATGTTTCTGGAGAACGACATTCAGGTCTACTCACTGGTGACGATCTGGCCAGATGGAGCGCATCTTTTGAAGAACCTTTAAGCCTAGATTTTGGTCCTTACACGGTGGTAAAACCCGGCGCATGGTCTCAGGGACCTGTCTTCCTTCAACAGTTGGCTCTTTTGGATGGTATGGGCCTTGAAGATATGGATCCCTTAGGTGCTGACTTCATTCATACCGTTACCGAAGCAGCAAAGCTGGCATACGCCGACCGGGAGGCCTTCTATGGGGATCCCAATTTTGTTGATGTGCCTATCAAGACTCTTCTCATCGGAGTACAATGCTGAGAGACGAAAACTTATTGATCCAGAACTTGCCTCTCTGCAACTTCTGCCTGGGATGGTCGAGGGATTTGGCAACAGGATAGGTGAAGGTCGTTCAGAACGAAGTTTTGGCCCTGGTGTAGGCGAACCAACAATGGATAAAATTGATGGCCAAACTTCTGGCCCAGTGGACGGAGACACCTGTCATATCGATGTTATAGACAAAGATGGAAATATGGTATCCGCCACCCCCTCAGGCGGATGGCTACAATCCTCTCCAGCCATACCAAAGCTTGGCGTTTGCCTGGGAACAAGGGCTCAAATGTTCTGGTTGGAGGAAGGATTACCAGGCTCACTAGCCCCAGGAAAACGCCCCAGAACAACACTCTCTCCTTCTTTTGCTCTACGAGACGGCGAGCCTTACATGCCATTTGGTACTCCAGGCGGCGATGGTCAGGATCAATGGACATTAATCTTTTTTCTACGTCACATCCTTCATGGTTTTAATCTTCAAGAAGCCATTGATGCACCAACATTTCAAAGCCATCACTTCCCATCCTCCTTCTTCCCTCGGCAAGCAGAGCCAGGAAGGCTTGTTTTAGAGGGTCGGTATCCAACCAGAACGCTAGAAGAACTTCAGAGGAGAGGACACCTTGCCGAGACAGCCGGCCCGTGGACACAAGGTCGTATAAGTGCGTGTGCAAAAGACGGTGAACTCCTCAAAGCTGCTGCAAACCCCCGTCTGATGCAAGGGTATGCGGTTGGCCGGTAGGCCTTAGCATTGAATACAGTGAAGGTAATGCGGCAAATCAGATGGAATCTATTATTAAAATTTATGGCGCCATTAGTGGCGCTTTCTTGATTCTCTAGCGCCGCTTCCAAATCACTTGAAGACGGTCAAGCCATTATCGAAGCCGATACTATTGAGTACAATCAATCGAATGAGTCCGTGTCTGCCAGTGGCGGAGTTACCATCACTAAAGGTGCCAGAGTACTGCGCGCCGATCATGTAGAGTTTATACAATCGGAAGGTCGAATAGAGGCATTTGGCAACGTATTATTAGTCGAACCAAGTGGCGAGCTGATTAAAGCAGACAGCGTAGAGCTTGCTAACGACATGAATCAGGCAAAGGCAACTAATCTTGGCATCCTCCTTAACGACGGATCTCGGCTAGTCGGCCAGGAAGTGAACTACTGGCGGGGCGAAAAAACACTTCTGACCCGTGGTGCTTTTAGTCCATGTAAACCTTGTGAGGAAGATAATAACCGGGCCCCCACTTGGCGTCTTCGTGCCCGGGAAGTGCAGCATGACGAAAATACAAAAGACATCGAATATAAAGACGTCTCACTGGACATATTTGGTGTTCCAGTAGCCTACTTACCATACTTTCGTCACCCTGACCCAACAGTTGACCACCGAAGCGGCTGGCTGACTCCCTCCCTGTCATTGGGAGGTGAATTTAATGCAATTGCAAAAATTCCTTACTATTGGAACCTCGGTCCTAATAAGGATTTAACATTACAACCATTTTTCACGTCCAAATCTGCACCAGTTATGGCTGCTGAGTACCGTCAACTTTTTAATACTGGTAAAATCAGTATTGATGGAAGTTTTGGACAACTCAGCCGAACTTCAGATACTGGCATTAAAGAAAATGATACATTACGAGGGCACGCTTTTTTAAACGGAGAGTTTGCGCTTGATGAAAATTGGCGCCTACAACTTAAGGGAGGGCTTGCTTCTGACGACAACTATCTTGAAACGTTTAAGATCAATGATGCTCGCGTCCTCAGAAATACAGTAGCGCTTGAAGGGTTTTGGCGCGAAAGTTACGCACGAGTGGGTGCCTTTGGCATTCAAGACCTAAGAGAAAACACTCTTCAAAATGATACACCATTTGTCCTTCCGGAGTTTCAAGGTTCATGGCAGGGAGAGCCAAGCTCATTTGGAAATGCTTTTTAGAAGCGCAAGCGCGTATTCTGGGTAGAGAGGAAGGTGCAGACGGACAGAGCATTTCAGCCATTACTGGATGGCGGATGCCAATTTCTACTACAGGCGGACATCGCTTTGATATAGAAGCAAGTCTTCGTGGAGATGCCTACAATACGAAAGATGGAGAGGCAGTTGGGGCATCTGGAGACTCGACAGCGCTCCGCGGCACACCCCGCTTGTTAGGCAGCTGGCGCTATCCCCTTATCCAATGGAACAAGTGGGGCGGGTTCATTCTTGAGCCCCGAGTTCAAACAGTTATCGCTCTAGATCAAAACCAAGACCCCGACATCCCAAATGAAAATGCTCGGGCGATAGAATTCGACGAGAGTAACTTTTATGAGATAGACCGTTTTCCTGGCTATGACAGATTAGACGATGGGCAACGCGTTGACTACGGCATGACAGCTACAGCGCTATTTTCAAACGGTGGAAAGATTTCCTCTTTCTTAGGTCAATCTCTGGCACGCAAGCCTGGGGATTTTGCGGAAGCTGCTGCTATGCCTGAGCGCGCTTCAGATATTGTAACAGCACTCAATGCTCAACCCTCAGACTTTCTCGATTTATCCTGGCGGACGCGACTGAAAAAAGATGGATTAGGAATCAGAAGGAATGAATTGACGCTGGGAGGTGGACCAGAATGGCTTAGAGGGTCAATTTCATACGTCGACACAGAAACCGAAATTCAAGGACCAGAAATCGCCAATGCAGCTGAACAAATTCAGCTAGGATTTGGCCTGCAACTGGATGACTATTGGCGTTTTAATGCTCGTCATCAACGCGACCTGCAAGGTAATGAGCCTCTGCTGTGGAGCGCTGCTTTAGGCTACCAAGATGAGTGCATCTCAATAGATTTGGGATTTACCCGTGACTATACGAGTAACGCTGATGGTGGTGGAAAAGTAGACTCGGTCTTTATTAGAGTGAACTTTAAATATCTGGGAGGGTTGGGCATCTCTCAAGGGATCGGAAACCGCGACGCGGTCACGCGATGATTGGTATAAGAATTAACAATCTCAATTTTTTACCAATTAACAGCTTCACAAATGTGTTCACCAGCCACAAATGATACTTCATCAATTTGTTTAACACCAAAAATTTGATTAGGTTCTTGCCATGCTTACAACCTCTCAGCAACCTAGTAACTCCCGCAAAACAGAGGGGTCTCTGACCTACATAGTGCGGCAAGCGGAAAAGCCTTATTTCCTGAGCTCGGCTCTCACTGGTGGCGCACCCGAAGTTCACTTTAAAACCGAACAACACACTGTAGCTATTCACGATATGCGCCACATAGAAGCAAATGTGGACCGGGAAGGGTTTGAGTTAATGAACCATTCCAGCACACTTGAGAACTTCTATGACGATCAAGCAATTACGAATGTGTATAATTCAGAAATAACCAACTTACTAAGAAACAGATTTGGCGCTTCTGAAGTGCATATTTTTGACCACACACGCCGTTCAGATAGCCCAACTGGGGCAGCTAATCCAGATGGACTTCGAGGGCCCGCAACCCGCGTCCACTGCGATTATACCGATAAAAGTGGGCCTCAGCGTGCTAAAGATGCAATGGGCAAAGAAGCATATGATGCCGCAATT
The DNA here is from genome assembly GCA_038143065.1 of Rhodospirillales bacterium. Taxonomy (GTDB): domain Bacteria; phylum Pseudomonadota; class Alphaproteobacteria; order Bin95; family Bin95; genus VMCJ01. The sequence goes on along the minus strand of JAYQLI010000035.1, from coordinate 2,253,213 downwards.
GCGCGTGGCGCCCGCATACTGCAAGTGAATGTCTGGCGTTCAATTTCATCAGAGCCAGTTCGCAGGGCCCCTCTAGCTCTTGCCGCGTCTAACAGCGTCCCAGCTGCCGACTTAATTGCGACTGATCAGCGGTTCCCAGATCGAACTGGAGAAATTTATCAACTAGCTTTCGGTTCTGAGCATGTCTGGTACTACGCCCCATTGATGTCTCGTGATGAAATTATTTTGATTAAAGGGTGGGACACAATTCGAGATGGCAACGCTGTCTACACCCCTCATGGGGCTTTTCAATTACCCAACCAAGACCCAGAAGCTCCAGCAAGAGAAAGCATTGAAACTCGAACTTTTATCGTCGTAGAGGCATAGCTCTAGTTAACTAAGCCCTTCACAAAATCCAAACTCGGTGTTTTGGGTTTAGCTTCCAAGTCAATAGACCCAGTAAACCTATGTGCAAACTTCGCTTTTACTAGATTTTCTGTCATCTGATCTAAATTACGAGGTGGCATTATTATTCCAGCCTCCCAAAACTTTTCTATCCCCCAAGCGAATACGCTACCCAAGAGGTGAACCTTCGCAGCAGTCCTCTCAATTATCATCCTTAGACTGCCTCTTGGACTAACAGAAGTAATATACGTTGGTATGTCAGCCATTATGGCCTCAGCAATCATACTTTCGCTATCTCCAGTGATGATCGCAGCATCTGCCTGAGCAAAAAGCGCATAGAGCGGACTAGGCTGTGTTGATGCGGGGAAAAAAATGGCTTCCGGCGCAGCTGTGATCAGTGCCTGTTCCACAGCAACACCACTCCGACGGCTACTTATAATAGCAAGCGATCCTCCCAATCGCTCAGCTTGTCTCACAGCCTGCAAGGCAACTCTCGTGGCATCTTCTGGCCCAAATGAATAATCAAAACACCGGCCGCCAACAACCAATAACAGCCAAGGACCAACACTGGGGTCCAGTAATCCAGGCATCTGCGCTGAGGCCGTCTCTAATCGTTCTTTTGTTACACCAGTCGGTGGCAACACAATCATTTTGCGGCTTTTATGAAATGGAAAATTCCAATGTGATAGGACGAAACCAAGATCTAGACCGTTCATATAGTTTGCGCCCTTTTGCCCAAACATAACAGCCTTAGTCTTGCCTTCACTTACACGCTTCACGAACCGGACCCAAGGACCAGATCTACGACCAGAACCAATCACAAAATCCGGCCAAGGTTCCTGCAAAACATCAGAACGCGCCCGATCAATCGATAAACCGCTGGATCCGAGAAGAGCTGCGCCAAGAATATGCCAGTGATTGGCACGAAGTGCCTTCAATTCAACATCTACGCCTGATTGCTTGAGAGCAGACTCCAACCCACGGATCTGCGTTTCATTGCCAGGCAAGCCATCAGTTATTAACCATGCACGCAAATTTGAGTTTAAGGACATCATAAAACAGGTATAGCGGTTCCAGTGTTAGCCAGCTACGGTTTACCTATGCAAAAACTTTTAAATGACTCCCCTTCCCTAGATCATCTCGGATGGATTGCAGATGATCTCAATTCCAGTGCGATTGCGTGGGAGAAGCTAGGCTTTCGTCTATCAAGAGTTAGTCCTCAAATGGGGTTTACTGGACCTAATGGCGATTTAGAGCTATGGGGCACAGCCAATCGGTGTGCGCTCTTCCGAGCTGGATATCTCGAGCTTATTGGCGTCGTGGATGAAGAACGCTTCAATCCATGGAAAACGTATCTAGAGAGAGTGCGAGACCACACATCGCTGCCTTCCGCGTGGCAGAAGCAGATTCTGCCTATCCATTACTGAGATCTCGCATTCCAGGTTTTGACCCGCCAGTTCAACGAAGTCGGATGGCACCAATTGGACTTCATAAAAACGCTGGCGAAATCGAGATGCGATTCCGGAATATCTTCAGCCAAGATGATTTTTGGCCAGAAGGTCGGATTATCATAATCGAACATCAAACTCCTGAAGCCCTTTGGCAACGTGAATTGTTGGATCATCCAAATGGCGCAACGGCTCTTGTAGAAGCAGTCTTCACTTCACCTGATGCACTCCAAACATCAGAACGAGTGTCCCTGATGCTCAATCAACCTCAAAACTCAAAGACATTTACTACTCCAGGGGATGGGAAAGTAACAATTTTAGAGCCATCGGAATTTGCTGCACGCTTCCCGGGAGCTCAGGCCCCGAGCCGCCCATCAATTTCAGCAGCAGTTGTCACAGTAAAGGACTTGGCTGTCGTTGACCGGATAGCCTCAGCGAACCACGTTCAATTATCAAAAATTCCTGAGGGAGGCCTTGCGGCCATTGGTAAAGCAGCAGTCGGCGGCGTCATTGCTTTTGTTGAGGCTTAATTGACAGTGAGATTTTATAGGCTCTGAATAGAATTACCCAAAAACCTCTGCCTCCCTCCACTTACAGGTCACGGCCAATTGCATCCGAGACATGGACAATACCATCCCGCCGAAGCAAATCGGCTAATTCTTGCTTAATACGTGAAATCAAAGACGGACCTTGATAAACCAAAGCAGAGTAAAGTTGCACTAGGGATGCACCGGCCTTGATTTTGAGATAGGCATGCTCACCCGAGGTTACTCCACCGACTCCTATAATAGGTAGGCGTCCATCCAAACGCCGAGCAAACGACCTAAGGACTGAGGTTGAAGTCTCGAATAATGGTGCCCCAGAAAGACCCCGGTCTCAGCTGAAAGAGGGCTTTTTAAATGGGAAGGTCGAGCGATAGTAGTATTTGATACTACAAGACCTGCTAATCCATTAGCTTGAAATGAAACTGCCAAGTCGGAAATAGCGGAAATTTCTGAATCATCTAAATCTGGCGCAACCTTAACCAAGAGGGCTGGTTTTTTTGGGACATCAAGAGCCGCGTGTGCCTTAGTCGAATGATCTAAAAGAGACGCTAGGGCCGCTTCACCTTGCAAGTCTCTAAGACCTGCAGTGTTTGGGGAAGAAATATTAATCGTCAGAAAATCAGCAAAGGCACCAAAGACTCTAATACCCTCGGCATAATCTTCAGCCGGGTCTTCTGTGGTCTTATTGATTGCCAAGTTGACCCCAACTATTCCTCTCACACCAGCTTTTCGATCTGCCTCCAGACGGGAAGCCACAACTTCATGACCTAATGAATTAAAGCCAAAACGATTGATAACCGCCTGGTCCTCCGTTAACCGGAAAAGGCGTGGTTTTGGATTACCTGCTTGGGGTTTTGGAGCGACTCCTCCAATTTCAGTGAAGCCAGGGCCTAAAGCCAGCGTTTCAGGGAGAGCCTCACAATGCTTATCAAATCCAGCTGCAATACCGATAGGATTTTTAAAATTGCGATCAAATACATTTGTCGCCAAACATGAATGATCAGAAGCATCGTAGGAACCTGCCATGCCCAATTTCAGGGTTTTAAGCGCAATTCCATGAGCCTTCTCAGGATCTAAGAGACGCAGAGCATGAAGGCCTATTTGCTCAAACATCGTCATCATCATCCAAACTAAATTCGCCATCACGAATTCGATCCGGCAAGTTTTCAAACAAACTCGCGGCTGTTTCTTCGCCCCTATACGCCACAAGGTCCGTAATTGAGAGATAAATCATTACCTCACACAACAAATCTGCCTCAACTCCAGCCTCACAAGACTTATCCCAAGCTTCTAGAAATAAATCGAGCGCAATCTTTTTTTGCTGTTCCTCTGAAAGTCGACTGTCAGCCATCAGGAAATTGCCTTAAAAGTACTAGAGTTAGCGACCCGCCCGTCAGATTTCACCACTGAAAATTCAATAGCTTTACCTACGTCGCGGCGCATTACAGATAATTCGTCATCCCAAAATACTGGTCGTTGTAGTCGAACCGAACCTTCAAAAACCTCACCTATGTGGGCTCTTCGTACTGCTTCAAGGTGCCACTCAACCATCTGATTGCCGGCAGTAATAGGAGCTCTAAACCCAAAACTTTGCGCATATGCAGGATCTGTGTGAATTAAATTACGTGTTTTTCCGCAGTACCCAACAACTCTCTCTGGGGTGCATGTTTTCTCACCCACAGTATACCAACCCGCTTCATAAAGAGCTTGGAGTCTCTCTTCTACAGTTAACTCTGGAGCATTTTTTGAGACTGGAGCTGTCGTATTCCTCTCCGGATCAGCCATCAATGCAGAAGGAGATACAACAAGACACAGCTCACCATCGGCACGCCTAAATTCAAAGCGACCATGCATAATCCAACCTCTTGGATGATCATCAATACTCGTAAATTTTCCTGTCATTGCAATTGGCTCGCCTTTGGGAACAGGCAACAAACGTGAAAATGTTTGCACAGTGTGAACATAACCACGCTCTGGGTGAGCATTGAAAAGGGCCGATCCGATTACGCTAATTGGCCTCCTTGCAAGAAGTCCTGGATCAACCTCACCCGCATATAAGGACTCGTCAATCTCAGAGAATTGAAGCATCGCCTTTTGATATTCAGGCGTAATCTCAATTATTTCATCAACGAAACTCGCCCCCGCTTTTACTTCTGGAAAGCGCGTCTCATGGTTAGCCACATGCGCTACGACAGATTCGGGCTCAAATAATGGAGATACGGCATTCGTCATAAAGCAAACCTTATAAAATTTAAGCACAGCGTCGCCTCAGGTATGTTCCACGTCAAGCTACTGACCAGTAATCATTTCCCTGATACACCCCGCTTGTAGCTTTGATATTTTATTAAAACTAACTGCAGAACAATCCTTCTACAGTACTTCCATCAATCTTCACGAGAACCAGCGACGAGACAATTTGAAGACAGCAATTAGAACTCTTTCCATCAATGCAGGCAGATCTCCGGCCAATACCACCGTAAGTCTAAGCAGTTACAAAACGAATTTCTTATATAGCGACGATCAAATTCTCCGAGCATCTAATGTTGACGTTTTACTCGGGATCGCTATAACTCCGCCTTCACGCTGCCTGTGCGGGATATTTTTCCTGCTGCGGCGGGTTTCATTTGAGAGATAGTAGCTATGTTCGCAGTCATCCGCACGGGCGGCAAACAATATCGCGTCGCAGAGAATGATGTAATCCGCATTGAAAAACTTGACGCTGAAGCTGGTTCTGAAGTCGTATTCAATGAGGTTCTCATGGTAGGCGGCGATGGGCAGTCAAAAGTTGGCGCACCTTTGGTCGACGGAGCAACGGTTAAAGCTGAATTAGTCGAGCAAATGCGTGATAAAAAAGTCATCATCTTTAAGAAGCGCCGTCGCCAAAATTCAAGACGGAAGAACGGTCACAGACAGCACCTGAGTGTCGTCCGTATAACCGGCATCTCAGCCTAATTTGACCGTAAGCTAAGGAGCAATCAACCATGGCTCATAAAAAAGCAGGCGGCAGTTCACGTAACGGTCGCGATTCAGCCGGACGCCGACTCGGGGTCAAAAAATTTGGCGGGGAAGTTGTCGAACCCGGTAACATAATAATTCGGCAGCGCGGAACTAAGTTCCACCCTGGTTCCAATGTGGGAATGGGCAAGGACCACACGATCTTTGCTTTGATTGATGGAAATGTAAGCTTTGCTACAAAAGCTCGGGGTCGGACGTACGTTTCCGTAGATCCAGCAGCCAATTCCTCTGATCAGGCGGCCGCTGCCGAATAGGCATCAAGCGGAACGCCGATTGGCGTTCCACCGGTCGTGATGGGTGGGGCGCAGGCAACCCTGATGAGAGACACGACCAATGCGGTTCCTCGACGAAGCTAAAATCTATATCCGAAGTGGTGATGGCGGCCCAGGGGCCGTGTCCTTTCGCCGTGAGAAATTTGTAGAGTTCGGCGGACCAGACGGCGGAGACGGAGGTCGGGGCGGAGACATAGTACTGCGCTGCGTAGAAAATCTAAATACACTCATAGATTATCGCTATCGCCAGCATTTTAGGGCGAAGTCTGGAAAGGGCGGCGCCGGACGACAACGTACTGGCGCCAGTGCAGAAGCACTTGTTATTGACGCTCCTCCTGGCACACAAGTGCTTGATGAAAATAAAGAATTTGTGCTTGCCGATTTAACTGAACCTGGACAATCCGTTATTCTAGCCAAAGGTGGAGATGGAGGCTGGGGCAACGTTAATTACAAGAGCTCAACAAACCAAGCACCCCGCAGATCCACCCCAGGCTGGCCCGGTGAAGAAAGATGGATCTGGCTTCGCCTGAAATTGATCGCTGATACCGGATTGGTTGGCCTTCCAAATGCAGGTAAGTCCACATTTCTAGCATCTGTATCTGCAGCTAAACCAAAAATTGCAGATTACCCTTTTACCACACTTCATCCAAATTTGGGTGTTGTTCGCGTGGACGAAGCTAGATCATTCGTCCTGGCCGATATTCCAGGATTGATTGAAGGTGCCCATGAAGGAGCAGGCATAGGGGATCGTTTCCTCGGTCATGTAGAACGGACTGGGGCTCTATTGCATTTAGTTGAGGGCGCTGTTGAAGAGGATGTAGCTGAGGCTTATAGAGTGGTTCGTGAGGAATTGGCAGCATATGGCAATGGTCTCTCAGAAAAATATGAGATTTTAGCCCTCAACAAAGCTGATGCTCTAGATGCTGACACTATAAATGAGCGGAGACAGCGACTCGCGCAAGCTGCTAAAATCGCACCAGAGGATGTTTTTGTTTTATCTGGAGCGGCCGGAATTGGTGTCGACCAAATCAAGGAAGTTCTCTGGCGGCATGTAGTCGAACTTCGACGCTCCGAAGTCGAAAAAGACGAGCCACATGAAGATGCGGGGACGTGGTCACCAATATGAATCCCCTAAAAACAACGCGACGCCTTGTAGTTAAGGTCGGCTCCTCGTTACTTGTAGACGCAGACAGCGGTCAACTTCGATGTGATTGGCTGAACAGTCTAGTTGAAGACCTTGCTCAACTTCAGTCCACAGGGACCAATGTTGCATTAGTTTCCTCAGGTGCAATAGCACTTGGCCGCCGGAAACTAGGACTTCCTCCTGGGGCACTTAAGCTTGAAGAAAGTCAGGCTGCAGCAGCTGCTGGTCAAATTGACCTTGCTGCTGCATACGGTGGTGCCTTCGCCCAACACAAAGTTCCTGTAGCTCAGATCCTTTTAACGTTGAGCGATACCGAAGAACGGCGCAAATATCTTAATGCTCGTAATACACTTAGTGCGCTTTTTCGAGTTGGTGCCGTCCCGGTCATAAATGAAAACGACACCGTTGCTACGGAGGAAATTCGTTTTGGTGATAACGATCGATTAGCTGCTCGCGTTGCTGCTATGGTTAGCGCCGATACCTTGGTGCTGTTGTCCGATATAGACGGACTTTATGATGCGGACCCAAAACAAAATTCCAATGCACGCAAAGTCACTCTGGTCAAAGCTATTTCCAATGACATTGAATGCATGGCTGGAAATACTGGAAGCGATATGGCCTCTGGCGGCATGGTCACCAAACTTGCTGCGGCGCGAATTGCATTAGACGCTGGATGTGCATTAGCGATTGCAGACGGGCGTCGCTCTAATCCAATTGCAACCCTTGCAACCGTGAACGACGGCACATGGTTCATTGGAGAGGAGACACCGCAGCAAGCTCGGAAACGCTGGATCAATGGTGCGCTCAAAGTGGAAGGCGCTGTGCATATAGATGCAGGGGCTGTTAAAGCACTTCATCAAGGGAAAAGCCTTCTACCTGCAGGGACTGTCAAGGTAATCGGTGCTTTTGAGCGTGGAGCAACAGTAAAAATCATTGGCCCTGACGATCGGGAAATCGCCCGTGGACTAATCGCCTATGAAGCAAATGACGCAAGAAAAATAGCTGGGAAGCAAAGCGCAGCAATAGAGGCGGAATTAGGATATCGTGGAAGAGCAGCGCTCATCCACCGAGATGACCTAAGCCTTACCGGACGTTCAGAACCTCAGCTTGAAAGAAAGGAAGCATCCAAATGAGCTCCACCGCTCAAAACAAATCGGATTTGCTTACACCAGAAGCTGCCGATCTGATGCTCAATGAAATTGCCAATCGAGCACGCGCTGCATTTCCTGATCTTTCTCGCGCCAAGCCTGAGGTCAAGACTGAAGCTCTGATCGCTGCTGCAGCCGAAATTCGGGCACAGTCAGACCGTATCTTGGATGCAAACACAAAAGACATGAAAGAGGCTGCAAGAAACAACCTTGCCCCCTCGATGCTTGATAGACTTGAACTTGATGATGTTCGTCTCGATGGCATAGCGAAAGGTCTTGAAGCAGTCGCAGAATTACCTGATCCAGTTGGACGCGTGTTGGCAGACTGGACCAGGCCAAATGGTCTAATTATTCAAAAAATTTCCGTCCCACTTGGGGTAATCGGCGTCGTTTACGAAAGCCGTCCAAATGTGACGGCAGATGCGGGAGGCCTGGCACTTAAATCAGGGAATTGTGCAATTCTACGTGGAGGATCTGAAAGCTCGAATTCGTCGACTGCTATTGTAAACGCACTGCGCGTCGGAATTTCAAAGGTGGGTTTACCAAAAGATGCAATCCAGGCTGCACCAACTAAAGATAGAGCCTTCGTAGGCGCGATGCTTCGTGGCAGAGGCCAAGTGGATATTATGGTTCCTCGTGGTGGTCGAAGCTTGGTAGAGCGGGTCATTGCAGAGGCACGAATGCCAGTTATTGGGCACTTGGAGGGATTGTGTCATGTGTATGTGGATAGGGCCGCCGATCTCCAGAAGGCTCGCTCCATAACACTTAATGCCAAGATGCGAAGAACTGGCGTATGTGGTGCTGCAGAGACCCTGCTCATAGATAAGTCAGTTGCTAGAAACATGCTACCCTATATTCTGGGTGATCTAGAAGCTGCGGGTTTCGCAATTCGAGGTTGTCCAGAGACCCAAATAATTTGGCCAACAGGAACCCCAGCATCAGAAGAAGATTGGATTACAGAATACTTAGATGCAATTATTTCGGTTAGAGTAGTGAGCGGGATAGAAGAGGCAATCAAACATATATCCTCTTATGGTTCGGGGCACACCGATGCAATCGTAACTGAGGACCAGAATGTTCAAGCTAAATTCAAAGCAGAAATCGATAGTGCCATCGTTGTCATTAATGCTTCAACCCAATATGCCGATGGTGGCGAATTTGGATTTGGTGCAGAAATTGGTATTTCGACTGACAAGTTTCACGCCCGTGGCCCTGTTGGTGCCGCCCAATTAACGAGCTTTAAGTATGTCATTACCGGCGACGGTCAGACCAGGCCGTGAATGGGGTAGGATTGGCCTCCTCGGCGGCTCGTTCAACCCTGCTCACTCAGGCCATCTGCATCTATCAAAGATCGCACTTAAGCGGCTTGGGTTGGATGCAGTTTGGTGGCTGGTGTCACCTCAAAACCCCTTAAATCAACAACTGGTATGAGTCCATTCGACCAAAGGATGGCTTCTGCCCAGTATGCGGCCCAACATCCCGCAATACATGTAACTGATCTAGAGCGTGCTTTTGGAAGCAATTACACAGCAGTCACCCTCAGAAAGCTCAAGCGTCGTTTCCCGCGCGTGCAATTTGTGTGGCTAATGGGGGCAGATAACATGCTGCAACTCCCTCTGTGGAAGCGATGGGATACGATATTTAAAACAATTCCCGTTGCCGTGATCGCTCGGCCCGCCTATTCTTGGAATTCAATGCATAGTAAAGCTGCAATTCGCTTTAGAAGCGCTAGGGTGCGAGACCAAAGAGCCCGTGGTCTTGCAGATAGAAAAGCACCTGCATGGATTTATATAGCGTCGCGCTTGAACCCTACATCGGCTACGGAGATCCGAGCAGGCCGACAAACACCTTTTGGAGGAACCAAGGGATATTGAGTAATTCCATAGAAGCAAACATTGATACCAAGCCTGAAAAGCAAGCACCTAATGGACGCTTGCTTGAACAAATAATCACTAAACTCGACGACGATAAGGCTGAGGAAATAATAACGATTGATATGACCGGGAAATCGTCCATGTGCGATTTCATGGTAATTGCATCTGGACGTTCTCAACGACAGGTAGCTGCCATCGCAGAGCATTTGCGAGAACTCCTTAAACCTCAAATGTCAGAGGGACCATCAATCGAGGGATTGCCTGAAGGTGACTGGGTCTTAGTCGATGCTGGGGATGTGGTAGTACATCTGTTTCGCCCGGAGGTAAGGGCTTATTACAGATTGGAAAGCATGTGGGGACTTGAAACCCCCTCAGCCCCTCCTTCCATGGTGCCGTTTGATCACGGCGATGTTCAGGTCTCCATAGAGGAAGAGTAAGTCGCGTATTACAATTATCGCCATAGGAAAAGCACGCGGCGAAGCGGAAGCCGAATTAGTAGAGCGTTATTTAAATCGAATACGCCCAAAGCCAAAGCTCATTACCTTTGATGCGCGTAAAAATAAAAATGCGCAGGAAGAGTGGAATCAAATAAATAAAAAATTCCAGCTGGTTCAGTTCGGATAATCCTGGATGAAAGAGGCCAAGACCTCACAAGCATAGAGCTTGCCCGTCGCTTTGGCCATTGGCGAGATCAGGGACGGGACCTAACATGCATCATTGGTGGAGCATATGGGTTATCTGAGGATACCCGTAACTCTGCTGACCTACTTCTTGCTTTTGGCAAAGCGACGTGGCCTCATATGCTGGTGCGTGCCATGCTCGCCGAACAACTCTATCGGACCCAAGATATACTCCAAGGAGGGCCATACCATCATGGCTAAGATTAATTGGAGAGGTTTATGACCGAAGGCCACGTGACAATTATTGGTGCTGGCATAGTAGGCGTTTCTTGTGCATTGCACCTCCTCAAAGATGGCTGGCGGGTCAGTCTGATAGATGAGCACCCAGCAGGAACGCAAACCTCTTATGGCAATGCAGGAGCCATTTCTCCTCAGTCGATCAACCCTATGTCAGGCCCAGGGGTCATCAAACAAATACCAAAATGGCTGCTTGATCCCCTTGGTCCACTGGCCATTCGTTGGAGCTATCTACCAAAAGCAATGCCATGGTTTATGCAGTTTATTCGAGACGGTGCTGCTACGCAGGTGGCTTTGCAAAGTGAAGCCCTAGCAGCGCTCCACAAAAATGTTATTGAAGGGCATGAAGAACTAGCTGAATTAGCCAATGTTAAACACCTGATAAAACGCCAGGGTTGGTTGTCACTTTACGAGACCGATGCCGCTTTTAAGGCCGATGCAGCAGCCCGTGCTAGAATGCAATCGCATGGTCATGAGATTCACGAACTAAATCCTGATGAAATCTCTCAGCTTGAACCTGGCCTTGCTCCCATTTTTAAGCATGCAACTTGGGCTCCTAACAGTGGGCATACGGTCAATCCTGGTGCGTTAACTGAGGCCTATGCAAAACAGGCAAGTCGCATGGGTTGCGAGTTTGTTAAATGCAAAGTGCTTGGTTTTGAAATTGGTCCAGAGGGCCCAACAAAGATCCGGACAAGCGCCAGGGAGTTCAAACTTGATCGTCTGGTTATCGCCGCAGGCGCCTGGTCTAGCGAATTATCAAAACAACTTGGTGAGCCATTCCCGCTGGAGAGTGAACGTGGCTATCACATGATGCTTCCTTCACCAGGCTTTACCACTCGTCGTCCCGTCAGCTTCAATGAACGGAAGTTCATGACTACGACAATGGAGGAAGGACTTCGCCTCGCCGGCACAGTTGAGTTTGCAGGCCTGGAAGCTCCACCTAATTGGGGGCGTGCTGTTAAATTGCTAGAGCATGCAAAGACCGTTTTCCGTGATGTCGATGTATCAGATGCAAAACGGTGGATGGGGCAACGACCAGCCACCCCAGATAGTTTGCCTGTTATATCTTCGTCTAAAGTCCACGAAAAAGTATTCTACGCCTTTGGCCATGGGCATTTGGGATTAACAGGCAGTGCGGTCACAGGAGCACATATTGCAAGCTTAGTCAGTCGTCGAAATGCAACAATTGATCTGCAACCTTTCAGGATTGATCGTTATCGCTAGAAGGCCAATCAATCTTCCCATTTAACAGGAGCCAAATTTCAGCCGGAACAGGTGGAGCCTTTTAGCTATTATCCAAACTAATTTTCTTCTCTCCGCATCCACTGCACAATCCGTTCACCAATCATGATGCAGCTTAGATTAGTGTTAGCACTTGGGATCGTGGGCATAATAGACGCATCTGCCACACGAAGACCTAGAAGACCAATCAATCTTCCATGGTGATCCACAACCGCATCCGGGTCATCTAGACGTCCCATGCGGGCTGTTCCAACTGGATGTACGTAGTGACGCACTGACCTCTTTACATAATCTGTAGTCCAATCGATATCCTGAACTTGGCGTGCAAATGTCATCGCATCCATATCGGACGAATCATCCAAAATAAGTTCCGTTGCTCCAATTTGAGCAATCCGTGGATTCGTAACAAAACGGGCGACAAGCTGGAGTCCATCTATTATTCGCCTCATATCTTCGGGATCCACAATCAAGTCCAGGCGAATATCTGGCTGAGTCAACGGATCAGACCCGTTCAAATAGAGACGTCCTCGGGATAAAGGCTTCATCAATTGAGTTCTGATGCTTAATGAAGGTTCAGGTAACATCTGAAACAACATCATTTGCATATCGTTCACATGAGTAGAAGCAGTCGAGGTATATCTGAGGAGAGCTTCTAGATATGGGGAGTCTTTTCTGACAAAACCAGGCATCCCTCGCCACCCAACTCCAACACGCGCATGATCAATTAAGTTACAGCCAACGCCGCGGCGATCTACAATTGGAGTTATACCATGGCGTTTTAATTCTGCCGGATCGCCAATACCAGAGCGCATTAGTATCGCTGGGGTACCAATAGCACCAGCACATACACTTATACGTCTTCCATCAATCCGCACCCGACCCTCAGGCCCAAGAATCTCAACACCGACTGCTCTACCATTTTTGATCACAAGCTTATCGACAAGATAATCACCTAAGATTTTTAAATTTTTTCGGCTCCTTACTCTTTCTAGATAAGCCATTGCAGTGGAAATACGCCTACCATTTTCGTCTATATTCCAAGGCCCTGTCCCAACACCGGTAGACTCTGGATTGTTGTGATCAGCTGCTTCAGGAAAGCCTAAGTCCAGACATGTTGAATAAAAAGCAGCTTGGCCAGGCGTAAGGTTTTGTAGCTGATGCCTACGAACCTCTATAGAGCCTCCCTGGCCATGATATTCATTTGAGACGTCTATGTCATTTTCAATTGAGCGGAAAACAGGCAGCACATCAGTCCAAGACCAATCTTCAAGACCGAATTCACGCCATTCATCATAGTCAGAAGGAATGCCTCGCAAAGCAAGGCAGGCATTAACGGCTGATGATCCACCTACGACCCGCCCACGGGCATAACCAAACCTCCTGCCAGGCGTCATCTCTGCGTCAAAGCCCCAATCATGGTCTAGAGCTGGTTTTTTTGCACTCAATATAGAAGAGGGAGTGCTTTCAGTGCTGGAATAGTCTGGCCCAGCTTCTATGAGAAGCACTTGTCTATGACTATCTTCAGCCAATCGACTGGCAATGACGGCTCCTGTAGAACCTGCCCCTATAACTATTTCATCCCAAATTTTTCATTCTCCTCTCACTTTTTCAAAGTGAAGCACTGCTCTGGGAAAGAACTGGGCTTCGTGTCAAGCTTAGAATCAAACTGACTATTCTTTAGCAGAGGCAAACTATGTCTGATCTGTATTCTAAGTATGAACAGCTTGAGATTGATCGTCCATCGGAACGAATTTTGCGAATCACATTCAATCGGCCCGAGCGTCTAAATGCTGTAGATGCGAAGGGGCATCAGGAGCTTTGTGATATCTGGCGCGATATAGATCGCGATGACAGCGTTAATGCAGTTCTCTTGCGCGGTATTGGAAGAGCTTTTCTGCCGGCGGTGACTTTGACATGATCGATAACATTATCGCCGATTCAAAATATAGATGGCGCGCCCTCAAGGAAGCGCGCGACTTAGTTTACAACATTATTAACTGTTCAAAACCAATTGTCTCAGCCATTCATGGTCCCGCAGTTGGTGCCGGTCTTGTTGCCGGGGTCTTATCTGATGTCTCGATTGCAGCCAAAGACGCCCGGATTATTGATGGTCATACCAGGCTCGGGGTCGCCGCAGGTGATGTTGCAGCGATTATTTGGCCCCTACTTTGTGGCATGGCAAAAGCTAAGTATCACCTACTTCTATGCGAACCTATGACAGGTGAAGAAGCAGAAAGAATGGGCCTCGTATCTTTATCCGTTAAAGCTGAGGAACTCCAAGATAAAGCCATGGAAGTTGCAGAGCGCCTAGCCAAGGGGCACCTGCCGCCATCCGACTTACAAAATATTCTCTAAATAATTGGCTTCGGATGGCTGGGCCAACATTTGACGCATCAACAGCTTACGAATTTCTTGGGTTTGCCGGCGAGGAAGCCAAAGAAGGCTTAGCATCTCACAGAGAAAAACGCCCGCCAAATTTTGACCTCGACAATCCTCTTTAAGCCCGAAAGAAATAAAAACTATGCCGAGACGTTATATTGACTTGTCCGTAGCCCTCACTGCGGGAATCAAATCAGATCCACCGCATGCGCTTCCAGAAATTGAGTACCTTGACCATAAACAAACTGCTCTAGGCATGGCAGAATATATGGGAGTCTCTGTAGACGATCTCCCCAACCAAGAGTACGCCGCCATTGAAAGGGTAAAAATTTCCACCCACAACGGCACTCATGTTGACGCGCCATACCACTATTTTTCACGGCAGGACGAACAGCTTACCCCTGGGGGAAGACCCTCGCAAAAAATAGATGAACTGCCCCTTGAGTGGTTTCACAATCAAGGCGTGAAACTTGATTTTAGACACTTTGAGGATGGTTATATTGTCCAGCCAGAGGACGTTGAAGCCGAATTAAAACGCATCGGCCACATCCTTTCGCCAATGGAAATCGTGTTAATAAATACCAGAGCGGGCTCTAGGTATGGCCACGATGACTATGTCGACTCTGGGTGCGGAATGTCAAAAGCCGCAACACTATGGATGTTAGAACAAGGAATCAGAGTTGTTGGCACTGACGGCTGGTCTTGGGATCCTCCTTTCAGCTTCACAAAAAAGCGTATTGAAGCAGGCGGGTCTGCAGAGCTGATTTGGGAAGGGCACCGGGCTGGCAGAGACATTGGCTACAGTCACATAGAGAAATTACATAATTTAGAAGTCCTACCAGCAACCGGGTTCGAAGTGGTTTGCTTCCCCGTAAAAATTCACCAGGCATCCGCTGGCTGGACCCGTGCAGTAGCAATTATAGACGATTGATATCCCTTGATAGAAAAGACTTCAAATTGAACATAACTAGTGTCACTTGAGGTCAGCTGTTGATGGAAAATTAATCGTAATATCGAAAACAGGCCTAAGAAAAAATGAAAAATGCCACTAAGATTGCTGAATTCATAGAAGGCGCAGAGGCATCTAATTTCCCGCTGGAGGTCATAGACGCCGCAAAACGAGCATTAATTGACTGGTTTTGTGTCGCCATCGGGGTTCAACTGAACCAGTCACACAATCGACAGCCAAAGCCACTAAAAACTGGGCTGGCCCTGGTCGAGCATTTTTATTATCGGGTGCGCATACGACTTCAGCTGCTGCTGCTGCATTAATAAATGGAACTGCAGCACACGCTCTCGATTTTGATGACACACATGTAGGAGCGGTTACACATATCGGGGGCCCTACTATTGCAGCCACCATGGCACTTGCTAGCGATAGGGGACTAACAGAGCCAGAGATAATTTCTGCAATCATAGCAGGCTATGAAATTGCTGCTCGAATTGGGAATAGACTTGGCCAACCAACAAACATGAGAGGTTTTCATGCTACTGGTATTTTTGGCAGTTTTGGCGCCACTGCAGCAGCAAGCGTACTGACTAAATTAAATCAAACAGAAATCCTCAATGCCATAGGCCTAGCAGCGACTCAGGTTAGCGGATTGACTGCTTCATTTGGCTCCATGTCAAAACCATTTCATGCAGGCAAAGCCGCCTTTAACGGTGTCCTATCAGCTGAAATGGCGTTCGCCGGATTTGATGCGCGCAAGGATCTGATAGAGCCTGAGGGCGGTCTAAGCCAAGCTCTATTTCCAGACAGGTCCACGAGCATAGCTGAAATCAGTTTTGAGAATGGCTGGGAAATAACACAGAATACCTTCAAACCCTATGCTGCATGCCTTTTGACCCATGCGGTCATAGACGGTGCTCGCCAGCTCGCACCAAAGTTGGTGAATAACGACTTCAAGAGAGTCAAATTATATGTAGGCGAGCCGGCTATTCGCCTCGCTGGAATTGATGAGCCAGTAACTCCCCTACAAGGAAAATTTAGCCTCGCCTTCTGCGCTGCTCTTGGCTTGAAAGGTTATGCCGCATCAGAAACCGATTTTGTCGAGACTCGTATGGCGGACCCAGAATTAAGGAAAATATTACATAAGGTTAAATTAATATCTGACGCCTCCCTCGTGGATACATCCTCTCGCATTGAGGTGGAATTTGAGGAAGGAACTTCTCTCGTAGCGGAGGTTCCTGTTGCTCTCGGCAATCCCAAAAATCCGATGTCAATCGAAGATATGTGGAACAAGTTTGAACCTCTTGTCCGGCCAAAATTAGGTCAAAATACGGAAGAGCTGTTTGATTGCTTAAGTAGTTTTGAAGAATCAGGATCTATGTCTCGCACCTTAAAGTTAATAAAAACAGATTATATTGAGACATAAAATTCCTTAGAAACATTTCTACGCACCATCGGATACGCAGTATTGTATCCCATTAGGAAAAGCGTCCTGGATCTGGCGATTATAAAAACGCCAAGGTGTTAACAGGTGACGTGAGCAAGCTATGGCTGTCCTGGGAAAGGAAATTCAGGAGCAAATGCTTATTGAAGTTTATGCTGATACGGTTTGTCCGTGGTGTTACATCGGGAAGACCCGACTTGAAAAAGCTAAGGCTATGAGGCCTGACACAAGCATTGAATTGATCTGGAAACCATTTCAACTAAACCCCTGGATGCCCGCCGAGGGCATGAACCGCGATGCCTACATAACGGCTAAATTTGGTGCCGCAGACGCCGGCCGAATCTATGACAATTTACGTCAATCAAGCCATGCCGATGGGATTGAATTTAACTTTGATAAGATTACCCGGACCCCAAATACACTTGATGCTCATCGACTTATTAAGTGGGCAAGGCTTGTGGGTGGCACAAACTGCCAGAATGCAGTCGTACAAGCGATTTTTGAGGCTTATTTTCAAAACGGTGAGGATATTAGTGAAGCCACAACACTTACTGAGATAGCTAGGACTGAAGGTCTCAACCCCAAAGAAGTCCATAAGTATCTTTCAAGCGACGAAGATAGAGATACCATTCGTTCAGAAGACACGAAGGCCAGGCAGATGGGCGTTCAGGGCGTGCCCTGTTTTGTCATTGAAAAACGTTTTGCTATCTCTGGTGCTCAAGAACCAGAATATTTCATGCCCTTGTTTGATATGGCACTTGCTGATTTATCCAAAAATAATTTGGATAAATCTCAATGATTCATTCCTTGACCACCATCTAAATAAATAGTCTCGCCATTTAAAAAGTGCAGGTTTTCAGAAGCTATCGCAGCAATAAGCGCTCCTACTTCTTCAGGTTTTCCAATAACTCCCGAGGGAATTCGGCGAGTAATAAAATCTCGAAAACGATCGTTAGACATGTGTGATTGATTTAGGTCTGTACCGATAAAACCGGGCGCTATTGTGAGAACCCGCACTCCTGATTTGGCCCATTCTACAGCCAGGCAACGGCTCACAGCCGCAACAGCTGCCTTTGACGCACAATAAGCTGCGTGAAAACGGACCCTAATTTATCGTAATAGCTACCCATATTGATGATCAAACCCCGGGTCTCAGCCAAATATGGAAAGGCCTCCCGACAAGCAACAAAAACTGCAGTTGAATTTACTCGCATAAGTGCGTCGAAAGCATCAGTACTATACTCAGAACTTTTACCTTCATCATGCTGTCCGGCATTGTTAACTAGAACATCAATCTGCCCAAAATGGGCCTCAACCGCCTTAAAAGTGGACTGAATTGCTTGGTCGTCGGTGATATCACAAGCAAAATCAACCGATACCCGGGCTTCCTCTGTTCCACGAACGCGGTCCTCGGGGCCTATACCCTTTCTTGACAGGTTAGCCACGCGAAATCCCTTAGCTGCCAACGCTGCGGCTGTTACAGATCCAATTCCTCTGCTTGCCCCCGTAACAATAGCAACACGCGATTTTTCATTCATAGATTAACGGTCCACAAATTTTGGTTCGCTCTTAGACAGGAACGCTTCTGTTCCAATCTTAGCGTCATCCAGTAAAAAAGAGAGAGAATTCAAATCAGCCTCAATTTTGAGACCTTCATCTAAGTTAACGTCAAGGGCTCTTCGTGTTGCCTCTCGCGCCAATTTCAAAGTCGCAAGGCTATATCCGCTGAAAGTACGGGCAAATTCCAATGCTCCAGCCATCAAATCTCCATCAATAGTTGTCTGAATAAGGCCAACCCGCTCAGCTTCTGCGACTTGTATAAAGCGCCCGGTCAGTATCAATTCCATTGCCTTAGCCTCCCCAATATGACGAGGGAGGCGTTGGGTTCCACCATACCCAGGGATTAAACCAAGCTTTACCTCTGGTAAGCCCATCCGTGCGTTTGGCGATGCAACACGGAACGTACAGGCAAGAGCCAATTCTAGACCGCCTCCCAACGCAAAACCATTAATGACAGCGATTGAAGGGATAGATAATTCATCAAGCTTGCTGAAGGTACATTGTCCCCGTCGTGCTCCCTCACGAATATCAGAAACAGAGCGGCCCATAAGCTCAGAAATATCTGCACCTGCACAAAAAGCCTTGTCGCCGGTGCCGGTAAAGAGAAGAGCACGCGCATCAGAACGAGCCACTTCATCAATGGCCTCTCCAATTTCTCGCACAATCTGAAAACTAAGAGCATTTAGAGCTTCGGGTCGGTTCAGAGTAATTAAGGCAAATTCATCAATGCGACTCAGCTCTACGGGCATGGCTTAGGTTCTCACTTAAATAATTTTCAGGAATAGAATAACAAAGCTTCTGTCTCAAGTAAGCGATGGGCTGCTAACAAAAAGCATTGAAGCGACTGGCTAAACAGCATTTAGAACGCGGTCTATCATTTGTTGAGTAGCTCCAAGGTAATTTGCTGGCTCCATAAGGCGTTCAATTTCCTTTGGCCCTAATTGAGTGAAAATTTCGCTATCAGCCAAAAGGGCATCGCGTAGATGGACCCCTTCTGCAATGGCCCTTCTGCAGGCTTCATATACTTTATCATGAGCAGTTGTGCGGCCAACCACAGGTGCAAGCCCCATCATCACAGCTTCTGCCATTATTAATCCATTGGAAGCTTCCAGATTACGGCGCATTCTGTCTGTATCCACCTCAAGTCCTGCGAGCATAAAATTTGCTTGACTAAGGGCTCCTGACGTCAACACAAAAGCTTCTGGAACAGCTATCCATTCAACGTGCCAGGGCCCGGTTGCGCGCTCAAAATCGGCCTCCATTGCATCCAGGCAAGCCGATGCATGAGAGCGAACAAGCCGAGCACTACCCCTTATAATCTCGCAGGAAATTGGGTTTCGCTTCTGAGGCATCGTTGAGGAAGCTCCACGCCCTTTAACGAACGGCTCAAAGGCTTCTTGAAGCTCGGTCGTCATTAGAAGCATCACGTCAGTAGCTATCTTAGAAAGAGCACCGTTTAACAGAGCCAGAAAACAAATAGTTTCGGCAACTGCATCTCGGGAGACATGCCAAGGAGCAAGGGCCCTGCCAAGACCAAGCTCATCCATCAACCCATCTGAAACTTCCATGCCTCTCTCACCGAGGGAGGCAAGCGTGCCAGAGGCACCAGCAAATTGACCAACCAAAACGCGGGGCCGAAGCTGATTTAAACGCTCTCGCATCCTCAGCAATGAGGCTAACCACACGGCTGATTTTAGACCAAATGTGACAGGCAAAGCATGCTGGAGGTGCGTTCTACCTGCCATAGTTGCGTGACGATATTCATCAGTGAGGCGAGCAAGTGTTTTACAAAGTTCCTCTAATTCAGAATCTAATAAATTGATCGCATCACGTATCTGGAGAACCAAACCCGAATCCATAATGTCTTGGGTGGTTGCTCCCCAATGGGCATACTCGCCCAGATTATTGTCGCACGCTGACACTATTCCTCTTACGAGAGCTAATATAGGGTAGCCAACTATGATCGTTTCTTTGGCGATTGCCTCCTGATCCATTAATTCCACCAGACATTTGGAAGAGATCTCTGAGGCGGCTTCGTTTGGTATAATACCGAGCTTCGCTTGCACTCTGGCAAGAGCTGCTTCTACATCTAGGTACCTTTGTAAAGTTGTAGTTTCATCAAAAATCTCGCGCATCGCCTCCGTTCCAAACATGTCACGGAAAAGTTTGCTATCGATTGGTGCCGTGGCCATTATCTTGGCTCCTCAATATTTTGGTGTGGAGAATAAGCGAGTGATCTATTACCACTAGTACCGTCTGTGCCGATAACCCCATCGAAAATAGATCTCAAATCTTTTACGGAGTTGAAATGAGTGCAGCATTGTTAGAGCAAAATAAGAGCTTGGATAAACCAAAGTTAAAGCGCTAATAAACGCTCAGACGATTAAAAATGAAAAGTGCAGATATGAGCTTAGATAACGCGAAAGCCTTAATATTTGATGTCTTTGGCACTGTTGTCGATTGGCGTACCTCCATAGCCAAAGAGGCGGCGAATATGCTGCAACCTAAAGGTTATGACCTTGATTGGCATGCCTTCGCAGATGCCTGGCGGCGCCGGTATCAACCAGCTATGGAAGAAGTTCGTTCAGGCACGCGTCCGTTTACTAAACTAGATATCCTACACCGAGAGAACCTAGAGAATATCCTGCCAGAGTTTGGCATCTCTGGGCTTTCCGATTTAGAACTAGATCACTTGAACCGCGCTTGGCACCGCCTTAGCCCATGGGACGATTCCCCTCTGGGGTTAACGCGTCTCAAAAAGAAATTCATTATTGCTACCCAATCAAATGGAAATGTGGCCCTTATGGTTAACATGGCCAAACACGCGGGCTTACCCTGGGACACCATTTTGGGGGCTGAAGTTTGCCAAGCGTATAAGCCAATGCCCGAGAGCTACTTGCGTGCTTGCGACTTGCTTGGCTTAGCTCCCTCAGAAGTGATAATGACTGCAGCTCACAATGACGATCTCAATGCAGCAGCACGTTGCGGTCTCAGAACTGCATTTGTGCCTCGCCCAACTGAACATGGTCCCAGGCAAATCAAAGATCTAACTCCAGATCCGTCTATCGACATTTCTGCAATATCTTTCATTGATCTCGCTGACAAACTCGGTTGTCCCTGATGTATCTTCGTGACGCCACACAGTCTGACCGTGATCAAGTCGTCGCTCTCTGGCGATCCGCCGGCCTCTTGGTCGACCACAACCCACCACACGAGGACTTCGACCGTGCACTCTCGCAACCACAGTCAGCAGTACTTGTTGGAGAAGAAGATAATAAAATTGTTGCTGCCTGCATGGTTGGGGACGATGGGCATAGAGGATGGGTCTACTATTTTGGAGTCGACCCTTCACGGAAAGGGCAAGGGCTCGGTCGCGAAATGATGAACGCGGCGTCTGCCTGGTTTTCAGGGAGGGGTTTGCGTAAGGCACAGCTTTTGGTCAGACCCAACAATCAA
This sequence comes from Rhodospirillales bacterium, assembly GCA_038143065.1. Taxonomy (GTDB): domain Bacteria; phylum Pseudomonadota; class Alphaproteobacteria; order Bin95; family Bin95; genus VMCJ01. The sequence continues at coordinate 2,231,433 of JAYQLI010000035.1, read as the reverse complement.
AAAGTAATTGGGTTTTACGAAAGCATAGATTGGACAGAAGAACCACGATCCATATTCGCCAAGTGGATCCAACCAAAATTCTCTGAGAAAACTTGAAGGTTATACCATGTCCCAAACAATCAATGTTCAATTTATTGCGGGTCCTGACGGCCGACCTGCATACGCTGTATTACCCATCAGTGAGTATTATGGCCTTTTAGAAGCGCGCCGCGCAGGGTCTTCAAATCATATTGATCAAGAGCCTCCTGAGTTGCCTCCAGGCTTTGGTTCAGAGTTTGAAATGCCACCGCCACCTCCACGTCCCCCAAGAGGGCCAATTCCAGAAGCTGTAAAAACCCGCATAGATGCGGGAGAAAATCCAATCCTTGTATGGAGAGAAGAGAGAGAACTCACCCAAGAAGCTCTAGCAGGATTCATTGGTTTTCAAGAAGACGATATTGAAGCGTTTGAAACAGGAGCAATTACTCCTTCAGTGGAAATCTGTCAGATGCTTGCAATGGCGCTTGACGTGGATTTCGAGGACGTTATCCCCCTGTAGCCTGCGCTAATTTGAATATGTCAGGAACACTAAATTAAACTTGAAGCCCAGCAGCCTGTCCCGAATGAATGGCTCCAATGAGTGGGCGCGGGCTCTGACAATCTCCTATTCGAATAGGATTTAGGTCCTCCAATTTATCCGCTAGCGACAAATTAGGTGACCTCGGTGTTGCGTAGATAAGAAGATCAACATCTTCGATGTTTTGTATCTCCCTACTGTAAGGATTTGACGAAGAGACTTTTCTGTTTTCGAAAGAAACAGGGACTGCCGCCGGCAAAAGCTTAACTCCAGCACTATAGAGTCTTCGAAAAACTCCGATGGAACTGCAGTAATTTACTCCCTCTGCAAATTGTGGGCGCGGCGTCATCAAAATCAATTCTTCAAAATGTTCTGCAAGTAGATCAGCAAACCCATAAACCGCAGCTGTTTGATCGTGATCAAAGAGGACTGCTCTTCGACGACCACCGTTCCATTTTGCAAAATCAAATGAACGAGCGGCAAAAACAGGCTCCTTTGTGGGTGCAAGAGAATCTGGCCAACGCTGATCTGCACCAGAAGCCAGAATTATTGTATCCGTTACCTGGCGCACTTCATCTACTGACGCGAGCTTACCCAATCGAAAATTCACGCCTGCATCTTCAGCCATCAATTTTTGCCAGGTTATTATGCGCCCCATATCTGAGCGCCCCGGCAACTTAGCTTCCATATCCAGTGCGCCACCTAAGCGACGACCAAATAGGACAACATCATGCCCTCGCCTTGCCGCAACCCAAGCGGCTTGTAAACCCGCGGGTCCTGCACCCACTACTGCGACAGTCTTAGGCTGTTGGCTAGGCAGAGGTTCCCAACCACTCTCTCCTGAAATCCCAATAAGTGGATTTAGGTGATCCAGCAGAGGTTTTCCTTGATGGACTAGCCCCCAAGCAACGTTATCAAATGTAGTTGGTCGTATGTATCGAGTTTTTCCTGCTTCAGCTTTTTTAGCCCAATCCGGGTCAGCTATAAGGGCTCTAGTCATTCCGATTAAATCACCTTGCCCAGACAACAAAGCATTTTCAGCCTCTTCTGGATGCCCTATTCGGCCAAGTGCCATCACAGCTACATCGCCTGCTGCTTGCTTCATCCTTTTATGAATTTCAAGAAAATGGCCTGGTCGATAATTAATATCAGGCACGTGGCTTTCGAGACTCAATGAGAAATTGCCCTGACCGTAGGCGAAATAATCAAAAACACCTGTCTCAGAAAGTGCCCGTGTCAGTTTTTCAGCCTCATGCGGATCAATTCCACCCTCGACCTCTTCTGTCCCAGGCATCTTTAAACCAACAATAAAATTATGTCCCGCTTCAGCCTTGATACCGGTCGCAATTTGACAAGCAAAACGCATTCTATTCTCGACAGAACCTCCCCATCGGTCTTCCCTAAAATTCGACCATGGAGATAGAAACTGATTAATTAGGTAACCATGAGCACCATGTAATTCGACGCCGTTGTAACCTAATTTAGAAAGCTTAACGGCGACATTTATATAGGCTGAAATGACACCTTCAATCTCCCCATGGGTCATGACTCTGGGTACAGTCCAACTATAAGCGTCTGGCTGATCGGATACACCCATAGGGGAGGAAGTGGCTCCCCATAATTGCTGTTTGCCGGGGTGCCATAGTTGGCCAATCAAAATTGCGCCTTCAGCATTCACGCGAGAAGCTAGATCAGCAAAATCCTCATCATTAGACTCGTCGAAACCTGTAACGATAGCTGGTTGTGCAATGGCATTTGGGTCTACTGCAATCACTTCCGTGATTAACATGGCAGCTCCGCCTTTCGCCCTCTCGATCAAGAAATTTTTGTAAGCTTCCGTTATACGGTTGCTTTTAGCCAGATTAGTGACTGTCGCCGGCAACGCTATACGATTCCGAAGTCGAGAACTCGCTAATGTTATCTCACTGAATAAATTGGGAAATTGCGTCAATTTTCATAATTCCTTATTCGACGGCTTTCCTGGGAGCACCATTCAAACCCTCAAGATAACGAACCACGTTTTCAACAGGCTCTACATCTCCGAATTTTGCATCTATATCAAATAAGTTCCATTCAATAGCACCAGCAATACGATCTCCTATCGTCTCACGCGGCACGATGGGGCGAAAACCCTCAGCGATAGCGTCTTCGACGGTGTTTCGTACGCACGCGCTTGCAGTAGTTCCTGTGATAATAACGGTGTCCACGTCTGCGGCTCTCAGCAAACCCGCTAGCATGGTGCCATGGAATGCACTTGCTCGCTTTTTAATTATGATATGCTCATCCAACCGCACATTGAGACGACTATCGATTTCTACTGCCTCGCTTCCTATCTTGAGAGTCTCGCAAGGAATTTTCCGCCCCCACATTCCCATGTCCGTATTTGGACCCTCTGTGACAGCATAGGCTGTTGTTGTGAAAATGATGGGAATTTTCAGGTCACGTGCGGGCTTCAAAACGCGATTGGTTGCCTCAATGATTTCATCACAATTCGCACAAGTGAAGGCATGACCAGGACGCGTCCAAGCATTGGCAAGGTCAATATTCACAACTGCAGGTCTTGTGCCATAACCGATGCGTCTCTGAAAACCTCTGTTTTGATAAAGAGCGGAATCAGAATCGAAAACAGTTTTCAGCGCATTCTGAAGGTCCAAATCATTCTTCATGCTCAAATACTACCCATCTTGAATTGCGCCCCCCGCACGGAGGTTGGCTATTTCGTTGGCAGAATAACCTAGCTCTGCCAAAATCTCATTATTATGTTGCCCCACCGAAGGAGCTGGTCGAACAGGTGCTTTTTAATGACCTCGCATGAAAACGGGTGTGCCAATGGTTTTAGTTGCGGGGTTCCCAACTCCGGCGTCAATCACCGCTCCAGCATCCTCAAATGTTTGGTCCTTTGGAATATCTGACGTTTTACGAACAACACCAAAGGTTATTCCATGATTGCCCAGAATCTGACGCCACTCTTCCCAGTCCTTCTTGATAAAAACATCATCCAAAATTTTGGTCAGAGCTTTTGCATTTTTTTTGCGAAGTTCTAGTGTCTTGAAACGTGGGTCCTCAATAATATCAGGTCTATCAATTGCTTTAATAAACCAATCAATCTGTCGCATTTCATTCACCAATGCCAAAATGAACCAACGCCCATCCTTACATCGGTAGTGATTTGATAATGCATTGAACCACTCATCCCGATGCGGCCTCACTGGAATTTCGGCACCACTGAGCGCTGCCTGTAAATAAAATGAATTCCACCAGGCCCCATTAGCAACTAACGAACTCGATACGTAGGAGCCCTCACCTGTCTTCTCCCTTTGGTATAGGGCCATAGCAATTCCTGCGAAAAGGGCTGTGCCGGTAGGATGATCACCCATCCCGGGAGCGGAGCGAGCTGGGGCTTCGTCAGGCGAAGATTTTATCATGTCCATTAAACCGGATCGCGCCCATAGTGCGGTAGAGTCGAAACCTGTCTTATTAGCCTCCTCGCCTTCTTCCCCATATGCTGTAAGTGACGCATAAATTAATTTTGGGTTGGCGCTTATAAGGTCTTCATAACGAAGTTTTAATTTTTCCCTAACGGGAAAGGGAAAATTAGTAACGAAGACATCTGCTTCGGCAACAAGCTTTAAAAGAATCTCACGTGCGCTAACCTGCTTGAGATCAAGACAAATACCGCGTTTTGAACGATTGTCAGCAAACCATGCATAGTCAAAATCAGCAACCGGCATTCCTGGGCCTTGATACAACGACCTGTAAGGGTCACCCCCAGGAGCTTCTATCTTAACAACATCTGCACCAAAGTCGGCCATAAACGTTGCGGCGACTGGAGCAGCTATAAAACTAGCGCAATCAATAACCTTTAATCCCTCAAAAATTTGGCCCGACATATGAGAATTCCTCGACGCTCTTTTAGAAACTATAATTCTCCTCAAGCTTCATCACTTCCGCAAGTCCTGCACGACAGGTATACCAACACTCAAGATGAAAGTTTTCGACGTTAAAAACCCTCTTCGAATCGGCTCCCGAGGTTCGCCATTAGCACTTTGGCAAGCGAATCATGTGGCCCAAGAACTGCGCTCTAAGTTCCCGGAGTTTTCAGAACCTAACAGCATCGAAATAGTCAAAATACTGACTGCTGGTGATAAAATTCAGGATCGCCCGCTGGCAGATATTGGTGGCAAGGGATTATTTGCCAAGGAAATTCAAGAAGCCTTGGCTGCTAACAAAATAGATATTGCCGTTCACTCTATGAAGGATGTGGAAACTATACTTCCTAAAGGCTTTGCAATCGTTTCTGTGCTAAAGCGAGCAGACCCTAGGGACGCGCTCATTTCCAATAGTGGAAAGGGCTTAATGGACTTGCCAAAAGGTGCGCGAGTAGGAACATCTTCACTGCGCCGAAAAGCACAGATCCTTTCAGTGCGACCAGACCTCAACGTCATTCCATTTCGCGGTAATGTTGGGACGCGCTTGGCTAAGTTGGCCAAAGGAGAAGCAGAAGCAACTTTGTTAGCTAAAGCTGGGCTTGACCGGCTAAAGCAACCGGAAGTGATCACGGAAATTTTATCACCATCGTTAATGATACCCGCGGCAGCACAAGGTGCCATTGGTATAGAAGCAAGACAAGATGATGAGGCTGTTGGTCAAATGTTAGCTGAAATAGGATGCCCAGAATCAACCATTGTTGTAGAAACAGAGCGTGCACTTTTAGCTGAACTTGACGGATCTTGCAGGACTCCAATTGGAGCTCATGCAGAACTTGATCAAAACGGAGGCCTTCGGCTATCTGCTATGCTCGCCCGCGAAGACGGAATGAAAAGCTGGAGAGTTGAGCGCTTCGGGTCTTCTAGCGACAGTATTGCTCTTGGCCAAGACGCAGGCGCGGAACTTCGGGCCAATGGCGAAGCGGCCTTATTCCTTCCGTGAGTAAACTTCCTGTCATTTTGATAACTCGGCCAGAGCCTGGCGCCAGCGATTTTGCAAGGAAAATTATCAGAGCTGGCTTCCAACCTCTCGTAGAGTCGCTTTCTTCAGTTGAATTTACCCCAAAACCAAATGCAAATTTCCGCAATTTTCAGGCTTTTTTATTGACCAGCGCAAATGGGGTGCGAGCGCTAGCAAACCAAACTGATATACGCTCCACTCCATTGTTTGCAGTCGGTTCCAGGACCGCTGATACTGCCCAGAAACTAGGGTTCAAAAACATTGAGAATGCGAATGGCAGCGGAGAAGATCTGCTCCAATTAATAATCACTAAACTGAGTCCAAGTTTGGGCAATCTGCTACATGTGAGCGGGGTTCAAGTAGGCTTCAATTTGACAAAACCACTCACAAAATCTGGTTTTAATGTCGAGCACATAAGTCTTTATAAAGTTACTCCTGCTAAATCTCTTCCAACTTCTTGCGCAGCAGGCCTTGCATCTGGAAGCATTTCCTATGCAACTTTCTTCTCGTCACAAAGTAGCAAGACATTTGTTCAACTGGTTGCTAAAGCATCACTTATGCATTCCATCACCCACACTATTGCTGTTGCTATAAGCCCGAGAGCGGCCGAGCCTTTAGCTATACTGCCATGGCACAAAATACTGATAGCAAAGCAGCCCATAGCGTCAGAAATTACGAAATTGATTACCGAAAATTCGGTTAATTTAGGAGAATTGGATGGAGCTGAGGAAGTATAATGAACAGCGATACTGTCGATCCAAAAAGCAATCTACTATTGGCACCGGTCGAGACTGAATTTGAGGATATCCCAAGAAGGAGGATTCCCAGAATACGGCATCAAATCAAGGCGAAAACAAATCTAACTTTCAAGAAGTTTCCAAAGACCATTCAACCCCAAAATTAAAACCAAAACACAAAAAATTGCGTCCTGTAACATTTCTATGGCTACTGTTTTTAACTTTGGGTTTTGGTTCCCTTGTTTACATTTCAATAATTGACCCATCGGTTCTTAGGAACCAGTTATCGTTGAGCGATGCCCCTCCCATAAAAGCTGGCTTGGATAAAGCAGCGGCCGCAGAAAAGCTATCATCGGAAAATTTCTCAGCAGTTAAAGCTATTGAACTTAACCAAGCATCCACAAAATCAAAACTTAAGGAAACAGAAGCCTCTGTTGCAGCTTTAAAAGCTGCCATGAACGATGCAAAAGCTAACCGGACATCACAGTTAGATGGTCTGGTTGTGGATGTAGAACAGCTGAAGCGGGAAACTGCCATTCATGTTCAAGAATCTCCAAAGGCGGATGAAGCACTTAAGGCAAGTAAATCGGCGCAAGAAACAGCCAACTTGAATGCAACCCGAATAGATGAAACTGCCTCTTCTTTTATCAAGTCGCTGGACGATGCCAGGAAAGCACTTCAGTCGATAGAAGAGCGTATGGTTATTATAGAGAGCCAGCAAGATACAGCTGACTCAACGAAAACTGCTCAAAAAATACTAGACCGAAGCAACCCATCCATTACTGGTGAGGTGGAAATTTCCAATTCAGCGCTTGAAAAAGAGAACGTTAAAACTGCTGAATTAGGTCCTCAATCTGGATCTTCCATCTTACAACCGACTATTCGTGCCTTGTTAGCTCTAAATGATCTTAGAAGAACAGCAGAGACAGGCCAGCCTTTTAATTCAGCGCTTGAGCGCGCGCAGAAAGCCCTTCCCAACGCTGAAGTTCTGCGTACTGGTTCATGGATAATATTTGCATCCTCAGGCCTGCCAAACGCGTCACAATTAAAGGATGGTATGGCGGAAGTGGCTCAAAAAATTCGTCGTAGTAGGCAAAAAACTGCCAAAAACCCAAACGAGTCATGGATTTCTTGGTTGGTATCAAAGGTCGTGTACCGACTTAAGATCCGGCAGGTAAGCCCAACCACACTGGGGAATGGTCCTGCTGCCGTTGCCTCAAGGGCGGAAGCAGCTCTGCAAAAAGGTAATGTCGTAAAAGCTGTACAGGAAGTTTCTATTCTAAACGGCATCGACGCTTCATATTTTAGTGAATGGCTGACTAAGGCACAGGCAAATCATAGTGCAATTCAAGACATCAGAGGCCTGGAAAAAGCTATCATGACAGCGGTAGGGGAAACTTAGGTCATGGTTGGAACGTTAGCTTTTTTTGCCGTTACGGCAGGACTTATTTGGGCAGTACAAATTCTCAGCGCTGCACCAACTCAAATAGAATTGACCTGGGGCAACTGGATTGTAGGTCCCTATGCACCTGATGAGGTAGCCGTCGCTGCAACATGCCTTTTGTTGATTTTTTTAATTCTATGGAATTTTGGTATTTGGGCACTGTGGCAAAAGCCCCGTGCAATAATAGGCAATTTAAGACAGCGGCGGCACGAAGAAGGCTTTAAAGCTCTGACCCGCGGCATGGTAGCTCTGTCCACGGGCGATATGAAAGAAGCGTCAAAACAGCAAATTCGTGCGGAGGCTCGCTTACCTCCCAATCAGGCACTCAATAAAATGCTTGCTGCTCAAATAGCTGAAAAAAATGGTGAGTTTGCCATCGCTGTTAATCTCTTTGAAGAGATGACAGAAATTGACGAGGCTAGGCTTCTAGGCTTGCAAGGACTTTACAACCAAGCTCGGCGTGACGGGGATATCAGCCGGGCTTTAGCTTTGCTAGATAATGCAAATAAGACGAACCCCAGCACACCTTGGGTTCTGGAGTCACTCTTTCGCGTCCAAGCTCTTGCTAGGCATTGGATTAAAGCTCGAGAGAGTCTGCGACAGCTAGAACGTAAGAAATTAGTAAACAGTCAACAAGCGAAGCATTGGCGCGCTGTAGTAGATATAGAAGCAAGTCGCGAATGTGCCGCTCAAAATGATGAAAAACGGGCTCTTTTGTTTGGGAAAGAGGCATACAACGCTGAGCCAAATTTCATACCGGCTGTTATACAATATGCAGAAATGGAGATCCGTTTTGGGAGAGTTGGCAAAGCTGAAAAGGCTATTTCTTCAGCTTGGCATTTATCGCCACATCCTAATTTACTTCCCATTTTTGAGGCCGCTATTGAGGTACACCGATCTGAAAAACAATTCGCTAAGTTCAAAGCACTTGCATCAACAAACATGGATCACCCTGAATCTCGGATAATGCTAGCTCGAGAGGCTGTGAGGTTTGGGCACTTTGAAGAAGCACGAAGCCACATTCGCCAATTAAGTGAAAGTGATACTGATGCTCGCGTTTGCCGTTTAATGGCTGATATCGAGCTGAAAGCTGACGGGAATAGTACTGCTGCAAGCAGCTGGATGGCACAAGCCTCCATATCGGCCCCAGACCCTGCGTGGGTTTGCCGTGAAACAGGAACAGTGGCGATTAATTGGTCTGCTATAAGTCCAGCAGGGGCTTTTGACAGTCTAGAGTGGAAACGGCCGAATTACATACCTTCAGCACAGCTTCCAAATGCACCAGATCCGAGCCTCTTGATTGGGCGCGCTTAATAACTCGTCCATCGATTTTAAAGGCTTACTCTTGGACAACCACCATTTAATTTAAAGGATGTTTTGTTTTGAGCTACACAAGTTTTATTGAGGCATTGAAAATCGATTGGATAGAAACGTCAAAATCTCGTATTTTGGCCGAAATGCTTACCGGCGATGAACATTCCAATGGCAATGGGGTCGTCCATGGCGGCATATACATGGCCTTTGCTGATACACTGGGAGCGCGCGGAGCTATTATGAATCTGCCGGATGGTTGTGTAACATCCACCCTGGAATCAAAAACAAACTTCCTACGAGGAGCAACCCTAGGAAAACTAATAGGGGAGTCGCTACCCATTCATGTGGGCCGTACCACTCAAGTTTGGCAAACCGTTATTACCAATACTGAAGGTAAAAAGTTAGCCGTAGTCAGCCAAACGCAAATGGTTATGCCAGGAAAAGGCCCTCAATTAGAGCGTCAGCAAGCACTTCGTGATGGAGTAATCTCTTAAGATTCATTTCAAATCATGTCGAATAGAGGCAAAGAATGATCCGTACAGAAATCTGTGACATGTTTGGAATCGAGCATCCTATTTTGCTGGACAAGGTATTATTTAAAGCATCAACTAATAATGCGCTCTCAGGATAGGAGTGAAAATTATGAAGCAAACGACAAAAAACCTAGACGTCATCATCGTAGGAGCAGGCGTCGCTGGCCTTTATGCAATTCATAAACTTCGTGGCCTCGGTTTTGAGGTGAAAGCGTTTGAGGCAGGTGATGGTGTTGGAGGAACATGGTACTGGAACCGATATCCAGGCTGCCGTTGTGACGTTGAAAGTCTCGAATATTCGTTTTCATTTGATCCAGAGCTAGAACAAGATTGGCATTGGCCAGAGCGCTACGGCAATCAGGGAGAAATCCTAGAATACGTAAATCATGTAGCTGACCGTTTTGACCTACGTCGTAATATTCAGTTTAAAACACGAGTGATATCGGCCCAGTTTGAGGACAAAACAGGACTCTGGACGGTTAAAACAGACAAGGACGAGATCATAACTGCACCATACTGCATCATGGCAACAGGTAACCTTTCCACGCCTAGAAAGCCGTCCATTCAAGGCATCGATGATTTTGAAGGAGAATGGTTCCACACTGGATTATGGCCACATGAAGGAGTGGATTTTAAAAATAAACGTGTTGGAATTATTGGGACGGGATCGTCAGGCGTTCAATCAATTCCAATAATTGCTTCCCAGGCGGAACATCTTTACGTGTTTCAGAGGACAGCTAATTTCAGCCTTCCTGCTCGCAATGAACCAATGACCGATGCCCGCGAACAACCCCATAAGGCCACGAATCGGGAACGTCGAGAAGCAGCATATGATACCCCTTTTGGTATAGCCGGATATCCGCCACCGACAAAATCAGCATTGGAAGTTTCAGAAGATGAGCGGAACGCAATCTATGAAGCTAAATGGCAAGAGGGGGGCAGCATAAGCTTCCTGTATTCCTTCACAGACCTCCTGACAAATGAAGAAGCTAACGATACAGCGTCAGACTTCGTTCGAAACAAAATACGTACAACTGTTAAAGATCAAGAAACTGCTGAAGCCTTATGCCCCAATGACCACCCGATTGGGACAAAACGGCTTATCCTAGACACCAATTACTATGAGACCTACAACCGCCCAAATGTAGATCTTGTGAATATTCGTAAGGATCCTATCCAGGCAATTACAAAGACTGGCATTAAAACGGGCTCTAAAGAGTACATTCTGGATGCAATCATCTTTGCCACAGGCTTTGATGCCATGACAGGCGCGATGAAAGAGATTGATATTCGTACTGATTTGGGAGCGGATATTCACACCAAGTGGCAAGATGGACCGGCCACTTATTTAGGCATTATGATGGCTGACTTCCCTAATCTGTTCATGGTGACAGGACCTCAGAGCCCAGGTGTTAAAAGCCAAATGATTTTGTCTTGCGAACAACATGTAGATTGGATTGCAAACTGTTTGGTTCACCTCCGAAGCAGTAACTATCGTCGCATTACTGCTACCCAGGAAGCCGAGAAAGGTTGGGTTGCTCACAATAATTGGGTTGCCGACCAAACTCTCTACCCCATGGCCAATTCTTGGTACATGGGATCAAATATACCGGGAAAACCAAGAATATTTATGCCATATGTCGGCGGGGTTCATACTTATAAAAAGAAGTGTGATGAGGTTGCTGAGGCCGGATACGAGGGATTTGAACTCTCTGCGTGACCGTTGAGAGTATTCCCAGTTATATGCTGAAAAAATTGAGACTGTTTTAATAAGTCTCAATTTTCGTAGGGGTCGCGGACCATGATGGTATCGTCCCTGTCAGGGCTCGTCGAAAGCAACGCAACGGGAATTCCGACTAGCTCTTCAATCCTACGAACATATTTTATTGCTTCAGCAGGAAGATCTAACCAACTTCGAGCACCTTGCGTACTTGCACTCCATCCCTTGAGTGTCTCATAGATAGGGTGGCACTCTGCTTGTAATTTCATGGACGCTGGCAATCTGTCATGGCGTTTGCCTGAAGCATCTTCATACGCGATGCAAATCTTTACTTCATCAAGACCGTCAAGGACATCTAATTTTGTAAGAGCCATGCCGTCGATTCCACCTATCCTACTAGTTTGTCGAACCAGAACGGCGTCAAACCAACCACATCGCCGCGCGCGGCTTGTGACCGTTCCAAACTCACGACCCCTCTCTCCTAAGCCGCGGCCAATATCATCGGTCAGCTCAGTCGGAAACGGGCCAGAGCCAACTCTGGTCGTGTAGGCCTTTGTAATACCGAGAATATATCCAACAGATCCTGGACCAAGACCAGAACCAACCGCAGCTGCTCCAGCCACCGTATTAGAGGACGTAACAAAAGGATATGTGCCATGATCAACGTCTAAAAGAGCACCCTGGGCACCTTCAAACAACATGCGTTTACCTTGCCGGGCTGAATGCTCTACGCGATCCCATGTTGCCTCCACATAAGGAGCTAATCGAGCACCCACTTCCAGAAGCTGCCGTTTCAGATTAGTTCCTGAAATCTCTTCTTGCCCCAAGCCGCGCATTAGAGCGTTGTGATGATCTAATAGGGGAGGAACCTTTAATTCTAGCGTTTCTGGTTCCATCAGATCAATCACTCGTATTGAACGACGTGCTACCTTATCTTCGTAAGCGATACCAATGCCCCGGCCAGTGGTACCGATTGCAGATTTTCCTCGAGCTAATTCCCGCGCTTTATCTAAATCCGCATAAAAGGGCAAAATGACGGTTGCATTGTCAGCAATTCGCAGCACTTCTGGAGTTATGCTTAGACCCTGAGCGGACACTCGATCGATTTCCTCAAAAAGAGCCCAAGGGTCAATAACCACTCCATTTCCAATAACAGACAGAGATCCACGTGTCACACCAGAGGGAAGCAAGCTGAGTTTATAGGTCTGCCCTCCCGTTTGGATGGTATGACCAGCATTATGCCCACCCTGAAAGCGAACAACTAATTCCGCTCGATCGGCTAACCAATCAACAATTTTCCCTTTGCCTTCATCGCCCCACTGGGAGCCAACGACCACCACACTAGTCATGATCGGCTAACCTTCCTTAAAGAATTCGATTTTTCCACCATGCCAGAGGCCCTGACATTCAAGTCGTTTTGCTTCCTGATATGGATCTAGGTTGGGGTCTAAGCCTGAAACAGCAACGCAGCCAGCCAGCCGAATTTCATGTCTAGCCTTCATCATATTGACACCATAGGGAAGAAAAACACGGCTTGGAGGTACTTGATGTTCAGCTGCCTGACCTACTGCAGACATAAATAAGCTAAACCCTACTGCCGGTTCGCCATGGGGATCTCCACCTTCTCGAACAGGCGCCTGATAGCGCCCTCCCCTTCCAAGCTCGCCCAATCGCCCTTTAGCAAACAGAGAGAAAGCTACATCGGAATAGTAGTCAAAACCACGATGCTCGACATAATCAATCGTTAATGACAAGTCAGGAGTCTCTCGCCGAACTAAGTCAACGATGGTCCTCAATTTGTTAACGCGTTTTGCTGAGCCATCATCAAGTTGAAGTTTATCAATTAATGATAAAGCAGAGTCCGCGTCACCCCCAGCATCTATTAACTTACCGAGAAGATCTGCCGCGTTAGGAGCAACCCTACCAATTTCCGAGATATCCTTTCGGTCCAGTGCATCCAGGAATTCTTGAGTAACACAATCAATCAAACCCGCAGCCACAGCTGCCCTACTCGCCATGTGTGGCACGTTCAAGTCGACAGTCACACGTTCACCGCCGATGGCCCGAAGTGCTGCAGCAGCAAGTAAAATAATTTCAGCATCTGCTTCTGGACGCGAAGAACCTATCAGCTCTGCCCCTGCTTGCCGCAATTGCCGTTCAGCTCCTGGTCGTCCACCAGAAACACGCAGAACTTGCCCAATATAACATAGACGAAGAGGACGGGGCACGTTACCCAATCGACTTGCTGCAATGCGAGAGATTTGGGGGGTCATATCTGATCGAAGAACGAGCATGCGCTGAGATGCGGGATCCATGATCCTAAAGGTTTCACGAGCTAGCGGCTCTCCAGCTCCTGAAAGAAAACTCTCCTCGAATTCAAGTAAAGGTGGAGAAACCTGCTGATACCCATAAGCAGCTAATAAATTCAAAGCGCGTTCAGCAGCTAAACTGTCGCGCTCCGCGTCTGGAGGCAGCGCATCAATAAGACCAGTCGGCAAGAGGCCAGAATGTGGCAGGGGATCACTCATAGGCTACGACTTGGATGAAATTGGCTTCGCCGCTTCAATAGCGCGTAATACTGATTCATGGAACCGTCCCATCGACGCAGGCGCGATAGAGCGCAAAACCCGTTAGAAGCAGTCTCAATTTTCCAGAGAACGACGAATAAGCCTAATATCCTCCGATAGGACAGCGTCACCCGATGACAATTCTTCGATTTTTCGGATCGCATGCATCACTGTTGTGTGATCACGCCCCCAAACCTCCGTCCAATCTCAGGCAGTGACCGAGACGTCAAATGCTTGGCTAGATACATTGCTACTTGGCGCGGCCTAGCTACGGCACGTGCCCGACGAGGAGAGCTCATATCTGCGAGGCGAATGTTGAAGTGTTCTGCGACTTGTTTCTGGATCTCTTCAATAGATACCCGACGCTCACTCGCCCTAAGTAGATCACGAAGAGCACTTTGAGCTGAATCGAGTGTTATTGCTCGACCAGATAGCTGACTATGAGCCACAAGCCTATTCAACGCTCCCTATAGCTAGCGCACATTAGTGGCAATTCGCTGAGCTACAAATTCCAAAATACGGGGGTCTAACTCTAGCCCTTTTTCTTTCGCCTTCTTCTCAAGAATTGCGAAACGTAATTCGTAATTTGTTGGGCTCAACTCCACTACTAATCCCCATCCCAGGCGGGATTTAAGGCGGTCCTCCATACCCTCTATATCGCTTGGAGAAGCATCAGCAGATACAATGACCTGACGTCCCTGTTCAACTAACGCATTAAAGGTATGAAAAAATTCCTCTTGGGTTGCGTCTCGGCCACACAAAAACTGAATGTCATCAACTAGTAGAACATCGACTGACCTAAATAGCTCCTTGAAAGGAACAGTTTCTTGCGCCCGAAGAGCTCTAATAAATTGATAAAGAAATTTCTCAGCTGTTAAATAAAGGACTCGCTTCTTAGGATATTTCGCCTGAAGAGCGGCCGCCGTGGAATGCATAAGATGTGTTTTGCCTAAACCCACTCCTCCATAGAGAAAAAGCGGGTTGTATGCTGGAGTCTCGTTTTCCACGGCTCGCATACACGCTGCAAACGCAAATTCATTGGGATTACCAACAACAAAATTCTCAAAGGACAAGCGCTGATCAAGAGGCGACGATACACCTTCCGCCCATCCATCAAGATCAAACTCCGGAGGATCAGGCTCGGGGGGAGCCACCACACTGGGCTTGCGGCCAGCAATATTAGCATCAATCACAAAGTTAATTTGGCCAACTTCGTTATCTTCCTCACGCCATAGTTCTCTGAGACGTGACCCATATAACGCCACAACACGATCACGAACGAATCGAGTTGGCACTCCAAGAACAACCTTGTTGTTCTCAACTGAAATCAAAGTCAGTGGCTGAAGCCAGCTTCGAAACACTCCATCACCAAATTCTGCGCGAAGACGCCCCCTCAGACGAGCCCATTCAGCATTACGCTGCTCTTCCATACTAACCATCGCCTTTATCCCTGAACCCAAGGCAAGCCTAGAGCCTTCCAGCCATTTATTTTTCCACGATGCCCATCAGAATTTTTATCTCCCTCAAATCCACCAGCAACGTTAAAGGCCGATGTGTAACCTGCCGAGGTAGCTGCTACAGCTGCAGACTGAGAACGAACTCCAGACCTGCAAAGAAACAATAGTGGCGCAGAAAGATTCGGCGCAATTTTTGATAGCTGGCTAAGAAAGTCTGGATCAACCTGCATCGATGGGAAACGCTGCCAACTAAGCAAAACAAGGTCACTAGCAGCAGTAGAAAGATCCGGGACTCCGACATAGGACCATTCAGCATCAGTCCTAACATCTACAAGCCGGGCTGACGTATCATCATGGAGAAGTTTTAATGCATCATTTGGTGACAAGTCGCCAGCATACATTACACTACACTCAGCCTCACTCTATTAATACAATTGCAATAAATGCTCCTGATAAGGGACATTTTTATTATGTTTTACATATTTTTTATTTAAGAACCTGATCAGTTATCTGTTTTTTATAACAAAGTAAGCATAATCGTTTTTGTTACTTATACCTCTAACAGTTAGATTCTTTTTTTATTGTTATGAGACAAAAGTAACTAGACCAGTCTCCTCGCGCAATCCAACGATTTAATAAATTTGCAATAAAAGCGACTTGACTCTCTCGGCCCAGGAGTCGGGACTCCCACAAGCGTTTGGAACGATTACGAATCATCAAATCAGGAGCCCCAAAAAAAAAAAAACGCCGGGACATTTCCCGGCGCATCTAAATCAAAAATCTCTGAATTGAGTATTAGGCCATTAAATTTACGCGGCGCGCCAACCTGGAAAGTTTCCGATTGACTGTGTTGCGATGAATGATGCCCTTGTTAACAGCACTATGCATAATTGGCTGGGCGCTTTGTAATGCTGCGGATGCAACATCTTTATCGCCAGCAGCAATTGCCAACTCAACTTTTTTCACAAATGTACGGTAGCGACTTACACGCATCCGGTTAACACTGGTGCGGCGGCGAGTCTGGCGGATCCGCTTCTCTGCCTGCTTACTATTAGCCATCTGTGTTGTGTTCCACTTAAATTTACAAACATTAATTAGGCGGGCGTTTAAAAACGTCAGCGTGGGTCTATAAAGCCATGCCACTACTAACGTCAAGAGATGTCGTTATCAACTCACAGAAAACAGCCCAATTGATACTCTCCAGGGGCTATTTATGCGCAAACGTTGGCTGCCGCTTCTCAATAAAAGCTGCCATGCCCTCAGATTGATCTTCAGTAGCAAAGCAGGAGTGGAACAGCCGACGCTCAAAACGAACTCCCTCAGCCAAAGTTCCTTCATAAGCTCGGTTAATCGATTCTTTACAAATCATCGCAACTGGAAGTGATTTATCCGCAATTTCAGCTCCAGTTTTCATTGCCTCGGTTAAAAGTTCATCAGCCTTGACCACTCGAGCCACTAGGCCAGAACGCTCAGCCTCTTCAGCATCCATCATTCTCCCAGTTAGGCACATTTCCATTGCCTTTGATTTCCCAACAGCTCGAGTGAGTCGTTGAGTCCCACCACCCCGGGGATAACACCAAGATTGATTTCAGGCTGACCAAATTTTGCTGTGGTCGCGGCAATAATCATATCGCACATCATTGCCACCTCGCAGCCGCCTCCAAGAGCATATCCGGCAACAGCAGCAATGGTGGGCTTCCTACAACTCGCAATTCGCTCCCAATTAACCGTTATGAAATCTTCCATGTATGCATCCATGTAAGTCTTGGACTGCATCTCTTTTATGTCAGCGCCTGCAGCGAAAGCTTTGTCGCTACCAGTAAGAACTATCGCACCTATTTCAGGATTCGCTTCAAATTGATCAATAATTTGAGCTAACTCATCCACAAGCTGCGCACATAGAGCGTTGAGAGCCTTTGGCCGATTGAGAGTAATTAGACCAACTCGGCCACGCTTTTCCGAAATAACAAAATCGAAAGCCATTGATGAAACCTCCAAGCTAGCCCTTTATTGTTTGACAGCTGAATAGCCTATCGTTGACACTTCGGACAATAGAAGGACGACCGTCCAGACTGAACAACCCTTGCTACGATACCTTTTCTGCAATGAACACAAGCTTGACCTTCACGCCCGTAAACCGCCCAAGATGCTTTAAAATAACCAAGTTCGCCTGACGGCTGGCGATAATCGCGCAAAGAAGAACCGCCGGCCTTTATTGCTTCGGCTAATACCTCAGGGATCGCTTTCACTAGTCGCTTGATCTCTGACCGTGTCAACATTCCAGCCGCGCGCGCTGGCCTAACTTTTGCTCTAAATAAAGCTTCCGAAGCATAGATGTTGCCAAGTCCGGCAATCAATCTTTGGTCAAGAAGAGCTGCCTTCACAGACGATGACCGGCCTTTTAAGACTGAAGCGAGGGAAGAACTACTAAGGTCTGTCAAAGGCTCAAGACCTAAATCTTTCAAACGAGGATGACTTAACTCTGCACTAGCTTCAAACAAGTCCATGAATCCAAAGCGCCGGGCATCTTGATAAATTACATACCCTGAGGTGGTTTCAATGGTGACATGATCGTGTTTTTCCAGTGAAGGCAGATGTCCCTTGCCTACGATCAAGCGTCCAGACATTCCGAGGTGAATAAGCCAAGTTAGACCTCCGGTTAATCTAACAAGGATATACTTTGCACGTCTTTCTAATCCCTCTACCGTGCGGCCCTGTAAGCGGTCACTAAATCCTGCCGGCAGGGGGAAACGAAGATCCGCACGCATTGCCCGAACTCTCTTTAGCTCACGGCCTTGAATGGCACTAGCGAGCCCGCGCATTGAGGTTTCGACTTCTGGAAGCTCTGGCATTTGTTTTGGTAGCAACTCTGCGAAATTATCGCTATTTTCATTTACACTATGACTGAAAATCAGACACCTACTGATATAATTGATTTTGGCTTTATGGAAGTACCTCGCGCCGAGAAAGCTAAGCGGGTTAGAGGTGTTTTTGACTCCGTTGCATCCAGATACGACCTCATGAACGATCTTATGAGCGGAGGTCTACACCGTTTCTGGAAATCAGCGCTCATTGCTGAACTTAACCCAGTTGCGGGCGAACGTGTAATTGATGTTGCAGGCGGCACAGGAGACATTGTTTTCCGAGCACAAAGTCATGCCAGAGGTATGCTTGAAGCTATCGTTATAGATGCCAACGCCCAAATGGTTTCTGTAGGACGTGACCGAGCAATAGATAAAGGCATAGCGGGGGTGGATTGGTTAACAGGAGATGCTGAACGTTTACCATTACCAGATTGCAGTGCTGATGCTGTTACGATTTCCTTTGGTCTTAGAAACGTGACTGATCGACTATCTGCATTACGTGAAATGCGGAGAATTCTGAAACCAGGAGGACGTTTTTTTTGCCTGGAATTCAGCAAGATCTTGGAGCCAACTCTGCAATCGCTCTACGATAAATATTCTTTTTCCGTTATCCCAGCATTAGGCCAAGCCACGACGGGAGATCGCAGTTCGTACCAATACCTTGTTGAGAGCATCAGACGCTTTCCCAATCAACCAACACTTGCTGCACTTATGGAAGATGCTGGTTTTGATCGGGTCTCATGGCGAGATATGACGAAGGGTGTGGTCGCACTTCACAGAGGGTGGAGACTATAACTTTTGGGGCTCAGCGACTAATTTTCTAGCTCCATTAACTTGCGATAAGTTGTTTACTCTCTTTCAGACCCTTGCAAAACTTTGCAACGTTTCTGGATCGGTGGATGGCAATCCAAAAAAGTTTAAATACGCGGGAATTTGCTCATAATTCATCGAGAGTCCTGATTGGATACGACACCCACGCGCCTTGGCTGCAGCCAGAAGCGGCGTGTCTGACATTACCACCTCACCCACAAAAGCAGTTGGCGAAATACGGGAAACATCCACAGAGATTGGGTCACCAGCTGCGAGACCAATTGGGGTTGCATTGACAATAATATCATAACCTTTTGGGTCATTACTGCCGGTTTTAATTTCCAAATTTTTAAAATGTGTGTGTAGCCGATCTCTAAGCTGCTCTGACAAGCCAGGCACTACATCATAAAGTCCAAGTTGACCAACATCATGTTCAGCCAAGGCTCCAGCAATTGCTGAACCAACCCCACCAGCTCCAACGATCAATGCAGAAAAATTCTTAATTTTTTCTCCAGCACGCATCATCGCGGAAACAAAGCCATAACCATCAAAGAGGTCACCTTCTAGCTTACCATCAACTCCTAAACGAACAGCATTACAGGCTCCAGCAATAGCAACAGCTCGGCTTTGGCGATCTACTAATGAGGCTGTTGTACGTTTATGAGGCATAGTTACCAGGGCGCCTAGAATATTAGATAACCTGAAAACATACTTAAAAAATTCTGGGTAATCTTGGGCAGTTGCGCCCATAGGAACGACAACGGCATCAATACCTGCTTTCTCGAACCATGGATTATATATAAGCGGGGCTTTGAATGGCTCAGTGGGCCAGCCAATGTGTGCAATCAAACGCGTCATGCCTGTTATTTGGACCATTAAAAGCAAACCTTTTTTAGGCTTAAAGGAGCAGCCATGAATACCAGATAGCTAGCCCGTGAAATATTGATCTATCAGCCGTTAGACATGAATGACATATTTAAAATATCAGAGATCAGGCAAGGTTGGTGATCCCATTTCAAATGGGCGAAGCACACCAACTAAAGCCTGCAAGGCAGGCATTTTAACATCATACTGGCGTCCCAATTCTACTGCCTTTGAGGCTAACCAGGGCAACTCGAGTCTATTACCGCGCAACAAATCAATAGCCATTGAGGCAATTGAGTTACCACCTTGCCCATCAATCATTGCAAGCCTGGTCTGAGGTAAATCATCAGAAAGGGGGACTCCTGCTGCTTGCCCAACTGTAGTAACTTCATTGAGTAACCGGATTAAAGTGGCACGAGCGTCAGAGTCAGAACGAATAAACTCCAGACGTTGGCGAGATGCAGCAGTAAGCGTCGAGACGCTTACCAAAAAAACAAACTTTTCCCAGAGATCCTTAATAATATTAGGGATACGCGCGCATCAATACCAGCTGCATCACAAGCATCCTTTAATCCCTGAACGCGGCCTTCTATTGACCCGTTAAGTTCTCCAAAAGTTAAACTCTGGTACTCGCCCATCTGATTTATGTGCCCTGGGGACGAAATTGCAGCATTTACTATTGCCACACCACCAATGATCGGGTCATCCCCAATTATTCGACCCAGCCGCTCTGGCGCATCAATACCATTTTGAAGTGTTACAACACCCGTATGGCCATCAATTAAAGGCTTAATAACCGAGGCAGAATTCTCAACATCCCAAAGTTTTACAGTCGAAAGTACAAAATCAACTTTACCAATCTGACTAGGGTCGTCAGTCGCTTGAACTGGATTTAAATGAAAATTCCCTCTTGCTCCATTAATATACAGTCCATCCCTTCGCATTGCTTCTAGATGAGCGCCTCTTACAACAAACCAGACATCTATTCCTGCCCGGGCAAGAGCTGAACCAAATGGAGCACCAACACCTCCAGCACCAATCACAGCTATCCGCATGGAAACTTGTCCTTTCGTTCCATAAAATGCTCATACCCACTCAGGAGAAATCAGATGGTATAGAAGCCAGAGAGTAATGGCACGAAGATCGCCTATTTCTCAAGCGCAGAGCGTGTAGATTTTGGGCAGCTGGCATAATACCAGCCACTACTTTCAGACGGCTCCACACCAGTTATGACTGTGGCCCCAGTTGCGAAGCCAGGTTGTGTAGCCCCGATGCCTTCCCACCCTTATACTCAAGTCCGTTTTATCAATGAAGGCGATGCCGATGTTTGGACAGAGGGGAGGAGAAAGTGCAAAGCAGCGCTTGAAGGCAGGCAATATTCTTGCTTTGCCCCCTATTTGAAACACAGCTTTGCCTTAGCAAGCAAGGCGTGTTGCATGAGTCCACCACTCGAAAGAAGAATCGTGAATCATTTTGATCAAAAGATCGACCCTCGGGGATATAGAATTTTAAAATAGCGTAGGAAGCACTTAATGGAAAAAATTAAAACAATTGCTCTTTTTGGAGCCGGTGATATGGGCAGCGGCGTTGGTCGGACCTTAGTGGATGCTGGTTTTCGGGTTGTAAGTGACCTCACTCCAAGAAGTGCAGCAAGTCAAGCCAATGCAGTCCGTGCTGGTGTTGAAGATGCTGGCTCTTTTAGCGCCGCTGTAGAGGAGGCAGACTTAGTATTATCAGTTATGCCACCTGGCCACGCTGAAGAATTTGCTAAGTCCTCTGCATCAGAGTTGAGAAGAATTCCAAAGAAGCCACTTTTTGCAGATTTAAACGCCATTTCCCCAGCTACCATGGCAAGAATTGCTCAAACCATGTCAGGAGAGGGGGTCGAAATCCTGGACGGTGGGATTATCGGCCCTTCGCCAGACAAAGGATGCCCAAGGGTCTATTTGTCAGGTGAAAAAGCCAAATTTGTTTCAGAAGCACTGAATCGTCCAGACATGAAGGTGATCGCTCTTGGCCCAGACGTTGGGCAAGCATCAGCTCTCAAGATGATGTACGCCGGTTTAAACAAGGGCATGTGGGCTATGATGGCAACTATGGGAGTTGCTGCAGACAAACTCGGTCTGCTTGATGCCTTTCTAAATGAACTCGAGCAAAACAACCGTTCGTTATACGACCCAATGCAGCGTTGGGTTGGTTTTCTAGCAGCTGATGCTCATCGTTTTGGACCGGAAATGGACGAAATTGCCGGAACACTCTCTAGTCTCGAAATAACGTCAAAGTTCCACGAGGGCGCCCGTTGGGCTTATGACCTTTTAAATGAAACACCGCTTCGAGAAGAAACTAGAGCGACAGCAGATAGGAACAGAAGTCTGGCGACATCTATCCAAATTTTCAGAAATACGCTTGATAAGCGCAGCTGAAGTGTAAATAGCTATTAGCAAATGCATAATGGCGGAGGAGAGTGGGAGTCGAACCCGCCAGGAAACGCCTAACGCCCCCTCACCGGTTTTGAAGACCGGGGCCGCCACCGGACGACATTCCCCTCCACCTATGAAGATGGCGCAATGTACCGGCCGTATCAAGTTATCATTAACAGCACGTAAAATCGTTTTTCATGGTTTAGTTCTACTACATTCAGTGAACTTTGCTGGTGTGGCCACTTTTCCAGGGCAAAAATATTTTTAAAAAATATTTCTGCGTTTTATTGTAGCCTGCGATACTAAAAGTTTATGTTGTCACCTCAGAAAAGGCCCAAGGAAAATTCCATAAATGTCAAATACGCTGCACGGCCCAACCGGGCTGGAAGCCCAATCAGGTGGCGCCTTGCAAGGAATTAAGGTTGTTGACCTTACTCGCGTTCTAGGCGGCCCCTACTGCACTATGATCTTAGCAGACCATGGAGCCACGGTTATTAAGGTAGAACCTCCCCGGGGTGATGAAACCCGCGACTGGGGGCCTCCGTTTAGAGAAGACGGCGAAAGTGCTTATTTCCAAGGTGTAAACCGAAACAAACGCTCTATCGGCCTGGATTTAGCAACGGAGGAAGGGAAATCTGTGCTTTCGCGGCTTTTGGAAAGTGCTGATGTACTCATAGAGAATTTCAAACCAGGTACTCTAGAGAAATGGGGACTAGGTTACGATGACGTGCTCTCTAAGAAATACCCCAGGCTAATTCATTGCAGAGTAACTGGATTTGGATCAACGGGGCCCTTGGGCGGTTTCCCTGGTTACGACGCAGTAATTCAGGCGATGAGTGGTATGTTAAGTGTTAACGGCTCTCCTGACTCAGGACCGGTTCGGGTTGGAACCCCAATGGTAGACATGGGGACAGGGCTTAACGCCGCGATTGCAATCCTGATGGCGATCGTTGAGCGATTACGCTCTAACCAAGGTCAGTTCCTCGATATCACACTTTACGATAGCGCAGTGGCATTGCTTCATCCCCAAGGCAACAATTACCTGATGAGCGGAAAGGCTCCCACCATCACTGGTAATGCCCATCCAAACATATACCCCTACGATACCTTTAAGTGCATGGATAAAGAAATCTTTCTCGCAGTAGGCAACAACGGCCAATGGGCAAAGCTTGCAGAGGTTCTTGGAGCTTCAGAACTAGCCAACGACCCTCGCTTTAAAGACAATCGAAATCGATCGGAAAATAGGGTAGCCGTCAAGCAGGAATTAGAAGCTAGGCTGAAGCTCTTCAAATGCGATGACCTTGCTACCAATTTACTGGAAAAGGGAGTGCCCGCAGGCCCAGTCAACTCAATACCTGAAGTCATGGAGCATCCTCATACACAGCACAGGCAGATGAAAGTTAGTGATGGCAACGGCTACAATGCACTTGGCGTTCAAGCGAAACTTTCGAGAACGCCAGGCAGTGCCCGAAGACCGCCGCCTTTCTATGGTGAAGACACAAGAGCAATCCTCTCAGAAGCGGGATACGATGATGAAGAAATCAACCGTCTCATCGATAATAGAACCGCTCTTATTCACCGTAGAACCTAGCGAAGATTTTTAGTGACCGAAGGCCACATAATGGATTGTTGCTAGCTAACAGATCACTCAAGACCTCACGCAGTGGTAAACGCACCGCTTTTTTCTTCGCGTAATACAGATGGCAGTTTATCGCAGCTTATGTTTTATCTAGCTACCTTCTCACATACACCCGTAAGGTGTAGAAGAGACCAAAGACCGACCTTAAGGTCACACAAATTTTTATAACAGCACACGGAAAATTTATGTCAAAAGAAGATCTAATCGAGTTCGACGGGGAGGTAGTAGAGAAGCTGCCGAATGCAATGTTTCGAGTAAAACTCGAGAATGAGCATGAAGTGATTGCTCGTCTCGCAGGCAAGATGCGCAAGTTTCGTATCCGCGTGATGCCGGGAGACAAAGTTTCAGTCGAAATGACTCCTTACGATCTTACAAAAGGCCGGATTACATTCCGCCATAAGTAACAGCCAAAGATCCGATCAGCATCAAGAGCAGAGCGCAATTCCAATTAGTATGAAGTCAAAGAAGCAATCACAGCCTTTCAAAGGACTGCAATACTAGTCGCGCAAATCATCCCAAAGGGCTTTAGCCTTGGCAAAAAAGCCCTCCGTCTCTGGATGATTTCCATCGCTTTCGCCTGCAAACTCTTTGAGAAGCTCCTCCTGACGCTTAGTTAGGTTTACTGGAGTTTCAACAAATGCCTCAACAATCATATCTCCGCGGCGATTGCGTTGATTCAATATGTTCATACCTTTGCTACGCAGGCGGAACCTTTACCTGTCTGCGTACCAACCGGGATAGTGATACGGGCACGACTTCCATCGATAGTCGGGCACTCAATCTGTCCACCTATAGCAGCGGTCGCCATTGGAATTGGAGCACGGCAGTATATGTCTGCTCCCTCACGCTCGAAAAGCTTGTGAGGCCTTACGCCAATGAAGATATATAAATCACCGGCTGGCGCGCCTCTTAAACCAGCTTCACCTTCGCCAGAAAGTCGAATTCGGGTGCCATCCTCGACACCAGCTGGTATATTCACATTCAAAGTTCGTTCACGACGTACCCTGCCCTGGCCACCACAAGACCTACAAGGGTCTGAAATTATCTGTCCTTGTCCGCTGCAACTATGACAAGTCCGCTCCACAGTGAAAAAACCCTGGCTAGCTCTTACACGCCCTGTGCCCTGACAAGTAGGACAACCAATAGGTTTTGAGCCATCTTCTGCACCTGAACCATGACAACTCTCGCATTCCGCAAGGGTCGGCACTCGGACATCTACCTTGGAACCCTCGAAAGCATCCTCTAAAGATATCTCTAAATTATATCTGAGATCCGCCCCTCTTTGGCTCTGTCTACCCGCACCACCACGTCGGCCCATATCACCAAAGACTTCATCAAATATATTTGAGAATGATGATGTAAAATTGAAGTCGAAGCCACCAGCGCCAGGGCCTCCGCCTCCCGCTTGGCGCTGAGTAAAGGCCTCATGCCCCAGACGGTCATATGCAGAGCGGCTATCAGCATCCTTCAAAACTTCATATGCCGCGTTTAATTCTTTGAACTTCTGCTCTGCCTCTTTATCACCCGGATTCCTATCGGGATGATATTTCATTGCAAGCTTCCGATATGCAGACTTCATGTCTGCATCGCTGGCACCCCGAGCTACTCAAGGGTTTCATAAAAATCTTGAGCCATCGTTTTAACGCCCGAATGCAACGTTAGCAGGCGAAGGCATCTCCCTCGCCCGCCTTAGGAATGCATCAATTAGGCCGACTTCTTTTGGTCGTCGTCCTTTACTTCTTCAAAGTCAGCATCAACGACACCGTCATCACCGTCGGCCGCGTTGTCACCCTCCTGTCCCATATCGGGATCCATACCTTCGGCCTGGCTTGCCTTGTACATTGCTTCCCCAAGCTTCATTGATGACTGAGTAAGAGCTTCAACCTTTGATTTAACATCTTCTGGATCACCTGCCTCTTTTGCATCTTTAAGTGCTTGAAGATCAGCTTCGATTGCTGATTTATCCTCAGCCTCAAGTGCATCCCCATGCTCAGCCAGATTCTTCTCAACGGTTTGTATAAGACTATCTGCCTGATTAGCCGCTTCAGCTTGCTCACGACGCACTTTATCTTCAGCGGCGTTGGCCTCCGCCTCCTTCACCATGCGATCAATCTCATCGTCCGAAAGACCACCTGAAGCTTGGATCCGGATTGTCTGCTCCTTATTAGTTGCTTTGTCTTTGGCCCCTACCTGGACAATTCCGTTAGCATCAATGTCAAAGGTGACCTCAATTTGAGGAATACCCCTTGGAGCAGGAGGAATGCCTACCAAGTCAAACTGGCCTAGCATCTTATTATCCTGGGCCATTTCTCTCTCACCCTGGAATACCCGGATAGTAACTGCATCCTGATTATCTTGGGCTGTCGAAAATACATTGCTCTTTTTGGTTGGGATTGTTGTGTTGCGATCGATCAATCGAGTAAACACACCGCCCAGGGTCTCAATACCTAATGACAACGGCGTTACGTCTAAGAGTAAAACGTCCTTTACATCACCCTTAAGAACACCCGCCTGTATGGCAGCACCGACGGCTACAACTTCATCTGGGTTAACACCCCTGTGTGGCTCTCGACCAAAGAAACCCTTAACGGTTTCGATAACCTTAGGCATACGGGTCATACCGCCAACGAGAACAACCTCGTCGATTTCATTTGCCCGCAAACCTGCGTCTTTTAGCGCTTTTTTGCAGGGCTCTAGTGTACGTTCAACTAAGGCACCAACCAAAGCCTCGAGCTTGGCGCGCGTAAGATGAATGTTAAGATGTTTTGGACCAGATTGGTCTGCCGTGATGAATGGTAGATTTACATCGGTCTGCGTAGAGGACGATAACTCTATCTTGGCCTTTTCTGCTGCTTCCTTCAAACGCTGTAAAGCCATACGGTCCTGTTTCAGGTCGATGCCTTGCTCTTTCTTAAATTCTGCAGCGAGATACTCAATGATTGCGCCATCGAAGTCTTCGCCACCTAAGTGTGTGTCACCATTTGTGGATTTAACTTCAAAGACACCATCACCAATTTCAAGGATCGACACATCGAAAGTACCACCTCCAAGGTCGTATACAACGATCATCCCAGTGTTTTGCTTATCAAGCCCGTAGGCGAGAGCAGCAGCCGTGGGCTCATTCACGATGCGCAAAACGTCCAACCCGGCTATCTTTCCCGCATCCTTAGTGGCTTGGCGCTGAGCATCATTGAAGTATGCGGGGACGGTAATGACCGCTTCTGAAATTGTATCTCCTGTAAAAGCTTCTGCAGTTTCTTTCATTTTTTGCAGAATAAAAGCTGAAATCTGACTAGGTGCATACTTCTCACCGGCAGCCTCAACCCAGGCATCTCCATTGTCGCCCTTTACGATTTTGAACGGTGATACTCCAATCTCTTTCTGCACGATTGGATCATCAAAACGACGACCGATCAGTCTTTTAATTGCATAGAGGGTATTGTCTGGGTTTGTAACAGCCTGACGCTTTGCAGCTTGACCAACAAGCCGCTCACTATCTTTCATGAATGCTACCATGGAGGGGGTAGTCCGCCCACCCTCAGCGTTTTCAATAACGCGGGCGTCTGCGCCTTCCATTACAGCAACGCAAGAATTTGTAGTTCCTAAATCGATACCAATAACTTTGGCCATGAGTTCCCCCCTTTAAGGCAGGTTTCCGTGAGACCGCCCGCACCGGCACGGCCATTTGGAACCCCCGTTTGCTTTACCCAGAGATTAACATTGATTGCTCAACTCAAAGAGCCGAGCTTAGACACAGGTATATAGGAAGGGGCTAGCCCGCCCGCAAGCTGACTCTTAAATATTAAACGGCGACGGGCCGCCGCACCAAAGTAATCTTCGCTTTAGATTTATTTGTCCTTGTCTGAATGCTTGCGCGCTGTCTTATCGTAGCTATCTAAATCTTGGTCCGGACGGTCTATGGCGAAAACATTATCAACTACGGAGTAGTCCATATATCCAAGGCGAGAGAGTGGGCGGTAGAGCTCCATTTTCACTCGGCCGTCAACAATGATGGAGTCATCAATATGGATACCCACTACTTTTCCAAAAACAGCATTATTCTCAGCTTTTGGATTAGTTGACGGTAGGCGCACGCGAAACATGAATTCGCACTCAAGCGCGGCCAGAGCTTCTTTGACGCGAGGTGGCTTTACATTGACCGACGGGGCTGGTGTTAAACCTGACAACGCAAATTCATCAACCTCAGGATCAACATGAGCAGAAGAAGTATTCATCTGATCCTTTAGGTCATAATGGCATAAATTCACAACAAACTGATTGGTGGCCTCGATATTGGCGAGGGTGTCCTTACGTCCTCCACCGGGCCTTGGATTATTAGGCGCGAAAACAATCGTAGGAGGAAAATCCGCCATAGCATTGAAAAAACTATATGGCGCGAGGTTGAGCACTCCTTCCGTGTCCTGACTGGAAACCCAGGCAATCGGCCGGGGGGCAATGATGGCTTTGAATGGATTATACGCAAGACCGTGATTGCGTGGATCTTCGTAAAACATGAAAGGCTCCTCTGGCGCGGAAGGTTTGACTCCTCCAAGGTACGCAATCTTTATAACTTGTAAAAGCAGGGAAAAAGAAGCAGGTGCCCAAAGTAGAAAACCTATTTATCTTGCAGGATGCCGTAACTTCTGCAGCAGAAGCAGAAATTAAGCATGCTTTAACAAAAGCGGTAAAGCTCACTACGCCACTACCGACCGGTGAGATGGTCTGGCATGCGTGGGGAAAAGGTTCAGGTAAACCCTGTTTGTACCTGCTTCATGGAGGGTATGGCTCTTGGATCCACTGGATAAGAAATGTGGATGCTCTTGCATGCCATTTTACAGTCTTTGCTGGAGACATTCCTGGCCTGGGAGATAGTGATGCCCCTCCGGACCGCCGCAATCCTGATGAAATTGGACGGCTTATCGCCAATGGCATTGAACTACTTACACCCAAAAGCGAACAAGCACGTCTTATGGGCTTCTCATTTGGAGGAGTAATTAGTGGATATGTAGCCCCATACTTGGGCCCACGGCTAAAGAGCCTGACACTAGTTGGCGCCAGTGGCATGGGACTTCGCCGGGTAGAGTTTTTACCGCTTGCACGGTTTGAAAGAGACATGGACCCAAGAGCAATCCGATGTCTTGCCCGCCGCAATCTAGAGCTACTAATGGTTCGCGACCCAAAGACAGTGGATTCGCTAGCTCTACACATGCAGGTGATGAATACTACGCGAGCGGTCACGAAAAGTCGTTGGATTAGTCAATTACCGTCACTGGTCGATAAATTGCCTAAATTAACATGCTCAATATCTGGAATATGGGGCGAATTTGATTCAACTAGCTTTCCGTACCTTACTGAAAGACGAAATTTTATGGCTAAGTTGCCAACCTTCTCTGGATTTGAAGTCATTCCGGATGCAGGGCATTGGGCAATGTATGAAAATGCCAAAGATTTTAATAATGCGGCTATCAAGCTAATCACTTAAGCGGATTTAAGCGCAATGAATATCACTCGCGAACTACAAGCACTCGCAAATTGGACCACTAAAGACCTAGATGCGGATAAAGGCTGGGTATTCCCTCTTACGGAAAAAGAAAGCCGGCACCTGCGTGATATTACTCTCGCAGCATTTGACCCAGATCGTGATTTATTCGAATACAGCCTTTCAGAATTTGAACTTGGGCCAGCTGAAGCAACCTTAAAAAAAGCGATAAAGCAGGCGCATCATGGACGGGGCGTAGCTCTCGTCAAAAATTTACCTCGACAAGATATGAATGAGGATCAATTTAAACTTTTGAATTGGGCAATTGGCCTGCATATCGGCGTTGCTCGCCCTCAAGGCAAAGCATCCCAGTATATCTCACCTGTTAGAGATGCTGGCGTAGACTACAGGGCCGCGTCAGGCCGAGGCTACTCGTCGAATGCAAAGCTAGATTTTCATGTTGATGGCGCGGATATGGCCACTCTGGGGTGTTACAATGCGGCAAAGCTAGGGGGCTCAACAATGTTTACAAGTGGCGTATCTGCATTCGCCGCATTGGAGGCAGAGCGACCAGACCTAGCAGAACTTGCAAAAACTGACTTTTATTTCAGCCGCCAAAATGAGGAAGCAGAAGACGAGGGTCCATATTACGGACAGCCACTGATCGACTTTTGTGACGGGCGCCTTTTTGCAAAGTGGAACCGAAATCGCGTCCAAAGCGCCCAAAGGTTTGATTCTGTGCCAAGGCTTTCTGCCTTACAGCACGAAACAATGGATGTGATGGATAATATACTCCGGCGTCCCGAGTACATGCTTACCCTCAACCTCCAACCTGGAGACTTACAGATCTTTAATAACCACTGCATGTTGCACAGTCGCACCGACTATGAGGATTTTGCCGAGCCTGAAAAAAAGCGACTTTTGTGGCGTTTATGGATCGCCCCACCCGACAGCCCTGAACTTCCGGAAAGTTGGGGGATTTCTATAGGTCCACGATTCCCGGAACCGTGCGGGGAGGCATACGCGGCCATAACCACGGCATAAAAGAACAGGATTTTGACGCAAGGCACGCGGCAGCTTTGGGCATGCCAACGCCTAAAGGCGCGTGAATTTGGTGGGCCCGGCAGGATTCGAACCTGCGACAACGCCGTTATGAGCGGCGCGTTCTGACCACTGAACTACAGGCCCCAGAATCGTTTTATAGCCTGAATTGTAGCCGTCACACCATCCTGAACAAAGAATTCCTCAAAATTAATCAAAATTTTAAATATATTCATGTAGTTAATGGAAAACACACTTGCTGTTGAGCTACTGAAATTTTACCAGCACTCACATTTTAAGAAACGGAAAAAAGATTCATTTTTCATAAATTAAACCCAGCTTTAAATTCAGGCTGCGAGGGGCGCTGTGGCACCCTTGATTTGAGTGCGGTGCATAATTCTTCGAGCATCAGCATCAAAAGGGTCTCGTCGATGAAGGGTGGCACGATTATCCCACATCAAAAGATCACCCACACGCCAACTGTGAGAGAATACATATTCTGGCTTCGTCGCATGAGCCCAAAGCTGATCTAATAAAGCTTCGGAATCTGCAAGCTCCAACCCTTCAACATAAGCTAATCTTCGGCGGCCAAGATACAGCGCTGGTTGGCCTGTTCTTGGATGCGCACAAACTATGGGGTGATATGCGCCAATGCTTTCACGTGGATCCTCTCTAACCTCTACGCCCGCGCGCTTGAACCCACCGGAGTTAAAGGTACCATCGTGTTTTATTCGTTTGCCGCGAATTTCAACTTTGAGTTGATCCGGAAGACCTTCGTAAGCAGCTGACATACCGGCAAGCCAAGTATCCCCTCCAGTTGGCGGGACTTCGAGAGCATAAAGCATGGATGCATCTGGAGGGTTTTCCAAATAAGACATGTCAGTATGCCAAACGGCCTCGCCCGCACCTAAACTTCCTATTGGCTTCCCATCTGCCCCAAGAACATTAGAGACGACGTATATTTCCGGGTACCCTGGCACTGGAGTGCGACCATTTTCCATCACGGGGGCAGCCTCTAGTTCACCAAAGCGAGCAGCAAACTCTACGAGAGCATCATTTGAAAGTCTTTGATCTCGGAATAAAAGGCCGCCATGAGAGTCCCAAGCCTCAACGAGACAACCAAATTCGGCCTCAGTGATGTTGTTGATATCCAAATCGACAATTTCTGCACCAACTGCGGAATTTAGCGTTCTGACTTCCATTTTTTTCTCCAGCAAATTTAAGGGGCAGGCGTAACAGTTGCGAGCGCACGACAGATGGCACTCATTTTTGCAATTGGATGCTCAGTAAAGAGCATTACAGTGTCTCTGAGGTGACGCTCAATTGCAGGTTCAAGGCTTTTATCGCTAACGGGCATAGCTGAAACAATTTGATTAGCATGAGCACGACCGGCTGCTCTAGCGCCACTAATTGCGGCCCCAAGCCGACCATCTTCTGCTAATGACGAAAGCTGTGCCCATATAATGCCAAGATAACCTGGCCAATAAGCAAGATGACGATACATACTAGCAATGACACGACCATCAGTTTCGCCAAGGTCATTTAATATTTCGATGAGACTACGCAGTTGAGGATCCAGCACATCCAAAGATGGCAATGGTGGTAAAGACGGGAGGGCTGGCTCTTTTACCGACTGGGATAAGACAGGTTTTACTCCACTATCACCATCCAAACATGCAAGTAGCGCGCTCAATCCGACTAAATTCATTGCATTAGTCCGGTCATAAGAATCTAAAATCGCCCTTATGTTATAAAGCCCAAGGCTATCGACCCCTGCAGCGGCAAGTGCTGCTTTGGGAATTAGAGCCATATCTAGTGGTCGAAGCCCACGTCGAAAGGCATGAGCCTCAGCGGCAATAATACCTGACGCATAGGCAGGCCTAACCATATTCCAGGCATAGGGCAATGCCCCTGGGACAGTTGCCAAGCAGCGCCACACAAGATTGACTACGCCAACTCCTGTAACCTCCTTTATATCCTGATATAAGGTCTTAATCTCTCCTGTCGCTTCAGCTTCTGCAATTGCAGGGATAGGATCAGCTTTTGACATATTCAAAGTTTTCTCCAGCATTATAAAAATAAGATAAACGTTCTGCTGCGGGACGTCCCGGTGGAAGAGCAAGGAAGAGTTAATTAAATGGCTGAAAAAACACTAAGTGTAAGAGATCTTATGGGATATGCCCTGAGTAATCTATTCACCCGCTTTGGAACACTTCTAACTCTTTGCACTCCCTCACTACTGGTCCTTGTACTCTTTGCTGTGATGGCTCGATTGGCAGTTCCCCCTCGGAGAGCAGCAAAGGTTTAGAATCAGAATTGCTGACAATTATTGGTCACATGAGCTTCGGTTCACTCTTCGCCACGTTAGCACTGGTGCCTGCATTTACTGGTTGGCATCGACTTCTAGTAACTGGTGAAGTGCAACGCGAAAATGGGCGCCTTTTTGGATGGGATATTCGTGAATGGCGGTACCTTGGGAGGCTTATAACAATATGGCTTTGCATGATGGCCATTAACATCGTAACCCAGATTTTTGCTCCTGTGCTTATGGCCAGTTCTGTATTTGGAATGATTATAACCGCGGTTTTTGTGATCAGTGGATATGCCTTCATTTGGGCTAAACTTGGCTTAGCAATGCCGGCCGCTGCATTAGGGAACCAAACAGGTTTTGTAGATGCAATGGGTTTGGTAAAGGGTTATACCGCGCAAATTGCACAAGCGTTAATTGTAACTTGGTTAACTCTAGGATTCCTGGGAGCCATACTTGTTATGGCTTTGACGGCCTTAGGGGCTGCGGTAGGTAGCCAATACCTGGTATTTGTAGGGGTATTGCTTTTTTATTATCTCTCATTAGTTGCTTCGGTTGGCGTCCTAAGCCGCGCCTACTCGGTGCTAAGAACATAAAATTTAGATGAGAAAAGAAAAACGGCAGCGTCATAATAATGACGCTGCCGCTGCATAATTTAGTATCTTTTTAAGTCTTAATCTTCTGAAGCACTTATGGCCGCCAGAACTTTAGGTGGTGCCATTGGAAGCTCCGTCATCCGACGACCGATCGCATGCGAAACCGCATTCGCGATAGCGGCCAGAGGAGGTACGATAGTGGTTTCACCAACACCCTTAACGCCGTATGGGTGCTTATCGTTTGGCACCTCGACCATTATTGGGGTGATGTTAGGAAGATCACTGGCAACCGGAATTCGGTAATCAAGGAAGCCCGCGTTATCGACATCACCGTTCTTTGCATAGATGTACTCTTCATTAAGAGCCCAACCAATACCTTGAACAACTCCGCCCTGGATCTGACCTGCACAATAGTCCGGATGGATCGCGCGTCCCACATCCTGTGAGGCGGTGAAACGAAGAACCTTCACATGCCCAGTTTCTGGATCAACCTCCACATCAACCATTTGGGCTGCGAATGAACCCTGATGACCTGTTGCATTGATCGATACTGACGCTGCAATAGGCTCTCCACCAGCACCGGCAATATCTTCAAGTGTAAGAGGATCAAACTCGCCCGCATTTTGACCGGCTGGGCGAGCTTCGCCATCTGCCCACTCCACGGCCTCAACATCAATGCCCCACTTTGCAGCAGCTCTAGAACGCAACACGTCGATGACTTTACGTGTAGCCTGGTTGACAGCCATACCCGACGCAAACGTTACGCGACTTCCGCCGGTGACAGCACTTATGCCAACCGCATTGGTATCTCCGATCTGAGCTCGAACTTTGCGGTAGTCTATCCCCAAAAGCTCTGCAGCAATATTGACCATAGATGCCCGGCTACCACCTACAT
The DNA here is from genome assembly GCA_038143065.1 of Rhodospirillales bacterium. Lineage (GTDB taxonomy): Bacteria > Pseudomonadota > Alphaproteobacteria > Bin95 > Bin95 > VMCJ01. The sequence continues at coordinate 2,197,242 of JAYQLI010000035.1, read as the reverse complement.
CTGGATGGCCAGAGATAACAAGGGCTGTCCCATCTTCGTTGATATGAAGCTGAGCACTGGATTCGCCACCAGCATTACCCCAGTAGCCAACAGCAACCCCACGACCTTGGTTCGGACCAAGAGGGATCTTGGCATTAGGATGTTGCTCAATCGCCTCAATACATTCCAACATGCCGTGAGTGCCAATCTTTGCGCCAAAGAAAGTTGGTTCATCTGCCCCAATCATATTCTTTTTACGCAATTCGAGAGGATCTATACCAAGCTTATCGGCTGCCTCATCAAGCGCGCATTCAAGAGGATAGTTGCCCCCAGGCGCTCCTGGAGCACGGTAAGCATTAACTTTTTGGCGGTTCGACACGACGTCAAAACCGCGAACTACTGCATTATCAATCTTATAACTGGAATATGGGAAATACACTGCTCTGGCTACTGGAGACCCAGGCCAAGCTCCTGCTTGATAATAGTAGTCGGTCTCGACAGCCGTTATCTTTCCCTCTTTAGAAACGCCCAGCTTAATATGGCTTACGGAGCCAGAAGTTGGACCAGTCGCACGGAATACTTCCTCGCGAGACATCTGCATCTTCACAGGGCGCCCACACTTCTTTGAGAGCACCATTGCCAGAGGCTCGAGATAAACAATGGTCTTACCACCGAAACCACCACCGATCTCTGCTGGAATTGCCTTAATGTCACCGACTGCCATGCCAGTTAGCACAGAAGTTACGTAACGGACCATGAATTGTCCCTGGCTACTCGACCAAATTGTCGATTGTCCATCCTTTCCGTAATGGACCGTGCATGCATGCGGCTCAATGTAAGCTTGGTGAACAGCGGCTGTTTTGAAAGTCCTCTCAATTATAACTTCGGCGGCAGCAAAGCCTGCCTCAACATCGCCTGCCTTCTCTGTAAGAACCGAAGCTATATTTGACGGTTTTTGAGGTGCTGGCTCTACGCCAGACGTGCGGATCCAATCGTGTACGATAGGCGCGTCTTCTTTTATGGCGTCTTCAATTTCAACCACATGAGGTAGAACTTCATAGTCTACCTTTATGGCAGCAAGAGCCGCTTCTGCAATTGGTTGAGAAGTAGCTGCAATTGCCGCCACAGCATGGCCCACATACATGGTTTTGTCATGAGCAATAGTATTGCGACAAACCCAACGAAGATCCTGTGGACCCATCGGGCGCGGGATATCAAGCGGGAGAACTGGGAGGTCATCACCAGTCATAACAGCCAACACACCCTTCATCGCTTCCGCGGCAGATGTGTCGATTGACTTAATTTTTGCGTGAGCATGGGGACTGCGCAGAACCTTTCCCCAAACCATACCGGGCATATCTCCGTCTGCACCGTAACGGGCCATGCCCGTAACTTTATCGACGCCGTCGGGACGGATCGTGCTTTTACCAATCCATTTGTTATCTTGCGTTACCGCGTCCATGCCGTTGCTTCCTAACTAGTTAGCAGTTGATCAATTGTCGCTCCCAAACCCACGCCTCCATTATCCTGGATATGTGGACGGTATGCGGACTCCTAAATTCTTAACTTCTTATGTTAGGTGTTATACTAGGCCAAATTCAAGCTGGCACCCCTAAAAAGAGAGAATAAAATGAAAATAGGCCACGGAATCCTAGAAAAAATTTCCGTCATAGACATGACAGAGGGTGTTGCAGGCCCCTATGCCGCCATGGCTCTTGCTGATATGGGAGCCGATGTAATTAAGGTTGAAAGGCCGGCTGGTGATTGGTCCCGCCCTGCAGACCACAACGAAGTGGATGGGCAAGAGAATGGACAGTTTATTTCTCTGAACCGAAACAAGCGAAATATTGGCCTAAATGCAGGAACAGCGGACGGGGCCAAAATTCTCTCTCGTATGATCAGCCAGGCAGATATTTTGATCTCTAATTATCGCCCCGGTGTGATGGCAAAATTAGGTTTCGATTACTCCAACTGCCAATCCATAAATCCTAATTTGATTTATTGCATTATTTCAGGCTTTGGATTGGAAGGTCCTTACGCGCAACAGCCTGCAAGCGATACAATTATTCAGGCTATGAGTGGGCTGATGAGCCTGGTTGGTGAACCAAATGGCCCTCCTACAAGAGTGGGTTTTCCGCTAATAGATATGGCCGCCGGCAATGCTGCCGTGCAGGGAATTCTTCTTGCACTTTATAATCGCTTATCAGGTAACGGCGGTGCAAATATTGAGATAAGCCTTATGGCTGCAGCGCTGGGAATGATGACCGCAGGCTACACACGTTTCCTTGCTTCTGGCGTTCCTCCTAAAAGGCAAGGAAATTCGAATATGAACCTCGCACCAGCTGGTGCTTACAGAGCAGGCGATGGTCGATATATCTCTATAGCTATTCTGAGAGACTCCCACTGGGCTAAATTTTGCGGTGTGATGGGACTAGAACCCTTGATTGATGATCCAAGATATCGAACTAACGCTAATCGGGTAGCAAATCGGAAGAAAATTGATGAAATAATTGAGCCAATGCTAGCTTCAGCCTCAGCAAAAGAGTGGATAGAGAGGCTACAAGCTGCTGACATTCTTGCCGGACCAATTAATGACTTTGGTGACGTTGCATCTGACACTGCAATTACAAGTTGGCTACCTATAGTAGAGACAATGGCGCCTAACGCACCGCTTGCTATGGGAACGCCCATAAAACTGAATGGAGCTTATGCTGAAACACGATACCCAGCCCCTGCTAAGGGGGCAAATACAGAAGAAATCTTGGCTAAGTTTGGTTTTTCAGATGATGAAATACGCAAGGGCTTAGATTCAGGCGCCGTATTTAGCCTCTAGGTTCTTTTTCAGTGCCATCTTACTCAGCTCACATAGCACTGGCTATGAATCGTAATAATGGATTTCAAGAAGCATGCAGCCGCCCTCAGACTTAAAGGGACCATGATAAGCTCCTGGCGGTCGGCAAGCGTAAGTATTCGATCACACTTTCTACCGCCATTGCCTTGCTGATCATTGCCAACCCAAAGATCTCCTGAGAGGACATATACCTCTTCCCAGTGTTCATGCACAAATGGCTCTGTTGTGAAAACACCTGGATCAAAACGCAGAAGCCGGGTACGGCTACCTGATTTCTTTATATCATCGAGAGATCCAGCAAGAATTTTCTGTTTGATACCCACGGGATATCCTGCAGGGGTCTCCCAACCTTCGCTCATATCAGGAACAACAAACTCAAGATGTTCTTTAGAAATAGGCATTGATTTATCCCTTAAAGCTTTTTAATTATCCTAGGTTTCTATTCTAAGGCTATTGCTGCAGGTAACTCGGAGCTTGATCCCCTCGACGAATTTTAACTGACAAAGCCAACCTTTTTCTTGGTTGAAAACATCAACCAATTTCAGCTGACGATAGCTTTTTTACTTTTGCCGTGGCAGAGCCTTTTCTACAAGCTGCGCCCAATAGCTAGCCCCCCACGGCAACGCATCGTCATTAAAATCATATCGTGGATTATGAACAACAACAGATCCAAATTCACCTGGCCCTCCATTGCCCATACGTATGTAACACCCAGGCTTTTCCTGTAACATAAATGAAAAATCCTCTGATCCCATCACTGGTCGAGCATTAGTGTTCACGTTATCTGGGCCTGCAAGATCACAAGCCACCTCAGCACAAAATTTTGTTTGTTCCGGATCATTGATCGTTGGTGGGTAGCGACGTTCATAATTGACGGTGACATTTGCATCAAAAGCCTGGGCAATTGCCGCACATTGCTTTCGCATTTTGTCTTCAACCAGGTCTTGGACCTGGGGGGAAAAACACCTCACCGTGCCTCTGAGGATGACCTGCTGCGGTATCACGTTCCAGGTGTCACCTCCGTGTACCTGCGTAATAGAAAGGACCACACTGTCCAATGCATCAGTTTGCCTTGAAGCAATCGTTTGCAGTGCCATAACAATTTGCGCCTGAATGATCACAGGATCAACGCCCTGATGCGGACGGGCCGCGTGGGTACCATAACCATCAATTATTATTTCGAATATGTCGTACCCTGCCATCATTGGGCCGGATCCCATAGTGATATGGCCAATCGGCACACCTGGTGAATTATGCATGCCATAAACAGCTGTCATCGGAAACCGATCAAAAAGACCGTCCTCCACCATCACTCGACCGCCGCCCTCATTCTCCTCCGCAGGTTGGAAAATGAAATATACTGTTCCCCGAAAATTTCTCGTTTCAGCCATGTATTTGGCTGCCCTAAGGAGCATCGCAGTGTGGCCATCATGACCACATGCATGCATTTTGCCCGGGATTTTTGATTTGTAGGAAACGTCATTTAATTCAAGGATTTCAAGCGCATCAAAGTCAGCACGCAGACCTATTGCCGGTCCCTCTTCTTGACCCTTCAAAACTGCGACAATGCCTGTTTTAGCGATGCCAGTATGAATTTCGTCCATACCAAAGGTCTCTAGGCGTCTGAGTATAAACGCGCTCGTCCACTCCTCTTCAAAAGCTGTCTCGGGATGCATATGCATTTCTCGACGCCACTCGGTCATTTCCTCCTTCAGTTCGGCTATGCGATTTATAATAGGCAACTTTTGACCCTCCTATTCCAAACCTGCACGCTTCCGAGCAAGCGCTGCTCCTTCACACATTACCTTTAACTTCTGAAAAGCCTTAGCAGGTGACATTGGCGCAAGACCACAATCAGGAGCCGCCTGGATCTGTTCTGGCGACAAGGCTTCGGCCGCTTTTAACAGTCTGTCTGCAACATGTTCAGCGGTCTCCATCACTCCATCAGAATTGAAAACACAGCCAAACAAAACTGTCTTTGTTGGGCATAATTTCAAAATTTCTGGATTGAGTTTTGAACCCTCAAACTCCAAGGCAAGTTGATCAATTTTAGAGCGCTCAAGCGCGGCAACAACTGTTGGATAGGCGTCAGGTATAGGCCGTTCCAAGCCAGGTTGGGGATATCCGTAACAAATATGCACTGCTGTTGTTACAGATAGGCCGTCGACGCAACGATCAAGCGCTTCAATACCCCAATCTGCCGCTTCGTCCGGATAACGAGAGAAAACTGGCTCATCAAACTGGATAACATCGGCACCAGCCGCCTCTAAAAGCCTTGCCTCTTTATTAATTTCCTCTGCCCATGCAAAAGCGAAAGACTTAGGATCACCGTAGAAGTCGTTATTAATACTGTCCACAATCGTCATGGGTGCTGGCAAGGTTGCTTTGATTTTACGATTTGTGACGCTTTTAAGAAATTTTACATCGTCAACAACTAAAGGCCTGGTATGTTTTATCTCTCCGATGCAGCGAGCAGCCATTACTTTGCGACGGCCGGCTCGCATGGTTTTTTCCTTTAATGATTCGAAGTCAAAACCATCCAAGCCTCTAACTACAGTCGTTACATAATTAGTCCGACGTTGCTCCCCATCGGATATAATATCGATCCCTGCTTGCTCTTGCTGAGAGACAACGACGCGTACAGCATCATCTTGTGCTTCGGAAAGTGCTGCGCCCTCCAAAACCCACTCGGGGCCCTTGCCAAAATGGTCCTTTTTACCATCCAAGGCTATTCTATCTCTCATAAGCCAGGGCCGCTTCGGCATTGATCCTACAACGGTTGTCAAGAAAGCTTTTGGCATCGGGATTTTGTCTCCATGGACTTGTGAGTCGCCGTGAGGATAATTTATTGCTTCTGAATGGCCAAACTTTTCGGACGCAACTTTGATTGATTGCAAGTTCTGGTCGCGATATACCGCCTGTAAAGTTAATTCTCATACTTTAGGAAGCTAGCAGCCAATGACCTACGTCGTCACAGATAACTGCATTAAGTGCAAATACATGGATTGCGTGGAAGTATGCCCTGTAGACTGCTTCTACGTCGGCGCAAATATGCTTGTGATCCATCCCGACGAATGTATTGACTGTGGTGTGTGCGAGCCAGAATGTCCGATTGAAGCTATCAAGCCTGATACGGAAGTAGGGGCAGAGAAATGGGTAGAGTTTAACAGAGACTACTCAGAGTCTTGGCCTAACATCACCCGAAAAGGAGACAGTCCCTCCGATGCGGATGACTGGGTGGACGTTAAAAACAAACTAGAAGAACATTTTGATCCAGCTCCAGGTGAGCCATGATTTTGATATAGCTAGGGTTAAAGTTTAGCGGCTCTATCGGCTGCGATAAACCAGTCTAAATTTCAGCCAATCTAAGGCCATAGATGCAAAACTATCCATTCACATCACTGACTGCATCATTGCCCTCAACCGTGCCGTTCGTTGGACCTGAAACTCAGGAACGGCAAATAGGCAACCCATTTCAAGCTCGTATAGGAGCTAATGAAAGCGTATTTGGCCCATCACCTAAAGCTTTGGAAGCCATGCGGCTAGCTGCTTCAGAAGTCTGGCGTTATTGCGACCCTGAGAATTATGACCTGAAGCAAGAGTTGGCCAAGTTGCATGGAGTACGGCCCGATAACATCGTAGTTGGCGAGGGTATTGATGCTCTTTTGGGAAATCTAGTTAGGTTGACGGTCTCTGAGCAGACCCCAGTAGTAACTTCGCTAGGGGCATATCCGACCTTTAATTATCACGTAGCAGGCTTTGGGGGCGACTAGAATTAGTGCCCTACAAAGACGACAAAGAAGATCTCGAAGCCTTACTTGCTGCATCTATGGCAAACTCTGCAGCACTAATTTACCTAGCTAATCCAGATAACCCAATGGGAAGTTCGCATAACGCAAATTCCGTTCAAACAATGATTGACGCAGTGCCAGAAGGCTCAATCCTTTGCCTTGATGAAGCCTACATTGAGTTTGCTCCAGAGTTAACGGCGCCTCCCATCGATGTAGACAACCCGCGGGTTATTAGGTTCCGCACATTTTCTAAAGCCTTTGGTGTGGCTGGTGCGAGAGTAGGCTATGGAATTGCCGAGGCAGGGCTGGCTTTAGCATTCAATAAAGTACGTAACCACTTTGGTGTGAACAGTATCGCCCAGGCTGGCGCTCTTGCCTCGGTGCGGGATCAAAACTGGCTACTCAATGTAAGAAAACTAGTTGAAACATCCCGCTCTGAGATTGGGCGCATCGCCGCTGCAAATAATCTCCAACCCCTGGACAGTGCAGCCAACTTTGTCGCCATAGACTGCGGTAGAGACGGCGCTTTTGCGCGTGCCATTTTGAATGAACTTGTCGCCAGAGGTATTTTTGTCCGGATGCCGTTTGCAGCGCCTCAAGATCGCTGTATTCGAGTCAGTGCAGGTCTCCCAGAAAACTTGGCCGCATTTGAAAGGGCTCTACCTGAAGCGATTGATGCTGCGAATTCTTCACAAATTCGTTAAATGAGTCGGCAGTTCTGCATACTGAACCACGCCTAATTTTTACCTAAGTTAAAGATTTTTTATTTAGCAATGTCTCTCTTTAATCTCTCTAAAACACTGCCAGCAACCGTGTCTCAACACTTCGACGCGGAGGAGCATCGTCCGGAGCTTCAGGATTATCAAAAGAGGTATGAGGGCAATAAACAGATGCATTACGCCTTCCGTCCATCTGTTTAAAAATCAGAATTTCATCTGGCGACATTGACGGCACATAGCGCCAAACGTGATCTGGATTATAAACGGGGGCGGCTACAAAACTCTCTCTATTTCGACCTGTATAAAAGTAGTCAATTACGTCATCTTCTGGCAATGACTGCCAATCTATAAAAGCCAGCGGATTGTTGACGGCTGGGTTGTCAAAAGGCTGCCAGGTGTTAAACCATGCGTAGGTCCAGTCTTTATTCGGCTCAATACCCTAGTCTCCAACAAAGACTCCGACATCTCCCTCAATCGCTTCATGTTATAGTCGCAATGAACAAATCGTGCGTATCCATCATTGAAATCAATCGGAATCTCTGTTCGGACCAAATGATCCCGGACAAATACCTCCTTTGCTCCAGAAAGATTGGCCACCAACTTTTCAACAGCTGGGTAGTACCGGCGGGCTGTGGCCTCAATATCCCGAAAATCTTCTACGGCGTGCACAAACTTTGCGAGCGTAAAACCTGAACCGTCCAGCGTGATCTCGCCATTCGCAAGGCCTGGACGAGCATCGTAAATATCTATCGACTTACGGGATGTGTTAGCCCGTCGTGTTTCCTTGACCCTATTCGAGGAATTTCTTTTCGACCTTTCCATTCAGCATTCACATAGCGAACTTCAGCACGAATTGAAGTCGTAGTTTCCATGAGGATTTTCTCCCAATTTATCACCACAGCCTATTGGATAGCGGCAATTAAATGCAATCAAACAACTTGAGGATAATATCTAACGAGCGCACGCTGTAACGTCGGGAATTTTCAAAATGAATGGCATGATGACTCCTTCAAAAAATAAACCATGGTTAGACAAAGTCATCGAAGATACTTTGGAACCGGAATTGCCGATCTGTGATCCTCATCATCACTTGTGGGAGTTTCGCCATGACCGCGTAGCGCCGAAATATCTTCTTGATGAAATTTTGTCGGACTTAAATTCTGGTCATAACATCCTCAGCACTGTGTTCATTGAATGCTCAGCGATGTACAGGGCAAGTGGTCCAGAGCACATGAAGTGCGTTGGAGAAACAGAGTTCGTAAATGGTATCGCAGCAATGAGTGCTTCTGGCTTGTACGGGAAGTGCAGGGTTGCAGCGGCCATCGTTGGCTCAGCCAATTTAAATATTGGCAGTGCTGTTGGCGAAGTTCTTGATGCCCATGTTCAAGCAGGCGGAGGCCGATTTCGTGGAATTCGCTGCCAGGGCCAGTGGGATGCTGACAATTCGATTCGTAGCGCCAAAGATGCATCCGGGCCCGACCGATTTTCAAATGCAAAATTCAGAGAAGGGTTTGCCGAATTAGCTCCCAGAAATATGACTTTTGAAGCCTGGTGCTATCACACACAACTTAAAGAAGTGACAGCACTAGCACGGGCATTTCCAGATACGACTATCATTCTAAATCACTTTGGAGGCCCCCTTGGAATTGGACCTTATGAGGGTAAAGCTGACGACATTTTTCCAATCTGGCAGAAAGAAATAGCTGATCTAGCAACCTGTCAAAATGTGTTAGCAAAACTTGGTGGTATCAATATGGATATCAACGGCTTTGGCTGGGAGTATCATAACACACCACCAACTAGCAAAACTTTAATGCAGGCAACTCGACGTTGGTACGAACATACCATTGAACACTTCGGCACCAGTCGATGCATGTTCGAGTCAAACTTTCCTGTAGATATGACCAGTTGCAGCTACAACACTCTTTGGAATTCTTTCAAGCATCTCACTCTGGATTACAGCGTCGACGAAAAACGTCAGCTGTTCCACGACACAGCGGTTCGCACCTACAAAATAAACTGATTTCTGCAAGAAAGAGATGTCAAATGGACTTTGGCCTCTACATAAATCCACAATTTTCAGATGACGCGCCTTTAGATGATGCAACTGAAAATTTGTTGGCTCAGGTGCGCACTGCTCGCGAATGTGGTTTTTCCTCTATCATAGCACCACACCACTACCTGACGCAGCCTCTTCAGATGTTTCAGGCTAATATTCTGTTAGCACGACTTGCTGCAGAAGCGGGGAATATGCGAATGGGCCCAGGTATATGGCTCCTAGGTATGACTAACCCTGTTCAAGTGGCCGAAGAGTCAGCAACACTCGATTGGATCTGCAGAGGTGGTTATATTCTTGCCGTCGGCCTAGGATATCGAAAGGCAGAATTCGAGGCCTTTGGAGTCAATTTTAATAAGCGTGCCGCTCGGACGACAGAAGCAATCAACGTCATTCGACGCCTCTGGTCAGAGGACCGCATTTCTCATAAGGGCCAGTTCTTTCAGCTAACAGACGTTGGCGCCTCTGTTAGACCCAAAAATGGATCCTCCTGCCTCTTTGGATCGGAGCAAGCGTAGAACCCGCAATACGTCGTGCTGCTCGAATAGCTGATGCCTGGCTAGTTAGCCCATCTGCTGATTGGGATCAGTTGGAACGCAATTACGCGATTTATGATGAAGAACGCGAAGCAAAAATCTTGGCCCTCCCACTGAAAAACCAATGATACGGGAATGCTTTGTCGCTACTACGGCTAAACAGGCTTTTGCTATTGCCAAGAAACCCTTGCTTTACAAGTATTCAGCTTACGCATCGTGGGGTAGCGCCAATGTTGCAGGGCAACCTTTCGAAGAGGCTTTTGATGCTTTCCAAGCAGCTCGTTTCATTATTGGCGATAAGGCTATGGTGAAAGATAGGATCCAATGGCTTAACCAAAAACTTGGGGTCAATCACCTAATAGTTAGGCTTCAGTGGCCTGGATTGGCCCAAAAGGATGTAATCAAAGCAATTGAACTGATTGGTGAAATCAAAAGCGAGCTGCATTAGGAGATGGGTGGTGCATATTGAAAAGGCCAGTCCTGGCTGTGGAGCAATCGTCACCGATATAGATATTCGAAGCATAAGCGACAGTGAATTTCAGCTGATCTATGAAGCCTGGCTGGAAGCTGGTGTGATCTGCATTCGTGGTCAAGAACTTACAATTGAAGACTTTCTCAGCTACGGCCGACGCTTTGCAAAATTTTTCCACACTTAGTAAAAAAATCTCGTCATCCAAATCATCCCGAATTGACGGTCATGGGCACAAATGCTCGCAATGCTGATGGGACTGTAAATAGACCGGTATATGCGCGCGGACACGGATGGCACACGGATGGTCCTTGGGATCCAAAGGGGTGCAAAGCCACACAACTTTTTGGCTTGGAGATCCCATCAAGAGGTGGAGACACGCTCTTTGCCAACATGGCTATGGCTTATAACACCTTGCCAAATACCCTTAAGACGAGAATTCAAAACTTGAAAGCAGATTATGTTTATGGAGGTGTATCTCGAAAAAGTTCGGAACTGCTTGAGCCAGAGGACAGAAACCTTCCGCCAGTGCGACATCCTTTAACTCGCACCCATAGTGAGACTGGACGAAAAACTCTTTACTTCAATCCTACACATTTACTGCGGATCGTTGGATTATCTGATCAAGAGGCGAAGGATCTTTTTCAAGAACTCGAACAATACCAAATCGCACCGGGGGCAGAATATCGACACAAGTGGGAAGTTGGTGATCTGGTTACCTGGGACAATCGTTGCACACTCCATTCTGCAACAGCAGATTATCCCATCGAAGAGCGTCGTGTTCACTGGCGTTGTACAATCGCGTCAGACGACGCCAAAGGAGTTTTAATTGCTTAATAAGCCAGAGATAGGAGAGCACAATTAGACTCTTCGACCATAAAATGTGTTTTTTGCTTTTGCGATAAACTCGAAAATAAGGCCGGCAAAAATATCATATAAATCTTGACGCGAGAGCAGTTTTCCACTTAGCGTCTGAAGCTTACCGTAGGGGGGCCCTGCTTTAAGGGCTGAGATATCGATAGACACCATTGGTCTTTGACTAAAATTGAGTGTCAGCACGATGACCCTTTGAACCTGAACCGGATTATACCGGCGGAGGGAATGGGACTCTAAAGATGCGGCCTATCCCTCTCCTAGTGTCATCCTCTAAGTGGAGATAGCGCGATGGATGAGGCTGAAGTTGTTAGCAAACTCCTAACCTTCATCGAAAATAAAAATGCTGTCGAAGCCGATTTCGATCAGATGGCGCTTTCAATTTTTGCATATCAATTTGAACATAATCTGCCGTTCAAAAAATTTTGCTTAGCAAGAGGAAAAACACCCAAAACGGTGCGACACTGGGCAGATATTCCCGCTGTCCCCATTAGCGCCTTCAAGACGCTTGACCTTACATGCTCCTCTCCAACAAATGCAGAAGCCACCTTTATGACAAGTGGCACAACACAGGGTGGGAAAAGAGGGAAAAGCTACCATCCAACCTTGGCCGTATATAATGCATCAATGCGCCATAATTTCCTCGAACGTTTCATGGGCAATAGAGAAAAACTAAAAATTGGCATCCTTTTTCCGCCACCTGTGGCTATGCCGAATTCCTCACTCGCCCATTATCTTGAACTCGCCAAGCAATGCTTTGGCTCCGAGAGAAGCTCCCACTTTGTTGGGAGTAATGGCATCGAGTACGAACGCTTATTCCGCAGCTTGGAAGATGCAGAGGAAAATGGTGTATCATACGGTTTGCTGGGCGCCAGTTTCAGCTTCGTCCATGTTTTAGATGAAATGGAACGTCAGGAAGACGCTTCCAACTACCGCCTGGCAGCCGCCTTCTCGATACTGGAGGTTTTAAAGGCCAATCCCGAGAGTTAGAGTTGGATACATTTTATGATGCCCTTCAAAATGCTTTTGGGGTCTCTCGCGCAAACTGCATCAATATGTATGGAATGACGGAGCTCAGCACCCAATTCTATGACAATGGTAATGCCGTTTGTCCGTCTGTTAAATCCGGCCCCCATTGGATAAAAACACGTGTCGTTGACCCTCTCACAGGCTCATCCCTCCCCAAGGGCACGACTGGTGTTCTTGCGCACACAGACCTCGCCCACTTCAATATAGTAACCACTATATTGACAGAAGATGCAGGGGTTGAGGTGGATGAAGGTTTCATGCTCCATGGGCGCGTTAGTGGTGCCGAGGCTCAGGGGTGTTCAATGGCGGTCGATGAATTTTTGATATCGGCGGCGGCAAATTGACAACAGACGTTGAATACGTAGGCCGCCTTCATGGGCTTGACCCAGAGAGGATTCATTGGGAGCCCAGGCAATATGGCGGAGATGGTAAAAAGAGCTTAATTGCATTAACGCCAAATTTGCAGTCCGCAGATCTGAGAACCATCGCCTCCAAAGTTCGGCTCAACGCGAGAAACAGTGTCAAAACTTGGCCTGTCGATAGGGTTCTTACTGCTATTGACCAGACAGTGGCCCGTCTTCTCGACAGAAGCCACCCAGTTCGAAAAAAAATGGAGCATTTGCTGCCAATAGTGACTGGCTATGACGAAGAAATGGTGCGGATTGGCCTTACTGGCTATCTCAAAACGTTCAGAAAACCGCAACTTCAGCGTTTCATCACCGAAGACTTTCCAAACCCAGGTATTCTCGACAAATTCCAGCCACTTGTTAAAGGAGGCTTTGGTCGTGCCTTTGGACCTGATCTCTTAGCACATGTTTGGGCAGGAAATGTTCCTGGTCTGCCTCTTTGGACACTGATTGCTGGACTGTTAGTGAAGGCCGCAAGCGTTGGAAAGGTTGCGACAGCAGAGCCCTTTATTGCAGGGTGGTTTCATGACGTTTTAGCGGAAACCGATCCTGAACTCGCGAAGACGATAGCACTGGTCTGGTGGCAGGGCGGCAATACAGAACTTGAGGCCGGACTATTTAGGGAAGCAGATGTTGCACTTGCATACGGGGGAGACACGGCGATCGCAGCATTAGCAGCGCAAGCCCCAGCATCGACGCGCTTTCTAGCTCACGGCCATAAAATCAGCTTTGGCCTAATTGGGAGAGAAGCCCTTGATCCCTCCCGCGGCTCTTCAACTGCAAGAAAGGCTGCATACGACGTTGTACGATATGACCAGCAGGGATGTTACTCGCCGCATGTTTTCTTCGTCGAAAAAGGTGGTGCAATTTCACCAGAAACGTTTGGAACTTACATAGCCCAATCACTTGCAAGTTATGAGGAAAATTCCCACGGCGCCCCCTCTCTCTTGCCGAGGCATCCAGCTTAGTAGAATGGCGTATGGCAGAAGAGACACGTCTGGGTGGTAAAGTCGTAGAACCATGCAACGGTAATTGGACTGTCTCAATTCAACTGCAAGACCGTGCACTGAGGCCGAGTGGTCTTAATCGTACTATCAGAATTGTTGCCGTCGACGACCTTGAAGAAACGCCAATATTATCCAAGCCCTACAAAACATTGATCCAAACGGCGGCAATCTCTGCGACACCAGAACGTCTTTTCCACCTCGCCTCCATGTTAGGTGAAGTCGGGGTGACGCGGGTTACTGCTCTTGGCGATATGACCTCACCAGAAGCCGGCTGGCACCACGATGGGCGTTTCAATTTGCTTGACCTAGTAAGAATAACCGAAATAGAGGCTCGCGCTGAAACTGCTGCTGAAGATTTGGCCAGTTATGCAGACTAACTCAACTTCAATTACCCTATCAAAAGTTAGCTATACCTTTTCTAATGGAACAAAAAAGGTCTTTTGGGAATTGACTTTAACATTCCCAAAGGCGGGTTTTATTGCTTGGTTGGCAGAAGTGGATGCGGGAAAACTACATGTTTAAAAGTGGCTGCCGGCCTGCTGGCACCATCGTCCGGCTCAATTAAAATTGGCGATAGCCCTGTCGATGGACCATCTTCAGATGTTGGTTTTGTATTTCAAACGCCATCCCTTCTAGAATGGTTAACAGTAATTGATAACGTCTTACTACCGATAAGTCTTAAAGGCTCTGTAAATAAATCAGATGAAAAATTTGCGCTCGAACTGCTGGAACTCGCTGGCATCAAGCATCTTGCTCAACGTTATCCAGAACAACTTTCGGGCGGGCAACAAAGCCGGGCAGCGCTTGCCCGATCTCTTGTTACCTCCCCCCCCGTCCTAATGATGGACGAACCATTCGCTGCTCTTGATGCATTAACCCGTGAGGATCTCCAAGACGTATTAATCAATCTGGTTGAAGCCAGCGCCACGACAGTAATTTTTGGCACCCACGATATTGGAGAAGCAGCATACCTGGGAGACAAAATCTTAGTTATGGAAGGAGGGCTTATTACACACGAAGTCGAAATAGACCTTCCTAGACCACGAGGCTCAGACTTACGATATGAAGCCCACTTTTCCAAACTCTGCCGGAAAGTAAGGTCGGCAATGCTATTAGGGGCGGGACAGTGTTGAGGCATATATCCAGCTCTGCTCTGCTCGTAGCAGTACTGATCGCCTGGGAGCTGGGTGTGTCGCTCTCCGGAGTTTCGCCTCTGGTGCTTCCCGCGCCTTCAGCGGTTGCAGAAACACTTTGGGATGGCCTTGTATCTGGTGCTCTTTGGCAACATCTCTGGGTAACTGGTGCTGAGACTTTGCTGGGATTTGTCCTTGGGTGCGTTATCGGTTTCCTTATTGGCGCGATACTTGCTGAAATGCCGCGCCTTCGCCGTCTCCTTTGGCCTTACGTGCTTGCCAGCCAGGTAGTGCCAAAACTAGCTCTTGGACCAATTTTTATAATCTGGTTCGGCTTTGGGATGACCTCTACGGTAATTATCACAGCTCTAATCTGTTTCTTTCCACTGCTTGAAAACACAATAACGGGTTTATCAAATGTTCCGCAGGAGAAAAGAGATCTCTTTCGCATGCTGGGTGCGACCAGACTTCAGACCTTATTGCGACTGAAGCTTCCAACCAGCATGCCCGTAATTCTAGCTGGAATTCGGGTTGCGATAGTTCTCGCTTTGGTAGGCGCAGTGGTTGGCGAATTTATTGCAGGCAGCAAGGGGCTAGGAGCTAGCATCATTGCTGCTCAAGGGATGATGGATACAACCTTAATTTTCGCTCTTTTTATCCTGATCACCCTTATGGGCCTCTTTTTTTATCAAATTATAGTTGTAATTGAGAGGCGGATTTTACAAAGCCGTCAGAAAGGCGCCTTCTAATGAAACATTCTCTATTGGCAGCGATATTAGCGTTCTCTTTCACCAGCTCTGCAGCCATGTCTGCAACTCTTGAAAAGGTACGTATTGCTGGTTGGAGTAAACCAATTAGCGAAATCACCAATATACTTGCCGAACCTGACAAAGGGTTTTTTAAAGCAGAAGGAATAGACCTTGGCTACGTCCCAGGCGCAGGTGGGGGTCCGCAATTGCTAATATGCTCTCAGGAGCAGCGGATGTAGCGTTCACAGATCCAGCCTCTTTCTATCAAGCTCTCGATAAAGGCGAGGACTTAGTAGCCATTTACAATATCTACCCCCAAAATGTTTTTAACGTGGTTTCACCGGTTGGTCGGGGTATCAAGACACCTGCAGACTTAAAAGGGAAGACTATCGGGGTATACAGCCTTTCCAGCGGAACTCGGCAAAATCTTCAGGTCCTACTGCATCAGGTGGGGCTTAAGGAGACTGATGTTAAAATTAAGGTAACTGGTCTTCTTAACTTTGCACCAGTAATGCAAGGCCAAGTAGATGCCACTGCAGCAACCGACACAGGCCTTTACGTTGCTAAACTAAAGGGCATTGGTGAGGTCGATGTAATAGAGGTCAGAGATAGCCTTAATGTACCAAGCGATATGTTTGTCGTTCGTCGGAATCATTACAGGGATCAAAAACCCCTACTCCGCCGATTTTTAAAAGCATATCAAAAAAGTGCTGCGTGGATGATTTCTGAGCCGGAAGAAGCGGCAAAAATCGCTATAACGCGCTCAATTAACGGGCGAAACGAAAAGGTAAACCTTGCAATCATCAAACTCCGAAATCTCTCTGCGCAATCACAAACGACTAAAGCTAAAGGGCTTGGGCATTTTGACGTCGAGCTCTTGCAAAAAGGCGCTGACACTTTCTTAGAACTAGGACTAATTAAATCTAAATTAGAGATGAAAAAGGTTATCTTTAGCGATCTCATATCGAAATAATAACTATGAATTTTAGCGGAAAAAGTGTCCTCGTCACTGGTGCTGGTCGCGGGATAGGAGCGGCAATTGCTCAAGCTTTTGCGCGCGAAGGGGCCAACGTTGGTGTAAATTATTTAACCAATGCCGAAACCGCGGCAGCAACTGTTGCAGCCTGCGAGACAAACGGCGGAGTAGCATTAGCAATCTGCTCTGATGTTACAAATAAACACGGTGCAACAAACTTAGTCTCCGAGACCATTGAAGCCTTTGGGAAGATCGACGTTCTAGTTAACAATGCTTTTCGACCATATGAGTTTGACCCAGAGCGCAGGAAACTTCATTGGGACCTAGATTGGCAAGATTACCAGAGCCAATTTGAGGGTGCGGTGCAGGCCGCTCATAATATGGTGCAAGCAGCGGTTCCAAACATGTTAACCCGCGCCGACGGATCCATCATTAACATTGCCACTGATCTGATTGCGAGACCCGTCGTCCCATACCACGACTATGCAACTGCAAAGGCAGCCCTAGTAGGGTTTACGCGCACACTAGCAGCTGAACTTGGCCCCCTTGGAATACGCGTCAACACTGTTGCCCCTGGGTTAGTTTACCCAACTAAAGCGAGCGAAAGGGTGCGAGAAAATATCAAAGAAGATATTATCTCTGCCACCCCGTTGCGACGTATAGCGAAGCCCGAAGACATAGCGGGGCCAGTACTTTTTCTAGCTTCACCCTGGTCGGCTTTCATCACTGGACAAACGATTTATGTAGATGGTGGTCTTGTGATGGAATGATTTTTGTTTTGCTTAAAACTAATCTTTAGTTGCAGTTGAACATAAAGAGCGAATGAATAATTCATTGTTTTCAGCGGGGAAGATACTTCGGTGCCTGCTAGCCATGTTGGTATTTATCATCAATCCAGCATTAGCAGAGTCGATCAATTTTGATGGCTGGGCCCATCAAAAATTTTCAGTGTTCTCATCAAATAAATACATAACCAATATGAACCAGGTGTTGGTTGAATCTGACAAAACCGTGTCGATGATTTGGTCTGCGAGAGAGGGCAAAAATGGATCGACCAAAAAAGCTTCATGGACATGGGAGGTAACTAAAACTGTTCCCCCAACGGATCTAACTATTAAAGGAAGCGATGATCGCAATCTTGCAATGTACTTTGTATTCGCGGAGGAAAAAGACGCACCAACCCTGCAACATAAGTCAATGCTTTCAATGCTCGACAATAAATCCATCAGGGTATTAATGTACGTTTTTGGAGGAGCTCATAAACGAGGTGATTTTTTGTTAACGCCGTACCTGGGTAATCAGGGTAAAACGATTATCCTACGCCCCTCTGGCTTGGGAAGGTTTCAAGAGTCTGTAAATTTAGACCAAGACTTTTTAACTGCTTTTGGTTCACCAATCACAACGCTTGTTGGTTTAGCAATTTCTGCAGATAGCGACGATACAAAAACTAAAATTCGGGCATCCGTTGCAGACTTAGAATTATGGAATCCCTAGTTTTACTCAAGACTCCAGCCCTCATATCAACGTATCTGGACAATACTGCTAGCAATTCCCGTCCGATCTAGGCATCAACGATCATCTATACAAGGCAGCCTCACTTAGAGGCTTTCAGCTGATGTTGTGTTGGAACCAAGCGCCAGAAGGTACCCATGGGTCGGGATCAAACTATCCAGTCGGGCTCTTGCTGCGCCCCTTCTTAGGCTTGGCCCGTCCTCGCTTTTCTTCCCCAGGCTTGGCTTTGCGAGATTTGGCCTCCTTGAAGTTCGTTTTTATCTTGCCTTTATGTACTTTG
Organism: Rhodospirillales bacterium; assembly: GCA_038143065.1. Classification (GTDB taxonomy): domain Bacteria; phylum Pseudomonadota; class Alphaproteobacteria; order Bin95; family Bin95; genus VMCJ01. Next base: position 2,178,875 of record JAYQLI010000035.1, on the reverse strand, counting down.
GGTTTTTTAGAATTTTTAAGCTTCTTGGGTTTACGCTGGTTCGGTGCAGCCTCACCAGGCTTGGTATCAAAGTCGTTAGTTTGGATGTGAGAAGCTTTCGACGTAGATTCTTGTCTTGGACTGTCTCCGTGAGATCGCCGTGCTCGGCGTGTTGCACCCCTGAAACACCTCTGCGCTTCGCGGTTGTGCCGGCAGAAACAGAATCGCCAACAACTCGGTCAACCGTGATAGTCTTCTCGAGCTTGCGACTGGGGCCTATTGCCTGCAAGAACTTGTCAAGCGCTTCGGGGCGAAGTTCCACATGAGTTTCAGCGTCGAATATCTTGATGGAGCCAACCTGAGTCTTGGTTATGTTGCCATGACGGCATAGCATTGGTAACAACCAGCGTGGCTCGGCTCTGTGGTTTCGACCGACAGACAGTCGCAACCAGACCCCATCCTCAAAATCGCTTCCGCGTTTGCTGCTCTCATCACCTTGGCTGCGTCCTGTGTGGTCTTTGCGATCGCTGCGGCCGCCATCCGGCCAAGCGTCCAGAAGCTCCTCTGGCGCCGACAATCCCGCCATGAACTTTCGCAGGAAAGCTATGGCAACTGCTTCTGCATCGAAGCGATTCAAGAGCTCATTCGCAAACATGCGCTCATCCTGAGTAAAGTCGCCACTCAGGTCCGCATCTTCCAGTACTCGCTGACGATCCTGCTCCTGAATTTGTTCAACTGAAGGGGGTTTAGCCCAAATCGCCTCGATATTTGCATTTCTTAACAATCGTTCTGTATGTCGTCGGCGAGGGTAAGGCACGATCAAAGTGGCAACGCCCTTTCGGCCTGCTCGCCCAGTGCGTCCGCTACGATGCAATAATGATTCCGAATTCCTCGGCAGATCGGCGTGGATCACTAATTCTAGGTTTGGTAAATCAATGCCCCTGGCTGCGACGTCCGTCGCAACACAAACCCTTGCACGGCCATCCCGCAGCGCCTGAAGGGCATGGGATCGCGCGCTCTGATTCGGTTCTCCCGATAGGGCCACCACAGAAATTCCACGGTTGGTGAAACGGCTGGTCAGGTGATTAACCGTTGCCCGAGTGCCGCAGAAAACGATAGCCGAGGTCGGATCCATGTAACGCAAAACATTGATGATGGCGTTTTCCGTATCAGTTGGGGCACAGGTCAACGCACGATATGCAATGTCGCCGTGTTGATGTTCTTCACCTGCAGTAGTGATACGGACTGCATCTTGCTGATAGCGTTTAGCGAGAGCGGCAATGGTCTTGGGTACAGTAGCCGAAAACATAAGGGTTCTTCGATTTTCCGGCGCGGCCTGCAGGATGAATTCCAGGTCCTCTCGAAAGCCGAGATCAAGCATCTCGTCTGCCTCGTCCAGAACAACCACCTTGATCCGAGACAAATCAAGCGAACCGCGCTCGATATGGTCACGAAGCCGCCCCGGCGTACCTACAACGATATGCGCCCCACGTTCCAAAGCTCTTCGCTCAGCTCGCATGTCCATACCACCAACGCAGGAGGTCACGCAGGCGTCCGTGAACTCATAGAGCCAATCTAGTTCCCGCATTACTTGCAAGGCTAGCTCGCGCGTCGGGGCAACTGTCAACGCTAGTGGCGCGCGCGCAGGACCGAAAATATCAGCACCCGCCAGTAGGGTTGGGGCCATAGCCAGCCCAAAAGCCACCGTCTTTCCAGATCCAGTCTGTGCCGAAACCAAACTATCGGCATCACGCATTTCCTTCGCGAGGACCGCATTTTGCACCGAGGTCAGGGTCTTATATCCGCGCTTTATCAATGCCTTTTGAAGCGCCGGAACCACGCCTTCGAAATCCGTCATACACTATCTTTCAGGGTGTCTGAGATCAATTATCTGGGAAACCTGTTTCCCCACAAGATCAGCAGATTGTTAGGCGCATAGCCGAGTCATTAAGACGCGCAACATAAGAGTGGGCGCATTAAATGTACAGCTACCAATGGTTTTATTGACTATCTCATTCAGCCGCATCTTTTTTGTGATTTCGGACACACAGATATGCGGATGCTGGAAAACTTGCCCTGACATCTGACTGATCTTTAGTGCGTGGAATTCAGATTATCTTCTGCATGTAAGGCCAATTACAAACTGAACAGAAGGATGGCCGCAAATTCATCCTGAAACCAGAAATGGGGCACCAGGCCGCCTATAATTTCGTGGTGCAGCGATGGCTCACCAATATAGACGAGAAACTGTTTATCGTTGATTGACAACGTAGAACCCTGTATCCACGATCTCAAATCTCAACCGAAGTTAATCCTTCACCCAATTCCAAGTTCAAAAGGAAGATCCATGGCGAGCGCCACAGCAAGACACATTTTGGTCGATTCCGAGGAGCTTTGCCAGGAGCTCAAGGACAAGATTGCCAACGGCGAAGACTTCGCCAAGCTGGCGCAACAGCACTCATCCTGCCCATCTGGTCGGAGTGGTGGCGATCTCGGATCATTCGGTCCAGGCCAGATGGTTCCAGAGTTTGATAGGGTTGTGTTCAGCGCAGCAGTCAACGAAGTACAAGGCCCGGTTAAGACCCAATTTGGCTATCATCTGTTGGAAGTGACCAGCCGTACTGACTGATTGAGATGCCCGCTGCCCTGTATCGTCAAGGCACGAGCATATCCGCCTCACATATCGTGGGCCCAAGGTTCTGGAATTAAGCTGTAACCTTCCCCACTTTTCACCAAGTGGCTAAAAGTTGGAAAGTGTAAGTGCATTCCCGCAACCAAAAGGCCATCCTGCTCAGCCATGTCAAAAATCCGGCGGCGTGATGCAATAGCCGCTTCGATATCTGTATCAAAAGCTATTGCGACTTCCGGACGTGCGGTTTGTATCTCGGGCACATGCACGATATCGCCCCAAATCAAAAGACTTTCACCACCAGATTCAATCATATAGCAGGTATGGCCTGGCGTATGACCATGGGCCCTAAGAGCGGTCACGCCAGGGAAAACCTCCTCATCTTTTTGGAAGAAACGGCTTTGCTTTGCATATGGAGTGATTTGCTCTCGCGCCGCCTGAAAATACAACTTCTTCGCGCGATCATCAGCCCTGGCCATAGCTGAATCATCTTGCCAATGCTTCGGCTCATTCTCGTGAGCGACAAGTTCAGCATTCGGGAAGTAAAGCGAGTTGTCCGCCATATTGGTTAACCCAGCGGAATGATCAGGGTGCATATGGGTTAAAAAGGACAGTATCGATCTCTTTTGGGTCTACCCCTGCCGCAATTACGTTTGACAAAAGCTTTCCCGCAGTTGGCAAGAGGTAATTACCTGAACCCGTTTCAACGAGAGCTGTGCGCCCTTTTGAACGGATAATGAACCCATTAACGAAAGTTCGGCGACCCTTTCTAAAGTTCGCCTTGAGCATTGCCATAGCGTCGTTTTCATCAATATTCCGCAAAACGCTTACATCACCATCCAGATAGCCATCTGAAACTGCAGTCACAATGATTTCGCCAATCTTGCGATGATATACCCCAGGAATTTGAGCAATCTGGGAATTGGACATGGATCTGGTCCCCTAAAGAGGCTGAATTAAACCAAAAGTTTATAAGATAAATTTTGAAAGATCAGTGTCCTTAGCGAGTTCTCCGACACGGTCTCTAACCATCTCACCATCTATTTTAATCGACTCACCCTTTCGGTCAGATGCATCAAAACTTATTTCCTCCAGCAATCTCTCCATAACAGTATGCAGACGCCGGGCACCAATATTCTCAACACTAGCATTTATTTCCGCTGTTAGGTCCGCAAGTGCTTCGATCGCATCGTCAGTAAAGTCTAAGGTCACACCTTCAGTTTCCATGAGCGCTTTGTATTGCACGAGTAAAGATGCTTCAGGCTCTCGTAAAATTCTCACAAAATCATCCCTTTCGAGGGCCTTTAATTCAACGCGGATAGGTAAACGCCCCTGAAGCTCAGGCAATAAATCCGACGGCTTCGCCAGGTGGAAAGCGCCGGAGGCAATGAAAAGTATATGATCAGTTTTTACGGTTCCATACTTAGTAGGCACCGTTGCTCCCTCTATGAGAGGCAGCAAATCCCGCTGAACACCCTCCCTTGAAACGTCGGCACCAGAGCGGTTAGCTGCACTTGCAATTTTGTCGATTTCATCGAGAAAAACGATGCCATTCTCCTCAACAGCTTCAACAGCCTCGCGAGCAGCAGCATCTTCATCCACTAATGCTTCACTCTCTTCACGAACAAGAGCCTCATAACTCTCACCCACTGTCATGCGGCGCTTCTTGGTCGGCGCCTGAAACGCCTTACCAAAGATATCGTTTAGGTTCATCACTCCCATTTGAGCTCCCGGCATGCCAGGTATCTCAAAGCTCGGCATTTTTGGTCCCCCAGGACCATCTCGAAGTTCGATCTCTATTTCTCGATCATTCAACTCATTTTCGCGGAGCTTCTTTCGGAAAGTCTGTCTCGAAGACTCAGATGCTGCCTCACCCACCAATGCATCTATAACTCGTTCTTCCGCAGCGATCTCTGCTTTCGGAAGTAATGTCGCTCTCTGTTTTTCTCGGGCCGCATGCACTGCAATTTCAAGAAGATCCCTCACGATAGACTCTACATCACGGCCAACATATCCAAATTCCGTAAACTTCGTTGCTTCAACCTTTATAAAAGGCGCCTCGGCAAGCCGAGCAAGGCGCCGCGCACCCTCAGTTTTGCCAACTCCTGTAGGCCCTATCATCAAAATATTTTTCGGCAGGACCTCATCTTTAAGGCTATCGGGCAATTGACGCCGACGCCAACGGTTACGCAATGCCACCGCGACGGCGCGCTTTGCATCTTTCTGTCCAATTATGTGACGATCGAGTTCTGATACGATTTCGCGGGGGAAAAGCTGGTCATTATACTTCCGCGTCCATAGCTTCGATGACGATGTTGTTATTAGTGTAAACGCAAATTTCTGATGCAATTTCAAGACTACGACGCGCAATCATTTCAGCATCCATTCCTTCAAGCGGTAAAAGTGCACGAGCAGCTGAAAGAGCATACCCGCCTCCTGACCCAATTCCTATTAGACCATCATCTGGCTCCAGCACATCGCCCACACCCGTCAAGGTGAGAGAAGTAGAGGCGTCAGCAACCGCCATCATCGCCTCTAACCTTCGGAGATATCGGTCGGTGCGCCATTCCTTTGCCATCTCCACCGCAGCGCGCCCAGCTGGCCTGGATACTGTTCAAGTTTGGCTTCGAGTCTTTCAAAAAGAGCGAATGCATCAGCAGTGGCACCAGCAAAACCTGCAATCACTGTCCCACCTGCGAGTCTACGGACCTTTCTAGCGGTACCCTTAATAACAGTATGGCCTAAGCTCACCTGCCCATCCCCGGCGATGGCTACTCGGCCATTCTTTCTAACTGCGAGAATAGTGGTACCGTGCCAAAGTAAAGGGTCATTATCAGCCATCGTGAATCCGAACTTTATGTGTTGTCCTGCATGCATGTGGGATAAAGCAGGGTTAGGTCAAGCGCCTGTGGATAGGCCGGCCTTTGCTTCAGAGCAGATTCCGGGTCTATTGGTTATCTACTTTATCCAAAAATACCCTGACTATGAAGCAACCAATATTTCCAGAAATTCCTCGCGAACATGAAGGCGGAACTGGTGTTTGGCCTGCGCAACGCATTCGCCAAGTCGCTGAAGTTGGTCGAATTCGTGCCGAGACACCTTTCGATATCGATCAAATTCAACCCGCAAGTTTAGACCTTCGGCTGTCAGCCCAAGGTTACGAAGTGCCCGCCAGCTTCCTACCGGGCCGCGATTGGTCTATGGCGGACAAGCTCAAATCTGTTGACGCCAAGCGCATCGATCTATCAGGGGGCGCAGAGCTTAAAACAGGATCAATCTACATAGTTCGTTTGCAAGAGACAGTAGACTTAAGACGGCGCGAGTCTGGTTTCGCAAATCCTAAAAGTTCGACAGGAAGATTAGATATATTTGCGCGGCTCATTACAGATTTTGGTGTTCAATTTGATACCGTTGAAGAAGGTTACACTGGGCCACTTTGGTTAGAAATTGCTCCTAGGTCTTTTAACATAATAGTGCGACCTGGCTCGAGACTAGCTCAGCTACGCTTCCGAACCGGAACACCCAGTATTGGAAGTCGGGCCGTTCGAGAGCTTAACGAAACTTATGGTGTAATTCTCCCAGAGGTTGGCAATGCCATTGTCCGGGATGGAGCAATTGCACTTTCCGTAGACGTTATAGGCAATCTGGACACGGGAGTTGTTGGTTACAAATCCCGAACTACTGATCAACCTATAGATGTGGATCAAAAAGCTGCCTACGAGCCATCTGATTTCTGGGAAACACTTTATCGGCCTGAAGGCAGGGGCCTAATTCTAGAAAGAGACCATTTTCATATTCTTGCAACAAAAGAAACCGTCGCAATTCCCGATGGTTGGGCTGCGGACATGTTTGCCTACGATACTCTGGTAGGGGAATTTAGGGTCCACTATGCGGGCTTTTTTGACCCTGGTTTTGGCTATCAGGGCAATAAGAGGATAGGTGCAAAAATAGTACTGGAAGTCCGCAGCCATGAGGTGCCCTTTATGGTTGATGACGGGCAGGTCGCCGGCTTTGTAGCAATTGAGCGCCTTACTAGCGCTACGGATCTCCTCTATGGCCAAGGTGCGGGCTCCAACTACCAAAGTCAGGGCCTGAAGCTGTCAAAACAGTTCCGTCAGTAATTGCTAACCCGCCTTCTGCATTTCCTCACACGTCCGAAAGCTGGCCGTCCCAAGCAAGCCGTAAGCCAACATTCAATATTAGGAAACGCAGATAGATCTAACCTTGCAGTCTTTGCCCACGAGAGAACGCTGGCAACGTTTAGGTCGATTATTGAGAAGCGATCTCCCACAATCCAATTCTTTTTTTCTAACTCTAGATTCAATACCTTAAATGGACGCTCCAGTATTGAAACTGCTTCGGCAACCTTATCGACGTCTTTCTCTCTACCCATGATACCCAGAGTATGGAACATAGCATCGAGCAAGGCCTTTTCAGCTTCCGTCATCACCCAAAGCGACCACTGCATTAAAGCTGCGCTTTCCACTAAATTCTTAGGCGCCAAGTCTCCTCCAGCCTTACTAGCAATATAAGAATTTATGGCCAAAGACTCGAACACTACTACCTCACCATCAACAAGGGCTGGTATACGTCCATTAGGATTAACTTTCAGAAACTCTGGTGTCCCAGTGTCCTTGCGCATCACTGTTTTAACGTGTTGGTAAGGCAAACCAGTTTCTTCTAGCGCCCAAAGGCAGCGCGACGCGCGACTGGCAGCTATGCCGTAAAGAGTTATCGACATGGGAAGAGCTCCTCTGAAAGAAAATTGATGTACCACAAAACTCTAACCGTTAGACAATCCACAATCCATCCCATAGACGAGCATCATCATAACTATAAGTTTACCTCATGACGCTACATCTCCGAAAACTCTCTGTAGGCACAGATAGCATCGATAATCTTGCTACAATCCAGGCAATGCGCCGCTCCCAACGCAAGGAACGTGGTGAGCCAGCTATCAGCCGTCACGTGACACGCATGTGGCCAAAGCGAGCCAATGAACTGCTTGCCAATAGTGGGAGCATGTTCTGGGTAATCAAGGGCGTTATGCAAGCTCGCCAAATTATTTTGGACTTTGAAGAAGTGTATGGTGAAGATGGGATACGACGGTGTGGCATTTTACTGGCACCAGAATTGATCCCAGTCGTCCCCCGCGCCACTCGGCCATTCCAAGGCTGGAGATATCTTGACGCCAAAGATGCGCCAGAAGATCTTCACGAACTCTCAGGTGAAATCGACCCAGCGATGCCAGCCTCGATGCTAGCTGAATTGAAAGAATTAGGGCTGGTATAAGAGGGGCTTGCGCTGGATCACCATGACTTCGATTATGGCGAAACATTTTTGTTTGGTTTCGCTATGTCTCACCCTGGTTCCTTAGAGTTTTTCAGGCTTAGCAGTTCTAATGACTGATGCAAGCCATAAACGATTGTTAGGGGTATGGCTGCTCGGCCTAGGCGAGACAGTTATCTGGGCCTACATCTTCTACATCTTTGCGGGCCTTCTACTGACCTGGGAGGAAACGCTTGGTTGGCAAAAGGCAGATTTAACACTAGGACTAACCGTAGCAATCTTGACCGCAGCTTTGGTCTCGCCTTGGGCTGGTCGCCGGATTGATGAAGGGCTGGGTCGCTGGGTCCTGGGAGGCGGCGCTTTTATTGGCTGCCTGGCCTTGGCTGGGCTTTCTTTCGTAAGTGACCCTTGGACATTCCTTGCCGTTTGGGCTGTAATCGGAGCTGCACAAGGTTGCTGCCTCTATGAGCCATGTTTTTCTGTAGTCACTCGGGCGTTTGGTGAAAAAGCTAGGCCAGCAATTACCAAAATCACCTTGATAGCCGGCTTAGCGTCCACATTATGCTTCTTAACTACGGCCTGGATGCTTAAGCAGACTGACTGGCGGACTGGTCTGTTAGTCTTTGCCATCATTGCCGCCATTGTTGCTGTGCCATCCCTTTTTTATGGCACGGCCTTGGTGGAAAAGGATAAGCCAAGAAATAGACCCAGTAGCGAAGTCAAGGCGTTGAATACGGCTGCTGTCCAAATAGCAATCCGCCGGCCACAGTTCTGGATGTTGGCTATCGCATTTCCTTTTATGGCGCTGAACCACGGCATCCTACTCAACCACATCATGCCTATCCTAACAGAGCGTCAAATAACAAGAGAAACAGCAATCCTTGTCGCCTCGACTATTGGACCGATGCAAGTTTTTGGTCGGGTTATGTTGATGTTGTTCGAGAAGCGTGTGCAATCACTAACCATGTCAGGCTCAGCATTTTTAATCGTGATGATAGCTTCTGTGGTGCTGTTAACAGCTGGCGGAGAACCTGAGTTAGCCTTCCTATTCGCAGTATTGCAGGGCGGCGCATACGGCCTCACCAGCATATTAAAACCGGCGCTGACAGCTGAATTTCTTGGGCGTGATAATTTTGGATCAATAGCTGGTTGGCTAGCATTGCCATATTTGGCTGCATTTGCATTTGCACCCCACATGGGCGCTCTGATTTGGGAGTTAGGGGGTTACGGGGTAGTCATTTCAGCAACAGCGGCGCTGGCAGCCTTGGGAGTTATATCTATCTGCGCGCTCGCCATGGTAGGGCGTGCCCAGCGCGGCAAATCTGTATGATTAAAGATATTCGTATTGCCAACATTGGGGGGCTCGCTATGGCGAATGCGCTTTCACGCCTTGGAAAATAGGCCTCAATACTTTGAAGCAAAAAAGGTTTTCCAGAACCGCTAAAGCACAAACCGTCTCTTAGGCTAACACCTGGATGAGGGCTTAAACCGATCCAGATGGAGCTACGGCTATTACCCTTAGACTGAGGAACTATAGTGCCGTTACGATCTCTTCCCATTCATCACTTAAAGAGCTCGAACGTTCCACCTTTCCAGCACGACGATACCAATAACTAGCGTTAGCAAGGTCGCCCTCAATACGATGCAAGTGGGCATGGACCCAGGCGGCATCCTTGCCGTCTTCTGCTTGAACAATCTCATGTGCCACATTCCATTGGTTCTTAGCAGCGAACCAAAGAGCACAAAGCAGCGGCGAAAGATTTGCTGGCGGTGCATCTTCTTCCGCAGAGAGGCGAAGATTTTCTGGTGTCATTGGCCGAGAAAATCCGCGCTCCAACGGTCATAATCAGCCGATCGCGTAGCAACTTTTACAGTTTCGGCCAACGGCAAGCCAGTTAAGTCTTTTGGTGAGGTTCCATCACGAAGAGCCTGCATAGTGGCTCTTACCGCCTCTATGCCCGCCATGATAGGCTGATGACCTTGAAGAGCAATTCGTACGCGCCGACTAGCGAGGTATTCTTTGTCCGAAAGTTCAGGCGTCGCCCCCCCAGCATTATTGGTAATGTCGTAGCAGCAGACAACGCATCTAATTCTGCCCGCGTCTTTACCCCAACAAAAAAGAGTATATCGACATCACAAGCCTCGTAGGCTTTTGCTCGCCGCAAACATTCCTCCAGCCCAGAAATTTGGATCGCACTTGTGCGCCCAGCGACGACTAACTTTGGATCTTGCTTGGCGGCCATCGCCGCTTTCATCTTTCCAACTCCCTCTTCGATGGAAAGAAGGCGCTGTTTAGTCTCACCAAACGGTTGGGGTAGCTCCGTATCTTCAATCGACATTCCAGAAACACCGGCAGTCTCTAGTTCTTGTACGGTACGCATAACACTTAATGCATTGCCATAACCATGATCTGCATCAACCATCAATGGAATTTCTGCTGCCCGGTTAATACGAAGCGCCTGGTCTGCAAATTCTGTTAGGGTCAGTACAATCAAATCAGGGGCACCTAAGACAGTCAGTGATCCCGTAGATCCAGCCAGCATCCCTATCTCAAATCCAATTGACTGAGCAATTCGGGCTGACATTGGATCAAAAATAGATGCTGGATGAACACATGCTTGACCTTCGATTACTTGCCGGAAGGCTTTACGGCGCTCTGACCAGTCAGTCATGCGATAGACACCTTTGGCGCCACATCCAATCTAGCAACAATTCCCTCAAGTTTAGGGTCCGCTGCTGGATAATATTCAAGCACCTTAGGATCATGGCCAGGCACAACGTGATCAATACTATCACCAAGCCGGATTAGCTTTCCCCAACTCTCCATCATCTCTGCCATGTTTACCATTATCGGAAACGGCTTTTTGTCCTTAAAATTCATGTAGAGGTGGGTTGCGTCTGAAGCAACCATGACCCAACCACGGCGAGTTTTTACTCTAACTGACTGAAGACCTGCAGCATGACCAGCACAGAGATGTAAACTTATGCCCGGAGCAATTTCTTGATCGCCATTATGAAAGTCTACTTGCTCGGCATAAACCTTACGAACCATCTCACATACGTCGTCAACATGATACGGAAGCCTCAGGGGTGCATGGCACATACACCGCCCCGTAGCCATCGCCATTTCACTGTCCTGTAAATGCAGCCGAGCATTGCCAAAATCTGTAAATGTTCCAGCGTGATCATAATGGAGGTGTGTTATGATAACCTGCTCAACTTTCTCTGCATCAATTCCAATCAGGTCAAGTCCTTCCCGCGGCAAACGATCTAATTTCCGTCCTTCGCGCGGCTGCTACTTCGTAGTTAAAACCCGTATCAATAACAAACGTCCGTTCATTGTTCGTAGCCACCCAGATGAAATAAGCCAAATTCTGACTGGTATCGTGAGGATCTCCACCTATGTAATTTTCACTCATAGGTCGGTTTTCAGTTTCGCCATATTTTATGGCGTATAACTCATAGACGTCGTTCATTGATCAAGTCCTTTCGAGTAAAATTCTATGCGTCGAGGAATGCCGGAATGCGAGTAGCGCACAGATTCGGTGTCTGTACATGCATAAAGTGGCCTGTATCCAACTCCTCATACTGAGATCCCGGAATAGCATCTGCAATTTCTTTAACAGCTTGAGGGGTCCTCAAGGGGTCATGAGTACCCGAGAGGATAAGAGTTTGCGCCTTAATTTTCCCAAGATTTAGAGTTTCGTCCATATTAGCTAGCATCCTGTTATGGGCTGCGAAGCTTGCCGGGTCTTGGGATATCCATTTTTTACGGTACCAAGCATACAATTCTGGATCTGTTCGCAGAGGTTCAGCGAAAGAAACAGCATGACTAGATTCGCAATAAGGTCGCATACCCTCTTTTTCTACGCCTGCAGCCCGTTGCAACATGCGGTCTCTGGCACCTGCTCCACCGATTGCAGAGCTGGTAGAAATCATCCGACGCACTAGCTCCGGATAGCGAATTGCAAGCCCAATAGCTACGCCCCCGCCTAACGCAATGCCGAGTACATCAATAGGTCCAACACCACCAAAACCTGTTTCCTTCACAACGTTCATGATGTCTGCACACATAATATCGATGTCGAATGGTCCGCGAATTTTTTCAGACATACCTGCACCACGCCAATCCATGCGTAGTGCAGGTCGATTACTTACCAAACCCGCTGCAATTGCGGGATCCCAACTCATCATGTCACCGCCCAGCTCATGGATCAGCAGTAATGGATGACCTGAACCACCCCCAACCCTCTCGGTTCGAAAACTGCTCCATTAGCCTCCACATACTCCATCACGCCGCTTTCCCCTTAGAATTTTTGTAAAATAAGTATATGCCTGTAAAAGTATCTTGCGCGAAGAGGGTAATGGCATGAAAGATCGCCAAAGTATCGGCTTATTCGACTACGTGGTCATAGGTGCTGGGACCGCTGGATGTTTACTTGCTAACCGTCTCTCGGCGAATCCAGAAAATCGCGTTTTGCTTCTTGAAGCAGGCGGAAAAGATAACTGGCATTGGATACATATTCCGGTTGGCTACCTGTACACAATGATGAATCCGCGCACGGATTGGTGTTACAAAACAGTGGCAGAGGAAGGTCTCAATGGCCGCGTGCTTGACTACCCACGAGGGAAAGTTTTGGGAGGGTGCTCATCAATCAATTGTATGATTTATATGCGCGGTCAGGCTCGGGACTATTATGGCTGGCGTCAGCTGGGCGCCGTGGGCTGGGCCTGGGATGATGTCCTTCCTTATTTTCGGAAAACGGAGGATTTTAAAGGCGGTGCTGATGACCTGCACGGAGCAGGAGGAGAATGGAGGGTAGAGGAACCCCGACTCTCATGGGAAATTCTAGACGCCTTCCGCGAAGCTGCTGTCCAGGCAGGAATACCTGCGGTCAAAGATTTCAACCGCGGCAATAATGAGGGCGTTGGTTACTTTCATGTAAATCAGCGTCGTGGTGTAAGATGGAACGCATCTAAAGCATTCCTGAAACCTATTGCTGGCAGGCAAAACCTAGTTGTCGCTACCAATGCCCAGGTCGAGAAACTAGAAATCAAAGAAGCGAAAACTACTGCCGTTCTGTTTAACCAGGATGGAGTTTCTAAGCAGGCGAATGTTGCAGGGGAAGTTGTTTTAGCAGCTGGCTCCATAGGAACACCCCACATCCTTCAACTTTCTGGAATAGGACCTGGCGAGTGGCTGCAAAAAATCGGCGTCAGTTTGGTTGCAAATGTTGATGGCTTGGGCCGAAACCTGCAGGACCATTTGCAGGTACGACTTGCATACAAAGTGAATGGCGTAAAAACATTGAATGAACAGGCTAACTCTATTTTGGGAAAGATGGGAATGGGCCTAAACTACGCGCTTTTTCGGCGTGGGCCCCTTACTATGGCCCCAAGCCAACTCGGTTGCTTCGCGAAATCTGACCCATCTCGTGAGACGCCAAACCTGCAATATCACGTGCAGCCTCTGAGCCTTGAAAATTTGGAGAACCACTACATCCATTTCCTGCATTCACAGCCTCGGTTTGCAACCTTCGCCCTGAGAGCCGTGGTGAAGTAAGAGCTGCCTCCTCTGATTTCAGAGAGGCCCCAGAAATTCACCCAAACTACCTTTCTGACCCAGCTGACCGCATTGTGGCGGCCCAAGCCGTTCGTCTGACGCGTCACATCGCCAGTCAGCCAGCAATGCTACGTTACCAGCCTGAAGAGTTTAAGCCTGGACCACGCATTGATGGTGATGAGGAATTGGCGCGTGCTGCAGGCGATATTGCCACTACAATATTTCATCCCGTTGGGACTGCCCGTATGGGAGAGGATTCCGATGCTCCTGTAGACTCGCGACTACGCCTCAAAGCATTGGCTAATATTCGTATTGCAGACGCTTCAGTGATGCCAAGAATAACCTCAGGCAACACCAACTCTCCTACCTTAATGATCGCAGAAAAGGGTGCTGAAATGATTCTCACTGATAGCAAATCAGGCATTACAGCTTAAATTTTTTCTGGAGAGGTAGCTAATAAGGATCTCTCCAAGCAGATGACAAATTCTGACCAAGTCGATATTTAAGATCGGCAAAAATCACAGAGACCCCCGCGGCCTGCCATTATTTCTCGATGCTAAAGCGGCTGCAGGAAACTTTGTTGGTATAAAGAAAAAAACAGTTCCATAAGTGAGAGAGCAAGCATGTTTTCCAAGATCCTAATCGCAAATCGCGGCGAAATTGCGTGTCGCGTAATTAAAACGGCGAAGCGTATGGGTGTGAAAACAGTAGCAGTCTTCTCAGATGCAGATATCGATAGTCCCTACGTGTTGCAGGCTGATGAGGCGGTTCATATCGGACCACCATCTGCAGCAGAAAGCTATCTGCTCGCAGACAAGATCATTCAGGCCGCAAAGGATACGGGAGCAGAAGCCATTCATCCCGGCTTCGGGATTTCTTTCTGAGAATGCAAATTTTGCCCGCTCGGTTGCAGAGGCAGGATTAGTATTCATTGGACCACCACCCAATGCCATCGATGCAATGGGCGATAAAATCGAATCAAAACGTCTCGCTAAAGAAGCGGGTGTATCAACCGTACCCGGATCCGCAGACGCAATTTCCGATCCCGATGAAGCAGTGAAAATAGCCAATGAAATTGGCTACCCAGTAATGCTAAAGGCATCAGCTGGTGGCGGTGGCAAAGGGATGCGAATTGCATTTAATGACGAAGAAACGCGTGATGGGCTTGTACGCGCTGCCTCAGAAGCAAAATCGAGTTTTGGTGATGATCGCGTCTTCATTGAAAAATTTGTAGTAGAGCCAAGACATATTGAAATTCAAGTGCTGGCTGACAGCCACGGTAACGTTGTCCATCTGTTCGAGCGTGAGTGCTCTATCCAACGGCGTCATCAGAAAGTTGTTGAAGAAGCCCCCAGCCCGTTTTTGGATGAAGCAACTCGGAATAAAATGGGTGCTCAAGCCGTATCACTTGCGAAAGCCGTGGGCTACCAATCTGCAGGAACGGTTGAATTTATTGTTGGCCCCAACCGCGATTTCTATTTTCTGGAAATGAATACTCGACTGCAGGTGGAGCACCCAGTAACTGAAATGATTACGGGGCTGGATCTTGTTGAGCAGATGCTCCGTGTTGCCAATGGTGAGAACCTATCCTTTGGTCAAGAAGACCTTAGAATCAACGGTTGGTCACTCGAGTGTCGGTTGTATGCTGAAGACCCCACGCGCAATTTTGCGCCATCGATTGGACGCCTTACCCGCTATCGTCCGCCTGCAGAGACGAATCATGTGCGTGTAGATACCGGTGTCGCCGAGGGCGGTGAAGTATCGATGTTCTATGACCCTATGCTGGCGAAGTTGGTTACCCATGGTGCCAATCGCACAGAGGCCATAGATCGTATGAGTCTCGCACTAGACAAATTCCAGGTCAGGGGAATACGCCACAATCTTACTTTTCTATCGGCTGTGGTTGACCACAATCGATTTCGGGAAGGCCAAATTTCTACAGCCTTCATTGATGAAGAGTTCAGGGATGGTTTTATAGAGACGGAACTGGTTCCAACACGCATGGATGCTCTCTCATCAGTCTCTGCTGCACGCCATGCGGCCCAAGTTCGACGAGAGAGAGAGATCTCTCACGAGTTAGAGTTCACCGTATGCATTGGAGATGAGAGAAGAGATGTAAAAGTTAGTCTGGAAGCAGACGGGGCTACCGTAAACTTGGGTGAGCGTCCGATAAGGCTTGAGGGCAATCTTGATCCCGCATCTCTAATTTTTGATGGAAAATTGACGGCACCCGTGTCACCATTCAAATCGATCGTGACGGTGCTGGCTACCGTCTAACCCATCGAGGAACAGAGTCGAGGGCGCTTGTTCTGTCTCCTAGTGTGGCGGCACTTTACCACCTGATGCCTGAGAAGCAGGAACCGGACACTTCGAACCTCTTGTTGTCACCTATGCCAGGCCTGCTCAAGACAGTTCTTGTTTCTGAAGGCGATACGGTTGAACCTGGCCAAGCTCTCGCGATCGTTGAAGCCATGAAAATGGAAAACGTGCTTCGAGCTGAGAAATCATCCACGGTTTCTGGCGTGGTAGTAGAGGCTGGTGTTAGCCTCAAAGCCGACGAAACCATCATGACTTTTGAGTAAAACTTGGCAAAGCAGGACCCAGTAATTAGGGGGGCAAATGGCTGACGTAATAGTTGATGTTACCCTGGACCTCTTTGCCTGGGACGATATTCCACCAACTCAGTATGGAAATCATACAGGCACTTTTGCTGGTGCCAGCCAACTTGGCTTACTAACAGTAAAAACGCGCGATGGTGTCGAAGGGCATGCCTTTCTTGGCTCTGCAAACCGTGGCGCCCAGATGGATGGGGAGAGCCTAATCCATTATTTGAAGCCTGTTCTGATGGGTCAAAACCCACTAGACCGAGAGCTCATTTACAAAAAGCTATATCGTAAAAATCGCACAACTACTCTCCGTGCAATTGGCGCATGCGACATTGCACTTTGGGACATAGCAGGCAAAATTGCTGGGTTACCCATCGCCAAGCTTATTGGCCAGTTCAGAGATAAAATCCCTGCTTATGCATCTTCTGCCGTTCTAAACACTCCAGAAGCGTATGCTGAAGAAGCACTCACATTTATGGAGGATGGCTGGGCCGCCTACAAAATCCACCCCCACTGACCCCGATCTGGACATCAAGGTTTGCAATGCAGTTAGACGCTCTGTGGGCGATGATTATCGCTTAATGTTGGATAGCACTTGGGCCTATGACTATCCAGCGGCTCTTAAGGTTGGTCGTGTTATCGAAGACTTAAACTTCCACTGGTTTGAGGATCCTCTCGACGAGGAAGATTTATTAAATTATCCAAAACTTCGCCAAAAACTCTCCATTCCTTTGATGGCAACTGAGTACTCGCCTGGCGGACTCTATTCGTATGCTCCTTGGTTGATAATGCAGGCGACGGACTATTTAAGAGGCGATGTGGCTGTGAAAGGAGGGCTTACTGGCTGCTTAAAAGCAGCCCACCTCGCCGAGGCTTTTAAAATGAATTACGAAATCCACCATGGAGGTAATTCTCTGAACAATGTAGCAAACCTTCATCTTGCAATGGCCATCCCCAACACGTCTTTCTTTGAGGTACTCTTACCTGCTGGCGCTCAAAAATATGGCCTCAACCCTGACATAGAGATCGTAGACGGGCACGTTCATGCTATGGAACGTCCTGGGCTAGGCGCCGATATCGACTTCGACATGATCCGTTCAAAAACTAAAATGCGGCTTGCTTAAGCGTAAATCCTAGAGGTTTGAAATTGTCCATTCTGCAATTTCGTCTGAAGTGGCCCTCCAAATACCAGGCATGTCCTCGGTGGCAGAAATTGCCTCTTCTAGGTATTTAATGCGAAAAGCCTGCCCAAAAATCCATGGATGGACGCCAAAACCAAACATCTGACCGCCTTCATTGTAGAGATGATTAAAGGCGCTTCGAAATATTTCAGGATATCTCCAGGGATCCACATGCCGCACAGCGAAAAGTTCAGCATCATCCCATTCTGTCTGATTAGGAATAGAAATGAGGGGAGCATCACCTTTTCCTGATACATCCATAGGATATGGAATATCATCGTTCGGCCAATCTATAACGTGAGTTAATCCTAACTCCTTGAGTATCCTCGGGGTCCTATCGCTTTCTCCCATATCTTGACCAGCCCAGCCTTTGACTGAACGACCAGAAATCCTCTCAAGGGTATCAATACTATGCTGATGTGTTTTTTTTCTTCTTGTTCGCTCATGCTTTGAGAAATCATCTGGCGAGCAGAAACACCTCTAGCTACCAAACCATGGTCGCCCTTAAGGGCCCGCTCTACTAGGTAAGGATAACTTTCAGCTACTGAAGAGTTGAAGGTAATTGTTGCCTTAACCCCGTACCTCTCCAGAATTTCCAACACACGAAAATACCCAACACGCAATCCATGTAATCGCCTAGTGTGATTTTGGTAATCAGGGTCGTAAGACCCTAGAGCTCCACCAAACCGTGGATCGGCAATTGCTCCACTTGGAGGGTCAATTTCGAAATTTTCCAGGTGCACAAAGCAGGCAAGTGCAATTCTAGCGCCTCCCTGGCCATTCTAATGATTTCCGGCCACTAAGCATGCTCCAAGGATATAATTCATGGTCATAGCCAAGGCCATCCCGGTAGCGCTTTGTTTGCTCACTCATATTCTTCTCCTGAGATACCATGTTGCTCCCCTCACAAATTTTTTGCGAGGCCTTGTTTTGTTGGCTGTTGATAATCCAATGCACTATCGCGTTGACGGCAGCTCGATCGCCTGTATTCTGCTCTTTATTAGAAACACCTGGTTTTGTTCACCCCACCAGTGGGAATGGACTCAGAATAGGGGAGCAGCAAGTGAATAAAAATGAACTCGTCGCCGCAGTAGCGGAAGAAGCTGGTATCACTAAAGCAGATGCCGGAAATGCCATTGATGCCGTCTTTAATGCTATCGAGGGCGCCCTTAAAAAGGGTGATGATGTGCGCATTGTTGGTTTCGGCACATTTGCCGTAGCAAGCCGTGCGGCAACAACTGGTCGCAACCCACGCACCGGCGAAACCATCCAAATCAAGGCGTCAAAGCAGCCTAAGTTCAAGGCAGGCAAAGGCCTTAAAGACGCTTTAAATTAATTTTTAGTTGTTAGGCGGCTTACACTTGTGTATGCCGCCTATCACTAAAAGGTTATAGCATTTCGGGCGATTAGCTCAGTTGGTAGAGCGCCTCGTTTACACCGAGGATGTCGGCAGTTCGAGTCTGTCATCGCCCACCATCGCCGCTTTAGAGCGGCGTTTTTTTTAACTACAGAAGCTAGGTGACCTTGATGATCGACCCAGGAGCAAAAATTCTAGCGGGCAAAACTGCGGTAATTACAGGCGCTGGAAAAAATATTGGTCAGCGAATAGCGGAACATCTAGCAGCTGTTGGCGCCAATATTGTTGTAAATGGTCGCTTTGATCAGGCTGCAGTAGATGAAACAGCTGCGATGCTTGAGCAAACTTACGGCATCCAAGCTTTGCCTTTCCTTGCCGATGTCACAGATCGCGCTGCTGTTGATGCTATGGTTGAAGCTGCAATGGAAAAATTTGGCCGTATAGATATGGCAGTATCAAATGCAGCCCATCGTAAACAGACTCCATTCCTAGATATGTCCTTTGATGAATGGAAAGGCGTAATCAGCGTTGCGCTTGATGGTGCTTTTAATGTTTGCCAGTCCTGTGCAAAGCATATGGTTGCAAATGGCGAAGGGGGCGCAATAGTTACTCTTAGTGGCATTTCTAATCGCGTGGGAACATTAAACCGAATCCATGTGAACGCGGCCAAAGCTGGTTTAGAAGGTTTCACGCGGGGGCTAGCTCGAGAAATGGCTCCACATGGAATTAATGTAAATGCCGTCGCACCGGGGATGATTGACACAACCCGCGGTGCATCGGCCGGCGCTCGCCCAGGAATGAATGATCGTGGCATTCCCCTGAATAGAATGGGAACAGTTGATGAGATTGCCGGCATGGTTCGACTGTTATGTACGCCAGAGGGGGCCTACACCACCGGGCAAACAATCCATGTAAATGGCGGGGTGTACTTAACCTAAGTGAAGAGTACCTATTGACGAAAACGACGGTGGTCCGTATTAACCGCCGTATCCAGAGAGTTTGAAAAATTAAACCTCTTAAGGGGGTGTAGCTCAGTTGGTTAGAGCGCTGGCCTGTCACGCCAGAGGTCGCGGGTTCGAGCCCCGTCACTCCCGCCACTTCCACCCAATAAAAAAAATGGTTGGTTTTGAGGGACGGTAATTCGCACTCAGAAGTGCTTAAAAATTCTACGTTCCTCACCCTAGGGATTTTTAATCCCTGCAATACCCTTTTTATGAGATAGAATAAGTTGAGTTTTTTTGCGATTGCAAGGAGCATAGCAAATGAGAGTAGGGGTTATTGGTGCGGGTGGGCGCATGGGCAGGCTAATCGTAAAACTCTGCCATGAAGCAAATAACATGGAAGTTGCAGCAGCCTCTGAAGTGCCTGGTTCAGAACTCATTGGACAAGACGTAGGTGAACTTGCAGGGATTGGATCTATTGGGGTAATCGTTGGTGGAGATGCAGAAACCGTCATTCAAACAGTGGACGTTGCAATTGAATTCTCCATCCCAACCGCTACTGCCCAACATGCTAAATTAGCGGCAAAGCATAACACCGCCTACGTGACAGGAACTACTGGCTTAGATGCCAATCAAGAGGCTGAGCTTGCTTCAGCCGGCAAAAAAATTCCCATTGTCTACGCTCCAAACATGAGCGTTGTTGTGAATGTGTTCATGAATCTTGTTGAGCGTGTGGCTAGCATTCTAGACCCTGAGTACGACATCGAGATTATGGAAATGCATCACAAACATAAAATTGACGCTCCATCAGGCACAGCGGTTGGCCTCGGAAAGGCAGCAGCTAGAGGCAGGGGTGTGAACTTAGATGATGTAGCAATTTGGTCACGAGAGGGTGAGACAGGAGAAAGGCCTGATGGGGCAATTGGGTTCGCAACCCTTAGAGGAGCGGATGTGGTCGGCGAGCATACCGTTATGTTTGCAGGCGCAGGTGAACGTCTAGAACTAGTTCATAGATGCACAGACCGCTCGCTCTTCGTGCGGGGGGCTGTCCGTTCTGCCAGTTGGATACACGGCAAGCCCGCAGGTCTATACACAATGAATGATGTCTTGGGTCTATGATCAGCCTAAGGGATACGTACCGATTTTCGTTAAAAATAGCCCTTTAGGCTATCTAAATCAGCCAAGCTAACAGAATTGTTAAAGCTAGTTTTATAGGAACCTCATGATGACGGTTATTACTGCAGAATTACTTTCTGATCTTGCGGCGCTCGATACACCTACTGTGTGTAATGCTCTGGAAGAAATTGATAACAAATTTCGAGATCAGGGCTTTACAACGGAACCTTTAGTCTGTCCGTTTCCTAATCTTAAACCTATAGTAGGCGTCGCCCGAACAGGCATGATCAGGTCGGTTCGTCCAAATAAATCTATTGGAGCCGATAAGCGGGTCTCCTACTACGAGTATGTATCCAAAGGCGAGTTGCCAAGAATTGCTATCTTGCAAGATTTAGACGGCCCAAATGCAGGCCACGGAGCTTTTTGGGGCGAGGTGAATTCAAATGTGCACAAAGCACTAGGTGCTATTGGCGTTGTCACCGACGGATGTATTCGAGACATCCCAGACTGGGCAGAAGGTTTCCAGGCTCTCGCCGGTTCAATTAAACCGAGCCACGCTCACGTTCATATGCTCGACTTTGGTTGCCAAGTAACAGTTTCAGGTATGGTCGTCGAGCATGATGATCTTATCCATGCTGACCAGCACGGTGCTGTCGTAGTGCCAAAAGAAGTGGCGGGAGAAGTTGTAGCTGCAGCTGGACGAGTGGCAGATAAGGAAAAAATAATCCTTGATTTGTGTAAGTCCCAAGAATTCAGCTTTGAAAAATTAAAAAAATGCCATGCTGGGCCCTAAGGACATTCACTGATGCCTCTTTCTCAAAAACTTGGGGCAACAAACGCTTTATTGCTGCGATTGCCGCCATGGTATCACTTATTGTTGCCTCCAATATTTTGGTTCAACATCCAATCAATGAATGGCTCACCTGGGGCGCACTGACTTACCCAATTACATTTTTAGTAACTGATTTAATAAACCGTGCAGACGGACCAAAAGTAGCTCGCCGAGTTGTGTATGTTGGCTTCGGTGTTGCGGCAGTTGTTTCCATTATTCTTGCAGGTCCACGAATAGCCTTGGCTTCGGTAACAGCTTTTATGGCTGCTCAGCTTTTGGATGTTAAAATCTTTGACCAACTCAGGGTTGGTTCGTGGTGGCGAGCTCCTTTGGTGTCAACCACCGCAGCTTCTGCCCTTGATACGGCTCTATTTTTCAGCTTGGCGTTCTATGGCACCTCGGTTCCATGGACTACTCTTCTGGTTGGAGATTTTCTTGTTAAGGTTGCTATAGCCTTAGCCATGCTTGGACCGTTTCGGTTATTAATGACACCAAGTGCGGCCAAAGGGTGAGGGGGTACCTTCAGATGATAGGTGTTATCGTCGAAACCATTTAAACGCCGTCGCATTCACAAATTTTTATATCCATGCCTAAAGGTTATACCCATCCAAAATTTATAGCCCCTCCCCCTCCTAATATTCCTACTGACATATTTGTGATCCAGATTGGACCGGAAAATGACCCAAACGGTCTAATCAAAGAACGTTATAATATGCGGAAAGGAACAACTTATCTTTTCCACCCCGACCAACATATCGCGGCACGAACACATCAGGTTAGTCAAGTCGCTCGAATGGCTTAACGCTGCACTAGCACGATCTACCGGGAGACACTAATGACACAGTATCCTAAAGAGATCCGTGTTTCGCAGCCTGATGATCTCTTTGAAGCTTTGGTAGACGCTCATGAAAATCTCACCGATTCAGAAAGCCGCCAATTGAACAGTAGGTTGATATTACTTCTCGCGAACCTTGTTGGCGACTTAGATCAAGTTTTAACCACCATTGACAAAGCCCGAAGCAGCATCACTGCTGAGCAAAAACAATAACGTAAGCATCTACACAAAAGGCTAATTAAACCTTACGCTTTTTGACATTGAACAATTATCTAGGGTTTATCTCTTTTTAGCTCTAGAAGCTCTGGGAGATCCCTAATCGTTTTGATGCTTGGCAAGTCAGGGCGTGCAGTTGAAACCCCCGTAACCATACGAAGCCACTATCACGTTCACTCCGGCCGCCTCTGCTGCGGCCACATCCTGCAAACCATCTCCAACCATCAGAGCCTGCGACGGCGCAATATTATTGAAAAGTTTCAGAGTCTCAAAAACGTGGGCAGGGTCAGGTTTGCGCAATGGCGCTGCATCTCCACCCACGCACCCAACTAAAAAAGGAGCAAGCCCTAGCATTGATAGCAAACGCCACGCGGCATCTTGAGGTTTGTTTGTACAAACTGCCAACTCTAAACCAGCTGAAACTAATTCTTCACAAACCTCAATTGCACCTGGGAAGACCTCTCCGCCTGGCCCATCTTCAGCATAAATTCTCAAAAACTCATTAGCCTCAGCCTGTTCGGCTAATGGGTCAGGCTCTAGGCCACTGTCTCTGCGGGCACATTTGATCAGTGCTGCTGGACCATCGCCAATATATCCCCTGATAGCCACCTGAGGTATCGGCGCCCGCTGCATGTCGGCCCAAAGACGATTGAGCGCACGGCCAATAGCAGGAGCGCTATCAGTTAGCGTCCCATCAAGATCAAATATAAGTGCACGCGGGCTATTCATCGCTCGTTTTTCCAATGATATTAAGAACACAAAGTTCGTCTTGTCTTTGAAATTTCACACCTTTGGTTGCATTGATTTTCAAATAATTTGGGGAAATTACATGCGAATGATAATTATCACATGATTTCTTAAGTAAGGCCTCTAGCAACACTTTGTTTGAAAGTCTGGATCGCATCTTGAACCAACAAATAAATTCATCAAAAAAATCACTTGGCGCTATTCTGCTTGCCGCTGGTCAGGGCACAAGAATGAAGTCCAGCCTCCCCAAAGTCTTACACCAAATAGGCGGTAAGCCTATGATTAATCATGTTCTGGATTTGATAAATGGCCTCAATGCTGAACGAATCTGTGTTGTCGTAGCTCCCGGTGACAGCGAAGTAATCGAGGCCGTCCACCCTTTCGCTACGGCCATTCAACAAGAAGCCCTTGGTACAGCTCACGCAGCTAAAGCAGCTAAATCCCTCTATGAAGGCTTTGATGGTGATATCTTTATCCTCTTCGGCGACACACCATTGATACGTCAATCAACGTTGCAAGCAATGCTTGACCGACGCATGGCAGAAGACTCGCCTGACATCGTAGTCCTGGGAATGAGAACTAGGGAAGAAAGCGCATACGGCCGCTTGATGTTGAATCAAAATGGCTATCTAGATCGGATCGTCGAAGTTCGTGACGCCAATGTAGAAGAAAGAAAAAACAATCTCTGTAATTCTGGTGTCATGCTAGTTGATGGCCCAAAACTTTGTAAACTGTTGGAACAGGTTGAAAATAAAAACTCTAAGGGTGAGTACTATCTGACTGACATCGTAGCACTTTTACGTGCTGACAAAGGTCTAGCTGCGGTGGTTGAAGGCGAAGAAAGCGAATTACAGGGAGTTAACGATAGGATTGATTTAGCTGCTGCAGAAGCAGTTTTTCAGAATCAGGCTCGATTGGCTGCCATGACAGCTGGAGTGACGATGATTTCGCCTGAAACTGTGTTTTTCAGCCATAATGTTAAAGTTGGACAAGATGTCGTTATCGAACCAAATGTCATTTTGGGTCCTGGTACCATCATAGAAAAAGGCGCAACCATTCGCGCATTTAGCCATATTGAGGGCGCCAATATCGCGTCCGGAGCAATAGTAGGACCGTATGCCTCGGCTTCGCCCTGGAACCGAAATTGGAGCATCCGCTCGAATTGGGAATTTTGTTGAAGTTAAAGGATCCATTATTGAAGCCGGCGCTAAAGCAAATCACTTAGCTTACATAGGAGATGCGCGAGTTGGCACCAAAGCAAATATCGGGGCGGGCACCATAACCTGTAATTATGACGGCTTTGATAAATATTTTACTGATATAGGTAAGGGAAGCCTTTATTGGCTCAAATAGTGCTTTGGTGGCCCCGGTAAAGATTGAGATGGTGCTATTGTTGGGGCAGGAAGCACTATAACCAAAGATGTTCAAGATAATGCCTTGAGCCTTGAAAGAGCATCTCAATCAAACCACCCCAAATGGGCACTACGTTTTCGTTCTCGGAAAACTCACGAAAAAGATAAATAACGGCCCTAGGTTAATGTGGAGATCATAATCTGAATGTGCGGTATTATTGGAATAGTTAGTCAAGAGGATGTGGTTCCAAACCTTATCGAGAGCCTCAAGCGACTTGAGTACAGGGGGTATGACTCAGCAGGGGTTGCCACTTTATTTAACGGCTCGATTGAACGCCGCCGAGCAGAAGGAAAGCTCTCAAATTTAGTTACGCATTTAAAGGACGCTCCAATTGATGGCAAAATTGGTATTGGTCACACCCGCTGGGCAACGCACGGTGCCCCTTCAGAACTAAACGCACACCCCCACGCGACGGATCACGTAGCTGTTGTTCACAATGGTATCATTGAAAACTTCAGATCGTTGCGCCGAGAGTTGGAAGCTGAAGGCGTTACTTTTGAAACAGAGACTGACACAGAAGTAGTTGCACGCCTCATTTCTTACAATCTTGAAACTCTCGGCCTTTCGCCAGAAGCCGCTACACATCGTGCTTTAGAAATGTTGGACGGGGCTTTTGCGCTCGCGATCATGTTCAGCGGCCACGAAAGTCTTATGATAGGAGCGCGTCAAGGCAGCCCATTGGTTCTAGGATACGGCAACCAAGAGGTTTATTTAGGTTCCGATGCATTAGCTTTAGCCCCGTTAACTTCTACCCTCACATACCTAGAGGAAGGAGATTGGGTCATCATCGAGGGCCAAGACGTAAAAATCATGAACCGAACGGGTCAAACTGTTAAGCGTGAGCTTAAACAATCGGCCATTTCGGGAGCAATGATTGGTAAGGGTGAATATCGTCACTTCATGGAAAAGGAGATACACGAGCAGCCCACAGTTATTGGTGACACGTTGAGGGCGCTGTATTCATATAAAACTCAGTCAGTTGAGTTGCCCAAGCTACCCATAGAGCTTGAAAAACATCAAGATTTACAGCTAGCGCGTGCGGAACCGCATTCTATGCCTGCGCGGTGGGCAAATATTGGATGGAGCAAATCGCTCGATTACCGATGGATATAGATATCGCAAGTGAATTTCGCTACCGCGAAGCTCCAATGCCAAAAGACGGAGCCTTTATCTGTGTTTCTCAGTCTGGAGAAACTATCGATACATTAGAAGCGCTCCGCTACGCAAAATCTCAGGATCAAACGATCCTTTCCGTTGTTAACGTATGTGAAAGTGCTATTGCTCGGGAAAGTCATGCCTCCCTTCAAACCTTAGCCGGCCCAGAAATCGGCGTGGCTTCTACAAAGGCATTCACTACGCAATTAGTGGTGCTTGCTGCTTTTGCAATCGAAACAGCTATCCGGCGACAAGCAATCACTGCAGCAAAAGCTGCAAGCCTTACCAACGCACTGATATCTGCCCCGGCACTATTAGCTCAAGCCTTAGCAAACGAAGATCAAATTCGGTCAGTAGCAGCTGTTTTAGCTGAAGCTAGGGATGTGCTTTACCTTGGTCGAGGATCATCACACCCAATTGCCATGGAAGGAGCCCTAAAACTAAAAGAAATCTCTTATATCCATGCCGAAGGTTACGCGGCGGGAGAAATGAAACATGGGCCCATTGCTCTAATTAACGAAAACGTACCTGTAGTCGTCGTAGCACCATATGATAACTTATTTGAAAAAACAGCGTCGAACCTTCACCAGCTGGTTGCTCGTGGCGGTAAAGCAATTCTCGTGTCTGATGCTCAAGGAATAAATGAAGCGGGAGAGTATGCCGCCCACACCATAGAAATGCCGGCATGTGACCCATTTGTAGCGCCAATACTTTATTCCATTCCCATGCAACTTCTGGCTTATTTTGCAGCCGTTGCTAAAGGAACAGATGTTGATCAGCCCCGAAATCTCGCAAAATCGGTAACTGTCGAATAGCCTCTAAAATCAAAGTTCGATAGTAACTATCAATTCCATAGCAGATGCTGCGTAAGCAGCGAACTTCATGATTTTAAGAGGGTCTATGGAAAAAAATCATCGAAGTCCAAAAACTATATCCTCACTTCCTTGGACTTCGCCACCACATCAAATCAGCAAATTTTTGCCTCCATAACAAAAGTTTACAGACAGCTGTCGCAATAGATCGTTTTGCAAAATATAAATGATTATTCCGCTCTTAGTATAACCTTCGTTGTCTCAAAATGGGCCGCAAACTTTCTCTTTTTTTACTTAAATACTTAGCTCTTTATCAGTCGCACAATTTAAACCTAGAAATTTAAAATTACTTTGTTATTGGTATTTTTGAATTTTTGATTATGGTAGTGGAATTCTAAGTACCAATGGACGTTCAAAAACAACCGATTTAGGAATAATAAGGGGAGGAACCTTATGAAATTTATCTTCGGCAGAAAATTTGCTGCTCTGACAGCAGCAACAATAGTCGCCTCACCAGCCACGGCGTTTGCAGCAAGTGGAAATCTTAAAGCCGACGACTATGTCGGAATTTCATTCTGGCTGATATCTATGGCGCTTGTCGCAGCGACAGCGTTTTTCTTTCTTGAAACACAGCGTGTTTCTGCAAAGTGGAAAACGTCACTAACCGTGTCAGGTCTAGTAACCTTGGTTGCGGCTGTACACTATTTCTACATGCGTGACGTTTGGGTAAGCACAGGCGATACACCAACAGTCTATCGCTACATTGACTGGTTGATCACCGTGCCGTTGCTTATGGTCGAATTCTATTTGATCCTTCGTGCTGTCGGAAGCGCGTCAGGTGGAATATTCTGGCGTTTGATGATTGGCACTTTAGTCATGCTCATAGGCGGTTATGCAGGTGAAGTTGGCTATATAAATGTATGGCTTGGCTTTGTTATCGGTATGGCTGGTTGGGCATATATCCTTTATGAAATCTTCATGGGCGAAGCTGGCAAGATGTCAGCAGAGCAGGCCCCCGCTTCGGTTAAGTCCGCATTCTCTACAATGCGCTGGATTGTGACCATTGGTTGGGCGATTTACCCACTTGGCTACTTCTACGGATATCTTGCATCCGGTGATCCGTCAGTTGCCGCTAACTCACTTAACGTGATCTACAATCTAGCTGATGTGCTGAATAAGATTGCGTTTGGTGTAATCATTTGGAACGTTGCTGTCACCGAAAGTGAAGCGTCCAAATAATACGATTGGGGCGGCCTATCTGTGCCGCCCCTATCACCTTGAGTTTGTTGCGAACATTCCCTCTAAAGCTGTTTTGGTAACTTCGATTAAGTCTCAAACTCTCCGCAGAGGACCAAACGACGTCAAACCAAAAAGGTTCAGTTAGATAGCGAGGGCAAGTCACCATGAAGGATTTGTCGCCAATAGCGAGTGACAATATCGCCAGCAACGCACAAGCCTCTTTCATTCGAACGTCTACCAATGATCAATTAGTGAAATTTATCGCAGCGCGTCTGCCAAAGCCTGGACGACCTCTGGCCGAAGCAGCTGCGCATCACTTTGCAAAGACTGGCAAAATGCTGCGAGCGAGAATGGCGCTAAGGGCCGCGCATTTGCTAAATGTTGACCAAGCGGCCGCATTACATTGGGCAGTCGCAGTTGAAATATTGCATAATGCTTCATTGGTCCATGATGATATTTGCGACGGTGACGAGTTCCGTCGGGGGCACCCTACTGTATGCGCAAAATACGGGCATAATGTTGCATTAGCGCTGGGTGACTGGATGATTGCCTTGTCATTTGAACTAGCAGCCGAGGCGGCCCAACGTTCGCAGTCTCCAATGCTGGTCAAAATACTAGCTAGTCACATGAAAACAACAGCTTTTGGAGAAGCATGTGAATTCGGCACCCCCCACATTTGCAGCTGGCCAGTCTATTTACAAATTTCTGCCGATAAAACTGCTCCTTTGTTAACCGCACCGCTCGAGGGGGTCTTAACCATGGGGCTACATGGCATTGCGACAGCCAGCATAGACGCTTATTTCCGATGTCTTGGCAGCGCTTACCAGGTCGCTAATGATATTCTCAATTTCATGGGTAAAGATGGCGCCGAGGCCACTGGTTCTGACCTTAAACGGCGCGCACCGAACGCGGTTATTGTGCTATATCGTGAGGCGCTGGATGAGCAAGAAAAAGTCGATTTTGACAGCTGGTACGTTTCTGGTTGCAATGTTGACCTGGAAATAAGGCAACGTGAAATCATAAAATCATTTGCTATGCATGATGCAGCTAAAAAAATGCACGCAATGCTAAGGGAGAGCGAACAGCTGGTTGCAACTCTGCCTGCCGAAATAACCGAGGTTATTATGCCGGTTCAACTACTGCTGCAGCAAATTTGCCAAAAATCAGTCGCTGCATTAGCACCTCATCTAGTCACATCTTCTTAAAAAGTGCGACAACCATGTCCCAGAAGTGGCAAGAAGAAACCACATATTTTCTAAACGACCCCACTGACTGCTCGCCTAGGCCAAAGAGCGATGTTTTGGTAATTGGTGCCGGTTTTGGAGGAATTGCAGCCGCCCTACAAATGCGAGCCAAAGGCTATTCAGTTACATTGGTTGACAGACTTCAAGCTATAGGTGGGCGCGCTCAGGTTTTTGAAAAAAGGCGGTTTTCGCCATGATGCCGGGCCCACAGTTATTACCGCACCATTTTTGTTTGATGAGTTATTTGCGCTGTTTGGAGAACGTCGAGAAGATCATCTTGAATTCAGACCTCTTGATCCATGGTATCGATTTTATTTTCATGATGGCCAACAGTTTGACTATCGTCCATCAATTGAGGATACGAACGCTGAAATTAGGCGTTTTCATGCCCCAGACGTTGCGGGCTACGCTAGGTTATTGAAAATCTCAAAGGACATTTTTGAGGTTGGTTTTGAGAAGCTTGCCGCGAGGCCATTTGTGAAGTTCTGGACGATGGCAGCGCAGATACCATCGCTATTGCGGTTACATAGCTTCAGGACAGTTGCAGGTATTGTTAATAAGCATATCCAGCATCCATTGTTACGTCAGGTGTTTTCCATTCACCCATTGCTGGTCGGAGGAAATCCATTCACTACGACCTCTATCTACAGTCTTATCCATTATCTGGAACGCCGCTGGGGCGTGTTCTTTTGTATGGGGGGTACTGGCAAACTGGTGGCTGAATTGCATAACCTGCTGGAACGGGTAGGGGTAGATGTAAGATTAGGCATAGATGTTACGGAAATTACCCTTAATCGGGGCTACGCAACGGGCGCTCGCGCCGCCAATGGCGAGGTTTTCAGCGCCAAACGGATTATTTGCAATAGCGATCCGCCAACGGTCTATGCACAGATGTTACCCGGTGTAAATAAAAGAAAGCGTTTACTCCCCGAAGCGATGACCCAGTATTCGATGGGCTTGTATGTGTTGTTTTTCGGGACTCGTCAGCGTTATTCGAATGTGGCGCATCACACCATTTGGATGGGGCCGCGCTACAAGGAATTGCTCTCCGATATTTTTGACCGAAAGGTGCTGGCGGATGATTTTTCTCTTTATCTGCATAGACCGACTGCGACCGATACCAGCTTTGCACCAGAAGGTTGTGATAGTTTTTACGTTTTGTGTCCCGTGCCCAATCTGCTTGGAAATGTAGACTGGAAAGTTAAAGGTCCAGAATTGCGCACCCGAATTGTAGAGGCGTTAAGTGAGACCATAATGCCCAGACTAGAAGACGTAATTAGCGATGTTTTCTGGATGACACCCAAAGATTTTGAGTCTGATTACCGATCCATGCACGGCGCTGGCTTTTCAATTGCGCCAATTTTTTCACAATCGGCTTGGTTTCGGTATCACAATCGCGACCCTCATATCCCAAATCTTTATTTTTCCGCTGCTGGCGCTCATCCAGGAGCGGGAATACCAGGCGTCCTGTGTTCTGCTAAGGTGGTCGCAGCACTCATTAATGAAGAAGAGCGGGCGCGTGAGGACAAGTGACTAAGAGATAATTGTTTTAGCATCCATCTTAGTTAGGGGATGAAGGGATGACCTGTAATGAAATGTTAAAACCTCAAGATTCGCTGATGGCGAATGGCAAGAGCTTTTACTGGGCGAGCAAATTTCTCGGTGCCCAGATGGGAGACAATGCAGCACGGCTCTATGCTTTTTGTCGCCTTTTGGATGACATGGCAGACGGTGATATTCCTGATGGGCCTGCACGTCTAGCTCGTATTCACGCCGATCTTATCCAAAATAAATCCAGCACTGATCTAGCCTTTGCCAGCTTCCAATCCTTTATGCGTGACATGAACTTTTCAAAAAATGTCCTCACAGCCTTAATAGATGGGTTGCTTCAAGACTCCGCAAATAACGTTTGTCTTGTTAGCGAAAAAGAGCTGGTGATCTATGCCTATCGGGTTGCCGGGACCGTTGGTTTGCTTATGTGTGAGGTTTTGAACTGCGCTAATGAAAATGCCAAAGCATATGCCATTGACCTAGGGATTGGGATGCAATTGACAAATATTGCCCGTGACGTTTTAGAAGACGCCAATATGGGTAGAAGATACATTCCTGGAGAATGGGTTGGTGGTTTGCCACCAGAGGCAATCCGCGCTGCTGCAGATGCACCAGATGAACCGGCCGCACAGCATGTCCGCGCAGCAGTAAAGCGGTTGCTGGTTTTAGCAGACCAATTCTATATCAGTGGAGCGCGGGGATATCGATTCTTACCCTGGCGTGCGCATCTGGCTATCGCGGTAGCAGGACGCGTTTACCGTCAAATTGGAGTGCAGCTAGCTAATCATGGATATGCCTGGCATCAGGGACGCCAAGTCACCAGCAAAGCCTCAAAGTTGCGCTGTTCATTGATTGCCGTGAGCACTCTTTTGACACGAGTGTTGCCGAAGCCCAGATCCCATAGTCAGGCGTTACATGTCCACCTTCAAGGCTTGCCACATGCAGGGTAAGCTGGCTAAGTCAGCTAGGCAGAAGCGCTCTAATCGCGCTCAATCAGTTCATGTTATTGGGGATGGGTGCGCGGGCCTATCACTTGCCGCTCAGGCAGATGCTTTGCCTAACCACCAAATTATGATCCTCAGACCTGAAAACGCGCCAGTCTCTTTAGACCACATTTGGGGTTTTTGGCAGGTTAAAGGGTTGGAGACAGCGGCTGGTCTGGCCCATTGTAAATGGTCAAACTGGTGTATTAAAACATCAGAGGGCAGTGTTGTTATGACATCTGAAAGCCATTGCTATCACGCTCTGCGCCGTAGCAAATGGGAAACCTACTGCCGCCAACAAGCCAAAAATAGTGGCGTGATATTTGCTGACCAAAATACCGTGAAACCTGATCCGACGGCCCAGATCCTTGACAGTCGCCCCCGCAGATACCCAAAGGCCAAATGATCCAGCATTTCGTCGGCTGGGAGATACATGCGGCAACAGGTAGCTTTGATCCAACCACCGCTATCTTGATGGATTTTAGGTGTGATCAGTCCCACGGCATCCACTTTATTTACCTATTGCCATTTTCGTCCAGCTCAGCGCTAGTTGAATCGACGATGTTTGCCCAGCATCGCGAGCCAGATGTTTTTTTTGAATCCGCCATTCGTGAATATTTGTTGGTAGAATTAGGGATTGATGACTTTCAAATTATCAATACTGAAGCTGGGGCTATACCCCTTGGGCGATTACCACCAAATAAAAAGGGTACTACCGGGATTGGTAGCAATGGTGGGGCGATTCGGCCTTCCAGTGGTTATGCATTTACGTTTATCCAAAAACAAATTGCAGCGACCATCGATTTGGCAAAATCTGCGGGCAATAAGCATGGATCACCGCTGGTAGTGAAGCGTCCTCATAAAACATTTGATCTTTGGATGGATGAAGTGTTTGTCACTGTGTTGCGCCATTGGCCTAGTGTGGCAACTGGGTTATTTCTCCGAATGGCTCGCGCCCTAAGTGGCGATGAGTTTGCCCTGTTCCTTAGTGGGGAAGCCAACTCGAAGCTAAGAGCAAAAGTAGTTCTTTCGATGCCAAAATGGGTGTTTTTGAAAGCAGTAGTCCTGCTCATACTCGGCCAATTTGGATTTGTTCCAAACTATTCACGCCACAAGGCGCCCTCAGGACATGCTTGATGGCAGTAGACGCGCTGGTTACAGGTCTTGGTCTAGCCAATCTAATCGCCTTATTGTCGGTTGTGTTAATCGGATTGCCGCACGGTGCTTTTGACGGGGCAATTGCAATCTATTTGGGCTACTCTAAACGATTAGCTTCGTTATTGCGTTTTACTTTGCCGTATATTGGCCTTGCTACTTTGGTTGTTTATCTGTGGCTGCAGTTCCCAGTCATGTCGTTGATGGTTTTTTTAGTTATTAGCATTCTGCACTTTGGTTTTGGTGATGCCCGACTAAGTGGTGGTTGGCTTCGGTGGGTGCAGGCGTTTGCCCATGGAGGCGTGGTTGTAGCTGGTATTAGCCAGTTTCACAGATCCGAGGTTGACCGGATTTTTGCTTATCTTTCTGGTGGTTCAGCTGCCCCTGTTTGGGTTGTTATCGATAGCATTTCACTAATTGTTGTGCTGTCGATAGCAATCTATGCGTGGAAGGCACTACGGGACCGCCATTGGCGGGCGGGATTAGTAGAACTCTCACTACTCCTCTTCTTATTTTCCCAAGCACCGCCTCTTGTCGGCTTCGCTTTTTATTTTTGCCTTGTACATTCTTCTCGACATGTCTGGCAGATTTGGTGCTTTGTTAGATCAGTCAAGCCTCGGGGCGAGCTTTACACACAAGCGCTGCTTCTTACCTCATTTAGCTGGGGTATAGGTGGCATCGTTTTTTGGTGGTGCACCTCCGTGATGACCTTGGAATCAGCTCTGCTACGAGTAGTTTTCATTGGTCTTGCAGCGCTGACTGTGCCGCACATGATCTTATTGGATGGCATATTTCGGCGATTTGTGTTTCAAAAAACATCGCAGACGTCCAATAGATAAGGGATAGTGAGAAGAACTTAAGGAGCATCCCATCGATCCCAGGTGGCGTTTAATTTGCGGCCTTAATAAAATCGTTACTTATGATATTTTTGGCATAAAAGTTTGAACTCTTGATACTGGTATTTTAATTCAGGGCCATTTTACCTCCGGTGGCATCGACATTAAGATGGCCTCGGTATTTCCGCCTGTCATAAGGCCAAACTTAGTGCCGCGATCGTGGAGCAAATTAAATTCCACGTAACGTCCTCGCCGGATTAATTGACGCTCCCTTTCTTCGTCAGTCCACTCCCGCTTCATTTGATCCCTAACAATATGGGCGTAAACCTCCAAAAATGTCTCACCAACGTCACGCACGAATGCAAAATCTGCCTTCCACTCACCGCTATCTAAGCCATCAAAAAATATTCCCCCTAGACCACGGGGTTCATTCCGATGTGGAAGAAAAAAGTACTTATCGCACCATTCCTTATATCGCTCGTAATAATCTGGATTAGCCCTATCACACGCGGCTTTAAGGGCTGAATGAAAACGAACACCATCATCGTGATGATTTTCAGGAAACATTGGTGTTAGATCCGCTCCACCGCCAAACCAGGCCTTGGAAGTCACAATATGACGAGTATTCATATGAACTGCGGGGACATGAGGGTTGCACATATGAGCAACGAGCGAGATGCCACTCGCCCAAAAAGTTGGATCATCTTTTGTGCCAAGAACTTGACCTCTGAAAGAGTCAGAAAATTCCCCATAAACCGTTGAAACGTTCACACCTACTTTTTCAAATACGTTACCACGCATCACCGACATCACCCCGCCCCCGCCTGGACCTGACTCAGGATCATCATTCTTGGCTGTGCGGGTCCAAGCATCTCGTTCAAACCGGCCTGGCATCAAGTTTATATTAGCGCCTTTGGCAAACTCCTCCTCAATAAGTTCGAAGGCGTTGCAAATCCTATCTCGCAGCGCCTCAGACCAAGCCTTCGTTTCTGATTTCCGTGCTTCGTTATTTATCATAGCTAGCTTGAGCCTTTCGAATTCACTGAGGCAATCCACCAATTTGGCGGAGTCCCTCCCCAAGCGCCAAAGCGGCAGCAGTGGCTAAGTTCATTGAGCGTGCGCCTTCGGTCATTGGCAGCGCCAAACGGGCGGCGGCTGATGAATGAGCTAAAGCAGGTGCACCAGATGTTTCCGAACCAAAAGCCAGCACATCTCCTGCTTTATAGGTAAAACTATAGGCCCCAATGTCACCCTTTGTGGTGAAGAGAATAAGCCTTCCTGTCATCATGCTTATAAAGTTTTCCAGGCTGTCAAAGCGGCGAATCTTTGCAAGGTCAATGTAATCCATGCCAGCTCGCCTCAATTTTTTGTCGGTCAAAACAAAACCTAAAGGACCGATAAGATCAACATTCACGTCAAGACAGGCGGCAAGTCGGATTACAGACCCAACGTTTTGAGGAATTTCAGGTTGGATTAGAGCAATTCGCATATCTTATAATGACTTCTTTCTCGAAAAATCTTAGACATATTAAACGTTACGGAAATCGCGCGTCATAATGACGCTTGGACCTCAAACGGGTTGGGTTCACACGTGCGGCTGGGCTAAGTGTTAGTCGTAATTTTTTCCCTTTTTGCGAGGTATTAGTTTATGTCGGAGCCGGTACACGCCGCCGGAAACCATGACGCTGATGTTGGCATGGATGAGGGACGGCGCGACTTCCTCTTTATGGCAACAGGCGCAATGGCAGCCGTTGGAACAGTCGCTGCAGTTTGGCCTTTCCTGTCAAACCTGCGGCCCGCAGCGGATACTCTTGCTTTAGCTTCTACTGAGGTAAATGTAGCTTCAGTTGCTGAGGGGCAATCTATAACCGTGGTCTGGCGAGGAAAGCCAACCTTCATTAGGCACCGGACTTCTAAGGAAATAGAGGAAGCACAAAGTGTTAGCCTCGATGATTTACCAGATCCTCAATCTGATGCAGAGCGTGTTTTGCCCGGTGAAGCCAAATGGCTTGTTATCATCGGGGTTTGCACCCATCTAGGATGTATTCCCCTTGGCCAAAAGACCGGAGATGTTAAAGGGGATTACGATGGCTGGTTCTGTCCTTGTCATGGTTCCCATTACGATTCCTCCGGCAGAATTCGCAAGGGGCCAGCCCCATATAATTTGGCTGTCCCTCCTTACGAATTCTTATCTGAAAACGTTATTAAGATCGGATAAGGCATTTAATCGATGAGCTCACCTGAATTTTCTAATCCAATCGTCCGGTGGATTGAGTATCGCTTGCCGGTGTTCTCCATGCTCAATCACGAATTGCATGAGTATCCTACGCCGAGAAATCTTAACTACATGTGGAATTTTGGCAGTCTTGCCGGCTTCTGTCTGGTGATAATGATTGTCTCCGGCATTGTGCTATCGATGAACTACACAGCGCATGTGGATTACGCCTTTGCCTCAGTAGAACGAATTATGCGAGACGTCGATTTTGGTTGGCTGATCCGATATATTCATATGAACGGAGCATCGTTCTTCTTCATTGTGGTTTACATTCACATTTTCAGAGGACTTTATTATGGGTCCTACAAGGCACCACGAGAGCTGCTCTGGATCCTTGGTGTTGTCATCTTGTTATTGATGATGGCAACTGCTTTTATGGGGTACGTTTTACCATGGGGCCAAATGAGTTTCTGGGGCGCCACCGTTATCACCAATTTGTTCTCGGCTATTCCATTGATTGGTGAAAACATCGTCACATGGCTTTGGGGTGGTTTTACAGTGGACAACCCAACTCTAAACCGCTTCTTCTCTTTGCATTTTCTCCTACCGTTTGTGATTGCTGGGGTGGTTATTTTGCACATAGCAGCGTTGCACCAGCACGGCTCAAACAATCCCCTCGGAATCGATATAAAAAACAAGGGTGATACGATTCCCTTCCATCCTTATTACACAATCAAAGATATGTTTGGGTTGGGAGTGTTTCTTACGATCTTCATGGCAGTGGTATCTTTTGCCCCTAATTATATGGGTCACCCTGACAACTACGTTGAGGCAAATCCTTTAGTGACCCCTGCCCACATTGTTCCCGAATGGTATTTCTTACCTTTCACGCAATCCTAAGAGCTGTGCCAGATAAATTGGGTGGTGTTATTGCAATGTTTGCCGCAATTGCAGTGCTCTTCGTGCTCCCATGGTTGGATCGTTCACCAATCCGGTCAGCGAAATTCCGCCCCGTATACTTCGTTCTGTTTTGGGTGCTGTTAGCAGACTGTATTTTATTAGGCTTCTGTGGAGCAATGCCCGCAGAGGGTATCTGGGTTGTGTTGTCTAGACTTGGTACTGTCTATTATTTTGCCCACTTCATCATCCTGCTGCCCCTTCTTGGCTTATATGAGCGGCCGATTGATCTTCATTTGAGTATTTCAAATCCGTAGCCATCCGGCTCCAGCGCTTGAAGGAACGAAGGAAAATGACCCTTAAACAAATTTCTTCCTGCTTGTTTGCAGGTCTAATTGTTCTTGCGTCTGCAAGCATTACCTTATCCGCTGCGAACGCAGCGGGAGCTGGAAAAAAAACTGCTTGCACTCCAAAAAATCCTCCCACAATTCCAGAGCAAAAGTGGTCTTTTCAGGGGATTTTTGGACACTATGACCACGATTCAGCCCTTCGTGGTTTTGAGGTTTACAGAGGAGTGTGTGCCTCATGCCACTCCCTCAACCTTTTTGCATTCCGGAACTTGTCAGCGCTTGGCGCGACTGAAGACGAGATCAAAGGGGTAGCGTTGGAATACGAAGTCCCTGCTGCGCCTAATGACGAGGGCGAAATTGTATTAAGAAAAGCGCTTCCATCGGATAAATTTCCAAATCCTTTTCCGAACATAAAAGCAGCGGCGGCGGCCAACGGAGGTGCTTATCCTCCTGACCTTAGCCTAATAGTGAAAGCTCGCCCTGATTTTGAGGCCCATATTCCAAAAATTCTTGGTGGTTACATGGATGCACCTGCAGGGTGTGAAGTCGGGGAAGGCCGTTACTACAATGCCTATTACCCAGGCTACCAAATTAGTATGGCGCCACCTCTGTCACCAGATGCAGTCACTTACAATGATGGCACACCAGCAACAGTCGAACAAATGACGACTGACATAAACAATTTTCTTGCTTTCGTTGCAGAGCCAAAGTTAGAAGAACGGAAACAGACTGGTTTTAAAGTTATCATCTTCTTAGTGATATTAACCATTCTACTGTACCTCGCGAAGCGTGAAGTTTGGCGAAAAGTGCACTAACCAACTACGTTTAAAACGTTGTACAAAGGCCGTTGTAAATGTATTGCAACGGCCTTTTGGTTTTCTGGGTAGGGGCGAAAACATGACGGCAAAACCTGGCACGCCACCAGTAATTGGGATACTCGGCGGCAGTGGGCTTTATGATATTGATGGGCTTGAGGAGCGACGTTGGAGAAAAATAGAATCTCCATTCGGAACACCTTCCGACGAGATCATGGAAGGCGTCCTCGACGGTCAGGCCGTCTTATTTATGCCTAGGCATGGGCGCAACCATCATCTCCCCCCGAGCGCTGTAAACTATCGAGCTAATATTGATGCTCTCAAGCGTGCCGGCGCCACAGAGCTTCTCTCGCTTTCTGCGGTAGGTTCATTGAGGAAGAACTTCCTCCAGGGCATTTTGTGATTGTTGATCAGTTTATCGATCGGACATTTTCCAGGAAAAAAAGTTTTTTTGACGAGGGTTGCGTCGCACACGTTGCGCTAGGTGACCCCGTTTGTACCCGAATGGGTGATGCGCTAGAGGCTGCAGCCGCAGCTTCAGGAGTAACGGTGACCCGAGGTGGTACCTATCTGGCAATGGAGGGACCTCAATTTTCCACACGAGCAGAGTCACAACTGTATAGAGCTTGGGGCTGTGATGTTATTGGCATGACCAACATGCCCGAAGCAAAACTCGCCCGTGAGGCCGAACTTTGCTACGCCACCGTCGCAATGGTGACAGACTATGATTGCTGGCATGAGGGACACAATGACGTTACGGTCGATGCTGTAATCAAAGTCCTGCATGAAAATGCAGCTAAAGCTCGTTCTATTATTAAAAATATTGTCCCAGCCTTAGGCAAACGCACACAGACCTGTCACGCTGGCTGTCAAACAGCGTTGGATGTTGCAATAGTTACGCCGCCCGAAAAGCGAAACCCACAGTTAATCAGTATGCTCGATGCAGTGGCGGGCAGGGTGCTTAATAAATGAAAATCGACGGAAAGAGTTATCGCTCAATTTGGGAGAATGATGGCCGTATTTGGATTATAGATCAGACGTTGCTTCCACATGAAGTCCAAATAAAAGAACTGGCAGACCTCACTTCGGTAATCACAGCGATTTGCGACATGCAAGTGCGGGGTGCCCCATTGATTGGAGCTACTGCCGCTTATGGTTTAGCGATAGCTCTCAAAGAAAATCCCAGCGATACCAACCTTGAGAAGGCATTCAAAGCCCTTTTGTCTACTCGACCAACAGCAATCAACCTTCGCTGGGCATTGGAGCGCATGCACAGTCGCCTTATTGGACAGTTAGTTTCGAACCGTGCGTCAGTTGCAATGTCCGAGGCTGCGTCCATTGCCGATGAGGATGTAGCTATTAATGAGGCCATTGGTAACCATGGGCTTGAAGTTATTCGCAGTATTGCTTCGGGTAAAAAGAATAACTCTCCAGTCAATATATTGACCCATTGTAATGCTGGATGGATTGCCACTGTAGACTGGGGCACAGCGCTTGCTCCAATTTATAAAGCCCATGAGGCAGGACTTGATGTACACGTTTGGGTTGATGAACCCCGCCCCCGAAATCACGGTGCAGCACTCACGGCATGGGAGCTAGGCGCTCACGGAATTCCGCACCATGTAATTGTAGATAACGCTGGCGGTCACTTGATGCAAAGGGGACTGGTGGATCTATGCATCGTTGGCACCGATCGAACAACAGCGAACGGTGACGTTTGCAACAAAATAGGAACCTATCTCAAGGCCATTGCAGCCAAAGACAATCAAATCCCTTTCTATGTAGCTCTACCAACCCCAACCATTGACTGGACACTCGAAGACGGATTGCAAATCCCGATCGAACAACGAGCAGAAGACGAGGTCACCCATATTTGGGGCCAAGCCAATGATGGGAGTCGTCAAAAGGTGCGTTTAACCCCCACTAGCAGCCATGCACGCAATGATGCCTTCGATGTTACACCGGCACATCTCATCTCTGGCCTTATTACCGAGTTTGGTATTATCGATGCTAGTTATTCAGGACTAGAAGGTATCCGAAAAGTATTGAGCAAATAATAATAGTGTATTTAAAAAAATATTTTGGAAAAATTCTGTTGTGATTAATTATAAATTAAACTTTAAAACAATGAATCCGTAAATTTAAAATTCAATTATAAAATCGTACAAAAATTAAAACCTAGAGTGTTGTAATTTTTTATTAGATTTAGATTTCATTTTTGTTTTGTGTTGTAGAAATTGTTTTTTATATACTTTTTATTTTTGACCTTCTAATCATATCGTTTTCACATTTATCTTTTTTTTATCATAATTTTGTAGTACAGACCGTTAAGATCTAGACGTGTGAAACAGGTGTTTCCTCACCATTTCGTGTACATATCATAATCTGACCATATTAAAATCGAGGCTTATACATTACTGATGAGCAAAGCTGCTAAACATCGCACTGGCGATTACGTTGTCTATCCGGCACACGGGGTCGGTCAGGTGAAAGCTGTTCAAACTCAAGAAATTGCTGGCGAAAAGCTAGAATTACTAGTTGTAGAGTTTGAAAAAGAGAAAATGACCTTACGGATTCCATTAGACAAGCTTGAGTCTGCGGGCCTTAGAAGTCTCTCTTCTAAAAAAGATATTCAAGTCGCAATGAAAACTCTGACTGGAAAGGTTCGGGTTCGTCGAGCGATGTGGAGCCGTCGGGCGCAAGAGTATGAAGCTAAGATTAACTCTGGCGATCCAGTGTCGATTGCCGAAGTAGTGCGAGACCTTCATAGAAACGCTGACCAACCTGATCAGTCATATAGTGAGCGTCAGATTTATCAATCTGCATTGGAGAGGCTTACTCGTGAGGTAGCTGCCATTGATAAAATTGATGAAGCGGCAGCAGAAGAAAAAATCGTAGCCCAATTGCGATCAGCTGCAGCTTAAACCTAAAAAGCGACTGTGATTTAGAAGGGCAGCTGGCTAACCGTCAGCTGCTTTTTGCGTTTTGGTTTTAAATTTAAATTCAAAATGTGTATGCGGGTGATCCGCAAAGCTAAAAGCATCGTATCTCTTTATGAGTTGCAAATAATGTTGCTCCAGGAAGGGACTTCATATGACCCATATATCGCAAAACAACGGAATGCGCCTGGTCCGATCATCGATGAGCACTCCTCTGCTCACTCGAGAGCGGGAACTTTCCTTAGCTAAGGCCTGGCGTGACGAAGAAGACGAGCTAGCCCTACACGAATTGATTACTTCTTATGGTCGTCTTGTAGCTGGTATGGCCGTTAAGTTTCGCAATTATGGACTGCCACTTGCTGATCTGATCCAAGAGGGCAACGTTGGTCTTATGCAGGCAGCCGCGCGCTTTGAACCAGAGCGTGATATTAGATTTTCTACCTACGCTTCCTGGTGGGTGCGTTCTGCAATGCAAGACTACATTCTGAGAAACTGGTCGATAGTAAGAACGGGAACAACATCATCGCAAAAATCCCTTTTCTTCAATCTCCGTCGGCTTCGCGCCAGGATTGAGGGTCGTACAGGAAAGTTACTTGATGACGCGGGGCGCAAAGAAATCGCAGCGGAATTAAAGGTACCAGAGCGTGATGTACATGGTATGTCGGCCCGATTATCTGCGTCGGACCAATCGTTGAATGCTCCTGTGGGAGAAGAGACTGATCTTTCTTGGCAAGACTACCTGGTAGATGACCGCCCGACTCCAGAAGCTGTTACAATAGAAGCCAAAGATGCCGAAATACGATCTGATTGGGTGCAGAGTGCTCTTTCAGACTTACCGGTACGAGAGGCACGCATAATTCAAGCCAGGTTATTAGAGGAAGACACACTGACTCTCGAAGCTCTTGGGGCAGAGTTGGGTGTGAGTAAAGAGCGTGTTCGCCAACTTGAAAAACGAGCCCTGAACAAATTGCGTGAACGGTTTAGAAGCTCTTTCAGCAACCCACAGGAATTATTGACTTAATTTCTACATCTCGAAAATGGTGATTATCTTGGCCGTAACGGTGGAGATTAGAAATCCTGCTCTATTCCTCAGTGGCTAAGGGATGCTTTTGCAGAACAAGGCTTTTCATTCTTTCGTCTAGAATATGAGTGTATATTTCTGTGGTTGAGAGGTCTTCATGTCCTAGAAGCTCCTGCACCGTTCGCAAATCTGCCCCATTATGCAGTAGATGAGTTGCAAAAGCGTGACGAAGGACATGAGGCGACACTTTTTGCACCTCGATACCAGCCTCAACCGCTAACTCATCAAGCATCTGCCCAACTCGTCTTCTTGATATATGACCACCCTTTCCTCGCGATGGAAATAACCACGGGCTGTCACCTTGGCCCATAGAAAACGAGTTTCTGTCTTTTTCATAATATTGCATTGCTGAGATTGCCTGGCTTCCAAGCGGCACTAGGCGCTCTTTTCCCCTTTACCATAAATTATCAACGCATCCTGTGCCTTTGCCGCACTAGCTGGCAATGTCACGAGCTCAGATATCCTCAGCCCAGTTGCGTAAAGCAGCTCCACAATTAAAGTTAATCGTCTTCCATTTCGTCCGCGCTGTGAGCGTGCAGCTGTCAGCAAGGCACCCACTTCAAATTCTGTTAGGTATTTTGGCAAAGGTCGCCCAAGCTTTGGCCTGTCAATTTTAATGGTTGGGTTGTCGGTCCGGATACCTTCTTGAACGAGAAACCCAAAATACTGACGCAAAGCTGATAACCGCCGAGAACTGGTACGCGGACTCATTCCCCCTCAGCAATCGAACTTAAGTAATCTGTAAGTCCAACAGAGGTGATAGTATCTAAAGCTTGTGGTTGGAGATATTCAGTAACGGCAACTAAGTCGCGGCGGTAGGCCTCTATTGTGTTTTTGGCTGCTCCCCGCTCTGCAAGAAGCATCTCAAAAAACTGTTCAAGATGGCCGGGTAACACTCACAAGCCACCCATAACAGCAGCTTCCGCTGCTATCAAACGAGCTTCTTCTATAAGCCCAACCTCAAACAGAGCTTTTGAAGCAGCCGCCAGACGCAAAGGCTGGTCTGACTGAGTTCCGCTGCTAACAAATTTTACCGCGCGCAAAATGGTTTCCCCAACAAGCTTCTCGGCCCCTGCCACCTCTAAGGGCATTAAATCAGAAGGTGGGATGGTTGATTTTATGTCTGTTACTAATCCAATAGCCTCAAGTACTGGTGATGTGGTTAAGCCAACTGATCGACGCAATAGCCCAAGCAGAGAGGCTTTTTCAGCTATAGACGCAGGGTCCATTGCTTTCACCCAGACGAGAGCCTCTTCCCCAGTAAAAGGTTTTAAATCTCTGCCAGCAGCGATCGCGAAGACCTGCGAAAACTTGACCAATTCTTCACTTGCAGAATCTGCCTCCAGCTGATCCAACCAACCTTTTGCCATATCTGGTGCCGCGGCTAAGACGAGACCGCGAGCAACTTTTCCGCCTATTTCAGGACTGATATCGGTCATTGGAAGATTAGTCAGTATTGGCAAGGCAAGTTTTGCCATCGTTGCCGCTGCTGCCGAATTTCTTGCTATATCCAAAAACTGACCCATCGCAATTGCGCGTTCAGGACCACTAGATATCCTAACAACTTCAGCAAGCCCAAAAGGTGCATTGGGTGTGCCAGCAACCATAACAAGTTGGCGAGCATCCTCAATCTTTAAAGCATTCGCCAGAATTGAGTACTGGCCAGCTTCTTGTCGTAAAGTCGGGCTTGCTATTGGATCCGTCGCCAAAAGCATCTCAACTGCAACTGCATCTTCAGAAAACGGGTCAGGGAGGCCGCCTGCAGGCAAGATTTCGGACGATAAACCTGCTGTGGCCAGCATAGCTCTGTGTAAAGGAGAAGGATTAATTAAATTTCCAATTGCAGGACCTGGTTTTGCGCCTTCATGGGAGAGCAGTCCCAGAAGCTCAAAATAGGCACTATCTTCCGGTGCAAGTTCAGCTACAAGAGCGGCACTAAAATGTGCGCGACTTATATCGCCAGATAAAACATCACAAAAAGCGTTTACTTTTGCAAATATGGAAGACTTGGCTCTGCCTACCCGCTCGCGTGCCACTTCGCAAGAACCCGCTACATCTCGAGTTAAAAGATTTGCTTTAACAAGAGTAATATCACTTTCTTCCTGGCGACCTGCTCTTGGGAGACCAGAAATTATACGAGCGGCA
This sequence comes from Rhodospirillales bacterium, assembly GCA_038143065.1. GTDB lineage: Bacteria > Pseudomonadota > Alphaproteobacteria > Bin95 > Bin95 > VMCJ01. The sequence goes on along the minus strand of JAYQLI010000035.1, from coordinate 2,134,754 downwards.
AGATCGGCATGCCCAATACGAAGTAAAGCGTTTGCTCGGACGTAAGCAAAATTAGGAACTAACTGGTCACCAGCAGGCGGCTCCGCTGCCACTGCCAATACACGCCGCGTTACATCTGCAAGCGTGGGCGAGCTTATTCGGACCGGCAAATCGGATACCAGCTGTGCAACAACCGCCCTATCCGAACCAGACCATATATTACTTGGCATTCTTGCCTCTTCAGAGCCAAAGGCTCCTACGGCAGCAACGTCAAGACCTTCTGCGATTTGGCTTGTTTTAACTTCATCCTGGGCAATCGCCGAGCCACACGTTAAAACGAATGCTAATGCTACGATGAATCTAGTCCGGGAAACGCTCATTCGGCAGCACTTTCTCTACTGTTGAAGTCGGAGCTGGAATATCCCAGTAAGCAAGGAAGACAGCGCCACCAAGCAATACCACTATTATCAATAACACTAAAAACCCCAAAACTCGGCCGATCACAAATCTTCTCCTAAGCACGAGGCCGTTATAAGCGGCGAAGCAGCCTCTGGAAGGACCTGCTTACGCTATGTGTTAATATAAAATGAAAACCATGGCGATTCCATGACGGATTGTCGAGACGAAATGAATTCCAAAGACGCCAAAATAAAAAAACCTTGCCGACTTAACCGCACTGTCGTCCTCGTGGGAATGATGGGAGCCGGCAAAAGCACTATTGGGCGAACACTTGCGCAGCGCTTGGAAGCTAAATTTGCAGATGCGGATACAGAAATTGAACGTGCCGCGGGATGCACAATTCCAGAGATATTCCGTTCATTAGGTGAAGCGGGATTTCGGGAAGGTGAACGTCGAGTAATATCTCGCCTTCTGGATGACCCTCCTCATATCCTCGCGTTAGGTGGAGGAGCATTTGCAGACCCAACCACACGAAAAAAAACCAAAGAGAGAGCCGCGAGTATCTGGATCAATACTGATTTAGACACGCTATTTCAGCGCGTCTCACGCAGAAAAAACAGGCCAATGCTGTACGTCTCAGATCCTAGAGCAGAATTAGAAAAACTCCTGAATGCTCGAATTTCATCGTATTCTGAAGCTGATATCGTTATTAGTAGTGATGATTCGTCGGTCGACACCACAGCAAGTACTGCTGAAGCAAAGCTGATTGAAATTGGTGTAGTCGCACCAGTGGAGCCCAAATGAGCTACAAAACTGTTTGCGTGGATCTGGATGAACGAAGCTATGACATCCTTATAGGATCTGGGCTTCTTGATCGAGCAGGGGAACACATACGTGCCGTTGGGTGTCATGATCGACTTATTGTCGTAGCCGACGCAAGCGTCGCTGACCTTCATTGGCCCCGACTTTCTGCGAGCCTAAAAGTCTGCGGATTCCGTACTGAGCTAATTAAGATAGCTCCCGGCGAAGCGAGTAAATCCTTTAATACGTTTTCTAACCTGTTAGAACAGGCCCTCTCACTTGGTATCGACCGACGCACAACAATTATAGCGTTGGGCGGTGGGGTCATAGGTGATTTGGCAGGATTTGCATCATCAGTGTTATTACGCGGTCTGGATTTTGTTCAGATACCCACCACTTTGCTAGCCCAGGTAGATAGTTCCGTTGGAGGAAAACCGCTATCAATCTGGGCGCTGGCAAAAATCTGGTAGGCACCTTTCATCAGCCTAAACTAGTTCTAGCGGATCTTGACGTTCTACAAACATTACCCAGACGCGATTTGCTCGCAGGATATGCTGAAGTTATCAAATATGGTATAATAAATCGGCCTAATTTCTTCGAATGGCTGGAATCAAATGGCGCTGCAGCTCTTTCCGGTAACCTCGAATTAATGGCAAGTGCTGTATCCGAATGCTGCCATGCCAAAGCAGAGATTGTCGCTGCAGATGAGCGGGAAGCCGGGCAACGAGCCCTATTAAATCTCGGGCATACTTTCGGTCACGCCTTCGAGGCAGAAGCGGGGTATGATGGTAGCCTATTACACGGAGAGGCTGTTTCAATAGGAATGGCGATGGCGTTCCATCATTCCGCTCGCTTAGGGTTGATCAGTAAAGAAGAGGCAAACCGAGTTTCTGAAAGCTTAGAAGCTGTTGGCCTTCCTGTGCGCCCTGATTTAACCGGAAACCAATCTGTACCAACGATAGAGGCGCTTTTAAAAAGAATGAAAGCTGATAAAAAATCGGTCGATAGCAATATAACACTCATTCTCGTCCGAGGAATTGGAAAAGCCTTTGTATGTCCTAATTCAGAACTAGCAGCTATTAAAGCGACTCTGAGCGAGGCATTATCCCCATGATCGAGCAAACAAATTTCCTAATCGATTGGGATTGGGAATTTTGGCTTTCAATCCTTACAATTCTATTTCTTTTGTTATTGTCAGCATTCTTCTCAGGTTCTGAAACAGCACTCACTGCTGTTAACAGACCCCGGATGCATCATCTTGCTCGTAAGGGAGACAAACGCGCGCGGATGGTTCGCAGGCTAGGTGACCGCAAGGAAGATTTGTTAGGTGCCCTCCTGCTTGGTAACAATCTCGTCAACATTTTAGCCGCATCCATTGCAACAAATGCATTAATAAAACTCTTTGGAGAAGCTGGTGTGGCCTATGCGACTCTAGGGATGACACTGCTTGTTTTAATTTTTTCTGAGGTTGCACCAAAAACTTTCGCTATAAATCACTCAGACCGAGCCGCTCTCGCAGTAGCACCAGTAGTCCGATTCATCGTGGGCTTCCTGGCACCAATTTCGCGATCGATCCAGTGGATAGTTAACTGCGTTCTTCGTATTTTTGGTGAAAGTAAAAATATTGATAATCGCGCCATCGAGGCAGTAGAGGAAAGACAGGAAGCACTTCGCGGCGCCATTGATATGCATCACGGTGATGAAGAAAGTCAGTCTGAACGTCAGATGCTACACAGCATCTTAGAGCTGGCAGAGTTGGAAGTAGGTGAGGCGATGACGCACCGAAGCAAAGTCGTGATGGTAGATGGCAGTCGGCCTTCAGAAGAAATTGTAACCGAAGTCCTTTCTAGCCCATATACTAGAATTCCTATTTGGCAGGAATCCGCTGAAAATATCGTTGGGGTTCTTCATGCTAAAGCGCTGCTGCGTGCAGTCCAAGCTGCGGGCGGTGATCCAGCCAGAATTGATATCAACAAAGTAGCCTCTCCCCCTTGGTTCGTTCCTGAATCTACTACTTTGTTGGACCAACTTCAGGAGTTCCGTCGAAGGAGAGAGCATTTTGCTCTTGTTGTTGACGAGTATGGAGCATTCATGGGAGTGGCTACCCTTGAAGACATACTCGAAGAGATTGTTGGTGATATTGCCGATGAGCATGACCTTCCACTTGCAGGAGTTCGGCGACAGCCTGATGGAAGTTATATGGTGCCAGGAGCTACTCACATTAGGGATTTAAATCGTGAGTTTGACTGGAACTTGCCAGACGATGATGCGACAACACTGGCCGGCCTAATTATGCATGAAGCGCGAACGCTCCCTGAAGTAGGGCAAACCTTCGAATTCCACCGGTACCGTTTCCGTATACTACGCCGTGCACGTAACCAGATTGCTCAAATCCGAGTTACACCCCCGCAAGTCCGGCTAAATTAAAAATAATCGGAGAACTTGGCTATCTTGACTGCACTGCAGGAACTGGAAAAACGTTTTGCTCGCGCAATTCGCATTGACGAGGCTGCCAGCTGGCTCCATTGGGATCAAAGCGTAACTATGCCAAAAGGAGGAATCCTGGATCGCAGCGAACAATTGGCTGTGCTTGCTGAAGCGTCGCATGCAATCATATCCAACCCAGAGATAGGGGACCTCCTGGCAACGGCTACAGTGAAAGATGATGTTTGGTATCAAGCAAATTTCCGGGAAATGCAGCGGATGCATACGGCTGCAACAGCAGTATCTCCAGATCTAGTAACTGCCCTTGCTCGCGCTAAGGCAAAGTCCGAAACTGCTTGGCGGCTAGCGCGCAATGAGAATGATTTTAATGTGGTGCTACCAGCATTTGACTCACTAGTTAATCTTGTACGAGAAGAAGCCGCGGCCTTAGGGAATGCAAAGGCTCTCTCGCCTTATGATGCTCTACTCGATCAATATGACCCCGGCCGCAAGGCAAATCAGATTGAGGCCATTTTTGATCGTCTAAGTCAGTTCCTAGCTGAAACAATTCCAGAGATCATTGAAAAACAGGCAAAATGGCCATCAGAACCAGCCATTAAAGCTGATGTTACAGATCAGCGAGATATGGGCATGCGATTGCTTAAAACTATAGGTTTTGACTTTGAACATGGTCGAATGGATGAGAGCCTCCATCCTTTCTCAACAGGCACCATTGAAGATGCCCGAATTACTGCACGTTGGGATAAGGATGATGCTCTCTCTGGCTTAATGGCAGTCCTTCATGAAGCTGGTCATGCCGCCTATACCCGAGGCCAACCAAAAGTCTGGCGGAACCAGCCTGTGGGTGCTGCCGCGGGGATGACAATGCACGAGAGCCAATCACTGACTTTCGAAATGCAAGCAGGGCGCTCCCTGGAAATGAGCAGTTTCCTCGCAGGTATTCTGAATGAGGCTGGGTGCAGAACATCTGCAGATTCCGTTCGGCGTGCCTTGCAGTCTGTTCAACCAAGCTATGTCAGGGTTGAAGCAGACGAAGTGACATACCCAATCCACATAATCCTCCGTTTTGAGTTAGAGCAAGGTCTGGTATCAGGTGACCTTCAACCTAAGGATCTCAAAACCGCCTGGAATGACCATCTAGAAACTCATCTAGGTCTTCCAGGACCGGACGACGTAGAGGGTTGTTTACAGGACATACATTGGTTCGACGGAGCAGTTGGCTATTTTCCAACATATACTCTTGGCGCTCTTACTGCCGCACAGCTCTTCCAAACAGCAGAAAAGAAAATAGGGAAGGAAAAGCTAGCAATTGAACTTGGAAATGGTGACTACAGTAGCCTCCAAGATTTTATGGCAAGGGAAATCCATAGCCAAGGCTGCCTGCACGCATCGAGCAATGACCTAATCGCAGCAGTGACCGGTAGACCTCTTTCAACAGATGCATTTGAAACACATATCAAGCGCCGTTATTTGGATTAACTTCGCAAATCCATTCTTGCTGCAAGCACATTTCGAAGAATTTCATTCGATCCGCCACCAATTGGGCCAAGGCGGGCTTCTCTAAAGAGACGCTGCATCTCACCATCTACATAACCCGCGCCCCCCATTACCTGCATAGCAAGATCGGCAACACGATAGTTATTGTCAGTTGCCACTATCTTGGCCGTTGTGGTTTCAGAAACAGCATTTTCCCCCGCATCGAGCATCTCGGCGGCATGGAATGTAACCAGTCGTGCAGCCTCCGTTAAAGCATGCATATCAGCAAATTTGTGACTAATGGCCTGATAGTTGGCTATTTTGCTACCAAATGCGGAACGTTCCCTCGCAAAAGCCCGAGAAACATCGATACAACGAAGAGAAGCACCCCCACCATTTGCAGCCAACAACAATCGTTCCTGGTTAAGTCCCCGCATGAGCATAGGCCAGCCCGAGCCCTCTTCTCCTAAAAGATGTTCTTTGGGCACATAAACATCGTCGAAAAAAACCTCATTGGGGCGCGAGGTTCGTGTCCCAAGTGAATCCATCGGGCGAATATTAACGCCCTCAGCCTTGGTATCTACAATAATTAAAGATAGGCCTCTCCGTCCTGCTTCAATATCTGTTTTGACTGAAACCACCAGATAGTCGGCAACATGGGCATTAGTAGTATAAATCTTCTGGCCATTAATTTTATACCCATCGCCAACTTTAGTAGCTCGGGTTCGGATGCCAGCAGCGTCAGACCCACTTTCTGGCTCCGAATAGGCAATAGCCATGCGCAGTTTGCCTTCTATCAATTTAGGCAACATTTCAGCTCGTAATTCGGGCGAAGCATGATGTTGCAAATGTCCTCCGCCATAAATCACTGTAGTCATGTAAGCGGATCGAATTCCATAATGCCAGTAGCCTATCGCTTCGATGAATATCGCCATGTCTTTATTTGTAGCAGCAGCCCCGCCCCATTCTTCGCCAAAAGGTAGAGCCAGCCATCCTCCGTCAGCTAGCGCCTCATAAGCCTCTTGAGGTTCAGTTTTGTTGAGATCAAGCTCTGTGATTTTTTGCTGTGGGAGGACATCCTGAAGTAGCCCTAGCACATTGTCGCGGATCATTACCTGTTCTGGCGTGAACCCAAAAGTCTTGTAATCTGACATCTCACAGTCTCCGTTGACACTAACCTAATTCAACCTGAGCTTTCTGGCCTATGCCAATTTTAATTATTGCCATCGTAGCTATGCTAATCCAGCAGACTATAGCGACTACTGCGAAGCTTGGGATGCCCGCAATGTTTCCAACTGTGGCCGCTGACTTAGGAATCGATCCCAAGGTAGTCCTCGGCTACACTTGGAGCTACGCAGCTGTTGCTATCCTGGTGATGGCAGGGTGCGGTGGAGCTTTGCGTCGCTGGGGTGCGCTCCGCACAAGCCAAATTGGCTGTTTAGCTATGGCAATTGGTCTTGCAGCTGCGGCTTTGCTAGCGCAGCCCTGGTTAGCGCTTCCTCCACTGATATTAGGTATTTTCTTGAACAGTGCAGGCTCAACCGTTGCAACTCCCGCAAGCTCACAGATACTTGCCAAATATGCACCCCCAAATGGGCACCACTAGTTTTTTCAATTAAGCAAACCGGCGTGCCCGCAGGGCTAGCCATCTCTGGTATGGTGCTGGCTCCAATTGCAGCTTCATTGGGCTGGAGGCCAGCTCTTCTCGGGCTTGCATGTGTTTGCATTTTAATCGCGGTAGCATTACAGCCCCTGCGCGATGAATTTGACGCAGACCGAGACCCAATAGCGCGTCCAAAATTTTCAGACTTCCCTTTAACCATTCGACAAGTGCTAAATGCCCCTGAAATGCGTTCACTAGCCATGGCAGCTTTTTGCTTTGTGGGAATGCAGTCAATTTTCATGGGCTTTAGCGTAACCTACTTACACGAGGCCCTGGGCTATACTGTTGAGGAGGCTGGTCCTCTTTTTGGCGCTGCAGCACTAATAGCCGTTCCAGCCCGAATACTTTGGGGTTGGGTTGGTAGCACCCTTATAAAACCAAAAATGCTGCTAGCCTGTTTAGCAGCGATGATGGCAATCTCAACCATAACCATGGGGTTCTTCGGAACTGGATGGGAAGATTGGCAGATTTTTGGCGTGATGGGTCTTATAAGCCTATCGGTTCTTTCTTGGCATGGTGTTCTGTTATCTGAAGCCGCTCGCCTAGCACAGCCTGGAGAAGCAGGACGCATGACGGGTGGGGTGCTCGCTTTTGGCTCAGCAGGTCAAGTATTTTACCCGATGCTATTCGGACTGGGTCTAGCCAGCGGAAGCTATATAGCTGGCTATGCACTTATAGCTATCCCAGCACTTTTTATGGCCCTTGTATTGATAGCATCACCAGCAACAACACAAAGTTCAAATACTTAGTCCAGATCGTCGAGCAAAGCTGGCCAATTCTGTGGGGTCTTAATACCAGCCCCAACAGTATAACCAAGCTGCCCATTATGGCTCATTACATAGGCATTTGTTCGTCCCGGATCTCCTGAAACTGCAATCAGAAAATCTTTAGCCTCAAAAACGATAGGTACCAATCTTTCTGGATCATCTGACACGCCAAAAACTGGTGGTGCCTCTCCCTTCTGCGCCATGTCATAGAGAGTTTGGCGTCCTGGAATTAGGTTAGTATATTCACCCATGTATTTTTCGAACTTATGAGCTGGAATTCGAGCGTTCTCAAACAGATAGTCTTTCACCTGATCTTTAGACCACCCAGACTTAGCGATAGTTCGTGCCAAAATTGGAGAAATGATTAGCAGAGGACGATAAGTCCCCGTCGACATGCCAACAGTGAAAACAAGTTGCCATGCCGATATACGTGCAAGCGCATCTGCCAAATAGGGGAGAATAGATTCCGCCTTATCCCCAAAAACACTAGTAACAACATCTCCACCAGTAAATCGAGCGATAGAGATAGCATTTTCGCCAAGTTTAAATCCAAACTCTGCGGCCATTGGTGGCCAGCCAATTTCTTGCAAAACGTCCTCATTTTCCGCCATAGCAACCTTCCAGGTTCCCCCAAAGGTTGCTTTGTCGGTTTGTTGATGGCGAAAACCAGCAATGTTTTTCAGGCAAAGCCTCCACCAACGCCCAAGAGCTGTGTTGGCCATAATGCCATCGCGAAGTACGCCCTGCTCTGCATTGAATCCAAGTTCTTGGGCTATAGGGCCATTAAGAATCAGCAAAGTTTCCGCCCCTGGTGTATTTCCAGAGTGCTCAACCCCATATTCCTCATCACACATTGCCTGAATGGCGGCTACCATCACCGGCATATATTCTGGCTTACATCCCGCCATAACGCCGTTTACTGCTGCATTCCAAACGGTCGCAATTCTATTGTCGGGCTGTGCCTGGCCGAGCACCGTATCTTGAGGAAGATCAGTAAACTTCAAAAATGCTTGGACCCGCTCTAGCGTAGGCGGCACTATGGGAAGCCCATCAGTCCAGCCATTCTCGTAGAAATACTGGTTCACTTCCTCGAACGTACCCTGAAATACAACATCTGTTGGTTTTGGCTCAGTAGGAGAAGCAACAGGCGGTGGATCTTCGGTAAGAGCCTTGATTACTGCTGGGATGGTAACACCAACTATGTTTGAGACTAACTCATCAGTTGTCTGGACATCGACATGACCAGTAACCTGCGCCAGAGGAATATTTGGCATACCTATACCGGCTGCTGTAGATCGACCCTGACCGAGGAAACCATCGCAAACTAAGCTTGCCGTTGGAATGCCGGCGGCTTCAGCAGCTGCACTCGCCCGCAACACGGCGGGCGTACAGCTACCTCAACAACCCATACCTGAGACGACTGCGTCTATCTCAAGTGTTTTTATGTGCTCTGGAAGAGTGCGAATAACCTCTCTTTCACCACCTCCATGCGTGGTGCCAAAATGGTCGTATCCAATGAATTTAATGCCAGAATACTTGGAGGACAGTTCACGTTCTATAAGTGGAAAAATTTCGTCGCCGCGAAACATATAATCCCAAAGAAAGGCAACAGTTTTGCCTTCAAGACTATCTAGGCGCTTTGCGAGCGGCTTGGCTCCAGCCGCTTTCGCACCTCTAGGCCATAAGGCTGCTTCTCTCTCCATAGAGGCCTCCATCTAATTTACTGCTACCTTAAAGAATCTCGAAGTAAGTATTATGGATTCAATACCATCTCAGCAACCCACCAGCCTGGCCATCGACGTTTAAGTGCGCGTGCAGCCTGGCGTGCAGATTTTAAATCATCAAATAAACCAAAACATGTAGCACCGGAGCCGCTCATTGAGGCCACATTTAGGCCTGCCATTGCTTTGAGGTTTGACAAAACTTCTTTTATGACAGGCTCTATGTGAATAGCCGCCTGCATTAAGTCATTCCCAAGGTCATTAACGGCTTCCGAAACCTCACACAAATCATTCCAAGCCTCGGGCAGCGTTGTTGAAGTTGAAAAAGGACCAGATCGCAGTTTGAAGACCGACGGTGTTGGAAGCATCACTCCTGGATTCACCAATACTGAAGGAAGCGCAGGCATCATAGGGGCTTCAATCAGTGTTTCCCCAACACCCCCACACGCGCCGATCTACCCCGCAAGCACATTGGAACATCAGCGCCCAATGAAAGAGCAACCATGTTAAGGTCGGTATCATTTAAAGGTATTCCAGCTAGCTTGGCCTTTAAGCGCAAGACCGCTGCAGCGTCGGCAGAGCCACCACCGATGCCTGCTGCCGTTGGCAAGCGTTTCCAGAGTCGTATGTCACAACGAGTGCCGCCAAATGCCTCAGCAAATGCACGATCTGCTAAGAAGGCCAAGTTATTCTCTGGGGAACTTTCAAGGTTAGCCGCGAATGGCCCTCTAATACTTAGAGTTGGCGCAGATAGTGTAGGCTTAAGCGCCAGATGATCTCCAAAATTTGAAAATACGACGATGCTATCAAGCAAGTGATAGCCATCAGCTCGGCGCCCCACAACCTTAAGACTAAGATTTACCTTTGCAGGAGCCCGTGAAATTTGCCAACTGCCTTTAGTTACCATTATCGCTCTTGTTACTGGCATCGATAGGGGTTGGACAGCCATCGATTCCACACTTTAATTTTGTTTCGATTATTGAAACTTGCTTATCCTCAGGCTCAAACGAGAGTGCGCGCCTCCATTGGAAGCGAGCTTCACGGAAGCGACCTACCTGCCAATAAGCGTCGCCCAAGTGTTCGTTAATGACGGGATCAATAGGCTGCATTTCAATGGCCAGCTCTAACGTAATAACCGCCTTTTCAAATTTCCCAGTTCGAACTCTGCCCAGCCAAGGCTATCACGAATGAAACCATCATCCGGTCTTAATTCTACTGCGCGAGAAACCATGCCGTATGCACGCTCTATATTTTCTCCACGATCAATCCAGCTGTAGCCGAGATAATTCAATATCAATGGCTCTTCTGATAGCGTCTTGAGAGATTCGAGAAATTCTTTTTCTGCCTCAGGCCAACGACCTGAACGATCAAGCGCAACACCTCGCGCGTAGTGAAGCCACGCATCAATTTTACCAAGTTTTGCCTGACGACGAACAGCCTCATCGTAAGCTTTTACAGCCTCAGGAAAGTAATTATGGGCGCGCAGGATATTTCCAAGCGTTAACGCTACCTGAGGCTCATCTGGCTCCATATCGAGCAGATGGCGCATCGCGTTTATAGCGCCTTCACTATCGCCGGCGTCTGAAAGACTTTCCGCCAGACGCAGCCTAGATTGCCAGCCGTATGACCCTACTTTTGGAACCAATTCATAAGCTTTAACCGCGTCCATATATCTGCCTAAAGCTTCTAAAATTTGCGCTGTTGTAAAACGCACAGATGGATCATTCGGCCGAAGAACTTCCGATAATCTAGTATAGCTCAGAGCCTGTATGTATTGCCGGTCTCCATAGAGACTTCCAGCAATATTGAATAACGCTTCTGCGAAGCCTTCAGTAGGAGATGTAACAATTGACTGTGCTGGTGACATAATGTCGAGGGAAGAAAATCCTTTTGCGCGCACCTCTGCCGCTTCTGTTGACATGCCCCTCCTATCAAAGAATCCGGAAACAGCATGAATTAATCGAGGTGAAATAGTCTGTTTCTTAGCTTCGGCTGCTGAAAGGGATTCTTCATACAGCCATCGAGCAATATCTAAACGAGTGGCTTGTTCTGCCAAAAAGCAGCGTGCAATAAAAATAATGTTTGTAAATCCGGATTTTCCTTAGCTGAATCAGTAAGGACCTTAATCGCTTCATCAACCTTACCCTCTCCCGCTTGTGACCAAGCCGTTGCCAGAACCGTAACCACAGGGGAAAGACCATTAGACCCTGGCCTGTTTACGAGATTGAGGGCACCCTTAAAGTTTCCATCTCTAAGGAAATCTACTAAACGAATAAGTGTTGTAGGAAAGTTATCGTCACCTGATTTGGCCATAAGACGGGCTGCTTCCGCTGCCGAATCAAATTGGCCTTCCAAAAGCTGCAAACGCATAACACGCCTTTGGAGCATTGGTGTTTCTGGTGCAGTCTCTTGAGCGTGTGCGAAGTAAGTAGAGGCTCTGCCGATTTCTCCTCTTTGCTCAGCTACTAATCCGGAGAGATAAGCAGAAGCAAACCCCGCTGGCGCCGCAGAAGCAGAACAAATTGTTTGCGTCGCGACGCCGAAGGCCAAAAAGAATAGAGAAAAAGTAAACGTCCCATAGAACGATCACATGTTAGGGTAATTTGGTCCTCCACCACCTTCTGGTGTTACCCAAACAATATTCTGAGTTGGGTCCTTAATATCGCAGGTTTTGCAGTGAACGCAGTTCTGAGCATTTATCTGCAATCTCGGCTCTCCATTGTCAGCAACAATCTCATACACCCCCGCCGGGCAATATCGTTGTTCTGGCGCATCATACAATTCGAGGTTTGTTTGAATTGGTACCGATGGATCTTTCAAGGTCAGGTGTACTGGCTGATCCTCTTCATGATTGGTCGCAGACAAATACACAGAAGATGGTTTGTCGAAAGTAATCTCACCATCATATTTCGGATAATCAATTGGTTTAAATTCTGATTTTGGCTTGATCGCAGCATGGTCAGGACCGTGGTGCGACAATGTCCAAGGAGCACGACCACGCAGGAGCACTTGGTCAATCCCTGCATACAGGGTACCACCAATCAGGCCCCACTTGAATGCTGGTCGAACATTTCTAGCCAACCAAAGTTCCTTATGTAACCAAGAAGCCCGATAAGCCTCTGGGTATTCTGTCAATTCATCTCGGCCCTCTGAACCCTTTGAAACACGCTCAAAAGCAGCCTCTGCCGCCAGCATGCCTGTCTTCATGGCGGCATGACTTCCCTTGATCCTGGGCATGTTTAGGAAGCCTGCATCACATCCGATCAAACAACCTCCCGGAAATACCAATTTTGGAAGAGATTGGACGCCACCCTCGTTTAATGCACGCGCACCATAAGCTATGCGCTTACCTCCTTTTAAGGTTTGCTTGATAACTGGATGAGATTTCCAGCGTTGAAACTCATCGTAGGGTGAAAGGTATGGGTTCTCGTAATCGAGGCCAATTACAAATCCTAATGCCACTTGATTGTTTTCAAGATGGTAAAGAAATGATCCCCCATACGTATTTCGATCCATGGGGTACCCAGCGGTGTGCATGACTAGACCTTGCTCATGCTTCTCCGGATCTACTTCCCATAACTCCTTAATACCTATTCCATAGGTTTGTGGCTGGGCTTCATCTCGAAGATTAAATGTTTCCATGAGCTGCTTGCCAAGATGGCCTCCTGCACCCCTCGGCAAAGAAAGTATATTTAGCATGGAGTTCAATGCCTGGTTCATGACCAGCCTTAGGCTCTCCATCCTTTCCTATTCCCATATCCCCGGTGGCAACGCCTTTGACTGAGCCATCGCTGTGAAATAACACCTCAGCGGCTGCGAAGCCCGGATAAATCTCAACTCCAACGCTTTCTGCTTGCTCACCCAGCCAGCGGCAAACGTTTGCTAGACTGACAATGAAATTCCCATGGTTTTTCATTGCTGGCATCATTGCGAACTCAGGAACCCGAAAGCCACCCTTCTTATCTAAGAATAAAAACTTGTCGCGTTTCACTGGCGTGTTAAGCGGTGCTCCTAATTCCTTCCAATTGGGTAAAAGCTCATTTAATGCGCGCGGATCAAGCACAGCACCAGAAAGAATGTGCGCACCGATTTCAGAGCCCTTTTCGAGCAAGCAAACGCTAATGTCACTACCTGACTCGGCCGCGAGTTGTTTTAGACGGATTGCTGCTGACAGTCCCGCGGGCCCTCCACCAACAATGACGACATCAAACTCCATACTCTCCCGTTCCATGACGCTCCTATCTCTCCCAGTACAGTTACTTGGCGACGCTAACGCATCAACCTAAAGTATACATATGTTTTAAAGATAGGGCAGGAGTTATAACAGCGCCATGGTGGCGAACGAATCAATAGACGGACTAGACCGGCAAACGTTGCTTTCAATGTTGCGTTGGCAAGTTGAGGCAGGAGCAACCGACGTCGTTCAAGAGGTTCCTTGGAACCGTTTTGAAAGTTCAGATCCACCAGCTACGGAAAAACTTGGGGCTAAATCACTGGCCCAAACACGTTTTAACGATTCCACTCCCCGGTAAGGCTAGCCGACTCAGGGCAATTAAAAACCTCTTTCGAAGACCTTAAAAGCGTATCAACTCTAGAAGAGCTTCGCCAATGCCTTGAAGGTTTTGACGGTGGGACGCTCAAGCGCTTTGCTACAAATACAGTTTTTGGTGATGGAGCACTGGCAGCAAAATTAATGTTGATTGGCGAAGCTCCTGGCGCTGAAGAAGATCGTCAAGGAATCCCATTTGTTGGGCCTAGTGGAAAATTACTCGACCGAATGTTGGCCTCTATCGGCCTTAATCGGTCAGAAGTGTACGTGACCAATACCTTGTACTGGCGTCCACCTGGAAACAGAACGCCTACACCAGAAGAACGAAATGCGACTCTACCCTTCTTGTTGAGACAAATTGAGCTGATTGGTCCAAAAGTGCTAGTGCTTCTTGGTGGACCAGCTGCTCAAAGCTTACTGAATGAGACGACTGGCATAACTCGCCTCCGCGGTCGATGGATTGATTTCCAAACGCGCGATGAACCTAGTGGCCTATCTATCCCAGCCTTGCCTACATTCCACCCTGCATTCCTGCTGCGTCAGCCGGCGCAAAAAACAAGCCTGGCAGGATCTTCGCGCCATTCGCGCTCGGCTAGACGGGTAAAATCAATCAGTACTGCAAGCTTGGGGAAATTAATTGGATAAATGTGGCAAAGAAGGTTCTGCATTTGCGCTGCACATTTATTCAAGCTCAAAAAATTGTTAATTTGCTTACATTAAAAAGTCAGCGACAATTAATCTGTCGTTTAGATTGTTTTCGAGATTTTGATAATGACCATTCTCCACACCCCCATATGCGACCTTCTCGAGATTGAGTACCCAATCGTTCTAGCTGGGATGGGTTCATGGGGTATGGGAACGCCACCTGAGCTCGTAGCGGCTGTCTCAAATGCAGGTGGTTTGGGGGTCCTTGGCTGCTCCAATCTTCCAGCTGCGGAAATTGATCGCCGGATAGCTGCTGTGCGTTTACTGACAGATAAACCTTTTGGCGTCGACCTTCTGCTTCCTGCTTCCCTCGCTCAGGCTTCAGGCAGTCGAGCGGCAGTAAGGAGAGAAATAAGAGAAAAACATCCCGAACATTGGGCATTTCTCACTAAATTACATCAAACATTCGGACTTCCAGAGCGCCCATTCCAAGAAGATCACGTTATTTCCACCAAACTCATCCAGGAGCAGATTGAAGTTACCTTAAATGCGAGAGTGCCAGTTTTCGCTGCAGGACTTGGTGACCCGGCAATTGTCGTGCCAGAAGCCCGCGAGGTCGGCATGAAAGTAATGGGTGTTTGCGGATCACCACGCAATGCCATTCGCCAGGTTAAGGCGGGTGTTGACGTGATTGTTGCTCAAGGCACAGAGGGGGGCGGCCATACCGGCGCAATCGCCAATTTTGCGCTTTTACCTCAGGTTGTTGATGCTGCGGGAGATATTCCTGTGCTCGCGGCGGGTGGAATATATGACGGTAGAGGGGTTGCGGCGAGTTTAGCTCTTGGGGCGCAAGGTGCGTGGATAGGGACGGCCTTCCTTGTTGCGAATGAAGGAGGATTGCCCGAGTCGCTGAAAGACCAATTGGTCAATGCATCAACGGGTGATATGCGCATATCACCCTACTGGACAGGCAAACCCATCCGCGCCGTTCACAATGCAGTGTCACAAGCCTGGAGTGATAGTGGCCTTCCCGCACTCCCAACCCCACACCAAAGGGTATTAATGGAAGATTTTAAAGAAGCCGCCATGACTGCAGGCCGATTTGAAATCACCATGAATGCTGGAGGTCAGGGTGCCGGGGGTATACAAAGCAAACGACCAGCTGCAGAGATCTTTAGCGAAATCATTGAAACCACGAGACAGACCCTGGATTCTTTGAAAGGGCTTTAAAAACAATTAGGCCGCTGTTCCGCCTATCGTAACACCGTCCATTTTTAGGGTTGGCTGACCAACACCTACTGGCACACCTTGCCCAGACTTACCGCACACTCCAATGCCTGCATCCAAAGCCATATCGTTACCTATCATGGACACGCGCTTCATCGATTCAGGACCGTCACCAATCAGCGTAGCGCCTTTGATAGGTGCAGTTACCTTGCCACCTTCAATCATATAGGCCTCAGAAGCAGAGAAGACATATTTACCGCTGGTGATATCGACCTGGCCACCACCAAAGTTAACAGCGTAAACGCCCCTATCAACGGAAGCGATGATGTCTTCTGGGTCCAAATTACCGCCCACCATAAAGGTGTTCGTCATGCGAGGCATTGGCTGGTGCGCATAGGACTGACGCCGGCCATTGCCTGTTGGATGAACTCCCATAAGCCGAGCATTCATCCGATCCTGCATGTAACCTACAAGGCGGCCGTCTTCTATCAAAACATTACGCTGAGTAGGTGTGCCCTCATCGTCAAAGTTTAAGGATCCACGGCGCGCTTCAATCGTTCCATCATCAACTACTGTAACGCCCTTCGCCGCCACCATTTCACCCATAAGTCCGGAAAATGCGGATGAACCCTTCCGATTGAAATCTCCTTCAAGACCGTGGCCGACTGCCTCATGCAACATAACACCTGGCCAACCTGGTCCTAGAACTACCGTCATTTCTCCTGCTGGAGCAGGGATGGCATCAAGTTTGATAAGGGCCTGACGAAGTGCTTCATCAGCGGAAGCGCGCCAAGAATTGGCTTCAAGAAATTCAGCAAGTGGAAGCCTACCACCACGACCGTCTGAACCAATTTCCATTCGTTCACCTTTTCGGACAGTCACCTGAACATTGACTCTAACTAACGGGCGTACATCGGATACTTCGTCGCCATTTGCTCTAAGAATTTTAATTGCTTGCAATTCGGCAGTAATTGAAGCTGAAACCTGAACGACTGCGGGGTCCTTGGCGCGTAAATAAGCATCAATTTGCTCAAGAATCCCAACTTTGACGGCAAATTTGGGCTGAACAGTGGGGTCGCTATGTCCATAAAGGGTATGATTAACTAAGGCGGGGCCAAAATTCTTACTACCCTCTCGGCCCTTACCTGCCTCTCGGGCTGTCTCGGCAGCCTTTGCAAGCGCAGCGTCAGATAACTCTCCCCCATGAGCATATGCTACAAACTCTTCTGCAACTGCTCTCATTCCAAAACCTTGCGAGATGTCATGATTGGCCGATCTCAGTCGTCCATCATCAAAAACTAGGCTTTCTGTCGTGCGCCGCTCCAAAAACAGCTCGCCGTCATCCGCTCCGGCGATTCCCTCTGACAAACGTTGGCGTGCCTGTTCATTCGTTAGCTCGGTCTCATCAAAAAAAAGCCGGTTCGTTTCTAAAGTAGGGTTCATTATATCCCCTCCTAAGTCGGTAAGCATTGACGACTCTGAAATGCAGATACATCTCTAACCATAGATGGAATTTGTAGAGACTTAATGTGTGCCGAAATTTTAGCGACAACCAGTCGCATAGGTTCCAAAAAGTGGCTGAATAGTGTAGCGAATAGGTTATTAAAATCGTATGTCCCGTTAGGTTGATCTTGTACGGACAGTTGTGGAAGTGAGGCAGACCGTATGATTAAGTGGGCGGCCCGTTTTTTGGGTCTTACATTAGCTATTGCGCCATTTGCAGCATTGGCAGCAGCTGGGCAACCCGTTAATTGGGGTTTAGGGCTTCAAGACGCAGCCTCTCCAACAATGGAGCGCATCAATAGTTTTCACAATTTGTTGCTGTACGTAATTACAGCGATCACTGTTTTTGTGATGATATTGCTGGCAATTGTTATCGTTCGGTTTAACCGCCGCATGTCCCCTGTGCCATCGCGAACGACTCACTACTCCTCAATCGAATTACTTTGGACTGCAATCCCCGTCTTAATTCTGGTGTTACTCGCGATCCCATCCTTCAAGTTGTTGTACTTTGCAGATCGTGTCGAAAATCCGGATATCACAATAAAAGCTGTAGGCCGTCAGTGGTACTGGTATTATGAAATCCCGGAGCAGGAGTACAAAGGCGAGAAGATTGGTGGATTTGGTTTTGCCAGTTACATGGTGCCTGAAAACGAACTCAAAGGCGATCAAATCCGTCTCCTATCAGTGGACAATCCCTTATCGCTCCCTGTAGACGCCAAGGTCCAAGTGCTGGTCACAGCAGGAGACGTGCTTCACAATTTTGCAATGCCTTCTTTGGGCGTGAAGTTAGATGCTGTACCAGGGCGCCTTAATGAAACTTGGACGCTTATTAAAGGCGAGTATGTAGGCAAGACGTTTTACGGTCAGTGCTCGGAGCTATGTGGCAATGGCCATGCCTTCATGCCAATTGAGATCCGAGCTGTTAATGACTCTGAATTTCTATCTTGGGTAGCGAAAGCTAAAGAAGCTGGAGACCCGCTGGAGACAGCTGCAGCCCCATCCTTGAAGGTGGAAAAAGTCCGCCTCGCACAAGCCAGTAATTAATACCGAAACGGGAAGGAATAGAGCCATGTCGACCGCAGACGCAGCGCACGGCCACGATGACCATCACGACCACACTCCAGGCTTCTTTGTACGTTGGTTTTTGTCAACTAACCACAAAGACATCGGTACGTTATACCTAATTTTCTCGGTAATCGCCGGCCTAATTGGTGGCGGTTTCTCGATGTGGATGCGAATGGAACTTCAGGATCCAGGCGTTCAGTTTATGACTAATGCTGACGGCTCTCCTAACGGGCACCTTTGGAACGTGGTAGTTAGCGCCCACGGCCTGATAATGGTGTTTTTTGTGGTAATGCCAGCGCTTATTGGTGGTTTTGGAAACTGGATAGTGCCGATGATGATTGGTGCACCGGACATGGCTTTCCCACGTATGAATAATATTAGTTTTTGGCTGATTGTTCCCGCATTCCTTCTGCTTTTAGGGTCTGCTGTCGTTGGAGGGGGAGCGGGCACAGGGTGGACTATCTATCCGCCTCTCTCGAGTGCATTAGGCCATCCAAACATGGCAGTCGATATGGCAATATTTGCGCTCCATCTTGCTGGTGCATCTTCAATTCTAGGAGCCGTCAACTTCATTACGACGATCTTTAATATGCGCGCTCCAGGCATGACCCTACATCGCATGCCTTTGTTTGTTTGGTCGATGCTTATAACAGCGTTCTTGCTTTTATTAGCGGTACCTGTTTTAGGCGGTGCAATAACTATGTTGCTGACTGATCGTAACTTTGGGACAACATTCTTCGATCCAGCAGGCGGTGGCGATCCGCTTCTGTTCCAGCACCTATTCTGGTTCTTCGGACACCCAGAAGTGTACATTATGATTTTGCCTGCCTTTGGCATTATCAGTCATGTGGTGTCTACCTTCAGCCGCAAACCGATATTCGGTTATCTTGGAATGGCATATGCGATGGTCGCAATTGGCTTTGTGGGCTTCATCGTGTGGGCGCATCACATGTATACGGTTGGGATGGACGTTGATACGCGCGCATACTTCACAGCTGCAACAATGGTGATCGCTGTGCCGACGGGTGTGAAGATATTTTCTTGGATCGCAACCATGTGGGGCGGTTCTATAACTTTTGAAACCCCTATGTTGTGGGCGATAGGATTTATCTTCCTGTTCACCTTGGGAGGGGTAACTGGCGTTGTCCTCGCAAATGCGGGTGTAGACTTAGCACTCCACGATACGTACTACGTTGTCGCTCACTTCCACTATGTGCTCTCTTTGGGGGCTGTGTTTGGAATATTCTGCGGCTTATACTACTGGCTTGGAAAAATGTCTGGCCGCCAATATCCAGAATGGGCAGGGAAATTGCACTTCTGGGCTACGTTTATTGGCGTAAACCTAATCTTCTTCCCCCAACATTTCTCCGGGCTCCAAGGAATGCCAAGGCGTTACGTTGATTATCCTGATGCCCTGCATGGCTGGAATGCCATTTCTTCTTACGGTGCCTACCTTGCGGGCCTCGCGACCGTGTTCTTCATTTGCGTGATGATTTGGACACTTATTGCTGGTCGTAGAGTCGAGGCTAATTATTGGGGCGAAGGTGCAACAACCCTGGAATGGACAGTGTCCTCTCCTCCACCATTCCATACCTTTGATGAGCAGCCAGTAATTAAAGAGGAGGCGGCGCACTAACGCGCCGCGGAGCTAAGCGAGCTCAGACGAAAGCCAATGGCCGAAGCGACAGTTGTCTCAGCCTTAACCGAAACCCCGAGCGCTGACCCCAGCGTTCGGGATTTTCTGGCTTTGCTAAAACCTCGCGTAATGTCTCTGGTCGTATTTTCCGGAGCAGCCGGGCTGTTCGTTGCACCTGGGTCACTCCACCCTGTGTTGGCTGTCGTAGCAATTCTATGCATTGCAATTGGCGCTGGTGCATCTGGCGCAATTAATATGTGGTACGATGCAGATATCGACGCCACAATGTCACGAACGGCCAGACGCCCAATTCCTGCCGGTCTCATTGATAAGACAACAGCCCTAGGATTTGGCTGCATTCTTGCAGTAGGCTCCATCGCTTTGATGGGATTAGCAGTGAACTGGGCAGCATCTGCTTTATTAGCTTTGACTATTGGCTTCTATATTTTTGTTTACACAATGTGGCTGAAACGCAGCACGGCTCAAAATATTGTTATCGGAGGGGCTGCGGGTGCCTTTCCACCAATGATTGGATGGGCTGCTGTTACTGGAGATGTAACAGTAGGCTCGTTCGTACTTTTTCTGATTATCTTTTTCTGGACACCCCCACACTTTTGGGCACTGGCCCTTTACAGGGCAAATGATTACGCTGCCGCTGGTGTACCAATGCTACCAGTTGTTGCTGGTCGGACGGAAACTCGAAAACAAATTCTTATTTACAGTCTTATTCTAGCGCCAATCGGTATAACACCTACGACAGTTGGCCTGTCTAGCATCGCATACGGTGGGTTTGCGGCTATATTAGGGGCACTGTTTGTTGGAATGGCGTATCGGCTGTTTCAGAGCGACGATGATCGGGATGCAAAACGTCTCTTTGGATTTTCGATCCTTTATCTTTTCTTGCTTCTTGGTGGTCTAATTGCGGATCACGCCATTCTAGGTGGTTGACTATGCCTCTAGCTCGTCCGTCTAAGCGTTCAGATATTTCTCCTAGGAACAGCGCATTGCATCGTCGAAAACGTGTTCGCAACCTTGCAATTCTTGGGGCTCTTGTTGCTTTGATGGCAACCTTTTATCTCGTGACAATTGTTCGGATTCAGGCCGGCCTAGGGGCAGGTTGATGGTTGAGAGTGCGCCTAACAAAAAAACCGACGACTAGCTGTAGTTCTTGCTGGGGTAGTCGTTGGAATGATTGGGCTCTCTTACGCGTCCGTACCGCTTTACGACCTGTTCTGCAGGGTGACAGGGTATGGTGGAACAACCCAAAGAGCTGAAGCGGCACCAGGTGCACCGCAAGATGCCCGTGAATTTACAGTCCGATTTAATACTGACATTAGTCCAGAACTTGACTGGTCTTTCCGTCCATCTGGCAGCGCTATATCAGTGAAGGCTGGCGAAGAGCATCTGGTGTTCTTCCAAGCGACGAATACCTCTCACCAAGCGCTAACAGGTACATCTGTTTTCAACGTTACCCCACAAAAAGCAGGTATCTACTTCAATAAAGTACAATGCTTCTGCTTTGAGGAGCAGGTTCTCCAATCCGGGGAGACTATGGACTTTCCCGTATCTTTCTTTATTGATCCTGAGATATCAGAAGATCGCAATTTAGATGATGTTAAATCGATAACACTTTCTTATACTTTTTCCCAGCCCGTGATGTCACCTCTGGTAATGTCCAGGCTAAGCTGTTGAATTAACCGGCACTAGCCGAGGAGCTTAAAAATGGCCGATAGCCACGCCGCGCCCAAACATCCATTCCACCTAGTTGACCCAAGCCCATGGCCATTTTTGGGTGCTTTTGCAGGATTAGTTCTTGCAGCAGGTGCTCTCATGGTAATGCGACTTGAGTCATATTGGCTTCTTATCATTGGAGTACTTTGCGTAGTAGGCGTGATGTTTGGCTGGTGGCGCGATGTCGTTCGAGAAGGCGAACATCAGGGACATCATACCAAAACAGTACAGATAGGGCTTCGATATGGCATGGTCCTCTTCATTGCATCGGAAGTGATGTTTTTTGCGGCGTTTTTCTGGGCCTTCTTTGATGCAAGCCTTTTTCCAAAAGCAGCAACTGGCTTTGTGTGGCCTCCCGAGGGGATTCAAACATTTGATGCCTTAGATCTCCCGCTCCTCAATACGCTAATACTGCTGCTTTCAGGCTGCACCGTCACATGGGCGCATCACGCTCTTCTGCACAATAATCGCAAAGATTTTATCTTAGGGTTAACAATAACAGTTCTTCTGGGGCTCTTCTTCTCAATATTGCAGGCTTATGAGTATAGTCACGCAGCGTTTGGCTTCCGTGATGGAATTTATCCTTCAACCTTTTTCCTAGCGACCGGTTTCCATGGTTTCCATGTTATTATCGGCACCATCTTTCTAGCAGTCTGTCTGTTCCGCGGTATGAATGGTCACTTCAAATCTGACCATCATTTTGGCTTTGAAGCTGCCGCATGGTACTGGCATTTCGTTGACGTTGTATGGCTGTTTTTGTTTGCTTGCGTTTACGTTTGGGGTGGCTGAGCGAGAGTGAGTGCCCGGTGCCCACGCTGCCGACAAGGTGCATTTTTCTCTGGGTTGCTAGATGTAAACCCAAAATGCCCCTCATGCGGACTGGACTTGCGTGCTCATGATGCAGGGGATGGTCCCGCCATCTTTGTAACCTTCATTTTTGGCGCTCTTTCAGTCATTGGCGCACTCAGTCTAGAGATACTTTTTGAGCCACTTTATTGGCTTCATTTTTTGGTCTGGCCTTTAGTCGTTCTCGGCTTAACGTTAGCGCTGCTAAGGCCACTAAAAGCCAAATTTGTCGACATACAATATCGACGTCGGTCAACTGCCCTCTAAGTCCATGAAAAGTCGCATATTTATCGTTATATCGATAGTGGGTTTCCTAATTCTTACAGGACTCGGGATTTGGCAGTGGGAGAGGCGTGCATGGAAACAAAACATGCTGGCAGAAATTAATGCCGGTCTGGCATCACCTCCTGTTACAATTGAAAAAATTCCCGAAAGCACTTTTTCATGGCACCCAGTCCTAGCTAATGGCTCATGGGTACTTGGTCATCTAATACGTGTTTTTCCAACTACATCAGCTGGGAAGGTTGGCAGTGTGTATGCGGCACCTTTTCGCTTGAAGGATGGAGGAATCATTGCTGTTGAGTTGGGATGGTCAAATAATGAGATCAAAGAAATCTCTCTTCCTCGCAGCGCTACTATCATTGAGGGTGTTTTAATTCCAGCCAGAAAGCCGTCCGCTTTCACCCCTGATAACCAACCACCTAAAGACTGGTATTGGATTGATCCAATTGCATTAACCCGAACAGCCGGTCTCAACGATATCCAGATATCCTCTTTAATTCTTCGCTTGACCAACCCTCCTGAGGGTTTAACTGGCCGACAGGCAAAACCGAATATTCCAGATAATCATCTGCAATATTCATTCACTTGGTTTGGTTTAGCTATTGCGTGGTTAGTTATTGCAGTACTAGTTCATCGAAAAGGTCAGCAATAACGCTTTTGAAGCATGGACAATAACGCTCGCAAACCTTGAGCTTCACCGCCTTTGGGACGACCAGGTCTACCTGTTGGATTCCAAGCCATCATATCAATATGTGCCCATGGGACCGTGTCCTCAATAAAAGCCTGCAGGTACAATGCTGCAGTGATGGCTCCGGCAAAACCACCTGACGAAACATTATTTAAGTCAGCCACTTCGCCCTTCAACATGCTTTTGTACGGCTGATGGAGAGGTAAACGCCAAAATTGGTCATCTGCCTCTAAACCACCCCCAAGAATATCAGCGGCAAGAGCATCATTGTTGCAGAAAAGGGCAGGCAAACTTGGCCCGAGTGCAACGCGCGCCGCTCCAGTCAGCGTTGCGCAATCGATAACGAGATCTGGGCTTTCTTCCACGGCGAGGGCTATCGCGTCGCAAAGCACAAGGCGTCCTTCGGCATCGGTATTACCAATTTCAACCGTGATACCCTTTCGGGTCTTGATAACGTCAAGCGGCCGAAACGCGTCGCCTGATACACTATTCTCTACTGCCGGAATAAGTACTCGAAGACGAATATTAAGCTTCGTCGCCATAATTGAGTGGGCAAGCCCCAATACGTTACCAGCTCCCCCCATATCCTTTTTCATGTTAAGCATTGCCCCCGACGGCTTAAGATCAAGGCCTCCAGTATCAAAACATACACCCTTACCGATAAGGGTGACTTTGGGCGCTCTTGGATTGCCCCAAGTCATATCTATTAATCTCGGTGCGCGAGAGCTTGCACGTCCAACGGCATGGATTGTCGGAAAATTCTTTTTTAAAAGATCATCACCCACAATTACTGAGATCTTTGCCCGGTGCTGGCGGCCAATCTTTCGAGCAGCGGCAGCCAATTCCTTTGGTCCCATCTCATTAGCGGGAGTGGATATAAGATCTCTAGCGTGGGAAACACCATCAATAACCGACTCAGCGAGGGTTTTATCTGCGCCCTTTGGCCAGATCACCTGGGCAACTTTGTGACCACCTTTCGTTTTGTAACGGTCAAATTTATATGCTCCCAGAGCCCAGGAAATTGCAGCATTAGTTGCTTGCAGCTTTGATAGCTTAGTTCGAATTTTATAGGGTCGTATTGGTGGTAATTTTAATCCTGCATCTCCAAGAGCCCACACATCATCTAAACTGGAAATACCAAGTGCTGCAGAGGCAGGCAAACCACTCGAGTCAGGCAACAAAACCGTCTCACCTGCTCTGGCCATAAAACCAGATGCTTCGACCCAAGTTAGCGAATTCTTAGGCAGAGTATCGCACCAGATTGAAAATTGTGACGTTTCTACAACATCAAGAGGCAAAGAATTTCGGGCAGAGTTCAGTAATACACTAACCAAGTTCAAAGATCCTTTATTCGTTTTCTACTGCATCAGCAAAAGAAGACATTGATGGAAAAGCCCAATCGGTTTTAGGCATATTGTCAATTTCTTTAGTGGCCCCCCAACCTGAACCTTGTCGTCTGTCAATCCAACAAGTTGCGTAACCTTGTCTGGTCGCCTCTTGATGGTCATGAAACAAGGACTGGGCAACGTGTAATGTCTTGGTTTTTGTGATCCCCACCTCTTCCAATCGACTTTCCATAAAATCAAAATTTGCGGGATTTGGGTTATAAGATCTGATTTCTTGCGCAGTAAATACGTAATCAAAAGGTGCCTCTAAGCGTTTTGCACTTTGGCAAAAACTGGCAACATCAACATTCGAAAGAATTATCAATTTATAACGTTTGCCAAGACGTCTTAGAGCCGACGCAGCATCTGGAAATGCTGGCCATAACCCCACTGACGCCCCAAACGCAGCCGCGTCCTCTTCCGACGCCACAACATCAAATCGTTCCGCTATGTGGGGAAGAATGCTGGTTAACAAGTGAGGGTAGAATTGTGTTGGTCTGGAAGCCTGAGCAGCTGACTCTAATTCAGCAAAAGCGACTAAAGCTTCTTCCCGTTTTACTGACAGCTGAGAACGAACGACGATAGACTGTAGGGCGTTCCATATTCCTGTCTCCCAATCTATCAAAGTTCCATAACAATCAAATGATAGAGCTTCAAAATCAGAGAATTGCATCACACGTAGCCCCTTTAAATCCATAGCCAAAGGGCAGTGCATCTCACTCGAAAGTCTTGACCAGTGATCAGCCGCTCAAAGCCTACAAACTAGCAATATAACAATTATTGAAAATTTACACGGCCCAGAACTCGAAAACGCACCTAGACGATAGGGCACCAAATTAATTAATTATGCACAATCCGCAAATCAAGGATAAGACACAGGAGAGGAGATCAGAAGTCTATGCATCGACCTTTCACTGACCAGTCACCAAAACGCGTTGGATCGGGGCCCTTAGGACCACCAATCTCTTCTAACGACACTTGCTCATCCGTAAATGCTTTTTCATCGTCTGCAACTGATCCAACGGGCTCAGATTGTTTTTTCATATTTTTTTCGGTCATAAGCGTTTAACCACCATCAATTCAGCGCACAAAGCGCGTTCGGATGAAATTTCCTGGTAAAAAACCCCACAAAAGGGTACCCATTCTTATCAGATAGTTAGAACCCTCAACATTATTTCAAGGAAGAATCTAGTCAATGCGACCTTCTGGGCGGAACCGAAATCAACTCCGATCAATATCACTTGAAACAAAAGGATGGAGCAAGCATGCCGAGGGCGCTTGCATGGCGAAGTTTGGTGATACCCACGTGCTTTGCACTGCGTCGGTTGAAAATCGCGTTCCAGGTTGGATGAGAAATTCTGGGCGCGGCTGGGTGACTGCGGAATACGGAATGATACCTCGCGCCACACACACACGCGGAGACCGAGAAGCTGCCCGAGGAAAACAGTCTGGCCGGACTCAAGAAATCCAGCGCCTGATTGGTCGCTCGCTTCGGGCAATAATAGATTTAAAGACACTAGGAGAAGTACAAATTAAGGTCGATTGCGACGTCATTCAGGCGGATGGGGGAACCCGAACTGCTGCAATTACGGGAGGCTATGTAGCTCTTGCATTAGCCTGTCGAGGCCTTGAAAAGATAGGTGCGATTACGCGAAGCCCAATTGTTGGCCAAGTAGCGGCAATCTCTTGCGGTATTTATCAAGGTGAAACCATTATTGATCTAGATTATGAAGAAGACTCCTCTGCAGAAGCAGATGCAAACTTCGTGATGACGAAAGAAGGGATGTTAATTGAGGTCCAAGGAACAGCAGAAGGCGCTCCTTTTTCACGCCTACAATTTAACGAACTCCTAGACCTTGCCACAGACGGCATTGCCGATTTATGCAAGGCTCAAGCCGAAGCAATAGCGATGAGCGAATGAATTTGACAACAGAAACGAGTTTCTCGCCTGGCGATAAATTAGTCGTTGCATCTCATAATTCAGGGAAGGTCCGCGAGATACAAGAATTACTAGAACCTTTTGGTTTAGAAATTCTTTCAGCAGGTGACCTTGGGGCACCTGAGCCAGAAGAAACTGGTGATACATTTGAGGCCAATGCTAGGCTTAAGGCCCATGCGTCTGCTCAATTTACAAACTTACCAGCGCTGGCTGATGACTCTGGTTTTTGTGTTGCCGGATTGGAAGGAGCTCCTGGCATCTATTCCGCAAGATGGGCAGGAGCAGATAAGAATTTTAGTGTAGCGATGTCCCGCATAAACGATCAATTGGGCACACAAGAAGATCGAACTGCTTGGTTTGTATGTTGCCTGTCTATTGCATGGCCAACTGGAAAATCTCTCACCTTTCGTGGTGAGGTATGGGGCGACATAGCTTGGCCGCCCCGTGGAAACAAAGGCTTTGGGTATGACCCAATGTTTCAGCCAAATGGGCACGCAATTACTTTTGGTGAAATGGAACCACACATTAAGCACAGCATGAGCCACCGAGCCCATGCATTCAGACTTTTTGTTGATTCCTGTCTTCGGCGCTGAGTAGTTCTAATGCATGAAGGTAGCTTTGGCCTGTACGTTCACTGGCCGTTCTGCCAATCTAAATGCCCTTACTGTGACTTCAACAGTCACGTCCGAGCAGAAATTGATCAGTCCCGGTGGGCAAAAGCCTTAACAGAGGAAATCGCTTACTTTGCGGCTAACACTGATGGCCGTCCGCTTGAAACTATTTTCTTTGGTGGCGGCACCCCATCGCTCATGGAACCTGAGGTTATTGCTTCGGTGATTGATGCAGCTCGACGGGAATGGGGTTTCAGTAACGACATTGAAATCACAATGGAAGCCAATCCCAGTTCCGTTGAAGCAGAACGGTTCGCGGGGTATGCGGCGTCAGGCGTCAATCGAGTTTCTCTTGGCGTACAGTCTCTCAATGATGATGCATTAAAATTCTTGGGCCGTCAGCATTCAGCAGCGGATGCCTTGAAAGCCATAAAGATAGCAAGTGAAACCTTTAATCGTTGGTCTCTTGATCTTATTTATGCTTTGCCAGAACAATCTCAGCTAGCCTGGGAAAATGAACTCTACCAAGCTCTATCATTTGGAAGCAGCCATCTTTCTGCGTATCAGCTAACGATCGAACCAGGAACTGCCTTCCATGGCGCTCATGCACGTGGACTTTTTCAAATACCAGAAGATGACTTTGCCGGACAATTATTCGAGGCAACCCAATCAGTTTTATCTTCGGCAGGACTCTTAAATTACGAGATTTCAAACCATGCTTACCCCGGCCAAGAAGCTCGACATAATTTAATTTATTGGCGCGGTGGTTCGTGGGTTGGCGTGGGGCCTGGGGCACACGGGAGATTAGGTGTCAACGGCCATAGAACAGCATTTCGGCAAGTAAAAACCCCAGAAGCATGGATTTCACGAGTAGAGGCTAGTGGAAATGGCGTAGCTGAAAAAATTGCTCTGACAGCAGTGGAAATAGGTCAAGAAAATCTCATGATGGGATTAAGGCTCAAAGAAGGCGTCAACCTAGACAGGCTCTCTTTTCAAACTGGACTGTCTCTTGAAGCATTGGCAGACAAATCAGCATTAAAAACCCTCATAGACGGAGGGTTTCTTGAATTGAATGACTCCCATTTGTGCGCAACGGCAGATGGCCGACAAAGACTTAACGCAGTACTATCGCGTCTGATGAGCTAAATTCGCTAAATCGATTCCAAATCTAAAAAGCTGCGTAACCCCCATTTTGGAATTGCTAGGGTCGCCTTACTGAAATCTTCGTTTAGAAAGATCCCAGATCAAAATTCCTAACCCGATTGTGCCAAGGACTGGAAATACAGGCAAAAGAAGTAAGGTCTGTGCGATGGGGTCCCAGAGATATGCCCAAACATAACGTTGAATTATGGCCTGAAAAATATTCAAAGTTTCTGGAAACAATCTGAACGCTATATCCCCAAAAAGAATTAGGTCCCATTGACCTGTAGCCCACCATTCATAAATATCAGCTGCAAGTGTAAAAGCCGCTAATAAAATACAACCCAAAGTAAATAAGCGCCTAATTTGGTTAACTCCTTTGGCCATTCAGGCATTCAGAGCAATTCATTCTGCTCCATCAAAATAGACATTTTCAAACGCTGTCTATGCTTTCAATAAACTTAAAAGCTGTTACGCCTTATCGTATTAGTCTGGTCAGCTCATGCAAACTTCTGCTTAAAATATCTCTAAATTATCATGCAACTGAAAAAGCTATATTTCCCCGCAGAACCCAAAAAATTCTGAATTTGATCCATAGAACCGCCACACACGTAAACTATTTAGTTCCTTTTAAAGAGTGAGAAGATGTCGGCTTGGATACACAAAGCTCTTGTTATAGCTCTAATTGCCTTCTGTTTTCCGTCGATGGCAGACGATAAATCTGAAATACGAAATGTAATATCAAACCAGGTACGGGCTTTTTCGGATGGCAATGCAAGTGCCGCATTTAACTATGCCACACCGAGCATTAAAGCTCGTTTTGTATCAGCGGACTTTTTCATAAACATGGTTAAGGCTAGTTATCCTGCTCTGATTAACCCTCAGAAATTTGAGGTTCGCGATGTTGAAACCTCAGGAAGAAAAGGGATGGCACGCGCGCGAGTTGTAACAAACGATGGGAAAGTGTTCCTAGCCATTTACCCAATGGTTCAGCAAGCCGATGGAGAATGGAGAGTCGACGGTTGCTATATGCAACCAATGCAAGGTCAGGTCCTTTAATCCTGCACCTTCATTGTATGTTCAAGCTTTGTTTTATCCTCCTGTTGACGAGCCCACATCTCCGCATAGATGCCTTGCTGCTCTAACAGTTTGTGATGTTGCCCCCGCTCCGAAATTATCCCATCCCTAAACACTAAAATTTCGTCTGCATTCACTATGGTTGATAATCTGTGAGCAATCACAATTGCTGTTCGGCCTCGCGCCAGCTCATCCAGGTTGGATTGGATTGCACGTTCAGTAGCTGTATCAAGCGCTGATGTCGCTTCGTCTAATAGGAGAATAGGTGGGTCTTTAAGAATAGTTCTAGCGATGGCAACACGCTGCTTTTCGCCACCCGAAAGCTTCAAACCGCGCTCACCAACTTCCGTAGCCCACCCGTCGGGCAAATTTTCGATAAAGTCTGCAATCTGTGCAAGTCGCGCCGCTTCCCTCGCCTCTTTTTCAGATGCATTCTGTCGACCATAGAGAACGTTATAAATCAGGCTATCATTAAACAGCACTGTGTCCTGCGGTACTATACCGATACAATCGCGCAAGCTGTCCTGGGAAACGTCGCGAATATCTTGATTATCAATTGAGATTGACCCACTCCCAACATCATAAAATCGGTATAGCAATCTCCCTATAGTCGATTTTCCAGAGCCAGACGGGCCAACTATAGCTACAGTTTTTCCCGCCCTAACGGTGAAAGAAATCCCTTTAATAATTGGGCGCCGTTCGTCATATCCAAAAACGACGTTATCAAATCGCACCTCTCCTGCAGCAACATTGAGAGGCTTTGCTATTGGACGATCCTGAACCTCTTGCGGCACATCCAAGAGCGAGAACATCTTTTCCATATCAATGAGACTTTGCATAATCTCGCGATAAACAAATCCAAACATATTCAATGGTTGATACAATTGGATTAAATATGCATTGACCATAACAAATTCACCGATGGTCATATTGCCATTTTTTACACCCAAGCCCGCCATAACCATTACGGCAACTAGCCCAACAGAAATAATGGCGGCCTGTCCAACGTTCAAAGTTGAAAGGGAGATGGTACTCTTAATGGCTGCTTTTTCATAAGCAGCTAAGGCCTGATCGAAGCGCTTACTTTCATGCGCTTCTGCATTGAAATACTTAACCGTTTCATAGTTAAGAAGGCTATCAATCGCTTTAGAGTGCGCTCGGCTATCTTCCTCATTCATCTGACGGCGAATACCCAGACGCCAGGTAGTTACCTCCTTTGTATAGAGCACATAGATTACGATGGTTACCAATGTCACCGCAGCAAACCGCCAATCCAACAGCACCCACAAGATGATTAAAACAACAATAATTTCAAATATCGTCGGAAAAATATTGAAAACTGCAAAGCGTAAAAGAGTTTCTATTGCTTTAACGCCCCGTTCTATGGCGCGGGACAAACCGCCTGTGCGACGTTCCAAATGAAAACGCAGGGAAAGAGCATGCAAGTGCTCAAATACACGGCAACCAACCTGTCGAACTACATTTTGCGCAACGGCTGCGAATAACGCTTCGCGAATCTCACCAAAAAGCGTCGCGCCAATGCGAGCCAGCCCATAGGCAACAATAACTCCCACCAAAAGGGCTGCACTTAGGTTCTCAGCAACACCCAAACTGTCGATAGCATCTTTATAAAAATGAGGTGCATATACATTACAAACCTTTGCCAGAACTAGGCAGATGGCGGCTAATAAAATTCGCAACTTAAAGACTGGGCGATCCTTCGGCCAAATGTAAGGCCAAAGCATCTTCAAAACACCAACTCGCGCCTTCCGGTTTTCCTCCACACCCCTAGACATTGTCTTCATCTTGTAATGATGCTCCGATATGTATCAATATATTGTGAGACGGAAATACAATCCGTGGAGAATAAGTCGAGTGATTAAATGAACGCTACGATGCTAGACGAACGCTCCGCTCTAGTGCTGAACGCCGACTTTCGGCCTCTTAGCTATTTCCCATTATCATTATGGTCCTGGCGTGACGCCATCAAGGCCGTGTTTTTAGATCGTGTCAACGTCCTGGCCGAGTATGAAGATGTCACCGTTCGTTCTCCTAATTTTGAGATGCAAGCGCCCAGTGTTATATCTTTGAAAGAATATATTGCTCCAGCAAAACGGCCTGCCTTCACACGATTTAACGTTTTTCTCAGAGATCACTTTCATTGTGTTTATTGTGGCAGCAAATTCGCTCCTTCAGATCTTACATTTGATCATGTGATACCTAGATCGAAAGGTGGCGTAACCTCGTGGGAAAATGTTGTTGCGGCCTGCTCCCGCTGCAATGTGGCAAAAGCCAACCTGACACCTGACCGAGCCCGCATGCCTTTGCTTTGGACACCTCGAGAGCCGTCTGTTTTCGAATTGCAAGAAAGAGGGCGTAGCTTCCCTCCCAACTACCTCCATGAAAGTTGGGGAGATTTTTTATACTGGGATAGCGAACTTGAAGAGGGCTGACAGGTCTTAGACCGTCACTTGGCGACAACTTGTCGACCTGGCCTCAAAAGAAATGCAGGAGTGTTATCTTTTCCAAAAGATTGCGGACCAGGGATATCAGCTGGATGCTCGACCCAAGGGGTGCGACGATTTCCATCGTCACCGAAGTCGCGACGTCTTCGTCTGTTGGAATCTGAGCGGTTATTTACCCTCGGTTCAGATGTAAAATCTCGCTTTGTCTCATGATTTTGTCGCTGAGAAGAAGCT
Source organism: Rhodospirillales bacterium (assembly GCA_038143065.1). Taxonomy (GTDB): domain Bacteria; phylum Pseudomonadota; class Alphaproteobacteria; order Bin95; family Bin95; genus VMCJ01. The sequence continues at coordinate 2,102,480 of JAYQLI010000035.1, read as the reverse complement.
TGGTTTTTATCAGGCCTGACGGTTTGATCGTTACGGCGACTTTTGTGCGATCGCGAAGAAGTCTCAGAGGAGGCCTTTTTATCGGGCACTTCCGTCGACTTGATTTTCAGCTCGGGGATTTCTTTTGCCATTAATCGTTCAATGGCGGCAACGGACTTGTCGTCTTCCTCTGTCACTAAGGTGAAGGATTTTCCTGAACGACCTGCCCTCCCCGTGCGGCCTATACGGTGAACGTAGTCATCAGGATGATTGGGCACATCAAAATTGAAAACATGAGAAACAGTAACAATGTCCAGTCCTCTGGCTGCTACGTCACTAGCAACAAGAATGTCTACCTGCCCTTTCTTGAATTCATCAAGAGTTTCCATCCTTTTGAACTGAGCCATGTCTCCATGAAGGGCTGCAACACTAAACTTATGTTGTTTCAGAGAACGGACGAGAATATCTACATCACGCTTTCGGTTGCAGAATATTATTGCATTTTGAATATCTTCTCCGCGAATTATATCGCGAAGAATTCGTCTTTTATCCCTGGGACCACAGCGCACTTTTTTCTGATCTACAGTTTCAGCAGGAGACGCAGGAGGAGCTACAGTAATTGACTTTGGATTCATCAAGAACTGATCCGCACGCCTTTTAATCTCAGGCGGCATCGTGGCAGAAAACAACATAGTTTGACGTAAACGAGGCAAAAGTCCTGCTATTCGCTCAACATCTGGAATGAACCCCATATCGAGCATTCGGTCAGCTTCATCTATGACGAAAATCTTTACGTCACTCATCATGATTTTGCCGCGCTCAAACATATCCATCAATCGGCCAGGCGTCGCAATTAGAACGTCGACACCACGCTCTAAGGTTTTCATTTGCTCGGTCATAAATTCGCCGCCGATTAAAAGTGCGTGACTGAGCTTCAGGTGAGTTCCATACTTCTCAAAATTTTCAGCAACCTGGGCTGCTAACTCCCGTGTGGGCTCTAGGATAAGAGCTCGCGGCATTCGCGCCTTCGCTCTCCCATTATGCAGAGCTTCGATCATTGGAAGAGTAAAAGAAGCCGTTTTTCCAGTGCCAGTTTGGGCACAACCAAGTATATCACGCCCCATAAGAGCGACAGGAATAGCTTCTGCCTGAATAGGAGTAGGTGTTTCGTAACCGGCCTCGGTTAAAGCCGTAAGGATCGGATCACTCAGTCAGAATTCATCAAATTTCATGCGGGTTTAAACAATCACTAATCAATTATTGGGAAAAAAGGGCTTTCGTGAAAACCACTAAGACTGGATCTATCGCAACACAACGATAGATAATCGCGGTCCAGTTAATTAAAATTTGTGTTTTTGTCAATGTAATCGTTGAGTTGAAAGCTCTCGTAAGCACGAATTAAGTTTATTCTCTGGTATCACAGGACACTTACCGAGCATAAATTTATTTCCCGGATAATAATAAATAAGATTATCTTCAGACTTTAGACCTGACGCTCGAGCATTTTATTAGACAGCTGCGCGTATATTTATTGTAATAAAAAATAAACACTGGAGAGGCATCTAATGAACATCGCCCACCTCCTGCTTCGGGCAGCCCGTGCCAGGCCAAATACAATCGCCATAAAGCGGGGCACAACTTCCGTAGCTTCTTATGCAAAATTCGCGCAGCGTTCTGGCTCTATCGCACGGTGGTTGACGGAAACCGTTAATTTAAAGCCGGGAGATCGGGTCGGTCTTGCAATGACAAATTGCGTAGAATTTTTAGAAGTTCTATTTGGATGTTGGTTAGCTGGTCTGGTTGCTGTTCCTATAAACGCCAAACTGCATCCCAGGGAAATCGAATATATCCTCGAAAATTCAGGGGCAAAAATCTGTTTTACTACAGATGATTTACTCAACGGATTGAGTGGTATAATGAGCGATTTACCCCTTTGCGAGAGATTAATACTCGCAAACTCCGCTGAATACTCCAAAATCTTCCAAGAAGATCCTCTAGGTATTGTTTCACGTCGAGCCGAAGACCCTGCTTGGCTTTTCTACACTTCTGGCACTACAGGAAGACCAAAAGGGGCAACTCTTACAAATCGAAATCTTTTGGGGTGTTCACTTGCTTACTTTTCAGATGTGGATGTGCCTGCTGAAGGAGAGCATTGGCTTCACGCAGCCCCCATGTCTCATGGAGGGGGTCTTTATGGAATACCTTACGTTGCGGGAATGGCTTCTCAAGTAGTGCCGGAAAGCGGAAAGTTCGATCCGCCAGAGATATTTGATCTTCTTCCAGAGCTCCCAAAAGCTGGGATGTTTGCAGCGCCGACTATGGTAAAGCGCCTTATTGAACACCCAAGCCTTTCAACCGCCGACTGCAGAAACTGGAAAACGATCGTATATGGTGGTGGTCCAATGTACGTAGAGGACTGCAAGGCAGCCAAATCTGCGTTTGGTGACGTTCTTGTGCAAATTTATGGCCAAGGTGAGTGCCCAATGACAATCACCTGCCTGCCTCGGGTAGACATTTCTGATGTGAATCACCCGAATTACGAAGCTCATATAGCTTCGGTGGGCCGGGCTATTACAAATGTGGAGGTAATGGTTGCTGACGAAAATGATCAGCCCGCGTCCATAGGAGAGGTTGGGGAAATTTGCGTTCGAAGCGACGTAGTGATGTCGGGTTACTGGGAAAATCCAGCAGCATCTGCTGAAACTCTCAGAAATGGCTGGTTGCATACTGGTGATGTCGGATTCTTAGATTCTGAGGGTTATCTGACACTAAGAGATCGTTCAAAGGACATGATAATTTCAGGCGGTACCAATATATATCCCAGAGAAGTAGAAGAAGCGCTTTTAGCCCATCCTGGCATAAGTGAAGTATCAGTTATTGGTGAGCCAGATGAAGAGTGGGGCGAAAACGTTTTAGCGTACATTGTAGCCCACCCAAATATGGGAGTTGACGATAAGTCACTGGATTTACATTGCCAGGATCTTATCGCGAGGTTCAAAAGACCCAAAAGTTATCGTTTTGTTCAAAGCTTGCCTAAAAATAATTACGGCAAGGTTCTAAAAACAGAGTTGCGAAATCTGTTGGCCAGGGAGACAGAGAATTAACCCTTTTCTAACCCAAAAAATCCCTGATTTTTTACTGAACAGTCCTTTTAAACCGACATAATTCCTAAATAGTTGGACCTGGAAAAATATTTCAGATCGAATTGCTGCCGATTTTTGTTGTTGGTTTCCACTTCTACCTATACATATTGAAAAGGATTTATTTCGACGCGCCACTTGGCTCTTCACATCGCAAGTGCCCTAGTGAGACGACGAAGGTCGATCAGCATCGCGCTGACAAGGTTAAAACCTTAGCGCGGCTGAACGATTCCGAACGCAGAATTAACTTTGCGCGCACACCTGGAGCCCGCATGACCGAAATATATTGCCAAGCAGATAGTAAAGGCACTCGTCACGTTCTTTTTCGAACGCACGGAGTTAACCATTTGGCAGAGCCTGGTCGGAAAATTGGCTTCAGCATCGCGCTGGAGAAAACATTAGATGTCCAAATCAATGCTGATAGACGCTGCGCACAGCGAAGAAACGCGCGTCGTCGTGATTGGCCCCAACGGGCTGGAAGAATTTGACTTTGAGAGTGCATCCCTTCGGACGCTCAAAGGCAATATTTATCTCGCAAAAGTAACGCGAGTAGAACCATCTCTGCAGGCCGCCTTCGTAAGCTACGGTGGTAATCGTCATGGTTTCTTGCCATTCAGCGAAATTCATCCCGATTATTACCGTATTCCCATAGCTGATCGAGAAGCTCTGCTTGCGGAAACCGCTGCTGAACAGCAAGATCGTCTTGTCCAAAATGATGACGTGTCTAATGAAGATGATGTTGAAAGCCCAACAGGGGCAGCAGACGATGACAATGTAACGGAAGCGCCATCCCTAGAAATATCTGAGGATCAAAATTTAGAACAAGTTGATGAAATTGAGTCCAACATAGAGCTGCTAGACGGCAGCAAAGTTGAGCACACTGAAAGCCAGGAAGTCGCCGAAGAGGAAGATACGGAAGACGGTGAGTTAGACGAAGGTAGAGATCATGACCGCAATCGAGGTAGGTCCCGCCGTAGACAACAACGCCGCCGCCACCCATCCAATAATCGATACAAAATACAGGAAGTTATTAAACGTGGTCAGATAATGCTCGTCCAGGTTGGCAAGGAAGAGCGTGGTGGCAAGGGTGCCGCAATGACTACATTTATCTCTCTAGCTGGCCGCTATTGTGTTTTAATGCCAAACACAGGCAATGGCGGTGGCATATCCCGAAAAATCACAGACGCAAACGATAGAAAGCGTCTGAAAAGCTTGATTGATGACCTCGATTTACCAGGAGGGATGGCAACCATTGTCAGAACAGCTGGAGTACAACGCACTAAGGCAGAGTTAAAAAGGGATCATGAATTTCTCCTTCGGCTATGGGATGAAATAAGGGAGCGTACTCTCAGCTCTTCTGCACCCGCACTAATTTATGAAGAAGCAAGTCTGGTAAAACGTGCAATTCGTGATCTATATGGCCGAGATGTCGATGAGGTTCTCGTAGAGGGGGATGACTGCTATCGCGAAGCTAAAGACTTCATGCGATCTCTCATGCCGAGCCATGCTAAGCGAGTACAGCCATACAAAGACCCAGTGCCACTTTTCCAAGCAAGGGGCGTTGAAGGTCGCCTAGAGAGCCTTTTTCACCCAATCGTTCGGTTACCCTCTGGTGGATATCTTGTAATCAATCAGACAGAAGCATTAGTCGCAATCGATGTTAACTCTGGCCGTTCTACTCGGGAGAGAAATATTGAAGAGACCGCTCTCAAAACAAATCTAGAAGCGGCAGTTGAAGCTGCACGTCAACTGCGTTTACGTGAGCTGGCCGGCATAGTTGTTATAGATTTCATTGATATGGACGAACGGCGTAATAATGCTGCCGTAGAACGCAAGCTAAAGGAATCAATAAAGGCTGACCGAGCTCGTGTTCATGTTGGCAGAATGAGTCCTTTAGGACTCGTTGAATTATCGCGGCAGCGGCTGCGTCCTTCCATGTTTGAAACCAACTTCCACGAGTGTGAAATGTGCGCTGGCCTTGGACGGGTTCGAAGTGTTGAGTCTAATGCACTCGGCTTACTTCGAGCGGCTGAGGATTGTGCGTTTCATGAAGGGGGTGGTGTTGATATTGCCGTCAAAACAGCAACCGAAACCATTGTTTACTTGCTTAATCATAAGCGAGACGGGGTGCGGCGTATCGAAGAGGTTTACGGGGTGCGCTTGTTGTTCACCCCAGATGATACTCTAGCAGCGCATGAGCGTATTGTAGAAGTTATTGGGCGTAGTAGCGGACAAAATGACGTCTCCGAAAGGAACCAAGATAACGCTTACAATAGTAGACACGACCAGAAAGAGGATGCAGCAGACGACCGCTCACCCCAAAACCGCAGACGTAGTCGCAAACGTGTCGATGAAAGAAATATAGAAGAGTCTCAAGAAACCGAAGAAGTCAACATCAGAGACGAGCACCAGTCCCCAGAAACGGCCAAAGAAGATGATGATGAGAATGGTAATCGTCGTCGTCGTCGTGGACGCCGCGGCGGACGCCGCCGTAAAAGTGCGGAGAACGATACCTCAGAAATTTCTAATGGGAGCTCTGAAAATGAACGAGACGATACCGTTTCCAAAGATGGTGAGAAAAAAAATCGACGACCACGCCGTCGTAAAAGTGTAGAGAGCGATACTCCAGAAATTTCTGATGGAATCTCTGAAAATGAGCCAGTTAATGCAGTTGCCGAAGATAGTGAAGTAGAACAAAAGAACCCGCGCCGTCGCCGGCGCCGTAGAAGTGGAGTCAACGATTCCAGCAAGGACATCAACGAGAATGTTGATGGCGTAGAATTAAAATCTGAACCTACTTCCAATGATGATGTACAAGAATTTCCTACGGGGGCTTCAGCAGGCGAAGTAGATAAGCAGGTAGCACCTGCAAGTGAGCTAGAGCATAGTTCAGCGGAAATTAGTTCAGATACACCGCCTGAAACACCTGCTGCGCAGGAAGAGACAGAATCTAAACCTTCTGGACCACCACGTACTGGATGGTGGCGCCGACTACGTTCATAGCAACATCTTTGACTTGGGCGACAGTTTTTCTGTCGCCCTTCCCATTTTCTTAAAAACGATCACTGAGAGGTTGTAATGCCAGGTCGAATGTTTCTACACACCCCGGGCCCAACCAACATCCCAGAAGATGTGCTTAACGCAATGCATCGACCTGCAGAAGATTTCTCTGCTCCTGAGTTTATGGAAACGATGCTTAGGATGTTCGAAGAACTGAAAGACCTCTTTCGCACAAAGGGTGAAGTTTTCGCCTATATCGCCAATGGTCATGGCGCCTGGGAGGCCTCAATTGTCAATTTGCTGTCACCGGGCGATAAAGTTTTGATGCCAGATACCGGGCAGTTCTCCCTCGTTTGGGATGACATGGTAAAGGCATTCGGCATTTCGACAGTCAGATTAAATAATGATTGGCGCTCACCAATCGATCCCCAAGCTGTTGAAGACGCATTGAGACAAGATACAGAAAAGAAAATTAAAGCTGTCTTGGCCGTACACGTGGAGACCGCGACCGGCGCTGTTAGTAATTTGGAAGCTATTCGAGAGGCTATCGATGCCTCTGGCCACCCTGCACTCTTTGTTGTAGACGCAATTGCATCTTTTGGGTGCCATAAATTGGATATGGATGAGAGTGGAATTGACTGCGTGATAGCAGCCTCTCAAAAAGGCTTGATGATGCCCATTGGTATTTCGTTTACCGCCGCAGGACCTAAGGCACTTGCAGCTTCTGAAGCTTGCACTTCTCATAGAGAATATTGGTCCTGGAAAAGCCGAATGGCGATGGAGACCTATAGACGCTTCTGCGGAACAGCACCCATGCACATGGTTTGGGGTCTAATGAAGGTCATGGAGAAAGTTCGATTAGAAGGACTTGATAACATTATTGAGCGCCACGCACGGCTTGCTGAAGCTACGAGAACTGCCGTTGCGCGCTGGGCAGAAGGTGGGGCGCTTGAATTTAATACTGTGGACCCAAAATCACGCTCAAATTCTATCACATGTGTTCGCCAGGTGGGACAAACTGACATGAACACTATTCGCCAAGTAGCGAGAGAGCGTTTCAACGTTAGCCTCGGCGGAGGGCTACACGTGCTGGCTGATAAAGCTTTCAGAATTGGCCACATGGGTGACCTTAATGAACCAATGATAATGGGCGCCCTGGCTGGCATTGATTTAACGTTGAAGCATCTAAAGGTGCCCCATGGCGCCGGCGCGCTTGACGCGGCTGCTTCATTTTTGGCGGAGACTGCTTAACATGGCACGCTTACCTTACCTCGATGCTAAAGATCTCGCTGAAAACGACCAAGAGATACTGAAAAGGCCTATTAACCTCCACAGAGCGCTGGCCCACTCACCAGAGGGTGCCAAAGCTTTTGGTAAAGTTGGGAGTTGGATTAGATTTGGCTCACGTCTAGATCCCAAACTGCGGGAACTTGCCATACTTCAAGTAGGTTGGTTATCCAAAAGTCCATATGAGTGGTCTCATCATGTGAAAATTGGGAAGGATTTTGGTCTCTCAGATACCGAGATTAAAGCTGTCAAACTCGAGACCGCAGGAGAAAAAACCCAGCTTCCAAAGCTTTACCGATTAGCCCTACAGGCTGCTCGAGAAATGGCTACAAACGGTGAAATGGCCGAAACCACTTATAACCAACTGTCCGAAGACCTTAGTAATGAACTAATGGTCGATTTAGTGATTGTGATAGCTTTTTATTGCGGCGTCGTTCGGCTTTTGGCCTCACTTGGAGTGGACGTAGAACCAAGCTATCAGCCTCACTTAGATGCGCACCCACTACCTAAATAAACCTCAGTTAATCCATAGAAACTGGCCCCAGTCAAAGTGACTGGAGCCAGTTTACGAGGCATAGGCTGCCTTTAAGGTATAAAGATGGTCGAACCAGTTGTTTTACGACCTTCTAAATCACGGTGAGCTTGCGGTGCTTCTTTCAATGGATAAGTCTGGTTCACTTCAATTTTTACTGCTCCTGACGTTACCATCTTGAAAAGAGCTCTTGCTGATTTTTCGAGCTCCTGGCGAGTAGAGGTATAAGCCACAAGAGATGGTCGGGTAACGTATAAAGACCCTCGACTTGCGAGTTCCCCAAGACCAAACTCTGGCACAGGACCAGAAGCATTACCGAAACTGACCATCAGCCCGCGCGGGGCTAAGCTGTTCAATGATTGCACCCAAGTATCCTTGCCCACACTATCGAAAACGACCGGCACTCCAGCACCCTTTGTTATCTTCTTTACTCGGTCAGCAATATTTTGCGTTTTCTTGTAATCGATAACTTGCTCAAAGCCATGCTCCTTGGCGAGTTTCACCTTTTTGGGGCCACCGGCAGTGCCAATTCCATGAGCCCCAACTGCAGCCAACCACTGACCAGCGATAAGACCAACTCCTCCAGCTGCGGCTTGGAACAATACCCACTCATCTTTTTTAACCTTGTAGGTCCGATTAAAGAGGTACTCTACGGTCCTCCCCTTCAGCATCATGGCAGCACCTTCTTCATCAGAAATGCCATTTGGCAATTTCAAAAGGTGCTGAGCCGGCATTATTCTGGCTTCAGAATAGGCTCCTAGCGTTCCGGTTCCATATGCTACGCGGTCGCCTTTTTTACGTGAGTTACGCCCTTACCAACGGCCTCAACGACTCCAGCCGCCTCAAGACCAAGACCACTTGGAAACTGCAGCGGATAAAGACCAGAACGATGGTAAACATCAATGTAGTTCAGACCGATAGCGGTGTGACGCACTAATGCTTCGCCAGGACCAGGATCACCTAGCTCAAAGGTGCGCCATTTCATAACACCAGCAGCACCAGGTTTTTCGAAGACGAACGCGTTCACTTTCATTTAATCAGTCCCCTAACTTAACGCATGTAATTTTATCAACACGCGTTTCTACAAATTGCGCGCGTTAATCTCTAAACTAACGGAATACCGTGGCTTTACGCAATAATTTAGGCTGCCCAGCACACGCAGAGGCGGTATGTAGTTTTTGCAATACAGCCATCAGAAAATTGCGGGGGAATAAGCAAATGGCTCGACTATCCGATATGCCGGAGGCACTAAGGAAGCACATCGAAATGTTACCGTTACCGGTATTTGAAGACACTCCATCTGCGATTGGCCCATCTCTTTCAGAACGTCGTGTCGCACTTATCTCCACGGCAGGCTTATCTATGCGTGGAGAGAGCCCATTTGGTATGGGAGCGGCAGATTACAGGATAATTCCTGGAAATGCTGAAGCTGATGATATCGTCATGAGCCACATCTCCGTCAATTACGATAGAACCGGGTATCAGCGCGATTGGAATGTTGTTCTTCCTCTGGAGCGGCTTCGTGAGATGGCTGAAGACGGCACGATCGGAACAGTTGCTGATCACCATTACAGCTTTATGGGCGCTTCTGATCCTGAAACGATGAAGCCTGGGATCGATATGATTGCCAAGTCGATGAAGCAAGAAAAAGTCGACGCTATTTTACTTTTACCTGTTTGACCAAATTGCACTCGCGCCGTGTGCGCAATTGCTCATCAGCTGGAGGCTGCTGGATTACCAACAACCCTCATCGCGCTTGTAAAGCCGCATGCTGAAAAAATCCGCCCACCACGCGCACTTTGGGTGCCATTTGAGCTGGGCCGGCCTTTAGGTGCTCCAGGAGACTCGAGGTTTCAACGCCGAGTCATCAAAGCTGCACTAAAGCTTCTTGGAAACCAAGCAACTCCAGTTCTCAATGACTTTCCTGAAGATGCACCACCAGACAACAACATATCCAGCTATGATGAAAACTGGGTATGTCCTGTTAGCTTCAATAGCCCTTCAGTCAGCGACCATGACACCCATGCAACAAGGCTAGCTGCGGAGGTATCACTTCTTGTTCCATGGCATGAAGCGTGGAAGCGCAAGCATGGCAGAACAGGATTTGGGTTAACTGGGTTAGAACCGGAAAAACTTGCAGACTTCTTTGGAAGCTTTGCCGATGGACAAGAGCCTGGGGCGCTTTTGCCCGGTAGCGAAACTGCAAATACTTTTAAGTTGGGCGTTAACGACCTTCTAACTTTTTATCAGGAAGCAGCTAACGCTCAGCCAGGAGCAGTTGGCAATACGGCAGAAATCAACTCATGGTTTTGGAATGAAACTGAAGCGGGACAAACTCTGCTAGCGATCCGCAAAATTGGTGGTGGAAAGGATCCCAAGCTTGATTTTGTTATAAAGCGTTTAACAGTGCCGCACGTTGCGGAAGCCATAATTAACAAACAACTCTAACAGCCAGGTAAGCCAACATCGAATAAGATTAGCTGCTTTGCTGAGATGCAGCAGAGAATTAGGATAATGTCTGATTGATCGCTTACATCCACCTTTGAAATTTGGGGCTAAGTACTGTTTACTTTCCTTTAAAATTAGCCTGTCGCTTCCCCAAAAATGCGCTAACGCCCTCTGCATGATCCTCGGAGGCCATGCTGTCAGCTATCCTCTCTGCCTCCATCTGTAGATGACTTTCCATAGACAGATGGTTGCTTGCATTGAACAGAGCCTTGGCATTGGCGTATGCACGTGTAGGACCACTTGCAAGTCGAGAAGCAAGTTTTTCTGTTTCAAATTTCAAATCGACGGATGGCACCACCCAGTTCACAATGCCTAACTCTTTAGCCTTGTTAGCCTCAAAGCGCTCACCAAGAAAAGCGAGCTCCATCTGCTGTTTCATTCCAAGCGTGCGGCCTAAAAAGTAAGAAGCTCCTCCGTCAGGACTTGCGCCAATATGACAGTAGGCAAGGGTGAAAAATGCATCGTCTGCCGCAATCGCCAAATCTGCAGCGCCAACCAAGCTTAAGCCAAATCCCGCCGCTGCGCCTCTAACACTAACAACTACAGGCTTTGGCATTCGGCGAAGGGCGAATATTGCATGATTGATATCATGGAGGCCCGCAATGATGTGCTGAGATCTCTCCTCCTTGGACCACTCCAAGCGTTCTTTCATTACCCGGATGTCTCCACCAGCCATAAAATGATCACCTGCCCCCTGCAAAACCACGCAGCGCACTGCAGAATTAAATTCTAGCTGCGGAATACGCTCGCAAAACTGTGCCCGCAGCTCTGGAGATAGTGCATTTCTGACAGCTGGTTCATTAAGAGTTACCCAAGCAACACCTTGAGAATCTATTTCCACTGCTACCTTATCTGGGTTGGGGCTCATGTCTGGGTCCTCTAATTTTTTTCCAACTGTTGGCCTTTCATGCGAAAGCTTCCTAGAATCTTATCAAAGAAGCAATCTCAAGGAGGCATTCGCATGCTCATTCGCCAAACCCCACGAGGGGCAATTCCTGAACGCGACGCTACGCCCGAAACGATATTTATGAGTAGGCGCCAACTCCTCGGGACTACTGGAATTGGAATTCTAGCCGCTGGTATGCCGTCTAATGCCCGTGCCGCAAACTTTGATGATAGCCCTGACGTTGCCACCGAGTTATACCCTGCAAAACAGAATCTAGCATATTCTCTCGATCGCAAACTATCACCGCGCCGTGACGTGTTAACTTACAATAACTTTTACGAATTTGGATCTCACAAAGATATTTGGCAACGAGCTCAGAAACTATCGGTAAAGCCGTGGTTAGTTAAAATCGACGGTATGGTTTCCAATCCCATAGAGCTTGATGCAGAAGATCTCATTCGGAAAATGCCCATAGAAGAGCGGCTCTACCGTCACCGATGTGTAGAGGCATGGTCGATGGCTGTCCCATGGAGCGGATTTCCACTCAAAGATTTGGTCAAACTCGCTCAGCCTCAAGCTGGAGCGAAGTTTCTAGAAATGCGATGTTTTACAAAACCAGATGTTGCTAGAGGGCAACGGCAACGTTGGTATCCTTGGCCCTACCTCGAGGGTTTACGACTCGACGAAGCAACTAATGACCTAGCATTCATAGTTACAGGGATTTATGGAAAGCCTCTAGTTAAACAGATGGGTGCACCTTTGCGCTTGGCAATACCTTGGAAGTATGGCTTCAAGTCAATCAAATCGATTGTCCAGTTTACCTTCACAGACAAACAGCCAAAGAGTTTTTGGGAGCAACTTCAAAGCCGAGAATATGGCTTTTATGCGAATGTTAATCCAAAGGTAGATCACCCCCGGTGGAGCCAAGCAACCGAAAAACCCCTTGGTCAGAATGAGAGAATTCCCACCTTGCTTTATAACGGTTATGCGGAAGAGGTTGCTGGCCTGTATTCGGGTATGGATCCTAAGACACTTTTTTATTGATCGATTAAAGGCCCAAGTGAAATTCCTAACTTAGACGCAAAAACATTTTCAGAGCTTGTGTTTTCCCTTTAATCTTCAGACAGAAAGAAAAAGCAAAGCGGGAGATGGACCCATGGCTGACTTTGATGTTGTGATCCGAAGCGGAACTGTTGCAACAGCTAGTGGAGTATTTGAAGGTGATGTAGGTATCGCTGGAGAGCAGGTTGTTGCAGTAGGTAAAAACCTATCAAAGGGCGCACGCGAAATTGATGCTAAAAGACGCATCGTCTTTCCGGGTGGCGTTGATAGTCACTGTCATATCGAACAACCGAGTTCCACTGGAGGGGTCAATGCTGATACATTCCTATCAGGAACTCGCGCTGCAATATGCGGTGGAACCACTTCAGTTATCTGCTTTGCCCCTCAATTCAAATCCACGCACATAACAACATCGACTGCTGACTATCACGCTAGAGCCGAACGTGGGGCCACCTGCGACTACTCTTTTCATTTAATTGTAAATCGGGCCGATCAAGAAACATTAGACGCATTGCCGAGCCTAATCGCGCAAGGTCATCGCACCATCAAAGTCTTTATGACCTATCCATCAAACCGCGTTGACGATACCGGCTTACTGAATCTTATGGCTTTAGCTCGGAAAAATCAGGCCTTCATGGTGATCCATGCGGAACACCACGATATGATCATGTGGATGATGGAGCAGCTCACAGCAAAAGGGCTAACAGAAGCTAAACATCATTGTTGGTCAAAACCTCCAGTCGTAGAACGGGAAGCTGTGCATCGAGTGGCAGCTATGGCCGAGCTAATGGATCAACCTGTCCAGATATTTCACGTAACTTGCGGCGAAGCGGCCGAAGAAATTCGGAGGGCGCAGGCTCGTGGTTTAAAAATTTGGGGAGAGACCTGCACTCAGTATTTAACCCTAACTTCTGATGATCTGGATAAGCCAAATGGCGAAGGAGCAAAGTGGGTCTGCTCCCCTGCACCGCGTTCAACTGAAGAGCATGATAAACTTTGGGGATATATAAAATCTGGTGTCTTAGATATTGTTTCATCAGATCATGCGCCTTCCAATTTTGGAGAAATTGAGGGGGAAAAGTTGCCTGATGGACCAAATACTCCATTTACCAGAATGCCAAATGGAGTGCCTGGATTAGAAACAAGGCTACCTATTCTCTTCTCAAAAGGCGTGGTTGAGGGCCGAATAGATTTAGAGACTTTTGCCGCCATCTCATCACGCAATCCTGCGCGGCTTTTTGGCTTAAAGAACAAGGGCGATATTGCTCCAGGCAAAGACGCAGATATTGCTATTTGGGATCCTGATGCAAAGGTTACGATAAAGCAGGAAAACCTACACCATGACGTCAATTATACACCTTACGAAGGCATGACCATAACTGGCTGGCCAACAACAACGATTTCACGGGGCGAAGTGCTTTGGGACGATGGAGAATTCAAAGCGACACCAGGGCGTGGTCGTTTCTTAGCAAGAGACCCTTACGAATTCATAAAACCCCGAGGCATATTTCCAGGCCCCTTCAACCCATTTGAATAGGGGTCAAAGGAAATTTCTAAAAATAAGTGAGAGCGCACCGGCTACCAGTAAAAACGACAGCAAACGAAAGAACTTGTCTGAATTTAAGCGTGAGAACCAGCGCCCTCCTGCCCATCCTCCAGCAAACGCAACGGGCATTAAAAGTAACGCTTCTATTGTTGACGTTAAATCAATTAAGCCTGCGATCGCTATGAATGTTGTTCTGCCTGCTAGAAAAATTCCCGAAATCACGAGGTTAGTTGACCTAAAACCAATTGGTGTAGGGCACATATGGCGAAGGAATGGCGCAAGGAAGTAAATTCCCCCCCCGCCAGAGACAGTACCAACAAAACCTCCTGTGACTGAGAGGGCTAGAGTCACAGGCCGGCTTGTGAGGTCAATAAATTTTGAGAGATGTTGAATAGCATTAAGCCGGTCCATCGCAACCAAAATTATTACTAAGGTGCCAAGGACTGGTGTAAAAACTTTTGGGTCGAGTGTAACAAACGCATAAGTGCCAAGAGCAATCCCAAGATAAATGCCTATGGTTAGCTTTAAAGCTAAGGGCCAATTAGCAGTACGGCACCCCTGAGGGAACAGATATAGTTGCGCCATCATTCCCGTCAAAACCACCAAAATCACTGCATGGTGCGGACCAAGAAGCCAAGCGGTAAGGATAATTATTGGTAAGTTAGACCCAAAACCAAAAGCACCACGAACCAGGAAGCCCAAAAAATACGCGGCTAGGGTAAGCGCTAAGGCCCAATTCTCGGTGTCGGCAAACGGCTGAACTGTAAGGCTCTCGAACGTTGGATTATCCCTTCGTTTGGGCCTTAGCCCAACTGTCGCGCAGTCCAATTGTGCGAATAAAAGCTAATTGCGATTGCGCAGGGTCTCTATTGAAATAACCAAGCCGCTCAAATTGCACCGGATACCCCGCCGAGGCCGAAGCTAGCTCTGGCTCTAACTTCACTCCTTTTATAGCTTCCAACGAATTAGCGTCGATATCTTCAATTGGATCCCCACCAGCAGATGGATTTTCTGATTTGAAAAGCTGATTAGTCAACAAGACTTCAGCTTCAAGTGCATGAACTGCTGATACCCAATGGATAATTCCTTTGACCTTTCGACCATCAGGTGCATTTCCACCAGCAGTTTCCGGATCATAAGTGCAGATTATTTCCGTTACCTCACCGGATTCGTTTTTAATGAAGTCTTCACAAGTAACTAAATAAGCAAAACGAAGCCTCACCTCACGCCCAGGGCCAAGGCGGAAGAACTTTCTCGGTGGATCCTCCATAAAATCGTCCACTTCAATCCAAAGGCTCCCTGAAAATGGGATTTTTCGTGTGCCGAGCTCAGGTCTTCCTGGGTGATTTGGCACCTCAATCATTTCTGTTTGACCTTCTGGCCAGTTACGAATGGTGAGTTTTAAGGGCTTCAAAACCGCCATCCTTCGCTCAGCGTGCTCATTGAGGTGTTCACGAATTGAGTGATCCAGCATCTGCATCTCAATCGTGCTATCACTTTTGGATATCGCTAGCCTTCCAATAAAATCTTTAAGAGCCTCTGGCGGGACGCCGCGACGACGCATGCCACGGATTGTTGGCATCCGAGGATCATCCCAACCTGTTACATGACCCTCTGAGACTAGGCGCATAAGCACACGTTTTGATAAGACTGTGTGTGTTAAATTTAGCCTTGCAAATTCGTATTGGCGAGGACGCGCTGGAACCGTTAAATGTTCGATGAGCCAGTCATAAAGGGGGCGGTGGTCAGCAAACTCTAACGTACACAGTGAGTGAGTAATGCCCTCAATCGCATCAGATTGGCCATGGGCATAGTCATATGTTGGATAAATTTTCCACGTACTTCCTGTTCGAGGATGAGCAGCATGTTTAATTCTGTATAAGGCGGGGTCGCGCAAGTTCATATTGCCTGATGCCATATCAATTTTGGCACGCAACGTCTTGGAGCCTTCCGGGAAACCACCCGCTCGCATCTTGCGAAAAAGGCTTAAATTTTCATCAACAGAGCGATTTCGATATGGACTCTCGCGCCCAGATTCAGTCAGGGTTCCGCGATACTCTCTCATCTCCTCAGCACTTAAATCACATACATATGCCAGTCCATTGTTGATGAGACTTTCAGCCCATATATAAAGCTGTTCGAAGTAGTCTGAGGCATGGAACAAATTCTCACCCCAGTCGAAGCCCAGCCAGCTGACATCTTCTTTAATCGAGTCAATAAACTCTTGCTCTTCTTTTGCGGGGTTAGTGTCATCAAAACGCAAATGGCAGTGGCCCCAAATTCTTTTGCAACGCCAAAATTCAGACAAATGGATTTAGCATGCCCAATATGCAAGTAGCCGTTTGGCTCTGGTGGGAACCTGGTAATAACAGCCTGGTGGGAACCTTTAGATAAATCATTACGAATGATGTCACGGACGAAATCGTCCTTCGGTAACTCGAGTTCAGGCATAGGGCCGCGTCTCTTTCTAGAAGTGAGGCGTTTTTACACCGCCAGGAAACATATGGATCTAAGTGTCTTTCTCGGCTTCTGCTGCTTTCGCCTCTCTAAGAATTAAAGGCGTTTGAGAAAGTGAGAATAACAAAGTCAATCCAATCAATCCAAATAACTTGAAATTAACCCAAAAATCAGTTGACTGCGTTCTCCATACAATTTCATTGAGTATGGCAGCTGCTATAAAAAACATCCCATATCTAATAGTTATTGACCGCCATGCAGGATCCCTCATTTTCCAAGCGGCTCCAAATAATGGCTTTAACAAAAGTTTTTTGAAAGCGAGTCCACCAAGGAGGATAGACGCGAAGATAAGTTGCACAATTGTGGGCTTCATTTTGATAAAGGTTTCATCTTGTAGCCAGAGCGTTAGCCCTCCAAAAACACCTACGATGGCCGCAGTTACTAGTGGCATAACTGGGATACGACGCTCGACAACAAGCAACACAATCACTGCAACAGCGGTTGCTACCATCAACCAAATAGTGGCTATCATCAGGTCATGACCATAGAGCATATAGCCCGTGAAAAACGCAATTAGCGGGCCATAATCAGCAGCTGGTTTAAGCCATGCTTTTGTTTTCTTATCATTTTCGGCAAGCATAAAATATGACCTCAGATGTTACAGCTTCCAGATAAATGCTAACCGGCGCAGCATCGCCAAATATTCATTAGAATTTTTGTTTCGATACCACATCGGTTGCCATCACCCAAAACATAAAACCCGGTCTACGGAAAGAGCAGAAGTCAGTAAAATTTAAAAAAACAGGTATCGGTTAGACGCCTACTAATAGCACTAGCCGATAATGATCTTAGTTAACTTCCAAATTTCAGCGTGGGTAACTTTTGGAGCACTTATCGCAAGCGTTAGCTTTAAATTTCTAAATCCAAGATTTTCTTCAAAAATATCCGCCTTCCCTACAGAATTGATTGGAGGTGCTGATGAAGCAACGGCTCGCTCCGCTGCCAACTCCTGTATTTGGAGGCGCTGGTATTCTGGACAATCATCAGACTTGGCCTTCCTCCGAAGTTTACGAAGCCGGGAAGCCTCCATTCGGGCTTTGTTTGTTAATTCAAAGAATTCATTAACATCTCCTGCGTTTAAAGACCGCCCCTCGACCGCAGCTGACAAAGCCCAAAGTGACGCCATAACATCCACTTCAAGTCTATCTTGGTAGTCAAGCAATACTTCCTTTGCCCCGGGTTGATTGTAAAAATTCAGTGCATGTTCCCAAAAAGCTGCTCCATCTGTTTCTGAATTTTCTTTCACAGCTCAGGGGTTTCCATGGGTAGTTTGGATAAAACAGTGTATAGTTTAGCCTTAGTACCGAGAGATTCTAGTAATCCCATTGTAGTCGGATTATGGGCTTGCGAGACGGGGAGAAGAGTTTCGTGAGTGAAACTTCAGAAAACACAGAAATCCTTGCAAAGCTTGAGAACCTGAAGGCAGAGCATCGGGATCTCGATTATGCTATCGCAACCCTGGGTGAACAGGCACATTTTGATCAGCTACAGGTTCAAAGATTGAAGAAACGCAAACTCAAACTTAAAGAATTTATAGATCGACTAGAGGCAGGCGAAAAGCCAGACATCATCGCCTAAGTTTAAATAATTTCAAAATTAAGGTACCACCGTTTGGGCTTGCGGTCGTTTGGTTGAACCATATACTGACGCGCTTTCGGTGACCCTATGTGGGAGAAGCCCCTAGTGCCTGAGCAAAAGAATCCGAAAGTGGGAATCATAATGGGCAGTCGCAGCGATTGGCCAATAATCGGTAAAGCAGCTTTAATTCTTCAAACATTAGATATACCGCATGAATCGAAAGTGGTTTCTGCGCACAGAACACCTGATCGACTGTATGAGTATGCCCATTCCGCCCAAGAACGCGGTTTGCAGGTAATAATCGCCTGCGCTGGAGGCGCAGCTCATCTTCCCGGCATGGCAGCGGCAATGACCGACCTTCCAGTACTGGGCGTGCCAGCCCCTAGCAGGATGCTGAACGGGGTTGATAGTTTACTGTCAATTGTACAAATGCCAGCCGGCGTTCCAACGGCTACCTTTGCAATAGGTGAGTCCGGCGCTACCAATGCTGGCCTTTTTGCCGCCGCTATACTAGCTCTGACAGATTCAGGGATTGCTGAGCGTTTATCTATCTGGCGGGCCAAACAAACGAAAGACGTGCCTGAGGCGCCAGAAGATTGATGGTACAACAAATGATCCCTCCTGGCAGCATTCTCGGCATTCTCGGCGGTGGGCAATTAGGCAGAATGACAGCACTTGCAGCTGCCAATTTAGGCTACCGTGCCCATATCTTCGCTCCAGAAAAAGATTCCCCTGCATCCAATGTTGCCTGGCGCTTTACCTGTGCGGATTATAATGATCAGCAAGCGCTAGAGGCCTTTGCGGCTAACGTTGACTCCATCACAGTGGAATTTGAAAACGTTCCAGAGGCAGCTCTAACTCTACTCGCCGAGCTGAAGCCTGCCCGACCGAATTCTCGGGCTCTTGCAACCGCCCAAGATCGCTTAGTAGAAAAGAAATATTTAGAAAGCGTTGGTTTTAAAGCTGCACCTTTCCAAGCCGTTGATGGTCCAGAAGATATATCGAAGGCATTAGAGGTGTTTGGATCTCCGATCATCCTGAAAACCAGACGCTTTGGTTATGATGGAAAAGGTCAAGTCAAGATTACAAGTTCTTCTGACGTAAAATCCGCTTGGGCTGAATTAGGACAATCGCCCTCCATAGCGGAGGGATTTGTAAACTTTACCAGAGAAATTTCAGTAATTACTGCCCGTGATATCATGGGAAAGATCAAATCCTATCCAGCTGTAGAGAATAGGCACGAAAACCACATACTTCGACAAACCATTGCGCCAGCTGCAGAACTTGGAAAATTAGCGGAAGAGGCAGAGTATCTAGCATCCCAGGCCATCAAGGGGCTCGATATGGTAGGCCTTTTAGCAATCGAAATGTTTGTTACGGACGATCACCAGCTTATCGTGAATGAGATGGCCCCTCGACCTCACAATTCGGGCCATTGGACCATGGATTTCGCGGCAACCTGCCAATTTGAGCAACTGGTGCGTTGCGCAATGGGTTTGCCCTTAGGTTCAACACAAATCCTACGACCAGCAGAAATGACAAACATCTTAGGAGACGAGGTAAATGAATGGCCTAAATTGCTAGCCGACCCAAACGTTCATCTTCATCTATACGGGAAAGCTGAAGCGCGAACAGGCCGCAAAATGGGACACTGGAACAAAGCACAATAAGGAAATTAGCTAAAAATAAACGCGATAGGTTTCCCTAACTCTGATCCTTCCATTACCCCGAGAAAATAGCTTATTTCTTAACCGCATAGGGTGGCGGCTGATAATATCTGGGCAGTTTCCCAATTTTTGTCATTTCAACTTCTACTAAAGAAGGACCTTCAGTGGCGATAGCTGCCTTCAACTGTGGGCCCATCTCGTTAACTGAAGACACTCGGAAGTATGGAAGACCCGCCAACTTCGCGAGCCCCTCAAGATCTGGTCCGATTGGGTCTGCAAAATAGTGTCGTTCTCCATAAAGGGCGTCTTGAATATCCTTAATAACGCCGTACCCTGCATCGTTAAAAATGACTATAGCTACATCCGGCTTTTCCTGTGCCGCAGTCCATAACTCCGTCATATTTAAATAAAAGCCACCATCACCAGTTATTGCTACTGTCTTTCGCCCATTCGCACCGAAAGCCGCACCAATTCCAAATTGAAACCCTGGTCCAATGGCAGCACCAACCGGATAAATATTCTGGCTTGGATTTTCCAGCTGCAAGCACCTGTTGCCCCAAGTGGTGTTGTTCATTGTGACATCGCGAGCCCAAATAGCATCTGATGGCATGGCATCTCGGAAAATCTCTGGAAAATCAGCATAAGGGCCTAGCTGCTTCCTGTAGTTATGCCGAGTTTCTTTCAGACAAGTAGAAAGGTCTTGCGCCCAGTCTGGTGCAACTTTCATTCGTCCTTCCAATCGATCGGCCAGTGCAGATAGTGCTTCGGATGCATCACCCACATGAAAATGTTCAACACTGTATGTACGTCCACAAGCTGCTGGATCTACATCAATTTGGGCGCGCGTCTCCGGCAGCTTAAGAGCTAGATCTCTTGTTTCGTGTCCTCTTAATCGTCCACCTGCAATTAGCATGAAGTCTACTGTTTGATAGAGGTTTTCAACTTCAGGGGTTGCTTGGAACGCTCCCAAGGTCATTGGGTGCGTTTCTGGTATGACTGCTCTGCCATTAACAGACGTTACGACACCAAAACCCATTTCTGTTAAGCGAAGTACAGCTTCTCTGGCGTGTCGAGCTCCAGTACCACACCATATGAGAGGGCGTTTTGCTTGTGATGCCATTTCAGCAAGAACATCCAAACTATCAGGATCACCAGCATCTCCTTTTGGAGTTTCTATCTTAAGGTTATCAAGCATAGTTGGCCGACTGATTTGGGCACGCTGCACATCGATAGGAATTTCGATGGACACAGGCCCCATTGGATGGCTTAAAGCTTCTGTGGCTGCCTTCATTAAAACACCGAGAGCCATCTCTGGCGCTCTAATGCGGAATGCCGCCTTAGATGTAGCTTTAAGCATCCCAAGTTGGTCCATGACGTCATGCACCGCACCTTGTTCCTTATCAAGGTTAGCGGTCGCCGTTTGTCCGGTGAAATGTAATATAGGTGAAGAAGCGAACCGTGCTTCTACAAGCGCGCCGGGGGCATTCGCAGCACCGGGTCCCGTTGAGGTGAAAAAGGCGCCCAAACCACCGCGCGCCCGTGCGTATGCATCAGCCATGTGCCCTGCACCCATCTCACCGCGCGCGCCAATCACACGCACCGCATTCCGCCGGCCAATCGCATCCAACATTGGGATATTATGCACGGAAACCACACCAAAAACTGTGTCAACGCCCACTTGTTGTAAAAATTCCGCAACTAAATCCCCAACATTATACCCACTCATGACAACGGCTCCTGAATAAATTTTCACCTATCGAAACATTGGATGTAGAATGCTAGCACAATTAAAAGCCTACTGTGTAAGTCCTTTGCTTGGATGAAATATTTCTATGCCCCACATGATCATTTTTATATCAATGTGTCTGCTTGGCGCTGTTGCAGCCTGTGCTCTCTCTTAAGGCCTACATTGTTCTACCAGATGTTTTTTAAGCTTCGGTTAACTAAACAGTTATAAACTTTCGCTAGGTTTAAAATTCAATTTTTGTTTTACTTCCTCCTACCGCCACAATCTTTCTGCAATCCACAAGCACTCCCTTCTGATTCACGCTATATATCGCTTCATGTCTTCAGAATTCATTAATCCATTCGATGATGGGGCTGACCGACCAAGCCCTATGCAACCGGTTTCAGGTCATAGACCTGGCTTGCCTCCTCCATATCTTAACGCGTTGAATGAAGAACAGAGGTTAGCAGTCGAAACTCTCGATGGGCCGCTCCTAATGCTTGCTGGAGCTGGTACCGGGAAAACGAAAGCATTAACCACCAGGATTGCGCATCTTTTGGTTGAAGGGAAAGCTTGGCCAAGACAAATTCTTGCCGTCACCTTCACAAATAAAGCTGCACGAGAAATGAAGGACCGTGTAACCGAATTGATCGGTGGGGTCGCAGAGGGGATGTGGTTAGGTACCTTTCATGCTCTTGCTACCCGAATGCTGCGCCGTCACGCTGAGGTGGTTGGCCTCAAATCTAACTTCACTATTCTGGATAGCGATGACCAGCTCCGGCTACTAAAACAACTTATGCAGGCCGAAAATATCGACACAGCACGCTGGCCTCCTCGTGCTTTGATGGCACGAATTCAGCGCTGGAAGGACAGAGCAGAGACACCTTCAAAAATTAGCAACGGAGACGCTGGAGATTTTGCAGGAGGGCGGGCCATCCATCTCTATGCCGAGTACCAAGAGCGCCTAAAAACGTTAAATGCCGCTGATTTTGGGGATCTCACTCTGCACGTGTGCTCTATTTTTCAGTCAGAACCCGAAATTCTGAGGGAATGGCGACAACGTTTTAAATACGTCCTTGTCGATGAATATCAGGATACCAATGTTGCCCAGTATCTTTGGCTTCGCCTATTAGCCCAAGAACACAAGAACATCTGCTGTGTCGGCGATGATGATCAATCCATTTATGGCTGGCGAGGTGCCGAAGTTGGAAATATTCTCCGCTTCGAAAAGGACTTCCCTGGGGCACAAGTCGTTCGTCTTGAGCGAAATTATCGTTCGACTGGACACATTTTAGGAGCTGCCTCCGGCTTAATCTCGAACAATGAAACCAGACTTGGAAAAACTTTGTGGACCGAAGCAGATATGGGTGAACCCGTACATCTAAATTTGGTTTGGGATGGAGATGAAGAAGCAAGGATAGTAGGTGAAGAGATAGAGAACTTTCAGCGAAACCAAGCTTCTCTCTCGGAAATAGCCATTCTAGTTCGCGCAAGCTTCCAGTCGCGCGCATTCGAAGAGCGGTTTGTGACCTTAGGCCTTCCATATCGTGTGATTGGTGGTCCAAGATTTTACGAACGCTTGGAAATTCGTGATGCTATTGCTTACTTAAGAGTCACAATATCACCAGATGATGATTTGGCTTTCGAGCGCATAATCAACACCCCTAAACGTGGCTTGGGTGCTGCAACTATCCAAGCCGCCCATAACTTGGCACGGGAGGAAAGATTATCGCTGTTTGAGGCGTGCAGGAAGCTAGCTGCTGCCGAAAGTCTGAGACCGAAAACTCGCAAAACATTGTCTGATTTGATCCAAGCTTTTGATCGTTGGCGCCTTATTGAGCAAGGTGTTGAACATCTCGAAGTAGTAGAAACCATTTTGGATGAATCCGGCTATGTAGACATGTGGCGTAACGATAAATCACCAGAAGCCGCCGGTAGACTAGAAAACCTCAAAGAATTAGTTCGCGCCATCAGTGATTTCGAAAATCTCCAAGGGTTTCTTGAACACGTGAGCCTTGTAATGGAAATTGATGCAGACGCTGGAGATGATTTAATAAGCATAATGACACTCCATGCTGCTAAAGGCCTAGAATTTGACATTGTCTTTCTTCCTGGCTGGGAGGACGGCATGTTTCCTAACCAGCGGGCTATTGACGAAAGCGGCCTAGCTGGCCTGGAAGAGGAGAGGCGCCTCGCGTACGTAGGTTTAACGCGCGCAAAAAAGTGCGCGATCATTTCTGCTGCCGCCAATAGACGAGTATATAATCAATGGGTGTCTTCATTACCGTCCAGGTTTATAGATGAGTTGCCTAAAGAACACCTTCGCTCAGACCATGCCGATCACTCTAGCGGGCTTCCTTATGGTTCTTCAGGTTATACGTTTGACGGTTATGGGGATACACATGGTGGCTACGTATCCGCGAGAACCCAGACGATGGGCCAAAATGCATCTGGGCGACGAACAGAAATTATCGAAGGCGTAAGCTCCGAAGTTAAAGCTCAGGAAGCGGGCATTCAGCTGTTTGCCATTGGCGAAAGAATTTTTCACCAGAAGTTTGGTTATGGTCGGATCGAAGATATGAACGCAGACAGGCTTGAGATCAATTTTGAACAAGCTGGTACCAAAACAGTAATTGCGAGCTTCGTTGAAAAAATATGAGCCCAACCTGGAAAATAAGTATCTCCACGTCAGCTGTTTCAGCGGAAGTTTACGAGTCGGCGCTGGAGCCTTTTTCAGAAGCAATTTCTGTGTCCGAAGCGAGTAACAATGTTACGATTTCACGCGGTTTACCGGAACCAGCAAATTGGGCTGGAGATCTGTGGCTAGCAGAAGCATGTACCATTGAAGCTATAGCCACCTCTTTGCCAAACCAGACTGACATCGAACAGACCATAGCAATAGCAGCCGCGAGTCTGAACGAGCAGCCACCGAAAGTGTTTATCTCAGAAGTCCCCGACATCGACTGGCAGGCTGAGGTTCTAGCGAACCTACCTCCAATCGAGATAGGGTGCTTTCGTGTGCGAGGAAGACACATAACAGAACCTGCGAGACCAGGAGTTATTGATCTAGAAATTGAGGCTGGAGCAGCCTTTGGGTCCGGTGAACATGAAACAACAAAAGCTTGCCTTGAAGCGTTAACTGCCGCTCTTAAACGTTATCAGCCAAAAAGGGTTCTCGATCTTGGCTGTGGCACAGGTGTGCTAGGTATAGCTGCAGCTAAGGTGGCTAAGCCGCAGCTTCTTATGACAGACATTGATGAACGCGCTAAAATAGTCGCAAAAGCAGCAGCTAAGTTAAATCATGTGTCTTGCAGGGTGATTCAGGCTAACGGTTGGAATAATCCGATAATCAAAAGCATCGAGCCCTTTGACTTAGTCTTAGCCAATATACTGGCGAGACCACTTAGGTCGATGGCCGGGGACCTGGCCAACGCTTTAAAGCCTGGAGGGAGAGCTATTTTGTCCGGATTTCTCTACTGGCAAGAAAACTTTGTTATGGCGGCACATAGAGCGCACGGACTTACTTTGGAAAAGCGAACACGGAAAGGTGATTGGCTAGCCTTAACCGTTAGGCGCGCGCAGTAGTTGTTGGGCCACTTGGCTCACCCACAACATCCACCAAAGCGTTTTTAATGCAATCACGATCTCTCTTTTGACAAGCTAAAATAGCGGCCTCAAGTTTATCCGACTCAGCGTTGTGGGGCGCAACAATAGAATTCCAGATCTTTAGCAAAGCCTGAGTAAATTGAAGCGCATCGCGTCTGCGGCACTCTAAAATTGTAGCTTCTAAGGAGGTGATTGGTTTTATCGTTGACATGTGTAACATCCTTATTCGCTGTCGCGTTACTTTGACATTGAACGGACATATAGGAGCTTTTTTGAAAATGAGGCATGTTTTTGTTGCAATGCAGCATTACAAATTTGCAACCGTTGCAAAGCTGAAGGGTCACCTATGACGTTGGCGCATGTCTCACGCCTCCGACAGGCTTTACGAGAGGCAGGATTTGATGGCTGGATACAACCACGAGCAGATGAATTTCAGGGTGAATATGTACCTGCATCTGCGGCGAGATTAGCATGGCTCACTGGTTTTACAGGGTCAGCCGGCGTCTCAATTATTTTGAAAGACAAGGCTGCTGTCTTCTCAGATGGAAGATACTCTATTCAACTTAAAGAGCAAATCGACCTTAACGTTTTCCAGCCCTGCCATCTGGTAACAAATCCGGCTGATGATTGGGTTTCAAAAAACCTAGCTCCTGGAGAAATTTTGGCTTACGACCCATGGCTTCTTACAGAAGCTGAAGTGAAACGTTTTGATGAAGCTGCAGCAAAGGCAGGGGGCTCTGTTGCCGCAGCGAAACAGAACCTTGTAGACAAAATCTGGCTTGACCGACCACCTCCGCCAGCCACTCCTATACTTCCTCATCCACTTGAATTTTCAGGTGTCGATGCTGTGAAAAAGCAAGAGGAAGTTGCAAGTAAAATAGCCGAGAGTGGAGCGACGGCTGCTCTTTTAACTCAACCTGATAGTATCGCTTGGATCCTGAACGTTAGAGGGTCGGACGTAGCACACACTCCACTTCCTCTTTCATTCGCAGTGCTAGGTTCGGATGCAGGTATTCAATGGTTCGTAAACCCAGATAAGCTGGATGAACAGACAAGAAATTGGGTTGGAAAAAACGCAAAGATTGAACACATCAACTCTTTTGCTGACTCACTGAAAAAGTATAACGACAAAAGTATTTTAGTCTCTGAATCTGCTCCTGCTGCTGCTTTAGAAATTCTTAGATCAAACGGAGCTAATGTGATTGTCGGAAAAGATCCAGTGGCTCTTCCGAAAGCTATTAAAAATAAAGTCGAAATCTCAGGCGCTCGTGCCGCCCACAAGAGAGATGCAAAGGCTGTGGTTCGTTTCTTGCATTGGCTTTCAACTGAAGGACAATCCGGGGAAGTTACTGAAATCGAAGCCTCGGACCGTCTAGAAAGTTTCAGGCGAGGCCTTGATTTGTTCAAGGACCTATCCTTCCCAACAATCTCGGGTGCGGGAGAAAACGGTGCA
This sequence comes from Rhodospirillales bacterium, assembly GCA_038143065.1. Taxonomy (GTDB): domain Bacteria; phylum Pseudomonadota; class Alphaproteobacteria; order Bin95; family Bin95; genus VMCJ01. The sequence goes on along the minus strand of JAYQLI010000035.1, from coordinate 2,075,993 downwards.
ATCATCCACTACCGAGCGTCCGAAGCCAAAGAGTTTAAGTTACAACGAAATTCTTTGTATCTGTGTGATTCTGGCGCTCAATTTCTTGACGGCACTACAGACATTACTAGGACCATCGCAATTGGCCTGCCAAGTGAAGATATGCGAAGGACTTACACGCTTGTTTTGAAAGGTCACCTTGCGCTATCAGCTGCTCGGTTTCCTAAGGGTACAACAGGGACGCAACTCGATACGTTGGCTCGGGCACCATTATGGGAAGCAGGCTTAGACTTTGACCATGGGACGGGGCACGGTGTGGGCAGCTACCTCTCCGTTCACGAGGGGCCTCATAGGGTTTCAAAAGCAGTGAGCAACGTTGCTTTGGCGCCTGGAATGATTCTCTCCAACGAGCCGGGTTATTATCGTGCTGGTAGTTTTGGTATCCGGATCGAAAACCTGCTACTGGTAACTGAAATAGATATTCCAGGAAGTGAGCACGAGAGTTATGGATTCGAAACTCTTACTCTTGCCCCATATGATCGTAATCTTATAGACACCAGCCTGCTCTCACAAACCGAGCTTGAAGCGATAGACTTGTACCATGCTCGTGTTCGCAACGAATTGGCCGAACATCTATCAGATGATGAAGCCGGCTGGCTGATTAGTGCTACTGCACCGCTGTGATTGATCATTTCTCTTAGAGATGGCTATAAGGGATATTTTAAAAATGTGGCCTTTTCTTTTTTTTAAAATCCGCCTGGCCGATGGACACTCAAGATCTTTTTGGCATTTTGCTTGATTGAGAGAATTATTAGGGGAAAAAGTTTTCCTGGAGTTTGCTGTGTTTTAAAAGAGCAGAGATGTTTAATTACAGCGTTTGCTATCCAGTAAGGCGTGCCTTAGGCCATTTAAAATGACGATGAATGCGACCCCAAAAGACCTTTTTGAAAAACTAGATTCACTTCGGATAAGGCACTCTACAGTGTCTCATCCCCCTCTGCATACGGTAGAAGATTCGCGTGCAATGCGCGGTACTCTGCCAGGAGGGCATGCGAAAAATCTTTTCCTAAAAAATAAAAAAGGTGAATTCTGGCTTTTAGTGGCCGAGGAGTGTGCGCCAGTGCATCTGAAGGCATTCAGCAAAGCTGTCGGGGCCGGAAACCTCTCATTTGCCAATTCAAATCTCCTCATGGACAAGCTTGGGGTCTTGCCTGGTGCTGTCACGCCCTTTGCACTCATTAATGCGCCCGCAGGTTCTATTTCAGTTTACTTTGACAAAAGGCTACTTGCATCTGATCCCCTGAATTTTCACCCGCTAATTAACACCATGACTACAACGATCGCGAAGAGCGATCTTCTTATTTTTCTGGATGCTCTTGGACATGAAATTTCTCAGATCGATCTAGAAACACTAAATTGAGTAGCAAATTTAATATAAAATACATCATAGATGGGCTTGGAGATCACGCAGAACCGAGCTACTTTTATGGTAATGTGCATTTTGTAATAAGATCTTACCGAGGGACGTCTATGTACGCACCCACTTTCGCGGCTCCTCAATCGGTTGATGAGGCAGTCCGTATGCTAGGCGCCGACGGCGCAAAACCACTTTCTGGCGGAACGGATCTCATCGTCCAATTACACTCCGGACGTAACCGGCCAGCAGCAGGCGTTGACCTAAAAAAGATTCCCGGCCTTGTTGGTGTTGAGGAAACGTCCGATGGCTTCGTGATTGGCGCAGCCACTGCGGGTGCTCAATTGGCTGAACATGCTGGCCTAGTTGCCGCCTATCCAGGCATCGTCGAGGGAGCCGAATTGATAGGTTCCACTCAAGTTCAAGGTCGCGCAAGTCTAGCAGGCAACTTATGCAATGCCTCTCCTGCAGCAGATAGCATTCCATGCTTAGCCGCAGCAGGTGCCATAGCAGTTGTGGTTGGCCCAAATGGCGAACGTGAAATGAAAGTGTCGGAAGTACCTGCTGGCCCAGGTCGGACGAACTTAGCCAAGGGCGAATTCATCAAGTGCTTTAAGCTGAAAAAGCCAACTGCCAATTCATCTGACGCTTATCTTAGGTTCATTCCGCGCACAGAAATGGACATCGCTGTCGTTGGAGCTGGCGTTAACATTACTCGTGATGGTTCAAGTGGACCTATTAAATCAGCAACGGTTTGGCTCGGAGCGGTCGCACCAACGATCGTTGAGGTGGATGCTAGCTGCATCGTTGGCACCAGTCTTGATGATGCCACACTCGCAAAGCTCGATGCAGCGGCCCAGTCCGTTTGCAACCCAATCGACGATAAACGTGGTACCGTTGAATACCGCACTAAAGTTGCAGGTGTGCTAGCGCGCCGCGCAGCCACTATCGCATTCAAGCGCGCAGGAGAGCGTTAAACGATGGCTAAATCACATGTCACAGCGACAATTAATGGCGAAGAAACAGAATTTCTCTGCGATGGCCAGCAGACCATGCTGGATGTACTGCGCGATGAAATGGGGCTTACTGGGTCAAAGGAGGGCTGTGGATCCGGGGACTGCGGCGCTTGCTCAATCCTGGTTGACGGTAGGCTTGTGTGTTCTTGCCTCATGTTCGGTGCCGAAGCTGAAGGTACCGATATCATGACAATTGAGGGGATGGCGGATGGCGACAAACTTCATCCACTCCAGCAAAAATTCCTCGAGCACGCGGCTCTTCAATGTGGTTTCTGCACACCTGGGGTTCTTGTGGCTTCCAAAGCACTACTCGATAAAAATCCAAACCCAACAGAAGAAGAGGCCCGGTATTGGCTGGCTGGAAATCTTTGCCGTTGTACTGGATATGACAAGATCATCGAGGCGGTCATGGACGCCGCCGCAGAAATGCGCGGAGAGTAACTAAATGAATTATCTCGGCAAGGATGTTGAGCTTAAGGTTGTTGGCACCAGGCCAATCCGGCCAGATGGTGTAGAGAAGGTCATTGGACGTGCGGCGTTTGGTGCAGATTTTAGCGTCGCAGGTATGATTCACGGTAAGGTGTTGCGTAGCCCGCATGCTCATGCCCGGATAAAATCCATTGATACCTCAAAAGCCAAGGCTCTGAAGGGCGTTAAAGCCGTCATAACAGCGAACGATCTTCCTAACATCCCAAGCGAAGAAGCTTTTGTTGGGGAAGGACCTGCTAACTTTCGCGATATGTCGCTTAACACCATTGCCAGAGATAAAGTGCTTTATGATGGACACGCAGTAGCGGCAGTTGCTGCTACTTCTCCATCAATTGCTGAAGAGGCCATTCGCCTTATAAATGTGGAGTATGAAGTCCTTCCAAACGTCATTGACGTAGAGGAGGCAATGAAACCCGATGCACCCATCCTCCACGATGATCTGTTCACTCAAGGCGTTGATCCTAAGCCAACGAAAGCATCCAATGTCGCCAAGCGGATGGAGTTTAAGTTAGGCGACTCTGCATCGGCCTTCTCTAAAGCCGATGTAATCGTTGAGCGGAAGTATAAAACTGCCCCTGTGCACCAAGCGTATATCGAGCCACATGCCTGTGTTGTCTCTTATGGTGCAGATGGCCAAGCGCAGATTTGGTGCTCAAGCCAAGGCCAGTTTATGGTTAGGGCCTATTGTGCCAAACTACTTGGAATGGATATCGCTGATATCCGGGTATTCCCTCTTGAAATCGGTGGTGGGTTTGGCGGAAAAACGCTTGTGTATTTGGAGCCACTCGCTTTAGCTCTTTCACGAAAAAGCGGCAAACCAGTCAAAATGACTATGTCACGTGAAGAAGTTTTCCGAGGATCGGGACCAACGTCTGGTGGCGCAATTAATGTCAAGATTGGCGCAACCAAAAATGGTCGTATTGTTGCAGCTGAATGCGAAGTTATGCTTCAGGCTGGAGCCTTCCCAGGGTCTCCGATTGGGCCTGCCTTGATGACTCCGTTTGCAATGTATGATCTGTCAGATGTCACCATCTGGGGTTTTGACGTAGTATCAAATCGACCCAAAGTAGCTGCTTACAGGGCCCCTGGAGCACCAGTTTCTACTTTTGCAACAGAGAGCGCCGTAGATGAGCTTGCAAAACAGCTCGATATGGATCCTTTGGAGCTCCGCCTTATCAACGCTGCCAAAGACGGAACAAAGGCGGTTTACGGCCCAACTCTAAAAGATATTGGTTTCGTGGAAACTCTCGAAGCTGCAAAATCATCTTCGCACTGGAATTCGCCGCTAGGTGATGCTGCGCCAGGTAAGCGCAGAGGCCGAGGTATGGCATCTGGTTTCTGGTTCAACATTGGAGGTGAAAGCTCAGGGGCAACATACGTCAACGAAGATGGAACAATCACCGTTGTATCAGGCAACCCAGACATCGGTGGAAGCCGTGCCTCAATGGGCATGATGGCAGCCGAGGTACTCGGAATGGATGTGAAAGATGTCCGAACAGTTGTCGGTGACACTACCTCCGTTGGTTTCTCATTTTTAACTGGTGGAAGTCGCGTAACGTTTGCAACCGGTATGGCGGTTACTCAATCCGCTGAGATGGTTCGAGATGAATTGTGCAAACGGGCGGCTCTCCTGTGGGAAATTCCTGCCGAAGCAGTCGAGTGGAAAGATGGGAAAGCGCACCCTGCTGGGGAAAATGCTGGTAAATTTGATCCCCTGACCATTGCCGATATAGCAGGAAAATCAGCTCGCACAGGCGGCCCAATTACAGGAAAAGCGTCTATAAATGCTCAAGGTGCTGGCCCAGGCTATGCCACTCACATTTGTGACCTAGAAGTCGATGAGGAAACAGGTCATACCACCGTCCTTCGCTATACTGCGATTCAGGATGTTGGTAAGGCAATACATCCATCATACGTCGAAGGGCAACTTCAGGGTGGTGCTGTTCAAGGTATCGGTTGGGCGCTTAATGAGGAATACGTCTACACAAAGGATGGGCGGCTCGATAATGCTGGTTTCCTCGATTACCGCATCCCTGTGGCGTCAGATCTACCAATGATCGAAACCATTTTGGTTGAAGTACCAAACCCTCGACACCCATTTGGTGTTAAGGGAGTGGGCGAGCCACCGATTGTGCCTCCAATGGCAGCCGTCGCAAATGCGATGGAAAATGCCACTGGGGTTAGAATGTCGAGCCTGCCAATGTCTCCACCCCGCGTGAGAGCGGCTTTGGATGCTTCAGAAGGTTGATTTTTTAGGCTCAACTTCTCAGTGTGGTAAAAAGGCGGCAATGCTGTAAGGCTTTGCCGCCTTATTTTTGAAAGGGGAAGGCAACATGGCTCGTGTCACTGTCGCAAGTCAGATGTGCAGACCTTTTATGGGAACGATTACAGAAGTCGAGATAGAAGCCTCCAACGTTCGCGCCCTTATTCGCGAACTTGATCGTCGATATCCAGGCCTTGGTAATCAGGTGGAAGAAAGCATGGCCGTGGCTATAGATGGTGTTATCTGTCAGGACACTTATCTAGAGCCTATTAATCCAGACAGTGAAGTTTGTCTTATCCCAAAAATAGCTGGGGGCTGAAAAGGCGAAACCTGAATGATTAATCTGCCAAAACCAAATTTCCGCTTGCTTTACGAATGCAGCCTTGAAGCAGAAAAACCACGGATGATTGGCGAGACACCCCATGGCATTAGACGAGTGATACAAATTACAGGTGGTTGGTTTGATGGACCAAATATGTCTGGAAAGGTGCTTTCGGGGGGGTCAGACTGGCAACTTATTCGACCAGATGGAGTTGTAAGCCTCGAATCACGTTACATGCTGCAAACAGGGGATGGTGGGCTGATATTCGTTCATAATCGTGGAGTTAGGGTTGCAGATAGAGAAGTGGGAGCCATGCTTGATCGTGGAGAAGATGTAGACCCAAGCCGTTATAGATTTCGCACCACACCAACTTTTGAAACTGGAGCAGAGAATTATCTTTGGTTAAATAATGTAGTTGCCGTTGCAACAGCAGCACGGCGGCCACGCGGTGCTGAAATTGCAGTTTTTGAGGTTCTATGACGACGTTACCAAATATCCTTACAGTAACAAGAATTTTAGCCGCACCAGTCATTGTGCTTCTAGCAGCAGTGGACGGCCAAGCTGGTAGCTACAGCGCCGCAGCAGTTTTTATAGCAGCTGCTGTAACCGACTGGTTTGATGGTTTCCTTGCTCGTAGGCTGGAACAAGAAAGCGTTCTTGGGGCCATTTTGGACCCAATTGCAGATAAAATTCAGGTTTGCATCACCCTGATCGTACTCCTGTGGCTGGGTTCATTACCGGATTGGAATTTAATTCCGGCAGTAGCCATACTAGGTCGTGAAATCTTCATTTCTGGCCTGCGGGAAGGGATGGCCGGCAAAGATGTACCACGCCTCACATCTTCATATGCCGCCAAATCTAAAACATTTGTTCAAATGACAGCCTTAGCTATCCTTTTAACTGGGACCCTGCTGGGTGATTGGCTGCCTTTGGTTGGATGCGCCTTACTTTGGATTGCTGCATTTCTGTCTGTATGGACAGGGCTATCTTATCTTCGCACTGCTCTTTCCACTCTCAAATAAGAGAAGATAGTCTTAGAATGTATGTGCTAGGCATCATCGGATGGAGTGGCGTTGGCAAAACCACCTTAATAGAAGGTGTTGTTAGGGCACTAGTTGTTGATGGGTTTGACGTTGCCACTATTAAGCATGCTCATCAGCGGTTTGATATTGATCGCGAAGGCAAAGATAGTTTCAGACATCGCTCCGCTGGGGCGAGACAGGTTTTAATTTCCTCGCCAAATCGCTGGGCACTTATGACTGAACTGAGAAATGAGCCAGAACTAACACTGGACGACTCGCTCGCTTTACTAGGGCCCACCGATATTGTCTTAGTAGAGGGATATAAGGGTGGTGTGATCGAAAAAATCGAAGTTTGGAGGGAGACTCATGGTGGAAAGCCCCTCTGGAAGGAAGATGATAAGATCATCGCTGTGGCAAGTGACGACACCAAATTAACTGCTAGTGCTCCTCTATCACTTCCTCTATCTGACCCTGTCACGGTAGCAAGGTTTATTCAAAGTCGCATAAAAGAGCAGCCTTGGAGAAATTAGAAAAATGAAAATTCTCTATTTTGCATGGGTTCGCCAGAAGATTGGATATGCAGAGGAGATAAATACGCCTCCTACAAACGTAAAAACAGCGGAGCAACTAATCGACTGGCTTATTGGCTTGTCTGAAGGACACGCAGAAGCATTTGCTAATAGAAGCACTATCCGCATAGCTATCGACCAACAATTTGCCGAGCCTAATGACAGCATTCTTAAGGCTGTTGAAGTGGCGTTCTTTCCGCCTGTCACAGGAGGATAATGCCATGACGGTTTGTTTGCAGGAGGCACCGTTCGACGTTGGATTAGAAATCTCAAGGATAACGGCTGAGCGAAAAGATGTAGGAGCGGTGGCTAGCTTTATAGGAATAGCTCGAGAAGATAATCCTGATGAAGGTGCCGAGCCAGTAATCGCTATGACACTAGAACACTATCCTGGGATGACTGAAAACCAGCTTCTGGAAATTGAGCTTGAAGCCCGTAAACGTTGGCAACTCATTGATTGTCTAATAATTCACCGTTACGGCCGCTTCATCCCTGGGGACCCTATTGTGCTTGTCGTAACTTTGTCCAGCCATCGAAAGGCTGCGTTTGAGGCATGTGAATTCCTAATGGATTATCTCAAAACACAAGCGCCCTTTTGGAAATGCGAAGAAACTAAAACTGGTGAGCGTTGGGTGGCTGCCAGACAAACTGATAACGATGCTGCCAACCGTTGGGCGACAAAGACTTGAACTATGACAAACGTTACGCTTGAACAGGCAGACAACATAATCTCTGAAGCACTCATAGAAGGTCGGCGGCATAATTTTATGCCGCTGACAGTAGCCGTATTGGACGCTGGCGGTTGCCTAGTTTCTCTCAAGCGAGAGGATGGATCTGGAATTCTTCGACCCGAAATCGCAATAGGTAAAGCATGGGGCGCTTTGGGCATGGGTGTGCCATCGCGTGTACTACGTGATCGTCTCGCAGACCGCCCGTCTTTCCAGTCCGCTCTAGCAGCTGCATCCGGAGGACGCGTCATAGCAGTACCGGGCGGCGTATTACTTAAGCGACAAGGCGACTTTGTTGTTGGCGCTGTCGGAATAAGTGGCGATACATCAGATAAAGATGAATTGTGTGCAATCTTAGGTGCTCGTGCCGCGGGGTTTGAGCCTATGCCGGCTCAACCATCTGAGAACTGGGCGTCATCTAAACTTTGAATATAAAAAAAGGCCCCGCTTTTTCAGCGAGGCCTCTTAATAAAGGTACTTAAAGCCTGATAAAACAGGCTCCAATACTAATTGTGGCGAATGCGTGCAGCCATTGGACCACGAGGCCCAGGTCGCACATCAATTTCCACTGACTGCTCTGGCTGTAATTCTCCCATCCCAGCACGTTCTACAACACGAGCCGGAACGTAGATGTCTTCCCCACCATCGCTTGGTGATGCAAAGCCAAAGCCACGCTCAGCATTATAGAATTTTACAGTTGCCTGTCTGGTCTCAAGAGGCGCGCGATCATCACGGTCACCACCGCCGTAGCCACCGCGGTCACCACCGCCGTAGCCACCGCGGTCACCACCGCCGTAGCCACCGCGGTCACCACCGCCATAGCCACCGCGGCCGCCGCCGCCGTAGCCACCGCGATCACCGCCGCGGAATCCCCCGCGATCACCACCAAAGCCACCAGAGCGAGGAGCACGTGGTGGAGGTTCTTCGCCAAGCTCTAAGATTTCTTTTACAGTTAAAACCTGTAATCCTCGACGACCTGGACCAAGATCACATTTAACTCGAGATTCTGGAGGAATGCTGTTCCGACCGAGTGCTTGAAGTGATGTGACATGCATAAATGCATCATCACCATCTGGCGTGGTAACAAAGCCATAACCCTTAATACCATTAAACCATTTTACGGTTACATCCACATCAACCGCAGTCGGCTCCTGCTGATCATCCTCAAAAGACATTTCTATTCCAACTTTCTTTAATTAATGGGTTTAAGCCCCCGGCCCGAAACTATTCCTTTAAAACCTGCCAAAACCCTACTCTCTGCGCACGGCGGGAACGCGCCCTTACGCCCAACTGCTCCAGCCTGCAAAGCCTTCACAATATAGTACGCTCTATTCTATGAGGAAAACTGCGGCAATCATACTAACTACAAGCTGCTTGCCACCTACTATTAAAGTAACTTTAGCTTCTTTTAACGCCTCTACTTTATAATACGCAGTCACTTTCCTCAAAAAGCGACACCACCAGAGGATAAAATAGGTGAGTATTTCGTCGAAGCAAGAAGAATCTTTATAGGCTTAGAAAGTTAAAACCCCATTAAACCAAATAAAAATTAATCAAACCTTTGTAGGTAGCAAAGTTGCTTGAAATGACGGGCGGCCCGCCTCGATTTCGAACCACTTAGTTAGAGACGGTCTTGTTGGACGCCAATCCTCGTTTGGAAATCTATAAAGGGAATAATCTAAAGCAATAACAAACCCGATATGAGATATATCTCGAGCGCCTTGATTGGGCGGTGACATTTCTAGCCAATCATAAATTCTTCTCTGTCGAGCGCCTTCATAATCTATAAAACTTGGTGAACGTTCATCCTCTGGCCGTCTAAATTCTCGAGTTCGCCATGCAAGAGATTCCAATAACCCTTCGGCCAAAGCCCATTCTGGAGCTCGCATCCATCTATCCTGATCCGTTGCGCCGTGCAGTATCGGTGAACCACCAATTTTATCTAAAAATTCAGAAATTAAAGTAGAGTCGACGAGGGTCAGACCATTTGGCCCAGTCAGGGTTGGGACTTTTCCAAGAGGGCTAACGTCAAGAACTTCATTTTCTTCGGAACGAACCCGGGCATCAAATTCCTCCACCTGGTCTTGAAGGCCACATTCGTAAATCACCATTCGGCACTTCCGGGCGAATGGTGAAGTCGGGGTCATGTATAACCGATATGGTTTGTGAGACATAAACGCGCTTCCTCAGTAGCTTGTCCAAATAGCATTACCAACTTACCTTTTAAGCATTCTGGTTAACAGACGAAAATGCAGTGAACGGAAAGAAGGAATCTCGATTCGATGGATATGTCATTCTCAAAAGAAGATGAAGCCTTCCGCGAAGAAGTGAGGAGCTTCCTGACAGAAAACCTCCCCGCGAACGTCGCCCATAAAGTACTTAATGGACACCATGTTAACCGTGAAGAAATAATGGCTTGGCATCGAGCTCTATTTAAAAAAGGTTGGATTACACCCAACTGGCCTGAAAGCTGGGGCGGGCCAGGCTGGTCTACAAACCAAAAATATATTTATGACGAAGAGGCGTCTCTTGCTGGAGCGCCTAGATTGATCATGTTTGGCATAACCATGTGCGGTCCAGTTCTGATGAGGTTTGGAACTGACAAACAGCAGGATTATTTCCTTCCAAAAATTGCATCTGGGGAAATAATTTTCTGCCAAGGGTATTCAGAACCAGGTTCCGGCTCTGACCTCGCATCCCTAAAGATGAAGGCAGAGAGAAACGGTGATGATTTTGTGCTAAATGGGCAAAAAACATGGACTACGTCAGCCCATATGGCGGACTGGATTTTTTGCTTAGTTCGAACCTCTAACACTGGAAAACGACAAGAAGGTATAACGTTTATTCTTGTCGATATGTCTACGCCTGGTGTGAGCGTAAAGCCTCTCATTACCATTGAAGGTGGACATGAAGTGAATGAAGTCTTTTTTGATAATGTTCGTGTTCCAGCATCCAATGTTATTGGCAATGTTGATGATGGCTGGACAGTAGCCAAGTATTTACTTGGTCATGAACGGATGGGTGGTGGCGCTTTGGGTAGCGTAAAAAAGCTGCTCACTCAACTCAAAGACATTGCGTGCGAACAAGATGATGGTATGGGCGGCAAACTATGGGATAATGAGAGCTTCCGTCGAAAGGTGTCAGAATCTGAAATTGAGCTAATGGCCCTTGAAGTTCAAATGATGAGGCTTCTCGCAGCAGTGTCTGCAGACCGCGAAATGGGTTTTGAGGCCTCAATGATCAAAATCCGAAGAACAGAGATTCTGCAACGTCTGTCGGAGTTGAAAATGGAGGCCGTTGGGTACTATGGCCAGCCTTATATTAAAGATGCGCTGGTAGACGACCGCTGGAATGAGGAACCAATTGGGGCAGACTATGCAAACGCTTTATCCCCACAATATCTTAACAATCGAAAGCATTCGATTTTTGCAGGCTCAAATGAAATCCAGCACAACATTATTGCAAAGAGGATGTTAGGTCTCTGATCGAAGTTCACTGCACTTCTACTTCGGAAGCTCTTTCTAAAATAATAGATACCACGAGGCCTGGATGACCATCTTCAACCTTTAATTCCGCGCCGTGCATTACAGCTACGGCGCGCACCAAAGATAAACCAAGTCCATTTCCAGGCTTACTTCTATCTGAGTCTAGTCGCACAAAGCGGTCAAATATTCTGTCTCTTTCCAGTGCTGGAACGCCCGGTCCATTATCACCAACGGTCAGAATAGCTTGCTTTCCCGACTGCTCTGCTTTCAACCAAACTCGACCACGAGTTCCTGTATATTTTAACGCATTGTCTACTAAGTTAGCTATTGCCTGCGACAGTAACCTTCGGTCACCTTTTACAGTGGTAGAACCAACCGTGGGAAGCACCTCCAGGGTAATTTGAGCATCTTCAGCAACCGGTTCGTAAAGGTCCACAACGTCGACTATAACTTCATTAAGATTCACAGGATCTCTAGGACCTGAAGCACCACCTTCAAGTCGAGCTATATCCAAAAGCGCATTGAAAGTTGATAGAAGGGCATCCGCTTCTTCGAGCGTCTTTTCAAGCGCTTCTCGGCAAGATTCTAGGCTGGGATCGCCCATCAATGTAACCTCGGCACGCGCACGAAGGCGGCTTATAGGAGTGCGAAGATCATGAGCAATATTGTCAGATACCTGCCTGACCGCATTCATCAAAACCTCAATCCGATCTAGCATAGAATTCAAACTTTTAGCGAGCCGGTCGAGTTCGTCTCCAGATCCATCATGAGGGACCCGGTGGTTCAGGTTTCCTGCCATGATTTCTGCACTTGCCGCAGCCATAGCATCTATACGCCGCAACATCTGTCTACCAATAAACAGTCCGCCAAGAAGGCCAAGACCAACAATACCAAAACCTGCCCACCAGAACGCTGATTGGATGAGCTCGACTAATGCAACTCGCTGCTGAACATCTCGGCCAACCAACAACCTATATCCGCCAGAAATTTCAATCTCTCGAGCCCTAGCTCGTCGTTGCTCAGCTACATCTCCGACTTGATGGTTATAATCAAAATCTATCCAATCCTGCTGATCTGCATTCGGAGTTGGCCAGCTATCTATATTCCCAGCAAGTCGACGGCCTCGCCTATCAACCAGATAATAAAGACTTTGGCTTTGCCTATTTGACCGTTCTTTGACTACCTGAGTTAGGCCAGGAACCCCCAGCAAACGATAACGCTCGTGTAGACCCTGCACTTCCGCTGAGATGGTTTGGTCAATCTGCTCCGCGGTAAACCCAGCGCTACGCCAGAACACAAAACCCAGAAGGCCCGCAGACGAAACTCCAAAAATCAAAAGGTAAAATAACGCCAATCGAAAGGCTGTTGACCGCACTAATTTTATTAATCCTAGCACAGTTGAGGTGCACCTCAGCCCTTTTCACTCAGACGATATCCGGCTCCACGAACAGTATGGAGCAGAGGTAACTGAAACCCTTTGTCGATCTTTGATCGCAATCTACTTACATGGACGTCAATCACATTTGTCTGCGGATCAAAATTATATTCCCAGACATTCTCTAACAGCATAGTCCTTGTAACAACCCTATCCGAATGCCTAGCTAAAAATTCTAGGAGCTTAAACTCACGTGGTTGAAGCTCGATGCGTTGCCCCCCTCTGGTAACTCGACGCGAGAGCAAATTTATCTCAAGGTCTCCAACCAAAATTTCAGTTTGAGGTTCTTCACCACGCCTGCGAGCTAAAGCTTCAAGTCGAGCTAAAAGCTCAGAGAATGCAAAAGGCTTTACAAGATAATCATCACCTCCCGCTTTCAATCCAGTCACTCTATCGTCTACCTCGCCGAGAGCGGATAAAAACAGAATCGGTGTAGTAAAACCATTTCCTCTCAAGTTTTGGGCTGCTTGAAGGCCATCCATTCCAGGAAGCATGCGGTCTAACACAATTACATCATAACCAGTTTCAGCCATAACTAAGCCTGACTCGGCATCGTGGACATGGTCGGCGACATGCCCATGCTCCGATAGACCTTTGACCATGTACGACGCGGTCTCTTTATCATCTTCGATAACAAGAATGCGCATAAGACCCTACCAAGCGTAGAGTGGACCTATCGTGGACCACTCGTTAAGATATTTTTTCTAATCTGACCCAAAAGGTGCGGCAACAAAACGATCAGATCCATTTTGTCTAATCAAAAGAAGTACCGCAGTTCGGCCTGTTTTTTGAGCCTGCTTAATTAAATCTACAGCCTCTGAAGGATTAGAAACCGAAACACCTGCCACCGCCATTAGAATAGAACCTGCCTGCACGCCCTTTTTTGCGAGAGGACTATCAGCTTTTATATCAGTGATAAGTACTCCACCTGATTTCTTATCAACACCAGCTTCACGGCGAGAATCCGAATCAAGAGTTTGTAGGGTCAAACCCAGCACTGTATTTTCAGTCGCGCTGGGCTTTGCGCTTTCAGCAAGAGTTTTTTCGTCAGGCAATACTCCCAGTTTTACATTGACCATACGAGATTGGCTGTCGCGCCATATTTTAATCCGTGCCGTCTTATTTGGCGGTATGGCGGCAATCAAGCGGGGTAATTCTGGCATCTCTTCGATCTTTTTGTCATCGACCTCGAGAATAACGTCACCAACTTGGAGCCCTGCTGAATCAGCTGGTCCACCCGTGGTTACAGCAGACACGATTGCACCATATGCCTCTTTAAGACCAACCCCTTCAGCAATGTCTTTGGTTACAGTTTGAATTGCAACGCCCAACCATCCTCGCTTTACGCTACCGCCGCCTTTGAGTTGATCTATAACGTTGCGTGCAAGATTTGCTGGAATAGCAAATCCAATGCCGACGCTGCCGCCTGTGGGCGAGAAAATCGCTGTATTAACACCAAGCACTCGACCGTCTAGGCCGAAGGCAGGCCCTCCAGAATTGCCTTTATTAATAGGCGCATCAATCTGCAGGAAATCATCATAGGGTCCAGCGCCAATGGAACGGCCACGAGCCGAAATAATGCCTGTTGTAACCGTGTGATCTAGTCCAAATGGGTTGCCTACGGCAACGATCCAATCACCAACCTCGGCTTTATCACTGTCTCCCCAAGTTACAAACGGAAATGGTTTTTCACGGTCTACTTTAAGCAGGGCCAAGTCGGTTCTCGTATCAGCTCCAATTAGCTTTGCAGATAATTTAGCGCCATCTTTCATTGTCACATTGATTTCTGATGCACCAGAAATGACATGATTGTTGGTCACAATATGACCGTCTGCATCAATAAAAAAACCGGAACCAAGACCGGTTCGAGGCCCTTGGGGGCCTTGTTGACCAAAAGGAGGCCGATTTCCAAAAAATCGCTCGAAAAACTCTTTCATGCCCGGTGGCATATTTTCTGGTGCTGGGCCATTTACATTGTCAGCTCTTTGGCTCACTTCAATATGGACAACCGATGGCGCGACTGCCTTTACCACGGGCGAGAAACTAGCAGGTCCCGCCTGAGGTTGTACAACCTGGGCATTAGCAAAATTAGAAATAAGGGGGCTGACTGCTACCGCGGTCATGCAGGAACCCAATGCAACCACTGCGATCATACCTGAAACTCGTCTTGCGAGATCAATACTAGCGCGATTTTTTGAAAGCAGTTTCATCTGACACAATCCTATTTTGGCCAAGAAATTTTTTATAGACAGTCTGTATATAGGTCGGAGAGGGTTACTAGGCTCTCTCTATTCCATGAATTATTCGTAATCTAGGAAAAACCAATGATTTCACTGGGGCCAAAAAGGCTTTATACGAAACTCTCCAGATTTTGAGAGTTCGAATGAAGTATATTTCTACACGTGGAAGTGCCCCATCACTTGATTTTGAGGGTGTTTTGCTGGCTGGACTTGCTACTGACGGCGGTTTGTATGTTCCAGAAACATGGCCTTCATTTTCCAAAGATGATTTTAGGGCCCTCCGCGGACTAGGATATGCTGAAACTGCCTTTAGGATTACGAAGCCATTTGTTGGAAACTCGATCTCTGAAGACGTATACCAACAAATTCTCACTGATAGCTACGCCACCTTTGACCATTCCTCTGTAACACCCTTAATGCAACTAGATTCTGATTTATGGTCACTGGAGTTGTTTCATGGGCCAACCCTAGCGTTCAAAGACGTCGCGTTACAGCTCCTCGGCCGGCTCTTTGATCACGTGCTGTCCCGTCGCGGCCAAAAAATCGCTATAGTAGGTGCAACTTCTGGTGATACTGGATCAGCAGCGATCGAAGCATGTCGTGATCGCGACAACATCGCAATCTGCATACTGCATCCCAAAGGCAGGACTTCCGAGGCCCAACGTCGGCAAATGACGACCGTGCACTCTCCCAATGTCCAGAATATTGCTATCGAAGGCGACTTCGATGCATGCCAAGATATTGTTAAAGAGCTTTTCGCCGATGGAGAATTTCGCGAGTCTGTTAATCTTTCAGCTGTTAATTCTATCAACTGGGCTCGGGTTATGGCCCAAATTGTTTACTATGTTTACGCGGCAGTTCGTTTAGGCGCACCAGACCGAGAAATAGCGTTTTCAATCCCTACAGGAAATTTCGGCAATGTTTTTGCGGCGTACGCCGCCCATCGGATGGGCTTACCGATAAAACATTTAGTGGTTGGGTCAAACTCTAACGATATACTTACTCGTTTCTTCGAATCAGATGATATGTCGATCCAGGAGTGCAGCCGACTCTCTCACCTTCTATGGATATTCAAGTTTCCTCAAATTTTGAGAGGCTACTTTTCGAACTGTATAATCGAGATGGTGATGCTGTAGCTGCAGCCATGAAGCAGTTTCGAGCACAAGGAAAACTTAGTGTTGGGGAAGATCGCCTCAAGCTGGCCCGGGCAAACTTCTCTACTGCTTGCTTTAACGATGAAGAAACGCTAGCAGAAATAAGAGAAGTGCATGAGAAAACTGGCTATGTCATGGATCCTCATACCGCCATTGGCTCTCTTGCTGGTAAGAAATTCAGCAACACCGGAGTAGCTATGATAATCGCTGCAACTGCGCATCCAGCAAAATTTAAAGAGGCAATCCTAAAAGCAACAGGAAAAGACCCTGAAATTCCTCACCGATTAGCCCAAATCTACGAAAGAGAGGAGCGGTTTAAGGTACTCCCCAGCAATGCAAGCGCTGTCAAGACAGAAGTTTATAAGCTAGTGGAGTCACTACGATGACGGTAGATGTAACGCGACTTTCTAATGGTCTCACCGTCGCCAGTGATCAGATAAATGGAGTAGAGAGTACAGCATTAGGTGGCTGGGGCGGGACGGGAGCTAGAGCCGAATCTGCGTCAACCAATGGTGTGGCACATTTGCTAGAACACATGGCATTTAAGGGTACCAAACGCCGAAGTGCTGTAGACATTGCGGGTGAAATTGAAGATGTAGGTGGCCACCTAAATGCGTACACCAGCCGGGAAGTTACAGCCTATTACGCCCGTGTTTTAAGGGAAGATGTAAGCCTAGCGCTTGATATCTTAGCTGATATCCTTCGTAACTCTACTTTTGACGTTGCAGAGCTTGATCGCGAGCGTGACGTGATCTTGCAAGAGATTGGTCAGGCAGCTGACACTCCTGAAGACGTAGCCCATGACGCGTTCCAAGCTGCCGCTTATCCATCGCAACCAGTTGGACGGCCCATATTGGGATCGCCAGATATTATTAGAACAATTCCGCGCACTGCGATCGTTGACTACATGGCAGCCCGATATAAGCCAAATAAGATGGTGGTTTCAGCTGCTGGAGCGGTAGATCACGAAAAGTTAGTAGCGTTGGCGGAAAAACTCTTTGGTGACTTGCAGCCCTCCGAGGTGCCTAAAACGGAACCTGCCGTATACAATGGAGGGGAGCAGAGAATTATCAAACCCTCCGAACAGGCTCATTTATTTTTTGGCCTCCCAGGTCCAAATTTTGGTGCGCCAGACTACTACGTGGGTCACGTTCTGTCAGCACTGTACGGAGGTGGTATGTCTTCCCGGCTTTTTCAGGAAATCCGTGAAAAACGAGGTCTTTGCTACTCCATTTATTCTTTTATGTCATCGATGACTGACACTGGTATGTTTGGGATATACGCCGGCACAGATGGTTCGCAGGCAGGGCAGGCCCTAACTCTAGCCATAGATGAATTGAAGTCTGTTGCGGATGGCCCCACCGAGGCTGAGACCAGTCGAGCAAAAGCCCAACTCCGCGCAAGCATTTTAATGTCCAGGGAGTCTACTTCCACACGGGCGGAACAGCTTGCACAACAACTCATTATTCACGGACGACCTGTAACTCCGGAAGAAGTCCGTGCCAAAGTTGATGATGTCGAGCGCTTATCTATTGCAAATCTTGCAGCCAAGGCTTTAAGCGGTGCAGCGACTTTGTCTCTAGTTGGCCCCGTGGAAAATTCGCCTTCAGTAGAGGAACTAACTCAGCGCATGGTGGCTTAAACCTAGCTGGGATTAGCAGGTCTTCCCCAACCAATGGATAATCTACTGATCTCAATAAGCCCTTTAGCTTTAGCACTGATACTGATCGCCTCTCGTCGTGCTAGTATAGAGAACGCAGGGTTGATTGGGGCAGCAACGGCACTCCTTCTCACATGGAGAAATATTGATGATGCCGATGTACTTTTCATATTAGGGCGCGGTCTTTGGATAGCTTGGCTTGCCGTATCTATTATCCTCACTGGTTTGATTTTTCAGCGGCTGGCGCTGAGAGCAAATCCAGACGCCTTTAAACCCTCTGCAAGTGCTTCAGATCAACGAAAACAGTCCTTCACGGCCATTTTCCTTCTAGGTGTATTTGTAGAAAGCGCAAGCGGCTTTGGTCTTGGCGCTGTTGCTGCAGTATCAGTTTTGAGCGCACGAGGAATTACAAGTGTCCGCCTTGCTGCCCTTGCTTTGCTCTCTCTTTCCTTAGTGCCCTGGGGAGCTCTAGCCATTGGGACAACTATCGCAGCTGAGCTGACTGGCACTTCTCTCAGCATGCTTGGCGTTGAAAGTACTTTTTTATCAGCTCCAGTCCTGATCGCTGCCCTCGCTTTGTTTTGGCTTTGGGCTCCAGGCCCGAGGTCTTTTACGGCTATGCTTCGTGAAGCCGGAAACGTAGCTGCGCTACTTGGAATCCTCTGGGCCGCAAATGCTGCCGGTTTTGTCGATATTGCTGGAATTCTTGCGGCCGGGACGCTCTTTGCATTTACTGGAGCGTATGACCGTCTCAAAGGCCGAGTGCCACTAGATGCAGGCGTGTTTGGTGCGTTCGCCCTTTTTATTGTTGCAATTCGGGTTTTTCCAGGAATTACCGACTTACTTCGTAACCTCTGGATAATTGAGTTTACTGAGGATTTACCTGCCTTTGCACCGTTTGCTCATCCATCATTCTGGCTAATTGTATTTGGACTTGGATATGCTTACTGGAAAAGCGTTCCAATTTTCGAAACACTTAAAACCTCCGGCAGGGCCATTCGCGCTGCTTATGTTCCAGTCGCCGTGACTATCGGCTTCGTTGTGCTTGGGCAGGGAATATCTGCACTTGGGGCACAAAAAGAAGCAGTGCTATTGCTGGGAGAAGTTTCAGGGTCCCAATCTGTATATTTTGGACCTATCTTTGCTGCACTGGCAGGATGGCTAACCGGCTCAAACGCTGCTGCCCATGGCATGTTGGCAGAATTCCAGGCAGCTTTAGGAGCGGCCACTGGCGAAAACCCAATTCATACTGTCGCTATACAAAACGTTGTAGCAAGCGCCTACACCATGCTTTCCCCTATGCGGATCGCGTTAGTTGCGACCGCTTTAGGCTTGATAGGTAAGGAGGCAGAAATATTGCGCCTCCTCACACCTTTCGCGGCAGTGGTTCTCGCAATTGCATGGGCAGCAACTGCCCTTACCTAACTGTTGATTTTTCCGTTGGCACAATCCTGGTTATAACTGCTTGGGATCTATCCAGATAGTCTGGCACACGAGGACCCATTTCATTCTTCCAGAAATCAGTTTCATAGACAGCCTTGTAAAGCGCTTCACGCTGAGCCTCGCTCTCAAAGCGTCGCAACCAAATGTAGCATGAGTCGTCTTCCTCACCACGGAAGCTCCCACAAATCACCATACCCTTTGAAACCTGAAAGGGAATAATTTCCTCTTCCATTATTTTAACCCACTCATCCATCTTTCCAGGCAGCACCTTGTACTGACGGAGTTCATAAAATGCAGACATCTAAACTTCTCCTTTTATTTCCAAGAAAGCGCTACCTTTTGTTAGCCAGGCATATTCTTCAAATAGCTATTCCGATCGGCCGTACGTACTGAAATGTCGCGAAGGCGGCCATCTCTTAGTACATTTAGGCGTATGCTAACCCCTGCTGGGCCACGCTCCCAAATTGCCCGATAAAATTCAGAGAGATCACTAACATCACTACCTTCCACGCCGAGGATGTTGTCCCCTAGCCGTAGATTAGAACGGGCGGCTGGCCCACTATCGACCATTCCCGCTATTACCAAGGCTCCATCTGCCTCTGTTACAAACATTCCAAGCCAAGGGCGAGCCGGCCGACCCGTATTCCCTTTTTCTACTAGGTTATCAATTATTGCTGCCAACTGATCCGTCGGAACAAACATATTACCTGCTGGAGAGTTTTCTGCTGGCAGCACGTCTTGTACATAGAGGGAACCCAGACCTACCAATTTACCTGCTGATGAAAGCAGTGCCGCTCCAGACCAATGTGGATGCAATGGAGCTGTAAAAAATGCTTCATCTAATAAGTATTCCCAATAGCCAGCGAACTCACGTTTTGAAAGCAGTCTAGCGGCCATCGCATAATTAGGGCCTCCGCCAGCCACTACAGTGACATCTGCCCCTGTGCGAATTTCAGATGCTATTCCTAGAGGGATTGGCTTAGCATCAACGGGTTCCCGTAGTCGAACGAGACCAAAACCAGTTGCCTGATCATAACCAATCACTTCAGCCGCCTTTGCTTCACCCACACTATCGATAAGAGAAACCGTAGTAGCTTCGGTAACGAGATATCCAATTGTAAGTGCCACACCATCATCTCGTATCAGGATCGCATTACCTTCTCGCTGAACTCCTAAAGTCTCAGCAGTAAATGCGTCTGAAGGAATTTTGGCATGTAATGTAAAGACAGCTCTGCAAACTGCCGCTAGGTCAAAGTCTAACTTATCTTGGCGCGGACGGAGTTCTGACTGAACAGGCTCTCTGCCCGTGGCATCATCACCTTCATATTCGTTACCATTTGCGCGCTCGATGCTGGCCATCGGCCTGCTCCTTGGTTCCTGCTTATAATTAATAATCACGAGGACTCTTTGAGGCCGCCGCAAACTAAATGGTGCGCGCTTTTAAACGCGCTTAATGAATCTCAAGAATATCGTTCTCACGCCATAAAGCTACCTATTAAAATTGATAGCTGTCTAATAAGTTCGCTGTTTGGCTTTTTGAGTATATCGCTCAATACTGTTTCCTCGACACACTGAGGCCTCAATCGCTGATAAACAATTAAAACGACCCTAGGAGAGAAACACGATGGCCGATTCACGACAGAACTACGATCTGGCGGCTGCCCTTTCAGAGGCTGAAGGTCGATTTGCTGATGCCAACCCCAAAAGTCAATTGGCGTTCACTGAAGCTTGTAAAAGTATGCCAGGAGGTAACACAAGGACTGTACTTTTCTATCCCCCCTTCCCACTCACCCTTTCGAAAGGAGAGGGCTGTCGATTACATGATATCGACGGCCATGAATATGTAGATTTTCAAGTAGAACAAACAGCTGGCATTTATGGCCATAGTGAGCAACACATTCTTGATGCAATCCGATCCGCAATGGAGGGTGGTATAACACTAGGAGGCCCCACAGAGCGTGAGGCCGTATTGGCGAAGATTTTTCAGAATCGCTTTCCAGCTGTTGATCTTGTCCGCTTCACGAATTCTGGGACTGAAGCAAACTTGCTTGCTCTTTCAACAGCTAGAGCCAGCACAGGCCGCAAGCACCTAATTGGTTTCGAAGGCTCATATCATGGCAGCGTAATAAGTTTCGGTAGCTACGGAAATCAAATGAACGTGCCATTTTCCTGGAATTTCTGCACTTACAATGATGTCGAAGGCACAAGAACAAAAATCCAAGAATTAGGAGAAGAGTTGGCCGCAATCATTGTGGAGCCAATGACAGGCAGTGGTGGCTGCATCCAAGCACACCCCAATTTCATCAAAATGCTTCGTGAAGAAACGCAAAAGGTTGGAGCTTTCTTAATTTTCGACGAAGTGATGACCTCGCGACTGTCTCCTAGTGGGCTACATGGAAAATGGAATGTAAAGCCAGACTTGGTAACTTTTGGAAAGTATCTAGGTGGCGGCCTTACTTTTGGTGCTTTTGGTGGTAGCACGAAGGCGATGGAACGATTTGACCCACGTCGCGAGGACGCTTTTGCCCATGCAGGAACTTTTAATAACAACGTTCTCAGCCTCTCCGCCGCCATTGCGGGGCTCACAAAAGTTTATACTCCTGATCAAGCAGTCAGACTGAATGCCGATGGTGATAAATTGCGGGAACGCCTTAATGAGGTATTGAGGAAAGCTGGTGTAGCAGGACAAGTTACCGGAACTGGTTCAATGATGATGGTTCACTTAACACCTGAACTGCTGGAAGGCCCAAAAGACGCAGACAAAGTACACAGTTCGCTACGGGCATTGCTTCATCTGGCCTTACTGGAAAGGGGATATTATATCGCACGGCGCAACATGATAGTGCTGTCGCTACCTATGACAGAAAAAGAATTTGACGGCTTAACGGAAGCTTTTGCCGACGCTATAGACCACTACGTCGGTGTTTTACCAAAATTGTAAGACCAAATAGCCAAAAACATGAATGTAAACAGGTTGATGGTGGCCAATTAGCTTTGAGCCTTATTGGAATCTAGCAACTTTGTAGATCAATTTTTCTACTAGTAAGCCTCTAGCGCCGTGCTCCTGAAATAAGAACTACTCCGATCGAAACAACCAGCAGAGCAGCCCCTTCCTTGAAACTAATCTGCTCCCCTAAAAGAGCCCACGCACTAAATGCCGCGATTGACGGAACTAATGCTGCAAAAACAGCTCCTTCGGCAGCTCCAAGCCGCTGGACGGCAAAATTATAAAAAAACATTGCAACTACACCGTTCAATACGCCGTGGTAGCCGACCTGAAAGATTAGTTGTTTAAAGCTCAGATCAAATAAACCAGTGTCTCCTATTACTATCCAGATAGGGATATAAACCAAAGCGGTACCTGCGTGCGTAATTCCTAAAGCATGTCCAGGAGCCAAATTAGAAACTCGTACTATCAGAGTATAGATAGCCCAAAACCCCGCGCATGCATGAAACCAAATATATCCTGACAAGCTTCCAGGCCCAGCAATCTCAAACGCAGACCAGGCTGCCAAAGCCGCACCAAGTAATATAGAGGTAAAACCAATCCAACGCCTTGTCGTAACAGGATCCCGAAGTACTAGCAGGGCGAGGAGAAAGACTAGGGCAGGATACATGCCCGGAGTAAAAATTGCTGCGTGTGAGGCGGGAGCAAACTTAGCGCCCATTCCTATGGCATAGGCAAACGGCCCTGACATACTGAGCAATATGGCTATCGTACCGGCCCAACCAACGTTACCTGCCTTCATTCCAAAACGGTAAACCAAAGGAGCGAACACAATCGCCCCCACAACGCCTCGCAGTAAAACCATGTCTGCAGGAGTAATTATATTATCAGAAATTCCAGCTCGCGTTATGGGAAACCATAAACCCCAAATTACTGCTGCAGAGAGGCCTGCCAATGTAGCCAAAAGCCGATTGTTTTTTTCAATCAAAAGGCCCGCTCGACGCAAAAATCTGCCACGTCACAAAGAGTTTTAGAAAATTCTAAGTTACCACCAGCAGAAGAAAGTGCTTCTTTAGCATCTTCGGCAAAATGACGAGCTGCCTTGGCTGAGTCTTCAAGCGACTTGCTAGCTTTAAGATAAGCAATCGCTTTATCAAGATCACCTGGTTCTTGCTGTTGCTCTTGGATTGTACGCCGCCAAAATTTTCTGGATTCTTCATCGCCTCTCGCAAAAGCTAACAATACCGGTAAGGTAGCTTTGCCCTCTTTGAAGTCATCTCCAACTGACTTACCTAGAGATTTCTGATCTGCATCGTAGTCCAGAACATCATCTACGATCTGAAATGCGAGTCCAAGATTCATACCATAAGAATCAAACGCTTCAGCATCACTGTTTGGCCACCCTGCGAGAACAGGACCAACTCTTGCTGCTGCCGCAAATAACGCCGCAGTTTTACCTCGAATAACTTCATAATATTCGTCGACTGGCGTAGCTGGATTATTCGTGGTCGACAGCTGCAGCACCTCTCCCTCAGCAATAGTTGCAGACGCACTTGATAAGATTTTAAGAACCTCCAGCGAACCTATCTGAACCATCAATTGAAACGACCGGCTAAAAAGGAAGTCGCCAACTAGAACACTGGCATCATTGCCAAAGAGGGCATTGGCAGAGTCACCCCCTCTCCTCATCTTACTTTCATCTACAACATCATCATGCAAAAGCGTAGCTGTATGTATAAACTCTACACACGCCGCCAACTCTATGTGGCTGCGTCCTTCATACCCACACATTTTGGAGGCTGCTAAAGTCAAGAGAGGGCGAAGTCTCTTTCCACCGGCCGCCACTATGTGGCCGGCTAGTTTAGGGATTAAAGGGACTTCACTAGACATTCGGGCTACGATTTCTCGATTTACCGCTGCCATATCATCGGCGACGAGGTCGTGAAGGCGCTGAAGCGCGTCTATGGGCTCAGGCCCGTTTTGCAATTGGAATGCTCCGATTGGAAATGCCTAGAATAAAGCGTTTCGACCACTGTATAGATAGGCTTAAACCTTAAAATTGCAAGAAATTAAGCTGTCCACCAAAATGCCATTTTGGGAAATCAAATCCATGGGTTCAGATAACTTTTTTCTACATCCAATCGGAGAGGCAATCTCAGAGAATGGTGAATAAGCCTGACCATCATGTATAGAACTTCTCGATGAATAAAATTGATACCAAGGAAGATAGTTGGCTCGGCCAGAAACTGGTTTTGCAACAACCCGTCCGCAGTTACCGTGTTGCAATTGATGCAGCTCTACTGGCAGCGGCTATCCCACTCAAACCAGGCAAAAACGCATTGGAGCTGGGAACGGGCGTTGGCGCTGTCGCGCTAGCACTTGCGTTAAGAGTGCAAGACTGTCGAATAACTGCCGTTGAAATTCAACATGAATTATCAGACCTCGCGCACTCAAACGTAATTACCAATAGCTTGGAGGATCAGATTGAGATCATTCAATCTGATATTTTGGATTTGGAGCCGCGATCAAATTTCTTCAGCGAAGTTCTATTTAATCCACCTTATTTGAAGCCCGAGTCCAACGATACTTCACCAGATAAAATCAAGCGAATTGCAACTGTAGAGGGAAAAGCGCGTCTAGCGGACTGGTATAAAGTAGCCTCTGAGCAAGTTATGTCTGGAGGCGGTGTAACAGCCATACATAGGGCAGACCGACTCTCGGACCTTTTAAATGCTGCCACGAAAGCAGGCATCGGGAGCCTGGCTGTGTTTCCGATTTGGCCGCACAAGGGGTCTGACGCTCGACGAATTATCGTGCGCGGAGTTAAAGGCGGTGCTGCACCCCTTCGAATTTTATCTGGCTTAACCTTACATACCGAAGAAGAAAAATATTCTTTTCAGGCAGAATCGATTCTGCAGGGAGAAGCTTCTATTGAGCTAATCTAAATAAAAAGCGGCCGATCTATGTTGGTAGACCGGCCGCTTCATTAGAGCCCAGCTCGCGCCAGGTTTAAGCCTTAAACGCTATAATACATCTCGAATTCGACTGGATGTGGTGTGTGCTCGAACGCATAAACGTCATTCCACTTGAGCTCCATGTAGCCCTCTAACATGTCTTTAGTAAACACGTCGCCGGCCATCAAGAAATCCATATCGGCTGCCAAGCTATCCAAGGCTTCTCTCAAGGATCCACAAACAGTTGGAACACCCTGAAGTTCTTCTGGTGGGAGGTCATAAAGATTTTTATCCATAGGATCGCCAGGATGAATCTTGTTTTTAATCCCATCAAGGCCAGCCATCATCATTGCCGCGAAAGCAAGATAAGGATTCGCTGTTGGATCAGGGAAGCGAACTTCAACTCTTTTGGCCTTTGGACTTGTTACATAAGGAATCCGACAGGAAGCTGAGCGGTTACGGCTTGAGTACGCCAAAAGAACTGGGGCCTCAAATCCTGGAATTAGACGCTTGTAGCTGTTGGTTGAAGGATTAGTAAAAGCATTAATTGCTTTGGCATGCTTAATAATGCCCCCAATGTAGTGCAAACAAGTTTCAGATAGATCAGCATATCCTGTGCCTGCAAAGGTTGGCTGGCCATCTTTCCAAATTGACTGGTGGACGTGCATCCCAGACCCATTGTCACCGGAAACAGGCTTGGGCATGAAGGTTGCTGTCTTTCCATAGGAATGCGCAACCTGGTGCACTACGTACTTATAAACCTGCATCCCATCAGCAGATCCGAGGAGTGTATTAAATTTTACACCAAGTTCATGCTGAGCAGGCGCAACCTCATGATGATGCTTCTCTACATCAAGCCCCATCTGCGCCATGATTGACACCATTTCAGCACGGATATCGTTTCCATGGTCGACTGGTGCCACAGGAAAGTATCCACCTTTAACTCCGGGCCTGTGACCAGGATTACCATCCTCATACTCTCTTGCAGAGTTTGTTGGTAGCTCAAGGCTGTCTACAGCGTATGAGGCTCCATGCATTCCAGTTGTGAAACGAACATCGTCAAACATGAAGAATTCGGCTTCAGGCCCCATGAACACGGTGTCGCCAATGCCTGTCTCAGCAAGATAAGACTCGGCGCGCTTAGCAATAGACCTAGGGTCACGCTCGTAGCCCTGACCAGTCGAAGGCTCAATAATATCGCAAACAACAATCATTGTTGGCTCTGCCGTAAACGGGTCCATAGTGGCCGTTGTTACGTCTGGAGAGAGAATCATGTCTGACTGGCTAATGTCTTTCCAACCAGCGATGGAAGAACCATCAAACATTACGCCATCGGTCAAAAGATCTTCATCGATGGTTGTATGATACTGGGTGGTGTGCTGCCACTTACCTTTTGGGTCAGTGAAGCGAAAATCTACATGGCGGATGTCATTATCTGCCATCGCCTTAATTAAATCTGCCGGCGTCTTACAACCAAGGCTCATAACGTTATTCCTTTCATCAAAATTTAAAGAATTGGCCGTCTTTATCTGACGGCATTAATCAAAGCGCTCCTGCGCCTGTTTCACCAGTGCGAATACGGATTGCCTCATCAATTGGAGACACAAAGATTTTGCCATCACCTATCCGACCTGTATGAGCCGCTTTCTGAATGGCTTCTATAACACGCTCTACCTGCTCGTCATCAACTACGACTTCAATTTTCACCTTGGGAAGAAAATCAACCACGTATTCCGCGCCTCGGTAAAGCTCTGTATGGCCCTTCTGTCGACCAAATCCTTTTGCTTCAACTACGGTAAGGCCTTTGACGCCAGTCTCGGATAAAGCGTCTTTCACATCATCTAACTTGAATGGCTTTATTACTGCCTCAATTTTTTTCATGAGTTGGATAGACCTTATGAAACCTTAAAAAGAGATCAGAACAATGAAAAGCAAGATATGTGCCAAAACCGTTTTGAGCTTGCATCTTATAAGATCACTAAAGAATTTTTTGTTCAGAGTTTCCGAATAGCTTAGTTTTTGTTTATTTATTAGGCAATTGCACTTTTTTTAGTCAATAAGTTTTTTCATTCGGCCAAGTGCATCTTCAATTTCGTTCAGGCTTGCGGCGTAAGAGAAACGAACGAACCCTTCACCTAGAGCGCCAAAGCTAGTCCCGGCAACAACAGCAACGCCCTCTTCTTCCAAAAGTCGACTTTGAAGGGTTTTAGAGTCCATGCCCGTACCTTCAATATTTGGAAATGCATAGAACGCGCCGCCAGGCTCTGCACATCGAATTCCAGGAATGGCATTCAGACCATCAACTATCACTCTCCGGCGCTCGGAAAAAGCAACAAGCATTTCGTCAACTGCAGATTGGGGTCCCTCTAGCGCTGCTATGCCAGCGAATTGTGTAGGAGCATTCACACAAGAGTGGCTATTTACGGCAAGCTTCTCCACATGCGAGATTAATTTTTCTGGCCATATTGAATATCCCAGCCGCCATCCGGTCATTGCATATGTTTTTGACCATCCATTCAAAACAATAAGACGATCTCGTAGTCCCTCATATGCCAGCATCGATGCATGCTGGAGCCCATCATAGAGCATACGATCGTAAATCTCGTCACTCATCAAGGCCACATTGGGCCAACGTTCTAAGCCCGCAGCCAATTTGTCCAGTTCAGCCTTGGGCGTCACACCACCAGTTGGGTTTGCAGGAGTATTGATGATGATAAGGCGCGTTTTGTCAGTAATTTGGCCCAAAACTTCATCTGCCGAGAATGCAAAACCTTTTTCTTCTAAAAGGCGCATCGGAACAGGTTTAGCACCTACGTACCGAATCGCACTTTCATAGATTGGAAACCCAGGGTTAGGGTAGATGATCTCCGCTCCCGGCTCTCCAAACATCATAATTGCGAAGAACATTGTAGGCTTACCGCCCGGCATAATCATAATGTTCTCAGGATCGACACTCACACCTCTTCGTATGTGAACGTCATTCGCAACAGCTTCCCTCAAGGCTGGGATGCCTTTTGCCGGAGTATAACCATGATGGCCATCTCGCATTGCTTTAATAGCTGCCTCAACCACATGAGTAGGTGTTTTAAAATCAGGCTGGCCTATGCCGAGGTTTATTACATCCTTGCCTGCTGCCGCTAATTTCGCTGCGCGCGCTAACACCTCAAACGCAGTTTCGGTGCCCAATTGGGAGAGATTTTTAGCAAGTTGCATAGTTTTTGATTTCCTACTCGGATAAACTTTTATAGCGTTTGACTATGCCTGGCGATTAGAAGCAAGAGCAAGCAACATCAAACTCCGGTTGACGTCTATGCAGCTTCTCGCGTAAACGCAATACAGATTGATGGTGCCCATAGCTCAGTTGGTTAGAGCGCCTGGTTGTGGTCCAGGAGGTCGCCGGTTCAAATCCGGTTGGGCACCCCATATGCTTCTTCCAGCGATTCGTTCAAGGGGATTGGCATAATGTCTGACAAAAACGCCACAAAAATGAGAAAACAACCGGCCATTCGGGACGCCGCTACTCTCGTCCTAGTCCGAATGCGTGGCAGCACTCCCGAAATTTTGATGGGAGAACGGAGCTCTGGGCATGTTTTCTATCCTCATCACTATGTTTTTCCTGGTGGCCGAGTTGACCGTAGCTATGGCTTCGTTATTCCCGAGAAAGATCTACGCCCTGAAGTGCTAAAACGTTTGACTGCGTCTGCAACCGAACGGCGCGCAAGAGCACTTGCACTAGCGGCAGTTCGAGAAACTTTCGAAGAAACAGGTCTAGTCATAGGGTCAAAGGCGCCCAAGCCAAAACGGCCACCAAAGGGTTGGGATGCTTTTTACGAAACTGGTTTTGGTCCATCCCTGGATGGCCTCACTTACATTTATAGGGCAGTCACACCACCCGAACGTCCCAGACGCTTCAATGCTCGGTTTTTTGTGACTGAATATGAAAGGGTCTCGGTTGTTGCGGATGTAGAACAAGATGAACTACTGAAACTCCAGTGGCGTGATATCGACTCTGCACTACAGCTGAAAATTCGACCTATCACTGCCATCGTCCTAAAGGAAATCAGAGATCGTTTAAATGACGGTAGCCTGTATGATGACCGGCCTGTGAAATGGGTGAAAACTGGTCCTGGCGGTCGAAACCGGATATCAGGGGTCGAATGAAGAGCCTTGAAGTCCTATCCGTAGAGGAAATGTACGCAGTAGACCAATCTGCAATTAATGCTGACTTAACTCACGAATTGCTTATGGAAAATGCTGGTGTTGCTGTTTCAGAAGAAATCCAGCGGCATTGGCCTGCCACAAATACTATTATTCTCTGCGGACCCGGAGCCAATGGTGGCGACGGCTGGGTCATAGCACGCCAGTTAGCTAAAGCGGGTTGGCCCGTAAAGTTGGCTTCACTGGTTGATCCAAAACAGTTGAAAGGCAGCTCATCTATCCACGCAAATCGGTGGGATCGTCTTGTTGAACCTGCAACGCCCAACGCTCTTTTAGGATCGAATTTGATCGTAGATGCCTTATTTGGAGCTGGTCTCAATCGTAATTTGAAAAATTCCGAAGCAGCACTTGTAAAGGCGATGGATGAACATCCAGCACCAGTAATCTCCGTTGACCTTCCCAGTGGAGTCAATGGCAACGACGGGCAAGTGATGGGTGCAGCAGCAAAAGCAGCAATGACGGTCACTTTTTTTCGAAAAAAACCTGGCCATTTACTAGCCCCTGGTCGCTTCCTTGCTGGCAACACTGTAGTCGCAGACATCGGCATACCTGAACCACTGGCCGGGGTAGCTAAAGTTTTCGAAAATGCACCCCCTCTTTGGAATAACACCCCATCTGAATTAAATTTGTTAGGCCACAAATATTCGCGGGGTCATGTTCTTGTAGTTGGTGGGAAAGAAACAACTGGGGCGAGTCGGCTCGCCGCTCGGGCTGCCCTGCGTGGAGGGGCTGGGCTTGTAACAATTGCTGCGCCCTCAGAAGCATGGCCAATCTACGCAGCATCAGAATTAGAAGTCATGGTACGCTCTATATCTGGGCCCACAGGGCTTGCTGATTTACTTCAGGACCCTAGGTACAGCACTGTGATCTTAGGCCCAGGCCTAGGCGTCAACGAAGAAACACAAGAGCTCGTTAAAATTGCCGCTCGATCAAAACGCAACCTCGTGCTGGATGCCGACGCTTTGACTGCTTTTGCAGAGCACCCAAAAGACCTTTTTGATACTTTAGAACAAACCCCTCAAGTCATCCTTACTCCACATACTGGTGAATTTCGTCGCCTTTTTCCTGATGCTGAAGGCTCAAAGCTGAACCAAGCAAGGATGGCCGCTTTTAGAGCTCATGCTAATTTAATTTTAAAAGGTCCAGATACAGTAATTGCGGCGCCAGATGGGAAGGCGGCCATTAACTCCAATGGACCAGCATGGCTTGCAACCGCTGGGTCTGGCGACGTCTTAGCGGGCATTGTCGGGGGCCTAATGTCAGAAGGAACATCGGCTTTTGATGCTGCGGCTGCTGGTGTTTGGTTGCATGGTGCTTCGGCTGCAAGGCTAGGACGGGGAATGATCGCCTCTGATATTATAAATGTTCTTCCTCAAGCATTTACTGATGCTGCGAGCTTCGTAAAATAATTAAGTTTTTTGAAGCGATCTCTAATCGGGGACCTTGGTCATGCCATATGAAATTGAAGCGTTTGTAAAAGACCTAAAACGGTTAAACGCAGCCAATGCATCGCCAAAAGAAATCCTTCCCGAAATAGCGCATCTGGCAGCCCGTCTTTCCGAGGATCAAAGCTGGGTGCAATCCAGCTTCTACGATATCGACGAAAACCAAGGTATTGGGATAACCGTTCTGCACGAAGAACCAGATCATACTTTATTAGTGGAAGCTATAGTTTGGGCCCCGGGTAAGGGTGTATTGCCTCATGACCATCAAACCTGGGGAGTTGTAGTTGGGCTAGATGGAACAGAAAGGAATACCATTTGGCGACGCACAGATGATGGCTCAAGACAACACCATGCCGTCTTAGAGGTTCATCACGAAGCGGATGTTGGAAAAGGACAAGCAATTGTATTTATGCCGAACGACATACACAGCGTGAAAAATATAACCGATCACCCATCGCTGTCTCTTCACATATACGGCAAAAGCCTAGCCCATACTGGGCGATCTGAATTTGAACCTGAGACCAACACAATGCGACCATGTCCCGTTAGGGCTAAAAGGCCTTTAATTTAAAAAATTAGACTTTTTTTAATTTAGGCAGCCAATTTTCCCGGCACCATTGCATAATTTCCGTTCCCGTAGCCATCCAGACGTCTTCATGCCCCAGGATATAACCCAGCGTCTCATCTAAGTACTTGAGACGATGCGGCTGGCCATAGAGATAAGGATGCAGACAAAGGGGCATCACAGTCCCGCTCTTTTCTCCCTCTAAATAGAGGACATCAAACATGTCTCGCATCATACGCGAGAACTCTTCCCCCTCTGAGTGCCAGCGATATACAACCGCATCATTCACATCCATTGAATATGGAATTGTCATGATTGGCCCGTTTGCTGTTTCGACCGGAACAGGCTGGTCATCATGATAAAAGTCCGTCGTGTAGCCAATCCCGTTAGCGACACAAGCCTCGGCCCCCCATTTCGTTTGACTGACAGCAGATCCAAACCAGCCATTAAGCTGTCTACCCGTGCGAGCTCGCAGAAGGTCCACACAGTCCTTTATTACGGCATAGGTTTCTTCCTTACCAAGGCCCCAAATGTAACGAGTATTGTAAAGACCATGGCAAAGATAATCGTAATTTCGTGCCTCCATCGCTTCCCATATATCAGGATAGTGCTCGATAATTCCGAAATTAAGAGAAACAGTGCACGTCACATTATGTTTGTCGAAAACATCAAACATTCGCCAGACACCAACACGATTACCATAGTCTCGAACTCCATAGCCTAATACGTCTGGTGCAGGCATCCGAGGCCAAGAAGTCCGAACGTTTGTAAACTCAGGTTGATACTCATAGTGCTCAATATTGGGCAGCACCCAAAGAGCAACTCGCGCCCCATTTGGCCACTCAAGCTTTGGTCGCTGATCATAAGGATGGAATGGAAACGAAGGACCTAAGTTTTCTGACATCAAGATGTCTCCACCACATTAAAAGTTTTTGACCTCAAAGGAGCCTCCGGTACCAGCTAGGGCTCGATTGCAGCACCGGTATTTAATAGTTGATCTATCTCATCTTTACCAAAGCCCACATCAGCTAAGACCTCGCGAGTCTGCTCGCCTATGAGAGGTGCATGTAGGGCGTCTTCACGCATCCCCCCTGTAAATGTTGTGGGCGTCTTTGTCTTTAAAATGCGACCTTGAGTAGGGTGCTCAATTTCTTCAAAAAAACCAATGTCATTCAGGTGCGGATCATCCAAGAGGTCATCTATTTTATTATAAGCTGCGGCTGGGACATCTAATTTATCGAAAATTTCCAACCATTCTGCTGTCGTTTTCTTCAGCAAGCCGGAAGCACGAACTTCAAAATAATCTGCAGCATTTTCTGTTCGGCTAGCAGCGCTATCAAAACGAGGGTCGCTTTTGAGTTCTGGTCTTCCAATTGCATCAAAGAACGCAAAGGCTTGAGGATTGGTATTGGGGCCAACAGTGATGTAGCCATCAGAGGTTGGTAATGGACGGTAATCCGGCGAAAGCAATCTATTGTCACCCGACTCTCCAGCTGGTGGGACAAATGTGAGACCAGCTAAATGCTCAGATGAGACAAAACTTGCCATATTTTCCAACATCGGCACTTCGATTGCCTCACCGACACCTGTTTTTTCACGACGATATAGTGCAAAGCCAATTGATTGAGCCGCTATCAGCCCTGTGACATGATCTGTCATTACCATCGGGACAAACCTTGGCTTGCCGATGGCTCGCTCAAAAGTTCCTGCGACACCTGACAAGCTTTGTACGATTGGATCATAGGCTGGGCGATTGAAGTAACGACCCCCTTTTCCAAAAGCGACTATACCGCAATAAATCAGTCGAGGATTAAGGTCTGACAAACTCTGGAAGTCTAGGCCAGCCCTCTCTAGCGCAGCTGGCCGCACATTTGTGACAAATACATCCGCTGTTGTGATTAATTTTTTTAAGGCCCCAAGCCCAGCGGGCTCCTTTATGTTCAAACAGACCGACCGCTTGTTACGGTTAAAGTTCATGAACTTTCCCGACATTCCGGGATTTCTGGAACCCTTAGCCATGGTGCGCAAAAGGTCTCCCCCGGAGCCTCTATCTTAATTACATCTGCACCCTGATCACCAAGTGTTCGTCCACAAATAGGACCGACAACCACTGTGGTCATATCAATGACACGTATGCCGTCTAGGGGGCCTCCCGTCCCTTTTCAAAACTCACATTTATTTCTGCACATAGGTGGCCATGCTTGTCACCAATCCAACAACTTTGCCCTTCTTCAGTCCTATTTCCATAAACAGTGACTGTATCGCCAACCCAAATGGGTTTGGTCAGGCGGGCATCCAAACCTGTAATTATGCGGGTGTCATGCTTGACGGCAAGGTCCGTGACTGTCTGCATTGTTAGGCCGCCGTTTTGAACAGTATGGTCGTAACCCTCCTCAGTTCGAGCGTAATCCGCATCATAGTGAATTCTATGAGCATTCCAGGTAACTGCACCGTATCGGAAATTTTTAGCCTCGGAAAAATAAACAGTTTCCTGCCAATCACTTTGCTCTGGAGCAAGATTTGATTGAGTCTTGGTGGACTTTGCACCAGCAGGAACGGCTTCACGATAAATCGCGTCAAATTCGTCCACTGCAATAACTTTGCCGCCAGTCTCAAAGGTTAGCCGCATAGTTAAGATAACTATATTTCCCGATCGACCACTCTTGGGCAGTATCGCTGCAACTTCTGCTGTCTTAATCGCTGGTTGGCCAACAACGAGATTGCCCATGATCTGCACTCGGCGCCCTGCTCCCATTCGGCGGGGTAGGGGGATTGGTGGAAGGAAAACCCCCTTGTGCGGATGCCCATCAGGACCAATGTCACTATCCTTACAAATGTCTGGGAAAAACATATTGAACCATGCACGTGGGATTGCATCACCCTCTTTTATGGAAGCAGGATCGACGTCCAATGTTGCAGCTGCCCTCTGCACAGATGTTAGCCCTATTTCATCATGCACTACGCGCTTTCTTCCAATCCACTTTTCTAATTCAGGAATTGCTGCTTGGACTTCAGGGTTCATTTAGTGGATCTCCTCAGCATGATTTTGATGCAAAATTTCAATTTTTTACCAGACTGTTTATCTGATTTTAGAGTTAGCGCGGTCCCACAATAGATAGCATCATAAAAAGTAGCACAAACTCCAGCATTATTAGTGCTGTGGTTTGGAATTTTGACAGCCCTAAAACTCGGCGAACAACAAACCAATCATATGCAATGGACCATAAAAATAAAACAAATGTTGTGGTGTCATATGATTTTGACGACAGACCCAAAAGAACTGCAACGCCAGCGGCTGACGTTGTAATCAGCGCTTGGGCTAAGGCACAAAAATTTGAAGCTATCACATATTTTAGCCATGCATCTTCCTGACCAAACTGCTCAGCGAATGATGCCGCAATATGCAACGATGCCAGCCATACAATAGCCATTACCAACAGCAACTTTATTGAGATAGTTGCCCCTGATGAGTTAAGGCCAAGTTCAGCGAATGACAGAATGCTGCTTTGAATATATACGCACGCTAAAACTAGAGGGAAAGCAAAGAAAGAAAGCCAGAAATGTCTTTCCCCATTTCCTTGGCAAAAGCCCTGTGAGTGAAGAGTCAAATGCGGCAAGTCTAAAAGCGATTTTCAAATTGCGGCATAACTCGCCTAGCATCTATCCCTAACCTTCAAAGAACGCGTGTAGAATTAATCGATAGGTTTCTGCTAGATCGCGAATATCTTGAGTAGCAACATGCTCATCAACCTTGTGGGCAGTTGCGCTAATTAGGCCTAACTCCACCACAGGGCAATAATCCTTAATAAAACGTGCGTCCGATGTGCCGCCAGATGTCGAGAACTCAGGTCGACTACCAGATACAGTCTGAACTGCTTTTGCAACAATCTCCGTTAGCTGTCCTGGTTCTGTTACAAAACTTTCACCAGATACCGACACCAACAGCTCATATGGACGACCCACAGCATCCAAGCGTCTTTTGAGTTCTTTTTCCAGCGCCGCCCCATCGAAATTTGCATTAAAGCGAACGTTGAAACGCGCCTCCACTTTTGCAGGGATCAGGTTGGTTGTTGTATTGCCCACATCAACAGATGTGAGTTGCAAGCTGGAGCCTGGGAAGTGGGGATGTCCAGAATCTAACGGCGTATCAGTTAATGCATGCAAAAGCGGTAGTATTCCATGGATTGGGTTATCAGCTCGTTCCGGGTAGGCCACGTGCCCTTGAACGCCTTTAACACTTAAAACGGCATTCAGACTTCCGCGGCGACCTATTTTGATCATTTCCCCCATCTGCAAGGGATTTGTTGGCTCCCCTACTATGCAAGCATCGAAGCGTTCGCCACGCTCACCAAGAACGTTCAGCATCTTTTTTGGTGCCATTAATAGAAGGCCCCTCTTCATCTCCGGTAATCAGAAGAGAGATAGCCCCTTTGGGCTCTTTATTGATATCGTTCAGGTATGCAGCTGATGCAGCGACAAACGCTGCAATGGCGCCCTTCATGTCAACGGCGCCGCGCCCATATAAAATGCCTTCGCGGACAGTGGCTGCAAAAGGAGGGTCGCGCCATTCATTAGAATCGCCTACGGGCACTACATCCGTATGTCCCGCAAAGCAAAAATGTTGGCCCGCATTAGCTGTGCCAATTCGAGCAAATAAATTGTCTACATCAGGGGTGCCTTGATCTTGAAAGGGCATTCGCTCGGTAGTGAAACCCATTGGTTGCAGCCATCCTTCGAGAGCTGCTAGAGCGCCGCCATCAATTGGCGTAACGCTCTCACAACGAATCAAAGATTGAGCAAGCTCAACAGGATCAAGTGGCCAGAGCCCCATTTAATCGCGCAACAGGTCATTAATGGAGGTCTTGGCTCTAGTGCCTTCATCGACTGTCTTCATTATAACAGCACAATAAGTTGAAGGCCCTGGACCACCTGTTGGCAGGTCGTGACCCGGCAAAGTGCCAGGAACAACGACTGAATAAGCGGGGACCCGACCGACGTGCACTTCGCCAGTGTGTCGATCAATTATCTTAGTGGATGCACCAACAAATACACCCATGGATAATACAGCTCCCTCTTCCACAATCACGCCTTCAGCAACTTCGGAACGAGCACCTATAAAGCAGTTATCTTCAATGATCACAGGAGTTGCCTGCATGGGCTCTAGAACACCACCGATGCCTACACCTCCAGAAAGATGGCAATTTGAGCCAATCTGGGCGCATGAGCCAACAGTCGCCCAGGTATCGACCATTGTGTTTTCACCAACATAAGCCCCAAGATTTACAAAGCTAGGCATCAAGACTGCGCCTTTTGCAATGTATGCGGACCGCCGAACAACGGCGCCGGGTACTGCTCGAAAACCAGCAGCATCAAACTCGCGCTTACCCCATCCGGAAGTCTTCAGTGGGACCTTATCAAACCAAGCAGATCGCCCGAAAGTAGGATCCACAGCGCCTCCAGCCATTGGAGCACTATCGTAAAGACGGAAGGATAAAAGCACTGCTTTCTTGCACCACTCATTGACTATCCACTCGCCTTGTTTTTTTTCCGACACGCGGCCTTGTCCGCTATAGAAGGCGTCTAGAGCTGCCTCAACGGCATCCCGGATTGGACCTTTGGTGCTGCTGGAAATTTCCTCTCGGTTATTCCAAGC
Organism: Rhodospirillales bacterium; assembly: GCA_038143065.1. Lineage (GTDB taxonomy): Bacteria > Pseudomonadota > Alphaproteobacteria > Bin95 > Bin95 > VMCJ01. The sequence continues at coordinate 2,038,992 of JAYQLI010000035.1, read as the reverse complement.
CTCTTCAATTGTATTGGCGAGTTCAGCGGTCGACATAGAACCAAAAGCTCCCTGGAAAATAAAATCAAAACTTGTCGGACAATGGCGGAGAGCGACCGAGCCTGTCAACGCGTCACTGGAGCCCAAGCGTTCGCTGAAAGAAAGCTTTTGTCCTGGCATTCGCGCGTTCGCGCATCTCTGGCACATCCGCACTAGCCCCTTCTCGCGCGAAAGCATGGCCCGTTCCCTCGTATGTGTGTGAGGTTACATCGTTTAGCGGAAGAAGTGCTGCGTCGAGAGCGCGCCGCACTGGAAGTGGTGTCCATGCATCTGTCTCACCAACATGAAATAAAAATGGTGACTGAAGTTTTTCAGCTTCCTTTAAATAAGCTTCAATACCCACACCATAATAACTCACATTCGCATCTGCAGTGCCACGGATCCCTGACAAGTATGCAAGCAAACCACCAAGGCAGTATCCTGACGTACCAACCTTACCCGTACAGGCTTGCATCTTGCGGAGATGTTGGACGCAAGCCTCAACATCGAGGACAGCGGCGCCAGTATCCATCTGACCACGAGTAGCCAAAGCCTCCTCTCTATGTCCATCCGTTTCTGGGTCTAACTCAATGCAAGGCCTCAGTCTCCAATATAAATCTGGTGCTAATGCAATTAAGCCTTGTTGTGCCCAAAAATCAGCAATGCGGCGAATGAATCTATTAACACCAAAGACTTCCATCAGGATGACCACTGCTGGTGCAGGACCAGCGTTTTTGGGCATAGCAATATACGCCCCCATAGAACCTACTTCGGTTTTCACTTCAGTATTGAGCATGCATCTTCCTCTTTAAGCATTTTAAAACGCTGGCTTTGGTTGCGTTTTTGCTTAGCTCAATTAGTCATAAAAATATCACCAACAAAGGCATCCGGATTTACATTTGTATTTAGTTTTAAAAACCTAAATACTATTTTCTCCTTTTTATTAGAAAAATGCGAGGCTGATAAATCAATGCGAAAGTTTATTACTGCGGCTTTAGCAGCAGGTGCCCTACTAGCGACGAGTGCTGTAAGTGCACAAACACCGAGCTTCTTTAGGATTGTGTCCGGTAGCGCTGGCGGCAATTATTTACCAATGGCGGGTTTGCTCGCAAATGCTATTTCAAATCCACCAGGTTCACGCCCCTGCGATAAAGGCGGTTCATGCGGCGTACCTGGCTTGATTGCAATTGGCCAGTCAGCAAATGGGTCTGTCGCAAACGTTAATGCTATCCAGTCAGGCGCCGCCGAGAGCGGTCTGGCACAATCAGACGTTGCATATTGGGCTTATACAGGCACAGGTGTTTTTGAAGGCAAGGCACCTCTGACTAAATTAAGGGCCATAGCCACGCTATACCCTGAGCACATTCATGTGGTACTTCCTAAAAAATCAAATCTAAAAACCTTTTCAGATATGAAAGGTAAGCGGATTGGCGTTGGGCTTCCCGCTTCTGGTGCACAGGTGGGGGCGCTTCTCATTCTTAACGCTGCCGGGTTAGAGAAAAATAAAGATTTCACTGCAGAAGAGTTGAATACTTCTCAATCTGCCGAACGACTTGCTGACGGACAATTAGATGCATTTTTAACTGTTACGGGTGCTCCTTCATCAGGCATAGCGCAACTCGCTTCGACTGCAGGTTTGCAGCTGATGTCGATCCCTAAACCAATCCAAGAAATTGTCATCAAAAAAGCGCCGTTCTACTTTGGATCTCCGATTCCTGCATCCGCTTATGAGGGAGTCTCCACGGATACAGCAACGTTAGCTGTTGCGGCCCAATGGCTAGTTTCTGCCGATCAATCAGAAGAGCTTGTTTACGGCATCACTAAAGCTCTTTGGAACAAAAATACCCGGAAGCTGCTCGACAGAGGTCATGCTAAAGGTAAAGACGTACAAACGTCTTCTGCACTCGACGCTATCGGAATTCCTCTGCATCCAGGCGCCGAGCAGTTCTATAAAGAAGTAGGACTTTTGAAATAGTTAGATCCTATCTAACGAATTGATGGCCCGGCCAAATCTAAGTATTGGCCGGGCCTTTCTTTGAGATTTGCAGTTTTGAACTAATGGTTACCGAGAAAAAAGAAATACCGAGTGGCAGTCAGTTCAGGGATCCTAACGCTGAACTCCCTGACGAGAAACGTCTTGAAGAACTGGAATCACAGTACGATCCAGAAATGAATTTTAGGCCCGTTGCTCCATGGCTTCAGCGAGCAATAACTTGGGCACTGGTTGGACTTGGTGTTTATCACTTTTACACGGCCGGCTTTGGAATTCCCAGAGAACAATGGCATAAGGGTATTCATCTAGCTGCCGTTCTCGGATTAATTTTTCTGTGTTTTGAACTTAGGCGTTCATCTAGCCGTAAATCACAAAAAAATACGAAGGTTTTATTAGGTGGAGTGCCCATTTGGGACTGGGTATTCGCTATTCTTGCCTTGATTTCTGCTCTTTACGTTCCGGTTACGTTTACAGGGCTATCCTGGCCAATTCCAATGCAAGAAATGAATTTTCGGATTGGGTCGCCGAACCAAACTGACATCATCTTTGGTACTATATTAATTTTAATATCCCTTGAAGCCGTGCGGCGTGCGATGGGTACGGTGCTACCAATTGTTGTGATATGTTTCATTCTGTATGCATTATTTGGTTATCTTTCTCCAATTCAGGTTCTTTTAATCCCTCCAGCCTCCTGGAGCGATCTCGTGAACCACTTATACCTTACCACCGAGGGGCTATACGGTGTTCCAGTAAAAGTAATTTCCTCGATCGTCTTCCATTTTGTCCTATTTGGAGTTGTTGCCCAAAGAATGGGATTGGGACAATTCTTTATTGAGTTGGCGCAGGTAGTAGCAGGCCGGCTATCAGGCGGCCCCGCCAAAGTATCGGTCATTTCTTCATCCCTCTTCGGTACTATTTCAGGATCTTCAATTGCCAACACAGTAACCACGGGCTCATTAACCATTCCTGCGATGAAGCGCGTTGGTTATCCCGGTCATTTTGCGGGAGCCGTGGAAGCTGCATCCTCTACAGGAGGCCAGATTACCCCACCGATAATGGGTGCCGCTGCCTTCCTGATGGTGGAATTCTTAGAAATTCAATACACGACCATAATTTTAGCGGCCGCGACGCCAGCGGCTATGCACTATATAGCCGTGTTAGCGATGGTTCACTTTGAAGCCAAAAGGCTTGGCCTTAAAGGGTTACCTGCAGACGAGGTGCCTCGTTTCAAGGATGTCATGAAGCGTGGCTGGCACACCACCGTGCCTCTCATAATTCTTATTTATGTCCTTTTTTCTGGATATACCCCTTACCTGGCTGCGTTCTGGGGAATTTCTAGTGCCTTAGCTATTGGCTGGCCGTTATTTGCTGCAGGAGCGGGAATACTGGCGTGCTTAGCAACAGTTCTTGACATAGTAGTTCTAAAGTTTGACCCCGTGACATTTGGGCTTTTCGCGGCAGCCCTCACAATCGGATTCACCCGATGGAAACAACGCCTAGACAGACAGAGCTTAACGGCCGCGTTCGCAATGGGATCTAAATATGCCCTTGCTGTGGGGGCAGCAGGGGCCGCCGTTGGAATTGTTGTTGGTGTCATAACATTGACGGGAGTTACTTTCCGACTTGGTTTCATGGTGACCCAGGGAGCACTCGAGACTGTTGATGCATTGTCAGCACTTACGGCTTCTCTACCGGCCGACCTAATTGGAAACAGCACTGACAGGCCTGCACTTTTCTCAGTTGATTCAGCCACCCTATTTATATCTTTGCTATTTATTGCCATTTCTTGTGTTTTGATGGGAGCAGGCCTTCCCACAACAGCCCTATACATAATGCTTCAGGCGATTGCGACGCCTGCTCTTGGGAATTTAGGTGTACCACCGTTAGCAGCGCATCTCTTTGTTCTTTATTACGGAGTTCTTGCTGACCTGACTCCACCGGTTTGCGTCTCAGCTTATGCTGCAGGTGGAATTGCCGGCGCCAATCCTTTCAAGACAGGCACAACAGCCTTTCGACTTGGAAATGCTAAAGTGATGGTCCCGTTTGTCTTTGTATACGCGCCAACGATGCTGATCGTCATCGATGATTTCGATTTAGTCGAGTATCTTAGTGTCGTTATATCTTGCGCAGCCGGCATCATTTTGCTTGGAGCCGCACTCACAGGGTATTTAGCCGCGCCCCTGGGCATCGGATGGCGAATAATCTTGGCCTTCGGAGCAATTATGATGGTCGCCCCTAGCGATGGCTCAAATTGGATCGCGCTTGCTGCATTAGTGCCTGTTGCTGGACAACAATTGTTTGAGATTAAGACCAAGGATCAAATCCACAAAAAGGTTAGAAGGTCTATTTAACAATGAGACTCTGGTCTTCTGCAGCTCCTTGGGCCCTCCTCTTGTCGGGACCACTGTTAATAGCAGGCTGGGTTCTTCCAATCCTCTCTGTCACGAGTTTTTGGGTTTTTGAGACAAAGCACTCGATATACGGAGGCCTTGTTACCTTTTTTCAGGACGGTGAATGGCTTCTGATTTTAATTATCGGAGCTTTCGCTGTCCTGTTTCCTGCGTGCAAGGTTATGATTGGGATTTTCGCGTGGGTGCAGCCTAAAAAAGCAAAATCTGTCCTGCGGGCAGCAAATTCAGTGTCAAAATGGTCGATGTTAGACGTATTTGTGATTGCTTTAGTCGTAATGACAGCAAAATCGAGCATCGTGGCAGACGCTCGTGTGGGCATAGGGGCATGGTGCTTTACTGCTGCCGCAATAACCTCGACGGTTGCTCTAGCTAGCTTAAGCAAGCGACATATGGACATTTAATTTGAAAAAACGAGCGGCCCACGTCTTCATGAATTTAGTTCCAAGCCTTTGGGCTGGATTGATTTTCGGAGGTGGAATTTTATCCATTCTTGCCATTTTTGACGTTCCATCAGCCGAAAAGTCATTTGCGTATTCCGCAGCGGCCAGAGTTTTTGAAAGAGTAGCGGTAATAGAGTGGGGTTTCCTGGGATTAATTTTGCTGGGTGTCTTAGCGCTGAAATTTCCTCCAAAGCGAACCTTGGTCACTGGCGTGATCGCTGTAATCTTTATTTTGCAAGAGCTTTGGTTGCATCCTGTTCTTTCTGAAAGAGCTTCTGTTCTCGCTGACGGTGGCCAAGTGGAAGCCTCCTTGGCGCATCCTGTGTTCGCAGTGTTATCAGTAGTAAAACTAATTCTGTTAATTGGTCTCAGCTTTTCAGAGCTGTATCATTTTGGATTTTGTCGTGACCGAGCCGTATTCGCTCCTTCAAAATAGCGAACAATCCCTGCAGCAATAGCATTAGCAATAGCTTCCTGGTTTTTTTGGCGGGATAGACGGTGAGCATCTGTTTTGTTGGTCAAAAAACCAAGTTCAATTAGAACAGATGGGACATCTGGCGCCTTCAAGACCGCAAAACCAGCAGACCGCTTTGGGCGGCGCAGCAGGGGTTGGGTTGGCGCTAGAGCAAATAAGATATCGTCTGCGACTGCCAAAGACTGGTTTTTAGTCTCGCGTTGGGCCAGGTCTATTAGAATGCTAGCGACTTCTTGATTGTCTTCTTCTAATGGAGCGCCGCCGATTAAGTCCGCAGCGTTTTCTGATTTTGCCAGTCGCTCTGCCTCTTTGTCAGAGCCCTTCTCTGACAAGGTATAAATTGAAGCGCCAGATACACTTGGGTCTGGGTGGGCATCTGCATGGATTGAAATGAAAAGATCTGCTCTACTAGCCCTGCCAATGCGAACACGTTCACGAAGTCTCAGAAACTCATCTTTAGTACGGGTAAGCTTAGCATTATAACCAGGCTTAGAATCAAGGATTTTCTTCAGCTTCTTAGCTACAGCTAGATTCACATGCTTCTCTCGAACTTTTCCAGCTCCGATGGTTCCTGGGTCAACCCCTCCGTGGCCCGCGTCTATCATAACCACCCATTCTTCTTTGGGTTTTGTTGGTGGTATTGGGGAGTTTTAAGAGGAGAAAAGGTGCCAAATTGCTGACCCTTTAGCTTCGCCCCGTATTCAAGATCAATTACAAGCCTTTTGCCTTGGCCCTGCCGCCCTAAGATAAGGTTGGCAGAAGATATCGCCGCACTTCGCTCAAGGTCAAAAACTAGTCGGTACACATCTGCGCGAAAAAGGCCATATCGAATACCTGCTAGCCCCTGAACTTTATCGGGCAACTTATTTGTAAGCCAAGCAAGCTTAGGGAGATCGACCACCACACGAGGAGGTTCAGATAGCTCGAAGGCTCGAAATTTACTGGGTTCCGATAGGTCAATTACTAACCGTAAACCCTCTCCTCTGGGGGCAGCGCGGACTCCCAGCACGTCGGCAAGAGCTAAAGACGGTACTATTGCTAAAATTACCAGAGCGAATACAAAGCGTTGCATCAACAAGCTGTATAGTTTCCCTTTCAAACCCGCAAATAAATCAAGGTGCCACCAGAAATTTAAGCGTCATGCCCCAGCGCATGCATCCAAAACATAGTGAAATGTCTCATGAGCTTTTGGCCCACGAGCAAAAGGACTCAAAATAGGAAGGTCGATACCCGAAGCTCGATAAGCAGCAATTTTAGATCGCGCATCCGCAGGAGTTCCAACAATTCCTGTAGAATCCAGCATCTCATCAGTTACACGCCGCGCTGCCTCTTCAGCATCTCCAGAAATCCACGCTTCTGCCACCATCGCGGCTTCCCTAGCGAAACCATGTTCAGATACCAATCGATTATAGCGAGGGAAAAAGCCAAGGTAGAAGGCGAGCCCTGGTCGCATAGCGTCAAATGCTGCTGTTCTGTTCTCAGAAATCGATGTTGGTAGTAACGAAGTGACAACAATATTAGATGGATCTCGCCCAACCTTAGAAGCACCAGAGGCAATAGAAACGCGAACACTTGAGGCTGTTTTTAATGTGCTTCGGGTCAAAATAATTCCATCTGCTATTTCACCAGCCACCTCCAGCATTTTTGGGAAAAGACCAGCTAAATAAAGTGGTACCTTTTTGCGGACAGGTTCAAACCACAGGTCAAACCGATCTATTGAGATGGTTTCTCCTTCTATCCCAGCTTCTCCATTAGCAATCAGGCGAGTAACAAAGTCTGCGGTCTCGCGAGTTCTAAGGATTGGCTTCCCATAGGGAACACCATGCTCTGGCTCCACTTGAACCTTGTGACTGGAACCCAAACCTAAAATAAAACGACCACCAGAAATGTCATCCAGTGTTGCCGCTGCCATGGCTATTGTAGGCGGCGTTCTAACAAAAATAGACGAAATAGCTGTGCCCAATTTTAAATGTTCAGTTTTGGAAGCTGCCGAAGCAATAATTGCAAATTGATCACCCCCGTGACCCTCTGCAACCCAACCAGATTCATAGCCTAATTTTTCTGCTTTAATTAAAAGTTCCACTATCTCGGACGGGCGCGGGCCGCCAGAAATTGCAATTGCAAGCTTCTCCATCAGGTGTGGTCCTCTCAACTAATCGAAACTTTATACTGTCCTTGCTGATTTGTTTTTAGGTTCAGAAAACTGGGCCGTTATCCGAAACTAGCCGCAATTAACCCAATCTTCTGAACTTGTTATTTTTACATAAAAACCTTCAAAATTTTGCTATCGGCTCATTTTTGTTAACATTCTGCCAAGATTATCAAGAAAACCCTCGCGTTTATTCTTTAGCTGTGTCAGAGAAAAGGTCCAATTTATTGCGGAAAACGTCCAATGTTAGCGCGCCTGTTCGGTCTTGTTTCAACTGATCTAGCAATCGACTTAGGTACAGCGAACACCCTCGTTTATGTACCGAACGTCGGTATCGTACTCGATGAACCATCTGTGGTTGCAATGGCTACCATTGATGGTGAAAAGCGTGCTCTTGCTGTCGGCAATGAAGCTAAGGATATGTTGGGTAAGACACCCGGCAATATTCAGGCCATACGGCCACTTCGTGATGGTGTTATAGCCGACTTTGAAATAGCGGAAGAGATGATTAAGCGTTTCATTCGGAAGGTGCAAAACCGTCGTTTCTTTGCTGCTCCACGAGTTATAATTTGCGTTCCATCCGGTGCCACAGAGGTAGAACGACGAGCAATTCAAGAATCTGCGGAGGCGGCCGGAGCAAGACGAATAGATCTAATTGAGGAACCAATGGCTGCCGCAATCGGAGCTGGCTTGCCCGTTACAGAACCCACGGGCTCAATGGTTGTAGATATTGGTGGCGGTACAACAGAAGTGGCAGTATTAGCCCTATCAGGGATCGTTTATTCGCGTAGTGTTCGAATTGGTGGAGACGCCATGGATGAAGCGATTATCGCAAACGTCCGCCGACGCCATAATCTCTTGATTGGCGAACGAACTGCCGAACGCATAAAATCCGAAATTGGTTCAGCTGTTGTAGCCACAGGCCCTGAGGAAATGCGGCTTGCAATTCGGGGGCGAGACTTAATGAACGGTGTGCCTCGGGAAATAACCATCTCAGAAGGAGAAATTGCAGAATGTCTTGCCGAACCCATTCAAGCGATTGTTGAAGCGGTGAGAGCTGTATTAGAAAATACTCAACCAGAGTTAGCTGCTGACATTGTAGATCGCGGTATCGTGCTGACAGGTGGGGGGGGCTTCTTCGAAATCTTGATGTAGCGCTTAGTGAAGATACTGGATTACCCGTAACAGTGGCGGACGAACCTTTGACTTGCGTTGCCATCGGCACGGGGCGTTGCCTTGAAGAAGGAAGTGCCCTCGCTGGGGTTCTAATAGACTGATTGAAAATTTGGTTAATGGGGGTGTAATAGGGAAACATGGCGCGCGACTCAGGATTAGCGCCGATAGACGAACTCGTTGAATCGTCTCAGCCCGTTAAACCCGCTTTTAAGCGTCTAATTTATGTATTTTTAGTTGGTAGCGCAGTTGCTCTCATATTCATTGGTAAAATCGAAACTGTCTTAGTTGATAAAATTCGCGCGAACTCTTCAGATATTAGCGCCCCAATTCTAGAAGTTTTATCAGCACCTGTGCTGCTTGCTCGCAATGCTGCCAATCATATTGTAGACCTTGCCAACCTCATTGAAGAAAATGAACGGCTCAAAGAAGAAAACACTCGACTGCTGCAGTGGCAAGTCTTTGCCAGAAAGTTGGAAGCAGAGAATCAGGAATTAAAGTCGCTACTTAGGTTTGACCCAGGTCCTGACGCGAAATTTATATCTGCACGCGCTATTGCCGAGATTGGAAGTACCTTTGCAAGGGTGCTTCTTATCAACGTAGGCGAAGATAAGGGCATGCGATCTGATCTAGCGGTAATGACTGGTGATGGCGTTGTTGGCAGGGTGATAAGTGCTGGGGAGAGGTCTTCGCGAGTCCTTCTATTAACCGATATTAATTCTCACGTGCCCGTTCTGGTGGGAGAAAAGGCAACAAGGGCAATTCTGGAGGGAAACAACACGGAAAATCCTTCGATAAAATTTGTAGCCAGCGACACTGACTTGTCACCAGGTGACCTAATAACAACATCAGGCCATGGAGGCATATACCCTCAAGGCCTGCCTATTGGCGTTGTCGCTGGCGAAATAGAAGGGGAGATATTAGCCCAGACTTTTGTCGATTGGCGCAGAATTACCTTCGTACGGGTTATTGACCTTGGAGCAAAAGGATTGCCTGCCAAGCCAGCAGGCAAGAAAAACAATGGCTGAACGCAAAGATCAGTACCAGCAAATACCATGGCTCAAAATTGTAACTTCTATTGGGGTAATCTGGCTTTCAATTTTAATATCAACTGCGCCATGGCCTTTCGCCATTTCAGCCCTAGCCCCAACAGCTGTAGCTCACTGCATGGTTTTTCAATTAAGCCTGCGCCACGCAAATTCTCTGCCGCCGATAGCATGTTTTCTGGTGGGACTATTCTTGGACTTAACGACTGCAACAATTTTTGGACTTGGTGTGCTTACATGTCTACTCGTTCATCTGATAGCAGCAACCCAAAGACAATTTCTCAAGTCACGTGGACTGATACATTCCTGGGTTGGAGTTGTAGTCACATCTCTTTTTATAGCACCTGTAAGTTGGATTATTGCCTCTTTATATAACCTCAGCTTTCAGCCCTGGATGCCTACCTTGGCTGAGTTTACGCTTACAGTTGCTATATACCCGTTGATCGCGTTTACGATTGAATTCGTTTTGGCTGTTTTTAAGTTTGGGGTGAAAAGCACTTGAGTTCACCGTTGGACGACAGGCAGAGATTTACTCGGCGCTCTCTTTTACTTGGAGGGGCCAAAGGCTTGCTGTTTCTCGGTCTTGGGGCACGCATGTACCAGCTGCAGGTAGTGAAAGGTGATCGTTATTCCACACTAGCCGATAACAATCGGATTAGTTTTAAGTTTTTAGCGCCTCAGCGCGGTTTGATTTTGGACCGTTTTGGACGCCCTCTAGCCCTTAACCGGCGTACGTACCAAGTCTTGATTACACCTGAAGCAATTGAAGACATTGGCGCTGCGCTTTCTAAACTCAGTCAAATCGTACCGATAGAGCCCGAACAGCGACTTCGAATTATTCGTCAATCTAAACGCACTGCAAAGTTTCTACCCATCTTGGTCCACGAAGACCTTAATTGGGAGCAGGTTGCAAGGATTTCTGCCCGTATACCTGAACTGCCTGGGGTTGATGTAATAGAATCGAGCCAGCGAATATACCCAATAGCAGAAGCCGCTGCACATCCAATTGGGTACATTGGACCAGCAAACAAAGAAGACCTAGCAAACGAAGAAGTTAAAAAACTCCAAACATTCAGATAGGTAAGTCTGGCTTGGAACGCTCATATGACCAACCTCTCAGGGGTAAAGCAGGTACCTCTAAAGTCGAGGTAAATGCCATTGGTCGAGTAGTGAGAGAACTGGAGAAAGACCCAGGTGCTGGTGGATCTACTCTTGTCTCAACAATAGACTCAGAATTACAGCGCTTTGTGCAAAACCGTCTCGGTGAGGACACTGGAGCTGTAACAGTAATGGACGTGCATAATGGGGATGTGTTGGCCTTGGCGTCCAATCCCACATTCGATCCAAACGTGTTTGTTCAAGGGCTGAAAGGGGATGTTTGGCAAGCTCTTTTGAAGAACCCCGCCGCCCCGCTAAATAATAGGGCTATAGCGGGCCAATATCCGCCTGGCTCAACATTTAAAATGCTGGTTGCTATGGCAGCTCTAGAAGCCAAAGTAGTAACGCCAAAGAATGCATTCTTCTGTAGTGGTGTCCATGAACTGGGCGCTGGCCGTTTTCATTGTTGGCAACGAGGCGGTCATGGCTGGGTCGCATTACATGAGGCCATAGCTGAGTCCTGTGATGTTTATTTCTATGAAATTGCTCGTAAAGTTGGGATTGAAAAGATTTCTGAGATGGCGCGCCGATTTGGCCTGGGCGAACCAACTGGAATTGATGCCCCTTCAGAAAAGGGGGGCTTATTCCAACCAAAGAGTGGAAAAGACGCCAACTTAAAGCTTCCTGGCAAATTGGAGAAACTTTGATTGCAGGAATAGGCCAAGGGTTTGTGTTAACTACACCCCTTCAACTAGCTGTAATGACGGCGCGGCTTGTGAATGGAGGTATTTCAGTAAAGCCTAGAATTTTACGCAAAAAGGGCGAAGAAGAATTTCCTCCTGAAGGAACCAGGATAGACGTATCAAGTGAACACCTTAAAGCAATAATGCGAGCGATGCGTGCTGTTACATCTAGCGCCAGTGGCACGGCAAGAAATTCCCAAATATCAGTTAAAGCATACCGTATGGGTGGGAAAACCGGAACCTCACAAGTGCGAAGGATAACAGCACAAGAGCGTAGGCTTGGGGGGATCAGGAATGAGGATTTGCCGCTTGAGCAGCGAGATCATTCGCTCTTCGTAGGATACGCACCTTTAACAAACCCAAAGTATGCATGCTCAGTCGTCCTGGAACATGGTGGTTCAGGTTCACTGGGAGCTGCTCCAGTTGCCCGCGACGTTTTGCTGGAAGCCCAAATGCGAAGATCTGCAAATTGGAACGGAGGAAAATCGAATAAGGCAGACACTTCAAAAGCAACCTTACTTAAGGGGTAGAGGTTAGCTGCTATGGGACCTTACCTTCATCAGACTCGAGAATCTAATAGTACGCTGCAGCGTTTAAGCCGAATTGACTGGTTAATAGTATTTGCTGTTACTGGAATTGCGTTAATTGGAACTGCAATGCTCTATTCCGCCAGCGGAGGAAGCACGACACCATGGGCAGGGCGCCATGCCATTCGGTTTGCCGTTGGAATGGGGCTTATGTTGATAATCGCCCTCGTCGGCATGAAGCCTTTCTTTAAGGTCAGTTACTTTGCCTATGGGTTTTGTTTTTTGTTATTAATTGTTGTCGAGTTTGTCGGGTCAGGGTCTGGAGCTACTCGCTGGCTGGATGTTGGGTTTATGCGCCTTCAACCATCGGAACTTATGAAAGTAGCCCTTGTTTTAGCTCTAGCTCGCCTACTGCATAACGCTGGGGTGGAATCCACAAACCGTTTTCATATTCTAGGGCCCGCTCTTTTGATGATATTGGCGCCCACTGTCCTAATACTAAAACAACCTGACCTTGGAACAGCAATGTTAATTGTCGTTGGTGGCGTTGTGCTGCTTTTTATAGGGGGTGTAGCTCTTCGGAATTTTGGAATAGCTGCAACCATTGCCTGTATAGCTGCGCCAATCGCATGGTTCATGCTCCATGATTACCAACGGAGCCGTATTCTAACATTTCTTCAACCTGACAGAGACCCTTTGGGGTCTGGCTATCACATTCTACAGTCATTTATTGCGATGGGGTCTGGGGGAGTCTTCGGCAAGGGTTGGCTCAAAGGAAGTCAAGCGCAGTTGTCTTTTTTGCCCGAGAAGCACACAGATTTTGTTTTTACAATGTTAGGTGAAGAGCTTGGCATGGCTGGGTGCATATTTGTCTTAATATTGTTCTCAATAATAATTTTTAGGCTTTATCGAATTGGCCTTTTGGCGGAAGCCAAATATGGCCGATTATTAGCAATTGGCATGGCAACTACACTTTTTTTATACGTCTTTATAAACGTGGCTATGGTAATGGGACTTATGCCTGTGGTTGGAGTGCCACTTCCATTCATCTCATTTGGTGGGACAGCCATGTTAACTTTACAGATAGGACTTGGAGCAGCTTTGGCCGTAGCTGTTGACTTAAAAGATCCAATGTTTCGGATGCGTTGAAACAGTGGAGTAATAATTTTTAAGGGCAAGGACTGGGAGAGGGAATAAAATGACTGCTGAGATTTTCGACTATATTGTTGTTGGCGCAGGTTCTGCAGGCTGTACCCTCGCAAATCGACTTTCTGAAAACCCCGCCAATCAAGTGCTGCTGCTTGAAGCAGGTGGAAAAGATAATAACATTTGGATTCACGTGCCCGTTGGATACGCCAAAACATTAGATAAGCCCGGCTTGAATTGGCGCTTCGACTCTGAGCCCCAGGAACGTACATATAATCGACATATACCTATACCGCGTGGAAAGGTGTTGGGGGGCTCTTCGTCAATAAATGGACTTCTTTACGTTCGAGGTCAGCATCAAGACTATGATCATTGGGCTCAGATGGGCTGCACTGGCTGGTCTTTTGAGCAATGCCTGCCCTTTTTTAAGAAGTCAGAAAATTTTGAGCGCGGTGGGGACGAAATGCGGGGGTCGGGAGGGCCCTTAAATGTAATGGACATGCCAAGCACTCATGAGTTGCTGGATGCCTTCATTGATGCTGGTGAACAGGCAGGTTATCCGCGTAATCCTGATTACAATGGGAGGGATCAAGAAGGTTTCGGTTATTACCAAGTAACCCAAAAAGCTGGCAGAAGATGGTCCACCGCAAAGGCTTACCTTGAGCCAGCCTTAAAACGCTCCAATCTTCGTTTAGAAACACAAGCGCACACGACACGCCTAATCTTTGAGGGAAAGCGCTGCGTTGGCGTAGAAGTAATACAACAAGGGAAAACCCATCAATTCCAAGCCGGCCGAGAGGTAGTGTTAGCAGCGGGTGCAATTCAGTCGCCACAAATCTTAGAACTATCTGGTGTGGGACAAGCTAGTCTTCTGAAAGACCTTGGTATCGATGTGGTGCATGAACTCCAAGGCGTTGGAGAAAATCATCACGACCACTACTTGTCTCGCCCAATGTGGCGTCTGACAAAAAACGTTTCAATTAATAACGATGCCAGAGGGGTTCGGCTGGTAAATGAAGTATTAAAATATGTGTTTGGACGGAAAGGTTTACTCACGTATCCCGCTGGCATCGTGCACGGTTTTGTAAAAACACGTCCGGAATTAGAGACCCCAGATGTCCAATACCACATCGCCCATGCCAGCATAACGGACATTAAGACCAGAGCATTAGAAAAGGAGCCGGGAATGACCTGCGCTCCATGCCAATTGAGACCACAATCTCGAGGTTTCGTGCACATAAAATCTGCTGACCCGTTCACTCAACCCAGGATCGTTTGTAATTTCTTAAAGGAATATGAAGATCAGCAGGCGATGATTGGCGGGCTAAAGATTGCAAGACAGTTAGTGGAGCAGCCTGCTCTAAGGCCCTACGTGAAATTTGAAATTACACCTGGGAAAGACTGCCAAACAGATGATGAGCTCCTAGACTTTGCGCTTCGCACAGGTGCAACAGTCTACCACCCTGTTGGTGCCTGCAAAATGGGGCCAGAAGGCGACCCAATGTCAGTGGTTGACCCCCGACTTAAGGTTAAAGGAATTTCTGGCCTTCGTGTGGCAGATGGTTCAGTTATGCCCCAACTCGTATCTGGGAACACAAATGCCCCCATTATTATGATTGCAGAGAAAGCAGCTTCGATGATGCTGGAAGACGCGAAAACGGCTTCCTTTGTGCAGTAGACGGCAATCCTAAAGGTGGAGAAACACTAAAACAGACTGGCTAGACTAAATGACTCCAATAGAACGTGATCCAGTCTGTGGAATGACCGTTGACGCAAAAACGGCTAAGCATACCCATAATCATTCTGGTGAAGAGTATAATTTCTGCGCAAGTCGTTGCCGCGAAAGGTTCGTGGAGGCTCCTGAAGACTTCATTGAAGCGCAAGATTTAGTCTGTGGTATGACGGTATCTCGAAAAACCTCAGAACATATGACAAAGCATGAAGGAGCGCGTTTCTATTTCTGTTCCTCAAACTGCCTTCATAAATTTGAAACCAATCCAGACAACTATCTAGATGGCCGCCAGACCACGGTCACGACACCACCTGGTACTGTCTACACCTGCCCAATGCACCCAGAGGTTGAGACCATAGGTCCAAGTGACTGCCCTCTCTGCGGGATGGCTTTAGAGCCAATGGGTTTGCCCGACCCAAATGCGGGCCCCAATCCAGAATTCATCGATTTCCGTCGGCGCTTCATTTTAGGTGCCGTGCTGACCATTCCTCTTTTTATGATGTCCATGGGGTCTATGATTGGTCTACCATTAAACAGCTGGCTTAACGCAGACATTATTCCATGGGTCGAGCTTACTCTAGCAACTCCAGTAATCCTATGGTGCGGGTGGCCCTTCCTTCTTCGGGGGGACGGTCATTCTTATCTATGAACCTCAACATGTTCAGTTTAATTGGCATCGGTGTGGCTTCTGCCTATGCCTTTAGCGTATTTGCAGTAATCGCACCGGGTCTCTTTCCAACAGGGTTTAAAGGCCCAAGGGGTGACGTTGGGGTTTATTTCGAGTCAGCGGCAGTAATTGTTGAGCTAGTATTATTGGGCCAATTACTTGAGCTGGGTGCTCGCGATCGCACTGGAGCCGCCATTAGAGCTCTAATGGACCTGGCGCCCCAAACAGCCCATTTGATTAGTACCGACGGGGGCGAAAAAGAAATTCCACTTGATAAGGTCAAGGTAGGTGACCAACTGCGTGTAAAGCCAGGCGGAAAGATTCCAGTAGATGGTATCGTGATTGATGGTTGGTCAAGCGTTAATGAGAGCATGTTAACAGGCGAGCCAATCCCTGTTGAAAGAACACCTGGTGATATAGTCAGGGCAGGAACAATTAACGGTTATGGAACGTTCCTTATAACCGCTCAACGGATCGGCTTAGAAACAGTTCTCTCTCAAATTATTACTTTAACCGTGGCTGCCCAAAGGTCACGTGCCCCAATTCAAAAAGTAGCAGATGCAGTGGCTGGGATATTCGTGCCAATTGTGATTCTTGTGTCCATTATTTCATTTTTAGCTTGGGCTAATTGGGGACCAGAACCACGTCTTTCATATGCTCTTGTATCTGCGTTAGCTGTTTTGATAATCGCATGTCCATGTGCAATCGGATTGGCTACACCCATGTCAATCGTGACAGCTACAGGACGGGGGGCACAGAGTGGAGTCCTTGTAAAGGATGCAGAAGCTTTGGAGCAGTTCTCCAATATTGATACCTTAGTTGTAGATAAAACTGGCACTCTGACTGAAGGCAAGCCCGTTGTTACAAACATTTATCCAGCAAAGGGCTTTAATCTGAATGACATTCTTTTCTTTGCCGCAAGTCTCGAGAACAAGTCAGAACACCCTTTGGCAGCCGCAATCACAGCTCGTGCAAAAGAACAAAACCTCCAACTCTCCGACTCCCAAGATTTTATGGCTCTGCCTGGAAGGGGGGTTATAGGACGGGTTGAAGGTAGCCGTGTCGTCCTTGGTACGAAATCATTCTTGGATGCCGAAGGCGTCTCATTCTCAGAAAGCCTCGCTAACAATGATCATAATAGGGTGCAAAGCGAGGTGATGGTGGCTGTAGATGGAAAGTTGGCAGGAATCATTACCATCTCTGACCCGATGAAAGCGTCCACACCAAAGGCAATTAAAGAACTACAAAACCTCGGCGTAAGGGTGGTCATGGCAACAGGGGACAATATCACCGCTGCAACATCTATCGCGCGCCGTCTTGGTATTGATGAGGTCCACGCTGAACTTCTTCCAGAAGGAAAAATCCAACTAGTAAATAAGCTGAAAACCCAAGGGCGAAGAGTGGCAATGGCAGGCGATGGAATTAATGATGCACCAGCGTTAGCTTCTGCCGATGTCGGTATCGCTATGGGAACAGGGGTAGATGTAGCGATTCAGTCTGCAAGTATTACGCTTGCCGAAGGTGACTTAATGGGAGTAGTGCGGGCGCGAAACCTAGCTATCGCAACAATGGCAAATATACGCCAAAACCTTTTCTTTGCGATTGTTTACAATGCTGCTGGAGTGCCGATTGCAGCCGGAATTCTATACCCATTTTTTGGGATTATGCTTTCACCGATGTTGGCAGCTGCAGCCATGAGCCTATCTTCGATTTGTGTTATTACAAATGCCCTTAGGCTTCGTAAAATCAGGCTACAATAGTTTCCCTTGAGTTTCTCGTTGTGGCGAGCTTTCTGTTATTTGCTTGCTCTTAACCTGGCCATCAATAGTAGCTCGGCGACGCTGACCTCCAGCAAACTGCAGTTCTACTTTTCTGCCAGGCGTAGCAGCAGAAGGTAACGTTATAACTTCACTTCCATCACGAACTAAAACAAATCCTCGTGCAAGGGTATTTTCAGGTGAGTAGCTTTCGAGCAGCCCAGCCAATTTATCTGATTGAACCTGCCTATCATCTAGTTTCCGGGTTATCGCGCCTACCAACCGTCTTACTGGGTCTAGGCGATCAAAATTATGGACCTTTGTTTTAATCGCTGAAGCCAGTGCTTGCTGCAGCGCCTGAGACCTTGCTTCCAGCAATTCTTGTTTGGCATCCAGCTGTCTTTGTGGCTTAGGTAGGCCAGCAGCCAGAGCAGTGATGTGATCCTGTCGTCTATTTAGCCCTGATAGCAATGTAAATTTAAGTCGCTCTGTCCAAACATCTAACCGCTGAAAAGCTGTATCCAATAATCTTGCTGGATCCGAAAGTCCCCGCGCAAGCCCCAAAATTTTTTCTGACCGATGGCTTAAACCTCGAGCGACACCATCATCGAGACGAATAGAGAGCCGGCCAGAATTTGCCATTAAATCCGTTCGAACTGGTACAGCTAATTCTGCTGCTGCAGTTGGTGTTGGCGCTCTTTTATCGGCAGCATAATCAATCAAAGTGGTATCTGTTTCGTGTCCAATAGCGGAGATTAATGGGATAGAAGAGCTCGCAGCCGCGCGCACAACGGCCTCCTCATTAAAAGCCCATAGATCTTCCAGGCTCCCGCCACCCCGAGCCACAATTAATACATCTGGCCTTGGCACTGATTGACCATGCGTGATCGAATTAAACCCTTGAATAGCAGTAACTATCTCCTCAGCTGCTCCCTCTCCTTGCACACGCACGGGCCACACAATGATACGTCTTGGGAAGCGATCGCGTGCCCGATGTAAAATATCACGTATTACAGCTCCAGTTGGTGAAGTAACAATCCCAATCACATCTGGAAGAAACGGTAAAACCTTCTTTCGATCAGGACTAAAAAGTCCTTCGTCGGCCAATTTTTTGCGTCGGTCTTCTAAAATCTTCAAAAGAGCGCCCACGCCAGCAGGCTCCAATGCCTCTACCACTATCTGATAGACTGAACGCCCTTCATAAGTAGTGATCCGTCCTGTAGCTATAACTTCAAGGCCATCCTCTGGCTGGGTTGGAGATTTGCCAGCTTGACCCCGCCACATGACGGCATCAATTACCGCCTTTTCATCCTTGAGCCGAAAATACCAGTGGCCAGAGGTAGCTCGCTTAGCACCGGAAATCTCTCCACGCACCCGAACATGCGCAAAGTCGCCTTCCAGCGTACGCTTGATCGAACGGGAAAGGTCGCTAACGGAAATAGTAGGATTGTTGCTAGTAACCGGAGTGGGTTCCATCAAGTCATCCAGAGGGTCGCGTTTCGTTTCCATGCAGCCAATGATATGAAGAGATTGTCATAAGTCCAAGGAGCAGAAGCTTGCGCGTACTTGTCGTAGGATCCGGAGGTCGTGAACATGCATTGGTTTGGTCCATAGCTGCGTCACCCCTTGCCACAGAAATTTATTGTGCACCAGGTAATGCCGGCATTGCCGAAGACGCTATATGCGTACCTATACAAGCAACAGATGTTGATGGGCTAGTAAGCTTTGCCCAAAAAGAAAGAATAGATCTTGTAGTAATTGGGCCAGAGGCGGCGCTTGCAGCAGGGCTTGCTGACGCACTGGAAGCTGAAGGGCTATTGGCTTTTGGCCCATCCGCTAAAGCAACAGAAATCGAGAGCTCCAAGGGGTTCATGAAAGATCTTTGCGCTCGAATCGGCGTTCCCACGGCTGCATACAAGCGGTTTGATGACCGCGAAAAGGCTGCCGCTTATGTACGCGACGAGGGTGCCCCTATAGTAGTAAAAGCTGATGGCCTTGCGGCTGGAAAGGGCGTTGTCGTCGCTCAAACAGTCGAAGAAGGCTCTGAAAGCAATAGATGCCTGCTTTGATGGTTCTTTCGGCGATGCGGGGGCTGAAGTCGTAATTGAAGAATGCTTAGTAGGCGATGAGGTTAGCTTTTTCGCTCTGGTAGATGGACAAGACGCACTTCCTTTCTCCTCTGCTCAGGATCATAAGCGCGCCTTTGATGGCGATATTGGACCAAACACAGGTGGGATGGGAGCTTATTCTCCTGCCCCGATGATGACTGAGGAGATGACCGAGACCGTCATGTCAGAAATTATCCGTCCTGTAGTGGAAGCTATGAAAGATGACGGCCGGCCTTTCAAGGGAATTCTCTTTGCGGGCCTTATGATGACTGACAGTGGACCAAAGGTCATAGAATTTAACGCTCGCTTTGGAGACCCGGAAACTCAGGCAATACTGCCTCGCCTGCGCTCAGATTTCTTACCCGCTCTAGTTGTCGCTGCTGAAGGTGGTCTAAAGCACTTTGATTTACGCTGGAAAACAGAGAGTTGTTTAACTGTTGTCATGGCTGCCAAGGATACCCTGGCAGCTACGAAAAAGGATCTGTTATTCGTAATATTGAGGCAGCAAACGCCATTAAAGGCGTGACAGTCTTCCATGCTGGAACAGTCCAGGCAGACGATGATATTCTGAGCGCGGGCGGCCGAGTGCTGGCGGTTACTGGAGAGGGGCAAGAACTGAAAGATGCTAGGGACCTAGCTTATTCGGGGATTGAATCCATTGATTGGCCAGAGGGCTTTTGGCGCAAAGACATAGGACACCGAGCTCTAAAGTAGTAATCCCCAGATCTTCTCAGTAGAATATTATGCTCGGATAATTTTCGCAGCACGACCATCCAAGTTTCGATAAACCCCTCGTGAATCAACTATAAGCGGAATTTCAGCCGCTAAGAGCTCATAATCTATATCGTCATGATCCGTAATGATGACAGCGGCTTGAAATTTCCCCAGGCCCTCCATTGGAACAGAGGCCATTCCAGATAACTCAGGGTACTGGCGGGTTAGGCCAACTGAAGGTGTCCATGGATCATGATATTCAGCTTTCGCACCAGCTCGCCGCAGAAGCGACATTACTTCCAGCCCTGGGCTCTCTCGAAGATCATTAACGTTTTTCTTATAGGCGATCCCAATCATAAGAACTGATGCGCCTTCTAGTTCTATTCCTGCATGGAGTTTTAGGGCACGCTCAAGAGTCTCAACCACAATCTCTGGTTGTCTTGAATTGATTTCGCCAGCTAATTCTACAAAGTGGGCTTTGGTATCAAGCTGACGAGCACGCCAGGCTAGATAAAACGGGTCTATGGGTATGCAGTGGCCGCCTAATCCAGGCCCAGGATAGAATGGCATATAACCAAAAGGTTTGGTTGCTGCAGCGTCTACGACCTCAAATATATCCACTCCCATCTTACCATAGATATGCTTCAACTCGTTCACCAACGCGATATTCACGGCGCGAAATACGTTTTCTGTAATTTTGACTGCTTCAGCGGTTTCTAGACTAGAAACTTCTCTAATGCTTGGGGAAATAAGTCGGTAAACTGCACTTGCTGCCTCTTGGGATGCAGCATCAAATCCGGCCAGGACTTTAGGTATATCAGCAAGTGCAAAATTATTGTTGCCGGGGTCCTCTCGCTCTGGCGCATAAGAAACTAAAATATCTTTGCCAGGCTCATAGCCAGCCGCTTCTAAAATAGGTAACACCGTATCGCGCGTTGCGCCTGGATAGACCGTTGATTCAAGACTCAACAAGGACCCCTTTTTCAGATGTGGGGCGATTTCTCTTATAGTGGTCTCTACAAACTGCATGTCAGGGTTTCGCCCTGCCCCAAGGGGAGTTGGAACTGCAATTAATGTAGCGTCTGCAGATGCTACAGCAGTGTGATCAGTTGTTGCCATTAATCGATTAGAAGCAATAGCTGCCGCAACCTGCTTGGAGGGAGCGGTGGTAAGATAACTTTCTCCCTGGTTTAGAATTCTTATTTTTGATGGATCAATATCAACACCAATAACTTTTACCCCTGCATCAGCTAGTGCCAACGCAAGAGGAAGCCCAACATAACCCAGCCCAATAACCGCTGCGGTTAGAGAGCCGTTTTCAGCCTTTTGAACGATACGCTTTACAGATTGCATAGACTATAATGCTCCCACCGCGGTTGACGCCATCGCTCCATTAACCATTGTCTACCCCCTTGGTGTGATTGCGGAAACCCCAAAGAGAGGAGTGACCTCATGGCCTACTGGTTGTTCAAGAGTGAACCTGGCACTTGGTCCTGGGACGACCAAGTTAAAACTGAAATCGAAGGCTGGGATGGCGTGCGCAACCACCAAGCCTGTAACAACATGCGGGCAATGAAAAAAGGGGACCTTGGCTTCTTTTATCATTCTGTAAATGAACGCCAAATTGTAGGCATTGTAGAGGTTGTTAAGGAATTTCATTCTGACCCAACAGATGAAAGCGGTAAATTTGGAATGGTGGGCGTCAAAGCAGTGAAGCCTGTAAAGGTTCCAGTGACTTTGCAGCAGATCAAACAAGACGCACGTTTTGGGAATTTTGCTCTAATACGACAATCTCGTCTGTCTGTGGTGCCTGTATCGCCTGAACATTGGGCCTGGCTTTGCGAAATGGCTGGGATAGAAGCATGACAACAACCGCCTTGATAGAACTTGCCAACGTTCCTGAAAACGATGCCAGAGGTGTGACAATCAAAATTGGTGCCAGGGTACGGAAATTTATCGTCCTGCGTTGGCAAAACGAGACAATTGTATACCGTAATCGATGCCCCCATGCAGGCACTCCACTAGATTGGGTTCCAGATCGTTTTTTTGATCGCGGAAAACAAAATCTTTTTGCACAAGCCATGGTGCTAGCTTCGAGCCAGATACCGGCCTGTGTATCGATGGACCATGCTTGGGTGATTCTCTGGAAAAATGCGCCTTTGAAGTGCGTGACGGCATAGTCACCCTGACGGAGGCGCTTTGAGCAATATAAAAAGGGACCGCGCATATATGGCACGGTCCCACATTCACTCTGGCATTCTGTTCCAAAGGTTAATTAACGGTTTCCGCTTCAATCGTTTTTGAAAGGCTTGAAGTAGAAATATTAATCTGGCGGGCCTTCTTAGCCTCTGGTACACGCCGCTCCAGGTCAACGTGTAGGAGACCTCTTTCGAGCCGGGCACCAATCACTTCAACATGATCGGCCAATCTCCACGCGCGCCGGAAAGCTCGGGATGCAATACCTCTGTGTAGAAAAACCCGCTTTTCGTCTTGGCTCTGTCCAATGCCCCCAGAAATGGTGAGCTGATCTTCTTTTACTTCAATCGATAAATCAGATTCCGCAAATCCAGCTACGGCCAGAGTTATCTGGTAGCCGTCATCACGAGTTTTCTCAATATTGTAAGGTGGGTAACCACTATCGTCTGCTCGGTCCATGCTTTCAAACATGTTGAAAAGCCGGTCAAATCCAACGGCACTACGATAAAGTGGGGCAAAATCAATAGAACGCATAACACATCCTCCTTAAAAGCGATGTTTAAAATTAGCCAAATGCCCAGTTGGGCCAGTTGATGCCGCAAAGGCTCCCCATTTGGGCAAACCCTGCTAGCAGTAGGGATATGGTGATCGGTTAGAGCCGTTCAAGTATTTTAATGGCATTGACCAATCATTAATTACGCTACATTTTATAAGAGAGCCGACTGGGGCGCCGCGAGACCTAACTCTTGCGGCTGAGAAGGACCCGTCGAACCTGCTCTGGGTCATGCCAGCGAAGGGAGAACGGCCGTGAAACGCGCCTATTTTGCTATTTTGACGTTTTTTGTCAGTTTATCGGGCTTCACCGGATCCGCAGTTTCCAAAGAAGTTTATGTGCCTGTACTGGCTCCAATCACAGGCTTTTTAGCGCTGGAAGGCGGAGCGCAGCGCAACGGAGCCATTTTAGCAGCTGAGCATGCTAGCAAACGGCACGGTTTAACGTTTGTTGCAGATGTTCAGGATACAACCACTGCGCCAGATGTGGCAGTAAGTGCATTTCGAAGAGCACTTAAAGGTAACAAGCCTGCCGCGATATTAGGACCAATACTGGGTTCCCAAATGCTGGCATTATTACCGCTTGCAGATAGAGAAAACTTGCCAATCCTAACTATATCGGGAACTGCGAAGCTTACCGAAATGGGAAGCACAAACGTTTTTCGCTTTTTCCCTGGAGACAGCGTGGTAAAAGCCGCTCACGCCCTTTATGCCATTGATCAAATGGGTATGAAACGCCCTGCAATTTTGTTCCAGACAACCGCATACGGCCAAAGCGGACGCACTGTACTTAAAGAAAATTTAAAAAACCTAGGCGTTGCTCCAGTTTATGAAGAGGGCTTGTCTCCTGCAGCCAAAGACCTTTCAGCAGCTTTAATGAAGGCCGCAGCTGCCGGTGCAGATGGCTTTCTCTTGCATTTACATGCGGGCCCAACAGCACTTGCAATCCGACAAGCAAAAGAACTGGGCCTCGATCTACCGATTGTAGCCGGTTCCGCAATGCATCAACCTACGACTGCTGATTTGCTAGAGCCCTCAATGCTAAAGGGGGTTTGTGCTGAATCAGGTTCGGCCCCTGCCGCAGAAACAAAAGGAGCCGCTATAGTTTTTGCTGACGCGTACCGCGCCCGCTTTGATTCTGAACCCGACGCGTTCGCACTCGCAGAATATGATGCCGTAGGTATGTTCGCAGAGGCCATGGACGCTGGCGCCCAATCGCCAGAGAGCATGCGTAGTTGGCTTAGTAAAAACTCTTACAACGGTGCGGCCATGAACTATTCCAGCGATGGAAAAGGAGATATGGCTCATTCGGCGCTCATCGTTTGCTATGATGGCGCATCACGCGATGCAACGGTAGTTCGTCGATACAAAGACGGGGCTTGGGTGGATTGAGCCAATGTTTAGCCCTGAAATGTAGGGCTCTCAAAAAATAAGGCTTTAGCTTGGACGCAATTTCTTTTCAGCTTCTTTTTAATGGACTTGTTCTGGGAGCTGGATATGGCGTCTTGGGGCTCGGTTTTGCACTAACGCTTAGGGCTGCCGGTGCAGTTAATTTTGCTCATGGGGATGTTGCCGCAGTGGCAGCCTATGGTGGGGTAACTGCAGTATTATTTGGGGCGACCGGAGTCCTTGCTGTTGGAGTGGCAGCACTTGTAGGTGGAGCTTTAGGCCTTGTAGGTGGCCGCTATTGCATGGGCACCTCTCCGTCAGCGCCCAGTAGAATCTACTTTCATAGCCGCCATCGCCTTAGGAATAGTGGCACAAAATAGTTTAACTGTTGGTTTTGGCGGTGCGCCTCGAGCTTTGCCAGCTATTTTGAGTGGTGGATGGCGCCTTGATGGGCTTTATTTATCTGCCCACGGCATAATCTCTTTAGGAATGGCAATATTTGCCTTCACATTTACCGCTCTTTTGCTACTTAAAAGCCGATTTGGAATGCGGCTTCGCGCTGCCGCAGAGGATCCGGAAATAGCTGCTGCCCATGGGCTTCCTGTTATAAAGCTAGCAATATTTGCCTTCGTTTTTGCTGGAATTCTATCGGGATTGGCCGGAGCCATCTTATCCACCCAACATTATGTCACTCCTGCTGTTGGAGCTATTTACATTCTTAAGGCCTACATCGCTGCAACGGCCGCAGGATGGGGTCGAATCTTTCCAACTGCATTAATTGCAGTTGCTATTGCGCTATTTGAAACTGTTGGCGCAGCACTGTTCTCTCACGCTGTAGCCGAAGGTGTTCTGTATTTAGCTTTCCTAACACTGCTCGTTTTCCGACCAGAAGGTTTAGCTGGAGACGTCAGAGGACGCCGCGTATGAGTCCATATGACCTGCATTTGCTTACATTAGCATTAGCTTTGGCAGCTGGTGCCATAGGTTGGCAAATTGTATTTGGCCTTGCAGGAGCTCTATCGCTTGCCGCGGGAACAGCGATGGGACTAGGGGCATATGCTGTTGTCCTTCTGGCGCTTAAACTTGATTTGCCCTACGCCGTTGCAGTTCCCGCGGCAGCTCTTATAGCCAGTCTAATTATTGCGGCTATGGGGGTCGCCGCTGCGAGGCTGGAAACTCACTACTTTGCTCTTGCCACACTCGCTATGGCGGAAGGAGTAGTATTAGTTGCTATTAACTGGGAAAGCTTGACTGGTGGAGCTAATGGGCTCCTCGGTCCTACCCCTCCAGATTGGCTCTTAGATGATCAAGGCAAATTGTTCTTATCCGGATCCGCAACACTAATCGCCGTATTCATTTATTCATCATTTAAGCGATACGCTGGGCAAGAAAAGCTAGCTCTATTGCGTTCACAGCCATTGGCAGCAAAAGCTTTTGGAATAAATGGTCCACAAACAAGACTTTTCGCCATGCTAGCGGGTGGACTGTGCGGTGGTTTGGGGGGGCAATACACGCACTCGCAGTTGGAGTTGTTTCCCCAGACATCCTGTCATTTAAAACAATGGCTGCTATTCTGGCAGTGGTTCTAATTGGGGGCGTTATAGTCCTACAGCGGCTGTAATAACCTCGATTGCAGTTACTTTTGGGCCAGAATACCTGCGATTTTTAGAAGATTCCTATTTGATTTTTTATGGCCTTCTTCTCCTTATAGCTATTTTATTTCTTCCTACTGGCATAGCAGGCCTTTTCCCCAAATTTTCGCTTATCAGATACTCAGATAAGAAAGCCAAAAAATTTCCTATAAGCGATGAAATACCGCTTCGATCGCTGGGACTTTACCGAAGTTTTGGCGGTTTAACTGCTGTGAATAACGTTTCTCTGAACCTTAAAAAGGGAGAAATTGTAGGCCTTATCGGTCCAAACGGCGCGGGAAAGTCAACACTTCTCAATCTGCTGTCTGGTATCGATCGACCGGATTCTGGTCAAATTGAACTAGTGTTCGGTGTTCGAATTGGCCGAACTTTTCAAACACCCGCATTAATTGAGGATGAAACAGTTGACGGTAATTATGCGGTGGTGGGCTACAAAAACAACGACCGGCGCCTGGTAAAATCCCTTTCGCAGAGCGAGCGTCGTTTTGTTGAGATGACCAGGGCGCGTGAATACGCCAACGGGGTCGTTCTGCTAGACGAACCTGCTGCCGGTCTCTCATCCGATGAACGGAATAAACTAGCCAAAGAAGTCAGGAAATTAGCAAATACTGCGGCTGTGGTTATAGTGGAACACAACGTTCCTTTCGTTGCTAATCTTGCTGATCGGCTCGTGTGCCTTTCAGAAGGTCGTATAATTGCTGATGGAAAACCAAAAGACGTTGTTCGTAACCCTGTCGTAGTTTCTGCATACCTAGGCACAGCGATTGATTTAGGACATGAGCAATGACCTGCGACTTGCTCAATATTGACCAGGCCACTATCGGACCCGCGGAAACCCCAAGGTGCGGCCCGATAAGCCTTAAGATTAGAAGCGGCGAAATACTTGCATTACTTGGGCCAAATGGCGCTGGTAAGTCCAGCCTATTAAGGGCGGTAATGGGTTTAGAGGCCATAAGTTCTGGCCAAGTAACATGGGAAGGTCAGCCTGTTCCATCGCAGAAACCAACAGAGATAGCCTTGTTGGGCATTGGCTATGTTCCAGAAGGAAGGCGGGTTTTCCCCGGCCTAAGCGTAGAAGAAAATCTGATGGCCGTCTTCAATGGAAATTGGCATGCCACCAAAGTTCGGATGGGAGAAATCTGGACCTTATTTCCCGAGATATTGGCCCGGCGCCGGTCTGAAGCCTGGCGACTTTCAGGAGGAGAGCAGCAAATGCTTGCTATAGGCCGAGCTCTGATGCGTTCCCCAAAGTTGATTATGCTTGATGAACCATCACTTGGTCTTGCTCCAATGGCTGTTGGCCGAACATTTGATGCTATTCGCAAAGTCAGAGATGCAGGAACCGCTGTTTTAATATCTGAACAAAATACTCATCACGCCTTAGAGGTCGCGGACCGCACCGTAGTTATTAATAGAGGTCAGATTGTTGCGAGCGGCCCTCCAGAGGCATTCAGAGACCCAGAAGTAATGACTAAGCTTTATCTAAATCACTGAAGAGGTCTCAGCTATTTTTGGGGGGCTTTAGATTTCCAGTGCTTAGACAACCCATCAAATAGCGATGAATGTTAGGTAAAACTCAGTTCTAGTGTAGATGAATCAGTCGTGGGCTTCTTGGTATTTTCTTTGTTATACTGAAAGCTCTTTTAAGAAAGGTGCTTAGAATGGGTGATGTGGTCGGGGCAGCAATTGTTGGTTTAGGTCGATGGGGTCAACTTTTGGTCTCATCCGTTGATGACAGCGCCTCATTTCGATTTAAAAGGGCCGTAACAAGAACACCATCGAAAGTAGATACGTTTTGTGAAGATCGTAAAATAGCGCTTTCCGACAGTCTAGAAGATGCATTAAACGACGACTCCATTGATGTCGTTGTTATCGCAACCCCCCACACCCAGCATTTTGAGCAATTAATGGCCGTAGCTGAGGCAGGAAAACATGTTTTCTGCGAAAAGCCTTGGACCTTGAGCGGCAAAGAAGGAAAACAAGCTTTAGATGCCTTCAAGTCCCTGGGATTAAAGGTTGCTATAGGTCACAATCGGCGGTTTGCACCAAACTCAATAGAAATGAAGAAAATTCTAGATAGCAAGCAATTGGCGGCTCCCATCCATATTGATGGGCACTTTGATTCTAATTTAGCACCTGCGGGTGGATTATGGCGCGATAGCCGAAAAGAGAGCCCAGCCGGCGGTATGACTTCGATGGGGATCCATGCGCTAGACATGTTCATCAACATGTTTGGGCGAATAAAAGACGTTAATGTTCAAAGCCTACGGGTCGCTTCACCAATTGATGTTGACGACTCTACCTAGTTCGCATGAATTTTGAGAATGGCTGTACCGGGCATTTGACAACCCTATCCGCGACGAACACGCTCTGGCGCATTTCGGCCTATTGCCTTGGTGGTTGGGTAGAGATTAGAGACCAAGATAAAATAGAAATATCATCTATTGCAGAAGGTACCTCACAGTCTAGTTACCCCGGGTTTGATTACCCGGCGATGGCGACCATTCAAGCCGCACTCGAATGCTTTGGTAACGACGTTACCGGTGGAGATAGTTTCCCCGTTAGTGCCGAAGAGATTGAGCATGCGACAAATGTCTTAGAGGCAATTATTCAATCCGCAGAAAGCAGGAAAACAATATCAATATAAAAGTATAATAAAAAACAAATTATATCACTAAATACGTAGTATTTTATATTAAATATTTAATTTATATTTGTTCTTATTGTATTGTAATTTTTAATATTTATATTGTTGTATTGATTGCATCAAGTGTATTGGTGTGGCCGCTTGGTCAAACGGGAGATTAAAAACTCTAATTGATCGTAATCTTTATAATGCAAAACAAGACGGCCGCCGCGCTTTCCAACAGGCTGTAGAGCAGCTTTGAGACCAAGCGCATCACTCAGATCTTTCTCTGCAGACACGACATTTGGGTCTCTACTAGAGGGTTTGCGGGGTACTTGCATACCGCCCTCTTGCACCAATCGCTCGGTCTGACGCACATTCAATCCACGTTGAACCACTAGTTCAGCAAGTTTTTCTGGGTCTTTGGCCACCAGCAATGCTCTCGCGTGACCCGCAGATAAACGACCTTCCGCCACATAGGTACGAAGTTTTGCTGGAAGATTTAGAAGTCTCATCATATTGGCTACATGAGGTCGGCTTTTACCAACCGCTTTAGCTAAATCTTCCTGGGTATAGCCAAATGAATCCACTAAGTTCTGATAACCATTTGCCTCTTCGATTGGGTTCAGGTCTTCCCTTTGAATATTTTCAATCAAAGCAATTTCTAAGGCATCACGATCCGTCATATCCCTTAAAATTACTGGAACCTCTGCCAAACCCGCCCTTTGAGCAGCGCGCCAGCGTCGTTCACCGGCAATAATTTCATAACCAGACAGCTCGCCAGACAGCCTTCGAGCAATAATGGGTTGTAGCATTCCACGCTCACGAATGGATTGTGCAAGCGCGTCTAGAGCTTCTTCATTAAAATGTCGTCGGGGCTGACCAACACCAGGCTGGAGTGATGCCACAGGTAGAGACCGGGTGGCTTTATTGTTAGCACTGCCCTCACTTACGTGGTCTGAACCATCTTCTCCCAGTAACGCGGCTAAGCCGCGACCTAGCTTTGGACGAACAGATTTATTTTCGACAATGCTCATGCTGCTACCACCTTAACTGGCCCACCCGGCAATAAACCTTCACGTTGCAAAAACTCACGGGCTAAATCCAGGTAGGCCTTGCTGCCCGTGCAATTAAGATCGTAGAGCAACACAGGCTTTCCATGGGACGGGGCCTCGGAAACTCGCACATTCCTTGGAATCTCGGCTTTATAAACAATGTCACCAAAGTGCGCTCTCACATCGGCCGCAACGGCTTCAGCCAACCGAATTCTTCTGTCCATCATTGTTATCACAATGCCCTCAAGCGCTAACTTGGGGTTTAATCGCTCGGCGACCAGATCAATTGTTCTCTTCAAATGGCTTAGCCCCTCAAGCGCAAGGAACTCGGCTTGCAGTGGGGCAAAAGCGCCATCTGCAGCAACAAGCGCATTTAAAGTCAAAAGGCCAAGCGACGGAGGACAATCAATCAAAATAAATGAGTATCCTAATGGTCCTGATTCGCTTTTTGCTTGGTTTAAAGCATCTGCTAATCGGCGCTCCCGCCTCGGCATATCTACCAATTCGATTTCTGCACCAGACAAATCCATCGTAGATGGAACAATGTCAAAGAGCGGCATCTCAGTCTTAAAAGCTGCCTCAGCAAGGCTACATTCGCCAATTAAAACATCATACACCCCAACCTTCCGCCGATTGGCTGGAATTCCCACTCCGGTCGATGCATTTCCCTGTGGATCTAAATCAATTACGAGAGTTCGCTGGCCGCAAGCAGCTAAAGCAGCCGCAAGATTAACTGCAGTGGTGGTTTTGCCAACACCACCCTTTTGATTAACTACTGCAATAACGCGAGGCAATCTTTCCTCATGAGCGTTATCATTTGTATCAGAGTTTATTTGCGTCATCCGGCATTAGACACCATATCTTGAGTATTATACCATCATCAGAGGTAATACTAGGGATCATTTCATATTTCATTGTCCAGCTTTTCATTGCTTCGGTCAATTCTTTTTCGACCTGCGCCCCTTATGCATCAAAGCAAAACCAGCGGGTTCAAGAGACCCATAGATAAAAGGTAAAAGTCGAACCAGAGGAGCTACAGCCCGGCCAGTTACAAACTGGAATTTGCCAAAAGTCTCATTCTTTAAAGCTTTATCAAACCGCTCTGATATTACACGCACATCAACACCAGCATGCCTTGCAGCCTCACGAAGAAAAACTGCTTTTCGTTGATCACTATCTACCAAGGTTACGGGCAAGCCACTGATGCATGATAACACAAGGCCAGGAAAACCAGCACCAGAGCCAAAATCCACCAAAGCACTTGAGCTTCGGCTTGCCCCTAATAAAGGAAAGACCTGCGCAGAGTCTAAGACATGTCTGTTCCAAATATCATTTAAATTAGCTGGGCCAATCAGATTGATCCGTTGACGCCAGCGATCTAGCACAGAAACGTAACGAATAAGCCTCTCTATGCTTAAATCGGTAACACCAAAATTTTCTAACGCAACGCGCACATCGTGAGGTGGCTGGAATTCAATTAGGGGGTTTACGACGCCATGTCAGCCCTGCGATTAGCCCTGACCCGACGCAACAAAGCTGTAATCGCAGCAGGAGTTACCCCCGGGGTTCGTGCAGCAGCTCCAATCGTCCGCGGCCTTGATGCAGTCAATTTTTGCCGAGCTTCCGTAGATAAGCCCTCTATCTTCCAGAAATCGAGATCGTCGGGCAATTCCATCGTTTCATCGCGCTTGAAAGCCGCAACATCGGCTTCCTGACGAGCAAGGTATGTTGCATACTGTGCGTCAGTCGATAGGCTCGCGCGCGCCCACATGGGGGTATCCGCAATTTGCGGCCAGAGCGCCAGCAGTCTAGTTGAAGATGGACCAAATCGCCCAAACAACTCCAAAGCCGTTCGGCGTTTGCCATCAGAACTACCAGGCAATCCAACTGCCTCTAACTCAGAAGGTGATGCAGTTAGGGCGTTAAGCTTAGCCTCGAGGGCCTCCAATGCATTTTGTTTCACGTGAAACAAGTGCTGCCTGGGCTCTCCCACACATCCCAACTCTATTCCACGACCAGTTAATCGCCGATCAGCATTATCTGCACGAAGTCGCAACCTAAATTCAGCTCTCGATGTAAACATTCGATATGGCTCATCTACTCCTCGCACAACAAGGTCATCGATCATGACACCCAAATATGCCTCTGTGCGATCAAATACTGCGGGGTCGTTGCCCCCTACTGTTCGAGCTGCATTCAATCCGGCAACCAGGCCCTGAGCGGCTGCCTCCTCATACCCCGTCGGTGCCGTTGATTTGGCCTGCTAAAAATAGCCGAGGTATCCGCCTCGTCTCTAAACTGTGATCCAGCTCCCTTGGATCAATAAAATCATATTCCACTGCATAGCCTGGTCGGGCTATTTCTACAGCCTCTAGACCTGGAATTGTTTGAAGGAACGCACGCTGCACATCTTCTGGCAGACTGGTCGAGATTCCGTTCGGGTATATAAGGGGGTCATTTAAGCCTTCTGGCTCAAGAAATATTTGATGATTATCTTTGTCAGAGAACCGAGTTATCTTATCCTCAATCGAAGGACAGTACCTTGGGCCCGACCCACTGATATTCCCACTATGGATCGCCGATTCATTGATCCGCGACCGAATTATGTCATGGGTCTTCGAGGTCGTGCGAGTAATATGGCAGACCGTTTGGGGCACCGTTATGCGTTCGGTTAGAGCCGAAAATGGCTCCGGAGGATCGTCCCCTAATTGTGGCTCTAACACGTCGAACCGAATGGTCTCTTTAAGCAACCGAGGCGGTGTGCCTGTCTTAAGTCGCCCCATTTGAAACCCTGCCACCTCAAGGCGCTCCCCGAGAACCGTTGCCGCTGCATCACCAACCCGGCCCGCTGGGCTGTTTTTGGTGCCTATATGGATAACGCCTCGGAGAAACGTGCCGGTTGTAATAACTACAGCGCCCGCAACCAGCTCTTCTCCTGTTTCCATTCTGACACCAGAGCAGTGCCCTTGGCCTGAAACCAAAATGTCAGCCACTGCTCCTTCTAAAACGCTTAAGTGGGTTTGTTCTTTTACTGCTTCTTGAATTGCCTCCCGATACAACGCACGATCTGCTTGAGCACGCGGACCACGAACTGCCGGCCCTTTACTGCGGTTTAAAACACGAAACTGAATACCTGATGCATCTGCCGCACGCCCCATAATGCCATCTAAAGCGTCAATTTCACGAACAAGGTGTCCTTTTCCAAGACCACCTATAGCTGGGTTGCAAGACATCTCACCAATACGATCAAACCGATGGGTGATCAGCAATGTTTTCGCGCCAAACCTTGCAGCTGCGCCTGCCGCCTCAACACCGGCGTGGCCTCCACCAACAACAATTACATCATAGTTATTTTTTATTTGTTTCACGTGAAACACCGTTATTTCCCAATGCAGAACGAAGAAAATATTCGATCTAGCACGTCCTCTACATCAACAAGCCCGGCTATGCGCCCAAGAGCACGGCTAGCAAGCCTTAAATCTTCAGCTGCAAGCTCCAATGCGGGGGCTTCCATAGCACGATTAATTGCAGCAACCACCTCTTCTAATGCGACGCGATGGCGATGCCGCGTTGCGAGCGGCCTCGGCGCCCCTTCAATCGCAGTCTTTGCTGCTGCGGTCAATTCCCTTTCTAAATCCTTAAGCCCTTCTCCCGTCTTTGCAGACCCACTAATCCCATCTGGAGGTTGTGTTGACGAAAGGTCTTTCTTGTTATGAAAAACCAATCGATTTTCCGGAAGTTTGGCGAGTTCTGTGGGTGAAAGGATATCTCTAACTTCAACCACAAGGTCCGCTAAACCCTGTGCGTCGTATGCACG
The DNA here is from genome assembly GCA_038143065.1 of Rhodospirillales bacterium. GTDB lineage: Bacteria > Pseudomonadota > Alphaproteobacteria > Bin95 > Bin95 > VMCJ01. The sequence continues at coordinate 2,005,508 of JAYQLI010000035.1, read as the reverse complement.
ACGGACACCCTCCCGCTCAATTGGATCCTCGGTTTCCCTAAGGCCCGCTGTATCAACAATTGTTACAGGATATCCATCCAAATCCATTCGGACCTCAAGGATATCACGGGTTGTTCCAGGTATATCAGTAACTATTGCTGCATCACGACGCGCTAAGGCATTTAAAATGCTAGATTTACCTGCATTAGGAGCCCCCACCAGTACAACACGAAACCCTTCAGATAGTCTTTCTGTGATAGGACGTTCCGATAGATAATGACTTAAGGTTTCTTTTAATTCTAGAATTTCCATCTTCCATTGGCCTTCTAGGTCCCCTGGAACGGGCTCGTCTGAAAAATCCAATTCAGCTTCTGCCAGAGCAGACGCAGAAATCAGGGTTTCACGCCATGATAGGTGCTGCGTCGTCAGTCCTCCTTGCATTTGCCATAACGCTTGTCGTCTAGCGGCTGCGGTATCAGCGCTTATCAGATCCCCCAGGCCCTCAGCTTCTGCAAGATCCATCTTGCCGTTTCGATATGCGCGTCGCGTAAACTCCCCAGCTTCAGCTGGACGAAAACCTTGCAGGTTCGAAAGGGCAGCGAGAACACCATCTATAACTGCTGGGCCGCCATGAACATGAAGCTCGACCGACTCCTCTCCAGTAAAACTTTTAGGAGCCGGGAAATATAGGGTTAACGCTTTATCAAGCACCTCTTTATCAGAGTTATACAATTTCCTGAGCGAAGCCTTGCGTGGCAGTGGAGGACTCATATGCGTTAAGGCCTCAAATACGAGGGCTGCTCCTGGGCCTGAAATCCGTATCACAGCCACCCCAGACTGGCCCGCACCAGAAGCACAGGCGAAAATCACGTCTCCTGCAGTCATGACTTTTTCCTGGTTTAATCCGAACCAGATTTCCGAGATTTAGCACCTGACAAGCCTGTTTGCATCGCTTGTTCCCAAAATTGACGCACCGACTCTATGCCTTGACTTGCACCTGCGGCTCCCGGCATCCATTGGCTCCACAGCGCCTCTGATTCCATGTTGGCTAAGCTCGTGCGCATTCTTTCCGTCATCTCTGAAAGCAAGGCGTCTTGCATGGGCCCTACGTCTGGTAACCCAAAAAACCGGCGAGCCTCTTCCGGCGTAGCGTCAATATCGATGCTTATTTTCATAGAGATAACTCCAATAAGTCTGCCTTACGCTACATAATAGCGTTAAATTAAGTGCTTAACACATAAGATATCGAGGAATTACCGTGATAGCCCATGCTGATTGATGAACACATTATTTCTTCGCCCCTTGGAAACCTCTGCCTGAAAGCCGACGCGGGCTCACTCGTCGCGCTAGAATGGACTGAAAGAGCTATAACGCCAAAGCCTAAAAACAGCTCTTTATCTCAGGCCAGCGACCAACTGCACCATTATTTTCTTAATAAAATCAATAGCTTCCATGTTTCTCTCGCTCCCGAAGGGTCTGAGTTCGAGCTGTCGGTCTGGCGGGCTATGACGCAAATCCCGCATGGGATGACAGCGACCTATGGTGACATAGCAAAGATGACTGGAAAACCTGCCCAGGCCGTTGGTCATGCCTGTGGCCGTAATCCAATTCCAATCATTATTCCCTGCCACCGCGTAGTGGGCAGCAATGGCCACATGGTTGGCTACTCGGGACAAGGTGGAGTTGAAACCAAGCGCTGGCTTTTGGCCCACGAAGGCGCTTTGTTGCTTTGAAAATCAGCATTGCGCCTCTAACGACCACACGGCTATCCTATACTTAAAGAATTATATAGCTCTCAGAGGGAGTATGAGTGATGGCTGACTGGATCGAAATTAAGGCAAATGATGGCGGAAGCTTTAAAGCGTACGTGGAAAAGCCCAAAAGTGGCGCAGGTCCCGTAGTAATCTGCATACAAGAGATTTTCGGCGTGAATCACGCAATGCGGGATATTGCTAAATACTGGGCCGATCAAGGTTATATAGCTGTAGCTCCTGATCTGTTCTGGCGCCAAGAGCCAGGAGTCGACATTACCGATCAGTCTGAAGCCGAATGGAAGAAGGCTTTTGAATTGTTTCAGGGTTTTGACTTAGACAAAGGCGTTGAAGACCTCTTGGCCACCATTGCTCATTGTCGGTCAATGAACGGAGCAAGCGGCAAAGTAGGTACTGTTGGTTTTTGTCTTGGGGGCAAGCTTGCTTATCTACTAGCTTGCAGATCAGACGCTGATTGCAACGTCAGCTATTACGGTGTGGGGATTGAAGAACTTCTTGGAGAGGCACGAAACATCACTAATCCACTAGTTATGCACATTGCCGAAGAAGATGGGTTTGTATCTAAAGAGGCACAGGCAAAGATCAATGAGGGATTAAATGATCACAACTCTGTGACACTCCACAACTACCCTGGAATGGATCATGCTTTTGCTCGCATAGGAGGGGTACCGTATGACGAAGAGAATGCAAATTTAGCTAACTCTCGGTCGTTGGAAGCTTTTAAACGGACTTTAGCGTGACAAAGCTTAAGCCTGTTGAAAGCAAAGCCGCATGGAGGGCATGTGATCTAGCGGCTGAGGGGGATTGGCGTTTACGGCTTAGTCCTAAAGAGATCGATGAACTTATTAAAGCAACAGATCTTGCTCTCAAGAAACAGGTGCCTGTTGAGAAATTAACGGCATCTGATTTTGCCCTCCCAACGCTCTCAAAAAAAATTTGTAGCCTCCGAGAAGATCTGGAGGGTGGCCGAGGCTTCGTAGTAGTACACGGTATGCCTGTTGAGCGCTTTAGCTTAGAAGAAGCACAAGTAATGCATTGGTGCTTTGGCCAACATCTAGGGTATCCGGAGCCACAAGATAAAGCAGGTAAACTCTTTCACGTCGTGACTGACACAGGCGCAAATGTTGAAACAACCGATAACATTCGCAGCTTTCAGACCAATGATGAACTGACGTTTCATACTGACGGAGCAGATGATGTTTTCGCGCTTTTATGTTTTCGACCGGCAAAATCTGGCGGTGGATCCCGATTAGTATCATCAACCGCCATTTACAACGAGTTGCTGCACCGTGACCAGAAACTAGCGGGAATCCTCACAGCTCCATTTCACTTTGATGCCAGGGCTCAAAATCCTTGGGAAAAACAAACACAGACCGTTCCTATTTTTAACCTGCACGATGGAATGGTTTCTGCACTTTACAAACGACGGTACATCGAGCTTGCACAACGGTTCGAAGATGTTCCCAAACTGACAGATGAACAAATCGCGGCAATGGATCTTCTTGATGAAGTAGCCAACGACCCTAACATGCATCTTGCCCTAAACTTAGAGCCGGGAGACATGGAAATAGCTAACAATGCTACCTGTTTCCATGCTCGTTTTAATTATTCTGATTATGAAGACCCGCGGTTGAAGCGCTGCATGCTGCGCCTCTGGCTATCTCTACCGAATGGCCGGCCTCTTCCTAAAATATTCGAAACAACAAGAGAATGGGGCCCTACTTATGCTCGCCGTTTAAACGCATAAAGTATCTAAAACCTTATTCGTTATTGATTCATTTGTTGGAAGAAATCTCCATTAGTTTTTGTCTCTCGTAACTTGCCTACAAGAAATTCCATGGCATCCTGAGTACCCATAGGCATCAAGACCCGACGCAGCATCCACATTTTGTTAAGCTCTTGACGATCAACAAGAAGTTCTTCTTTGCGGGTTCCAGACTTACCTATGTCAATTGCTGGCCAAACTCGCTTGTCTGCAAGTTTTCTATCCAGAACAATTTCAGCGTTACCTGTGCCTTTGAACTCTTCAAAAATCACTTCGTCCATCCGGCTCCCGGTGTCGATTAGGGCTGTTGCTATAATTGATAGGCTTCCGCCTTCTTCAATGTTACGTGCAGCGCCAAAAAACCTCTTTGGCCTCTGAAGAGCATTAGCATCCACGCCTCCAGTAAGTACCTTGCCAGAAGAGGGCACAACTGTGTTGTATGCGCGGGCTAATCGGGTAATTGAATCTAAGAGTATGACAACATCGTGTTTGTGCTCAACGAGACGCTTCGCCTTTTCGATTACCATATCAGCAACTTGAACATGTCGCTGAGCAGGCTCATCGAAAGTAGAGGAAATTACCTCACCTCGGACTGAGCGTTGCATATCAGTTACTTCTTCAGGTCTTTCATCAATCAGAAGTACTAGCAAATAAACTTCAGGGTTATTGGCAGCAATTGCATGAGCAATTGACTGCAACATCATAGTCTTACCTGTTCTTGGAGGAGCCACTACAAGCGCTCTTTGGCCCTTGCCGATTGGTGAAACCAATTCAACCACTCGTGTCGTGAGGTCCTTAGATTCTGTGTTCTGTACCTCTAAAACTAATCGCTCATCTGGATAAAGAGGCGTTAAATTATCAAAATTTATACGCTGACGTACTTTTTCGGGTGCATCGAAATTTACCGTAGAAACCTTAACGAGTGCGAAATATCTCTCCCCGTTCTTCGGTGCTCGAATTTCACCAGTTACCGTATCGCCTGTGCGGAGACTAAATCGACGTATTTGATTTGGAGAAACATAAATATCGTCTGGGCCAGGAAGATAGTTTGCATCTGGTGATCTCAAAAACCCAAAGCCATCTGGCAAGACTTCTACTACACCCTCTCCAGTAATAACGACTTCTTGGTCAGCGAGTTCCTTCAAAATTGCAAACATCATATCCTGTTTGCGAAGCGAACTAGCATTTTCAATTTCAAGCTCTTCAGCTAGCTGCAAAAGTTCTGCCGGGCCTTTTTGTTTTAGCTCAGCTAGATTCATGCTCTGGGGAACATTCTGAAGCACGTCGCCACTCTTCTTTGATTTAAATTAGGGTTGTCTGCCAGCAAAATGAAACGAAGCGTTCTGACGCCAGCACTTAAGAAAGACCAGTCAACCAATGGAGAAATCTTTACTCACCCCCATGATTGCTTCACGCTATTTGCTCAGGAAACGATGACTTGTCAACCTAAAACGGTTTTACCACAACCATTATTACAATAATTATCATCGATATTGTGGGCACTTCATTAGCTACTCTGAAGTACCGTTGGCTTTTCTGGTTCGTCCCTTCCGCTAGATCCTTGCGCCATTTTCCCATGGCATGATGGCATCCTGTTAAAACTAAAATCGCCAGAATTTTCAGCCAAATCCAGGCAGAGCTCCAATCAACAATGCCAGGTGTGAGTATCAACAAAATTCCAAATATGTACGAAACTACCATCGCGGGATTCATTATAGCGCGCAGGAGGCGGCGCTCCATAACCTGGAATCTATGATCTTCTTTCGAATTTAATTCGACTTCTACGTGATACACAAAGAGCCGAGGAAGATAGAGAAGTCCAGCCATCCAAGACATCACCGCAATAATATGAATTGCTTTGAACCATGGATAACTTCCTACGAGAAATTCACTCATGCGCTATCCCTAATTCTTTTAATAAGAGCCTCTACATTAGCTATTGGTGTCTCAGGTGTAATTCCATGACCTAAGTTGAAAACAAACGCTGAGTTTTTGTTGGAGTTAAGAATGTTATCAATCTCTTTAATAAGGAAATCACCCCCACAAATTAATGTAACTGGATCTAAATTACCTTGTGGTATCGCCCCAGCGTTACGAACATGATCAAACGCGTCTGTAGGTAAAGCTTGACCCAATGACACAGCATCAACTGCTGGCAAAGCCGCAAAATCACTAACAAATGCATCCGCCCCTCGCGGAAATGCTATAACCTTGGCTCCTGGATGAGCTGCTTTCACACTTTGTGCTATTCGACCAATAGGTTCCAAACTCCATGCTTTCACACCATAAGCCGGCAATGCGCCAGCCCAACTATCAAATATTTGCACAACTTCAGCCCCAGCTTCGATTTGGTTGATCAGATGCTTGGATATTGCTGACTCCAATAAATTTAGGAGTTTTGACCATGCGCTTGGTTTTTCTAAAGCAAACTTTCTTGCTTTCGAATAATCGCGACTACCCGCACCTTCAAGCATATAAGCTGCAAGTGTCCAAGGAGCTCCTGCAAATCCAATAAGCGCTGTTTCTTTTGGAAGCTTATTTCTGGTTTTTGTCACAGCGGAATAAACTGGTTTGAGAAATTCTGTTACCTGTCCAAGATCCAAATTGTTCACGTCATCGGATGTATTCAAAGCATCTAATCTTGGACCAAATCCCGGTTCAAACCATACTTTTTGCCCAAGTGCATGAGGTAAAACCAAAATATCAGAAAAAATTATTGCAGCATCAAATCCAAAACGGCTTATCGGCTGCAAAGTTGCTTCAGTCGCCATATCAGGCGTGTAACAAAATGTTAGAAAATCTTTCGCTTGTGTTCGAAGCTTGCGATATTCAGGTAGATAACGACCTGCCTGACGCATTAGCCACACAGGAGGTCTTGGCGCTGCTTTGCCACTAAGAACAGAAGATAGGAGAGTTTGAGTTTTAGTCATGGTGACAAGGAATATCTTCTTATTTTGTTAAATAACACTACAAAACAAAACTTAATTTAATATTGATTGTTGTAGTTAGGGCGACTGATATCGGGGATAAAAACTCTAAGCAAAAAATTACTAACAGGATAAAAAAAAACTCCATTCGTTGATTTATCATAGACAGGGCAATCGACTCGTTAAATTTATTAAAGACCTAAAGGAAGTATCCTGTGGAAGTATCAGGGATAGGTTTTTTTTCCCCTCAATTATCAATCTGGATTTCCACTGTGGATATCACGACTGAAGGAAATATCTCTTATGAGGGAAGTATCCACAATGAGAAAAAAGATACATTTCATCCACCTGTTTATCCTCTACTAGTCCACCATTTCTTCCATAGATGTGCGTCGCTTTGAGGAGAGATTTTTTTACGTTTTAGTCATTAAGATTCGTTTTGACGTTTGTTGTAGGTGGAATATTTTCAAGATATTTTTTATCTTTTTAACTATTGTTACGATGTAGAAAAATGTAATCCATGAATAAATTAAGTAAAAATAAATAAAATATAAATAATAAATATATATATATGTAGGAAGGTAAATATATTGAAGACACTAAAGCCAATTATATTAGCATCTGCGAGCCAATCACGACGGTCTCTTCTATCTGCATCTGGTGTTGAATTTGATGTGTTTGTCTCGAATGTCGACGAAGACGAGATTAAAAACATAGCCAAGCAAGATGGTTGGACTGTTTCAAAAACGGCTTTGGCTTTAGCTGCTGCAAAAGCTGAAGCTGTTCAAACTATGCATCCCGAGGCGATTATCATTGGTGCTGATCAGATGTTAGAACTCGAAGGTAATTGGTTTGACAAACCTTCTTCTGTTGAAGTTGCAAAAAAACAGCTTGAAGCTCTTCGTGGTAAGACCCATCGACTTCTTTCAGGCTTAGTTTTGCTTGCACCGGAAAAAGAACGCTGGACCCATATTGAGTCAGCAGATCTAACAATGAGAAATTTTTCGGATACTTTTTTAGATAGTTATATCCAAACTGTTGGAGAAGAAGCCTGCAAATCTGTAGGTGGCTATTTTCTTGAAGGTCTAGGGGTACAAATGTTTGATCAAGTGAGGGGAGACTATTTCACTATATTAGGTCTCCCTATGGCACCTCTTCTTAATGCACTTCGATTAGAGGGGGCATTATTAATATGAAAATGTCAGGTAACGCTGTCGTTGCTGGGATCATTGGTTGGCCTATTAGTCACTCACGGTCACCCCTGATCCATGGCCATTGGATTGAAAAGCATAAAATAGACGGGACTTATGTTCCGTTGGCTGTTCATCCAGATGCAGCGGCGGATGCTATTCGATCTCTTCCAAAGCTTGGAATAGCAGGGATGAATGTAACCGTTCCTCACAAACTAACAGCGTTTGAAGTTGTTGATGAGCGTGATGCCGCGTCTCAAGCAATTGGTGCGATTAATACAATTGTAGTTTCACCAGAAGGCTCATTACTTGGTTCGAATACAGATGCTCCAGGGTTTTTTGCGCACCTTCGAGCGACTGTACCCGAATGGGATCCACAGGCTGGGCCAGTGGTGGTTTTAGGGGCAGGTGGATCAGCTCGCGCGGCAATTCATTCATTGCTGGAAGCTGGTGTTAAAGAAATAAGATTAGTAAATCGAACTAAATCCAAGGCGGAGATTATTGCCAGTAATTTTGGAGATAAAATCAAAGTTATAAGTTGGTCAGAACGGGCGTCTTCATTGGCAGAAAGTAATCTACTTGTGAACACAACAAGCCTTGGAATGAAGGGCGCTCATCCTTTAGAAATTCCCCTAGATGATTTGCCAAAAGAAGCAGTTGTTTACGATATCGTTTATGTTCCTTTAGAGACAAATTTACTTGCAGCAGCGAAACATCGTGGCAACAAAGTCGTAGATGGCCTGGGAATGCTGCTGCATCAAGCTGTTCCCGGATTTCATGCTTGGTTTGGTACAAAACCTGCTGTTGACTCAGAACTTCGGCAATTGATTTTGGATGATCTTAAATGATCCGTGGGCGTTTTGTTATTGGACTTACCGGATCTATTGGCATGGGAAAGAGCTTCGCGGCTTCGTGCCTACGCAAAGAAGGCGTTCCTGTGTTTGATGCAGACGCCGAAGTTCATTTGTTGATGGCAAAAGGCGGCCGTGCTGTCAGATCTTTAGAAGCAGAATTTCCCGGAGATGCTGAAAATGGATCAATTGACAGGACGAAACTGGGACCTTTGGTTTTTGGAAACCAAGAAGCATTATCAAAGTTAGAAAGAATTCTGCATCCCATGGTTGGGGAGGAAGAACGCAGTTTTATAGCTCGTGCCGCTCGCTCCGGTCACAAGGTTGTGGCACGTGATGTCCCACTACTTTTTGAAACTGGTGGCGATAAGCGCTGTGACATTACACTTGTGGTATCCGCACCTGCACATATCCAGCGTGCGCGTGTGTTGGCTCGTCCTGGAATGACAGAAGAAAGGCTCAGTCAGGTCCTTGCTAAGCAATTGCCTGATGCTGAAAAACGCAGGAAAGCAGATATAATTATACCATCAGGGCTTGGAAAAAGGCTAACTCGAGACAGAATTAGACAAGCGTTGCGCGGTATTCGTCAGAAAGGCAAAGACTATGGGCGGTAAATGCGCGAAATAGTACTGGACACGGAGACAACAGGACTTGATCCCCGTTCAGGTGACAGGGTGGTCGAGATTGGTTGCGTGGAACTTAACTTTCATGTGCCTACAGGTCGTGAACTGCACCTTTACATAAATCCAGAGCGGGATATGCCGGAAGAAGCGTTTGCCATTCATGGAATTTCAGAGGATTTCCTGAAGGACAAACCAATTTTTGGTGACATAGTGGACGAATTCCTGGAATTCCTCGGAGACGATGCAGCGCTCGTGATACATAATGCGCCCTTTGATGCCAAGTTCCTAAATTGGGAATTGGAGTCTCTTAAAAAACCTCCAATACCGGCGACAAGACTGATTGATACCCTAGAGATTGCCAGAAAAAAGTATCCTGGTGGCTCAAATAGTTTGGATGCTCTGTGTCGACGTTTTGATGTTGATCTTTCAGTGCGAGAAAAGCACGGGGCTGTAATTGACTGCCGGCTTCTAGCAGCAGTTTATTTAGAATTAATTGGTGGAAAGCAGCCAGGATTGCTGTTGTCCGCTGATAAGAAAAATTCGACTGATGGTACCAATCAAAAAATAGAAACCTCTATTTCAAATTCCTCCACTAATCGAAAGAAATTGGCGCCACGCCCCCACATCCCCTCGCTGGAAGAATTAGAGGCGCACGAGGCCTTTTTGATGAAAATCAAAGACCCACTTTGGCTGAAAGGTATAGCTGGATCAGACTAGTCCATTTTTTTCTACAGCGCTGCGAAGAGCCGCTTGGGACTCTGGGTCTGCTATAGATATCAGGGCTTCTGCTCTTTCTTCGAGAGTTAGGCCTGCAAGCTCCGCAATTCCATTCTCTGTTACAACTGTATCTGCATCTGCCCTTGGGCCTGTTACCGGCCCTGATAAACTCGATACAATTTTAGTTTTTCTTGCTTTTCCAGCTGTTGAACTAAGCGCAATAATTGCGCGCCCGTTTGGAGAAAGTAATCCGGCTCTATGGAAATCTAACTGGCCACCAATGGCTCCTAGGTACCTTCCATTTGCCGCTTCTGCGCCCACTTGGCCAGAAAGATCAACCTCAAGCGCCGAATTTATCGCGAAAAAACAATTAAAATTAGAGAGGGTATTAGCGCTGTGGGTATACGTACCAGCTCTCATGATTAAGTCCGGATTTCTATCTACAAAGTCGTATAGCCGGCGAGACCCATATAAAGCTGTTGCCACATGTTTGTTCTGATCAATCTCTTTATATTTGTTCGAAACAGCTCCAGCCTCGACTAGATCAACAATACTGTCAGCAAAACTGCCAGAATGAAGGCCAAGGTCGCGCTTTTTTGCAAGTGCAGCAGCCACGGCGTCAGGCAGTGAACCTACACCATATTGCACAGTAGCCCTGTCAGGTACCAACCTGGCAACGTTTGCGGCAACTGCGTGATCAATTGGTCCTGGCGCACGAGAAACCCACTCAGCTGGTGCTGTTATAGCGTTAACCGTGCCCCCAAAACTTGATAGTGGCAGAACAGCATCACCTTGTGTCCATGGCATAAAAGGATTTATTTCCGCGAAAGCTACCTTTGCCTCCCGGATTGCGGCGGGAAGATGGTCGACAGTAACCCCTAGGCTTACGTTTCCTTCAGAGTCTGGCGGTGTTACAGAACAAAGAGTAATTGCTGGCTTAAGCTTGCCTTCGAATAACCGTGAATAATCCGAAAAACGGGCAGGTGCTACGGCTAAGCGACCTTTCTGAAATAGTTGACCATTTGCGCCAAAACCATCCATGGAAAGAAATCGGATGTGTTCATTGGCAAGCCGTGTTTCAGCATCGCCCAGAGGGAAACTGGTCAGCACCCTAATCCCCTCGATGTCCTTTGCAGCATTGAAAAGCGCTGCTGTCAGTTTTGTAGGTTCAGCTCCCTAGCTGCGCTACAACAACCAGGTCACCTGGCTCCAAATATTTCCGGAAATCTATGGAGTTCGGCATTGAGCAAAATCAACCGTGCATTGTAAGGCCGCCTGAAACGCTTAACACTTGCCCGGTGACATAATCGGCACGGTTGCTTGCAAAATAAAGTATCCCATCTGCAATATCCTGAGGCTGAGCTAACCTTCGAAACGGAATTGCGCGAAGCAATGCTTCTTTCAGGCGCTCATTTTGCCCCTGAAACAAGGGTGTATCAGTTGGCCCTGGCGCCACAACATTCACGCAAACGCCGTGCCTGGCCATTTCGCGAGCGAGTGACTTTGAAAAAGCAATTACACCGCCTTTTGCGCCGGCGTAAACAGTCTCCCCCATCGAGCCAACCCTGCCTGCATCAGACGACACATTAACGATTTTAGCACCCTTTCCACCTTCAATAATTGGTTTCAACAATGCCTGGCAAACCCGCACCTGGCCGAGATAATTTAGTTGAACAATCTTCTCAATAAACTCAGGTGAATTCTCCATGAATGGCTCGGTTTTGTCCCAACCTGCTACGTTTACAATTATGTCCATAGGACCGTGGTCATTTGTTAGTTGATTTGCACAAGCAATTATGGCGTCTGGATCCGTCACATCTAAGGTTCTGAATTCACCACTTTTCAAATCCTCGGCTAACTTAGCGCCTGCGGATTCATCAATGTCTGTCGCGATAACGTAAGCACCAGCTTCGGCTAGCGTTGTAGCAGTTGCTCGGCCAATTCCGGAGGCGGCGCCAGTTACGAATGCTTTTTTATTACTTAGATTAATCATATTGAGTTTCCTTAGGCCGAGTTTTCTTCTGGATGATTGGGTTGCCAGCGAGTTGGCCAGGGTTGGCCCATGTCAGTTAATACAAGATTGAGCTTTTCGACCTGTATTCGGATAGCTTTATCTTCCGAAAACAATAGATCGACACCCTTATCAAAAGTTTTCAAGCTCATCATGGAAAGAATTTCTGATCGATTTTGCAGGTTTAATGAGCGTGATTGGACGTTGATGACATTTTCAATCTTTAGCAAACTATGTGTTCGGAAATAAACAGGACTGTTGTCCAAAACCTCTCCACTTGCTTCCCACATAAACCGGTTAAAGGCGAGCGCGAATTCGTTTTTGCTTTTTAGCCAGGCGATATCTCCAACTGGAATTATCGCATCCTGTAAACAAGTAGCCATAATCGTTAAGTCGGTTTCATCTTTTGCAAATAAGCGGAGTGGGCGGATGGGATAAGACATTATGCTTCTTTCTCCCTCCTAATTTCCGCCCCACAAGCTTTTAGTTTGTTTTCTACCTGATCATATCCGCGGTCCAGATGATAAATTCTATTGACGATAGTCTCGCCCTCGGCCGCCAATCCCGCGAGAACAAGACTTACAGAAGCCCGTAAGTCTGTCGCCATCACGGGCGCACCTTTCAGGTTGGAAGTGCCGCGGATCATTGCTGAGGATCCGTGAACATTAATGTTTGCACCCATGCGTGTAAGTTCAGGCACATGCATAAACCGGTTCTCAAAAATTGTTTCTGTGACCATAGACGCGCCATCAGCAGTGGTCATCAACGCCATAAACTGGGCTTGTAGGTCGGTAGGGAAGCCTGGATATGGTTCAGTCATGACATCTACGCCTACCAATCGGTCTCCCAAACGGCTCACACGTAAACCACGCTCTGTCTCAGTTAAGTTGACTCCACATTCTTTCAAAATGGTTGCAGCGGCCTCGATGTGGGATAATTTGGCACCAAGGAGCTCTATATTGCCAGAGGTCATCGCTGCTGCCATTGCAAACGTACCGGCTTCTATTCGATCTGGTAGAACTGAATGATTTGTATGATTTAGTCGCGGTTTACCTTGAATATAAATCGTATCTGAGCCAGCGCCAGTGATCTCAGCACCCATACCGATCAAGCATTTGGCGAGATCCGCGATTTCCGGTTCCCGCGCAGCGTTGATTAGAGTGCTTTCACCATTGGCAAGTGCGGCAGCCATCATGGCATTTTCTGTTGCGCCCACCGAAATTGTTGGAAATGTAATGCGGTTGCCATGAAGACCCTTTGGAGCAAATGCATGGATGTATCCTGACTCCAACTCGATTTTTGCTCCCATGCTCTCTAATGCCATTAAGTGCAGGTCTACCGGTCGATTGCCAATAGCGCAGCCTCCGGGAAGTGACACTTTGGCCTCTCCTGCGCGGGCAACGAGTGGCCCCAAAACCAGGACCGAAGCTCTCATCGTTCGGACAATGTCATACGGCGCTTCAATATTAGTAATTTCTTGTGCGTGAATTCTGACGGTTTGACCTTGGTTATTGTCATCTCGCTTTATGGTTAACTCGGCGCCTAATTCATTTAGCAAATCCGCCATTGAAGCGATGTCGGCTAGGCTAGGCACATTTGCGAGAGTCAGCCCGTCCTCTGATAGCAATCCAGCTGCCATTAGGGGCAAAGCAGCATTTTTAGCTCCACTGATTGGGATTTCGCCCACAAGAGAGTGTCCACCACTGATGCGCAGGCGATCCATTGGTATTCAGAAACCTTGGTTAGTTACTTTGAGAACGGTTTCAGAGACTAAACTGATGCGAGCATCTCGTCACCAATCTATTTATGCACTTTTTATTGCTGTTAATTGGGCAAAAATGTGACAACTGTGCCCTATTTAGCTGAATTTGCCACGGGAAGCCAAAGAACATCTTCAATGTGCCGTGCTCCGGTTGCTAGCATAACAGCTCTGTCAAAACCCATTGCAACCCCTGAACCTGATGGAAGGCCGTGAGCAATAGCATTGAGAAAATCTTCATCAATTTTGCGTGATTCACCATTCGCGGTTATGGCGTTGAGGTCTGCATTAAACCTTCGCTTATATTCTTCGGGGTCGGTAAGTTCACCAAAACCATTAGCAAGCTCTATACCGTCAGCAAAAACCTCAAAGCGCTCTGCGGCTAGAGGAATTAATGGGTCTATCTGCGCAAGGGCTGCCATTCGAGCTGGGTAGTGGTGCAAAACTAAAGGTTTATTAGTCCCAAGGTGTGGCTCTATCCGGTTTAAAAGACAACGAAAAAAAATGTCGTCCCAGTCGTCGCTCTCGTCGGTTTTTATCCCTGCCGTGTTAGCGGCACTGCGCAGAGCGGCCTCATCGTTTTGAAAGGGCAATGGATCGAAACCAAGTTTTTCCAGAAAGGCGTCTGAAACACTTAACCAATCAGCTGACGCCTGGGGATCAAATTTGCCACATTGAAGTAACGGGAAAGCAGCCTTGGCTGCGATTTTAAGGAGGCTTAGAGTATCAATAGCTCCTTGTTTCCAATCACTGCCGGGACGATACCATTCCAACATCGTGAATTCGGGATGGTGGGTCGCTGAGCGTTCGCCGTTTCGATAAACCCGTGCGATTTGGAAAATAGGACCGGCACCAGCAGCCAGCAGCTTTTTCATCGCAAATTCTGGGCTTGTATGAAGCCCCATCACTTGAGACCTGCCATCAGGCTCAACAAGAGTGGTCTCAAAGGGATTTAAGTTCGGTTCCATACCAGGCGATATTTGAAGAGCTGGTGTCTCTACCTCCGAAAAACCTTGATCATCAAACCACTGTCGCATGGCTTTCAAAATGCGATTACGGGCCATGAGATAGGGGCGACGGTGCTCGAATTTATCGGGCCGCCAGGCGGGTGCGCTTCCTGTCATCGCTAGATCCCCTTATAGAAAGCTGTATGAACGCTAAACCTGCTCTTATTTCTGCTCAAGCACTGCTCGGTGCTGGGCTTATAGATACCGAAGCCGCCGAGCAAGCTGAGTTAGTCGGCCGCCACTATGCCATTCGGGTCACACCAGTGATGGCAGCACTGATTGACGCTTATGGTGAACCAATCAAGAAGCAATTTCTGCCAGACATTAATGAACTCACACAAATGCCAGAAGAGTTGTCTGATCCTATCGGTGATGATTCACACAGCCCAACCCCAGGACTTGTACATCGTTACCCTGACCGTGTTTTACTCAAACCAATAAGCGTTTGCCCTGTATACTGTCGATATTGCTTTAGAAGAGAGACAGTTGGTTCCGCTCCAGCTATGAAACCGACAGAGATCTCCGACGCCGTGGCTTACATCGCCAACCGCCCGGAGATCTGGGAAGTCGTTTTGACTGGTGGCGATCCACTCATGCTGAAGCCGTCAATTCTTGCAAGGATCATCAAGCAGCTGGAGTTCATCTCCCATGTTAAGATCCTGCGCATCCATACGCGCGTTCCAATTGCAGACCCTGACAGAGTTTCACCTGAATTGGTGGCGGCAGTTAAGGGCACAGGAAGGCTCTCGTCTTATGTCGCCATTCATTGCAACCATGCCAGTGAACTTACTGAAGCAGCAGTAAAAGCTGCTGCACTTTTTGCTGATGCAGGTATTCCTTTGTTAGGACAGTCCGTGCTGTTGGCGGGCGTTAATGCTGAGATCGGTCCTCTAGAAGATTTGATGCGAGCGTTGGTTGCCTCTCGTATTCGGCCTTATTACCTGCATCATTTGGATTTAGCGCCTGGGACAGCGCGGTTTCGTGTTGATATTTCGGTTGGGCAGGAGCTGATGAAAGCGCTTCGCGGAAGAGTGTCAGGTCTTTGTCAGCCAACCTACGTTTTAGATGTGCCGGGGGGATATGGAAAATCACCTCTCACCCCGAGCTATGTGCAGGCGTCTGAAAAAGGAGACTGGGTCATTAGTGACCCCTTTGGGCAAGAACACCGATACCCGCCGCCGGTTGCGGGTTTAGTCGACGACTGATAGAAGCACCTCGATTTAGTTTCGAAACGGATATAACGGGGCCATTATGAAGGTCATCGCAAACACACTGCGTGCTGGCCACGCAATTGAGCATGATAATCGCCATTACATGGTGATAAAACACGAGCTGATCTTACCCGGTAAAGGGAATGCGTTTATTGCGCTTGATATGCGCGATGTGATGACGGGAACCAAAACTAATGTCCGTTTTCGAACAGGCGATACAGTAGAGCGATTACATACCGATGAGCGTGAAGTTCAATTCCTCTATCGCGAGGGCGAATTGTTTACTTTCATGGATAATGAAACTTACGATCAGTTCACGATGGATGGTGAGACCGTCGGTGAAAAAGCAGACTTTTTGCAGGATGGCATGGCTATTCGGATCAACACAGTTGATGGCACTCCAATTGGGGTCACCCTCCCAACAACAGTTGTCCTAGAGGTAGTTGAGGCTGATCCAGTGGTGAAAGGCCAAACTGCAAGCGCTTCTTACAAGCCAGCTATGTTAGAAAACGGCATGCGTATCTCAGTGCCTCCTCATATTGTTACTGGCACACGCATTGTTGTTCATACTGAAAACCGAGAATATGTAGAGCGGGCAAAAGACTAGTCTCGCCCCTAGAGAGATAAAAATGCGCCGCACACCTGTAATGACCATGATGATTCGTGCGGCTGAAAAGGCTGGACGTGCGGTTGTTCGTGACTTTGGAGAGGTTGAACATCTCCAGGCATCGAATAAAGGCCCCCGCGATTTTGTCGAAAAGGCAGACGAAAAAGCTTCTCGTATTTTACAAGAAGAGCTTGAAAAAGCCCGCCCTCGCTTCGGCGTCCTAATGGATGGTCTGGATGAGATAATCGGAGCAGATACCTCTCACCGCTTTATTGCTGACCCCATAGATGGCGCTACCAATTTCATGCATGGTTTGCCTCAATTCGCAGTTTCAGTCGCTTTGGAAGAAAGTCGTGAGGTTATAGCTGGGGTCGTTTATAACCCGGTTACAGATGAACTTTTTGGGCTGAACGCAATGAGGGCGCATACCTTCATGACCGTCGCATCCGCGTTTCGAGGAGAACGCATCTCTCTGAAGCGTTAGTTGCGGGAGCACCGTTTCTTCATGATTCTCATAATCCAGATCAATGGTCTGGGATTTTCAATCGGCTAGCCCAAAGTTGTACAATACGAATCGTGGGTACAGCTTCTATTAGTTTGGTGCAGGTAGCAGCGGGAAAACTTGATGGTTACGTCGATGTTGGCCTCAAGCCCTGGGAGTTCGCTGCGGGTTCAATCATCCTGCAAGAAGCAGGTGGTATTATTACTGATTTGAACGGTGGGGCTGGATGGCTAAAATCTGGCGAATTGGTTGCGGCCTCGGGAGAACTTCACGGACAGATTTTATCGACGTCGATTAGACAGGCCTAACCATGCTCAGTTGAGGTTAGCCTCGAGCTTCGCTAAGATCCGGGGGCGTAGAACTTGCTTTAAGCAATTGAACTGGAAATGATGAGTTCGAAACATCATTGCACGGGCCCATTGAATACCCGCTTTAGGCAGCTTTGCGGGATGTTTTTACTGTTATATCTGCTTCCATGTGGTTACCTCCAGTCATCAGCGCTTGCGAGTGAACGTCAGTTAGCCCCAGCCCTCAACTTGAAAGAAGCAAAATCTCTCTCGAATAACAACGAGAGGCTCAACAATGATTTACCCCCTTTCCCACCGCGCCGCCCAGACTTTTCGAACAAACACAATTCGTCTTTGAGCCAAAAGACAGTTGTTATGGTTCCGTTGCCCCCTGTAAGGCAGGTGCCATCTTCTTCTAAGACAAGCTCAAAAGACGAGGCGCCAAGCACAGAGTTCCCTGTCGCTGATCTATCGACGCTAGATTCTACCAATAAAAATACCCCCATTAGCACAGAGGATGTCTCTACAAATCCCTTACAAAAATTAGCTGCCGTATCGGAAAGATTTGAAACAGAAATACTTTTTGCCAAAGGTATTCAATTACTCCACGGAGATGACGAGCAACTTCTCGTTCAGGTCGTTAAGCGCAGCACGGGAGCGTCCAATTTTACTATCCATTTATTTGGCGGATCCAGCATCAGTGAAAAAGCTTCTGCCCGTCAGGAAGCTCTCTCAAGGGTGGTCGCAGTTTATCAATATTTAGTTAGTAGTGGGGTCCCGAGTTCATCAATTGCAGTCAAACCTGTTTCAAATGATGATAGTCGGGATGCGGTAGTTATTTATTTGGAGGCATCCAAAACATGAGCCCCAGCCTGACACGTCCAGGAAGATTCCTTCTACGAATGGCGCTTTTCATGGCTGCGGCAATTGCAGCAGGGGCGGTTACTTGGCGGTCTGCTTTTGCAGCTTTTATGGCAAACCCAGCATTAAATGGGGTGATCGTCGGCGTATTTGTTGTCGGTGCCATCGTTTGCGTGAGACAGGCTTATAGTCTGAAAAACGAGGTGGAGTGGATTGAGCGGTTTCAAAGGCGTGGCACTCGGGAGCCACAAGGTCCTGGACCTCGTCTTTTAGCGCCAATTGCCGGCGCCTTAACGCAAGTTGAGGACAAGGTTAGCCTTCATGCAACATCTGCTCGTGCGCTGCTTGATGGTTTGGGAAGCAGGCTAGATGAAGCACGTGAATTAGCGCGTTATTTGGTTGGGCTTTTAATTTTCCTGGGCCTTTTGGGTACTTTTTGGGGGCTTTTAGAAACAGTCAGGTCTGTTTCACAAGTAGTCGATGGATTAGACGTAGGAGGAGATGCCGCAACAACCTTTGAAAGTTTGCGAGGGGGCTTCGCGCGCCTTTGGACGGCATGGGCACAGCCTTTAGCTCCTCTCTCTTTGGTCTTGCGGGGCTCTTGCTCTTGGATTTTTGGACCTTCAGGCAGGTCAGGCCCAGAATCGGTTTTATAACGAGGTCGAGGATTGGCTTTCTTCGATTGCTACTTTTCAAAGTTTGCCAGCATTATCGAGTCAGGCGGCCATTGGGCCGTCGCAGCCCTCTGCATATGTTGAGGCCTTGTTGGGGCAGACAGCAGAGATGCTGGACGACTTGCGTCGGCTTGTGGGTCGGTCGGAAGAAAAGCGCCGTGAGACAGACCAGGTACTCACAGCCATGGGGGACCGGCTTCATAGTTTGGCTGATGGCCTTGAAACCCTGGGTCGTATTTCGGAACAGCAACAGCGTGCACTTGGTTTGTTGGCAGAGCGAGAAGACTCATCAGCTTTAGCTTTACAGACAATGACGGAACGTCTTGCGAATCCTGTGATCGACGCTGAAACTCGTCGTCAGCTGGCTCAAATTGAGAGATTATTAGCCCGGCTAGGTGGAGCGGTCACAGCAGGCCAGTCAGAATTAACACAGGAATTGCGCAACGAACTGCGCCTTCTGGGCCGCACGTTAATCGGTCATGCGGACGGCAGGACCGATTGATGCGTTCCCGCCGCGGACGCGTTGTACGCCAGGACCTTTGGCCAGGGTTTGTTGATGCTTTAGCCAGTTTGCTGATGGTGGTTATTTTTCTTCTGTCAGTCTTTGCGATAGCGCAGCATTTTCTTTCCGAGCGTCTTTCGGGCCGAGAACAAGCGCTAGCAGCGGCAGAAGGTGAAATTGCTGTCCTTATAGAAGAAAGCGCAAATCTCTCAGATGCTCTTGCAGCTGCAACCGCGCGAAGAAACGACCTACAAAGCCAGTTAACAACGCTTGAAAAGGAGTCTGAAAATATATCCCAGGCGTTAATCGCAGCACGGGCCGATCTCTCTCGCGAGGGTGCAGAAAAGGTTGCGGTAGAACAGCAGTTGAAGCTTCTTTTGGATAAAGTACAAACACTTGAGAAATCTTTGTTAGATGCTCAAGAGATAAATAACCAGGCGATAGCAAAAGCTGAAATACAAGCTTCGGAAATTGCGAGGCTCACTGCAACACTGGAAGCGTTGCAGTCCGAAGCTAATGAAGCAAAAGCCGCCTATCTTATTACGACAGAACGGGCTGAGCTGACTCTGTCGAGGGCTATTGAGCGAGCCGCTCGAGCTGAGGCTGCTCGCGATGCTCTCGCCAAGAGGGCCAGCGAACTCGAGGAGGCACTTCGTACAGCAGCGGCAGCTCTAGAGGCCGCGACGTCCGCTAAAGGTGATGCAGAAGCTAATGCAGCGGCACTCGTAGATCGTTTAAAGGAGCAGGAAACAGCCAGTAGTGCCGTGGTGCTTGAATATCGCAATCGAATTGTAAGCCTGGAAGCTAAAATAGCTGATATGTCCTCCCGTGCAGAAGCGTTGCAAAACGCAGCTGTGGCTGCAGAGTTGGGACTTGCCGGCGCCAGGCGAGACGCCCAAGGTTTAGAAGCAGCGAAGAGGAATGCGGAGGCTGAACAAAGGGCTCTGGCCAGTCTTAATGCCGAGCTTCAATTTAAAATAGATGCGCTCAATGCTGCTCTTACTGAAGCATTGGATCAAGCCAAGACCCAAGGGTCCACAATATTGCAGCTCGAGGGCAAACTTAATGCTGCGCTTGCAGCAAAAGTTAGTGAGTTACGGCGCTTTCGTTCTGAATTTTTTGGAAAAGTCAGTGAGGTTGTTAAAGACAGATCAGATATAAGGGTCGAAGGCGACCGTTTCGTTCTTCAGTCAGAAGTGTTGTTTGAAACGGCTCAAGCGGACCTAGGCCCCGAAGGCGTTAAGCGAATAGAAACCCTGGCATCTGCCTTGAAGGAAATCATTGCAACAATTCCTCCAGAGGTCGAATGGGTTCTTCGCATTGATGGGCATACTGATATTCGCCCAATTTCAACAGAGCAGTTTGCATCTAATCGAGATCTTTCATTAGAGCGCGCGCAATCTGTGTCAAAAGTCTTGGCTGCTGCAGGCATCCCACAGGAACGGCTTTTGCCAGCTGGTTTTGGTGAATACCGGCCGATCGATAAAGGGAAAACCCTAGAAGCCTATAGGCGGAATAGGCGTATTGAGATAAGACTCGACCAACCTTAGGAGTAGCATCTATGAAAACAGGCCTTACTGGAAAGCGCGCTATCGTTACCGGAGGTAGCCGGGGTATAGGCTACGCCATTGCTGATGCTCTAGCCGCTGAAGGCATGGCGGTATCAATCTGCGCCCGTGGTCAACAAGGATTGGACGCTGCCTCCAAAAATTTAAGCCGGCATGGTGGAAATGTTCATAGCCTTGCAGCGGACGTGGCCTCGAAGGAGGGCATTGAAGGCTATATGGATGCAGCTATCACCGCCCTGGGTGGTGTTGACGTTTTAGTTAACAACACATCTGCGTTCGGTGGGTCAGAGGATGAGGCAGGTTGGGACTCAAGCCTAAATGTTGATGTGATGGCACTCGTCAGAGCTTCTTGGAAAGCAAGGGCCTCAATGGCAGAAACTGGCGGGGACTCAATTATAAATATTAGCTCTATAACTGGCTTAGCTACAGCTGGACGTACTCCCCATATGGCGCGGCTAAAGCTGCTGTTATCCAATATACCAAAACACAGGCATATCATTACGCGTCAGATAATATCCGAGTTAACTGCATCGCCCCAGGATCGATCTATTTCGAAGGTGGCGTATGGGGTAAGGCTGAAGTCGAACGACCAGAGCTTTTCGAAAAAATCAGATCGTCGATCCCTTTTGGCCGCCTTGGTGCGCCGGAAGAAGTAGCTAATTTAGCAGTGTTTCTTGCTTCAGATGCCGCTAGCTGGGTAACTGGCCAGACCATCGCCGCTGATGGTGGACAGACGCTTAACCCAATTTAGTCATTAAGCTGAAGCGCTTGGCCGACCCTGCATGTGTTCAAACCAAGAAGCAACATTGGCGTTTTGTGCATTGATAGGTTGGCCTACATTGGTACCAAAGTCCATGAAGCAGAACAAAAGAATATCTGCCAGACATAGGTTGTCACCAGAAATAAATTTCTGACCGGCCATAAGGTTATCCAGCCAGGTGATTTTGTCCTGCGCTATAGCCTTTAAACCTGGAGAGGCCTCGGGTAGGCAACGCATACGGCCTTCGAACATTTTTAGGCCTTCGCCAAAACGAAAGCCATTAGCTAATGGCTCACAGATATTTAAATCGACACGCCACGTCCACATCCTTGTTACGGCTCTCTCCTCCGCCGTTTTTCCAATCAGGACAGGACTTGGGTGTAGTTCCTCGATGTATTCACAAATTGCTGTGATCTCAGAAATGTAGGATCCATCGTCAAGCTCTAAGCACGGCGCTTGGCCTGCTGGGTTCTTACTCAAAAATTCAGCCTGTCTATTTACGGCTTTTCGGATATCAATTTCTTCCAATGGAAGCTCAACGCCCTTTTCAGCCAAAAACATCCGAACAACGCGAGGGTTAGGTCCTACAGAATTATAAAGCTTCATAAAAACCTCCGCTTGATGATGGAATTTTGGCTTCCGGAAATATACACACTAATTTAGACCTTGCGGGATTAATAATTTCAAGGGGGGTCAGATTTGGAACCTCACAATATAGTTGCCATATGTGTGATCTTAGCTATGGCTTTTTTAATCGACTCTACAGTTAAACTTTGGCGCTATCGTAAGCGCAACGGACTACTGAAGGCGTCTCTTGGTTCCCGTGATATCAAGATTTTAATGAGGCCTAATGATTATGAGGTGGAAGAGGCAAGGCTCACATACAAAAATTGGGTTTCTGCCGGCGCTATGCTTACTCTTATGTTAATATTTTGGTTTATTAATCCGGATCAGGCCTGATTTATTGAGCGAACAACCTGGCTGCGGGTCGCTTTATCAAACTGATCAGCAAAGCGCCGGATAAAAAGCCGCCCACGTGGGCTATATACGCTACGTTCTCTGCTCCCATTAAACCTCCACTGGCTAAGGTCTGGAAGATGAACCAGCTGCCAATAACGGCCCATGCCTTAAGTCGTATGGGAATAAAAAAAGGCAGTAATACAGTTATTTTAGATTTAGGCGTAAGAAGAATGTACGCCCCTAAAACCCCGGATACAGCCCCAGATGCACCTATCAGAGGGGCTTCTGATGCTACGTCAGCGTAGCCCTGAGCTAATGCTGCAATAGCTCCGGTAATGACAAAAAATATTGCAAACCGCCAATGTCCGCACGCATCTTCCACGTTGTCGCCAAAGATGTAGAGAAACAACATGTTTCCAATCAGATGCCAAGCGTCGCCATGCAGAAAGACCGAAGTCACAACAGAGAAGTCGGCTGGCATCACTACAAGGCTCTCGGCGAGTTCACGATACCCAAAAACGACAGCTGGAATGAAACCATAGCTGAACAAAACTTTTGCCTCTTCTTCAGGCGAAAGACCCGTTTGCCAGATATAGATAATCGTACAAAACAGAATCATTCCCCAAGTCACATAGGGTGTAGATACCCATCGGCGAGGATTGTCGTCATGAAGGGGGAGGAAAGGCAAATCAGTTTCTAGAGTCGTGGAGCAGGTGATGTATCTGAAATTTCGCACCAAATCGGTGTGTGATCTGACGCTTTAGGTTGTCCGCGAGGGCGCCGATCAATGTCTACATCGCTCAAGCGGTCAAGTGCTGTTGCAGACAGAAGGATATGATCAATCCGAATGCCATGGTCTTTCTGCCATGCTCCCCCTGATAATCCCAGAATGTGAATGCTGAAGGAGCTCTTGGCCTTACCGAGCGATACGCGTCGTAGAAACCAAGCCAACACAATGCCCTGAATTTTGCACGCGTTTCTGCTTGGAAAAGCGCGTCATTCCGCCAAGCTGATGGATTGTAGCAATCTTCTGGTTCTGGAATGACATTAAAATCACCCATAAGAGCGGTGGGCATGCCGTCCTCCAGAAGGATTTTTGCCCGAGCTTGTAAACGGTCCATCCAGCTCATTTTATAATTGAATTTTTCTGTACCTATAGGGTTCCCATTTGGCAAATATATCGACGCCACCCGCATTCCTTCAACGGTTGCTTCCACATACCGCGCTTGTTCGTCGGATGGGTCACCATCCAGACCAATAACTGGATCTTTGAAGGGGTGCCGAGATAACAGAGCAACACCGTTGTAACTTTTCTGTCCGGCCACAAGGGTGTGGTAACCGCGAGCTTTGAACTCTAGTTCAGGGAATGCTTCACCAACGCATTTAATTTCCTGCAGGGCGAGCACATCCGGACCGGCTTCATCCATCCAAGCCAATACTGCGTCCAGCCTAGCTTTAATTGAATTTACATTCCAAGTTGCAAGACGCATTTGATTGTTATCTAAATCGAAAAAGACGACCCACAACCGCAAGACGAGGCTGCATTGGGGTTTTCGATCACGAACATTGCTCCGGAAAGATCTTCCTTCCAATCCACAATGGCCCCTCCCAACAAGTCCAGGGAAATCTCGTCCACTACAATTGGGACACCGTTGCGTTCAAAGCCCTTGTCATCGGAATTCAGAACATCGTCAAAACTAAAACTATACTGAAAGCCTGAACACCCTCCGCCTAGAACGGATACTCGAAACTTCGCATTGGGGTTCTTTTCATCAGCAAGAAGGAGCTTGAGACGTGCAGCCCCTCGCTCCGTGATGTTAACTCCGTCCTGAAGAGCGCCGTCCGGCATGTTTAAGACCCCCACTAAAAGGATGGCTTAGGTTGATTTACTTCGCGATAAGTTCAACAAGATAACATAAAATAGATGTTTGTTATGGCCTTTCAATACAAACTAAGGATTTAGCGTGTTAGAGCAGTATTTATTTGATGCATCTCCTAATCCCGCCGCACCCTATGCTGCCAGCGCAAAATCTTCCCGCGGCAGACTAATTTCAGAACCGGATCCAGAGAACCGTTCCAATTTTCAGCGTGACCGCGATCGCATAATTCACTCCAACGCCTTTCGCCGCATGAAACACAAGACACAGGTCTTTGTATTCCATGAAGGAGATTATTTTCGCACGCGGCTTACTCATTCTTTAGAGGTAGCCCAGATAGCACGAACTGTAGCTAGAAACTTAGGGATTAATGAAGATCTTGCAGAGGCCGTAGCTTTAGCCCACGACCTCGGCCACACACCCTTTGGGCATGCTGGAGAGGAGGCCTTATCATCAAAGCTAAGCCATGTGGGGGGCTTTGATCACAATGTGCAGACGCTTAGGGTGCTTACGCGTTTGGAGCAACGTTATGCTGGTTTCGATGGGCTTAACCTTTCATGGGAAACCCTTGAGGGGGTTGTTAAGCACAATGGTCCTCTTCTAGAACCGGCTTTAGCGGTTCGAAATTATGACAAGTCTCATTCTTTGGAATTGACCACCCACGCAAGTCTTGAGGCTCAGGTAGCTGCTATTGCGGACGATATTGCCTACAACACGCATGACATCGACGACGGTTTGCGTGCCCAGCTTTTCCCACTGGGAGCTGTTGCTGACGCATCGGCTCTTGTTGCGAACCATTTGCGCGCAATTGATAAAAATTGGCCGGAACTTGATCGCCAGCGCCGAATTTATGAGTTAGTTAGAGCACTTATAGGTGATTTGGTGCGGGATTTGACCACGGAAACAGCCAACCGTTTGCGCGAGTTGAAACCCAAAACTGCCACCGACATTTGATCTGCTGGTAAACCAATGGCCTCTTTTTCAAAGGAAATGACGCTGGAACTTGACGCATTGCGGGCTTTTCTAAGAACGAATATGTACCGTCATACGCAGGTAAACCGGATGACGAGCAAAGCAAAACGGATTGTTTCAGATCTTTTTGAAGTATTTATTGCTGAGCCCCAAAGTTTGCCAGCCGAGTGGCGGAAGTTGGCAGAAGAATCAAAGGAAACGAAGATCTATCGTATTGTTGGAGACTATATCGCTGGTATGACAGACCGCTACGCTATGCTGGAGCATCAACGTTTGTTCGAAATTAATAGTCAAAGCCTATGAACTACTTTGAGCATTTCAATAACTTAGCTCTCGAAGAGCTCAAATTTTTAGCCAAAAATGGCGACATTCCCAGTGATCTCAATCTGGATCGTGCTACTGCCGGTTCTCCGCGCGACCCCAACCACGGCGATGTTGCTTTGAATGCTGCCATGGTTTTGGCTAAAGACGCCCGAATGAAGCCAAGAGATCTAGCAGAACTGATTGCTTCTCGCCTTCGTTCCCATGATGACATTGAGTTAGTTGAGGTGGCTGGGCCTGGGTTTATAAATATTCAGGCAAGACCTGACTTCTGGCCTGCCAGACTTTTGGAAATCCTATCTTTGGGCCGTGAATATGGCGCTTCTAATATGGGAGCAGGCCGCCGAGTAAACATTGAATATGTTTCTGCTAATCCCACGGGTCCTCTGCATGTTGGGCATGGGCGGGGTGCGGTCTTTGGGGATGCCCTGGCCGCTGTTCTTCGGAAGGCTGGTTTCGAAGTTGTCAAAGAATATTACATCAATGATGCGGGTGCGCAGGTCGATATCTTGGCGCAAACAGCCTTACTTCGCGCTCGTGAGGCTTTAGGGGAAGAAATAGGTCCTATTCCTGATGGTCTTTATCCTGGTGATTATATGATTCCGGTGGGCGAAGCTCTTGTTTCTGCTCATGGGGATGACCTGTTTCGTATGTCAGACCAGGAGCAAAATGAAGTGGCTCGTGGTAAAGCAATTTCAATGATGATGGATTCAATCCGCGATGACCTAGCTGCCGCGGGAATTAAACAGGATGTTTTTTCTTCAGAGCGGTCGATAGTAGAAGCCGGATCCGTAGATGCCGCTCTAGCAACCCTTGAAAGTAAAGGCCTTGTTTACGAGGGCATTCTAGAGCCGCCAAAGGGAAAAATACCTGAAGATTGGGAGGAGCGACCTCAAACTTTATTTCGGGCAACAAATTTCGGGGATGATGTTGATCGACCACTGAAAAAATCTGATGGCTCCTGGACATATTTTGCCACAGACATCGCTTACCATTTTGATAAAATAAGCCACCGCGGCGAAGAATTAATTGATGTTTGGGGGGCAGATCACGGCGGTTACGTCAAACGAGTTTCCGCGGCCGTTCAAGCGTTGACTGATAAAAAAGATGCCTTGGATGTGAAACTTTGTCAGTTAGTGCGGGTGCTTCGAGACGGTGAGCTGGTTCGGATGTCCAAGCGCTCTGGTGATTTTATAACACTACGTGAAGTTGTCGATGAAGTTGGGCGGGATGTACTTCGCTTCATAATGTTGACTCGTAAAAACGATGCGCCACTCGACTTCGATTTGGCTCGTGTTGTTAATCAGTCTAAGGACAATCCAGTCTTTTATGTACAATACGCGCATGCTCGCTGTTGCAGTGTTTTACGCCATGCGAAAGAGGCTGGTTTTTCAGCAAGGGCCGAAGACCGCATCCACGCCGATCTTACTCAGCTTACGGATGAAGATGAGATTGGACTCATTAAGTTGTTGGCAAGTTGGCCGCGTATCATCGAGCAAGCTGCGGAGGCCCATGAACCACATCGCGTCGCGTTTTATCTTCAGGAAGCTGCAGCTGCATTTCACCAGCTCTGGAACAAGGGTCGGGATGACACTACCTTGAGGTTCATTCAAACTTCGGATCCAGAGGCAACAAAAGCACGTCTTGCACTAGTTCAAGGTGTGATCGCTGTTATAGCCTCTGGCCTTAATGTCCTTGGTGTTCAGCCAGCAGAGGAAATGTAACGCATGAGTAAAGCGTTCGATCCAGAAGTAAGGCCTGACCGCGCCCGTGCCGTTAAGTTCTCTCGGATCGCGTTAGCTGTGATTTTCTTTGGGCTGGCGATTACTGCGGCCATATGGCTTGCAGTAGGCGGAACTGGAAACTACGGTCCTCCACCTCTCGTGATGGCTGAGAGGTCTCCAGAAAGACTGCCTCCTGACCCAAACAAGATTAATGGAGCTGATATTCCCCACACCAGCCAAACTATTTATGAAATTGTGGGTGGAGGTGGACCGCAATCAGAAAAACAAGGGATAGCTCCAGCGGAAGAAAAGTTGATACCCTTTCCAGTTAGTCAGCCCATTCAATCGACTGATATACCGCAACCCAAAGGGCCCATCCAATTACTCCCTCTGACGCCAGAGGTGAAGCAAATTGACCCCCCTTCAAACAAGAAACTTCAGGCTAAACTCACTGACCCTTCGGCAGCAGATTCGAATGAGATTCTTCAGAATGCGCCTGCTCTTCCATTACCCCCACGCCGCAGCAAAGCCACTGCGGCAGCGGATAATTTGAAGATAGTTCGAGATAGTCTCACTAATTCAAAAACCACAGATCAATCCGAAACTATCAAGACTGCAAATTTAGCTCCGAGTAACAAATTTCTCATTCTGATTGGGGCGGTCAGGAGCAAAACTATTGCACAAAAGGAATGGCGTCGCCTACGCGAAGCCAATTTAGATATCCTTGGTGGTATGCAGTTATTCACCCGAGAAGTAGAAATCGAAGGACGCGGCATTTTTCATCGCATGCAGGCGGGTCCTTTGCCGGATCAAACTTTGGCAGAAATAGCCTGTGGTCAATTAAAGAGTCGAGGAGCTGGCTGTTTCGTTGTCGCAAAGTAACAGACCATCAGCGGCGATATTGGGTTGCTCAGGCACTCGCCTTACGGCTGAGGAGCGAAGTTTTTTTGCTGAGGCTAATCCGTACGGATTGATTTTATTTTCCAGAAATCTTGGTGCTCCAGAAAGCATACGCCGCTTAACGAGTGATTTTCGTGAAGTTGTCGGTCGTGAGGATGCACCCGTTCTCATTGACCAAGAGGGCGGGCGCGTAGCACGTTTGGGACCACCAAATTGGCCTAGTTTACCAGCAGCAGGACAAATAGGCGCTTTATGGAAGCGGGATAGGGAAAAAGGGCTGCTCGCTGCTCGACTTCAAGGACTTGCGATTGCGGCAACTATAGCACCTTTGGGTATTGATGTGGCATGTGCGCCTATGTGTGATGTCGCGGCTCCTGGCTCAGATGTTTCGGTAATCGGAGATCGTTCATATGGAGAAATACCATCTCAGGTTGCTAATTTGGCTGCGGCCACTGAGCAGGCCCTCAGGTCGGTGGGTATAGCAACAACAGCAAAACACGCACCGGGTCATGGCAGGGCCACTAGTGACAGCCATTTTCAGTTGCCTGTGGTTGAAGCACCCTTAGCCAAGTTGCTTTCAGATTTGGCCCCATTTATGGCCGTAAAAGAAGCCCCATTTTTTATGACGGCTCATATAGTTTATCGACACCTAGACCCGGATTTGCCAGCCACGTGCTCACGAAAATGTTTAGACTGGCTCAGGTTAGAGACTGGTTTTACCGGTGCTATTTTATCGGATGACCTTGCAATGAAGGCATTGAATGGACCTATTCGAGATAGGGCTGCTGCAGCTATCTCTGCTGGATGCGATGCATTGCTTTATTGTCCTGGCGACATGCGGGGGAATATTGCTGCCATTGAAGGTGCAGGCCCCGCTGGAGATAGATTGGAAAAAACTTGGCAAAACTGGTCTAGTTCTCGTCAAATGACTTTCGATGATGATGCATTTCTGCTCGCCGCAGAACTATGGGCAGTACTTGACGAGATTGTTCTTAAATGAGTGACATTGGTCAAATTGCATATTTAGTCTCGATATGGGCCCTACCTGTCGTTTTAGCAATTACGATTCATGAGGCGGGGCACGCTTATGCTGCGTATTGGCTTGGTGACGACTTTGCCCACAGAAATGGCCGCACCTCCCTGAATCCCTTGGTTCACATAGATATTTTCGGAACCTTGTTACTTCCAGCACTTCTGCTGATAACGAGTGCTGGATTTATTATTGGCTACGCGAAGCCAGTGCCTGTATTTTTTAAGAGGCTAAAGCCTGAACGCATTGGCACAGCTCTGGTAGCGTTGGCGGGACCATTAGCGAATATAGTTCTCGCACTTTTAGCAGCGGTTTTACTCTACATCGTTCCGTTATTGCCTAACTTCGTCGGCTCTTGGCTTGAACCAAACCTAAAAAATTTAATCGTTGTTAATGCGCTGCTGGCGGCGTTCAACATGTTACCCTTGCCCCCCCTCGATGGTGGAAGAGTTATGATGGTGGCGCTTCCTGCTAGGGTTTCAGAACGGATCCAGGTTTTTGAGCGCTTTGGCATTCTTTTAGTTTTTGGTCTAGCGTTAATTCTACCCGCTCTTTTGTCGGAGTTTGGCATTAGATTTAACCCAATAGCCGACTGGGCCGTTGGTGGCGCGGGCTTTATTCTTTCCGTGGTTTACGGGATAACCGGCTGGTGATGAACGAGACTGTTGAATTTGAACCGGACTTTCCTAAGCCTCGCAATCAATTGGTTGTCGATCTAGGTTTGTATGAAGGACCGGTCGACCTTTTGTTACAAATGGCAAGAGATCAAAAGGTAGATCTTTTGCAAATATCAATTTTAAAATTAGCCGAGCAATATCTGGCGTTTATAGAAGAAGCAAAGGGACTGGAATTAGAGATTGCTGCTGACTATCTCGTCATGGCTGCGTGGTTAGCATATCTTAAATCACGCCTTCTTCTTCCAAAGGAGGAAGTCCTACCTGAAGATGGGCCTTCGCCAGAGGCAATGGCTGCCGCGCTAGCGCAGCGCCTTCAACGATTGGCTGTATTACAGGAAGCCGCGAAAGAGCTGCTTAGCCGCCCACGCCTTGGAATTGATAGGTTTTCAAGAGGAAAAGAAGAAGCTCTCCCCGAAGACGTAACCTCCATACCGGTAACCGATATAACTGAATTGCTTCAAGCCTATGCTGGTATCCAGAGACGTACCCGCAGCCGTGCGCTATCCATTCGGCGATCTAACCTTCACACGGTGGAGGCAGCTATAACCCGTCTCACTGCTATGCTGGGGATAGGTATGGACTGGCAGACTATGGAGACTTTTCTGCCGCTTGTAACAGGTGACCCGATAATGCGACGCAGTGCCTGGGCCTCTACCTTTGTTGCAAGTCTTCAGCTTAGCAAAGATGGTAAACTGGCAATTCGCCAAGACAATCTGTTTGGTCCAATTTATTTACGCGCTCAAGAGAATGCCCAAATTGATGACTGATGATAGCCCCGCTTTCGATGTAGGTCCCGAATTAGAGAACCCAGAAAAGCTAGAGCTGGCAGAACGATTAGCCGAGGCAATTCTATTTGCTTCTCCTTTACCCGTGGAGGAGCCCGCTCTTGCTGAGCGCCTACCCAAAGGTACGGATATTGCTCGCGTTATGTCACGACTGCAGGATCGTTATCGCAGCCGTGGTGTACATGTCATGAGGGTTGCCGGTGGCTGGGTTTTCCAAACCGCTCCAGATCTTGCGGCCGCACTTACTGTAGAGCGCGAAGAGATTAAGAAGCTTACCCGAGCTCAAGTCGAGACTCTTGCCATAATTGCGTATCACCAGCCCATTACGAGACCGGAAATTGAGCGCATGCGTGGCGTATCTTTATCTAGTGGTGTGATGGACGCCTTGTTGGATCTAGGGTGGATTCGACCCGGCAGACGACGCGATGCCCCGGGCAAGCCTTTAACATGGGTGACAAGCAATGAATTTTTGCTTCACTTTGGTCTAAATGCAGTCAGCGATCTTCCAGGAATTAAAGAGCTGGAGCAGTTAGGCCTGCTTGATGAGCAAGCGTCATCCATTGCAGACTTTACTCATCGAGAAGAAGAATTAGAACTGCCCAGTCCAGCAGCCTCTGTAGACCCTGACGCAGAAGCAGCCGCTGACCTTGGCCAACATTTGGATCCGGATGAAGGAGGGCGTTAGACCCTAACTTCGGGCTATTGGTTTGTACTTAATTCTTTGAGGCTGGTCGGCGTCTTTCCCAAGGCGCCGTTTTTTATCAATTTCATAGTCTTCATAATTTCCTTCAAACCACTCCACATGGCTATCACCCTCAAAAGCCATGATATGAGTGGCGATGCGGTCCAGAAACCATCGATCATGGCTAATCACGACGGCGCAGCCTGGGAACGTAAGAAGTGCCTCTTCAAGTGCCCGTAGCGTATCAACATCAAGATCATTTGTGGGTTCGTCTAAAAGGAGAACATTGGCCCCTGACTTCAGCATTTTTGCCAGATATACTCGGTTACGTTCACCACCCGACAATTGCCCCACGCGCTTTTGTTGATCTGATCCTTTGAAATTAAAAGCGCCTACGTAAGCACGGCTAGGTGCTTGACGCTTCCCAAGTTCAATGACGTCAAGTCCATCAGATATTTCTTCCCATACGGTTTTTTCCGGACTGAGCGCGTCACGGTTCTGATCGATGTATCCAAGACTGACTGTGTCGCCCACCTTCAGAGCCCCAGAGTCAGGGGTCTCCTGTCCAGTAAGCATTCTGAACAGGGTTGTCTTGCCGGCGCCATTTGGGCCCACAACCCCAACAATGCCGCCAGGAGGCAGTCGGAAAGTGAGGTCATCAATTAATAGTCTATCACCAAACGCCTTGGTGAGGTGTGTTGCCTCTATAACGTTGTCGCCCAGTCGTTCCCCAGGAGGAATTACAATTTGGGCCGTTTCCAGAGTTTCCTTTCCAGCCTCTGCTACCAGAGCGTCATAAGCTTGTATCCGAGCCCTATTTTTAGCTTGGCGAGCTCGAGGCGACTGACGTACCCATTCGAGTTCCTGGGAGATGGTGCGCTGGCGTGCCTTCTCCTGTCGTTCTTCTTGGAGAAGCCGCTTCTGTTTCTGTTCAAGCCAACCGGTGTAGTTGCCTTCGTAGGGGATGCCCTTTCCTCTATCTAGTTCGAGTATCCATCCGGCAACATTATCTAGAAAGTAGCGATCGTGAGTTACTGCCACGACAGTTCCAGGAAAGTCGTGGAGAAAGCGCTCTAGCCAGGCCACTGATTCTGCGTCGAGGTGGTTAGTTGGTTCGTCAAGCAAGAGCATGTCTGGATTGGAGAGTAAAAGCCGACAGAGTGCTACTCGTCGTTTTTCACCACCAGAAAGGTTGGTAATGTCGGCATTGCCTGGTGGACAGCGAAGGGCGTCCATCGCAATTTCAACCTTGCGTTCAATTTCCCAACCATCAACAGCATCAATTTGTTCCTGCAATTCGCCTTGTTCTGCTATTGCCTGGTTCATTTCATCGTCGGAGAGTTCTTCTGCAAATTTCATGGAAACTTCATTAAATCGGTCTATGAGAGATTGAATTTCCCCCACACCTTCCATGACATTTCCCATAACGTCTTTAGCCGGGTTAAGCTCGGGCTCTTGAGGAAGGTACCCTACCTTAACGCCTTCGGCAGCCCATGCTTCTCCTTGAAACTCTCCGTCCACGCCGGCCATAATTTTTAGCAAAGTGGATTTACCAGCGCCGTTAGCACCAAGCACGCCAATCTTGGCGCCAGGTAAGAATGACAGCCATATATTTTCTAATGTTTTCTTCCCTCCAGGGTATACTTTTGAGAGGTCCTTCATCACATAAATGTATTGATACGACGCCATATCTGGGTGGCCCCTTATGGTAGAAAATATAACAGAATGGACGTGGTTCTAGCGTGGGTGGGTATTCCTCGCAATCTGGTAACTCAGACTTTCGTCCAAAATAAACTTAACAAAAAAACAAAACGACACTCTTTGTGGATTTAGGCTCGTGGATGAGCAGCCCTGTACGCATCAAGCAGCCGTGCCCTGTCGACGCCTAAATAGCGCTGTGTTGTTGAAAGTCCTGCGTGGCCAAGAAGTTCTTGGATGGTCCGGAGGTCACCACCGGCTTCTAATAAATGAGTCGCAAAGCTATGGCGTAAAGCATGAGGGGTAGCGCTTTCTGGCAATCCTAAGCTCACCCGTATTTCCCTCATGCGCCGCCGAGCAATGCCATCAGCTAAAAGCCCGCCTCTTACGCCTAAAAATAGTGGTCCATCTTTTCCGACTTGATGAGGGCAGGCAGCCAAATAAGAATCTACGGCTAGACGTGCTGATGGAATGACTGGCACCATTCGCGTTTTTCCGCCCTTGCCGGTTACGGTAAGTGTTTCCCCTATAGGTGCTTGCCTGCGGGTAAGAGACAACGCTTCTCCTATACGCAATCCTGCTCCATAGAGAAGAAAAAGTAGAGCATGATCGCGTAGCGCGACCCAAGCTTCCACTTCTGGTCGCGGCGGTGTGGCTGCCTCCTTGAGGACGGCCTTTGCAGTTTGAACACCAAGTGGTCGAGGCTGACGTTTGGGTTGCTTTGGTGCACGAACGGCCGAAGCGGCCGACTCCTTAATGAACTCTTGCCTCGTTAGAAAACGCATTAGCCCTCGGACAGCCGCAAGTCCTCTGGCCCGACTTGAGGCAGAAATTCCCTTTGCAGCGCGCCTCGCAAGCCATGCTCGATAGTCGCGAATATGTAAACGCTCGATGGCTGCTAAATCTGGTGTTTCACCAAGGTGCTCGATAAGAAATGCCATGAACTCAGAAACGTCAGTTACATAGGCTTTTTCTGTATTCTCGGCGAGGCGACGCTGCCCTCTCAACCAATCTCTCCAGAGGGCTATTGCTCTGGTAAGATTCGGTGCTAACCCAGCGAGGTTTAAATCGGATCTGGAAGAAATCATTCGCTAATATCTGGCGTGAAATCAAGCCAAGCAGTGAAAGTTCCACCGAGGGCCTGTCCAAGAAAAACAAGGAGATCATCACCATCATCAGGGGTAAAGGTA
The DNA here is from genome assembly GCA_038143065.1 of Rhodospirillales bacterium. Taxonomy (GTDB): domain Bacteria; phylum Pseudomonadota; class Alphaproteobacteria; order Bin95; family Bin95; genus VMCJ01. Next base: position 1,971,119 of record JAYQLI010000035.1, on the reverse strand, counting down.
TTAACCTCGCGACCACCTATTGCTAAGAGAGCTTTGGGCGCGGTTGAACCCATATCTACCCGAACCAGTGCCGCGGATTTTATAATTCCTGAGACCGGCCCAAACAGGGTAGGGTCAGGTTCTAAATCTGCAATAAAGCGAGATTGTTTTAGATTGCCGCCAAGATAGGCGTCTATATCGCCAAATCGCACTTGACGCACGTTTTGAGGACTTGAGCTTGCTGCTCTATCCGTTTCAATACAAAGAGTAACTGCTTCGTACCCTAGGATTTCTGGATAGCGTTCTGTAATTGCCTCAATCAACGCTTCAAAACTAGCAGCCCGAATGGCTGTAAGTGTAGCTTCGAAGATTGAAGCTTGATTGGACAAATTAGTCCGAGAAAGAGCGAGCAAATCCCGCCAATTTGCTTTTAATTTATCTAACTCTTCGCGCTGGCGTTTGACCATTGCATGCTGCAAGTCGACCACGCTTCCACCACCTCTGTCCGGTGGATTTAATGCAGCTAGAACATCGGGTCTCTCAATGAGAAAATTAGGGTTTTCTTTTAACCAGCCAGCAACTTCCTCTGCGTTTAGAGTAGACTTCGGAGAAGCTGCGCTTTGAGAGGTCAAAGAATTGACTGCCCGGTTGATGCCCAGTCGGCTAAAAAGGCTTCTAAGCCTTTGTCTGTGAGGGGATGATTATACAATTGTCTTATGACGTTTGGGGGAATTGTAGCGACATGGGCCCCCGCTTTTGCGGCTGCTAGAACATGTGCTGTATGGCGAATTGATGCGGCAAGTACTTCAGTCCCTAGGGATGGGTAATTGTCATATATGCCAACGATATCTTCGATAAGAAACATTCCGTCTTCGCCTATATCGTCTAACCTTCCCACAAACGGGGATACAAAGCTTGCTCCAGCTTTTGCAGCTAAAAGAGCCTGATTTGCCGAGAAACATAGGGTTACATTAACCATTATCCCGTCATCTGACAGAGCCTTGCATGTTTTGAGGCCATCAACTGTAAGCGGCACCTTTACCGTTACGTTAGAAGCAATTTTGGAGAGTTTTTGTCCCTCCTTGAGCATTGTTTCAAAGTCAGTTGCAGCAACTTCGGCAGACACTGGGCCGTCAACAAGTTCACAGATTTCGCTGATGACATCCAAGATTTTACGACCAGACTTTGCTATTAAAGAAGGGTTGGTTGTTACCCCATCCAGTAGTCCAGTAGCTGCTAAATCTTTTATTTCAGAGACGTCTGCCGTATCGACAAAGAACTTCATTGCGGGCCATCCTTTTTGCAAACCGCTTCAACTTAAGGATCTATTAAATAACCTATGCCGGATCTTGAAGCCAGCATTGTAGACGATTTGATCGACGAAACTCTTGTCGTTCGTCCTGTTTTGACGACGGCCCCCTAAGTACTGCTTTATCCTATCTTGCGCCGCCAGAGCTCCCTCCTGGCTCTCTTGTTGAGGTGCCTCTAGGCGGCCGTATGGCTATTGGAGTTATTTGGGATGGTGTTGGCGATCCAAATATTGATTTGGCAAAGCTCAAACCAATACGAAGGCGTCTCGAAGCCCCTTTGTTACCCCAAGGCCTGCGTCGACTAATTAATTGGACGGCGGCATATCTGGTTGTGCCTCCTGGAAATGTTTTGCGATTGTCATTGCCGAGAACTGTTTTATCTCCCCCACCCACAAAGACAGTTTATCAGTCAGCAAGATCATATCCGGCCAATGCCAGGCTTACGCCACAACGAAAGCGCATTTTGGCAACTTTAGCCAATGCGCCTCCCCTTCCAGCTGTTGAGGCCGCTCGATTGGCTGGAGTTGGTCAACAAGTTGTGAGAGCAATGGCACAAGCAGGCTTCCTCAACAGTCATGAAGTCTCTAGCGATGACCCAGCGGAGGTGATGAGAAACTTTAAGAAGCCAGCATTATCTTCAAACCAAGCTTCAGCTGCGGATGTTCTTCGTCATAGGGTATGCGCGTCGGCATTTTCTGTTGATTTACTGGATGGCGTTACTGGATCAGGAAAGACAGTAGTGTACATGGAAGCAATTGCTGCAGCGCTTTCAATGGGCCGACAGACCCTATGCCTCGTTCCAGAAATTTCTCTGACAGATCAGTGGCTGAAGCGCTTTACTGATCGATTCGGAGCTCAGCCGATCATTTGGCATTCAGAATTGGGTGGTGCAGCGCGTCGTAGAGCGTGGAGGGCAATAGCGGATGGTTCAGCGTCTGTAGTTGTTGGCGCTCGTTCGGCCACTTTTTTACCATTTAAAAACCTTGGTCTAATAGTGATAGATGAGGAACACGAAGCTGCCTATAAGCAGGACGATGGGGTAAGGTATCAAGCTCGGGATATTGCCGTAGTTCGTGGCCGGCTTGAACAAGCCTCTGTTGTGTTGGCGTCAGCCACCCCATCTCTTGAAACCTTGAATAACGTCCAGCGAGGAAGATATGGGCGCGTAGAGCTCCCTTCCAGACACGGGGTGGCTGTGAAGCCGGAGGTCGATTTAATTGATCTTAGGGCAACACCACCTGAACGTGGTTCTTGGTTGGCACAACCGATGGTGGAGTCCATTGAAAAAACACTTTCTGCCGGAGAACAAACCCTCCTTTTTTAAATCGTAGAGGCTATGCACCACTAACCTTATGTCGATCCTGTGGTTCGCGTGTTGAATGTCCTAGCTGCAGCGCTTGGTTGGTTGAGCACAGGCTAAATGGCCGCCTAATTTGCCATCACTGTGGCTTTTCCAAACGATTTCCAAACTCATGTGAAGATTGTGGGGCTGAGGGCCAGCTTACTGCTTCCGGTCCTGGGGTAGAGAGAGTTGCTGAAGAAGCTCGCAAGCGTTGGCCAAAAGCACGCATCGAAATCGCTTCTTCTGACACCCTATCGGGACCATCAGCTATACAAGAATTTATTCGAGCAATGGTTGAGGGGGAAATAGATATTGCAGTTGGTACGCAGGTTCTTGCGAAAGGCCATCATTTTCCGAATTTGACGTTGGTGGGCATAGTGGATGGCGACCTTGGACTCGGGGGCGGAGACTTAAGGGCTGGAGAGCGGTCCTTTCAATTATTGACACAAGCGTCTGGTAGAGCGGGCCGAGCTGAAAGACCTGGACGAGCGCTTATTCAAACGCACCAACCAGACCATTCTGTGATGCAGGCATTAATTTCAGGCGATCGTGACGCGTTTATCGATGCTGAGACGGCAGCGCGAAAATATACAAAACTTCCTCCGTTTGGACGTCTCGCAGCCATAATAATTTCTGGACGGGACTCGGTTGAATCCGAAAAGATGGCGCGTGCAATTGCTAAGTCTGCACCCAACTACGACGACGTCCGAATCCTAGGCCCTGCGCCTGCGCCTATTGCTCAGCTAAGGGGGCGTTGGCGTTGGCGTCTTCTAGTAATGGCCGCTCGACATGTCGACGTGCAGGCGGTTTTAAGAGATTGGATAGGTGAAACTATTTCCAGAGGTGGTGTGCGAGTAACAATTGATGTTGATCCGTACAATTTTATGTGAGGTGCGATTAAATTGCGGCAAATTGCAGCAAGCATACTCAGAGACCACAAATAAAAGTTGGACTCAGCTTGCATCGCGTGATTGGCCTGTGATAGCGAAGGCTTCGAAATTGAGACCGTTTTGAGCGTCGACGCTCAGCGGCGGCCATAGTGGTGTTTGAGCAGTCGTTTCAGAAGGCAAAGAACACAAGTCTAAGAGGAAGGGGTCCATCGGTGGCTTCCCAAGCTGGATCGAGGTCCGGGATCGCGGGGCGGTATGCTTCGGCGCTCTACGAACTGGCTGATGAACAGAAGGCACTTGATGCCGTGGCGGACGACTTGCGCGCGTTCCGCTCGCTTCTTGGTGAAAGCGAAGATTTGGTTCGTTTGGTACGGAGTCCAAATCTAGCACGTGAGAGCCAGGTTAAAGCTCTTCAGGCTATCGCTGCTAAGGCCGGAGCACACCCGCTTTCCAGCAATTTTCTGGCTTTAGTAGCAAAGAACCGTCGGCTCTTTGCCCTTGATGGCATCATCGGTGCTTTTCTAGAAATTTTAGCAGAGCGACGTGGCGAGGTTACAGCACACGTCACATCTGCGAGAGAGCTGACAGATGAGCAGCTCGCAAAACTGACAGACGCGGTGAAAAGAACTGTTGGCGCACAAGCCCAGGTCGAAACCCACGTTGATCCTAAACTGCTGGGCGGACTAATTGTTCGGGTCGGTAGTCGTATGTATGACAGTTCGCTCAGCTCAAAGCTGCAGCGTCTTGAGAATTCCATGAAGGGAGCTGCTTGATGGATATTCGGGCTGCCGAAATTTCCGCAATCCTAAAGAACGAAATTGCGAACTTTGGGACCGAGGCAAACGTTGCTGAAGTTGGACAGGTTCTCTCTGTCGGCGACGGCGTCGCTCGTGTTTATGGCCTTGACCAGGTACAAGCGGGCGAGATGGTTGAATTTGAGGACGGCACCAAAGGTATGGCGCTGAACTTAGAGACAGATAATGTCGGCGTTGTTATCTTCGGTGATGATAGAAATATCCAAGAAGGCGCTACCGTTAAGCGTACTGGCGATATCGTTGACGTCCCTGTTGGAAAAGGTCTGTTAGGCGCGTTGTGGATGGTCTTGGCAACCCGATTGATGGCAAAGGCCCAATTGAAGGAGCCGAGCGGCGGTTAGCTGAGGTCAAGGCCCCTGGAATTATTCCGCGCCAATCTGTTGATGAGCCGATGCAGACTGGAATTAAAGCTCTCGATGCTCTGGTTCCTATTGGTCGTGGTCAGCGCGAGCTTATCATCGGAGACCGTCAAACTGGTAAAACAGCGGTTGCGATTGACGCGATTATCAACCAGAAAACTGTAAATTCTGGCGATGACGAAAAGCGCAAACTTTATTGCATTTATGTAGCGGTTGGACAGAAGCGCTCGTCCGTTGCCCAGGTCGTCAAGACCCTGGAAGAATACGGAGCAATGGAATACACCATTGTGGTGGCAGCATCGGCATCTGAGCCTGCGCCTATGCAGTTTTTAGCCCCCTATGCTGGTTGCGCCATGGGCGAATGGTTCCGTGACAATGGAATGCATGCCTTAATTATTTATGACGACCTTTCAAAGCAGGCTACAGCTTATAGACAGATGTCGCTGCTGTTACGGCGCCCGCCAGGTCGTGAAGCATACCCTGGTGACGTCTTCTATCTCCACAGCCGCTTACTTGAGCGCGCGGCTAAGATGTCGGATGCTAACGGCGGCGGGTCTCTTACGGCATTACCAGTGATTGAAACACAGGGTAACGACGTATCGGCATTTATTCCAACGAACGTTATTTCAATTACCGACGGGCAAATCTTCCTTGAGACCAACCTGTTCTATAAGGGTATCAGGCCTGCAATTAACGTTGGCCTCTCTGTTAGCCGTGTTGGTTCAGCTGCACAGACTAAAGCAATGAAGTCCGTGGCCGGCTCGATTAAACTTGAGCTAGCCCAATATAGAGAGATGGAAGCCTTTAGTCAGTTTGCATCCGACCTAGATGCAGCAACGCAAAGACTGTTGGCTCGTGGGTCGCGGTTAACAGAGATTCTGAAGCAGCCCCAATACACACCTCTTTCAGTTGCTGAACAGGTCGTATCTATTTTTGCTGGGGTTAATGGTTTCCTTGATCAAGTGGCAGTCCGCGACGTGACAAGGTTTGAAACAGCAATGCTCTCCGCTGCCAGAGATAAGCTGGCAGGTCTGATGGAGGACGTGAATGCAACGGGTCAGTTGTCGGATGACAATAAATCCAAGTTGAGCGAATTTTTGGGCGAATTCGTTAAGAATTTCGCTTAATCGAGGCTTTTTAGGACAACAGGTCCTTTTAAGCGAACCTAGTTTGACGCGGGAAGCTAACGCGCATGGCTAGCCTTAAAGATCTACGCGGGCGTATCGCAAGCGTTCAGGCAACGAGGAAGATTACCTCAGCCATGAAGATGGTTGCGGCAGCTAAACTTCGTCGTGCCCAAGAGCAGGCGGAAGCTGCCCGTCCGTTTGCGGAGCGCATGGAAAGAATGCTTTCGTCTCTAGGCGGAAGCGTGAAGGGTTCTCCCGGAGCTCCGGCTCTAATTGCTGGAACTGGCTCGGATCAGACCCACTTAATCGTTGTAGCTACCGCTGACCGCGGACTTTGTGGTGGTTTTAATGTCAACATTGTTCGTCGAGCTCGTCAGTTAATCCAAAAGTTGGAAGCCGAAGGTAAGACAGTAAAAATCCTTTGCGTTGGCAGGAAAGGACGAGACCAACTTCGGCGTCAGTATGGGTCCAAAATTGTCCATACAATCGAGGGTGTAGGACGTCGAGCAGTTGCATTTTCGGAAGCCGATGAAATCGGTGAAAAAGTGCGTTCAATGTTCAACGATAACGAGTTCGATGTTTGCACTATTGTTTATGCCCGTTTTCAGTCTGCCATTTCTAATACCGTGACTGCGCAGCAACTTGTTCCTGCAGAGGCATCAGAGCAGGAAGCTGAAGCTGAACAGGAAGACTTAGGTGGGGCGGTCTACGAATACGAGCCGTCAGAAGAAGCAATTTTAGCAGAGTTGTTACCTAGAAATATTTCGGTGCAGATTTTTAGGGCTCTGCTGGAAAATGCAGCTTCTGAGCATGGTAGCCGCATGACCGCGATGGATAATGCCACACGTAACGCTGGCGACATGATTAACTCATTAACTTTAACCTATAACCGCACACGTCAGGCTATGATCACTAAAGAACTGATAGAGATCATATCTGGCGCCGAGGCCGTCTAGGGTTAGCCCTAGGCCTGGAACCAAAAGCAGGACAGGAGTTCGTACTATGGCGAACAATGCCGTTGGACGCATTACACAGATCACCGGAGCCGTCGTTGACGTGCAGTTCGATGGCGAGATACCTCCAATTTTGGACGCTCTTCATGTTAAGCGAGAAGGTGGCCGTGTGCTGGTGCTCGAAGTCGCTCAGCATCTTGGTGAGAACACCGTTCGTACAATTGCTATGGATGAGACAGAAGGCCTAGTACGTGGTGCTGAAGCCGAGCACACCGGCCAGCCCATTACAGTGCCCGTTGGCCCAGGTGTTCTTGGTCGGATTATGAATGTGATTGGCGACCCTATTGACGATCGAGGCGAAGTTGATTCGGTTAAGCGCCTTCCGATCCACCGGTCCGCCCCTGAGTTTACTGAACAATCCACTGAAGCTGAGCAGCTTGTCACTGGTATTAAGGTTGTTGATCTACTCACACCATATGCGAAAGGCGGCAAGATTGGCCTGTTTGGCGGAGCTGGCGTGGGCAAGACAGTTCTGATTATGGAACTGATAAATAACATTGCTAAAGGTCACGGCGGTTACTCTGTCTTTGCTGGTGTTGGTGAGCGTACCCGTGAAGGTAACGACCTTTATCACGAGATGATTGAGTCAGGAGTTATTGATCTTGAGGGCGGCAATTCAAAAGCAGCTCTTGTATATGGTCAGATGAATGAGCCTCCCGGCGCTCGTGCTCGCGTGGCGCTCTCCGGTCTTACTCAGGCGGAATATTTCCGAGATGAAGAGGGCCAGGACGTTCTTCTGTTCGTAGATAACATTTTCCGCTTTACGCAAGCGGGTTCTGAAGTTTCCGCTCTACTCGGGCGCATCCCATCAGCCGTTGGATACCAGCCAACACTCGGAACTGACATGGGTGCTCTCCAGGAACGTATTACATCTACAAACAAAGGTTCGATCACGTCCGTTCAAGCAGTCTATGTGCCTGCGGACGATTTGACAGACCCTGCGCCAGCTACAACATTTGCGCACTTGGATGCTACAACTGTTCTTTCTCGCTCTATTGCAGAACTAGGTATTTACCCTGCTGTGGATCCGTTGGATTCCACCAGCCGAATCTTAGATCGTCGCGTTGTGGGCGATGAGCACTACGAAACAGCGCGCCGAGTTCAGGAAACTTTGCAGCAGTACAAAGCGCTGCAAGACATCATCGCAATCTTAGGCATGGATGAACTGTCTGAAGAAGATAAGTTGGTAGTAGCTAGAGCACGTAAGCTTCAGCGCTTCCTGTCCCAGCCTTTCCACGTTGCGGAAGTTTTCACCGGCAGCCCAGGAAAATTTGTCAACATAGAAGATACCATTAAGGGCTTTAAAGCTATCTGCGATGGTGAGTATGATGACTTACCAGAATCAGCTTTCTACATGGTTGGTGCCATCGAAGAAGCTGTTGAAAAGGCGCAGAAGATGGCAGCAGAGGCTGCGTAGTCTCATTGCCATCAGTTGGGGGCTGAAATGGCCGATAATAAAGTCGCGTTTGAGTTAGTATCGCCAGAACGCCTTGTGGTATCGATGCCAGTAGATATGGTTGTCGTGCCTGGGGGAGAAGGTGATTTTGGTGTTCTGCCTGGTCATGCACCTCTGATAGCGAGTGTGCGTCCAGGCGTGATAGAGATATATGATGGCCGGGAGGTCAGTGATCGTATCTTTGTTGCTGGTGGCTTTGCTGAGGTTACGTGGGAGCGATGTACAGTCCTAGCGGAATCAGCTGTTCGAGTATCCGAGATTAATGTTGGTGATGCCGAGGCTGATCTGCGATCTGCAGAAAGCGATTTAGCGAATGCAGCTTCTGATAATGACCGCGCCGATGCTGAGAGACGACTTGGCGTTGCGCAAGGAAAGCTAGAGGCAATTCGCAGGTCTTCGCACTAATATTTTCTAAGTGTTCCGCCAGCGAGCTTAACTTAAGGCATATTCTAGGTAGCGAAAGAACTTCTTAGATAAAGTCCTACAAAAAAATTTATTATTTGCTCAAGTATTTCGTAAGCATCTTTATAAAGAAAACCCCTTAGATTTTTTGATTGATTTATCGGGACGTGTTCGGGGCTGGAATACCAGTCCAACTAAGAAGTTTGAGCAATTTCTTCGATCATCTTCTATTTCGAAATCGAAATTAATAATCTACGCTTTTAGATAAAATATTTCAGCCGGGAGTATGAGGCATGGGTGATCTGCCAAAGCACGTGGATATTCAAGAGGAAGGTCCAAGAGAGGGTTTTCAGATTGAGCCTGGCCCTATAGCAACAGCCCGTAAAATTGAGTTGATCGATGCTTTAACTGACTCTGGCCTGAAGAAGATCCAAGTTGCGTCTTTCGTGAATCCAAAGCGGGTTCCTGGGTGGGCCGATGCGGATGAAGTGGTTGCGGGATTCAAGCGAAAAGAAGGGTAGCCCACCATGTTCTCTGGCTGAATGAGAAGGGTCTACAAAGAGCTATTCAGGCAGATGGCCTGAATATGTTTGGATCTATTTCTACAACAACATCAGAAACCTTTATGGGGATGAACACAAACCGCGGTTTCAAGGAGAATGTTGAGGTCCAACGCAACCAGATCGCTGTGTATCAGCAGCATGGAATCCCAGTTACACGCGCATCCATAATGACTGCTTGGGGTTGTAATTTTGAAGGAGATGTTGCGCCGAGTCGTGTCGTAGAGCGTCTTGAAGAACTACTAGGCATTGCTGAGGGTGAGGATGTAGATATCAAAATAATTAGCCTTGCCGATACGGTTGGGTGGGCAACACCACATTCAGTGAAGCAGGTTGTTGGCGCCGTAAGGAACCGCTGGCCGGATAAGCGAATTTGTTTGCATCTCCACGACACGCGAGGTTGTGGTCTCGCCAACGTATATTCGGGTTTAGAGATGGGCGTCGACTTATTTGACAGCTCTGTCGGTGGTCTTGGTGGATGTCCCTTTGCTGGCCATAAGGGTGCAGCTGGTAATGTCTGTACTGAGGATATGGTTTTTATGTGCGAGGAAATGGGCATCGATACCGGTATTGACCTGGAAGCTTTGATTGAGTGTGCTCGCCTTGCAGAGGATGTGGTTGGCCATGATCTTCCAGGAAAGGTGATGCGGGGTGGCGCGCTTTCAGCATTGCGTCGGGAAGCTAAGGCCAGAGCTGCTTTGGCTTGAGCTACCCAATAATCTACTCATCGGCTGAGCCACCGCGAGCTCTACAAAAATATTAGTTAACATTTTTCCCGCAAAAAACTGCGGAAAGTCTTATACCTAATGCAGCTCGCTTAATGCCTAGTTAAGAGTATTTAAATTGAGAAACCAGCTGTTTTAGATTCTAAATATTCTTCGATTCCCTCATGTCCCCCTTCACGGCCTAAACCCGACGATTTCATTCCACCAAAGGGAGCTGCTGCCGAAGTTGGGTTGATGTCATTGACCCCGATAATGGCAAAGTTAAGCCCTTCAACTGTTCGCATCGCCTTAGCTATATCGTTGGTATAGACGTAGGCTGCGAGCCCATAAGGCGTGTCGTTAGCCATCGCTAATACATCATCGCCATCCCTGAATGGTACCACCGCAGCGACAGGCCCAAATGTTTCTTCTCTGTAGATGAGCATGTCGGGGGTGACATCAGTCAAAACTGTTGCAGCGTAAAAATGCCCTTTGTCGAGACCAGATTCCATCAGTCGATGCCCGCCGCACATTACTTTTGCACCTTTCGACCGAGCATCTTCTACCTGTCTTTCTACTTTGGCCACGGCAGCTTCATTCACCAGTGGCCCAATTCCAATACCATCATCGAGTCCATTGCCAGCGCGAAGGCGTTCGACGCGACTGGTTAATTCCGCAACATAAGCTTCCGCCTGGTTTTCATGGACGAACATGCGGTTTGGGCTGATGCAGGCTTGGCCCGTGTTCAAGAACTTTACGAGACTGGCACCCTTTGCCGCGTGAGTCGGATCAGCATCCTCCCATACAATGAATGGAGCATGACCCCCAAGTTCCATACTGATCCGTTTGAGATTATGTCCCGCTTCTTTGGCTAATGTCCGTCCAACTGCGGTGGAGCCAGTAAAAGTAATCTTTGCAATGCGTGGATCACTGGTGAATACATCGCCAATCGGTTTCGGATCTTTCGCTGTGACTAAATTAATTACTCCAGGAGGTACGCCAGCTTCCTCGAGTATTTTGTAGACTGCAATTGCGCAGAGAGGTGTAGCTTCAGCCGGTTTTAAAACTACTGTGCAACCTGCCGCCAGAGCTGGACCTAATTTTCTGGTCAGCATAGAAATTGGATAATTCCAAGGTGTAATTGCTGCGACGACACCTACTGGGGCTTTTGAAATTATAAAGCGTTGATCTCCACGTGCTGATGGAATTGTCTCCCCATAAACACGTTTAGCTTCCTCTGCGTACCACAGTAAGAAGTCAGCAGCATACTGTGTTTCATTGGCAGCGGCGCGGAGCGGTTTTCCCTGTTCGATTGTCATTAAACGCGCAAGTTCACCCTTGCGTTCACTCATAAGCTGCCATGCTTTGTAGAGAATAGCTGAACGCTCATATGCAGTTTTTCCTGCCCAGCTTGGGAAGGCGTTGTTCGCTGCGTCAATTGCTAGTTTTGCATCTTCTGCATTACCGTCCGGAACAGCATCGATTACTTCTCCAGTAGCTGGGTTAATGCTCTCGAATGATTTTTTGGAAAGGGCATTTCGCCATTCACCATTTATGTACATAGCAACTCACATCTTCGTCAGAAATTGTTCTCTGGGCACTCTACCTGTCACAACTAATGAAGCAAGTCGCCTATTTTGGCTGTTTGGTTTCTTCAACAAAATCTTCATTAATTGTAACCCCAAGACCTGGCCGGTCCGGGATTTCGACTTTGCCATCTACAACGGGGAAGTCCTCTACAACAAGATCATGAAGTAGTGGATTGTGGCCAAGGCTGTACTCGACAATCCATCCTGATGTAGAGGCAGAAAGGACATGCAATCCAGCGGAGAATCCAAGTGCCCCAGTCCACAAATGTGGAGCAAAGCCCAGATTCCAGGCGGCTGCTAGCGCTCCAATTCGAACTGCTTCAGTGATACCGCCTGCAATCGCTAGGTCAGGCTGCAGGATATCTGCAGCACGAGCTTCTACTAAATCGCGGAAATCAAAACGAGTAAACTCACTCTCTCCAGCTGCTATAGGTATATCTGTAGCGGCACGTACCTCCGACATGCCGCGTTTGTCATCGCCTGTAACAGGTTCTTCAAACCAAGCGAGAGTGCAGTCACGAACCCCTCTGGCGAAGCGCTTTGCTTCGGCTACATTCCATGTGCCATGGGCATCAACCATGATATCAATATTTGGACCTAGGGCGTCCCGAGCTGCCAGAACACGCTCAATTGAATTAGCAACCGTATTGTCTTGTGATCCAACGCGCATTTTAACCGCCTGGAAATTTCCTCGTTCAATGAAGCTCTGCAACTCTTTGCCAATTCCATCTACGGGTTTCCAACCGCCGGAGGCATAGGCAGGGAAATGATCTTTACGCTTTCCTCCAAGTAATTGGTGTATGGGAGTTTGCAGGGCTTTGCCCAAAATATCCCAAAGGGCGATGTCGATCCCTCCGAGTGCTGCTATTGTTATGCCTCGGCGGCCCATTATTGGAAAAGCGTGCCCTCTATCTAGCGCATAGTGGGCGCGTGATCCGTTATAACAAATGTCCCAGATCCGAGAAATTTGACGAGCGTCCTCTCCTATTATTTGGGGCCCTAATTCTTTCTCGATCAGATTTACAAGAGCCGCACAATTGGCCTGACTACCAACAGCTGCTTTCGCTTCGCCGTAGCCTACAATTCCCTCTTCGGTTTCCAGGCGCACTAACGTCGTGTCGAAGGATGTCATTCGGCCAAAGTCCGAAACGTGCTGGCGTTCTGGTGGAATTGGCGCGCTCAGCCATGTTGCTTCCACTTTTGCAATGCGCATGGTGAGGGCTCCTCTAATGCGAGTTGTGCATTTTAGTCTATGCTTCTTCTATGCCTTGGGGCCATCGCTTTTTCTATCAAAACCCTAAGGCGTCATCATGGACATAATTTAAGTTCGTCCATAATCAGTACTTAGATCGTCTACCGTACCCCTGCGGCGACCGGGCGCGTCGGCGATACTAGTTGATGGGTCTAGATGTGAACCATGACAAGTTATCCGAATTTATCACCTCAGGCACGCCATTGGATTGGTTATTGGCTCTTAATTGTTGCTGCATTTGTAGGGGCTATGACGGTTATTGGCGGTGTAACGCGTCTGACGGAATCTGGCCTCTCCATGGTCGAGTGGAGACCTCTTATTGGTCTGTTTCCACCGTGGACAGATACGGAATGGCTTCGGGTTTTTGATCTATATCGTCAAACACCGGAATACCAAAAAATTAACAGCGGTATGTCCTTGGCAGAGTTTAAAGAAATTTTTTGGTGGGAGTTTATCCATCGAGTTTGGGGCCGTTTAATTGGTGCAATATTTGCAGTGCCTCTTCTCGTGTTTTGGTTAAGAGGTTGGGTAAAACCACCCCTGTCACGCCGACTCTTAGTTCTTTTGGCTTTGGGCGGACTGCAGGGATTGATTGGTTGGTGGATGGTCAGATCGGGGCTTGTCGACCGGCCAGATGTTAGCCACTACCGGTTATCGATTCATCTCTCAATGGCTTTCTTAATTGCAGGGCTTCTTATTTGGACTGCTCTTGGAATTTTGAGCGACCGGCCTGCGCCGGGTCCAAGAAGCTTAGTCACCTTGGCTCAAGCTGTGCTCTGCTGGGTTGGTTTTGTGATAGTATTTGGAGCTTTCGTTGCTGGCACCAGTGCAGGTATGGTTTACACCGACTTCCCATTGATGAACGGTCAATTTCTGGCAGAGGATATCTGGTCTCTAGACCCTTGGTGGCTAAATCCAATTGAAAACCGTGGCACCATACAATTTATCCATCGTTGGGCTGCAATTGTGGCTGCAGTCGCGACCCTCTATTTATGGCTGAGGGTACGAGAAGAGGCTCCCGGAGCTCGGGTTCCCGCAGCACTTATGGCTTTAGCCGTTGCATGTCAGGTTGCTCTCGGTGTTGCAACATTAGTATCGGTTGTCTGGATACCACTCGCTGCAAGTCACCAAGTAATGGGTCTTCTCCTTTTTCTCTCAATTGTCTGGACAGTATGGGCATTGCGCGGTGATCCTGCGCAAAGATGATAGTTCCGTCTCAAGCAATGTCGCATGAAAACGCAGCCATTGAGCTGCATCGTGGCATTATTGAGGTTGCTAAGGTAGACCCTGATATGAACAGAGTTCTTGCTGAAGTAGGATCTCCAGATATCGCTCTGCGTCCCCGTGGATTTGCGATGTTTCTTCGTGGAATCATTGCCCAACAGGTTTCTGTGAAGGCGGCGGCTTCAATTTACGGGCGAGTTGAGGATAAAGTGGGTCAACCATTAACAGCCAAAAATTTTAAAAGATTGGGTGTAGCTGGTTGCAGAGAACTTGGCTTGAGCCAACGCAAATCTGAATATGCGTTAGGTCTCGCAGATGCAGAACTGTCTGGACAAATAAATTTTGCCGCCTTGGAGCGTATGTCCGATGAAGAAGCTATCGCTCAACTCATAGAATTGCGCGGAATAGGTCGCTGGACGGCGGAGGTATATTTATTGCTTTCCCTAGGGCGACCAGATGTATGGCCTGCAGCTGATCTCGCCCTAATGAACGCCATTGGCTGGGTGAAGGGATTGGATGCTAGGCCAACTATGGAACAAGCTATGGGTATTGCTGAACGGTGGAGGCCTTGGCGCGGTTCGGCTGCGCTTCTACTTTGGCATTATTATAAGAAGGCTCCAGCCTAACTATTACTGAGCTGCCGCGGTATTAGTGCCGGCTAGCCAAGCCTGAAGATCAACTTTGGCCCTTTCTGTCATCATCTTTCGCCTCTCGACACGGCCTCGCCGGCCCTTAGGCGCGCGCCCAGCTAAGGGCGGTAGAATTCCAAAATTGATGTTCATCGGCTGAAAATCACTTGGGCGCTCCTCTTGTCCAGCCGAATGACCCGTAACATGAGCTACCAGCGCACCTAGCGCCGTGGTTATTGGCGGTGGGGACGTTGGACGGCCTAGGCGTTCGGCTGCAGCAAGGAAACCGGCGACTAGGCCAAGGCCTGCGCTTTCGACATAGCCTTCGACGCCCGCAACTTGGCCAGCAAAGCGGATTGCAGGTCGTGATTTGAGGCGGAGTTGGCTGTCGAGTAGGTGTGGCCCATTTATGAAAGTGTTTCTATGGATACCACCAAGCCTGGCAAATTCAGCACGTTCAAGCCCAGGTATTTTTCGAAAAATTTCGGCTTGTGCCCCGTGCTTTAATTTTGTTTGAAAGCCCACCATATTGAATAAGGTTCCTGAAATATTATCCTGCCGAAGTTGAACTACTGCATAGGGCTTTTCAGGGTTGTGAGGGTTAGTAAGACCTACAGGTTTCATGGGGCCAAAGCGCAGGGTTTGTATACCGCGTTCCGCCATAACTTCGATCGGAAGGCAGCCCTCAAAGTAAGGGGTTTCCTTTTCCCAATCGCGGAATTCTGTTTTGTCTCCAGTGATTAGGGATTGGACGAATGCACAATATTGATCATGCGTCATTGGACAATTGATATAGTCTTTACCAGTACCGCCTGGCCCCAATTTATCGTAGCGTGATTGACGCCAGGCTCTCGTCATATCGATGCTATCAGCATAAACGATCGGCGCGATTGCGTCGAAGAACGCAAGTGATTCGGATCCGGTTTCGGTTCTAATGGCACTAGCAAGGCTATCACTGGTCAACGGGCCGGTTGCAATTATAACGCTCGTCCAGTCTTCAGGGGATAGCTCCTTAACTTCTTCTCTTCTTATCTCGACGAGTGGTTCTGCTTCGAGAGCTGCTGTCACTGCCTTCGAAAATATTTCTCTGTCTACTGCGAGTGCATCCCCTGCTGGCACCATTGCTGGTTTAGCGGACGACATTACCAACGAACCGGCAGCTCTTAATTCCCAATGAAGCAGCCCTACAGCATTGGCCTCCGAGTCGTCTGAACGAAAGGAATTCGAGCAAACAAGTTCCGCCAATCCCTCTGTTTGGTGAGCTGGCGTTTTTTGTTTAGGACGCATTTCATGGAGAATAACAGGCACGCCTGCTTTTGCGCATGCCCAGGCTGCCTCTGAGCCGGCAAGTCCTCCACCAACGATGTGAATAGCGTCTGTCATGATAGGGAGAATTATGCGCTCTTCTCTTCAACAGCAAGCTTAAGTTGGGAATTTTAAAATTTGTTTTTAGGTTGTTGGCGAGTTTAGTTTCACCAAATAAGGCCCGCGCTATCCTTTTGAATCCAAAATAGATTTGTAGATTTTTGAGTCTTAGTGGGTAAGCGTGAGCTAAATTTTATTAATTACTATTGTTTAGAGGTCGAGATTGCATGGCGGTTGAAGCCCAACACCAAAGCCCAGCAACAATTTGAATAGCTAAGATGCTTCCAAAAACTACTGAATATGCTTCGGCAGGGCGTTGTTGTTCGACCATAGGCCAGTGTTCTAACGCAGCTCCAATTCCAAATTGGAAAGCAGCTGCGGCACCAAACAGGAGGCGATTAAGCGCTGTATTAGACCTGCCAGCAAGCTCTGGACCAAAATGATCAGCAAGATGGGCGTAGGCTAGCACACCAAGCTGACCAGTGAGTCCAAATACAAGCCAAATAGACCATTTCCATTCGACGAAGCCTAAGACAATCAGAGCTTGTGATATTATGAAAAGCCCGATCGCAATATGCATAACGAAGAGAGGACCTTTCCCCAGGGTGCGGGATACTAAGTCTGCAGCTGCACCGCCAGCGAGGATGCCTACAAGAAATGCTCCCGCCATACCAGTCAGCACACCTGCCACTTCACCGCGGCTCAGGTTAGCTACATCAGAAAGCCAAGGGGCAGCCCATAGTGTTTGAATGGCTATGTGTGCACCAGCGGTGGTCATCACATAGGGAGCAATTCTCCAAAACTCCAATGAACTGTACACTTTTTTGAGACCTAGAAGCTGGTTGGCTAGACTGGTCCCAGTCTCTGGTTCACCTCGTCTTGGGGCTGCCAAAATAATGAAACACGCGACTGCAGTTGTTAGGGCAGCGAGCAGAAAAAAAAGACCACGCCAACCAAGTATCTCTGCGGTTGCATGAGCAGGATAAGAGGCTACCAACACCCCAACCCCACCAAACGCCATTACCCAGTAATTTAGAAGTGGTATGCGGCCTGGTGGAGCAAATAATGCAACCGCCTTGAAACTTGCCATCAGGCCACCTGCAAAGCCCAGTCCTATAAGGGCGCGGGCAATAATCAAAACAGTTTCATTAGTGGCGGCGCCAAAGAGAGCAGCACCCCCTGCAGCCACTATTAGCAAGGAGCCTTGAACGCGTCTTGGCCCAAAACGGTCGAGCAAGACTCCCAGCGGTGCTTGGAAAGCGGCAAAAGCAATCAGGTATGCCGCTGTCAACAGGCCAAGCCCTTCAGTCGAAATGCCTACATCCGCGATCAGATCTGGCGCAACCACAGCATTCACAGCCCTAAAGAGGTAGGAGAGGAAATATCCGCAGCCAAAGGGCAGAAGAACTGTTGTAGCAATTCGGCCAAGAGTCATTTCTGATTGGGACATGACTTTTAGCTACCAAACAAGTTGTGGGAGCAAATAGTCGGGCATTGGGTTTCCTTCCTCGGCCGCCGCAGCTTTAACAGCTTTTGGTGAAGGGTCGTCTGTTCCAAAGTTCTCTCTGTAGATGCCACCTGCTAAGAAGAGTGCGTCAGCTCCCACGCCCTTAGCACCGGCAACGTCGGTACGGATAGCATCGCCAATTCCAAGCACCCGTGCAGGATCTGAAATTTCTAAAAGTTGAAAGCACATTGAATAGACACTTGGAAACGGTTTTCCATGATATGCAACATTCCCGCCAATCGCCGTGTAACGCTCGGCAATGAGACCGGCACAAATGGATAAAAAATCACCAACGTGAACTACTAAATCAGGGTTTGCACAAACCATTGGCAGCTTCATTTTTGCCGCGCGTTGAAGCGTATCTTCATACATTTCAAGAGGGTCTGCATTTTCATAAGCCCCTGTATTTACAATGAAATCTGCATCTTCCAGTCGACTTACAATCTCAAGTCCTGCATCTTCACGCACAGAACTGTCACGCTCTGGTCCAAGGTGGTAGCATTTTTTTCCGAGTGCTTGATGCCAGGCATCTGTCGGATTGGCGAGTGCGTTCCAAGTGGCTTCGCCCGAGGTTACTGCATGATCATAGGCGTCGCGCGGTACTCCCATTTCATCCAGCCGTGAAAGAATAGCGGAGACGCGGCGTGGCCCATTGGAGAGAAGGCAGATCTGAGCACCCTTTTTTTTTAGCATTTTTGAGAGCATCAATGGCTTGAGGGTATGCTTGGACGCCGTTGTGGACGCAACCCCAGAGATCTACCAAAAGGGCGTCGTAGTTATTTATTATCTCATTGAGACCTTTTATGCGCTTGGTCATGCCACCCCCGGTTAGCTGAACGGGCCGCGTGTGCTCCAGCGATTCTCCCGAACACGCAACCTCTCATTACAGAGGTGGAACCTGTATATGTTCTATAATACATCCCAGCGGTTTCACCAGCAGCATAAAGACCTGGGATTGGGCTACCATTATGATCAACCACCCGAGCTGATGAATCTATTTTTAGACCTCCAAAGGTGAAGCAAGTGGCGCATACCACTGGCCAAGCCCGAAAGGGTGGTTTTTTAATCTGCCGGGACCAATGGGTTTTTGGTGGCGAAAGTTCGGTGATAGCTAGGTTGTCTATTCTAATTGGGTCGAACCCCGTTGGATCAGGGCATGCGTTATTGAAAGCTGAGATAGTGCGTTTGGCCTCCAACACGTTGATGTCAATTTGAGCTAGAAGTTCGTCTAATGTATCCGCAACTATTTCTGGTTGATCTGAGCGCACTGCCTTCCGCCAATTTGGTACATCATCTATTTGGCCATCGACTATTGCCCACGCAACTCCTTGACTTTGCTGCAAAATATCCCGAGATGTGGCTTCGTATGTAGCATCTACTGTTGCGGGTGCTTCATTGGTGAAGCGCTTGCCTTCCCTGTTTAAAAGGACCCCGTAGCCGTATGTCAAAACCACCGGCTCGGCTTCTCCTGAACGTGGATCAACTGGTTGAGCGTGGAAGCTACCAAAATCTCCCGCTGGCGCAGCGCCAGCCTGAAGCCCCATCGCTACTCCTTCGCCGCGGTTATAATATCCACCTCGAGCTATTGGACGGGTCCACTGGGCCGCAGGTCCACAGTATCGCGCCATCATCTCTGCATTACCTTGAAAGCCTCCGGTTGCAAGTATCACACTTGGCGCTTGTAGGCTGATTTTTCCGCTTGAATTCTTCGCAATAAGACCCTGAATGTGGCCCTTTTCATCCTGGATCAACTGTTCAGCTGCAGTTTCATACATATAAGAAATGCGGTCTTTCAATTCTTCCGCACGCGTTGCAAGCGCTTCCACGATTGCACGGCCACCACCAACTGGTGACATACGAGTTGTAGATACTGTGATGAAATAATTTGGAAGGAAGTCAAATTTAACTCCCTGACTTTCTAACCAACGCAGTGTTGGGCCTGCATATTCTCCCCATGTCTGGATTAAGTCAGGGCCGAGGGCTGGATGCGCTTTCAAAATTGTTGGCCAGTCGTCTCTGTCTCTTGTCCAATCTTTCGTTACTTCGGGATCAAGCCAGCCTCCTGCGTTTTCGGCAAGGCGTTGGGAAAAATCATCAGCTACTTCGTCTTTGGACTTCAAGCGCCAAAATGATTCGGTATACCGAGTATTTCCTCCCCTCTCGTCTTTGGGCGCCCGTTCTAAGAGAGCTACTCGAGCACCGGCTTCGGCTGCTGTAACGGCTGCTGAAAGCCCAGCTGCCCCGGAACCCGCTACTATGAGGTCAAATCGCTTCTGGTGCATGACGTTCACTTACGTTGCGTGTTAGAGCTGTGGTGTGGAATCCCAAACTCGCGGTGGCAAATGTCCGCAAGTTTTGAAATGCCCTGTCTGATATTCTCCACTGATGGATTGGCAAAGCAAAGCCGGAGACGTTTTTTGCCGTAGGTTTCCTCCGTGGACCAGTCCGCCCCAGGGTTGATTGCCACTCCTTCACTGCTAGCCACTTGGTAGAGACGAGAGGTATCAACCGCATCAGGGAGTTTTAACCAGAGAAAAATACCACTTTTGGGCCTCTCAAATTCAGCAGAAGCACCAAAATATTCATCGATGGCATCAGCCATTGCATCAGCTTTGGTTTTTAAAGTTTTGTTCAAACTATCAACATGGGCATCAAATTTTTCACCCAGGTATTCAGAGAGAGCCATCTGTTCAATGGCTCCAGTTCCACCATCAGTTTTCAGAGCTAGTAGCCTTGAAAGAATAGGCCAGTCAGCAGCAATAAAGCCTACGCGTATAGCTGGTCCGATTGATTTAGAAAAAGATCCGCAATAGACGACGCGCCCATCATCATCCAGCGCACGAATTGCTGGAGGGCGGCCCCCAGCGAAAATTAAATCGGCATAACAATCGTCCTCGAAAATGGGCAGATCATGTTCTTTTGCAACTGCTATGATTTGATGCCGACGCTCCTCAGACATCACGCGTCCTGTTGGGTTTTGAACTGTTGGGATCGTGTAGATCATTTTGGGGCACTTTCCCTTGGCTTTGACCTGACGGATGGCTTGGTCGAGGGAGTCCGCTCGCATGCCTTCCTGGTCAAGTTCAACCCCAACATATTCAACTGATCGGGTTCTCAGACGCGAAAGGGTGCCTCCGTAACAAGCTTTTTCGAGTAGGACTACATCACCAGAGTCGAGGAATAAGTCAAAGATTAACGAAAGAGCTTGTAACGAGCCTGATGTCACCAATATGGAGTTAGCGTCCTCGCGCATGCCTGCTCGTCTGTTGAGCATTGAAGCAATAGCCTCTCGGAACGGGGTATAGCCTTGTGGTCCACTTTGGAGACCATATGTAGCGAGGTCACTTCCCTCACGGCTAAGAATCGATGTTACTGAGGCTGCAAGTTCATTAGCTGGTATGCTGGCAGAGTCATTGTGCCCTCCTACAAAATTGTATCTTGGAAATCCCTTCCAAAATTGAGCGGGAGCAGGTGGATTTACGCGCATTGCAGATTCGACATTGAAAGGCATTTGAGTCAGCTCTTGTTGCAGTTAATTATCAAAATCTACTACGGATATCTTGAACTGCAACGCACAGTCAGCATCTATTGATTTCGTTGCTTCGCCGAAGTCAAAGAAAACCAAATTTTTTTTACTTAAGTTTGTTCGAATGGCTTTGTGGCTGTCTTGTGTTAAGCGGCAGAAACCCCGGGGCGAGCACGACGAACTTTTTCTGTCGCGGATTTTAGTTGCCCGCAGGCCGCCAGAATATCTTCACCTCTCGGAGTTCTAACGGGGCTTGGGTAGCCCGCGTCCATCAAAATCCCAGCAAAACGATGGATGCGATCTTTTGTCGATCGTTCAAAAACCGCGCCTGGCCATGGGTTAAAAGGAATAAGATTTATCTTCGCGGGAATGTCTTTCAGCATATCTGCTAGAGCGTAAGCGTGCTCATCTCTGTCATTAACGTCCTTAAGCATCACGTACTCAAAAGTTATTCGACGCGCATTATTCAATGTGGGGTAGGCTCTGCAGGCATTTAAAAGCTCTGTGAGGGGATATTTTTTATTAATTGGGACTATTTTATCTCGAATGCCATCATTGGTTGCGTGCAAAGAGATGGCTAAATTTACTCCTATTTCTTCGCCAGCGCGGACAATCATTGGCACCACTCCGGCTGTAGAGAGTGTGATCCGCCTCCTCGAAAACCCAAGTCCTTCAGGGTCTAAAGCGATTAGCATTGCTTGCTTTACGTTATCAAAATTATAGAGTGGCTCGCCCATGCCCATGAGCACGATATTTGTTAGCTTTCTATCTGGTCGAGGGGCTGGCCAGTCTTCAAGTTCTTCCTTAGCGGTTAGAATTTGCGCAAGTATTTCTTGTGAGGAGAGGTTTCGCACTAACCTCTGGGTTCCAGTGTGACAGAACTGGCAATTCAAAGTGCAGCCAACCTGAGAGGAAACACAGAGCGTGCCTCGATCGGTTTCAGGTATAAATACCGTCTCTACAAGAGAACCATCATGTAGTCTAAACAACCATTTTCGGGTGCCATCTTTCGAAGTCTGAGAGCTTTCAATTTCGAGCCGTCCAACAACAAATTTTTCCGCTAAACCCTGCCTTGCAGATTTGGCAATTGTTGTCATCGAGTCAAAATTTATGGTGCCTAAACGATATATTTGCTGCCAAATTTGCCCGATTCGGTACCCTTTTAGACCATGCGGTTCCAACAAATTAGCGAGGGACTTTCTATCTAGCCCGACTAGATCGGTTAGCGTTTCGGACATGCGTCAGCTACAGCATTAAGAGCAGCGGTAAATCCGCGGAGAGAGAAAGTATCCTTGGTTAATGTGCCACGTGATGACGTTCCCTTGAGCTCTAGGGTCTTGCCAGCCGTCATTCTAGAGATGAGCTTTTGCCCATCTTGAATTTTGGGCCAGGCAACCTCGCCTACAGCGTCTGCGACAAACCGATTAGAGCCAATCGATAGAGTGGGGTTGCTATTTTTTTGATAGGTATAACCGGTAATTGCGCTTACCTCGTCATAAACGTTGTCAGCCGGTCGGCGCGTGACCATCAAAAAAACAGGACCGCGCCTGGAGTAATTGCCTTGAGATTTCTTTGGTGCTGTTAATGCGTAACAAATTCTACTGCCTCTTTCTTCTGCAGAGTATGCCTCCCAATCTCGAAAGCGACCTAAGGATTTTGGATTAGCGGCATTCGCTGTATCAGCTAAAATCATAAATCCAGCCAAACCTGCAAGTATGGCGGAAAGCATGTGACGGTTTATACGCATGGGACTCCAATAAGTTTCTTATGACTAAACACTGTATGATGACTTATCGCAAAAATATGGCATCACATGGTCAACATTTGGAATTTTCGTTACCGTAATACTTAGCCGCTCGCGGTTTGTCGGCCAAGGTCTCACCGGCAAATCGTCGCGATGAGTAGCTCAAAAATGACATATATGTAATAAGCGGGTTGATTTGATCCGCGGCATCTGTATAACAGCGCCTTCTTCGCTGGCCGTTCGGTCCCGCGTTTTTTCGCGTGGCCGTGTGTCAGTTTTTTCAACCATACGCGGGTATGAACCGGTTATGGGTTATTACGAGAACGTATTCATTGTTAGGCAGGACATGTCTCCTGCTCAAGTAGAAGGCTTGGCAGACACTTATGCCACGCTTATCGAAGAGAATGGGGGCAAGGTCCTCAAGCGTGAGCATTGGGGCCTGAAGTCCCTTGCATACCGAATTAAAAAGAATCGAAAAGGCCACTACGTCATGTTTGACGTTGAGGCTAATTCCGGTGCGGTGAATGAGCTAGAACGTCAGATGCGATTGTCCGAAGACGTCATAAGGTTCATGACCGTAAAGATAGACGAAGTGACAGAAGCTCCTTCACCGATGATGTCGCGTCGTGATCGTGACGACCGTCGTCGCTCTCGTGATGATCGAGAGGATAATATGGACGGCGACAGCGATGATGAGCGAGGTCAGATTAAGGAAGATTCCGTCGACACCAGTGAAGAGGAGAATTCCTGATGGCGATGGGTGGTGGCCGCCGGCCATTTTTTAGACGTAAAAAGTCATGCCCATTCTCGGGTCCGAACGCTCCCGCAATTGATTTTCGGGATGTGCGTTTGCTTCAGCGTTTCTTGACAGAACGTGGTAAAATCGTTCCAAGCCGCATTTCCGCTGTTTCGGCGAAGAAGCAACGTTTGCTTGCACAAGCAATCAAGCGGGCCCGTCATATTGGGCTGTTGCCATACATAATCCGCTGATCCGCACCACGTGACGGGCATCGGGAGCAAGAACTAATGGACATTATTTTGTTAGAACGGGTCGAGAAGCTCGGCCAAATGGGTGACGTAGTTAAGGTAAAGAATGGCTATGCCAGGAATTTCCTTCTGCCACAGAAAAAGGCACTTCGGGCATCCAAAGACAACATTGCCTATTTTGAGACACAGAAGGCTCAATTAGAGGCCCAAAACCTGGAGCGCAGGCAAGAAGCCGAAGCCGTTGCAGGAAAGATGGACGATATGTCCGTGGTATTGATTCGGTCAGCAGGCGATACAGGCCAGCTATACGGTTCAGTATCCAGTCGCGATATATCAGAGGCTATGGTTGAGGCTGGCACTTCTGTAGACCGTCGACAGGTTGAGCTAGAGCGACCTATTAAGACACTTGGTTTGCATGGCGTTCGCGTTCGGTTGCACCCTGAGGTGGTTGTGACTGTTACGGCTAACGTGGCTCGTACGGCGGACGAAGCAGAGGCGCAAGCGCGCGGTGAAAACGTCTTAAGCCGAGATGATGGCTTTGAATTCGATGAAGATTTGGATTCTGAAGATGCTCCTGCTCTGGATGAACTCCTTGAAGAGCCTGCAGCTGAAGACGAAGAAGTCTCCAAAGAGAGCTAGTTTCTAGGTTTCTCAAACCAGTAATGGATTACGCGGTCGCCAGGCTTTATCGAAAGTCTCGCGGCCGTTCCTGCTAATAGCTCCAAAACCGCAGACACATTCTCCGATGTTCCATAAACATTGGTTGTAAAAGGAATGGTTTGCTTTTCTATTTTAAGCACTCTGCCGTCTGTATCTAGGAATAACATGTCTAGCGGCT
Organism: Rhodospirillales bacterium; assembly: GCA_038143065.1. GTDB lineage: Bacteria > Pseudomonadota > Alphaproteobacteria > Bin95 > Bin95 > VMCJ01. The sequence goes on along the minus strand of JAYQLI010000035.1, from coordinate 1,946,501 downwards.
CTGGCGTGTTTTTCATCCAAAACCAGGCTGGTCCTATCTTGTGTTGCTTAAAAAGCATTCCAGTAGAGGGTTCTAGTCTTGGCCGCTGCATGAGGCCGCATGCCCGTTCTTGTTCTTTCACGGCCAATTCAACCATTAGTTTATGCTTTCCCCTCGACGTTTCAATTTCCAATGGTGTCGAGCGCAACTTAGGCTGAGGAGCGACTTTACATTCGCTACGTGCAGCTGCAGGAAATAAGAGACCTATGAGGACTAACGCAATTAAAAACCGCATGGAAGAACTCTATACTTTTACAATAGCCTGATGGCTAGGAATAAAAGACAATTTCCCAAAAGAATTCAAATTGCTTGACCCCTACGGCTCGGGGTCATCTTATAAATACACGGGGTACAAGGAGGGTTTGAAATGGGTGCAATTGACCGTGATGCCGCCACTATTGTCCTGAAGGCTTTCGGTAAGGCTTTTAATAGTGGTGATATTGATGGCATTCTGCGGCAAGTAACCGATGATTTTGAATGGCGGTTACATGAAGGCCCTGACACACCAGATGGTCGCGTAGTAAAGGGACGGGACGCCGTTCGTAGTGCTCTTGAATCAAGGGCAAAGATAATAGAAAGCCTTCGGTTTTCCGAAACGGAATTAATGTTTGGGGATAATCACATTGTTGGCCGTTTTAGGGCGACTGGGGCATACAAAAACGGCCAAATTATTGATGTACGAGGAACTGACATTTATAGCTTTCGTGATGGCAAGATTTCGATCAAAGACAGTTATTGGAAGAGGATTACGTAGTGGTTAGCTCTGTACCAATCCTCATCGCTCCGGATAGACGCCTTAAAACTCGCTGCAAACCAATCGATGAGGTAGACGATTCGATAAGACGTCGGCTAGATGAAATGTTGGTGACTATGTACGAAGCACCAGGTATTGGTTTAGCTGGCCCTCAGATTGGTGATGAACGTCGCCTCGTTGTTATAGATGTTGCTCGGGAAGGTGACCCACCAGCGCCCATGAAATTGGTCAACCCAGAGGTTACTTGGTTTTCTGACGAAACGTGCCTTATGAGCGAGGGGTGCCTATCAATTCCCGACGTTTATTATGATGTGAAGAGGCCGGAGAGGGTCAAGTTTACATATCTTGATGAAACTGGCACTGAGCGCGAACAAGAGGCCGATGGCCTTATGGCTAGATGTATTCAGCATGAGATAGATCATCTCAATGGGATCCTTTTCATTGATCACGTTTCGATGCTCAAACGAAACATGGCATTAACAAAAATGAAGAAACTTAAGGCGCAACGAGCTGGAAAGCGCACGCTGAGGGATTAAAAAATGCGCCTTGCCTTCATGGGAACGCCGAGTTTTTCAGAGCCGGCACTGCAGGCGTTGATTGCAGCTGGTCATGATATAGCTGCTGTTTACACTCAACCGCCTAGGCCTTCAGGACGAGGACAAAAACTTAAACCATCGCTGTCCATATTTCGGCAATGTCAGCTGGAATTGAGGTTCGGACCCCCAAGTCACTTCGTAACACAGAAGTGCAAAAAGAGTTCTCAAATTTGCGGTTGGATTGTGCGATTGTCGCTGCTTATGGCCTCATTCTGCCAGAACCTATTTTGACCGCCCCAAAATTTGGCTGCGTCAACATCCATGCTTCTCTCTTGCCACGCTGGCGCGGTGCGGCACCTATTCAGAGGGCCATCATGGCAGGTGACTCCGAAACAGGTGTTGTTACGATGGCGATGGATGAAGGTCTCGACACCGGTCCAATGTTGCTAACGGAAGTAACGCCAATAGGATGTAAAACTTCTGGTGGTGAGTTACATGATAGGCTCTCTGAGATTGGCGCGCGTCTTATAGTTCCAACTTTGGCCGGTTTGGAGGAAGGTTCCGTAAAACCAACCCCTCAACCCTCTACTGGGATTACATATGCTCAAAAGTTGAATAAAGAAGATTGCCTTATAGATTGGACCCAACCGGCCGTTGAGATTGATCGCCACATTCGCGCTCTTAGCCCTTTCCCTAAGGCTTGGAGCAGATTTTCTGGTGAAGAATTCAAAATAGGAGCATGTAGTTTGGAGGCGGATGAAGGTTCTCCTGGTAGTCTTTTAGATGACAACCTACTCGTTGGTACGGGACGGGGTGCAATTCGCATTCAGGCTCTACAGCGACCAGGGAAAGCTATGATGGACGCCTCATCATTCCTCCGCGGCTATCCCATGCTGGCAGGCAACGCTTTTACCCGCTAATGCCGCGTTACCGAATAACGATAGAGTATGATGGGTCAGCTTTTGTTGGCTGGCAGCGTCAATCTAATGGGATCTCAGTACAAGAAGCTATTGAGACAGCTCTGGAGCGTTTAACAGGGGAGCATCCTCGTGTTCAGGCGGCGGGTAGAACAGATGCGGGTGTGCACGCAGTCGGGCAAGTAGCACACTTCGATTTAGATCAACCCTTGCCTATAAAAAATCTGCGTGATGGATGTAATTTTCATCTCCGACCACACCTTGTTTCAATTCTAGATGTGGTCGAGACTTCAGAGAGTTTCGATGCACGTTTTTCTGCAATTCGCCGAAGGTATCGTTACAGGATACTAAATAGACGAAGCCCACCAGCCTTGGCTCGGGGACAAGTGTGGTTTTTTGGTAAGCCGTTAGATGTGTCCAAGATGCAAGTAGCCGCGAACTTTCTTATCGGCCACCACGATTTTACCAGCTTTCGTTCGGTTCAGTGTCAGGCAAAGTCTCCCCTGAAGACATTAGATCACCTCGTAGTTTCCAGCCATGAAGATGAAATTTGGCTTGATGTTGAAGCGAGATCCTTTTTGCATAATCAAGTTCGAATCACTGCAGGAACTTTAGTTAAGGTTGGTGAAGGGGCTTGGTCGCCAGATGAAGTATTAACGGCATTAAGAGCAAAAGATCGCTCTGCCGCCGGACCAACAGCGCCAGCGCAAGGCCTTTGTTTAATGGAGGTGGGCTACCCTTGAAGGTGAAGCTCTTCCATTACAACCGCTAGCGGGCTTTCAAGTGCATTAAGCCGCTGCCAGTAAATGTGTCCAAGTTCATAATTTTCCTGTCGGGCTGCAACAGCGGGTGTTGCATCTGAGATATCAACTTTTCGCCCAACGATACGTTGCTGCCTTTCAATAAGATCTGCTTCTAGCCAAAAGCCGTTAAAAGGAAGGTTTAGCTGCTCCGCTACTTGCTGAATGGCTTTTCGTTCATCTGACCTAGCAAATACAGCGTCGACAATAACAGGACTTCCCTGAAGAAGAACTGCTTTTGCCTCATTCAAAAGAGTCTCATACACAGCTATGTTTTCTGAAGACGAATAAGCTGATTTAGGTAATTTTACGTGAAAATGCAGGCCTGCTCGCCTCTTTCGGATCCCATCTGATCTTAAGTGGACCGCTCCCACTGCTGGCGCTAGCAAGGGAGCTAGAGCATGAGCTAGAGTCGTTTTTCCTGATCCTGACAGTCCACCAATCGCGATCAAGCGTGGCTTTGGTTCCGCCAATGCATTTAAAGCGGTCTGGACGTAGTGCTTAGCTTCAGTGAGTTTACATTCTCTATCATTTCCTTTCGAATTTTCTGCTGCATGAAGTGCTATTTTAGCTCGAACAGCTGCTCTCATAGAAATGAACAAAGGAGCTAATGCGAGTCCTTCATATTTTCCGCTAGTTGCTAAATACCGGCTCCATACTCTTGCGGCTAGAAAATGAGCATTCCTCGCCCAAAGATCCATTATGAGGAATGCTAAGTCATGTAGCTCATCGACAGTGGCCATGTCATTGTCGAATTCAAGAGCATCGAAAATTACTGGGGAATTATCGATTCGAGCGACGTTAGCTAAATGCAGGTCGCCATGAAGTCTTTTTACACACCCATTTGCTCCACGATGATTTATCTCAGATTTATATCTGGCTAGTGCATCCTCAATTTTTCCAACCAAAGTAGTAGAATTCTCTCCCAAGAGATTTTTTGCATCTAGAATATCTCGGGCTGTCCGGCGCGCTGAAAACGTCAAAGATGTTGCCGCAGCGCCTCTGTAAGCAGGTGGCGTTTGGGCATGGAAATCAGCAATGGTGTCAGCAAGCTGATCAATCAGTACACTTTCTAGCTCTCCTGCATCGCCAAGCTGGTCTAAAGTATGTCCATTCTTGAAGCGGCGCATGGTTACAAGATGCGCCACAGCATTTGGGGCATGGTCAATTTCTTCAGAAAGCTCTCCCAAATGAAAAGACTCGCCAATTTGATAAACGGGCGTGAGGCCCAAGTAGAGCTTTTTAGCCGTTCTCCTATTAAGGATTAATTCTGCCTTGGCAGCATTGTCGCGTTTGCTCCTGTCACCAAAGTCCATGAAGCTAAAAGAAACAGCTCGTTTCAATTTAAAAGCTTTGTCTTTAGCGAGGAAAACTACCGCACCAAGAGTATCAACTTTTTGAGGAGTACTCTCGCCGAGAACTCCGGGTTTGCTTAAAAAAGCAATAAGAGAGCGCTGATCCTCTAAAATACTGGGGCTAATCAAAGTGCTCCTCCTCAGCGAGATCTAACACTTATTCTTGTCGACAATGAAATTTGCAGGCAGAAGAACTCCATGAGTTTAGACCCTATTGCAAAAAACCGGGCATTTTCTGTGGCGCCGATGATGGATTGGACTGACCGGCACTGCCGTTTCTTTCATCGTATCCTAACGCGCCAATCTATCCTTTATACGGAAATGCTTACTGCGGGCGCAATTCTCAACGGGGACCGAGAGCGGTTACTGGCCTTTGACGTTGCAGAACATCCAGTTGCTCTGCAAATTGGTGGCGCGGACAGAAAGGAATTGGCCATTGCTGCTCAGATTGGGGCTAGCTTTGGTTATGATGAAATTAACCTGAATTGTGGGTGTCCTAGCGACAGAGTGCAATCGGGGGCTTTTGGTGCATGCCTAATGCGAGAGCCAAAACTAGTCGCTGATTGCATAAAGGCTATGCAAGATGTGGTAGGGGTTCCTGTGACAGTTAAATGCCGCTTGGGAGTTGATGATGACGACGAACAGGCAAGGCTTTTTGAGTTTGTAGAGACTGTTGCAGCAGAAGATTGCAAAGTGTTTATAATTCATGCTCGAAAGGCATGGTTGAAAGGCTTAAGCCCAAAACAAAATCGAGATGTTCCACCATTAAATTATCCCTTAGTCCAACAACTCAAGCGTGAACGTCCAGATCTGACGATCATCTTGAATGGGGGTATTTCAGATCTTGATACTGGAGTTGCTGAGATAGCAGGAGGTGTTGATGGCGTTATGCTTGGTCGTGTGCCCTATCAGCAGCCATGGCTACTAGCTGCAGTAGACCCTATTTTTTTTCAGTCTCTATCGCCTATCAAAACACCTGAGCAAGTCATTCAGAAATTGCTCCCTTATGTTGAAGACAGGCTTACAGCAGGAGATCGATTACAGGCTATTGCCCGCCATATTTTAGGCCTTTTCCAAGGGCGTCCGGGAGCTCGCGCATTTCGTCGTCATTTATCGGAGAATGCCACAAAAGAATATGCCGGGCCCGAAGTAATAGCAGCAGCAGCAGCTATGGTTTACCCCTTCGTGAAAGGCCTGTGGCCTGATGCTTGGGAGATTATATGATTGGACTTTAAAAAAAGCAGCTAGCCCAGCAGCTAAAGTATGGTTGTTCATTATTTCTTTTGCCGAAAGCTCAATATTTCCCATTCCCCCCGATGTTTTGCTTGTTCCAATGTGTCTCGCGCGCCGAGCACAATCATTTGCTTTTGCAGGCATCTGTACTTTGGGGTCGGTTTTGGGTGGCGTCTTAGGGTATGCAATTGGTGCTCTTTTTTTTGCAACCATAGGGCAGACCATCCTAGGGATATACGGTGGCCAAGCTGCGATGGCTGATCTACGACTTCTCTATGCAGAGCAAGGTTTTATGATTGTCGCATTCGCTGCTTTTACTCCATTCCCTTTTAAGGTTGTGACTATAGCATCTGGGGCTATGTCGATGGACCTAGGAAGCTTTGTCATAGCTAGTTTTCTGGCGCGCGGAGGCCGCTTCTTAATCGAAGCAGCACTACTCTGGCGTTTTGGAGAGCAGATCCGTCAATTTATAGAAAAACGGCTTACTTTAGTGACGCTGATTATTGGTATTGCCGCAATCATTTTCATTTTGATAGGCAAGGGGATTATTAATTAAAGCCATCGGGCGTCTGAATTCACAAAATATATAAACGGGGGTCGCACTAATTTAATTTCTGAATCCCTAATGCCATTAAGGCATGAAAACTTCACTGTTTATTGACTATCAAAGCTTTTACTTGCGACTACGAAGTTAACGCGCCCATTATGTTGATATGACATTAATGCAATGAGGCTATGGAATGACTGACGACGATCTCTGTTTTCTTCCAGCAAGTTTGCTTGCCCCTATGATACGAGCAAAGCGCATATCGCCAGTTGAAGTGATGCAGGCTGTGGTTGATCGAATTCAGCGGTTGGAACCAACTATTAACGCATTTGCATATTTTGATCCTGAGCGCGCCTAAATTCTGCAAAGGATGCAGAAGCTAAAATTTCCAGTGGAGAAGCAAGAGGAGCATTATTCGGGATACCTGTGACCATAAAGGACCTAGCTGTTACAGGTGACATGCCTACGGAGCGTGGTTCATGGATCGAAAAAGGACGACAGCCCGATACTGATGCCCCCTTTGTTCAAAGGCTGAAAGAAGCCGGGGCTATTCCTTTAGGAAAGACAACGACAAGTGAATTCGGTTGGAAGGGAGTTAGCCACAGCCCCCTGACTGGGATAACTCATAATCCTTGGGCTCATGGTCTTAATGCAGGAGCATCCTCAGCTGGAGCGGGTGCAGCAGCTGCTGCTGGTTATGGGCCACTCCATCAAGGTTCTGATGGAGCTGGGTCCGTAAGAATGCCGGCGCACTTTTGTGGAATATATGGACTCAAGCCAAGTTTTGGGCGAGTTCCGAATTGGCCAGTTCCATCAAATGATCAGACGAGCCACATTGGGCCAATGACACGGACTGTGAGTGATGCTGCACTTATGCTGGAGGTAATGTCTGGTCCTCATCCATGGGACCACTACAGCCTGGAGTCCCCTCCTTCTGCTTATTCTAGAGCACTAGATACTGATTCAGTTAAAGGGTTGCGTATCGCCTGGAGTTCAGATCTTGGTCATGCGAGGGTTGATCGTGAAGTTGCAGCCTTGGCTGAGGCTGGTGCGAAAGTATTTTCGGACATGGGTGCTTCAGTAGAGGAGGTGAAGCCGATGTGGGGCCCTCAGGGACCCGAACTCATTCGCTTCTTCTGGGCAGCTCATGAACTAGGTTATCAAAAATATTTTCCTGAATGGCGAGATAAGATGGACCCTGGTCTAGTGGCCTGCATTGAGAGTGCGGCTAACCATTCTGCTACCGATTATGTCGAGATGCGTGTGAGAAAACTTGCTTAAGTTGAGGCGATACACAGATTTTTTGAGGAATATGATTTACTTCTTACCCCTGCGGTTTCTGTTGCTGCCTTTCCTGCAGATCGTTTGATGCCAGAAGATTGGCCGGAACATCCATGGGATTGGGTCCAATGGGCGGAGTTTTCTTACCCTTTCAATATGAGCCACAATCCTGCGGCTTCAATTCCATGTGGGTTTACAGAAAACGGGTTACCTGTTGGTCTTCAAATTGTTGGACCACGGATGAAAGATCTAGAAGTGCTTCAGGCATCGGCGGCATTTGAAAAGGCCCTGCCTTGGGCTGATAAAATTCCCCAAATTTAGACTTTAAAAATTTTTGTGGCATAACTCTGGCGGACAGCCGTTGAATCTTATGGTAGTTTTCAACGTGAGCCCTATTTGAAGTAAGTGTTTAGTAATTCTTTATGAGGACCGGCAATGAAAGATATAGACCTCGCAAGCTCGCGAAAGCGCTCCCGCAAGGTGACCCTGATTGCTATGGGCGTAGGAGTTTCCGCTTTTGCTCTCACTGGCTGTGAAGAAAAATTGGATGCCTTCCAGTTTGCCACTGTTGATGGGTGCATTACTTCTGGGGAGTTTACGGAAGCTTATTGTAAGGCTCAATTTGCCACTGCTCAGCAGGAACACGCTCGCGTGGCCCCGCGTTATCAAACACTTGCTGACTGCGAAGCAGAGCACGGCCCTCAGGCCTGCCAAAAGCCAGCTTCTATGGGTAATAAAGATACAGTGCAGCCTGGCACAAGTAGCGACAATCAGACGACTCAGCATGCATCCACAGGTGGAGGCCTTTGGATGCCGTTGATGGTGGGCTGGATGATGGGTCGTGCAATGGGTGGCCCGGTTGCTACGCAGCCGCTCTACACTGGATCAAAGCCGGGCACAGCGCGCACAGCTGCAGGGGCAGCAGTTGATGCTAAAACCGGTCCAGTATCTGTTGCAAAAAGCAAAGCTGCTCGTCCACCAGCAGGCCGATTGATGGCTCGCGGTGGCTTTGGCCGTACTGGACGTTCCACTGGAATTCGCAGCTTCGGTGGTTAAGTGAAACGAATAAAAGTTGATGAGCGCCCTGACTGGCGTAATGTCGCCGAAGAACTTGGGTTTCGCTTCCATACACCTGGGGGCGAGCTTTATTGGCGTGAGGATGCCTATTATTCTTTCCCTCTAGAAGAAATCGAAGAAGATCTCGAAGCGCCTGCTGCAGAGCTGGAAGAGATGTGTTTTGCTATTGTTGAGCGTGCATGTTGTGATGAAGAGGTATTAGAAAGACTAAAAATTCCAAATAATTTTTGGGACTATATTCAACAGTCATGGAAATACAGAGCCCGAAATTTGTATGGCCGTATGGATTTTAGCTATGCCGGAAAGTCTGGTGGCAAGGCAAAACTTTTGGAGTACAACGCAGATACCCCCACAGCTCTTTATGAAGCCGCGGTTTTTCAATGGCGCTGGCTAGAAGATCTGCAAAAAAATGATCAATTGCCGAGAGATGCGGATCAATTCAACTCAATACATGAAACTTTGATAGAAGCTTTTGAGGCCTTTGGAATCGAAGGACCTTTGCATCTTGCTTGTGAAGAAAATTCTGAGGAAGACCTGGGTACTATTGAATACTTAGCAGATTGCGCGGAACAAGCGGGTTTGAACCCTTACCTTTTGCCAATAACTGCAATAGGTCTTACAGACTTAGGTGGCTTTGTAGATGGTGAGGACCGCAGCATCTACAATCTTTTCAAGCTGTATCCGTGGGAATGGATTTGGGCCGATGAATTTGCTGCACATTTGCAGCGGTCTCGTATGAAAGTAATTGAGCCGCCGTGGAAGGCTATTCTCTCTAACAAAGGTATGTTGCCATACCTTTGGGAATTGGCGCCAGGACACCCCAATTTATTGCCTGCGTTTTTTGAGGATGCTGTGGACTCAGATGCGCTTGGCCCAAATTTTGTCCGGAAGCCGCTTTTTTCTCGCGAAGGAGCGAACATCGAAATTTTCGAAGATGGGCGGAGTTCTGAAACCGCAAGTGGCCCATATGGTGCAGAGGGTTCAATTTTGCAGACCCTTGCCCCTCTTCCTGCTTTCGATCAGATGCATCCGGTAATGGGTGTTTGGCTAGTTGCAAGCCAACCAGTGGGCCTTGGAATTCGGGAAGACAGGGGCCGAATTACGACGGATGACAGTCGTTTCACTCCCCACGTAATTTTGGATTAGCTTGTAAAAAAACAAAGCCAATTTTTGTACTGCACTTGATGACTTTTGTTTTTTAAATTCTCAGGCAACAACAGCTTTAGGATCGAATGCCTCTTCACTCAAATCCCCAATGGTGGTTCGTTGCATCAAGCGTTTTTCCACATTTGAATCATAGGGTGTTGCGCGGTGAACGCATGCTCGATTATCCCAGATGAGGACATCTCCCTCTCGCCACTCGTGACGATAACAAAATTTTTGTTGTGTCGCGTGGCTCAAGAGTTCATTCAGCAATTTCAATCCATCGGCTTGTTCCCAGCCTTCGATATTCATCGCATGGGCGCCGATTAGCATTGATTTTTTTGGTTTACGGGGTTCTCACGAACTAAAGGATGGCGAACCTTATGCATGGTGGAACGTTCCTCGTCATTGAACTCATAGCCAATAAGACCACGTGACCAAACGAGAGAGTATTCTGCTATTAGGGGATCGATCGTAGTTTTTAAATTTTCATCAAGAGCATCATACGCTAGGCGTGTTGAAGCAACTTCGGTAGCTCCACCTGCAGATGGAATAATTCTTGCCGATAGAATTGAGCAAAGAGAAGCTCTGGGTTTGAATACCGAGTCCGCATGCCAAAGCATATTTGCTTTTTGGTAAAACATACGTCGATCTTCTGCCGGAATTTGATCTCCAGTATTTATGTCTAGATTGGATTGTCGCGCAAAAACGGACCCGGCCGCCGGGTTACCTTTTAATGTTTTTTCACAGGGCCCAAACATTTCTGAGAATTCAATTTGTGACGCATCTGAGAGAGGGGCGCCTCTGATAACGACTACTGAATAGGTTTCAAATGCTGCTCGTACCTGAAGGTAGTCATTTTTTGAAACCCCACTATTGATATCTAGGCCAAGCACTTCGCAGCCAAACGGAGCGTCTAGACGTTGGATTTTCATGGACATCAATCCCTCCCAGTTATCAAATAAGTAATCTTGCCAGCCCTATTTTTAGAGTAAGACAGTATGTCAGTATCAAGCTCACATTACTGATTCTCTTTCTCACTATTTTTACTTACGGCTCTCAGAATATCTTCTGCGCGAAGCCATCCAGGAGAGCCCTTTGGAAGATGAAATTGTGCCCGCTTTGCTTGCAATGCAGCATTATCTCTTTGCCCATTAAGCATCTCTGATTCTGCTAGAGCTGCTGCCGCCAGTCCGATATCTCCCTTTTTTCCGTACCCGATACCTAGTTGACGCCAGGCGCTAGAATTGCGTGGTTCACGAAAGACAACATCCTGAAGAATTTTTATGGCTTTTGCTGTATCGCCTCGGCCCTCAAGAACTGCGTTCGCCGCAGGAAGCATTATTGCTGGATCCCCAGGCCTCAGTGTAAGGGCTGCGTCATAGGAAGCTTCGGCCTCAATGTTTCGGCCATTATCCATAAAGATCTGTCCTTTTAGTTCATGGAGATAAGGATCGTTTGGAGAACTAGTAATCAGCCCATCAATTAAAGGGATAGCTTTTTCGAGATCGCCGCGACGGTAGTAAGCAATCGCCCGCGCATATCGATCGATGGGATCATCTGTTTGATATTTAGACAGTGTTGTGCTTGGCGGATCAATAAAGCCAGCAAGCTTGGCCTGCATCCGTTTGAACCTTTCCTGCTTATCTGATTCAGTTTTTATACCTTTGTACTGACTTCGGGCTAGGAAAGCTTTGGTTGTCTCTAGTCGATCTCGACTCAAAGGATGTGTGCGAACATATGGATCTTGATGGCGTGAAGACAGAAGCTCTTGGTCAGAAAGGCGGGTAAGCATGTCAATTAGGCCCTGGACCGATTGCCCTGTTGTCTCCAGGTATCGAAAAGCTGCTTGATCAGCTGCCGACTCTTGAGCACGCGTGTGAGCAAGTACACCCCGAATCGCGCTTGATTGGCCCCCAGCAGCAACAGCAGCACCGACATCGGCACGACCTGACGCAACTGCTGCCGCCACACCTAAAATTGCAGTGGCGATGGCTTGTGTTGACGCATTTTCATACGCCGAACCAAGTCGAGCGATGTGGCCGCCGGCAATATGACCTATCTCATGAGCAATGACACCAATTACCTCGTCGGCACTCTCCGCTTGTCTCAAAAGGCCTGTGTAAACAAAAATATTCATGCCACCAGCTACGAAGGCGTTCAGATCCTCTTGGTTAATCAATATTAACCGAACTGAACCGGGCGCTATTCCCGCCGCTTGCAAAAGTGGCGTCATATAACCCTTGATAATATCTTCAATTTCAGCGTCCCGTATAACTGCGGGACCAGCGCTGGAGTAATTAGGGGCTAATGAAGCCCAGGCTGCTAATGCGACTATTGCCAGATACTTATAAAGTTTCATGAAGATCTAGCCTTGACCCATCCTTACTGGTGAACGTATGCGGGTGGTTCTAAGTCGTCAACGATAGCTGTTAGCCTTCTTCGAGAATTAAGGGTTTAAGCCTATGGCACTCAAGCATGCAAAACGTGGAAACGTTTCCCCATTTCTTGTCATGGAAGTCATGCGGGCAGCTACTGAGCTGGAGGCCCAAGGAAGAGGAATTTTGCACCTAGAAGTTGGACAACCGGGTTTTCGGGCACCAAAGGGTGCAAGATTGGCAGCAGCCCGTGCTCTTGAAGAAGATACTCTTGGTTATACTGACGCTGTTGGGCGTCCGGTTCTTCGGGAGCGAATAGCTCGGGAATATTTAGACGCGTATTCAGTTGATGTTGGTCAGGAACGAATTTCAGTAACCACTGGATCGTCTGCTGGCTTCCTCCTCGCTTTCTTGGCCTGTTTCGAGGCAGGTGACCGCGTCGCGTTAGCTGATCCCAGCTATCCATGTTACCGCAATATTTTAAAAGCTTTGGATATAGAAACTGTTCCTATTCCAGTAGGTCCCGAGACACGATACCAACCCACACCGGAGCACCTTAAGGCGTTGGGTGAAATTGATGGTGTCGTTGTTGCTAGTCCCTCTAACCCAACTGGAGCAATGTTCGCTCCTGGGGAACTTAACCGCCTAGCCAGCTGGTGCCATGGAAACGGGGTCCGCCTTATTTCAGATGAAATCTATCATGGTCTAACCTATGAACAATCTGCAGAGACAGCAGCTACTTCACCTTCAGCTATAGTTATAAATAGTTTTTCAAAATATTACGCGATGACGGGTTGGCGGATTGGGTGGATGGTCCTGCCCGAAGATCTGATCGAACCTGTAAATAAGTTAGCTCAGAACCTCTTTATTTCGCCTCCTGCAATCTCTCAGGTCGCAGCTCTAGCTGCCTTCGATTGTAAGGAAGAGTTGGAAGCCAACAAGTCTATATACGCTCAAAATCGAAAAGTTCTGCTGAGCGCCCTTACAGACCGCGGTTTGCTGCCTGCCGCTCCTCCAGATGGCGCATTTTATATTTATGTTGATGCTTCGCCGCTGTCCAATGACTCCATGGCGCTATGTAAATCCATGCTTGAAGAAATTGGCGTCGCTGCTACGTCTGGTCTCGACTTTCAGCCAACTAATGGCAATCGATACATTCGTTTTAGTTTTTGTGCTTCTGAGAGGGACATTGCTGAAGCGGCGGACCGCATCAGGACATGGCGGATTTGATTTCCAACTCGGAGAGACCCACTTCTTTCAAAACTGACTCTGTATCTTGGCCGATTTTCGGTGCGGATGTCTTAATCGATGGTCCACCCCATGCAAAAGAAAAAGGAGCTCCGACGACAGAGCCCCCTTCCACATTAGCCATCAGACCGCGATGGGTAATTTGAGAGTCCGCAATAGCAGATGGAATATCACGGACACGAGATGCTGGAACACCAGCTTTTTCTAGAAGGTCCTCCAAAGTAACAGCGCTATATTCAGCAAATCTTTTTTCTATGATTTCTCTCAGTGAGTTTTCATTTGCCTTTCTGCTGGGCCAGTCCTGAAAACGAGGGTCTTCTGTGAGGTTTGGCATTCCAATCACGTTAGATAGGCCTTTGAATTGCCTTTCCGTGTTACAGGCCAACAAGATAGTGCCATCTCTGCATGGAAAGGCGTTGGCGGTTGGCCGCCCAGATGTTCCCTGGTTGCCTGCAAGCTTTGGCACATGTCCGCCTATGGTCCATTCTGCGACTGTCGGTGCCATGTGAGACAATGCTGTATCAAGCATTGGAACATCGATCTGCTGCCCTCGCCCAGTTTTTTCCCGCTGAAATAAAGCGGATGCCACTGCGAAAGCGGCAGCCATTCCAGTAGAAGCATCGACCACGGCATACCCAGCTCTGCTGGGGCCTTGGTCTGGAAAGCCAGTTATCGACATTAACCCTGACATTGCTTGTAGCCTCACATCATATGCGGGAGAGTCGGCACGAGGTCCTGTTTGGCCAAAACCAGAAATTGAACACCAGATAAGTTCAGGCTTTTTCTTTGCCATCAGCTCATAGCCTAACCCTAATCTTTTCATGACGCCGGGTCGGAAGTTCTCAATTACAACATCGGCAGATAATATTAGGCGTTCTGCAGCTGCTCTGGCGTCTGGGTTTTTTAGATCTAAAGCGACGGACCGCTTGTTTATCCCCATTGCTCTGTAGGCTGGAGACATGCTTCCTTCACTGAGTTCTGACGTTGGCGCCATTCGTCGCGCTTCATCGCCCTCAGGACTTTCTATTTTGATTACGTCTGCGCCCAGCATGGCGAGTTGACTTGTGGCATAAGGCCCTGAGACTACTCGGGAGAAATCAATCAAGCGAATATTAGAAAAAGGCTGTGGACCGTTGTTCATAAACATTTCCAATATAGACTGTGAGATATACTCTATTGCGTAAGCTAAATTATCACCAAGGAGCAAACATGCTATGGGGCCGTTAGAAGGTGTAAAAATTGTTGAATTAGCTGGGATTGGACCTGGGCCCCATTGTTGCATGTTGTTGGCGGACATGGGTGCTGACGTTGTTCGAGTGGATCGGTCAGCTAATGTTGGCCGCACCGGAGCAATACCAGATAAATTCAATAATTTGACACGAGGCAGGCCCAATCTGGCCGTCGATTTAAAAAACTCAGAAGGTGTCGAGACAGTTTTAAAGCTGTGTGAAGGTGCTGATATACTAATTGAAGGCTTTCGCCCTGGCGTCTTGGAACGTCTAGGTCTTGGACCTGAAGTGCTGCACGGCCGCAACCCCAAGTTGATTGTTGGTAGAATGACGGGTTGGGGGCAAACGGGTCCCATCGCTCACACCGCTGGACATGACATCAATTACATTTCCTTATCTGGAGCGTTGTCTTGTATTGGTCCCGTCGATGGCGCGCCCACTCCCCCTCTAAATCTTGTTGGTGACTTTGGAGGGGGTCTTTGTACCTCGCGATGGGTGTTCTTGCCGCTTACATTTCGGCCCAAAAGACAGGTAAAGGCCAAGTGGTCGATACATCTATGGTGGAGGGGTCAGCCTCTCTTTTGGCTGCAATGTTTGGCGCCCTCGCAGCAGGAACATGGAAAGAAGATAAGCGTGGTTATAACCGTCTTGATGGTGGTGCGCATTATTATGGAGTGTTTGAAACCAAGGATGGGCGACACATTTCGATTGGGTCAATTGAACCTCAATTCTACGCACTGCTACAAGAAAAGACGGGCTTATCAGACAGTGACCTTTACCCTCAAGGCGACCGTGATCATTGGCCAGATAATCGCGCAAAACTCGCAGAAGTGTTCAAAACCAAAACTAGGGAAGAGTGGGTTGAGCTCATGGAAGACTCGGATGTCTGTTTTGGTTCTGTCCTGACAATGTCCGAGGCAATGGAACATCATCACAATGTTGCTCGCGAAACCTTTGTTGAAATAGATGGATATAAGCAACCAGCGCCGGCTCCTCGCTTCTCGGAGACGCCAACAAAAGTTACGATGGGTGCATCTTCAGCGGGACAACACACTCGTGATACTCTTAAAGCTTGGGGTTTTTCGAATGAAGAAATCGCCCACCTAGAAGGCTCTGGTGCGGTTAAGCAGGCTTAATTTTGGTAAACGAACGCTACTCATTTCTGGCTCTAGCAAAGCATGCATTAACGGGCCACAAAAATTGGCAGCCTGCGATCAGGCATCCTGAACCAAAGGACAAATATGATGTCATTGTTGTAGGCGGGGGTGGGCATGGACTTGCCACTGCTTACTACTTGGCCAAGTTGCATGGGATCAACAAAGTAGCGTTACTAGAGCGCGGCTGGATTGGAGGAGGAAATACCGGTCGAAACACGACAATAGTTCGTTCCAATTACCTGTTGGAAGAAAATGCAAATTTCTATGAGCATTCTTTGAAGCTCTGGGAAGGACTCTCTAGCGACTTAAATTTTAATGTGATGTTCAGCCAGCGAAGTGTGATTAATACCTGTCATACCCCAGCTGAACTTGAGTCCACTATGCGTCGCTACAACGCTATGCGTTTGAACGGGATCGATGCAGAGTTTTTAACAGCCGATGAATTAAAACGACGTGTGCCTTCAATCAATCTTGGGCAAGACGGTTCTTTGAGATGGCCGATTTTAGCGGCGCTGTCCCAACCACGGGGAGGTGTTGCCCGGCATGACGCGGTTGCTTGGGGGTTTGCGCGTGGAGCCGATGCCTTGGGCGTCGATATTATCCAGAATTGTGAAGTCACTGGATTTAAGCGGGCTGTTGATGGCCGTATTACTGGCGTGGAAACGAATAGGGGACCTATTTCTGCTTCAAAGGTTGGCGTTGCGGTTGCTGGACACTCTGGACAAGTTATGGCGATGGCTGATGTGAGGTTGCCGATCGAAAGTCATTTGTTGCAGGCGTTTGTCTCAGAGCCGGTTAAGCCATTTCTTGATGTCGTTGTTTCAACCGGAGCCCTTCACTTTTACATTTCACAAACTGACAAAGGTGAAGTTCTGCTTGGGGGCGGGCTAGATGGATATAATTCTTATGGGCAACGCGGAACGATACCAAACATTCAAGAAGTGACCTCAGCAGCAACGGAAATGTTCCCTAACATCAGTCGCCTTAAGTGGATGAGGCAATGGGCGGGGGTCATGGATATGACAATGGATGGCAGCCCAATTATTGGAAAAACTCCTATACCGGGTCTCTTTTTTGATGGTGGATGGTGCTACGGGGGCTTTAAAGCCATACCTGGGTCTGGATGGTGTTTTGCTCATACAATCGCTACCGGTGAACCCCACTCTTTAAATGCTTCATTCACTCTCGAGCGTTTCGGTCGTTCAGCCGTTATTGATGAAAAGGGCGCAGGCCCATTTCCAAAGGCGCATTAGTCATGCTGTTGATCCCTTGTCCCCATTGTGGCCCGCGGCCTGAGACAGAATTTGTTTATGGTGGCGATGCGCGTGTGAAGCGTCCTGATCCAGCGAATTCCTCGGATCAGCAATGGGCGGCCTATATCTATGAACGAGAAAACCCCAAAGGCCAGCATCAGGAGCTATGGTTGCACAGCGCCGGGTGTCATCTTTGGTTAATCATAGAAAGAGACACAGTTACTCACGCTATTGGATCTGTAAGAGCTGCTCGTGAGGATCAGCAATGAAGGCTTCACAACCAAATCGAACTTCCCAAGGCGGTCGTTTGATAGATCGAAGTAAGACGTGTGAATTTCAGTTTGATAAGAAGACTGTTCTCTTTCACCCGGGCGATAGCATCGCCTCTGCTCTTCTCGCTTCAGGCCGATCCATAATAGGGCGAAGTTTTAAACTTCATCGTCCAAGAGGTGTTTATGCTCTAGGTACAGACGAGCCAAACGCTCTTGTAACCACAGGCTTTGGTCCTTCACTGACCCCAAATCAGCGTGCCACTGTAACTCTAGTGGAAGAGGGAATGAGTGTTTCTGGGCAAAATGCCTGGCCAAATGTTCAAAATGATCTCTTTGGGTTGCTTGATCGTGCACGATCTCTTCTGCCAGCTGGGTTTTATTATAAAACTTTTATGTGGCCCCCTTCACAATGGCTTCGGTATGAAGGCCAAATTCGAAAAATGGCTGGCCTGGGACCACCGCCAGTAGAGGCAGACTCGGCGAGATATGCTCACCGAAATGTACATACAGATGTTCTGATAGCTGGCGCTGGCCCTGCTGGCTTATCGGCTGCTCTTGCAGCAGGAGAGGCTGGGCAAGACGTCATTTTAGCATCATGTGGTCAAGCACTCGGCGGTGGACTTTTAAATCATCAAAACGCTGCCACAGACAAATGGTTAACTGAAATAATTGAGAAGCTCGAAGCGCTCCCAAATGTTCAGATTATGAAGATGACCACTGTTGTGGGTGTCTACGAGCACAGTTTATTCACGCTTTCAGAGCGCCTTGCCATGCGGGATGGAAGAATAGATGGTCAACCCGAAGAGCGGTTTTGGCAAGTTAGATCTGAGCGATTTATTATCGCCGCAGGTGGAGTCGAACGACCTCTTTTGTTTGGTGATAATGACCGTCCAGGAGTGATGCTGGCTGGTGCTGCTAGAGGGTATATTTGGCGTTACGGGGTAATGGCTGGAAAGGCCCCGGTAATTACTGGCGCCGATGATCGCATATATGCAATCGCAAGGGATTTTTTAGAGGCCGGGGCAAATGTTCGAGCTGTCATAGACACACGTGAAGAGCCTGGTGCAATGGCTGATCTACTAGCAGCAGATGGAGTTAGAGTAGAGCGAGGAGCTATGGTGGCGCGAGCCCATGGCCGCCGAAGGGTTAACGCTGCCGAGATATGGCGCTGCTCAAAGTCCGGCGCCAATAAGCTCGATCTAATATCAACTGACGCTATTTTAACAACCGGCGGATATGGTCCGGCTTTACAGCTTCATGCGCAAGCACGCGGGAAACTAAATTGGAATGCAGGATAGAATGCCTTTGTTCCAGCCGATAGTCCAGACGGCCATGTGTCGATCGGTGGTGCCCGCGGTACATTTGATTTTGATACAGCGATTGCTGAAGGATTTAGCGCAGGGCGAAATGTGATACTGCCGGCCTCTGGCCTAAGTGTCTCCAATAATGCGCCCGCACCGTGGGAGTTGCCAAAGCTCACAAAAGGCACACGATTTATTGATTTTCAGAACGATGTTGCGGACAAAGATATTGAGCTTGCTGCTCGAGAGGGATATCGCTCGATAGAGCATGTAAAACGGTATACCACGCTGGGTATGGGAACAGATCAAGGCAGAGCCGCTGGTCCCATTGGTCTTGCTTTGCTCGCGGCGGCTACTGGGCAAGAAATTGCAAATACAGGAGTTACTACATTTCGGCCCCCAACGACGCCTGTTACTTTTGGAGCTGTAGCTGGTGCAACAATGGGAGAAGTGGGGCACGCCATTCGGAGGACCGCAGCTGACCAATATCATGAAGCCCAAGGCGCATCATTCATAGATGCAGGACTCTGGAGACGACCAAGATTTTATCAGGCTAATGGAGCAACTGTTGGTGAAGCATATCGAACCGAGGCAGCGTCAGTTCGTGCATCGGGAGGCATAATAGATGTTTCAACGCTCGGAAAAATTGACGTCCAGGGCCCAGACGCAGGAATATTTTTAGATAAGCTTTATACAAACCGGATGTCGAGCCTGCGGCTGGGGCGCGGACGATATGGTCTAATGCTTCGTGAAGATGGTCGTATTTTCGATGATGGAGTGGTTTTTAGAATTGGTGAAAACCGCTTTCATCTTAGCTGCACTACGGGTGGTGCAAGTGCTGTGTTTCAACATATTGAACATGCGCTTCAGGTTCTGTGGCCTGATCTAGAAGTATATGTAACGCCTGTAACAGAAGAATGGTTCGCCGTTGCTGTTTCAGGGCCTCTCGCACGTGATTTGCTTGCCAATCTTTTGCCAGACCTTGATGTCACTAACGCTGCACTTCCACTAATGGGTATGGTGGAAACAACTCTGTTTAATCGAAGATTGCGCGTCATGCGGATAAGCTATTCAGGAGAACTATCTTACGAAATTAATATAAGTGCTGATTGGGGCGCTGCTCTCTGGCAGACGCTATGTGAGCTTTCGTCCAAATTAGGAATGATTGCTTACGGAACCGAAGCAATGGGAGCCTTGAGGATTGAAAAAGGACATATCACCCATGCTGAAGCCGACGGTCGCACTATCCCGGATGATGTTGGACTTGGAGGCTTGGTTGATAAGAAAAAAGATGCAATCGGAATAAGGTCTCTAAGCCTCCCGTTGTTCTCGGAAGCAGGTAGAAAACAGCTCGTAGGTCTTGTTGTTGACGATCAAAAAGCCAACGTACCAATAGGCGGTCAAATCACTGCTAGAGATACAGGCTCTGCATCTGGGCCTTCGATAGGCCATGTGACTTCTTGGGCATATTCGTCGGAGTTAGAGCGCACAATAGCATTGGCCTTAATAAAAAATGGTAACAGTATGGTTGGGGAGAAAGTCTTCATCGTCTCACCTGTGATGGGTGAAAGCGTTGAAGTAAAAGTGGTAGATCCCGTCTTCATTGATAAAGAGGGAACAAGAATTCGTGCCTGACTCCGTGCGAGACCAAATGGTGACTGGCCTTGGGTTAGAAAAACCTGAGGGAGGGCTCATTGCTTACGCTGCTCCACCCGCTGGGCAAGCACTGCTTCGAGGTCGGCTTCAAGATTCAAGTTTTGTAGAATCAGCAGCTCAAGCTCTTGGGTTAGCGTTGCCAACAGACCCAATGATGGCTGCACAATTGGATAATCGGGTTATCTTCCGACTTGGTCCGGATCAATGGCTTGCGTTTGATGAAGCCAACGCAAACTTTGGCCAGCATTTAGAGAATAACGATACCTTTGCAGCTATTGATACCGGTTCCGCCCGAACAAGAATTTTTATAAGAGGAAGTGCCGCTCGAGATTTGTTGGCGGTAGACGCAAAGATTGATCTTAGGGCGAAGAGCTTTCCTACCGGCGCATTTGCACAAACGTCAGTAGGTAATGCCAATGTCGTCATTCATGCTTCTGGAAATGATGCATTTGATATTTACATTGCCCGCAGCTTCGCGCGTTCTTGGGCTTTGTGGCTGAAGGAAGCAGGTAGGGAATTTGGATTGATACTTGCGAGATCAGATAAATGACATCACTTGAACTCCGTTTTTATCGTGATCAACTTCAACCAGGTGCCGAGATTCTCCGTCCGTTAAAAGCTGCACATCGAATAGTTTATGTTTACGATGGCAGCGCCACCTTACTGCAAGATAAGTCTTTGGAAAAAGATTCTGGGTTTTATTCAAAGTCCGCTATGTCCTTATCAGCAGGTCCAAAAGGTGCAGAAGTATGGCGTTGGGAAATTGCTCTTGAAGAGACGGAGGAAAGTTTGGCCGAAGGTGATGGTGTTATTTCAAACCTTCTCCTCTCAGGCGCCATCAAGACTGTTGAGACAGAAGATAATGAAGGCTGGTTAATGCGATTAGATGGTGTCGCCTTTCCCGCCGGTGGCTGCGCATATACCCATACACATCGGGGTCCGGGAATCCGTTCTCTCGTTTCTGGTTCCATCCGAATTGATGCTGAAAATACATCTCACAGCTATGGTATTGGCGAGCCGTGGTTTGAGAGTGGTCCTGATCCTGTATTTGCACAGGCGGGCAAACTTGCTACGCGGTTCGTTCGCACATCAGTTTTGCCAGAACGACTTCTGGGAAAATCTTCTATTCGCTATGAAAACCCAGAAGATCTCGATAAGCCAAAGGATCAAACTTATCGCAGTTATGTCGACGTCGTGATTGGAATGCCAAATCGCTGATGTTGGTGTGCCGCCATCCTGGAAAATTATCAGGTAATTCTCAGTTTTTGACTTTTACCTGCTTGATGTGAGTACAGCTTTACCGGTTATTTTCCGTGCCTCAATAGCGCGAAAAGCTTCACCTACATCTTCTAGCTGGAAACGGTGTGATATGTGAGGTGTTATCTGCCCGCTTTCTGCTAATGACAATAAATTTGCCTTTGCAAGAGCACCCCTAACAGGATTTCTCCTAGCCCCTTCTCCAGCTCTAATGCCGATGACTGATGCCCCCTTTATCAATAGGTGGTTTGTTTTAGCCGATGCGGCGCGGCCAGACACAAAACCAACAACGATAATTCTACCCTCCCAAGCTAGGCATCGAACACTTTCATCAAAGATATCACCGCCTACTGGGTCATAAACAAGATTTACCCCGAAGCCATCGGTAAGTGCTTTTACTTCATCACGGAAACCAGGAGCAGAAGAAATGACATGGTCCGCACCGGCCAATTTTACCATAGCCAGCTTTTTATTGTCCCCCCCGGTTGCTATCACTGTTGCACCCAGGGCTTTTGCGAGTTGGACGGCAGCAAGTCCAACGCCACCAGTAGCACCATGAACTAAGACTATTTCACCATTTTCTAGCCTGCCTCTATCTACAAGGCTGTGGTAGGCCGTCATCGCGGCAGATCGGAAAGTCGCAGCTTCCTCAAAACTCATAACAGAAGGTACAGGCCACAATTCGTCAGCTGTAAGAATATGCATCTCTTGAAATCCACCTGGTCGGTGGTGCGAGATGACACGATCTCCAATTTTCCAACCCTCTATATTGGGGCCAACGGCCACGATTTCGCCAGCAGCTTCTAAACCTGGGATGAAAGGTGGGTCAGGTTTTAGTTGATATCCACCACGGCACATAAGAGCATCGACGAAATTGACGCCCCACGCTCGCTGTTGAACTAAAACCTCATTCAAGCCTGGATTCTTTAGGGCAGGCCTGCTGATTACCTCAAGATTTTCAGGACCACCCAGGGCGGTACAAACAACGGCTCTCATCCCGACTTCTCTGTCCCTGCTTAGCCATATCCTGGCCTTTATTCTTCTCTTAATTACATATAATCACCAGCATTATAGACGGGAAATACAAAAAGCTTTCAGTGCGTACCTGCACCCCTTAGGGTTTGAGCTTTAATACACCGAGACATAATTTCCTTTGCTCCTCGCATTAGAAGTCTTTCGCCCACTACGGTTTATGAGTAAAAAAGGTGAGGATATTAAGTTTGAGAGGCTGGGAAACGAGCCAAAATGACTGCTACAGCAAGAATCTTTCAGCCAGCACGTACTGCTATGCAGCAAGGCAGAGCTAAGACCAAGTCGTGGGTCTTAGAGTGGGAACCATCTGAAGCCCGAAGAGCGGAGCCATTGATGGGGTGGATAGGTTCAGGCGATACTCGTCGCCAGGTGCAGCTTCGCTTTGACAGTAAAGAAGAGGCAATTGCTTACGCTGAGGGCCGAAATATTTCCTACGCTGTTCGGGAACCAAAGCAGCGTTTGCCCAAGGTTAAGAGTTACTCAGACAATTTTCGCTGGTAGGGAACCTTTACCCTCCAGCTACAGACCCCGTAGCTCAGCTGGATAGAGCACGTGCCTTCTAAGCTCGCGGTCGCAGGTTCGAATCCTGCCGGGGTCGCCATTTTTTAAAAGTTCGCGCAGGTGCAGTGCTATGGATGTCTTCGACTACATAATTATTGGAGCCGGCTCAGCAGGGTGTGTACTCGCAAATCGCCTGACAGCAGACCCAAACAATAGAGTTTTACTGCTGGAAGCTGGTGGTAAAGATAGTCATCCCCTTATCCATGTCCCTGCTGGTTTCGTTAAAACGATGAATAACCCCCGTTACAATTGGGGGTTTGAGTCTGAGCCTGAAGAAGGAACAAAAAATCGAAAATTACCAATTGCACGTGGAAAGGCGCTTGGCGGTTCATCTTCAATAAATGGAATGGTTTATGTCAGGGGCCAGGCCCGCGACTATGATGACTGGGCCCAAATGGGTTGTCGTGGATGGTCATGGGATGATGTGTTGCCCTTATTCATAAAGTCGGAAAACAGAGAGGGCGCATCTGAAGCCACTCCATGGCGTGGCCGTGGGGGAGAATTAAACGTTGCTGACCTGACCGAAACTTATCCAATGCTTGATCAGGTTCTAAAGGCGGCTGTCGAAGCGGGTTTTAAGCTTACTGATGACTATAATAAGGGTGATCAAGAAGGTTTCTCTTATTATCAAGTGACTCAAAAGAGAGGGAGGCGCTGGTCTGCAGCCAAAGCATTTTTAGATCCAGTTAAAAATAGGCCAAACCTCCGGATTGAAACACATGCATTTGTGACGGAGTTACAAATTGAGGGTCGGCGCGTAACGGGAGTTTCCTACGACTGCAAGGGAACCAAAAAACTGGCCAAAGCGGGACGAGAGGTAATTCTTGCTGCTGGGGCCGTGCAATCTCCCCAAATTCTAGAATTGTCTGGTATTGGTAGGCCAGACATTTTGGGTCAGCATGGAGTGAAGGTTCGCCATGAATCTTTGGGGGTGGGTGAAAATTATCGCGACCACATGTTAGTTCGTATGGTTTGGAGGTTTGAAGGTTTCCTTCCTTCAACCAGCAGACCAAAGGTCTATCGCTCGCTAAGGAACTGGTTAAGTATGCGTTTACCCGCAAGGGCGTTCTCGCCGTTCCGGCGGGACTCTTAAATGGCTTTGTAAGGTCTCGTCCTGAGTTGGAGGTCCCGGATCTTCAAATTCGAGCCACGCACGCTTCTTTCAAAGATGTTCGCAAGCGTATTCTAGATGATTTTCCTGGAATAACGTTTGCTCCTAATCAAAATAGGCCAGAAAGCCGAGGCACAATACACATCAAGTCAAAAGATTACAGAGAGCCGCCAGCAATACGCCCCAACTTTCTTTCTGATGAAATAGACCAGCAAGCAATTGTGGCCGGAATGCACATCGTTCGGAAAATTGTTGCGGCTCCATCTCTAGCCAAGCACATACGCGAAGAATTATCACCGGCCAGAGGGGCTCATACCGATGATGAATTGTTGGATGTAGCTCGATCAAACGGTGTTACGATATTTCATCCTGTTGGGACCTGCAGGATGGGCCGGCGTGATGATCCAATGGCTGTGGTTGATGATCGCCTTAAAGTGCAGGGTCTGGATGGACTCCGCGTTGTTGATGCCTCGGTGATGCCAACCCTAGTTTCTGGGAACACCAATGCGCCGGTAATTATGATCGCTGAAAAAGGCGCTGAGATGATTCTTGAGGACGCCGCTTAAGGCCATCATTGCACTATAAGGACAGACAAACCTATGACTAATGTTCTGTACTCTGCAGAGAATCTTGAATCCTTTGCTACTGCTTTATTCGTTGCCGCTGGAATGCCTGACGACCGATCAAGGATTGTCGCACGATATTTAGTTGAGGGCGACCTAATGGGCCATGATACACATGGCCTTGCTCAAGCCGCAGGGTATCTAAAGGACCTGAAGCAAGGAAATATGCCAGCAGATGGCGATGTAGAGGTTATTTCTGATAAGACCGTGGCTGCT
The DNA here is from genome assembly GCA_038143065.1 of Rhodospirillales bacterium. Classification (GTDB taxonomy): domain Bacteria; phylum Pseudomonadota; class Alphaproteobacteria; order Bin95; family Bin95; genus VMCJ01. Next base: position 1,921,525 of record JAYQLI010000035.1, on the reverse strand, counting down.
GTTTGGGATGGGGGCTACAGATCAGGTGTCTGGCTGGCATGGAAGGCTGTAGATGAGGCAGCACGGCGGGCCAAAGAGCACGGGCTGGCAGCCATCACTATCCGACGATCTCATCATATTGCCTGCCTTGCGACTTTTCTCCCAATCGCAACTGAGCAAGGCCTCGCAGTTATGCTCGTTTCATCAGACCCCTCAGTAAAGGCGGTGGCGCCTTATGGAGCCACAGAACCGCTGTTCACACCGAATCCTATAGCTTTTGGATATCCGACAGATGGTGACCCAGTTCTGATAGATATTTCGGCGTCTGGCACCACAATGGGTCTCGCTATGCGGCAGAAGTCTGTGGGACTTCGCTTGCCTGGTGAATGGCTAATAACTGCTGACGGTAAGGCAACTGATGATCCAGAGGAACTGTTCACTGATCCTCCAGGAGCCTTTCTGCCTCTTGGTGGTTTAGACAGAGGTCATAAAGGCTTTGGTTTAGCTCTTATGGCTGAAGCATTAACCTCCGGTCTTGGTGGGTATGGGCGTGCAGACGGTTCTACCCAATGGGGGCCTCTGTTTACGTTCAGTGCATCGACCCTGAGGCCTTTGGCGGTCGCCAGGCATTTGAAAGGGAAGCCGGTTGGCTTTCTAAGGCTTGTCGAGAAGCTCGCACGGCCCCTGGAGACCCTCCAGCCCGCATGCCTGGCGATGGCGCTCTGGCTAGGAAACGTGCAGCATTGGCAAGTGGAGTTGCCTTGCACCCATCGATAATTCCGGCACTCGAACCATTAGCTATCGAATATGGAATCTCATTGCGAAAGCCAATTCGATGAAGGTCGAACACATTGAATATTTAATGGGTGATGGTGTTGTCCTGCGCGGTGAGGCCCTGGGACCACAAAATGGACGCCCTGTTTTGCTTCTGCATGGAGGAGGTCAAACCAAACACGCTTGGGGAGCTGCAGCTAGGTCGCTTGCGGAACGGGGCTGGAGGGCAATTGCCTTAGATCAGCGAGGTCATGGTGAGAGCGACTGGGCTCCAAGTGGTGTTTATAAGATTGATGACTTTGCTAGAGATATGCGCACCGTTACCGCCTCTATGCAACAGCCGCCAGCAGTTGTTGGCGCATCATTAGGTGGCTTGGCCTCTATGCTTGGGGCTGGAGAGGCGCAGAAGCCTGCTGATGTTGCAAGTGCTGTAATCTTTGTGGACATCACTCCAACCGTTGAACGCGCGGGTGTTGAGCGCATAATCAGCTTTATGCAAGCACGAATGCATGTCGGTTTTGCAGACCTCGATGAGGCTGCGGACTATGTTGCATCTTATCTTCCGGACCGTCCTCGCCCCAAATCTAATGCAGGTTTGGAAAAAAATCTCAGGCGGCGTGATGACGGTCGTTGGTACTGGCACTGGGATCCAGGCTTCATGACGGACATTGATACACGCATGGAAGATCGCGATCCTGCTAGAATGAGGGAAGCCACGCGTCACTTAGCAATGCCCGCACTGCTTGTTCGAGGTGGAAAATCAGATTTGGTTACTCCAGAAACCGCTCAAGAATTTGTGGACCTTGCTCCAAACGCTCGATTTGTGGATGTAGCTGCTGCGGGTCATATGGTTGCTGGCGACAAGAATGACGTATTTATAGAGGCGGTCACCGCTTTTCTAGACGAAGTATCTTGAGAAAACTCAGGAAAAGCTTGGCCTGCGCATCGAAATGCCAGCGGCTCCTTCATAGGCAGCACTTAATTCCAGAAGCCGTGTGTCTGTCAGCCAGGGTCCCGCAAACTGGATTCCGCCAGTTGGAAGGCCATCTTTTGTAAACCCATTTGGCAGAGTGATAGCCGGGTGTCCACTCAAGTTAAATGGATGGGTATATGGATACCAACCATCTCTAAGACCTCCAGCTTCGTTATTATTAATCATAACGGGATCAAATGGGCTCTGGTCGGCAGGCAAAGCTGGACAGGCAAGTGTAGGAGTGACGAGAAAATCAATTTCGGAAAACCAAGATTGTATCTGACGGTATAAAAGAGTGCGTGTTTCCATTGCTCTCTGCACGTCAACGGCCCCGTAGTTTCGGCCTTCATTCATCCAATAACGCAGCGTATCGCTCATTTCTGCACCTATCTCTTTTTCTATTTGCGCAAAACGACATGCCCAAATAGAAAAAGTGAGAGGCCCCCAAACTGAGAGTGTATTATCGAAAGAATCATCCCTTTCAATGAGAGTAGCGCCGAGACTTTCCAAAATTTCTAAGCTGGCCTGAAAAGCAGAAAGAGTTTCTTTATCAACTAGTGAGTTTCCCAAATGGGTTCGCCAACCAATTTTGACGCCCTTCAGGTCTAAGGGCTGGGACGCTGCTCTTTGTATGCCTTGGAGCTCTCGGCCTAATGAATGTGGATCACTAGAATCTGGTCCAGCCATCGCTTCTAACATAAGTCCAGCATCAGCTACCGTGCGGGCCATTGGACCAACATAGGCTAGCAGGCCGAAGGCATCTGGTGTCTGATCATGAGGAACAACCCCTAAGCTTTGCTTCATCCCGACGAGTCCGCAGGCCGCTGCCGGGATACGGGTTGACCCGCCTCCATCTGTGCCCACAGCAAGCGATCCAGCTCCTGCAGCTACTGCGGCCCCTGATCCCCCGGATGAGCCACCGGTGGTACGATTGCGATCCCAGGGATTCAGGGTTCGGCCAAAAATAGGCGCCTCTGTCAGTGGTTTATGCCCAAATTCGGGCGTTGTTGTTTTTGCGAAGACAATGGCACCTGCTGCCTTAAGGCGAGCAACTGCGACGCAGTCTGTCGTTGGAATGTTATCTTTAAAAGCTTGGCTGCCGAAAGTAGTACGAAGACCTCTGGTGTTACATAAATCTTTCACAGAAATGGGCACACCATGCAGAGAACCTCTCGGTGTTCCATTTTCTGCTTCACGCGCCCTGGCCATTGCCCGTTCTTCATCAATGGTGATGAAGGCATTGCAATTTTCCTGAACGAGGCGCGCTTGTCTTAAAGTTGCCGCCATAACCTCCACGGGAGAAATCTTACGACTTGCTATGCGCTTTGCTATTTCTGTGGCACTCGCCCAGATTATTTCTTCGCTCATTGCATACTACCCTGACGAACAGTCAAAGTGGCGCCATCGTGACTAGGGTCCCCTCCTCCACGAAGTTTTTTATTGGGGTAAAAGTCAATTGCGTGGGGAGCAGAAAAGGCAAAAGTTAATGGTGATCTTTGAACCTGATAGCCCTCTGCTTCTAGTGGTTCAATGGCATAGTTTGGGATCTGGTTGGCAATATCGATCACGTTGCTTGTAGCAGAAACTCTTGGAGCGGAGACTGCTTCAACAGGCGACATTTTGAAATCGAGCATATTTAAAATTGTTTGCATAACGCCCATCGCAATCTGGGTGCCTCCAGGAGCACCCAGGGCAATCACGGGTCTGTCTCCATCAAATACAATGGTTGGACAGAGAGAGGAGAAGCGGCTTTTTCCTGGAGCTACAGATCCTGCACGGCCGGGTCTCGGGTCAAATACACCCATGCAGCCGTTGTACATAAAACCAAGTCCATCTGTGATTACGCCGGAAGGCATCCCAAGCGAATGGGTCATAGTTACAATATTGCCATCACGGTCGCGAACAACAATGTGAGTGGTATCTCGGCTTTCTTCTAAACCACCCTGATAGCGCTCTACCTCTGCCTTCTCTCTTTGACGAATGCGGCGCGCGATTCCCGCCGCATATTTTTTTGATAGTAAATGTTCAATGGGGACTTCAACAAATGCAGGGTCACCAACAAAAGCATCTTTATCAATGGTGGCTTGCTTCATGGCTTCAGCCAGAATTCGTATATATTCAGGCTCGTTATGGCCAATCTCTGCCAAGTCAAAATTTTCTAGAATATTTAACATTTCTAGAAGTTGAATACCTCCGCCAGGAGGGCTGTTAGATGCAATCCTATAGCCGCGATAATTGGTCCAAATTGGGGCGCCGCGTACTAGGATGTACTTGGCCAGATCTTCCTTTCGCAAAAGCCCGCCATTTGCCCTCATATCCGAGTCAATTTCCTCAGCAATTTCACCTTCGTAAAAAACAGCAGAACCGCCCTTGGCAATTCTTTCCAGGGTTTTGGCAAGATCAGGGTTGGTAATAAGGTCGCCAACACGTTTTAGAGTTCCATCAGCTCGAAAATAGGTTTCGCGCCCAGTAGCTGAGAATTTTAACCGATCTGACACCTCAGCCCGTCCAAATGCAGCCCCTTGCGTCCACCAGAAGTGAACATGAGGTCGGACAACAAAACCTTTCTGTGCTTGAGTGATTGCAGGCTGACAGATGTCGGCCCAATCCCATGTCCCATAATCTTCTACTGCAGCATGATAAGCCTTAAGACTTCCCGGTGTGGTGATTGCTTGATAGCCCAGGTCGTTGACGAGGCCTTTTAAAATAAAGCCAAAGCCATCTCGTGTTTCTCCTGAAATTAGGTTGGCCCACATTTCCGGTTTTGCTGCTAAGGGAGTATTTCCGTGAAAATCGATGCACTCGTGCACGCCAATTTTCGGAAGGTAGAGGTGCGTGGAGCCAAACCCAGCAATACCGCACATTTGAGGGTCAACAACGCCCTGAACTAAAGCGGCAGTCATGGCAGCATCAACGGCATTGCCACCACGCATGAGCACTCTAGCTCCTGCCTCGGCCGCTTCTGGTTGAGCAGCCACTACGATGGCATCATGGTTTTTGCTCATTGCTTTCCTCTTTGTCCGTTGGACATGAGAAAGCTTAGTTCGGAATAGTAGCTTGCGAAACTACTGATCCAAAAATTGAGTTTGTCTCGTCTGGCGCTAATTCAGCGCTGTATGGCTTTAAGACCAGCGGTAAAACCACGAAGTGATAAAGAAACTTCAATTTCTCGGCCGTTTAAGTCTCTGAATACTAAAACGCCTTTCAATCCGTTTTTCATCGCCTCAAAAAGCTTATCTTCAATTTCCATTTCAACATGGCACCCAAGTTGGTCGCAAAAGCGAAATGGGGCCCAGCCGTCGATACCTTGATCAATCTTAATTCGAAGGCCATCGGGCAATAATATTGCGCCAAGTGGTAGATTGATTACAGCGATCGGAACCGTCTGCCCCAACTTAAAGCCCACCATAATATTTGCTGCAGGCCTATCTTGATAAGATAGTCGTTGAAATATGAAGCAAACCTCTTTGGTATCTGTCCGGGCCTCACAGCCTTCCCGCCAATCTTGAAAAATGCGAGTTGTTTCCCGAACAGACTGAGCCTTAGAAGGCATTGCTGCTAAAAAAGTAGAGATAAAGAGTGCGATTGATATAAAAGCACGCAAGTTGTTGACGCCTTCTCACGAAATAATTTTGCCGCTAAAAACGATAGGTGTACATATCATAAATATGGCTGCTGTGTCCCCACCGATTGATGCCTTGATGATGGATGCCGCCTTCTTTGCGGCTCGAGCTGCGGCAGAAGCAGGTGAGGTGCCCGTTGGCGCAGTTGTAGCCAGGGGCAAGCAGTGCATAAGCGTTGCTCATAATCTTGTCGAAACAACGCCTGATCCAACGGCTCATGCTGAAACTTTGGCTTTACGGATCGCGGCCCAACGGCTTGGCGTTGCAAGACTTTCTGATTGCACACTTTATGTCACCCTAGAGCCATGTGCCATGTGTGCAGGTGCCATAGAGCACGCACGCATTAATCGCATTGTCTTTGGAGCTTACGACTCTAAAGGCGGAGGTGTTGAACATGGTGCTCGCGTATTTCAGCGAGAAACATGCCGCCATGTTCCTGAAATCATTGGAGGGTATAGAGAAAAAGAAGCCGCAAAGATGTTGGCTGATTTTTTTCAGTCTCTTAGGTAGTTACGGCTGACGCTTACTCTGTTCAGCAGCTTCCCAGCCAATCATTGCAAGTTTTCGCGGTATTCCCCACTCGTAGTTTCGTAAATATCCATTAGACAAGATTACTCGGTGGCAAGGGATGAGCCAGGAGATTGGGTTTCTGCCTATTGCTGCGCCTATAGCTCTGGCAGCTCGAGGCGCAGCAATACTTTTAGCAATATCGCCGTAAGCGACCAGCCCGCCGGAAGGTATTTCCAGTAATGCTTGCCACACCTTGATCTGAAAAGGGGTGCCAAGGAGTTGAAGTTCAATTTTTTTATTTTTTGGGCCAAAAATGCATTGGCCCATTGAATTGGCGGCCTCACTATCTTCGATGAAAACAGCTGCGGGCCAACGTGCTTTCATATTGGCCAAAACATTTGAGTGCTCTTTAGTTCCTGTTTCTCCGGCGGAGGCAAATGCAAGGCCAACAAGTCGACCCTTGCGCTGCATTACAAGTGCAGCACCAAAAGGACTTTTTGCCCAGCCCCACGTAATTGTGATCCCATATCCGCGATTTTTATATTCGCCTGGGCTGAAGCCCTCATGTATTACAAAAAGATCATGCATGCGCGATGGTGCAGAAAGACCAGCATCCATTGAAGCATCAAGAATGCTTGCACCTTCCTCCAGGCGGGTTTTCGCGTAATTGAGAGTGAGGTGTTGAAGAAATTTCTTAGGGCTTAATCCCACCCACTGTTTAAATGTCCGTTGTAAGTAGGATTCTGATAGGCCGAGCTCTGCTGATATCCAGGAGAGCTCTGGCTGCTCATGCTGCATATCGGCAATTATTGCCATCGCCTTTTCAATCGTGTGGTAAGTATCTGTGTGGGTCATCCATATTTGCTCAGAGCACAGCGATCATAGGGTTAATTTTGCAAATAATGATTTTAACCAACCACCCGATTCTTGCAGAAAACAGAATTTATTTTCCTGAGAGAAAATCCCGCGCCATTGGCAAGAAAGCGTCTAGACGGTCATGATGAACCCAATGGCCGGCCCTTTCAAAATTCTCTACACGGGCATTTTTAAAGAAAGTAGCACGGCCATCTTTTAATGGATCGCTTGCCCAGCTTTCTTTTCCTCGGATCAACAAAACTGGACACTTTATTTCTCGCCAAAAGTCTCTGGTTTCTTCGGGGGTAAGGCCAAAAGGGCGGTTTATTCGAACATAGTTATCAAATTTCCAACTATACGTACCATCTTCGTTTTGATTCACTCCATGAACTGTAAGGTGCCATGCTTGTTCCTGAGATAAATGGCTGTTTGCTTCGTGCATGCGGGCTGCAGCTTCTTCTATTGAAGCGTATCTTTTAGGCGTCCGACCTGCGGCGCTTCGGGTGTCAGAAATCCATTTCTGCATTTTTTCTTGTGTTGAAACCTTGGAATCACGCTCCAGCCGCTCTGGTGAAAGGCCGAGCCCTTCAATTGCAATTAGTCTCTCTACCATGTCCGGAAACGCACCTGCGAATTGAAGGGTGATAGCCCCACCAAGGCTGTGTCCAATAATCGGTGCATGCTTAAGATTTAAGTGAAAGAAAAGTTGCGCTAAATCGTAAACATAATCCGTCATCCTATACCCGCCGCCTATCAACCAGGCAGAGTCACCGTGGCCGCGAAGGTCAGGGGCAACGATGCGATAGTCTTTGGCAAGATCAGTAGCCACCCAATCCCAGTTACGACAATGATCTCGGCCACCATGGACGAGAACTAATGGTGGCGCTTCTTGGGGGCCCCATTCAACATAATGGAGGCGCAAACGTTGAGAAGTGAAGAACCTAGATGTAGGTCCGGTAAGGTTGGATTGATAGGGCATTGCGAAGGTCCATAGCGCGACTGTTAATTCTAGAGAAGATTAGATCGCGCGGCGTAATGTCTTCAGTTATTGAAACAAGCTTTTGTAGGCGACTTAAAATGCCAAAATCTGTTAATTACTAGCTTCTTTCTGAAGAATAGCTTTCCATTCGTCATAAGGCATCCCGTATACAATTTCTCTGGCGCCCTCATAGTCTAAGCCCAAGCCCTTTTCTTTTGCTGCGGCTGTGTACCATTTCGAAAGGCAGTTTCGGCAGAAGGCTGCCAGATTCATAAGATCAATGTTTTGTACGTCCGTTCGTTCACTTAGATGGCTTACAAGGGTTCGAAAGGCTGCAGCTTCAAGCTCGGTCTGGGTCTTCGCATCAAGATCTTTCATTTTTAAATTCCTTTCAAAATTTACCGGCGCTCAAATAGGCGCTCGAGCTCGGAAAGCTCGAGTCTTATATATGTTGGCCGTCCATGATTACACCGTTCAGAATTTGGAGTTGCTTCCATTTCGCGCAAAAGGGCGTTCATTTCCGCCTGATTTAATTGACGGCCTGAGCGGACGCTTCCATGACATGCTATTGTTGCGGCAACTGCATCCAAACGCTTGAGTAGAGGTTCTGATGTTTCTGCAGCTAGGATTTCGTCGGCAAGGTCCTTAATCAGGCTTTGGACATCTGCCTCGCCCAATGGTGCAGGGGTTTCCCGAACCAAGACTGCGCCAGGCCCAAAAGCTTCTACAACCAATCCAAGTTCAGCCAGCGCTTCTGCTTGATCAGTGAGAGCTATTGCTGCAGCGGCATCTATCTCAACTACCTCTGGTACAAGTAATATCTGTCGAGGAACACCGCCTTCTGAGCGGGCGGCTTTTAGTCGTTCGTATACCAAACGTTCATGGGCAGCATGCTGGTCTACCAGCACTATACCCTTCTCCGTTTGAGCTAAGATGTAATTGCCGTGCAATTGTGCTCGCGCGGCACCTAAGGGATGGCGTAACTCCTCATTGGAAGGTGGCACGTTTTCTACAGACGCCGATGGGGGAAATGAACCAAAAGCAAAATTTTGAATTGGCGCTTGTGTAAAAGGGTTGAGCTGAGGCCGTTCTTTCCAGTTAGAAATGGCAGACGAAGATGTTGCTTCTTGGCCCCCGAAGTCAGCACTCGCGAGAGCCTGTTTTAGCGAAGATACAATCAATGCTCGAATTAGACCTGGCTCACGGAAGCGCACTTCTGTTTTTGCTGGATGCACATTGACATCCACCAAATGAGAAGGAAGTTCCAAGAACAGCGCAAGCGCTGGAAAACGACTGCGTGGCAGAAGGTCAGCGTAAGCTGCACGTGCTGCACCCAAAAGCTGCGGGTCGCGCACTGGTCTGCCATTTACAAAGAAATATTGAGCGAGGCCATTTGCCCGGTCATAGGATGGCCCGCTTGAGTAGCCATATAGCCTGATGCCTTCTCGACCGGCCTCAATTTTGCGTGCTGTATTGGAAAAGTCTTGGCCAAGAATGGTTCCTGCGCGGCTTAGGATTTCTTCGGGCTCTGAAGCCTTAACAGAAGGAAAGTCTAAGATTCGTTTCCCGTCGTTTTCTAGAGTAAAAGCAACATCGGAGCGGCTTAGACCTAGGCGGCGCACGACTTCGACGCATGCCTGTGTTTCGCTTCGGGGGGCACGTAAAAATTTAAGACGAGCAGGCGTTGCAAAGAATAGATCCAGCGCCTCTGCTGTCGTACCTTTAGAGCGTGCTGCTGGCTCTGGTTTGAATACCTGACCACCCATGACCTTGATACGCCACGCCGAGTCCAAGCCTTCTTGCCTGCTAGTCAGTGTGAGGCGTGCTACTGCACCTATTGAAGGTAATGCTTCACCTCTAAACCCAAGGTTCGTTATATGCACGAGATCGTCATCTGGCAGCTTAGACGTTGCATGTCTTTCTATGGCGAGACAAAGATCGTCTGGTGCCATCCCGTTACCATCATCGGCTACAGATATCCGCGTTCGTCCGCCTTCTGCTAAAATGACATCAATACGTTTAGCGCCGGCGGCTAGGGCAGTTTCCACAAACTCTTTCACGACAGCTGCAGGTCGTTCGATTACCTCGCCGGCAGCGATACGGTTAATCAGGCCAGAGGGTAGTCGACGAATACTCATTATTTACGCGTATCAGCAAGATAGTTCCGTGCAAGCGCTTTACTCTCCTCCACGGCAGGTTGGTCGAAGGGATTCACCCCTAAAAGTCGGGCAGTAAGCATCGTTTCTAGCATATAGTGTGCCATCAAGGCGCCAACCGCTTCCTCATTGGGTTGTTGGATATGGAAAACCCGAGTTGGTCGGCCATGTTGAATTAATGTTTCTGCAGTAGTGCGCTGCGAAGCATCCAACAAGTCACCAAAGGACTTTCCATCCAGGTAACCAAGATCAATCTCTTTCGAAAGTGACGGAACTTCGGTTGAGTCAGTTTTTTCCGCAAAGATTAGATTAAAGAATTTGTCGTTCGGTCCACCCAAATATAATTGTAATTGACTGTGTTGATCTACTGTGCCCAGAGCATTTACAGGAAGGGTTCCATTACCATTTTTACCCAAACTTTCAGCCCACAATTGACGATACCAAAAAGTGAATGGCTGCAGGGCGTCCACATATGGCATTAGTACCGAGGTCTTTATATTTTTCACTTGGCTTAGGCCTGCATTAACTGCTGCGCCTAACGCAGCTGGACTTATATTGGGGATGTTTTTTAAAGATGCATCCATGGAAGCAGCAGCAGCTTTTCGGATTGTGGCCACATCGAGTCCTGCTATTGCTGCTGGCAAAAGGCCCACAGTTGAAAGAGCCGAGTATCGCCCTCCAATTGCAGCGCTATGACTAATACGAGGGATACGGTGTACATCTGCTATTTTTGAAAGAAGGCTAGGTTTTGCCTCAGTAATAATCGTAAATACATCTTTAGGTGCGATCCTGGAGTATGTTTTTAACCAGTATATACAAGCTTGAGTTTGCAGAACGGTCTCTGCTGTTGATCCGGATTTTGATATTGCAATGAAGCGAGTATTTGAGGGGTCGGTAGAGGCGAAGAAAGCTGCGAAAGTGGTTGGGTCAACGTTATCGAAGAAAATTACTCGTGGACGTCTTGGTTTAGGTCCAAAGCCATGATCAGCAAGTCTGGCCAATGTCTGGCCCCCAAGGCTTGAACCTCCGGTTCCAAGTATTACAACGGTTTTAGCTCTATCACTGATCCGTGCGGCTGCCTCTAAAATTTCCTCGAGGTCATCTTTCTTATCTGCGAGAGCAAGTATTTCATTCTCACCGTTTTCTCGCGCTGTTTGCAAATCCCTCAGCTCGCCACTAAGAGAGGTGGCCAATTCGATTAAGTGGTCTTCGGGCAAACCCACTGATCCAATTGTTCCTTTAAGGTCTTGGGAATAGCCAATCACTCTTAATCATCCAATTTTGAAATGGCTTTCCACTGATCTAAACCTTCAGCGGAACCTGCGATGGAAAAAGTTAAATTACTCGGATCGAATAGTTTTGAAGCAACGCGTTTTGCATCTTGTAGAGTTATAGCATCAATCTGAGCATTCCGATGATCTAGATAGTTCTTTGGTAAATTGTTCACTCGCATCGAGAGTAGTGTCTGGGCAATTGCGGTTGTTGAATCAAGCGCAAGGGGCAAAGAGCCAATAAAGTAGGACTTAGCATCATCGAATTCTTTTTGGGTTGGTCCATCTAATGACATCTTCCTCCACTCTTCCACTATCACAGCTAAAGTTTCCTCTACTGTGCTGTTCTGAGTGCTGGTAGAGCCCAAAAGCAAAGCGGCTGATTCCAATTCTGTATTCGAAAGATTGATACCATAGACCAGGCCACGCTTTACACGGACTTGTTCCATTAGCCTACTGCCAAAGCTTCCGCCCATGATTTCTGACAATAACGTTGCGATGCGCCAATCCTTATCCTCTCTGCGCAATCCACTTCCACCAAAAACAATTGTGGATTGTGGTGTTTCCATTCTGACAGCCAAGCGAACTGGTTTTCGTGGCCAAACAACGGTTTGAGGATCCATAGCTGGGCCGGAAGCATTTAATGGTAAACGACCAAAAGCGAGATCAATAACGTTTTCTAGGTCGATTGGAGTGATATCTCCCGCTGCTGACACAAATAAGCGATCGCGGCCAAACCTCTCCTTCATTAGAGCAAGGAGGTCGTCCTTAGTTATCTTTTCAAGTGTTGAGATATTACCTCGAACTGAGCGAGCATAAGGGTGACTTTGAAAACTAGCTCCAAGAAAAGCTCGATAGGCTTGGTGGGAAGGGCTTTCTAAAGCGGTTTTGAGGGATGCCAGATGAGCAGCGCGCACTCGTTCAAGATCACTTGTATCTAGCCGAGGCGTTGTCAGTATTAGGCCTAGAAGTTCAGCTGCCTCTTTGACGTTTCTTGAGAGAGTGTAAAGGGAGCCGGAAATGGCGTCTTGACTGGCACTGAAGCTGACTGAGGCGGAAATGTCAGCCAAGCGTTTCTTGAGGGAGGAGCCATTCAAGTCCCCAGCGCCCTCGGTCAAGAGGTCCGCTAAAAGGCGCGTCCGACCCTGCAAATCGGATGGGTCAGCGGCCGCACCACCTTGATCGAAAAGCAATTGAAACTACAGGAATGGTAGAATCTGATGCCAGCCATGCATCAACCTTGGCTTTCTCAACAGCAACTACCTCAAGAGCTGCGAGAGGCGCTGAGGTAAATGAAAACAGTAAAATAAATACTGCTAGAGCACGATTTATAATCATGGTGAAGCCGTTTTAGGAATAAGCCATCCTGTTGCAGAGCGCTCTAGTCTAAGAAGTGATTTTGCAGCTTGATCGACCTCCATTTTTGTTACTGCTTGTATTCTCTCTGGCCAGGCTTCGACATCATCAATAGTGCTTCCATTGACAAGGCTGTCACCAACAATTCGAGCTGGGCCCTCTAGGCTGTCCCTAGCGAAAATGGCTTTGGCTAATAACCTGTTTTTAGCAGCTTCAACTTCGGTCTCTGCAATACCATTTTGCAATAAATCCTCTATAACTTCTTGGATTTCCTTTTCCAAGGCATCGAGACTAAACCCGGGCGAGGGTAAAGCATAAAGGCCTGACGATCCAAAGTCGCGGCCACTCCCATCATACCAAAAAGTTGCATTCAGTGCTTTCTTTGCCTTAATGACCAGGGCTTTGTAGAATGTCCCTGTTTCTCCGCCTAAGATTTCAGCAAGAACATCGAGCGCATAAGGCTCTCGCGCTTGGCCATTATAGGCTGGCGCTAAGTACAATCTTTGAAGAGATGATTGCCGAACACGAGTGTCTTCATGGATGACCCGCCGAGGTGAGGTGTGTTCTGGCTCATGAAAAATTTGTTTTGATGGCAGAGGTCCACTTGGGATCTTTCCGTAACTCACCTTTGCAAGAGCTAATGCATCTTCAGGACGAACATTCCCTGATATGACTACAATGGCATTATTGGGCTTATACCAAGTCCGATAAAATTTCATGGCATCTGCCCTAGTCAAAGCAGAAACCTCTGGTTTCCAGCCAATAACTGGCCGTCGATAAGGGTGGCTCAGGTACAGGGCAGCATTTAGAGTTTCATAAAGGATGCCAGCGGGCCGATTTTCAACTCGGGATAGACGCTCTTCTAAGACTACTGCAAGTTCTGAGCGTGCGATTACATCGTCAAAGCTCAGGTTAGTCATGCGATCCGCTTCCATTTCCATCATCTCCCCAAGCTTGTCAGAGGAAACCACCTGGAAATAAGCAGTGTGATCTTTGGAGGTAAAAGCGTTATCACGGCCGCCATATTTCGTGACAAGGCTGGAAAAGGCCCCAGCTTCTATACTGGCAGTTCCTTTGAACATGAGGTGCTCAAGAAAGTGGGCAAGGCCAGTCTTGCCGGGGTCTTCATCCATTGAGCCAACGCGATAAAAAATAAAGTGGGCAACTACTGGTCGGCGATGGTCCTCAATCACAACCAACTCAAGACCATTTTCTAAAACGAAACGAGTTGGCTTAAACACCTCGGCAAATGCAAAACATGCGGTGCTTATTGCGAAAAAGAGAGTTAACGCAAAAATCGCGACTCGATTGGATGGAATTCCCATCAGAAGAGTCTTATTCCTCCTGATGAAGAGGATCTTTCAATGCGTATTACAGGAGTTTCGCCATCAGTAGGTGGTTTGCCTGATGCGGTATTCTCTTTAAGGCGCTTAGCCTCTCCTTCAGCATCAACTATGGAGCCAGGAGTGTCCTGTTTACGCCAAAACATAAGCTTTTCTGCAAAGCCGCGATCGTCAGAGGCGAGTATATTTGCTTCTTGATCCACCTTTTGTCGGATCTTTGGATCAGCATTCGTTGCATCTAAATGTGATAGAAGCGCCTGCTCGCCTTGGTCGTCTTTGGCTGAGCTATACTCCTTTATTTCTCCTATTTGATTATCAGATCGGCCAGCAAGAAATGTGAAGTCTGCCTTCGATTGGGTAGATGACTTATCTTGTTTGGCTTTTAACGTGTTTTGTCGGCCAGTTAGGAGAGTCCGAGCCTTTTCGCGCTGTTCCTGCTGTCCTGCCCCGTTCTCTCCTGGCTTGGGTGGCCTGAGATTATAGTTAGGCGGCAAGCTTAGCGGTGCGTTTCGCACGACGGTGAATTCATCGGGTGCTTTCTTTTCAAGCCCCAACTCATCTTTAACGCTACCGCAACCTGCAGTCATAGCTACCAAAACAGTGACGGAGAAAACGCGTAATACGTTTTGCATACCGGGCCCTACCTTTAGAGATATGATATTACTTACTTAGTCGAACGTCGATCTGGCCACAAGGAATCGATGAGGATTAAGACAACACCACAAGTAATTGCTGTATCCGCAACGTTAAAAACCGGCCAGGTCCACGATTTCCAGCTTAATAAAATAAAATCGATTACAGCTCCATAGATAGCTCTATCAATCACGTTTCCAATTGCGCCACCTATGATAAGGCCAAAGGCTAGACCGACTAACAGTGACGTGGAATTCCAGAGTTGCCACACCAGGAAAGCCGAAATTAACACCGCAATCAAAATAAACGCACTAGGTGGAACCACACCGCCACCTAAAAACCCAAAACTAATTCCTTCATTCCAAGCGAGTATAAAGTCCATAAATGGAAAAACATTGATCATATTCGGTGGGGTAAGCTGCTCCAGCGCCCAGTATTTGGTTACTTGATCCAGCACAATTGTTGCCCCAATTACCAGAAGGCCAGAGCGCTGGATTATGTTCATTTTGCGATTTGGCTAAAGCTATTGACCGCGTCAGCGCAACGTCCACATAAATCTGGGTGCTCTGGGTTGCTTCCTACATTTGGAAGGTGTCGCCAGCATCGATCGCACTTTTCATCTGTTGTTCGCGTTGGCTCAACTGCCACTCCAGCTACTTCAGGAACACGGAAAGCATTGATTGGGCCATCCCCAATCTTCAGATTTATGGATGATGCGATTGTTACTTCCGCAAAATCTACACCATCAAGGTCGGCGAGCCGGTCCTCTGAGAGCCAAACAGTTGGTGAGGCCTCCAAGCTTGAACGAATATGCTTTTCTGCTCGTTCTTTTTCGAGAGCACCTGTGACTACCCTGCGAATTTCGCGAATTTTTTCCCAGCGTTTAGATAGCTTTTCGTCCCGCCAACTTTCCGGGGTTTCAGGAAAAGTCTCTCGGTGAACTGATACGCCTTCTCCATCGCCATACCTAGAAAGCCATGCTTCCTCAGCAGTGAAGCAGGTTATAGGGGCGAGCCAAGTTGTAAGACGCTGAAATATTGCATTCATTACTGTTCGATTTGAACGTCGCACCACACTGTCTGCAGACTCGCAATAAAGGGTGTCTTTCCGGATATCAAAGTAGAACGCCGATAGATCAAGGGAGCAGAAATTATGCAGCGCTGTCCAAAGTCCATGGTAATCATAATCATTGATTGCTTTGCGGACGAGACTATCCATTTCGTAAAGGCGATGAAGGGTCCAGCGCTCAAGTTCTGGCATTTGCGCAGGATCTACCCGCTCTTTTTCAGAGAAACCTTCAAGGCCCCCTAATAGATAGCGCAGAGTATTTCTAACTCGACGGTAAAGGTCCGCCTGATACTTTAGGATTTCTTGGCCAATTCTAAGGTCATCTGCATAGTTGGATGACACCACCCAAATTCTAAGAATGTCCGCGCCATATTGGTTCATGACATCAGTTGGCGATGTTACATTGCCCAGAGATTTGGACATCTTCCGGCCTTGTTCATCTAGCACAAATCCATGAGTGAGCACTGCATTATATGGTGCTCGCCCACGAGTACCTGAGCTTTCCAGGAGGGATGAATGAAACCATCCGCGATGTTGATCTGATCCCTCAAGGTAAAGATCGGCAGGCCAACGGAGATCTTCGCGGTCTTCCAGCAAGAAAGCATGCGTCGATCCTGATTCGAACCATACTTCCACGATATCCTGGACCTGTTCATACTTATCCACGTTATATTTGCCACCCAAGAAGCGCTCAGGAGGAGAAGAGAACCAAGCATCGCCCCCCTCTGTTTTGAATGCATCTACAATGCGGTCAAAGACGGCTTGATCCTTTAGAATTTCGCCCGTTTCGATATGGACGAATAATGGGATCGGAACACCCCAGGCCCTTTGACGTGATATGCACCAATCAGGTCTTTGCTCCACCATAGAATAAAGGCGATTGCGCCCTTGACTTGGCACGAAACGTGTAGCGTCAATTGCGGAAAGAGCTTTACTACGCAAATCGTTCGTTTCCATAGAAATGAACCATTGTGCAGTATTTCTGAAAATAAGTGGTGCTTTGGAGCGCCAAGAATGAGGATAGCTATGCTTAAGGCGTCCTCTTCCCAACAGTCCTCCCTTACCGCTTTCTGCAACTGCCTGCATCGCGTTGATAACAGCAATGTTGGCATCACCTTCTGATCCGTCGGTATTCAGAACGCGCTTTCCAGCAAATAATGGTACAAAATCACGGTATGTACCGTCAGGACCAACATAATCTGTGACTTCAAGATTGTGTTCACGACCTAGGTAAAAGTCGTCAGCTCCATGGCCAGGCGCAATGTGGACGAAGCCTGTACCAGCATCCATAGTCACAAAATCAGCGTTGAGAAGTGGCGATGGTACGTCGTAACCCTGGCCGGCTAATGGATGACTGCAGATAGTTCCTAAAAGGTCTGAGCCAGTCATTTCTTGAAGAGCTGTGTACTCCTCAATCCGCATTGCTTTGGCGGCTACATCAAGAAGACCTTTACCCAAAACAATAATTTGGCCGCTTTTGATAAAGCTTTCATCTTGAGTGCTATCAACACGAAGGCGAACATATACCTCGTCTGCGGCTGCAGCGATCGCGCGGTTAGAAGGTAGTGTCCATGGTGTTGTCGTCCAAATTACAATCAGGTCACCCTTTTCAACGCAACTTTCTGGCCCGACGGATGTGACCGGGAATCCAATATGCACGGTAGGAGATACATGGTCCTCATATTCTACTTCAGCGTCCGCCAGCGCGGTTTTTTCTACACATGACCACATTACTGGTCGCTGGCCGCGATACAGACCGCCGTTCATCGCAAATTGGGCTATCTCTCCTGCAATTCTTGCTTCAGCAGGAAATTTCATCGTCAGGTATGGGTCATTCCAATCACCAATAACACCCAGGCGCTTAAACTCTGTACTTTGCACGCCGACCCAATGTTCTGCGAATTCTCTGCATTCTCGTCGAAATTCGAGGACAGGCACGTCATCTTTATCTTTGCCTTGCTCTCTGTAACCCTCTTCGACCTTCCACTCGATTGGTAAGCCGTGACAGTCCCAGCCCGGCACATAGTTGGCGTCAAACCCTGACATCTGCCAAGAACGGTTAATGACATCTTTAAGAATTTTATTAAGTGCATGGCCGATGTGCAGGTGTCCATTTGCATACGGAGGCCCATCGTGAAGAATATATTTTTTTCTTCCTTGGGAATCCTGCCGCAGTTGCTTGTAGAGGTCTATTTTCTCCCAGCGAGCTAGGATCTCTGGTTCCCTCTTCGGCAGTCCGCCGCGCATCGGGAAATCTGTCTTCGGTAAAAAAATTGTATTGCGATAGTCATCGCTCATCGGACGATATCCGTGGTGAGTTTGCTCAATGGGTTTCTAGATACGCCCTAGCCACAATGGCATCTTGGACGATTTGTTCTTTCAGCGCTTCAAAACTTTTAAACTTCTTCTCCGGACGAACGAAATTTAAAAATCTAATGCGCGCTGGCTTGTCGTACACATCTTTGTCGAAGTCAAATAGATGAACCTCTAACCGTTCGTCTTCACCACCAACTGTTGGTCGCAGACCCAGGTTAGCAACACCCCTATCCAGCGTTCTCCATCTTCAAATTTTGCTTCGACTACGTAAACACCCAGTGCGGGGCGGGTCAGATCCCCTAGATAGATATTCATGGTTGGGAAGCCTATGGTGCGGCCTCTTTTATCGCCATGAGTCACAACACCCTCAATTTCCCAGGGCCTGCCAAGAAGTTCATTGGCGCGGATCACATCGCCTTTCCCTAGTGCTGCTCGCACGGCTGAGGATGAGAAGACTATTCCATCTGAACCAGCCATTGCCGGTACGGATGTAACATCGAAATCATAACGCTTTCCTGCCTCGAGGAGGAAACCTGTATTGCCGGCTCGGTCCTTTCCAAACTGGAAGTCCTCGCCCACTGCGACATGGCAAACACCAAGTCCCTCTACAAGCACGTTCTGAACGAAGTCTTCAGCGGTAAGTGCCGCCAAATCCATGTCAAATTTGCAGATGGCCATGAAGTCAACACCTAATTTTTCAAGCCCCCGCGCCTTTCCCCGCCAGTCAGTCAGTCGAAAGGGCGAATCATTGCGAGCAAGTACAGATCGTGGATGTGGTTCAAACGTGAGCACCCCAAGGTTAACGCCGCGTCCTCTGGCAGCTGCAGCTGCAGCTTGGATTACTGCGGTATGTCCTTTGTGCACGCCATCAAAATTACCAATCGCGATGGCACCTCCGCGGTAGGCAGCAATCACTTGCGTGAGATCATGGAAGACCTGGATCATGATTATCTGAAGCCTAGTCCTTTTGTGAACGGGAAGGAGGCATTACCGTTGCCTCACCATCGACCACAATCTTTCCCTTTACTAGACATTGAGTAGACAGCGTAACTCGTCTTTTCTCAAGGTCGATTGATTTTATTTCGCATACTGCAGTAACGGTATCGCCTGGGCGCACAGGTGCTTTGAAACGCAGGTTTTGTGCCAAATATATTGCCCCAGGCCCGGGCATACGCGCTCCTAAAACGGCGGAAATGAACGACGCGGTAAGCATGCCGTGTGCAATACGCGTTTTGAAAATTGTTGTAGACGCATACTCTTCATCCAAATGGACTGGATTTGTATCGCCAGAAACTCCGGAATAAAGCGTTATGTCAGCGTCAGTGACAGTCTTCGCAAAGCGCTCTTGCTGACCAACTTTCAGGTCTTCAATGAAATAACCGCCCGCCGAGCTCATGGCGTAATCCTTACTAAGCGTGTCGAATTTTTTAGATAAATAGCGCAATCATTAAATTGAGGCTATGTGCAGGTTCGTCACTCCGTGGCAAGCTGGTTCATGAAACTGGCTAGACGGATATCAAGATCTGTAATGCCACCAGCAGAGTGGGTTGTCAGGGTTACATCTACCTGGTTGTAGACGTTAAACCACTCAGGATGGTGGTCCATTTTCTCTGCCATCAAAGCACTTTTTGTCATGAAGCCGAATGCATTATTGAAGTCTTTGAATCTAAACGTGCGCTGAATGGCTTCTCGACCATCTACAACGTTCCATCCATTTAATCTTGCTAGTGCTTCTTTCAGGGCTGACGGATCAATCTTTTCACCCATGCCGCTTCCTTTCTTAACTGAAATTCGAGGCTACTAATGATTAGATACCACGGCTTATAAGTGTCGCGGTCCAATCCTTTATTTGAGCTTTGCCATAATAGTTTGTGAAAAATTTGACATGGCTTTTAGGCTGTCTTGGATGTCGGCCCCGCGAAAATCAAAAACTAATTCATGCACGCCTGTATCTTCCATCTCAGCAATGTCATCGAGCGCTGCTTCAACACCGCCGGTAAACAGGCGACGCGCTTCGCCTGCAGGTGGTTTTCCATCATCGTAAAAAGGAGCCTTGTAACATATTGTCAGCTTATCGAAGTCCCGACCATTAGCCTCTGTCTCTTCACGGAGGCGTCTAAGTTTTTGCTGCATTTCGGAAGGGGGCAAAGGCGATGCTGCCGTTGCACCCACGGGATGCCATCCATCACCAAGCTTAGCAACACGTCGCAGAGCTGGACCGGAGTGACCCCCTATCCAAATAGGTGGGTGTGGGTTTTGGATTGGGAGTGGTTGGCACAAAATTTCTTTAAACGAATAAAATTCGCCGTTGTAACTTACCGCTTCTCCCGTCCATAGCTTCTTCCATATATCAACGAACTCATCCGTAGAGCGCCCTCGGGCCTTAAAGTCAGGTGCCGAGAGCGCTTCGAATTCTTCGGCCATCCATCCTACTCCGATACCAACAGTGACTCGGCCTTCAGACAGAACATCAGTCGTTGCTATCGATTTTGCCGTTAGGATTGGATTTCGGTGAGGTGCGATCATAACGCTAGAGACAATTCGAAGCTTCTCTGTAGCTGCGGCAACGAAAGCCATCAGCGTTAATTGCTCCATACACTCGCCTTGGGAGACAAAATTACCGCCGACTGTGTAGGGATAGGGGCTCTCAATATTAGCCGGTACAACGATATGGTCCGCGACCATCACAGAGCTAAACCCAGCCTGTTCCGCTGTAGATAGGAAAGCCTTCAGGTCTGTTCGGTTGGCCTGAGGGCCGCGCGTGGGCAGATAGAAACCAAATCGCATATTTTTTCCTTCCTACAGCATTCCAAGTATGATCATTCCTAGCTTCGAGAAGATCAAATATTATTTCCATTAACCAGCTACTATCGTGGCCAGATAGGCTTAAATGCCAAAATTCTTTCCTGACAATAGGCCGCGAAAAGTAATCATGCTGAAGCATAGAGCTTTCTTTTGACATTAATCGTGTCTTAATTGTTTTCGAGATTTTCCTGTGGGAATTGAGTCTTCAGATGCAAAATGACAATTGGGGTCGTAAGGCCCGCATAGGCATTTTTATTGTCAGTTCGGAAGCTGTCCCCGAGGCGGAATGGAATGCAATGATGCCAAAAGGGGTTTCTGTTCACGCCGCACGGGTATCCGCACCTACCCCATGGGCTAATTGGAAGCCTGGAGGAGAGGGTGTTGCCTTATCACAAGATTTAGCTAGGGGAGCGGAACATTTTGCTGGTATGCGCCTGTCGGCAATAACCACGGCGCACACGTCTAGCAGCGTCGTCGGGGGCACGGGTTGGGACTCTGCAATTATTTCCGAGCTTCAATCGTTTGTTGCAAATGATGTCATCGTTAGTACCAACGGTCGTGATATCATGTCTGCGCTGCGATATTTGGCTGTGACGCATCCTTTTATAGTTGTCCCACCCTGGTTTGGTGATTCAGCTGTGGGCGCTTTGCAGTCGTATCTAAACGGTATGGGTGTTGAGCCTTCTGGCTGGCTCCGCCATGACCCGGGACCTGAATGGAATGATGTCCCAACGGCCGAAATGTATCCCCGGGGTCTTGGTTTTGCCCAAGATGTTGGGGCGCTTTACCAACAAATAGTGAAAGCAGACCTTGGCCATGCAGACGCAATTTTGGTTTGTGGTACAGGTTTCAGGTCTGTCTCCATTATTGAAGATCTTGAAGAGAAACTTGGCCTTCCGGTAGTTACAGCCAATCAAGCAAGCTTGTGGAATTGCCTGCGTCTTTCAGGGGTCAATGATAAAATTTTAGGTTATGGCCGGTTATTAAGGCTTTGATGAAGTTCAAGTCGACGCTTTACTATCGTCTTAGTGCTGCCCCAAACTCCTTTTCAAGAAAAAATGATAAGTAAATTAAGGCAATCGGGCTCCCATTAAGAACGGCTGTAGCTCGAATGAAAGTGGTTGAGGAGATCAAATGCTAGATGCGTCTCAGAGTCCCTTACTTCTTCTAGTGCGGATGAATATAGAGCCAGATCATGAGGATGCATTCCAAAGTTGGTACTACCACCATGTGCCTAAATTACTTGAAATTCCAGGATGGCACTGGGGGCGAAGATATAAGGGCGTAAAAGGCGAGACCAAATGGTTGGCTTTGTATGCCATTGAAAATATGGACGCTATTGCCCGGGTAATGGCTCCGGACAACGCTGATAAGGACCCTCGAGCTATCGCGGAGCGAACGCTTTTTGACAATATACCCGGGAAGACGGAAGTTCTTTCAAATGTCTACGAACAAATAAGTGGCAGTCATCTCTGCAATCCGTTTTTGAAAGATGATTACCATTTAAGTGTTGTTATGGCGGACGTCGCCGATCCGTCTAAAGAGGCCGAATGGAATGCTTGGTATGATCATTCCCATGTACCAAATTTAGTTAAGATTCCTGGTTATCTCTCTGGCGCACGCTTTCGAATTAAGAATGACCCTCGCTTAGGTCAGAAGAAAATGGGGCCAAAATATTTAGCTCTTTATGAGTGGGAGGGCCCTCATTGCCTTCAGACATTGGGGGATCCGGAAACGATGCGGCCAGAGGCTAAGGCAGAACTGGCGCAATGGCACAGCTATGGTTTGCCTTTGGCAAAAAATACGGATTGGAATGTTTATGAACCAATCGCTAATTGGCGAAGTTTTCGACATGAGTAATACCTTGCATCTTCATGCAAATTTAACGTTTCAAATTAAAATTTCGGCTTAGCTGTAAGAGGAAGACGGTCATGTCCTGGGAGTCAGAACTAAAAGAGTTGCGAAAACGTGAAGCCATGGCGCGGGCTATGGGGGCGTTGATAAAGTCAAAAGACAACATGATGGAGGGCGTCTGACTGTTAGAGAGAGGATAGATGGCCTCGCAGATAAAGGTTCATTTCACGAAATTGGCGCGATTGCTGGTAAGGCAGAGTACGATAGCCAGCACAATTTGAAGGATTTTCTTCCCGCAAATTGTGTGATGGGTCGTGCGACAGCGGATGGGCGCCCAATTGTCGTTTGCGGTGATGATTTTACCGTTCGTGGTGGATCTGCTGATGCGACCATCAAGGAAAAGCCGCAGTTGGCTGAAATGATGGCCTTTGAGCAGCGTATCCCAATTGTAAGAATTATCGAGGGCTCAGGAGGCGGTGGATCCGTTCGCACCATTGAAACTACTGGTCGAGCCAATCTGCCAGGAGGACAGGGAACATCCAGTCGTTTTGATTTAATGGCTAGAAATCTATCCAACGTCCCAGTAGTTAGCTTGGGATTGGGTTCAGTTGCGGGGTTGGGCGCTGCGCGACTCGCTGCCAGTCACTATTCTGTCATGACTAAAGAAACCTCCGCGATGTTTGTCGCTGGTCCACCCGTCGTAAAGGGCATAGGCCAGGATTTAACAAAACAAGAACTCGGGGGATGGAAAATTCAGACACGCGCTGGTGGGGTCGACGATGCTGTTGATACTGAAGAGGAGGCCTTTGAGCGTGCGCGCCGTTTTCTCTCATACCTGCCAAGTTCGGTGGATGAATTAGCATCACGTGGGCCGGTTGAAGACGACCCTCAACGTCGTGATGAGACTTTGATTTCTGTGATCCCAAAGAACCGCCGTCGGGCATATAAAATGAGGCCAATCATTCAGTCTGTGGTTGATAAAAACTCATTTTTTGAAATGGGGAGTAACTTTGGTCGCTCCATCATCACCGGCCTCGCTCGTTTAGATGGCTGGCCTGTTGCTTTATTGGCCAGTGATCCAATGATTCTTGGGGGCGCCTGGACTGCTGAGAGTTGCCTCAAGTTAATACGTTTTGTTGATATGGCCGAGACGTTTCATCTTCCCGTCGTTTACCTTGCTGATTGTCCAGGGTTCCATATTGGCCTAGAGGCAGAAAAGGCCGCTACCATTCGACATGGTGTTCGTGCCATGGCTGCCATAAATCAGTCCACTGTTCCGTGGTGTGCCATTGTTGTTCGAGCAGCTTTTGGTGTCGCTGGTGGTGCCCATGTAAACGTTGGCAGATATTGCACACGCTATGCATGGCCGAGTGGGTGGTGGGGTTCCTTGCCATTAGAGGGTGGCATTGAAGCCGCTTATCGTGCTGAACTTGACGCAGCAGAAGATCCCGATGTTGAACTTGCAGCAATCGAAGAGCGCCTAGAAGCGCTTCGATCACCGTTCCGAACAGCTGAAGCGTTTTGGGTCGAGGAAATCATAGACCCACGGGACACGCGTCCTTTACTTACTGACTTTTCAAATTTGGCTCAAAAGGCTCTGAAACCAGGGGTAACGGGATTTGGTTTGAGGCCATAAAGCGCGCAAATCAATAATATTGCGGTTTTTACTTGGATTTTGGGGCTTGGCTGATACATTGCCGAGAACTTCGCCTCGGTAGCTCAGGGGATAGAGCGACCGCCTCCTAAGCGGTAGGTCATAGGTTCGAATCCTATCCGGGGCACCATTCCCACCAAAGCGTGCTGATAACTTGGGCGTTCGATTATCTGCTGCCCTGAACAGCTCATTGCTTTGAATTCAGAGATCCCCGCATTGACGGCATGAATTGAATTTATTTTGGGGCTTCAAATTATCTGAAAATGTGAATTTGGCGCAACGCAATTAGGGCATGTCCAGTCTGCTGGGACGTCAGCGAAAACAGTTCCTTTAGCTACCCCTGCTTCGGGGTCTCCCTCCGCTTGGTTATAAACGTAGCCACAGAGGGGACACTCGTGTTGATCTTCTGGAGAAATAGACCTCTCCACCCTAGCCGTATTATCGGGAAATTGGAGGATCACTGCATCCAGGCCTTCTTCTCCTGCCAAGAGCTCCGGAGCAGATTCGCCCTGCGCTGCAAAGGCCAGAGACCACTCTGGAAATTTTTCTCCAGAAAATATCCAGCTTCCACCAGTCACAACAACATAATAACCGTCGCCTTTTGGTTTTGGTGGAGTGAGTCGCTGATTTGGCCCAAGTGTTGCGCGCCAGGCAGCTGCATCATCAAGTTCTGAACCGTATAAGAACGATAAATTAGGAGCTTCCCACCTGCTCAATACAGCTGAGCCTAGATTTTCTTGCTCTGGTTCAGCCATGAAAAAGCGCTTTGGTGAAGGTTTCAACTTTTGTTTGGCATCTGGCAAAAATAAAGCACCAGGATCGTGACGTGGGCGAAGTGTGTAATAGATCACCCCTTCACGCGCATCAGCTACAATAGGACCATAAGGGGTGTATGCACCTGAATAATGGATTGATAGTGGCTTCAATTCATGCCGACCTAGCCTGCCGCCTCCACAAGCAATTAGCTGAAATTCTGCGGCAACATGGAAATGAGGCTCTACTATTGAGCCAGGAGGTTGCTCAACCCGAAATGCCTGCGGTCTGTCTTCCGATGCGTCTGCACTTCGACCATTGAATGGTCCTTTGAAGTCAAACTCTCTAGCCTGAACGACTGTCGCGTTTGGTAGCGTCTTCGTCCAGCTTCGAGTAGCGTTAAAGGAAATAGCTTCCACCATTTCTATCCTATTTTGTTCAGGTTGTTGGACGTTTCATCATTAGGCCCATTCTTTTGCAGTAGGCCACTTCTTTTCCATGTTGGTTAAAGCCTCGGTGTTCAAAAGTGACTATGCCTTGGGTTGGGCGAGATTTTGACTCTCTTTTGTCGATTACAGTTGTTTCCGATCGTATTGTGTCACCGTGAAAAACTGGGTTGCGGAAGGCCGTATCGGTCATTCCTAGATTGCCAATTGTCGTGCCAAGAGTTGTATCCCCCACAGAAACACCAATGACTAGTCCCAGTGTAAAAAGGGAGTTTACTAATCGGCCTCCATGCTCCGACGCTTTACCAAACTCTTCATCAAGATGGAGAGGTTGTGGATTATGGGTAAGTGCACAGAAGAGGACGTTGTCCATCTCTGTTACGGTTCGTGTTAGGTCGTGTTTGAAAACCTGACCAATTTCGAATTCTTCATAGTATAGACCGGGCATAGAGCTTTCTCCATAAAGGGAAGGGATTTCGAAATTACTTTAACAGGATGCGACTTCTTAGCGAAACGAAACGCGCTCTTAGTGAGTTAAGCCTGTCAGACTATAAATGTCATTATTCTAAATTAACCCCACAACCCCTCTCTTCTAGATTTAATCGCGAAAATATTGCAGTTTTTCGGGGCTACGTTTCTCCGGGAGTTTCAAATGCTACAAGACGTTCGCGGATATCAACTTGATACCAGCAGCTCAGCTTGCGTGGACAATTTTGATAAAGCAGTGGCGCGGTTCTTTGAATTTAGGCTCGATGCCGTCGAATATGCGGACGCGGCAATTTCTGCAGACCCAGACTGCTCCATGGCGCAACTCCTGAAGGGTTATATGCTAATGGGCGCGCAGTCGCGAAACCTCCTTCCAATAGTGGCAGACCATATTGCTAAGGCGGAAGCGAAGCCTGGTGGCTTGACTCAAAGAGCCAAGGGTTGGCTTGCTGGGTTAAAGGCATTGTGCGCGAATGACCTTCCTCATGCATCTGCGGTGCTTGGGCAGCACATGGCAGAGTGGCCATTAGATCTTTTTGTTCTAAAACAGCTACACCAACAGACCCTATTTTGGCGAGGGAAAAGCCTGGATTTACGAGACTCCGTTCTTAGAGTTAGCCATGCTTGGAACAAAGATGCAGTTGGTTATGGCCATTATTTGGGAATGCTTGGCTTTGGTTACGAGGAAGCAGGGGAGTACGAGAAAGCTGAAATGTGTGGCCGGGCTGCGCTGCAACATAGCCCAGAGGACTTATGGGCAGTCCATACCGTTGCGCACGTTCTGGAAATGCAGGGACGTCATAAAGATGGGATTGAATGGATCAATTACCCTCTAAATGCTTGGGATGACCGAGCTCCACTTGCTCGGCACATATGGTGGCATAAAGCGCTATTTCTATGGGATTCTGGGAAATACGATGAAACTCTGGCGTTATACGATAGTGCCGTCTATCCAGCTCCTTCGACTGCATACATCGACGTACAAAATGCGGCTGCCTTATTATGGCGTTTAGAAATGACGGGGGTAGACGTGGGGGATCGCTGGCATGTCCTTGCTGGGCAGGCAGAAGCTACAATGGACGACCAATTACTTGCCTTCACAGAAAGCCATGTGTCTGCGGCGCTGGCAAAGGCTGGGCGTTCTGAGGCGCTGGCAAAACAGAGGCAACAGTTAGCAGAAAGAGCAGATGGTAAGGGCTGGGCCGCCAACTTGGCTAGTGAGGTCTCAATTCCCCTCGCCGATGCTTTCGCGGCTTATACAATGGGTGATTATGAAAAAGCTTGTGACGGATTGCTTGCAAGTCGTGAGGAATGGGTGCGCGTTGGGGGCAGTCATGCCCAACGTGATCTCTACACTCAGGTTTTAGTCGACAGCGCTGTAAAAGCTGGCCGCCGAAATCTCGCAGAATCCCTCCTTGCAGAAAGAGGGGTACAACACCCTAACAGCGCAGGACTTCAATACTGGCACCGTCAACTTGCTGCTTAAAGCATTTTTCCGCAGCAGTTTCAGCACAGGGTGCTAGATCTTCAAAACTAAACTGGCTCAGCAAGAAAAACTGGAATAGTGCGGTCGGTTTTAGCCTGATAGTCTGCATAGCTAGGGAATGCTGCGACGCTGGCATCCCAAAGCAATTTTCGCTCCTGTTCGTTTGTACCCTCGCGAACACGCATCTTTGTAACTTCTGTTCTGTCACGGATTTCGACGTCCTGATGGGCTCGAAGGTTATAGACCCAAACAGGGTTTTTTGGACGGCCACCATAAGACCCAACAAGCACATAGCTTTGTCCAACTTTAACCCGCATCAGAGGGATTTTGCGAATACCTCCAGTTTTACCTCCTTGGTGGGTAACAATAATGCATGGAAGCCCTGTATCTCTGAGAGTTGTTCCTTCGGTACCACCGCTTCCTTCATAGAGCTCTACTTGCTCACGCACCCAATCAATTGCTGGAGGGATGTATTCAGGCATTTGATTTCTCCAAAAGTTTTTAATGATTGGTCTAATTCTTGCAAACTTCGCAAAACAAGCAGTTTACGGGCCAATGATACATTAATTCACAGCTGCTAGATTTCGCAGTTCGTCGGGCTCGATACCCACACTTTGACCGGTTGTAAGGATTTCACGCCAAGTTTCGTCATCTATAGGCACACCCTCAGAACGTCTCTCAGCCAAAGTCCGGCGCTCTGGGTCGCCTGGGACAAGGACAGGTTTTTCAGGGTCAGCTGCTGGAGATGCGGTAACGTGGGCAATTGCGGCATCAATTTCAGCCTCAAAGCTCTCACGGTCTGTCATTTTCTCAGGGTCAATAATGATTGATAACATCCCGTTGATGATAACGTCATGTTCATGATGCGTCTCTGGCCGACAGGTATGACCACCAGATAGAACTCCGCCAAAAAGTTCATTGATAAAAGCAAGCCCATAACCTTTATGGCCTGCCGCTTCTCCACCAACAGCAGCCAGAGCGCCCATCGGTTCCTGAAACAGCACCATTGGGTCTCGAGTTGGCTGACCCTTATTGTCGATCAGAGCGCCCTCTGGCGCTTCAACACCCTTATTTTTGGCAACTCTAATTTTGCCTTGTGCAACAGCAGAGGTTGCAAAGTCCAGAACAGTTGGAGGGTTATTTGCAGTTTTTGGCAAGACAACGCAGTAGGGGTTAGTTGAAATTCTCGCATCGGAACCCCTGAATGGAGCAACGTAACCCGGATGGCCATAACCATTTACATGATGCATGGAGACTAAACCATGTTCTGCACATTGTTCGCCCCAAGCTCCTATTCGGCATAAATGATAGGAATTCCGAATTGTCAGGATGCAGAGTCCAAAAGCTTTGGCGCGTTCAATGCCAATCTCCATAGCCTCTTCACCAATAACCTGGCCGTAACCTTGATTCCCATCAATTTGTACGATTAGCCCATGATCGGTGACAATTTCCGCATGAGAATTGATATTAAGCTCTCCCACGAAGGATGACTTAATGTAACGAGGTAACATTCCCACACCGTGACTGTCATGGCCTTTTAAATTTGCTACGACTAGATTTCGTGCCACCTGATCTGCTTCCTTTGCTGCAGATCCACGAGCAGTTGTGATAAGGCGACATACGGCTTCGAGTTTATCAGCTTGAATAGTTGGCATTTTATATATCCTCCTCAGGCCTTAATGCCTGCGATGACGTCAAGATCTTCGGCGCGCATGCCAACTGATACGGCTGATGCTGTTATTTCTCGCCAGGTTTCATCGTCCACCGGTACTCCTTCCGAGTCTCTTTTCTTCCAAGAGATCCGTTCTGGGTCACCTGGCACAACTACCGGCTTTGACGGGTCAGCTGCTGGAGAGCCTTTAACGTTGGAAATAGCTGCATCGGTTTCCTCATTAAACCGTTCACGGGAGACAAGACGGCTGGGGTCAATAATAATAGAAAGCATATTGTTAATGGTCTTTGGCGGGTCAAACCGTGTCTCTGGCCTACACCCGACGGTCCCCGTCATGGCCGATGGCAATATCTCATTAAGAAGAGCTAGCCCGTAACCTTTGTGCTGACCAAAAGGGTTAAGGGCACCACCAATAGGATCAGTATACATAATGTTAGGGTCACGACTTGGCTGTCCGGTTGTGTCTATTAATGCCCCCTCCGGCGCGGGTTCACCCTTATTTCTGGCAACGCGAATTTTGCCCATGGCAACGAAGCTTGTTGCGAAATCAAGCACCGTTGGTGGATTCTTATCCGTAGCAGGCATGACAGCACAGTATGGGTTAGTAATGTAGCGCGCATCAGAGCCACCGAAAGGAGCGACTGAAGCTTTATGACCGACAACATTTACATGATGTGTCGATACAAAACCGGCCGCAGCGCATTGTTCGCCCCATTGTCCGATTCTTCCAATGTGATGAGCATTTCTTAGACCAATGCAAGCCGCACCAAATTTCTTTGCTCGATCAATACCAATTGCCATTGCCTCTTGCCCAATAACCTGGCCATAACCGGAACGGCCATCAATCACTACGACCGCCCCATTATCAACAACAATTTCAGCGTGCTCGTTGGGCTTTAATCCACCGTTTAGAAGGTTGGTAATGTAAGTGGGAATCATCCCAACGCCATGGCTATCGTGTCCAGCCATATTGGCATCTACTAAGTTATCCGCAACTATGCGTGATTCTTTGGCCTCGCTTCCACCTGCAGCGCAAATCGCTGTAATGGCATCGCGAAGTCGAGCGTGTTCTATTATTTGCATTGTTTGTCTCGTAAAAACGGGAAAGAAGAAATTGCAGGAAGAGATATCAGCACAAGCTGGGCCGCTCGAAAAGCCATCATCTCTCTTCGTAGATAGAGATTTTATGCGAGTATGGCTTGCCGGCGCTATGGTAGGCGTCATGCGGTGGATGGATGTGCTGGTAGTTGGCTACTACACGGTCCAAATCACGGGTTCGGCCTTGATTACAGCGCAGATGCTATTTCTCCGCATGCTTCCTATGTTTCTTCTGGGTGCTTTCTGTGGGGCGTGGGCAGAACGTTTCGACCGTCGATTCCTTTTGGTCACTTTGATGATTTCGATGACTGCGATGTATTCCTCGTTAGCCGCCCTTGCCTTTATTGAAAGATTGGAGCTTTGGCACGTTGCTATAGGCGTCACTCTTTCTGGTGTTTTTTGGTCTTTTGAGCTTCCAGTGCGACGAACTATGGTTGGAGATATTGCTGGACCAGCGCGCCTACCAAGAGCCATGGGCTTAGAAAGTGCCACTAATAGCATGACTCGTGCCTCGGGGGCGTTTATCGGAGGCGCTCTCCTGGACTTCGCAGGTATTCAAGGACCATTCGGATTCGGCGCATGTGTGTGTTTCATTGGTGCGTGCTTAATTATTGGGGTGCAGCGAGGGATAAGAAGTGAAGGTATTGGACGAGAACCTGTAATAAAAAGCCTGGCTGCGGGCCTGCATTATATTCGTCAAGAGAGAGTCATACAGGCAGTGCTAGTGGTGACGATAATTTTAAACCTCTTTGGTTTTGCTTGTGTCTCTATGCTTCCGGTTATTGGTCGTCAGAATTTCGAGATGAGCGCCACGCAGACTGGGATGCTGACCAGCCTCGGAGGGTCTGGGCGCTCTTTGTGGCGCCACCCTTGTCGCAGCCTTTGCGCGGCCGTCTCAACTTGCTCGTATTTTTGCGATAGGTGCCGGTACATACATTTTTTCCATGGGTTTATTTGCTTCTATGGGATGGCTTGGCGGAACGACGTTAATTTTTCTGGCAGGCGGTTTTCTTTTTATTGCTGGTTTTGGGCTCTCTGGCTTTGGGTCAATGCAGTCCGGTCTTATTTTAGCGCGAGCGCCCTCGAACATGCGAGTAAGGGTGATGGGGGTTTTGGCTATGTGTATTGGCTGTGGGCCTATTGGTATTTTAAACGTTGGCTGGATAGCAGAAACGGTGGGTGACGCGGCGATAGCTGTAATTACTGTAACGAGTATCGGATTTTTTTGTTACTTAACTGCAAACTTCTTGTATCCAGAGCTAAGACGCCGATTGACCTAAGGGGTAAAGGAGTTCTATGAAGGGGGCAGTCGGAGCGTAGCGCAGCCTGGTAGCGCATCTGCTTTGGGAGCAGAGGGCCGCGGGTTCAAATCCTGCCGCTCCGACCATTTATCTGGGCATAATGCTCCGAATTGGGTTTTCCAAAAATAGGAATTCCTGAAAATATTTGCTTCTCAGGATATCCAAAGAGTTCATTTGCAAAAAATTTCAGACCTATTTGGACGCATTGAATTGTTTTGCGTCCGCTCGATTCAAAAGAACTTTCAAATAAGTTGAATGAACGATATCTGATTCAAAACCCCTTTCACGCAATAGTTTCTGTCGAACCTTTTCAGCTTCGTCGTCTTTTCCCTGCAAAACCAAAAAGTGGGCATAAAGGGTGTAAGTTAAAATGGGTTTATGGTCGTATGAAAATGCTTCTTGGGTTAGCTGCCAAGCGTTTTCAGGTTCTCCAAACATCAATTCGATTTCTGCAATATCAGAAATCATTTGTGCCTTCGAATTAACAGAATCAATTTCATGATCCTTGTTATATTTCCTCACCAAATAAATAAGTCTGCGACTGTCTTTTAAAGAATCTATTGATCTCTTTAATTCTTTCCTCGACATCATTCTCGAATATAAAAATGACATCATTTTTTCAGGGCTTTTTTGTTCGATTTCTGATGGATTTAAATTAGCTGTCAAAATCAACTTTGCTTGTTTTTCCAGTTTTTCCGTTTTTTGGATAATGGTTGGTGATTGTAAATCTGCTGCAGGTTTTATTTGAGCTTGTACTTTAACTGGTGTTTTTTCTGGTAATACGGATGGTGCAGTGGACCCGCACCCATACACGGTCACTAAGCTGGCCAGATAGATATATGAGAGGCTTCTTTTAAAAATTTTGGGCATTTTGAGCTGAACCACTATTAAAGTTCTTATCCTGGGGTCTATCAGATTAATAGACCGAACAGAAAGACTCCCCTCATTTTTGCGTTGGTTATTTTTAGTTGGTCTAGGAGTGTTTGATGGATTTTACTGCTGAGAAACAGTTAGTTGATTTATTAACAGAATTGCGGTCTGAAGGAAGGCAGCAAAGCGGCCTTCAAGAGCATTTGGTACCACCTGATCAAGATGCCGCCTATAAGCCAAATAGGAATTTGCGTCGCGTCGCCGCCAAGGTGGCCGAGCAACTTGGTTGGAGTGTGGATGGCTGGAAGATAGCTGCAAACAAGCCAAGGATACAAGCGCAGTTGCGCACTGATAGGCCAATTTATGGGCGCGTTTTCTCGGGTAAAATTTTGAAGACCCCAGCGGCAGTCGAATATGTCAAGCAATGCAGTCCAATTCCTGAACCCGAATATATGG
The DNA here is from genome assembly GCA_038143065.1 of Rhodospirillales bacterium. Taxonomy (GTDB): domain Bacteria; phylum Pseudomonadota; class Alphaproteobacteria; order Bin95; family Bin95; genus VMCJ01. Next base: position 1,888,808 of record JAYQLI010000035.1, on the reverse strand, counting down.
TGCTCGTCGGCTCAGATTTGGCGAGCCGCCCGACACCTTACTCGCGTGCAGAAATCATTGATTCTGTTGAGACTATACATATTGGAATTGAATTAGCAGAATGTCGCTTTGTTCATGACGAGTTCTTCCCACCTTTGTCTGGCATATTGGCAGATGGAAGTGGTGGAGGCTCGCTTGTAATTGGACCTGCGATTCCTGATTGGCAAAACCGAGATATATCTAATCAACGCATAACGTTATCTGCAAATGGTGTTCTGCGACGGGAGGGAGTGGCAAGGGATTCGATAGATGACCCAATAACTCCAGTCCATTGGCTTGCAAACGAACTTTCCTCAAAAGGGGATGGGCTGAAGGCATCACAAATCATAAGCACTGGTACATTGACTGGTATGCTTCGCCCCAAAGTTGGAGAAACTTTTATTGCTGATTTTGGGCCATTTGGTGAGGTCCAAGCAACATACGCGTAATAGACATAACTAAAACAGACGCGTTACTATCTTTATCGCTGAATTCTAGCCAGGAGACCCTGATTATGAAGCAGCTCTGGTTCCACTTAATGCCCTACACCGAACTGCCCGATGATTTCAGAGACAATCATCCTTCGGTTTGGGTTGATGTTCATTCCTCTCTGTTTGATCCGCGCAAAGCGCATGGCATGTACAACGACTTCATGGATGAGCTGGAATACGCAGCTGATTGCGGTTTTGATGGAATTTGTGTCAACGAACATCACTCCAATGGGTATGGATTGATGCCATCGCCAAACCTGATTGCTTCTTCACTGGCCAGACGAACGAGTAATGCAGCCTTGTGCGTGATGGGTAACTCGCTCGCTCTCTACAACCCACCAACGCGTGTTGCTGAAGAGTTTGCGATGATCGATTGTATATCAGGAGGCCGCTTAATAGCAGGTTTCCCAGTAGGCACTCCTATGGATACTTGTTACGCCTATGGTCAGAACCCATCCATGCTTCGAGAGCGATATCTGGAGGCGCACGATCTTGTCATGAAAGCCTGGAAGGAGAAGGAAACATTCTCATTCAATGGTCGATACAATCAGCAGCGCTATGTCAATATATGGCCAAGGCCAGTTCAAGATGATCCTCACCCACCGGTCTGGATACCAGGCGGTGGCTCAGTAGAGACGTGGCAATGGTGTGCTGAGATGGACTACGTTTATTGCTATCTCTCGTATTATGGATACAAGGCTGGGATGGCCACAATGAAGGGCTTTTGGGAGGAGATGGATCGTCTAGGCAAGGATAGAAATCCTTACAGAGCTGGGTTCTTGCAGTTTGTCGGCGTGGCTGAGACGGAAGAAGAAGCTTACAAACTCTATAAGGAGCCAGCTGAATATTTCTACGGTCGTTGTCTGCATGTTGATCCGAGATATGCAACTCCACCGGGATATACCACAGAGGCCACCATGCGAGCGGGCATTCAGGGGCAGGTATCCCGGGTCGCAAGTGATAATAAGACAGCCTTAGTCGTAGACAAAAAAGCACGTGAATTTGATGCAATTCTTGACAATGGGTACGTAATAATTGGCACTCCAGACCAGGTTGCAGAAAAGCTGAAAGAAGTCGCTCAAGAACTCCATGTGGGGCAGCTGATGCTCTTGTTACAGTATGGAAATATGAGCCGTGATGTCGCCATGTATAATACCAAATTATATGCGGAGCAGGTGCTGCCACAGCTTAAAGATATGTGGGATGACGAATGGCAAAACCACTGGTGGCCGAAGCCAATGGCTGCAGACCATCGTTCAACACCACTTCCCAGGAACCTAGAAGCAGCAGAGTAGGTTAAACCTCATGTCTGAGTTGGAGATCTCGAGTGTTTCGGTGAATGGGTATCCCTGTCGTGTTTGGCAAAAAGGTACTGGTGGGCCGATAGGATATTTAGCAGGTCTTGCGGGCTTGCCTAAGTGGCCTGCCTTTGCTGAAGCTCTTGCCGTCAATCAAAAGTTATAGCTCCATCAATTCCTGGCTTTCCAGGAGCCGAAGGCCATCGTGAGCTGGATACAACACTTGATTGGATTGTAGCCATGCGAGAGCTTCTGAATGGTGTAAATCTTGAGGGACCACCTCTCGTAGGAGTATCAATAGGTGCAACACTTGCAGCAGAGGTAGCTGCAATGTGGCCGCACAAAGTAGATAAGCTTGTGCTTGTTGCTCCTTTTGGGATCTATGACGAGTTGCACCCAACTGCTAGCCCATGGGCTCAACAGGGCCACGAATTTGGGAGCCTTTTTTGTAAAAACAGCGATGCATATTCAGATTTTATACGCCGACCAAATGATGCCGACCCAGTAGAGTGGCCAATCGAGATGGCCCGTGCACGTGAAGCTTCCGCCCGGTTGCTCTGGCCTATGGGTGATACCCGAATTATTAGGCGTCTTCATCGGATTATATGCCCAACATTGATAGTGTGGGGGGCAGATGATCAAGTAATACCTAAAACTTATGCGGAAAAATTTGCCGAAGCGATCTCAGGTCCTACTGAAATAGTCGAAATTCCCGATGCAGGACATTTGGTCGACCTTGATCAGCCTGAAGCACTAGCTAAAGAAGTTTTGACCTTCTTAGGCTGACTTAAAGTCCAAGTGAGCGTTTTGCCAAGATATCCTTTTGGATTTCGTGGCTGCCTCCAGCAATGCTCATCGCTCGGCTCTCAAAGTAATCTGGTGTCATTCGGTACATGTAACTTGGACCTACCCAATCAAGGTTACTTTCAGCGCGTATGTGGCTAGTTTCCCAGGGCATTGCGTAATAAGCACCTGCTTCCATCATGAGTTCATGGCATGATTTCAACGCATCCATAACTCGAATTTTTAAAATGGATGCTTCAGCGCCTACAGGCTTATCAGCGGCGGCGGAAGCTAGCTGACGCATTGCCATGGTTGTTGTGGTGGTGATTTCGATCTCTAGGTTTGCAACCTTGGTCATGAAATCTGGGTTATCAGCGAGTCGCTGACCATCTGCCCGTTGATCGCTTGCAATCTCTTTTAGTTTCTTCAAATTTCGCTTGTTGATGGAAACGTAAGATGCATTGGAACGTTCATGGCCAAGGAGAAATTTTGCAACCTTCCAACCTTCACCTTCCGCTCCAACTCGGTCTGAAACAGGAACTCGGACGTCCGTTAAAAATTCTTGGTTGAAGTGATGTTTCCCGTCGAGCGTTATTATAGGCCGAATATCTACTCCAGGAGCTTTTAGATCAATCAAAAGGCAAGTGATGCCTTCTTGTTTTTTTGCAGTTTTTGCCGTGCGAACAAGAGCAAACATTCGATCTGCACAATGGGCGTATGATGTCCAAATTTTTGTGCCATTGACCACATAATGGTCTCCATCAAGAACTGCGGAGCACTGCAACTGGGCCAAGTCAGACCCAGCTTGGGGTTCTGAATATCCTTGGCACCAGATTTCTTCGCTGGAGAGTATTTTAGGAATATATTTTGCTTTTTGTTCGTCTGTTCCGAAGGCAAGCAAAACTGGACCAACCATTCGGGTACCAAAGTGCACTACCCGAGGGGCGCCCTCGAAAAAAATAGCTTCATCAGCTAAAAATTTTTGCCCAACGCTCCATCCTGGGCCACCATCCTTTGAATCCCAATTAGTTGCAATCCAGCCCTGACGAGAAAGGATGCGCATCCATCTTTCAAAATCGTCTCTATTCAGCTCCAATCCACGATCTACTTTTTCTTTTATATCAGCCGGTAAATTCTCTTTAGTCCAATCGGCAACTTTTTGTTGAAATTGCAACTCTTCAGACGTGAATGTCATATCCATGATGCTTAAAGCCCCAATACGCGTTTGGCGATAATATTCTTCTGGATTTCATTCGATCCCCCTGCAATCGAACGAGCTCGCATTTCAAAGTAATCAGGTGATAATTTAAAGATGTAGTCCGCACCAATTGGTTCTTGATTTCCCCAACCCTCGCGAATTGCAACGGGATCGAAAGGGCTCGCATAATATCCACCAGCAATACAACCAAGCTCGGCGATATCTTTCCTGATTTCAGCCATACCAAGTTTGAGCACAGAAGCTTCGGGCCCAACCGGCTGATCTGCAGACGCACGAGCAAGATTTCGTGCGGCTGTCATGCGCAGACCTTCAAGGCGTACCTCTAAATCTGATAGCCGACTGCGGAAAGCTTGATCCTTAATAAGTTGCGCCCCATCACCATCGCGCTCTGCATTTGCAATACTCCGCAGTTTGCCAAGCATTCGGACTGCCCCTGCTACCCCTGCAGAACTCGATCTTTCGTGACCAAGAAGATATTTGGCAATGCGCCATCCATCCCCTTCTTCGCCAACCCGATTCTCTAACGGCACCCTAACGTTATCGAAAAACTCCTGATTGAAGCGGTGCCGTCCATCAATAGTTATTATTGGCCGAACCGTAACGCCTGGAGCAGACATGTCGATAAGAAGGCATGTGACACCATCTTGCTTGCGACCGGACTTGTCCGTGCGAACTAGCGCGAACATCATATCAGCCATATGGGCCTGGGTAGTCCAAATTTTCGTGCCATTAACCACATAGGCACCGCCGTCTAGCTTTGCCGACATTTGAAGGTTTGCAAGATCAGAGCCAGCTCCTGGTTCGGAATAGCCTTGGCACCAAATAGTCTCTGCAGACAGAATGCCTGGTAAGAATTTCTTTTTCTGAGAATCTGAACCAAATTTCAAAAGTACTGGTCCAACCATTCGCGTTCCAAAAGGCACGATGTCCGGTGCACCGGCGGCTGCACACTCCTCTTCAAAGATATGCTTTTGTGCGGCACTCCAGCCTGGGCCGCCATCTTTCTGGTCCCAATTAGTGGCCAGCCATCCTTGTTTTGCTAAAATACCCATCCAGGTGCGCATGTCAGAACTTGTGAACTCGACGCCTTCGGACACTTTTCTTCTAATTTGAGCGGGCAAATTATCTGCTACGAAAGCTTTAACTTTATCGCGGAAGGTTTCATCAGCGGCAGAAAAGCTCATTTCCATCAACGACTACTCCAACGTTTGGACAACAATAGCACCCTGAATTATTGCCTCCTACTGTGTCAAATTTTTCCCATATCTCTCGCCTTTGGGATCAATAAATGAACTTAAGGCCTGATATTCATCCTGACGGAAAATATCGATAGTGGATGCGGCATCATCTTTACTTCGACCTAGTGCACGCAAAATTTCACCTCCCATGTGCAAGCTAGACTCCGCCACTTCACGAACAACAAATTCGGCACCTGCAGAAATAAGGTTCTCTTGTGCAGTCTGGTCAGCTGCACGTGCATATACCTTTATGTCAGGTGCCTTTTTTCGTAGCCAATTAATTAACTCGATCCCGCTGTCAGCATCACTAATTGCAATGATGACCAATCGTGGACGAGCCTTCGCTATTGTTCGCAATACTCGAGCGCTTCGTACATCGGCAAAAAAACAGACTGCCCATTAGCGTTAGCGGCTAATACTCGTGATGGTGAATTATCAATTGCAACAAAATTTTCCTGAGCTGCTTCAAGTACTCTTCCTAAGGTTTGTCCTGCGCGACCAAACCCTACGATAACCATCTCTCCTCTAAGCTTCATAAGCCTGGACTCGAATTCTGTTAACCCTGGCAGACCGCGGCCTTCCAATTTCTTGTCTAGAAAGCCTCCAAGCCATGCGAGTATCGGAGTTAAGCCCAGGGATATTGCAGTTGCCAGTAAAAAATCTGGGCTTCAACCCCATTTAAAACGCCACTGCCAAAAGCAATGGATGCAAGAGCAAAAGCAAACTCACCACCTTGAGCCAGCAGAAGACCGCAATGAATGGCCGTTGGTAATGAGAAGCCAATGAGGCGGGCCAAACCTGTGATTACCAAACTCTTAAAAATGATTAATGCAAGAGTAGCCAAAAGGGCTTCACGCCAAAGGTGGGTTAAAGCTTGAATATCAATCAATGCTCCAATGGACATGAAAAACAAACCAAGAAGCAGACCACGAAAGGGTACAATTTCCATCTCGACTTGATGTCGAAAGCCACTTCCAGCAAGCAGCATTCCTGCAAGAAAGGCACCTAAAGCCATTGATAAGCCTGTAATGGCTCCTATCCACGAAGTCGCTAGAACAATTAGTAAACTGGCTGCAGCAAAAACCTCTCGATTATTCATAGCAGCGATGACGCGAAGGAAGGGGCGTAATGCAAACCGGCCAATAAGGATGAAGCCACCAACTACAACAATGGCAGTTGCTAGCGCTTGTAAAAGGTCCCCAACCTCAAGCAATTGTTGTGTATTATTGAAGGCCAACAATGGTGCTGCTGCCAACATTGGCGCGACTGCTAAGTCCTGGAACAACAGGGCTGAAAATACCAGTCTACCATGCCTAGTTTGAAGCTCGCCCCGTTCAGCTAAAAGCCGCAGAACAAGTGCGGTGGACGATAGAGAAAGCGCACCGCCCACCAAAAAGTGAGGCCTCCCAAGAGAGGCCAATGGCTCTCGCAATTATGCAAATCCCTGCGCTCGTCAGTAGAACCTGGGCTAGGCCAAAGCCAAATATATGTTTGGCCATTACACGTAATCGCTGGAAGGAGAGTTCTAAGCCAATGGTAAACATCAGCAAGACAACACCGAGCTCTGCTAGATTGGCGGCTCCTTCTACGTCTTTAATTACCCTGAATGCGAAAGGGCCAAGGGCAACTCCAGCTAATAGATATCCCAGAATTGGACTTGCGCCGATCCGGACACAAATTGGTGCTGTTACAACAGCTGCTCCAAGGTAAACGACTGCGTCATGCAGCCAAACAAAATCCGTAGCCTCACCTGCCATAGACTATCTAACCTCTGCAGGAAAAATTTCTGGGGGACTTAAAAGAGCATCCTGGGCTTTAATTAATGCGAGCTCTGGCTTTCCAGACCGAGCGGTCTCTGCGAACACAGCAAATACGCTTGAGGCTGCGAGTGAAAGAGCTCTATCAGGCAAAGCGTTTTCCAGATACCGAGCTAGGAAGATTGCACAGAATAAATCGCCTGCCCCGAATGCGGGGGCATCTATTCGTGGAGTACATACCTCCCAGGCTTGGGTTCGGGTGACCGCAATTGTGATTATAGAATTGCCGACATGGAGCCCAGTAGTCACTACCACTCTCAAGCTGTGTTGATTTAAGAGAACCCTTGCCGCCTTGATTGCCTGAGCAGTGGTTTGAACTTTTAACCCAGAGAGAATTTCCAATTCAAAAGCATTTGGTGTGGCTATATCAGCAATTGGTAGTAGCTCTGAAGCTATAGCGTTAGGCACATCTTCAGCCACAAAACGGCCTTTAGGGCGATCTCCTATCACTGGATCAAGGCAGAATATTACAGCAGGGTTTGCTGTTCTTGTTGTTAAAACAGCCTGTTTTACTGACTGAGCATTGGCAGATGTACCCAAATATCCAGAAAGAACTGCAGATACATTTAAAAGGAAGCCACCACTAGAGAGGCCTGAGATCAGGGAGTTGATTTCGGCTGAACTTGTATTGTCTCCGGTAAACCCGCCATGGGCTGGATGATTTGAAAAACGCACAGTGTCAATCCGGATCACCTCACGACCCAGTCTTTGCAAAGCAAAGGCTGCAGTTGAATTTCCAACATGGCCATAAGCGACGCTGGATTGCAGAGTTAAGACAGGCTGACACATATCTATTTCCATCAACCGCCTTTCTTCATTCTCGCCCTAGCGCTATCAACAATATATGGAAAGTATAGCGCAGGAGCTTTTACATGTCTCAAGAAGAGGAAGTGTTCCGCCCGCGACGCAGCGTCCTCTACATGCCTGCATCTCGCGCGTCAGCTCTCGAAAAAGCAAAAGGCTTGCCGGCTGATGCGCTCATTTTTGATTTAGAGGATGCAGTTGCTCCAGACGCGAAGGCCGATGCGCGACGAATGGCTGTGCAAGCAGCACTATCGGGTGACTATGGAAGGCGGGAGATTGCTATAAGGGCAAATGGGCTAGATACCCCATGGGGTAAAGAAGACCTCCAGGCCATAGCCCGATCAGGAGCTCATGCAGTTGTCATACCAAAGGTGGAGTCCGCCAAAATGTTGGAGGAGGTGGACCAAATTCTTGGAGATGCAGGCGCGCCGGAAACTTTATGGCTATGGGCTATGATAGAGACGCCAAAAGGCGTTCTTCGCGTCGAAGAAATAGCTGCACATTCAAAGCTTATGGTTTTAGTAATGGGTACTTCTGACCTAGCCGTTGACCTCACAGCAAACCATACTCCGCAGCGCATTCCATTCCTTACCAGTTTTGGCTTAGTTCTTTTAGCGGCTCGCGCACATGGTAGAAGCGTTCTTGACGGAGTTCATTTAAATCTAACGGATGATAAACAATATGAAGCCCATTGCCGGCAGGCGGTTGATATGGGTTTTGATGGGAAGACATTAATTCACCCTAAACAGGTTGCGCCAGCGAATGCGTGGTTTGGCCCTGACCCAAAGGCAGTCGAGAACGCTGAAAAAGTCGTTGAAGCCTATGAGACTGCAATAGCAACAGGCCAGGGGGTCGCGACGCTCGACGGCAAATTAATTGAAAACCTGCACGCAGTGCAGGCTCGGCGAATTCTCGCTAAAGCTGCCGCAATCGAAGCGCTGGGGAATTAAAGAATTGCGTGTCCATATTTTAGATGACTGGTTTGATACTCTTCGTGGGCTGGATTGTTACAAGAAGATGGAGGGCCACCAGACAACAATTTGGAACGATCACACAGATGATGTTGATATTCTTGCTCAACGTTTAGTGGATGCAGAGGCTTTATGTTTATTCCGCGAGCGGACCGCAATTCGAAAGGCATTAATCGATCAATTGCCAAACCTAAAACTCGTGAGTCAGCGCAGTGTTTGGCCACATATTGACCTAAATGCACTGACTGAAAGAGGCGTGCTTCTCTGTTCAAGTCAGCATGCCGATACTCCATCCTTTGCCACGGCCGAGCTGACATGGGCTCTTATTTTGGCAGCAATGCGACAAATTCCAGCGCAGCAGGCTTCTCTAAAAGCGGGCAAATGGCAAATGGGTGTTGGTAAGTCGGTTAGAGGGCGGACCCTCGGTCTTTTCGGATACGGCCGCATTGCAAAGTTGGTTGCGGAATATGCAAAAGCTTTTGGACTTCAGGTGATTTGGTGGGGATCTGAAGCAGGCCGATTGCGCGCCAAAGCAGATGGAGTGAGGGTTGCGGAAAGCCGAAAAACTTTCTTTTCCGAACCAGACATAATTAGCATACATGTGCGGCTAAATTCAGCCACGCGAGGGCTGATTACATCACAAGATCTGGCTTGGATGAGGCCAGACAGCTTATTTGTGAATACGTCTAGAGCTGAGCTGGTGGAACCTAATCAATTAGTAGCAGCGCTCAACGCAGGGCGTCCTGGTTCAGCCGCTGTAGACGTATTTGAGAATGAACCCCTTCAGGACGAGGATGACCCATTAGCCAATCATCCCAATGTCGTATGTACGCCACATATAGGTTATGTAACCGAAGATGAGTTTGAGCTTCAATTCAGTGATATTTTTGATCAAGTGAACGCGTTTGAAGCCGGAAAACCGATAAACGTTATAAATCCAGAAGCTCTCACATCTTCAATCTAAGTCTGGGTTATATACTCTTAGTGGCCGGTGGGTTTTGTAGGCCAGTTTTTGATCTGCCCAGAAAACGCCGCTAGCCCCCGCACCGTCCACAACGATTGCTTGCCCCGTGATAAAGGTCGATCGGTCACTCGCCAAGAACAAGGCAAGATCAGCAATGTCTTTAGGAACACCAGGCCGGGGGATTGGTTGCTGATGACGGTAATCATCAATTTTGTCGTCTATAAGACTGTCGGGTCTTCCAACAGTATTTGCGGACAACGGGGTAGCAATTGCGCCTGGGCAAATGCAGTTGCAGCGTATTGAATTCTCACCTAGTGGCATAGCTGCTGTTTTAGTCATGTGAATAACAGCGGCTTTAGCAGCAGAATACACCAATGGCCCCCGTCCAACTGTCACTCCTGCAATGGACCCAGTATTAATTATGGAGCCAGAACCTTGGTTGCGCATAATAGGCGTCGCGTGCTTGATACCTAGAAAAACACCCTTTACTAAAACATCAAAGGTCATATCGAATTCTTCAACTGGTATCTCTTCAAGAGGGCCTAAAGCGCCTCCAAAGCCGGCATTATTGAACATGCAATCGAGCCGTCCCCATCGCTCAACTGCGAGGCCAATAGCCTCTTTAATGTGATTTTCTTGCCTGACTTCGCAGTGCGTAAAAGCTGCTTGGTCACCTAAAGATGAGGCAAGCGCTTCTCCGCGTTCACGCTGCATATCAGCTATTATAACGCGGGCACCCTCTTCCACGAAAAGTTTTACTGTTGCCTCACCTATTCCGCTAGCACCCCCTGTGATTACTGCAACTCTGCCGTCAAGTTCTCCCATAGTCTTCTCGCTTTTTATTTTGTATTCGCTATAGGAAGCCTGCACTGTGATTGATGTGGGGGCAATCCAACCAATTATCTGCTGGTGGAAGTACAAGTGCTATTGGGTATGCTGCAAGACCTAAAAAAAGCAGAAGAAAGTGGGCTCTGAAAAGAGGCTGTAAATAAAAAAGGTTTGAGAAAAAATTTAGGTATTGCCTTTAATTAAAAGAGTGCTTTTTAACTCTAGTCGCTTTTATGCTGCTTTAGAAAATCAAGCCGCGCAGATTTGCAACATATATTCTGGCTTATGAAATCTTGAAATTAGGAGACACCAAACTGGCATGATGGGCTTCACGGGCAAGCAGTGGCTGACGCTGGCAACCGTCCAAGCATGCACTGTTCTGTTTGGTGCTACGGTGACTAGTGTCACAGTAATTCTACCCCAAATGAAAGGTGCTCTCTCTGCAACTCAAGATCAAATTGCTTGGGTGCTAACTCTCAATCTTGTGGCAACTGCTGCAGCAACTCCGCTTACCGGCTGGCTCGCAGGTAAGCTAGGGTGGCGGCGTCTTATGCTAGGTTCGGTGATAGGTTTCACGCTTGCTTCAGTTGCGTGTGGCTTGGCAGAAAGTCTTGAAACACTTCTTGTTTTTCGTGTCATTCAAGGCGCTCTTGGCGCTCCCATATTCCCGCTTGGGCAGTCAATCATCCTCGCTCGCTTTGAGCGCGCACAGCATCCCATGGCATTGATGATGTGGGGTGTTGGAGGAGTGATGGGCCCGATATTAGGGCCAACCTTCGGAGGAGTGGTTGCTGACTTATTAGGGTGGCGGTGGTCGTTCTATATGATCCTACCGCTAGGCGCCCTCGCGTGTTTGCCTGTAATACTTTCACTCGGCAATGAGGAGAAAGGAGCTGCTCGGCGATTTGATTTCATTGGTTTTTGGCTGATCGCTATAGCGGTTGGATGTTTGCAGCTGGTGTTTGACAGAGGGCAGCGAGAAGATTGGTTCGACTCTACTGAAATAGTTATTCAGTCCTGCGTAGCCGCGGCGTGTATCTATTTCTTTGTTATTCATTCACGCCTTTCACCAACACCTCTATTTGAAGGAGCAGTTTTTAAAGATCGTAATTTTGTACTCGGGATTTTTTTCGCCCTCGTTATGGGGATGATGCAATTTACGCCAATGGCGTTATTCCCTCCATTATTACAGGACCTGCGAGGATACCCGGAATCTATTATAGGGGTTCTGATAGCGATGCGCGGGGTTGGAAATTTCATTAGCTTTTTTGTTGTGGCCCAGCTTACACGCATTAATGCCAAAGCTACCTTGGCAGCAGGTTTACTTATCCAAGCAGGAGCAGGCGCATGGATGGGCCAGCTTGATATGAATATGACAGAAAATGAGGTTATGTGGACTAATCTCCTCCATGGATTTGGCTTTGGTTTAGCTTATACGCCAATGGCTGCCTTGGCTTTTTCAACCTTGGAAACGCGCTTATTAACCCAAGGCAATGCTATTTTTAGCTTGCTGCGAATGATGGGGAGCAGTCTCTTTATTGCTATTACATTTGTCGTTTTTTTGAATTCTGCTGCAGAAGCTTATTCAAACCTTATCGGTTATGTTTCGGTTTTTAATGCGGAGCTTCTTGAACCTTGGGTGCAGCGATTTGGGGACGTTAGCAGTAGAAGCTTTGCTGTAGTGGCCCAAGAAGAGGTTCGGAGGCAAGCTGTAATGGCGGGTTACATAAACGCTTTTCATCTTATGACAATTGCGCCTGCGATTGCCGCACCAATTGTTTTATTTTTTAGATCAAATAAACGGTAGGTTTCAAATTCGGTGGCTTAAAGGACCGGCAGTTACCGTAAATAATATATTTGTAGCTGCATAACTAATTAATTCCTCTTTGCCGTCTAAAAAAAGCTGCGCGTACTTTATTTAACAAAACCTTGATCTTAGCCTCAGATATCCCGATATTATTAGAGGGTAAAAATTTAGGTCGTTTACGGCGGCAGAAATCACCACCTAAAAAATAATATGAACAGGGAAATAATTATGGCTCTTCAAGACCGTGACTACATGCGAGCTGGCAGTTCAGTAGCCACTGATGGCTATGATGCTGGTCTTCGCGCCCACATGCTTCGCGTCTACAACTATATGTGCGCAGGCTTAATTTTAACTGGCCTTGTGGCCTTTGGTATAGCCAATAGCCAAGCAGCCGTTGAGTTAATCTTCTTTACTCCATTGAAATGGATAGCAATGTTGGCGCCTTTAGCATTCATTTTGGTGCTAAGTTTTGGTGTTCAAAAAATGTCCTTTTCAACGCTTCAAATGGTTTTTTGGGCGTTTGCAGCGGCAATGGGCGTGTCTATGGCCTCAATCTTCCTAGTTTATACTGGTGGATCGATAGCTAAAGTTTTCTTTATCACGGCAGGCATGTTTGCCGCTACCAGTTTGTACGGTTACACGACTAAGCGTGATCTTGCGAAAATGGGTTCATTTTTGTTCATGGGCCTCATTGGTCTTTTGATTGCCATGATCGTGAATATCTTTACTCAAAGCTCCGCTATGCAATTTGCTATTTCTATTTTAGGAGTTCTTATCTTCACAGGTCTGACGGCCTGGGACACACAGCGCATTAAAGAGCAATATCACGAAGGTCATGGTTATGAAACGGCCGGCAAAATGGCCATAATGGGCGCTGTGGCGCTTTACCTTGATTTCGTCAACATGTTTCAGTTCCTGCTTGCTTTGTTAGGCAACCGGGAATAACACAACGATATAGTCTGTTGGAAAGCTCAGAAGCTATGCTTCTGAGCTTTTTCCATTCTTAGATGTTGAATAAACATGCTTTTTGCACTTTAGCGAAGGGCTTCAGTAAATTCTTTTAAAAACGATTGGCTATAAATACTGACGGAAATTCTTGATGAATTGACTGGCCAATCCAGGGGGCACAAGTGAAGTGCAGCATGGAATTAAATATGGGTTCTGCGGTTTTGCCTTTGTTACCAAAATTTAATTCTCAGTCTAATTGGACAGGCGCTGGCTACCCTAGTAAAAGCTGGTTTTAGAACCATATTGCAATGAGATTTGCCGTGCCGTTTCTCAAGCGTTTAGCCCTAAAAGGGACAAACCTTAGGTGCGGAGGTTCTTAATTAAGTTAAGACGCCTAGGGAGGCGAATGTCATGACGGACATGATAGTGGCCGATCATCTTGTTAAAGATTTTGGCCAGAAGCGAGCTGTTGACAATGTATCGCTGACGGTAAAGCGCGGTGAGGTCTTAGGTTTCCTAGGACCTAATGGGGCTGGTAAATCAACAACGATGAAGATGCTAACAGGTTTTTTGAGACCATCCGCTGGTAGCGCTTCTATCGCCGGGTACGATGTTGCATCAGCGGCTATGTCTGCGCGCAAAGTGCTTGGTTACCTTCCTGAAGGGGCACCGCTCTATCCTGATATGACGCCATGGAGTTTGCTCCATTTCTGTGCGGAGGTACGCAATCTGCCCTCTGATGTCCGCCAAAAAAGAGTTGTTGAATCTATCGAGCGAACAAACCTTCAATCTGTTGTGATGCAGCCGATTGATACTTTGTCGAAAGGTTTCAAGCGTCGGGTTGGCCTTGCTCAAGCACTTCTTCATGACCCAGAAGTACTGATCTTAGACGAGCCAACGGATGGTTTGGATCCCAATCAGAAGCACGAGGTTCGCGAATTAATCCGAGAAATTGCTCCGAACAAAGCAATCATTATCTCTACCCATATTTTGGAAGAGGTTGACGCTATATGCTCGCGCGCCGTCATCATAGCCGATGGAAAGGTCATCGCCGACGGTGCTCCAGGCCAGTTGGCAGAGCGTTCTCCTCTTTTCAATGCTCTCTCCGTTGTTTTGCCGAAAGAAAAAGTTTCGCAGGCGCTCTCAATTTTAGAGGCTCAAAACCAAGTGCAGGAGGTGCGCTCTCAAACTCTAGCGGATGGTTTGAGTAAGTTGATCGTGGTGCCCGTCCGCGGGGAATTAATTTTAAATACCCTCACTAATTGTCTTTCCGAGGAGAACCTAGACATAGTTTCTATTCGCCCTGAAGCAACTGCGCTGGAAGACCTTTTCCGACAACTCACAGTAAGTTCTCACAAGCGGGAGGCAGCCTGATGGGTGCTCTTTACACTGTCGCAAAGCGAGAATTTGCAGGATATTTTGCTACTCCTATAGCGGCAATTTTTCTAGTTATTTTTCTTGCAGTAAGCGCCGCTTTCACTTTCTTCGTTGGTTATTTCTTGGAGCGGGGCAATGCCGACCTCCAAGTGTTTTTTAATTTCCATCCATGGCTTTATCTTTTCTTCGCTCCTGCACTTTCAATGCGTCTGTGGGCAGAGGAGCGGCGTCAAGGGACTATCGAGTTATTTCTGACGCTGCCGATCCCGCTTTGGGCCGCGGTTTTAGGAAAGTTTCTAGCAGCATGGCTGTTCCTTGGGCTTGCTCTTTCTCTCACTTTTCCCATGTGGGTGACCGTTAACATTCTCGGTCAACCAGATAATGGTGTAATTTTAGCCAGCTACTTAGCTTCTTTCTAATGGCTGGGGGCTACTTGGCAATTGGCTCTTGCCTCTCGGCGGCAACTAAGAACCAAGTGATTGCTTTTGTGCTCACCGTTACCGTCGCATTTATCTTCACTGCTGGTGGAGCAGGTTTTCTTACTGATTTGATTTCAGAATTCGTAGGGAAGGCAGTCCTTGATACAATTGCTGACATATCGATTTTGCCTCATTTCAATCAAATCGTGAAAGGCGTTATCGCATTCAAGGATCTTGTTTATTTCATTGCGCTCATAGCCGCTTGGCTACTCGCAGCCATGGCAGTTATTGACTACAAGAAAGCGGGTTGAGGGATATGTCTCAAAGGAAAACGCGAAGTGGCGCACTTGTGGCGCTTACCCTATCCGTCATTGCCATTGGTTTTGTGGCAACAGTGATGCTCTCGAATAATGCTCTTAGATCGAGCCGAATTGACTTAACAGACGACGGTCTTTTTACTTTATCGCAGGGTACCCGCAATGTGCTCTCCAATTTGGATGAGCCAGTAACGTTGCGCTTTTATTTTTCCAGCCGCTTATCACGAGAAATTCCACAGCTTGGGATCTATGGCCAGCGTGTCCAAGATATGCTCGAGGAGTTTTCTGCTGAAAGTTCCGGTAAAATACGCTTGGAAGTTTATGATCCCGAGCCGTTTACTGACGTAGAGGATCGTGCAGTAGGCTTTGGTTTGAAGGGAGTGCCTGTAGATCAGACAGGAGAGACGGTTTATTTTGGATTGGCTGGAACTAATTCGACAAATAGTCAGCTAGCGATTCCATTTTTTGATGAACAGCGAGAAAAATTCCTTGAATATGACCTGGCTCGGTTAGTTTATGGCCTTGCAAATCCTGAGAAGCCTCGTATTGGTGTAATCACTAAGCTACCTATCGCAGGTTCGCAGAGAAACCGCGCTATGGTGTTGCCTGGTGGTGGCCCAGATGATAGCTGGATGGTTTGGGCTCAGGCGCAAAATCTTTTTGATATCATTGAGTTGCCTCCTCAAGCTGAAGAGCTCCCAATAAATCTCGATCTCCTAATTTTGATCCACCCTCCAATACTCTCTGACCTTTCACTGTATGCAATAGATCAATTCGCATTAAACGGAGGAAGGGTTCTAATTTTCGTCGATCCGCATTCAGAAGCGGATGCAAGCCGTCCGCCTGGTATGGGTGGGCAGCGCGGAGATTATGGGTCTACCCGTAATATTCAAAAACTTATGGATGCCTGGGGCGTCGATATTCCAGCGGATGTATTGGCCGGCGATCTGAAGAATGGTCGAAAAGTCCGTGTGCCTGACGATAGTCGGACGAGAGTTCAAGCCGTCCTTTACCCCCTTTGGATGGAACTTCGAAAAGGCGATTTTTCTGGCGATGACATTACGACAAGCCAGCTTGAGGCCTTCCGTATTGCATCGCCAGGACACATCATCCAGAAAGGTGATGGTCTGACAATTGAGCCCTTGATCCAAACATCAAGCCAAGGTGGGACAGTAGATGTAGCCCGGATTCAAGGGCAACAGCCAGATATCCTGGGCGTTGCAAATGATATGAAGGCGGAAGGAAAACAAGTAATTTCTGCTCGATTGTTAGGTAAGGCAAAAACAGCGTTCCCAGGAGGGCCGCCGAAGCCAAAAGCTCTTAACCAAGATGACATTAAGGGTGAGGAAAAGGCAAAAGCCGAACAAATTTGGGAAGTTCGTAAGGCTAGGCATTTGTTAGAGGCTAAGAGCAATGTGAACATCGTACTGACCGCCGATGTTGATATGCTTGCTGACGGACTTTGGGTTCAGGTTCGCGATATGTTTGGTCAACGGATCTCCGTCCCAACCTCCAATAATGGTGCTTGGTTCCAGAACCTCCTGGACAATATGACCGGTTCTGCAGACCTTATTAGCCTTCGCAGCAGGGGTGGGTTCCAAAGGCCTTTTACCCTAATCGAAGACATACAGCGTGAAGCTGAGCGTGACTTCCGTGCGAAAGAGCAAGAACTTCTGTTAAGTCTCGCGTCCACCGAAAAGCAACTTGGAGAAGTTCGTAAGGCAACGGACCCTTCCGGTGATGCACGAATTGTTCTTTCCGATCAGCAGAAAGCTCAGATAGAAAAATTTCAGGAAGAAGTACTTCGCATCCGCAAGGAGCTGAGAGATGTCCAGTTTGCACTTCGGTCGGATGTTGAAGAGCTAAATGGCTGGATAAAAGCTGCAAATATCGCTGGAATGCCATTAGCTGTCGGCATCATCGCAATAATAGCTGCAGTTTGGCGTAGTCGCCGGCGAAAGACATTCGCTGCAACCTTCGGCAAAGTTTGATGCAGAGAAGCGCTTAGGGAGCGCGTAATTCAATGAACATCCGTATTTTTACAGTCTTGTCTGCCATAGTCGTATTAATCAGTGGCGGCGCTTACTACTTTAGCCAAGACCGAAAGGCCTTGCATTCGGAAGCGTATGAGGGAGGTTTGCTCCTCCCCAAGTTGCAGTCGCGCGTTAATGACGTCGACATGATCCGTGTGGAAAGTCAGGAGGGGGGCGTTATAGATCTCGCGCGCAATAAAGATATTTGGATGGTCCAAAATCATCACAATTACCGCGCAAATCCAGATCGTGTTTCAATTCTCTTGAAGCAAGTAGCCACGCTGGAGACGATAGAACCAAAAACTGCCAAACCGCAAAACCATGCGCGTTTAAACTTGGATGACCCGAGTGGCGATGGCACTAAAGGGACCAGAGTAACCCTCAAGGTCTCAGGTAAAGATGTTGCTGACGTAATTTTTGGGCTTGTGAGTCCGCCCCAACATGGCGGTGGTACCTTCGTTCGATTGTATGAGGAGGACCAAACTTGGTTGGTGAAAGACGAAGTTAAGCCTCGTCGCAGAACGTTAGACCTTTTGGATAGATCAGTAGTAAATGTAGATGGTCGTCGTATTCGCTCCACACGCATACAGCACTCAAATAAAAAAATGGGTGGTGTGGAAGAAATAGTCACAATATCAAAAACCACACCAGATCAGAGTGAATATGAGTTAGGCATTAAAATTCCCACTGGCTTTCAAGCTAAACCCAATCATGAGCTTTCTAATATCGCACGCGTTCCCGACTTTATGATTTTAGAGGACGTAAAACCGGCGGAACGTCTGAAGTGGGATCATTCTGTTGAAACAGTTTATGAAACCTTTGATGGCTTGCGTCTCAAATTTTACTCCGCCCTTCAAGACGATAGTAAAGTTTGGTCAAAAGTACTTGTTGAAATGGGCAAGCGATCTTCTGATTTGGAAACGTTCATTAACTTCAAGCGTGATGCTGATACGGAGGAAGCACGTATCGCTCAACAAATGAAGACTCAGGACGAAGTAGCCAAAGAAGCAAAGCTTTTAGACAGTCGAGTAAATGGTTGGGCATATCGTTTAACAGATTACAAATCGAAGCGTCTGACGGCTACTTCCCAGGACGTTATCGATAAGCCCGAAGCAGCTCAAAGAAGTGGGGCAGCTCCGCGCCAATAGTAAGTTTACCATGAAGGCTAGGGCCTTATGACAAGGCAGTCTTTGCCATCATTCTTAAGAATATGGCAAGCTTTCTCTGCTTGGTCGTCTGTTAGCCCGACAATCCTAGCTCTGAAAAGCTTCTTTCCATTTTTCAGTGTTAATGGTTTGACTTTCAAAGTTCCCCCTAGAGCGACAGGGCCAAGTTCTTCCAGTCTTCTATTAGCTAGCGAGCGCGCTGCTTTTGGTGAGCTTAAGGCGCCCAATTGGCTAGCATAAATTGGGGCAGCATCATTGTCGGTATCGCCTTCTGATATTTGGTAATCAGTAGATGCGTCTTTGTCTTCTGACGAGTTTTCTAGAAATTGTGCAATGAAGTCACGCGTGGGAGGAACGGCCGGTTCCCCAGTTTGAAAGTCTAAGGAAACAGGCGCTATTCCAGCATAACGCGGTTTTTCAAGTCCTTCGGCTAGATAGAAACCTTTATCCATGATTCGCATCATTTCACGATCGCGTTCTGCTCCTGACTCTCCTCCAGCTATGACGGCAATCAGGCGCCGACCATTTTTGACTGCTGATGCCGCTAAATTGAAACCAGAGGCTCGAATGTAACCAGTTTTTATTCCATCGGCACCTTCATACCTTTTCATAAAGTTATTGTGGCTATAAACGGTTCTACGCCCATGTCTGAAATATTGTGCATTAAAGTATTTAAAATATCGTTTGTGCTTATAAAGCAGTGCGCGGCTGAGCATCGCCAAATCGCGAGGCGTTGAGGTTTGGGCGCGATTATGAAGCCCAGAGGCATTTACGAAATTAGTCCGTGACATGCCAATGGCGCGTGCTTTTCTATTCATTCGGGCTGCGAAATTTTTTTCCGACTTTGATAGCCGCTCAGCAACGGCAACTGCTACGTCGTTAGCCGACTTAACGGCTAGTGCATAAATAGCCTTCTCTACTGTGATGCTCTGGCCTCTAGGGATGCCAAGTTTAGATGGGGGCTGCGCTGCGGCATTAGCTGAAAATCGAATACGGGTGCCGAGTTTTAACCGTCCACCACTCAGATCATCAAATAGTAGATATAAAGTCATCATCTTGGTTAGAGATGCTGGATAAATTTTGAGGTCTGGTGACTCAGATAGCAGCTCCTGTCCCGAAGCCCCATCGATAGCCAGAAAAGCTTTTGGCGGCTTCTCTCGTGCCAAGCTATCGCTAGGTGAAAAACAAGCAAAACCTAACAACAAAAGGGCGATAAAATGCTGCATATTTCGACCAGAAATGATCATAGATATTTGTTAGCAGCCTTATGCTCTTTTCTGCAACAGTACATGCAAAATAGATGTTGAAACCAAGATGGCACCTGCCACACACGCGATACCGCCCGCCGCGTTTACTGCCCCTGGAGAACCAAGATATGGAGCTCCCCATACCGCGAAGACATACCCAAATAGAGCGCTGAAAGCCGCAATAAAAAGGCTGACCCTATCTGAAGGTTAAAGCGATTGGTGATTAGTCTCGCTGTTGCAGTTGGGCAAATGAGCATTGATATCACTAAGATTGAGCCAACGGCATCAAATGCAGCTACTACTGCAATAGCTACAGCGCAGTTAATTAATAATTCTGTAAGCCAGAAAGGTATACCTAGAGTGGCACTAAAGCTGGGATCAAATGTTACTAACCTTATCTCCTTGGCAGAGAGGAAAAATGCGGTTGCTAAGGTAAGAAAGGTTCCTGCAATAAAGGGTATTTCTCGGGGTAGGTCAGCCCAAGCAGCCGGGTTAAAGATATCTTTCCAGCCCACCGGGTAAAGCCAAATCACACTCTCGAGGCTCCCGTATAATGCATGCTCGATGTCAAGATGGATGTCAGAAATATTGATTGTTTCAATTAAAAGTACGCCAGCAGCAAACATGGTGGTCAAGACCACTCCCATCGCTGTTGCTGCATCTAATCGACCAAGTCGTTGAATTAGAGAAATGAGGCCAGCGCCCAGAAGGCCCGCTAATAATGCGCCACCAACTATAGTCCAGCTTTTTGGGTGGCCACTAATGACATAACCACCAACAATGCCCGGTAACACCATATGGGATAGAGCATCTCCCATCAAAGCTTGCCTTCGTAAAATTAGTAAGTTGCCGACTAGGGCAGCAGTTAGTCCAGCTAGAATGGCAAGCGTCATCGCCGGCAAATCAATTTGCAGGAAAGTCATGAGGATCGACGTTCCAGGTCAGCTAGGACATCTCTTGGTATCAGACGATGAAGTGGCATAAGACTGTAGGTTATTCGATTTGCCTCCTCGGGTCTGTCAGTAAGATATAATGATCGAAGTTTTTCTTCCTTCGCCCAGGATTTGGCGGCTATTTCACCAGACATTGTTGGCCTTCCGTTGGCATCGGCCCAGCCATAATGGCGTGCAACTTTAATAAGCTCAGCTAGCGCTACTCCATCGGCAATCCTGCCTAGTACACGAAGGCGCTGAATGTGTTTGGTAAGTTGATGCCTGCGCATGGCAACCGCGATGGCGCCTCCTTTGGGTGCAAAGAGAAGACTAAAACCAAAAATAGAACTCATTATCGCGACTATTAGAGCGCCAGTTGGCATGCCAGAAATGGCGGTGGATAAAGCGCCACCTACATATGCTCCCAAACCTCCAAGAATAGCAGAGATAGCAGTCATGCGCGTAATATTATCTGTCCAGAACCGTGCTGCAGCAGCAGGTGTAACCAGAAGGGCTAAGATTAGAACCAAGCCAACAGCTCTGAGACCTGATGCTACTATTAGGAGCATGAGGGTAGTTGTTAGCAGGTCGAGTAAACGCACAGGTAAACCGAGTGCTTTAGCGCCAATAGGATCAAATGCTGAAATGGTTAATTCTTTGAATACTAAGAAGAGGATCAGTAATGCCGTTGCCCCAACAGCTAAAACAAGCCACGCCTCTCCTTGGGTCATGGTTGCTGCTTGGCCTAGGAGATAGGCATTTAATCCTGCCTGTCCCGCTGTAGGTAAATTTTGGATAAAGCTCAGAAGTACCACGCCAGCGCCAAAAGAAACGCTCAGGGTAGCTGCTGTTGCTGCGTCCTCGCCAATTCGAATACCATCTTTCAGAAGATGCATGGCCCCAGCGGCAGTGATCCCAGTAACAGTTGCCCCAACTAGAAGATAGATTGGGTTCCTTCCATCCCCTGTTAAAAAAAAAGGAAAGTAAAAAGCCAGCAGCGATACCTGGAAGCGTCGCGTGAGCCACTGCATCAGCCAATAATGGTCGGCCCTTGATGATCATAAAAGTCCCAATCGGGCCGGCCGCAGCTCCAAGTAATCCGAGTCCTACCATTACAAGAACGCTGTTATACCCGCCCTCGAGCAACAACGCATCGATGAAACTTTCAAGCATAATAGTTCAGCTAAGCACAGCTCGGAGTTGCGGTGCCGCTAACCGCCCCCCATAGGTGCGTTGAAGTGTATCTTCAGTTACGGCCTCATCAACGGGTCCAGAGGCAATGTGGCGAACATTTAAAAGCAGTGCCTGGTCAAAGTATTCTTTCACTGTAGACAAATCATGATGAACGACTAATGCCGTTTTTCCTGAGGATGCTAGGTGGCGCAGTAGGTTGACGATAGTCCGCTCGGTTGCCGCATCTACTCCAGCTAAAGGCTCATCCATTAAATATAAATCGGCGTCTTGAGCGAGGGCGCGGGCGAGAAAACACGTTGTTGTTGCCCGCCTGAGAGTTGACCAATTTGACGATTGGCAAAGTCGGCCATGCCCAGTTGGGCCAATACTTCAAGGGCTGCCTCTTTATGATGACGTCTAATTGGACGAAACCAGCCAATACTTCGGTACAGTCCCATGGTGACTACATCGAGGGCCGTAGCTGGAAATTCCCAATCAACGCTTTCCCGTTGAGGCACATATGCGATCCGTTGCCGGTTTTTGTTAATAGGCAAGCCAAAGGCACCAATGCGTCCCTGAAGGGTAGGTACAAGTCCAAGAGCTCCCTTCAAGAACGTTGATTTACCGGCTCCGTTTGGGCCTAAGATAGCCGTTAAAGAGCCCGGTACTGCTTTGAAGTCTACGTTCCAGACGGCAGGAGTTCGTCGATAGGCAACTGTAAGGCCTGAAATGTCTAGAGGGGATTGCTTATCCAGAGGGGCATGAAGCTCTTCTCCTTGAATTAAGGCTCTGATTTCTGGGCTCATTTTATTAACTCTCCCCCCTGGGAGGAACAGCAAGACGCTTCTGCATGCCAGTAATTGGTGCTTCACCACCTAGGCCCCGCACAATAGTCGTTACGTTATGATCTATCATCCCAACATAAGTGCCTTCATAGGTGTTAGAGCTGCCCATTGCATCAGAGAACAAGGGGCTTCCTTTTTCTACGGCAGCTCCTAACGCACGGGCTCCCTCTATAACAGCGTCAACAGATCGTTCTGGTGCAGATGTTTCTACAAACACTGCCCCAACTTTTCGGCCGGCTATGACGGAAACTAAATCACGGATATGAGCTATTCCAGCTTCACTCTCAGTGGAGAGTCCCTGAACGCTTAAAACAGTTAGATTATACCTGCGCCCAAAATAACCAAATGCGTCATGCGCTGTAATGAGTATGCGAGCTTGTTCAGGAATGCTGGCGACACGCGACTTTCCGTATTGATCCACCGCTTCAATTTGAGCGATTACAATAGCTTTATTGTTCGTGACTGTTGGTTTGCACCTTGGCCATATTTTAACCAATTCATCGGAAGTTTTTCCTAAAACAGCGGCCCATAAATTAGGGTCCATCCAAATGTGCGGATCGGCGGAGCGACCATCTGGCCGAATAATATGAATTTCCGGCAAAAGCTCCGCGGCAAAAATTACCGGCCTTGTGGTAGATAAGCGCTCAAACAGAGATAGCATTTGAGCTTCAAGATTTAGGCCGTTAGCAACTATCACATCTGCTTTTAGGGCTTTGGCAACATCTGTTCTATTCAGCCTGTATAAATGTGGATCTATCCCCGTTCCCAAGAGTGTTTCGACCCTTGCACAACCCGAGAAAATACGGCCGAGTGGCTCTCCTAGTTGCGCAATAGTTGTAAGAATAATGGGTCGCTCTGCCGCGAACACTGGGGAAGTGGCGGCAAAACTATTAAGCACAATCGTGCCAACCTTAAGACAGAGAAGATGCCTGGTTGCATCCTAAGAATCCCAAAATACTAAGCCTAGTATATTTTTCTCGGCCAATGTTTCAAGTTTTTGCTTCATAATAAATATTATATATATATATAAAATATTAGCTAAGGCTAACAATCGTTCTTGTGCTTGATAATCAGGCTTTTGAGGTTTAGATGTGTCTTATCGAAGGGAAAACCATGACCGACCAGCCTGCCTCTAAAACCCGTCTACAAGATGTAAGTAGTCAGGCCGCTGGCTTTGATCGTTTGCGCCAAGCGCGACAAACTGAGGTTGCTGAAGATTATGTCGAGCTTATAGCTGATCTCCTTGCTGAGGAAGGAGAGGCACGTGCTGTTGATCTGGCCGAACGCTTTGGTGTTAGCCATGCAACGGTGAATAAAACCCTTGCAAGGCTCTCACGGGAAGGCTTCGTACAGACCCGTCCTTATCGATCAATTTTCCTTACAGAAAAAGGAGCTGCACTAGCAGTGCGCTCAAGGAAAAGGCACGAAATTGTCCTTGGCTTTCTAATAGCAATAGGTGTGTCGCCTGATACAGCAGCTATCGATGCAGAGGGCATTGAGCACCACGTAAGTAACGAAACCCTCGATATTTTTGAAAAGATTTTAACTAAAAAATCATCTTAAGTATTTTCAATTTTTCCTTAATTTCGTCTTCCCATTCAGCTTTTACATGGGAAATCAAGCAAAGGCCTGACTTCATCCGAAAATAGATTTGCTTGGTGCAGACGCTCCTCTGGGGTGCCCAGAAAATCAAATTCAAAATGCCTAACACCGTTTGAATAAAACTCTGAAAGCTTTTCAGCTACGTCGGCAGCTGTACCAAGAGCGACGTAGCGTTTGGTGGCACGACTAAAGTCCATAGCATAGCGTTGGGATAAAAGTGAATTTGCTACTTTAAAAGCTTCATCATAGGTCTGATCTAAACGAATGAAGAGAAGGTGTGCTGCACCATATGAACTAAGCTTTCGTTTCGCTTTTGCGTATTCAATGGCAATAAGTTCTAGGGCCTGACGGTATTGGTTGGGTGTAATCACGTAAGAAATATAGCCGTCGCAAAGCCTTCCAGCACGTCTGAATGCTGCTTCGGAGCGGCCTCCCACCCAAATTGGAGGTCCGCCTAAGGGTTCGGGACTTGGGCTAAGTTGGGTTTTAGGGAAGCTGAAGAAACGTCCTTCGTGGGCAACTGGCTGACCAGACCAAAGTTTTTTAAGAATTTTTATGCTTTCATCGACACGGGGTCCACGCTCGTTCAAAGGAACCCCGGCGAATTCAAACTCGGCGGGGAATTCACCGCCCACTCCAACACCAAAAACAAATCGACCGGGTGCCATACGTGAAAGGGTAATTGTTTGCTTTGCGACTAATCCAGGGTGTCTTAAACCAAGAAGGAATACCGAAGTACCTATTGTTAGCTTGTTCGACAACGTGGCTATCATAGCCAATCCGAGTAGTGGGTCATCTATACTTTGTGCAAAGGCCAAATGATCGCCAACTGCAATCGTTGAGAAATCGGTTTTCTCAGCTAGATCTACTAGAACCTGCGCATATTCAGGGTTTGGGATGCGTGTGTGAAGGCCGAATGTTGCTCCCATCTCGATCGGTAAATCAACAGTCAAGTTAACCCTCCATCAAAAGTTTAATTCACGCTAAGCTTGCGGTCGTACGACATAATGGGGTCTTTTGCCATGAGCAAAGTGCTACACAGAAATATAGCTGAACCACCACCGTTAGCTGTGCGAGCTGAAGGTTGCCGAATATTCGACCGCTCAGGAAAATCTTATATTGATGCTTCTGGTGGTGCAGCTGTTTCTTGTCTTGGGCATGGGCATCCCCGTGTTCTTGAAGCCCTCCAAGAAGCTATGGGTAATTTACAATACGTTCATACTGGGTCTTTTACTCATGAGTCCCAAGAAGAGCTGGCTGAGATTCTAGTATCATCGGCACCAGAAAATATTTCCCATGCGTTTTTCGTATCGAGTGGGTCAGAGGCAGTCGAATCGGCTTTAAAGCTTACTCGCCAGTATTTTTTAGAGATAGGTCAGCCAGAACGCAGGCACTTTATTTCAAGAAGGCAAAGCTACCACGGTAATACGTTGGGTGCTCTAGCTGTCAGTGGTAATGCAATGAGGCGGAATTCTTATCAACCTCTGTTAATGTCTGCCAGCCATATAAGTCCTTGTTATGCGTACAGAGAAAAGTTCAAAGATGAAAGCATCGAGGCTTATGGCCTTCGCGTGGCTAATGAATTAGAGACTGAAATACTTGACTTGGGACCTGAAACAGTTGCGGGTTTTATTGCTGAGCCGATAGTTGGAGCAACTTTAGGAGCTGTTGAGCCTGTTCCAGGGTATTTCCGCCGTATCCGTGATATTTGCGATAAATACGGTGTTTTATTAATTGCCGATGAAATTATGTGCGGCGGCGGACGCACAGGCGATATGTTTGTTATGGAATCTGAGAAGGTTGTGGCAGACATTATTACAATTGCAAAAGGACTTGGTGGCGGCTACCAGCCCATAGGGGCAATGTTGCTTTCTAACCAGATTGCCACAGCGATAAGGAATGGAACTGGTAGCTTTATGCACGGGCACACTTATCTTGGTCATCCCTTAGCCTGCTCAGCAGCGCTCGCAGTTCAAAAGGTTATAAAGGATGAAAATCTCTTAACGGCCGTAGCCGTTAATGGAGCACGCTTGATGGATGGCTTGAAGCAGGGGCTCGGCCAGCATCCCAATGTTGGCGATATTCGTGGCAGAGGTCTGCTGATTGGCCTGGAGTTCGTAAAGAATAGAGAAACCAAGGCCCCGTTCGAGCCCTCCTGGAAACTAAATCAGCGAGTAAAGCAAGAAGCCAAAGAAAGAGGTGTGATAGTATACCCAATGCCAGGAACTATTGATGGCATTTTAGGTGATCACATCGTACTTGCCCCTCCTTTCAACACATCCGCAAGTGATATTGATGCGATAGTTTCTGCGGTTACCGATTCTATTCCAAGTGCAATAGCTGGGATACCTAACTAATAAACAGGACAAAAAATCCTATAATTATTAGTCTAGCTTCTTGTCATTGATTTCCGGAATGTAGAAATACGTTCCTTAATCCCAGGAATACTCACTGATCGAGCTAAGGCAGCCATGTCGGCATCTCGGGTATCAGGACGAGTTACATCTGAAAGGGCTGCTGTAACGGTGGCCGATAGGTGGGTGTATTCCACGATAAAGTTATCGATAACCGCATCCCAACTTTCTGGGTCTGCAATGGCATCCACCAAGCCCAGTTTTTCTGCTTCTTGGGTTTCAATGGCTCTATTTTCAATTTGTATCTGTCGAGTACTCACGTTTCCAATTCTATACGCTAGGCGACGTGTCCCTAGTACTACACCAAAGCGAGGTCCGGGCATTTGAAAACGCGTGCCCGGAGCTGCTACGACCCGCATGGCTGCTGCTGCAAGGTCTGCTCCTGCCCCTACTGCCTGACCCTTCACTAAAGCTAATACGGGCATTGGTGCGTGGAACACCGTTTGCAACATTTCTTCCACCTGTATGAACCTGAGTGCAAGGTCCCCGTCAGTAAGACGGTCAAAGTCTCCAAAATCAAAGCCGGCGCAGAAGTGCCGTCCAATCCCATGAATAATAACAGCACGTGATCCCGCTTCTGAAGCATCATTGATGGCTAATTTAATTCCATCTGCCATCTCTCCAGAAAGAGCATTTGCTTTTTCTGGTCGATTGAGGGTGATGAACGTTGCCTCATCACGAGTTTCAACAAGAACGGCAGCTTCCATTTACATCTCCGGAATTGGTCTACTTCGTCGCATACAGGAAGCCCGAACGGCATTTTCTATAAGACACGCAATTGTCATTGGGCCAACGCCTCCGGGGACAGGGGTGATGGCCCGAGCGCGCTCTGCAGCTTCTTCAACCGCCACATCACCAACCAAACGATTTTTTCCATCACCCTGAATTACTCTATTAATACCGACGTCAATAACAACAGCACCAGGTTTGATCCAATCCCCGCGGATCATCTCTGGACGACCAACAGCAGCAATCAAAATATCTGCAGTCTGACATCGTTCTTTTAAATCTACAGTTTGTGAGTGAGCGATTGAAACAGTTGCGCTTTGAGCTAGAAGCATCGCCGCCATTGGTTTGCCGACAATATTTGAGCGGCCCACTATGACTGCTTCCTTGCCACTAATTTTTGGTACAACCTCATGTATCATCCGCATGCATCCCGTGGGAGTGCAGGGGGCAAGTGCTGCTATACCTGACCAAAGCCGCCCCACATTGGTAGGATGAAAACCATCAACGTCTTTATCTGGATCAATAGCGTTCAGAATGCGTTCGGCATCAATATGCGCAGGTAAGGGAAGTTGGACTAGGATGCCGTCGACGGAGTTGTCTTTGTTCAGCTTATCGATGAGCGAGAGTAGTGCTCCCTCGCTTACATCTTCAGATAGTTTATGTTCGAAGGAATTTAGTCCCGCTTCTACAGTGGCTTTCCCCTTGTTTCGAACATAAACCGAGCTTGCTGGATCTTCTCCAACGAGCACTACTGCTAAGCCAGGTTTGAAGTCGAGTGTAGATACAGCTTGGGCTGCGCCAGCTCGGAGGTTTGCTGCCATTGCTTTGCCGTCAATCAAACGGGTCATCATTTGTCTCCAATAAGACTTTGCGCTCGAGCTATTAAATCCGCCGCTGAGCCATTAATCCTGATTGACTTTGAACGAGACTTCTGGCCCCGGGTCAATGCGACATCGCGCTTGGGGATCCCAAAAAAGTTAGCCACCCACTCAATTACGGCTATATTTGCGGCGCCATCCACGGGGCGAGTACTAACGTAGAGTTTTAGGCGCTCAACACCCTTACCGTCAGTCTCAAAACCTTTTGTTTTAGTTTTTGATGCGCCAGGTTGAACCCGAAGTTCAAGAATTATGCTGTGTTTGCCCTCTTCACGGACAATCAAAACCCTGACACAGCCCACTGCCTGAGAACACTACGGATGAAGTAAATCACCAAAATCAAGATGACTGGGGATACATCTACACCACCAAAATCGGGAACATAGCGGCGGATGGGGCGCAACATAGGCTCTGTTACTCGGTACAGAAAATTTCCAACTGTTGAGATAAACTGGTTGCGCACATTAACAACGTTAAAAGCGACCAGCCAACTTAGTATAGCGGAGAGAATTAATGCCCAGACAACTAGTCCTAAGACTAGATCGATAACCTGGAAAAGCGCAATCAATATTGCATCCATAACATTTTGTCCGTCTTTAGCGGCCGTGGATTACTTGAAGCTAGCTGTCACATCCTCAGAGGGCAAGTTGTCATG
Organism: Rhodospirillales bacterium; assembly: GCA_038143065.1. Lineage (GTDB taxonomy): Bacteria > Pseudomonadota > Alphaproteobacteria > Bin95 > Bin95 > VMCJ01. Next base: position 1,859,835 of record JAYQLI010000035.1, on the reverse strand, counting down.
AGGCAAGTTTCAGAATTTCTAGCACATCTTCTGGCCCTTTTATGGGCTTTGGATTTGTGTGAATCCAGCGATCATGCATCGAAAGCTTAGCGCATCGCTCAAAATCTGCCTCAGTTACACCAACCTCCTTTAGACTTGATGGCATACCGAGGCTCTGGATAAATTCCTGCAATATGTCACCTGCGGAACGATTTTCATTTCCCATCGCTGCGGCAACAAAGCGCTGACGTTTTTCCGTCTCTTTTGAGAGGTTCCAGCGCATTACGTGAGGTAACATCACACATGAAGTGTGTCCATGCGAGACCCCAAAACTACCACCAAGAATATGACCAATAGCATGACTTGCTCCTTTGGGGACGCCAGCTTGGACGCTTGACATCGAGAGCCATGCACCAAGTTGACAGTCACTTCTTGCCTGAAGGTCAGTGGGGTCTGCTTTGGTGGCGGTAAGACCTTTAGTCAACAATTTCAGACCGTGGAGTGATTGGGCGTCACAGTAGGCATTTGCACTAGGTGAGCAGATAGCTTCAACGCAGTGGTCCACAGCTCTAACGCCGGTAGAAAGCCATAACCATTCAGGAGTTGGAAGTGTTAAGGCAGGATCTAGTATTACTTCGCTTGGCGCCATCCCTGGTGAACGAATAGCCTGCTTCACTCCTTTTCTCGGATCAGACACACCAGCAAGTGGGTTATATTCGCCTGCAGATAATGTTGTCGGACAACATAAAAGAGGCATAGTTGGTGCGCGATATTCAGGAGTTATGGTGGATCCATCGGGGGCTGTTTGTACAATGAACGGATCAAAGTCTTGAATATTTTTCAAATCATGTTCCATAGCAAGACAAACAGCCTTTGCAGCATCGGTTATAGAGCCACCCCTATTGTGACAATCATCTCAGCTCGGCCTTTGCGTGCGCTTTCTACTGCTTCCAAAACAGCGTCTCGGGGAGTGTGGGGCGGCATGCCTGAGTAAACACCGCAAACTTTACCATTCAGCCCTTCAATTACCTCTTGTATTTCCTGGTTACGCACAATCAGTGTGCGACTTGCCATGATAAAAACACGGGATGCACCTGCTCTCTCTACTGCATCGGCCACTGCTTTGCCGATTGGTATCCCATACGTCACCCGTTCCAGTCGTGTAAACGTAACTTCGCCTGTTATCATGATAGTTATCCTCGTATGCCGTGAAGATAAGGGCCAACTTCTCTAAGCGGTGCTGCCGTATTAGCAAAATCAACGAGGTATTTTCGTGTTTCGCGGGGGTCAATGATTTCTTCAATCCAAAAGGTTTCCGCTGAACGAAAAGGCGAACGTAACTTCTCCAATCTTTCTTCAATCTCGGCAAGCTTGGCTGTGGGGTCGTCTGCTTCCGCAATATCTGCGCGATAAGCGGCTTCGATTCCACCTTCTAGCGGTAATGAACCCCAGCGCCCTGAAGGCCAAGCATAACGCATATTAAAACGTGAGCCATTTTGATGTGCTGCCCCAGCAACCCCGAAGCAGTTTCTAACTATTATTGAGCACCATGGGATTGTAGTCTGCCAAATGGCAGCCATAGCGCGTGTACCCTCTTTGATGGTTCCGGATTTTTCACTCTCTAGTCCAATAAGGAAGCCTGGACAATCCACCAAATATATCATTGGCAAGTGAAAGGTTTGAGCCATATCCACAAAGCGCTCCACCTTTCGGCAGGCATCTGCAGTCCAGCCTCCCCCAAAATGATATGGATCGCTTGCCATTACTGCCACTGGCCATCCATCAACCCGTGCAAAGCCAGTTATTATGGAGCGACCGTACATTTTGCCCATCTCAAAAAATGATCCCTGGTCAACTACCGACTCAACTATGGGACGCATTTTATAGACTTTACGGATGTCTCTTGGAATCGCTTCCATGAGCGACGGGTCATTTCGCTCTTCTTTGTCAGAAGTCTCGATTCTCTCAGGAAGCTCGTAAACATTTTGAGGTAAATAAGAAAGGAACCGTCGAGCCATCTCGAATGCTTCTTCCTCAGAATCTACTGCCTCATCTACCGCACCAGCACGTAGTTGGATCTTCCAACCTCCCAGCTGTTGCTTATCCAAGTCCTGGCCCAACCGCTTTACTACCGGGGGACCCGCAACAAAGAGAGCTGAAATATCTTTAACCATGACAGAGTAGTGAGCGGCTGCTTGGTGTGCCGCCCCAAGCCCAGCAACTGAGCCTAAGCCAAGCGAAACCCGTGGGACCGTTCCCATATTACGTACTACCCACTCCCAGCCAGAAACGCCGGGCACATTTGCTCGACCAGTTGTCTCAATTGTTTTTACAGAGCCGCCTCCTCCTGAACCTTCGATAATACGGATTAGAGGTAACCGAAGCTCATTGGCCATTTGTTCGCACTTTATGTGCTTCTCTTTAATTGTTGCATCTGCAGAGCCACCGCGAACAGTAAAATCATCACCACCAATAACAACTTGGCGACCATTCACCTGGCCACGACCAAACACAAAATTTGAGGGGGTAAGGTGTTCTAGATCATTCTTCCCATCGTACTGTGCCATACCAGCAACTTTTCCCAGTTCGTTAAAGCTTCCGGGGTCAAGCATTCCGTCGATCTCGCTCTCTGACTGTCAGTCGCCCACCATCTTTTTGCCGCTTAATTTTGTCGGCCCCACCCATCATTTCTGCAAAGGCTTCACGACGTTTTAATTCATCAAGTTCAGTCTGCCAGGACATCGCAAGTGGCTCCTCGGCCAATATGGTTCAACTATCCCTATGGTATGACTAAGAAGCGAGAACGCCAATCCAGGTGAGTTAAATTCACCTAAGGCTGCACAATTTCTTTGAAGTATCCGAAAACCTAGTCGACCAAAAAGGAATAGCTCTGCAGATTTTTGCGGTAGAGGACTAGGCGTATTCTATTAACTGCGTAATGCAGGAAGGCCAACGCCTGTTGCATCAAACCCTCCATCTACCGCAATTACTTGGCCAGTAATGTAGGATGCTTTGTCGCTCGCGAGGAACACAATTGCTTCGGCAATTTCGCGTTCGGTTCCATATCGGTTTAATGGAATAGCGTCATGATAAGCATCTATGATATCTTGGGAGTGAACTTGCTTTGACATCTCGGTAGCAACTGGTCCTGGGGAGACACAGTTCACTCGCACACCATATTCACCAAGTTCAGCCGCCTGTTGCTTGGTAAGGTGGATAACAGCGGCTTTAGAAGTGCCGTAAGCAACTCTTAGAGTTGAAGCCCGAAGGCCTGAAATAGAGCCTATGTTAACAATCGAGCCTCTACCCTCTTTTAAATAAGGAATTGCGGCTTGAGAGCAGAGAAAACACCATCAAGATTTGTTTCCATGACTCGCCTCCAGCGGGCAAAGTCGTGTTCTTCAAGAAGACCGAAATCAGCAACACCAGCATTATTGACCAGGCAATCCACGCGTCCAAACTCTCGAACAGCTTCTGTCATTATGCGATTAGCATCTTGCGGATTGGACACATCAGCCTTGAGCGCAAATGTATTTTGAAGTTTTCTAGCTTCAGTTTCTAGTAGCTCACCTAGCCGGTCGATCATCACAACATTCCAGCCGTCGGCAAGGAATAAATCTGTTGCAGCTCGGCCTATTCCTCTTGCGGCACCGGTAACTATTACAACTTTTTTTTCCGTCATGGCTGAGCATTTCGCATAATGAGTGCCGCGTCATCCAAATCTTCGAGTTGCCAGCAGAGATTAGACAAGTTTTGTGATTTTTGGTCGGATAGTACAAGCTTAGCCTGATTAATAAATTTGCTCTCGAGGGCTTCATTTGACATTGGCTGCTTAAGACTCCCTATCCCGTACTCAATTCGCCGATGATAGACCTTTCCATTGATCATCTTGATGGTAACGTCGGCCCCATCCCGATTCACCGCATTATCCGGTTGAACCTGAATTTTGCGCCGTGCGGCAATAACTTCTGGGTTACTGACCGCCTCTGCCGAACCTTCTGCGATGCTTGCAGCTTTCCTTACAAGCGCTACTGCTGACCAATGCTGAAGGCTAACCTGAGCTAGCTGGGCGTCTGGTGGTTCGGGTCTATCTGTCAGCGTTAAACATAGTGGATTAAGTCTTAACAGAATGTTGTCAATTTCTCTTGCGGTAAAATTAGGGTCATTTGAGATATCAAGGCACGCATCGAGGATGGGGTGTATGACGATGCCGCATGGATATGGCTTCGGCATGTTGTCCCGCATTTCCCATCGCGTTCCGAGCTCTGCCGTTACATGTTCTAAGTGAGCCTTTGGAGCAAAAACTTTGCCAAAGCCTTTAGGGCCTTCCAGAGAAGCACCAGTCGCGGTTACTCCTTCTGCGGCTAATAATGCCGCCATGTAGCCAGCGCGCGAGGCTTGCGCTGGCAAGAGGCTGGTGCACATCGAGCCGTGGGTTTCGCGGAAGCCCATGGCAGCGTTAGCTGCCAAGCCCAATGCGTGAAGTGTCTGTTCCTCATCAAATTTCAGAAGGTTTGCTAAAGCAGCGGCTGCGCCAATAGGTGTTGCAACGCTTGACATATACCAACCAACCTGTGTTTCCGCAGGGGTACGGTGAGGGCCATCGCAATTCTGCATGCAACCTCCACTCCAATAGTGAATGCGAGTTGGAGGTTTTGGCCAGAAATAATCTGCCTTTCTGCTTCAGCCATAAGTGGTGCTGCTATTGGGCCAGCTGGGTGGAGAACTGTAGAGAGGTGCGTGTCATCAAATGCGTGCGCAGCGGAGGCTTGAGCGTTTACTAGCACGGCGTCTGGCGCAGACAATTTTTCTTTCCGACCTATCAGTGCGGTCTTTGCCTCCCCGGTGAACGGTAAAACAGTTTTAAATGTTCGGACTGTTGCATCATGTGTCATCCCACCAAGGGTGCAGCCAACAAAGTTATGGAATTGGCGAGTTGCATCCTGGCGCACGTTAGCTGGCAAGTCGTCTGCATGAGTGGAAGTAACAAATTTAGCTAGTTCGAGGGTTGTCTGGGTCATGAATTTTATCCCCCGGCCAATTCAGTAACTGCATCTGCAAATGCCACTGGTGCCTCTTGCGCAACATTGTGGCCTACTTTTTCTAGCAATCGTCGTTTGTAACTACCGGTGAATTTTGTCGATTGTCGATCGTTTTTAGGTGCTGGGTGCACTCCATCGGCTAAACCGTGAAGATTAATTGTGGGAACATTTATATCCGGCATTTTTGAGAGAGCCGCTTCGATCTGTGCATAAGCAGGATCTGCCTCTGCATATCCGTAGCGAACTCGATAAGACTGGATTACTACTTCGACAAAATCAGGATTATCGAAACTAGAGGCGGTTTTAAGAAATTCGGTCTCAGAAAAATTCCATTCTGGAGACCACAATTTCCAGAGAAGGCGTGCAAGATTAGCCCGATTCTGCTCTAGGCCTGACCGACCCCTGGGCGTGTGGAAATAGTATTGGTACCAATAGCGATGCTCCGCTTCGGGTGACGCGGGTCGTTCCGAAGCGGCTACATTTTGTATGTTATACCCAGCTCCCGTCACCAAGCCCTTGGCCCGAGCAGGCCAGAGAGCTGCAACAACATTTGCAGCTCGACCGCCCCAGTCGTATCCCGCTAAGACTGCCTGCTCGATGGCAAGAACATCCATAAGTTCAAGAAGGTCTGCCCCTAAGGCTGCTTGTTCTCCTGAGCGAGGAGTTTGGGGATCAAGAAAAACTGTATGGCCGTATCCTCGGAGATAAGGAATTATTGTTCGAATTCCACGCCCGTTCAGCAAAGGACCAACTTTTGAATAACTCTCTATGTCGTATGGAAAACCGTGCATTAGCATCGCAACTGGGCCATCTTTCGGGCCTGAATCTAAGTATGCAATCTCAAGTTTATCTATTTTTACTTTTTTCATGGCGTGAGTCCTGGAAACCCCTCAAGGGATCTAAAATTGTAATGTGTTCACTCTGCAGGTGATATTTTGTGTTTCTCTCAAAAAATGTCGGTGAAACGTTGCTGAATATCAGTCCTGACGTAAAATTCTTCGATCAGAAAAACTTAGCACCTTGCGCATATAAGATGAATCGATGCGAATGTAATTTTCTTCAAGTTTATCAACTAAGATCATTTTGGGATGATCCGCCAGGGTCTTATAGTGAAGTGGCTCGAATGGGCAGATAACATTTCAGATTGAGGCCCCTCTACTTGAGCGGAGCGGGTTAACCAAAAATAGCAAATACGAATTAGGATGAATAAGCGAATGGCAAGAGTCACCAATATTCCAGCAAGTGTTGTTCGCGCTCAGCTTGAAGCAGTCTTTCAGGCATGGGGTATGACATCTGAAAATATAGCTACGACTGTAGAGGTAATGGTTGCAACCGACCTCTCGGGTGTCGATAGCCATGGTCTTGGTATGTTACCAGGTTACCATCAGAGGCGTGGTCGTGGCATGATAAAGGATACCCCTGATATTCGAGTCGTTAGAGAAAAACCTGGGGCTGCTTTAATCGATGCTGACCGCAGCCTAGGCCATCCTCCATCGGTAATGGCAATGAAGCTTGCAATGGAAAAGGCCCGAACAATGGGTGTGGCTGTGGTTTCTGTTAGAAATTCCAATCATTTTGGTGCTGCAGGCTATTACAGTAGAATGGCGGCTGAGGACGGTATTGTTGGAATGGCGATGACCAACGCTCCAACTCCAGCCATGGTTCCAACATTTGGTCGTGACCCTATACTAGGCACGAACCCGATTGCCTTCGCAGCCCCTGCAGAGCGCAATCCACCATTTAGTCTTGATATGGCGACTACCACTGTAGCTGTCGGAAAATTGAATATTGCTCGAAGACTAGGAAAAGCTATTCCCGAAGGTTGGGGCCTAAATAGTGAAGGCCAAATAGAAACCGACGGTGCAGCAGCATTTGAAGCGCGTCGTCTCACGCCTTTAGGTGGCGATAGAGAGCGAGGTAGCCATAAGGGTTACGGGCTTGCCACTATGGTCGAAATATTGTGCGCAACTCTCTCCAGGATCTTGGTCTGATGGACCAGGTCCAGATGGCAAACCAGTGCGGACGAAGACAAATGTAGGGCATTTCTTCTTGGCGATAGATCCTTCCAAGGTCCGTGCCGATGGAGAGTTTCAAGCCGATTTAGACCGTATGATTGATATGCTTCACGCAACCCCACCGGCAGATCCAGAAAATCCTGTACAGGTTGCAGGTGATCCAGAAGTTCGGGCTACAGCAACTCGTTCAGTAGATGGTATACCAATTGCAGACACTCTCATTGAAGAAGTCCGTAAGGTGGCAATAGAGTCGAGTGCCCCCTTCTTGCTTGCTGAATGATCATACTCGGCCAGCTGAAACTCCACCGTCCACCATATAAACACCACCCGTGCAGAAGCTTGAATCATCGCTGGCCAAGAATAGCATCATTCTCGCAATTTCTTCCGCCGTTCCGTAGCGCTGCATTGGTGTGCCTTGAGCCATAGTAGCGTTGACGTTAGCCCCTGCGGTCACTCCACGCTTCGTCTCAATCTCAAAAATCATGTCGGTTTCAGTGGCGGCGGGGTTGACTGTATTAACTCTAATATCGTGGGCAGCACCCTCAAGGGCAGCAGAACGCATCAGTCCTATCACTGCATGTTTTGAGGCCGTGTAGGGTGCTATATTTCTGGTTGCCCTAATACCTGATGTTGAAGAAGTGCAAACGATTGATCCACCCTTGGCACTCATTGCCTGCATCACATACTTTAGACCAAGCCATACACCACGCACGTTAATTGCCATTAGCCGGTCGAAGGCCTCCGCCGGATAGTCCGCAAAGGATTTGACTTCACCTACGATGCCTGCATTCAGAAGTGCGGCATCCACGGCGCCAAAGTGTGCAATTGTCTGGGAAACATAGTGTTTAGTGGCTTCCTCATCCGACACATCTGCAACTACGTAAGCAGCTTTGTCTTCACCCAACTCGGCAACTAGTTTTGCCATTGGGTCCTCGAGCACATCAACAAGCATCACGCGGCCACCTTCGCTAGTGAATAGCTTGGCCGCTGCCGCACCGATTCCCCTCGCACCACCCGTAATTATTGTGGTTTTGCCTTCCATTTTGCCCATTACTTGCTCCTCTAAGCCGCTTATGTTCTTTCCCAGCCCCACCAATTACAAATTGCATCACCCATAACGAGGCGTTGATCATCTCCTTTAAGCCATGGGGCGGCAGTAAACATGTCGATACATTCCGTCCAGGAACATGGCATTTTCGTGATATCGGTCCCCCAGAAAGTTCGCTCTGGTCCAAAGGTTTCGAATACCTGGCGTACATAGTCGAGCATTATGGGAAAGGGATATCCTTCGGCTGAATAACCAGGAGCGCCCGTAGCTTTTACGGCGATATTTGGGTAACGAGCGAGCGCCAAAAGCTCAGGCATATGTGTCATGGCTGCGTGGTCTTTTAGCGTGGTATTACCACCGCGGCCTCCTAGATGATCAATCGTAATTTTTAAGCCAGGATGCTTTTCAGCAATTTTTGCAAACGTGGCCAAAGTATCGGTACACAGAGCTGAAACCGGCACTCCACCTTCTTCAGCGGCGGCCCAGATTTGATCAAGTTCACCAGAAGAAAGCAATTCGCGCTCTCGTCCTGCAAGAAAAGTATAGCGGATACCAAGCATTCCTGGTGTTTTTCTGAGATCTCTTACCCTATCTGCAGCGCCTGGGCCTTCCAGAGGTGGTGATGCCATTATAGAGAAACGGCCCGGATAGTCGGAGACCGCCTGAAGAGCTAAAGCTTCTGACGTGGGGTCCCAAGGTGGGGGGTGGATTACCGCACCAGCGACATCAGCTTCATCCATCATGGCAATAGCTTCTGGTGCCAGAAACGATGTAACTTGTCGGTGTGCCATATTTGATGGCAGCCCTTGTCCCCAAAGGTGAATTTGAGCGTCGACGATAGTCATGAGTAGTTTTGTCCTGTTAATTGAACATGATCACAGACCGGGCAATTTCGCCCTTTTTCATTTCCTCAAATGCATCGTTCACATCTTCCAGAGCGATATGCTGAGAGACTAATTCGTCTAGTTTAAGTCTTCTCTGCATGTAAAAATCAATGTAACGAGGCATATCAACTCGGAACCGATTTGATCCCATTGTGGATCCTTGGATTTTTTTCTCGCGGAGAAATTCAGGGCCATGAAGTTCAATTTTTGTGCCTACCGGAATCATGCCAATGATAGTAGCAGTTCCTCCAGGCCGAATCATGCGAAAGGCATCTTCGGCCGTTTGCTTCAGCCCAATAGCTTCAAAAGCATAATGTACTCCACCCCCACCAATCAGGTTCCGTACCTGCTTTACGGGATCTCCATCGTTAGGATTAACTAAATCGGTTGCTCCAAATTCCTTAGCCAGGTTGAGCTTGGTAGCTGAAAGATCAATTGCAATAATGCGGCCTGCGCCAGCAATCGCAGCACCATTAATCGCGGATAGGCCAACGCCTCCGCAGCCTATGACAGCAACTGTTGACCCAGCCTCGATTCTAGCTGTGTTTTGAACTGCTCCAACACCAGTAGTTACCCCACATCCAATAAGAGCAGCCTTGTCTAACGGCATATCTTCTCGGATTTTGACCGCGGCATGCTCATGTACAAGCATCCGTTCAGCAAAGGAGGAAAGTTGTGCGAATTGGTGAATTTCCATGTCCCCTTGAGATAACCTTGGCCTATCATTTTCCCCACGCATGCGGGATGGACTCTCGCAAAGGCTCATCTTTCCTGACAGACAATACTCGCAATTGCCGCAAAAGACTGAGAGGCAAGTAATTACTGTATCTCCTACCTGAAAGTCTGTAACTTGGTTGCCAACTGCTTCAACTATTCCAGCACTTTCGTGTCCCAGTACCGTTGGGTAGCGCCAAGGATAAGAACCCTCTGCCATGTGTAAGTCAGAGTGACATACCCCACAGGCTTTAGTCTTAATCCGGATCTCGCGAGGTCCTGGATCGTCGACTGTAATGGTTTCAATTGTTAATGGTTGGCCTGTCTCTCGCAGGATGGCGGCTTTGGCTGCTGCTGGCATTTATGTATCCTCCAAAGGTTAGTTTTTCTTGTTGCCGGCATAGGTATTGTAAGCAAGCCCAGCCAGCCAACCGTTATCTACTGGGAGTGTTGCGCCAGTAATTGCTCTAGCCGCACTACTACAGAGAAAAAGGATAGCATCGGCAATTTCATCTGGTTCAACAATTCGACGTAGTGTCTTCTGTTCTTCCATTACGGATGTGTCTCTTTCACCAGCTTCTACTCGAGCCTTCAAAGCTTCAGTCATAACAAATCCGGGGGCTACGGCATTAACACGAACACCACGGGGTCCTAAATCGCCAGCCAACACCTTCGTTAATTGGTGAATAGCAGCTTTCGAAGGACTGTAGGCGGGTAATGGGAACATCTCGAAACCAGCTATTGAACCAATGTTAACTATTGAACCAACACCATATTCCGCCATTACCGGTCCAAAGGCCCGGCAACAAAGATAGGTGCCGCGATAGTTAACGTTCCAAATTCTGTCATGTTCAGCCAAGTCCATATCTTCAACACGCGAACCGTTTTGCAGGATACCCGCACAGTTCACGAGGGTATCAATACGGCCCGCCTTTGCGACAGTCTGCATCAAGGCAGCAACTGATAATTCGTCAGATACATCAGTTTTAGTTGCGCTTGCATCCCCTCCTGCCGCCTTAATTCGGGAAACGGTTTCTGCAGCACCTTCTTCATCGATGTCAGCAACAATTACGTGATTTTCACGCGTCGATAGCTTGGTGGAGGTTGCTCTGCCAATCCCGCTTCCCCCTCCTGTCACTAGACTAATTTTCTTAACTTGACTGCCTTTTGTTGTCACATTTGTGAGAAGCTTAGCAGGCTGCTCGTGAAATGCTCCAGATTAATAATGAATTGAGAAAAATTATGCCTCGAAATGATGATCTTGAGTTTTTTTGAATGAACTGAAAATCGCAATTTTTAAAAGAAAACCTGACGAAAAAATTATGTCAGCAACTGATCTCGTATATGAGAGGCTCAAAAATATTGGTGCCTACAAAGGGGCGTTATCATCCCATGAAGTTCCAGTAACAGCGTGGTTGGATAAAGCTGTTAAAACAGCCAAGTCTGGGCCAGTAGGTGGGCTAGCAGAAGCCTTGGAGGTTTTAACTCCAAAACTTTCCTGGCAGACACGATCGGATCGACACTCTAATGATCCGAATTGGCTTAAGTCTCACGCAAATGCCGTTATAGTGGGTGATACGGGATTGGAATATCGAACTGATATCCGGATAGGGGTAAGTTTGTTATCGCCCAATACTGTTTATCCCAATCATCAACATCCGCCAGAGGAGGTTTACATAGCGCTCAGTGATGGGTGCTGGAGACAAAATAATGGAGAATGGCAATCTCCTGGGCCTGGAGGATTGATCTATAACAGGCCCAATATTATTCACGCGATGAAGTCGGGCAATGATCCGCTGTTTGCGATTTGGATGTTGCCCTTATGACAGTAAAAATTAAAAAATAAACTTGGAAATTTCTTCTAAGTCTCATTTTTGGGCGCATACTTAGCATATCGAACATCTGCGGTAATTGCGTGGGCCAGCATCCCCTCGCTCTCCGAGATTCTACTGATAACAGGAGCAATTTGCCGACTGGCATCCGGAGTTAGTCGCTGCCAGGTCACAGTTTTTAAAAATTTACCGACCCATAACCCACCCGTATAACGAGCAGCCCTACCAGTTGGTAAGATATGGTTTGTTCCCACTCCCTTGTCGCCGTAAGCAACAGTGGTTGCTTCACCTACAAAAAGACTGCCGTAGTTGGAAAGTGATTCGCAAGGTAATATTCGTCGTCTGAGGTCATTACTTGTAAGTGCTCGGACGCGTACTCATCCGCCAATTCAACAGCTTCTTCTTTATTTTCAACAATCACAACCTGACCATAATCCCGCCAAGCCTTTTGCGCGACCTCTCGGGTGGGGAGAGTTTTTAGCTGTGTTTCAATTTCCCTTAAAACTTCCTCGGCGAGTGGGCGTGACGTAGTTATGAGCCAGCAAGGACTGTCTGGCCCATGTTCTGCTTGGCCTAGAAGGTCTGTAGCAACAAGCGATGCAGGGACACTATCGTCTGCGATTATTAGTGTTTCAGTAGGCCCTGCAAGCTGATCAATGCCACATACGCCAAAAAGTTGTCGTTTTGCCTCAGCAACATAAGGATTGCCTGGTCCAATAATTAAGTCTGAGGGTGGCATACCTACTAACCCGTATGCCATTGCTGCGAGAGCTTGTACGCCACCTATAGCAAAGATTTCATGAGCTCCAGCTGCGTGAAAGGCATAGAGTGTCTGTGGATAGACGCCGTCTGAATCTTTGGGTGGAGCGCAGCCAACTATAGTTCCAACACCGGCAACCGCGGCCACCCCTGCAGACATAATTGAACCCGCTACTAGAGGGTATTTGCCGCCTGGCGTATAACAACCTGCTACTTTTATTGGAATGTGCCGATGCCCCATATGGGCACCAGGCCGAAGTTCAATGTTGAGCTCTGCCATTGTATCTCGTTGAGCTTTCGCAAAGTCCTGAACTTGCTGTAATGCAAATTTAATATCTTCCTTGAAGGTTTCCGGCAGCATGCGTTCAACTTGGCGAATGCGGTCTTCTGACATACGAAATTCAGAACTTTTCCAATTATCAAGATCGCGCGCATACCTCTGGATGGCATCGTCACCATTTTCTCGAATATCAGATAACATCTTGCTGACAGCAGCTTCGACGGCTGGTCGGTCGAAGCCCTCTCTTTGGTTAGATTTTTTCAGATAGGTGCGCATCGTTCACAGGCCTCACAATTTTAAAATAAGTGTAATTGTTCTTTAGACATTCTTTTATTGATTGGTATCACAAGTTCGGGGTCATTGTGTTTAACGTTACCCACCCTTTTATCAACTTCAACTAATCGGAACCTTTCCTCTGAAGCGGCCCGAATTAGATCAGCAGCATCTTTCAATGATGCTCTGAGCCAGGTATCAAAATCCTCGGGTTGAATAACCACAGGCATCCTATGATGGATACTTGCTAGCGATTGATTTGCTTCTGTTGTTACAATCGTAAAGGTCTCCAAAGTTGTCCCGTCTGCCTTTCGGCTATTTTCCCAAAGACCAGCAAAGGCAATTGTCTCGCCGGGATCTGCAAAAAAAGCCTGCCGCGAGTCCCCCTTACCTCGCCATTCATAAAACCCATCGGCAGGGACTAGGCATCGGTGTTTTTTGAAACTCTCTTTGAAACTTGGTTTTTCAGCTATAGTCTCACCACGAGCGTTGATGAGTGGGTTTTGTCTTGATGATGAATGAGCTCGATTTTTAATAAAGCCCCAGCGTATTTTAGCGCATGAGCGGTTGCGCCCAACAGTTCGTATTACTGGTGCCTCTTGAGTTGGAGCTATATTCCAGTTTGGAGCAAGATTCGGCAGTTCAATAAAACCAAATAATTTAGCCAATTCTGTGGTGGGTGTTGTTAGAAGATATCGTCCACACATTCTATTTTAATCCAGATAGGCCTTTAGCCCAAAATAACATGATTGAGTTTTTTGGGGCTAGGCTTTTATTCTTAGATTTTGGAAACTGTAGATACTCAACCAAGATTAACATTTGTTTTCCGTTCATGGTCTTATTGCACAACGTGAACTGAAAACTCTCAAACTCGTAGTGGAACACCATGACCAAAAATCTCTCAGAAGCAGCGCTCGATCGAATTCATAATGTCATTGCCACTGGACCTTTTGGACGGCATGTCGGGTTGTCTGTTGATGTAGTTGAGATTGATCGTGTTGTGTGCCGCATGAAAGCTTCACCGGAAATAATGAATGGCTTGGATATTGTTCATGGAGGAGCAACGGCCACACTCATTGACACTGCTGCAACCTGTGCAGCATGGGCAACCCCTGATGCAAAAGCAACCACACGAGGAACAACGGTATCGCTAACTATCAACTATATTGGTCCAGGTCTTGGGAAGGATATATTGGCTGAGGGGAAAGTGGTCAGCCGTGGAGGCATTCTCACCATAGTTGACGTTATTGCTACGGATGAGGAGGGTCGTTTAGTAGCAAAGGGCCAGGCAACCTATAAACTCGACCTTGCGCGAGATCGTCGCCTCGAAAAAGAATAACGGGATTAGATGCTCAGGTCTTCCTTGTTGTAGTCCCAAATCTCGGCGCGCGCCTTCTCATTCCAATGGTAAACAAGCCCACTATCTCGATGTGGTTTGTATTCATATGGTGTTTCGTCAGGAAATCGCTGCTGGCGAGCATCTATTGCATAGCCAAGCATCCGGGCTCGGCGCTTGATTCGTTCGTCATCATAAACGGCACGCGCATTGTGCAGGCCTCCAGCCTCAACATTCAATACTGAGGAGCGTCGGTGAAAGCCCATATTGACGGTCACCCGCCATTGTTCACTTGTATTAGCAAAGGATCCATGGATCGCCTGACGGTTTGTCATTGCTACATCACCAGCAGCACAAATTATAGGGACCGCATCTGGAAATTGGTCAGATTGTGCCGCGGCAGCCATTGCTGGGATGTCCACGCGGCGTAGTTTGTGGCTGCCAGGGACGACCCATACCCCATTTGCAGCCGTACAACCGAATACTTGTCCCATAAAATTGAAACCGTGCACGCCTTCATCCCAGTTGGGAGAATCATAGTGGGTCAATCCATCCCGATGCCAAGCAACCGACGCTCCAAGGCCCGGCGCCTTTATAAACAAAGCTTCGTTGAAAGGAGTAAAGTCCTCACCGTTTATTGCTGCCGCAATGCGAAGTAAATCTGGGTGACCATAGACTCGGAGACACGCGTCCGAGTATTGGAGTGAGCCAAGAATGAGATAGACTATCTCTTCCGGTGTTCCTGCCCTAGGTTTTGGTTCTCGCATTTTTACAGGATGTCTACCACCAGCGAGATCTGTTCCACCAAAAGGATCTGCTAGTGGTTTGGACCAGTAAAAGTTGCGGCCATTCTGGTCTGCGCCTAGTGCTAATTTGCCGTTTGAATCTAGCTTTCCACCTTTTGTTACAGGCAGACGAGACTGTATAAGTCGAACATCATTTTTGAGGTCTTCAATTTCCTCTGGCCGAAGCACATTTTCGAAAACATAGAAACCTACGCGCCAGAATGCTTCCACAATCTCAGGATGCAGTTCCCCGGTATCAGTGAAGCGAACAGGCCCTCGGTTTTCAAGGGCCATGGCCCTAGCCTCTCCTGCCTTGAGATATTCCTGAAACGCGATTTCTTCACTGGTTGAGGTGTTAGGCATCAATCATACTCCTCCGCAGAAAGTATGATCAGTCCTTCACAGATGACAATATATCTAAGAAAATTTTGCCAGCGACTGAGCGTGTCGGCCCTTGTTCGGTCTAAACATTTTAATAAGCAGGTGCACCCTCTTCGGGGAGTGGGAGCATTAGATAGAACGTTAAAGGGGACTAAATGGGATAACTGCATGTATATCAGCACACCTTAACCAATTTAAACGATCAAGGTCTTCCGGCCTTAGTGTAACAACAAAAACAGCTAAAAAAGGACAAAAATTATCCCAGCGCTAACGGCAACTAGCCGTTAGCCTTGCCTCTCCACCATCATCTTTTTGACCTCAGCGATAGCTTTTGCTGGGTTAAGTCCTTTTGGACAGGTCTTGGTGCAGTTCATGATGGTGTGACATCGATAGAGACGGAAGGGGTCTTCTAACGCGTCTAGGCGCTCACCCTTAGCTTCATCACGGCTATCAGCAAGCCAGCGGTATGCCTGTAAAAGTATGGCGGGGCCAAGATAGCGATCGCCGTTCCACCAATAGCTAGGACAACTTGTTGAACAACAGAAGCAAAGGATGCACTCCCATAACCCATCAAGCTTTGCTCTATCTTCTGGACTCTGAAGACGTTCGCCGTCGGGTGGTGGTGGCGTGACAGTTTTGAGCCATGGCTCAATAGAAGCTAGTTGGGCGTAAATTTGCGACACATCAGGCACAAGGTCTTTGATTACAGGCATGTGAGGCAGTGGATACACCTTCACATCGCCTTTCACCTCTTCAATGGGCTTTAAACATGCCAAGGTATTTGTACCATCAATATTCATGGCACAAGAACCGCAGATACCCTCGCGACACGACCGCCTAAATGTAACGGTTGAGTCCACCTCATTTTTAATCTTAATCAAAGCGTCGAGGACCATAGGCCCACAGTCGTCCATATCAATTTCAAAGGAATCGACTTCTGGGTTCTTGTCATCGTCGGGCGACCAACGATACACGCGGAATGTTTTAACATTCGTTGCGCCGGAAGGAGCTGGATGTCTTTTGCCTTCTCCGACTTTCGAATTCTTAGGTAAGGTGAATTCAGCCATATTTTAAATTCCTTACCTTAGTACACGCGCTCTTTCGGCTCGATATATTCAATATCGTCCGAAAGGGTGAATGTGTGAACTGGTCGATAATCAAGGCGCACTTTGTGCTTTTCATCCACATAAGCGAGAGTGTGTTTCATCCACTCTTCATCGTTCCTATCTGGATAATCTTCATGTGCATGTGCTCCGCGACTTTCATGGCGAGCCTCTGCCCCCATGATAGTTGTGAGTGCGCAATCCATCAGATTTTCTAATTCAAGAGCCTCAACTAGGTCGGAATTCCAGATCATCGATCTGTCATTCACTTTGATATCTTCAAGTGCTCCAGCCTGCTGGTCCATCATTCTGCAGCCTTCTTCAAGAACTGCAGCTGTGCGGAAGACTGCGGCGTTGTTTTGCATAGTGCGCTGCATTCCATCTCTGATTTCGGCTGTAGAGAGGTGGAGCCATCAGCATTGCGGAGTCGATCTAACCTAGAGAGAGCCAAATCATCGCTTCCTGGCTTCAACTCAGGCTGATTTGCCCCTGGAGTTATATTCTCGCCACAGAAAAGACCTGCCGCTCTGCCGAAGACGACGAGATCAAGCAGTGAATTAGCTCCTAACCTATTCGCGCCATGCACTGATACACTAGCGCATTCACCTACGGCCATGAGGCCGGGCACAACTGCTGCTGGGTCAGCGGCGGTAGGCCGCAAAACTTGGCCATTATAATTGGTGGGCACACCGCCCATGTTGTAGTGGACTGTTGGAAGCACCGGAATGGGCTGTTTGGCAGCATCCACTCCAGCAAAAATTCTAGCGGTTTCAGTTATGCCTGGTAGACGTTCCTCTAAAACATCCGACCCTAAGTGCTCGAGATGCAAATATATGTGGTCCGCACCAGAGCCTACTCCGCGCCCTTCGCGTATCTCAACGGTCATTGAACGAGCAACGACGTCACGGCTGGCAAGGTCTTTTGCCGTTGGAGCGTAGCGTTCCATGAAGCGTTCACCCTCCGAATTGGTAAGGTAACCACCTTCGCCACGTACTCCCTCGGTGATGAGGCAGCCTGCACCATAAATTCCAGTTGGATGGAACTGAACGAATTCCATATCTTGGTTTGGCAGCCCAGCACGAGCCACCATACCGTTTCCGTCTCCAGTACAGGTGTGAGCGGACGTTGCCGAGAAGTAGGCACGACCATAGCCGCCTGTTGCCAGAATTACCGTTTGAGCACGGAACCTATGAATGGTGCCATCGTCGAGATTCCAAGCAACAACACCCCTGCAAGATCCGTCATCATCCATAATCAAATCAATGGCAAAGTACTCGATGAAAAACTCAGCATTATTTCTTAGGCTTTGTTGATACAAAGTGTGGAGAAGCGCG
This sequence comes from Rhodospirillales bacterium, assembly GCA_038143065.1. GTDB lineage: Bacteria > Pseudomonadota > Alphaproteobacteria > Bin95 > Bin95 > VMCJ01. The sequence goes on along the minus strand of JAYQLI010000035.1, from coordinate 1,842,070 downwards.
TGACCAGTTCTATCAGCCGCTGCAGCGACACGCTGAGCTGGTGTTTCGCCGAAATTCCGCATGTGCCCACCGAATGGACGCTGGTAAATCTTATCATCGGGAGTACGGCTAAAGGGAAGTCCGTAGTGCTCAAGCTCAATTACGGATGGTACTGCTTGCCGGCACATATACTCAATTGCATCTTGATCGCCTAACCAGTCTGACCCCTTAACGGTGTCATACATATGCCACTTCCAATTGTCCTCTGACATATTGGCTAAGCTGGCTGCGATACCGCCCTGTGCTGCTACAGTATGGCTGCGGGTTGGAAAAACCTTGGTTACGCAAGCTGTTTTAAGTCCCGCTTGAACACAACCCAACGTTGCTCGTAGGCCAGCTCCGCCAGCACCTACTACGACTACGTCATAAGTATGATCAACGATATCGTAAGACTGAGTCATGTTCTCACCCTCCGAAGCTAAGTTTAATTACAGAAAAGACAGAAGCTGCCCCGAAGAAGATTGCGGCGCCCTTCATTACCCAAAGGGCAACAATTTTCTTTCCATGCCCATGGATGTAGTCCTCGATCACCACTTGAAGCCCGAGTTGAGCATGATGGAAACCCGCAACTAAGGTTAAAATCATCATCACCGCATTAAAAGGAGATGACAGCCAAGATTGGACCGCAACCAGATCGCTTCCAATTAGACTGATCAATGAAACTACAAACCATAAAGTAAGTGGAATCAGTGCCACTGCCGTCATCCGCTGGACAATCCAATGATGAGTTCCATCTTTTGCAGATCCGAGCCCACGAACCCTGGCAAGGGGATTTGTCATTGACATCTTCAACTATCCTTTAAGCTACCAGGGCCATTATCCAAGCGATTGCGGTTAGTATGATGGCAGCAGCTACCACCATAAGTCCTGACTTATATGCGTCTTCTAACTCTAAATTTCTACCGGTGTCCCAAGCCAAGTGCCGGATACCGTTCGCTAAATGGTAAAACAGAGAAAATGTGAAGCCCATAAAGAACAGGTTGCCGATGATTGAACCGGCAAACCATTCAAAGGTTTTATAGTAATCCCCACCTGTTGCTGCAGCGGTTAACCACCATGCGATGTAGATGATGCCAATAGAGAGAACTATACCTGTGCCTCGATGCAAAATTGATAAAAATGACGTCCATTGGGGCCGATAAATTTGCAGGTGCGGCGATAGCGGACGATTGTCTGCAGCCATAGCTCCCCTCCTAATCTCGCATCAAGTTCAAACAATTACTAACAAGGTTTTAGATCAATAATCCTTAATAAGGAATATCCGATCTATTCTAAAATTATTTCCTACGGAAAGTCAGTCTATAAAAGGTACGATGACTAGCTGCTGGGCTGTGGTGCAGGGTCCCCAGTTGGTCCAGAGCCACGACGCCGTTTTCCTCCAGGGATAGAGGACCTTGGGCCGCCGCCAGTAGGCGCACTTTCTGGTGGTTCTGTCGGTTTGGACCGCTCAATAGGCTCACCTCGCAACAATCCATCTATCTCGGATCTGTCAAGAGTTTCATGTTCGAGCAGTGCCTCCGCAATCATTTCTAGCTCATTACGGTATGTTTCCAGAATGCGCCGAGCTTCTGCCTCTCCCTCTTCAACGAAACGTCTCGTTTCCGAATCAATCGTTGCTGCCGTTGCATCGGATACATTTTTTCGCTGAGTAACCGAGTGCCCCAGAAATACCTCTTCTTCATTATCCGCGTAGCGCAGAGGCCCGAGTTTGTCAGAGAAGCCAAACTCAGTAACTAACCGTCGCGCATACTGAGTGGCCACTTTAATGTCTTGGGCGGCGCCAGTCGTGACATTTTCCGCTCCAAATATCATGTCTTCCGCTATGCGCCCTCCAAAAGCACTTGCAATCAGGGCTCTGATTTCAGTTATAGACTGCGAAAGCCTATCACGTTCTGGCAAATACATCGCCAAGCCTAAAGCTCGTCCACGAGGAATAATCGTGACTTTATGGAGGGGCTCATGACCTTTGACATGAAGCATCACGACGGCGTGGCCGGCTTCGTGATAAGCAGTAAGTTTCTTTTCATCCTCGGACATGACCATTGACCGCCGTTCAGCGCCCATTAGCACTTTATCCTTAGCGTCTTCCATTTCTGACATGGTAACAGTTCGCTTATTGCGACGTGCAGCCATGAGGGCAGCCTCGTTGACGAGGTTGGCAAGGTCTGCGCCAGAGAAACCCGGAGTTCCGCGTGCGATGACCCTAGCATCCACATCACTGCCAAGGGGAATTTTACGCATGTGGACCTTAAGAATTTGCTCTCGGCCTCGGATATCGGGATTGGGTACAACAACTTGCCTGTCGAAGCGACCTGGTCTGAGAAGTGCGGGATCTAGAACATCTGGTCGGTTAGTTGCTGCGATGAGGATGACCCCCTCGTTAGCCTCAAAGCCATCCATTTCAACAAGCATTTGATTGAGAGTTTGTTCACGCTCATCATTGCCGCCCCCGAGTCCAGCACCCCGATGACGACCCACGGCATCAATTTCATCAATGAAAATAATGCATGGAGCATTCTTTTTACCTTGCTCAAACATATCGCGGACGCGGCTCGCACCGACGCCGACGAACATTTCAACAAAATCTGAGCCAGAGATTGTGAAAAATGGAACGTTAGCTTCGCCAGCAATGGCCCTGGCCAACAAAGTTTTTCCCGTTCCAGGGGGTCCTACGAGCAGGCAACCCTTGGGAATTTTGCCGCCCAGTCGTTGAAACTTCTGCGGGTCCCGCAAGAATTCAACAATTTCTACAAGTTCGCCTTTAGCTTCTTCGATCCCGGCAACATCTTCAAAAGTTACACGGCCTGATTTCTCTGTGAGTAGCTTGGCCTTTGACTTTCCAAAGCCCATCGCCCGTCCACCACCAGACTGCATATGCCGCATGAAGTAAATCCAAACGCCAATAAGAAGCAGCATTGGAAACCAAGAAATGAGGACCGACAGCAGGCGACTTTCTTCTTCCGGTGCCGCAGTGACGTTCACGCCAGCATCGATTAATCTTTGAACCAGTTGGGGATCGTCGGGTGAGTAAGTTTGGAAGGTTGTCCCGTCAGAAAGTCGTCCTGAAACGTTCCGGCCTTGAATGATAGCTTCTTGAACTCTTCCATCCTTTAACTGGGCAACAAACTCGGAATACCGGAGTTTACTAGATCCACCTTGGAGGCTGCCGCCCTGAAAGGCTTGGAATAGAAGAACGAGAGCCACAAAGATAGCGGCCCAAATCAGCATATTTTTTGAAATGCCCTTCACAGAACTTCTCTCTATTGTCTTTTTACTATCGGTAGAATCGATAGAGTTATTTTGTATCCTTTATACACATAAGTCTCTATGTGCTTTTAACAAGGAGCAATTGGTCTTCGTGGGCGAAACGATATTTGTAAGTAGGTTTGGTCAATTCTCACAAATTCTCCTGCGAGACTTGGTCCAATTAATAGCTGCTTTTCCCGCCAAAGCGCAGGTGCCAAAGCGAGCACGGATCTTGGGGTCGATCCATAAAGTCGTTTTTTACCACTGGAAGATTCAAGTTGCCGGAGTCCTTCATAGCCTAGTCCACGAACTACACAGTTTTCAGGCCAGAATGGATAGACAGCAACGTCAAATCTTCCATCCCAATGACCTGGGCCAGTAATTTCAGGAAGAGGGTTTTTGCCAAGTTCTTTGCGAAAATTCAGTTGACCCCCAACCCGAGTGATAATTGCGCTTCCTAGTGTCAGTTTCGACTTTGCTTTCGAAATGATTTGGTGCAGAGCCGCTTCGGCGCGGTGTTGTCTTGGAGGAGTTTCACGACCGCCTATTGCATGAGCTGTACGGGTAAAAAGTCGAAGGGCAATAACAGCTGGCGCCTCTGCCATTTTTTGCATTGAAATGTTTGCTTCGCCTAAAGGCGTAATTGTAAGTGCGTTAGCAGCCAATTTTGATACGGCAATCTCTAGAGCAATGTCTTCGTTTGCAAGCCGAGCTGATGTATCGGCCAGGCGCTTAATTTCTAAGTTGTCTAATTGCGCTCTGACCCGAGTGCGCGAGTAGCGTAAGTCCTGGTTGCTTGGGTCGTGAGCTACAGGCAAGCCATACATTAGCGCTGTGGAATGCAGTTGCGTTTTTGAAAAATCTAAAAGTGGGCGAATAATCCTTGCTGAGCCAACCCCTCGGTTTGTTGCCATTCCAGACAGTCCTTTTACCCCGCTGCCTCTTTCCAGATTTAGGATGAAAGTTTCAGCCTGGTCGTCACGATGATGCCCAGTAAGAAGATGAAGCACTCCAAGCCTGCGGGTAATCACCATAAGGCTTTTATATCTCTCCTGCCTTGCCCATGCTGGTTTGCCGTTTTTGGGGGCCGGACCTGACAATTTTTCTATAGTGGTTTCTATGCCGCGGGCAGATAATGCATTTGATGCAATTCGCACTTCATCTTCTGATTCTGCGCGTAAACCATGGTCAATAAGAATGGCATGTACAGAACCTCCACGCTCATGCGCCCAGTCATTGGCGAGCATAGCAAGTGCCATGCTATCCGGCCCACCGGACACTGCTACAGCAAGTAAAGGTTGAGGTTCAAAGGGCTCTAATCGAGCCATGGCCGCGGCAAATGCCTCAACGGAGACGGGTTGAGGAGACCAGTCTGGCTCTAAAGCCATCAGCCGCAGTTCATAAACTGACGTTCGCGCGACGCGATGTTACTTATCCTGGCGGGTGCATCAGCATAATCTGAGAGGAGTTTATTGAGGCTAATGCATGCTTCTTTATTTTTGCCCATCTTTCCAAGAGAAAGACCCAGCTTAAGAAGATTATCGGGGGCCTTAGGTCCGCGAATATCTTTTTGCCAAGCTTCTAAAAAGGCGGTAGCAGCCTCTTGAAACCTTTGACGTGCGTAAAGTGTTTCAGCAATCCAGTATCGAGCATTTCCGGCTAGTTTATGCTCGGGATGTTGTAGGAGAAATACATTGAACGCTTGTTCTCCAGCCTCAAACTCGCCTCTTCTGAGAAGGCCAAACGCAGCATCGTACTCGACTTGAGCGTCACCAGCGGGCAATGTTCCTGGAAGATTATTTGGGGCTACCGATTGGGTAGGCTGCAGAGGAGTAGGTTTTGAAATCTCATTCTTAGAGGCAGAATCGACAGGCTTCCTACTGGCAGCAAGTTCATATTCCAGCTTTTCAATGCGCTGATAGGCGCTACGAAGCTCAAATTGCAGTTTTTCTATTGCACCAGTCGACTCACGAAGCTGAAGATCCAGACCTTGCAGTCTCTCTTCAAGACGCTGTCTGAAGGCGAGTTCGTCGGGCGTTGCCGGCTGAGCCGCCAGTGGCGGGCCTAGCGTAGCAACAATAATTGCAAGAGAGAAACTCAGTAACCGCATGCCGCTCCAATATTGCGACAATGCGCCAAATTCATGGCGCTAATTAGCGAACTACCGCCACGCTTCGACGGTTTTTGGACCAAGCTTCTTCATTCGAGCCTAGAGCCTCTGGACGCTCAGTTCCGTACGATACGGTGCTAACCCGATTGGCTTGAACACCGAGAGAGGTAAGAAAATCTTTCACGGCGTTAGCCCGGCGAGCTCCCAACGCAAGGTTATACTCGCGGGTTCCTCGCTCATCGGCGTGTCCTTCGATCTCAATTTGAACGTTTTGGTGCTTTTTCATCCAATCCGCCCATGAGCCTGCAATTGCCTGAGCCTCAGCAGAGAGGTCATAACGATCTGTGTCAAAGAATACACGATCTCCGATTGACTCCTGCAACTCTTCTTGGCTGCCCGGAGCATATGCTGAGCTCGAAGAGGTGGAGACGTCGCGTGACATTTGACTTTTTGCTGAGTCACTGCTTGCGCCAGATGCAGATCCGCTTGATGCGGCTTGGTCGTTAGTTGCTGCGCAAGCGCTCATGAGTAGCGCGATGCCAATAATTGCTAAATTTCTAAGCTTCATCTTTTAGCTTCCCCAAAATGCAGCGCCGAAAAAGTTCTTGATGACTTTGAAACCAACGCTTTGGCCACTCCTTTAGTACTTGAACCCAAACAATACCTCAAGGTTATGTAGGAAAGATTCTTTAAACTATGGTGAAAGTGGAGACCAAGCAGGGTCTGATGCATCCCCAGGTGTCTTTATCTCCCTAGGTTCACCCCCTGCTACGTCAACAATAAATAGACGGCTTTTTCCACCTCGACCTTGGCGATCGGTTGGGGTTCGCCTGAAGAACATAATCACTCGACCATTGGGAGCCCAAGTTGGCGACTCTTCGAAATATGATTGAGATAACATTCGCTCATTAGAGCCGTCCGACCGCATTACCCCAATACCAAACCGGCCTCCTTCAATCTTTGTAAACGCTATAAGGTCCCCACGTGGAGACCATACTGGGGTTGCGTAGCGGCCCCCACCAAATGAGATCCGTCGAGCATTAGCTCCATCAGACGCCATCACATATAGCTGGGGAGAGCCGCCTCTATCAGAGTTGAATACCACCTCTCTCTGATTGGGTGAGAAAGAGGGTGATGTATCGATCGCAGGATGATTAGTTAACCGCACTCTTTTTCGACTGCGAAGATCAAGGACAAAAACGTCTGAATTACCGCGCTGTTCGGCGGAGAATAGCAGTTTTTCTCCATCTGGAGAGAAACGTGGCGCAAAAGTCATACCGTCAATCGGTCCTAATGTTTCATCTTGATTGGTATCAACATTCAAGATGCGGACACGTGGACGACGCCCAGCATAAGACATGTAGGTAATTTCTTGGCGAGAGGGAGAGAAGCGTGGCGTTAGAACAAGATTTCTTCCACTGGTAAGGTAGGAATGGTTGGCACCATCTTGGTCCATGATGGCCAAACGTTTTATCTTTCGGTCTGCGGCACCTGACTCTGCTACATAGACTACACGAGTATCAAAATAACCTTTTTCTCCGGTCAACCATTTGTAAATGGTATCGGCTACCAAATGGGAAACCCGCCGCCAATTTTCCTTCTGAGTTACGTATGCTTGGCCTACAAGCTGAGATTCCCCGAGCACATCCCAAAGGCGAAACTCGACTCGGATACGGCCGTCTGGTTCACCTCCCACGGTGCCTGTAATTAGTGCTTGCGCATTGATTTGGCGCCAATCTGAAAATCGAGGCGCGATGGCGGCAGCTGCTGGAGTTTGGATGAATGCTGCTGGGTCAATTGCTCTAAAAAGGCGTGAACTTTCGAGATCAGCAATAGCCACGTCAGCCAAATTCTGTCCCATGCCAGCAGAGGCGCCACTTTTAGCTATGAAAGGGGCAAATGCTATTGGTAATGGTTCGCGAAGACCATCCTCAACAGAGATCCTAAGTTGCGACTGTGCAGGTAATGCCATGTTCAGCATTAAGACCAGAGGAATCAGGATCTGAAGAATTCGTTTCATTCGGGAGTTCCTAACCTGTGTACTTGCGGGGATCGAAGGTAATACGCATTTCTCGCCAGTCTCGATATTTATTTAATGGCAGCGTTAAAATACCTGATTTGTTAAATGGATTACATTTGCGCACAGCTTGTTCCGCTCTCTGAGCGGCTACATTGCCGAATTGACCTGGGGGTCTTTTGACTATCTCAACTTGGTCTACTTCTGAAGTGGGCAATAATCGAATTCTAACTTCAACGATAAGATCTTCTGCTCCTGGCGCTCCCTTTAATGGAGTCCAGCACATTCCAAGTCGCGATGCTATAGCTTGTTGAATAGTGTTGGATAAAGGGCCGCTGGATACACCAACGCCCAACGCGTCAGCAATCGCACTCATATCATCTTTTTTATTTTCGACCCCAATGGCACCCCCAATTAGGTTGGCGAATGCATCATCTGCGTTTTTCTTGGGCTTTGGTTTGACTGCAGGTTTTGGGGGCTGAGGTTTAGGTGCCGATTTTTGTGGAGGCTTTGCCTCAACTGTACGGCGTGGCGGCACAGGGGCCTGTTTTTTAGTTTGGAGTTTTTCTGTCGATGTTCGCGCTGCTAATTTAGGCGGTTTAGTTTTAGTTGTTTCAGGCTTAGGTTTCTTCGCTTCCGAAGACTTAGCCCGTTTTGGTGGTAATGGGCGAGGAGCTGTTTTAGCTGTCGGTGATTTTGCTGAAGAATTGGCTTTCGTGGTTTTAGATGATTTTTTTGCCGAAGTTGGGGCTAACCTAGGCGAGGTTGCTGAATTAGCTTCTTTCGATTTGGCAGCGGGAGTGGGGCGAGTTTTCGCCTCGGAGGTTTTACTTTTCTTTGCATCTTTCGGTGGCGGCAATCCACCACTTGTAAGCTCTGCAAGTTGAACCTCGCTAATAATCCCAACGCTGTTAGCCGTTAAACCAGTTTCTTCCGGCTGAAAAAAACTTGGTAGGCCAAAAGCCATCACGAGGATAAGGGCAATATGGCCCAAAAATGAGACGAGTATGTTGCCATGCACGGGCTCAACGACCTGAATTAGGTGTTTCAGCTACAAGTGAAAGCTTCGTAATGCCTGCTTTAACCAGAGCTCCCATAACCTGCATTACTTCGCCATAAGCTATTTCTTTATCGCCTCTCACATAGATAGTGCCATCTGGCTTCTCAGCACGAATTGCGTTCAGTGTGGCAATCAAGGCATCTAAACTGCGTTCAGTCTCCTGAAGAAAGACGCGCCCTTCGCTATCTACAGTGACAATTAGAGGCTCGTCTCGGTCGACAAGCTGAGCTGCTGCCGTCTTTGGTAGTTCGACAGGAACTCCTACGGTTAAAAGTGGTGCGGTGACCATAAAAACAATTAAAAGCACCAGCATAACATCAACGAATGGTGTCACATTTATTTCAGCCAGAGGTCTATGACGTCCTCGCCTATTTCCAGTGCTGCGCCCAATCAGGCCACCCGCCATGCTCTATCCCTCCTCATCAATTTGACGGGAGAGAATTGCTTGGAAATCACCAGCAAAAGTCTCAAGTCGGCCTGAATACTGATTCATGTCTGCCGCAAATTTATTGTAGGCAAGGGAAGCAGGAATTGCAGCGAATAAACCCATTGCAGTGGCAAATAGAGCCTCTGCAATCCCGGGTGCTACGACGGCAAGATTTGTGGTCTTTTCAGCAGCAATGGCGCCAAAGCTATTCATAATACCCCAGACTGTTCCAAAGAGACCGATAAATGGAGCTGTCGACCCAGTTGAGGCGAGAACTGTCATGCCCTTCTCAACTAGTGACATTTCCCTACCGATAGCTACAGACATTACTCGGTCTAAGCGTTCTTTTAGGCCTACGCCAAAATTTTTCTTGGGGTCTTTATTCGCGGCACGGCGCCATTCACGCATGGCGACAGAAAAAACAGATGTCATAGGATCGGAAGGATTGCCGTTAACTCTATCGTAAAGCTCATCAAGTGATCCACCGGACCAAAATGCATCCTCAAAATCGGAAGCATCTTTATTAAGCTGAACGATTAAACGCCACTTGGCTACAATTACAGCCCAGCACCAGACTGATAGAGCGAGCAATATTGCCATTACTGTCTTAACGACGAAGTCTGCGGCGAGAAAAAGCTCTACTGGGGAAAGTCCACCAGACTGGCTAACAGCCTCAGATACAATTGTATTATCCATAATTTTATTCTTTCTAGCCAAAAAAAGGGCGGAACTAAGGCGATATAGCAAAAGCTCTTGGTAGTCGTGTTAAACGTCCATCACCATCTACACATGCAACTCGAACTTTAAGATGGGCTATAATTTGTCTCTCCCGAGCCACTGTCTGTTTAAAATTCACACTTGCAGGTCGAATACGATCAATTTCCGTGGTGATCGTTAAATTGTCGTCGAGGAAAGCGGGTTTCAGATAATCGATGGTAAGCGACGTCACAACGAAGCCCGAACCTGTTTCAGCGCGCAACTGTTGCTGGTCTATGCCAAGTTTTCGGACAAATTCTGTCCTCCCGCGTTCTGCAAACCGAAGATAAGCGGCATGATAAACAATTCCGCCAGCGTCTGTATCTTCGTAGTACACTCGGAGCGAGAGGGTTTCGGGGGCGGCACTGTTCATTAGTTGAACAGATCCCCCTCGCCTGATTTTGTAGGTGGCATAATCCCAATTGCTTGGTAGCCTTTAGGGGGTAGCATGCGCCCTCTTGGCGTTCTTAGCACAAAGCCTTGTTGAATAAGAAAAGGCTCTATGACGTCTTCAATTACGTCCCTTTGTTCAGCGAGTGCAGCCGCCAGTGCTTCCGCCCCAGCTGGTCCTCCGTTGTAACGTTCTGCCAAGCAGGCAAGATAGCGGCGATCCATGGCATCTAAACCTTCCGAATCAACTTCCAATCTCAACAATGCTCGATCGGCTGCATGGGCATCTATGTTATCAAGGCCCTCAACTGCAGCGAAGTCTCTGACCCGGCGGAGTAGTCGTCCAGCAATTCTCGGAGTGCCGCGCGACCGCCTAGCTATTTCTTCGGCTCCATCTAGTGTCATAGAGGTGGAAAGAATTCCTGCGCCTCGCATAACAATACGGGATAATTCCTCCACAGTGTAAAAACCAAGGCGTAGTGGGATCCCAAACCGGTCCCGAAGAGGTCCTTGCACCAGTCCAGCTCTAGTTGTTGCCGCTACTAGGGTAAATGGAGGCAAGTCGATACGGACTGAGCGCGCCGCTGGTCCTTCTCCTATGATTAAGTCCAGATGAAAGTCTTCCATTGCTGGATAGAGAATTTCTTCTACGGCAGGAATAAGACGATGTATTTCGTCAATGAAAAGTACATCACGGGGCTGTAAGTTTGTAAGGAGGGCAGCAAGGTCACCGGCGCGCGCCACTACTGGCCCTGAAGTTGCTCGAAAACCAACACCCAGTTCAGCTGCCACAATCTGCGCTAACGTTGTTTTACCGAGGCCTGGGGGACCAATCAAAAGCACATGGTCTAGTGCATCACCTCGATTTTTTGCTGCCTTTACAAAAACTTCTAAGTTTTCACGCACTTTAGCTTGGCCAACAAAGTCTGACAGACGTTCTGGCCGCATGGAGGCTTCACCAGAATCATCGTCATGAGCCAAAGCATCAATAAGACGATCTTCCGTCATGAACCAGCCGCCTCTTTAAGCGATGCCGTTATAAGAGCAGACAGCGTTTCATCTGTTCCAATGTTGCTCACGGCACGCGATACGGCAGAGAATGCCTCTGCACGTCCGTACCCTAAATTTACAAGGGCCGAAATAGCTTCCGTGTGCTCTGCCCCACTTTGACTGCTTGAGCTTGCTTCACCACTTGGATGCAAAATATTTGGGGCGCTGTCAGTTTCAATTACCCGGTCTTTGAGAACCGAGATAATACGTTGTGCTAGCTTAGGGCCAACACCATCGGCACGGGAAACAGCCTTCCTATCCTCAGAAAGAATAGCCGTAGCAAGTTCATCTTGTCCAAGAGCAGACAGAATTTGTAACGCCACTCGACCACCTACACCTTGCACGCTGGTCAGGAGTTTGAACCAGTTTTTTTCTTGTTTTGCCGCAAATGCATAAAGAATGAATGCATCTTCCCGCACTTGTGTTTCTATTTCTAGCTGCACAGGCGAACCCGTTTCGGCAACGGCAAGTGTTTTTGATGAGCAATAAACAAGGTAGCCTACGCCATTGACGTCGACGATTGCTTGATTGCCACCCAAGTCTTCAACAATTCCTGTTAGACGGCCTATCATAGATTGGCGACCTTAGCCCACCGGTTCATAGTTTGACTGGCGTGTGCATGACAAATTGCTACTGCAATGGCATCAGCTGCGTCCTCATTAGCAAATTCGACACCGGGTAATAAGCGAGAGGCCATTGCGGCTACTTGCGTTTTATCCGCTGAACCATAACCAACTAACGATTTTTTTACTTCTTTAGCAGCGTATTCTGATACCGGCAGTCCAGCTCGTGCTGGGGTAAGTAGAACAACCCCGCGAGCTAGTCCAAGCTTTAAGGTTGTGCCGGGATTTCTATTCAAAAATGTTTCCTCGACAGCTGCTTCATCCGGGTGAAATTCACTTATTACTGCAGATATACCCGCATCTATTTCAGTTAAGCGTTCAGGAATAGGTGCTTTTGCCAGTGTTTGTATAACACCGTTAGCTACATGTGAAAGGCGGTTCCCTTCGGCCACGATCACACCCCACCCGGTCCGCTGCAATCCAGGGTCAAGACCAATTATACGACGAGGTGATGACATCTTAGTTGGCAAGCTCAGCCATCACATCATCGGGTATATCGTAATTACCAAAAATGGTTTGGACGTCATCATGCTCATCCAGGACTTCAAGTAACTTCATCAAGGTGTGAGCTTTATCAGTATCAACAGGCGTGGAATTTTGTGGTCGCCAAGCTAGTCTTGCTGAAGAAGGTGAGCCAAAGGCACCTTCAAGGCTTTCTCGAACGTTGGAAAGATCATCGGCCGCTGTGAAAATTTCATGCAGTTCTTCGCTGGATTGAACGTCTTCTGCTCCGGCTTCCAGTGCTGCTTCAAAAACTGTGTCGTGGTCAAGCTTGGGGTCCTCGTAAATAACGAGCCCCACTCGGTCAAACATGAAAGCGACTGAGTTAGTTTCTCCTAGGGAGCCACCATATTTATTAAAAGCTGCGCGAACGTCAGCCGCTGTTCGATTGCGGTTGTCTGTAAGGGTCTCAACGATCAATGCAACCCCACCTGGTCCATATCCTTCATACCGAACTTCTTCGAAGTTTTCTGCTTCTCCATCCGCGCCTGATGCGCGTTTGATAGCACGGTCAATACGGTCATTAGGCATATTTGCACCACGAGCCGCTTGGATCGCAGCCCTAAGAGCAGGATTTCCTGAAGGATCTGGTCCGCCGCCTGTTTTGACAGCTACCATTATTTCTCGACCGATGCGGGTAAATATCTTGGCGCGTTTTGCATCCTGAGCGCCTTTACGATGCATGATATTCTTAAATTGTGAGTGGCCCGCCATTGCTGTTACCTACTGCCAATATTTCGATGATATTTTGTACCAGGTTTGATCATACTCAAAGTCGGCAGGTTCGCCAACGAACCGCTCAAGATAAAGTGTGGGAGTTCGAGATAAACAAGATACTGTCATTAACAAAACCTAATTTTATTTTAGGGATTTTGACTGTTTGAGCGCCTCTATAGAGAGCCCCTATTGGCTCATAGCAATATCGATAATTAGGCAGCTAAAGCATTTGATAAGTGAAACATGAGGGGTAGCTACATTCAGTTAATTTTAGTTACTAAAATCCAGGCTTGGAAAACCGGAAAGATATTAGGAGGTTGTCCCAATATTATGAGGGCTCTAACCCAAACCCCTCCCTAAAAGGTCGAATTTCTTTCGCTAGACCAGTTTTTGAGTCTGTTTCGACAAAAACACCGGCCAAAGATCCCTGGCCATCTGCTGGGCCCATTCTTTCTCCCCGCCGCTTGCTGCGAAAAGTTTGGACCGACACTTCCTTCCTCATGCCAATTACTGAGTCATAGTCACCACACATGCCAGCATCAGTTAGGTAGGCTGTTCCTCCGGTCATGATGTGACCATCTGCGGTTGGAACATGCGAGTGAGTACCCACTACTAAAGAGGCTCGACCATCTAGGAAGTGGCCTAAAGCCCTTTTCTCACTCGTGGCTTCTCCATGCATGTCGATCACGATGGCTGAAACATCTTGTCCTAGGAGTGCAGTGGCCATGACCTTGTCCATTGCTTGAAATGGGCAATCAAGGGGATCCATAAATAGACGGAGCATTACATTTGCGATGAGAGCTTTTCCAGCTCTTTCAGTTTCTACAATTGCCCAACCACGGCCAGGTGTCCCGGTTGGGTAGTTCAGTGGCCTCACCAGTTTTTTATCGTCGTCAATATGGGTGAGGATTTCACGATTGTCCCAAACGTGATTGCCCGTCGTTATGACGTTTACACCTGATGCATAGAGCTCTTTGCAGATTTTGGGTGTGATGCCAAAGCCATGGGCTGAATTTTCCCCATTAACCACAAGAAGATCGAGGTCTAAGCTATCGCGAAGGCGTGGCGCTGCAGCAACAACAGCTTCGCGCCCAGAACGCCCAACTATATCTCCAAGGAACAGTATGCGCATAGAAAACCTCTACAAATTTCTTTTAGCTATAATCAAATTTCCGAAAACCCAATTCGGTTAGAATACCGTCTAGAGGCTGGTCAAGGGCATCTGTTGGTACTCGTTCACGCTCTTGCTCTGAAAAAGCGAGGCCGTACGCTTTTACCAATTTATTCTTTCGGAGCTTTGTGAGGCTTCGGTCATAGAAACCGCCACCATATCCAAGTCGCCTGCCAGATGCATCAAATGCGAGTAGAGGCAGGAAAAGAATATTTGGTTCAACAGCAATCGCTGAATCTGGAGGCTGTAGGGTTCCAAAGAGACCTGGCACTAAAGAAGTGTCAGATGCGAAACGGCGAAACACCAGGAGGTTACTGTGTTCAGAGGAAGTTGGCAGAGCAACGCGTCGACCAATTTGCCATAGAGCGTGTATTAAAGGTCTGCAGTCCAGCTCGCTATTTATCGGCCAGTAGACGCTTATTATATCATCCGTTTTCGTGAGCCCCTGGCTTAATGCAATCTGCGCAATTATCTCTCCAGCGCCTGGTTTCTGGCTGAATAAATGCCTTCGGCGCGCTGTCATTTCTTTGCGCAGGGAGATTTTTGCAGAAGCAATTGGGAGCATGCTCTTTATCCCTTGGGGGTGCGTAGGGTGCCGCTTGACCGTCGGACTGGAACGAATCCTCCGGGACCTCACCAAGTGAGGTGGGCGCCGTTTGTAGGAGACCACGATCCCCTGCAGTGACAGCTCCCTGGAGCTTCGATATCGGCCCCGGGATTTCTAAGGTCCTAACGCATCGCGCAGCTTACCCCACGCTAACGCTATGTAGGCCCGCTTTATTAAAATAGCTAGTGAGCTTAGTCTTCATTTTGATCTTGGGTTAGGTTTGATTAAATTTTACTTAACAAAAGCAGACAGGAAATCGTTATGCGAGTTATTTGCCAATTGCCCACTGATAACTGGCGACGAGCGTTATCCCGGGCGCAGTGGGCCGAGGCTGCTGGGTATGATGGTGTTGCTAGTTCTGAACTCGCCCACGATCCCTTTATGCCATTGGCTCTGGCGTCCCAAGAAACACAAAAAGTCCAGCTTGGTACATCTATTGCGGTTGCTTTTCCGCGGAGCCCAATGATTACCGCTAATATTGGTTGGGATCTTAATGCACAGTCGGGCGGCCGGTTTGAGCTTGGGTTGGGCTCTCAAGTAAAGGGTCATAATGAGCGCCGATTTTCTACACCTTGGTTCGCACCCGTGCCGCGTCTTCGTGAATACGTTCAATCAATCCGAGCTATTTGGCGTTGTTGGGAATATGGAGAGCCACTAAAATTTGAAGGTGAGCACTATCAATTCACTTTAATGACACCAGAATTTTCTCCACCAAAGACCGGGTTTTCTTTGCCTCCAATAAGTCTAGCCGCGGTTGGGCCTGACATGCTTCGAATGGCTGGTCGAGTTGCTGATGGCGTTCGTCTCCACAGCTTCTGCACTCGAAAATATATTGAAAACGTTTGTATGCCTAAGATTGAAGAAGGTATGGCGCGGGCAAATCGCAAACGCGCTGCAGTCGAGATTTCCGGAGGAGGTTTCATTTGTACTGGACCAGATGAGGAGGCTGTTAAAAAACGTTTAGATTGGGCTCGATACCGTGATGGGGTTTATGGGTCGACTCGCACCTATTTGCCAGTATTTGAGCAGCATGGTCTTGAGGATCTGGGCTTGAAACTCCACGCGATGTCTAAGGAAGGGCGTTGGTCAGAACTTGCTGGAGAGGTTTCCGATGACGTCGTCGCTCTGTTCGCGGCAATTGGAACTTACGAAAATCTGCCACAAGCGATATCTGAATCTTTTGGAGGTGTCGTTGATACCATAAGATTGGATTTGCCAGATGATATCGAAGATGATCGTCACACTGATTTAATTTCAAAAATAAAACTAATTCCGTCGAATTTTAAATCATTTGAAACTGCGGCTTAGTCATGGGCAGCAGGATGTTAGGATTTTGGTTGCGGTAAGACAACGTCGCCTTCGTAGCCGCGGCGGCATTGAGGTCTAGACTATATAATTAGTCTCAAAGATTGATAAATTTTTGTACTACTCTTGGCACAATAGATTTAAATTTAAGGGGTGCGTCAGTTGCAACTAAGCACACGCATTCTTCAGCTCCAACAACGCTAGGGGAGTGGTGCACCTCCGTGTCAGCTTGTTGGATGTCACCACGCTCGAACCGCCGAGTCCCGTCTGCATAAGAGCCCGCTAAAACAACGGTTAATTCTGTTCCATTATGGCTGTGCTCAGGGACTGCGACGCCTGGAGGTATACGAAGCAAACGAGCGGTGGCCTTGCCTTTAGTTGGAATGATCGCCTGCTTTACCCCTCCGCCAACACTTTTCCATTGGATTTGGTCTAAGTTAGGTCCAACATATTTTTGAAGCACACCAGGCAGGATACTACCTTTGGAGACACTAAACTCTTTACCCTCAGGAGCTTGAGCATCAAGTTTTTTTAGGCATAAAGCTAGGGAGTTTGCATCCAATTCTGAAGGGGATAGGTCCTCTAGTGTAATTCCGCCGAGTGCTTCGAACTGTTCTGTTGCTGACCGACAAGAAGTACAGAATGACAGATGCGCAGCTATTGCCAGACTCCATGCTTCCTCTAAAGCGCCTGCCCCATAATTAAAGAGGTCTTCCTCAGCCACGTGGAACTCGTTGGACATTTTCAACCTTACCTAATCCTTTTCAATTGAACCTTAACACCGAACAGTTTTAGTTCATTTTGAGTTGTTACGCGGATTGAACGTTAATGGATCATATTTCTCGATTCAGCCAAGCAATAAAAAACCCATCAGTCCCGGTATCGCTTGGAGTTAGTGTGACATGACCTTTATCAGTCTTTACAGGAAAATTAATGGAAGTTCCGTAAGAAAACCCTGCGGTTCGTGAAAGAAATGCACTTGTTTGTAATTCATTTTCTTCAGGAATTAACGAACATGTTACGTAAACTAGTCTTCCTCCTGGTTTTACAAGACGTGCAGCGCGATCGAGAATTTCTGACTGTAACTTGGTTAAGCTTGCAAGGTCTGGTTGTCCACGGCCCCATCGAGCATCTGGGTTTCGGCGCCATGCCCCGACCCCGGAGCAGGGAGCATCAATAAGAACGCCGTCAAATTTGCCAGCCTGTCGCTTAAGCCAAGTATCTCGACCTGGCGTAAGAAGTCGCCTCTCTACAATATCTACGCCAGCTTTTGCCAATCTGGGGGCAGCTCGGTCCAGGCGCCTTTGGTCATCATCAAGGGCGAGGATTCTTCCCTTATTTCTCATGGCGGCAGCCATAGCGAGGGTCTTGCCGCCTGCACCTGCACAAAAGTCAGCGATCCGTTCGCCTGGCTGTGGGTTCAGGGCCGCTGCTGCTAATTGAGAACCTTCATCCTGGGGGTCAACAGATCCCTCTAGTAGTCCTGGCAGTCGGCCAAGCGCTACTCTCTGCTCTAGCCTTATGCCTGTGACTGAAAGGGGGGTGTATTCCGCAAGAAAACCTGCTTTTTTAATTGCATTTAAAGCTCTTCTTGTATCAGTTTTGAGTGTATTAACCCTGAGATCTAGTGGAGCTTCCTGAAGAAGGGAGTGAAGTTGCATCTCGGTTTTTTCGCCGAAAGCCTTATTCATGCCGTCCCAAGCCCAGTCCGGACACTCCAGTCGCACTGGCGCTGGCATTTCACTAGTTTCCAGAGGCGGTGAGCCTAACCGAAGTAGCCAGTTCCATTCAGAAGAATCTAGGGCTCTTGGAGCATGACCCTCTCCATTAAATAGATCTGAAATAGTATCCAACTCCAGGTCGTCAGTAAGTAACAGGTCCGCAATAACACGAGCGCGAGGTGTCGTAGGTGCACCGGCCTGTTCTAAGCGCCACCCAATTCGAAAATGCCTGCGAGCTAGTCCAAAGACACGAACCATGAGTGATGACCGGTCTTTTGAGCCGATGTATCTTCGTTGGCGAAGGTAGCGGCCAGTAATTAGGTCTAAAGGACCTGACCGCTCCACTTGTTGCTCCATAATCTCAATTGTTGCGGCTAAAATTGCGCTGGGGGTCATTTTATCGGAATCGCTCTCTTTTACGTCTGAGGCGCACGTATAATGCACCCTCTCCCCGTGACGTCTGTCTGCCTGGGCATATGAGGAAACAATTTCCGGCATTTTATCCAGCCATAGAGGTGTTTCTCGTTTCAAAATACCAGGACCATTAGTATCTGGGTTAAGGCCGCGTCCTGTTATTACCAGAACAGCTTTTCGCCCGATTGCATGACTAGAGAGAAGAAAGCGTTTCAGAGCTTGCTCAGCTTGCGAAGCGCTCAAGCCGTGTAGATCAAGTCTTCCCTCAATTTCTATACGACCTTTCCTTAGTCTGGTTAGTGTATTTCTATCAATTGGCTGTGTTTTAGTTGCTCTACCTGCTGATGGGAGGGCTGGTTCTTTAGGTGTTTGATTGGAGACATGGATATTTGTCCGTTGCTTCCGAGCAGTAGCTGCAATGTTTTTGGTAATTGGTACGGCATCTGAAACGGCTCTCTGCCAAAGTTCAAGTTCGGCATCTGATGCACGTCTATCCCTTCGACCGCGGCCAATCATTTTTTTCGACCCGTTCTATCTTCTGATTTTTCAGCTTCAGTTTTTGGCAGGCCTTCAGCAAAAGCTGTCCACTGGAGGTTCGGGCCTTTGAATTCAGAACTCTCGCTACCAACCATGCGAAGCGATACTGCACCCGCATTCCACAATTCTTCAAAGCTTTGATATCCAGCTAGCGCGTGCGCTTGTGCGCGCTCGCGTAGTCGCTTCATCACTGAGTAATTAATTGTGGTCGCGGTAAGGATCAGCATTGCTAAAATGGCGACCACTGAACCTATCCAACCACCTAACCGCCATCCCACAATTCCAAGCAAAAATGTTGCAGCCCAGGGTAAAACTGCATCACGAGCGCTAAACACTGGACTGCCAGGCTTATTCAAAAGCTTCAAGTCAAATTCCAGCTCAATTTGCTCCTTTTGAACTGCATACCATAGGCGTTCGTAAAGATCGTGAATGTCTGGACCTGCCATCGTTTGCTCCTGCAGTGCAGACAGTTCCCTAAGAAATGGGGATGGAAGCGATATTTTTACTGTAAGCTGGCCGTTCGCACATCCGATCATAAAGCTTTTTCAAATTAGGGAGATCTGGACGATCGAAAGGCAAATTAAAAAAGCGATGAATGTTTGGGCCTACTGGGAAGTCTGCCATGGTGAGTTTGTCTCCACCAATCCAATTTCTGCCCTGAAGGTGCGTTTCCAGAATTTGCATCGCAGCAATTGACTGAATAACAGCTGCATCGATCGCAGATTGGTCTCTATCACTTGGTGGTGTTCTGACCAGACCCCAAAATACCGGTGTAAAGGTTATGTTTTGAACAGTTTGTTGCCAGTCCATCCATCGTTCGAGGTCTGCGCGAGTAGAAAGTTCTTCTGGCCACAATGTTCCTTTGCCGTGTTTGGCTGCCAGATACCTTACTATCACGTTTGATTCCCAAAGAACTAAATCGCCGTCGACAAGAGTAGGAACCCTGCCGTTAGGATTCATGGAGCGATATTCTTCAGAATCTACAACTCCAAAATTCATCCCGGCGTCAATTCGGTCATAATCGAGTCCAAGTTCATCCGCAGCCCAAAGGACTTTCATGACGTTGCTAGATGTGACGCGGCCATAGATTTTCATATTGGGCTCCAATTAAATTTACTTTGGCGATAGAAGATAATAGCGCCCCTTACTTGCCATGTGACCTGCATTTTTTCCAGCAGCACTTCCAGTGCCCCAAAAAGATCGCCACGTTGAGCGCCTTTGATTGCACTACCTGTATCTTCAGCAGCAACAAGTCGCTGGATCCGAGGCTGACTTTTATCAGGATGCTCGGCATCCAGATAAACCAAGCCTCCCAGAGGAGTGAAAGATGGATCAACCGCAAGACTGTAGCCAGGTGTTAGGGCTGTTCCAGCAGCACCGATTGGTCCGTCGCCATGTCGTTCCTTAAAAAATATGTAAGAGGGATTTTTATTCATGACACTCTGGGCGCGACTTGAATTCGCGCTCACCCAGGTGCGAATAGCTGCCATTGACATCTTTTCTGAAGGGATTTCTCCCATTTGAATAAGGTCTCGACCTATCGCTCTGTAGGGTCTTCCATTTTTTCCTGCGTATCCGATACGCATCCAGCCGCCTTCCGCTAACTTGATCCGCCCTGAACCCTGTATTTCTATAAAAAAGCTATCAACTGGATCAGCTAACCAGACTAGTTCTAGGCCCTTCCCTTGCAACGCTCCATCAGCGATTTCAGCTCTGCTGTAATAGGGCTTAAAGGTTTTTCCTTTAATTGACCGAAGATCAATTTATCTCCTAGTGCCTTTTCAAAATCCCCTAGATTGGCCGTTATGACATCACCTGGCAGCTTGTATAAAGGGTGTTGATAGCGTTGGCTTTGACGCCGTGAGCCTTCAAATTCGGGTTCGAAATAACCTGTAAACAAACCCTCATTCGCCGGATTTTTTACCTCAAAAACACGAAAGTGCTTTTCAATGAATTCCTTCGCATTCGATGCGTCAGCAGACTGAGCCTGTTTACAGATGGAGGCCCATTCGCCATTCGTACCAAGTTCTTGCCAGGCTTTTGATACTTTTGAAGATGCTTTTTTAAGTGAGAAGCGCTTACAAGCTTTTTGGAAAGCAAAAAGCCCGGGAGAGAGATTTGCTTCAGGCCAGTTAGGTAATTTTGAAAAAGATGTACTGACCAATTTATCGTTATTGGTTTCAGAGGGAAATTTGGGAAGCGTTTCTGAGCCTCCACAATTTGCCAAGACGGTCGTTAACAGTAGCAGGTAGGCATAGCGCCTCATTCTACTCGCCGGCTTCTGTCTCGATTAGCTTCCAATTAGGGTCGTCATTAGACATATCGCGTTCAAAAGTCCAAAGATCTATTATGTTTTCAACCTGATTAGGCGCGCCATCGATAGGTTGCCCTTCGGAATTTCGAGTAATGTTAGTCTGTTCAGATTCGAAACGAACTGTAACGCGTGCGATGGATCCAACTGTTTCCACTTGATCGATGCTTGCTGATTGAATGCCGATCAATGTTGCGTCGAGTGTTTCCCCACGATCTTCTCTGCCGGTTATAGCTTCATCAAGTTCTTCATAAATTTCATCGCTTGCAAGTGCGCGTAATGTTTCACGATCCGATCCGCCATATGCGGCTAAAATCATCCGGAACGCTTCTTGTGCCCCTCCAAGGAACTCGTCCTCTGAAAAGTTGGGATCAAGTGAGTGAATTTTAATGGCCTCAGACCCTGCTGATGGAGGGCTTGCATCAACGCGCGTAGGGAATGGAGTGACGTTGTTGCCTTCTTCGCTATTGGTTTTGGGTGAGTAATTTTCGCTTTCTTCGTACCTTTGTCGCTCGTGCCCATGACGCTTGCCCAGCACGCTTCTTAAGCGAAGGATTAAAAATCCCGCCACAACTGCTAGGATTATTATTTCGATTAGGGCGTCATTGTTGCCCATCCGAAGTACTCCCTTTGCCCTTCTGTACGAAGGCGCCTGCGGTTAGATCTGCCGCAATAGATTAATGAATGCCCAAAACCATTAAGGTCACTTAGGCTTTTATATTTGGGTATTGCGGTGGTAAATCGCTAGTCCCAAGTAATTTTATAATTAAAAATCACCATAGCGTTGGAGAGTGTTAAAGCAACCATGCCTTGGATTTTCTTTCTTTTATTTGTTGGGTTTCCAATTGCTGAGATTGCTGTTCTGATCAGTGCCGGTGAAGCAATTGGGCTGTGGCCTACAATTTTTCTTATTATTTTGACTGCTGGGGTCGGTGCCTCCCTAGCTCGTGCAGAGGGACGTGCAGCAATGCAGCGGCTTGCTGCGGCTAACTCTGCGAACGCGGCACTAGCACTTGTAGATGCGGCCGCAATATTTATAGGAGCTATTTTTTTACTAACTCCAGGGTTTATTACTGACGCACTCGGGCTCTCCTTGGTATTCCGTCCCACTAGGTTACTTTGGGCTCATGTTTTTGTTAGATTTTGGCAGCGGCGTCGCGGTAATGAATTTGAAGATATAATCATTGAAGGGGATTTTTCGGAAAAAAGTGATCCAAGGTCTGAAACAGACAGAAACAGTCATCAACTCAAAAAAAATTTGGATGATCAATGATCCTTCTTCGCCATGGGCAGACAGTATTTAATCTCCATTTTGGAAAAAATAGGTTTGACCCAGGCATTCCGGACCCTGCTTTAACTGAGGTAGGCAGAGAACAGGCAGCGAATGCAGCGAATTTGCTGGCTTTGAAGCCGATTTCAAGGATTATAACTAGCCCATATACTCGAGCTATTGAAACCGCTTTAATAGTTGCAGATCGTTTAGGTTTAGACGTGCAAGTGGATGCTTGTGTGCGCGAGTTGGCTGGCTTTTCCTGCGACATTGGTAGTAGCCCAAATGACCTTGCCACACGTTGGCCTAATCTAGATTTTTCTTCTTTATTACCAAACTGGTGGGCATTCCCGGGAGACCCAAAAAATTCAGGGCTCGATGAACCTGAGAGTAATTTATTTGCCCGAGTTTCTGAATTTCGAAAGCGCCTGGCGGCCGAGAGCGATTGGAATGAAACTCTAGTAGTGTGCCATTGGGGCACTATTCGTGTAATGAGTGGACAATTGCTGAAAAACGGTGAATTTGTGAAACATGATCCTCGCCCGACCATAAAACCACCAACCTAAGGTGGCCTGTGTTTGAGGTTGGAATTATGTTTCCCGCTCCAAAATAAAAATCTTCTGCGGGATGAAGCCAGAATTTCGTCGACTTTACATAAAGGGAGACAGCCATAATGGCTGACACAGAAAATAAAGCGGACCTAAGCACTGAGACAGCGCCTCTCACTTTAACGGTTCAATACCTTAAGGATCTATCCTTCGAGAATCCCAATGCGCCGCAGAGCCTAACTAACTTAAATCCGCCACCAGCAATTAGTGTGGATGTGGATGTGGAAGTTAGAGAGCTTGGCGGTCAGTATTTCGAGGCGATGGTGCACGTCAGGGCGACGGCGTCTCGGGATGAAGATGTATTCTTCGTTGCCGAGGTAAGTTATGGAGGCGTCTGCATGGTTGCAGAAGGCGTTGCGAAAGAACATGTCCGCCCTTTGGTTATGATTGAAGGGCCTCGTATGCTTTTCCCATTTGCTCGATCTATTTTAGCTGATGCAGTGCGAGATGGGGGTTTCCCGCCTTTATTAATCAATCCAATTGATTTCAGCGATTTGTATCAAAAAATGCAGTCAAGCAGCTCTGAATCAAGTGATAACAAGTGATCGGATTAATCTAAGCCGTCGATTGCTTTACAAATTAGACGGTTATTTTCGGTATATGGCGCGCCCGAGAGGATCTGAACCTCTGACCTTTCGCTCCGGAGGCGAACGCTCTATCCACTGAGCTACGGGCGCACATAACCCTTAACTAGCTGAAGCCGGCCAGCTATGGAAGCAGTTTAATAGACAAATCCACTCAGCTAGAACTGGTCACAGCAAATTCTAGCTTATTCAACGTAGATCAACCTACTTCTTGCATATATCTTGTTATTGCAAAAAAACTGCTGCCAAAAATTGGAGGAGAGAGCCTTATGCGCTTCCATGTTCAGGAGCTGAGCGGTGATGAAACTGTAATCGAGGTCAACGTGACAGAGGTTGTCATTGGGGGCTGGACAGGCCGAGACCAGGCTGCAGTACAACATCATATTGACGAATTAGCAGATATTGGTGTGCCAGCTCCATCGACGACACCATTGTTTTATCGTGTTGGCGTGGAACTTCTCACACAGTCTCCATACATCCAAACCGTCGGTGATGGTGGTTCGGGAGAGGTGGAGGCCGTATTAATTGGTACTGCGACAGGTACTTTGGTTGCAGTTGGCTCTGATCACACCGATCGTAAGGCCGAAGCTTGGTCGGTCGCTTTATCCAAGCAGCTATGTTGCAAGCCAATTTCTTCCCAAGCCTGGCGGCTTAATGAAGTTTTGGCTGTTTGGGATGAAATTTGTTTGCAGTCTGCACAAGAGCAAGCTGGTGAAACAGTTGACTATCAAGATGGTGTCCTCGGTTCTTGCAGACGCCCAGAAGAGATGATCAAACTTTACACGGGAGCAGATGAATTGGCTGAAGGAACCGTCCTTTTTTTGGGTACTATTCCAGTAATTGGGGAGATCAAGGGCGGCGAGGCTTTTGCTATGCGCCTTTTTGATCCTGCTCACGATCGCACTCTACAGCATGCCTACAGGGTTGAGGCTCTGCCGGTTATTTCTTGATAATTTGGCGTACCCAGGTGACGTTAAGATGATTGGATTTAGATTTGAGTGATATCTCTTTGCGAAAGTTGGCTATAGTTGCTGCGATAGGCGTTACCCTCGCAGGATGCTCGAGGGAGCCCACCGGTCGCGAAGTTGGCTCAATTATTGGCGCTACAGCTGGGATTTTTTTAGGATCACAAATTGGCTCTGGTGTTGGTCGAGCGGCGGCCACTATAGGTCTTGCATCGGTGGGAAGCTGGCTGGGAGGCGAGCTTGGGGAATATCTTTCAAGAGAGGATCAAATAATTGCTCAAGCCGCAACTCAAGAAGCATTAGAGAACAATGAACCAGGCCAGACTACTTCCTGGTCTAATCCGGATACTGGAATTTCTGGTAAAGTTACCCCTGGCCCTACCTATGCGGAAAATGTAGGCACTACTTCGGAAAAACAATGTCGCAATATAAAAGTGGCCATCTCTCCTGAGGGGAAGGAGCCTCGACAGGCCAATCGAATTGCTTGTCGCAAAGCCAATGGAGATTGGGAAGTTTTAGACGCGTGAGCTTGGAATATGCCTGACCCTTATGCCATCCTTGGTTTGGAAAAAGACGCCAGCCAGTCAGAGATTAAATCAGCCTTCCGAAAAGTTGCGAAACGCCTTCATCCTGATGCCAACCCTGGTGACGCTAATGCTGAGCGTCGGTTTAAAGAAGCGAACGCAGCATACGATCTTTTATCAGACCCCTCAAAGCGCAGACGTTTTGATGCTGGTGAAATTGATTCTGATGGGAAGGATACTTTTCGATCCTCAACCTTCGGCGGAGGCTTTGGACAGAGGGGTCATCCTGGAGCAGGTGGTTTTAGCCAAACTGGAAATAGGCGCTTTGCTACGGATGACCTGTTTAGTGAGCTTTTTGAAAATTTTGGGGGGCGTCGTCAAAGGGAAACACCACGCAACAGAGATATTCGCGTTTCCTTGCGGGTAACCTTTCTTGAAGCGGCCAGGGGTTCATCCAAAAGAGTAAGCTTGCCAACTGGGCGCACGGTCGATGTTCGTGTCCCAGCGGGCACTGAAACTGGTCAAGCATTACGGCTAAGTGGGCTTGGCCAGGTCGGTACGGGTAATAACAAGGCTGGCGATGCCATAGTTGAAATTACTGTAATGCCTCATAAATTTTTTCGTCGTGAAGGCTCAGATATCAAAATAGAGTTGCCAATAACATTGAAAGAAGCAACTTTGGGTGCCCGGGTTTCGGCACCAACTATTGATGGCCCGGTAATGCTTACAGTTCCTGAAGGTGCCCAATCTGGCGCAGTGCTTCGGCTAAAAGGTAGGGGGATCCCTAAGGGTAGTGATACTAAAGAGCGCGGTGATCAATTTGTACATTTGTCAGTGAAGCTTCCTGAAAAGATATCGGATGAGCTTCGTCAAGCGATTCAGAGCCTTGTGGAAGATGGAGACGACCTTCGCCAGCGATTGGGTTTAATCTGAAATTAAAAATGCTTTAGAGGCGACCAAAATAGTCCGTAATTCTTCTGCTGCAGTTTTTATTTCAACTAGTTTCAATCCCAGATAGGAGTTTTTTTATGGATACATCAAAATACAACGCCAATGAGGCTTTTCTTGCTGGATTAAAGGTTAGAGAAGAAGTTCTTGGTTCAGAGTATGTAGGAAAATCAGTGGAGAATGGCGCGAAGGATGATTTTACCCGCACTTTGCAACAGTTTGTTACAGAGACAGCCTGGGGAACCGTCTGGTTGCGTGAAGGGTTAGATCGGAAAACTCGCAGTATGTTGAATCTGGCGATGCTTGCTGCGCTTGGCCGTGAGGGAGAGCTCAGACTGCACACTCGAGGAGCTATAAACAATGGTTGCTCGAAAGAAGAAATTGCTGAAGTTTTTTTACAGGCTGCTGTTTATGCTGGCGCTCCTTCCGCCGTTAGTGCCTTTAAGACTGCAAAGGAAGTTTTCGACGAGATGGGTATTTGATCTTCGGAATTTGAAACACTCAAAGAGTGGGAGCGGGCGCGCCTGCAAGCTTGCAGAGCGCCTGTGCTCTCACTACATCCAGATCAGAAAGCTACCAATTCTTGCTGTCTACTGAATTAGCTCGATCGTCACTGGTATTTTTTTAACATTCGCCGAGCAATGGCCATCCTGTGCACCTCGGTTGGCCCTTCGTAAATCCGAGATAGACGTAGCCTTTGAGACATAATGGCAAATGGAAGTTCACGGGTCATACCCATGGCTCCAAAGCTTTGCATGGCATTATCTACCACTTCGGTAGCCATCTCAGTAGCGTAGATCTTAATCATCGAAGCTTCTGTACGAACATCCTTACCAGCTTCCTGCTTGGCTGCTGCATCCATAACCATTAGGCGAGTAGCATGTATTTTAGTGGCTGCATCAGCAATCCACCACTGAATGGCCTGTCGGTCTGAAAGCTTTTGCCCAAAAGTCTCACGCTGCTGAACGTGCTCACACATCATTTTCAGAGCACGCTCTGCCATGCCTACCCCCATCGCGCCCATTTCAAGACGTCGAACATTTAGGCGTTTCTGCATCGGGGCAAACCCACTGCCAACCTCGCCGAGAATTGCGGAGTCTGGCAATCGAACATCGTCAAACACGAGTTCGTATGTTCTAGCACCAGCAAGCATGGGAATTTCTCTTTCAATAGAGAAACCTGGCGTATCAGTGTCCATTATAAACGCGGTTATACCTCCCCGAGCGCCTTTTGAAGGATCGGTTGAGGCCATCACTATTAAAAAATCGGCTCTTGATACTCCTGAGACCCAAATTTTTCGACCGTTTATAATCCAGTCATCGCCGTCTTTGATGGCTCGAGTTTTCATGTGTGCAGGATCACCCCCAGCACCGGGTTCAGAGATTGCAATATTGGACTTCAGTTTCCCCTGAGCATACGGCTCCATGTATTGCTTTTTCTGTTGAGGTGAACCCACAGCCATCAGCATGTGGAGATTTGGGCTGTCTGGTGGAAATATGAAAGGCGTAACAGTACTTTTCAGCTTTTCTTGTATAGCAAGCATCACAGAGGTGCGGATATTTGATCCACCAACTTCCTCAGGGGCGTCCAAAGCCCAAAGGCCAAGCTCTTTGCATTTAGCGAGTAGTGGCTCTGCCTCCTCTGGCAAAAGTGCAACCTCGCCTCCTTGAGCTTCGCGAGCCATCACGGCCTTCTCCAAAGGCATCAGTTCGTTGTCAACAAATTTGTCGACAAGATCCAGTAACATCCGTTCTTCTTCTGCGAACACAGTCATTTATAAAGATTCCTATTCAAGAGGTAGCCCGGGGTGCATCGCTCTGCTGTCACCCATATTAACAAAACCTGTCTTTAAAGCGGGCATTCCATTTTCAGCGATAGATTCGGGAGTCCATCCATGATTCCGATGCACCATTCTCACAGGCCTCATAGCGCCATATAGAGTCAGCTCAGCCCCACGTTGATGGAAAACTTGACCATTGACATATGACGCTTCTTCAGAGGCAAGAAAAACACAAAGAGGTGCAATCGCATCAGCAGGGCTTAAACGAAGGCGCTCCTCACGGATTTTTGCGGCATCGGGATCTTTTGGTGTTGGAACAGAGCGGGTCATTCTAGTATCGGCTGATGGCAATATAGCGTTAGAAGTAATTCCTTTGTTGGCATTTTCCATAGCGACAATGCGTGTCAAAGCCACTATCCCCATCTTGGCGGAACCATAATTTGCTTGTCCCACATTTCCAAGAACGCCAGACGTCGAGGAGACCATAATCATGCGCCCGTACTCTTGTTCTCTGAACAAGTTAATTGCGGCACGGTTGATATTGAAGTGGCCATTAAGGTGGACGTTGATCACATCAGTCCAATCTTCTGGCGACATCTTATGGAACATTCGATCGCGTAGAATTCCTGCCGGGTTGAAAACTACATGACATCCCCCCAGTTCGTCTCTTGCTTGTTCGACCATTCCCAGGCAGTCCTCAAAAGTGGTCACGGAGCCAAAGTTGGCAACAGCTTCGCCGCCAGCCGCTTTGATTTGATCGACAATTGATTGTGCAGGGGCTGTGTCCCCGCCTTCGCCCCCACCTCCAACGCCAGGGTCATTAATTAGAACCTTAGCTCCATTTGCCGCCATCAATTTAGCGACTTCTGCGCCCACTCCCCGGCCGGAACCGGTGCAGATTGCTACTTTTCCATCCAACATGGCCATGAGAACTTCCTGATAATTTTTAAATCGACTACCAGTGTCAGGCTCTGGAACGATTTGGTCAACTTTCTGACCAGAGTGGGAGCTAATTTTAATAAAGAATATTTCAATCGGATCGAGTGATGATGTGCATGGAGCACTTTTTACCCTTTTGCTTTTTAAGGGCAAAAAAGAAATTCCACCTGCTAATCCTTGCATAAGTGCTCACTTTCTTGCAGCTTCTGATTAGTGGTCTTCTGAAGAAGAATCCCTCTCATCAGGACGTGTTATCGAATGAAATTTAGTTTTTCAGAGGAACAAGATGAGTTCCGAACTGCGCTAAGACGCTTTTTGCAGGCGAAATCACCAACCACAGAAGTTCGCAAGCAGATGCAAACGGACCAAGGCTATGATCCTGGCTTATGGCGACAGATGTGCGAAGAATTAGCGCTCGCTTCCCTTCACATTCCTGAAGAATGTGGGGGTGCCGGTTTTGGCATAGCGGATTTGGCAATCGCATGCGAAGAAATGGGGCGCGCTTTACTTTGTTCACCTTATTTCGGGTCTGTGGTTCTCGCCGCTACAGCAATACGCGAAGCCGGCTCAGATGATCAAAAGCGACATTTCCTACCCGGATTTGCGTCGGGTGAAACTATAGGGGCGCTCTGCGCCGTAGAAGGCCGCGGGGGTTGGGCTGCAGACTCAATCTCGATGTCTGCTGAAAAGAGCGGAGATGCTTATCAACTAACCGGCACTAAGAGTCATGTTGTTGATGGCATGACCGCTTCTTTATTAGTTGTTGTGGCAAGGAAGCCAGATGGTGCGCTTGGTATGTTTATTGTCGATGCAAGTGACAATACTGTCTCGCGGAAGCCTCAGAATTCAATGGACCCAACACGGAAACTCTCCACTGTTTCCTTCGCTAAAACACCAGCGGTGTTACTAACAGCCGACAACAGTAATGAAGCCTACGAACGCACCCTTGATATTGCTTTAGCTTGTCTTGCAAGTGAGATGGTCGGTGGTGCAGAGCGTCTTCGAGAGGACGCACTGGAATACGTTTCAATGAGAATGCAATTTGGGCGGTCAATCGCTTCCTTCCAAGTCACAAAGCATAAAGCGGCTGATATGCTTTTGGATGTGGAGCTTGCAAAGTCTGCTGCGTATTACGCTGCCGCTGCGATAGATGATGGCGACACAGACGCGCGTGGGGTTGTAGCTTTGGCCAAGGCGGGTGCATCTGATGCATACATCCAGACAGCAGTTCACGCTGTCCAGATGCACGGTGGAATAGGCTTTACCTACGACAATGATACCCATCTTTGGTTTAAGCGAGCTAAAGCCAGCGAAGTGTTTCTGGGTGATGCCAACCAAAACCGAGAGCGTATGTTGCAAAACTGGGGTGACAATTCATGACTGAAATTACTGAAAATGAGCTGCGCAGCCAGGTTCGAGAATACCTAGAAGCCAATTGGGACCCAAACCGGGGGCTTTCGGAATGGCGTGAGATGCTCGCAGAATCTGGGTGGGGTATGCCTCATTGGCCTAAGGATTGGCTGGGTAGAGGCTTGCCACTTGGCATGACAGCAATCGTTGATGAGGAGTTCAATAAATTTGGCGCAGTAGGTGCAGCAAAAATGGGAATCCGTGTGCTCGCAGCAGCGACGATCCTCGAGCACGGAACAGACCTTCAGAAAGAAAAATATCTGAAAGGAATTATGACAGGGACGGAAACTTGGTGTCAGCTTTTTTCCGAACCAGGATCAGGTTCTGACCTGGCAGGCGCAGCAACTCGAGCTGACTTTAAGGATGGAAAGTGGATTATCAATGGACAGAAGGTGTGGACAACAAGTGCACACCACGCTGACTATGCGCTGCTTTTGGCTAGGACGGATTGGGATGCCGTCAAGCACAAAGGGCTAAGTTACTTTATTCTCGATATGCACCAACCGGGGGTGCAGGTTCACCAGCTCAGGCAAATGAATGGCCATGCTTCATTCAACCAGGTTTTCATTACTGATGCTGTTGTTGAGGCCAATATGCAGGTAGGTGAGCTCGGTGAAGGCTGGAAAATAGCAACCACAACCCTGATGCATGAACGCCGTGGTGCGGACTCTGCCCGTCGTTATGAGAGTGGTACGGATCGACCAGAGCGCATTTACGAGGAAGAGCGGCAAGAAATTGCTACTGTTATGGCTCCTTATACTTGGTATCCTCAGCGCACGGGCCGGGTTGATCTTTTAGTTGAGCGAGCCAAAGCGATGGGTGTCTGGGATGATCCAGATATTCGTCAGGATATTGCAAAAACTCTTACTATTGCTAAGTCTGCTGAATGGACCGCTAGGAGAGCTCGGGCCGCGTCTCAAGCGGGAAAACCGCAAGGGCCTGAGGGCTCTATAGGTAAGCTAGCAGCTTCAATAGTAGCCCGCTCAGCGAATTTAACTCACACAAAGATAGCTGGGCCAAATGCTATGCTTACAGGTGATGAGGATGAAGCCGGCGGTGTCGTTGCAGAAATTTTAGTTTCAACCCCAGCTATCTCTATTGCAGGTGGGACAGACGAAATTCAGCGAAACATTATTTCGGAACGCATTTTAAAAATGCCAAAAGAAAACAGGACGGATACTGATCGACCCTTCCGCGATGTTCCGCGCAACCAAGTTGGATAAAGCATTATAAAATCTAGGGATGAAATTATGACCGAGCAAAATCTCGTCTACTTCGAGAGGCACGGAGATATAGGTGTTGTTATTGTCGACAATCCACCTGTGAACGCTTTATCTCCTGGAGTTCCTGAAGGAATTGTAAAACACATCGATGCCGGAGCGGCTGATCCAGCTATCAAAGCAATGGTGGTAATTGGAGCAGGTAGAAGTTTTATTGCAGGCGCTGACATCAGGCAGTTTGGGAAGGGACGACCGCCTTTAGCTCGTAAGCCTTATGATGCCTATGAGCAATCATCCAAGCCAATCGTAGCTGCAATCCATGGATATGCTCTGGGAGGCGGTTTGGAAAATGCACTTGCATGTCATTATCGAATTGCAGTTGCATCAGCGAAGGTTGGCTTGCCAGAAGTACTCATTGGACTTTTGCCTGGCGGTGGCGGAACGCAGCGGCTCCCAAGACTGATTGGTCCGAAAGCAGCGCTTGATCTAATTGTATCAGGTCGCCATGTCCCAGCTCCGGAGGCAGCTGAGCTTGGTATCTTGGACAGGGTTGTCCCATCTGATTCTGACCTAAAATTTGAAGCAATAAAATTCGCGAACGAGATATCTGATAAAAGGCCTTTAAGGCTCATTAGAGATATTGTGGCAGAGTTGCCTGAAGGCGAAGATATATTCGAGGCAAAGAAAAAGAAATATCCCGCCGCGCACGTAATCAGATAGCGCCGTATAACAATATCAAGGCGGTTCAAGCTGCCGTTGAAATGCAGTTTGATGATGGATTAAAGCGAGAACGGGAGCTTTTTGAGGAGCTTGTTAATTCTAACGAGTCAAAAGCGCTTCGATACGCCTTCTTTGCTGAGCGAGAGGCACAAAAGTTGCCCGACGTCCCCAAGGGAACCCCGGTTAAGACAATCAAAACTGCTGCTGTTGTGGGGGCCGGCACTATGGGGGGAGGCATCGCGATGTGCTTCGCTGATGCTGGGATCCCAGTACAAGTGTTGGAAATTTCTGAAGAAGCACTTGAAAAAGGATTTGAGCGCATTCGCAATAACTATGAAGTTAGTGTGAAACGTGGGTCCCTTGAAGCGGCTGAAATGGAGAAGAGAGTCGCTTTGATTTCTAAAGCAACTGCTTATGAGCAGATTGCCGAGGCGGACGTAGTAATTGAGGCGGTGTTTGAGGAGATGGGGGTAAAGCAGCAGGTCTTCAAAGAAATTGACCGCGTTATGAAGCCAGATGCTCTTCTTCTAACAAATACGTCGGCCTTAGACATAGATCAGATTGCAGAATCTACATCTCGTCCAGAGAAGATTGGTGGCGCGCATTTCTTTAGTCCTGCCAACGTTATGAAGCTCTTGGAGGTTGTAAAAGGAGCCAAGACAATTCCTGAAGTTACTGCATCTACAATGGCATTGGGTAAATTAATATCCAAAGCTCCAGCAGCTTGCGGAAACTGCGATGGCTTCTTGGCTAATCGAAGCCGTACACCCTTTAATTCAGAAATGGTGATTATGTTGGAGGAGGGGTGTCTCCCTGAACAAGTCGATAAAGTCATGGTTGAATTTGGCTATCCAATGGGCCCTTTTGCTGTTGGTGATTTGGCTGGACTGGACATTGGGTATGCAGGTCGTAAGAGACGCGCGGAAGCTGATCCAAATTATCGAACGCTGCCAATCGCCGATAAGTTAGTGGAGATGGGGCGACTAGGTCAGAAGACTGGTGCGGGCTGGTTTAAGTATGAAAAAGGTGATCGTACGCCTCACCCCGATCCAATAGTCACAGATCTCATCAATTCAATGTCAAAGGATATGGGTAATACGCCTCGTAGTTTCACGGATGAAGAAATATTGAAGCGTTTACTTTTTTCTTCAGTGAATGAGGCATGCAAAATTTTAGAGGAAAAAATTTCCTATAGAGCCTCAGATGTCGACATTATGTGGCTCTATGGATTTGGCTTTCCACGCTACCGTGGAGGATTGATGTATTGGGCTGACGACATAGGTGTTCTGCAGGCTACAACCAGATTGCGGCTTGGCACCAGGCATATGGTGATCGGTGGGCACCTTCTGATCTATTGCGCCGACTTGCCGACAAAAAAGTGTCTTTTCGAGAAGCACATACACTAGTTGGCTAGGGGTAGATTATGAGTAAATATGTTTTAGTAACCGGAGCCTCGAGGAATATAGGGAAAGCAATTTCCTCGCGGTTAAAAAATGATGGTTACGATATTCTTATGTTGGATATCGTTGATCCAGAAGACCCTTCTATAGGTGAATTTCGTAAGGTTGATCTCTCCAACTCCGCTGCTGTATCTCAGGCAATGGCATGGGCGCTAGATGGGAGAGAAATCACACGGGTTGTTAACTGCGCAGGGCTTGTAGCAACTCATAATGTGGAAGATGCGGATGCGGCAACCTTCGACAAATTAATGTCGGTAAATGTGCGTTCCTATATAGAGATCACAAGTGCGCTTGTGCCAGGCATGAAATCTGCGGGATTTGGTCGAATTATTAATATTGCAAGCCGTTCAGCTCTGGGTGCCGCTACACAGACTGTATATTCTGCCACTAAAGCAGCCGTCGTGGGTATCACGAAAACCTGGGCTGAGGAATTAGGATCCTACGGCATCACCTCAAATGCTATTGGCCCCGGACCCATTGAGACAGATATGCTCAAAGAGGTTTACGGTGAAGGTTCCCCAGCGTGGGAGGCTTATAGGCAGCGTATTCCTGTTCAGCGTTTTGGAACACCTGACGACATTGCCAATGGTGTTGCCTTTCTTATGGATGACCGATCTAGCTTTGTTACGGGCCAAGTTTTATTCATTTGCGGTGGTGTAACTATCGGGCGTGCTAACGCCACCTAATCTTTAATTAACCAGCTTTTTTCTGCGCGGGTTCTTGCCTCTTCAATGGCTGCTCGGAGCTGTTGAAGTGGAACGGCACCAGGAATAATTTTATCTCCTATGATAAACGCTGGTGTCCCACGGATGTTGAGTGCTTCGGCGATCTGCCGCGCGTTTTCAATTTGAGCAGTGAGGGCTTTATTTGACATAGCAGCCTGAATGCCTGCAGGGTCGTATCCAACATCTGCAGCCAGGGCTAGCAGTGTGGCCTCATCATACGGGCCTTGATGCTGAATGAGACGTTCATGTAAATCTGCATATTTCTCTGGGTTTATCATGTTGGCAGATAGAGAAATTATTGCAGCGGACACAGAGTCTGGTCCTAGAATTGGAAATTCCTTCATTACCACTCTGATTTTACTGTCGGTTTTAATTAGTTCCACGATGCTGGAATGAGCACGCCGACAATATCCGCAGCGATAATCAAAAAATTCAACAATTGATATATCTGCTTCAGACGCTGTAGCCCCTATGGAGGGGTCGGTTGGTTGGCTAAACAATGGATCGTTTAGGCTTCGTAGTAATTTGGCACGGTCTTCTTCTGCGATTTTTGCTTGGTTTTCTTGAAATTTTTCCAAGGCCGCTACAACAGCTTCAGGCTTCTCTTCAAGGAACTTAGAAACGCCTGAAGAAATTAAGTTCTCCAATGAGCTTTTGCTATCAATCCCTATATCAGAAAGTTGTAACTCAGATCCTGCAACATTATTCTCCTGCTGATCTGCTCTAGTTGTATCTCTGCCAGTGTATTGACTTGCCAAGAAGCCAAGAAGACCACCAAGGACAACAAAGAGCAGTATTTTGGCAAC
Source organism: Rhodospirillales bacterium (assembly GCA_038143065.1). Classification (GTDB taxonomy): domain Bacteria; phylum Pseudomonadota; class Alphaproteobacteria; order Bin95; family Bin95; genus VMCJ01. Next base: position 1,807,109 of record JAYQLI010000035.1, on the reverse strand, counting down.
TTGCATTGAATAATTACTCCTGAGACTGAGAAAATCTTGCGTTGTCTTGACTTGGTCTATCTTCAATAGGCCTTTGCAATCAAGGGTTTGGATTGTTTACCAATACTACTGAAGCTTATTTATTTCACGTTGAAAGAGAAGCCTCCTAGCAAGAAGGTGCTATCCAGGAAGATTTGGGATATTTCCCGGCTCGATAGATAAACAGTCAACCGATCTAAAAATCATCATGAATTGCCAAAAGAGTTCACGGTATGGCCATGATTCAAAGGCCCATGCCCCTTGCCCAAACCTGGCGCTAATTGGATAGCCTTTTGCACATAGGCAATTGCTCTGGAAACAGCAGAGGAAATCTCCATTCCATCAGCGATTCCTGAGGCGATGGCTGATGCTAGAGTACAACCCGTTCCATGTGTATGCCGGGACTGAATGCGATCATTTTCAAATACAGTCACGGAATTCTTTTCAATCAGGAGATCTCTGACAGAATTACCTTCAAGATGGCCGCCCTTCAAAAGGACCGCTGTAGCACCAAGTTTGCGCAGGGCTTCCACGGCATTCTCCTGATCGGCAGTCGAATGAATTTCAAGTCCAGTGAGCACGCTCGCTTCTGGGAGGTTTGGTGTCAATATTGTTGCCATTTTTGGCAGTAAAGATTTGTAGGTCTCTACGGCGTCATTTTCGAGTAAAGCAGCTCCTCCTTTGGCAACCATGACAGGATCTAAAACGATAGGTACTCCTGCCGCATAATCGTTCAAAGCACTGGCAACCGTTTCGATGACGCCAACATTGTGCAACATACCGATTTTTATGCAGTCTGCACCGATATCCTCAAGGACGACTTGTATTTGATCTGCGACGAATTTTGGTGGAGGTGCATGAACCCCAAAGACGCCCTCAGTATTCTGTGCAGTGAGTGCTGTTATTGCAGTCATGGCATAACCGCCTAACGCACTAACGGTCTTTATATCAGCCTGAATTCCTGCGCCACCACCAGAATCAGAACCCGCTATTATGAGTACTCGTCCTTTCATGCCTGCTGGGTCCGTTCAATTATGCTGACGAGTTCTTCAACAACAGTTTTAATTAATTCCAAGTCTTCTCCCTCTGCCATAACCCGGATCAGTGGTTCTGTTCCAGATTTTCTAATTAAGAGACGCCCACTTTGCTTAAGTTGGGTTTCGGCCTCCTTTATCGCTTTTTTTACATGCGCAAGCATTAAGGGCACTTCACCTTGGTATCGTACGTTTTTCAAAATTTGAGGCATTGGGGTGAAGCGATGCAGCACTTCACTTGCCGGTTGATTTGCTTTTTGGATAGCGGCGGCTGCTTGAAGTCCGGCTATCAGACCATCCCCGGTTGTTGTGTAATCAGAAAGCACTATGTGCCCTGACTGTTCTCCGCCAACATTGAAATCATGTGAGCGCATATGTTCAACCACATATCGATCACCGATCTGAGTGCGTGCTAGATGTAGTCCTTGATCTTTTAAATATCTTTCAAGCCCAAGATTAGACATTAAAGTTGCAACAACACCGCCTCCTCTTAGAGTGCCAGCGGTTTTTGCTGAGTCTGAAATCAAGGCGAGCAGCTGATCACCATCAATCAAGGAGCCTTTTTCATCTATTAGCTGCACCCGATCTGCATCGCCATCTAGAGCCACCCCAAAGTCAGCGCGTTGGCGAAGAACCTCGTCAATCAAAGTTTGCGGATTAGTTGCGCCGCAGTTTTCATTGATATTTGTACCGTTTGGTTTGTTGCCAATGGTAACCACCTCTGCACCTAATTCCCAAAATGCAGCCGGCGCGGCTTTGTAGCCTGCTCCATTTGCACAATCGATGACGACGCGCAGTCCGTTTAACCTTAAGCCACGCGGAAAAGCACTTTTAGCGTATTCTACGTATCTTCCAGTTAGATCCTCGGGGTGTCGAGCTCGCCCAAGCTCCTCAGCTGGTGCAAGATCTTTTGCAACTAATTCTATATAGCTCTCAATTTGTGCTTCGATCGCGTCGGAAAGTTTGTAGCCATCAGGGCCAAAAAATTTGACTCCCGTGTCAGTTGCAGGATTGTGAGATGCGGATAAGACCACACCGAGGTCTGCTCTCAGTGATCGGGTTAACATCGCAATGGCTGGGGTTGGGATGGGGCCGGTAGCTACGACATCCATTCCCATTGCAGTGAACCCCGCCAACATAGCGGACTCCATCATGTACCCTGAAAGCCTGGTATCTTTTCCAATAACAACTGTATTCTGTCTGCCAGGGTGAACAAATACTTTAGCAGCTGCCATGGCAAGCTTTAGCGCGGTTTGGGCTGTCATGGGCTCTAAATTCGCCCTTCCCCTAACGCCATCAGTTCCGAAAAGCTTTCGTGGCATTATAAAAACCCTTTTCTTTCAGCCTTTGGTGCGGCTGTGACTTGCCCGGCATTTGACCGTTAGGAGTATTATTTATCCTTGAATGCCTACGCTGGCTAGCATGGAGGCGCGCAGAAGATACAAGTGTCGCTTTGCTGGATCCTCAGTTGTTTCCTCTAACATTTTACGAAAAGCTCTTTGCTCCAGTGGATCATTAGTCTCAAGATTTTTTTTATTCTTAATTGTTATTTTGTTCACATATTCTAGGGCTACAGGTCTTCGTTCAGCCTCGTAATCATTGAGGACAGTAGTTTTAGCAGTTCCTGTCATTACGGCTGCTAACTTTTCTCCTAGGTTGAATGCGTCATGGATTCCACCATTCATACCCATCCCCCTAAAGGATTGTTTATATGAGCAGCATCTCCCGCCAAAAAACCCGACCCTTTTTATATTTTTTGGCTACTCGTTGGTGGACACGGTAGAGAGTGGTGTGCGCAACCTCGTAGTCAGACTCAGTTTGAAAAACCCGTTGTAGTCGGCGCTGCACAGCTGAAGGATCAAAAATTTCCCGCTCATTAGCGTTTGCGTTTACAGGAAACATTACACGCCAAAAATCAGGAGCACGTAACAAGAAGAACCACTCTTCAGGATCTGCAAAATAATTTACCCAACAGAGGTCATCCATATGTTTTTCAAACGGAAATGGGGTTGAAACCACAAGAAATGCTTCGGGCCATGTAAAACCTTCAAACGGGATATTCAGCGATTGTCTCACAGCACTACGAGCACCATCTGCGCCCAACAAATATTCACCAAAGATTTTTTCGCCCGAACTTAAAGTTGCTGAAACCCCACCTGGCGTTTGCTCTACTGTTCTAACTTTGGTCCCAAACCGGAGGTCCACGGAATCCTTCCCGCTAATATAATCTTTAAGAGCAAAGTTGAGCTTGTATTGCTCACATTGGAGGCGATAGGGGCGAGAGCAAACATCTTTTAGCTCTCCAAAATCAAATTCAGCTAGCTTGCCAACAAAGCGATCTCGGAACTGAAAAGTTGGAGCAATTAATCCTTCAGAAACCAATTTGTCGGTCACACCAAAACGCTCGAGCATTTGAAGCGTTGGTGGATGAAAGGTTGATGCACGAAGGTTTGTTGGGAGTTCTGATTCTGCTTCCAAAACAGTAGCGTAAACTCCTGCCTCAGCTAGCAGAGCTGCCACAGTTAAACCGGCTGGACCTGCCCCGACTATAATAACTTGAGCAGGGTGCTGGTTTTCAATTGGCAAATCTAGCGTCGCGAAGTGCGTAGTGGCCTGAATTTGTGCTTTCAAACATATCTTTGATACGCGGATGCCTGCATGGCTCTCCAGTTTCATCAGGAAGTAGGTTCTGTTCGGAAACGTAAGCCACGTAGGTTGTTTCAGAATTTTCTGCGAACAAGTGATAGTAGGGCTGATCTTTACTAGGACGCATTTCAGGCGGAATTTGTAGCCACCATTCTTCTGTATTTGAGAAGACGGGGTCCACGTCAAACACTACACCTCTGAACGGGTGCCGACGGTGGCGTACTACGTCTCCAATACCGAATTTGGCCTCTCTGGCCGCCATTGGTTTTTTCCTGATCTTCGTTTCAAGCTCTATGGATAGCCGAGTGAGAGGCATTTATGCAAGCGCCCAGAATCACTCAGTATGAGTAAAATATATCACTATTCTTCAAAGACTAATGGAAACATTGGCCCTTGAAATGGAGATCCTGGCGTGTACGACAAGTCAGGAAAGTAAGGAGATGTTTTGCCTGGACGAGCTGCAAAACGTGCGTCATCTCCTACCCAGCGCATCGAAATAACCCTGCGTCGAATTGATGAGGCGTTAGCAGCAGCAGCGTGCAGGGTCCGGAAAGAGAAAACAACTGCATCGCCAGGTTCAGTTGCCCAACTCAGGATTTTAAGATTTCTTCTTTCTTTATCGATATTTGGAACTGCATCTGACGAATCATTTTCAAAAAGAGGTGTCCCATCAAATCGTGTAGGGCGAAATGATTTATTCCAATTATGAGAGCCAGATACAAACTCGATAGATCTATTCTTGGGCACTGGGTCGAGAGGGACCCAGAAAGATGCAGACTGCATTCCTTCGACGAGATAATAAGGTTGGTCTTGATGCCAGGGAGTTACATTTGAGTTCCCGGGTTCCTTAACCAAAACGTGATCATGAAAAAAACGGGCGGTTTTTGACTCCATGAGCGTCGCCGCAATTTTGGCCATTGGCGACGTCATCACTAATTTCCTGTACCCATCAAAATTATCCCAAACACAATAGTCCTGGAAAAATGGCGTGCTTCCATCATCGGGATGATAAGTCCGCTCCCGCCAAGAGGGATTAGCCTTGTTTTCCTCGATTGCCTGACGGGCATCTTCGACAAAATCGTTAAAGATGCCCTTCAGTAAAATAGCTCCATCACTTTGATATGTGGCGATAGTTTCAGCGGATATTTCAACCATGCGGGAAGTTCTCTTTTTTCCTAACCAGCAGAAAAATTTATAGCAGGGTCAAAACACTTACGCAGCATTTGCTGCGATATTTCCGATCACTATTCCATCATGGCCAGCAGAGACAAGTACGGTCTGGCCATTCATTATATCTCCGGACAGTATCATCGAGGCTAACGGATTTTGAAGTTCCCTTTGAATGGCACGTTTAAGAGGTCTGGCGCCGTAAGAAGGGTCGAAGCCTTTCTCCGCCAACCAATCGATCGCTCTGTTGTCTGCATCCAATAGGATATTTCGATCCTTAAGTAGAGTTTCCAGTCTTTGGAGCTGGAGTTTCACGATTGTGCCCATATCTGAGCGCGCCAGTGGACGGAATATTAGTATGTCGTCAAGTCGATTTAAGAACTCTGGACGGAATGACTGACGAACTGTTTCCATAACAAGTTCAGATACAGCTTTTAAATCACAGTCTTCCGTCAGATGTGTTAGGTGCTCCGAGCCAAGATTGGATGTCAAGATAATCAGAGCATTTCGAAAGTCGACCGTGCGGCCCTGCCCATCAGTAAGCCGTCCATCGTCCAATACCTGAAGAAGTACGTTCAAAACGTCTGGATGTGCTTTTTCAACCTCATCAAACAGTATTACTTGATATGGGCGCCTGCGGACGGCTTCAGTCAGCGATCCGCCATCTTCATGACCAACATAGCCGGGCGGGGAGCCGATAAGGCGAGCTACTGAATGTTTCTCCATATACTCGGACATGTCGATACGTTGCATTGCCTGTTCGTTGTCAAACAGAAATTCCGCTAAAGACTTAGCTAGTTCTGTTTTGCCGACGCCGGTTGGTCCTAAAAAGAGGAATGAACCAATTGGGCGGTTCGGATCTTGAATGCCAGCGCGCGCTCGCCGGACCGCTTCTGAAACTGCTTTGATAGCAGCTTCTTGGCCTATGATGCGGGAGGAAAGACATGCTTCCATTTCGAGGAGTTTTGTGCGTTCACCGTCTAGCATCTTCTCAACTGGAACGCCTGTCCACCGAGATACCACTCCAGCGATATGATCATCCTCCACTAATTCTGCGAGTATACTAGTTTCGTTAGCCTCCTCAGCAGTTATAAGTTTTTGTTCGAGTTCTGGAATGATTCCATAGGCAATTTCACCAGCACGAGCGAGGTTGCCTTGACGCTGAGCGCTTTCGAGTTCAGAGCGAGCATTATCTAACTCTTCTTTAAGTTTGTTAGTTGATGCAAGCCTATCCTTCTCTGCCTGCCAAATTGTCGACTGATTTAATGATTGACGTTCGAGTTCTGCAAGTTCAGTTTCAATCTTAATTAGTCTAGCTGCAGAGGCTGGATCAGTTTCTCTCTTTAAAGCTCCTTGCTCAATTTTTAATTGGATTATTCGTCGATCCAGTTCATCTAAACTTTCTGGTTTAGAATCAATTTGCATCCTTAATCGGCTTGCAGCCTCATCAATTAAATCAATAGCCTTGTCTGGTAAGAATCGGTCAGTGATATAACGGTTTGATAGAGATGCGGCGGCAACAATTGCCGTATCAGCGATACGAACTCCATGATGTAACTTCGTATTTCTCCTTTAACCCTCGTAGTATTGATACAGTGTCAGCAACTGATGGTTCAGCTACGAAGACTGTTTGAAAACGTCGAGCCAGTGCAGCGTCTTTTTCAATATTCTTCTTGTATTCATCGAGTGTGGTTGCACCAATGCAGCGGAGTTCACCTCTTGCTAACGCTGGCTTCAGCATGTTTGACGCGTCCATTGCACCATCGGCTTTACCTGCTCCAACCAGTGTGTGCATCTCATCGATAAAGAGAATGAACTCACCATTGGCACTTTGTATTTCCTGGACCACAGCTTTCAAACGTTCTTCAAATTCACCACGAAATTTGGCGCCTGCGATAAGTGCTGCTAGATCCAGGGCTAACAGACGTTTGTTTTTGAGGTTTTCGGGTACGTCCCCGTTTACAATGCGAATTGCAAGACCCTCAGCGATTGCGGTTTTACCGACGCCAGGCTCTCCAATTAAGATTGGGTTATTCTTGGTGCGACGTGATAATATTTGAATTGTACGACGGATTTCCTCATCGCGACCGATGACGGGGTCAATTCTGCCAGCGCGCGCGATCTCTGTAAGATCGCGTGAATATTTTTTAAGAGCGCCGTAGTGCTCTTCAGCAGAAGCATTTTCAGCTGTACGACCTTGACGCATTCCTGAGATGGCCCTGTGGAGCTTCTCAGGGTCTAACCCTACCTCTTTCAAAATTCGACCTGTTACGGTTTTCTGGAGTCCAGCAAACGCCTGCAGCATACATTCTACAGAAATGAAGCTGTCGCCCCATTTTTCTGCAACCTGCGTAGCAGTTTCAGCGAGTTCTAAAAATTCTTTTGAAAGACGGAGATTGCTTTGCTCAGCTTTACCAATTTGTGGATGTTTACTAAGCGCTTCATCAAGTAAAACGGCTGCGCGTTCGCAGTCGCCACCTGCTTTTTTAACAAGGTCGGTAGAGAAGTTTTGGTCATCCTCCAGAAATGCCTTAAGCAAATGCTCAGGCATGAGTTGGGAGTGATTTAATCGGACTGCTAAATTTTGTGCGCTTTGAAGAAAGCCGCGCAAGCGGTCTGTATATACCTCTAAATTCATTTATCTCTCCTATGGCAATCGTCTGTTTTGGAGTCCCACTTGGTGGCAACCCCATGCCCTTTTGGGCAATGCGATCCCTGCTCCAGGAGATATGGTGTGACTTTTTAGTCACACAAGATGCGAGTGATGATAAAATAGTTATTAGATGGTTTTGGAGGCGATGGAGAAAAGTTTAATCAATAACGAGATTGATGATGGTAGTCTCGTCTATAGTCTCTCCGTACCATGCAGAAATTGCAGCTTCACGCTTGGCGAGGTACCGTGGATTCCTGTCCGGGTCTAGATCCATTGGAACATCGTGGCCTGGGACCACAATATTACCGCCACGAGCGGTCCAAAGGTTCCAAATCATCTCGATAGAATTAGCGCTCACCATGGGATCATAGGTCATATCTGTATCGCGACTAACCAGTTCAGCTCGGTTTTTAGCTGCATCCCCTGTAAAAATGATATCGTGCTCTGCCCCAGCTAGCTTAAATGCTACACAGCCTGGAGTGTGACCGGGTGCTAAATGCATAGTTATTCCTGGAAATACCTCTTCTCCGTCCTTTGCGCGAACTAGGCTTGGTAGAAGGTTAAGTTCTCTGACATAAAGTTCGGGGACTGGTGTTTCTCCCCATGGCTGTTCTAGAGCCCAATTCATCTCAATATCTGCAATTACTGTTCTCGCTTTAGGAAATAAAACCCAATTCAGTGCGTGATCGTAATGGGAATGTGTTAACAAAACATCTGTTATGTCAGAGGGAGATAGATTGCGCTCTTCCAATGCCGATAAAAGGAGCTTCCGATGTCCAAACGCTCCGACGTCAATTAGAGCTAAGCGATCTTTATGACGAATTAATGCAATCGTACTCCAGCCGAGTGAACCATGGCAAACAGACTTGCCTGGAAACCCCGTCACGAGGATTTCAATATTATAATTAGCCAATTGCATTGATTTTAGTCCTCTTCGATTGCGATGATGCGCGCTGGTGCACCATCCGAATTAGGGACTTTAATGGGCAGGCCAAAGACGTCGCAACGCATTCCTTTGATAGATGTCATGTTGCATAGATATTCCATCATAATAACGCCTCTCTTTAGAAGAATCTCATGAGTAATGTTCTCTTCAGGCGCTGGCTTTCGATCGCCTAGTACAAGGTTTCGAATACAATAATCCTGAGGAAAGTCGTATCCAATTGCTTTGATGCCACGACTAAAAAGCCACTCTGCAGCGTCTTCCTCAACCCAAGGAGCTCTAGTCCAGAACTCTGGTTTTTCAATGCTTTCATGCTTGTCCCAACCAGTGCGCAACAGAACAATGTCGCCTTCTTGAATGTGACCTCCGGCTTCAGCGACGTGTTTCTCTTGAATAGGCGCGTTTGGCCCAACAGATGATACATCTACTACAGCTGCGGGTCCGATAGTCTGTTCTAGACGAAGGCTGTCGGTTGAATAACCTTTTGGGTCAAAGTGGCGTGGAGCATCCATATGCGTGAAAGCATGACACGAGACATTAATGCGTGTTGCTTGAACAAATGCGCCTTCTTCAAAACTTTTGTCTAAAGTTTGCTGTGTTGGCCACCGAAAGTGACCAGCCTGAATTGTGACGGAAAGATCGACGATGCGGGACATGAAGATTCCTGACAAAACCAATTTTAAGTAAAACTAAAGGTCTCTCTCTTAAGCGCCTTATGCAACCCCTTGAATAATATTGAAGGCTTATTTTCCCAATCTACCTTCTGGCTCCCAAACGAGGCCGCATACCTCAGTCTGTAGAGCAGCAAACCCTTGTTCAGCGGGTCATTGATTATAGTCCCTTTGCGCCTACAAATAGTTTCAATCTTTTAGTCGATGTTTTGATTGCCGAGAGGTTAGCTGGATCATAAGAGGTGGATAAGGAATAGTTAGCGGCACCATGGTCCTTTGTCCCAAGGACTAATTACGGTTGGCCAGTCCGACACCGCTGCTAACACTCGACCATACTTGTCGATTATTGCTTGGCCGAGGCATTTTCCCTTATGCTTACTTTTTGCACCCCCTATGTGCAGTGTTACTGTTGCGCCCTGGAAATACTCTCTGGCGGCTTGTGTTGCTTCAGCAAAGCCCTTTTCGCCTCTCTCTGGTGTATTGATTCCAACGACCCGAACTGAAACGTTCTTTTCCCCAAAGGCTGCCTTAAATGTATCGCCATCAATTACGCGTTCTACTTGCACAGAGCAGGTCATCCCGAATGTGAGTAATGCAATTGTGGGACATGTGAGCATTTATCTGCCTTTGTTTGGCGTATATTTTTGGATCACTACTGTAAGCAACAAAGAAGAATAACTTCTGAAATTTAAAAAGTCTTTCGGCCCTTTGGGAACAGGATCCTAAAAACTTTTTTGTAAAAACTCCCAGGATTAGTGTTTCACTATTCTTCGTTAACCGTGTTTTTTGTAAATTAGAAGTTCGTCTAAGGAAAAAGCAAAGCCTTATGGATATCTCAACACTATCGATAATAATTTTGGTGTTCCTACTTGCAGGAACAGTTAAAGGCATAATTGGTCTTGGACTACCTACGGTTAGTCTTGCAATTCTTACCATTGCCATGGATCTCACAAGTGCAATGACACTCTTGCTGATTCCATCATTTGTTACCAATGTCTGGCAAGCTGTAGTCGGAGGTTTTGGTCTAAACCTAGTGAAACGACTTTGGCCCTTCTTTTTAACGGCGACTATTTCAGTTCCGTTGGGTGGCATTCTCCTATCAGAAGCAGATACGAGTTGGCTTTCAAAATTTCTCGGGCTCCTTATCGCCAGCTATGCCCTGATAGGTATTCTAGGATGGGGGTTGACCATTCGAGATAAAAACCAGTTTTGGGCAGCTCCAGGTTTTGGAGTCTGCAACGGGATATTCACCGGCATGACAGGATCTTTTGTTGTCCCGGGCGTTTTGTATCTAAATTCTACTAGTCTACCTCGCGATGCATTAGTGCAAGCGATGGGAATACTTTTAGCCTCGCGACGGTTGCCCTCGCGTTTACTCTAGCTGAGAAAGGGTTTCTGACTATGGAATTGGGATTATCCTCGCTAACGGGCTTGCCCCCTGCAGTGATAGGTATGGTTATTGGTCAAAAAATTCGTCAAAAATTATCAGAACAAACTTTTAAAAAAGCCTTCTTTGGAGCCTTACTGTTCATAGGGCTTTACATCATTCTAAACACATGAATGACACCTAAAATTTAATTCGATAATCTTTTTTTTAAGATGATCTCTCCTGTAGAAATGAGTTCATTGCTTGAGCCGTGCATAGGACGGGTAAACTCTGCCCTTTTAGAGTTTCTCAGATAGGTTTTGGAGGTAAGATTGACCGATCGGAAATTTTGGAACGCTAATTCAGAAGCAAAGTTTTGTATTGAGGACGCAATAAGAGCTTTCACGCTGAATTTTGGTGATCCAAATATCGGTATATCTCAAGCCCGCGAAGCAGACCCTATGGCTCAAATGCCCGATATTTTGCAGGCTTGGATTCTGGCACTTACGAATGATAGCTCTAACTTAAAGAAAGCATCAGAGATCACTCAACATATTGATGAGGCAAGGCTTACCAATAGGGAGGGGCAAAATCTCATAGCCTTGCGGCTGGCGTTAGCGGGGCAATGGCTGTCTGCGGTTGATGTTCTTGATCGTCATCTTTTGGAGGACCCATTTGATCTTGCCGCCCACCAGTGTGCACTTCGTCTAGATGGATACCTTGGGCGCTTTGCTAGAGAGGCATCAAGGGCGTCAAGGGCTCTTCCATTTTGGTCTAAGCATGATCCTGGCTATGGGATAATGCTGTCATTTTTTGGCTTTGGACTTGAAGAGCTTGGTAATTTTGGTCGTGCGGAAGATGTTTCTCGTGAGGCCGCAGAGATAGAGCCTTATGGCTACTGGCCACACCATGCGGTTTCGCATGTTCTAGAGATGACTGGACGACCAGATGAAGGCATTAGTTGGATGAACGACCGACTGCCTTTTTGGTCGGACCAAAAATGCAATAATCGAGTTCACATATACTGGCATAAGGCTCTTTTTCACATAGAGACAGGAGAATTTGATCAAGCTCTTGAGCTCTATGACAACGAAATTCTTTCACTTATGAAGCCAGTTGGCACACAACTATGTAATCCCACATCACTTCTCTGGCGACTTCAGACTCTTGGCTGTGATGCAGGCAATCGTTGGGAAGCGCAGTTCGAGCATTGGCAAAAGCAGTTGACGGGTATGGTAAGTCCTTTCAATGAAATACATGGGGCCATTGCTGCGCTCAGTGCTGACAATAGATCAGCCTACGATAAAATCCTTGAAGGAATGAAACGCTCTGCTGCCGATGGAGGTGAGCTTGCGATGGCTTACCAAGATTGTGCGATACCAATTGCGGAGGCAATGGCGTCTTTCATTGAGCGTGATTACGTATCTGCTTGTGAAAGCCTTCTAGGAGTAATGCCCAAATTAAGTTGGATGGGCGGGAGTATTGCTCAACGCGACTTGATAGAGTGGACTGCCCTCGTTGCTGCTATTCGCGCACAAAATCGAAGTGTTGCTCTTTCCTTGGTCAATGAACGTTTAGCCTTCAGGCCCAATAGTGCGGTTAATAATAGCTTTTTAGAGAAAGCCCAGGCTTTGACCGTATGAGGATATAGTTACCAGAAATTCGGGCGCGTCATATCTGGAGCATAGCATAATTGAACTTCAAAATTACATTGGGCTGAGTGACCGTCTCTGTTTCTAGAGTTTTAACTTCACCGCAGCGAGCCATGGATCCTTTGGTAATTCGAAACGAAAATTACTGCAGCTGATTAGCATTCCCCGAGGCCTGGCGATGAATAGTTTCAATTTTTATACGTTGAAACGGAACAGCATGACGTCGCCGTCTTTAACTACATAATTGCGCCCCTCTTGACGCATCTTTCCGGCATCTTTGGCCGCTTGCTCTCCCCCAAGAGTAATATAGTCAGTGAAACTAATTGTTTCTGCAGCAATAAAACCACGCTCAAAATCAGAGTGAATCTCTCCCGCTGCCTCCGGCGCGGCTGCACCGGCTCGCACAGTCCATGCTCGTGCTTCTTTGGGACCAGCGGTAAAATAAGTAAGTAGACCTAAAAGGTCGTATCCAGAGCGAATTACGCGGTTCAAACCTGGTTCTTCTAGGCCGATTGTTTCAAGAAATTCACGCTTCTCTTCGTCAGTTTCCAGTTGAGAAATTTCGGCCTCAATCGCAGCTGAGACTACCACGTGACCAGCACCTTCAGTTTCCGCCTTAGCTCGAACTTGGTCAGATAATGAGTTGCCTGTGGCCGAAGCTTCTTCCTCAACATTGCAGACATACATTACGGGTTTGTATGTAAGAAGCTGAAGCCCTTTAGCAATTTTATGGCCGTGGGAGTCAAATTTTTCCCTCACAGTTCGGGCTGGGCGCCCCTCCTTCAAAGCCTCTACAAGCGGCGCCATCACGTCTGCTAGGAGACGAGCTTCCTTATCACCAGTTTGTCCTCGTTTCCTGGCTTGATCAAATCTGCGTTCGAGGCTTTCTAAGTCAGCCAGCATAAGCTCGGTTTCAACAGTCTCTGCGTCGCGAACGGGGTCGATTGAGCCTTCCACGTGTGTGATGTCACCACCTTCGAAGCACCGTAAAACGTGCGCGATGGCGTCAACTTCCCGAATATTTCCGAGGAATTGGTTTCCGAGACCTTCACCTCGGCTCGCCCCACGGACAAGGCCTGCGATATCAACAAATTCAAGCTGAGTCGGTATGACCTTTGCGGATTTTGCGATCTTAGATAACTCACTGAGCCTAGAATCAGGCACTGCTACGCGGCCGACATTGGGTTCTATAGTACAAAACGGATAGTTAGCGCTTTCGGCAGCAGCTGTAGCGGTTAGTGCATTGAACAGCGTCGACTTACCTACGTTTGGCAGGCCGACGATCCCACAATTAAAACCCATTTATCAATTTCCTCGGGATAACTAAGCGCTAATCAACCCCATAATTGGGTGGAGGGTGGCGCGATTTGAGCATTCGTATAGCAGAGACCAGGTTTTCGGTCTTCTGCCAATAACAGAGGTCCATCTAAATCAACGAACATTGCATTTTGGGCGATCAACATAGCGGGTGCCATTGCAAGAGATGTACCGAGCATACACCCAACCATTACGCCCATATTTGCAGATAAAATGGCATCGCGGAATTTAAGTGCTTCTGTTAGACCGCCCGTCTTATCCAATTTGATGTTCACAATATCATAACGGCCTTTGAGCTGTTCTATATCAGCAGTGGTGTGTGCGCTTTCATCGGCACATAGTGGAACTGGATGTGGTATTTCAGCGAGGACCGCATCGTTATTGGCCGGCAAAGGTTGCTCAATCATTGAGACGCCAAGTTCAGCTGACTTAGACGAAAATGGTAATACCATTTCCGGCGTCCAACCCTCATTGGCGTCTACGATCAATCGGGCATTAGGCGCGTTGGAACGAATAGCTGTTACGCGTTCGATATCATCTTTGCCGGCGAGTTTGATTTTTAAGAGAGGTCTATCGCTTGCTTCCTTGGCGGCCAGGCCCATTGCGGATGGTTTATCAAGGCTCAAGGTAAAGGCCGTTTCTTTAATCCATGGCTCAGCCAATCCAGCCAGTTCCCATGCCCGCTTACCGGTTTGCTTGGCCTCTAAGTCCCAAAGAGCGCAGTCAATGGCATTCCGAGCAGCTCCTGGTGGCATAATCTCTTGCAGGTCCTCCCTCTTAGCGCCTTTGGCAAGTGCTGAATTGGCTAATTTGATTTGAGTAATTACTGACTCAGTTGTTTCGCCGTAGTGGGCGTAAGGTACGCATTCGCCCTGACCAACTTTTGCACCATCATGCACTCTTGCTGTCACAACGTGCGTTTCTGTTCTTGAACCCCGGCTTATGCGAAAGACCCCACGAACGGGAAAAGTCTCTTCCATTACCTGAATTGTGATCGTCATATTTTGAGCAACTCGTCTACAATCTTGCCTGGGCCATGACGGATCGGATCAATAGCAGGAAGGCCGAAGCGACCTTCAATTTCAGAGAGAAGTCGGTCCGCCTCTTTTTCTGAGATATTAGATGTATTAACCGACACTCCGGCGAAACGGGCCTTTGGGTTGGTTAGCCGAGCAAGCGTCAAGTAGGGCTCAAACGCTGCTTCAAGCTTTGGAATTGGCATATGCGGTAAGTTTCGCATATGGGTTCGCGTTGGTTCATGACATAGTATCAAGGCGTCCGGCTGGGAGCCGTGCAGCAAACCAACAGTTACTCCCGCATAGGCGGCATGAAATAGAGACCCTTGACCCTCGATTATATCCCAATGGCCAGGATCATTTGCGGGTGAGAGCCACTCAGCTGCACCAGCGATGAAGTCCGAAACTATAGCATCTATAGCTATACCTCGTTCCGCTATAAGCACACCTGTCTGACCCGTCGCGCGAAAATCCACATTCATTTCGCGGCGTTCCATTTCCCGAGCTATTGCAAGAGCGGTATATTTTTTGCCGATGGAACAATCCATGCCGACAGTCAGGGCTCGCATTCCTGTTCGCCACTCGCCCCTGCCGGTTTTGAATTGTTGTGTTGGGTGGCGAAGATTGTGGAGCTGACGACTATTCTGTGATGCAGCTGCCTTAATTTTTGGAAAATCCTCCAAGCGCATATGCATACCAGACGCTACATCCATGCCGGCAGAAATTGCAGTTACGATATCTTTAATCCAATGTTCTGGTAGGTAGCCACCTTGATTAACAACGCCAATAACTAAAGTTTTGGCACCATTGGCTGCGGCCTCGGCTATTGCCATCTCTGGCAGCCGACAATCAGCTCCGCAGCCTGGCAAACGTACTTGGCCAATGCACCAATCTGGGCGCCAATCAGCTATCCCATCCCCAGTTTTAGCGGCTAGTTGATCTGGCACGTCACCTAAATAAATGGCGTAGGGTTTTTTAATTTCCATTGAAGCACCTACCGCCTGGGCTGAAGGTCTTCGACTAGCTTCGCCAGCACACTAGCGCCAATCGGTAGTACCTTATCGTTAAAATCATATTGTGGATGGTGGACATTCTCTGATGAGGCTCCACCACCTTGTCCCAACCACAAGTAGCAACCAGGCTTCTCGTTAAGCATGAAAGAGAAATCTTCTGCCCCCATTGTAGGATTAACATCCCGCCGCACGTTTTCAGAGCCAACTATGCTAGCGGCAACTTCTGCGGCCAGATCTGCCTCACGTTTATGATTGATGGTAGCTGGATAACCTCGGCGGTAGTCGATCTCTGCCATGGCTCCCATGGCAGCTGAAATGCCCTCAGCAATTCTCTTCATCCCAGCTTCAACGATGTCTTGTACTTTTGGATTAAAAGTGCGGACCGTGCCAGACAGCTCCGCTTCTTCAGGGATGACGTTGAACGCAGACCCTGCGTGAAACATAGTTGTGGAAATTACAGCAGTTTCAATTGGGTTTTTGGATCTACTCACAAGGCTTTGCAAAGCTGTCACGATTTGGCTTCCAACAACTATTGGATCGACCCCGTTGTGTGGCATTGCGCCGTGAGCACCCTTTCCCTTTACTTTAATAACAAATTTGTCTGCAGCGGCCATAATTGGTCCCGGGACTGCCGCAAGCTGACCGGCAGGCATTTCTGGCCAATTGTGGAGGCCATAAACCTGATCACATGGAAACTCTTCGAAAAGCCCATCGTCAATCATGGCCTTAGCGCCAGCAAAGCCTTCCTCAGCGGGCTGAAAAATTACGTGAACAGTGCCCGCAAAATTTCTGGTCTCTGCAAGGTACTTGGCAGCGCCAAGCAACATAGTGGTGTGCCCATCATGGCCACAGGCATGCATAACACCCTGGTTCTGTGACTTCCACTCAATGTCGTTCATTTCGTCTATGGGGAGTGCATCCATGTCTGCGCGCAGGCCAATTGATGGACCTTCACCTGATCCTTCAATAACTCCAACGACGCCTGTTTTTCCAAGCCCTGTCTTTACTTTTATGCCCCAAGATTTCAGCTTTTCAGCAACTATCTGTGAGGTGCGTTCCTCTTGATAGGCAAGTTCAGGGTGCATGTGGAAATCACGACGCCAAGCAGTCATGTCCTCTTCTAGGGCGGCGATGGAATTGATCACAGGCATTTGCGACGGGTCCTCAAAAATTGTGTAGATTTGTGTTAAGAATCATACAGTGAAATTGAGCCAGAGGCTATGGACGGTAACACGGTGAAACCTGCGTTAATCGAAAATGCGACACCAATGATGGCGCAGTATCTTGCCATCCGTGAGGCGCATCCGGGCTATCTGCTTTTTTACAGGATGGGTGATTTTTACGAACTGTTCTTTGAAGATGCTGTTAAAGCTGCCGAAATTTTAGATATTACATTGACACAGCGAGGCCAACATGGCGGTGAACCCATTCCTATGGCTGGTGTGCCAGTCAAGAGCCATGAAAGCTATCTTGAGCGATTGATCCGATCTGGTGCTAAGGTTGCCATATGTGAACAAACTGAAGATCCCGCCACGGCTAAGAAGCGTCCTGGTAAGACCCTTGTTAATCGTGATGTTGTCAGATTGGTGACGCCAGGCACACTAACCGAAGAAACCCTTCTAGAAGCGCGTCACCATAATTTTCTCGCGGCTTTATCTGAAACTGGTGGCAAACTAGGCCTAGCCTGGTTAGATCTTTCAACTGGAGTTTTCGAGACCCAAGAATTAAAAGTTGCGGAGATGGCTGAGGCGCTCGCCCGAGTTGAGCCAAAGGAATTATTGTTACCTGACAGGCTGCTACTACGTTCCGAATTCCAGCAATTTTTCAGTGAAGTATCAGCTACGTTAACAGATCTTCCTTCTGCACGATTTGACAGTAGAAATGCAGAACGCCGTCTGAAAACAGCGTTTGGCGTGGAGGCAATGGATGGCTTTGGTGCCTTTGAAAAATCTGAACTTTCGGCGGCTGGAGTATTAATTGATTACATTGATCAAACGCAGAAAGGCGAGATAGCCCGTCTTGATCCTCCTCGACGCTTTCAGCCTGGGAGTGTGATGCAGATTGACCCCGCTACGAGAAATAGTTTGGAACTTTTTCGAACGACATCGGGCGTGCGTCAAGGAAGTCTGCTGAATTCAATAGACAGAACTAGTACGAGTGCTGGTGCTCGTCTTCTGGCAGGGTGGTTAGCGGCCCCGCTCGCAGAGACTAGAGCGATCCACCGGCGTCAAGAAGCTGTTGCTTACTTGTTTGAAAATCCCCAACTGTCTAGCAGTCTGCGTAGCATCTTGCATGGGTCCTCAGATCTTGCCCGTGCTCTCTCTCGTTTATCTCTTGGCCGAGGCGGCCCTCGAGATTTAGAGGTTGTTGCGAAGGTTCTCAATATTGCAACAAAGGTTGCAGAATTATTGGAAAAGAGTCCTGAGAGTTTATCAGATAATACGCAGCCTTTTCTTCTAAAAGACGCAGCTGCCAAGCTAGTAGGTCACGACTGGCTTGCTGCTAAGTTAACGAATGCGCTGGATGATAGCTTGCCTCTGCTTGCGAGGGATGGGGGATTTGTTGCGCATGGATATGATCATGAGCTTGATGATCTATGCAGTCTTCGAGATAACAGCCGCAAACTAATTGCGTCTCTTCAGACCCGTTATCAAGAAGAAACGGATATTCCAAACCTTAAGCTTAAACACAATGCAGTACTCGGATACTTTATCGAAGTAACATCACTGCAAGAGACTAAACTTGTGGGCGATCAGAGGTTTATTCGTAGGCAGTCATTGGCAAATGCTGTTCGTTTTTCGACAGTTGAACTGTCCGATTTAGAGGCAAAAATTGGACAAGCCGCTGACCGCGCTCTTGCACGGGAACTCGAGATTTTCACAGAGCTCCGTACAAAACATCTTGGAACAAGGAGAAGCGCTTGCGAGAGTGGCTGATTCTCTGTCACTGATAGATGTAATTGAAGGCCTTGCTCAACTAGGGATGGAGAGGGGATATGTTCAGCCTAAGGTCGATGAAAGCCTAGCATTCAATGTAAAAGATGGCCGTCATCCAGTAGTCGAGATGGGATTGTCTTCTGGGTCATTTGTTCCAAACAACTGTGATGTTTCTGTTGAAACAGCTAAGCGCTTATGGCTTGTCACAGGCCCTAATATGGCGGGCAAAAGCACGTACCTTCGACAAAATGCGCTTATTGCTATTCTTGCCCAAATAGGCTCGTTCGTGCCAGCCGCCGAGGCCCACATTGGTGTTGTTGATAAGCTGTTTTCCCGTGTTGGAGCAGCTGATGACCTTTCTCGAGGGCGATCAACCTTTATGGTTGAGATGTTAGAGACAGCCGCAATTCTAAATCAAGCTAGTGATAGATCATTGGTCATTTTGGATGAAATTGGACGCGGTACTGCTACATATGATGGGCTCTCGATAGCTTGGGCATCAGTCGAGCGTCTCCACGAAAAAAACCGGTGTAGAGGACTTTTTGCTACACATTATCACGAGCTAACAGCGCTTGCTGAGAAGTTAGATGGTCTGGGTTTAGTGTCTATGCGTGTTAAAGAATGGGAAGGAGATATTGCGTTCCTGCATGAGGTGATGCCTGGAGCCGCAAATCGTTCTTATGGGGTTCATGTAGCGCGTTTGGCTGGACTTCCGTCCGATGTTGTTCGCAGAGCAGCTAGTGTTTTGTCCCACCTCGAAGCTGGCGAAGGACCAGATGGAACGAAACTCAAAATCGAAATGCCACTTTTTGCTCAACTCCCCCAGCCTCTGATAGGCCTTCAACTTCACCTATCTCAGAGGGGGCTAAGAGTGCTTTGGAAAAGATAAGAAAAACCGATATTGATACATTGACGCCTAGAGAATCAATGAACCTGCTTTATGAGTTGGCAGACCTTGTAAGTGATTGGGAAAATAAGACTTAGTGTTTTAAAAAATCAAGGAATCATCTGACTTATGGCATTTGCTGGCTCTCAAATTCTCCAGAATCAATTCATTAAAAGATTGCCAAATGTCCTTATTGGAGGCTAAAGCCTTAAAGTAGTTCATGAGGCGAAGAGAACTGCTAGTTTTCTTGTTTGATTACCTGCGACAGTCTCAGGTAATAAATTGAGTTTGCCATCCAATATTTTGGCTAACTTTGAACTTTGCCGGCGTAGCTCAGTGGTAGAGCAACTGATTCGTAATCAGTAGGTCCCCAGTTCAAATCTGGGCGCCGGCACCATAGCCTAAAAGCGTTTTTAAAAATCTTTAATTGAAAGAGATAAAAACACATTCCCTATATTCTAGATCGATTGGGCAGTTGCATTGCTTATCCAAACTTATCGTCAGCTTCTGGAGAATAGCCTTTGCTTGGAGGCGCACTGCATGGATTGTATGCGGTTTGAGCCAATTGATCTTGAGGCTTTGATCGCTGGAGGTAAGGGCGATAGAACATTTATTGGAATAAAACCAACCTGCGTTTCGTGTGGGCAAAAAGGTGAATTTCAGATTCGTCCCAAAGGAACCATGCTTGGGGATGGCTCACCCAAGACTGAACAAGACCAGAGTTAGTTTGAGGTTTTTCAGGGCAAAGTGGAAATGTTTCCGACTACTGTGACCGTTCCATCAGGGTTCCTTCGAACAAAAACGATTTCGCCGGACGAAGTAGAATGCCCGGTCAAAGCGAATATGTTCACTTGATGAGTTACCAGGATTGTTGGGTGATTTAATGGTTCTGTATTGATCCAAGATAGTAATTGGTCCGTTTGTAGAAATTTTCGCTCAAAGTTTTCGAAAAATGAATTGAGAGCTGGTAACTCTTTAACTTTTCCAAGGTTCATCAATTTACTTGTTTCAAGACATCTGCACCACTGACTTGAATAGATAGAAGCTTTATCAACACCGTTTGATCGGAAGAGAGCTCCAATGTTCCTTGATTGAGTGCGTCCTCGAGAGTCTAAATTCCGTTGGCTATTACATTCCCCCAAGTCAAAGCCCTTTGGGTCACTAAATCCAGGTGCCAACGCGTGACGGATCAGAGCCAGATGATGGCCCGAATGCAATAAGCCCCAAAAGTCCTTATCTGCAGCCGCGCTGGTTTGTGACATGGGTAGTAGGACGGTTAGAATTAAAGTTGAAATCAAGCTTCTCATTTTAATTGTTTTCCTGAGGTGGAGCTTTTTTTGATGTTTATGTTTTTTGGCATCACAAGGTGCTTGTGAAAATTTTATCCACTTTCGATGTGGCATTGTTAACAGATAATCTTGGTCCTCAAGGTGAAATGAAGAAAACGGGTTGAACAAGTCTTAAGAATGAGAAAATTCGATATTGTAATTGTTGGCGCGGGTTTTAGTGGGCTTTACCTTTTGTACCGTCTTAGAGGCGAAGGATTTTCAGTGCGTTTGGTGGAAGCGCAAGATGGATTTGGTGGGGGCTGGCAGGCTAATCGTTACCCTGGAGCAAGAGTAGATTCACACGTCCCGAATTATGAATACTCGTTAGATGATTGCTGGCGGGACTGGTCCTGGACTGAGCGGTTCCCTGGGCATGAAGAACTAGTAGCTTATTTTGAACATGTGGTTCACAAACTTGATTTGCGAAAGGATGTGGATCTTTCGACCCGAATTGAAGCATGTCATTTTGGCCAAGACGGGCGATGGCAAATAAAAGCCCAAAATGACCGTGTTTATGATGCCAGGGTTTTGATTATGTGCACTGGCTTTGGCAGTAAATCTTATACTCCAGACATTACTGGCCTGGATCATTTTAGAGGCATCTGCCACCACACAGCTCACTGGCCTCAGCAAGGGGTAGATTTCGGAGGCCAAAAAGTTGGTATAATTGGAACTGGAGCGAGTGGTGTCCAGATAGTACAAGAGGCAGCCCCGATTGCTGAAAGATTGGTGGTGTTCCAAAGAACACCTGTGACAGCTCTTCCAATGCAGCAGCGCAAACTCAGTGTATCAGAGCAGGAATTAGCGAAGAAAAATTACCCTGAATTGTTTTCTCTTAGGAGCTCTCCCCCAGGAAATTTTTGTGACATCGTTCGTCTTGATAAGGGGGCATTCGATGTTTCCGACGTAGATCGCTTGAATGTTTTTGAATCAGCTTGGGAAAAGGGAGGGTTTAATTTCTGGATTGGTACTTTCAATGACATTTTGACTAATGAAGCTTCCAACCGAGCGGCCTACAATTTTTGGCGAGATAAAACGAGATCCCGAATTGATAATTTAGAGGTTGCGGAGAAGCTGGCGCCAATGGAGCCACCATATCCATTTGGCACCAAACGGCCTGCTTTAGAGCAGAACTTTTATGACTGCTTTAATCAGAAAAATGTTGAGCTCGTGGACATCTCTTCAACGCCCATTGAAACTATTATGCCATCCGGCGTTAAAACTACCGCTGCCCAGTTTGATCTAGACGTTTTGGTGTTGGCGACGGGATTTGATGCTAACACTGGGGGGTTAATCAACATGGATATTCGTGGAGCAGAAGGACAAACTCTCTCGCAGACTTGGTCTAATGGTGTTGATACGCACATGGGAACGGCAATCCCAGGGTTTCCAAATTTTTTGATGCTGTATGGCCCCCAAAGTGCAACCGCGTTCTGCAATGGCCCAACCTGTGCAGAATTTCAGGGCGAATGGGCCACAAGGTTTCTGAATTGGATGAGGCGACAAGGACATCAAACATTCGATTCCTCTCAAGAAGCAGCCGAATCATGGACAGAACGCTTAGCAGGGCTTGCGCAGAGTACCTTATTTGGCCAAACGGATTCCTGGTACATGGGCGCAAATATTCCAGGAAAAAAGCGCCAATTACTTAACTATCCGGATGCCGACGCTTATCGAGAGGAGCTGCGTATGTGCGAGGCGGAAAAATATTCAGGGTTTACGTTCACATAATCTTTTTAGAAGTAAACGGGATCTGCTGCATTTCTTGGCTGCAAATAAATTTCAAAATACCTCTTATCAAATTTTTTAAACAAAATTGGATCTCAGCATCTCTCAAATAATGTGCTCGTTGACATCAAGATTTTTCTTTTGGTGCGCTAATCTAATTAAAAGGCTATCTGTTTGGTTAATGAAAACTGTAGCCTCTCATTTTCAAATCGGAAATTCTCGATATTTGAAGTGTTTTTTTTGTAAGTCGCTCCCAGTGATCCAATCAAGCCTGATGAAAACGTACTATGATTTGGCCAACCTAAGTCTTCTAAAATCTGATCCATTTTAAGCAAGATGTTTAAACCTGCACCATAACTAATATCGGATCTTTCTTCTGTGCTTATAACAAACGGATCGGGGTCGTCGAAAAATTTTTAGTCAAAGCTTAATCTTAAGCTTGCCATGGCTGTGTTATTTATAGGTCCCGTAAAGTTAGAGGCGTAGCCAAACTGAGTGAAACTATTGAAATCTACATCAGCATTTTTTCTGGAAAATTTTATTGTTGAGTCAAACTGAAGTTCAGGGGTCAAAGGGATAGCAAAACCTGATTTTACTCCAAGATTATAGCCATCACTTTCGTTACCCGTTGTGGTTCTGGCCGTATTTTGAAAATCTTCAAGAGCTACAGATACCTCGTTAGAGAGAGTGAATTGTGTGTTCGAATAATCAAAGACCCGGGAGCCACCAAATTTGATGTCGTAGATGTTCATGAACTCTACATCGTCGACGCGTACATTTGTTAGTCCAATAGAAGTCGACAGGTCAAAGGTTCTCCAAATGGTCTTGACCCCAACCTTTGGAGCAATGGCGACTGTGTCGACATTGTTTAATTTTTCTTGGTTATCAAAGATAAAAGCTGATCCGAAAGATACTTCTATGGGATCAACCGGATTTAATTTTGTTCTATATTCAAAGCCGATCAAAGACAGAAGGCCAACGTCATCTTCATCTTCACCTGTGTTGTCAAAAGCTAAGTCGATGGGTCTTATTTGCGACGATGAAGGATTGCTGTTTTTGTTTGTATCGTAGTGTATCCCCAAGCTAAATAAGCTCGTAGCCGACCATAATTTTCTTTTCTCATAAATTAAATCTAAGTATTTTTCGACTACAACAGCATCTTCATCAGAAAGTTCTCTTGTTTTAAGAAAGTTCAGTTCACTTTCAGCTTCTGAAAAACTTCCTAAACGAAAAAATACAAGAGCCATTAATAATCGAGCTTTGTCCACTTCCGGATTCAATAACAATATGCGCTCTAAAGAAATTGTAGCTTTCTGAAATTCACCACCATTTATGAGTTGTTGGGCATACTTCACTGATAATTCTATGTTGTCGGGGTCAGCGAGTATCTGCGCATAGGTGATCCTTGGCTCGGAGTTTTGGGCGAGCGATAGGGACGGCAGGAGTCCCGCCGCAATCAAAATAAAGGATGCAATGGTTATGCGTATGCGTGATCTGGCACGCATTAAAGTTGCTCCACTCAAAAAACCACAGTATTTATGCAGGTATCACAAGATCAATCCTCGAGGCAACTGATGCTTAGTTTAAGGCTCGCCGGCCCAATTACTCTGTTTGCTATCTGTACTTTAATTGGAGCCAATGCTTTTGCTGTTCAGGCTGGGGTTGCTGCTGGAGTTACGGGAAAGGCGACGATTGAGGGTAACGACCGTCCTGGCCCACAAATTATAAAGTCTGGTGGGGAAATCCTCACCAATGATACTTTGAGTACCAGTGCAAACGCTCGTATGCAGGCCTTGCTGGTAGATGAAACGGCCCTGACCCTCGGGCCAAACAGTTCTTTAACAATAGATAAATTTGTTTATGACCCCAACAAAGGTTCAGGAGAAATGGTGGCGAACATGGTTCGTGGCTCGCTTCGCTTTGTGTCTGGTCGTTCATCCGCTCTGGGTAAGCCGCAGTTCAAAATTAAAACGCCTGTTGGGGTTATGGGTATTAGGGGTACATCCACAATTATTGTGGAGAGAGAGCAGGGGCAGTCATTTTTCATGGGGTTAGTAGGCCCAGGCCCAGACAACAATGTGGGTTTACCGCCATCAAAAATTGAATTTGCGAATGAATACGGGTCTCAGACGGTAGATAAGGCTGGCGTTGGTTTTTTTGTGAAGTCAACCAACCTCCTGGAGATTTAATTCCCGTTCCTGCTGAAATATCCAATCTCTTTGTCAATAAGTCACCTGAAACCACCGAGAACCAAGAAGGTGAAGGTGGCGAGGAAACTGCCGAGAACCAAGAAGGTGAAGGTGGCGAGGAAACTGCTGAGAACCAAGAAGGTGAAGGTGGCGAGGAAACTGCCGAGAACCAAGAAGGTGAAGGTGGCGAGAGGAAGGTGAAGGTGGCGAGGAAACTGCCGAGAACCAAGAAGGTGAAGGTGGCGAGGAAACTGCCGAGAACCAAGAAGGTGAAGGTGGCGAGGAAACTGCTGAGAACCAAGAAGGTGAAGGTGGCGAGCAAACCGCCGAGAACCAAGAAGAAGGTGAAGGTGGCGAGCAAACTGCCCAGAACCAAGAGGGTGAAGGTGGCGAGCAAACTGCCCAGAACCAAGAGGGTGAAGGTGGTCAGGGTGGCGAAAGTACAGCTGCTAATGGTGAAGGCGGCCCGCCGGCAGAAGGTGGTGATGGACCTGTTGCAACAAATGAAGGTGGCGATGGGGCGTCTGAAGGGCCAGCAGGTTCAGATAACACGGTCGTGGCAAGTGCAAGTGATAACGAGCCTGGAGAGACAGGCCCTGTAGGTGGTGCCGGTAATGATGCTGCTGCAGCTCCTGCTGAAGCGCCAGTAGCTGGTGGGCCTGACAATGGTGCGGGTGCAGATGTTGCCCCTGCACCAGCCCCTGCACCAGCCCCTGCTCTGGCCCCGGCACCAGCCCCTGCTCTGGCCCCGGCACCAGCCCCAGAGATGCCTGTGTTTGCAGCCATAAATGTTGAGGAAGCTGCGGGTCCAGGTGTTGATATCGCGATATCCATACCGCTGGGCTTTGGACCACCTGGGGCTGTTGGGCCAGGGGTTACTGGCCCAAATGACGATTTGCCGGTAGATAATTTAACTCAAATCATCAATGATGATGTTCAAAGTGTTGAGGATACAGTGAGTCGCTTCTCCGGGACGGACCTTAACATTAACGCAGGCGCATTCATTGAGTTTGATTGGACAGCGTCAAATTTAATCGACGTTGATGGATTCCTGTTTGGAACGGATTCACGAGCAACAACGAACCCATTTCTGATTATTGGTGATGAGGAGATTGCAAATTCTCATCCAACTATAAGGCTGGATACGAACTGTATTGTCGCTAGATGCAGTGAAGTCATCATAATCGATAGCTTCCCAAATACAGGTCTCTATGGCGTTGGAATGCACCTGGACCCAGATAATAATGGGCCGAATGTTATATCGCTAACTAATTCAAATTTGTTCTTAGGGTTAACCAAGGAGGGACCTTACAGCGGACGTCTCGCGGTGGTTCTGAAGTTTCAGGTGGGGTGACTCTTCGAGAATTTGCCCCTCCAAGTGATGGGCGTTGGCGATGCATGGATTGCAGCTGAAATAAATCCAGTGACTGGTGAAATTACATCCATCAACCAGATTGTTGATGTTGAAAATGACATAATTCAAATCACTGGATTTGCTGAGTTATCTAAATTGCAACTCGTTGAAACTGAAATTCAATATTCAAAACAGCAACGATTAACGATATTTCTCTTGGCCTTCATGTTGAATTTGATTGGAAAAATAGCAGTTTGATAGACTTAGACGGGTTTTTGTTTGGTGAAGATACAAACTCTCAACCATTTTTAATCTCTGCATCATCACAAAATTCCCAATACATCCCGAAATTAATCTCGACCAAGGGATTGCGATGCAATGCTAATTGTAGTGAGGTATTTCAATCAGTAGTTTAAATTCTGGATCCGGCCTGTATGGTGTCGGAATATCATGCTGGGGCGAATGGTTCCAAACTGCTATCGTTGACAATCAAACAATATATCCATCAACTTCAATACAAGGCGGAACGCTGCAGCGCACATCTGCGGGCGGATCAGAGGTATCTGGTGGAACGACGGTTGACCGCTTTAATCCTCCTCAAAATGGCTCTGGAAACACATGGTTGGCAGCAAAAATCGATCCTGCCACGGCTCAAATTAAATCCATCAACCAGATGTTGGACGTTAGGCAAGTAACACGTTTGATCAAAGAACTTCAATTTTCAGAGCTCGAAATTGATAATGAATTAGTAAAATACAGTTGAATTGGACAGCGCGACACAAGCTGTCCACGAGGCAGTTAAGTCATCGACGTGACTTTGCGCAACATTTATTGAATTTGATTGGTCCAGATCAAGCTTGGTTGATTTGGATGCACACCTCAATGGCCCTGATGGCTCAGGCGGTGGGACATTCCACGTGTTTTTAGTGAATGACTTGGCAGTTGATGTGACGATTAGAGAATGATTGCACCGGTTCTTGTAAAACTGATTCTGAGCAAAGAATTGGAGCATTCAATTCGGGGCTTTAATCAATACACTGCAAGCCTGTTTAATTTTACAGGAGAAAACATAAGCAATCAACATCCTTCGTAGATAACCGAAGACGATATCATTCTTCAAAATCAATCAAGGTGGCACTTTGCAGAGGGCTGCAAATGGAGGATTTAAAATCATTAATGGAACCCTGATTAAGCAGTTGTCCCCCCAACTGAGGGACTTGGAAATACGTGGCGTTGCTGTGACAATTGATGCATCATCTGGGTCTGTAGATGTGGTCAATGAAATCACTCATTTTGATAGTTCCTCAGAGGTAACAGGGGGACTATAAAATCATTTAAAAACGTTTGAATTCGGTTGCAAGGGGTAAACAAATTCTTCTGAAGATTTTAAAATTATTGAAGTTTTTGGATTTGCCAAGAATGCATCAAAAAATTAAATACCAATTATGATATTTGGGTTAAATTAATAAAGATAACAATTTAAGTAAAAATCCATTTGAAATTTGAGTGAATGATTTTTTTTGATTGGATCGGATGATGATTAACTCCTTCTGGAAAAAAATTAGCTGATTTGCTCAAACCGGTTGAATTGGTCTGACATTACCAGCAACCATCTGTCATGAAGTCAAAGCGCTCAATCTTAATATTATCGGAACAGCAATTTCTGGATGTGAGGAGCCTGCAGTTGATAAGGCCATTGAGTGTCATGGGCCTTATTCAGGTGCAATGCTTCCTGCAGTCTTATTGGACGCCCAGAGCGCACTGATCCACAACTCGCGTCGTTTATTAACGGCATGTCCGCTAATATTTTTGATTATGACGATAATCATCCTGCTACCATAATTCATCCATCGGCACCCTTGGTGCCCGCGATTTTGGCTCAAGCAGAGGCTAACCGTTTGTCTGGAAATGAATTGATCCGCGCCTTTATTCTAGAGGAGAAATTGAATGCAGATTAGGCAACGCTATCTCACCTTATCATTATGCGCGAGGGTGGCACATTACATCCACATGCGGGATTTTTGGCGCAGCCTTTGGAGTAGGTGCACTTTTAAAATTAACACGTAATCAATTTGTTTACGCAGCTGGAAACGCGGCTGTTCAGTCAGCTGGATTAGTCGAAGGCCTTGGCTACATGGCAAAAAGTTTGAGTGTGGGAAATGCTGCGCGTCTTGGGAATGATGTCAGCACTGCTTGCAAAGGCTAATTTTGATGGGCCTTCAGCACCACTGACAGGTCAACGAGGATTTCTGAGAGTTTACTGCGACAATCCTAACCTTAATCGCTTAACGGCAGATCTGGGGAGATATCTGGGAAATTAGTAAAAATACTTATAAGCCTTATCCCAGCTGGTGTGGTTTTGAAAACCCTGTCATCGACGCAAGTTTAGAGATTGAATCAAGGCAAGGCTTTGAGACCAGCATTGTAAAATCTGTAACACTTAAAGGCCATTCTTTGCTCCGCCAACGTACAGATCGACCTTATGTTGCAACAGGCCGGGAGGCGCAGGTTTCAGCGCAGCATGCGGTTTCTATAGCCTTTCAACGAGGCCAGGCTGGTTTGGATGAGTTTAATGATACTGCAGCGCAACAAACGCTGGCCGCGGGACGTCCCAAAATCACATTTATTGACGACGACACTTACGATATAGGTTCAGTAGACATGACGGTCGAACTTGAGGATCAATCACCAATTCATGTGCGTATTGATGCTGCGCGCGGTGGGGCAAAAAATCCATTTTCTGATGAAGACATTGAGAACAAGGTTTGGGAATTATCTGAGCGAGCAGGCTTTAACGGAAATGTTGATAGGCTAATCGAGGCGGTTTGGATGCTTGATACGCTGGAAGATGCAGGCACCATTGCTCGGTTGGCAGCTGCTGGGGATCCATGATGTCCAATAGATATCTTGATGGTCGCACGGCTCTAGTAACTGGCTCTGTTGGAGGCCTTGGAAATGCAATTGCGGCAAGCCTCGCTGCTGTAGGCGCGAACATTGTTTTGAATGGACTGGAAGTCGGCAGAAGAGGGCATCAAAGCGGCAGAAAAAATTCTTCGGAATAATGTCGATGCAATTTTTGATCCCGGAATTTAAGTGATCTTCGACAGATTGAGCGTATGGTCGACAATGGCATTAGTTGCTTTGGGTCCATTGATATTCTTGTTAATAATGCTGTTGTTCGAAATTTTTCGGCAATTGAGGATTTGCAGCCAGAAGCATGGGACCAATCCATAGCTGTTAATCTTATCAGCAGCCTTTCATGCTGTCCGCCTGAGTTTTATCAGATATGAAGGCCAGGGGTTGGGGACGTATCATAAATATGTCTTCTGTCTTTGGTTGGAGGGGAGCGTCTGAACGCATTGACTATGTAACTACTAAAACGGCTCTTATCGGGCTTACAAGAGGGATTGCGGTTGAGACGGCTGCTTCAGGCGTGACAGCTAATGCTCTTTCCCCTGGTTCAGTTCCAACGCCGGCTATTATGACCAAGTTGCAAAGTATGGCCGCGGTCCAGGGGGCCACGCTTGCTGATGTCGAGAAGAAATATATTTCTGAGCGCCATCCGACTGGAAGATTTGTTGCCATGCAAAATGTTGCAGCCATGGTAGCCTTTCTCTGCAGCTCTATTGGCGATGATATCACGGGTGCAGTTTTACCAATTGATGGTGGCTGGACTGGCCAGCTGAAAATTTAAAAATGCTGAAAGGTTGTTTGATATGGCTCTTTACGAACTTAGAACTTACACGCTTTATGTTGGAAAAATGGGCGAGGCAGTCGACCTTTATCAAAAAATATGGATTTCCAGCGCTGCAATCCGGTGGTCACGATGATAAGTTAGTTGGATATTTTCAAGGAGACACAGGAACTATCAATCAAATAGTCCATCTTTGGAAGTTTGAAGATGATGCAGATCGTCGAGCACACTGGGCCTCTGTCTTTTCGAACAAGGCTTTTGTTGAGGACTTTGCAGCTCGCTTCCGTCCTCTAGTCATGAACCAGGAAGTAAAACTGCTACATGCTGCGCCTTGGGGGCCACATCCTTAATTTATATTGGTCCAACTTCTCTTGGCGAGCTATTTAAAGTCAAGATTTGATCAAAATAGGTGTGTCGATGTCAGAGACCATTTTAGCAGTTGCTCCATTGCCCGAGGGTCCTTGGCCAACCCTCGACCCTTTTCTCTTCTGTGTGCACCACGATGATAACTATCCCTGAAGGCGATGGAGAGATGCGCCCAAAGGCAAGCCTCGAAGGGCGGTCCATCGGGCATGATTTTGGCGGTAAAGATGGTTGGAGTATGTATCACGGTGAGTACAGTTCCTGGCTTTCCTCAGCACCCACACCGAGGCTTTGAAACTGTCACCGTCGCGCGCCAAGGGTATATTGATCACTGTGATAGTTTGGGCGCCGCTGCGCGTTTTGGGGAAGGTGATTTGCAGTGGATGACAGCTGGTAAGGGCGTCGTTCACTCTGAAATGTTTCCACTTTTAAGCCAGGACACCCGCAACCCAACCGAACTTTTTCAGATTTGGCTGAATTTGCCGGCTGTTTCTAAAATGGCTCAGCCGCACTTCAGTATGTTCTGGAAGAATAAAATCCCAAGCATGTTGTCTTCTGATGGGGTAAAGCTTGTAAGCTACGCTGGCGCGTTGCCAGATGGTCAGGAGCCTCCAGCGCCACCTCCAAGTTCATGGGCCCAATCCAGCTCATAATGTTGCGATTTGGACAATAAAATTAGACCCTGGGGCTGAGTGGACATTGCCTGCAACGAACGCCGATGTTGGACGTTGCCTTTATCTCTTTTCCGGTGGACCCATCTCCTTTGATGGTCAACAAGTCGATGTTAAATGTTGCCCAAGTAAATGCGGGTCATTCCCTATATTGAAAAAGGTGGTCAGTCATCTGAACTACTCATGCTGCAAGGAATGCCTATTGGAGAACCTGTCGCTCAACATGGACCTTTTGTAATGAATAGTCGGGATGAGCTTTCTGCTGCTTTTGCAGACTATCGACAAACAGCTTTTGGAGGATGGCCGTGGCCCCAGCAAGATCCAGTGCATCCATTGGGAGGGTCGCTTTGCTCGATTGCCAAATGGTCGGATTGAACGTCCAGAATGATGATTATTCTGGCTTTACGATGATGGAATCGTCGCTATTTCCACACTCACCCTAAGAGCCAACATAGTTTCGCTCGTTCTGAAATCCTAACGATTTGAGAATTATAAATGTGTTGGCTTACCTATAGCCGCCCTGACAGAATGCAATAATTGATTTATCGGGCGTGACGCCATTTGCTTCGTAGAGGGAACGGATCTCATCGACAGGTCGAATTTTGCCATCGGCGTCTAAATGATCACGCCAAAAGATGTGAACAGATCCAGGGATTGCGCCGGCACGTCGGGCCCGCTTTTCTGTTCCTCTATTTTCACTTTCACGACGAACATCAAGGATGATCATATCGTCACGCTTAATTGCCTCGTGGACGTCAAAGCGGGTTGCAAGCAGTTCTAATCGCGAAAGGTGGGGCCTTATCTGGCGCTATCGGCGCATCCGCAAATCCCACACTGACTAAACTGCGTCCTGAACGTCTCCAGGCACTACTGCCACCGTCAACAATCTAACATTTGAATGACCCTAAAACCGAAAGCAACCAAACTGCTCGAGCCGCTCGCTCCCCGCTTTCATGGTCGTATACAACTATTGGCTTTTCCAGCTTGAACGCCACGCGAGCCGAAAAGAACATTAAAAATAGAAAGAAAGGCCTCTAATGGTGCCTCGGAGGTGTCATTACGGCTAATGTCATAGATACCTATGTGTCTAGCACCTGGAATATGACCTAAAGCGTAATCATCTGTTGGTCGAAGATCTAGCAAAGTCACGCTATCAAGACAG
Source organism: Rhodospirillales bacterium (assembly GCA_038143065.1). GTDB lineage: Bacteria > Pseudomonadota > Alphaproteobacteria > Bin95 > Bin95 > VMCJ01. The sequence goes on along the minus strand of JAYQLI010000035.1, from coordinate 1,775,302 downwards.
TTTGAAAGCTCCTCAACATCAGTCAGGAGACTTTTGTCTGAGAAACTTGAGACGCTCATATGATGACTGATCCTTCACGATGAAAAGAATGAATGATTTTTGTTTTGATGTCTTCTTTGGAAACGCTGATTATCACGTGTACAGTACTTTTTAGGGTTGCCATAGAATACGTTATAAAAGGGAGAGACGTTAATGTCAGATAGCAATAGCCGCACTACTAATGGTCAAGGACGAGTTTTCGACTCAATAGTGGATACGATGGGTGACACTCCTTGCGTACGTATTAACAAAATCGCCCCTGAAGGCATTAACTTGTACGTAAAAGCTGAATTCTTTAACCCTGCGGGATCTGTCAAAGGATCGTCTTGCTACAAGTATTATTGAGGAAGCAGAGAAACGGGAGACCTAAAACCCGGTCAGACTGTAGTTGAGGCAACCAGCGGTAACACAGGGATTGGGCTGGCTATGGTCTGTGCGGCCAAAGGGTATCCACTTGTTCGTGACAATGGCTGACAGCTTTTCTATTGAACGGCGCAAACTCATGAGGTTTCTTGGCGCTAAGGTTGTTTTGACCCTCGTGCCCAGAAGGGTTCGGGCATGTACAACAAGGCAGTTGAACTCGCAAAGGCAAATGGGTGGTTCCTTGCGCGCCAGTTTGAGACAGCCGACAACGCTAAGATCCATGAGAACACCACCGGGCGCGAAATAGTTGCGGATTTTGCAGGCAAAAAGCTTGACTATTTCGTCTCTGGATATGGAACCGGTGGAACAGTTACAGGGTTGCAAGATCCTCCGTAAGGAAATGCCTAATACGAAAATTATTTAACCGAACCTGCTAATGCTCAACTTTTAGGTGGTGGCAAGGTTCAGGATAGAACTGCAGATAATTCACCAGCATCTAGCCACCCCGACTGGGAGGCTCATCCAATCCAGGGTTGGACTCCTGACTTCATTCCTTATGTTTTGCAGGAAGCAATTGACAACAATCTGTACGACGAACTTCTGCCCGTTGCGGGAGCAGATGGTATATCCTGGTCCAAGAAATTGGCGCAGCAGGAAGGCATCTTTACTGGTATTTCAGGTGGTTCTAGCTTTGCGACTGCGATTGCAGTTGCAGAGAAGGCACCAAAGGGATCGACAATCCTCTGTATGTTGCCTGATACAGGAGAAAGGTATTTGTCATCGCCTATGTTCGAGGGCGTGCCAGAAGATATGGACAAGATGAAGTGGCGCTTTCTAAATCTACGCCAGGATATCAAATGCCTGAGGCAATCCGATTGAAGTCAACAAAAATGCACTCAAGCCGTCCACTATGATGAGCTTGAGTGCAAGCATACCCAACATAAGACGGAAACAAATTAGAAATAAACGCTCGTCTACCATCGAGAGCAACAAGCGCCCGACGCGCGCACCTACTACGGCGGCAGGAACCATCACTGCCAGTAAAGGCCAATATTTTGCAAAACTAAAACCAACGAACGTAAATCCAGATTATTTTGAAGAGATTACCTATAACTCCAAAAAATCCCAGAGTGCCTACTATCTCCTCTTTTTTTAGATCTCGCCGAACAATGATAGCTCCGAGAATAGGCGCTATCACACCAACAATCATATTTAAGCAACCTGTTACGAATCCGACTGGAATAAAAGCCCAGAGTGGCGTTTCTCTAATGCCGATTTGTTTGATGTAGGGAGCGCAAGAGTGATAAGAACGAAGCCGCCAATCAAAAGCTGGATAACTGCTGCTGGTAAACCTTGAAAAAACCACAACCCAAGAACAACGCCAAGCGGTAAAAGAAGGGAAAAGCGCCAAATGATTGGCCAGGCCAGATATCTGCGCAAAGCCAGGAACGCGTTACATTTGCTGCCAGTTGAACGACGCCGTGCGCTGGGATCACGGCGGCAGGAGGCATGATCAATAGCATCAAAGCAATGAGTGCTGTACCGCCCCCAGCACCAACAACTGCAGTCAGTGCCGAGGTCGAAAAAGCTGCTATGGCAAGAAGGCCAATTTCAAAGGCTTCCAAGATTAGTCCTTTGTGGACTGCAATTTGTCCTGGGTTTTTGTATCAAAATCGCTGGCGTCATGACGCTCCCAGAGCTGTTTTTCTAAAGGACCGGTGGCGCGGTTAACCATCCGCCCACGTTTTACCTGAGGCCGGTCCGCAATTGCTTCAGCCCAACGAATGACATTGGTGTATATTTTTGCATCGAGAAATTCAGCGGCATCGTAGATGCTGTTTGAAACAGCGGCCCCATACCATGGCCAAATTGCCATATCAGCAATGGTATATTCATCCCCACACATAAATTTGTTGTTTTCAAGATGTCGATTCAGAACATCAAGTTGTCGCTTGGTTTCCATGGTGTAGCGATCGATACAGTACTCAATCTTGACCGGGGCGTAGGCATAGAAGTGACCAAAGCCGCCACCAAGATAAGGCGCGCTTCCCATCTGCCAGAAAAGCCATGATAGGCACTCAGCTCGATCCCCAGGATCGTTGGGAAGGAATGCCCCCCCAAACTTTTCGGCTAAGTACAAGAGGATCGAACCTGACTCAAATACGCGCGTCGGCTTCGTCGTCGAGTAATCCATCAGGGCAGGAATCTTAGAGTTTGGGTTAACTCCAACAAACCCTGAGCCAAACTGTTCGCCCTCGCGAATTGTTATAAGCCAGGCATCGTATTCAGCTTCGGAATAGCCAGCTGCTAACAGCTCTTCCAACATAACGGTTACTTTCACCCCATTTGGCGTTGCTAAGGAGTATAGCTGGAGAGGATGCTTGCCTCTGGGGAGCTCTTTCTCGTGGGTTGGACCAGCAATGGGCCGATTGATATTAGCAAATTGGCCTCCATTTTCGTTTTCCCACTTCCAAATCTTGGGTGGGGTGTAGTCAGGCAATTTGCTCATAAGACAATCCTTATTGTTTTTAGGTGCGCGCTGTATCAGCTTGCACGCGGCGATTAGAAAACTATCGTAGGTTTAATTAGTTTCCAAAAAACATCAAATGCTGAAAAATAAGCCTTCAGCTATTTAATTTTAGAGCATACTGCAATCCTTGTATTCCCTTAAGCTCTGGACTGCGCTAGATCACGGGTTCTACCTGCAGGAAAGAGTGAAATGGCACGGCCATGACTGACCTAAGCCACATCCGTAATTTTTCAATCATTGCACACATCGACCACGGCAAGTCGACGTTGGCTGATAGGCTAATACAAACGTGCGGTGGTCTGACGGACCGTGAAATGCAAGAACAGGTCCTCGACTCGATGGACCTAGAACGTGAGCGCGGCATCACCATCAAGGCACAGACAGTTCAGCTTAAATACACTGCAAAAGATGGTCAGGAATATGAACTCAACCTGATCGATACTCCTGGACACGTTGACTTTACTTATGAAGTAAGTCGAAGCCTCGCCGCGTGTGAAGGCGCTTTGCTCGTGGTAGATGCGACGCAGGGTGTTGAGGCGCAGACCCTTGCAAATGTTTATTTGGCTCTGGAGAACGATCTAGAGATCGTACCCGTATTAAATAAAGTAGACTTACCTGCCTCGGATCCAGAGCGGGTGAAGGCGCAAATTGAGGAAGTCATAGGCCTTGATGCGTCTGAAGCAATTGAAATATCTGCCAAGACTGGCCTCGGTGTTCCAGAGGTTTTAGAAGCCATCGTTACCCAAATGCCACCGCCAGTTGGCGAAACAGAAGAGCCGCTGCAGGCACTCTTAGTTGATAGTTGGTACGACCAGTATCTTGGCGTGGTTACTCTTGTTCGTGTCATCAATGGCGAAGTCAAAAAAGGTATGCGCATTCGCATGATGGCAAACGGCGCCGCATACGAAGTTGATGAGGTAGGCGTATTTACCCCTAAGCGTACTAAGCGTGATAGCCTCGGCCCAGGAGAGCTTGGATATGTTTCTGCCTCTATCAAGGCAGTAGCCGATTGTTCTGTCGGCGATACCATTACTAATGATAGAAAGCCCGCTGAAAAGCCTCTCGCAGGTTTCAAGCCAAACCTTCCAGTAGTGTTCTGTGGTCTCTTTCCGGCGGATGCTGCGGATTTTGAAAGTCTTCGTGAAAGTCTGGCAAAGCTTCGCCTAAACGATGCTAGCTTTGAATTTGAGACGGAAAGTTCAGCGGCTCTCGGATTTGGTTTCCGTTGTGGTTTCCTGGGTCTTCTTCACCTAGAGATCATTCAAGAGCGCCTCGATCGAGAGTTTGACTTGGACTTGATCGCGACAAGTCCCTCCGTCGTCTACCGGATACACATGCAGAAGGGCGAAATTATCGAGCTTCATAATCCCGCCGATATGCCTGACGTCACCAAAATAGAAATGATTGAAGAGCCCTGGATCACGGCTACAATTATGCTTCCTGACGAACACCTTGGCGGGGTAATTAAGCTGTGTGAAGAGCGTCGCGGCATTCAAAAAGAGCTCACCTATGTTGGTGAGAGGGCGATGCTGGTGTATCGCCTCCCCCTAAATGAGGTGGTCTTCGATTTTTATGATCGCCTGAAATCTATCAGCCGAGGTTACGCCAGTTTCGACTACCAAATTGATGGGTATGAGGAAGGCGACCTGGTAAAGATGTCGATCCTTGTTAATAACGAGCCCGTCGAGGCCTTAGCAGCGATCGTGCACCGCTCTCAAGCGGAATCGAGAGGCCGCGCCCTTTGCCAACGTTTAAAGGACTTAATCCCAAGGCAACTCTTCAAGATCGCAGTGCAAGCTGCCATCGGTGGAAAGGTAATTGCCCGAGAAACCGTCTCAGCGATGCGCAAGGACGTTACGGCCAAATGCTATGGCGGCGACATCACGCGCAAGAAAAAGCTGTTGGAAAAGCAGAAGGAAGGCAAGAAACGCATGCGCGCCTTCGGCCAAGTAGAAATACCCCAAAGTGCATTCATTGCAGCTCTTAAGATGAGCGACGGATAGTTATTAACCGACTTTGAGTTGAGAGTTGATAATGGGGTGTGGCTGCAGGGTTTTTTGCCGCATTATATATTTAGGCTACAACGGCAGTGCCGTCTCATTTTTCAATACTTCCATTGATAGGCTGGAATTCACGTCAAATAGGTCGATTTCCTTCACTAGTCTTTTGTAGAACAAGTCGAATTCCCTAGTGGATTTCACCTGAACTTTTAAAAAATAATCAATATGCCCCGCCATCCTGTGTGCTTCGGTGATTTCGGGGAATTTTGAAATTATCTTTATAAACTCTGCGAACCATTTGGCGTTGTGATTATTCGTGCGAACGGCGACAAAGAAAGTCTCCGAAATACCTACTTTCTTAGGATCAACTACCACTACTTGGCGATCAATCACGCCGGTGGCGTGATAGCGCTGAATGCGGTTCCACACGGCTGTCTTTGATAAGCCAACTTTATCGGCAAGTCGCCCTAGTGGAAGTGTGGCATCCTTCTGAAGAATGCGAAGAAGAGCAAAATCTGCTTCATCAAGAGGGATTGTTATTCCTTCATCAAGAATTTCTGATTTAATTATTTCCATTCTTAAATCCAAAAACAAAACATTGTTCAGAAAACAAAAGAAATTATAGCAATAAATAGAATTATGTTCAATTAAAACACGGTAATTTTAATATTCGTTCTATGTTTGGTGTTTTCCATGTCTCTCTCAATTGAAATCTCTAACCTCGAGGTGTCGCGCGGCCGTCGCGCTGTCATTAGCGATCTCAGCTTTAGAATTCCGGGGGGAGAGCGGTTAGCAATCACAGGCCCGTCAGGAGTTGGGAAGTCTTCCCTCCTTCTAACAATTGCCGGACTTATACAGCCATCAAAAGGCGAAGTACGTGTTGGAAATACTGTCGTAACGGGGCCTTCTGCATCAGTAGCCCTGATGCAGCAGCGCCCCGCTCTTCTTCCTTGGGCCTCGGCTATGGAAAATGTTGGCCTCGCCCTAAAGTTTGCTGGTTTTCCGAAGGCGCAGAGAAATGGGCGCGCCTCAGATTTGTTGGCGCAGGTGGGCCTTGCAGACCGTAAGGATGCTTTGCCTCACATGCTTTCTGGCGGTCAGCAACAAAGAGTGGCCTTGGCGAGAGCCCTCGCGCACGACCCCAAAGTTCTTCTCCTTGATGAGCCCTTTTCAGCCCTCGACCCTGCGATGCGGTCCGCCCTTCGCAATGACATAGCGCAAGTAAGTGAGCGGAAGGGCGTCACTGTAGTCCTTGTAACGCACGACAAATCCGATGCCAGTGCCCTTTGTCATCGGGAGTTAGCTCTTACACCTGTGGCTGAAGTGCAATCCCTCAGCCCGTTAGAAAATGTAGCTTAATTAGGCCCGCAAAGCCGTCGCCAAATCGATTGGAAATAAAAATGGTCGATAAAGACATCAAAGATCTTTGGAAGTACGAGTGGTCTCGAAGCGATTGGACCCGCCGAGAAACTCTTGATTTGTTGGCTAAAGGCGGTTTAGCGGCCGCAGCAATGAGTATGGGGTTCCCGGGAGCAGCACGGGCAAGTGATAAGCGCGATGAGGTAGTCCGCATTGGGTATCTTCCAATTACGGATGCAACTGCCTTGCTAGTTGCCCACTATGGTGGATTTTTTAAAGAAGAAGGATTGGCTTCCGAAAAGCCCGTACTTATTCGCTCTTGGTCTTCACTGGTTGAAGGCTTTGCCGCCAGAAAATTTAATCTTGTTCACTTGTTGAAGCCCATCCCAGTTTGGATGCGATACAACAACAGATTTCCAGTAAAAATTCTTGCCTGGGCGCACACCAATGGCTCTGGCTTAGTTGTGGGAGAACACACTGGCGTTAAGGACTTGGCTGGTTTAGGCGGTACGCGGATTGCCATTCCCTACTGGTATTCAATGCACAACATAGTCCTCCAGTACGGACTTCGTGAAGTTGGCCTGAAGCCTGTGATCACAAATGGTCCAGTTGGTAAGGATGAAGTGGCCCTGCAAATCCTACCCCCACCTGAAATGCCGCTCGCCCTAGCCGCAAAGAAGATTGACGGTTACATCGTTGCTGAACCCTTCAATGCACTGGGTGAGATTAAGGTAAAGGCGCGCATGCTGCGCTTTACGGGGGATATTTGGAAGAACCACCCTTGCTGTGTAGTTGCTGCGCATCAAGCAGACACCGTCGAGCGGCCTGAGTGGACCCAAAAAGTTATCAATGCGATTGTGAAGGCGCAGATATTCGCGAGCCAGAATAAGTCTGAAGTGGCGAAGCTTATCTCAAAGGATGGCAGTGGTGCACTGCCAATGCCTGCGGCAGTTGTTCGTAAGGCTATGACCGATTATGGCGACCAGTACGTGCAACAGGGCGCTATTAAACATAGAGACTGGGGCAATGGACGCATTGATTTTCAGCCTTGGCCCTATCCGTCAGCAACCAAATTAATCATCGGTGCAATGACAAAGACGCTGGTGTCTGGCGATGCAACATTCTTGGACAATTTGGATCCAGAATTTGTAGCCAACGACTTGGTCGATTACCGCTTTGTGCGTAAAGCCCTGCAGGAGAACCCTAGCTGGACACTAGACCCAAGCGTTGACGCTTCCGCTCCTTTCGAGCGCAAAGAATTGTTAACTCTGTGAAACAGCTGGTCAGACATACCGACACTGGCGTTCTGGCCCCACTTTATGCAGGAGGCCTGGCACTTGGGCGGCTTGCGCCGCCCCTAGTCGGCCTCTTTGGCTTGTTTGCCGTTTGGCAGATTGGATGTCAGGCGATGGCTTCCTCTGCCAGCTTTTCAGTGTTTGCCGACTTTGCGCCTGGTGCAGCACTTGTTGCCTTAAAAAGCCTTTTATCTTCGGGGGCAGCTCTAGAGGCGGCATGGCCTAGCTTGCTGAGGGTTGGGGGCGGACTTCTTGCAGCCTTTTTGATTGGCGCGCCTATCGGTTTGGCAATCGGGTTGTACCCCATTTTGGAACGATCAGTGCAAGTTCCATTTCAATTTTTACGAATGATTTCGCCTCTAGCATGGATGCCAGTAGCAGTATTGGCATTCCCTACCTGGGATACGGCAATAATATTTCTCATCGCGGCTGCCGCCGTGTGGCCAATCATTTTTTCGACTGCTGCCGGTGTTAAACGAGATGATCCTGCTTGGATAATCGTTGGCAGAAGTCATGGTGGTAGCCCCGTTGGCATTATCCATCGGATTATTTTACCTGCCGTTATACCAGACCTCTTAACAGGAATAAGGTTGGCTCTTGGAGTCGCCTGGATTGTTCTTGTTCCTGCCGAATATCTGGGTGTCACCTCCGGGCTTGGGTATGCCATCAATGATGCTCGAGACACTCTTTCCTACGACGTTCTGGCCGCTCTGATTTTGTTAATTGGACTGATTGGTTTTGGCCTCGACTTTGTATTGCTCCGCGCGCTCAAAAGGGCGAGCTGGGTTCCTGCTTCCTAAAAATCGATAATACTTGGAGAGTTTTTGAAATGACTACTAACAGTGCGCAGCAGATACAGACTGCTGAATTTGATGTGATTGACGCAGATGCACTTGCTGCGCTTGGTCAAAAAGGTAAAGCGGACAATACAGTTGTCCGCACGGCAAAGTGTAGAACCGTTGCTGAAGGTAAAAAGTTTCGCCACCTGAATTATGTGAGAGACTTACCTCCTCACATTGTCGATGAACCACCTGGTCTGCTTGGCGATGATACTGCACCCAATCCGCCAGAAGCTCTTCTCGCTGCGCTTGGTACGTGCGTATCAGTTGGCTTGCAGGCGAATGCCGTTGCTCGTGGATGGACGGTTAAAGGAATTGAGGTCGAACTCGAAGGCGACATTAATATCACTGCTGTGTGGGGCACGGGTGATTTAAGGCCTAAAAATCCTGGCCTCTCATCAATCCGAATGAATGTGAAGCTGGATGTAGATGGAGCAACAGAAGAAGAGGTGGTCGAAGTGATCCAACACGTAAGAAAATGGTCTCCCGTTTTGAACACACTTCAAAATACTACTCCAATTTCAATAGCATCTAAGTAGGCTCAAGATGTCAGTAGCAGTCGCTGTTAGGCCTGTTAATGATGGCCCCAAAGAAATTAGATCGATTGTAAGCGATGCAATCGACCCGATTGTCCGAAAAATCGACCGTGAGGGCCTTTATCCTGAAGGTGCCCTTAGGGAATTGGGGGAGGCTGGTGCCTTTAGTCGGCATGCAGTTCAATCACCATCTACGGGCTTACCGGCCGCTGTAGCTGATATGGCCACAATCAGCGAAGTCTGCATGTCGACGGGGTTCTGCACTTGGTGCCAAGATGCACTAGTTTGGTATTTAGCTTCTAGTGAAAATACTGGCCTGCGGAAGCGCCTCCTAGATCTAGTTGCAGGAGGAGAGCAGCTTGGGGGACAGGTCTGTCCAATCCCATGAAGTCCTTCTCCGGCATAGAAAAGCTAGCTCTTAGAGGTGAAAAAGTATCTGGCGGATATCGCGTTTCTGGTCGGTTGCCGTGGGTATCTAATGTAGGACCTAACCATATTTTTGCGGCTATTTTCGAACTGTCCGACGGCAGGCGCGTTATGTCGATTGTTAATGCAAATGCAGCGGGCTTAAGCTCTCAAATAGTTCTGAATTTATTGCGCTTGAAGGCACTGGCACATACACGGTCCTTCTTAAAGATGCATTCATACCCAATGACGATGTTATTTCAGAAAATGTCGCCGAATTCATTCCCAAGATAAGGCAGGGTTTTGTCCTGCTGCAATTCGGAATGGGACTTGGGTTGGCAAGGGGCGTTGCCAACAACATGGTCAAGCAGGTTGCGACCGCAAGAAATGCACAATGGCTGCCTTTGACGTCCAACATGATCCTTGATCGCGTCTCTGAATTGGAGGCGACTGCCGCACAATTAGCAGGATCGTCAGGCGACACTAGCAGAGGGGCTTTTCTGGATGTCTTGCGAGCGCGTCTTAAGGTTGCAGAATTAGCGATGTCAGCGGCGCAGTCAGGAGCACTCCAGGCTGGGGCTAGTGGTTATATGATTGGCTCTGAAAGCAATCGTCGTCAGCGAGAGGCTCTTTTCATGGGTATTCTTACACCATCAGTGAAACACATCACGACAGAGTTAGCGCGCGGGTAATCAGAAAAGTTAGTGGCCCCTCGTTGGTGTCATAATCAACACCAATAAATATGGTCAGTTTTAGTATCTCGCATTCTCTTCCAGCGGACATACGGCGTGCTGATGAAGCCTTTGTGTTATTTGTCCCAGGGCGCTGCTTTGAAGTTGACGTTCAAGAGACAATTGCCAAAAACATATTTATGGGAATAAATAAGTGGCTTTTTAAAAAAAGGGCCCTGACAAATCATGAAGAAAAACCTTCTACTAGTCTTATCGACCTTTTTGAGTTTTGTTTGCATTTGTTCGTCTCCAGTCGCAGCGAAAGACCTGTACGTCTCTGCGTGGGGCGGGCTCAATTATATCTACGATGAAGATGCTACTAGTACAGCAGCAACTTCGACGATCAACTATGACCTTGGCGGTGCAGCCGGCATTGCAGTTGGAATTGCAGTCAACGATCTCATTAGTTTTGAAGGAGAGGTTGGTTATCGTCGCAATACTGTAGATTCCATTTCAAACGGTAATCCAGGATCAGGAGACACCGACGTCATATCGGGGATGGTGAATACAGTTCTGAAATTAGGCACGTACGTCGGTGAAAAAATAAATCCATACGCTGGCATTGGCTTTGGGATGGCTAATGTGGAGAGCCACTTTGTTGGTCCAAACCCTAACCAGGATGCAAATGAAGAGGTTTTTGCGTACCAAGTCATGTTTGGCGTTGATTATAAAATCACTGCAGATACGAATGTCTTCTTAGAGACTAGGTATTTTCAGACTGCTGACTTCGACCTTGACGTATCTACAGGCGGAACTCGCACTTTTAAGGTTCGATCAACAAGCGGGCTCATCGGAATAAGGCATTCTTTCTAGCTCTAGCAAAGAAATTTTGTGTCTTAGATAGCTAAGAGCTGGCGTTGTTTTCTTCCTTGGCTAGGCCTTGAGTACGCTTTGGTCTAACAAATTTAGATACAATTTCTGAAGTCTCTCGGTCATCTGACCTCTCTTGCCATTACCAATCTGGCGCCCATCAATGATCCCGACGGGCGCCACGCCAGCGAAGGTGCCCGTTACGAAAGCCTCATCAGCGTTATACACGTCAGTTAGGCTGAAGTTTTTTTCCAGGGCTGTGATTTGGTTTGCTCTCGCAATATCGATTACATTTCTTCTAGTTATTCCATCCAAACAATAATCCCCGGAGGACGTCCAAACTTCGCCTTTCCGGACTATAAAGAAGTGCACTGAATTACACGTGGCTACGAACCCTTGAGGGTCAAGCATTAAGGCTTCATCTGCACCCGCCTTGTCGGCCTGAATACATGCAAAAATACAATTCAATTTTGAGTGTGTGTTAAGTGCCGGATCCTGCACATCAGGCGCGCCGCGGCGTATATGAACTGTGTGAAGGTTCAAAGGTTTAGTCGCCGTCTCAGGCTTCGCCGCCTTCCACTCAGGAATGATTACAATTGTTGGCCCCGAAATTGTAACGCGCGGGTGCTGGTAAGGCGTCGACTTCAATCCGCGAGAAACCATGAGGCGGATGTGAACCCCCGTCTCCATGCCATTTGCTTCGCAAATGGCCATAATGCGTTTGGCTAATTCTTGTTTTGAGAGCCCAAGTTCAAAATCGAGCGTCTTCGCGCCTTCCCAGAGGCGATCAAGGTGCGCATCGAGGAATGCTAAGCCTCCATTGTGAAGGCGAATACCTTCCCAAACACCATCCCCCAACATGAATGCTGAATCGAAAACGGAGACAGTTGCTTCTGCCCGGCGTTTATGTTCGCCATTAATGTCTATTAAAATTTCAGCATTTCGCGGGTCGTCTAAGTAGTCGTGCGTGCCCAATGGATAGCCTCCAACTTTTAATAGTTACGGAAGCCTAGCTCATTTTTAGTTTAAACGTCGCCATAATCACTTGAAATTTTTATTAACGAACACTCAAAAATGACAAAATGTAGAAGTAGAAATTTAAATGAGTAAGGTGTTAGTCTATTATCAAAAGGGTTTTCCAGAAGGCAGTATCTTCGGCAGTTTTCATGGCTGAGGTGCTTTTTGAGGAGGGCGGCGTTTGAAGGTTGGAGCTCCTAAAGAGACGTTTCCAGGAGAAAATAGGGTTGCAATGACCCCATCTTCTGCACTGGATCTTCAGAAACTTGGCCACAGTTGCTTCATCCAATCTGGCGCAGGTTTGGCGGCAGGTTTTTCTGACAAAGCCTATGAAGAGGCAGGCGTCACTGTAGTTACAGAGGAAAGCCAACTTTGGAATGATGCGGAGGTAGTAGTCAAAGTCAGACCTCCAACTGAGACAGAGATAAAGCTTCTTTCAGGCAATAAAACCCTAATTTCATTCTTCTATCCAGGCCAGAATGCTGACTTACTTGAACTGACCAATGCCCAGGGCGCTGCCGCTATTGCGATGGACATGGTTCCGCGCATTAGTCGCGCCCAGAAAATGGACGCACTGTCATCGATGGCTAATATTGCTGGCTATAGGGCAGTCATCGAAGCAGGAAATAACTTTGGCCGCTTTTTCACGGGCCAGGTGACGGCGGCAGGAAAAGTGCCGCCCGCCAAAGTTTTGGTCATAGGGGCGGGGGTAGCTGGCTTGGCCGCCATTGGTACTTCAACGTCTTTAGGTGCAATCACCTACGCCTTTGATGTTCGCCCAGAGGTGGCCGAACAGATTGAATCTATGGGGGCAGAATTCGTATTCCTCGAATTTGAACAAAACCAGGATTCCGCGGCGACGGGTGGTTATGCGGCACCGTCTTCGCCTGAGTTTCGAGAGAAACAGTTAGCCAAGTTTAGGGAACTTGCTCCAGACGTCGATATTATCATTACGACGGCCCTTATACCCGGCAGTGATGCGCCAAAACTTTGGCTTACGGACATGGTTGAGGCTATGAAACCCGGCTCAGTCGTTGTTGATCTTGCAGCAGAGCGCGGCGGCAATTGCGAGCTCACTGTACCTGATGACAAGTTCATCTCGGAGAATGGTGTCACAATTATAGGTTACACTGACTTTCCCAGTAGGATGGCATCGCAGGCGTCCTCACTCTATGCGAACAACGTTCGTCATATGATCTCAGATCTGACCCCTGAAAAGGACGGCGTAATTGTTCACAACATGGAAGATGATGTAATCCGAGGGGCTACAATCACTTTCGATGGAGCCGTTACCTTTCCGCCTCCACCTCCAAAAGTTCAAGCGATTGCGGCAGTAAAAAGGGAAAAGCCAAAAGAACAAACGGCCGAGGAGAAGAGGGCAGCAGAGGCAACCGCTATGGCTAAGAAGGGCAGGCAGCAGGTCATGCTTCTTGTCGCTGGAGCAGTGCTTATGGGCATTATTGGGCTTTTTGCCCCTCCCGCCTTCATGCAGCATTTTATTGTTTTTGTGCTTTCTGTATTTGTTGGATTTCAAGTTATTTGGGGTGTCTCGCACTCCCTGCACACGCCACTGATGGCAATTACCAACGCAATTTCAGGTATCATCATTATTGGCGCTCTTTTGCAGTTGGACGCTGATCTTTCGATTGTAACAATTCTGGCGGGTATTTCGGTCTTAATCGCCACGATCAACATTGTTGGGGGCTTTATGGTAACCCGACGAATGTTGCAGATGTTCCAGAAATCTTAATTGGGCGCAGCAAAAATGTCTTTTGAATTCCAAACTGCCGCCTACATCGCCGCAACTGTTTTATTCATTCTTGCCCTTGGCGGCTTGAAAAACCAAGAAAGTGCGAAGAGAGCCGTTTGGTTTGGCATTATTGGTATGGCGGTAGCCTTCTTCGCAACTATTTTTGGACCCGGCGTCACCATCGACATAGTCTTGGTTCTGACCGTCGCCGTCGGCGCTATCATAGGCGTGATTGTCGCTCAGCGTGTTGAGATGACGGGCATGCCAGAACTCGTAGCGGCACTGCACAGTTTCGTTGGTCTTGCTGCAGTGCTTATTGGTCTCAATTCCGATATGACGGCGCATGACTTTCCCTCCTACGCCGAGCAAATCATCCACGAAGTTGAAATTTTTCTTGGTGTTTTCATTGGTGCAATCACCTTTACGGGCTCAATCATTGCTTACGGAAAACTTTCAGGAAAAATTGACGGCAAGGCACTGATACTGCCGGGGCGCCACGCCTGGAATATATCCATGGTCGTTGCATCGGTTGTGCTGATGATCCTTTACATCCAGGGCGCCGGATCGTGGACGCTCTATCTGATGACGTTGATTGCTTTGGTGATTGGTGCCCATTTGGTCATGGCCATTGGCGGTGGGGACATGCCCGTCGTCGTATCAATGCTGAACAGTTATTCGGGTTGGGCAGCTGCGGCCACTGGCTTCCTTCTAGGAAACGACCTCCTAATTGTTACAGGTGCTTTAGTTGGTTCTTCAGGAGCAATTCTCTCTTACATCATGTGCGTAGCGATGAACCGAAAGTTCCTATCAGTAATACTGGGCGGCTTCGGGACATCTAGCGGTCCTGCCATGGAAGTTGATGGAGAGATGATCGCCATCGATGCTGATGGGGTTGGTGCAGCACTTAATGATGCAGATACAGTTATTATCGTTCCTGGATATGGTATGGCGGTGGCCCAGGCTCAGCAGACGGTTGCAGAGCTTACTCAACGATTGCGGTCCAAGGGAAAAACTGTTCGTTTTGGCATTCACCCTGTTGCGGGCCGGCTGCCGGGGCACATGAACGTGCTTCTCGCCGAAGCTAAAGTTCCTTACGACATCGTGCTAGAAATGGACGAGATCAATGATGACTTTCCTCAAACAGATGTTGTCATCGTCATTGGGTCTAATGATATCGTAAACCCCGCCGCTCAGGAGGACCCAAATAGTCCTATTGCGGGGATGCCAGTGCTAGAGGTGTGGAAGGCTAAACAGGTTTTCGTGTCGAAGCGCGGCCAAGGTACAGGCTACTCCGGCATTGAGAACCCCCTCTTTTATAAAGAGAACACCCGCATGTTTTATGGCGATGCCAAAAAGAGCTTGGACGAGCTTTTACCCAAGATTGATTAAACTGAACGCTGTCTATTGGTTCAAAACACTTGTTCGATTACCCCTTTAGGCCCACCCAGCTAAAATTAATTGTCTTAAGTGGCTTGAGTGGACAGCTTACTTCACCCGTTGCGCACAGAGAAAGAAACACAGCATCATAACTGCTTTAGAAAACCTTGCTCGCCTCGGCCTCTCCCTGCCGGAAGCCCCAAAGGGTGTTGGAAATTATGAGGCTTGGGTACGCACAGGCAATTTAGTTATGACTTCTGGTCAGGTTGCATGGGTTGAAGGCGTCTTACACTACCCGGGTCGATTGGGTGAGAATGTTAGTGACGAAGATGGTTATCAAGCTGCTCGCCTATCTGCTCTCAACGGTATTGCACAGCTGCAAGCTGCGACGGGTGATTTAGAAAAAGTACGACAAATTGTCAGGATTGAAGGTTGCGTTCACTGTGCGCCCGGGTATCGCGGTCACCCTCAAGTTCTTAATGGTGCATCTGACTTGATTAATGACGTGTTTGGCCCTCGTGGTCGCCACACTCGAACCTCCTTGGGTATAGCTGATATGCCCCTGGATGCTTGCGTAATGCTCATGTTTTGGGCGGAAGTCGAATAAGACCTTGGATCCATACAACTCAGAAACTTATGAGGTGGCTTTTGCTGCATGAGAGGGGTTAGACAGCAGAACTCGACTGCCCAAGAGTATCACCAAGGCGCAAGTCATCAGCACATAGAACAATCCGTCAAAACCCCAATTGGATTGAACAATAGCTATGAGTGGCAAGGCTCCTGAGAATGCCAGAAAGCTCACCATGTAACGGAAGCCGAAGGCGCGCGAGCGAGATTGCTGTGAGGCAGTGGTTCCAATTAGGAAGTCGTTCACCGGCACTTGGCCAAATACGCCCAACATAACTCCCAAAGCTACGGCTAAGACGGCAAGGTCAGTTAGGCCTGGCATCATCAATAATGTGATTATTTGTACGACGGTAACGAGAGCTAGTGTTGGCCTTGCCCCTACACGGTCAAGTAGATAACCGGTTACTAGTTGTGCAAGAGATGCGGCGGCAAATACTAAAAATGCTAAGGCTCCGATGACCGATGCTGACTCCATCTTAAGGGATGCGAAGATTGTAGCGATCCTATCGGCCAGTCCTACGAGCCGCTCCTCAAAGATTTCTGGCAGTGCGACAGTGCTCGATTGAAAGACTATGCTGCCAAGTACGGCCGTCATGTAGACGCACAATAACACCCGCCACATGGGGCCATAATAGGCAGGCTTTGTTGCTGCTGCGCCGCCAGTGGGGGCTACGGCCAAGGCCTCGATCTCGCGGGAGACAGCCCAATATGGAAGAGCAAACAAAATAGAAATCACGCCTGGCACGAAAAAGGCAGAACGCCAGCCGGCCAGGTCAATCATTATCCCAGTTACTAAAGCAGCACAGCCAACGCCGAGATTGCCCCATATCCCGTTGACGGCTAGGCGCATACCGGTCTTCTTCCAGCGCGCTGTGACTATGGCGAGGCCAACTGGATGGTAAATTGCGCCAAAAATACCAATGCAAAGTAGTCCCGCTCCCATTTGAAGCGGCGTCTGAGCAAAGCCAGTAAGTATCGAAGATACGCCAATACCAATAAAGAAAACCACCATCATTCGGTCTCTGCCGTAGCGATCTGCAAGCATTCCCATTGGAAGCGAGCACAAGGCAAAGGCAGTAAAACCAGGCGTTCCGTATACCAATAGTTCTGCATAGCTCATGCCCCAGCCTGAAGTCAGCGCTAGCGCTGCAACGGTTGCAAATATCAGCATGAAATAATGGTCTAGAAAGTGACCTACATTCAAAAGCAGAAAATACTTGGTATCGCGGGTAACCATCTTGGCCTCACAACTGTTTTGGATAGATTGCAACAGGTGCACTGTCGATGTAAGGACATATATCGTCGAGAAACGGACAAAAATCGGTAAAATATACCATGCGCAGTATAGACCCGCGTGATTATCAAGAACTTCCTCAGAGTTTAGCCGTGATGGCAAAGCGCTTTAATGATGGTTTTGTCATTGACCCGCATCAGCATCTGCGAGATCAACTCATCTACGCCGTTTCAGGGGTAATGAGGATTGGCACATCTGAGGATGCTTGGGTTGTTCCTCCCGATCGCGCTCTTCTGGTGCCAGCCGGTATTGAGCACAGTATTGAAATTTGTGGTGATGTAGAGATGAGGACCCTTTACATCGCATCATCTAGCTCTTCAGAAATTAAAGTGCTGATGGTTAGCCCATTATTGCGGGAGTTGATCACGGCACTTGCCGGTGAGCCAATGGACTTTTCTGGTAATCGCCGAGCAGAGCAGATTGCAGAACTCATAACAACTGAATTGGCTAGCGCTACGGCCCTACCTCTTAATATTCCCCTGCCACGCGATGCAAGGCTTCAAAAAGTCTGTCAGCAGTTGCTGGCTGATCCCTCCACAGTAATGTCTCTGGAAGAATTGTCAGAACGAACAGGCGCCTCGCCCAAGACGCTCGCTCGTCTCTGCAAGACTGATTTGGGTATGACATTTTCTGTCTGGCGCCGGCGGGTTCGATTTTCCAAAGCCTTTGAGCTTTTAGGCAGTAACCACTCAATCAAAGAGGTTGCTAGCAAATGCGGGTATGAGAGCCCAAGTGCTTTTACATTCGCCTTTAAGAAGGAATTTGGTCCATCACCGACTGATTTTCTCGAAGACTGGCCAAGTGCTGTACGACCAAATTAATGCCATTTGAATGTCTTCCACCCTCTCCTTACGAGTCTTGGCCCTATCCTGAGACTTGGACCGCTAAGCCCAATCCTCAACTGCAAATTTTGTTACCGCATCAGGGAGGTAGTCGAAACCAATGCCGGGTTTGTCAGGCAGGATGAGTTGTCCGTCTCGGATTTCAATTTGATGGTCAATAAGATTGCGGAAATTTACGACTTGATCATCAGTGAAGCACTCGGAGTAAGGAACATTGGGCAGGCTTGCTGAGAGGTGAATGTGCATCTCATGGTAAGCGTGCGGGCAAACTGAAACACCCGCAGCCGCAGCCATTTGAGCAATCCTGCGGAACTCGGTTATGCCGCCACAGCAGACGGCATCGGGCTGCAGGATCATTGCTGCACCTTGATCGATAATTTGCTTAAACCGCCAACGGCCAGATTCAATTTCTCCTGTAGCGACTGGCACAGGTGTTCGCTTTGCTAATTCTGCATGACTGTTTAGATCGTCCGGCAAGAATGGCTCTTCAATCCAGTAAGGATTGTAAGGCTCAAAAACGCGCATGTAGCGCAACGCAGTTTCAAGCTCTCGCCAGCCGTTGTTGCAATCTAGCATCAAAGCTGTGTCATCGCCGATAGCTTCTCGCGCAGCGGCTATTCTATCCCTTTCCTTGCTTAGTCCTAACCGGCCTACTTTAATCTTGACCGCGTCAAATCCCATTTCCAGGTAGCCGGCCAGTTCTTCGCCAAGCATCGATGGCGTCTTGCCTTCAAGATAATAGCCGCCGCTCGCATAAGCTTTAACCGACCCTTTAGCTTTACCTCCAAGCATATTGTAGAGAGGGAGGTTTGCAGCGCGCGCGTTGCGGTCCCAAAGGGCGATATCCAGAGCGCTCAATGCCCTCATCGCTGAACCCGTTCGGCCCTGAAGTAGAGCTTCCTGGTACATATCTTCCCAAAGGCCCTCTACTCTGAATGGGTCCTCTCCTAAAAGAACAGGGCGAAGGAGCGTGCGCACTGCCTCAGTAGTAATCGAACCTCCTTAGCTGCCACCATAAGTAAAACCAATGCCCACATGGCCATCATCGGCGGCAACGCGAGTTAATATGAAATCTCGAGCTAGAACGCGCCGCGTTGAAAACGATGTTGGGTTATCTAAAGGAACGCGAACAAGAGCTGCCGATAC
The DNA here is from genome assembly GCA_038143065.1 of Rhodospirillales bacterium. Taxonomy (GTDB): domain Bacteria; phylum Pseudomonadota; class Alphaproteobacteria; order Bin95; family Bin95; genus VMCJ01. Next base: position 1,756,342 of record JAYQLI010000035.1, on the reverse strand, counting down.
TTCAGTGATCTTAGCCATCAAAACTCTCCAGAGGGGGAAAGCTAAGATTGCATATTAAGCTCTGCGGCGACCAGCCCATTACGACAGGTTAATGCCCCGTTCCCAAAATTCCTGTCCTAACGGAGTAGTCAACGGCTAGCCCATATTCTGGATCATCGTCACCTTCGACGACTAGTTGCCCCGCGCGGTTCAACAATCGATGACAGTCACGAGAGAGGTGGCGCAATGTCAACTGTTTCCCCTCCGCCTCATACTTTTCTGCAAGCGTTTCAATTGCCTGCAAAGCAGATTGGTCCACAATACGACTTTTGAGAAAATCTACGGTGACTGCTGCTGGGTCGCCTTTCGGTTGGAAGAGTTCTGCGAAGCCATCGGTAGATCCAAAAAATAATGGACCTTCGATTTCATACACCTTCGCTCCCTCAGGGGATGTTCTGACCACGGCGCGAATACGGGTTGCGTTATTCCAAGCGTAAGCAAGTGCAGAGACAATCACGCCTACGACCACCGCGACGGCCAGGTCAGTCATGACGGTTGTTACTGTGACAAGCAGCATTACAACAGCATCTGTGAAGGGAATTTTGCGAATTATTTTGAGGCTTCGCCACGCGAAGGTGCCGATTACGACCATGAACATAACGCCAACAAGTGCAGCCAGAGGAATTTGTTCGATCAGTTCAGATCCGATGAGGATAAATGCCAGCAGAAATACTGCCGCAGTTATACCTGAGAGGCGCGTGCGCCCGCCTGATTTAACATTGATCATGGACTGACCAATCATGGCGCAGCCACCCATGCCACCAAAGAAACCGGTGACTGTGTTGGCTAACCCTTGAGCCACACACTCCTTAGAAGCGCCGCCACGTTTTTCGGTGATTTCTCCAACTAAGTTCAGGGTGAGCAGGCTCTCAATAAGCCCAATAGCGGCCAATATTACAGCGTATGGCAGGATGATTTTAAATGTTTCCAAATTCATTGGCACAATAGGCAATGCAAACTCAGGTAAGTTGCCTTTTATCGACGCCAAGTCTCCCACGCGCGGCACATCAATCCCAAAGATCATTACGATCGCAACCACGACTACAATCCCCGCCAGTGGCGCTGGGATTACTGATGTAAACTTTGGGATAATCCATATTACAGCCATTGTAAGCCCAGTCAGGGCTAACATCGCGTAAAGAGGCATTCCGGACATCCATTGAGCATTACTGCCGTCGGAACTGTGTATTTGGAACTGGGTCAGCTGCGCTAGGAAAATGACTATTGCCAGTCCATTGACGAAGCCAAGCATCACGGGATGAGGAACAAGCCTGATGAACTTTCCAAGTCGCAACAAGCCGGCTGCTATCTGGATTAATCCCATTAGAACGACTGTTGCGAAAAGATATTGGACGCCGTGCTCAGCTACTAGGGAAACCATTACAACAGCTAATGCGCCAGTTGCTCCCGAGATCACGCCAGGGCGCCCACCAATTAATGCTGTTATCAGGCCAACTATGAAAGCTGCGTATAGGCCTACAAGCGGATGGACGCCCGCTACAAAAGCGAATGCGACAGCCTCAGGAACAAGGGCTAAAGCTACCGTAAGCCCCGCTAAGATTTCAGTTTTTAAAAGATTGGGCGACACACGGCCCATGCCAAGCAGCGAACTGGGAGTTGCTGCTGCGAATGATTGCTTAAGCAAAGCTATTCCAAATATTTACGTGCGGGGAGAATTGAAGACCGGACTATATGCATTCGATGCTGCGATGCAACATATTAAACATGATTTTTCGCTTGTAGGGCCCTCAAGCAATACGATTTCAAGGCTTGTTAGCGTTTGAACCTATCTAATCCACTAACGAGTTTCAGTTTCACGCGCCTTATCTATAATTTTTTCCAGTTCCTCTTGCCTCCACCAGGTTGATTTCGGCAGGTCGCGCACTCTGATCATGCGCATATCTTCCGCCTGAAGGGAGGACGTATCCTTTTTGTATGTTTCTGGCCTAGCACCGATCGCCTTAAGGTAGCCATCAAGTAATATTTCTGACGTTTTGATTTTCGCAGTATTAGTTGCCCCTATATTCTCACGCTCTTTTTAAAGTCTCGGTAGCTCTTGGCGTGACTAGGATAACAACTGAGTTCTCAAATTTATTCCTCGCACGGTGTGAAAATACGGTGTCTACAACTGGTGCATCACCTAATAATGGTGTGCCGCTCGATGAGACAGACTCAGATCGTTGATTTAAACCACCGATAACTAAAGTTTGATCAAAATCCAGATTGGCGTGGACATTCGCAGTTGTTTTGGCCACGTCCACGCGTAGGCGGAATGTAATGATATCAGTGTTTGGTGCAGATAGCCTGGAATTTTCGACGCCCAGTTCAAGGGAAATCTTACCATTCTCTAAAATTTCTGGCTTTAGCGTCAGTTTTAAACCTATTTCCTGATCCACTTGAATTGTGTTTGAATCGACGCCAGAGGTCTCAGCAGCGACCATTTGAAGTCCTGAAAACAATACTGACTCTTTACCAACCGTAGCGACCAAAGATGGATTGCTTACGATTTCAGCCTTTGACTCGGCCGAATTAAAAATATTTAGTGAGTAGGTTATTGCGGGAATACTTATTGCTGTAGTTATAGTCTCTGTCAGAGTTCCTCTAGTATCTACTTGTTCTGCAATTCTAGAGAGCGCTGATGTTCCTGCTGGGTCTTGGCCAAGCGTAAAAGCTAGTCCTTCAAATAAATTAACCCCCCTGCGCGTAGCTACTGACCGCGACAATTCAATAAACATGATATCAAAAACAATAGTTTCAGGGGTACTGTCCTTGGTATCGGTTTTTACATTTTCTTTTGTTTCCCCGCCTGCTGCAAAATTGCTCGACCGACTTTCCGGTAATTACTCCAAGTTTCTACCCTCTCCCTCAAAAGAGCAAAATCCTCTGATTGTTTGCCAATGCTTGAAAGAGCTTTTAAATGTGCTTCCGCGCGGACAGCATCCCCTGATGCAGCTGCCGAAATTGCTGCTCCGCTAAGTGCTTCTGCATCATCGGGAGTGTCTGTGAGAAAAGACTCAAAAAGAATTAGAGCCTCTTCAAATGATCCAGAAAGATAGGCAGATCTTGCAGTAAGTTTTCTATCTAATATGGAGTTGGGTTTTAGTACTGCAGCTTCCGCCTGATAACGCAATGCACTTTGAAAATCCCCTAACTGCTCTTCAAGTATGCTCATTTGTCGTAAATAGAGAGCGTTATATGGATCTAGACGCAGTGCCACCCTGTAGCCGTGTTGAGCGAGCAGGAGGTTGTTAAAGTTTCCTCGATAAGCTTGAAGGTGGTACGAAAGTCCATTCAAAAAGTGTAGGCGCGCATCTACTACGTTAGCCAATAAATTTTGGTTGAGTATCCTTGATGCATCTCCATACTGCCCTTTCGATATTGCCTTTGATGCTCTATCAAAAGTCGACAGATTTCTTTCCCTGCTATCACTTAATAAGGATATGTAACTGCTTCGATTTTCGGCACAGCTTGCCAATAAAATTGCAGAAAAAGATGAAATAATTGTGATTTTTGTAAATTTTTTAAATTTGCTTTTCATAAAGAGGCGACTTTTTTACAAGGCAAGAATACTTTATTTGATTAAGCATCTTGTTGTTTAAGAATGTCAAATATCACAGCAAAGTTTTTACGTTTTTGCTGCCATTTTGGAATTTTATTGGCGAAAACTAAGGCGCCTCTATCCATCCGTGACCTTCATTAATTACCTTTGAGACCCAAGGCACCATCCAGGCGATGAAGGCCTCATAATCTCCACTTGAAGTCCATTGCACAGTTTTTCCGGCGTGATCGTTAGTTGGGTCAGAGGAAGCTGTCGTAAAAATGCCTCTTGTCAAAAAATCTGAACTTTCATTACCGATTTGCAATTCCACCAACTCCGTATCACCGGCCCCTGTATCCGGTAATAGTCTGTAGCGCATCCGGATAGCTTCTCCATCCCAGTGTGTTTCAAGATCGCTTCCAGGTTTGTCATGCCAAAGCTCTTCAAGTTGATCGAAGAACGTTTGCCAGACAAACATTAGAGTGTCGTGTATGTCGTCGAGGGTTGGAAGGTCGTCATTCAGGTCCATTGGATTATCTTGCTATCAACGCCTCAAAATTGAACCAAGTTAATGCAGAAATGTCTAATTTGTAGTCTGTTTTAGACTAAGGCTACTTGATCGAGTGGGGGATCACGAACTTCTGGAAGGTTGTCGTAAAGGTCGGCGATAAGATCTCTTTAGGTTTCCTCGCGATGTGTCATCCCAAAGATTATGGAATTGTCTGGGATCGTTTTCCAAGTCATAGAGCTCGCCCTCACTTCCATCATGTACTGACCCGGGCTCACAAACTGTTAGGACATAATTGTCTCGGCACAGAGTTCGGAGCGTCACGCTTTCGCCTGCATATCCGCCGTCCCACTCAGTTATGACACGCTCGCGATCGTTACTGGATGAGGTTGGCAAAGGTGCACCTTGCATTCTTGGGTCAGCCTTAACCCCTGCTACATCAGCTATCGTACGCGCGATATCAACATGCCCAACTGGTTGGTTAATGATTGCTGAGGGTATTTTGGCAGATGGAGCGGGTCGCCAAATCATTGGTAGACGCATCAAAGCGTCAACGTGATAAGGCCCCTTGAATAACATGCCAAAGTCACCCTGAAATTCTCCATGGTCAGCGGTGTAAATAACATCTACATCTTCGCCCCAACCTCGCTCATTTATGTGGCCAAGAACTCGTCCTAAGGCTTCATCGATCAGTTCATTTTCAATATGACACATAGCGTTTACCTCGCGAATTTGGTCTGTGCTCATCTGAGCGGGGACGAAATTCTTTGGCACCTCGTAAGCAAACTGTTTATGGCCAAGGTACCAATCAAGCCAATGGCGAGGTTTTTGTTCCAATATCTTGATTGTATCCTCAACGCTTCCAGGAAAAGCATCCGGCAATTCAAGATCGCGCCAATTGCAGCGTGTGATTTCAGAAATCGGAGGATCCCATGGGTGGTGTGGGTCGGGAAAACTCATCCAGCAAAACCAATCCACGTCGGCCTCTAAACTATCGAGCCAGTTAATGGTGCGTTCGGCTACCCAATTTGTGTGATACAATTCCTTAGGAACTGCATTGTGCCATACCTGAACTGCACCAGTATCTCCCCCTGGTTTTCCACTTATCTCCTTCTCAGGAGATACATATTCTTGAAATGATTCAGCGGCGCCTGGTGAAGTTTCCTCCAACCATTTGGGATAATGAAAGAGGCTGCGTCCAGACCTCCCTGTATGTCCAGATAGTTCCATCCGATCAAACCCTCTGTGGGGACCGTTATGATTTTTGGAGGCGGCATAGTTTTCGAAATAGGGTGCTCCCGGAGCAGATGCCGGTTCAAAATGAGCTTTACCAATGAGGGCTGTTTTATATCCCGCCTGTTCCTTAAGAAGGCGAGCAATATCTGGCGTATCTTCTGGAAGAGGTATGCCATTCATACGAACTCCGTGAGTGCGAACATGTTGGCCGGAGATAATTGTCGCACGTGCTGGCATACAGACAACGTTTTGATTGTGCGCGCGCTTATAGTTTATTCCGTCCCTAGCAAGACCATCAATCACAGGCGTTCGAGCAATTTTTCCTCCATTGCAACCAAGCGCGTCATGCCTTTGTTGATCGGCGGTTACGAGTAAAATTTTTCGGCCCATGTCCTAGGTCCCTCAGTTTGGTTTTTGACCTGTGTATTTTTGGCTACCTATTACCGGAATGCCGCAATTCACCTGAACTAGTGTTTGATAGTACCCGCGATAGCAACGTGAAAACTTACGGGGTCAAACGTTAAGATCATGTCAGAGACTGGGCGTTGGTCAATCAATCTAGTTGACAAAATGCACAGCACAAAAATTTTGGAAGGACATAAAGAGGTGCGTGTAAATTTCTTTACAATAAATTTCTCATTCCAGACGCAGGTGAAGATGCATTGCCAGCGGACCTTTATCCAGCAATCATTTAAATGATATGCGCGAGGAGATGCTCCATGTCGAATACCCCGATTACTTTTGGCTGGTTCTTGCCCACCAGTGGAGACAGCACCTGGCTGGCTGACCCATCTGGTCATATCCCACAGAGCCGAGCACTCTTTGATGAAATAGTTGATGTCGTGGATGAAGCGGGTTTCAGCTACATGCTGATGCCTGTAAACGCTGCCTGTTGGGAGGCGACAGTGGTCGGCTCCTACTACGCTGCCCGCACGAAGAATATAGCACCCTTGATCGCCCTTCGCTCTGCCTACTGCAACCCTGTTCTTTCAGCAAAAATGTTTGCAACACTTGACCAAATTTCGGGCGGAAGACTTTGCGTAAATTTGATTGCGGGCATCAATGATGATGACACTAAAGCGGATGGCATTCCCGATATGAAGGAAGTTCGCTACGAGAAAATGGACGAAGAAGTCCAAATCATGAAGAGGCTTTGGACTAGTAATGAGCCGATAGGATTTGAAGGAAAGCACTATCAAGTAGATGCTTCGATTGAGCCGAAGCCCCTTCAGCAGCCGCATCCTCCATTTTTTCTTGGAGGAGCTTCAGAGCAGGCCCTTGAGATTTCGGCAAAGCACTCGTCGGTGCACCTATTCTGGGGTGATAGACCATCCGGTATTGCAAAAAAGATTGAAGATTTGAAGGTTCGAGCTCGCAAATATGGAAGAGAGGAAGTCCTTCAATTTGGCATGCGCTTGCAGATTGTCTGCGCCGAGACGGAGGATGAGGCGGGGGCCGATGCGGCGAAATTAGTTGCTGGCGCCGATGGAATGCGCCTCGCTAATATGAGGGGCAAAAATGATGCCGTTGAAGGTATTCGAAAGACATCAGAAGCAAATAGACAAGTATGGAAACTCCTAGAAGAATCCGGCGAAGACATGATGCTTGCGCCGCACCTTTGGGCAGGTATTTCCAAGGTGCGCGCTGGAGCTGGTATCGCTGTTGTTGGAAATCCAGACCAAGTTGCAGCGACGCTAGACGAATTTGTCGAAGCGGGTTGTTCAAGTTTCTGCCTGTCCGGCTATCCTCACGCTAAGGCGGCTAGGATTTTTTCAGAAAGAGTACTTCCTAAATTCAAGGGGCGCATTTCGCGCGCCCTGCCACAGGCTGCGTAGAGACTGCAAAATGGAAATGCCACACACTGGAGCGCCAGACGACGGCCTCAACGTAAAACGCTACTTAGTTCTTTTAGCATCATTGATTTTTATGATTGTTGGAACGGGAAGTATCTATTTCCTCGTCGTCGCACTGAAACTTATCAGCGCAGAGTTCGAGTGGCCGCGAACAATTCCCTCCATAGCTTACTCCCTTCAGTACTTCGGAGGTGGAGTGGGCGGCATATTCATGGGCTGGGTGCTTGATCGCTTGGGAATGGCAGTCCCCGCTTTCGTTGGTGCACTGATGATTGGGGGAGGTGCTCTTCTTACGACTTATATTTCGAACGAGTGGCAATTGTTTTTCATATACGGCGTAATGATGGGGCTACTTGGAAGGTCTGCTCTATTTTCACCGTTAACGGCAAATATAACGCGATGGTTTGAGCACAAACGAGGTATGGCAGTTGGTATTGTTGGCTCTGGACAGGCTCTCGCTGGGGCTGTCTGGCCTCCAATTTTTAATTACACTTTTGGCATTTACGGCTGGCGCGATACCTCTTTCTGGTACGGGGTGTTCACCTTGGTGACACTTTTGCCGCTTTGCCTAGTTCTTAAGATGCGTCCACCGACGACTATTATCGCGCCTGCGCTAGCAAAACGACCTGATGGAGCAAAGGCTCTAATCCTGTCCCCAAGGCGCATGCAAATCACATTGTGTTTTGCCTCTATTGGCTGCTGTGTGGCGATGTCATTACCGCTCGCTCATCTAGTAAGTCATGTGAGTGATCTGGGTTATGACCCTGCGCGCGGCGCTGAAATCTTATCGCTTATGTTAGCGTGTGCCGCTGTTGCCAGCTTCTTTGGAGTTGGCTTTTTATCTGGACGATTTGGCGGATTAAAGGCGATTTTTGTCTTCTCGACTGCGCAAATGATTTTTCTATTTGCACTCGCCTTTGTGAATGATTTGACGTCGCTTTACCTTGTCGGAGCCCTTTTTGGTCTCGGTTATGGAGGAATACTTCCCTGCTACCCAATTATTGTCCGAGAATTTTTACCAGCTGCGGAGGCGGGGCGCCGGACTGGCTTGGTTATTCTCTGCGCCGGCGGCGGTATGGCTTTGGGAGCTTGGCTAGGTGGAATTAGCGTCGACCTCACTGGCTCTTACCAGCTTGGCTTCATCATCGGCGCCCTGTTCAACCTAGCCAACCTTTTAATCATCTCTAGCTTGATCGTGAGAGCTCGTTTGCAGTTGGCTGAGGCTTAAGCGCCGCGAACATAGCGTTTGCAGAGGATGCGAAGCCTATCGCGGAAATGCGGGCGAACCTTCAAAGTCCATGGGGTATTCACTGCCTTTGACCACGCTTCAGTCTTGGTAACGTCAGGAGACTCGAGGTGGTAAATGGCGACGTATTTTCTCCCGTCAGCACTTTCAGGCTGATCAGAGGCTTGAACAAAGCGACGCGCCGCCATGCAGCCTGGAACGGCCGCGAGAGATGGAATGTGCTCTTCGTTATACCAAGCATTAAAGTCAGCTTCGCCCTCAGCCGCGCAGTTCATAGCATTTACAAGAAGGCCTCCAGCACCCGCCGGTGCCGCAAGATCTCCAGGCAGAGTTTGGTCGCCTTCAAAGCGAAGTTTGCGATCGCACATCGCCGTTACCCGCTTTGACCATACGGAGAGGTTCTCGTAGGCGACGGCTTTGTAGGCGTCACTCCTCAGCACAGATAGAGCATCTAAGTCATAAGAGGCGACTGCGACCGTCGGGTTCTCAACGTCCAGCCAGCGTTCGCATAATCCAAATCCAGCGACAGCTTCCCTTTCTGGAACATGCTCCAGGTCGTACCAGTCATGAAACTCGTCCGTGTGGGCTTTGGCAAAATCAAAGCCGACGAGAAGTAGGCCGCGTGACATAGTTGAAACTCCTATTGTGAGTGAAAGGTCTCAAACTTTAAGAACTTTGAAAAAGAACCTTGGCAGTCTTTATGTGCTAACGGCAACATCCTGGTTGCTCCAATTGCCAAAAAGATTTGAACAGGAAGGATCAAGGCTTGGCCCAAGCTGGCATTCTAAAATCTCTATAGAAGCCTTATCTTAATTAACTGCCACTCATAGCGAGCAGTCGATCGTAGGCCAGTTGGGGCGTTCGGATTATATTTGCAGTCTTGCGTTTTCTGCGCAGTGTTGCAGAACGATCAAAGGGCATTCGGGGTTGAGGCCCTCCTTCTACTGGCCGGGCAGTGCGAACGGCGTCGGCATATTCGGAAACTGCAGCGCGAAAGTCTGCCTCCGGGTTAAAGAGATCGGGTTTCATCGCAATCACCACAAAACCAAATTTGGCTAAATCGGGTGGCATGACTGGTGATCCTGCCATTGCACCTAGCAATTGCACTACATGCGCTAGTCCGGACCCTTTGTGACCGCCCCAAGCCGTAAATGCTCCAGCGAGAGCCGCATCAGGGTCTGTAGTTGGCTTACCATCTGCATCCCACGCTTTCCCTGGTTCTAGAGGTTTACCTAGGCGCTTTGCTAGAGTACCTCCGCGTGCATGATGTTTGATGTGCCTATGTCCCAAATGATTGGGTCACCCAAGCTTGGAAAACCGTAGCAGATCGGATTTGTGCCAAATCGCCCGTCCACAGCGCCCTCAGGCGCAACCCAAGGTGAAGCGTTAGAGGCAATCATTGAGACTAGGCCTTCAGCGGCCATCATCTCGGCAAAGTAGGAAAGCATCCCAGTGTACCAGGTGTCATCGCCGGCGACGGCGGCAAGGCCCATGTTCTTTGCTTTGGCAATCGCTATTTCTGTGGCCTTGTAGGCGACGACGTAGCCCAGATTATCTTGTCCCTTAATCTTTGCAGAAACAGGGGTCTCGCGGACGATTTCAACGGGCCCTGGGGGAGGTCCAGTTCGCTCCAACCGTTCTACGATACTGACAAGTCGTGGCAGTCCGCCGTAATCCAGGCCCCGAAGTTCACAGTCTATGAGGTGATCAGTTATCAAGGAAGCGTAGTCTGCTCTTTGTCCCTGAGCGATGAGCACGCGTTCAGCTAAGGCTCTGGCATCCTCAATTGAAAGTTCGACGTCCATTTGAGATCCCTCCAGTGTTGGGGAAGATGATCAGTATGGGATAGGGTGGATTGAAACTAACACCAATGGCAAGCGCCCCTGAAAACAAGATTGGACCATTTGATGAGTAGAGCGATAAGGATCCATGAGCATGGAGGGCCAGAAGTCCTCAAGCTTGATAACGTTCCAATACCAGAGCCTGGGCAAACACTGATCTGCAACAAGGACGCCATTTAACATCTTCGAATTAAATCCGCGCGGTTCTCTCTACATCACGAGTGCGGGTCTTGATTGGTACACAAGGTCCCGAACCGAATTAATGGAGAGGGTGTTGGAATTGATCGGACTGCTTGCAAGTGGAGAAATTGTAGTCCCAGAAATACAGCGCTTCGCACATGAAGATGCAGCGCACGCGCACAAGGCATTGAGGGGCGTTCCACGGTTGGTGGATCAGTTCTTTCAATTTAATGAGGGATTAATTCTAGAGAAATTTTGCTGAGTTTGCTCTGCTTTGTATCTTTGTTTACATTTTTTCGAGCTACTTCATTATTGTCAGAGAGTAAAATGACAAATTTTATCCCGCGTATATTCATTTATTTGACAACTTTCCTAATGCTTGCCTTTGCGGCGCAGGGCGCGACGGCACAGCAGGCAGAGTTTTGTTGGAAGGATTCTACTACGCGCGGGGCGGGTACTGTTCCCTCAAAATGCCCACGTGGGGCGGAAAAGTTGGGGAGCTTTGCTACAAAAGGTGTCCAATAGGTAAGAAGCGTTCTGGCGTAGACTGCCACACTGTTTGCCCGGACGGCATGCGAGACGACGGCCTTTATTGCAGAAAAGAAAAAGCTGATTATGGCCGAGGCGGTGGTTGGACATCAAAGAAAGCCTGTAAAAAGGCAACCAAACAGGATTGTGAAAAAGATGGAGCGTTATGGTATAAAAAATGCCGCGACGGTTACACAAAAAAGGGCTTTTCTGTTACGCCAACAAGCCAAACTGCAAGGCTTTGGGTATGGGGGCACGGATAGCAGATTATTCGTGCGAGAAAAAAATTGAGGTAGGAAAGATCCGCAACAAAGGATGTAGCGGTAAGCAACTGGATGCTGGGCTGTGCTACAAAAAATGCCCTGCCAATTTCAAGGGCGTGGGTCCGGTCTGTTGGGCACAAAATCCAAAGGGCTGGGTGAATTGCGGTATGGGGACAGCAAAAGACAGTGCTACATGCGCTTCGATTGTCTTTGGTCAGGTCAGTTCCGTCGGGAATTTAGCGCTCAACATCTCAACTGCCGGTGGCTCGGGGGCAGCGTCAAAAGCGGCCTCTTCGGCAGACGACACAAGCAAGCTTGCTAAACTTAAAAAGAAATTTGAAGAATTAAAAGAAGCATATGAGGCGGCTAAAAAAGCGTCTCCTGCTCTTCAGAACGCTGAAACAGCTTATAACACTGGTAAAACGGCCTACGATAATGCCCAGCCCTTTTTGAAGGGGTATACGGCTTATAATACTGGGAAAAGTGCCGTCACGGAGGAAGACTTGATACGCATGTCGGCGCAGATTGCTGCCATCGTTGATACAAGTGGTGTTGCTGATGTGGTTGCCTCTTACACCTATCCAAAGTGCAGCAAATACTTCGGTAAGTAGGTTTCAAGTCTGCGGATCAACGGTGGGGTCCTTGCCCCACCGTCTATGATGCATTTCCTAAAATACAGAACCATAGGTTAGCTTGTGAAATACTGCTGATAGCTGATCTAGTAAGAAAATGCTGCTGATGCCACAGAGCATTGGCTCGAGCTTTCTTGGTGCTCGTGCAACTAGCTTCTTGTTCGCGGGAAATTGAGCGCGTCAGGCATCGGCAGCACAATATTTTGCGCATTATTGCGATCGACGTATCAAAGCCTTCATTAGAATTTAAGTATTAATTTTTAGATATTTTTACCTTCTTTCCTCGGAACTCTTTGCAGCAACGGCGGCACTTCGTAAACTCTTTCAGCAAGCCTCAAACTCTTTGAGGTGAATTTCATTGCGTGAGGAGGAAAACCCATGCGCATCGTTAACCCTTCCTTTGGCAGGCAGGAGGATGCGGGTGCAAAGACCGCATCAGCTAAAAGCCCAACAGATTGGCTCAACGATCCGGTAGCCATCATTTCAAATTCAAAGCCCAACGCTATGGAGTTACTCCAGGGGGTTCGCAAGCTGATGGGTGAGTTTAGGTCCATCGATAACGTCGATTACATGGACAAACCAAGTGCCGCCCATCCAGCGCCTCCCGAGTTAGTTGAGCGTGTAGTCAATAATTATCGGGGTGCCATCGTCGCCTTAGCGGATTGAGGGTCATGTTCGTCGTGGAGTTTCCATGACAGCATGACCTTTGAAGAAGCGGGCGTTGAAACCTACATTGTCATCACTGAGACTTTCTTGCCGCTGGTTCGCGCGCAAGCAAAAGCTCGGGGTGCAAATCCTAAACTTCTAATTGTTAAGCACCCCGTGGGCGGCTTAAATGAAGAAGAATTAAGGGAACGCATTCAGACGGCGTTTGGTGAACTTAAGACGGTCCTAGCGGCCTAACAATTTGGCCGACGGTCTATCGATCGTCGGCCTTCATTAATTCAGGAGCTTCTATGAGCGACCCCCTGAACGACGAGGTATTAGACCTCGGCGATATGGACTTTGACGCATTTAATGATTTTGCCATCGAACAGGGTTGGAGCGATGGCATGCCTATGATCCCACCAACGGAAGCAAAAGTTGCCGCGTGTGTTGCGACTTGTCATGGAGACAATGCTCCCTTTCCACCAATGTCTCCGCGTCTTGTCCTGCCCACCCTAGAAACAATTGCGGCGAATGCTGTAATGGCGGGTTGTAAACCGGAATATTTCCCGGCAGTGGTTGCTGCGGTCCGTGCCATTTTAAACCCCGATTACAACCTGCACGGAACGCTAGCTACCACGCATCCATGCGCGCCGATGATTGTAGTCAATGGTCCTGCTCGGAACGTCATGGGAATTAACTGTGGTGCGAACTGTTTTGGTCAGGGATGGCGTTCAAACGCCTCTATAGGCAGGGCTTTGATGCTCACTATGATGAACGTAGGAGGGGGCAAGCCAGGCGATATGGATCGCTCAACACAGGGTTCGCCGGCAAAGTACTCATTCTGTTTTGGTGAGAATGAAGAAGAGAGCCCTTGGGAGCCGTACCACGTTCGCCGTGGTTTTAATGCTGAAGACAGTGTAGTTACTCTCCTGCCTGCGGAACCACCGCACAATGTTAATGATCATGGCAGCACGACTGGTGATGGACTACTGCAAACTATTGCCGGTTCGATATCACAGACGGGAGCGAACACTATATATGGATCTGCTCCATTTATGGTGGTCATAGGGCCGGAACACGCAGCTACAATGAAACGGGATGGTTGGACAGTTCCTGCAATTCAAGAAAATTGCATCACGACAGTGCAACGCCAGTTGAGCGAGTGTCGAAAGAAAATCAGAAAAATTACGAAGAGCGCGGTCAAGTCATTCAGAATGGCCGTTATTACCACTCTCGTACTCCAGAGGATATTCAGGTTGTCGTGGCGGGAGGGCCGGGCAAACATTCTGCAGTCATTCCAACTTTTGGTTTCACTGAAGCTTGCTCAGAGCGACTGCCGATACGTTGAGTAATTGGCCCATCTTAGATCCTGCTTTATCGTGGGAGGAAGCACAATCAACGCTTGAAGAGGCTGGCTTATCTGATGGCTTGCCAATGGTGCCGCCAACAGAGACGCGCCTTTCTTCAATGCTAGTTGGCGTCAATAATCCGGATGTCTCTCACGGCATGGTAATGCCGATGTTTGGTGATTTGACGGCTAGGGCTGTTGCTTACAATTGTGTGCTGGCTGGAGCACTGCCTGGGGCTGTTCCAGTCGTTCTGACTGCAGTATCGGCGATGTTAAATCCAGACTTTAACCTCTTGGGGCTTATGACAACGACCGGGACGCCGGCCGTCGCAACGATCGTTCACGGGCCAGTTGCTGAGAATTTGGGCATGAACCATGGCGTTAACTGTTTGGGGCCTGGGAATAGAGCAAATTCAACTTTGGGTCGTGCGATCGCTCTTGTTCTGAGGAATATAGGAGGGGCAAAAGAGACCGTCGGAGATATGGCTACAATGGGCCAGCCGGGCAAGCTGGCCTTTTGTTTCCCTGAAAACCCCCTAGGAGGTCTCCCCTCTCTAACTGAGCGGCTAGGTTTGGGTTCTGTTGATGCAGTCACTGTTCTTGGAGTTTCTGGGACGATGGAAGTCCTTCCTCTTGATGAACGTGATACTCCAGAGGCAATTCTGGCTCCAATGGCCGCAGCGCTAGCAGCTGCGAGTGCAGTTGCCGGGTCTGGGAGGATGCGCGAGGCCGGTGATCAAATTTTTCTAATTGGCCCGGAAATGGTTGCAGACCTAGCGAAGCATGGTTGGGGCACTACGGAAATACAGTCATTCATACATCAAGATCGTAGACAGGTTTTAGGTGATATAGCGTCAGTTGAAAGCGCTGCGCCCGGTGCCATTGAACCTGGATCAATTCATCCAATTGTAACTGGCGGTCCTGGCGTAAAAATGACGTGTCTTCCCATTTGGGCTGGAGGGTCGAGGATCCAAACCATGCCGCTGATTTTTCCTTGAGGGTAATGGACTGATGTTTACTGTAGAGGCCACCCATTCCGCCATTGTAGTCGGAGCAGGTCCCGCTGGGATGAAAGCTGCTACGGATTTGGCGAATAAGAGGGTAAGTACGGCGCTCGTTGATGATGGTTACATGGGTGGTCTGATAGCCAATGTCGGAGATTTAACGGGTCCGGAAGGGATTGAGGGCCAATCGGGAGCGGATGTTGCAGGCATTCTTTTAGGCAATGCATTGGAGGCGGGTGTTGACTACAGGATGGGAACTGCCGCTAGCCTGGAGCAGCATGGTAATCTTTGGATCTTGCCCGAGTTAGAATTGTCGGCTCCAAATGTGGTGGTGGCAACGGGCGCTCGCCTTGAAAAACTTGGGGTGCCTGGAGAAGAGAGATTAACCGGTTTTGGCGTTTCATCTTGTGCGTTTTGTGATGGGGCGTTGTACCGAGGGGAGGAAGTGGTCGTTGTAGTAGGAGGCGGTGACGCGGCTTTCCAAGAGGCCCTGCATCTGGCAACGCTTTGCAAGAAGGTTCAAATATTAATACGAGGCCCTGAACCCCGTGCCCGCCACGAATTCACAACAGAGGCTGAAGGTAAGACAAATATTGAGATCAAGACTGATGCATCTGTTCTGGAAGTCGTTGGAGATACGGGGGTTGATGCGATAGAGGTGAATTGCGGTGGTAGCGTAGAGAGAATTGAAACCCGCGCGGTCTTTGTATTTGTCGGCGTTGAACCGGCTACTGAATTGGTTCCAACATCAGTAGCCCGCGATGCTTCTGGGGCACTTATTGTTAATCATAATTGCCAAACTTCAATCAATGGTCTTTTTGCTATTGGCGCCGCTCGCTCTGGGCATGATGGTCAGGTTTCTGGGGCGTACGCAGATGCGAATTTGGTTGCTGCTGCCATTACTGGATAGTCGCACCTTATGTTTTTTAATTATTCATCATTTCAAATTTTATTTGGGTATATTCCAAGCAGAAAACAGAAATTCTGACTGATATTCGGGGGACGAACTGTTTATGCCTTATGACGATATTCTCGTTGAACGTGTGCGGCGCGCAATGTCTTCCTATGGTGAGCCAAGTGAGCGAGAATTATTTGGCGGTCTAATGTTTTATTTGGATGGGCGTATGTGCGCGGGCGTGGTCAACGACCAACTTGTTCTTCGTATGTCCCCTGATGCGGCAGCTGAAGCGCTCGCTCGTAATAGAATAGACCCGATGGGAGAGGCGGATATACCGGGTATTATTAGTGTGTCTCCAGCAGGTCACGAGCTGGAGGAAGATCTTGCCGAGTGGATCAGATTGGCGGTGGAGGGCGCATGAGTGAAGAACTATTCAAGGGCCTGCGCATCCTTGTGTGGGCACTTCCTGCCGCGATTGCCTACAATACGTGGGGCCCTAAGGTCGCATTGCTGGCCTTCGGATGTCAGATGTTTTCAGTGGGTCCGCTTACAAAAATGTGGGCAATTTTTAAGGCCCGTTCGGGGCCTGTAGAAGTAGCCGATGTGCGTAAGGCCTATTTGATGATTAATCTTTTGGCTGGCGCTGCTTACGCCTACTTCGTCTACTCTATTATTGGGGGTGCACCACCTCCACCACTAAGTCTCGGATAATTGAATGAGTGATGGTATCTGGTGCGTCATCCCTATCAAGGATCTTGTAAACGCTAAGACGCGTCTTGCCCCCGTACTTACGCCGGAGGAAAGACAAGGACTATTTCAAGCGATGGCAGAGGATGTTTTGGCTGCAGCTGCAGGCGCCGTTGGCCTTGCCGGAACATTAGTGCTGACCAACGATCCCTCCGCTTCGGAGCTGGCAAAGCGTTATGGTGCGCGCGTGGAAGGGGAGCCGGAAAACATTGGCCAATCGGAGGCCGTTGAGCGTGCTGCTCGATTGTTAAAGGAGGAAGGCGCCGAGGGGGTCTTAACGCTTCCTGCCGATGTGCCTCTCGTGACGTCATCTGAAATCGACTTGATGATTGCTCAGCATCCTAAAGCCCGACCTGCTATGTCCATTGCGCCGGACCATGCGCGAAGAGGGTCAAACTGCTTGGTTCTCACTCCGGGCGACCTAATTTCTTTGCACTTTGGCCATGTAAGCTTCGAGCCACACCTTGCTGAAGCTGCTAAAGCTGGAGTTGTTCCTAATATTATTGAAGATTTAATTGGTATTGCGATAGATGTGGATACGCCAGAAGACCTAGGGCGAGCATTAGAGGTTGGCCGGGTTAGTAGGGGTATTACTTATGCACGGTCTAATGGGATTGCAAAACGTATCTCGTCCCTGCAATCATAGAGAAATCAGGACCCGGGGGCTTTAAGCTATGTCCAATATTCGTTTCAGCCTTTTCAATCGCGGCCAAAACCCACTTGGCGACGATATGTACGCTCGTTTCCAGGAAGCTTGTGAGCAGGCCCGTTTGGCAGACAAGCTGGGCTTCGACACCTTAATGAAGGGCAGCCACTATTCTGCCTACCCACTCCTGGATTTTCAGCAAGTACCCTTTCTCTCGCGAATTATGGCGGAGGCACCAAATCTAAGACTTTGTGCGGGCATTGTTCTTTTGCCTCTACATAAGCCGCTCGATGTGGCGGAAACATTTGCAAATATCGACGTCATGTCAGGAGGTAAATTAATTTTTGGCGTTGGCGTGGGCTACCGAGAAGTTGAGTTTCAGGCCTTCGGCACGACGATGAAGGGCGCGGGCCAGCGCTTGGAGGAAAACCTTGAAGCTGTGAAGCGTTTGTGGACTGAAGAAAAAGTCACCATGCAGGGCAGTCACTTCAACTTGTTAGATGCAAGCTGTCCAGTAAAGCCGCTACAAAAGCCTATGCCGCCAATTTGGGTTGGAGCTAATGCAGATAAGGCAATCATTAGAGCTGCGCGAGTTGCTGATGCTTGGTTTGTAAACCCTCACAACCGAATTGATACCATTGCCCGTCAGATGGATGTTTACAAAAAGGCTCTGGAGGATGCGGGTAAAAGTGATCTCCCTGAAGACTTTCCAATGATGCGTGAGGTCGTGGTTGCGCGCAGCAGAGAAGAAGCAATGCGCATGGCAGAACCCTTTCTAAAGGCAAAATACGACGCTTATCACGAATGGGGTCAGGATAAGGTTATGCCGAAGGGTGACGATAATCTTGGCCTTATATTTGATGAGCTAGTTAAGGACCGTTTCCTCTTTGGCTCTCCAGAAGAAGTGTCGAATCAAATTATAGACATCGTGCGCAATTTTGGTGTTAATCACTTTGTCTTCGGCGTCCAATTTCCTGGGATGCCGCAGTCTATGGTATTGGACCAAATGCAATTGTTGGCCGAGGAAGTTTTCCCGGCTGTTCGATCTGGAATTTGACGTCGCCGATGGACCACTCATTAGACGAAATTATTGCTGCTGCTGCAGGTGGAGCAAGGCTCTACGCTGATGAGGCATTGGTCTTGGCCGATACTAGCGCAGAGGACTTAATCCCCCTCACTGCCGCTGCTGCTTCTCTTCGCGATGCTCATTGGGGGGATAAGATCTCTTACAGCCGTAAGGTGTTTATTCCCCTTACCCACTTGTGTCGCGACGTCTGTCATTACTGCACGTTTGCAAAGCCTCCCAAGAAGGGGGAGGCGGTCTTTATGACCCCTGACCAGGTTTTGGAAGCTGCTCGAGCTGGGGCGGCACAGGGGTGCAAGGAAGCTCTCTTTACTCTGGGTGATAAGCCGGAACTTCGGTATCGGGCCGCTCGTGAGATGTTGGCTGAGCTCGGCTATGCGACGACCCTTGAATATCTGGCGGCAATGGCGAAGTTGGTATTTGAGGAAACGGGTATAATTCCTCACCTCAACCCGGGTTTAATGACGGATGAAGACTTGGGCGCGCTGCGCGCAGTCTCTGCCTCTATGGGAATTATGGTCGAGAGCCTTTCCGAGCGTCTTACTGAAAAGGGAATGCCGCATTATGGCTCTCCTGATAAGCGTCCAATGGCTAGAATTGAAACGCTGGAAGCAGCTGGCCGAGCTTCTGTTCCCTTCACCACAGGCATCTTAATTGGCATTGGTGAAACACGAGTAGAGCGCATTGAAGCACTCTTAGAAATCAGGCGGGTCCACGAGGCGTACGGCCATATCCAGGAAGTTATTATTCAAAACTTCCGCGCGAAGCCTGACACCAAGATGCGTGATTGGCCTGAACCAGATCTCGACGACCTCGCCTGGACTATAGCAGTTGCTCGACTAATTCTTGGCGGCCAAATGAGTGTCCAGGCGCCTCCTAATCTTTCTCCAGGCGGTTTAGTGCGCCTTGTCGCTGCAGGAGTGAATGATTGGGGCGGCGTATCACCCGTAACACCGGACTTTGTAAATCCTGAAGCTCCCTGGCCACACCTTCAGCGCCTTGCCGATGAAACCGCCGCCGCCGGTAAATTGCTCGTTGAAAGACTTACGGTTTATCCATCATATGCAGTCGATGCTGCGCGCTGGATTGATGCCAAGCTAGCTCCTGCCGTCCGCAGAGCAATGGATGGACAGGGTTATGCAAGAACTGATGGTTTTGTTACGGGCAAGTCACCGGATGCTCCGAAAGAAGATTTAGATTTGTTGGCGGCTCGCAAGGCCCCAATTATAGGTTCTCGCTTGGCGCGGATCCTCGATAAGCCGTTTGCGGATCGGATGCTCTCTGAGGATGAGGCTGAAGAACTTTTCGAGGCTCGTGGAGATGCCTTCAGTGCTGTAGCTGCTGCTGCAGATGCACTTCGTCAGGAAGTATCGGGTGATACTCTGACGTATGTAGTAAACCGCAATATCAATTACACCAACGTCTGCTATTTCAAGTGCCAATTATGCGCCTTCTCAAAGGGAAAACTGACTGAAAACCTAAGAGGGCAGCCCTACGTTCTTGATCTTGATGAAATTGGTCGGCGTACAGCTGAAGCGTGGGAACGAGGCGCCACTGAAGTTTGTCTCCAAGGTGGTATTCACCCGGCTTACACTGGAAAAACTTATCTAGATATTCTTGAGGCGGTCAAAGCGGCAGCTCCTGATATTCACGTGCATGCTTTTACTCCACTGGAAGTGAAGCAGGGGGCAGAGACCCTGGGGATGCCTATTCAAGAATTCCTTCTGATGTTGAAGGAAGCTGGCCTTGGAACTCTTCCGGGTACGGCTGCAGAAATTCTCGATGATGAGGTTCGCGCAACACTTTGTCCCGACAAACTGAATACGGCAGAGTGGTTCGGTGTCATGCGCGCGGCTCATGAAATAGGTCTCCGCTCAACTGCGACCATCATGTTTGGGCATATGGAAAGTTACAGGCATTGGGCACGACACCTACTGCGCCTTCGTCAGGCTCAAAGTGAGAGTGGAGGGTTTTCGGAATTAGTACCCCTTCCATTTGTTGCGGAGGAAGCTCCCATCTACCTGAAGGGGCTAGCCAGGATGGGGCCAACATTCCGCGAAGCTATACTAATGCATAGCGTCGCTCGTTTGGCTTTATTCCCATGGTTCTCCAATATTCAAGCGAGTTGGGTAAAGCTTGGCAGTGAAGGTGTTGCAGCTGCCCTCAAAGCGGGTGCCAATGATATTGGTGGGACGCTCATGAATGAGAGTATTACAAGAGCTGCAGGCGCGGCCCACGGCGAAGAGATGCCTCCCCACGCCATGGAGGCAGTAGCCTACGGAATTGGGCGGCCAATCCGCCAGCGCGCAACCCTCTACGGTTTTCCTCCTGAGAGCCAGCAACAGCGCGCCCGGCAAGCGGCACCATTGGCGCCGATTATTAATAGGGCTGCTAAGGAATACGAGCGCGCATGATTAGTCGCTCGTTTGCTGTGTTTTTATTAGGTGTTTTATTCGCCGGCCCTGGGACGGCTCAAGAGACCCCTTGTAGGTAAAGTCACAAATCTCCCTATTCCGAGATACGTATCAATTCGCGCAAATGAAGCAAATCT
This sequence comes from Rhodospirillales bacterium, assembly GCA_038143065.1. GTDB lineage: Bacteria > Pseudomonadota > Alphaproteobacteria > Bin95 > Bin95 > VMCJ01. The sequence continues at coordinate 1,735,552 of JAYQLI010000035.1, read as the reverse complement.
TCGTGTGGGGCCAGGTGGCCAGTATCCTGTTCGGTGGCGCCTTATGCGCGCCAGCATGCCAGTAATGATTGTCGATGAAGAGGAACAGTGGAGAGAAGTTGAATTATATGATGGTGAGAGGGGGTGGCTTTATGCACCACTGCTGAGCGGAGCGCGCACTCTCTACGTTACTGCATCTCGAGCACCTTTATTATCAAAGGGCAAGTCAGATGCTCGGGTGGAGGCTTTTGTTGAGAAGGGCGTCGTCCTCAGAGCAAAAAAATGTGAGCCGCAGTGGTGCGAAGCTCGCAAGGGAGATATCTCTGGATGGATCTCTCGCAGCTCTGTTTGGGGTTTTCTGCCTAATGAGGTTTTCGACTAATCATTAGCGGGAATACATTCTTCCGATTTGTCTGAGCCATCAGACAGCATCACGTTCTTTCTGTAGGACCATAGCTGCCTACCATCGTTGGTGTATCTAGCGCCCGAAGCAGAAATGGCGCGACGGAAACTCAGTTTTTTCTGATCTGAAAATAAGATGGCTGTATCTTCCGACCACGCTATCGATACTCCTTTCTTTTCGGAGCAGCGGTAATTCACCAATTTAGCTTTTGACAGATTAATATCTTCGGGAAGAAGGCAATTTGGACCAAAAGGTTTACCGCCGCGAATGGCGCAAAATTTTTCTTCCCATGAAGAGTAGCCCGTGACCTTAATGCCGCCTATTGGGCAACTATCACGAAATAATGCCCATTCTTCGCATTGGCGGTTGTCTTCAAAGATGCAAATCCCATGCCTAGCTCCGTTCTTATCTTGCTCAAAAAATACCTTTCCTCCTTTTTCCAAGCAGTAAGTTGATGCTGGATTGGCAAGGTGAAGGGGCTTCATTTTTACTAGTTCAGAACCAGAGCCAAGCCCTTCAAGGGTGCAGCCGGCTAGCGTTAATAGTGAAGACAAGATCACTATTGAAAAAAAATTGAATACCTTCATCCCCGATTTGAACGTAGAAATATTGTTGCTGCTTTAGCTAGAGGATGTCTTTCACTCAAAGTCGGTAGAAGCTCTTCGCCGTATTGTGGAAAAGTGCGGCTTTCTCATTGTCACTTGCCCCGGCGGCTAGGCGTTTAAAAGCATTCCAATAGGTTCGATAACTGCCAGAAATCTTATCAACTGGAAAATTAGACTCAAACATGCACCGGTCAGGACCAAAGGCCTCGATAAGCGTTTCAATATATGGACGCCAGTTCTTTGCCAAATCCTCGGAGGAAGGCGGTCTCGCTTGGTTTTGGAAATCAAAGCCATTTATGACCATGCCCAACCCGCCAAGTTTTGCGTAGACATTAGGTCTTTTGGCGACTTCCTGAATGCTGGCTTTCCAAATCGGGAATACCTCTGCGCTCTTTCCAGAATAGGGTCCAATTCCAAGAGGGCCGCCGCAATGGTTCAAAACCATTTTTGTATTGGGGGCTGCATCTGCGCAGATGGAAAGATTTTCAAGTTGTGGGTGGTACATCCAAGCTTCGAATGTATGTCCCATGTCGCCGAGCTTGCGGAGACCCGCCTGAACATCAGGTGTTTGAAGGGCGTCTTTGTGAGCGCCTGTGTGGGAGTTATGGATTTCAGGCGCATCGTCGTGAGAGACAGAATACCGGATCCCGCGAAAACGGCCACCGCCCGCGTTATCGTGCGCGGCTAAAACCTCTTCAACACCATCGCCGAGCATAAGGTCAGCATGCGATACGATGCCTGCGGCTACGCGAGTTTCGCCATAACGACCACTGGCACTCATGGCTGCAATGCCGTTTACATATTCAGTCTCACCTATGGGCCGCATGTGGTCTGGGCACGAACCCTTCGGGCGCCACATGGCTGTGCATTCAATGAAGACTGTAGATCTGACGTTATGGCCTGATCCCGTATCGTTAAGAATTTCATCGATCATGTAACGATAGTTGCGAAAATCCCAAAGGTGGTGGTGAGGATCTATAATTGGGAGATCAGGCTCGAGCACATCTTCCAAGCCGCTATCGAGCCACGCCTGATCGACAGGCTTCATGCGGGCTTCTACGTCGCTTGGTGATGCCTTTGCTTGTGTCATTGTACGAATCTCCCTTCCAATTTCTTTTGAATAATTTTGATCGTTTTTTTGGCCGTTGGCGAGCGGGCATTATCGTGTGCATACTTAATTACTGATTTCTCTATTTTACGAGTTTGATATGAGTGAATTCGACTACGTTATTGTTGGTGCTGGATCTGCGGGTTGCGTCCTTGCTAATCGTTTGTCCGCCGACCCCAAAAACAAAGTCCTTCTGCTGGAAGCTGGCGGAGAGGACAAAAATATGTGGATCCACATACCTGTAGGTTTTCAGAAACTTTTGTTTCACCCAAAACTTAACTGGAATTTCGAGACTGAGGCGGAAGAAAGTACGCGCGGCCGCCGCGTAACAATCCCGCGTGGTAAGGTTCTGGGTGGTTCTTCTTCAATCAATGGGATGCTGTATGTTCGAGGTAACCCAATCGACTTCAACACGTGGTCTCAACTAGGAAATCGAGGCTGGGGTTACGAAGACGTCCTTCCTTACTTCAAGAAATCAGAAACATTTGAGCGGGGCGGTGATGAGGTTCGCGGCGGATCTGGCGAATTGAATGTAGCTGACATGTATGAGCGCCATGAAATGGTTGATGCTTTTGTTGACGCTGGTGTCGAGGCTGGGTACCGAGAAACCCTGACTACAATGGCAAGGATCAAGAGGGTTTTGGCTATTATCAAGTGACGCAAAAGGATGGTCGCCGCTGGTCAACGGCTAGAGCATTTTTGGAGCCAGCGCGGTCACGTCCAAACCTTACAGTTGAGACTAATGCGTTTGCTGAACGGCTCATAATGGAGGGCAAACGCGTGACGGGCGTATCTTTCCGTCAGCGTGGTAAGGTCCGCGAAGTGATGGCCGGTAAATCTGTCGTTCTTGCCTGCGGTGCAGTGCAGTCACCACAATTAATGGAACTTTCAGGAATTGGCAGGCCAGACATTTTAAAAGCTCAAGGCATAGAGGTTAATCATGAGCTTATGGGCGTCGGTGAAAATTACCGCGATCACTATGCCGCGCGCATTGGCTGGCGAACAACGCAGCGCATCACACTCAACGAGCAAACGCGCGGTCTTAGCCTCGTGAAAGAAGCATTGAAGTACTTCTTAACGCGCCGCGGGATATTCACGTGGACTGCCGGGATTGGTCATGGCTTTGTCAAAAGTCGCCCTGAGCTGGATACGCCGGATTGCCAGTTTTTCTTTGCGCACGGTTCCTTTGACGCGATCACCCGTGAATTTCACAAGGAGCCAGGCATGACAATTGGCGTGTACCAGTGTCGGCCAGAAAGCCAAGGCTCAATTCATATCCAGTCGCCTGACCCGACGGCACATCCGGCTATCAGGCCAAATTTTCTTGCCGATCCCATTGATCGAGCAGCATTCGTTGGCGGCTTTAGAGAAGTGCGTCGAGTATTTGATCAACCGGCCTTTGCCAAATATCGAAAAGAAGAATTTGCTCCAGGATTTGGTGTTCAGTCCGATGATGAAATTCTTGAATATGCTCATCAGACTGGTGCCACCACTTATCATGTCATGGGCACGTGTAAGATGGGGCCAGACACCGATAAAATGGCAGTTGTGTCAGACAGGCTGAAGGCGAGGGGCCTGGACGGGCTCTACGTTGTTGATGCCTCCGTGATGCCGACTATGCCTTCGGGCAACATTAATGCGCCCGTTATTATGGTGGCGGAGAAGGGATCAGAATTCATTCTTCAGGATACGGCTTAGAATTTAAGAACTTGGGTTCTGCAGATTTTCTAAAGCCTGCTTGTTCCTTGCAATAGCGAGCTATATCAGCGTGAGTGGCAAACCAAACTGGGCCGCTCGCCTTTATATGCATCACCAACTCTTCCAGCATCATCATGCGACTTCTGTGTCCAATGATGTGAGGGTGCATTGTGAGTTGGAATAGTCCGCCTTCAAATTTGGCCATATCAAATTCTGCTTTAAAAATATCTAAAGCTGAACTTGGTGGTGTGTGTGGCCGGGAGTAGCGGCGAAAATCCATGCCAAAGTAGGGCATGTCGTCTCTGATCCACTCAACTGGGATCTCAACAATGCCTGTGGGTTCGCCATCCTCCACCAGTTCATACGGGTCATCGTCTGCCATGAGAGACGAGTCGTAGAGGAGGCCCATTTCCCTTGTAATGGCAAGCGTGACGGGACTGAAATCCCAACTGGGTGTGCGAATGCCTACGGGTCGAACACCTGCAATTTCTTCCAGTTTGTCAGCGGCGCGCATTTGTATGTCGCGTTCTGCTTCTGGCGGGAGAGACGCATTCATTTCGTGGATCCAAGAATGGATCCCAATTTCGTGGCCTTCGCCAATGATCCTGCGCTGCTCTTCCGGGTGTAGCATTGCTGTGACGGCGGGTACGTAGAAGCTTGCGGGAATATCGTGGCGCTTTAAGAGTTCAAGGATGCGCGGTACACCGCGCCGGGCTCCGTACTGATTGCCTGAGAGCCATCCCGGTGAGTTGTCTCCCCAGCGCAGTGTGGAGGTTTCATGGTCGCTGTCGAATGAGAGTGCTACAGCGCAAGTCGCGCCATTTGGCCAAGTGGCAGGCTTAAGGCTTTTACCAGCGCGAACCTTCTCAACGATTGGCCGCCAAGTTTCTTCTGGCCACTGCCATGGCAGTTGATCGTCGCTCACCTTTTTCTTCCTTTCCAACGGCAATATCAAGCCAACGAAAAGGCGTTGTGGTGGCTTCGTCACCGCTTCGAAGCACAACTGTAGTTGTTTCTGATTCGACGATTGCGGGGCCGTCAATTTTTTGCCCTGGAGTCAGTGTGTCGAAATCATAAATAGGTGTTTCTACCCAAGATCCGCTCAAATAAACCTTACGGTGACTTCTTGGTGGAGCATTCTCTGAAGGCGGTGCAGATGGTTCTTGCGGAAGGGCGGGCAAGACGCCAATGGCTGCGGCGCGCGCATTTACGAGCACGGGCTCTTGGTCGGGCAGACTGTAGGTGAATAATTCCTCATGGCGAGCATGAAAACGGCGCGCGACCTCACTCATTAGATTAGGAGCATTAAAGTCTAAGCCATCCAGCGCCACGTCAATTTCAAAGATTTGTTCCCCGTAGCGCATGTCGGCGGATGGTTTGATGACTACCTCGCCTTTAAATTCAGCCTGCTCTAGCCGGGCCCGCGCTTCCCCCTCTAGTTCACGGAAGAGCTCCTTTAAACCATTAGCGTCGAGAGCATTAGCATCTCCGATGTGGCTGCGAGCTGCTTCGAAACGGAGGTCAGTCGCAAGCATGCCCCAAGCGGAAAGCACTGAGGCAACTCTGGGTGCAAAAACTCGATTAACTTCAAGGGCACGGGCAATTTCAGTGATGTGAACGCCGGCAGCACCGCCAAAGGATAGAGGGGCAAATTTTCTTGGGTCAACGCCCCTTCGGACGGAGACTAATCGAACTCCCTCGGCCATTGTCGTGTTGAGTACGCGGTGCACGCCCTCGGCGGCCGTCATGCGGTCGACATCTAAAGCTGTTGCAAGCCCGTCCAGGGCTTTCTCAGCAGCAGGCATGTCTAGAGTTGCGGCGCCGCCTGGGAAATTTTCAGCGTCCAGTAAGCCTAAAACGACACTCGCGTCGGTTGTGGTTGGCTGCGTGCCTCCCCTGCCGTAGCAGGCGGGGCCTGGCACTGCGCCTGCACTTTCGGGTCCAACGTGCAATACGCCGCCCGCATCCACGCGCGCTATTGAGCCGCCGCCTGATGCAATCGACACAATGTCCAGAGATGGTAATGCAACGCGCTCTCCACCCACACCGCGGTCGGAGGATAGTGCCGCTTCACCCCCTGAAATGAGGGAAATATCTGTCGATGTACCTCCCATATCAAAGGGGATTAGGTCTGGCACTCCAAGCAATTCAGCTGAACGTCGCGCCCCGGCAACTCCTCCAGCTGGACCTGAGAGAACTGTGCCTGCTGCAAGGCGTATTGTATCTGCCACGGGTGCTACGCCGCCGTGGGAGAGAATAATTAGTACAGGACCAATATAACCGCCTGCCTGAAGGCGTTTTTCTAGCTGTCCAAGATATCGACCAACGGCGGGTCCAACGTAAGCGTTTACGGCAGTGGTTGAGACGCGTTCGAACTCTTTAATTTGAGGTAGGACGTCTGACGAGATGGTTATATAGACGCCAGGCATAGCTTCACGAACGGCGTCAGCACTTGCCTGTTCGTGGGAAGGGTCTTTGTAGGCGTGAAGATAGCAAATCGCGACTGCTTCAACTTGATCCTGTTTGAGTGTTTCAATGGCAGTCTTCAAGGATGACGCATCGAGCGGCACTTCAACCCGCCCATCGGGGCGCATCCGCTCTGCAACGCCTAGGCGCCGCCTTCTCGGAATGAGTGGCGGTGCTGGCGGCATGCGCAGATTGTATCTGTCAGGTTTGAGGCCTTCCCGCATTTCTAAAACGTCGCGGTGCCCTTCCGTTGTTAGCAGTCCAACCTTGGCGCCTTTTCGCTCTAGTAAGGCATTGGTGGCGACGGTAGCTCCGTGAACAATGCGCTCCGTTTGTTTGAATAGACCGGGCAGGTCTGTTTTCAGGCGTTCGGCTAGCCTTTCAAGGCCAGCCATAACGCCAATGGATTGATCCTCTGGAGTGGATGGGGCCTTTGCAAGCGTTACGCTGCCGTCATCGTGCACGGCGACTACGTCAGTAAATGTGCCGCCAACATCAACCCCAACCCGATACATGTATCGTACTCCGCCTTTGGCCTTTTTATTTTGTCGCCGTTACCATTATTTCGACGAGGATTTCTGGGCGAGCAAGGTCTGCCTTCACGCATGCCCGAACTGGCGGGTTTTCTGGATCAACCCACGCATTCCAAACTGAATTCATGTCGGCAAAGTTTGCCATATCGGTAATCCACAACTGCGCCTGCAGGAGCTTTGATTTATCTGTGCCCGCTTCGCTCAGGTAATGGTCAATTTTATCTAGGATCTGCTGTGTCTGTCCCTTCACATCTGCCGACGTGTCGGACGCTGTTAGCCCGCAAACGTAGACCGTATCGCCATTGACGACGCAGCGGCTCATCCGAGGGCCAGGTCCAGTGGTTACTTCAATTCTTTGGATAGCCATCTCTATTCTTCCTTCTTTATTTGAAACTCGAAAACTCAGGAGGCCATGAATGGCATGCTAAATGCAACCCATTGATGCCATTTAGTGAAGTAAGATGTTGTCGTTAGGCAATCCTAACAATCAATCTTCGATGCGAGAGCGCGAGTAGTCGAGTTCAAATCGCTCGGGTCTGCCGCCGGGCCACGGATCTCCCCAAAGTTGTTGCCCGCCATCGATGGTTAAAACTTCCCCCGTCACAAATTTAGCGGCATCTGATGCTAAATAGATGCACCCTCCGCTACATCCCACTCGTCGCCTGCCCGCAGCATTGGATTGGATTGCGTGAAGCTTTCAGCACCTGCCGGTGGATAACGGCCAAATGCTGAACTTTCGCAGCAGCCTGGGGCGAGGCAGTTCACCCGCACGCCCAACTCTGCCCACTCTACTGCAACCGTCTTAGAGGCATAAATCACTCCCGCGCGCGCGGCGGCTGTGTGCGCCATTTGCGGCATGCCGCGCCAAATATCAGCAACTATGTTGATGACATTCCCGCTTATCTTAGTGCTTTGCCACTGACGAGCAGCCGCCTGCATCATGTTCCACGTGCCATTTAGGTTTGTATCGATGACTGCCCGCCAACCATTTGGCGAAATTTTGTTTGCGGCCAAGGGGAACTGACCGCCAGCATTGTTTACAAGTACATCCAGGCGACCATGGCATTCGAATACGTCGTTTATGAAGGTGTCAACTGCATCTACGTCGCGAATCGAAAGGGCAGAGGTTTCAAGAAGCTTTCCGTTTTTAGCAAAACCTTCTGCAGCATCCTTGAGTTTTTCTTGGTCGCGTCCGCATGTGATCACCTTAGCTCCAAGGCGGGCAAATAGAATTGCCGTTGCTCTGCCAAGTCCAGAGCCAGCGCCAGTCACAACAACGACTTGTCCCTCGAAGAGATCATCTCGATAGACTGTCTTGCGCGAGAAGTATTCATCATCAGAAAGACCAAATTGTTCTGCCATCGGGCAAACTCCAGCTTGCGGGTGTTTGATGTCCATCGTATGCGGGAGACTATGACTTGGTCCATCGTTGCAAAAGATGCCGCTACAGGCGGCTTTGGCGTAGCTGCCGCATCAAAGGTGCTGGCAGTCGGTTCCCTTTGTCCGTGGGTGAAGGCCGGCGTAGGCGCGATATCCACCCAATCCCTAACTAATCCCCTATACGGGCCCCTTATTTTGGAGCGGGTGCTAAGTGGAGAGAGTGTTAAGGCAGCAATCAATTCTGTAACGGCGGCAGATGAAGGACATGCTTGGCGTCAGGTTCACGGTGTAGATGCAGAGGGAAACGCTTTTGCATTCACGGGTTCCCAGTGCATTGATTGGTGCGGACATTTGTTGGGGGATGGTGTCTCCGTCGCTGGGAATATGTTGGAACGACCAGAAGTTGTATCTGAAACATTGGCCGTATGGAGCAGTGGGGGCGACAAGCCTTTTGCTCGTAGGCTCCTTGATGCACTGATCGCTGGCGAAGAGGCTGGTGGTGATAGGAGGGGCAAGCAATCCGCAGCAATAAAGATTGTCACGTCGGAGCATTGGCCGTGGATCGACCTGCGTGTGGATGATGCGGATGAGCCAACGGCAGCACTTTCAAAAATGCTGGATGACTTTTTAATTGAGCGTGCTCCATATTACGCAACCCTTGCGACGCGAAAGCGGCCGGCTGGAATTTATGATCCAGAGGAGCGCGAGCGTTTTCGTAACGGTTACCTGAGAGCGCAGGGTAGAGAAGGATAAGATTATGCGAGTTGGTGTCATTGGATTAGGCGCGATGGGGATGGGGGCTGCCAAATCCTGCCTCGCCGCTGGTTTGGATATTATTGGTTGTGATGTGTTTTCTGAGGCGCGAGCCGCTTTTGAGGCTGGCGGTGGCAAGGCCGTTTCGACGCCCGTGGAAATTGGCCCTGCAGATGCAGTGCTGCTTCTCGTCATAAATGCCCAGCAAATGGAAGATGCTCTTTTCGGTGAAAATGGTGCGGCGGCAGTTCTTGCACCAGGCGCTGTTGTTCTTGCTAGCGCTACGAGCCCTCCAGATTTTCCGCCAAAACTTTCCGAACGCTTGGGGGCAATGGGACTGCTTTTCTTGGATGCGCCCGTTTCTGGTGGTGCTGTGAAGGCTGCAGCTGGAGAAATGACCGTGATGGCCTCTGGGCCAAAAGAGGCCTTTGAGAAAGCGCGGCCTCTTCTGGATGCTATTTCTGAGAAGGTTTACCAATTGGGTGATCAGGCGGGGCAGGGCTCCGTTGTAAAGATGATCAATCAACTTCTCGCTGGCGTTCACATCGCGGCTATGGCGGAGGCCTTTGCTCTGGCATCTCGCTCAGGTGCTGACCTAAACACTGTTTATGAAGTGATTTGTAATTCTGCAGGCGGCTCTTGGATGTTCCAGAACCGTGGTCCAAGTATCCTTGACGGCGATTACCAGCCTAAGAGTGCTGTTAATATCTTCGTGAAGGATCTTGGTATCGTGCTGGATGCGGGACGCAACATGACCTTCCCACTGCCGCTAGCAGCTACCGCGCACCAGCAGTTTTTAGCTGCAAGTGCTGGCGGGCATGGCCGAGAAAACGATAGTGCCGTGATTAAGGTTTTTCAGAAACTTACTGGCATTGATCTTCCAGAGGGTGAAGGAGAAAAATCATGACCGTTGTGCTTGGTTGTATAGCGGATGACTTCACGGGGGCAACGGATCTAGCTGGAATGCTGGCGCGCTTTGGAATGAGAGCCGTTCAAACGATTGGCGTGCCCACGCAACCAGCTTCCGAGATTGAAGCTGACGCGATCATTGTTGCCCTTAAATCGCGAACAATCCCTCGTGAGGATGCAATTCAGCAGTCTCTTGACGCTTTGAAATGGCTTCAGGCGGGCGGTGCTAAGCGTTTCTATTTTAAGTACTGCTCAACATTCGATTCTACCGAAAGCGGGAACATAGGCCCCGTCGCTGAGGCTTTGATGGATGCACTGGAGGCTCAACAAGCTATTGCCTGCCCCGCTTTCCCGGAGAATGGGAGAACTGTTTTCAAGGGCTATCTTTTTGCGGGTGATGTCCTGCTTAATGAGAGTGGAATGCAGGATCACCCTTTAACGCCTATGACGGATGCAAGCCTTGTCAGAGTGCTAGCATCTCAATCGAAGCGGGAAGTGGGCTTGGTTGACTACCGATCTATTCGGAAGGGCTCGGATGCAGTTGAAGCAGCGCTCAAAACACTTTTGAGTGAAGGCAAATCACTCGTAATTGCTGATGCGACAGATGAAGAAGACTTGAGGGTACTTGCTGAAGCTTCAGTTGATCATCCCCTGCTAACGGGGGCTCAGGACTTGCAGTGGGTATTCCTTCAGCCTTGGAGGCGGCTGGCCTTTTCGAGCCTACTGGTGCAGCAGTAGAGTTGCCTGAAGTAGGGGGAATGAGTGCTGTAATTTCTGGAAGTTGTAGTCGGGCTACCAACGAGCAGGTACGCTTATTTAAAGAAAAGCACCCAGCATTTCAGATAGACCCACTAGCATTAGCTGAGGGACGAGATCTGGCTACCGAGGCGCTAGTCTGGGCTAGTTCAAAGTTGGCGGATGGACCTCTGCTAGTTTACGCGACTGCTGAGCCAGAGGCAGTTCGTGCCGCCCAGGCTAAGATAGGCCGCGACAAGGCGGGGGCCCTGGTTGAAGAGGCCCTGGCAGCAGTCGCTGCGGGGCTTTGTGAATTGGGCGCGCGGCGTCTCGTTGTTGCTGGCGGTGAAACTTCAGGGGCTGTAGTTCAGCGCCTTGGTGTGGAGGCCCTTCGAATTGGCAGGGAAATTGACCCTGGAGTTCCTTGGTGTTCAGCCGTTGGTCAGCCGTTGGCCCTCGCGCTTAAGTCAGGAAATTTTGGCGCCCCTGACTTTTTTGAGAAGGCAATTTCCATCGCTCCTTGAGGTAAAAATAAAGCATCTCAAGCAACGGGCTGCTAAAGCAGTATAGGGTGATCTAATCGCAGATATTACCCCATTGTCTTGTCCATTTTATGGCGCAAGACTGTTGCTTAAATTGCATTAAAAGGAAGCGTTAAATGAGCCAGCCTACAAATCCTCGTTGGACCCGCCGCCCGGAAGGCTCGACCTGGGGAGATTGGGGTCCTGACGACCAACTTGGTCGCTTGAACCTTTTGACATCCGATGCTGTTCTTAAAGCGGCCAAGGAAATCACGACGGGTCAGCGTTTCTGCTTGTCTCTGCCGCTAGATTATCCTGGCGGTAATGTGCTGAACCCTCGCCGCTTTCCTCCAAAATTAGAACCTACAGTTGATGCGGATCCGGTACGCCTCGCTACAATTACCCCCTGAAGATGGACAACCCTGCTCATATCGATGTTGGCTGCGATGACAGGGTAACTATGACACTTCAATACTCCTCTCAGTGGGACAGTTTTGCCCATATGGGACAGTTATTTGATGCGGATGAGGACGGGATCCCAGAGATCCGATACTACAACGGTTACAAGGGCGGAGAGGATGTTATTGGTCCCGTCATCTACAACGATGATGGTTCAAGTACTCCAGAAGAACGCCCAATGGGCGCTCGGAAATTGGGTATCGATACCTTTGCAGAGCACGGCGTTGTTGGAAGAGGTAATCTTGTAAATCTATTTGATGTCGTTGGGCGGGAGCGCAAACTCGTAACTTACGACATGCTGATGAAGGCTATGGATGATCAAGATGCACATCCTGAGGCTGGGGACTTGATGTTTTTTTACACGGGCTTTGCGGATGTGATCCTAGAAGCAGGCAAGAACCCTACGCACGAGCAGATGCATCAGTCGTGCGCGACGCTTGATGGCCGTGACGACAAACTCCTTCAGTGGATCACTGATTCGGGTGTTGCTGCGATGATTGCAGACAATTATGCAGTTGAGCAGAGCCCTGCGCGTCCAGCTCCAGGCAAAACATACGCAAATAGCCCTCTGCACCAGCACTGCCTCTTTAAGCTCGGCGTCCCCCTCGGTGAAATTTGGTTTTTGACGGAGCTGGCGCAGTTCCTGAAGGCTAATAAGCGCAGCAAGTTTTTTGCTGTTTGTCCACCAATCCGCTTGCCGGGCGCTGTTGGCTCCCCGGCAAATGGAGTGGCCGTCGTTTAACGATCATAAGGCGGTTTAATTACCGCCTGAAATTTTCTGCTTTAGCTTAGACATGCCGTCGATCCATCTTTCTGGGTCGGCGGCTTTTTTTGCCCAATACATGCCGGCAGTTGGATGCGTGAGGATCATGAAACGGTCATCTGCGATGCCTTCAAGAATTGTTTCTGCTGCATCATCTGCCGAGATAACGCCATCTCGCACGGTGCCTGAATCTGGCATCCCGTCTGTCATTGGCGTTGAGACCCTCAGTGGACAGACGACTGAGACGGATACGCCTTTTGGCTTCCACTCGACTGCCAGCCACTCTGCGAGCCCCAAAGCTGCATGCTTTGTTGCCGTGTAAACGGCCGAATTCATTTGCATCAGCATTCCTGCCGCTGATGCGACATTGACGAGTTTGCCGCCCCCACGGGCCGCCATTCTTGGGGCAGTTGTGCGAGCGGCGAAGACGTGTCCCATTACGTGAACGCGGAACTGCTGGTCCCAATGTTCATTGTCGTCACGAACCGGCTTAGGACTAATGCCGGCATTTGAGATGAAAAGGTCAACGGGTCCAATTTCTGCTTCAGCCTTGTCTACAAGGGCTATAACCGCTGCCTCGTCTGAAACATCTGTCGGAATTGCTAGGCCGCCGATTTCTGAAGCTTTAATTTTGAGATTTTCCGCGTTTAAGTCGGCCATTGCTACGCCTTTTGCGCCACCAGCAATCAGCGCTTTTGAGAGGGCAAAGCCGATCCCAGATCCTGCCCCCGTCACGATTACCGTCTTGCCTTTTATGTCCATGAAAAATGTTCCTCTCGTGATCCGAGATGATCATCTCTCATGGTGGGTTTAGATGCTAGGGGCTGCGGGGTGTGGCTAGAGTTTTTAGTCCAGCGCGATGATTCATTAACGGTTTATCCAACCCGCCAAGTCGTTCCTCCAGCGCCGTCCTCCAAGACAACGCCTTTGGCGGCAAGTTCATCGCGTATGCGGTCGGCAGTTGCAAAGTCTTTTGATTTACGTGCTTCAAGGCGCTCTTCTATTAATCGCTCTATTTCAGCTGGATCGACCTTTGCACCTCCTGATAACCACTCTGAAGGAGTTTCCTGAAGGACGCCTAAGAGGTCACCAGCTGCTCTTATTGCTGCTCTGTCTTCAGCCGTTTTTGCCGTTCGTGCGAACTGAAACAAAGCCGCGAAGGCGGCGGGCGTGTTGAGATCATCTTCTAAAGCGGCGAGGACGGCTGCTGGTGGCTCTGCTGTAGCACCCTCAGGAAGGCCATCCATCGTACGATAGAGCCTGTCCAAATTACGCTTCGATTGGTTAAGCAGTGTGTCGCTCCAATCAAGAGGTTGACGATAATGGGCAGAGAGTAATGCCCATCGGATCGCTTCACCTGGAGCCTCATTCAATAAATCCCTGGCGAGCAAAACGTTGCCTATTGATTTTGACATTTTTTCAGCATCGACATTCACGAAGCCGTTGTGCATCCAGTATCGCGCAAACGCGTCAGCCCCGTGAGCACATCGACTTTGGGCGATCTCATTTTCGTGATGGGGAAACTTCAGATCTGCCCCGCCGCCGTGAATATCGATTACATCGCCAAGGTGTTTCTCGGCCATTGCCGAACACTCTAGATGCCAACCTGGCCGTCCTCGACCCCACGGGCTCTCCCATCCATCCTGATCGTCACTACTTGGCTTCCATAGAACGAAATCAGCTGGATCACGTTTGAAGGGTGCTACTTCAACGCGAGCGCCTGCCACCTGTTCATCTCGACTGCGTCTGGAGAGATTTCCATAGTCGTCAAAGGAAGGAACGCTGAATAAAACATGGCCCTCAGCCTCGTAGGCGTGGCCCTTGGCGATCAAAGTTTCCGCCATGGCAATCATTTCGGGGACGTGGTGCGTGCAGTGAGGATCGATGTCTGGCGCCATCACGCCCAAGGCGCCCATGTCTGCCAGATAAGCTGCTTCGAATTCAGCAGCCACATCTGAAGTTTTTATTCCCCTTTCCTTGGCAGCGGCCATCATTTTATCGTCAATGTCCGTAATATTTCGGGCGTAGACCACGTGCTCGGGACCGAAGCGTCGGCGGAGAAGGCGGTAGAGCAAGTCAAAGACGACTGCGGGCCTAGCATTACCGATATGTGCAAAGTTGTAGACCGTGGGCCCGCACACGTACATCGTTACGCGACTTGGGTCTGCCGGTTCAAAAGTCTGTTTTTCGGCGGCTAGAGAATTGTAGAGCTGCATCGTTGATTATTTTCCTAAAGCGGAGAAGGCGGTTGATAAAATATCAGGCCGCCGGACATCGCTCCCGTATTTCCATGCTAGACATCTATAAAACTCCCATTCACGACGATGTTGGAGATATACTGGTGTAACCAACAAGTCCAATCGGTTGAGGATATGTTTCATACAGAATTATGTGATCTCCTTGAGATTGAGTTTCCAATCCTGCAAGGCGCTATGCAAGGCGCGGGTAAACCCAAGCTTGTAGCGGCAGTTTCAGAGGCAGGTGGTCTTGGCGTTTTACCAACCTACGGAGAGCGCGAAGAGGACCTTGTTCGACAAATTGAAGAGACGCAGGCCCTGACTAAAAGCCTTTCGGCGTAAACATAACACCCTTAGGCGCCAAATTTACTGAAAGAAGGGCTGCTATTTGCATCGACATGAAAGTGTCAGTCGTTACAACTGGTCTCGGTGATCCGGGTCCTCGTGCTGTTAGTGATCTTAGAAACGTTGGCATAAAGGTGATACCCGTTGTGCCTACCGTCCGACACGCTCTGAGGTTGGAGGCGGAGGGGGCTGATGCGATTGTAGCGTCAGGGTCTGAGGCGGGTGGTCACGTAGGTTCGGTGGCAACCTTGCCTTTGTTGCCAATGGTAATTGATGCAGTGAAGGTGCCAGTGGTCGCTGCTGGTGGAATTGGTGACGCAAGGGGTTTCCTTGCGGCGATGGCTATGGGTGCTGCAGGAGTTCAACTTGGCACTCGACTGATTTGTACGACTGAGAGTGCAGGAGGTCGCTGGTATTCAGATGCAATTTTGAAAATAAGTGAGGAAGAGACAATTGTCTCGAAAAGCCTGACGGGAAAAACAGTCCGTGCGTTTGCAACCCCTGAAGTAAAGGCCTTTGAGGCTGCGAGGCTTTCTGGAGCTGCGGAAGACGAGTTAAAGCGCCTTCAACGGATCGTCAGGAAGGGCCGTCATCAAGATGACACATATGATGGTCAACATCAGGCCGTTGTTGGTCAGATTGCGGGCATGTTGAATGATCCAGCTTGCGTAAAGCCCGCAGGTGAGGTCATCCGCGAAATTATGAATGAAGCTATGAAATTAACAGAACGCCTTTCTAAAATTGCCTTGAAGTAGGGAATATGGATGTATTAATTGAGAATGGTCGTGTGCTGACGCCGGATGGTTTTGAGGACGTTAGCGTCGCCATTGAAGACGGTGTAATTGCAAGCGTTGGGTCTACCGTTAATTCCACGCGTCAACGTATCGATGCGCGTGGGGCGTATGTCTTACCTGGTCTCATTGATATTCATGGTGACGCATTCGAGCGCCAATTAATGCCAAGGCCGGGCGTTCATTTTCCCCTCGATATTGCTTTGATGGAAACGGACAAGCAGCTCGTCGCGAATGGTATAACAACGGCCTACCACGGCGTGACGCTTTCATGGGAACCGCCTTCGCAGCGCCGATGCCTTTCGTGAATTTATGCGCGTGCATGAGGGGTTAAAGCCACACTATACCTCTGATGTTCGTCTTCACCTCCGCTTTGAAACCGCAAATGTTGGAATGGTGGAGGAAACGGCAGGCTGGATTGCGGAGGGACGTATAGATGCACTCGCTTTTAACGACCATCTGCCTCACATACGCCGATACAGAAAAAGCCCCGATAAAATGGGCGTGTACGCTGGCCGATCTGGCATGAACTTAGATGACTTTCTTTCATTATTTGAGAGAGTTGCAAGGGATGCGGATGAGGGGCAAGCAGCTGGTATTGAGCATTTGGCAAAAGCTGCTCGAAACGCAGGTGTCCCCATGTTGTCTCACGACGATGCTAACGAAGAGACCAGGCAGCATTTTCACAAGCTTGGTTGTCATATCGCAGAATTCCCAATGGGAGATGTCACCGCTGCTGCAGCAAAAGTGCTGGGGGATCCAATAGTACTGGGGCTCCGAATGTTGTGCGTGGCGGTAGTCATACAGGACTTCAATCTGCCGCGGATGCGGTGGCAAAGGGTTTATGTGATGTGCTGGCGAGCGACTATTATTATCCTGCTTTGTTGAATGCGCCCTTCATTTTAGCAAGCCAAGGCAAAATACCTCTTCATGAGGGTTGGGGGCTGGTTTCTACTCATGCTGCAGATGCTCTTGGTCTCAGCGATAGGGGTAGGATTGCGTCAGGCCAGAGAGCAGATGTGATAGTTTTGTCTGAAGATGGACCGGTTCCAACACTTAAGGCCATGATTGCGGCAGGCCACGTTTGCTCTTTTTAAGGGTTTTGATTCTCGTTTAGAGAAAAAACAGGGCGATATTTTAAAATAATAAAACTCTTATCGATGGAGTGACTTTCCCTACCTAAAGCGGCACTATTTTTCGAATTGCTTGAAACCAAAACCATCTCGGGATTTATTGGTGTTCAAGAAAGAATAATTTTAGGGATGGAACCGATCATGTCTGACGAACTTTTCCAGCCGCGGCCGGAGGTTGCAGCCTCCGCGCATATTGATGCTGCAAAATACGCTGAAATGTACAAACGCTCCATCGACGATCCTGAAGGTTTTTGGGCCGAACACGGAAAGCGCGTTGATTGGATTAAGCCTTTTACAAAAGTGAAAAACGTCAGCTACGACAAAGATAACCTGTCAATTAAATGGTTTGAGGATGGCACGCTCAACGTGTCTGCCAACTGCATTGATAGACACTTAAAGGATAAAGCAAGTCAGGTCGCTATTGTTTGGGAAGGCGATGATCCCAAAGACGATAAAAAAATTACCTATCAGGAACTGCACGACGAGACATGCCGTCTAGCCAATGCAATGAAGGCTCGGGGCGTGCAAAAGGGTGACAGGGTTTGCATTTACATGCCGATGGTCCCTGAAGCTGCTTATGCCATGCTTGCTTGTGCGCGAATTGGAGCAGTGCATTCCATCGTTTTTGGCGGATTTTCGCCGGATAGCCTTGCTCAGCGAATTGATGATTCGAAGTGCAGGCTTGTCATTACCGCTGATGAGGGCTTGCGTGGGGGGCGTAAGGTGCCTCTAAAGGCGAATGTCGATGCTTCCTTGGAGCATTGCGACAGTGTGGATACGGTCATTGTTGTAAAGCGTACTGGCGGTGACATTAACATGACCAGTGGCCGTGATGTTTGGCATCATGAAATCTGCGCTGACCAGCCTGCAACTTGTGAGCCCGAAGAGATGAGTGCGGAAGATCCGCTTTTCATCCTCTACACCTCCGGCTCCACTGGTAAACCCAAAGGCGTATTGCACACATCTGGCGGCTACATTGTGTATGCCTCTATGACCCACGAGTATGTGTTCGACTACAAGCCAGGCGAAATTTACTGGTGTACGGCTGATGTTGGTTGGGTAACCGGTCATAGCTACATTGTGTATGGGCCACTGGCTAATGGTGCCACGACATTGATGTTTGAGGGCGTTCCAAATTATCCAGACTCCAGCCGCTTTTGGCAGGTCTGCGACAAACATAACGTGTCAATTTTTTATACTGCACCGACAGCAATTCGCGCTCTTATGAGAGAGGGAGAGGGGCCAGTAAAAGCAGCAAGCCGCAAAAGTTTACGACTGCTTGGGTCTGTTGGTGAGCCCATAAACCCGGAAGCGTGGCTATGGTATCACAATGTGGTCGGTGACGGTCGGTGCCCCATAGTTGATACATGGTGGCAAACCGAAACTGGTGGCATCTTGATCACGCCACTCCCCGGGGCTACGGCCCTAAAGCCCGGTTCAGCAACCCTCCCATTCTTTGGCGTGAAGCCTGTTATGGTCGATGCTGAAGGCAAGCTACTGGAGGGCGCTTGCGAAGGTAATCTTTGTATCGCTGAGAGCTGGCCTGGTCAGATGCGAACGGTTTATGGAGACCACCAGCGCTTTGTAGATACATATTTTTCAACATACCCGGGAAGATATTTCACTGGTGATGGGGCCCGGAGAGATGCAGACGGGTATTACTGGATTACTGGTCGGGTGGATGACGTAATAAATGTGTCTGGCCACAGAATGGGCACGGCAGAAGTTGAGTCTGCCTTAGTCGCTCACCCAAAAGTTGCAGAGTCCGCCGTAGTTGGCGCGCCGCACGATATTAAGGGGCAAGGTATTTATGCCTACGTCACCCTCAATCTCGGAGAAGACCCATCAGACGACCTCAAAAAGGAGCTTGTTCAGTGGGTTCGTAAGGAAATTGGTCCTATTGCTTCTCCGGATTGGCTCCAATGGGCGCCGGGTCTGCCAAAGACACGTTCAGGAAAAATCATGCGCCGCATACTGCGCAAGATTGCAGAAGATGATTTTGGAAATCTTGGCGATACATCAACCTTGGCTGACCCTGCTGTGGTTGAGGATCTAGTAGAGAACCGTCAGAACCGCAGCTAACGCGGGAGACCTTGGCAGCAGTCTAAGTTTGGAGTGTTTTTATGAGCCTTATGAATTTTAACGTGAGCAAGGCTAGCCCCAATTGCGGAGCGTTTGTTGATGGGATCAATCTAGGCGAGGACCTTTCTGCTGATGCAATTGCAGAGCTAAGAACGGCTCTAGGCGAGCATGGCGTCCTATTTTTTCGTGAACAAAATATGGAGCCTTCGCATCATATTGCGCTTGCCGAAAAATTTGGCGGTGTGAACATCAATCGCTTCTTCGCGCATGTGGATGGGTGGCCCCAAATTGCGGAAGTTCGGAAAGAGCCTGATCAAAAAGCCAACATTGGAGGTGGCTGGCACACGGATCATTCTTACGACCAAATTCCTGCCCTTGGTTCGATTTTGGTTGCAAGGGAAACCCCCAGCATGGGCGGCGACACGATATTTTCCTCCCAATTTGCAGCTTACGAAGCGCTTTCAGATGGTTTGAAGGAAATGCTTGAGGACTTGAAAGCTGTTCATTCCAGTCGACATGTTTTTGGTAAGTCGGCTCGTTACAAAGAGCGTGGTGAGGACCTTGGTGGCCGACTTGGCAATGAAAAGGCGGCTCAGCAGGACGCCGTGCATCCTGTCGTGATCCGTCACCCGATAAGCGGCAAGAGAGCTCTCTACGTCAATCCAGGATTTACTCTTCGCTTTGAAGGGTGGACTGATGAAGAGTCTAAGCCGCTTCTAGAGACACTGTATGCGCACGCGGCGAGGCAAGAATTCACGTACCGTTTTCAGTGGTCAAAAGGATCAGTTGCATTTTGGGATAACCGTGCAACCTGGCACATGGCCTTAAATGATTATCACGGTGAGCGCCGCCTAATGCACCGCATCACCGTCGAAGGTGAGGCCGTTACATCTTGAGGTGATTATTTTTCGCAGATGCTGCGACTGCAAAGGTCTCGCTGAAAAATATTGAGCTTTCTTGCGTCAATGTGCTGAGCCTGTCTTGCGCGCACTGCATCGACGCTGTTCTATGAGTTCTGATTTTGAATATTGCTTGATTCTAGGAAAATCCAACTATGTCTGAACCTGTCGTCACATATACGTCCCAAGACCATGTCGCCACGATTACGTTAAACCGTCCTGAAAAAATGAATGCGCTTTCAAATGGGTTAGTGGCCGAGTTGCGGCAGGCCTTCCAGCGTTTACAGGATAGTGATGATCGCGTCGCAGTGCTGACTTCTGCCGGTGATAGGGCCTTTTCAGTTGGAGCTGACCTTAAAGACCCTCCCCGTGATCCTGAGCTTTGGGAATGTATGCCTGGCGTTGGTGTGATGCTGGACAAGCCCGTAATTGCTGCTGTGCATGGATACTGTGTTGGAGGTGCTTTTTGCCTTGTTGAATTTGCAGATCTGGCAATTGCTGATGAGACGGCAGACTTCTTTTATCCAGAGGCTCAAAATTGGTTTTTGTGGCGGCTTAATCGCTGGTCTTGCCGCTCGAATAAATCACAAACACGCAATGGAATTCATGCTGACGGGTGTCCATTACAAAGCTCAACGCGCATATGAAGTTGGACTAGTGAATAAGGTAACTCCAAAGGGTGAGCATATCGCTGCGGCCCATGAGTATGCTCGTATCCTTGCTGACTCAGCTCCCCTCGTTGTTCGTGCGCTGAAGCGCTTTACTCGCGACGTTGTTGTTGCAAGGGGACCTTCTGAGCTTGCAGGACTTGCCAGAAATGAGTTGCTTGCAATCTCGCGTTCTGAAGATCAGCAGGAAGGCGGCAGAGCCTTCCGTGAAAAACGCAAGCCAAACTTCCAGGGGCACTAAGGAGTAACTGAGATGACTTTCACACCGCCAGTGTGGCGCTCAATGATGTTCGTGCCGACATTAAATCAGAAATTTGTAGAGAAGGCGCCGGGTGTCGGCGCTGATGCTGTTATTCTTGACCTAGAAGACTCTATTGCAGCATCCGAAAAGGATCGTGCTCGCGATGCGCTGGGTGATGTTGCGGCGCATCTTGCTGGTCTAGGACTTGATGTGACGGTTCGGATTAATAGACCCTGGCGGCTGGCGGCACGCGATATTGAGGCGTCTGTTTCTCCCAATGTCGTGGCCCTTCTTTTGCCAATGACTGATACGGGCGCTCACGTTTCTGAAGTGGCAAATGTGGTCTCAGAAATTGAAGCGGAAAAGGGTATGCCAGTTGGCTCTACCTTCCTTTGCCCACTGATAGAAACGGCTGAGGGTTATTTAAATGCTCGCGATATTCCGACGGCTAGCCCTCGTGTTATGTCGGTTTCATTGGGCTCAGAAGATTTTGCACTTTCGATGGGATCAACAACGGACAGCGATATGTTGCTGTCCTTCAAGCAGCACATCGTTGCTTGCGCCAGGGCTGCCGGAGTAGCTCCAATGGGCTTTATTGGCTCCATCGCTGAATTTAGAGACATCGATAAACTTTATGAGATGATGCGTCTCTCTAAGCGAGCTGGATTTAGAGGGGCATCTTGCATCCATCCTAATCAGGTTAAGGTGGCAAATGAGGTCTTTGGGCCTAGCGATGAAGAGGTCGAAGAAGCTCGTGAAATAGTCGATGCTTACGATGCGGCCCTAGCTAGAGGGGAAGGGGCAATCACGGTTCGTGGCAAAATGGTAGATGTACCTGTTGCTGACCGGATGAGGGCCATTCTCTCTTTTGCTGACGCTATTGCTGCGAGGCAGAAGGTAAAATCTTGATGGTGCTAAGCGCAAATCAGAAGAAAGAGTTTTGGCGGGACGGTTGCCTTGTTGTTGAAAATGCCGTCACGGCAGACCAACTTGCTGCGATGCGAAGCCTAATGGCGGAATGGACAGAGGAGAGCCGCTCTCACTCAAAACCGTATGGTCCACCAACCATTGATGGGCGTCCACGCTTTGACATGGGTACGGAGCATTCGGCTGAGAAGCCAGCACTCCGTCGTATTAACAACCCATCGGATATCTATTCTCCTTTCAGGGATGTCATGGAAAATTCTGCCATGACAGATATGGTGGCAGACTTAATTGGGCCTGATGTTAAGTTTCATCATTGTAAAATTAATCAAAAGCTTCCTGGAGCTGCGACAGAGGTCCACTATCATCAGGATTTCTTATTCACGCCGCACACCAATGATGACATCGTAACGGCCCTTCTTATGCTAGACGACGTAGAGGAGACAAATGGCTGTCTTAAGGTCGTTCCTGGGAGCCACAAAGGCCCTTTGTATTCGCTTTTTGAGGGGGACGTCTTTACAGGTCGAATGACCGATGATGTGACTTCATCCATGAAGGCAAGGGATGTGCCTGTAACTGGAAAGGCGGGTAGTGTGTGTTTGATGCACACGCGACTTGCTCACGGATCCGACCCAAGTCTTTCAGTAAACCCTCGTGGTCTTTACATTTGCGTGTACACAGCAGCCGATGCTGTGCCGATAGCTCGGAACCCGATGCCCAACGAAAACGAGGGCCGGATTGTTCGTGGTGTTAAGAAGCGCAATGCCAGACTTTCACCCGCAATTCTTGAGCTGCCAGAGCAGCCTAAATCGGCTTCTTTCTTCACTGTTCAAGGACAGGCTTCCGCTCGAGGAGACTAAGTTCAATGTCACTTCCTATGTTGTTTCAGCCAATTTCTATTCGTGGCGTTGAGCTAAAAAATCGCGTCGTAATTGCTCCTATGCATCAATATGCGGCCAAGGATGGGTTCGCTCAGGACTGGCATTTGATGAATGTGGGCCGATATGCTGCAGGCGGTGCAGGTTTGACCTTTGTCGAGTCAACTAAGGTAGACCGTCGAGGGTGCGGTACGATTGGTGACTTGGGAGCTTGGAAGGACGAACACATTCCTGGGCTTGCTCGTCTTGCTAAAGTCATAAAAGAAAATGGTTCAGTTGCAGCAATTCAACTTGGCCATTCTGGAAGAAAAGCCCGTCGTTTCAGGCCATGGGAAGGCGGTGCTCCGCTAACTCAAGAGGCAGCTGAAGCCGAGGGTGTGCAGGATTGGAATAAGTGGGAACTAGTGTCAGCTTCATCTCTGGCCAGCGGCAGGGACCCAGAACCTCGCGGGCTTTCTAAGTCTGAGGTGCAGGACCTTGTTCGAATGTGGGGGCAGGGTGTTAGGCGATGCCATGAAGCAGGTTATGACGTTCTGGAAATTCATGGTGCGCACGGTTATTTGATCCATCAATTTCTTTCTCCTCAAGCTAATGCCCGCAATGATGAATATGGTGGGTCGGAAGAAAATCGACGGCGCTTTCTGATGGAAATTGTTGAAGAGGCCCGACGTTTCTGGCCTGAAGAAAAGCCGCTTTTCCTTCGCCTTTCAGTTGAGGACAACGCTGGATTTGGGCCTGACGAGTCAGTCAATGTTGCACAGGCCGTGCAACCACTTGGCGTTGACGTAATCGACTGCTCTTCTGGCGGAATGACTGGATCGCCCGTGGTTAGTGCAGGTCGCGTGACCTACGGCTATCAAGTTCCATACGCCGATCGCTTAAAGCGTGATGGCGGATGTATGTCGATGGCAGTTGGGCTTATTGTCCATGCTGACCAGGCTGAAGCCATTCTTCAAGATGGCAAGGCAGATCTGATCGCAATAGCCCGCGAAGCAATGCACAATCCCAACTGGCCCATGGATGCTGCAATAAAACTTGGCATTCCAGACGCTATTGCTACTACTCCGCCCGCCGTTGCCTATTGGCTTGAGAAGCGGGCGTCTGGGGTGGACATCACACCTTCAACCTATGGCGCGGGGATTGATAGGCTCCGCTCCGAATAGACAGACGAAGTCTTACCTCAGTACATCACAACGCTACGTATTGATTCGCCGGCGTGCATAAGGTCAAAGGCCTTATTGATATCTTCTAGTGGCATTGTATGAGTAATGAGGGGATCGATAGAGACTTTACTTTCCATATAAAGGTCAACGATCTTTGGTACGTCCGTGCGGCCTCTCGCACCACCAAAGGCTGACCCTCGCCAAACTCGGCCGGTCACAAGTTGGAATGGTCTGGTATTGATTTCAGCTCCTGCCGGAGCGACGCCAATGATAACGCTTTCGCCCCACCCCTTGTGGCAGCTTTCCAATGCGGCTCTCATAACCTCCACATTACCGATGCATTCGAACGTGTAATCAGCGCCACCACCTGTAATTTCCACCAAATGCCCAACAAGATCATCTTTGATTTTTGAGGGGTTTACGAAATCAGTCATACCAAATTGTCTGGCCAATGGGACTTTTGACTCATTCAGATCCACGCCAACAATTTGACGTGCTCCGACCATTTTCAAGCCCTGAATGACATTGAGGCCTATGCCTCCTAGGCCAAAGACTATAGCTCGGCTCATTGGTTCGACCTTTGCCGTAAACATAACGGCACCAAGCCCGGTCGTTACACCGCATCCGATGTAACAAATTTTATCGAATGGAGCATCTTTGCGGACCTTTGCCACTGCGATCTCTGGGAGGACCGTATAATTCGAGAATGTAGATGTCCCCATGTAGTGGAGGATTTTTTCACCCTTATAAGAAAAGCGCGAAGATCCATCCGGCATGACGCCTGCGCCTTGGGTTGTTCGTATAGCTTGGCAGAGGTTTGTCTTAGGGTTCAGGCAGTATTCGCAGGTTCTGCATTCGGGTGTGTAAAGGGGAATTACGTGATCGCCCGGCGCTACTGTTGTGACGCCTGCTCCAACCTCGATAACGACCCCTGCACCTTCATGGCCTAGGATTGCAGGAAAGGCGCCTTCTGGATCAGCGCCTGAAAGGGTGAATTCATCTGTATGGCAAACGCCTGTAGCTTTAACTTCGATAAGCACTTCGCCTGCTTTTGGGCCTTCTAAATCGACCTCCACAATCTCCAGAGGTTTCCCTGCCTCAAATGCTACAGCGGCGCGTGTCTTCATCGTTCTCTCCTGAACGCAAATTGATTCTTTTGCCAAGGGTAGCTGTCAAGAACGGGAGTGTCATGCCCTTGAATTACGAGAGTTTGATATTGTTTTGCAAAAACATGTGATATTTCCCCATTAAGTTTACTATTCAATTGCTTGACGCCTAGCGTGTTAAGCGGCATTGGGTTTAGGATAAGGGGTCTTGTCTCTAGACTTGACCAGTATCACGAACAAGAAACGGTTAGTGTTGCACTAACCAGCTTTCGGGAGTGCGGCCTTGCGGCCTACAGATATTACAGATCCAAATTACTTCCACAAAGTCGTCGATTGTCAGTGGGCATGTCCCGCTCACACGCCGGTGCCGGAGTATATTCGCCTAATTGCTCATGGACGGTACTCAGATGCCTACATGATTAATTGGAAATCAAATGTGTTTCCTGGGATCCTTGGGCGCACTTGTGACCGTCCTTGTGAGCCTGCCTGTCGTAGAGGCAGAGTGGAAGACGAAGATTTGTCAGGCTCAAAGAAAGAGCCAGTAGCAATATGTCGCCTCAAGCGCGTGGCTGCTGATTATAAAGATGACGTCACGCCGCGAATGCCAAAGGCGCCTGCAAAAACTAATGGCCGAAAAGTAGCGTGTCTCGGTGCTGGGCCTGCTTCATTGACTGTGGCTCGCGATTTGGCCGTGCTTGGATATGAGGTCACCCTTTTTGATCAGAACCCACAATTGGGGGGTATGATCAGAACCCAAATACCTGCGTTCCGATTGCCCGTATCTGTCATTGATGAAGAGATGGATTACATCACAAGCATTGGAAATATTAATTTTGTTCACAAAAAAATCGAAAGTCTAAAAGAAATTCTAGACGAAGGCTGGGACGCGGTGTTTGTGGGCACTGGGGCTCCTCGCGGTCGCGACCTCGATATCCCAGGTCGTCAGGAGGCGGAAGCCAATTTCCAAATTGGTATTGATTTTCTTTCATCTGTTTCTTTTGGTCACATAGATAAGATTGGCAAGCGCGTGATCGTGCTGGGCGGTGGTAACACTGCAATGGACTGCTGTCGCACGGCCCGTAGGCTTGGCGGAGAAGACGTAAAAGTCATAGTCCGCTCAGGATTCGATGAGATGAAGGCGTCACCTTGGGAAAAAGATGACGCGATGGTGGAAGATATTCCCTTTATTAATTATGAAACACCAAAAAGCTTTGTCATCGAAGATGGAAAGCTCGTTGGTATGACCTTCGAAAAGGTTAAAGCAGAATATGACGAGAATGGCCGTCGTAAGCTGGTGCCAACTGGTGAGCCTGACCCGTTCTATCCGTGCGATGATGTCCTTTGCGCTATCGGTCAGGAAAATTCATTCCCTTGGATTGAGCGAGATATTGGGCTCGATTTCGATGACCGTTGGGACATGCCAGTTGTTGATCGTGTGACTTTCCAGTCAACGCATCCAAAGGTGTTCTTTGGCGGCGACGCTGCTTTTGGACCGGAAAACATCATTTGGGCCGCTTCTCATGGCCATGATGCAGCCATCTCCATTCACAAAATGCTGGAAGGTGAAGACATCAAAGAGCGGCCGGCGCCTCTGCAAGATATCGTTAGCCAAAAAATGGGTATCCACGAGTGGAGCTACGACAACGACATCGCTGTTGATGCTCGTTTTAAAGTGCCTCACCTCGAAAAAACTAAAGCCCTCACCGACATGAAGGCTGAGGTCGAGCTTGGCTTTGATTTTGATCTTGCATGGAAAGAAGCGCAACGCTGTCTAAATTGCGACGTACAAACAGTGTTCAGTACGAACTTATGCATAGAGTGTGACGCTTGCGTTGATATTTGCCCGATGGATTGCATCACCTTCACGCCTAATGGTGAGGAGGCAGATGTGCGTCAAAGGCTTACGGCGCCTGCGCTTAATACAGAGCAAGACCTATATGTTTCGGACCCTCTTCCTACTGCCAGGGTGATGGTCAAAGATGAGGACGTTTGCTTGCATTGTGGCCTCTGCGCTGAACGATGCCCAACAGGGGCCTGTGATATGCAGAAGCACTATATTGAGATGACACACGCGGGGTCAGCATGTCAGAATCTATAGCTGCGATTAACGAGTTCGTTGTCAAATTTGCGAACGTTAATGGGTCTGGTTCTGCCAGCGCTAACGAGCTATTCGCCCGATCTATTCTCAGGATGGGTGTGCCAGTAAGTCCACGGAATATCTTTCCATCCAATATTCAAGGTTTGCCTACTTGGTATGAAGTTAGGGTGAGTGAGAAGGGCTATCTTGGAAGGCGCGGTGGTGTAGACCTTCTGGTTGCTATGAACCCGCAGACCTGGAAACAGGATGTGGAAGAGCTGTCTCCAGGCGGATATCTCTTTTATGACTCTACTCGACCCATGCCGTCTTCTGCATTTCGCGATGACATCACCGTCATTGGAGTGCCGCTGACTGCAATTTGTAATGCTACCTACACGGATGCGCGGCAGCGTCAGCTTTTTAAGAATATTATCTACATCGGTGTTCTGTCAGTGCTCCTGGACATTGACCCAGAGGTAATTGAGAAGCTGTTTGGAGAGCAATACAAGGGTAAGGAGGCGTTAATTGGCGCGAACAAACAAGCTCTTAAGCTTGGTCGCGACTATGCCCACGAAAACCTAGATCAGACATGGTCAAGCTTGGCGTCAAGCCAGTAGATAAGGTTGGCGATAGAATTTTCATGGAAGGTAATGCAGCGGCGGCTCTTGGTTGCGTCTATGGCGGAGCCACAGTCTGTGCCTGGTATCCTATTACCCCGTCTTCCTCCTTGGCAGAAGCATTCCAGGCCTTTTGCCAACGCTACCGCCATGACAAGGAAACTGGTGAGGCTAACTACGCTATCGTCCAGGCAGAAGACGAGCTTGCTGCAATTGGTATGGTTATAGGAGCAGGCTGGAATGGTGCGCGTGCGTTCACATCAACGTCAGGTCCTGGCGTCAGCTTAATGACGGAATTTATAGGTCTTGCTTACTTTGCAGAAGTGCCGGCCGTAATCATCAACGTACAGCGGGGCGGCCCATCAACTGGCATGCCAACTCGCACCCAACAGGCAGATATTTTAGCCGCTGCTTATGCGTCTAATGGAGATACGAAACACGTATTACTTTTCCCAGAAGACCCAAGAGAGTGTTTCGAGTTTGGTGCCGATTCCCTTGATTTGGCTGATCGGCTTCAGACGCCCATTTTTGTTATGACTGATCTCGACATAGGCATGAACCAGCGCCTGTGTAACCCTCTTTCTTGGGATGATAATCGCACTTACGACCGCGGTAAGGTTATGACGGCGGAAGAATTAGATGCAGGTAAGACCTTTGGCCGGTATCTAGATGTTGACGGTGATGGGGTGCCTTTCCGCACTATCCCGAGTACGCATCCAACGAAGGGGGCGTATTTTACTCGCGGTACAACTAAGGATCAGTTCGCGCGTTACTCTGAAGAAGGTAAAGACTATATCGAAAATATGGAGCGCCTCGCTAAGAAGTTTGAGACGGCGAAATCGCTCGTTCCGCAACCGATTGTTCGGCAGAGCCAAGAACAAACGCGTTATGGGGTGATATACTTTGGGTCAACAAGCCCAGCCATGGATGAGGCGATAGATCTGCTGGAGGAAAAAGGCGGTCACGTTAATTCGATGCGCCTTCGCGCATTCCTTTCCCTAATTCCGTAAAGGAATTCATTATGGCGCACGACAGGGTCTTTATTGTGGAGCAAAACCGCGATGGCCAGGTCAGGGGAATGCTCTCAAACGAGCTTGAAATTGACCCAGCGCGTCTCATTCCTATTTGTCACTATGATGGAACGCCAATCACTGGTCGTTTTATTGCGAGAGCGATAGGTGAGCAGATGGAAGAATTAAAGGTCGTTTCCCTGGAAAGGGCTGTCTCATGACATACATCACGAAGCCAAAGCTACACCACCCATCCTTAACCAAGAATGAGGCTGGCAAAACGAGGCGCGATTACGAGGGCGCTATTTCGACCCTTTGTGCGGGTTGTGGGCATGACTCGATCTCGGCTGCAATTGTTCAAGCCTGCTTCGAGCTTTCGATAGAGCCGCATAGGGTTGCTAAGCTCTCAGGAATTGGATGCTCCTCTAAGGCTCCAACTTATTTTCTGGGTGCAAGTCACGGTTTCAATACCGTGCATGGGCGTATGCCGAGTGTTTTGACAGGCGCTAATCTCGCCAATCGAGATCTCATCTATATGGGTGTTTCGGGTGATGGAGACAGTGCTTCGATTGGTTTGGGTCAGTTTGCTCACCTCATGCGTCGCGGGGTCAATATGACCTACATCGTTATGAACAATGGTGTTTATGGACTGACCAAGGGTCAATTCTCGGCGACAGCTGATAAAGGTTCCGTCGCCAAAAGGGTGCCGTGAATAACGATTCAGGGATCGATCTCGCAAGCCTTGCTATCATTATGGGTGCTTCTTATGTCGCGAGATCATTCTCGGGTGACAAGCAGCAACTTGTTCCGCTGATTAAGGCAGCCATCAGTCATCCAGGTGCTGCAATCCTGGACGTTGTGTCTCCATGTGTTGCTTTCAACAATCACGCAGGGTCAACCAAGAGTTATGACTTTGTTAGAGAGCACAACGAGACTGTAAATCGCCTTGATGTGATCCTTGGCGCTCCGCCCATGACCGCCGAATACGGTCCAGGAGAGATGGTAGAGGTGCCGCAGGCTGATGGTGTCACACTCAGGCTTAGGAAAATCACGCCTGATTATGATCCGGCTGATAAGGCAGGGGCTCTTAGCTTCATTGAAGAGAAAAGCCAGGCCGGTGAATTGGCTACTGGTCTTCTCTACCTTGATCCTTTGCCCGAGGATCTTCACTCCAATATGAAGACCTCATCAGTGCCTCTCAATAAGCTTCGCGAGAGCACGCTGTGCCCTGGGTCGTCAGTTCTAGATACGATTAACGCTGCACTTCGCTAAACATTAAGGAAAGCCGATGCTTAAGACCGTTCAACTGGGGGAGAGCGGGCTCAGTGTCTCGCGCCTTTGTTTGGGAACGATGAACTTTGGTGAGCCTGGCCGTGGACACCAAGGGGATTGGACACTTCCAATTGATGAAGCTAGACCAATCTTCAAAGCAGCACTTGACCATGGGCTATTCTATTTTGATTGTGCAGATGTTTATGGGCTTGGTGCGTGTGAAGAAGTTGTTGGCGCATTGCTGCGGGAACTTGCTCCCCGAGACCAATATGTCGTCACCACGAAGATGGCAGCTCCGATGGGCAAAAATCCAAACCAAGGTGGTCTATCCCGAAAGCACGTGATGGAAGGTATAGATGCTTCCTTGAAGCGAATGGGCCTCGATTATGTGGACCAGCTCATTATTCACCGTCACCCGCATGGGGGCTTGGCTAAAGGAACCGCGCCCATCGAAGAAACGATGGAGGCCCTTCACGACGTAGTTAAGGCAGGTAAGGCTCTCTACCTCGGCGCTTCTTCAATGTTCGCGTGGCAATTTTGTGAGTTGCAAATGACGGCAGAGCGTCATGGATGGACTAAGTTCATATCAATGCAAAATCATTACAATCTAATCTACCGCGAGGAAGAGCGGGAGATGAACCCCTACTGTGCCTTAACTGGAGTAGGTCTAACCCCATGGTCACCCCTTGCGCGAGGCATTTTAACGGGTGCGTATCAGGGTGATTTTGATGGTGGCACTACAACACGCTCTCAAGGCGGCGACAGAAAGAGAACAGAGGGCCTCTATCGCGGCGAGATGGATTTTAAAATTGCTGCTCGTTGTGTCGAAGTAGCCGAAAAGTTGGGCCATACGCCTGCTCAGATAGCCGTTGCATGGCTTTTGACAAAATCAGAGGTGACGGCCCCAGTTGTTGGGGTTTCCAAGATTAGCCAGCTTGATCAACTGGTTGCAGCCGCGTCGATTGAGCTACCTGCTGAAGCCGTGGCGTATCTTGAGGAACTTTACAAGCCAGTTGAAAACCTTCTTTCAATTGGCACGTCCTGAAAGCATTCGCCCAAAAATAGTGCAGCGCAACAATGCATCAGTTAAAATTTGTGCACCGCATCATATTTTGTGCAGCTAATGATCATCTACATTTTTTCCAAAAAAGTAGGCAATCATGAAAACCTATTTTTTTCATAGAGTTAAAAATATTTTTGGCAAAAATTTGAATTTGGCACGGATATTGCTCCTCTCCTAGTTATGTTGAACTTCGGCTAGGAGGCCAAGACCATGAAGTCTAGAAGTAGCAAATTAAAAAGGTGGGCAGCAGCCGGCCTTATGACGGGAGCGCTCTCTTTTTCGTCCGCGCTGGCATCTGCTCAAGAGACGATTAAAGTTGGAATTCTCCATTCTCTCTCAGGAACAATGGCGATTAGCGAGACGACGCTTAAGGATGCGATGTTAATGCTGATCGAAGACCAAAATGCCAAAGGCGGTTTGCTCGGTAAGAAGTTAGAGGCTGTGGTTGTAGATCCGGCTTCAAACTGGCCCCTGTTTGCAGAAAAAGCGCGTGAATTAATTTCTAAGGAACAAGTTTCAGCTGTTTTTGGCTGCTGGACATCGGTTTCGCGTAAATCAGTTCTGCCAGTATTTGAAGAATTAAATAGTATGCTCTTCTACCCAGTTCAGTATGAGGGCGAAGAGAGCAGCAGAAACGTCTTCTACACTGGTGCTGCTCCAAACCAGCAAGCAATTCCCGCTGTTGAGTATCTCATGAGTGAAGACGGTGGCGGTGCAACCCGGTTTGCTCTTTTGGGTACTGATTATGTGTACCCACGTACAACCAACAAAATTCTTCGTGCCTTCTTGAACGCAAA
The DNA here is from genome assembly GCA_038143065.1 of Rhodospirillales bacterium. Taxonomy (GTDB): domain Bacteria; phylum Pseudomonadota; class Alphaproteobacteria; order Bin95; family Bin95; genus VMCJ01. The sequence goes on along the minus strand of JAYQLI010000035.1, from coordinate 1,703,937 downwards.
AGGCATTTCAGATGCTGATATTATGGAGGAGTACACTCCTTTCGGTCACTCTGATTGGCAGACAATCGTTTCACGGGTTAAGGCATTTGCCTCTGAAGGTAAAAAGACAGCTGTAGTCTCTACAATTAATGGTGATGCAAACGTGCCTTTTTATAAGGAGCTCGCTAACCAGGGTGTGAAGGCAGAAGATTTACCTGTGGTCGCCTTTTCTGTTGGAGAAGAGGAATTAGCAGGTATCGATACTGGACCGCTCGTTGGGCACTTGGCGGCGTGGAATTACTTCATGTCAGTTGAAACACCAGAAAATTCAGACTTCATTAAAAAGTGGCATGCATTCATTAAAGACAAAAAGCGTGTAACCAATGATCCCATGGAAGCGCATTACATCGGCTTTAAAATGTGGGTGCAGGCCGTTGAGCAGGCTGGAACCACTGATGTGGATGCTGTTCGTCAGGCAATGTATGGCCAAAAAGTTAAAAACCTCACAGGTGGTGTAGCCGTCATGAATGTTAATCATCACCTTTCCAAGCCAGTACTTATTGGCGAAGTACAGGCAGATGGTCAGTTTGAGACGGTATGGTCTACCGATGGCGTTGTAATCGGTGATGCTTGGTCAGACTTTATCCCTGAGAGCGCCAAACTGACGGCAGATTGGACTTACCCATGGGTGTGTGGCAACTGCGAAACACCTAAATTCGCAGCTAGCTATTAAGGTTTTCTGGTTCTCAGAACGCCCCGGGGCACAGTGTCAGCTGTGCCCCGGTTTCTCTTCCCGCCGTATAACTGGACCCTCTGGTGCGATACATAACCAAATTTGTAGCATTGTTTTTATCTGCGCTTGTGTTTGCCAGTGTTGCGGCTGTGGCATCCGCTCAAGCTTCAGAGACATTGCCCGGGCTCACTCTTCTCAGTGAAAAGTCTGTAACCAAACGAGCCAAAGGTATCGAAAAACTTGCAGGCAGCGGGCATCCAGCCGCCGCTACTATTTTGAATGCAATGGCTGAGGGCAATCTTTATTTTAGGAAAAGTGACAACCAACTATACATCACAAAGCGCGCGGGAGACGCTTTCGCTCTATCCGACCCAGTGTCCTTAGATGAGGTAGGTTCGGCCTCTGGAAAAGAATTAAAAAAAGTCCGGGTTAATAATAAATTAAGACGTTTAATTAGAGGTTTCCTTGGCGGCCTAAATCTCACTCATTCTGATGCATCTGTCAGGCTTGAAGCAGCTTCTGTTATCCTGAAAAATCCTGATCCCAATCAGCGCTCTATTTTGATAAAGGCGCTTGAAAAAGAGGGTGACGACAGTGTGGCCCGAGCAATGTCCTTGGCAATCGCTGCCATTGATATACGGCCTGAAGCACCTCATGAGAAACGTATCGCTGCAGTCACTACGTTAGGTGATAGCGACGCCAGTGAAGCTCGTGCTCTTTTAACTCCCCTCACAGGTGAAGCAGAGAAGGATATAGAAGTCCGCCAAGCAGCTATTGTAGCTCTTGATGCGGTAGAAGATCGCTTAGTCCTATACCGAGCTATAGGTAGTGTATTTCAAGGAATAAGCCTCGGTTCGGTTTTGCTGCTTGCTGCGATCGGCCTCGCCATAACCTTCGGGGTCATGGGCGTCATAAATATGGCTCATGGTGAAATGGTGATGATAGGTGCTTACGTAACTTTTGTGATTCAGGAAGTTTTTAGGTCTGCTGCGCCAGAATATTTTGGCCTCTCGCTTGCTGTTGCAGTTCCAGCGGCTTTTTTAACATCTGGGATGATAGGAATTGGTTTAGAGCGTTCCGTTATCCGATGGTTGTACGGTAGGCCACTAGAAACACTGCTTGCGACCTGGGGAGTGTCATTAATTCTTCAGCAAGCTGTTCGCTCTATTTTTGGTCCTACGAACCGTGAGGTGGGGAACCCAGAGTGGATGAGTGGGGCAATGGAGCTCGCTGGTGGTGTGCTCCTCACTTACAACCGTATTTGGATAATAGTTTTTGCACTGGCGGTTTTGTTCGGAGTTTGGGCGCTTATTCGTTTCACTTCCATCGGCCTAGAAATGCGAGCCGTTACCCAGAACCGGAGGATGGCGAATGCGATGGGTATACGTTCTGCTCGCGTTGATGCACTGACTTTTGGGCTTGGTTCGGGGGTTGCTGGTATGGCGGGCGTAGCTCTGAGCCAGATTGATAATGTCAGTCCAAACCTCGGGCAGTCTTATATAATCGATAGCTTTATGGTGGTTGTCTTTGGTGGGGTTGGAAATCTTTGGGGAACACTGGTGGGAGCTTTGTCGCTCGGCGTCGTGAACAAGTTTTTGGAACCGGTATCGGGCGCTGTTCTTGCAAAGATAATTGTCCTGGTTGCCATCATTCTCTTCATTCAACGCAGGCCACGCGGACTTTTCGCCCTCAAAGGGCGTGCGGTGGAGAATTAACAGATGCTTTCCTTAATAGATGGCAAAGGGCGTATTTTCGTATCCGCAGTATTGGCGGTGGCCTTTGGCGCTGTAATGCTAAATGCCTACACTCCAACAGCATCTCCTTTCCATGTTCCGGATTACATGATTGGCCTTATAGGTAAGTATCTTTGCTATGCCCTACTTGCTATTTCTGTTGATCTTGTTTGGGGCTACGCAGGAATTTTAAGCCTTGGTCATGGCGCATTTTTTGCCCTGGGTGGGTATGCCATGGGCATGCATTTAATGAGGGAGATTGGTGATCGAGGAGTTTATGGAAACCCTGACCTTCCAGATTTCATGGTGTTTCTAAATTGGCAGGAACTGCCCTGGTATTGGAATGGTTTTGATAGCCCTCTCTTTGCCATTTTGATGTGCATGATTGTACCTGGCACTTTGGCATTTGGATTTGGCTGGTTTGCATTCCGAAGTCGGGTTACGGGCGTCTACCTCTCGATTATTACTCAAGCAATGACTTTTGCTTTGATGCTTGCCTTCTTCCGAAATGATATGGGCTTTGGGGGCAATAATGGTCTTACGGACTTTAAAGACTTTTTGGGGTTCGACCTACAAGCGACAGGTACTCGATCGGCATTGATGCTGTCTTCGGCAGCAGCATTGATTGGTGGTTATTTGATTTGCCGTTGGATGACTATGTCTAAATATGGTCGTGTCTTGGCAGCTGTTCGGGATCAGGAAAGTAGAACGCGTTTTCTTGGATATAAGCCTGAAGGATACTAGCTCGTAGCCTTTGTAGTTTCCGCAATGATCGCAGGTGTGGCGGGTGCACTATTTGTTCCGCAGGTAGGCATCATCAACCCGGGAGAATTCTCTCCAGCAAATTCTATCGAAATAATTGTCTGGGTTGCACTTGGTGGTCGTGGAACCTTAGTCGGCGCAGCCCTAGGCGCGGTAGCTGTAAATTATCTCAAAACCTACTTAACAGGGGCATTGCCAGAAATTTGGCTTTTCGCACTTGGAGGCCTCTTTATCGCCGTAACTCTCTTTTTTCCGAAGGGCATTGTTGGAGAGATGGGGAGGCTAAGCAATCTTATGAAGCGTTTTCTAAAACCTAGTCTGCCTTCCGTGGAGGTTAGGAATGATTGATACCAGCCCCGTTCTTACCAACGCTAGTCTTTACGTAAGTGGTGTGACTGTAACTTTTGATGGTTTCAGAGCACTGAATGAACTCAGCTTGTTCTTAGAGCCAGGCGAACTGCGAGCTGTCATTGGTCCAAATGGTGCGGGTAAATCAACTATGATGGATGTTATTACGGGCAAAACCCGGCCTGACAAAGGGGACGTTCTACTTCACGGCCGTCACGACTTAACCAAGTTAGATGAGGCGGCGATAGCGTCATTAGGTGTTGGGCGGAAATTCCAGCGTCCAACTGTATTCGAGAGCCATACTGTTTTTGAGAATATGGAGTTAGCTCTTAAGCTCGACAGGCGTGCAAGCAAGACATTGTTTGCTCGCCTTTCAAATGAAGACTATGACCGAATTCATAGCATATTGAATGAAATCGCATTAGCGCCGAGAGCAAATGATACTGCTGGGGCTTTGTCGCACGGTCAGAAGCAGTGGTTAGAGATTGGTATGGTGCTGGCTCAGGAACCTGATGTTCTACTCATTGATGAGCCGGCTGCTGGAATGACTGACGCTGAAACTATGCAAACAGCAGAAATGTTAAAGCAGATTTCAGGCGGCAAAAGATCAGTTGTGGTCGTCGAACATGACATGGAGTTTGTGCGAGCTCTCGACTGCAAAGTGACTGCATTACACGAAGGTTCGGTACTCGCCGAAGGTTCATTAGACGATGTCTCTAACAATGAAGCCGTAATCGAAGTTTATTTGGGACGCTAGAAATGTTGAAGGTTAGCAACATCGACCTCTATTACGGTGCAAGCCAATCCTTGCGTTCTGTGACGATGACTGCTGCTAAGGGCGAAGTCACGTGTATTCTTGGCCGCAATGGTGTCGGAAAGACTAGTCTCATTCGCGGCATCCTTGGGCAGGCGCGTGTCCAAGGTGGATCGGTATCATGGGAAGAAAATAATATCACGCAAATGGGCGCAGCCGATCGTGCGCGTGCTGGGATTGCTTTAGTGCCTCAGGGCCGAGAGATTTTTCCGATGCTAACTGTCGAGGAAAACTTAAAGACCGGTTTTGGCATGCTCCCAAGGAAAGATCGTTTCATTCCTGCTGATGTGTTTGAACTATTTCCCGTATTGCAAGAGATGTTGGGGAGGCGAGGTGGCGATCTTTCTGGTGGGCAGCAGCAGCAGCTTGCGATCGGAAGGGCGCTCGTAATGAGGCCAAGACTTTTAGCACTTGATGAGCCTACGGAAGGAATACAGCCCTCTATCATCAAACAAATTGGGGCAGCGATCCGGTCTCTGGTAACCAAAGGCGATATCGCTATCATTTTAGTTGAACAGTATTTCGACTTTGCGAAGGAATTAGCTGATAAATATGTGGTTATGGATCGTGGTGAAGTAGTAATGGCGGGTGCCCCGTCTGAACTGGATGAAGCAGATGTTCGACGCCGACTCAGTGTCTGATGATCAGCTTCAGCGGAGCCATGGAGCTGCGCGATTAGCATTCGCTAATCGTTGTAATCGCAATAGTATAGTTGAGCGTTATGCAAGTGCTCCAGTGCGCATACTAACCCCCTCCGTTTAGGGGGGTATTCCTGAAGCTGTGCTTGCTAATACATCTGGTGGGATTGCGGGAGGAGATACCTCGCACGTTGAAATTCTTGTCGCGCAAAACGCTCAAGCTCTAGTCACAGGACAAGCAGCCGAGAAAATATATCGCTCCATAGATATGCCAGCTTCGATAAGGACTGTCATAAAAATTGAGGATGACTCAACACTTGAGTACCTGCCCCAGGAAAGCATCCTATTTGATGGGGCTAAGCTTAACAGAGCAGTAAATATAAGTTTGGGTGCAAGATCGTGCCTTCTTCTTTCTGAAATGTTTGTTCTTGGGCGATGGGCCATGAAAGAAGATTTTACTAGGGGTATTTTCCTAGACCGTTGGAGCATTGATGTTGCGGGTCAGCCTATTTGGCGCGAGGGCTTGCGTGTTGAGGGTGGGCTTTCTTCCTTAAGCTCTTCTCTTGGTTTTTCTAATGCTCGGGCACTAGCAACCATTTTCTATGTAGGAGCAAATGCGAGTGAGGTTCTAGGCGCGGCGCGTGATGCTATCGGGCCGATGGGGGGAGCAACCATTGTTAGGGGCATGCTTGTAGTTCGCATGTTGGGAAATGAGGCTGGAATGCTCAAACAGCAACTTGGAGAAATTATTTCAATAATTAGGGCATCTGCATTGGGCCGTCCTGCAGAAGTGCCTAGAGTTTGGCGTTGTTAGGGGGAAAGTATGCGGCTAACACAGCGTGAACAAGATAAATTGATGATTGCTTGCGCCGCCATGGTGGCGCGTCGTCGGCTTGACCGAGGCGTCAAGCTTAACCATCCGGAAGCAATAGCCCTTATTACAGATTTCGTGGTTGAAGGAGCTCGTGACGGTCGGCGTGTTGCAGATCTGATGGAGGCCGGGGCACATGTTCTCACAAGAGAACAAGTTATGGATGGAATCCCTGAAATGATCCATGACATTCAGGTAGAAGCGACATTCCCCGATGGTGTGAAGCTGGTCACTGTTCACAATCCAATTCGTTAGGGAGCCGTCGAATGATTCCTGGAGAATATATCGTTGCAGATGGTGAGATTGAATTAAATTTGGGCCTGAAATCTATAGCACTGAGTGTAGCAAACACTGGCGATCGTCCAATTCAGGTTGGGAGCCATTACCACTTTGCAGAAACTAATCCGGCTCTCAATTTTGATAGGGAAGCTGCGATAGGGATGAGGCTTGATATTGCAGCGGGAACAGCAGTCCGTTTCGAGCCAGGCCAGACCCGACAAGTTCAACTTGTTCCATTCCAAGGTGAGCAACGCGTAGTTGGCTTCAGAGGTGAAGTCATGGGTGCGCTCAATAAGGAAAACTAAAGATGCCAACAAAAATTTCACGTGCAGCATACGCAGATATGTTTGGACCAACGGTCGGCGATAAAGTGCGACTTGCAGATACCGAACTGTTTATCGAGGTTGAGAAAGACCACACAATTTATGGCGATGAGGTGAAGTTTGGTGGCGGGAAAGTGATCCGCGATGGGATGGGGCAGTCCCAAGTGCGCCGGAGTGATGGGGCGGTAGATACGGTAATCACAAATGCTTTAATTCTTGATTATTGGGGCGTTGTGAAAGCGGATATTGGTATTAAGGACGGCCGGATTGTTTCTTTAGGAAAAGCGGGCAATCCAGATGTTCAGCCAGGTGTAAATATAATTATTGGACCATCCACGGAAGTTATTGCCGGAGAGGGAAAAATAATAACTGCAGGTGGGTTTGATTCTCATATCCATTTCATCTGTCCTCAACAAATTGATGAGGCTTTATATTCGGGCGTAACAACTATGTTAGGCGGTGGTACAGGACCGGCGACTGGCACAAATGCTACTACTTGCACTCCCGGTGAGTGGCACATTTCAAAGATGATAGAGGCGTCAGATGCCTTCCCAATGAACCTTGGTTTTTCTGGTAAGGGAAACGCTTCATCGGCGACACCCCTAGTTGACCAAATTAACGCAGGAGCTTGTGCGCTCAAGTTACATGAAGATTGGGGCACTACACCTGCCGCAATAGATACATGCCTCAGCGTGGCAGATGACATGGATATCCAAGTGATGATCCATACTGACACGCTGAATGAGTCTGGGTTTGTTGAAGATACCGTTCGAGCAATCGATGGTAGGACAATTCATGCATTTCATACTGAGGGTGCTGGCGGTGGTCATGCCCCAGATATCATCAAGGTTTGTGGTCTCCAAAACGTAATACCTTCTTCAACAAACCCCACTAGACCATTCACTGTTAATACAGTTGATGAGCACCTCGACATGTTAATGGTCTGCCACCACCTGGATCCTAAAATCCCTGAAGATATTGCATTCGCCGAAAGCCGTATCCGAAAGGAAACTATTGCAGCTGAAGATATTCTGCATGACATGGGCGCATTCTCGATTATTGCTTCTGATAGTCAGGCGATGGGACGTGTGGGAGAGGAGCTGATCCGCACCTGGCAGACAGCTGATAAAATGAAAAAGCAATTTGGGCGATTGTCAGGTGAAACTGGTGAAAATGATAATCTTCGCGCTCGTCGCTACATCGCAAAGTATACAATAAATCCAGCCATTACTCATGGCATGTCCGACCATATTGGATCTGTAGAGGTTGGTAAGTTAGCCGATTTAGTGATTTGGTCGCCCGCATTTTTTGGCGTTAAACCTGACCTAGTAGTGAAGGGTGGGATGATTGCTGCTGCAGTGATGGGCGACCCCAATGCTTCTATTCCAACACCTCAACCAGAGCTCTATCGACCAATGTTTGGCGCGTATGGAAAGGCACGCTCTCGCACCAGCATCACCTTTGTTAGTGAAGCAGGTTTAAATTTTGGCCATGAAGTGGACAAGCAATTGCTGCCAGTCAAAGGAGTGAGAAATATTTCCAAAGCATCAATGAAGTTAAATGACTTAACCCCATCAATTGAAGTTGACCCAGAGACTTACGAAGTTAAGGCGGATGGTGCACTCCTCACCTGCGAACCCGCAGAGGTAGTTTCTATGGCCCAGCGGTACTTCCTTTTCTAATGTTAACGTCAACCAAACACGCTCCAGTTGGCCAGTGGCCAGGTCAATCAGTGGCAGAAATTCTGTTAGACTTTGATGAACGTCATCGTCGCCGAATTAGGCTCCGCGCTGAAAGTGGTGAATACCTATTACTTGACCTATCTAAAGCAGTAGCAATGGCTAATGGAGATGGCCTGTGCGCAAGCGACGGTCGTTGGTTTAAAATAGTAGCTAAACCAGAAAAGCTAATTGAGGTTACCGCTCCAGATATTCTGACGCTAATGAAGCTAGCATGGCATTTGGGCAATAGACACACTCCAGCGGAAGTGCAGGAAGGCCGAATATTAATTCGGCCCGACCATGTATTGGAGGATATGGTGCGAGGCCTTGGCGGGAATACTAAGAGGGTTGAAGAACCTTTTCAGCCTGAGGGTGGGGCTTATGGAGGGCACGCTCAAGGCCATGATCATGACCATGAGCATGGCTATGACCACGGGGGGCATCATCATCATGATTGATGCCCAAACCTTACTCAAACTGCAGACTTGGTTTTCGCCCGCCTTTCCAATAGGTGCTTTTTCCTACAGCCACGGCTTAGAAGCGGCGATCGAGGCTGGCGATGTTTTCGACCGCTCAACATTAACCAAGTGGCTGCAGGACCTTTTGTTATTTGGCTCTGGAAGAACAGAGGCGGCATTTTTTAAAACAGCTCACGGATTGGCTAACTATCCTGTGTTGGCGGCCGCGTTAGCGAGTGAAGCGGCAGCATGGTCGACAACGGCTGAATTGACACTTGAAAGTGATATGCAAGGCGAGGCTTTCTTAAAAACGATCGCCTCTGTTTGGCCAAGAGTAGAAATTATTAACTTCCAGAATGAACTTAAAATACGTCCACCACTGCCTGTCGCTGCTGGTTTTGTTGCGGGAGTACATGATGCGCCCCTGGAGGTAGCTTTATCCCTCTACATGCAAGCCTTTATCGCAAATATCGTCTCTGCGGGCGTAAGATTAGTGCCTCTCGGTCAAACAGATGGCCAGCGCACAATTGCATCACTGGAACAATCAGTTGCAGATGCGGTGGAGGGGTTGACGATATTGAGAGCCTATGGACTGCAACTCCAATGCTCGATGTTCACTCGATGAAACATGAAACTCAATACACGAGGATTTTTAGATCATGAGCTTGTCTCAACACGGCCCTCTTCGGGTTGGAATTGGTGGTCACGTCGGATCTGGCAAAACAGCGCTTTGTGAATCCCTCTGTAAGGCATTGCGTGATGATTATGATCTCTTTGTAATTACAAATGATATCTACACTAAAGAAGATCAGATGATCCTAACGCGTACAGGGGCATTGCCACCTGAAAGAATTGAGGGTGTTGAAACTGGGGGTGCCCTCACACTGCCATTCGTGAGGATGCATCAATTAATTTATCTGCAATCGCAGACATGAGTGGCAAATTTCCAATGGCAGAATTATGCCTCATTGAGTCAGGCGGAGATAATTTGGCGGCAACTTTCAGCCCAGAGTTGGCTGACTTAACCCTTTATGTGATTGACGTTGCAGCAGGTGAAAAAATTCCACGGAAAGGAGGGCCAGGTATCACCCGTTCAGATCTCCTCATTATTAATAAGACCGATCTGGCGCCTCTGGTGGGGGCCAATTTAGACATCATGAAAAGTGATACTGAGCGTATGAGGGGTGATAGGCCTTTCGTCTTTACAAACCTGAAAGCAGGCGAAGGCCTTGAAACTATCGTTAACTTTATTGTTGAAGCTGGTGGATTAGATGCCAACCATAATGGGAGTGCCGCTTAATGAAACGTTTGATATCTCTCGCTGCTTTGTTTGTTCCAACAGTGGCTTCTGCACATGATGGAGTAGATTTACACCTACACCTCGGTCATGCTGTTATAAGCCTCGGTGTTTTGGGTGTCTTAATCGTCGGCGCTGGTATTATGGCCGCGCTAACGTGGAAACGCACTCGCGCAGTTTCAACTAAACGCTAGGCGGCCTAAAACAAAGTCGTGTGTTTACCTTCTATCTATGCTGCGCCTTTCTCTCGAGGCGACGACGGTGGAGTACAGGCTCGGTGTACCCAGATGGCTGGGAGGTTCCCTCGAATACAAGATCGCACGCGGCCTTGTATGCAACACCATCAAAGCTTGGTGCCATAGGCCTATAAGCTGGATCACCAGAGTTTTGGCGGTCCACTACTGTAGCCATTCGCTGCATAGTTGTCTCCACTTGCTCGCGTGTACAAACACCATGGTGGAGCCAATTTGCAATGTGCTGGCTGGAAATACGGCACGTGGCGCGGTCTTCCATCAAGCCTATGTCATTAATGTCAGGAACTTTAGAGCAGCCAACACCTTGGTCTACCCAGCGGACAACATATCCAAGAATTCCTTGGGCATTATTGTCTAGTTCTTGTCGGATTTCTTCGTCTGACCAATTTGGTCGATCAGCCACAGGTATGGTTAGCATATCATCTAAGCTGCCACGTCCACGTGACGCTAATGTTTTCTGCAGAGACGGCACATTTACCTGATGGTAGTGGGTCGCGTGCAAAGTTGCAGCAGTTGGTGATGGTACCCAAGCCGTATTGGCACCTGATTTTGGATGACCAATTTTTTGATCAAGCATATCGGCCATAAGGTCCGGCATCGCCCACATACCTTTACCGATTTGAGCGCGGCCGGGTAGGCCAGCTTCAATGCCAATATCAACGTTTCTATTTTCGTAGGCAGCGATCCATTTGGTTCCCTTCATGTCTGCCTTTCGGATCATTGGACCTGCTTCCATGGACGTATGCATCTCGTCGCCTGTGCGGTCTAGGAACCCGGTGTTGATGAATGCAACTCGGCTTTTGGCTGCACGGATACACTCTTTGAGGTTAGCCGATGTGCGGCGTTCCTCATCCATGATGCCCATCTTGATTGTGTTGCGCTTCATTCCTAGTGCGTCTTCGACACGACCAAAAATTTCATTAGCAAAGGCAACTTCTTCTGGTCCATGCATTTTAGGTTTTACAACGTAAAGAGAACCCTTGCGGCTATTCTTTAGGCCATTAGCACCTTTACCGTCATGAAGGGAAATAAGCCCCGTGATCATCGCATCAAGGAGGCCTTCAGGTGCTTCTGCGCCATCCCTATCTAGAACCGCTGGGTTGGTCATAAGGTGGCCAACATTCCGCACAAGCATCAAGGATCGACCAGGCAAAGTTAGATTTTGTCCGTCTGCCCCCTTGTACTCTCTGTCTGGATTGAGCTTACGGGTCATCATCGACCCACCCTTCTCGAAAGAGTCTTCAAGGTCGCCACTCAACAGACCTAACCAATTTCGGTAAGCGTCAGCCTTGTCTTCTGCATCCACAGCCGCGATTGAATCTTCAAGATCCATGATCGTTGTGATGGCAGACTCTAACACTACGTCAGCAATGCCAGCCTTATCATCTTTGCCAATTGGGTGGCTGCGGTCGATTGAAATTTCGACGTGAAGGCTGTTATTTCGTAAGAGGATTGCAGAAGGGTTGGCCGCATCACCTCTGAAGCCGGCAAAGGCGCCCACGTCTTTCAGACCACTAGTAGAACCATCGCTCATTTTTACTGAGAGGGTGCTGCTATCTATCACATATTCAGTAGCGTCTTTATGGCTGCCACTAGAAAGTGGGCATGACGCATCCAAGAATTCCCGGGCCCAACCTATAACCTTCGAGCCGCGTGTTGGATTGTAGCCACCGGCACGGGTTGCGCCGTCATCTTCAGAAATTGCATCAGTGCCATACAACGCATCATAAAGGCTTCCCCAGCGCGCATTGGCTGCATTGAGAGCATAACGCGCGTTCATAACTGGAACTACAAGTTGCGGACCAGCAATCGTCGCGATTTCATCATCAACATCTGGCGTGTCGATATTGAAGTCGGCTCCTTCAGGCACAAGATACCCAATCTCGCCAAGAAACTTTACGTAGGCATTGTGGTCATGAGGCTGACCCCTGCGAGCGTTGTGCCAATTATCTATTTGCTATTGCAGCTCTTCTCGCTTTGCAAGAAGTGCACGGTTCTTAGGAGCTAAGTCGTGAATGAGGTTGCCTAACGCGTCCCAGAAAGCGGTTGCATCGACGCCTGACCCAGGTAGAGCCTCTGTTTGAATAAAATCGTGAAGAGGTTTAGCAACTTGTAATCCACCTGCGGAAATTCTCTCGACCATTTTGCCTGCTCCAATGTTAAGACAGCATTTTAGGTAAGTAGGGCGTCTGCCGTCCATAAGCGAGATAAATGTTTGCGATTATAATTTTTGGGGAACCCGCGAGGCATTTGGCCCAGAAGCCCTGCATTATTTCTAAAAATTATCGACCTGTGTTCACGGTCATCCTTCACCAACCCCAAATTCCGCAAATGCCTGGGGGAACGTTTCTTTCAGAGCCATGTCTACTTCAGGAATTGTTGGAAACTGGCCCAAGGCCGCAAGGGACGTGACGCCAAAGTCACTGATGCCGCAGGGAATTATGCCGCCGTAATGTGAAAGATCCGGATCGACGTTTATGCTTAGGCCGTGCAGGGTCACCCAACGGCGCACTCGAACGCCGATGGCTGCTATTTTGGCTTCCTGTTTTCCTGGAAGAACTACCCAGACACCGATTCGGCCCTCTCTGCGTTCACCCTTCACTGCAAACCGCGCCAGCGTAAGAATTATCCACTCTTCGAGGGCTCTAACATACTTTCTTACGTCCGAGTTGCGTGCCTTCAGATCCATCATGACGTAGGCGATACGTTGTCCAGGACCGTGATAGGTGTGTTTGCCGCCGCGACCAGTTTGAAACACAGGAAAACGGTCTGGACTTATTAACTCTGCTGGGTCAGCGCTTGACCCAGCCGTGTAAAGGGGTGGGTGCTCGGTTAGCCATATTAACTCGGATGCAGAGCTATCACGGATCCCTGCTACGCGTGTCTCCATTGCTTCCACAGCGTCTGGATAGGCTATGACCCTATCATCAACGCGCCAATCTATTTGAAGCCTGCTTGATCCCTTATCGCACATCTGCTATCCGCTCTCACCTTCGGTAAGGTTTTTACTACACCGAACATAAGCGGTCGTGGCGGAATTGGTAGACGCGCAGCGTTGAGGTCGCTGTGGGATAATATCCCGTGGAAGTTCGAGTCTTCTCGACCGCACCATTTACTTAGGCTTTCAGTCCTTTGGCGAAGCGGAGATGGCCATGGCGGTCGAAGAGAATCCCGCCACTGGGGCGGACGAAAGCTCAGAATTACAGCAAATTTCTTCAGAATCGGTTGATCGTGAGGGCGTGACCTCTGGTTTTATTGGGGAGGTTGTTGAGCGTCTCGATGCGGGCGATGAGGCTTGGCTCCGTGCCAGCGTTTCTGACATGTGGGCAGCTGACATTGCCGACTTGTTTGAGGCGTTAGACCCCGAACGTCGCGATTCGCTTGTTGCCACTGTTAAAGATGTTGTTGACCCAGAAACGTTCGCTGAAGTCGACGAGGATCTGCGTGAGGCAGTTCTAGAGCATCTTGAGCCGGAAGAATTGGCGACTGCCGTCAGTGCACTCGATACGGACGATGCCATCGAGATCATTGCTGATCTTGATGAAGATGAGCGCGAAGAGGTTCTAGCTCGCCTTCCTGAAGCTGATAGTGTTCTTATCAGGCGAGGGCTTGAGTACGAGGAAGAGTCAGCCGGTCGTCTGATGCAGCGTGAGCTGCTTGCCATACCCGCGTTTTGGACAGTTGGTGATGCGATTGATTTTATGCGCTCCAGTCCAGACGTCCCAGATGATTTTTATGATATTTTTATCGTTGATCCGCGCCATAGGCCCTTGGGTGCGCTTCCATTATCGCGTCTCTTAAAGAGCCGTCGAGGCGTTCATGTTCAAGATATCATGTCTACGGATTTAACGCCTGTGCCAGTGGATATGGACCAGGAGGCTCTCGCTAATGTTTTCCGCCGCCAAGATCTTGTGTCAGCTCCCGTCGTTGATAGTCGAGGTTGCTTGATCGGTGTGGTTACCATTGACGATATTGTTGATGTTATCGATGAGGAGCATGAAGAGGATGTGATGCGGCTCGGTGGCCTCTCTGGAGACGATTTATACCGAGCAGCCTTTCAGACTATGAAATCTCGCTTCCCTTGGCTGTTAATAAATTTAATAACGGCAGTGCTCGCCTCGCTGGTAATCTCACTTTTTGACGCCACAATTCAGGAAATTGTAGCGCTGGCGGTATTAATGCCGATAGTCGCCTCTATGGGAGGTAATGCTGGAACGCAAACATTGACTGTAGTGGTCAGAGCGCTTTCAACGCGTGAACTCTCACGCAGTAATGCGGTGCGGCTCATTGGTAAGGAAGTGCTAGTTGCCGCGGTTAATGGCGCTGTCCTTGCCGTTATAGCTGGCATAATGGCCGGAATATGGTTTTCTGATCTAGTTTTGGGTCTTGTGATAGCTGTAGCGATGATCGGGAACCTCATCTCGGCAGGTTTTTTCGGGGCAGTGATCCCAGTATTCTTAGAGCGCATTAAAGTGGATCCAGCTATCGCATCCACGGTTTTGCTAACCACCGTCACGGACGTTTTCGGCTTTTTCGCCTTTCTAGGGCTCGCTGCAGTAGTGTTGCTCTGATGACCGATACCACAATTGTAGTCAGGCCTGCTCGTGATGAGGATGGAGACCTTGTAGGGCAGCTTATTCAACTTTGTTGGTCCGAATATGAGGGCTGCATCTTCGACAGATATGGTGAAATGGCTTGGCTGGATACGATTTCTTCAGACTATGAGGAAAAGGGCGGAATAGCGTGGTGTGCCCTCTCTGACGATATCGTTATTGGCTCAGTTGCCGTTGCTCCGGCTGGCGAAGTTGGTGGGGCGTGGGAGGTAACAAAAATGTATATCCATCCAAATCTCCGACGAGCGGGCCTCGGCAGCAGTTTAATGAGTTTGGCCGAGGAACACGCTGCCGATCGTGGAGCAAAAAGGATAGTCCTTTGGACGGATACTAGATTTGAGGACGCGCATAGTTTTTATGAGCATTTGGGTTACTTTAAGGATGGCCGAACCAGAGAGTTGGAAGACCTCTCTAAATCCATCGAATACTTTTATTCAAAAACATTAGGTGGCGAGCTTTAAGTCCACCGCTTATAGTCCCTCGAGATTTTTAGTTTAGGAGAGTAAGATGAGCGCAGATCCCGTAGTCATCGTTGGTATGGCCCGCACCCCAATGGGCGGCTTTAATGGTGTGCTGGCAGATGCGACTGGCCCTGAATTGGGAGCAGCTGCCATGAAGGCGGCGCTATCCCGCGCAGGTGTAGCATCCGCAGATGTTGATGAGGTTGTAATGGGATGCGTTCTTCCTCACGGGCAACGCCAGGGTCCAGCCAGACAGGCATCAATTTATGCAGGGATCCCCGAAGCTACAGGAGCTACCACAATAAATAAGCTTTGTGGTTCAGGCATGAAGGCAACTATGCAAGGCTATGATGGACTAATGGCAGGCTCAATCAATGTTGCCGTTACCGGCGGTTTTGAGAGCATGACAAACATCCCATACATGGTTCAAAAAGCGCGCCATGGGATGCGCATGGGCCATGGCCAATTTCTTGATGCCATGTTTTGGGACGGACTTGAGGATGCATACGAGCCCGGTCAATTAATGGGGCATTTTGCCGAAGCGACGGCTCAGCATTATCAGTTCACGCGTGAGCAGCAAGATGAGTATGCCATCCGGAGTTTAACTCGTGCGAAGCAGGCAAATGAGGACGGCTCATTTAAGGATGAATTAGTCCCCTATACTCTCAAAACTCGTAAAGGAGAGGTCACTGTAGAACGGGATGAACAGCCCTTTTCTGCAAATATTGAAAAGATTCCTAGCTTGCGCCCTGCCTTCTCTAAGGACGGCACTGTGACGCCTGCGAATTCATCTTCCATTTCAGATGGTGCAGCCGCTCTTGTTCTGATGCGTCGCTCGGAAGCTGAAAGACGTGGCCTAACACCTTTAGCTACTATTGTTACACATACCACTCACAGCCAGGCCCCGCGTTGGTTTACCACTGCGCCCGTAGGTGCAATGCAAAAACTATTCGATAAGACAGGCTGGTCTAAAGATGAGGTGGGCCTCTACGAAATTAATGAAGCCTTTGCTGTAGTGCCCATGGCAGCTATGCGTGAATTTGACTTGCCGGCAGACAAGGTAAACGTGCACGGAGGCGCGTGCGCTCTCGGCCATCCAGTTGGTGCTTCTGGAGGTCGCATTATTGCAGCCTTGATTACAGCAATGCAGAAGAATGACGTAAAGAAGGGTGTAGCCGCGATTTGCATTGGTGGTGGTGAAGCCACGGCAGTTGCAATAGAGAGAGCCGCCTGATCGCTTCTAGCCTAGCGCCAAGTAGGTTCTGCACCGTCCGTATTTAATGCAACATTGGAGATGGCATCGAGGGCTTCATCGATGCCATCAATTGCGGGAAAGTCTTTTACTTGTGATGCACCATCAATAGTGAATGTTTTACGGCCTAAGTGCTTTGCGTGCGCAATCCCGCAAAGGGTGTCGTACCCACCGCCAACAGCTAATACACAGAGGCTTGCATTTGCTATCGCTGCGTAGGGTGCGGAGCCAGGTCCAATTGCCAGGCTGAAAGTTACATACGGATTGGCATCTCGCCAATCAGCTTCTGGAAAAATGCCCAAGACGGAACCGCCAGCTTCTTTTGCGCCTTTAGCTGCAGCGGTTGCTACACCAGCACGCCCATCGCACAGAAGGGCTAGACCAAGATTGGCAATTCCTGACCCTAGAGCCTCCGCCTTTTCAATTTGGCTGGGACTTGTATCTGAAGGACCAATAACAGCAATAGGGGCTCGCATTGTATGAGCTTCCTGTCGTTGTAGCCATCGACATGCATCCTGGACATTTATCTGTTTTCCTCCGGTGGCCGAAGGTGCTGCTCGACGCCATCGTCTTGCCATGAGGTCAAATACGCGATCTTCGTCATCGTGAAGGATGTTTGTGTCCAGGTTCAGAAAAAATTTCATGTTAACCTTTTTCGTCTACAAAAACTTGCGCTCCAATGCGCATCAGGCGACAGTCTGGCGCGGAATTTCTTCTGAGGGAAGGTGTGCGGAATGGCAACGGCTAAAAGTGACGTCCGTCTTGCAGTTGATATAGGTGGAACTTTTACTGATGTGGTCTTGCAGCATGGCAGTAATCAAACAACGGCCAAGGTTCTAACCACTCCATCCGCCCCAGAGGAGGGCGTTTTAGATGGCGTTGCAAAGGCGTTGGCTGAAGCGAATATCACTCCTGGTGCTGTTGGCCTACTAATCCACGGAACCACACTGGCCACAAATGCCATTATTGAGCGTAAAGGTGCAAAAATTGCTCTCCTAACTACTCAAGGCCACCGTGATGCTGTGGAAATGGCGCTAGAAAACCGTTTCGAGCAGTACGACATCATGATTGATCGTCCTTTGCCACTGGCTCCGAGAGAGCTGCGTTGGCCAGTACGAGAGCGGATGAATGTGGCAGGTGATCCATTAATTGAGTTGGATGAGGAAAGCGTCCGAGCAGTTCTTCCATTAATTGAAAAGTATCACATCGAAGCACTCGCCGTCGGCTTACTGCACGCTTACGCGAACCCTGCTCATGAGGAACGGGTGCGTGAAATTGTTAAATCGGCCTTTCCCGATTTGCCTGTCTCGATTTCCTCGGAAGTTTGTCCAGAGATCCGTGAGTACGAGCGTCAGTCCACAACCTGCGCTAATGCATATGTCCAGCCCAAAATGGCTGCCTATCTTACCGCTCTAGATGCCCGATTAAGGGACATGGGTTTTGATTGTCCCTTTTTGCTTATGACGTCGGGCGGTGGTTTGACGACGTTAGAAAATGCAATTCGTTTTCCAATCAGGTTGGTCGAGTCGGGTCCGGCTGGAGGAGCAATTCTTGCGGCAGAGGTGGCTGGTGAGGCTGGTCTTGACCGTGTTGTTTCCTATGACATGGGAGGAACTACAGCAAAGATCTGTCTAATTGACGATGGGCAGCCACTTTCGACGCGTACTTTTGAAGTTGCACGTGCCTATCGAAATCTAAAAGGTAGTGGCTTGCCAGTACGCATTCCTGCCATTGAGATGGTTGAGATTGGTGCGGGTGGAGGAAGTTTGGCGCATGTCGATGGCATGGGGCGTCTTGAAGTAGGACCTGAAAGTGCAGGCTCGCATCCTGGACCGGCATGCTATGACCTCGGAGGAACACAACCATCTGTAACGGATGCCGATGTCACCTTGGGAAAAATTTCTCCTGAGCGCTTTGCTGGTGGCAATGTTCGTTTGGTTCCAGAAAAGGCGGGAGATGCTATCCATGCCGAAGTTGGTAGGCCGCTGAACATGCCTACACCCTTAGCCGCCTTTGCTATTGCTGAAATCGTCGACGAAAACATGGCTAATGCGGCGCGCGTTCATGCGATTGAATGGGGCAAAGATATTGCTGAACGGACAATGATTGCCTTCGGAGGCGCGGCCCCTTTGCACGCTTCA
The DNA here is from genome assembly GCA_038143065.1 of Rhodospirillales bacterium. Taxonomy (GTDB): domain Bacteria; phylum Pseudomonadota; class Alphaproteobacteria; order Bin95; family Bin95; genus VMCJ01. Next base: position 1,685,260 of record JAYQLI010000035.1, on the reverse strand, counting down.
AGGCTTGCGGAAAAGCTCGGACTTAATCGAGTAATTGTTCCGAGTGGAGCGGGTGTGGGATCTGCCGTTGGTTTTCTTCGTGCACCAATTTCATATGAAGTAGTTAGAAGCCGTTACACGAGGCTCGATGGTTTTGATGCGAATGGAGCTAACCGACTTTTAGAGGATATGAGCCGTGAGGCTAGGGCTGTTGTCGAGGCGGGAGCTGTTGGAGCTAAACTTACAGAAACGCGCCTCGCCTACATGCGGTATGTGGGTCAGGGGCATGAGATTACTGTGCCGCTACCAGATAGGCCTTTGGTTCAAGAAGATAATCAAAATCTTCTTGAGAGTTTTAATGAGGCCTACACCGCACTTTACGGACAGACTGTTCCTGGAATGCAACCAGAAATTCTTAGCTGGACTTTGACTGTATCTACTGGGAAGTCTTCGAGTTCGAAGAGTTTGGAAGAGGTGGTCCTTGATGCTGATTTTACGGCGCCAACTCAGACGAGGGAGCTGTTCGACGCGACGCAGCAAGAATTTGTGACCGCTGGTCTTTTCGATAGATTTGAGTTGAAGCCTGGTTCTCGGATCTCTGGCCCCGCCCTCATTGTTGAACCTCAGACAACGACTGTCGTTGCTTCAACTTTTCAAGCTCACATCGATGAGCGTGATTACATTGTTATGACAGCCAAGGGGGAGACGAATTAATGTCAGGTTCTCACTCTAAAACTAATGTTCTTGACCGTATTGGAATGCAGATCCAATGGAACCGCCTTCTATCAGTTGTTGAAGAACAGGCGCAGACGCTAATTCGAACAGCTTTCTCAACTTCCGCACGTGAAGCGGGTGACATCTCTGCTGGGGTTTATGATCCGAGCGGGCGGATGTTAGCTCAGGCTGTCACGGGTACGCCTGGTCATGTGAATGCTATGGCCGCTTCGGTCCGTCACTTCATAGAAAAATTTCCTCTGGAGACGATGTCAGAAGGTGACGTTTTCCTTACCAATGACCCTTGGTTGGGCACAGGGCACCTGAATGATTTTACAGTCGTAACCCCCACATGGCGTAATGGTGAAATTGTGGCGCTCTTTGCCTGTACTACGCACGTTGCAGACATTGGTGGCAGGGGTTTTGGTGCTGATGGTCGACAAGTTTATGAAGAGGGTATCAACATCCCAATTATGAGGCTGGCTGAGGGTGGTCGTATGAACCGCACGGTCCTCGATATTATAGCCGCCAACAATAGAAATCCTGTCGAAGTCGAGGGAGATCTTTACTCATTAGTTGCCTGCAATGATGTTGGCTCGCGCAGGCTAGTTGCGATGATGGATGAGTTTGAGATGGCCTCGATTGAGCCTCTCGCTGAACACATTATCACTTCAAGCCGAAAGGGAATGGCGGACGAAATCGCAAAGTTGCCAAAAGGCGTTTACAAAAATTCTATGCGTATAGATGGCTACGAAAAACATGTTGATATCGTTGCCACAATGACGATCACAGATGATACGATAGAGGTAGATTTTAGCGGCACTTCACCTGTCTCTGGCTATGGGATTAACGTGCCAATGACCTACACTGAGGCCTATGCAAGCTTTGGTGTCCGTTGTGTTGTGGGTAACCGCGTGCCTAACAATGCGGGGTCTCTGGAGGCAGTAAAGATAACGGCGCCCTCTGGATGTATATTGAATGCGCCTCACCCCGCAGCTGTTACCGCCCGTCATGTGACAGGGCAGATGTTGCCGGATGTTGTATTGGGGTGTTTGCATCAGATAGCGCCAGAAAGGAGCCCTGCGGAGGGCACTTCGTGTCTTTGGAACCCTGTTCTTATGGGGGGGCACGGTGTTGTTGATGGAGATTATGGCCAAGCCCGCCCTTTTGCGATGAATGTTTTTCATACGGGTGGAGCTGGGGCTAGGCCAGAAAAGGATGGCCTAGATGCAACTGCCTTTCCGTCTGGTGTGCGTAATACGCCTGTAGAGGTCAATGAGACCATTGCCCCCTTGGTTTTCTGGAAGAAGGAATACCGTCCAGACTCAGGCGGAGCTGGCCAGTATCGCGGTGGAGTTGGTCAGATAATGGAAATAGAGCACGCGCAAGGTGCGCCTTTTGCCATTTCCAGCATGTTTGATCGGGTGATTCATCCACCAAGAGGTAGGGATGGTGGCGGCTCAGGAGCGGTGGGCACGATAGGTTTGCAATCTGGGCAGGTGCTGAAAGGTAAGGGACGACAGACTGTTCCAAGTGGCGAACGACTTGTTCTGCAGATGCCTGGCGGTGGAGGCCTTGGTGAGGCAACTGCTCGTGACCTCACCGCTATATCTCGAGACGTAGCCAATGGTCTAGTTACCGTTGAGGCTGCGCTAGACCACTACAAAGTCGTTGTAGATGTTGATGGCAAAATAGATGCAAAAGCTACGGCTGCTCTCAGAGGAAATTAAAAGCCCTAGACTGGTACGTCACCTGCAATAGTAATCCTGTGCATCCGCCGACGTTCATTGTAGTCGGGAACCGCGTAATGTTGGACGCACCTATTGTCCCAAAGCGCCAAAGAACCGGGTTTCCATTGGAAACGACATAAGTACTCTGGCCTAATTGAATGCGTTCTAAGGTAGTCAACGATAGGGTCTGCTTCTTCACTCCGCATTCCCTCTAGACCTTGCGTGTGACTGCCTATGTAGAGAGCTTTACGTCCTGTTTCGGGATGGGTCCTAAAAAGTGGGTGATGAGACTCCGTAATCAGATTGCCAGGATCGCGAACCTTATTCGCCATTTTTGGATTGCCTGCATAACGCTCTGATCGGGCGCCTCCGCCCATGTTTTTAAATCGATCGCCTACGTTGAACGTTTTAACCGTTTTAAGCATATCGCGCATTGCGTCCGACAGGCCGTCATAGGCTTTGTACATGCTCGAGAACATAGTATCCCCGCCAACTGAGGGTGTTTCCTTGGCATAAAGCATGGTGGCTTTTGCGGGGGAAGGATTGAACATTTGGTCTGAGTGCCAAGCGGCTCCAAAGGTATAACTGTCACCTGGCTCCTTCAGGATTTCCAAGATGTCAGGGTACTCGTCCATACCCTTCATGTAGGGGTGGTGATGGATTTCCCCAAAGCGTCGTGCCAAGTCAATTTGCTGCTCAGGCGTGATATCTTGGTCACGAAAAAATATGACCTGGTATTCCAGAAATGCCTGATGAATGTCCTGGAATACATCGTCATTTAGTTGGGAGAGATCAGCGCGAGTGATTAGAGCGCCGAGCGCACCTGAGATCGGAGTTGCTTCGATATGCCGATATGTCATGGCCTTTTCCTCCAGTTTTGAGGTTATAAATTTAATCGAAGCACAGCAGCAAACACTTTTCCAGTTACTTTTACATGCTGTAGGGTCTCAAATGAAAAGAGAGGAGGTTGGAATGTCTGATGACAACCCTTACGGCTTTGCGCTAGCTGATGACCAGCCGATCCGATACTTGCAACGGATCCGCGACTACTATGTAACTCTTGGTTATGGGAAGCCTTATGAGTGGGGTCACTATGCTGATGCCCCGTTCTCTCCTCTAAAGAAGCCTTTGCAGGAAAGCCGCGTTACTTTGGTGACAACGGCCGCTCCTTACAATCCCGAGGCTGGAGATCAGGGCCCGTGGAGTGCATACAACTCAAAGGCTAAATTCTATGAAGTCTACTCTGGCGCTAGTGATGAAGACCACGATCTAAGAATTTCTCACATCGGTATAGATCGGAAACACACCAGCCAGGAAGACCCAGGAGTTTGGTTCCCGCTGCCTATGTTGAGGCGAATGGCAGAAGAGGGACGCATTGGCGAGGTGGCACCTCGGTTCCATGGAGCTCCGACCAACAGAAGTCACCGTGTTACCATCGAGGTAGATGCCCAAGAAATCGTTAGACGGACGCAAGAAGATAAGGCGGATGTTGCCGTCTTAGCTGCTAATTGACCCGTTTGCCATCAGACCGTGTGTCTGATTGCACGAGCTTTAGAGCAAGCAGGAATACCAACAGTCATTATGGGCTGTGCGAAAGATATTGTTGAATACGTTGGGGCTCCCCGTTTTCTGTTCAGTGATTTTCCACTCGGGAACCCCAGTGGACGGCCGCACGATCAGGAAAGTCAGTATTTAACCCTTGGTTATGCACTCGACCTTTTGGCTAATGCACCTGGTCCTATGACCACTTGGCAGAACCCTATTCGTTGGTCTGAAAATCCTACTTGGAAGGAGGATTATTCTAACGTGGAGAAGCTTTCTCCTAAGGAAATCATTCGTTTGAAAGCGGAGTTTGATAGGGGAAAGGAAATAGCAAAAGCAAAACGTGAAGGAGATGCTGCATGACGGCGCCAGGTGCTCGTCCCTTTGATGGGATCAAGATACTAGACTTCACTCAAGTATTTGCTGGTCCCTTTGGAAGTTATCAGCTTGCATTGCTGGGTGCAGATGTAATTAAAGTCGAGAAACCTGGCGGTGAAGATATGCGTTTCTCGCCCCCTGCGCCGGATTGGGCGGAGAGGGGTATGGCTCCGATGTGGGCCTGCGTTAATGCCAATAAAAGAAATTTGACCCTCGATCTAAAAAATCCAACAGCCATTGAGGTTTGCCAAAAACTTATTGCTGAAACTGATGTAGTCATGGAGAATTTTAGACCTGGCGTGATGGATCGTTTGGGTTTGGGCTATGATGCCCTTAAGCAAATCAATCCGAAGATTATCTACTGCGCCGTTTCCGGCTTTGGCCATAACGGCCCTGACAGTCAGACGGCCGCATATGACGGTAAGATCCAGGCAATGAGTGGCATAATGTCTTTGACCGGCCACGAGGAAATGGGGCCGACGCGGGCAGGCTTTGCCGTGTGTGATGCTATTGGCGGAATGACGGCAGCTTTTGCAGTAGCTAGTGCTCTTTATCAGCGTACGCATACTGGAAAAGGTCAGATGGTGGATGTGGCAATGCTGGATGCTACATTAGCTTTTCTTTCGCCAGCGGTTGCGGAATATACGGTCGCTGGCCACAAACAGCGCCAAATGGGAAATCAGGCAGTTAGCCGTCGTCCAACAGCCAACTTGTTTCGCGTAAAGCATGGTTGGTTGCTTCTTGCAGTCAATAATGACCGACAATATGAAGCGCTATTAAAGACACTTGGATTAGAGCGTCTCAACGAGGATCCCCGCTTCAAGACTTGGGATGATCGACTTTCAAATGAGCAGGCTCTCAGGATGGAGATCGAAACCGTTCTAGCTCGTGATGATGCTGTCGGGTGGGAAAAGCGTTTAACAGATGGGGGTGCGCCATGCGCATCGATTTGGACGATCGATGAGATTGTTAAACATCCTCAGCTTCAGCATCGTGACATACTGCAAACTGTTGAAACGCGTTTTGGTCCAATGACGTTAGCGAGTACGGGTTTTCGACTTGAGCATGGTGGTGGCCGCTTAACTTCACCGCCACCTCAACCCGGTCAACATAATGAAGAAATTCTATCTGGCCTTGGTTACGGCGCTGATGCCATTAAAAGCCTCTCGGGGATTTAGAGGTACTAGCGGCGTCTGTACCGTCTTGGTGCGGCGAGCCACATTGTAAGGATGCTTACGGCGCACCACCCAATGCAAATCAGGAATGCGCGAGAGTAGTCGCCATCTAGGTCATAAATTAAACCGGTTACGTAAGGACCAATTCCCCCGCCAAGGGATGAGAAAATACTCAATGTTCCAAAGATTGTTGAGAAACTCCTGCCCTGAAAGACATCAGCTGGAGCGCTGGCAAAGATAGCGGTCACTCCATAACCAATTAAGCCCTGCATGATTACCATTCCCCACAGAATTAGAGGGGAGGTATTTGAGCTCATCAGAAATAAAGCGGCATAGCAGCCTGCAAACCCTAGCAAGCCGATAGTCCACGCGCCTTCACGTCCTAATTTGTCTGACATCCAACCGCCATTGATTTGGCCCGCTACGCCAAAGACACTGACAAGGGAGAGTGCCAAGGTTGCAATTGCTGGATCAAAACCTTTATCCAAAAGGTACTGCGTTTGGTGTACTTGGACTGCATACCAGCACCAAAGCATTCCAAAGGTCGATGCGGCGAAGAACCAAAATGTTCGCATTTTGAGAGCGTCGCGCAGTGAAGGGCCCGCTGGGGATGGTTTCGGTTTTTCCCCTTGTTTAACTGCTTCCGAGTTTGCTCCATCTGGCAAGAGACCCAGGTCTTCGGGACTTCGGCGCTGTACGATTAGGTTGAGGGGAATTAAGAGAAAATAATTATAGCTGCAATGGCCCAGCACGCATCTCGCCATCCACTTCCCTGAATGATCCAAGAAGTTAATGGCAGCACGACCATTGCGCCAACGCCAACACCAGCAAAAGCTATTCCTACGGCAAGGCCGCGTCTTTTCTGAAACCACAGCGGCAGTGTAGCGCTGTCGCCGATATAACCCAGAATGGTGCTGCCGCCGACAACCAGCATTCCAAAGCTTGGATACAGCATCCAGGGTTGAGAGATCCACGTCGTTGAAGCGATGCCTGCCGCCATCATCACTGACCCAAGAGGCATGACGACGCGCGGCCCAAAGCGTGTCAGTAGTGCGCCCGTAAAGGGCCCCATTGCGGCAGCGAAAATAAAACCTAAGGCGAAAGCTCCGGCTGTTTCTCCGCGAGCCCAATTAAATTCCGCCAAGATAGCTGGATATAAAAGGGAGAAAGCCGTGCGCGCATTTACGCCGACCGCCATTGTTGCAAAGGCGCACGCTACGATGGCCCATCCGTAATAGAAAGGTAGATTGAACGGAACGCCTGGAGGTGCAGTTTTTTCAGTAATGCGAGGCAGGGGAGGTAGCCTTCCTAGTCATATGGTAACTGGAAGGCATCCCCGTTACCGAGTTCAAGTAAGTCTTGAGTGGAGGCCCTCAGCTTACTTAATAGGCGAGAAGGGTGCTGGAGTAGTTATGCTGTTTTCCTGCGCCTGCACCATTCCCTCTGTTTTTCCAAGATATTCGGCCCATGCAGGGTCGGCGTCACGTTTTGCTCTCACTGCTTCCATATGTGCCAGGCTGTTGAAGCCCCATAGGTGCGTAACTTTATTGAGGCTTCCGACGCTATGAACAAAATAGCCTAGCAAGTTCATTCCTGCTCTTTCCTGAACGGGCAATGCATACTTTTCGAAGGTCTCAAGGTAAGTTTTCATCTTACGTGGTGTTATGCTGTAGCAGCGCACGTCAACAATCATTTTGGGTCTCCAAGTTTTAAGATTTCAGCATCACGAAGCCAGCGACGCTGTATTTTCCAGTTACAGTTTAAAGAGCTCCGCTGATCCAATTGTGATGTATTTGGCATCGAAGAGGACAGTGGGGCGTTTTAAAATTAGGTTCAGGGTTTTGGATGGTTCTTGCGCGTACGAACCTCTACGCCTGCCTGCTCTTCAACGTATCGCATGATGTTGGAAAAATCTTCTGTAACACCACCGCGCGCCAGAGCAAGGGACCACCACTGCTTAACGGGTTGACCAACCCACATCGGCGTTCCCATTGCTTCAGCTTCTTCAAGACAGAGTTTGACGTCCTTGTACATAAGCTCTGTTCGAAATCCATAGTCGAAGGTTCTAGTCAGAACTGACTTTGGAAACTTATCTCGGACGGCAGTGTTAGCGCCCGAACCCGCATTAATTACATTTACCATTACGTCAGGATCCAGGCCTGCTTTTGCGCCGAGAGCAAAGGCCTCGGCGCTCGCGACCATGGCTGTAGCTGACAGGAGGTTGTTGATCAATTTCATCATTTGACCGTGCCCCTGCGTTTCGCCGACAAAGAAGGCATTGTGGCCAATTGCTTGCAGTGCAGGTTTCCATTTTCCCCAGTGAGCTTCCGGGCCAGAGACCATTACAGCTAGAGTGCCTTTCTCAGCTCCTCCAACCCCACCAGAGACGGGGCTGTCCAGCATTTCCACGCCGTTTGAGTTAAGCATCTCACCAATGTCTTGAGCGGCGCGAGGACCAGTTGTCGATAGATCGATTAGAAGCTTCAATTTTGAGCCTTGCATAGCTTCCTCCGCTACCGCCTTGACGATTGGAGGTGTTGGAAGGCTTACAAAGATAACCTCCACACTGTCAGCTAGCTCTCTTGTGCTCCCCGCCCGCTTTGCGCCGGCCGCGACAATCACATCTAGAGCAGAAGAGTTTGGGTCGAAGGCAGTTACCTCATAACCTGCACCAATTAGGCGTTTGCACATGGGGCCACCCATAGCGCCAACGCCGATAAAACCTATAGCCTCGCCCATTTTTAATCTCCACGGTGAGAAAAGTTGTTGCTTCTGTTGCACTGTTTTGGAGTACGCGGCAATATCCGTTCTAACTCCGAAGCAGATAGCATAAGGGAGCGATATGAGCGTCGCCAAGCCAATTCAATTGTCGCAGCACAGCGCAGAGGACCCAAGCGTTTCGCCTGTAGCGGCACGGCGTCTGATCCGTGCGGGGATCCATACTAGTCATACTGCTGGGATGGCACTTGGCCGCCTGCAAGGAAACTTGGCAGTTTTGCCTAAGGATTTGGCCCTTGAATTTGCAATTTTCTGCCATCGAAACCCAAAGCCCTGCCCTGTAGTGGCAATGACTGCCCCTGGTGATCCCATGCTTCCCGACATGGGTGATGATGTTGATATTCGCACGGATGCACCAAGCTACAATGTTTATAGAGATGGTGAATTATCGGAGACAGTGTCTGATATTAGTGCCCTTTGGCAGGATGATTATGTAGGATTTGTGCTTGGCTGTTCCTTTAGTTTTGAGGATGCCCTTATGAAAGCCGGCATTGGCCTCAGGCATATCGAGACAGGGGCAACTGTCCCAATGTACGCTACCAATATCCCATGTCGGCCAGTTGGCGCATTCACTGGCAATACAGTATGTTCAATGCGCCCTATGAAACCATCAGACGCATTGAAGGCTATTGAAATTACATCACGCTTCAAGGCTGCTCATGGAGCCCCACTGCACATTGGCGATCCAAGTGCCATTGGTATCAATGATGTGATGGCACCTGATTGGGGTGATGCGGTTGAAATTCGAGAAGGTGAAGTACCTGTTTTTTGGGCTTGCGGGGTTACTCCTCAGCTCGTCCTGCAAAATGCCCGTCCACCTATTTGCATCACACACCCCCCGGTGCGATGCTGATTGGGGACGGATTAAGTGATGCAGTCAGCATGCGCTGGTCTGCGTAAGAGGCGTTCTAAAGGTTAACTCCTTGGAAAAACGCGTTTGTTTGGGCTATAACATAGTCCGTTAGTAGAACAGGAGATTTTTTATGAAAGCATTAAAACTGGCTATGGCAGGTGCTGTTGCACTCGGCCTCGCCGTCGGTGGGGGCGCTGCCCAAGCCGAATTAAAGGCAAAGAAGTTCACGGTCGTTGGTACCTGGGGCTTCCTTGATCACTGGAAAGAGCGTGAAGGCCCTTTCTGGAATGAGACCCTTCCAAAGGTTTCTGGCGGTAAGTACACCGCTAATGCGAAGTCTCAAACCGAAGTTGGTTTGTCTGGTTTCGAAATTATGAAGCTTCTCAAAATTGGCACATATGACGCCGTTCACGGTGTTACGGGTTATGTCGCTCAGGACTCGCCCGCAATTGAGGGCGCTGACCTTGCAGGCGTATTCCAGGACGTAGCAACTTATGAGAAGGCTCTGAACGCTTATGAGCCTATTATCGCTCGTGAGTTCAATGAGAAATACAATTCAAAGCTTCTCCTCTTGTATGCATGGCCAAGTCAGCAATTCTGGTGCAACTTGGGCGACCGCAGCAACACCAATGTGTCGCTTGCTGACCTCAAGGGTAAGAAAATCCGCACCTATTCAACCACTCTTGGTGATGTCATCGAGGGCGTTGGTGGTTCAGCTGTAACCATCGCGTTTGCGGAAGTTGTACCTGCCCTTCAAAAGGGTGTCGCCGACTGCGGCGTGACAGGCACGTTGCCTGCCTACAATGCAAAGTGGTGGCAGGTTGTTACCCACAACATTCGGGTTCGTCTCGGATATGCATCCTCATTCTTGGCTATGAACAACAAAGCTTGGAATAGCCTTGGGGCTGAGGGGCAGAAGCTTATGTCCGACCAAATGTCACCTCTTTACGATGCAATGTGGAAGGCAACCCGCGTTAACGATCAGCGGGGCATGGACTGTAATGCTCAAGGTCCTTGTGATCTTGGCAAGCCAGGCAACATGACCCCAATCGAGATCAAGGGTGCTGACAAAGATAAGCTCAAGGATGTTGTTGAGAACGTCGTTGTTGCACGTTGGGCGAAGCGTTGCGGAACCCAGAAGTGCGTCGATGAGTGGAATGCGACCCTTGGTAAGATGGCAGGCCTGACAGCTAAGCTTAAGTAAGTAGCTTACTGTTCAGATTTGTCACTTTATGAGACTGGGGGCGCCGCGTCCTCAAAGTGCGCGGCGCCCCCTTCCTATAAAGTAGCAGTTTTTTGGTTTAAGCCTGGAGGGCTCAAGCGATGATGGCAGCAATACACGCTAGATTGGAAACACTCTCTCGTTGGCTGGTTTGGGCTGGCGGTGCCGCACTGATGGTAGCTGCGGTTATTGTGACAATCGACGTTCTTTGTCGGAAATTTCTCGGTATTACCATGAGTGGATCGGACGAAATTTCTGGATACGTATTTGCCGCTTCGACTACGTGGGCCTATTCCTACACCCTGATGCATCGATCAAATGTGAGAATTGATGCGCTTTATAATTTACTTCCGCGGCCAGTATCTGCGACGTTGGACGTAGTGGGGTTGGCCTTACTCCTTTATTACATGTGGTTCATGACCTCGACTGCAGTTCTTGCTTTTCTTGAAAGCTGGGAGTTGGGTTCCGTATCGATTACGACGCTTGAAACTCCTCAATGGATACCGCAATTTTTCTGGGCGATGGGGCTGGTCGTATTCTTCTGTGTTTTGATTTTCGTTACCCTCTATGCGCTTGTGGCGCTTCTCCAAAGAAATTTTGATTTAGTTCGCAAGATTGCCGGTGTTCCATCAATCGATGAAGTGGTTGAGGAAGAAACTGCTGGTATCGATGTAATGGAAGCCAGCAAGGCGAAGGGAGCCTGATCGATGGTTGCGTGGATCCTGATCGGACTTTTGATTTTAGTTGTCGCCGCTGTCCCTGTAGCGGCGGTGCTGGGCATCCTCAGCTTTGTACTGGACGAGATCGCTATGGATGGGCGTTTAACGCTCGGCATAGGTGAAATTGTTTGGGATAAATCAAAGGAATTTATCCTTGTTGCTGTTCCAATGTTTATCCTGCTTGGAGAGATTATGCTTCGCGCTGGGATTGCACGCCGTATGTACGGTGCAGTCATCCAATGGCTGTCTTGGCTACCTGGCGGTCTCATGCACGCTAACATTGGCTCTTGCACCATCTTTGCTGCTTCCTCTGGATCTAGTGTGGCAACGGCAGCAACAGTTGGAACCGTGGCTTATCCAGAAATTGAGAAACGCAAATACAACGAGAGCCTATTCTTAGGGTCGCTCGCCGCCGGCGGTACTTTGGGTATCTTAGTGCCTCCATCGATTAACATGATCCTTTACGGTCTGCTGACCGATACATCTGTCCCAGAGCTTTATCTCGCAGGCATCATCCCTGGCATAATTTTAGCACTTCTATTTATGGGTGTTATTGCCATTGCGTGCCTTTACAGAAAAGATTGGGGCGGCGAGAAGGTTCAGACGAGTTGGGGCCAGCGGATCAGCACGTTGCCAGCCCTTCTTCCTCCAATTGTGTTGTTTTCTGCCGTAGTTGGATCGATTTATGCTGGTGTTGCTACGCCAACAGAAGCAGCCTCAATCGGCGTGGTGATGTCACTGCTCATCGCAGCCTATTTTAAGTCACTGAACGTCAAAATGCTTCTAGAAGCATTCGAGGGAACCATGCGTACTACGGCGATGATTATGATTATCGTCTTTGCTGCTATTTTCTTGAATTTTGTGTTGGGCTTTATGGGCATCACACAAGCGATGCTTAACTTTATCGCCGAGCTAGGCCTTACACCTATCCAGACAATATTGCTCATCGTCTTTTTCTATTTGCTTCTCGGCATGTTCATGGAAACGCTGTCGATGATGCTGACGACGATTCCGGTGGTGTTCCCAATTGTTATGGCACTTGGTGTTCCAGAGTTTTCGGATGTTTGGTTTGGAATTCTCATCACGATTTTGATGGAAGCGGCACTCATTACGCCTCCAATCGGTGTTAATCTGTATGTCGTACAAGGTATTCGAGATCGCGGTGGTAAGTTCAACGACGTCGCTCTAGGTGCAACACCATTCGTTGTTGCTATGTTGGCAATGATCCTCATTCTGATCGCCGCGCCATCAATCGCAACATGGCTTCCGACGTTGGTTTATCACTGATTAATCTTCGTTGATGCAGGACGATCGTTTTTCAGCCTGGCGTATTCTTCGTGAAGCGCTGGGCGGGAATAAGGGGTGGAAGCCTTGGCGCCGAAACCCCGAGCCAAAGTCTTACTATGATGTAATCATTGTAGGTGGCGGCGGGCACGGTCTCGCGACGGCGTATTACCTCGCAAAGTTGCACGGCATCACAAATGTAGCGGTAGTTGAAAAAGGTTGGATTGGCGGGGGCAACGCTGGTCGAAATACCACAATTGTTCGATCAAATTACCTTTGGGATGAAAGTGCAGCCATTTACGAGCATGGTTTAAAGCTCTGGGAAGGTTTGTCCCAAGACTTGAATGTGAACGTTATGTTCAGTCAGCGCGGCGTGCTCAATTTAGCGCACACTTTGCATGACGTCCGTGAGAGTGTGAGACGCGTTAACGCTAATAATCTTAACGGCATAGATGCAGAGTGGCTCGATGCAGATGGTGTGAAAGCGTTCTGCCCCCTCATTGATATTTCATCTGAAAAAAGATGGCCAGTTCTTGGAGCGACATTGCAGCGTCGCGGAGGTACTGCGCGGCACGACGCGGTCGTCTGGGGTTATGCAAGAGCTGCAGACCGGCTAGGTGTCGATATTATCGAAAATGCTGAAGTGACTAGTATTTTGCGCAGAGCGGATGGGTCTTTTGAGGGGGTTGAAACTACCCGTGGAACTATTCGAGCAAAGAAGGGAGCGCTTGTAACTGCCGGCCATTCGAGTGTTCTTGCGGAGATGGCTGGATTTAGGCTGCCTATTGAAAGTCATCCATTGCAAGCCCTTGTATCGGAACCTCTGAGACCAGTGCTTGATTGCGTTGTGATGTCCAACCAGGTTCATGTTTACGTAAGCCAGTCGGATAAGGGCGAGCTAGTTTTGGGGGCGGGGATTGATCCCTACACTTCGTACACGCAGCGTGGAGCCCTCCACATTATTGAAGAACAAATGGCGGCGGCCTGCGAGCTCTTCCCAATGTTCAGTAGCGTTCGTGTTCTTCGAACTTGGGCAGGCATTGTAGATGTTTGTCCTGACGCATCACCAATTATCGGTTTGACGCCGGTACCAGGCCTTTTCATCAATTGTGGATGGGGAACTGGAGGCTTTAAGGCGACCCCCTCATCTGGCTGGACTTTAGCTCATACGATCGCAAATGGTGAGCCGCACCAAATCAATGCTCCATTTACCTTAAGTCGCTTTGAAACAGGATATCTGATTGACGAGCATGGGGCAGCGGCTGTCGCGCATTAACACTTTTCCAATCAGGAATTGTATAATTTCAAGCCTGCTGAATATGGTCATAGCTCATATTGATGGGGCTGCCACTCAATGTGCTGCCCTTGAACCCACAATAGGGTTTACCTAACATTAAGTTTGAAACACCAATTTTCGTTATGTTCGAGAGAGAAAAGTTCAGAAAATGTCTACTGAATATGATGTAATAATCGTGGGCGCCGGTGTAGCTGGCTTGTATCAGATACACAAAGTCAAAGAAATGGGCCTCAAGGGCAGATGCCTATAGGCCGCTCCTAAGATTGGCGGCACTTGGTATTGGAACCGATATCCAGGGGCCAGGTTTGACTCTGAAAGCTGGACCTACGGCTATTCTTTCTCGAAGGAGCTTTTAGAAGAGTGGGACTGGACGGAAGACTTTTCTCCTCAGCCTGAAACCGAAAAATATTTGAATTATGTCGCAGACAAGTTCGATCTGATGTCCTCCATAGACTTCAACACAATGGTCAAAAGCGCTCACTTTGATGAAAAAGAGAGCCTCTGGAACCTAACTACGGAGGACGGCAAACAATATACTTGTCGTTTCTTTGTTCCCGCAGTTGGGATCCTCTCCGCAGCAGTAATGCCTGACATTCCTGGCGTAGATACATACAAAGGAATTTCCTACCACACCCATAAATGGCCTCAGTCTGAAGTTGATTTAACTGGAAAAAGGGTTGGCATCATTGGAACTGGTGCTACGGCTGTCCAAATCATTCCAGAGATTGCAAAGATTGTTGGCAATTTGACTGTTTTTCAGCGTACTCCGAATTGGTGCACTCCATTGCACAACAAAAAGATCCCAAAGGATCGGATGGAGCAAATTAAAAAGAATTACGACGAAATTTTGGAACTGTGTACACAAACACCTGGATGTTACATCCATTCCACTGACCCCCGTTCAACCTTTGAAGTTACCGATGAGGAACGAATAGCTTTTTGGGAGAAGCTCTACGCGGAGCCCGGCTTTGGAATTTGGCAAGGTAACTTTAAGGACATGCTCACGGATCGAACAGCCAACACTATGATGAGCGAGTTCCTAGCAGAAAAAATACGTGGTCGCGTCAATGATCCAATTATTGCGGAAAAATTAATCCCCAAAGATCATGGATTTGGGACGCGCCGAGTACCTCAGGAAACGCGGTACTACGAGACATACAATAAAGAAAACGTTCAGCTAATCGATATCAATGAAAACCCAATTTTAGAGATCATCCCAGAAGGGATACGAACAAAAGAAGGTGATATAGAGTTAGATATAATTATTTACGCTACTGGTTTCGACGCAATTACTGGTGCTTTTGAGCGCATCGATATCAAGGGCATCAATGGTAAGGAATTGCGTGAATTATGGGATGATGGTCCTGTCACATACCTAGGCGTGCTCGTTGCTGATTTCCCTAATATGTTCATTTGTATGGGTCCGCACAGCGGTTTGGGCAATTATACGAGGACTGCAGAGTACAGCGTGGAATGGGTAAGTGATTTAATTTCACACGCCGTTCAAAACAATAAACGTAATGTTCAAACTAGTGAACTTGCGATGGATGAATGGACCAACCACGTGCTTTCCCTTGGGGAAGGTCTCCTGATGAATGAGATCGGTTCTTGGATGACTGGCGTCAACAGGAACCTGGCTCACAAACGCAAGCCCAGGATCATGCGGTATAGTGGTGGTCATCCAGCGTACCGAGAATTTTGCGATAAAGTTAAAGAAGATGGGTATCGTCACATCGTCTTTTCTTAAAAAGAAGGTTCTGAGTCGTAAGCTATATTCGTTAATTAGCGCCGTTTGAGATTTCTAAAATCGTGAATGTGAGGGTGTTGGCGCGGGTCTTCGCCCTCTTGGAAGATCATGTGCTTCTGTATTTTCTGGGTGCCCGTTACAGGAATTTCGTCCAGGAAAAGTATCCAGCCAGGCGCCTTAAAATAGGCTAGATGTTCGAAGCAGTGCTCGAATAACTTTCATGCCAGGGCATTGTCTGCTGTTCCATTTGCAACAATGCAAGCCAGTACCTCTTCGTCCCGAAGTTCATCCTCAATTGGCATAACGGCAATTGCGTCTACTTCTGGCAACGGCTGTAAGCATGCCTCGATTTCGGCTGCCGCAATATTTTCGCCTGAGCGACGAATAATATTCTTTTTGCGGTCCACAAAATAAAGCATCCCGGTCTCGTCCTGGGTAACTGTATCCCCAGTATGAAACCAGCCGCCACGCCAGGCTTTCTCAGTTTCCTCTGGGAGATTCAGATAGCCAGAAAATGCATGGCGGCGCGGAGTTTCTTCAGAGTGACGGACGATCATTTCTCCAGGGGTGCCAAATGGAACATCTTTGTCGTCCTCATCAACTACGCGTGCGTCGAACCCTGGTCTGGGGCGACCCATTGCGCGAGTATCGATACTCCTTGGTTCATGGGCGTCTGCCAATATTCGGCAGAACTCTGTCATTCCCCAAATCTCTATTAGTGGAAAGCCAAATCGCTCTTCAAAAGGGCGATGCAGAGACGGTTCTACTCCAGCGCCAGCCGCCCATCGCAAACCATGCCTCTGGTCATTTTGTGAGGGTGGGTCGTTCATTAAAGAAGGCACCACAATGCCAAGGTAATGACAGCCAGTCGCCCTAGTTTCAGAAATTTCATCCCACCAGCGGGAGCGACTAAAACGAGCCGTTGAGATATGACAATTCCCTGTTAGAACCATTCCAAAGAACAGAACAATGGCCGCATTTAAGTGAAAAAGAGGCAGGGGATTATAAACGCGTTCCTCGCCCTCTCGAATGTTTAACTGTCCGCCTATCTCAGCATACCAGTGGCCGACGCTTAGTTCATACTCGTGAGAGAGAATGCATCCTTTAGGTCGACCAGTGGTCCCGGAGGTATAGAGAAGACTGGCTTCTCCTTTTGGGGTTGGCATCCCACTCAGTGGTGCAGGGCGGTTAGGCGACGGCGGCCTAAATTTCTCGCCTAACACAAGGATGGGTGGAGCTTTGTCAAGTTGCTCTAAAGCTGCTTGTGCGAGATCAATAAATTCTCTGCCGATGACAATAAGATCGGCGGCAGAATCAGCTAGGACATAAGCGAGCTCAGATGGTCGATAGTCAGGATTGATGGGTACCCACGAGACACCAATGCCATTCATCGCGAGTTTCAACCACATAATTTCAGGTCGATTTGCAAGTAAGCAGGTTATTCGGTGTCCATTCCCATATCCTGCATCTGATAGGGCCGCTTTGTATTGATCGACGTTGCATTTAGCTCCGACAAATGAAACGCTATAGCCTTCGGGGTAATATGGACGCGTTGGATCGCTTGGAAGTGCAAAGAGTTCATTGTCTGGCCAGCGTTCTGCAGCCTCGTCAAAAACGCTAGTGGTTGTGTGACCCTCGAAATTGAGCGTCATTGGCTCCATTCCGCATTTTGCATCACAAACCCATCTGGGTTTTAGAGTTGTCAACTAGCCATTCGGAACCTCGAAGCCCTCTTTGTCGAATTAAATGGTCGAGTAAGACTACCGCTACCATTGCTTCACCAATAGGTGCTGCCCGAATACCTACGCATGGGTCATGGCGCCCTTTGGTTCTTACTTCAATCGCTTTTCCGTCCGCATCAACACTGGGCCGAGGAATTAGAATTGAGCTCGTAGGTTTTACTGCGAAGCGGGCAATCAGAGGCTGGCCAGTTGAAATACCGCCTAGTACCCCACCCGCGTGATTCGTTTCAAACACCACGCCGCCAGTATTGGATGGGCGCATAGCGTCATGAGCTTCCTCGCCACGCTGAGCAGCAGATGCAAAACCATCACCAATCTCAACTCCTTTTACCGCGTTGATGCTCATAAGTGCCGCAGCAACATCACTGTCGAGTTTCCCATATATGGGTTCGCCAAGGCCGGCAGGAATTCCTTCAGCAACCACCTCCAGGATTGCTCCTAAGGATGATCCATCTTTTCGGGCAGAATCTACTAATGTTTTCCATCGCTTAGCTGCATCGGCATCTGGGCAAAAGAAAGGATTATTATCAGTTCCATTCCAATCCCAGTTGGCGCGATCAATCTGATCTGACCCAATTTGGACCACTGAACCTCTAATTGAGAATGTAGAACCAAGAATAGAGCTTAGTGCCTTCCGGGCTACAGCGCCTGCAGCAACCCGCATAGCGGTTTCTCTTGCAGAGGAACGTCCCCCACCGCGATAGTCGCGGGTTCCAACTCCATACTTTGCGTCATAAGCAAAGTCAGCATGACCAGGCCGGTATTGTCTTGCTATGTCAGAATAATCACGAGATCGCTGGTCGGTATTTTCTATCACAACAGCGATGGGGGTGCCTGTCGTTCGTCCTTCGAATACACCTGAGAGGATTTTTGCCTCATCGGGTTCGCGTCTTTGAGTTACAAAGCGAGAGGTTCCTGGACGACGCTTGTCAAGGAAGGGCTGCAGATCAGTGGCAGCATCCAACTGTATGCCGGGAGGGCAACCATCTATCACACAGCCAATAGCTGGTCCGTGGCTTTCTCCCCACGAGGTAAATCGAAATGCGTCCCCAAAACTGTTGCCTGCCATTAACTATTCTTTTTCTTTGAAGTCAGCGAGTAGAGCCGAGACGCCCCTTGCGTTCCGCGTGTTTAACATTCCGACGGAGTGATAGCCGCCGTCAACGTGATGGACTTCCCCTGTTACACCCGAGCCGAGGTCTGATAGAAGGTAAAGGCCAGCCCCACCCACGTCATCTATGGTAATATTGCGCTCCATAGGAGCATTTAACTCATTCCATTTCAGAATATAGCGGAAATCACCTATTCCTGAGGCAGCAAGAGTTTTTACTGGACCGGCTGAAATGGCGTTAACACGTATTCCTACGCTGCCAAAATCTGCAGCCAGGTATCGAACGCTAGCTTCTAGAGCGGCCTTAGCTACCCCCATAACATTGTAGTGAGGCATGACGCGCTCTGCCCCAAGATACGTTAGCGTTACTAAACAACCGCCGTTGGGCATTAATTCCGATGCGCGGCGACACATGTCCGTGAAGGAAAAGCAGGAAATATCCATACTTCGAATGAAATTTTCTCTGGACGTGTCGGCATAGCGGCCTTTCAGCTCATTTTTGTCTGAAAAGGCAATTGCGTGAACTGCAAAATCAAGTGTTCCCCACTCGTCCTTAATTGCCTGAAAAGCTGCATCCATACTTGCATTATCCGTAACATCGGCGGGGAGAACTAATTTAGCCCCCGCTTCTTCTGCAAGCGGCCTTACTCGCTTTTCAAGGGCTTCACCCTGATAGGTGAAGGCAACTTCTGCGCCTGCATCAACACACGCCTTTGCGATACCCCAGGCTAGTGAGCGATCATTAGCTACGCCCATGATCAAGCCGCGTTTACCTGCCATCAAGCCAGTTGTACTCATGCCACCTATTCCCAAGCAGTCATTCCATTGGAAGGCTCATCATTCTAGCGCATTGGTCATTCCAGTGAAACGGCGTAATGCAACCTGAATAATTGTAACCTTGCCCACAAAGGTACTTTGCGGATAGATAAGCATAACGCTATGCGACATAACCAAGCATAGAATTGCGTAAACACCGGGATTGGCGGCGGGGAGTCGAGAAAAGATGAGCCCGAAATCGACGCTCATGCGCCGCGCTGGCGGCCATCGCATTCTAATATACAGCCACGATAGTTTTGGTTTAGGGCATCTCAGGCGCTGTCGGGCTATAGCTAATGCATTGGTAGAACAATACGAAGATTTATCGGTTTTAATTTTATCGGGTTCGCCAATTATCGGCAGTTTTGATTTTGGTCCTCGTGTGGATTTTGTTCGTGTGCCAGGCATGATCAAGCTGTCTAATGGCGATTACACCAGTCATATGCTTGATCTGGCGCCAGAGCATACATTGGCTCTGCGCGCGTCAATTATCCGGCATACGGCGGAGGAGTTTGATCCTGACATCTTCATCGTTGATAAAGAGCCCCTAGGATTACGAGGTGAGGCAGAAGAAACACTGAAACTTCTGAAATCCAATGGAACGCGCTTAGTCCTTGGTCTGCGCGACGTAATGGATGATCCCGATCAATTGGCTCCAGAGTGGGAACGCAAGAAAGCCATGCCTGCTTTGCAGGACCTTTATGATGAAATTTGGGTCTATGGCTTGCCACACATCTGCGATCCTTTAGAAGGCCTTGCCACGCCAGCATCAGTTGGTCGGAAAATTACCTATACAGGCTATTTGCGGCGAGAGGCGTCAAGCTATTCAGCCTCGCTAGAGGAGCCGTCTGTCGCTAGTGAACCATTCATATTAGTGACACCTGGAGGTGGCGGTGACGGGGAAGCTTTAGTCGATTGGGTACTTCGAGCCTATGAGCGAGAACCAGGCCTTCGTCCTCGTGCGCTTATAGTTTTTGGGCCATTTATGAGCCTTGATCGGCAGCGAGACTTTCGCGAGCGTGTCTCAAATTTAAAGGCCGTTGATGCCATCACTTTTGATGCGAATATGGAAGCAGTTATTGCTGAAGCAGCTGGTGTGGTAGCTATGGGTGGTTACAATACCTTCTGCGAAATTCTCTCCTTTGATAAGCGCGCCATAATTATGCCGCGCACCCGTCCAAGGACGGAACAACACATCCGTGCCAGTAGAGCATCAGCGATTGGTTTGGTTGGTATGCTGGATGGTGATGGCCCCCGAGATGCACGAGATATGGCCACAGCGCTGCGACAGCTTTCTCATCAATCACGCCCATCAGATAGCGTTGTGCCAGGCCTGTTAGATGGACTTGAAAGTGTCAAGCGTCTCGTTGGAAGGTCGTTTGATAAAGGTCGAAGCAGCAGACTTCGGCTGGCTGGTTCAGGCGAATAAGCAAATGGCTGAAATCGCGGTCCTGCTGAAAGGTTATCCGCGCCTTTCTGAAACATTCATTGCCCAGGAAATTAGAGCATTGGAGCAACGAGGAATTAAGCTTCGGCTTTTTTCTATGCGCCATCCAACGGATAAATATCGCCACCCAATCCATGATGAAATTGAAGCCGAAGTAATTTACCTTCCTGAGTATCTGCATCAAGAAGTTAGACGGGTCTGTCGCGCGTGGTGGATCGTTCGGCGACTGCCTTCTTATCGAAAAGCTGTGCGATTATTTCTGAAAGATTTAATCCGTGATTTTACTCCCAATCGGGTTAGGCGCTTTGGGCAGGCCCTAGTTTTAGCTGCAGAAATGCCCTCTGACATATCACTCATTTATGCGCATTTTCTGCACACGCCAGCCTCTGTTGCGCGTTATGCGGCGGCAATCACTATGAAGCCTTGGAGCGTTTCCGCGCATGCTAAGGACATATGGACGTCAGCGGATTGGGATCTTCAGGAGAAGCTTTCGGCATGCGACTGGGCCATTACATGCACGAATGTCGGTGCGGCGCATCTAAAGCAACTTGCAGTCGACTCTGGAACTAGTTCTAACAGGATCAGTCTTGTTTATCATGGCTTGGAGTTGTCTCGTTTCCCAACTGCACCACCTCGTCCACTAACTAACGGTTCTGATCCAACACATCCTGTCGAAATTCTAACTGTATGCCGAGCCGTAGAAAAAAAAGGCCTTGATGATCTTTTGGTTGCGTTGGCAGCTTTACCTAGTGAGCTTCATTGGAGAATGCGTCATGTAGGAGGAGGCCCTTTACTGCCTAAACTAAAGTCGGATGCAAAGGCACTTGGCATAGCAGGTCATATCGAATGGTCGGGAGCGATGGCTCAATCAGAAGTTATTGAGGCCTACAGAGCTGCAGATTTATTTGTCTTGCCATCAAAGATTGCTGGCGACGGTGACAGAGATGGCCTGCCAAACGTATTAATGGAGGCGGCCACTCAAGGTTTATCTTCTGTTGCAACAAATGTGTCTGCAATTCCAGAATTCATTCGAGATGGTGAAACAGGCCTTTTAGTGGAGCCATCTGACTCTTCCAGTCTAGCTCACGCACTAAAAACAATGATTACCCAGCCAGATAGAAGGCTTCGTCTAGGACGTGCATCAGAAATTTGTATCCGAAATGAGTTTGATTCTGGTGCTGGTGCTGACGCAGTGGCTGCTCTTATTCGGCAATCTATCGGTACGGCAAAAGAGCATGGTACATAGTGAATGCGCGCCGCCTTCTACGCTCCACTTAAGCCTCCAGGGCATCCTGTACCTTCTGGCGATCGTAGGATCGCACGTTTATTTCAGCAGCTTTTTAGGCGCATCAACATTGAAACTCCGCTAGCGAGCCGTTTCAGAAGTCGTGATGCGGCAGGTAATCAATTGCGTCAGGCACGCATGGCAAGCCTTGGTCCCTGGTTGGCTCAACGGGCAGTTCGTGAGCTTGGATCGAATGGCGCTGATATTTGGTTTACTTATCACCTGTACTACAAGGCGGCGGATTGGTTGGGACCTGAAGCAGCAGCTACTCTCGGCATTCCTTATATTGTTGCTGAAGCAAGTTTTGCTCCAAAGCGAGCCGATGGGCCATGGAATATCTCCCATCAGCGGGTTGCTGATTGTGTGGCTGCAGCTTCAGCTGTCCTTTGTCTGAACCCTAATGACATACCGTGTCTCGAGCCATTAGTAGAAGACCCTGGGAAATTAATTTTATTTCCACCCTTTTTGGATATTGAGCCCTATCTCAAATACGAAATAGAGCGAGACGCATACCGGGCAGACCTATCAAATGAGTTGGGCATTCCCGCCAACGCAATGTGGTTATTAGCAGTAGGGATGATGCGTGATGGTGAAAAAACAATCTCATACATCAAATTAGCAGACGCTTTGGGACAATTGAGGCCAGACCGAGACTGGCGTCTTGTAGTCGTTGGTGACGGCCCTAATCGTGATGTCATCCGAGAAACCCTTCAAGCAGCGACTATGGGTCGAGTAATTTTTGCGGGTGAGAGAGATGATTCGGATTTAGCTAAATTCTATGCAGCTTCGGATTGCATGGTGTGGCCAGCGCATGGTGAAGCGTTTGGAATGGCAATGCTGGAAGCTCAGGCAAGTGGTTTACCTGTGGTGGCCTGTGAAACGGGCGGTGTGCCAGCTGTCGTGGAGGACGGACTTTCAGGAACATTAGTCAGAAACAACGATGCTTCTGCTTTTGCAAACGCGATTGATGTATTAATTCATGATGATGATCGGCGTGCTTCATATTCCTCCGCAGCTCACATAAGAGTTAGAGATAAACAATCGCTTGAGGCCGCGAGCTTGCGTCTTGAAACAATACTTTCCAGGACTGGAATTCTATGACCCTACTTGTCCTTATTCGTCATGCTCCTACCACTTGGAATGCCGAAGGCCGCTTGCAAGGACGCAGAGATACCCCTTTATCTGAAGAAGGTGAGGCGATGCTGCAGACGTGGGCACCACCTAAGGCATTTTCAGGATTTGATTGGGTTTCTAGTCCTCTTGGTCGAACAATGAGAACTGCTAGGGTGCTTGCTGGTAGAAATGTCGCCAAGGATGATCGTATCATCGAGATGGACTGGGGAGACTGGGAAGGGCGGACGCGCAATGAACTTTCAGAAACTCTTGGTTCTGATTTTCATGAGAATGAAACCCGTGGCTTAGACTTTTCTGCCGCCTGGTGGTGAAAGCCCGCGGATGGTTCAAAATCGCCTAAAACCGTTTTTTGCTGAACTTGCTGGAAAGAGTAGGCCGGTAGTTGCCGTGACACATCGGGGGTAATCCGTGCGGCTGTTGCTTTGGCTACTGGTTGGGATTTTATGGGAAAGCCACCAGTAAAGGGAGCTCATGGAACATACAATTTACTTCGGATCTCACCTAATGGGGACCTAAATGTGCAGGCGCTTGATGTGCCGTTAGATTGGGATCCTGAATTGTGATACGACCACGCGTTCTTATTTGGGTTCAGCACTTACTTGGAATTGGACATTTAGCTAGGGCTGCAACTTTAGCAAAGGCAATGACATCAGCAGGAATGGATGTTGTTATCGCATCAGGGGGTGAACCAGCCTCTGTAATTGATATTGGTGATGCAAAATTGGTCCAACTTCCATCTGCGCGAGCAATAGATATTTTTTTCAAAGTGCTTCACGATGCAAATGACTGCCAAATTGATGATAACTGGAAAAAAAGGCGACAAGAGGCAACTCTCAATACGTATCGTGATTTTGCTCCAGACATACTTTTAACAGAGTTGTTTCCGTATGGCCGCCGGCAGTTCCGCTTTGAGATGGAACCACTATTGGAAGAAGCAAAAAGAGATGGCTGCAAGGTCGTCGCCTCGGTTCGTGACATATTAGTTGCTCCAGCAAAGCCAGAACGACTTGATGAAATGCTGGTGCGTATCAAAACATGGTATGATCTAACCTTAGTGCACGGAGATCCCGAACTAGTTCCCTTTGAACGCACATTTCCCCATGTGAACGAGATTTCTAGCAAAGTTCGCTACACAGGATACGTGGTGGACGAACGAGAAGAAGCCAACGGTAAGGATGGTTTGGATGAAATTTTGGTCTCAGCTGGAGGAGGTGCTGTAGCTGAGCCCTTGCTGAGGGCGGCTATGGATGCAAGGGCTTTAACCCAGGTGGCCCGAGAACGATGGCGGTTTCTGGTGGGACATAATCTTTCGGATTTAATTTTTGAAGACCTGCGGCATCAGGCCAGCTCTGGAGTGATAGTTGAACGGGCGCGCAAAGATTTTCCAAGCCTTCTTAAGCGATGTCGGCTTTCCATCTCTCAAGGAGGTTATAACACAGTAATGGAGACATTGGCGGCTGGGGCGCGTGCAGTAATTGCTCCTTACGCCGGTGGTTTAGAGACAGAACAGACGTTGCGTGCTGAAGCATTACAAACAAGAGGAGCGTTGCAATTAGTGCGTGAGGAAGACCTTTCCCCAGAAAAACTTGCAGCGGCTATCGATAGAACCCTTAATAATCCTCCAAGTTCTGCCGCGGGCGTGAGGATTGATGGGGCTCAGGAGACTGCTCGAATATTGCGAGAACTGGTGGGTGCTTAAAAATGCCATCTGGGTGGGAGAATTTAGACACTGAACTTTCACGATGGGCGCTAATGGGGCGTCAAGCAGACTTTTGGCTTCGTGATGATGATGCAACAATTCAGACACCTGCTCTTGATCGCCTTTTATCTTTGGTAAATGTGGCTTGTATACCCCTAGCTCTGGCTGTGATTCCAGCGTCAGCCACAACAGGTCTTGCCCGCTATTTAGAGCCTTTAGGCGCCGTGTCAGTTATCCAACACGGATACGCGCATCTGAATCATGAAAACAATGGAGGTAAAAAGTCCGAATTCCCAGAAACAAGATCTTTGGACACTGTTATTGGAGATTTAGTAAATGGACGCTCTGTTATAGCGGACCTTTTTGGTGGCCAGTCACTGCCAGTTTTGGCTCCCCCGTGGAACCGAATATCATCGCCTGCAGTTCAGAGCCTCTTTAACTGTGGTATAGTCGGATTGAGTAGATTCCAGCCAAGGTCTTCGAGCTTTGCAGCTACTGGAGTAAAACAAATCAATACTCATATTGACCTTATTGCGTGGCGTGAAGGTAAAGTAGGTAAAGCTGGGCACACAGTTGCGGCAGAGATAGCCAGTCATTTGGCTGCACGTCGGACTGGTGAGGCTGATTTGTCTGAGACAACCGGTATTCTGTCCCACCATCTGGCTATGGATGAGACCGCCTGGAAAGCTCTTTCTGAGGTTTTGACTTTTCTTAGTGCAGATAACCGTGTGCATTGGAAAAATGCTGACTCACTCTTTGTGGAGTAATAAACCAGTGTCGGAATATTATTTTTATTACCCAACCAAGGCGCTCTTTAAGGATTATATGCAGTCCCTTTTGGGGGTAGCAATTTTTAGTACTCCCCTGATTGTTGCTTGGAGCAACCCTTACGTCGCAACTATTCTTGGCGCGATTGTTTTGATGTTTTTAAGTTTTGGCTTTTCAACTTGGCGAAGACATAAGTCTGCTATCTTAGTTACTGATGAAGCGATTGGCTCAGTAGGTGCCAGAGTTATAAAAATGCCTTGGCATAGGATCGATAGAGTTGATCTGCGGTATTTCTCAACGCGAAGAGAAAAAGGCCGACTGTCAGTAGGCGACGAGAAAGGGGGCTGGATGCAGATGAAACTGCATTGTGAAGGTGGGGTTTTGCGCATCGACTCCACGATCCAGGACTTTGATAAGCTCTCTAGTTTCGTGGTGGAAGCTTTAAAATCTAGTCAAGTACAGATGTCACCCGTGACAATAGAAAATTTTTCAGCATTAGGTCTTACTGTTGGTCCAGCGTTGGAAAATGAGGCTTAATTCAAATCATGGCTAAGCTTCTAGAAATCAAAAACTTAGCTATCGAATTTGCAGCCCCTGGCGGTGTTGTTACGGCGGTTGATGATGTGTCTTTCCGAATAAAATCTGGTGAGACAACAGCTGTAGTGGGGGAATCTGGTTCAGGCAAAAGTGTTACAGCGCAGGCGGTGATGGGTATTCTTCCAAAGAACGCTTCCATCACTAATGGGTCAATCCTGTTTCATGAACCAGGAAAAGAAACTGTTGATATCGCCTCGCTTGGACAAGAGACAGAGCATATGCGTCGCATCCGGGGCGGCAGTATATCTATTATCTTTCAAGAGCCGATGACTTCTCTCTCACCGGTACACACAATTGGGAATCAAATTTCAGAAGCCTTAAGGCTTCATCGCCAAGCATCAAAGAATGAAGCCAGAAGATTAACGAAAGAAATGCTTGGTTTGGTGGGCTTCCCGTCGCCAGAGGTGCCGTTGATGCTTACCCATTTGAACTTTCTGGGGGACTGCGGCAGCGTGCAATGATTGCAATGGCGCTAGTTTGCCGACCCAGCCTATTAATCGCTGACGAACCAACGACTGCTCTAGACGTCACAATCCAAGCGCAGATCCTTAAACTTATAAAGGACCTTCAGGGCGAGCTTGGTATGGCTGTAATGATGATTACCCACGACCTGGGTGTCGTAGCCAATGTCGCCGATGAAGTCGTTGTCATGTATCACGGCAAGGTTATGGAAGCTGGACCAGTTGATGAGATTTTCCAAAGTCCAGAACATCCTTATTTGAAATCACTGCTTGCCGCTGTTCCGCGGTTCGATATGAAAAAAGGTGAGCGGCTTCGCCCAATTCGTGAGATCAAACCTGCGACAGGGCACCTTTTAGAGGACACTCCGGGTCAGCTAGGTAAAGCAGATGAATTACCATTGCTCGAAGTGAAGGGACTGACCAAGCGCTTTAAGTCACGTCGGTCTCTAGGCGCAGAGCAAAAATCGTTTCTTGCTGTCGATGATGTTAGCTTTGCAATTCGGCGAGGAGAGTGTTTGGGCCTTGTAGGCGAATCTGGTTGCGGTAAGTCAACGACTTCGAAGATGATAATGAGTGCCCTTAAGCCAGATGAGGGCAATGTTTTTTTTGGTGATGAAGGGACCCAGATAGATCTCTCTAATCTTAGATCAAAGGATCTTTTTCCCTATCGCCGCAGAATGCAGTACGTTTTTCAAGACCCATTCAGTGCTTTAAATCCGCGCATGACGGTTAGAGAAATTTTAACTGAGCCACTAGTTATTCATAACATTGGAGATCCTTCCTACAAGTTGGAAATGGCTCGTGAGCTTATGCAACTTGTCGGCTTAGATGACCGGCATCTTTCTCGCTATCCCCATAGTTTTTCTGGAGGGCAGCGACAGAGGATTGGCATTGCCCGTGCCCTAGCATTAAAGCCTGAACTTTTGCTGTGCGATGAGCCCGTTTCTGCGCTTGATGTATCAGTCCAAGCTCAAATCTTAAATTTATTAAAAGACCTGCAAGATAAATTAGGTCTGACGTATCTTTTTGTTTCGCATAACCTTGCGGTCGTGGATTATATGGCGGACCGCATTGCCGTAATGTGTGCCGGACGTCTTGTAGAAATAGCAAGAAAAGAGGATCTTTTTGCTGACCCTCGTCACCCATACACACAAGGCCTTCTAGCTGCCGTACCTGAACCAAACTTGGACCGCCCTCTCGACTTTTCCAAACTGATGGATGAGCGCGCTTCAGAGCCACAAAATTGGGTGGAGCCGTATAGGTTAACCCCTGGTCAGCCCGCGCGTATGCACCAGCATGCGCCAGGACATTTTGTTCGTGTGGCGGCAACTGATTTGGAGGGCGTTTAACTTCCATGCGTCTGCTAGTTTTCACTCTACTTGGTTTTTGTGCTGTTGCATCAGCAACCTTTTCTTATGCGTTGGAGCTTAAGGAAGCAGACTATTTCTCCGCCTCAGTAACCAAAGGAATTTTACCTCCAATTGCCAACCGCATCCCTTTGGATCCCGCGATTGCAACTTTTGAAGGCGAGGGTACATCAATCGGAATGTCAGGCGGCACAATCCGTATTCTGATGGCTAAGGCCAAAGAAGTCAGGCAGATGGTGGTTTACGGTTATGCCCGCTTAATTGGTTATGATAGCAAGCTCGTTTTGAGATCTGATATCCTGAAGAAGTTCAATGTCGAAAAAGGGCGCATATTCACTCTTACCCTAAGGGAAGGTCACAGATGGTCAAATGGGGATCCATTCACCACTGAGGATTTTCGCTATTGGTGGGAGGATATGGCTAACAATGAAGAGCTTTTTCCAGCAGGTCCGCCAGTGCAAATGTTGGTCGATGGAGCTTTGCCAACTGTAGAAATAATTTCAGAGACCGAAATTCGTTTTGCTTGGGAACATCCAAACCCTGAGTTCATTCCTGCCTTAGCTAAAGCATCGCCTCTTTATATTTATGCGCCCAGCGCATACCTCAAAAAATTCCATCCCAAGTATCAAGAAGCAGACAAGCTGGCTGAGATGGTGGCTTTGGAGAACAGACAGAATTGGGCTTCGTTACACAATCGAAAAGATAATTCTTACAAGAATGATAACCCGGACCTACCGACACTTCAGCCTTGGGTCATTCAAACAGCTCCACCAGCAGAGCGTTACATTTTCTCGAGAAACCCTTTCTATCATCGAGTGGATACTAATGGGTTCCAACTCCCATATATTGATGAAGTGCACATGGATATTGTTGCTGGGAAACTTATACCAGCAAAGGCTGGAAGTGGAGAAGTAGACCTACAGGGACGTTATCTTAATTTCAACGATACGCCGTTCTTAAAACAAAATGAGGAAAAATATGGCTTCGTAACGCACCTGTGGCGCACTGGTAAGGGCTCTCAACTCACTTTGTATCCTAACCTCAATATCGAGGATCGCGCGTGGCGCGATTTATTCCGTGATGTATGGTTTAGGCGCGCACTTTCTCTCGCTACTAATAGAGAAGAAATTAATGAGGTGGTTTATTTTGGCCTTGGGCTACCGCAAAATAATTCCCTTCTGCCTGGCAGTCCGATTTATGATCAAAAATCGGCGTATGCCTACGCTGAATTTGACATTGAAAAAGCAAATGCGCTTTTGGATGAAATTGGCCTTGAATTAGGACCTGGCGGTATCCGACTTCTTCCTGATGGCCGTAAAGCGGAAATAATCATTGAAACGGCGGGCGAGAGTACGGAAGAGACAGACGTGCTTCAGCTTATTCATGACTCCTGGCTTCGTGCAGGCATTAAGGTTTACACGAAGCCACTTCAGCGCGAAGTGCTTAGAAATCGTGTGTTTTCTGGACAAACCCAAATGGCTATTTGGTCAGGCTTGCAAAATGGTCTTGCAAGTCCGGAAATGAGCCCAGCTGAATTAGCTCCAACATCTCAACAACAACTGCAATGGCCAATGTGGGGTCAGTACTTAGAAACCAAAGGAGCAGCGGGGCAGGCGGTCGATCTTTCAGCGGCTAAACTGCAACTTGAGCGTTATTTTGCTTGGCGGGTGGCTTCATCCTTTGAAGCAAAGAAAAAATCTGGTCTGACATGGTCCGAACGTACAATGATGAGGTGTTTACCATTGGATTGATTTCTGGAGCATTGCAGCCAATCGTTGCTAATGCTCGTCTTAGAAATTTGCCTGCAGAGGGATATTACAACTGGGATCCAGGGGCGCATTTTGGTTCATATCGTCCAGATACATTTTGGCTGTCACTGAGCAAAACGGACGGTTGATATGCTGAAATATATAGCTTACCGATTGATGGTTATGATCCCGACGCTTCTCGCAATAAGCGTGCTCGTTTTTGTCATCATCCAACTTCCTCCGGGTGATTTTTTGACAACCCAGATTGCAGAACTTCAAGCGCAGGGCCAAGACACTAACATAGCAAAAATTGAATTTTTGCGAGAGCAGTATGGTCTTAATAAGCCACTCTGGGAGCAATATGGCGTTTGGCTTTTGGGCATGCTGCAAGGCGACTTTGGGTATTCTTTTGAATACGATCTCCCGGTTTCAGAGGTAGTTGGCGACCGGCTGTTTTTATCCTTTGTGTTATCTTTTGCTACAATAATATTTACTTGGGCAATGGCGTTCCCCATTGGGGTTTATTCTGCGGTCAATCAATACAGTCCTGGAGACCATGCCCTAACTTTTATTGGTTTTTTGGGATTAGCTACGCCAAACTTTTTACTTGCTCTGGTCATGATGTATTTGGCAAAGGCCCACTTTGGCATATCCATTGGCGGTTTGATGGACCCTCAGTATATCGATCAGCCTTTAAGTTATGGAAAATTTATTTCAGTGCTAGAGCACTTATGGGTTCCAGTCATTGTAATCGGTACTTCAGGTACGGCAGGTATGATCCGTCGCCTGCGGGCAAATCTATTAGACGAACTTCAAAAGCAGTATGTGACAACTGCTCGCGCGAAGGGTTTAACGCCAACGCGCGCCCTTATTAAATATCCCCTTAGAATGGCCTTGAACCCATTTATTGCAGATATTGGCAATCTCCTACCACAAGTAGTGTCCGGTGCAGCCGTCGTTTCAATGGTACTTTCCTTACCAACAACTGGGCCAATGCTAATTGAGGCACTGCAAAGTCAAGACATGTACCTTGCTGGCTCCTTTCTCATGTTTCTGGCAATGCTTACGGTAGTTGGAGTTTTAATCTCTGATATTGCCTTGGCAGCCCTTGATCCGCGCATCAGGCTAGGTGCTGGGAACGACAAATGACTAAAGTTCCTACCTCAGCAGACCGGCTTGAGCATTATGTCTCAAAAGAACCCTTTGATCCCTACTCAGTTGAAGCACTGACGCCGGAGCAGGAACGATATTATCTTGCAACGCAATGGCAACTCATATGGTGGAAGCTTAAGCGTCATAAATTAGCAGTAGTTTCAGGAGTATTTCTGCTGCTGATGTATTTTATGGCTGTTATTGCGGAGACTGTTGCGCCATACGCACTGGAAACCAGAAATACCCAAGCGTTGTTCGCTCCACCACAGGAGATACATTTTTTCCATGAAGGGGAATTCTTGGGCCCCTTTGTTTACGCCTACAATAAAGAGCTTGATCTAAAAAAAATGCAGCGGATTTATTCTGAGGATAAATCTCGGCCACAGCCAATCCGTTTTTTTTGCTCGGGCGACGAATACAGTTATTTTGGTCTTTTTAAAGCTTCGTTTCACTTTGTTTGCCCAGCAAAAGATGGAAATTTATTTCTCCTTGGTACAGACCGCTTGGGGCGCGATGTTTTTAGTCGCATTGTTTATGGAGCTCGTATTTCTCTAACAGTTGGTCTCTTCGGCATTATTATTAGCTTTGCAATAGGCATAACGTTGGGAGGTTTAGCTGGCTATTACGGTGGATGGGTTGATAGCTCAGTACAGCGGATGATTGAGGTGGTGAGGTCATTTCCCGAATTGCCCTTATGGATGGCCTTATCTGCAGCGCTACCAATCACCTGGTCTCCTATTCTGATTTATTTTGGTATCACTATTATTTTAGGGCTTTTAGATTGGACGGGCTTAGCTCGTGCTGTTAGGTCAAAACTTTTAGCGCTTCGTGAAGAAGATTTTTGCCAAGCAGCACAACTTATGGGGGCTTCACCTAGTCGTGTGATTGGGAGGCATCTGCTTCCAAGTTTCTCTAGCCATTTGATCGCATCTGCCACTCTTTCGGTGCCGAGTATGATTTTAGGTGAGACGGCCCTCTCATTTTTGGGTCTTGGTCTTCGGCCTCCGATTACGTCCTGGGGCGTGCTTTTGGCAGAAGCTCAGAATATTAATGTAGTTGCGCTGTATCCGTGGCTTATGCTTCCTGTTGTTCCCGTGATTTTAACAATTTTAGCTTTCAACTTTCTTGGTGATGGGCTGCGTGATGCGGCGGATCCTTACAAGTAGGTTCGAGCTTATTAGAAATTTACCACCGAATTGGAGGACCTATGCGCGTTATTTCCCATCCAGCTGAATTTAAAGACCTTATTGGTCAAGAATTGGGTGTAAGTGACTGGGTCGATGTCACCCAAGAACGTATCAATACATTTGCTGAGGCTACGGGGACTTTCAATGGATCCACCTCGATGAGGCAAGGGCACAAAAGGAATTGCCTACCAAGTCAACAATTGCTCATGGATTTTTAACCTTGTCGATGGTTGCTGGTCTGCCAGTTTTTACAGTGGAAAAAATGACGAACGCCATAAACTACGGTTGTAACAAGGTGAGATTCACTAACATGGTTCCCGCAGGTTCACGCGTTCGATTGCGTCAAAGTCTTCAGGCGGCCGACGATATGCCGAACAATGGGGTACGAATAATAGCGGAGAGTGTAATTGAAATTGAAGGACAAGATCGTCCTGCAATGGTCGCAGAGACCGTCGTGATTTACTACTCTTGAAGCGCGCCATAGTAACTGGTGGCGAGGGTCTTATTGGCAGTGGGATCGTTAATGTATTACGCCAAGTCTGGTTGGCGGGTGTGTGCATTTGACCTGAACTCTAAGTCTCATGAACAGTCTTCTATAGCTTGTGATGTAGCTGATGAAGTCTCAGTTAGATCTGCATTTGAGAGGCTTAGTTGGGATAGTCTGGATCTTTTAGTGAATTGCGCAGGGCGCAAAGGCGCTCATATGGGGCCTATTGAGGATCTTGCTCTTTCAGATTGGCAGAGTTTTATCGATAGCCATCTGACAGGTGCGTTTCTGATGACCCGTGCTGCTGTGCCACTAATGAATGAAAATAGTTCTATCATAAATATTACATCTACCAGGGCGTTTATGTCCGAAGCTAATACAGAAGCCTACGCGGCAGCCAAAGGAGGGCTTGTTGCTTTAACTCATGCCCTTGCTATCAGCCTGGGGCCTCAAATTCGATGTAACGCTATTGCTCCAGGTTGGATCTCAGACGCTGAAGGGTTGATACAAGCGGACCATGAGCAGCATCCAGTTGGTCGTGTAGGGCAGGTGGCTGATATAGCTAATTCTGTTCTATATCTCGCTGGTGCTGATTTTGTGACTGGCGAGACCATTGTAGTCGATGGCGGTATGTCTAGGAAAATGATTTACTCTGAATAAAATACACTTGTCTCTAATCACCTGTTGTAGAGAGTTTTTTAGCATTACACTTGATAACTGAAAACTTTTCTCATCGTTTCCTGGATTAATATTAGCTTTGCGAGGCAAAAATGAAGTGCACAAATGGCTGGCCTATTTTGGTGGTTGTAGGTGCCGCCGCTCTTGCAGTTTTGATCGCAAACGGTATTCGCGTTTCGATACCGCTTTATCAAGTTCCGATGTTGTCAGACGTGGGTTGGGGTAGGGCAGAATTTGGCCTTGCAATAGCGGTTCAAGCATTGATGGTTGGAGTATTTGCTCCAATTTTTGGTGGCTTAGCGGACAAGTTTGGTCCTTCCCGCGTAATTGTAGGAGGTGCTTTGCTTTATGCATTGGGCCTAATATTGATGTCATTAAGTTCCGACCCAGTGAGCTTTACGCTGACGGCAGGATTGATGGTTGGTATGGCGCAAGCGGGATGTGGACAAGCTATTGCCATGGGCGCAGTTGCTCAACTGGTGCCGGAGGAAAGACGTAGTTGGGCATTGGGCGTTGCTGTTATGGGAGGTTCTGCTGGAATGCTGCTAATTCTTCCGGTGGCCCAATTTTTTCTTGAAACGTTTGGCTGGTCGGGGGGATACCTTATGTTGGGCCTTTTGACTTCAGTAGTTCTGTTGGCAGCTGTCCCATTGAGTGGTAGGCGCCAGGACAGTCTAACGATTGCTGCGGTCGCAAACTTGACCGTTCGTCAGGCGTTAAAACAGGCTTTTCGCCACCGGTCTTATGTGTTGTTAATCATTGGTTTCTTTGTTTGTGGTTTTCACGTGTCGTTTATCGGCACTCACCTTCCTGCATATGTAAGTGATTTAGGGTTGCGTGAAGGAACTGGAGCGCACGCTCTGATGTTAGTAGGCGTGGTGAATATATTGGGAGCCTATCTGGCAGGAGTTCTAGGTGGAAAGACAGACAAGCCCAGATTGCTAACTTTTATTTATATTGGTCGCTTCTTTGCAATTTCTGGGCTTATGTTGGCTCCAGTTAGTGAGATTACAATCTACGCCTTTTGCGCTTTCATGGGTCTTTTTTGGCTTTCGACAGTTCCTCTCACTGGAGCGGTAGTAGCAAGTATGTTTGGTACCCAATACATGAGTATGCTTTTTGGATTCGTATTTCTTGGGCACCAGGTAGGCGCTTTTACGGGGGTTTACCTTGGTGGCCTGGTTTTTGATTACACTGGGTCCTACGACGTGGTTTGGTGGATGGGAGCTGTTTTAGGAATTTTTGCTGCAATAATTCATTGGCCTATCAGTGAGGCCAAAGCTCCTGATCTAGTCCCAGCGCAATAATTTACTGGCTCTATACCCCAATAAATTACAGCAGTTGCAGGCAATCAGGCGCGCTGAACGTGAAATTATCGTCGGAGTATGAAATTCAAGCTATTTATCTTTTTGATAAAATAGTCTCTGAAATTTTTTCAGCCGTCATGATTGTGGGAAAATTGGTGTTGGCGCACGGCACAACGGGAAAAAGGCTGGCGTCGCATACGCGCAACCCTTCAATCCCTCGGACACGTCCTTCGTTGTCTGTAACTGCCATGGGGTCACTGTCCTCTCCCATCCGGCATGTGCAAGACGCGTGCCAGACACCCACCGTCGTTGTTTTGATGAAATTTTCTAACTGTGCTTCGTCTTGAAGAACATCCTGCATAGTTACACCTTCCATGACATAGGTATGCAGAAACCAACGGCGGAGTGGGGCAGGGCCATCCATGATCAAAGAGGCAATACGGGTCATGAATTTATTCTTGGTCGTTACGGCACTAATTTGACGAACCTTGTCACCCCAACTTGCAGGGAATGGATCTGACGTAACCGCTTTCAATTCTTCCATAGCGTAGATGGCAAACATCTTTCGAACGCCCTCTTTAAGTCTTTCAAGGGCACGACTGTCAGAGAGAAGATTGAAGGCTACATCTGGTTCGGTTTGCCAATTGTTACTTTTAAGGCGGACATAACCCGTCTCTGAGTAAGTTTTATTAACAAAGAGAATTTTTGAGGCAATTTGTTCGCCGACTGCATGCCATCCGGATTTATGAGCAACCGCAACGAACATATCGCCTTGTGGAACATCAGGAAGCGAAGAAGTATAGCGCAGCCCAACTAGTAAATGCCTGCCTGTAGCATTTACGCCCTTGATGCGACGCGCATTAGGTTTGATGAAGGCGGCTAAGGCAACCGATGGGTGATCCATTAATTGATTGCCTACTCCTTCCAGCGGTTGCAGCACTTCAATTCCCAGATCTCTCAGATGTCCCGCAGGGCCAATACCCGCCCGCATCAGATGAGAGGGCGAGTGAATGGCGCCAGAAGACAAGATAACCTCTCGTCCACGGAATTCCTGCTGTTTTCCCTCTACTATTGCAGAGACACCAACACACCGCCGTCCTTCGAATAGTAGCTGGGTAACGGATGTGCGCGTGAAGATTTCTAAATTAGGTCGTTTTCGCACATCAGCACTTAAATACCCTATTGCTGCTGAAACGCGTTTTTCATTGGCATTGGAGATAGTGATTGGAAAATAGCCATCCCTAAACTCACCATTTTGGTCAGGAAGGTAATCATATCCGGCGGCAGCAAATGCCGCAGCTACGGCTTTCCCGTGCCCGCTCCATTGGTTTTCTGGGATGCGGCGAACGGGAATATGGCCATCTTGACCATGCCATTCATTATCAAAATCAAGATCGTGTTCGATTTTTTTGAAAAATGGCAGCACGGAATCCCAATTCCAGCCTTTTGCGCCGCGGGCCTCCCATTCGTTGTAGTCTGATGGTGCCCCTCTATTCGCCATTTGGCCATTGATTGCAGAGCCTCCTCCAAGAACGCGCGCTTGCTCATATTTTCTTAGAGGTGGCTTTGGCGCGTCAGGTTGGTTGTGCGCAATATTTTCGGTCGTAACCTGTAGGTCATTCCAAATGAACCGGCTGTTCAGATAGGCGCGGCCTGGGTAGCTATCCAAAATTTCTTCTGGTTCTGCTCCTGGAGGAGTGTCCTCACCTGCCTCCAGTAACAAAACCTTAATGTTGCTTCGGGCGGAGAGCCGATTTGCTAGTGTTGAACCTGCAGATCCACCCCCAACGATTATGTAGTCAAATTGCATAAGCTATTTGCTCCCATGTGCTGCGTTTCAGCATAATCGAAACACATGGACAACGAGAAGTACTTATCCGGCGCCTTTGCCGACGTCCTCTCCCCAACGACGGACGCTGCCAGTCTCAATTCCAAAGAGATCGAGTGATCGTCCAACGGTGTGCTCAACCATTTCGTCAATATTTTTAGGACGCGCGTAGAAGGCTGGAACAGGGGCATAACGATTGCCCCAGCTTCGGTTGCCGCCGCCATGCTTTTTATGTGTCCCAGATGAAGCGGGGTTTCACGTAAAAGGAGAACAACTCGCCTTCTTTCTTTTAGAGCAACGTCAGCGGCACGAGTGAGAAGACTTGTTGTTTGACCGTAAGCAATTTCTGAGAGGCTGCGGATAGAGCACGGAGCCACAACCATTCCTTCTGTTTTAAATGAGCCTGATGAGATGGCTGCAGCTATGTCATCTGGACCGTAGACCTTAGTAGCTAATGCCTTCACCTTGGAAACCTTCATATCCATTTCATAGGCAAGTGTGATCTCAGCCGACTTAGTCATCACCAAATGAGTTTCGACATCAGTAGTCTTTAGTAGTTCAAGTAATTTTACGCCGTATATGACGCCAGAGGCGCCTGAGATCCCGACAATTAGTCGTCTAGTCATGCTTCAGCCTCAAAGGCAACAAGTTCTACACCTTCCTCTACTTGATCGCCAATCGCACATTTCACGTTGCTGACAATGCCAACACTGGGAGCAGTTATTACATGCTCCATCTTCATAGCTTCTAGAGCGACTAGGGGATCACCTTTCCTAACTTTTGTGCCGGCCGTCACATGTACCCGTACAATTTTACCTGGCATAGGCGCTGAGAGAGAGCCTGCGCCTGCATCGATATTGTTAATGGCGCCAAAGGTTAAAGGTTCGATGCACCATCGCTGTCCGTCTAATCCCACGACTATGGTGTTCCCAGCCCGAGATACATAAGCTTGGAAGCTGCGCTCGCCGCAAATGACAAACCATGTTCCCTGACCGTTCTTGGGCTTCATGTAGGAAAATGGCACCTCGCCTGTGTCTGCTATTAAAGCGTGACCTGCCTGCCTCCACGCGATCGCCAAATTTAAAACTTCTTCGCCGCTGCGGAATTGGAATAATTCCTCCAAGTCCTGGTTCATTCTAAAGCCGTCATTCTCGGCCCACGGTCCTGGGACAGAGATCGCGCGTGCTTTTTCTTGTTGCTCTTCAAGCATCAGTGCCAAAGCTGCTCCCAAGACATCAATTGGTGCGGAGCCTGAGCTACCAATCAAATCTGGCTCGTGCCGGTCGATAAAATGTGTGTCGAGATCGGCCTCTCTAAAAGCAGGGTGGCTTATCGTTTTAGTTAAGAAATCGATATTAGTGGAAACGCCGGATAATTCTGTTTTTGCAAGGGCTTCGGCTAGTTTCGTTGCAGCTAACTCCCTTGTTTCTCCCCAGGCAATCACTTTTGCAATCATAGGGTCATAATTAACGGTTATGACGTCACCAGCCTCTACCCCAGTATCAACCCGTACCCGTTCTTGCATTTCTGGAACTTTAAAGGCGTCAAGTCTTCCTGTCTGTGGAAGGAAGCCGCGTTCTGGATCTTCCGCATATAATCGAGCCTCTATCGCTGACCCAGAACAAGGAACCTCCTCTTGTTTTAGGGGAGTTTTTCTCCTGATGCGACACGAAGTTGAAGCTCAATCAAGTCAAGACCAGTAATCATCTCTGTCACTGGGTGTTCTACTTGGATCCTTGTATTCATTTCGATGAAGTAAGGGCTACCATCCTCGTCGACAAGAAATTCGCACGTTCCAGCCCCCACGTAATTAATCGCTTTTGCGGCCGCTACCGCTGCATCCGTCAATTGTTTACGAGTTTCGTTGGAAAGGTTGGGGGCAGGCGCTTCCTCAATTACTTTTTGATGGCGTCGTTGAATTGAGCAATCACGCTCATGCATATGAAGTACATTCCCATGCTTATCTGCCATAATTTGCACTTCTACGTGGCGTGGGCGGCCTAAATAACGTTCCAATAGTAATGTGCCATCACCAAATGCAGCTGTCGCTTCACGTCTTGCGGCATCAATTGCAGGCATGAGGTCTTCTGAATTTTTGACAATGCGCATCCCTCGGCCTCCTCCACCGGCGGATGCTTTTACCAAAACTGGAAAGCCAATTTTCTGAGCCTCTATTTCAAGCGTTTCATCAGCCTGATCTTCTCCGTGGTAACCAGGCGTAAGCGGCACGCCTGCTTTTCCCATTAATGCCTTTGCTCGTGCCTTATCACCCATGGCGCGAATTGCTTCCGATGACGGGCCAACAAAAATGAGCCCGGCTGCTGCGCATGCTTCTGCAAAGGCAGCACGTTCTGAAAGAAAACCATATCCAGGATGGATGGCGTCAGCTTGTTCTGCTTTAGCGGCCTCTATTATTTTTTCGATGACAAGGTAGCTATGAGATGCGCTTGCAGGGCCAATTAAACGTGCTGTATCTGCCATCTTCACATGCATGGCATTGGCATCAGCTTCAGAATAGACGGCTATGGTTTGAATGCCCATTGCACGGGAAGTTCGAATTATGCGGCAGGCAATTTCGCCTCGGTTGGCGATTAAAAGGCGCTTTATCATCGTATTACATCCGGAAGACACCAAATCGGGTTTCCCCGATAGGTGCATTAAGAGCAGCGGAAAGGGCTAGGCCTAGCACCCTTCGGCTATCAGCAGGGTCTATGATCCCATCATCCCATATCCGCGCAGAAGCGTAATAAGGATGTCCTTGATCTTCATACTGCTGGCGGACAGGTGCTTTAAAAAGCCTCTTCTTCTTCTGCGGACCACTCCTCACCACGTCGTTCTAAACCATCGCGGCGGACAGTTGCTAAAACACTCGCAGCTTGCTCTCCACCCATCACTGAAATGCGCGCATTAGGCCACATAAATAAGAACCGTGGATCGTAGGATCGTCCGCACATGGCGTAATTGCCAGCCCCAAAACTTCCACCCATTATTATTGTAAGTTTTGGAACATTCGCTGTAGCCACTGCGGTGACCATTTTCGCGCCGTCTTTCGCTATACCGCCAGCTTCATATTTTTGACCTACCATGAAGCCTGTGATGTTTTGTAAGAAAATTAGAGGGATGCCTCGCTGCCCACAAAGTTCAATAAAATGTGCGCCTTTAAGTGCGCTCTCTGAAAAAAGTATACCATTGTTTGCAACAATTCCGACAGGAATGCCGTATAGACGAGCAAAGCCGGTCACAAGCGTTGTGCCGTACAGGGCTTTAAATTCGTCAAACTCACTGCCATCGACTAGACGCGCAATTACCTCTCTTGGGTCGTAGGGCTGGCGAAGATCTGTCGGTACAACTCCAGAAAGTTCTGATGGAGAATAAAGCGGTTCTCTTGCAGCTTTAATTTCCGGCCCACTGGGTTTGAGGAGGTTGAGGTTTGAAATGATCCGTCTGACAATTGCTAGAGCATGATCATCATTGGCAGCGTAATGATCTACAACGCCTGAACGGCGTGCATGCACATCTGCCCCTCCAAGGTCCTCTGCTGTAACGACTTCACCGGTTGCAGCCTTCACGAGAGGAGGCCCCCCTAAGAAGATGGTGCCCTGATTACGAACAATCACAGATTCATCGCACATGGCTGGCACATACGCACCACCCGCAGTGCAAGAGCCCATTACGCAAGCTATTTGTGGTATACCCTTCGAGGACATAACTGCCTGATTTCTGAAGCTGCGACCAAAGTGAAAGCGGTCAGGAAAAACTTCATCTTGCTCGGGTAGATTAGCACCGCCACTGTCCACAAGGTAAACACATGGCAGGTGGTTTTCGATTGCAATTTCTTGGGCGCGCAAGTGTTTTTTAACGGTCATAGCGTAGTAGGTGCCACCTTTGACGGTCGCATCATTACAAATAACGACGCATTCTCGACCCATAATTCGGCCAATGCCTGTAATTATTCCCGCACCCGGTGCCTCTCCATTGTACATCCCATCTGCTGCAAGTTGAGAAAATTCTAAAAACGCAGAACCCGGATCTGTGAGCCTACGTACTCGCTCCCTGGGTGCCAGCTTGCCTCTTTCAAGGTGTCGCTGCATTGCTTTTTCGCCGCCGCCTGCCGAAACATTCGCCACTTTGCTGCGCAGATCTTCTACAAGGATAGCCATTTCATTGGCATTTTGGCGAAATGCTTTTGAACGGGGTTAATACTTGTCTCTAAGACCGCCATTGCGGTTAAACTCCTGAACCTCTTGCATCAAAAGACCGTCGCTTGCTAAGGGGCTTGGGTCAAGGCCTATGGTATATCTAGGTAACTTTATTCACCATATAATCATCTCAGTTTTGGGAGTTTGATATGCAGTTAACTACCGTTGCCGAGGGACTTTGCTTCCCTGAGGGACCAATTGCCATGCAAGATGGCTCCATCATACTGGTGGAGATTGAAAGAGGAACGCTGAGCCGCGTGACGCCAGCTGGAGTGGTTGAAGTAATTGCAGAGTTAGGCGGAGGTCCTAATGGAGCTGCAATTGGTCCAGATGGCGCGGTATACGTTTGTAACAACGGAGGTCTTGCTTTTCACGTTGATAGTTTAGGTAATAAGCGACCAGTCGGTCAGTCAGATTATTACAAGGGCGGCAGTATACAACGGATTGACCTTGAAACTGGTAGTGTTGAGATTCTCTATGAGAGTTGCGGAGAACATAAACTTTGTGGGCCAAACGACATTGTTTTTGATAAGCAAGGCGGTTTTTGGTTCACAGATTTAGGTAAAACACGTCACAGAGATTGGGATCGGTCAGGTCTCTATTACGCTACAATCGAAGGTAAACACATTGAAGAAGCCGCATATCCCATAATCACAGCAAATGGTGTTGGCCTCTCCCCAGATGAACAAACGGTTTATGTTGCAGAGACCCAAACAGGTCGTCTTTGGGGGTTTGATATTGAGAGCCCGGGTAAATTAATTAAACGCGATTGGCCATCACCACACGGCGGTTTTTTAGTCGGGCAAACGCAAGGCTTTCGAAATTTTGATAGCCTTGCCGTAGATAGCCATGGAAATATATGCGTGGCAACTTTGATGGATGGCGGTATTACAGTGATCGCTCCGGATGGCTCCTCCATAGAGCATATTGCAATGGATGACCCCTACGTCACTAATATTTGCTTTGGTGGAGAGGACCTTAAAACGGCCTTCATAACACTTTCCTTTGCGGGAAATTAGTGAGAGGCGATTGGCCAAAAGCTGGCTTACCTCTCAATTTTTTGAACCATTAATTTGTTACGAAGCCGTCAGCCAGATCATCCGAGTGACAATCATCTGTGCGCATTTTTGGCTGTCCCCATCCGCCGCCTCCACCAGATGAAACTATAAACACGTCCCCCGACTTAACCGGCAAGCCAGTAGCTTTCGAGGGAAGGGGAAGCTCAATTCCGTTGCTTCCCTTTTGTCGATAGAAGTGAGGCTCTCCATCTAAGCCACCCAAAATACCGCGAGCTCCATGACGTTGGCCATCGCCAGCGGTATTAGCTACAGCATCTCCTAAGGTCTCAACTACCATTTCCATGTCTACACCCGTGCCGCCTCGAAACTGACCCGCTCCCCCTGAATTTGGCCTAAATTCATGCCGACAAAAATGAAGAGGAAAGCGGGCTTCAGCCACTTCCACGCTGCCGAATTTTAGGCCTCCTGCTGAATGCCATTCACCTGCATTGTGCCAACCATCACCCCCAGGAGAGGCGCCAGCTCCAGGGCGAGCGTGGAACATATGCCAAATAAAAGTTTTTCCGTTGCGAGGATCTTCCCCTTTGATGGCAATGCGAAGTCGTCTGCCCCATCCAGCCATTGCTTTGTCCGGACAGGCTTCGGACAAAGCGACAATGATGGCCTCGATAATTTCGTTTGAACAATGACTAGTGCACATAGTTACAGGCAGCCCATCATTTGACCAAACAATAGTGCCTTGTTTCGCAATAACACTCATCGGTCGGAATGCGCCCGCGTTTTTTGGGATAGTTGGGTCGATCAAATAGGCAAGAGTTTGTGCGCAAGCTGACTGCATATTTGCGAAAGAGGAATTAACGAAAGCGGTACTTTCAGGATCACTATCTGAAAGGTCTACCTCAACATTCGAACCTTGCACCGTCACACTGGCGCGAATTTTGATATTTTCACGGCCATGACCATCGTCATCTAGAGTAGCCTCGCCAAAATATTTTCAGTCTTTCCAAGTTTCTATTTCCGCCCGCGCACGAGCTTCTGCTCCATCCAAAATTTGTCTGCAGGATTGAAGAACAACTTTTGCGCCAAATCCATCAACGAGTGCCTTTAGTCTCCGCTCGCCAAGTTTGACAGACCCAATTTGAGCAGCAAGATCGCCCTTAAAGTCACGCGGGTGACGCACATTTGCTGCGAGCATGTCGAGTAAATCTTGTTTTGGCTTACCTCGCTCCCAAAGTCGCAAGGGTGGTATACGGAGGCCTTCGTGAAATATCTCGGTTGCTGAAGGGTTGTAGGCACCGTGGGTTGAACCACCAATATCTGAATGGTGAGCTCGGTTGATAGTCCAAAAGGCTACACTTCCTTCAATAAATACTGGTGCAAACACGGTGACATCCGGGAGATGGCTGCCGTAGCCCAAATAGGGGTCGTTCACGAGGAATAAATCGCCTTCACTAACGTCCTCGCCAAAGTAATCTCTTACAGCCTTTGCCGCCCATGGCATCGCCCCAACGTGCACCGGTATATGCTCGGCCTGGGCTACAAGCTGACAGTCGCTATCGACCATAGCA
This sequence comes from Rhodospirillales bacterium, assembly GCA_038143065.1. GTDB lineage: Bacteria > Pseudomonadota > Alphaproteobacteria > Bin95 > Bin95 > VMCJ01. The sequence goes on along the minus strand of JAYQLI010000035.1, from coordinate 1,642,242 downwards.
GCAGAAAAATCCCGTGAGGAATTCAGTATCTGAGAATAAGACGTTCGAAGCATCGCTTCGCCCATTTCTTCGACAATGGCAGTCAACCGATGCTGGATAACAGATGTTGTGATTGGATCTACATTTGTGGGATTAGAAGTCATCGCTTTCCTCAAGCTTTCCAACTTTGTGTTGCCTCTCCAGCAACCGTGATCCGGTGCATGCGGCGGCGTTTGCCAGGATAGTCATTAACCGCATTATGCAGCACTAGTCGGTTATCCCAAATGGCAAGTGTGCCAGGCTGCCAACGCAGACGTGCTGTGTTCTCCGGGACAACAAGGTGTGCCTTCCAGTAGTCTAGGAGAGGTTTACTTTCATCTTCGGTAAATCCAGCAAGCCTAATACTGTGTAGACCTATATAAAGAACTGGATCGCTTGTCTCAGGATGCTTTCGCACAACAGGATGTTGGATCAAGGTTTCATCAGCTGTCGCCTCTTGGGTCCTCATCCCAGCTCCAAAATATCCAGCTGAAGTTTGATTTCGCCCTGAAAGTTGTGCCGCAAAGGAACGGTTTTCCGTTTTCAGTGTTTGAGCCAATTTCTGCATCGCGGGTGATAATGTCCGAAAGCCATTTCTCATGCAGGCATACAGTGTATCACCACCAGTATCAGGCAGTTCTTTCGCATATAGACAGGTGTAATTTGAAGGCTTTGGAGTAAACATCTGGTCTGTATGCCAGCCTGATCCAAAGTTATGGAGATCTTCCTCTCTTTTTAAGATTTCCATGACCTCTGGTTGCTCTGGAAGGCCCTTTACATGGGGGTGGTAATGGATTTCTCCGAATTGCTTTACAAAGGAAAGCTGTTGGGCTGGTGATATGGTTTGATTGCGAAATGCCAGCACTCCATATTGCCAAAGTGCCACCTTTATTGCGTTTAGTTGGATATCTGTAAGCGGCGCTGAGATATCAATCTCAGTGACGTCTGCACCGAGCGCGCCGGCTATTTGATCTACTTTCATTTATTCAGCTAGTCCTAAATAATTCAGCTGTTACTGTGCAGTGCAAGTTCACTTTTTGGGATGCCTTCCTATCTTGCTCCTGCTAAAAAAGCGGAAATACGCCGCCGTGTTTCAGGATGAGTTAGCCCTATCGAAATGCTATCGACTGCTGACAGCATCGCTGATCGCATGCTGGCATCTTCTGCGTGAACAATGAAGTCCTTTGTTCGGGCAATCGCGTCTGGACTACCTTTGAGTATATTTGAAATTGTCGCTTCAACATTAGTTTCCAAATCAGACTTCGCTACTGCCCTTGTTATAATATGGCAGAGGGCGGCTTCCCGGCCGTCTATGCGACGCCCTGTAAGGATCAAATCCATTATTGCTTTCCTTGGCGCGCCACGATTGAGAGCCATCACAATTGGCGAGGGTACTATCCCGTGTCGAACCTCTGGGTAGGCAAAGGAAGCATCATCTTCAGCAATAGCAATATCGCACCAGCTTGCTAGAGTAGCCCCTGCACCAAAAGCATATTTTTCAACAACAGCGATTGTTGGCTTTCGACATAAATATAGTGCTTCATTCAGCATCCTTAGCCTGTGATAAGTTGCCTGGATTAAGGAAATGTCAGCATCCAATAGAGCGGCAAGATCACGTAATTCTCTGCCCGCGCAGAAAACACCTCCACGCCCACGAATTATAATTACATGGCATTGGTCATCACTACTTGACCGATGAACGGCAGCGGCCATGTCGTCGATTAAAGTATTGTTTAGGGTGTTTCGATGATCTTGATTGTTGAGCCAAATAGTTTCAACTCCGCGATCATCTCTCTCTATTTCAATTCTGCCAGCCATTGGTAGTCCCTTTCACTAGCGGATGCATTGCCAGTGTTTAGAGGTTTGCGATTTGTATTTTTGATTGCGCATGTACGTCTCGCAGTCTACTGAGCGAGTTCATCTTAACGGTAGTCATTAATGTCAAAAAAGTTTTTTACGCACTTTCAATCCTCTGAAACGGACGGTCTGTATGCTTGGGCCCGGCTGTGGGCAGCGCTTGCCATAATGACTATTGGCGGTTTTGGGATGTACGCCTGTACGGTGGCGCTTCTTCCTGTTGCTACTGAATTTGGCCTTTCGAGGGTGAGGCATCATTGCCTTATACACTTTTCACGATTGGTTTTGGTGCGGGCGGTATTTTTTATGGATGGGCAACATCTCGTTGGAATACAGCCAGAATACTCCTCATAGCGAGTTTAATTTATGGTTCTGGTTTCCTGATAGCGTCTGCTGCAGGGGCTTTTTGGGTTTATGCTGTTGCGTTTGGTCTGCCGATAGGTTTTCTCGGAGCGGCTGCTACATTCTCACCTCTGGTTGCCGATATTTCCCTCTGGTTTGAGAAGCGCCGTGGTTTTGCAATTGGAATTGTAATCTCTGGAAACTATATCGCAGGAACAATCTGGCCACCTATCACTCAAGCACTTATCGACGCCTTAGGGTGGCGTGATGCATTGATGTTTATTGGTTTATTTTGTTTATCGGCTATGCCGGCACTTACCCTTATGCTGCGTCGTCAACCTCCGCTTTAGATGAGATAACACCAGGACGACAGTTTGTGGCACCAAAACGACCTCTTGGTTTCCATCGAGAGACATTACAGGGATTGTTGTGTGTGGCCGGTGTTGCCTGTTGTGTCGCTATGTCGATGCCCCAAGTTCATATCGTTGCACTCTGTTCAGATCTTGGTCTTGGTGCAGTGCATGGCGCTAATATGCTTGCCCTTATGATGGCGGCTGGAGTTGCGAGCAGGCTTATTTCTGGTTGGATTTCTGACAAGATAGGCGGTTTCAGAACGCTTCTTCTTGGTTCAGTGCAGCAGCTATTTGCGTTGACACTATTTCTGCCTTTCGATGGCCTGTTTCCTCTCTATGTGGTCTCATTCATATTTGGTTTATCTCAAGGAGGGATTGTACCGTCCTATGCTCTGATCGTTCGGGAAAATTTCCCTGCGAAAGATGCAGGCTGGCGGATAGGAACGGTAATGAGCTTCACTCTTTTTGGTATGGCCTTAGGAGGCCTTTTGTCGGGGGTCATCCATGATGCAACTGGCACTTATCAAGCAGCATTCTTGAATGGGATAGGTTGGAACCTTATCAATGGCTCACTTGCTGTTTTTCTACTTTGGCGTGCAAAGAAGTATCTACTTCCATCAAAAAATTCGGCTGCTTAATTTCCTTCTCGCAATTCTACACGTCTGATCTTACCGCTGATAGTTTTAGGTAATTCAGAGACAAATTCAATTTGCCGTGGGTATTTATAGGGTGCTGTTAGGTTTTTACAGAAGTCCTGAATGTCTTGAGCCAATTGTGGGCTTCCGTTGTGACCGCGAGCCAAAATGATAAATGCTTTCACCACTTGGCCACGAGTTAGGTCAGGCGCGCCAATCACTGCACTTTCGGCTACTGCAGGGTGCTCAAGAAGAGCACTTTCCACCTCAAACGGACTAATGCGGTAGCCTGCGGATGAGATTAAGTCATCTGCTCTGCCAACAAACCATAGATAGCCATCTTCATCCGTTTCAGCGGTATCGCCGGTGTAATACCAGCCATTGCGGAAAGCATTGCGGTCAATCCCTCCCTCTGATTTTAAGTAACCTTCAAAGAGGCCTGGCGGCCAAATGCCATCGCTAGTTTCAGTTCTAACTGCTATGTGCCCAACTTCTCCGGGTGGTAGCCGTTTACCTTCATCATTCACGACAGCTACGTCTAGCCCGGGAACTGGCTGACCCATGGACCCAAATTTAGTCTTCTGGCCAGGGAAATTGGCAACGATGTTGATTGTTTCTGTTTGACCGTAGCCATCTGCGATGATTGTGCCTGTGTGTTCCTCCCAGTATCGAATAACTTCTGGGTTCAGAGGCTCTCCTGCCCCCATACAACGACGTAAACTTGATAGGTCGTACTGTTTCAAATCAGTTTGTGCAAACATGCGATAGGCTGTTGGAGGTGCGCAGAATGTACTTACTTTAAAATCGTGAATCAGCTGCAAGTGCTGATCTACATCTAGCCCCTTTCCATCAAACAGAATAATCGTTGAGCCAAGTAAAAGTTGCGGAAATAGCATTCCCCATGCGGCCTTTGCCCAACCAGTATCTGTCAAAGTCCAGTGAATGTCTGTTTCACGGAGATCCATCCAGAATAGGCCGGTTGCTGCGTGAGCGAGTCCGTAACCAAAATCCCTAGGCACCATCTTAGGCAGGGCGGTAGTGCCGGACGTAAAATACGCCATCATCATGTCAGTGGATTTGAAAGGGCCAACACTTTTTGGTCTATCTCTGAGCTTTCAGCTTCGCAAAGATTTTTAAAATCTAGCCAATCTTCATTCAAATGCTCGGGGTCAATGACTATTAAATGCTTTAGTGTAGGGCATTGGTCCCTGATAGCATCGACTTTTTCGACGTGCTCTGCCGTTACAATTGCGGCCTTTGCACCAGACTGTTGGATTCTATAAGCGATGTCTTTAGCAGTTAGTAAGTTGGTCCCGGGCATCGAAATCACGCCGAGTTTCATGCAGCCAAAAAGGACACTATACCATTCTGGAATTCGCCCAATTACCACGCACGCAAAATCACCTTTAGAAAGACCAAGATTTTTAAGTGCGTTAGCGAATTGACCTGACTGATGAGATAGGTCGGAGTAGGACATGGTGCTGGATTTTTTGCCATCCGGTCCAATAGCTATCAGGGCTGTTTTGTCAGCTTTGGCCGCCCTTCTGTCTATGACGTCGTAAGCAAAATTAAACTCTTCGGGAATTGGTAACCTGTAGGAAGTTTTTGCCAGGTCGTAATTACGCTCGATGTGGCTAAAATCGATCATCGCTTTTACCTCCGGTACCAATATTTACTATTAATTCTGAATTAAGTCTCAGTATTCTGGAAGCGTTCTGGATCACCTTCAGAAACCCTGCGTGTCATAAATGTCCCTAATGCTGTTGCACAATGGAGGCCAGAATCGGTTACTACGTCACCCGACAGGACTATTGAACGACTTCCAGCACGGATCACAGTAGCGGTGGCCGTAAGTCTATTGCCTTTTGCGCCAGTGAGGTAATTAACTTTCAGTTCTTGTGTTGCTACCAGGCGCTTTCTAGTGTCGTAATTTCCGCCGCCAGCTGCAGTTCCCATTGCAACATCAACTAAAGACGCAACAATGCCACCGTGGGCAACGCCACGAACATTCATTTATCTTCATCTAAATCTATCGACACGATGGCTTGCTCATCGTCCATTTTTCGTAATTCAGACCTAGCCATTTTCTAAAGCCCACATCTGGCACTTTTATTATTTCCTTTGATTTTAAAACAATACAATTATTGGAAATCTTGCGGCCCCAGCCTGTTGAGGTGGGCCTAGATAATCCAAAACTTTCCTAGAAGAATAAAGATGAACTGTGGCTGTGTCTAAGTATGTAAACAAGCATTGAATTGGGCTGTTTGCCTTTTTCTCCTGGTTGGGGCATGACCATATATTCTGATAAAATCGTCTTTAGCTTTACTAATAGGCGGGATAGAATTCCGTAAAATTATTCGCCTGCAGGAGATTTTTCATGGCTTATACGCTCGACCAATTTGCAGATGACTGTCGCGCTGCTCTTAAAGCAGACCCCGGCATTTTGGGACAAGAGAAGGTTACCGAATGTGTTCAGAAAGCCCTTAAAGATGAGGAATTTGTTGAAAAACACCTTGGCAACGCTACAGCCGACCGAGAAATAATTTACCAAGACGCTGAGCTTGGATTTTGTATATGCGCTCATTCATATAGCGATGCCCGTCAAGGCTACCCGCACGATCACGGCCCCACCTGGGCGATTTATGGCCAGGCAGTTGGTGAAACCAGCATGACTGATTGGGAAATGGTAACCCCTCCTAAGGGCGATGAGCCTGGCCTGGTGGAGAAGACTGAAACCTACGTAATGAAGCCTGGTGATGCCCATCACTATCCTGTTGGTGCAATCCATGCTCCTTATCGGGCTGGCCCAACTAAGCTTATTCGTATTGAAGGTTGTGATGCATCAAAAGTAACGCGCACCCCCTTGAAGGCAGTCTCCTAAGCCGGCATATCGGGCGGTGAAATCTATTCACTGCCCATTTCGGATTTACTGATGGCTGAGCCGCCAATTATTGCACTTCGTGACGTTAGCCTTGGCTTCGGGCCTGATCCTCTTTTCAGCGATATTCAATTTCAGTTATTGCCGGGTGAGAGGGCCACACTGGTTGGGCGCAATGGCTGCGGTAAAACAACGTTAATGAAGCTTTTAGCTGGTGCGATAGAGCCTGATGGCGGCGAGCGCTTTCTGCAACCAGGGACGCGGGTTGCATGGCTTCCTCAAGAGCCTGTATTTAAGCCGAATGAAACCGCATGGGATCATGTGGCCTCAGCAGATCCAGAAGCGCCGCCTGAAGATTATGAAATAAGCGCAGCTCTAGATCGCTTTGGCGTGCGGCAGCTCGCTTCGCGCGATGCCACTTCATTATCCGGGGGCGAGGCCAGGAAGATTAGCCTCGCCCGCGCCCTTATTCGCCCCCCTGATGTGCTTTTGCTAGATGAGCCTACAAACCATCTGGATCTGATTGCTATTCAGAATTTAGAGGATTTCATATTATCTTTTGGCGGTGCGCTAGTTGTAATTAGCCATGACCGTGCCTTCCTAGATGCCGTGACCCAGCGCTTGTTTTGGCTTGAACGAGGAACACTCAGAACTGCAAAAAAACGTTTTCGAGAGTTTGATGCTTGGGTGGAACAAATCTTCGAGGAAGAGGCAAGAGCAGCAGAAAAGCTTGACTCTAAGTTGGCTCAGGAAAAACGCTGGCTCCTGAGAGGTGTAACAGCCCGGCGCAAAAGAAATCAGGGCCGCCTCAGCAGACTGCATGATATGAGAGACGCGAGGTCTGCTCTTTTAGGTAAGCCTCGCAGGCCGGAACTAAAAATTAACGAAGGTGAGGCCAAGTCTCGGATGGCTATCGAGGCCAAGGATCTTCGGGCTGCCATTCCTGATGCATCAAGTGGAGAGCGAGTTTTATTTGAGAATTTCAGCACTCGCATCCTTAAAGGCGATCGTATTGGTATCATCGGTCCTAATGGAGCAGGTAAGACCACTTTAATTAGGATGCTTACTGGCGATTTAGAGCCACATTCCGGGAAAGTACAAGTCGCCAAAACATTGGAAACAGCATATTTTGATCAAAAGCGTGTTGGTCTAGACCTAGCTGAAACACTTTGGCGTTGGATGTGTCCAATGGGGGGAGACCAGGTGATGGTTCGTGGTCGCCCTCGGCATGTAGTCGGCTACCTGAAGGATTTCAATTTTGATGTTGATCAAGTCAAAAGTCCGATATCGACCCTTTCGGGTGGCGAGCGTAACCGACTTTTACTAGCAAAGTTACTTGCACGCCCACGGATCTAATGGTTCTAGATGAACCGACTAACGATCTGGATATGGATACCTTAGATCTGCTCGAAGATGCGCTTGGGGAATTTGGTGGTACGCTTATTATTGTGTCCCATGATAGAGACTTTCTTGACCGCACGGTCGCTAGCATTGTGGCCCTTGAAGGAGATGGTCAAGCTCGAGAGTTTGTTGGCGGATATCAGGATTATCTGCGCCAACGAGATGATCGTGTAAAAGATCGCCGCGCCTCTGGTGAAAACAAGAAAAAGGCGTTGCCAAAGCCAAAGGCGGACCGAGAGGGCCTTACTTTTAAAGAACAATACGAATTGGACGAGTTGCCTTCTAGGATTGCTAAATTAGAGCACGATATAAAAAGAATTGAAGACGCCCTTGGAAAGCCTGACGCCTATGCGCGCGATCCTGATCGTTACTCCAAGCTTACAGACTGGTTAATAAAATCTAGAGACGATTTAGAAGTAGCAGAGGAGCGGTGGTTAATCCTCTCTGAAAAGGCTGAAAAAGTAGCTTAATGTTGGAAACATCCTCGCCCAATTACGATGACAGACCTTCCGGTAAGAGCATTGAGTTTCTGATTTTACACTATACGGGCATGTCATCGGGTGCAGCCGCTTTAACTAGGCTTTGTAACCCGGCATCAAAAGTATCTAGCCATTATTTGGTGGAGGTTGACGGAACCATTTTTCATCTAGTTGCTGACGAGCATCGAGCTTGGCACGCTGGCCAATCGTTCTGGGGCGGCAATTATCGCCTCAATGATACCTCAATAGGCATTGAAATTGTTAATCCCGGCCATGAATTTGGATTAAGGCCTTTTGCCGATGCTCAAATTAAAGCGGTTATTTCTTTATCGCAGCACCTAATTTCAACTTATTCTATTCCACATGCGCATGTGCTTGCCCACAGCGATATTGCGCCAAGACGAAAGCGCGACCCGGGTGAGTTTTTCCTTGGGAATTCTTGGCCGCTGAGGGTGTAGGGTTATGGCCTGACGCAATTTCAAATAGACGGCAGGGACAACGTCCTAGTGTAATAGAAGCTCAGCGCATGCTCGCAAAATGGGGCTATTCTTGTCCAGAAACTGGTGCCTTGGACCAAGATACCCTCGCATGCATTTCTGCCTTCCAACGGCACTATCGGCAAACCCAAATTGATGGTGTTTTTGATGCTGACTGCGCTGAGCGTTTAGGATCTCTTTTGGCAATGCGTTAGACGCGTTAACAACGGTCTTTAGAGTTTCCAGTCTCCCACAGAGGCTTTTGCTAGTCCCAGGTGGTCTCTGAGGGTGGTGCCAGAATATTCTTTGCGATACAGACCTCTGCGTTGAAGCTCTGGAACTATGTGAGTAACAAAATCCTCAAAGCTTCCTGGCAGCCAAGAAGGGCCAATTACAAAGCCGTCACATGCCGGCGTTGTGAACCATTCTTCCATGATATCAGCTATTTCTTTTGGGCCTCCAACCCATGCATGGTTTAGACGACCACGTTGTGTAACTTCCATAAAGTCACGAGGTGTTGGATTTGGATAGCCAGCCTGAATAACTCGGTCTCTCATAGTTTGCATACCAGAAACACTAGCCATTTCAGAATCAGTGAAAGGTTCGTCTAAACCTTTATTCCCAAAGTCGTAGTTTAAAGCTTCTGATAGAAGGGATAGCTGATCCACTTCATTTGGTAGCGTATCATAGAAAGCCCGTTTGTCTTCTGCTTCCGCTTTAGTTGCTGCGGCAATAGGAAACCCTAACGCGGCTATTTTCATACTGTTTGGATCCCGCCCATTGGCTTCGGCAGCAGACTTAAGATTGTTATAAGCCGCTGTCGCAGCTGCAAGGTGCGGCGGTGCAGTAAAAAGAAGTTCCCCCCAACGTGCAGCGAATTTTTGACCTCGTCCACTAGCACCTGCTTGCATGATGACGGGTCTACCTTGCGGCGAACGAGGAACAGTGAATGGGCCGCGAGTTTGGAAATACTCTCCTTTATGGTCAATTCGACGAACGCTTCCGGGTTTTGCAAATACCCCGTTATTTTTGTCTAGAATGATTGCGTTATCATCCCAACTATCCCAATGGCCAAGCACGGCTTCCATGAATTCATCGGCCATGTCATAGCGATTATCGTGAGCAATGACGCCATCAAGACCCATATTTTTGGCTTCGTTATCGTTAACCGAAGTAACGACATTCCATGCTGCTCTGCCATTGAGCATCAGATCGACAGATTGGAAGAGACGTGCAACGTGAAAAGGTTGAAAGTAGGTAGTTGAATATGTGGCTCCCAAGCCCAGATACTTGCAGCCCATCCCCATGGCCATCATTACCGTTGCGGCATCCATTTTTACGGCACGTATCCCGTGCTCTACGGTATGGGCATGGTCACCCGTATACATATCTGGCATGGCCAATCGGTCATCAAAAAAGGCAACATCAAATTTCCCATGCTCTAAAACCTGCGCAATATGCTGAAAGTAGGCGGCCGATGTGAAATCAGGCCTCGCTTCTGGATGACGCCAGGCCGCAGGTATGGTCGTGCAATTCTGTGCTTGCATGAAAGCAACGAGATGTATTTGGCGCGTCATTTAAAGCCCTCTGGTGTTTGGATGCTCCAGCCCGAAGCTTTTTCGTAACCCCACGCAGCTCGCAGAGCTAATGGCTCAGAGCCATAAGCAGCCACGAATTGAGCAGAAAGTGGTAGCCCTCCAGATGAGAAGCCAATAGGTACAGCGCATGCACACATTTCCGCCATGTTAACAGCTCTGGTGAAAAGTGCGGGTGTAGCTGTTTGATCTATCTCAGTCACTACAGGTGCAGGTTCCGAAGTTGTTGGGGTAAGAACTACATCAACCTTTGCAGCAGCTTGATGAAAAGCTTTGATCAATTTTTGCTGCTCTCGTTTCGCTAAAACGTAATCCCTTGCAGAGGAGTTTTTAGCACTTGCAAGTCGAGCCCGAACATCTTCATCAAGAGGTGAAGCAGGATCATCCACTAAGTGGCTGTAGTGAGCATATCCCTCGGCATGGATGATATTTCCGACAGGGCCAGCCAAATCTTTAATTGGAACAGGTAGCTTGATTTGAACCAACTGAGCTCCGGAGGTTTCACATATTTTCAATGCAGCATCGTAGGCATCTAAAATTTCGGGATTTACACCATCACGATCGCAGTCTGGCATGATGCCTACGCGAAGGCCTTCTAACCCAAGCTTCAATTCGGGGAGGGGATCACGATACGGAGGACGATAAGTTAATAGATCGTTTGGATCTGGCCCTTGCAGCGCATTGTATAGTAAAGCAGCGTCTTCAGAAGACCTAGTCATTGGGCCGGGTGTATCCAGGCTCTCTGCAAGTGGTAGAACGCCATGCACACTAAAACGGCCCAAGGAAGTTTTTAATCCGAAATGACCATTCCAAGCAGCAGGTAGGCGCACACTGCCACCAGTGTCCGTTCCAATAGCCATCGTGGTTAATCCAGCCGCAACCGCAACGCCTGATCCCGAAGAAGAACCGCCTGGGGCGCGATGAATGTTTGCATCCCAAGGGTTCCAGGGTGTTCCAAGACGCTGGTTTGATCCCCATCCCCCCATTGCAAATTCAACGGTATGGGTCTTGCCAATAATAATCATGCCAGCTGCCAGAGCCCGTTCAGCAATTGTTGCGGTATAGGTACTTATCCGACCAGCATTTGCTGCAGTGCCTCCCTTTGTTTCCCGGCCTTTGATCTCGCAGAGGTCTTTAAGTGCGATCGTTACGCCGTGCAGAGGTCCAATCCGCCAGCCGCGTCTTATGGCATCGGTTGCGCTAGCAGCTGCCTGTCTAGCGTCATCTGCGTATACTTCCGTAAACGCAGCAAGTTTTCCCCATGCCGTTCAATACGACTCAGTTGCGCCTCAAGAACCTCTGATGGACTAAGTTCACCCGCATCGAAGGCTGTCGATAGTAAGTGTGCGGGCAGAAAGGCTGGATCGTTAGTCATAAATTTCTCCTAAACCAGAATGCATAACGTTTCGCGTCCTTAGGATTTGGTCAAGTTGTAATCTTTGATCACAGTTGGACTGGAACTATCATGATAGACACCACATTTCATTGTAAATGGAGTTTAAAGGATTTTGGCGCATGGTCCGTAGCGTTGCAATTTTACTCAGTATAGTTCTAGGGCTCTCATCCCAAAAACTTACAGCAGCTACTGAAGCATTTTCTGATACAAAGCTTGAACGAGCAGAAATAGTTGAACTTTGTATTGTTCGCCCACCTGCTATTCCTTCAGAGCATCTCTCAGCCTGCGACTCACTGTTGGCTATTACAGAATTGAGCAATGATGCACGGGCCTTCGCAAATATGGGACGCGCTGAAGCTCTGCGTCGCATTGGAGAGCCCCAGGCCTCTATTGATGCAGCTTCAGAAGCCATAAATCTAAAACGTGATTTTCCGCAGGCTTTTTTAGTTCGTGCCGGAGCCTTCATGGCGCTTGAGGATTGGCAGTCAGCAATTGCAGATGTTTCGACAGCAATAGACCTCGACCGAGGTAATGCGGGCGCTTATGCCTTCAGGGCTGAAATTTACATTCGTCGAAATCAATTAACTTTCGCATTAGGTGACCTAGAGCAGGCGGTAGAATTATCTCCAGAAGTTGCCCAATTTAGGCTGACGCGCGCGACAGTTTCTTTTTCATTAGGTCAGGCCGACAAGGCTCTGACTGATATTCGTGAGGCCTTAAAACAAGAGCCAGAATTGGTTGGGGGTTATCTTCTTCGGACCCATATTTACATGCGACAACGCGTATACAACCGGGCTGCTGCTGATGCAGCATGGGCGCTTGAGCTTGCTCCGAATGCAAGAGAAGCGGCGGATGCTGCTTCAGTAGCTCATACGGAAGCAGGACAATTTGGGGAAGCTCTTGCAGCGGCAAATAAGTTTGTTCAAATAGTTCCTGAGGAGGCTGATGCGCTTAATGCAAGGTCCTGGGTAAAGGCCTTGCAGCCCGATCCTGAGGGTGCGCTATCTGACTGTGATAAGGCAATACTAGCTGACCCAAAACATTTCCGGCGCTAGACAGCAGGGCTTTCGTTTATTGGCAATTGGGTCGTCTTCAAGAGGCGCGAACAGATCTTGCAGAGGCAGAAAAATTAGATCCGGATTTTTGGGATTGGTCCAAACGTGAAGAACGTTTCCAGTTAATATTGGCGCGGCGCTATCTAAAATCTTTAAGACTTTATTCTGGACCAATCGACGGAGATTTTGATGACCTTAGTGCAACTCAAGAAGCGGTTATAGAATATCAACGGAAAATAGGAGTCTTCGAGGATGGCAAGGTTAGCCCTTCCTTGGTTTTAAGACTCCGCCAGGAGGTTGAAGAGACTTAATGAGCTGGGGAGTCTCTGTTTGAAGATTGGTCATGCTTTGACACGATACTCCTTTATCACTTCTTTGCTAGGCTCTTGGCCAAGACCTGCGCCAAGGGGGAGGCGTATACGTCCGTCCAATCCTGGTTCGGTTAGTCCAGGGTAAAGTGTTGCTTCCAGTGTACCAAAAAGGCGCTCAAGAGGAGCCTTTTGCCCAGTGTAAGCAGCTAAGAGGTGCATAGTTGCGATGTAGCCAGGGCCAAAATAGGGTGAGTGCGCGGCGATACCGATGTTATGCATTTCAGCCAGCTTGCATACTTTTAGAAATTCCGTGATGCCACCAACTTTAGATACACTTGGTTGTGCCCAATCAACAGCACCCGCCTGCATCATTTGTTGAAATTCCCAAGCTGTCGATGCATTTTCGCCAGCAGCTACATTGCAAACGCCATTGTTGCGGACTTCGGCTAATCCATCAAAGTTTTCTGGTGGCCAAACTGGTTCTTCAAGCCAGTAAACTCCATGTTCAGACATCGCGTCTCCGATCTCTATGGCTTCTGCTACGTTCCAGGGACAGTTCACATCAACCATTATTTTAAAATCGGGACCACCCCTCTACGTGCTGCTTCAACCGCCTCAGGGGTCCGTTCATGCAATTTTACGTGTTTATACCCTAAAGCAACGGAGTCTGCTGAACGTTGTTCCACAAATTCGGGATCACCAAAACGCATAAGACTTGAATAAGCAGGCACGCTCTCTTCAGTAGATCCGCCAAGCAGTTGCCATAAAGGCATATTTGCTGCTTTTCCAGCGATATCCCAAAGAGCAATATCTACACCGGATATGGCAAAGAGTGTTTGTCCGTAGCGCCCAAAGTTATGATTAACCTTCTGAAGTTCCAGCATTAAGGGCGCAATAGCGCTAGCGTCTCTCCTAGAATGAAGGGTTTGATTTGATGTTCGAATGCAGCGAGTGCAGAGGGAATGCCGTTGTGTCCAAAAATTTCCCCATGGCCAACAAGGCCATTATCCGTCTCGATTTCGACAATAAGGGTTTGCATATTTGCCCAAGGCCTGCCTCCAAAGCCGGTATTCGATGGTCCACCGTGTTCAAAGGGGACGGCTATCCAATGCGTATCAGCACGAACAATTTTCATAGCTTCAGACCTTTTCTTTTTGTCCCCAACTTCCAAGCATTGTTTTGATCACCTGCTCTGGTACATCTTTGGCAATAAAAACCAAACGAGAACGACGATCTACTGATGGCCATTTTTCCAATATGGCTGGAGGATGAAACACGTGCTGAACACCATGAACTGCTACAGGCTGTTCTAAACCGTCTACATTAAGGATACCTTTTATACGCAGCATGTCAGCGCCACGCGCGTCGATCAATGATTGAAGAAAGCCCACCCAGCTTTCCCAGGGAAGAGGTTCTTCTTTGTAAATACAAAATGCGTGGATACCGTCATGATGATCATGATCATGACTATGGTGGTCGTGGTCGTGGTCGTGGTGATGTCCATGCTCTTTGCCATTTTCATCACTATAAGCCTCTTCGTTTAACCACCTTTGAACGTCTGCCGTTTTAGTCATTGGATCATAAAGCCCCGCTCCAAAGAGACGTCCTGGCTCAATCTCGCCATTAATAACTTTAAATCTATCAGCGCCAGGATTTATTTGATCAAGGCGTTCATCTAGTTTTGAAATAGAGGATGTGTCAGCGATATCTGTTTTTGTTATTAGAAGACGGTCAGCAACGGCTGCCTGTCGGACGCTTTCTTCATGAGCATCGAGCGTGCCTCCACCGTTAGCTCCATCGACGGTCGCAACAACGCTATCCAGGTGAAAGCATCGTCCAACAAGGGGATCGGCAATAAGCGTGTGGACAATAGGTGCTGGATCAGCCAGTCCGGTTGTTTCTATCACAACTCTATCAAACTCAATTGTCTCGCCCCTTGCGCGACGGCCAAAGAGATCATGCAAGGTCTCTACTAGGTCCGTCCGAAGCGTACAGCAAAGGCACCCTGACTCCATCAAAATTGGTTCTTCTTCAGACTTCTCTACTAGTTCATGATCGAGACCTACCTCACCAAACTCATTGATGATCACGGCGGCTTTATCCATGCCTGGATGGCGAAGAAGTTTTGATAGCAGAGTAGTTTTTCCGGAACCCAAGAACCCTGTAATTACGGTAATTGGTATGGTCTGTTCTGTTTCCGACATGAGAAATTTCCGCTGCTATAAAATTGTCTGAAAGATGGATTGGTCGAACTTTTTTAGTGTTTTAAGTTGCTTGAATCGAGACCCTGTTGCAGGTTTCGACGTCTCCAGAGGATTAAGGTTCTGGGCGCTTGGCCACAACATAGTTTAGCCTCGCAGTCATGACTTTGTCGTTGTTTTGATTAAAGACCTCATAATCGACGACCACATGGCCAGAAGTTCGAGCGGGTTTAGTGTTATGAATGCTAAACCGCACCATAATAGTGTCTCCCGCTATAACAGGTTTATGCCAACGGAGCTCATCCAGCCCGCGCCCGCCCCGATTGTGACCAAACACTCCTGATTGAAAGGCCAGCCTGAAAGCAATCAGTTGAGTGTGAAAGCCACTTGCAATAACACTGCCGTAAATTGATGCCTTCGCGTATTCCTGGTCTAAGTGGAATGGTTGGGGGTCCCACATTAATTCAAAATCGGCAATAGACCCTTCGGTAAATGTGTACTTTGCGGTCTCGAAGGTCTGGCCTGCTTCAAAGTCTTCAAACCAGTGCGGCGCGTAGCGCGTCATGTTTCAGCTAGAGCCTCAGCGATGGCGTCACCAACAGTAACGGTACCTGCATTGCCGCCCATATCTTTTGTTCGTGGCCCACCTTCTGTCAGCACAATTTCAATCGCTTTTTCAATTGCACGAGCAGCATCTGGGTGCCCCAGGTGTTCCATCATCATCGCTCCAGACCATATTTGGCCAATCGGATTTGCTATGCCTTGTCCTGCAATATCCGGAGCGGAACCATGAACGGGCTCGAACATAGAGGGGTGATTGCGTTCAGGGTTGATATTTGATGAGGGAGCTATGCCAATTGAACCAGCAACGGCTGGGCCAAGATCGGAGAGAATGTCGCCAAAAAGGTTTGAACCCACCACTACGTCAAACCAATCAGGGTGTTGCACAAAGTGTGCTGTCAAAATGTCGATGTGGTACTTATCAGTTTCAATTTCAGGGTATTCCTCTGCAATGGCAGCAAAGCGTTCATCCCAGTAGGGCATGGTATGAATAATGCCATTGGATTTGGTGGCGCTTGTGACCTTCTTTCGACCTTCGCGACGTGCAAGCTCGAAAGCATAACGAATAATCCTGTCACACCCTCTTCGAGTAAACACGGCTTCCTGCATGGCTAGCTCGTGTTCCGTTCCAGTGTAAAGGCGTCCGCCAATTTCAGAATATTCGCCTTCACAATTTTCTCGTACCACGAAAAAATCGATATCCTCTGGATCCCTGTTTGCTAAAGGCGTTGTTGTGCCAGGAAACATGCTGCACGGCCTGAGGTTCGCATATTGCTCAAATTCTCGCCTGATAGGGATTAGCATATCCCATAGAGACACGTGGTCGGGTACGGTAGGCCAACCAACAGCGCCTAAGAAAATTGCATCTGTTGGCCTAATCATCTCTATCCCGTCCTCGGGCATCAGTCGGCCGGTCGCTGCAAAATTTTCACATGACCAATCATATTCATCAAATTTAAAATTAATATTAAATTTTCGTCCTACAGCCTCTAGAACCTTAATGCCCTCAGGTACAACTTCTTTACCTATTCCGTCACCAGGCAACACAGCAATACGAAGCTTGGGCATAAAAAAACTCCTACAAGATTAATTGATGCTGACCCTGTTTCAGGGCAGAGAAATTTGTATTTCAGAACCGCTTGGGGTTTTCGCCCAGGTTGTATCTGATTCAGTCTGATCATCCCAACGTAGCATGAGCATTTCAGCTGGGGTGTCGAAGCAAGCAAAAGGGTGATGCCAAACATTGGGGCGATAGCAAATGCCTAAATTTTCATCCATCACAAATGCACGTAGTCGACTGAAGTCAGGGTCACCTTCGGAAGTATTTGGCGCAATTGCTACAAGCCAGCGGCTAACAACAATTGGAGCGAATGCTTGAGCAGAATGGTCATGACGCTCCAACGCTGCAACTCTGATTGCCGAGGTTTGAGGTTTCGACCTGCTAATAGATACGTTCAGTCGCGCATGGCTTCGCCCGTTGGTCAATTGGGCGGCAAAGTCATGTCTATCACCCTGAAGATCGCGTAGAGCAAAACATTCACCGTATGGGGCAAAGGCTTCGATGTCGAACGGTTCGGGTCGGATCAGCATCAGTGGTGCACAAAAATAGGAACGTTAGCTTCGTGGATGAGTTCTCTAGTAGTGGAGCCCATTAAGGCCCGTCGAAGGAATCCTTCATGGCCGAGCGCTCCCATAACCAGCCGTCCGGCATTGAGTCCTGCTACCGCTCCCAGAATAGCTGAGGAATTTGAGCCGTTGTGTGCAAGCCCGTTTGCTTCTGCTTTAATCCCATAACTTCGGAAAAGTGCCACTGATCGTTCAGCGAGGCCTTGAGCTTTGCCAGGGTCTTCATCAATAGATACTACATGGACTTCTCGCCCTTCAGCTAGGCCCAGCAATACAAACATATGCATTGCTCGAGAAGCGGTAACACTTCCATCGAATGCGACTACTACCTTATTTGCGTCAGCTCCCGAGGCCATATCCTCAGGCGCAATCATTAGAGGTCTAGGAGTATCTTTCAGCAGTTTTTCAACAGTTTCCCCAATCTCATGATCCTCACCGCCATGAAAATTGGTTTGCCGGCCTATGATTATCATATCATGGCGATCGGCTTCCTGATCGATTTGTTCAACAGGATCACCTTCAGCACCAATTGCACTGCAATCCACTTTCGCAGCGCCACACTTTTCATGAAACGATGTAATCCGATCGCGAATAGTGTCACGACCTTGTTCTAAAAGAGCTTCGTTTCTGTGAGCCTGGAATGTTCCACCGCCGATTGGTGTAGCCCGAGGAGCCGTGATCCAAGGCACATCTAACACACCTAAGCCAATTAGTTCTGCACCAGTTCTTTTGCCCACTTCTATAGCTAGGTCTTGGGCATTTGCGCTTGAGTTGGAGCCATCCAACGCAACAACAATACTTTTTAACATTATTCGATCCCCTTGGCGGTCGACTTACGTATTTAATGCCGGTTAACTGAGCTGACCAAAACGTGCCAGATGAAAATCACCGTCACCAAAGCTGCGGTCAATCATTGTAAGGCGTTTGAAGTAATATCCAGCAGCATATTCATCAGTCATGCCGATGCCACCATGGAGCTGGATTGCTTGTTGGCCAACGAAGCGACACGACTTGGCAATTTGAACTTTACAGGCACTCGCTGCCTTTCGGCGTTCGTTCTCATCTTCATCAGAGACGCGCATCGCTACCATCATGGCCATCGACTTTGCTTCCTCATGAGCGATGAACATGTCAACCATTCGATGCTGTAGAACCTGGAATTTTCCAATCGGTTGACCGAACTGTTCTCGTGTTTTGATGTATTCCAGTGTCATATCATTCAGCGCACTCATGGCGCCAGTTGCTTCTGCTGCCGTGGCTGCGATGGCGTGGTCAATTACCTTATCTAGAATGCTAAAACCATGGTCCTTAGCACCGACCATTGAGCTATTGGGAACTTTGACACCGCTTAAAGTCAACTCTCCAGCGCGAAGTCCATCTACTGTTGGATAATTCCTAACGGAAACACCATCAGCATTTGCGTCTACTAAAAAGAGAGAGATTCCCAATTCTTCACGAGATCCCCCACTAGTACGGGTGGATACAATGAATTTGTCAGCTGACGGCGCCCCAAAAACAACGCTTTTGGCTCCGGAAAGAATGTAGTCATTGCCAGATGCTTCAGCTTTGGTTTCTACATCTGCGAGATTGTAGCGAGATTGACGTTCAGCAAACGCCAGAGCCAACTTTAACTCTCCTTCGGCGATCTGGCCTACGATCTCTTGTTTTTGACTGTTTGAACCCCCAGCAACTATTGCACCGCCACCGAGAACAACGGTTGAAATGAATGGCTCTACAACAAGCCCTTTCCCGAATTCTTCCAAAACGATCATTGTTTCTACGGGTGTGCCGCCATAACCTCCCACCTCCTCTGGAAAGGCCATGCCTAACCAGCCAAGTTCGGCAAATTGTTTCCAATGAGCATCTGAGAAGCCTCTATCGGTATCAACCAATTTGCGGCGCTGGTCGAACGAGTAATTATCTTGCACGAACCGTTGCACGCTTTCTTGAAGCAGAACTTGATCTTCCGACAGCTCAAAATCCATATTAACTCAACTCCTTATATGCCTGCAGTCAGCGCCGAGAAAAATTCCATTGTAAAGGCTATTCGTGCGATGCCCTCGGCGCAAGGCAGTTGTCTTAAGAATCAATGATCTGATTTCTGGATGTTTGATTAATTAGGTGAGAGCTTTTGTATTAAAAATTCTCCACCCATGGCCGAACATCTATTTCTACTGTCCAGCTTGACCGGCGTTGAGCATGCAGGTGCCAATAACTTTCTGCTATATCCTTAGGGTTTAGCCATTTATCAGGAACACTTGGGTCTTCCGGTCTGTGGGTTGCTTGAATGCCGCCATCTACTACGACATGTCCCACATGAATTCCTTTTGGTCCTAGTTCCCGGGCCATTGAGAAGGCGAGCGCGCGCAAACCAAATTTCCCCACAGCAAATCCGGCGGAGTTGGCGTAGCTTTTCACTGATGCTGTTGCTCCAGTGAAAAGTATTGTGCCTGCCCCTCTTGGCACCATTTGGCGTGCCGCTTCACGGCCAACCAAGAAGCCACCGTGACATGCAGCCATCCAAGCCTGGATAAATTCATCGGACTGCATCTCTAGGATACTTTTACGCACTCTGCCGCTTGCATTAAAGACAACAGCTGTGGGAGTTCCAAAAGATTGGGTGACCTCCGAAAACAAACGATTTACGTCATCTTCATTGGTGGCATCACACGCAAATCCCTTGGCCCCAGGTACGTTTTCGCAAACGGCTGATACCTTCTCTAAACTTCTGGACGCGAGAGCAACTTTAAAGCCTTCCTCGCTAAATCGTCTTCCGATGGAAGCCCCAAGGCCTGGGCCCGCCCCAACAACTAGCAGTACTTTCGACATTTAGTGAACCACACTTAGTTGAAAATTAGCTTTACCTGACCTTCACTCCCAAAGTCAGCAATAGCGGTGGTAGGGCCTGGTGCTGGAATTACGCCAGTGCATGAGCCCGTTGAAACGAATTGCCCGGCCTTTAATCCGATGCCTTTTTCGCCCATGTAATTTACAAACCAAACGAGCGCATTGATTGGGTCTCCCATCATCAGCGCACCAGTGCCACGGCCTGCTTCGTTACCATCAAAAGTCAGAGTGACATCAGTGGTAATAGCATCCACAGATCTCCAGTTCTCAATCTCTGCGCCAATCAAGTAATAGCCGGTGCCCCCATGATCCGCGAGAAGGGCCAAAGGGCCCAGAGTATTGTCTGCCGAAAGTCTGCTTAATGGGACTTCGATCCCACAGATTATGGAGCCAATGGCGGCTTCTATGTCGCTTCGGGAATAGCCTTCATTACGGACAGGAAGATCTGTTTTAAGGCGGTAAGCATATTCAGACTCTACAATTGGGCGATTAAGGTCCGCAAATTGAAAATCCGCTGGACTTGAAAGAACATTTGAAGCCCGTATAGCTCCAACAAATGGCTGCGTTAAACCTAGTGCCTTTTGCGGCCCTTCACCCGTCGCACCAATTTTCCAACCGCCAATTTCATGACCAAAGTTCAAAATAATAGCATAGCCAATTGCGGTGGCCTCAGCTTCATTTTTTGGTGCGCATGAACTTGGTAGATCAGCTAATATTTTGCCTTCAGCCCAAGCTTCTTGAAGCAATTTAGCGGCTTCCATTGTTTTGCTTTCAATCATAGATCACATCCTTATCTTCAACTATGCAATTAGACCGTTAGTGATTTGGGTTGGCGTTAGCCATTACACTACCACGAGAGGTGAAAGTTACGTTGGTATAGCCATCCTCAGCTATTTTATCGCATCTCCGCCTATATTCGACGGCACTGCCGCTGTAGCGGGCTAATATGCGAGTCTGCTTTCCTTCAACATTAAGATTGATGCCGGTCATCCAGCTATCAATTTCGTTAGAGAGAAGTCCCTCACCTACTTCAGCAACGTAGTCAGTCCATTCATCAACACCCGACTGCGTTGGGTCAGCAAATGTAATGCCATTTTGATGCATGTGATTGATGGCGCCAGCAACCCACTCAGCAATATGCTCAATTGATCGTGGGATATTACCGAGGGCTGTGTGAGGCCCGACTACCATGAACATGTTTGGGAAATCTTTCACCATCATTCCTAGATAGGAGGTTGGTCCGCCTTTCCACTTATCCTTGAGCTTTATTCCATCGGCTCCTTGGATATCGATCCGGTCAAAGCTCCCAGTTATTGCGTCAAACCCAGTTGCATAAATTATGATATCAAACTCAAAGCTGCGGTCACTCGTTTCCAAGCCTTTGGGGGTGATGCGTTCTATCGGTGTCTCCAGCATTGAGATTAGTTCTACGTTTGGCTGGTTGTAAACTTCATAATAGAAAGTCTCTTGTGGGACTCGGCGAGTGCCAAACCCATGATCCGTTGGAATTAATTTCTCTGCTGTTGCGGGATCTTTGACCCGCTCTCGTATGCGCTCCGCAACAAAATCTGAAATTACTTTATTCGCAGCCCGATCTGTAAGCATGTCCTTAAAATTGCCCATCCAAATCCCGAAGCCAGGCGTTTCGTATCGGTTTTGTAAAAACGCATTGCGCTCAGCCTCTTGTGTTTCCAATGTTTTCCTGGGATCTGGATTGTGCACAAAACAAGACGCGGTTTCTTTGCAAAGGCGGAATATTTCAGGGTATCGCCCTCGGATTTCTTCCATCTCTTCAGAAGAAATGGGCCCATTATGCAGGGGGTGCACCAATTTGGTCTGCGTTGAAAGACTGTTAAATGCTTGGCTGTTTTCGCGACCTCCTGGATAGTCTGTACGCCGGTTGCACCAGTTCCAATAACAGCTACCCGCTTCCCCTCAAATGATACTTTGTGCTTTGGCCATAGGCCTGTATGGCAGCTTTCGCCCTCGAAAGATTCGATGCCATCGAATTTGGGATACGTCGGTGCGGATAAAGGTCCAACGCAAGTCACAAAATAGCGACAGCGATAGCTTTCGCCATTTTCTAGTGTCACTGTCCAAGATTCATCATTGTCATCATAGTGCGCAGACTTTACTCTAGCGGAGAACTGGATGTTCTTTCGAAGATCAAGTTTGTCGGCTACAAAATTTAGATAACGCTCGGTTTCAGGCTGGGGTGCAAAGTGCTCTGTCCAATTCCATTCAGCTAGAATTTCTTTATTAAAAGAATATCCGTAAGACCAACTTTCAGAATCAAAACGGCAGCCTGGGTATCGGTTCCAGTACCATGTTCCGCCTACACCGGTTCCTGCTTCGAAAACCCTTGCGTTCAGGCCATAACGGTCTCTTAGAAGATGCAGCTCATAGAGGCCTGATATTCCCGCGCCAATCACTATGGCATCAAAATCTAATTTTTTACCTGTCATTGGATTTGGTTTCCTAACCGCATCCACTGTCATATTCGGTGATAGAGTTATTACTCAGACTCCCTTAATTGGCCAGACCCGGCTCTCCTAAAATTGGCGTTCAAAGTTGGACTGGGGAGCGAGGGTGGCGGTTCTTGTCTAATGCATTGAAAGCTGTCTTTGATGTGTGGGTTACGGAGATATCCTGAATAATGAGAATTATTTGGTTTAATTAAGTAACAGATCCTCTTGATCCTCTGGGCTCGTCTCGTCAGGATGCGGTCCCCGCTCGCAAGGAGATGACCTCGATGGCTGACCCCATCCCTTTCAATCGCCAGTTTGACGCTGAGCCTGGTGAAATAGTTGAAATCTCACCCATTTTAAGACGGGTAACTTCTCCAAACCCATCTATGTTCACCTTTAAAGGTACTAATACCTATATAGTAGGTAGAGGAAGTGTTGCGATTGTTGACCCGGGTCCTGTCTCCTCAGAGCACGCCGCTGCAATCATGAAGGCAGTCAAGGGAGAAACGGTTACTCACATCATAGCAACGCATACCCACAACGATCATTCTCCAGGAATACCAGCAATTCAAAAAGCTACTGGGGCACCTACTTATGGCTTTGGGCCGCATGGAGCTGGTGCGCGGCGCGATTGGCCTTTTGATAGTCCAGAAGGTGGAGATAAAAATTTTATTCCAGATAATTTGGTCGCTGATGGCGATTTGATCAGGGGGAAGGTTGGACACTGGAGGCAATTCATACTCCAGGTCATATTTCTAATCATTTGTGTCTATCGTTGAAGGAAGAAAACATATTGTTGTCTGGTGATCATGTAATGGCATGGTCAACCTCGATTGTTTCTCCACCTGATGGAGATATGACCGACTATATGGCAAGTTTAAGAAAGCTTCTGAAAAGAAGTGAGTCAGTATACTATCCTGGCCACGGTGGACCTGTGACCAACCCCGAGCCTTTGTTGAGGCGTTCATTAGTCACCGGGAAGCCAGAGAATCACAAATACAGAATTGCTTATCATCTGGTCCTAAGACCATTCCAGTTATGGTGGAAGTTATGTACGCCGACGTCGATAAGAGCCTCCACCGTGCTGCAGGTCGATCAGTTCTGTCGCATCTGCTAGCCATGTGGGAACGAGGCGAAGTAGCTGCTGCTGAAAATCCGCCTGGGCCTGAATCCACTTACAGCCTGACTTAGAATAAATTCGAAGGAATTAAAACAATGAGTGCTGATAGCATCCTTTATGAAAAGAATGGTCGTATTGTTACCTGGACGATCAATAAACCAGAAATTCGGAACGCAGTCTCTGCTCCAGATGTAGTTGAGCGATTTGAGGAAGTGGCAGACATGGTCGCCAAAGACCATGAGGTTTCGTGTGTTATTTTAACTGGTGCTGGTACGGCATTTTCCTCTGGCGGCGATGTAAAGGATATGGCGGCGCGGGCATCAAAAATGCAAGCGTTTCCCGCAGGTACCCGTCATTGGTATCGTGAGGGTATTCAAAGAATTCCTTTAGCTCTGGATAAAATAGAGGTCCCTATTATTGCTGCTGTTAACGGTCACGCAATTGGGGCTGGCTGCGATCTAGCTATGATGGCAGATATTAGAGTGGCTGCTGATACAGCACAATTTGGCGAAGTGTTTGTGAACCTTGGTATTATCCCTGGCGATGGGGGATCATGGTATCTTCCACGCCTTGTCGGAAGGTCTAAAGCTTTTGAGATGACCTTTACAGGCGATGTTATCGATGCAGCAGAGGCAAAATCTATAGGTCTTGTCAGTCATGTTGTGCCTATTGATGAATTGATGCCAACAGCCATCAAAATAGCAACAAAGATCAGCAGGAAGCCTCCTGAAGCCCTGCGCATGACCAAAAGGTTATTAAAAGAGAGTGAATTTCAGCGCCTGGATACAGCCCTTGAGATGGCTGCAGGAATGCAAGCATTGGCGCAAGCAACTAAGGATCATGAGGAAGCGGCTAGGGCGTTTGCTGAAAAGCGTAAACCAGTCTTCACTGGTGACTAAGGACAATCAATGCCTCACTTTAAGACCATCGATGATATTGATGTTTCCGGAAAGATAGTACTTGTCCGTGTGGACTATAACGTGCCGGTCCGGAACGGAAGGGTGACAGACGCTACACGAATAGAGCGGTCTCTAACTACAATCAAAGACCTGCAAGAAAGAGGGGCGCGTGTTGTCTGCATTAGCCATTTTGGGAGGCCTAAAGGGCAACGGGTCGAAGACATGTCCTTGCGCCCGATTGCGGATGCAATGGCTGCCGCTGTCAGCCAAACAGTGTGCTTCGCTGAGGACTGCATCGGAGAAGCCGCTGAAAGCGTAATCAGACAGTTAAAAGATGGGGACATAGCTTTACTTGAAAATTTGCGTTTTCATGCTGGTGAAGAAAAAAATGATCCTCAATTCGTTGCTGCTCTTGCAGAGCTTGGCGATGTTTATGTCAATGATGCTTTTTCTGCAGCTCACCGTGCTCATGCCTCAACGGAAGGTATTGCGCGAGCTTTGCCTGCTGTTGCCGGTAGGCTGATGGAGGCTGAACTTCTTGCGTTGGGAAATGCCCTTGAGAAGCCTGCGCGACCTGCTGCAGCTTTAGTCGGTGGTGCGAAAGTGTCATCGAAGATTGAGGTTCTCGAAGCGCTGATTGACAAGGTTGATGCTTTGATAGTGGGAGGTGGTATGGCAAACACCTTCTTGCTTGCCCTCGGTCATGATATGGGCAAAAGCCTCGTTGAGGCTGAGATGCTCGAAACGGCTAAAGCAATCATGACGAAAGCGGATGCTAACGGCTGTAAGCTCATTCTGCCCACTGACGCAGTCGTTGCAGAGGAGTTCAAAGCCAATCCTGAGACAGCGGTTGTTCCTGTTACTGCCGTGCCACTTGCTCAGATGATGTTAGATGTAGGGCCAGCTAGCGCGGCGGCCCTTGAGATCTTGCTTGAGCAGTACAAAACCATTGTTTGGAATGGCCCATTAGGCGCGTTTGATACACCTCCGTTTGACCAATCGACAAATCGCGTCGCCCAGAAGGCAGCTGAGCTTGTCGCCGCCGGTAAATTGCTTGCAGTAGCAGGTGGTGGTGACACCGTTGCTGCTCTCGCACACGCCGGCGTCCTCGAAGAATTTAGCTATGTGTCAACTGCAGGCGGGGCTTTTCTTGAATGGTTGGAAGGTAAGACATTGCCTGGAGTAAAAGCTCTTGAGGCAGCGGCATAGTAAAAATAGTGAAATTGCCTCACATGCTTTTGGTTTAACTATTATTCAGATCAACCAGCATCATTTTTGGTTGGATGGGTCAGGCTCCTCGTGCATGGTTCATAGAGAAATCAATTGTTCGGGTATTTCGGAGTGGGTGGTTGATATTGAAAGATATTTTCATTGATAGGTGAGCCGATTACTGGGTTAATAAGATTCACATGCATCGTCTTTCCTCCATCTTCCGCAACGGTCCATCCAAGTATCTGGTCGGGCGCGCCTAGCTCAAAAATAATGGTTACTTTCGCATCGGTTAGTAGGCTGTTTTGGGCGGCGGTGATAAAATAGGTCTTTCCTGCAGAACCTTCTGCTAAGATCTCGACGTCCTTGTCTAACTCTACAGGGTCCTCAAGAAGAAACCATGCTGGTGCTAAACCGGTTGGGATTTGAGTGACCGCATCAAGTTCGGCGTCATAGAGATTGACGAATAAGCCAGTACTCGAAATCACGTCTTTTTCTGGTGGGTCATACTCAAATCGGAGCTTGCCTGGCCTCTCCAGCCACATTTTACCGCTCCAACGATTTCCGTCCTGGTCATACTGTTTAAATTCAGCATAAAGGGTCCGAATACTGTTTAGTGTCTTTAGGGCGCGCTCGGTAACAGCAGTTTCAGCCAATGCAGAGACACTAAGCGCATTAATGCACATGAAAAGTATGACTATTAACAAACGCAAAATTTGACTCCGCAACAATGGCCTTCTGCCTAAGGAATTCTTAGATCTTTATTGTTAGATTATGACTAAATTTAAGCGGAAGCTTTTTTTAGATACTAGTCGTTGTGGTTGCCAATGAGAATTTCTCGCTTCCCAACATGATTGGCGGGGCTCACAACTCCTTGTTCTTCCATCTGTTCAATTAAAGAAGCAGCGCGATTGTATCCAATTTTTAGGCGGCGTTGCAGGTAGGAAGTGGAAGCTTTTTTATCAGATGCAACTATAGCAACAGCTTGGTCGTAGAGGTTGTTGTCCTCATCTCCACTTGATCCGCTGCCAACAGGGTCAAAGCCTGGGATACCGTCGGCTGCCCCTTCATCTTCTGTTACTGCTTCAAGATAAACTGGTGGGGCCTGTCCTTTTAGGAAATTGACTATATCCCCAACCTCATTGTCTTCAACAAACGGTCCGTGTATCCGCTTTATGCGGCCGCCGCCTGCCATATAGAGACCGTCCCCTTGTCCCAAAAGCTGTTCCGCGCCGCCCTCTCCGAGAATAGTTCGGCTATCTATTTTAGATGTTACTTGAAAACTCATTCGTGTTGGGAAGTTTGCTTTGATGGTGCCGGTAATTACATCTACGGATGGTCGTTGAGTTGCCATAATTAGATGTATTCCGGCGGCTCTGGCCATTTGAGCAAGCCGTTGAATGGCTGCTTCAATGTCCTTACCTGCCACAAGCATTAAATCTGCCATCTCGTCGACTACTACGACGATAAATGGCAGAGAGCGCATATCTAGAGGCTGCTCTTCGTATATTGGTCTGCCTGTATCGGAATCAAACCCTGTCTGCACCCTGCGTGTTAGAGGTTCCCCCTTTTTGCGAGCTTCCGCAATTTTAGCATTGTACCCGGCAATATTTCGAACTCCTAAGGTAGACATTGCGCGGTAGCGGTTTTCCATCTCTCGGACTACCCATTTAAGCGCAACTACGGCTTTCTTGGGTTCTGTGACCACGGGTGCAAGTAAATGTGGTACGCCGTCATAGACCGACAGCTCCAGCATCTTGGGATCGACCATAATGAAGCGGCATTCTTCGGGTGTCATGGCGTATAGAAGAGAAAGGATCATTGCATTGATTGCGACGGACTTTCCCGAGCCGGTAGTGCCAGCAATGAGCAAATGTGGCATCCGCGCAAGGTCAACTATAACTGGCGTGCCAGCAATGTCTTTGCCTAATACAAGGGGTAAATTACCAGCAGACCTATACTCCTTTGTTGCCAGTAATTCGCGAAGATAAACGGTTTCACGGAAGGTGTTGGGCAATTCAACGCCAATAACGTTTTTGCCTGGAACAGTTGCAACACGTACAGAGACCGCACTCATATTTCGAGCAAGGTCATCTGCAAGCCCAATCACTCGAGAGGCTTTTACCCCCGGTGCTGGTTCGAGCTCGTAGAGGGTTACTACCGGACCTTGGCGAGAACTTTTTATTTCGCCCTTTACGCCGAAATCGTCGAGAATGCTTTCCAAGGCTCGAGCTTTTTCATTCAGGATGGAATCGCTCTCAAGTTCGGCTCTTTCTTCTGCTTCCTGCAAAAGATCTAGCGGGGGTAGTTGGAATCCGTCTTCCAGAGGTAAGTCAGGCTGTTTTCCAGACTTTGCACGAAGAGGTGGAGGCGCTTTCTTTTTGGTTTTTCCGCTCGTTTCTTGGATTTTGGTGCCTCTGTCTTTTTTTTATCTCTTCGGACGTGAAGTGCATCCCCAATCCTGTCTGATAATGCACGCTTTGTTTTTGTTGGTGGGGATACCCGGGCGAGAGGCTCATTAGCCTCTACTTCGGGAGGAGGATCAACTTCATCAAAGTCAGCATCAACTACCCAGGCTTTGGACCCTTTTTGATTTTTTATATTGGAGGCAACGCGAACAACGAGCTTGGATATCCAAGTAAGTTTGCCAACCCCCCAGAATAATCCAAGAGCACTGGCTCGAGTTGCTCGCCACAGTGTTACTACAGGTGGAGCAGCTGACCATGCCGATAGTGCGAGCGCGCTAACTGCGGCTACACCTGCCCCGATATTTTTGCTGATCGTTGGATCAAGTAATGTGAGAAGATACCAAACATTATTTGATGCTGTGAAACCAAAAGCCCCTCCTAAACCTTCAGTTAATGGCCATCCATCAAATGTCGGCAGAGCAGAAAAAGCACCTGAGCACAGAATGGTTGCAAGAGGGGTCAATGCAATTCGCAGCCAAAGCCATTTGGGCGGCGTGTGAACAAAGAAGCGCCATCCCCAAAAGGCGAGCGATATTATAGGGAGGATTACTGCTAACCCTATCATGCGAAGGGACATATCTGCCAAGTTTGCCCCAATTGCGCCTAGCCAATTTGTGGGTGCTTGCCCACTGGCCATCGCTGCAGACGGATCAAGTGGATTGTAGGTCAGAAGGCAAATTGAAGCTATTACCGCAAGTCCAATAAATCCAAGACCTGCAGTTTCAAGAACGCGCCGCCTTACAAAGCGCTGCAAGGCAGGTGGTAGGAAGCCAGAGGAAGCGGGTGCTTCTATCGCCAAGGCCACGGCGGACGATCCAATCCCTAAAATGAGTACAAAACGGAAACTACTTGTACTGAGGCCCAAAAGGCAAGCGATTTGTTAATGATATCATGTAATCATATGAAATTAATAAAAAAATTTTTTTACAAATAAAAAATAGGGGTGGATGGCTCGGCATTTTGAGCCGAGCCATCACTCCTTGTTTACATGGTCTGTGAGCCGCGCCCAAATTCGGGATAGGCTTCCATACCCAGTTCAGCCTTATCAAGGCCGCTAACTTCATCCTCCTCAGAGCAACGAATGCCGACGGTTGCCTTCAGTACAGTCCATACAATGAAACTGACGACAAATACGAACACTCCCACTGCGACTATGCCAACAAGCTGTCCAAGGATTGTCCCTGCTCCAAAAATTCCGACAGCTAAAGTGCCCCAGATGCCGGCGGCAAGGTGTGCTGAAACAGCGCCAACAACGTCGTCGATCTTAAGTTTGTCTAACAGTGGAACTGCGAAGCAGACGATTACACCACCAACAGCGCCAACAAATATACTGGTCAAGTGGTTCTGTAGATCGGGGCCAGCGGTGATAGATACAAGACCTGCGATTGCGCCGTTAAGGGCCATCGTAAGATCCACCTTGCCAAAGCGTAGTTGGGTAACAAGCATTGCTGCGACTACACCACCGGCTGCCGCAAGATTGGTGTTCACAAATACGATCGACATGGCAGCGGCATCCAACGCACTTCCAAGGGCGAGCTGTGATCCGCCATTGAAGCCGAACCACCCGAACCAAAGAATGAAAGTACCGAGGGTCGCAAGCGGCAAGTTTGCTCCAGGCATGGGGCGAACCTCCCCATCAGGACCAAACTTTCCTTTCCGGGCTCCGAGTACGATCGCACCGGCTAGGGCAGCCCAACCACCAGTTGAGTGTACCAAAGTAGACCCAGCAAAGTCCATGAATTCAGCGCCAAAGGTCGCGACATACCACTCGCTGTTAAGCCAGCCGCCACCCCACTCCCAAGAGCCAATTATAGGGTAAATGACTGCTGTAAGGACAATGGTGAAAATAAGGAATGGCCACAGCTTTATTCTTTCGGCAACAGTGCCGGAGACTATTGAAGCTGCTGTTGCGACAAAGACCATTTGGAAGAACCAGTCAGATTGGCTCGCATACCCGTTGCCGGTTACCGCCGCAACCATTTCAGCTGACGCCTCATCTGCATTGATTAAGGCTAATTCGGCCTCAGATGGATTGTAAAGAAATGACAAAGATCCAATGAAGCCACCGTCTACATCGGTATACATTAGTGCGTAACCGATCAGGTAGAACATCAACCCGGCAATAGAGTATAGGGCTATATTTTTGAGGCAGATAGTAGCTGTATTCTTGGTTCTTACGAGCCCAGCCTCTAGCATAGCAAATCCGCAGGCCATGAACATAACAACCAGGCCGTTTATGAGGAAAGAGAAGCTGTTAAATACAAAAGCAGATTCAGGGTCTACGGCCGCAAGGGCGGGGGTGGATGCAACAGCTGCTAATCCAAGCGCCGATGCTGTAATGATTGATTTTAGAAACATTTTATCAGTCTCTCCTTAAAGTGCTTCGGGGCCGCTTTCACCAGTGCGGATACGCACTGCGTGAGAGACGTCCAATACGAAGATTTTGCCGTCACCGATCCTGCCGGTGTCCGCTGCTTTCTGGATCGCCTCAACTGCTGCATCTACTTGAGAGTCGTCGACGACTACTTCGATCTTTACCTTTGGCAGAAAACTAACTGTGTATTCTGCGCCACGATAAATTTCGGTTTGACCTTTTTGCCGACCAAAGCCACGAGCTTCGGTCGCGGTTAATCCTTGGATTCCAACCGCCGTCAACGCTTCGCGCGCCTCGTCCAGCTTAAACGGCTTTATAACCGCCATGATTAATTTCATTATGACCTCCATAATAATGTGCCAACAAAGGCTCACCATTTACGTAGCAATATTCATGCCAAAATAAAAAAACAAATAATGTCAGTGCTCTACATTGGGCAAAACCTTATAGATGATTAAAAAATAGACATGTTTAAAAAATAGGCAGATTAATTTTTAGACATAGTTCAAGTGCGATGGATGGTTTTAGTTTATGACTGGTCTATGATGTAAGGTATGGCTGATCTTAACACCGACATTCTTGTTGCTGGAGCCGGGCTTAATGGTCTCGCAGTGGCTCTTTTGCTTGCCGAGAGAGGGGCATCCGTAACTATCGTCGATCCGCTGTCAGAGGAACAACTTTCCGACCCAAATAAAGATTGGCGCACAACGGCCATTGCTCAAGGCTCCATGCGGATTTTGGATCGATTGGGGGTTTGGCAGCCTGATTGGCTTGGCGGTGCAATCAAAGAAATTCGCATCATTGATCGCGACTCCCCTTTTTACCTCCATTATCCAGGCGACTGGTTAAATGAAGGAGCCTTAGGTTGCGTCGTGCCAAATTCTTCCTTGTGGAAGGCAAAATTTGAGGTTGTGTCAGCAACCCCTCGAATAAAGCTTATCTCTGGGGTTTCGATCAGTTCTACTGAACAACTCACAGGTACAGTTCGGGCAGAGCTCTCTGATAGTCGACTTGTCAACGCGCGTCTTTTGGTAGGCGCGGATGGGCGTGGTTCTCCGACGCGGCAGAGCGCTGGAATTAAAGAACGCAGGTCAAATTATGGTCAAATATCCATCGTAACTACTGTCGCTCATCAATTTCCCCACGGCAACTCTGCACACGAACGTTTCCTGGCATCAGGTCCATTTGCAATTTTGCCATTGCCCGACAATCAGGATAGCGATGCCCCTTGGCCACATCAATCATCGGTAGTTTGGACGGAAGGCAATCTGCAAGCGGCTCGGCTTTTGGAATTAGAACGTGAGAGTTTTGACCGTGAGCTTGCAATACGCTTCGGCGACCAATTTGGTCATGTTTGTTCTGTTGGTCCCATTGGATCTTTTCCACTTGCACTCGTAAGAGCCGAGAAAATGATAGGACCAAGACTAGCTCTTGTTGGCGATGCTGCTCGGGCTATCCATCCTATTGCTGGGCAAGGGTTCAACCTTGGTCTCCGAGATTCAGCAGAACTTGCAATGCGCGTTGGCGAACAATTAGAGCTTGGCTTAGACCCTGCGTCTCCTGATATTCTGTCCGCATACCAGGCGGCGCGTTTTATGGATGCAGCTGGTCTGGTCACGGCCACCGATAGTCTCAATAGACTTTTCTCGAATAGTCTTCCAGGACTTACGCTTGTTCGGTCTCTTGGACTTGCCGCCGTCGATAAGGCACCTCCGATGAAACGTCTTTTAATGAAGCATGCAATGGGATTGGCAGGACAATCAGCAGCACTTGCAGGAACTAAAGCAGTTTAAGAAACTGTCGCTGCATTTTTAATTCCGAAAGAATATAAGTTCATGTCATCAAGCCCTCGACCCATTCGGATAGCTGTCGACATTGGCGGTACATTCACCGACATAGAAGTTTACGACAGCCGATCTGGGGGGTCTTTTGCTCATAAAACACCGTCTACGCCAGACGATCCCTCGCGAGGCCTTGGGATTGGCTTGCAGGAAGTCGCTGCGCTCTGTGACTTTGAGCTAACTGATATTGGTTTGCTTTTACACGGCACCACGATAGCAACTAATGCGGTACTGGAGCGCAAATTACCAAAGGGTGCGATGATTACCACGGCTGGATTTGAGGATGTGCTAGAGATTGGACGGCACATGCGGCAAGAGTTGTACAGTCTCAAGGCAGAGTCTCGAAGTCTCCTAATCCCAAGGGAGTATCGTTTTGGGGTAGCTGAGCGCGTTCGCTACGATGGGTCTGTTGAAACACCAATTGATAAAAAAGCGCTTGAAGCTCTAGCGAAAAAATTGGAGCAGGAAGGCATTGAGGCCATTGCTTTAGCTTTCCTTAATTCTTATGCAAATCCTGCGCATGAGCAGGAGGCTCTAGAAATTCTAGCGCAGTCTGTTCCCAATTTAGCTGTTTCTGCCTCTCATGAAGTAAGCCCAGAAATTAGAGAATTTGAGCGTTTCTCGACAACTGCACTTAATGCCTTACTCAAGCCGGTTGTTTCTAAGTACCTGGAGCAGGTTGAAGGCAGATTAGAAGCGATTGGTGTATCTGCTTCTTTATATTTAGTGCAATCCAATGGCGGGGTAGCAAGGCCAGCAGAGGCAGCTCGTCTTCCTGCAAAGCTTTTGCTTTCAGGCCCTGCAGGTGGAGCTATGGCCATGGCAAGTCTAGCTGGGCGGCATGGGATTTCAAATCTTGTCGGTATTGATATGGGTGGGACAAGTGCTGACATTGCGGTCGTGGCTGAAGGCGCCATTGGCCAGACCCCTGAAGGCAATATTGATGGGCTGCCAGTTAGGTTACCAATGATTGAAATTCGAACCATTGGAGCTGGAGGTGGTTCAATTGCTCGTGTGGAAGGTGACGGTCTTCGAGTAGGCCCAGAAAGTGCAGGCGCAAACCCTGGCCCTGTTTGCTACAGTCGTGGTGGAATACAACCAGCGGTTACTGATGCAAATGTAGCGCTGGCACGAATTGACGCCCCTAGCTTCCTTGGGGGCACCATGCGTCTAGATGATGCTGGTGCACTCAAAGCTATAAATGATCATGTTGCCGAACCTTTAAATCTTTCATCAGAGCCTGCGGCAGCTGGCATACTTGAAGTGGCAGACGCCCGAATGGCTGATGCAATTCGGCTTTCACTATTTGAAAAGGGCGCAGATCCATCCGACTTTGTTCTCGCTCCATTTGGAGGGGCTGGAGGACTTCATGCCAGCGCGTTAGCTGATGCCCTCAACATCAATCGCATCATTTTTCCCTCAAATGCTTCAACATTATCTGCTCGTGGAATCTTAGGTGCGGATCTCCGTCATGATCTTGCTCGGTCAAGGCGGCTTAAGGCTAATCATGGAGGTCAAGACGAGACATTATCTGCTCTCACTGAAATGGCTTTAGACCTCCGTAGTGAGGCAGAGGCAGCTCTCATTCGTGATGGGGTGCTAGAGAAAGACCGGGTCTACGAATTTAGCGCGGACATGCGGTATCTCGGCCAAGCCTATGAATTGGTAATTAAATGGGGTGATGTTTCAATCACACCTGAAACGGTGTCGGATTTAGTGCAAAGATTCCACTCAGAGCATTTGCGCAGGTTTGCCCATGCAGATGAAAGAGATACCGTAGAAATAGCAACATTGCGCTTGGCCGCCATAGGAAAGATGCAGGCGCCACGTATATCTAACCCAGTCGTTGATACCACAAGCCAATCGGCAGAGCGTGGCAGTCGCCGGATCTGGTTTGAAGGTGCTTGGGTTAATGCACCAATTTATTCTCGTGAACATTTAAGAGAGGGTGCGCGCATGAGTGGACCATGCGTTGTTGAGGAAGCCTTTACCACACTTATCATCGGTTCTGGTTGGGAAGCGGAGATGGTGTCCGGAGGAGACCTTGTCGCAGAAAAGAGATACGCTCATGGTTGATATTGATCCAATTCGTCTTGAAGTAATCAGGAACGCGCTGGTAGCCGCTTCAGAGGAAATGAATATCTCTATTTGGCGAACGGCTCGATCAACGGTAGTTCGCGAAACTCTAGATTATTCAACAGCGATCTTTGATGGTTTGGGAAATGCTGTAGCTCAATCAACGCGCATCCCAGTTCATCTCAACAGTATGTCAGTTTGCCTTGAAGAAATTGTCTCTAACTGGATACCACTGTCTGAATGGCAGGAAGGTGACGTTATTTTAACTAATGACCCTTACGCTGGTGGCCAACATTTGCCAGATTTTGTTGCTTACAAACCAATTTTCAAGGACGGTCAGCGAGTCGCAATTTCAGCGACAATCGTTCATCACGTGGACATAGGTGGAGGTGCTCCGGGTAGTTATTTTGCAAGTGCTCAGGAGGTTTTTCAAGAAGGTCTTCGTTTGCCTCCAATAAAATTGGTCGAGGCAGGTCGTCCAAATTCCGCAATTCTTGATGTAATTCGTCGTAATAGCCGTGAGCCAGAGAAAATTGGGGGGGATGTAGCCGCACAGCTTGCGGCTCTTGATGTCGGAGCACGTGCAATTCTTCGACTGGTCGACCGATATGGAATAGCAACAGTGGAAGCTGCTATGGCCGCAGTGTTAGATCAATCAGAATTTGCAATGCGCGAAGCTATCTCCGATATGCCAAATGGAACATATGCGTTTGAAGACTTCGTTGATGATGATGGTCAGGATGCAATAGGCATAAAAATTAATGCCACTGTAATCATAGACGGCGATACAGCTCGTGTTGACTTATCTGGTTCCAGTCCGCAAGTGCCTGGCCCTGTAAATTGCACGTTGAATATGGCTAAGTCAGGCGTGTATTGCGCTCTCCTCATGGCCGCCGGTGGGAGAGTCATGGCTAACACGGGTGCTTATCGTGCAATTGACATAATTGCGGAAGAAGGGACTATCGTTTCAGCAAAACCTCCAGCTCCCGTAGCCAATAGAATGGCAACTGGCCACAGGATTGTGACAACGGTCTTAGGGGCATTGGCTAAAGCTATTCCAAACACCATTCCCGCCGCTTATTACGGCGTTTCCTATGTGGCAGCTTTGTCCGCACCTGATACTTCTGGTGAAAGGAGGGTGTATTTTGAGATCGAAGTGGGAGGCTGGGGTGGTCATCCAGAAGCCGATGGTGCAAGTGGCTTCTCCGCGGGTTTTCATAATTTGGCAAATTCACCCTTAGAAATGTGCGAAGCACTTTTTCCAGTAACGTTCACTCAATATGGTCTTATCCCAGATTCAGGCGGTGACGGCGAATACAGAGGAGGGTTAGGTCTTGCACGAGAGTGGCGGTTAGATGCCGATTGGGGAGTGTTGTCGGGAAATTTTGATCGTTTTAGATTTCCCCCGTATGGCCTCAACGGCGGCAAACCAGGAACTCCTGGAAGATTTATTTTGACCAGGGACGGCAAATCCGAACTTCTTCCATCAAAAATTTCAGGTGTACAACTAAAGCGTGGTGATATGGTTCGGCTGGACACTTCCGGAGGCGGAGGTTGGGGAGATCCTGCTAGACGTGATCCTGAATTGAAATTGGCCGATCAGCGCGCAGGCTACACTTCTTCGTCCTAGCTAAAATCAACCTCTGCGTTTCCGGCCATATAATTCAAGACGATGGTCAATTAGATCATAGCCTAGCCTTGCTGCTACTCGCTCTTTCAAGGCTTCCAGCTCTGCATCGACGAATTCGATAACCTCGCCGCTTTCAATATCAATAAGATGTTCATGATGTTCGCCGGTCTCTTCGTACCTAGCTCTGCCTTCACCAAAGTCGTGACGGACTAAAATATTTGCGTCTTCGAATAGCTTAAGTGAGCGATATACGGTGGCTATAGAAATACGGGGGTCTATTTCCGTCGCACGTCTGTAGACAGTCTCTACGTCTGGATGATCTTCGGCGTTGGATATAACACGAGCTATGATCCGACGCTGATCGGTCATTTTGAGGCCCTTTTTTCGCAGAGCCTTTCCAACTGCGTAAGTTTTGCCATCGCCTCAGCCCCCAGATCTGATTATGTTTTAGTTTGATCAGCAGGGTTTGGGAAGCGGCCATTTAAGAAGTGATTTTAATTGGTGATTTTTAAAGGCTGTGAGGTTTAGGTTTTTGATTCCTTAAGTGCACGCAAAATTTGTCCTTAGTGCGAGCTGTCGAATGTGTTTTTCCGCAGCCGGTGCTGGTTAAAGAAAAATTTTATTAGCGCTGCAAAAGTCTTAAATGTGTTGAAAATTGCGCAAAACGCCTCATTTTGATAGAGGCTAGGATCAAGTAACTATCCCTCAAATTTTGTAATATCTGTGGCTAATGCTTAAGTGTGTGCACTAGACCTAGAAAAAAGATTTTAGACAGGACAGCGTTCATCATGGAAAACCTAGGTAATGCGGGCGGAATGACACCGCCAGACGGCTCGGCGCTGATTAAAGATACTGACATGGCTAACTTCATGGCAGATGTGATTGAGGCCTCCAATGAAACGCCTGTAATAGTTGATTTTTGGGCACCTTGGTGCGGACCTTGCAAACAATTAACACCAGTCTTGGAGAAGGTCGTTCATGCGGCCCAAGGCAAGGTTCGCATGGTGAAGGTGAATATTGACGAAAATCAGCAGATTGCTCAGCAACTGCGAATTCAGTCTATTCCGATGGTTTATGGCTTTAAGCAGGGCCGTCCAGTGGATGGTTTCCAGGGGGCTGTTCCTGAAAGCCAGGTCAGAAGTTTTGTAGAGCGTTTGGTGGGCGGGGAGGTAAAGAGCCCAATCGAAGAAGCAATAGATCAAGCCAAAGATGCAGGCGAAGCGGGCGATTGGCCAACTGCAGCGAATATCTTTGCCCAGGTATTGCAGCATGAACCTGAGAACTCTGTTGCGCTCGCAGGTCTCGCTCGAGCAGCTTTAGCTGAAGATGATCTGGAAAATGCGAAAGATTTTATTGGACGGATCCCAGAAAAAGACAGAAGCGATCCTTTTGTTGCTAGCGCTGTGTCCGCCGTTGATTTGGCGGGGCAGACAGTTGGGTCTGACATGGCAGAAGTCGAAGAATTGCGTCAACAGGTAGATGCCGATCCGAAAAATCATCAAGTACGTTTCGATCTTGGCATGGCATACTTTGCAGCAGAAATGGCGGAGGAAGCAGCAAACGCAATGCTCGAAATTGTTGCTGCAGACCGCTCCTGGAATGAAGAGGCTGCCCGCAAGCAGCTTGTAAAGTTCTTTGAGGCTTGGGGTCCTATGGATGAACAGACTCTGGCGGCTCGACGTCGTCTATCTTCAATACTGTTTTCTTAGAAGGTGAAATGATGGTTACAAGCAACCCTTCAGCGGGTTTACCATCCAACGTGCCCGTGTTTCCTCTCGCCGGCGTTTTACTGCTACCGCGAGCACACTTGCCCCTGCATATATTTGAGCCGCGCTACCGATCCATGACAGAAGATGCACTGGCAGGCGATGGTATGATCGCAATGGTGCAACCGCGCGACCCTTCAAGTTCCGAGGTTAATCCTGAAATTTATCCTGTGGCATGTCTGGGCCGGATTGTTAATGAAGAGAGGCTTGAGGATGGTCGCTGGCAACTAACGTTAGAGGGTGTAACTCGATTTAGAGTTGCTGAAGAGCTTCCATTAAAACACGGGTATAGAATTGTAAGACCAGATTATTCTGAGTTTCTGTCTGATCTTAGCACTCAGGACGTAGCAACAGATATCAAGCGAGATACGCTGTTAGCTGCATTCTTTGAGTATCTTGGGGGACGAGGTTTAAGTACTGATGAGCAAGCCATTTCTCGTTTGAAAGATGAACCTTTGGTTAATGCTCTTGCGATGGCATGTCCGTTTTTCCCAGCTGAGAAACAAGCTTTGCTAGAAAGCCAAACAATTTTGGATAGGGCGAAGATGCTGCAAGCCTTACTAGAGCTGTCATCTCGTCCCGAAGCAGCTAATGACGATGAGCCTCCGCGTCTGAACTAATGTCGGGAACTCTCAATTGGTTTAAATTCAAGTTTAGGCTAGAAGTAGGGTTCTAATAAATTTCTGGGCCATTGAGAAGAATCTATGGGTCATAATAATACCCCGCTTGTAGCTGTTTCAGCGTGTCTCAAGGAAGTGAATACTTTCAAGATGCATACGGCAAGTCACCGGCATGTTGAGGGACTTGTAGAGGTGTCAGGGGTTCTGCCTATTGTCATGCCAGCAGTGGGGCGTAAGGCTGATCCTACTCCGCTTTTAGATCATATTTCAGGCCTTCTATTAACGGGCAGTCCCTCGAATGTGCATCCAGATTTCTATGGAGACATCGTAGCGTCACCCGAAACAGTCATAGACTTAGATAGAGATAATACAACGCTTCCTATGATACGTGGGGCAATTGAGAGAGGTATTCCTGTTTTTGCAGTATGCCGGGGTATTCAGGAGCTCAATGTAGCTATGGGTGGCACGTTGCATCAGTATGTGCACCTTTTGCCAGGGAAGCGCGACCATCGTTCTAATAAAGCTTTGCCTCCTGGTCAGACAGCAGGTTTAGCCCACTCAGTAACACTTGCAGAAGAAGGTAGGTTGCGTGCCATACTTGGCGCAGAGGAGGTGATTGTAAATTCTCTGCATGCTCAGGCAGTCAACGAACCAGCCCCTGGAATGATGGTTGAAGCAATGTCTGAAGATGGGGTTATTGAAGGTATATCAATGCCTCAAGCCCCAGGTTGGGTGTTGGGTGTTCAATGGCATCCTGAAGCAACCTTCAGAGAAGATCTGCCCTCTCGGAAATTATTTGAGGCCTTTGGAGCTGCAGTAAAGAATTATGCTGCCGGCAAATCGCTCGCAGCGGCAGAATAGTTTTTGTTAGAAATGAAAAACCGCACTGCCTCCGTCGACACCTCGTTTGCAAGAAATTGGATTGTTTCTGGCGCTGACAATATATCACTTAGGGCCTACGGTTGGCGTAGTAATACGGGTCGGCGACCTGGTCTGTTTTGGGGGCATGCTAACGGTTTTTCGGCTGGAGCTTATAGCCCTATGCTCAACGAGTTAGCGCGGGATTTTGATATTTTTGCAGCTGATCTTCGTGCTCATGGTGGATCCGCTGACCCGGGCGGTAATTACGATCGGATGATCACTGCAGATCGTCTTGCTATTGATATGATTTCAGTAATCAAGTCCGTGCGAGAGCATTCTCCATTGCAGCCACTGCACTTCGCTGCACATTCTATGTCAGGACTTGCTGGACTAAGAATGGGTGCAATTTTTGGTCTTTCTCCCTTTAGGTCCATGACCTTGTTTGAACCGCCTTTGGTTCCAACACCAGACTTTACGCTGCATGACGAAGCGGTGTCCGTCGGCCATCTCCTTTCAGTAAGGGCAACAAAACGAAAACAGGTTTTGCCGTCTCCAGAAAAGTTTGCAGAAATGCTTTCAGAACGACCTGGTTTCTGCAATTGGCGACGTGAAATGCTCAAAGCATTTGTAAATTCAACCCTCGAGCCAATGGATGATAGTGACGGGTTTAAGCTGAGATGTCCCGCAGAGGCGGAGGCGGCTGGTTACCGGCTGACTATGGATACCTCAACTTTTGCGGCACTAAAGCGATTTAATCGGCCAATCGTTTTTGTTGAGAGTGACCCCTCAACCCAAGGTCCTGCTCCAAGTTGGGCTACCATGGCCCAAGGGGTCGCCGCGAAGCAAGCGCCAAAAGGAAGGCTTGATAGGATTAATGGCACTAGCCACATGATGCCGTTCGAAAATCCTGAAGCAGTAATCAAACGCATACATGAGTCGATTGTGAGTTCTTGAATTTAGGACACCTGTAATTTCTGAAGCAATTGGTATTCCAATTAGGAAAATGGCCAAGCATTGATTTGGTGATGGGCTAAAATTTTTATGTTGTAGGTCCGTAAAAAGCACTGAGTGTTTGTTTCATGCAGAGAATTGGTTTGTCTTTAAAGGGACTGTGATATGCGTCTGATTACTTGGAATGTAAATTCGGTTCGCTTGCGCCTTGATGGCCTTTCAAGGCTGGTTTCGGAAACGGGCGTGGACGTTGTCTGCCTGCAAGAGATAAAGGCGGACAAGACTAAGTTTCCCTTTGAGGCAATACGCAATATTGGCTTTCCATATATCGAGATGGAGGGAATCCCAGGTTACCATGGTGTTGCTACTCTATCCCGCATCCCGATGGAACGCATGGAAGGTCGAGATTGGTGCGGTAAGCAGGATGGCCGATATATCGGTGTAAAGCTTAACAGCGGACTTTCAGTTCACAATTTTTATGTACCTGCTGGCGGAGATGAGCCTGACGCCGAAGTGAACAGTAAATTCCAGCATAAGTTAGATTTTCTTGATGAAATGGCAATTTGGGGACAAAGCCAAACACATGCGGATGCTGTTCTGGTAGGCGATC
Source organism: Rhodospirillales bacterium (assembly GCA_038143065.1). Lineage (GTDB taxonomy): Bacteria > Pseudomonadota > Alphaproteobacteria > Bin95 > Bin95 > VMCJ01. The sequence continues at coordinate 1,601,318 of JAYQLI010000035.1, read as the reverse complement.
TTAATGTAGCGCCCTTACCGAATGACGTATGGTCTCATAAGGCCTTGTTAAAGGTTGTCAGCCATACTCCAATCGAGGTTGATGCCCTGCAGAAAGCTCAAACTTTGGGGCGGTGGACGGATTTGGTAAGGCTTAAAATCTCTGAAGCCACGCCTTTATTCTCCTGGTGGCGCTACCGTTCTAAAGATTGGTTGCATGCTAACCGAGGACGCCGGCTCGATCATATTTGGGGTTTAGGTGCTGCGATTGATACATTGTCAGCGGCTTCGGTAATTAAGGAAGCCCGTGGTTGGGAAAAGCCTTCTGACCATGCACCTGTTATGGTCGACTTTAACGACTAAGAACGATGCGTTCACCTCAGAGCTTTTGGCTCTGGCCAGTCCCCAATTGAAATCATGTGTGAAACAAGACCCGAATTTTCATCCCACAGATGTAGAGCAGCTCCTGGAGGCTCAAATGCCATAGAGAGGGCTGCGTCTTTCTTTGCACTAAATGCAAATGGAAAGGCACAGGACGGAGCAACAATTGTGGCAACGCCCCCACAAACTCCAACTACACTGCGATGGTTATGACCAGCTAAAATACGAATTACTTGGCCTTGCTTCTCTAATATATTAGCGAGTTGGTCTGCACCCTGAAGGCCAACTTTTGCAAACCCATCGAGGCCCGGAGCCATGGGGGGATGGTGAAGTGCAATGATTGTGGGTCGTCTATCCCGGCTGAGTTGGGTATGCAAAAATTCCAATCGGCTTTTGCATAGTGCACCACTGACTTCTCCAGGCACTAAACTATCTAGCATTATGATGTTGAGCGGGCCGGTATCGATTGTGTATTGAATAAAGGTTGTCGCTTGATCCTTGCTGGGCATCCACTTTTGATCTGAAAATGCGGCCCTCATTTTTGCGCGGTCGTCATGATTGCCTGGTATTGCGAAGAGTGGTGCCTTTAGTTGTGCTAAAATTTCTCTTGCAACACGGTAGGCTTCTGGCGTTCCGTGGTGTGCTATGTCGCCGGTGTGGAGAACCAAATCTGGACTGGCTGCATTCATAGCTTTAACCGCAGCCAAGAGACGTTGAGCTGGGTCAATTATGCCATGAGATTTTTCGCCGAATGGAAGTATGTGACTATCACTAATTTGACCTATCAGCACGGCTTCATTCCCTTATATGAGAGAAGAGAGGATCCAATTTCCTTTTTGAAAATTCAAACCTTTTTGTGAGACAAGATATCTGCGGTCGTCTTCGACATTTTCCCAAGAAACTATCTGCTTTGAGCAGTATTTTTTGTAAAAGGCGCTATTTTTATCGAGCGTTCAGGATGAAGGTGGGCGAGTTAAAATAGCATCTATAAATTCACCTATATTTTTTCGAATTGACCCTTCATTTGCTTCTTTCAGTCGGGTTCCCCAGAGTAATTTGTCTTGGGTAAAACGGGCGGTATAAGAGGTTTGAATGGTTTTAAGCAAGTAGGGTTCGTCGACGCCAGCTTTTCGCACTCTATAATTTACATTTGCAGTGACTTCAACGTCGATACTTATGTACGGCTGAGATAATCCAAGAAGGTTTACTTCAACATCATATCTGCATGTTTCGGGGTTTTCCGCGAGAAGTCCATTGTTTTTGAGAGAAGCTTCCAAAGCAATCAGAAAACTTGCGTTGTCGACTTCTGATACCCAAAGAGGATTAGTAGTCTTGCCGCCGTCTACGGTCTTAACGCATATGGCCCCAGAAAGATTAATGTCAGCTGGAGATAATGCATTGGCCCTTGAGCTTGAAGTCATTGGTTTGACACTTGCAGGCTTGGCGCAACCTGAAATTCCAAACGCGACGAGCAAAATAGCAGAAATTTGCTTGATTGATTGATAGGGAAGCATATGCTGATTCCGTAGTCCCAATGACTTTTTAAAGGTATTCAATTTGCGTATCATCGCGATTATTGCGCTGGCGGCAATGGTTGTCGCATGTGAAACTCGCCAGGCGCAGCTTGTGCCCCTTTCGCAGCCTGGAGATGAAACCCTGAAATGCCCAGAAATAGCGGGGCTCATGGCGGATAATCGAGACAAAGCGGCTAAACTTGCAAAGATAGATAAGGAAATTGCGACAGGAAATGCTATCGCTGTGGCGGTAGGTAAAGCATTTTTTTGGCCAGCGGTTTTAGCGGTAGATCTTTCTGATGTTGAGCAAATCGAGATGCGTTCGCTTGTTGATCGAAATCAAAGGCTCAGTGAACTAGCCAAGGCAAGAGGCTGTATTGAAATATCTACCTCTTCCACAGATGTAAAAAAGTGAGATAACCCGATGCGTATTGGAGTAGCTTTATTTTTCACAGATTATTCCATTCGACCATCTGATCTTGCTGCTGCTCTAGAAGAGCGAGGGTTCGAGAGCCTATGGGCTCCTGAACATAGTCACATTCCTCTCACTCGAAACTCTCCTTGGCCGCAGGGCGGCGAGCTACCAACAAAATATTTTCAGGTGATGGACCCATTTGTAACTTTGACAGCTGCCGCAGGGGCGACCTCTATTTTGAAAATAGGCACTGGGATCTGCCTAGTGCCTCAAAGGGATGTCTTCCAGACAGCAAAGTCAGTTGCATCGCTTGATGTAATTTCTGGTGGACGTTTCCTTTTTGGTATAGGCGCCGGATGGAACACTGATGAAATGATAAATCATGGTGTTGATCCATCTTCTCGCATGAAGCTCATGAGGGAAAAAATTGAGGCTATGCGCGTTATTTGGCGAGATGAAACCCCAGAATATCATGGTGAATTAGTCAACTTTGGCCCAATGCAAACTTGGCCAAAGCCGTTGAGAGCACCGCCAGTTTATCTTGGTGGAGCATTCCCGTATGGAGCTCGTCGAGCTCTAAGATACGCCGACGCTTGGCTTCCTCATGCGCGCCGCCCGACCTATCATATTTTGGAAAAGTTGCCTGAATTTAGGGCAATGGAGCGAGAGGCTGGGCGCCAAATTCCAATTACTGTTTTTGGTGGCGAGCAAGATCCAGAAATGTTGAAGCAATATGCGGACGCAGGGATTGATCGTGTTGTGATCAATATAGAACCTATGGGACGAGATGAGAGCTTGGCCAAGTTAGATGAATGGGTTGCAGCAGGCATCGTTTAGATTTTTCTAGCAATAAATTAAAAAACATAAATGTTTTTAGTTTCTTTGCTTTAATGCGTTCTGCAGAAATCTTTGCTGACGCTGCTGCGGCGCATCGCCTATCTCGCCGAATTTTAATATCCAAGCTATCTTTTCAGTTATTAGTTTTTATATAAAAGCTTTCGGTTTACGCCCCTGCACACGTATTCTTTCATGGAGAACTTCAATGCCTGACTCGACGCCCGCAAGCACCAAGGTTAGCAAGCTGCCACCTTTTGACTGGACTGATCCGTTCTATTTGGCAGATCAGCTCGATGAAGAAGAGCGCATGACTTTTGAAGCTGGTGTGAAATTCGTGGAGGCTGAGTTGGAGCCTGGCGTGATGGAAGCTAACCGCAATCAAACTTTTGATCGCAACATTTACAAAAAACTAGGACAATCTGGTTTCTTAGGTGTCGGTCTAGAAGGGTATGGCTGTCCCGGTGGTTCGGCAGTTATGTATGGATTGCTTGCTCGTGCAGTTGAAGGCTGCGACAGCGCGTATCGGTCGGCAATGAGTGTGCAATCTAGTTTAGTGATGTACCCGATCCATACATACGGCTCAGAAGAGCAGAAACAGAAATATCTGCCAAAGCTCGCTTCTGGAGAGCACGTCGGGTCTTTTGGCTTAACAGAGCCGGACCATGGCTCAGACGCGGGCGGTATGAAGTCCCGCGCAGTCAAAGTTGACGGCGGATATAGGCTCACCGGCGCAAAAATGTGGATTACATCTTCACCAATTGCCGATGTGCTAGTGGTTTGGGCTAAAGATGAAGCAGGTGACATCCGTGGCTTCATACTTGAGCGAGGTATGGAAGGTCTTTCCACTCCAAAAATTGAAGGAAAATTTTCACTTCGCGCTTCACCAACTGGCGAAATAGTGATGGATGACGTCTTTGTGCCAGATGAAAACCGTCTTCCGAATGCCAAGGGTTTAGGTGGACCATTTGGCTGTTTGAATAAGGCTCGTTATGGAATTGCGTGGGGTGCTATGGGGGCCGCCGAAGCTTGTTGGCGAGCAAGTCGTGAATATGTCATGAACAGGACTGCGTTTGGAAAACCCTTGGGGGCAAATCAACTCATTCAGAAAAAGCTAGCGGATATGCAAACCGAAATTGCACTCGGTTTTCAAGCCGCTCTTCGGGTAGGGCGTTTAATGGATGAAGGTCGTGCGGCGCCAGAAATGATATCCCTAATAAAGCGGAACAATTGTGGCAAAGCCTTAGATATTGCTCGGTTGTCTCGTGATATGCATGGTGGAAATGGGGTTTCTGACGAGTACAAAGTTATTAGGCACATGATGAACCTAGAGGCAGTAAATACCTACGAGGGTACCCATGATGTTCATGCACTGATCCTTGGCCGTTCGATAACTGGCATTCAAGCCTTTAGTTAGGGAGATTTAAGAGTATGAGCGCTACGACAGGAATGCCACTTTCTAGATTCAAGGTTCTTGATCTTACCCGTGTGCGAGCTGGCCCAACATGTGTGCGTCAACTTGCAGACTGGGGTGCTGATGTAATCAAGGTGGAGTCTCCTCCGGATGGTAAGGAGGGATTGGGCGGATCAAGAGATGGTTTTGATTTCCAAAATTTGCATCGTAATAAGCGCTCTGTCACCCTGAATCTTAAAGACCCAAGAGGTCTCGAAGCATTTTACAAGATGGTATCCGCAGCGGATGTTGTTGTTGAGAATTATAGAGCAGATGTAAAGCACCGCTTGAAAATTGATTATGACAGCCTTGCCAAGATAAACCCTGGTATCATCCTCGGCTCAATTTCCGGCTTTGGACAAGATGGTCCGTACGCTGATCGCCCAGGCTTTGATCAAATTGCCCAAGGCATGGGTGGCCTTATGTCTATTACTGGAGAGGCAGATGGGGGACCAATGCGCGTTGGCATTCCAGTTGCTGATCTTTCTGCAGGAATGTTTTGTGCCCAAGGTATCCTCCTAGCTCTTTTAGAGAGGGAAACTTCGGGAAAGGGACAGTGGGTAAAGACTTCACTACTTGAAGCTCAAATCCAGATGCTAGACTTCCAGGCAGCGCGCTATCTCAAAGACAAAGAAGTCCCTAAGTCGGCTGGCAATGATCATCCAACATCAATTCCGACTGGTGTGTTTAAGACTGCAGATGGTCATGTGAACATTGCGGTTGCTGGTCAGGCAATTTATGAGCGTTTCTGTGACGCGATCAATGCACTAGAACTTAAAGATCATCCTGATTTTGCTACTGGTGCGCTCCGATCTCAAAACAGAAAAGCAATGAATGCTGCTATAGATGCTATTACTTGCCAAAAGCCTTCCGCCTTCTGGATTGATCATTTAAATGCAGCGGGTTGTCCTTGTGGGCCTATCTATTCAATGGATCAGATGTTTGAGGATGCGCAGGTAAAGCATGTGGAGATGGCGGTGCCTGTCAGTCATCCCCGCATGGGCTCATTCCAAATTGTTAATCAGGCAATAAAGATGTCCCGTACTCCATCCAAAATTCGCTCCGCAACACCGGAACAAGGTGAGCATACCGACGCAATTCTCACTGAACTCGGTTACTCTCCTGATGCCATTGCTGCGATGCGTGATGATGGTGTGATATAATCATCTTTGAACTTAGAAAGTAACGACATGAAATTGGATTTTGGCACTGAGCATATGATCGTTGAAGTGATTGATGGCGTTGGCTGGGTCACCTTCAACAATCCTGAACGGCGAAATGCAGTAAAGTTCGAAATGTGGGAAGCGATTCCTAAAATCTTCGATACTCTTGTCGCACAAGATGATGTTCGCTGTATCGTCATGAAAGGAGCGGGAGATAAGTCCTTCGTTGCCGGTGCAGATATTTCCGAGTTCAAGGAAAAAAGATCTACACCGGAACAGGTAACGCTCTACAACGCCACGAGCGGCGCTGCATACGCTGCAATAGAAAATTGTGAAAAGCCCCTGATTGCTATGATTAGAGGTTTTTGTATTGGGGGTGGACTGGCTGTAGCTTTGTCTGCTGACATTCGTATTGCCGCTGATAACACTGTTTATGCTGTACCTGCTGCTCGCTTGGGGCTCGGTTACCGATATCCTGGCATGAAACGTTTGGTCAATTTAGTTGGCCCGGCCTACGCAAAGGAAATCTTTTTCACAGCCAGAAAGTTTAATGCTGAAGAGGCCTGGAGAATGGGATTGGTGAACAAGGTAGTTAGCCTTGATGAACTTGATGCTGCCGTTGCGGAGTATGCTGGGATGATTGCTGAAAACGCTCCCCTCACTGTGGCAGCTGCAAATTTTGCTGTGCAAACAGCAATTGCTCATGAAGCAGACCGTGATTTTGATAAGCTTGATCAAATGGTGGAAGCTTGCTTTGCAAGCGAAGACTATAAAGAAGGCCAGACTGCCTTTATGGAAAAACGTAAGCCAGTATTTAAAGGTTGTTAAAGTATCTCATTCCCGCTTAGCTTCGTAGGCTAAGCGGGAACTTACCAAGTAATGTATGGATCTGTTAATCTGTAGTAGTTGAAGGTTCTAACTCTTCGACTGCAGCGACAGTTTGAGCTGCAAGGGCTGCTTCCGCAAAATCGCCTCTTTCGTCGTCTGGTGTTGCTTGCCTGATTTTCATTCTTGAGCCTACAAACACAGCTGTCGATATGTGAACGGCTGCAATGACGGCAAATAAACCTGGTGGTCCAATCAAACTCATAACCGTTGATGCAGCCAGGGGTCCTATGACCGCTCCGATTGAGAAGGTAAGCAGAAGGCCACCAGCAGCTTCAACAAAACCAGAGTCCGTGACCATATCATTCATATGAGCCGCGGAAAGTGCATATATCGGCAAAGCAAAAAGCCCAAAGCCAGCAACACAAATAATGCGAATAGCCTGATTGTCGTTGCCTAGAATTGACATTAACAAATCTGCTACGGCTGCCAGTAAACATGCTGCCATTATGATTATCCGTCGGTCCATTCGATCAGATAGGCGCCCCAAAGGCCACTGGCCCGCAGCACCAGCGATCGCGCCAACGGCCATAAATATTGCGGCACTCTCTGCTCCTCCACCACTTACTGCTCCATAAACTGGACCCAAGGTCCAGAATGCGCCATTAGACAGGCCGACACTAAATGATCCCACCAGCCCAACAGGTGACATTTTGTAGAGGCGAAGGATCCTTAATTTAACAATGTTCGGTGGGGCTGGTTCTTGCGAACGCGTCAAGGCTAGGGGAACTGCTGCAAGTGAAACAAGAATCGAGGCCAGTGCAAACAAAGAGAACGATCTGGGATCGTCTACGGTGATCAGGAGCTGGCCGACAGTAATCACGGAGAGATTGATTCCAAGATACGTTGAAAAAATTACACCTCGACTTTCGTTCGACGCCTTTTCGTTGAGCCAACTTTCTATGATCATGAAGAGGCCAGCGAGGCAAAATCCAGTGAATATGCGCAATACTGTCCAAACCCATGGATCAACAATTATGGGGTGTATTAATGCCACCGAAGAGCCAATCGATACCATCGCCACAAACGACCTAATATGACCAGCTCGTTTCACTACAACGGGCGCAGCTACGCATCCAATCACGAAACCAAAATAATAAGCTGCGCCAAGAGCTCCAAGCGCCATAGCTTCAAAACCCTCGATCTCAGCGCGTATTGGGGTGAGTGTGTTTTGGAGTCCACTGCCCATTAATAAAAAGGCGACGCTTAAAAGCAGTGCAGCTACTGGTGTCAGGGCAGAGAACATTCAGCGGATCCTGTCAGATGTGTCAGGGAACTTTTTTGGCGGATCTTTAAATTGCAAGATAAGCGTCTATAGCCTTTTAGGACTTTTGAGCCTATCGATTTATTGTCCAAAAGGGAGATCTGCAATGTTGGATGCTAGTAGCCGTGCTTGGCGTGGAAGTGAATTGGCATCCGGGACTGGTAGATTCGATTTACCACTGGAAGTTGCCGAAGAGGTTACAGTTGCTGCTCAAATATATGAACATTCAGGACAGCCGATTATTGAAGCAGACGTGGCACAGTTTGAATTGACTGCCACAAAAGAGTTCATGGCTAAGGTTTTGGCTGAACTCAAAGATGGGGTTGGATTTGCATTAATAGATCGTTTACCGCTTGATGAGCTTGGCGAGGATGGCGCTAAAATAGCCTATTGGTTGATGTGTTCTCTAATTGAGCGCCCCGTTGCACAAAATTGGATTGGTGACCTCATTTACGATGTGACAGATACTGGGCGTCCACCAGGCAATGGCGTTCGGCCAGACAAGACTAACGCTGAACAAAATTTTCATACCGATAACAGTTATAATTTATGCCCCCCAAATTATGTGACACTGCTTTGTCTGCGCGCTGCAAAAACAGGTGGGTTATCTCACATTGTATCGTTGGAGGCTGCGCATGAAGTACTTAGGCTAGAGCGACCTGATCTACTAAATCGTTTGTACCAACCGTTTTATTTTGATCGTCAAAGAGAGCATGCGCCACAAGATGTGATGACTACTCATCACCCACTTTTTAAAGTCGAAGAAAATAGGCTTCTCGCTCGGCTTTCCAGATTTCAGGTTTCGAACGGTCAACGTTTGGCAGGTGAACCCATAGATGCTTTGGGTGTAGAGGCCCTGGAAGCTTTAGAAGAAAAAATGAACGCTCCTGGCATGGATGTTTCGTTCACATTTGAGCCCGGGCAGATACAGATCCTGGATAACCGACGGATAGGTCATAGGCGAACAGGTTTTGAAGACTGGCCAGAGCCTCAACTTAAGCGCCTTTTGGTTCGCCTTTGGCTGCGTGATTGGGGTTCTAGAAATTATCATGGCGGTCTTGATCTGTAATTTTAAAATATGCTGTTGGCTTAAATGACCGACTGTGTTTTGGAATGTTAAATCTACTGGTTTAAATGGGGATGTAAGATTTTGGGTTGGAAACCTAAGTGGACCGAGCGACAAAAACCCCTAGGTGACGAGGTTTTTCTCGATCATGTGGGCTGGTTTGTTGAAGACTTAGAAAAGGCGTCTTCTAGCCTTAAGAATTTGGGTTTTCATGTTACTCGAGAGAACGTTCACATGAACCGTCAAGCCGATGGGAACTCTTTACCATCTGGGACGGTCAATAGATTGATAACTCCAGCGTTAGGATATCTAGAGTTTCTTGGTAGCAGGGGCGATACCCCCTTAGCCAAACAACATAAAGCACAGCTCTCCCGATACGAGGGGCTTCACCTCATGGCTTTCGCAGCCACCAATGTTCCAGCCGCGGCCCCTCGGCTAAGAGAAAAGGGATTCGAGCCTCTTAAACCTGTAGATATGCGTCGAATGACACTTACAGCCCGTGGCACAGAAGAAGAGGCACGTTTTAGCGTTTTACGGGTGCCGCCCGAGGTTATGCCAGAGGGCCGTATTCAGTGGTGTGGACATTTCACTCCTGAGCTTGTCTGGGAACCAGGTGAAACCGACCAGCCAAACGCTGTAGACGCGTTGTCAGGGGTGCTTTGGACAGTTAAGGACTTAGAGGAAGCAACTGAGCGGTTTGCAAAATTTGTTCGTAAACCGAGTGTACTGATAGATGATGGCATTGCACTCATAGAATTGGAGCGAGGAGAATTAGTTTTAGTGACGGAGCTAGCTTGTTCCAAGTTGCTTCCAAGTTTTGAAAACATTAAGCCCCCATATGGCACAGCAGTTTTGCTTAGGTCTCGTGACATTGCGAAAACAGAAAAGGTGTTACAATCGGCAGGCGTGACATACGATAGGTGTGATGGACGTCTGTTTTTATCGCCTCATGAGGCTTTAGGTAGCTTTATGATTATACATCCCGTTGATCTGGCTCCGCTATCCCTCTAGGAATGTTTAGCAAGAACTAAGCCGGCCAGATAAAGGGACCCGCAAATCAGAACAGGGTTGTCCCCGTTTTGAGAAATATCCTCTACCGCCGCTTCCAGAGATTTATAGGCTATAGCGTCTATCCCTACATTGCGCGCCTTTGCAGCAAGAGCTTCCGCTTCAAATGCTCCCTCGTTGTTCGGAATTGGAACACAAGCCGCCTTTTGAACCGCAGGGTTCAGGCGCCGCAGATAACTATCAGCATCTTTTCTCTCCATCATCCCAATAATTAGTTGGGGAGACTTTGCCCAAGTATTTATCTCAGATGCTAAGGCCTCGGCTGCAGCAGGATTATGCCCACCATCTATCCAAAGTTTGCGTGGCGCGAGAGACGACACCAAGGGGCCCTTAGAAAGAAGCTGTAGGCGTCCTGGCCACTCGACAGACTTCATTGCTCGACGTGCTATACTTTCTGTCAGATCAAACCCTTCTAAGTAGCTTAATGCAGCTAAAGCCAAGCCAGCATTTCCATACTGCCAGTCACCAGCCAGCGAGGGGCGTGGAAGTTGCCAGTCGCACTTTTCATCTTTGAAGTGAAAGCTATTTTGGCCTGGTGTGATCTTCCAATTATTCCCTTCTATTCTGAGCTGTGTGCCAACCTTAGAAGCTTCGGAAATGATTGCGTTATAAGCTTCAGAAGTTTGGAATGCAGAAACGGCACGGCTTTTTGGTTTTAAAATTCCAGCCTTTTCCCAAGCTATTTTGGAAAGCTCGGGTCCTAGGAATTCCAAATGATCGAGTGATACCGGTGTGATAACAGACATCGCTGGAGAAGGAAAAACATTCGTTGCATCGAAACGACCCCCAAGTCCAACCTCAACAATTGTTGCGTCTGCTGGATTTTGCGCAAAAGCTAGAAATGCGGCTGCGGTTAACATTTCAAAAAATGTTATTTGGCGACCAGCGTTTATACGTTCACAATGTTCTAGAGTAGAGAGGAAGGCATCCTCTGTTATTGGCGCATCACTCAGACGTACTCTTTCAGTAAAGCTAACCAAATGCGGAGATGTGTATACGTTAACCGAATATCCTGCCTCGTTTAATAATGCGCGCAGGAAAGCACAGGTTGAACCTTTCCCGTTGGTGCCAGCCACATGGATTACATTCAGTAATTCGAGGTGTGGGTATCCAAGGTCCCTTAGCAGACGCTCAATTCGTTCAGTTGAGAGATCAATTAATTTTGGATGCAGCTCAGAGAGACGCCCAACAATACGGGAGGTTGCAATCCGATCGACTGCCCTAGCTTGCTCCGTCACTTTTCAGAATTAGCTCTCTTCGTAGTGCTATCAGCAGCTATCGATTTCTCACTAGATTTCGGCTTTGCGTTTTTTACAGTTTTAGTCTTCCCAGCAGCATGAAGATGAAGGTTCTTTTCCGTATCAAGGGTGGGGAACATCAGAATACTCAATACCTTACCTATCGCTGCCTTGAGCTCATGTCGGCTGACAACCATGTCTAACATGCCATGTTCAAGGAGATATTCAGCTCGTTGGAAGCCTTCAGGTAAGGTCTGTCCAATAGTCTCTTTGATTACACGTTGGCCTGCGAACCCTATGCCTGCACCAGGCTCAGCAATAGAAATATCGCCTAACATTGCAAAGGATGCAGATACGCCACCAGTCGTTGGGTCGGTTATCAAGGTTACATAGGGTAATTCTGCATCTTTAAGCAGACCGAGGGCTGCTACAGTTCGCGGCATTTGCATGAGTGAGAGAATGCCTTCTTGCATTCTGGCCCCACCTGAAGCCGTTATAGCAATAAAGGCAGCATTTCGCTTCACCGCTTCTCTGGCTGCAGCAACAAAACCTGCACCAACCGCAGCACCCATGGATCCACCCATGAACCCAAAATCGAGTACAGCTATCACAACTGGTACTCCCTCTATTGTGCCATAAGCCGCCTTGAGAGCGTCGTTTTCACCACTTTTTTGTTGGGCATCTTTTAGCCGGTCTGTGTAGCGCTTTTGATCTCGAAATTTTAGAGGATCTACGGGCGTTTCTGGCAAGCGTATGTTTTCTCGGCTGCCTTCATCTAATAATAAAGAAAAGCGGCTATCTGCGCCTATTCGCATGTGATGGCTGCAGTTGGGACATACCATTGCAGCCTGTTCCAGATCTTTATGGAAAATCATCTGGGCGCAATCAGGGCACTGAAGCCAGAGATCTGCCGGTGCGGGCGTCCGTCTGACAAGTTGTTGAATTTTTGGACGAACGTATTTGTCGAGCCAGCTCATGTGTTGATCCTCACTCCATCGGCAAGATTCTTCACCAAATGAAGTACATCGTCCACCAGGCCTGGTAGGGCTTCACCATTAGCATCAAGATTTGCAGCTACTCGCTCTACCACGGCTGATCCGACAACCGCTGCATCCGCTGTCCGGGAAACGGCACTGGCCAATTCTGGTGTTCGGATACCGAACCCTACAGCAAGTGGTAGATCGGTATGCTTGCGAAGTCTTTCTGCAGCTAATTGAATAGAATCAATTGTTGGTGATGTAGTTCCAGTTATTCCGGCAATCGACACGTAATAAATGAAGCCTGAGGCATGTTTTAAAACTTGAGGAAGGCGCTTGTTGTCAGTCGTTGGAGCTATGAGACGAACGATGTCGATACCTGCATTTTGGACAGGTACGCGAAGCTCCTCTTCTTCTTCCGGTGGAAGGTCTACAGTAATAAGACCATCCACTCCACTCTCGGCAGCAGCTTTGGCGAATGTTTCGCATCCCATCGAATATATTGGGTTGAAATATCCCATCAAAACAATTGGAGTGTCGTTATTGGTTTTCCGAAAATCTCGGATAATTTCTAACGTTCCCTTTAATGTAGCTCCTGCCTTTAGAGCACGTTGCCCAGCAGCCTGAATTGAGGGCCCGTCTGCAGCAGGGTCTGTGAAAGGAACACCAATTTCTATTATATCGGCTCCTGCTTCAGGTAGCCCCGCGAGGATCTTTTTGAATGTATTTGGATCCGGGTCACACGACGTGAGGAATGGAATAAAACCTCCGCGGCCCTGCGTGTTAAGCTCGGCAAACCGTTTTGAGAGCCGGCTCATATTGGCATTCCTAAACGTTCAGCCACGGCAAAAACGTCCTTATCTCCTCGTCCACACATATTCATTACAACAAGTTTTTCTTTTGGCTGTTTGCCTGCCCATCGCAGAACAAAGGCTAAAGCGGGGGCTGGTTCAAGAGCCGGTATGATGCCCTCCAGTTTTGCGCAAGTTTGAAAAGCTTCTAGAGCTTCATCATCTGTAGCATTTACGTATTTTACGCGCCCTTGCTGGGCTAGCCATGAATGCTCTGGTCCTATTCCTGGGTAGTCTAAGCCAGCAGATATGGAGTGCGCTTCAGCAATTTGCCCATCATCATCTTGCAGTAGATAAGTGCGGTTGCCATGGAGTACTCCTGGCGTTCCACCACCAATAGCAGCGGCATGCTCACCGGTATCCACACCTCGTCCAGCTGCTTCGACCCCAAACATCTCAACATCTTTATCGTCGAGGAAAGGGTGGAAGATACCTATGGCATTTGAACCCCCACCTATACAGGCAATCAGTGTATCAGGGAGACGCCCTTCGGCGGCCATAATTTGTTCGCGCGTCTCGCGGCCAATCACGGATTGAAAATCTCTTACCATTTCAGGGTAAGGATGAGGGCCGGCAGCTGTCCCAATGACGTAGTATGTGTCGTGTACATGAGACACCCAGTCACGTAGTCCTTCGTTCATTGCATCTTTTAAGGTCTGTGAACCGGACGTTACTGGACGGACTTCAGCGCCAAGAAGTTTCATCCGTGCAACGTTAGGAGCCTGTCTTTCAACATCCGTAGCACCCATGTAGATCACGCAGGGGATGTCAAAAAGAGCGCAGAAAGTTGCTGTTGCAACCCCATGCTGGCCCGCTCCAGTTTCTGCAATAATTCGGGTTTTACCCATGCGTTTAGCTAACAAAACCTGGCCCAAGACATTATTGGCTTTATGGCTCCCGGTATGATTTAGCTCATCGCGTTTAAAATAAATTTTTGCTCCGCCGAGATGCTCCGTGAGTCGTTCGGCAAAGTACAAAGGACTTGGTCGACCCACATAGTGCGCTAGGTAATAGTCCATAAGGCGCAAGAACTCGGGGTCCCTGCGCGCATTATGATACGCCTGCTCCACCTCTAAGATAAGAGGCATTAAAGTTTCGGCAACATAGCGCCCACCGAAAAGGCCAAACCGGCCGGTTTCGTCTGGGCCAGCGCGAAAAGAATTTAGGCCGTCGGGGCTCATCGTCTGACTGGCTTTCAAGGTCGTGTGAAAATATGAAGGGACAATAGCGCCGAGCACCAAGAAATCCAACTAATTTAGCTATTTATATTGTCAGGAACTCCGTGCAGCCTGGATAAAGGCTCGGATCATGTCTGGGTCTTTCACTCCACGCGAACTCTCAACCCCAGAAGAAACATCAACGGCATTAGCTCCCGTCAGACGAATTGCTTCTTTTACATTATCTTGCGTTAGGCCACCGGAAAGCATCCAAGAGTTCGAAAGTTTGTTATTGGCTAGAAGGCTCCAGTCAAAGCTAATTGCATTGCCCCCTGGTAATGAATTGGGTTTCGATGGAGGTTTGGCGTCAAAAAGCAACATACCTGCTGATGTGCCCCACGTCAGAGAGCTATTTAGATCATCTGCGGTTGCTATTGGGATAGCCTTGATTATGGGCAAACCAAATTTGCGACGTATTTCGCTTGTCCGTTCAGGGGTCTCACTTCCGTGCAATTGAATTATGTCGAGCGATACTTTGGTTGTAATTTCAGAAATTTCAAAATCAGTCGGATTAACCATCAAACCAACGCGTTTTGTTCGTCCTTCAGACGCTTTTGCTAGCTCTGATGCAATTTCCGTGGTTACAGATCTTGGGGATGGTGGAAAGAAAACAAAACCTACATACGTTGCATCGCTTTCCAGCGCTGCATCTAGGCCAGTAGATTCGGAGATCCCACAAATTTTAACTTCGATTTGCATACGGCCTCTGTTTTAGGTGTTCATTTCTTTAGTTTGAGTTCGAATCTATCGCGGGAAGATTTTGGAGTTGTTGGGATTTTAGTTCGTCTTTCAAACGTCCTACTTCTAAATCAGCAGCACGAAGCTCGCGACGGGTTTTTCTAAGTTCCTGACGTGTTCGGCCAAACTTTATCCATGCTCTTATCCAACCTAGCAGGAACCCCAATGCAATTGCTGTAAGGATCGGGAGGAACAACGGCATGTCGATGCGCTCTTCTAGAGGCCATATGCCAACACCCACTGATTCTGTGTTTGCCATAGAAAAAAATACAGCGGCTACAAGAATGATCAGACGAATTAGAAAGCTAAGCGCGGGCATGATCATTTTCTCGTTCAAATGCCCACTAAAGTGGGGGATTGAGCCTGGGGGCTTAGGATAAGGTAAAGGACAAAATTTTGGAATTCTCAAGTCAGATCTTTAAAAGGTCTTAAAGACATCTAATAAATCTTTCTCTGATGTCATCCCATGAGCCAAAGCTATCATTAAAAGTACTCTAGCCTTCTGCGGTGAAAGGTTGTCAGAAACCACCATACCTCTCGGTCGAAGCCCATCAAAGTGAACCACACGGCCTGAGAGCGCGCGTGTTGCCTGCACGACTGCAATACCAGACTCTAGGGCTTCCCCTATTGCTGTTCGTTCTCCTGGAGTGGTCATGCCCGGGGCAAAACCGGCAACTATAATTCCCGATGGTTGTGATGCCATGAGACCACGTATTTGAGCCCCGTCTGAGCCCGCATAACTTATTGCGATATCAACTCTAGGCAGATCAGAATTAACAGTAAATGGAGTATTTGGGGCATGAGCGCGAATTGGACGTCGATAGATGGCTACTTCATCAGCATCCGCATGCCCCAGAAGACCAAAATCAGGTGTTCGAAATGTTTGCAGTCGGAAGGTAGATGTTTTTGTAACTTCGCGAGCAGCATGTATTTCGTCATTTAGGCATACTAGGACTCCTAAACCTTGAGCTTCAGGCGCTGCCGCTACCCTTGCCCCATTGACGAGGTTAAGAAATGCGTCTGTTGAAAGTCCGGTAGGCGGTCTCTGTGCCCCTACGAGTACCACGGTCTTTTCAGTTTTTAGCACCAGGTTCAGAAAGTATGCTGTTTCTTCAAGAGTAGCAGTGCCATGAGTTACCACAGCGCCAACCAAATCTGAGTCGGCCGACAAGAGGTTATCGATATGCTTGGCAAGATCAGGCCAATCGGCTGGCCCCATGGAAGTTGAGTGGACCTGTCTGAAGGGAGCCTCAATTATATCTGCAACGTCCCTTAGAACTGGATTCATTCTAAGTAGCTCGTCTAACGGATATACTCGCTTAGTTCGACTGTAGGCTATGAGATCTAGTGGATCGGTTCCGTGAGACGCAATCGTTCCCCCCGTCCCGATGAATGCTACCTTAGCTTTGCCCATGCGTTATGCTGCAGCTTCCGCTATCACGCGCATGGCTTCTTTGGAAGCTCCACCAAGCAGAATTGCTCCAACAGCGCCTGTGTTTGACGCTTCTTTCCATACCTGAATACGGTCCTTGATGCGATCCGGAGGACCTACTAAGCACAGTTCGTCTACTAGAGCGTCCGGAACAGCAGCCATTGCTTCTTTCCGTCTGCCCCCTAGGAATGCATCCTGAATTTCAGAGGCAGCGTCTGCGTAGCCGAGGCGCTTTGCGTAATCATTGTAGAAGTTTTTTCTCGCGCTCCCATTCCACCAATATACAGCGCCAATTCAGGTCGAATTTTATCTCGACAAGCAGCAACATCATCACCCATAGCGACACGAACATACGGACAGATATCGAAATCAGCTAAGGTTTTTCCATTATCTGCTTTGGATATTCCCTCCAAAACTGGATCTACAATGAGGCCTGTTTGTTCGGGCGACATATAAATAGGGAGCGTTCCATCAGCCACTTCGCCTGCCGTTCGCAGACCGGCGGGCGAGAATGAGGCGGTGTAAATTTTATTGCTAGGGTCTCCATGGAGAATACTCTTCAGAGGCTTGCCAAGCCCCGTAGAACCTTCGCCTTGATAGGGAATTTGATAATGCTCGCCATCGAACATTAACGGCTCCTCGCGAGCCAATGCACGACGCAAAATTTCAATATACTCGCGAGTTCTCAGAAGAGGTTTTCCAAAGGCTTGGCCGTGCCAGCCCTCTATTACCTGAGGGCCTGATGGTCCAATGCCCATCAGGAACCTTCCGCCTGACATTGCGTTCAATGTCATCATTGTCATGGCAGCGCAGGCCGGTGTTCGCGCGGGCATCTGCATGATACCAGCACCAGCTTTAATTTTTGTTGTTTGTGCCAGCACCCATGTCAGTGGTGTAACTGTATCAACACCCCAGCTTTCACCAGACCAAACACTCTCGAATCCAAGCCGCTCAGCTTCGCGGACGGTGTCCATATCTGGACCTCCTGCCTCACCTTTATATTTAAGCAACATGCCGAGCCGCATGGATTCTCTCCCCAGATTTAAGTCTGCCATCTTAGGCATGGGTCAATCGAATGCGCTAGGTTGCAATAATTTTCCAATTTTCTAACCACTCAATTTTGCGAATTAGTTGCAACCATGCGGGTAAAAAATTTTCCAAACAAAACTCGTCCTGAATCTTTAAGCGCTGATTGCGAAGCATTTTTATTGAAAATTTTAGGATAGATTGATGACTTTTATGATCTGGTATATCGACGTGTTTCAGATTTCGCCCTAGCCTAATAAGTCAATGGGTACTTCTTTCCGGGAGAATGAACGTCATGGATTTTAAGTTTACCGCACAGCAAGAGCAGATCAGAGAGGCGGTTTGGCGGCTTTGCGAAGGCTTTGGTCCGGACTATTGGCTTGACCGTGATAACACGGGCGAATTTCCTGAAGATTTCTATCAAGCTCTGGCTAAGGATGGTTGGCTTGGCATAGCAATGCCAGAAGAGTTTGGTGGCTCTGCGCTAGGTATTGCAGAAGGCTGTGTGCTTATGGAAGCAATAGCCGAATCTGGGGCTGGGTTATCTGGGGCATCAGCTGTTCACATTAACATTTTTGGTCCTCATCCAATCGTCAAACATGGCACTCCTGAGCAGCGCCAAAGGTTCCTGCCTCCTTTAATTGCAGGGAAGGAAAAGACTTGCTTTGGTGTTACAGAGCCGAATGCAGGTCTGAACACTGCCTCAATTACTACTAAGGCAGAACGAACATCTTCTGGTTATGTAGTTCATGGTCAAAAGATGTGGACTACAACAGCTCAAAGGGCAAATAAGATACTATTGCTTGCGCGGACTACTCCGAAAGAGCAGTGCAAACGTGCATTTGACGGGATCACACTTTTTTATACGGACCTTGATCGTAATAAGGTCGAAATTCGTGAGATCCCAAAGATGGGCCGTAAGGCGGTAGATACTAATGCTCTTTTTATAGATGGCCTTGAAGTTCGTGACGAGGACCGTATCGGCGAGGAGGGTCGCGGCTTCTATTATTTATTAGATGGTTTGAACCCAGCACGCGTTTTGATTGCGGCTGAAGCAATTGGAATTGGTAAAGCTGCACTCAAGAGGGCGGCAGCCTACGCACGTGATCGAGTTGTCTTTGGGCGCCCAATTGGCCAAAACCAAGGCATCCAGCATCCGCTTGCTGATAGTTGGGCAAAGTTAGAGGCGGCACGATTACTAACATATAAAGCAGCTTGGCTATACGATAACAAAGAACCCTGTGGTGGCGAAGCAAACGCAGCTAAGTACCTTGCAGGTGAAGTTGGATTTGAGGCGTGTGAACGGGCTATCCTCACCCATGGTGGTATGGGATACGCTAAGGAGTTCCATGTAGAGCGCCTTTTCCGAGAGATAATGATTGCTCGTATTGCTCCTATCAGTCGAGAACTTGTTCTCTCTTACATCGGTGAGCGTGAACTCGGACTGCCAAAAAAGCTATTAATTTTTGGCTAATTGAATGTGATTAAACCGAATATATCATCAAACAAAAAACGCCCGCTAAAATGCGGGCGTTTTGGCATTAACGAGCTTTAGAAAATTTAGGCTGCAGAAGCTTCCTTTTTTGCCTTGGCTCGTGAAACCTGACGCTTAAGCTTACGGATTTCAGGGGTCAGCTTAGAAGCGCCCGCTGATAAAAGATACGAGTCTAATCCACCATTGTGTTCGATGGTGCGGAGCGCGTGGGTTGTAAGGCGCAAGCGCACTTTTGAACCCAGAGTATCGGACATCAAGGTCACACTCTGAAGATTAGGGCGGAAGGTCCGCTTAGTTTTATTGTTTGCGTGGCTGACATTATTGCCAACCATTACGCTTTTGCCGCTTACTGCACATCGACGGGCCATGGTAATGGTCCTACTTATGGTTATTGAACACTATTCTGAGCCGCGGTGTATACGAGACTCGCCACCCTGTAGTCAAGCATCCCATACAGACCGCGATTAGCTAGGTCATCAATGAAAAACTGCGGTGCTACCACGGTAGTCAGTTGCAACTGCTAATATTTTCAAAACCAGCTTTGCTTAAAGAATTATTAGGCGCTGTATACATATGCCAGTAGGTGTGGAAATCCTGTTCTCACTTATACTTTTCACTGACTTTATGGTTCATATACCAGGACTGATCGGAACCGGCGCCTACGTTGGCAATTCTAACATCGAGTAAATACGGCTCTCCTGCGGATTGGACCTCACGCCCTCTTTTTAGAGCAGCGTTCAAGTCTTTGGGGTCTTCAACCCGCATCCCATCTATCCCCTGAGCCTTAGCAAGCAGAACAAAGTCTATTTCTGGATCACCAAGGAATGTCTCTGGATAGCGATTCTGGTCTTTCATATTGCCTCCCAGGAAGCAAAATTTGTCCGAACGGTCTGATATCCCTGATTGTTCCAGACAATAGTCAATATCGGCAGTCCGTAACGGGCCATTGTCCAAAAACCGGATGGCCCATACATCACCGATGCATCACCAATGCTTAGTGTAGTTGGTCTGTCTGGTGAACCTAACTGTGCTCCTATGGCAGCGCCCAGGCCGAAGCCTAGGCTTCCGCCAAAAGTCCGAACCAAGCTCCAGTCTTTGTCTTCGTAGCCTAGCGGCATCATATGATCTGCAGCGCGGAAATTTTCGGAAACAAAAACAGTGCCTTCAGCAAGTGTCTCTGCCATCAACAGGCCTAGATAGTTAGGATGGATTGGGGTTTCGCCTGCTCGTTTTGCCTTCTCTAAAGTATATTTTTCAGCTCGTTCTCGAGCTTGTTTTGCCAAAGATTGACGGCGCTCTTGAATGTGTTTTTGATTGGCGTCGCCAGGTCTCCAAAGATTGTTTATTCCCGCGACCGAGTGTTTAACATTTCCCAAGACGCCAATGTCGACAGCATAGGTACTGCCGATCATGTTGGGATCATGGCCGAGCGCTATTATGAGTTCGGCTGCAAACCTGTCATCCGATGCCCCGGCTCGGGTATTTTGACGATAACCAACGGTTAGAATTACATCATACCCTTCATTGGGTATGACATCGATCATGCCAATATAGTTTGGATGCGCCATTGGAAAGGCGCCGTAATCGAAATAGCCAACCGCGGTAGGTAAAGCGTAATTTTCTGAGAGTTCGAGTATTTCCCGTTGAGCACCTGCGGCGTGTACATCAGGACCTACTAAAAGTAGTGGGTTTTCAGCGTTTATCAGTGCGTCATGTATTCTTTGCAATGTAGTGTCAGCTGCAGCCACTGGAGTTTCCAAAGGCAGGCCGGGTCGGATAATGCCTTCAACATTTTTTGCGTCGAGTGCAGGACTCGAATAGGCAACGTAAACTGGTCCAGTGGGCATTGTGCCGGCCGCTTTGAATGCACGACGTGTTGCCATTGGAATTCCAGCATGGTTTGTAACTTCCCAGCGCTGCTTCGTGACGTCCTGGACAACGTTCATCTGAGCAAAGCCTGCTGAGGCACCTAAAGTGTTGTGGTCTCCAAATGAACCGTTATCCCTAAGTGCCGCAGTAACTACCATCGGCGTCCCATCAAAATAAGCATTGAATAACTGACCAGAGCCTTGGCGTGTTCCGGCGGCAAGATGAACATTTACGAAGGATGTTTTCTTTGCTGCTTTGGCGTAACCGTCTGCTGCGGCGAGTACGAGGGGTTCTGAAAGGCAAAGAATCGGCTGCACACCAGGAACAGTTAAGAATGCATCAAAGAAACCTGCCTCTGCGCTACCCGTATTGGTGAATGCGTATTCTACACCCTGAGCGACGAGTTGGTGCATCAGTAACTCGCCGCCTGTGCCAACGACCTTGTTTCCATTGCTCATAGTTATCGCCTCAATTTATTTTCTGCTTTGATTGCAAGGTTATCGGAAAGTTTTAGGTTCGACGAATTATCTCTTTTCTGCATCCAATAGTTCGAACATGCGATCGGCACTTTGGCTAAAATCAAAAGCTGGTTTCCAACCCCAGTCTTTGTTGGCAACGTCGTCGGCCATAACATTTGGCCAGCCGCTAAGCAGAGCTTCCACGACGGGGTCTGGCGCAAACTCGTATTGGAAGTCTTGAAATCGTCTGCGGATGGTTGTTGCAACTGCTTCTGCGGTCACATGATAACCGTGCAGGTTGTAGGAATGTCTTGATAGTCCAGTAGCCTCAGCCAAGCTGTATTGAACGATTGAGCTAATGACGTCGTCTAAGAATAAAGTCGACATACCCACTTCTGGTGAAACTGGGAATACAAAGCGCTCTCCAGAATGCGCAGCTCTGATTGCGTGGGAGGGGTAAGCCGTGACAGCTGTTTTTGGCGCAAAAGGGGAGATCACTAATGGGAAACGTAGACAGCGAAAATCCAAACCATGTTTGAGCTTGAAATAAACACCCAGTCGTTCAACGGCTACTTTGCTCGCTCCATAGAAGTTGGAGGGCCATTGCTCGGCATCTTGGGGAAGTGGGTCAGAAAGGCCATCACCGTAAGTTGCAACAGTGCTGGCGAAAAAGAAGCGACTTACGCCCGTTGCCATTGCAGCACGCAATAATTCAAAAGAAGCATTCGCATTTATTGCCCATGCTGCCTCTATGTCTTCTTCCGAGCTGCCAGATAATAATGATGCTAGATGGTAGACTATATCGGGTTGGTGCTCCTCGAGCATTTTTTTGACAATCGTTTTATCCCGAATGTCTCCTAGAACGATGGTATCCCCATCACTTGGAATATCTTTAGTCACCTCTAAGTCAAAACGTACAATAGAAATTCCTCTCCCCTGAGGCGAGCGGCGACCAACCGTCCAAGATTTCCATTTCCACCTGTGATCAATGCTTTTTGAATATCAGACATTTTCTACTCTCTTTTCATTAATCGACTGAAGCTTACAGTTAATATTTTGGCAGGCCTTCAAGGATGAAGGTGAAGTCAGGAGTTTGCAGTTGATTTGAATTTTTGGATCAGCTTTCTGGCGATCGAGAAATTTAAGGTCTCTAGTTAAATCTAGAGGAGTGCCGATTGCACCCCTAAACAAATTCTAGCAGTTCACATCTGCAGAACTCTGTCTAGGGTCGCATCAGCAGCAACGCTCACAGTTGCCATCAAGACTTATTACTTGACTGTAGAGAATGATGTTGGCTGTAAGAATGAGTTAGAATACCCGGAAATAAGCGCACCATTCTTCTCGGTTTCAGCGCGTTTGGAAATCCATTCTTGATCTGCCATGAACGCGCCCCACTTCTGTTCGCGTTCAGCAAGGCTCTCCCAGGCGAGCATGTAATAAAGGTCCTGGTTAGATTCTCCCACCAGTACGGTCCAAAAGCCGGCGGGACGTATTCCGTGTCTTTCCCAAATGCCAAGCGTGATTGTATCGAAACGTTTCAGTAATTCAGGCATTTTACCTGGCATAGCGTGGTATACGCGAAGCTCATAAATCATTTTGTCATGATCCTTTTGATGCGAAGTTTCACAGTAAAAATTTCTACCTTCGTATAGAACTTCGCAAATTGGCTTGCGTCTACCTCTTTGATTGGCCCACCATGTAATAATGGGAAAAATAAAAAAAGTTGCTCTGGGCATTGGAGCTGGAGATGCAATAGGCGCAGCCTTCGCTCGACGTTTTGCTGCGGGAGGCTACTCCGTTGCAATCGCTCGGCGTGATGGGCTTAAATCAGAGGCTTTGGTGGAAGACATCAGAAATTCTGGTGGCTCAGCTCATGCTTTTTCCATTGACGCTAGAGATGAAGCTTCGGTGGTGAATCTGTTCAGCTCCATTGAGAAAGAGCTAGGCCCAATTGAAGTTTGTCTTTTCAATGCGGGTGCTAACTTTCGCAGTCCATTGACTGAGACTTCATCTGAGCTCTTTGAGAAGGTCTGGCGGCTGGGCTGCATGGCGGGTTTCTTAACGGGGCGTGAGGCCGCAAAACGCATGTTACCTCGAGGCAAGGGTACAATTCTTTTTACGGGCGCCACTGCCAGTATGCGCGGCGGCTCTAATTTTGCTGCATTTGCAAGCGCCAAAGCAGGTCTCCGCGCTGTTGCTCAATCGATGGCAAGGGAACTAGGGCCACAAGGCATCCATGTTGCGCACCTAGTAGTGGATGGCGGGGTAGATAGTCCTGCTATACATGCGAGGCGTAAAGCAGCTAACGGTGGAGAGAATGTCGAATTTTTGCCCGATAGTCTTATGAAACTGAGCTCTATCGCAGAGGCTTATTGGACGCTGCATGCCCAATCTCGAGACGCTTGGACTTTTGAGATGGATATTCGTCCATTTATGGAGCCTTGGTAATGGCTGGGTTAATTCTTTGGGGCGTTGGTACTAGTCGCACACTTCGAGCGCACTGGGCTTTATGCTTTCTTGGTCTCAATTATGAAACGAGAATTATCCGAACTCGCACACCTGAAATGGAAAGCGAAGAATATCGTAGCATCACCCCCCGTGGCAAAGTTCCGACGCTTCAGGATGGTGAGCTAACACTCACCGAAAGCCCCGCGATCGTTACCTATCTTGCTGAAACTTACAGCACCATGGAGAAAGCCCTCATCCCCACCCAAAAATCTGCGAGAGCAGAATTCTTTGAATGGTTATCATTTATTTCGATGGAGCTAGACGCGACATCACTTTATGTGCTGCGCCGTCATGAAGGATTGCCTGAAATTTATGGTCCTGCGCCAGATGCTTGCCAGGTTGCCCGTGAATACTTCCATCGCATGATAACTGCTGGTTCTTTGCGTTTGAAAGATGGGCGTCGTTTCCTCGTTGGCGATGATTTCACTGGAGTGGATATCTTAATGACTACGTGCCTGGATTGGGCCAAACGCTACGGAATGTCCTTACCGCCGGCTTTTTCTTCATACCGATCAAGAATTGATGATGAGCCATCCACTGCGCTTGCATTTGCAGCGAATGGTGTGAAATGACGGGTCCTCTAGAAGGCATAAAGGGTGTTGACCTTTGTAGTGTCATTTCTGGCCCTGCCGCAACGGTTCAGCTGGCTGATCAGGGAGCGGACGTAATTAAGGTTGAAGCCTTGGCAGGTGATATAACACGCCGAAGTAGAGCCGAATCTCCAGGTTTTTCGGCCGGCTTTGTCGCCTGCAATCGTGGTAAGCGATCGATTGCTTTAGATTTAAAATCGAAGCCGGGTAGAGAAATTCTCTGGCGCCTAATCGAAAGCGCCGATGTTATTGCTCAGAACTATCGTCCTGGAGCGATCGAAAGGCTTGGCTTCGGTTATGAAACAGTAAAGTTACGCAATCCAGGTATTGTCTATCTTTCTATAAGTGGGGTAGGCGCGACTGGGCCCTACGCTGAAAAGCGGGTTTACGACCCTATCATCCAAGCTCTTTCGGGTCTTGCCGACATTCAGGCTGATCCATTATCGGGTCGCCCAAAGATGATGCGGACCATTGTTGCTGACAAGACAACGGCGATTTATGCGGCACAAGCGGTCACAGCAGCGCTAGTCGCGAAAGGGAGAACGGGGGAAGGGCAACATGTTCAGATTTCTATGCTGGATGGGATGCTTTCTTATCTTTGGCCTGAAGGTATGGCGCCCTTTGCTGTGGTGGTAGACGACACAAAAAAGAAGCTCGAGCTTCGGCACACGATATGATTTTTGAGACCAGTGATGGTTTCATCACTTTTGGGGCGGTTTCGGATAAGGAGTGGGAGGGTCTTTGCATCGCATTGGAGAGACCTGATCTAGTGAAAGATTCCCGATTTGCGACGCCTGCCGCACGCTCTAAAAACAGGCAGGAGCGATTGGAATTAGTTGATGGATTAATATGTCAGCGAAGGCGGGACGAGCTTATCGCTGCACTTGAAGCCAATGATGTGCCTTGCATGCCAGTACTTCGAAGAATTGAAGTTCTAGAGGACCCGCAGGTGCTTCATAATCAAGCGGTGAGCACTATTGATCAGCCAGGTCTTGGCCCTACTCGGCAAGCTCGTGCCGCTGCGCGTTTCAGCGCTACACCCTCTCATGAACCTCGAACTGCTCCATCTTTAGGGCAAGATACGATTAAAGTTTTGGCTGAGATTGGCTTTGATGCTGAAGATATTCAGCGCCTCCTGGAAACAGGCACAATTTACGCAGCTGATATGAGCGATGTTTGATTGGTTTAACTGAAATAATGGCATGATATTTTGGCTAGTGATCCAGATGGCCTCGACAAAGTATCAATCCTGTATCCATTGCGATTATTAGGTTTTCGCTAAATTTACTGAAGATTATGCTGCGTTTGCAGTGAAACGAGTTACACTTAGGGAAATTGAAAAAGGATTCACTTCGATGGATATGGGGCTTGCGGGTAAGCGTGCTTTGATTACGGGTGGCTCGAAAGGTATAGGCCTTGCGGCTGCCAAAGGATTAGCTGAAGAGGGCGTATTGCCTATTATTGTATCGCGAACTGCAGCTGATTTGGAGCGTGCTGTTCAGAGTATTAAGCAGGCCACCGGGGTTGATGCAGATTTTCGCGCCGTTGATTTATCAAATGGCGATGCAGCCCGTTCTTTGGTTGCTGAATTCAGCGATATTGACATCCTTGTAAACAATGCAGGTGCCATTCCTCCTGGAACCGTCGAGGAGGTTGAAGAGCCTCGTTGGCGCGAAGCTTGGGATTTGAAGGTCTTTGGCTACATCAATATGACGAGGGCCGTTTATGGCAATATGCGCCGGCAGGGTCACGGAGTAATTGTGAACGTAATTGGTGCTGCGGGTGTTAAGCATAGCCCAGGTTATGTGGCAGGTTCTGTTGGAAATGCTGGTTTGATTGCTTTCACTAAAGCTGTGGGCGGTGTCTCACTCCGAGACAATATTCGGGTTTGTGGTCTTAATCCTGGGTTGGTTGTTACAGATCGCATGGAAACGATGTTGCGGGGCACCGCTAGTGAGCAATACGGTGATCCTGAACGTTGGCAAGAATGCATGCCAACCGATCCGCCGCCATCTCAGGCGGAAGATTGTGCTGACCTTATTGTTTTCCTCGCCAGTGACCGTGCAAAAATGATTACTGGTACAACTGTTAACCTTGATGGTGGTGCAACTCAGCGTTGATCTAAATTAAAATGGGAGCCGTGCTAATGCGTTATATAGGTTTTTTGTTTTTTGTGAGTTTGGCTTCACCTGCGCTTGCTCACCATCCGATGGGTGGAGTTGTTCCTGAAACATTGTTGCACGGGCTTATGTCGGGTGTTGGACATCCTATCATTGGCCTTGATCACTTCGCCTTCATCGTTGCAGCTGGAGTGCTGGCGGCAACAATAAATAATCGCTTGTGGGTTCTAGCTCCTCTTGGCCTCGTAGGTGGCGCTCTCCTTGGCTCCGCTATCCACTTATCATCAACGAATATTACAGGAGCTGAGGCTCTAGTGGCTTTATCTGTAATTATTGCTGGTGGTTCAATGGCCATTGGAACCCGAGCGCGTATCGGTATTTTGCTCGCACTGTTTTCGATTTCGGGTGGCTTTCATGGATATGCTTACGCAGAAGCGGTGATAGGCGCTGAAAACAGTATTATTGCAGCGTATCTTGCAGCGTTTAGTGCTACGCAATGGGTAATTGCTGTTGTGGCTGGCTTTGCTGCACGCTTGATTTTTGATGAATTTGCCTGGTTCCGCGCAAGGAAGTTAGCCGGTTCCTCAATAGCAATGCTAGGCGCAGTCCTACTCGCTCAGGCTGTTGTTTGATTTATTTTCTGAGGAAAATGGTGGGCGGTACTGGGATTGAACCAGTGACCCCTGCGATGTCAACACAGTGCTCTACCGCTGAGCTAACCGCCCGCTGAGGCCGCGGGTTTAACCAAGAACGGGTTTTCCTGCAAGAGGGGAAAGCTGATAAGCTGTTTTAATGCGTCGAATATTTAAGGAGTCGGCCAATGAATGCTGCTAAAATGCTTGCTGAGCGATACCTGAAGTTCGGTATTTTTCTTGCACCGTTCCATCCTGTGGAGGAGAACCCACTGCTTTGTCTGGAGCGAGATATGCAACTCCTCCAGCACATTGATGAGCTTGGTTACGATGAGGCGTGGGTCGGTGAGCATCATTCAGGTGGCTTTGAAATCATCGCTAACCCAGAGTTATTCATTGCTCAGGCAATTGAGCGCACGCGATATCTCCGGTTAGGAACGGGCGTAGTTTCTCTTCCGTACCACAATCCTTTCACTATTGCCTCGCGAATGACGCAGCTTGATTATCAAGCGCGAGGGCGAGCCATGTTTGGAGTGGGGCCAGGGGCCTTGGTTGGCGATGCCTTTCGCATGGGTATCGACCCAGAGAATCAACGTCGCATGCTGAATGAGGCGTTAGACGCCATTTTGCCACTAATGCGTGGTGAAATGGTTACGATGGAAACTGATTGGTTTAATCTGCGCGAGGCACGATTACAGTTACCTGGTTTCACCCGACCTCACATGGAAATGGCTGTGGCATCTGCGCGCTCACCAGTTGGGGCGTTGGCTGCTGGCAAACACGGACTAGGAATGTTGTCGATTGGTGGTACCTCCGATGATGCGCTAACGGCTCATGCAAATAACTGGGGCCTGGCTGAGAGTACTGCGGTTGAAAATGGCCATAATCTTGACCGAAAGAATTGGCGTATCGTTACACTTATGCACGTAGCAGAGACCCGCGATAAAGCATTCCAAAATGTAAAATGGGGAATTGAGCGATGGGCTAGGTACTTCCGTGAAATTGCTACTTTTCCTATCGTTCCTGCTGACATTCATGATGCCGCTGAGTATCTGACTGAAAATAGAATGGCTGTTATCGGCTCACCTCAAGACGCCATTGAATACCTGGAGAGACTATGGGACGGCTCCGGTGGTTTTGGTTGTCTTATGCAGCTTGCTCATAACTGGGCGGATTGGGAAGAAACAAAGCGTTCCTATGAGCTTATTGCTCGACAAGTTTTCCCGCACTTCCAGAATTCAAATATGCTCCGTGACTTCTCCTATGATTATTCCCACGAAAACAGGCCAATGTTTATTGGTAAAGCCGAGAAGGCGGTGATGAGTGAGATTGAAAAGCACAAGGCTAAGACGGGACAAGCAGCTGAATAGGCGATTTTTTATCTGTCTGTGTCAAAGGCAATTAATTCTCTTGTCCTAGTCAAATGCCGTTAGGGTGCCTAGGTAGAGATCATGGAGATTTAAAACATGGTTATGTTACCTGATCCTGATCCTGCAATTTTAGCAGCTAGGGAAGAAATTATCCGTGATCTGCGAACAGTCATCGCCGCAGAGGATGGAGTAATTGATCATCCGGATGAGATTAAGCCTTATGAAACCGATGCATTAACGGCCTATAAAGAAACACCGCTTGCAGTAGTATTGCCTGAGACGACTGAGGAGGTTGCAGCGGTCATGGCGTACTGCCATGGTCGAGGTGTTAAAGTAGTTGCAAGGGGCGCAGGAACGTCGCTTGCTGGGGGCGCTCTACCTCTCAAAGACGCTATCGTCTTGGGTGTGTCAAAAATGACCCAAATATTAGAGGTCGATTATGACAATCGGACGATCACCCTTCAGCCAGGGGTAACTAATCTTGGTGTTACAGACGCTGTGTCTGGGGATCGGTTCTTCTATGCGCCAGACCCTTCATCACAGCTTGCCTGCACTATTGCAGGTAATATTGGCATGAACTCCGGCGGGGCTCACTGCCTAAAATACGGCGTCACTTCAAATAATCTCATGGGTGTGGAGTTAGTATTACCAACCGGTGAAGTAGTGAGACTTGGCGGCAAGCATTTGGATGCTGGAGGGCTAGACCTTCTTGGCCTCATAACGGGTTCAGAGGGTATGCTTGGGGTTGTGACAGAGGCAACACTTCGCATTTTGCATTCACCTGAAGGTGCTCGTCCTATCCTTTTTGGTTTCAAGTCCAGCAGAGATGCTGGCGCTTGCGTAGATGCGATTATTGCCTCAGGCATCATTCCTGTTGCCATCGAATTTATGGATCGCCCCGCTATTCACGCTACAGAAAAGTTTGCCCATGCGGGATATCCGCTCGATGTTGAGGCCCTACTCATAATAGAGGTTGAGGGCTCGCGCGATGAGATCGATGCCATGCTGAGTCGTATCCAGAATATAGCAAAAGATTTTTCGCCAGCTTATGAACGAGTTGCTAAAACCAGCGCAGAAAGTATCGCTATTTGGAAGGGCCGGAAATCCGCGTTTGGCGCTATTGGCCGTATTTCGCCTGATTACTTTTGCATGGATGGAACCATCCCAACTGGGAAACTTCCAGAAGCCTTGGATGGAATAGCGTCTATTTGCCAGTCTTATGGGTTTGAGGTTGCAAATATCTTCCATGCAGGTGACGGCAATCTGCATCCTCTGATCTTGTACAATGCGAATGAACCCGGGGAGACAGAACGTGCCGAGGCCTGTGGTGGTGATATATTGAAATTATGTGTGGCTCTTGGCGGTTGTCTTACGGGGGAACACGGAGTTGGTGTCGAAAAGAGGGACCTAATGACGGAACAGTTCACATCAGATGAACTTGACCTTCAACGCCGCATAAAGCGAGCATTCGATCCGAAGTATCTAATGAACCCTCATAAAGTATTTCCTCTGGAAGCAGTGCCTATGATGGAAGCGGCCGAGTGACTGACTTTTGCGTCCAGAGACACCGGAACAGGTTGCTGAGGCAATCAAGGATGTTGGTAGACCGATTGGCATCGAGGGCGGTGGTGGTCTCAAGGGACTTGGAAGGACCGTCGACGAGCAGTGCATCTTAAAAACAGATGGTCTAACTGGTGTTGTAGAATACAGCCCTACTGAGCTTTTCGTATCCTTGCTGTAGGTACAACTTTGGCGGATGCGAAAGCGGTTCTGGCGGAAAAAATCAACGTTTGCCTTTTGATCCGCCTGACCTGACACACTTATACGGCTCAAATGATCCGGCAACTGTTGGTGGAGTGGCTGCAGCGGGACTATCGGGCCCATCCCGGTTGGCATCTGGAGCTGCAAGAGATTTTCTGATTGGCATTAAGTTTGTGGATGGCACAGGCCAATACATGCATGGCGGTGGTCGGGTGATGAAAAATGTCACCGGCTACGACCTCTGTAAGATCTCAGCTGGTGCGATGGGAACGTTAGGCGTTTTCACTGAAGTCACATTTAAAGTCTTGCCTAATGCAGTTGCGGAACGAACGCTCGCGCTTCAAGGCCTTGATGACTTTGCAGGTCAGGCAGCAATGTCTGCAGCACTTAAGACTCCATTTGAGCCCGTGGCAGCCGCGCATTTACCAGCCAATATTGCAGAGCGTTTTGAGGGAATAGGTAATTCATCGCAAACCCTAATCCGTTTTGAGGGTTTTCCGGATAGTCTTGATTATCGGACTGAGGCTATTCGTAAGCATCTTCAGGCAGAAAACATCATTACTTATGATGGAGATGCATCTGCCGCTATATGGTCCGGGGTTCGGGATATTTTACCATTCCAGTCACCTGATGATCGGGCAATTTGGCGTATTTCAACTGCACCTACAGCCGGCCCAGGCTTGGTGGCAAAATTACAAGGTCTGGGTGGAGAAGCATTTTATGATTGGGCTGGGGGAATGATCTGGCTAGCTTTACCACCTCACCTAGAAGCTGCGGGTTCAACTGAAATACGGTCTGCTATTGAACTTACTGGCGGTCATGCGACCCTAATTAGAGGGCCTGAACCTGTTCGAGCGGTTGTTGACGTATTCCAACCTTTGGCCCCAACTATTATGAAACTTACCAAAGGGCTGAAGGATGTATTTGATCCTAAGGGCATACTAAACCCTGGCCGTATGTACGCTGATATATAACCTCTGGAGTTAGAGATGCTTGATACAGCTCAATCCAAATTGAAGCCTTATAGTGGTCCTGTAAGCCCCTTCGCGCTTCCAGAAATTTTTATACAAGATGCATTTGCTAAGGACGATGAGAGGCTTTGGTGTCCGATGACGCCTTATAGCTGGTCACGCCCTTTGTGCTTAAACGCCAGCCAGGGGTACTGGGTGCATCTATCAAAGTTTCGGAGTAAAGCTGGTGAGGAAAGTATTGTTTCCTGCCACCGTCATCCAGCGCCTGTACATGGCTTTATAATTAAGGGTGGATGGCGTTATCTCGAACACGATTGGGTCGGCACAGAAGGTTCCTATGTGTTTGAGGCACCTGGTGATATTCACACGCTAGTAGCGCTGCCGGATCAACCTGAGAGTGTCACCCTCTTCCATAATACGGGTGCTCTTATCTACTGTGATACAGAGGGAAACACGACAGGATACGCTGATGTGTTTACCCGAATAGAAGCTTACTCCAAGCACTTCGAAAAAGTAGGTCTTGGAAAAGACTACGTGAAACACTTTATCAGATAGTCATTGTGGGGCGGATGGGCTTTAGCTCTTTGAGTTTAGGCCCCTTCGAGAAATTTTAGCTGCGAAACCAATGTTGGGTTCGGTTAGCAAAAGCAACTAGCGAAAGCATTACTGGGACTTCTACTAGAACACCTACTACAGTTGCTAATGCTGCCCCAGAATTTAAGCCGAAAAGACTAATAGCTACGGCCACAGCAAGCTCGAAGAAGTTTGAGGTGCCAATGAGTGCGCAGGGCGCAGCAATATTGAATGGAGTGCGCCATGCCCAAGCTGCGGCATAAGCGACGGCGAAAATTCCATAAGACTGCAGGAGCAGTGGCACTGCAATTAGAAGAATAAGCAGTGGGTCAGAAAGTATTGTTGGCCCTTGGAAGCCAAATAGTAGGACTACCGTAGAGAGCAGCCCGATTACTGAGAAGGGCTTGACCCTACTAGTGAAGTTGGAAATGGCGGTATCGGAATTATCGTTTCTTTTTGTCAGAATGCTGCGCGTCAAAACTCCGGAAATTAGTGGAATAACCACGTACAATAAGACGGATAAAATTAGAGTTGCCCAAGGCACCTCGATATCTGTCACTCCAAGCAGAAGAGCCACAATAGGAGCAAACGCAATAATCATTATAAGGTCGTTTATTGACACCTGAACTAGGGTGTAGGTGGGATCTCCTCGCGTAAGCTGGCTCCATACGAAAACCATTGCGGTGCATGGCGCAGCTCCAAGAATAATAACTCCTGCGAGGTATTGTTGAGCATCTTCCGGGGCGAGAAGATCGGCAAATACATGATCGAAAAAAAGCACACCTAGTGCAGCCATCGTGAAAGGCTTGATTAGCCAGTTCACCACGATTGTTATGATCAGACCTTTGGGTCGTTCCCCAATGCTTTTCAGGCTCGCGAAATCTACGCCAACCATCATTGGATAAACCATTGCCCATATCAGTATCGCAACTACAAGATTGACCGAGGCGTATTCGATATCGGCTATGGTCTCAAACAATCCTGGCATTATGGCCCCAAGGGCAATTCCTGCGGCAATACAAAGAGCTACCCAAATTGAAAGCCATTTCTCAAAAAAACCAATGCCGGCTTGGGTTGCATCTTTATTTGAAGAGTTCATTGAACCTCTCTTGGCCTAAAATTTGGGTGTGATGCTCGTTTAGCGTCCTCGTCCTGGAAGTTCCTAAAGCATTGTGGTTAAATTTTTAAGACTTTTGGTTTAGCGCCACGCGAAAACAGGCTGATCAAAATGATCAACCCTAATAAGTCGACCGTGCATGGCAACCTCGCGAAATTGGTATAGCAGGGCGGCAGTCGGAGCATGAACCATATCATTCATGATAGCCATTCGAATAACCGGACGATCGCTTTCCGGGATGCGAATTAAATCAGGCGATTCCGGACGATCGAGTTCTTTAAGTGGAATGCGATAGAGCGCGTGTACCTCTGACGGGTTGGGAGTTAAGTTTTTGGCCGGCCCAGCCCAGAAGACTAGTGGAGAGATATTGTATCCTGAACGTGTTGGGTAATCGTCGAGGCGCCCTACGAGATCTTTGGGAGATAAAGAAAGACCAATTTCTTCCTCCATTTCTCTCAGGCCAGCCTCAATTATAGTCTCTCCAGGGTCTAATCTGCCACCTGGTAATGCCCATTGGTGTGCGTGTCGCCTTAAACTTCCAGATCTTCGGGTTAGAATAAAGGCGGGAGCTCCGCTCTCATCCTCCGTAATAGCTATCGAAACCGCAGCCGCTTTTAATGCCGTATTGCTTACTTTTTGGATTTCTAGGCGAGAAATATTACTCGCTAGTTTTTGACGGAGTTCGACAGATATCATCCCAGAGCTTCATCGATTTCAGATGCGTCAAGCCCAGCCTCTTCCAATACCGCGCGCCCATCAGCTCCAAGCACAGGTTGTGGACGATGAATGTTGGCGGGGGTTTTAAAGAAAGCAATAGGTGGAGTAGAGGTCAGGGTAGGACCCGCGGTTGGATGATTGAGGCGTTTGAAAAAGCCTGTCGTATTTAAGTAGGGATCCTCAAATAATCCTTGTAGAGAGGCCATCGTACCGTTCGGAATATCAACACTATCGAGAATGCTGCGCCAGTGTTTGGTTGTGTCTGTTGCTAGACGTTCCGCCACTAAGCCCAAGAGTTCATTAATGTTTTCTGTCCGACCTTCTAAGGTTTTGAAGCGAGGATCTTGGGCAGCTTGATCAAGGCCTAGTGCCGGCAAAAGGCGCGTCCATTGCTCGTTAGTGACAGCAAGAAGGCATATATGGCCGTCTGTTGTCGCATAGGGGCGCCGATGGGGAGTAAACATTCTTGGAAAGCCAGGCTTGCCACCTGGGCGATCAAGGGCCTTTTCCCAGAAATGGTCAGCAATATTGAAAGCGGTCATTGTTTCCAGCATTGGAAGGTGAACTTCCTGCCCTTGCCCGTTCTTTTCACGGGCAAAGAGTGCCATTCCCACGGCGCTTGCAAGCTGCGTGCCGCAAAATTTGTCTGCTAGTGCCATTGGGGTGAAACGTGCTTCGCCATTGGCAGAGGTAATCATTCCAGCCATTCCGCTTTCGCCCTGAATCACATCATCATATGCCGGGCGATCTTTGTCAGGTCCATGTCTGGCATATCCGGTAGCAGACGCATAGATCAGCCTGGGATTTTCTTCAGCAAGGGCCTCATAACTCAAACCAAGTCGTTCCACAGCACTGGCGCGCATGGATAAAACCAATACATCTGCCGTTTTGATCAGTCTTTTAAGACTATTGAGTGCTTTGGGTTTTTTGAGGTCTAGTTCGATACTTCGTTTATTCCGGTTCATAGCCAAAAAATGAGCAGCCATGTTGATTTCATGGCCAGGCCCAAGGCGACGCATTGGGTCACCGCCTGGTGGCTCTACCTTGATGACGTCTGCACCCATATCGCCTAAAATTTGTGTGGCGAGGGGGCCGAGTACGTTGATTGTAAGGTCGATAACTTTCACACCCCTCAGAGGACCCGTTGCCTCTTGCGTATAGTCATCCACCATTAGTCAATCCCATCTATCAAATTCTTTGGCAATGATATTCCGTTGAATTTGGTTGGAACCCTCAATGATTTGGACCACCTTCGCATCTCGGAAATAGCGATTAATCGGGAAGTCATTAGAGATTCCTGAGGCACCAAAAATCTGCACGGCGTCTGTTGCAACCTTCATGGCGATATCACTCGCATAGGCTTTTGCGACTGCTGCAGAATGAGCTAATTTTTTCCTCTAACACCTGCATCCGTCATTTGGGCGGCCTTGTATACCAATCCTCGGGCAGCTTCGATCTGCATCGCCATATCCGCAAGCATCCAACGCAGACCCTGAAAATCTGTTAGGGGTTGATTGAATGCTTGGCGCTCTCGCATAAAGTCGATTGCAAGATCAAGGGCACCTTGTGCAAGGCCCACCGCCCGGGCGCCGATAATTGGTCGAGAGAGTGCCAAGGCGCTCATCACTTGCTTGAACCCTTTGCCAGGTTCGCCAAGGATGGCATCTGGTGGCAGAACGACATCATCCAAAAATAGAGGGGATGATGGCACGCCTCGGGCACCTAATTTGTCTTCCTTAGGACCAATTTGAAGGCCTTTAGCATCCGTAGGGACTATGAAGAAGTTAATATCCCCTCTAGCTTCGCCTGTCTTTGCGGCAAGGACGATAAAATCTGAGACTAAAGCGTTCGTGCACCAGATTTTGGCTCCGAAAGATGCCAGCCATCATTAGACATGCGTGCGGTTGTTTTTATGCCTGCTACATCAGATCCAGATTGCGGTTCTGTGATTGAGAAAGCGGCTCGTAGGCTGCCTGATGCAAGGCCTGGCAAATACTTATCTTTTTGAACTTTTGTTCCTGCGGCCATGATCGCGCCAAATGGTGTCCACTGGACAACCAGAAGGTAGCCGGTGTTATAGCAAACACGTCCGAGTTCCTCGGTGGCTACGCAGCCGGCCAAGAGACTGTTCTGGCCGCCATATTCTTCTGGAAATGGTAGGGTAAAAATCCCAAGTTCCCGCAGCAAATCGAACATGTCCTGAGGATATTCCCCAGTCTTATCAATTTCAGCCGCTCGTTGGCTCACGCGTTCAATAGCAACGCGACGGACGAGGTTTTGAACCTCAATAGCTTCAGGAGACATCTCATACATGCCCTGAGTTTCCATTATGACAGCATGATACGTCCAGCTTTTTTGGTTCAAGGTTGCTAAAAATTTCAAGCGTGTTAGCCTCAGACGTTTTTATGAAGAAGAATGATTTCAAAACAGGGAGAAAATAATGCAACCTAAAACTTGGTTGGCCGGCCTAGCAGTTGTCGCTACGCTTGCTGTACCGGTTTATGCTGCAGCTCAGCAGGCCGGGGGAACTCTGAAGCTTTACCACCGCGGTAACCCACCTTCAGGTTCGATTCACGAAGAAGCAACCTATTCTACAACCATGCCGTATCAGGGCGTGTTCAATAATTTGGTGGTCTTTAATCCACAAAAAGACGTTGAAAGTATAGAAAACATTGTCCCAGATTTGGCGAAAAGTTGGTCCTGGGATGGCACCAAAACAAAGCTTACGTTTAAGCTTCGTGAAGGTGTGAAATGGCATGATGGTAAGCCTTTCACCGCTAAGGATGTCCAATGCACCTTTGATTTATTGCAAGGTAAAGCTAAAGCCAAACTGCGTAAAAACCCACGGAAGTCTTGGTATTGGGACCTGCAAAAGGTAACCGCGGATAACGATTACCAAGCTACTATGCATCTAGGGCAGCCTCAGCCTGCGATGTTGGCATTGTTGGCTTCGGGCTACACCCCAATTTATCCATGCCATGTCTCACCAAAAAAAATGCGCACTAATCCTGTTGGAACTGGTCCATTTAAATTTGTTGAGTTGAAGCAAAACGAGTCTATCAAATTCGTGAAAACGAAGATTATTGGAAACCAGGTCGCCCATACTTAGATGGTCACGACTGGACAATTATCAAAAGCCGCGCAACCCGTGTGTTAGGTTTTATCGCGAAGGAATTTGATTTCACTTTTTTGCTAATGATATTTCCATTCCACTCTTGAAAGACGTGAACGAAAAGTATTCTGAAGCGGTCTGTCATACGGTTCCAACCAATATCTCACTGAACTTGATTGTGAATCGCGATAAGGCTCCTTTTGATAATGCTGATATTCGTTTGGCAATGGCCACAGCGATCGATCGTGATGCATTCATTAAAATTCTCTTTCAAGGAGAAGGCCAGAAGGGGGGTGCAATGTTGCCACCGCCAAATGGAACCTGGGGCATGCCCGCAGACGTTCTCTCCAAGGCTGCAGGTTATGGAGATAAGGCTGCTGACATCAAGAAAGCTCAAGGTTTGATGAAAAAAGCTGGTTACGGTCCAGATAATCGACTTGCAGTTAAAGTTTCAACGCGTAACATCGCAACTTATCGTGATCCTGCGGTGATCCTGATTGACCAATTAAAATCCATATACATTGATGGAGAATTAGAGCCAATTGAGACTTCAAATTGGCATGCTAAGGTTGCTCGTAAGGATTACTCAGTAGGTATGAACCTTACAGGTATAGCGGTTGATGATCCTGATGTTACGTTCTTCGAGAACTATGCATGTGGCTCACAGCGAAACTACACGGGTTACTGTAATAAGGAGCTGCAAGAGCTCTTTATGAAGCAGGCTTCTATGAGTGATCAAGAAGCTCGCAAGAAGCTCATCTGGGAAATTGACGCTAAGCTTCAGTTAGATGTAGCTAGGCCAATGATTGCCCATTACAACGCAGCTACCTGCCACGCTCCTAAAGTGAAAGGGTTTGTACGCAAAAAGAATGGATCTTACAGCGACTGGCGCTTTGAGGACATTTGGCTGCAGCAGTAGAGGTTTAAAACTGCGATCAAAGGAAGGGTCTGGCATAAAGCCGGACCCTTCTCTTTGCATTATTAAGTAATTCTAACTTTAAAAAGGCAGGCTGCGATGGCGTCATACGTGATTAGACGCACACTTTTGATGGGTCTGACTCTCATTGGGATATCAATTGTCATTTTTGGGCTGCTGCGGCTAGTACCCGGAAATATTGCGGATATTCTTTTTGATGCTGCAGGTTTCATTGACCCCGCCGAAAAAGCGGCGCTGGAAGATGAATTAGGGCTCTCTGACCCAATCCCCGTTCAATACTGGAATTGGATTTGGGGGCTTTTGCAGGGGGATTTAGGCTTTTCTTATGTAACAGAGTTGCCTGCGTACGATGAAATTGCTCCTCGTATCCCAATAACGGCTAAGCTTGCAGTTTTAGCTTTATTTTTCTCAGTACTTTTTGGATTGCCTTTGGGTGTTATATCCGCGGTCAATCAGAATTCTGCTTTAGATTATGTCCTTAGAGTGGTGAGCCTCTCTGGCCTATCGCTACCATCATTTTGGTTGGCACTTCTGATATTGATGGGGTTTGTGCATTGGTTCGATGCAATACCGATTTATACAAATCCGCCAGATAATCTTTGGGATGAGTTAGTTCTCTATAGCATTCCTGCAGCCGCCGTCGGTTTCCGATCGTCTGCGCTAATTATGAGGCTTACTCGATCGTCTATGCTGGAAGTGATGCGTCAAGATTACATACGCACTGCAAAGGCAAAGGGCGCGACCGATAATTCAGTGAATTATGGTCATGCATTGTCCAATGCAGTTCTCCCGGTTGTAACTATCATAGGCATCGAGGCGGCGTTTTTAATTGGCGGCCTGATCGTCACCGAAACGGTATTTAATATTCCGGGCGTTGCTCGTTTTCTTGTTGAAGCAATTCAATGGCGGGACTACCCAATCGTACAAAACTTGGTGTTGTTCATCGGGTTCGTAACAGTGGTTACGAATTTCTTGGTGGACATCCTTTACGTCGCGCTCGATCCGCGCATCAAATACGAATAGGAGAGCGTTGGCGATGGCAAAACCGGTAATCGACCACGCAGCGGAGCTTGCTAAAGCAGGTGCAGGCGTGGATAGCAGGCTAAGCAAGGCTTGGTTTTTGGCGAAGAGTTATCCTTTAGGCGCAATTGGGCTTTTACTTTTTTTGGCCTTGGTTTTCTGTGGCGTCTTTGCCGAATGGATTGCGCCAATGGATCCAGTGAAAACTAATGCAGCTACATCACTGGCAGCGCCTGGAGAACTTCACGCGCTTGGTGCAGATATGATGGGGCGAGACATGCTCTCGCGTATCATTCACGGAGCTCGAATTAGTTTGGCGGTGGGTATTGGTTCTACAATCCTCGGATGCTTCCTTGGTGTAGTAATTGGTTTAGCATCTGGATACCTTCTCGGATGGTTTGACCTGATCACTCAGCGAATTATCGATGTTATGCAAGCCTTGCCTCTTTTAGTAATGGCATTGGTGATGGCTGCAGCCTTGGGCCCAAGTCTAGAGAACACCATCATAGCAATTTCTATACCTCTGGTGCCGCATGTAGCCCGTGTGATTCGGTCGAACACGCTGTCGCTGAGGGAAATGCCTTTCGTCGAGGCCGCAAAAGCTATCGGGATGAGCGAGACGCGTATCGCCCTCAAGCATGTTCTGCCCAACACACTAGCTCCACTTATTGTGCTAGCAACAGCCCAGTTGGGTTCTGCAATTCTAACAGAAGCCTCCTTATCATTCCTAGGTTTGGGTATCCCTGAGCCACACCCCTCTTGGGGCAGGATGCTCTCAGAATCCGCGGCTGAATACGTTAGGACAGCTCCGTGGCTGGTCATATTCCCAGGTATTGCGATCAGTTTCGCGGTATTCGGTGCTAACCTTTTAGGTGATGCCGTCC
The DNA here is from genome assembly GCA_038143065.1 of Rhodospirillales bacterium. GTDB lineage: Bacteria > Pseudomonadota > Alphaproteobacteria > Bin95 > Bin95 > VMCJ01. The sequence continues at coordinate 1,561,684 of JAYQLI010000035.1, read as the reverse complement.
GTGATATTCTTGATCCCCGTCAGCGGAGCTAGAAGCAAATGGCAGAAGGGACGGAAAATTCAGTGCCAAATAAAGCGGCTTTGGAAGTTGATGGACTGCAAACCTATTTCTTTACTCGTGACGGTGTTGTCCGGGCGGTAGAAGAGCTTTCGTTTCATGTAGACCGCGGTGAGACCTTAGCAATTGTTGGGGAGTCAGGATGCGGTAAAAGCATGACGGCACTCTCGATCATGCGGCTTATTCCTAATCCCCCAGGCAGGATCGTTGGTGGTAGTATTGTGCTTGATGGGCAGGATCTTATGCAGATGTCTGAAGCACAGATGCGAGACATCCGTGGTAACGATATCTCAATGATCTTCCAAGAGCCTATGACTAGCCTTAATCCCGTGATGCGGATTGGCAAGCAGATATCTGAGGCCTTAATTCTGCATCAAGGTATGTCAAAAGAGCAGGCCCTCCAAAGATCAATTGAGATGCTAAAGCTTGTCCGCATTCCTGAGCCAGAACGTCGGGTCAAAGAATTTCCACATCAACTTTCTGGCGGTATGCGGCAGCGCGTAATGATTGCTATGGCGCTAGCCTGTAATCCCAAGATTTTGATCGCGGATGAGCCTACTACTGCCTTGGACGTCACCATTCAGGCTCAAATTCTTGATCTTATAGTTAAGCTTAAAGAGGACCTCGATACAGGCGTAATCTTGATCACACACGACCTGGGTGTTGTGGCTGAAACGGCTGACAGGGTGATTGTAATGTATGCGGGGCGCAAGGTTGAAGAGGCTGACGTTAATACCTTGTTTGCAAACCCCAGACATCCTTACACGCGTGGACTGCTAGCATCAGTGCCGCGGCTTGCCATTGTTGCAGGGGATGAAGAGGTTGAAGAGCGATTAGAGGAAATCCTGGAATAGTTCCTGCTTTGCATTCGCTGCCGGATGGTTGTGCATTTGCGCCCCGTTGCCCAGCTGCAACCGATGCCTGTCGCCAGGCAAGGCCGGAATTTGAAGAGAAACAGTCAGGCCATTGGGCTGCTTGTTTCCGTTCCGACGAACTTTATGGAGCAAATGATGGCTGAAGTCGAAACGGCATCTGAAGCGCCAGTCCTCGAAGTTGAGGACTTGAAAAAGCATTTTCCTATTCAGTCAGGAATGCTTAAGCGCACCATCGGTCACGTTTATGCCGTCGATGGAGTTTCATTCTCCGTAGGTCGGGGAAAAACATTAGGGTTGGTTGGAGAATCTGGCTGCGGTAAGTCTACCGTAGGCCGAACTGCGATGAGATTGCTCGAGCCAACAGATGGCAAAATTAAGGTATCTGGTACGGATGTGACCAACCTTAGCAAAACGGAATTGCGACCCTATCGTCGGCAGATGCAAATTATCTTCCAGGATCCATTCTCGAGCCTTAATCCGAGAATGACCGCGGGAGAAATTGTTAAAGAGCCTCTGTACATTCACAATATAGGTGACGATGCCGAACGAGAGGAGATGACGAAAGCTCTTTTTGATCGGGTAGGTTTACGCCAATCACAGATGCAGAATTATCCGCATCAGTTTTCTGGTGGACAGCGTCAACGGATCGGCATCGCACGCGCTCTTGCCCTAAACCCAAGTCTGATTGTTGGTGATGAACCAGTCTCTGCTCTTGATGTGTCCATCCAGGCTCAGGTGATTAACCTGATGATGGACCTCCAGGAAGAGAGAGATATGGCATATCTCTTCATTGCCCATGATTTGGCAGTAGTAGAGCATATCTCTGACGAAGTGGCCGTAATGTACTTGGGTCGCATCGTTGAAAAAGCAGATAAAAAAACACTCTTTACCAACCCACTTCACCCCTACACTGAAGCGCTGTTATCAGCTGCGCCTATCCCTGACCCAACTATACGGCGGGAAAAGAAAATTCTGCAGGGGGACGTGCCAAGTCCAATCAATCCTCCGAAGGGCTGTCACTTTCATACTCGTTGTCCTTATGCTGAGGAACGTTGCAAGGTCGAGGAACCTGTGCTGCAGAACAAAGGAAATGGCCATATAGTAGCCTGCCACCTGCGGTGAAGAAGAGTTTAACTGCTTACGAGCAGTGTCATATTTTCTCGCTTTGGTCGAATGCCCTTAAGGGTGTCGGCCAAGAAATCTGCACTGAAGTCTAATTCGTCTATAGGGACAAACGGGTGCAAGCCGCTGTTGGCGTGTAATCTCTTGTCAGATGAAGAGAAAGCATCGAACAGTGCAAGGCACTCCTCGCGGTTAAATAATTCATCCTCCAGTTGCATGATAAAAAATACGGGGCATGAAATTCCTTTGGCAGCAGCTTGGATTGTAGGGGTGTAATGGGCCGGTTTTGATACAATACCCATCAGGCCTAGAACGGCTGCTGAAATTCTGGGTTCAGCCGCAACGAATGGTGCACCGTATATCGTACCCATCGAGAGGCCCCAGTAACCCACCGGGCCCGAGCCTACTTCAGGTAGAGATGATATTGCAGCCAGTGCATTTCGCCAGTCACGCACCATCTCCCCACCGTGCCAGGGCGTTCCCATTCAGGCCAGAATGCTTCTCGTCCACCAGCACCCACCTGACGCCGTCCATGGACTGGTCCATCTAAGGACAAGCCAAAGAACCCATGATCTCTTGCAAGTTGATTAGCTATGCGTGGAATTGGCCTTTGATGCCGGTCTCCTGACGCCCCATGACCGAAGCAAACCAAGGGTGCTCCTGGTTTTGTTGTTTCTCCGTGCCATAAAACACCGGTAATAGGGCGCTTGGTTTGTGGTATGGTAAACTCACGGATAAACGCATCTCTCTCACGTTTAACCTCTCCTTCCCATTGAATTTGCATACCTTTGCCTCTCATTTTTTTGATGTTGCCCAACGTGGCGGGCGTTTTTCTTGAAATGCTGCTATACCCTCGGCGGCTTCGTCACTTCTGAGTAATCGGGATAGGGCACTCGCAGCATCATCAAGAACTTCACTCATAGGAGCCTGGCTCGTAAGTCGAATGATGCGTTTTATCTCCGCGACTGCAGTAGGTTCGGCCCAGGCAAGATTTGAAAGAGTGTTATTAAGAGATGCCTCAAAATCGCTGGAGGTTTCCGTTAGCTCATGAGCAATCCCAATACGATGAGCCTCGTATCCACTAATGACCTTGGCGATAACAGCCAACCGACGGGCCTCTCCCTCGCCAATTCTTCGCACCACTGTCGGAAGGATTTGGCTTGGTATAAAGCCAGCACGGGCCTCTGGCATTCCCAATTTAGCGTTGGCCATGCAGAGGACAAAATCTGAAGCACAAGCCATTCCAAGTCCGCCACCTACGCATGCACCTTCAACCGCAGCAACTACCGCTTGTGGAAGCTCGTTCAGGGCCTCCAGAGCCTCTCCCATTCGCCGATAAGCCCTAGCCGTAGGGTCACTACTGCTCTCCTTTGGGAGATCTCGCATATGGCCTAAATCACCCCCAGCACAAAAATTACCGCCTCTACCTCTTAGGACCAATACTCTGATATTTGCGTTTTGGGCAATTGAATGGAACGTCTCCGTTAGTTCCGCCATCATCTTTTGGGTAATGGCATTTCTTCGTTCAGGTCTATTGAACCAGACTGTCCGAACAGAGCCAGAATCTTCTATTTCTATAGTTTCTAATTTCATGCTGGGATGACTTCTGGAGCTGGAGGCGTTCTAGAGCGAGCTAAACCCTTGATGAGGAGAATGAGGCCGATATTAGCGAGATTAAACGCGACACCTACGCCAAACGCAGTCGGGTAGCTCAAGGTTACATCATACACAAAGCCACCAATGAGGCCGCCTCCACCCATTCCTACATATCCAAAAAAGTAGACGATACCTGTGCGGGTTTGCGCCTGCTGAGCGGGGAAAAGTTCTCGAACTGCAAGACCATAAGCGGGAACAATCCCACCAAACACCAAACCAAACATTATAGAAATAATATAGAGCTGTTGTTGCGTGTCGAAAAAAATGAAGAGAGATAGAGCTGCGGCTTGTAGGCCGGCGCCAATCAAAATGGTGTTAAGACCACCAATCCTATCCGAAATCAGACCAAAACCGAGTCTGCTTACCCCGGAACAAACGAGGAGGATTGAGGCAATTTCGGCTCCTATATGCGTTCCAAATCCTAAAGTGGCGCAATAAGCAACCATTTGAGCCATAGGCATGGACATCGCAACACAGCATCCAATGATGGCCATGCCTAGCAAGATTGTAAGTAAGGCTGGGTTAATATCTGGTAGTGATCGACGTGTATTACCAACCTTAGCCCCTGTTATTTGCTGTAATTCGGGAGCAGGGCGTCTGTGAACAAAGCTCAGGGGTATTATTGTGGCGGCAGCAAAAAGTCCGTAGCCAACGTAGACTGAACGCCATCCGTATTCTGAAACCAAGGGCTCAAAGGTGATGTTCCAAAATGAGCCCGCCACCGTTTGGCCACATGCAACGACAGCAATAGCGAGACCTCGATTTCTGTCAAACCATAACGTGACATTGGCTATCAGAGGAGCAAAGCCACACCCCATTCCCAGCATGCCTATAAAAAGAAAAACTGGGAGAAGGAGAGATGGCAGATTTTCAGCGAGTGAGGCGATAGCACACCCAACTGCTATAGCGGCCGCGGCAATGAAAAGTGCTGGCTGCACGCCCTTCTTGGATACAAAGTATCCCATGACAATGCCGCCAATGCCTGCTCCAAGGGTAGTAGCTGTATAAACAGAAGTAGCAGCAGCTCTCGACCAGCCCATGTCGATTTCAAGGAATGGTATGGAGACGATCGCCAAATAATTTCCACCCATCGCAAGTGCGAGGGTGGACAGTGAAGCAAACGCGATTATCCAACTGTAAGGTTGCTCAATGGAGTCTTCGCGAGAAATTTTATGGTTCATAGAAAACTGGGTGCTCCAAACGAAGCACCCAGTTTAAATCATTATTATAACGATCTGGAAGCAGACTATTTTTAGTGCGCTACGATTTCTGAAGCGTCTTTCCTCGCTTTTAATAATGCTTCTGCTTCTGCCGCTTCATCTTCTTCAGTCCACTCTATGGGCACCGGTAAGCGAGTTAGGGCACGTTTTAGAACCTCATCCACGGTTTCTACCGGAATAATCTCTAGTTCCTTTTTGACATTTTCAGGGATGTCAGCGAGGTCTTTCTCGTTATCTTTCGGTATTAGAACGGTTTTGATGCCTCCACGAAGCGCGGCCAGAAGTTTTTCTTTCAATCCACCGATTGGAAGCACACGCCCACGAAGGGTAATTTCTCCGGTCATTGCTACGTCTGCTCTGATGGGGATCCCGGAAAGCGCTGAAATAATCGACGTGCACATCGCTACGCCAGCAGACGGCCCATCCTTAGGAGTTGCGCCCTCTGGCACGTGAACGTGGATGTCACGCTTATTGAAGTCCGATGGTTTGATGCCATACCGAAGCAGGCGGGAACGCAGAAAACTGCGTGCGGCCTGCACAGATTCTTGCATTACATCGCCCAGTTTGCCGGTGTTTGCGACGTTGCCTTTGCCTGGCATGACAACGGCTTCGATTGTTAGTAGTTCACCACCAACTTCCGTCCACGCAAGGCCTGTGACTACGCCAACTAGATCCTCGTTCTCGGCTTTGCCAAAGCGGAACTTTTTGATCCCGGCGTATTTATCAAGGTTGCGTTTTGTAACGCGGATGCTTTTCTTATTTTCGGCTACGATTTCTCGAACAGCTTTGCGAGTTAAATTCGCAATTTCGCGCTCTAAGTTTCTCACGCCTGCTTCGCGTGTGTAGAAGCGTACTAAGTCTCGGAGGGCATCGTCTGTGATAGACCACTCTCCTTTTTTAAGACCATTATTCTTTATTTGTTTTTCAATCAAATGCCTCTTTGCGATCTCAATCTTCTCATCCTCAGTGTAGCCAGGGATACGAATGATCTCCATACGATCGAGAAGTGGCTGAGGCATGTTCAAAGAGTTAGAGGTTGTTACAAACATCACATCAGATAGATCGTAATCGACTTCTAAGTAATGGTCAGCGAAAGTGCTGTTCTGCTCGGGGTCAAGAACCTCGAGCAAAGCTGATGATGGATCGCCGCGCCAATCAGCGCCAAGCTTATCTATCTCATCTAGAAGGAAGAGTGGATTTGACGATTTTGCTTTTTTCATGCCCTGGATGATTTTCCCAGGCATTGAACCGATGTAAGTTCGTCTGTGGCCTCGCACCTCCGCTTCATCTCGAACACCGCCGAGTGACATTCTAACGAATTGACGTCCCGTTGCTCTGGCAATTGAGCGACCAAGAGATGTCTTTCCAACACCTGGAGGGCCTACGAGGCAAAGGATTGGACCTTTCACCTTTTTAGTGCGCGTTTGAACGGCGAGATCTTCAAGGATCCGTTCTTTGACCTTATCTAGACCAAAATGATCTTCGTTAAGTACGGCCTCGGCACCGTTTAGGTCTTTCTTAACCCGAGAAGGCTTCTTCCACGGTATGGAAGCAATCCAGTCTAAGTAGTTACGAACAACTGTAGCCTCTGCGGACATAGGAGCCATGTTGCGAAGCTTCTTAAGCTCAGCCCCAACTTTCTCCTTGGCTTCCTTGGAAAGCTTTATTTTTTGTAGCCGCTCTTCAAGCTCTTGTGTCTCATCTTTTCCATCTTCACCGTCACCAAGCTCGCGCTGGATCGCCTTCATTTGTTCGTTGAGATAGTACTCTCGCTGACTGCGCTCCATCTGCCGCTTAACCCGGCCACGAATGCGTTTTTCAACTTCAAGGACGTCGATTTCGCCTTCCATAAACGCAAATACCCGTTCAAGCCGATCTTTAACGTCTTCTGTCTCAAGAAGCTGCTGTTTTTCTGGAATTTTCAGGGCTAGGTGGGCTGCGATTGTATCAGCAAGTTTCGATGGTTCTTCTATCTGATTTACTGAAACCAGCACCTCTGGAGGGATCTTTTTGTTTAACTTCACGTAGCTTTCAAACTGAGCAACTACAGTGCGAGCTAACGCTTTTAGCTCCGGGGTTCCCGTTTCATTGTCGGACAGAATATCAGCTTCCGCTTCAACGAACTCAGATTGCTCAGTAAAAGCCGTGATCTTGGCACGTTCCCCGCCCTCAACGAGAACCTTAACAGTGCCATCAGGTAACTTCAGTAGTTGTAAAATCGACCCAACGGTACCGACAGGAAAAATATCATCGGGCCCGGGGTCATCAACGCCTGCATCATGCTGAGCTGCTAGGAGAATGCGACCGTCGCCGTTGGTCACTTCTTCTAGAGCGCGAACGGATTTTTCCCGGCCTACAAATAAGGGAACGATCATATGAGGGAACACCACAATGTCCCGAAGTGGGAGCACGGGAAAAGTATTCGTGCTTGTCATAATCAGGTGTTCTCCAAATTCATCGGAACGAGAAGACGGAACGTCGACTCTAATTTCTATACAAATAGAATTGGCGTCCGAACGGACAAATTCAAGAGGTTAAAATGCTCTTGTTCGTTTGTTTTCCAGCGTAATCCGGCAGCACCAAAAAATTAATCAAGGCTACGCCTCGAGTCGGTGGCCTAAGATGCCATTTCCGGGGCAGCTGAAGAATCGTCGTTTTTATCCGCATACGCATAAAGCGGCTGCGCTCGTCCCTCGACAACTTCTCGATTAACGATTGCTTCATCTACGCCGTCCATGCTCGGTAAATCAAACATGGATTCCAAAAGAATTTCTTCCATGATGGAGCGAAGTCCACGAGCCCCCGTTTTCCGAGCTATGGCTTTTTCAGCTACCGCTTCTAGGGCATCTTCTGTGAAGGTAAGCTTCACATCTTCCATATCAAAGAGGCGCTGATACTGCTTTATCAAAGCATTCTTTGGCTTAGTAAGGATTTCAATGAGGGCCTCCTCATCAAGGTCGCCTAGCGTGGCTATCACGGGGAGACGACCCACAAATTCTGGAATTAAACCAAAGCGCAATAGGTCCTCTGGCTCAACTTCAGCCAAAACATCGCCCTGGCGACGGGCGTCAGGCGAACGAACATCTGCCCCAAAGCCGATCGCTGTGCCTTTTCCACGGCCAGAAATTATCTTTTCTAAGCCTGCAAACGCGCCGCCAACGATGAAAAGAATATTTGTTGTGTCAACTTGGAGAAACTCTTGCTGTGGGTGCTTGCGCCCGCCCTGGGGCGGCACAGATGCAATTGTACCTTCCATAATCTTTAACAGTGCTTGCTGTACGCCTTCGCCAGATACGTCCCTCGTGATTGAGGGATTGTCGGATTTACGGCTGATTTTGTCCACTTCGTCGATATATACGATCCCGCGTTGAGCTCGTTCGACATTGTAATCTGCTGACTGGAGGAGACGGAGAATGATGTTTTCCACGTCCTCACCAACGTAACCAGCCTCGGTGAGAGTTGTAGCGTCAGCCATTGTGAACGGAACGTCGAGGATACGTGCGAGTGTTTGAGCTAAAAGTGTTTTGCCCGATCCTGTGGGACCTATGAGTAATAAATTCGACTTTGCGATTTCAACATCGCCAGATTTAGCGCCGTGGTTCAGGCGTTTGTAGTGATTGTGAACGGCTACCGAAAGAACTCGTTTTGCGCGGTCCTGACCAATCACGTAGTCATTCAAAACACTGCAGATCTCTTGAGGTGTTGGCACACCATCACTGGATTTAACTAGACTACTTTTATGCTCTTCTCGGATGATATCCATGCAGAGCTCTACGCATTCATCACAAATGAATACGGTTGGTCCTGCTATTAGCTTTCGCACTTCGTGCTGGCTTTTTCCGCAAAAAGAGCAATAAAGCGTGTTTTTTGAGTCGGAGCTAGAATTCTTGCTCATACGCTTTCCTATCTGCAACGGAGCGTCGCCTTAGCAGCTTAAACTCTTGGCGAGCCTCTGTAAAACGTCATGGGGACGTTTTTTAGTCACTCAATTGAATGAAGCACCAAATTAGATGGGTTCCTAGTCTTCCGCCGCAGCTGCTGGACGCTCTTGTACCACTTCATCGACAATACCAAAGTCTTTTGCCTCTTCGGCAGACATGAAGCGATCTCGCTCAAGTGCATCCTCTACGGTCTTGAGGTCTTGCCCACAGTGTTTGACGTAAATTTCGTTAAGCCTTTGTCGTAGGCTTAGAATTTCACGAGCGTGAATTTCTATGTCTGTTGCCTGGCCCTGGAAGCCGCCTGATGGTTGATGCACCATTATGCGGGAATTAGGTAAACAAAAACGCTTACCTGGAGCACCTGCTGCCATCAGCAGTGACCCCATTGATGCCGCTTGACCAATGCAGAGCGTTGCAACAGGAGCACGGATGTATTGCATGGTGTCGTAGATAGCTAAGCCTGCTGTGACAACACCACCTGGCGAGTTGATATAGAAACTAACCTCTTTGTCAGGGTTTTCGGCTTCTAAGAACAATAGCTGGGCGCAAATCAGCGAAGAGACTTCGTCGTAAACGGGCCCTGTGAGGAAAATAATCCGTTCTTTGAGGAGGCGCGAGTAAATGTCGTAGGCGCGCTCACCTCGATTTGATTGTTCTACAACCATCGGAACCAAAGCATTCATGGTGGTATCACCTGCAGAGGTAGGGCGGCGGAAAGGGTCAAAAGAAGTCATTACGGGCTCTTTCGGTGTGCTGTTCGTAGGCGATGGATCACCCACGGCTGTTAACTACTCAAAGAGTTGGCGCTGAAATGACGAAGGTCAAGCTTCCTCTGACTTCTCTTTGTCTCCAGCAGTCTCCATAAGTTCTTCTGGTGTTGCTGAGCGCTTCTCAACTTTCGCAAGCTCCAGAATAAAGTCCACCACCTTATCTTCGAGAATAGGTGCTTGCACTTGTCCAAGCGCTTGCGGATTTTTCTGGTAATACTCGTAAACCATTTGTTCTTGGCCAGGGAAATTAGCAGCCTGTGCGCGGATCGCTTGGCCAATATCTTGTTCAGTTATTTCAATGCTATTCTGCTTACCAATTTCAGCTAATAGTAATCCGAGGCGAACTCGGCGGGTGGCCACTTTTCGGTAATCTGCCTCTAGTTCTTCATCTGACTTACCCTCGCGGACTTCGTCAGCGTTATCACCTTCGAGCTGCTGCTTAACCTCGGCCCAGATTTGTTCGAATTCACGCTCGACTAATGTGGGAGGTGATTCAAATTCGTGCGCTTCGTCTAATTTATCAAAAAGCTCTTGCTTCATCCGGGCTCTTGCTGCCTGGCTATAGCTTCCTGTGATGCGTTCGGCGATTTGAGCCTTTAGAGCAGCTAAATCATCCATACCGACCTTTTTAGCCAATTCATCGTCAAGCTTAGCTTCAGTTTTAGCTTTGAGTCCGGTCAATTTAACGGCGAAGACCGCATCCTTTCCGGCTAAATTTTCTGCACCATAGTCATCAGGGAATTTAACATTGACGTCTTTGTCTTCTCCTGGCGATACCCCGATCAGCTGGTCTTCAAAGCCTGGAATAAAGGCACCAGCTCCAAGCTCTAAGTGATAGCCTTCCGCTGAACCTCCGGCGAACTCTTCTCCGTCGACTTTCCCTACAAAATCAATAACGACTACATCGCCACTTTCAGCTGGGCGAGTTTCTTCGACATCAGTTGTTTCGCGCATAGCTTCTGCAAAGCGCTCTAGTTCTGATTGGACGTCTTCGTCTTTTGCTGGAACCTCGAGCTGGACTAATTCAAGCGATGAAAAGTCCATTGGTTTAATTTCAGGGAGAATTTCTGACTTAACGGTGAAGGAAAGGTCTTCCCCATCCTTGTATTCCCCAAAATCTAACTCAGGTTCGAAAGCTGGAGTTAAACTGCGGTCGTCGAATGCGGATGCCATGCCTTCGCGCACAATTTTGTCGATGGCTTCTCCTAAAACGGCCTTACCAAACCGTTGACGAAGAATTTTTACTGGAGCTTTACCTGGGCGGAAGCCGTGCAGGTTGACCTGCGGTGCCATCTCAACAAGTCGTTCTTCAACTGCTGAATCAATCTCTCCTGCCGAGATAACCATTTGAAACTCGCGCTTCAAACCTTCGGAAAGCGTCTCCGTAACCTGCATTTTACTCGCGTCCGCCGTCTTAAGTGAAACTTACAAAAATGGTGCGGGCGAAGGGACTTGAACCCCCACGGCCGATGGCCACCAGAACCTAAATCTGGCGCGTCTACCAATTCCGCCACGCCCGCCCGAACAGCACAAAAGTTCTGCCCGAAGGCGGCCTTCTATAGCATTCTGCACTCGCTTGGAAGTCCCTTTGATCTAAGAAAGTGCAGTTTGCAGTTTAAATAGCTTCCGAACGGATGGCTTTGAGGGCTTCTGGCGTATCAATATCCCTCAGAATAGCAGGGTCTGACATCTCTATTTCCGAGACTGATTCTTCATTTTGTCCAATGAGATGTTTTGCTCCCACATCACCACGGAGGTCGGCCATCTGTTTTACAAAAGAGCTGGCCCAAAGAACTGGATTGCCTCTTTTCCCCTCATGTGTTGGAACGCATATGGAGCGCCCTTCTGTGGGATTAAAGCCAGCAATTAGTTGGTCAATATGTGAGGCATTCACCTGAGGCATATCCCCAAGTAGGACTACTAATGCGTCTGCTTGCCCATTTAAATTTTTTGCTGCAGCGCGAAGGGATGTAGATAGACCTTCATCGTAGTCGGGGTTTTCAACAAAGCTAACGTCTTTGTTTAAAAGTACTTTTTTTACTTCGTCTGATTGGTGGCCCACGACAACAGTTACAGAAATAGTATCTGCGGCAAGCGCTGCTTCCACAGCATGAACCACCATAGGTTTTCCATCAACAACCTCTAGTAGCTTGTTTGCCGAGCCCATTCGGCGGGACTGACCAGCTGCCAGAACCACTGCTGCCACTTTAGGGGCCTGAGGTTTAACTTGCCCTCTTTTGGTTGCCTGTTCACGCGGCAAGGGTCGGGCGCTAATCTCGGCTAGTAGTCCACCGACTCCCATTCCCTTAACGTCATCAGGCTTCAGGGGAATGTTAGCTGCAAAGCGCTGCAATACCCAATCAAAGCCATTCAACTTAGGAGAGCGAGCGCATCCCGGCAAACCTATCACCAGCTTCTCTGTAAGTGTGGCAAAGAGAATTAAATTTCCAGGGTCCACAGGCATTCCAAAGTGTTGAATTTCGCCTCCAGCGAGTTCGATTCCTTTGGGAAGAGCATCTGACCGATCACAAATTGCTGATGCACCAGCTATCAGGAAGATGTCTGGTTTATGTTCACCAGCTTCCTTAATGGCAGCTGAGATTGCTTCCGCATTATGGTTACATCGAATTTCCCGTATTAAAGTGCAGCCCGTGTCTTCAAGTCGGGCTGCAGTGATATCTACTGTTTTATTCAGAACGCTCGTTTTGATTGTTGCTAGAGTGGACTGGATCAAAACGGCTGTTTTGTGGGTGTAAGGCGCAACTTGAATTGCAGCACTGCCTTTTTTGGCAAGCTCCTCCGCCTCAATGACAGCACTCTCTGGTGCAGCAAATGGAATAATCTTAACTGTTGCTGCCATTTGGCGAGCATCCACTGCTTCGTATTCTGGAAGAGTTGCGACGGTAATACTTTCATGAACTCTATTTATTTGGTCGATCTTCTTTTTATCGACCACAACGACACCGGGTTTGGAGGCGAAAAGATTAACTCTTCCAGTGAAAGCAGCGCTTGTCTTTAACCCAGGGCCAAGCAAGGCCTCCGAAAGGCGTCGCGCTGCATCATCCTCATGCACATCATTTTCTTCAAGCGTGGCAACAATGACGGTATCGATCCCACTGTCACTCAGTCTCGCACTGTCTTCTGTCGTTAAAAGTCTGCCCTTTTTGAACACACGTCCACTTACTTTTACGGAATGGGCAAGATAGGCCCCAGCCGCGTCCGAAGCTGGACAGGGACCAAATTTCATACCTTTGGCTCTTTATAAAGGTGCTGTATGGCTTCCGCGAGTATGGCGCACGCAATTTCTGCTGGCGCTCGTCCACCAAGGTCTAAACCAACAGGTCCATTGATCCGCTTAAGAGTTTGATCGTCAAAACCCAGTTCTTTTAAGCGATCGAGGCGTTTTCCATGTGATTTTCTACCTCCCAGTGCGCCAATGTAAAATGCCTTGGAGCGAAGAGCGGCAGCGAGCGCTGGGTCATCTATCTTCGGGTCGTGAGATAGTGTCACAACGGCCGTCCGACTGTCTGGCGCGATTTTCGACATCGCATCGTCCGGCCAGTCATCCATCATCGTAACACCAGGAAAACGCTCCGCGGTTGCAAATGCTCCTCGGGGATCAATCACGGTAACATCGAATCCTGCGAGTGATGCCATTTGCGTCAATGGCTGAGTGATGTGTACCGCTCCTATTACAGCCATGCGGCGTGGAGGGTTGTGCACATGAATGAAATAGCGCTCTTCTCCATCAGTTATTAGGGCTGAATTATCTTTACGAATTGCTTCTTTGGCAGCCTCAATGATGGTTGAAGGGGCATCTAGATTGCCAGTTTCTTGCTCATCAAAAATGACTGTTTCGCTTCCATCGGAAATCCGAACGACGCGAGCGTGCGCCTCTCTTGCTTTCGCGTATTCAGCGAGTTTTCCAAGGGTTTCTGACTTCATTCGCCGACCCGCTCCACAAAACTTCTACTTTGCCGCCGCAAGTAAGGCCTACTTCCCAGGCCTGTGTGTCACTAACCCCAAAATCTAGTAGACGAGGCTTCCCGTCCGAGATTGCATCGAGTGCCTCGGTAATTACGGCACCTTCAATGCAACCACCCGATACAGATCCGAGGAAAGAGCCATCAGAATTAACCACTAGTTGGGAGCCGATGCCACGAGGGCTCGACCCCCAAGTTGATACCACTGTTGCTACTGCTAAACCCTTGCCCTGGTCCCGCCACGACATGGCCTTCGCAATTATCTCATCGGATTCGGCTGGACCGATTTCACCTTTTAGTTCGGAAGCGTCTGCTGGCATTTCCTGTTTCCTTTCGTTTTAGGAGAGCTAAGGGCTGAAGCCAGCGCCTCCAGGCTTTCTAAGTTGTGTGTCGCGCGAAACTCATCAACATGAGGCAGAATTGTTCTAACCCCACGCGCCTTGGGTTCGAAACCATCATACCGCAAAAGTGGATTTAACCAGATAAGTCTTCGAGAAGATTTTCCAAGTCTTTCTATTGCACTGTGGAGTGTATTTCCTTCCTCACGATCAAGGCCATCAGTTATTAGCAATACGATTGCAGTTTGCCCCAACAAACGACGAGACCATTTTTGATTAAAATCATTTAAGCATTCACCGATGCGGGTGCCACCCTCCCAATCTTCGACTGACCGTGCCACTTGGTCGAGCGCTATATCCACATCGCGGTTTTTAAGCTGATTGGTGATATTGGTAAGGCGAGTGCCAAACACAAAACTCGACACGCGTTCTCTGTCATTGGATAAGGCATGCAGAAAATGAAGCAGCATTCGAGAATAGTGAGCCATAGATCCAGAGATGTCGCAGATGGCTACAATTCGTGGAGGGCGTTTTCTTATTGTTTTTTTGGCTAGATGAATGCCGTCATGGCCGCTACGTAGCTGAAAACGTAGGGTGGCGCGCATATCAATTAGGCGGCCTCTAGAACTGACCTTAAAGCGCCTAGAGGGAAAATCTGGAAACGATAATCTTAGCCGAGCGATAGCGCGTTTTGCCGCCTTAGTCTCATCGGCTGACATGTCCTCGAAATCAATTTTCTTTAACTTTTCCTGCCCTGACCAAGCCAAATTCACATGGGTATCATCTGACCCAAATTCGTTTGGGTTATTTTTCAGTTCATGATCACTTGAAGAAAAGGCTTCGGCTAGGCGTTTTGGAACCTCTTGCTTGGGCTCTTCTTTGCTTGTGTATAGGTCATTTAAGGGAATTTTTATCCGGACCACTTTGTTTAAAAAACTTGAACTTCGCCAATACATTTGAAAGGCCTGATCAAAGATTTCCCGTTGGTCTGGGCGACTTACTAGTGTTGCATGAAGTGCCCAATAAAACTGCTTTCTATCTGATATATCGACCGCTGTGGCAGCTTCAGTTGCAAGAAGGGCATGCGAGGGCCCAGCGCCATGCCAGCCCTTCGAAGGATACGAACAAAATGTATTATTGCTTGAGGGAGACGCCCTTCTTGAATCTGAGGAGCGTTCAAGCTTTGTTCAGACATTGGAAGATGCGGTGTTTAGTTCTGCTTTTACTTCGTCGAGAAGGCGTTTGGCCTCAGTCCCAGACATTTTTTGAATGTCATCTTGATATTTTAAAAGAACCCCTATGCTATTTGAGATAGCAGTGGGATCTAATTCAGCTGCATTCAGATGCACCAATGCGTCTGCCCAGTCGATAGTCTCTGCTACGCCTGGAGCCTTAAACAGGTCCAAGCTTCTCAGCTTATGAACGAAATTGACTATCTGTGTTGATAGTTCTACCGCGGTGTTGGGTGCTTTCTCAGCGAGGATTTCCAGCTCTCTTTCTACGCTTGGATAATCAAGCCAATGGTAAACGCATCTGCGCTTTAGAGCATCGTGAATTTCACGGGTCCTGTTAGAGGTAAGGATTACAATTGGAGGTATATCCGCTGCGATAGTTCCTATTTCAGGAACAGAAATCTGGAAGTCTGACAATGCTTCAAGAAGAAATGCTTCGAATGGCTCATCAGCCCGATCTAGTTCATCCACAAGCAGTATTGGCGGGCCTTCGGGTTGGGGGCGCAAAGCTTGAAGGATTGGCCGCTCAATAAGAAATTTTTTAGAAAAAATATCTTGTTCGAGATTTTTTTGAGTTGAATTGCCGCCGGCCTCGGCTAGGCGAATTTGGATCATTTGGGCCTGATAATTCCACTCGTAAACTGCAGATGCTATATCAAGGCCCTCGTAGCACTGGAGGCGGATTAACTGCCGCCCCAGACTTGATGCTAGTACTTTTGCTACTTCTGTTTTCCCTACCCCAGCCTCACCTTCGAGAAAGAGGGGACGTCCCAACTTTAGGGACAGGAAAATAGCAGTCGCAATGCTCTCGTCAGCAATGTAACCCTCTTTTCGCAGAAGATTTATGACTTCGGGCACATTTTCTGGAAGGTGTGAGTTCACTTCTATGGATATCCGGCCGAAACAATTCAGGATGTTAGTTTAGTATTGATCGGGTAACGATCTTCCGAAAGGTTTGCAAGTTGCAAGTCAGGTTGCTGGACGCCGCAGCATATAAATCCCTCTTTCTTTAATGGCCCTTACGGCCTAAATCAGGAGGTGGGTTATCACTTATACAACGCCTAAATTTTTGTAATTTGGTGCCTGACAAAGGAAACTAAGATGGTTCGACTAACAAAAATTTACACTCGCGGCGGTGATAAGGGGATGACTTCTCTGGCTACCGGAGAGCGAAGGCCTAAATATGATCTCCGCATCAGAGCAAATGGAGCAGTTGACGAAGCAAACTCCTCTATCGGTGTTGCGCGTGTGCATGCAATCTCAGACACGCAAGAGCTGCTTGCTCGTATCCAAAATGACCTTTTTGATGTTGGTGCCGATCTAAGTACTCCAGAGGGCTTAGATGGTGCTTTAAGGGCTACGGATTCCCAAGTTGATAGGCTTGAGCAGGAAATCGATATCATTAACTCGCGTTTAGAGCCCCTAAACTCTTTTGTACTGCCTGGAGGAACTCCTCTTGCTGCTAACCTTCATATGGCAAGAGCATTAGTCAGGCGAGCAGAGAGGGTGGCAACTGAATTAGCTACTGTTGAAGAAGTAAATCCATCGGCGCTCAAATATCTCAACCGTCTATCAGATTTACTGTTCCAGATGGCGCGCGATGCTAACGACTGTGGTCGTCAGGATGTTCTTTGGGTTCCAGGCGCCAATCGATAGTTGGTCTTAAGCTTTATGGTGTTTTGATTTCCATCTGATGAAGAGGTGGGGGCTGCCATTCCCATCGAGTGCAGCGACTAGGAAAGGCAGCCTTCGAACAACCCGTTCCTAATTTACATTTCGACGCCGCCATTTACTTGGAGAAGTTGGCCGTTCACGAAACCGCCATGGGGGCCGCACAAGTAAGCCACGAGTGCTGCAATGTCGTTGGACTCGCCAAGCCGACCTACCGGAACATCCGCCAGCAATTTATCCAAGCTACCATGTGCTGCATTATCACCTTCACCAGGGAATGTCCCTGGGGAGATAACATTGGATGTAACGCCTTTTGGTCCAAATTCGCGAGCAAGGGCCTTTGTAAGGCCAACCACAGCATGCTTTGACATAGTCACATGTGGCCGCCCTCCTGAACCGCGCTGCGCATTCATTCCGGTGAAGTTGATGATCCGACCCCAACCTGCCTCAATCATGCCTGGAAGAGCTGCACGGGACAGCCAAACCGCGGCATAGGTATTAACGCGCATAACTTGGTCCAAATCAGCATCTGACATTTCCAGGAAAGGTGCCCCAGGCCTGATTGCCGCGTTATGAATTAGTACGTCTATCCGTCCAAATTTCTTGATGGCACTTGCCGCCATTTCTTCTACTTGTGTTTGGTCACCACAATCCGCCATTGCGATCATTGCATCGCTGCCAGCAGCTCTGACTTCATCGGCTACTCGTTCACAATTTTTTTGATTTGAGGAACCGTTGATCACCACATTGAATCCCATGGCGGCAAGATGGGCGGCACACCCTCTTCCAATATTGCGGCCAGATCCTGTGATTAATGCAGTCCTATTACTTTGAGCCATGATTAGGCTGTCTCCTCAATGTCAATGTTAAGTTCTTCTATCATCATATCGCGCATGACAAATTTTTGTGGTTTGCCAGTGACGGTCATTGGTATGGTATCTTTGATACGAACATATCGCGGAATTTTATAGTGAGCGATTTGACCTTGGCAGAAGGTACGGATTGCTTCCTCGTCAGGTACAGGCTGTCCTGACTTGGGCACTATCCAAGCACAAACTTCCTCACCAAATTTTTTATCTGGGACGCCAAAGACTTGCACTTCCTGTACTGATGGATGTCGATAAAGGAATTCTTCAATTTCACGCGGGTACACATTCTCTCCGCCTCGGACAAGCATGTCCTTCACTCGACCAGTGATGTTACAATATCCTTCCTGATCGATGACGCCTAAATCACCCGTGTGCATCCACCCATCTTCGTCGATTGCTTCAGAAGTACGTGTAGGTTCGTTCCAATAGCCTTTCATAACGCAATAACCACGAGTGCAAAGTTCGCCTTGTTCTCCTGGAAGTACAGTGTTTCCGTCCTCGTCAATGACTTTCACCTCTGTATGAGGTTGAATGCGACCAACGGTAGAAACTCTCCGCTCCAAAGGGTCTTCGGTTGAGGTTTGGAAGGATACAGGGCTAGTCTCTGTCATTCCGTAAGCGATGGTAATGTCTCTGAGGTTTAATTCGTTTACGCACCGCTTCATCACTTCTATGGGGCAAGGCGCCCCAGCCATAACACCTGTCCGCAGTGCCTGGAGGTCAAGGTCCTTTATGTTGGGATGCTGCAGGCAAGCAACAAACATAGTCGGAACACCGTAAATTGATGTGCATTTTTCACTATCAACCGCAGACATTGTTGCTACAGGGTCAAATCCCTCGCTAGGAAATACCATTGCCGCACCCGTCGAGATGCATCCAAGTACGCCCATTACCATCCCAAAACAGTGATATAACGGTACGGGAATGCAAAGCCGGTCTGCTTCAGTAAAGTTTTGGGCGGCCACTACAAAGCGCCCGTTATTCAAAATATTAATATGTGTAAGCGTGGCTCCCTTTGGTGCTCCCGTCGTGCCGCTTGTGAATTGAATGTTAATAGGATCGTCTGGATCGAGGCGCTCCGAGATACGGTCGAGCTCTTGAGTTTCGATGTTTCGGCCAGAGTCGACCACGTCACCAAATTTTAGCATCCCGGGGACAGTTTCTTCGCTCATGCAAACCACTGCTTTTAGGTGTGGTAAAAGAGATGATTTTAATGACCCAGGTTTTGAAGAAATTAACTCAGGGGCCAGTTCCTGTATCAGCGAGACGTAATTGCTGGATTTGAATGCAGCGGCTGTCACAAGACAGGAGCATTCGACTTGGTTGAGGACGTACTCTACTTCTGCAAGTCTATAGGCGGGATTAATTGTTACGAGTATCAGGCCTACTCGGGCGGTTGCGATTTGAGTTAGCAACCATTCGTGACGATTGGGAGACCATATGCCAACCCGATCGCCAGGTTGAAGTCCAAGATTTAAAAAACCCGCAGCAAGGGCGTCTGCTTCCACATCCAATTCTGCCCACGTTCGCCTTATTCCTTGTTCTGGGAATACTGCGGCATCTCTATTTGGGAATTTTGAAACGGTTTCCTTAAAAACCTCGGGGATCGTTTTCTGCCATAAATCAATATTTGTCGGACCAACTACGTGTGCCTTACCGTTTCTAGGTGATAAATCATCAGCTTGACGCTTATCTGAACAGTCCATTAATGCCTCCATAGTGCCGATATAACAAATCTAGCCATTTTGGGTGTTGTCGCGCTAGGGTTAGCATGATGCAAAAAGCCGTTATCGCCGCTATCGACTGGGGCACCTCCAGTTTTCGCTTCTGGTTGCTTGACCAAGCTGGTCTCCCCCTGGCGGAGGTTAGAAGTGATCATGGTATGGCCTTGCTAAGGCCAGAAGATTACAGGCCTGTGCTTGAAGACGCGTTAGATAAATCGAGCGCACCATTAAATATACCAGTCCTGATTTGTGGGATGGCAGGCTCTGCACAGGGGTGGAAGTCAGCCCCATACGTCGATTTGCCAGCAAACCTATCCACGATGCATGAAGCAGCCTGCAAAATAGACAACCTAGACCGCGACGTCCGAATACTGCCAGGCCTAGCACAGCGTATGCCTGAACAACCAGATGTGATGCGAGGTGAGGAGACACTATTGCTTGGAGCAACCCTTGCCCAAGGCGTTGAAGAGCGAACGGTTTGCTTGCCTGGAACACATTCAAAATGGGCACAAATTAGTGAAGGAGAGGTGAAGCGATTTGGAACCTCGATGACTGGTGAAATTTTCAGTTTGCTCGCAAACTCTTCAACGCTCAGCCACTTTACAAACGTTCATCAAGAGGTCGCGAAAGACCCTCATTTCGTTGAAGCAGTTGCTGAAGGTCTAAGTTCGCCAGGCGACCTGATTCAAAAATTGTTCAGCGTGCGAGCTGGTCCATTGTTGTTTGGTCAGCAGGCTGCGGAAGGAGCAACCGCTCGCCTTTCTGGTCTTCTTATTGGGACAGAAATCGCTGCGTTCGGCAAAAAACATGAGGAAATTCTTTTGGTTGCTGCAGGAAGACTGTCATTGGCCTATGCACGAGCATTGGATGTGGCGGGTATAAAATTTAAACAGGTTGATGCGGAGGCGCTCATTCGAGCTGGTTTGACGTATGCAGCAAGTTCTATTTGGCCAGAAAGGTTTTCCAAATGAGCGCGTGGAGGGATTTAGAGCCAAAACTAATAGCAATTCTTAGGGGGGTGACGCCGGAGGAGATAAGCCCAATTGCGGAGGGACTTATTGACGTAGGTTTTCGGGCTCTGGAGATCCCTTTGAATTCGCCTAACCCCTTTGTGTCCATTGAACGAGCTATTCGTGTTGCTGAAGGTGCTAGCTGCCTCATTGGTGCTGGGACTGTTTTACGACCGCAGGATGCGAGGAGGGTTAATGATTTAGGGGGTAATCTGATCGTTGCACCCAATTGTAATCCTGAGGTGATTAACGAGAGTGTATCGAGGGGTATGACTACTGTACCTGGCGTTTTCACAGCTACAGAAGCATTGGCAGCCCTTTCTTGTGGTGCTCATGCGCTAAAATTTTTTCCAGCCTCACTGTCAGGGCCAGATGGCATAAAGGCAATTTCAGCTGTTTTACCCTCGGAAACCGACGTTATAGCAGTTGGTGGCGTTTCCGACTCAGATTTTGCGGGTTATAGAGCAGCAGGTGTCACGGGCTTTGGTCTTGGCTCAAGTCTTTTCAAGCCTGGCGATTTAGTTGTTGATGTTATTTCGCGTGGTAGATCAGCCATAGCGAACTACAGTTCTGGAGAATGCTGTTGATTGATCTTTTACAAGTCGCGACTTTGCCGCCCGCGCTCATAGAGCGCTTATCGGAGAACTACCGAATTCATCAGTGTGTTGATGGTTCTGGAGCAGATGAGCTTCTTGAAAAGGTAGGACCAAATATTCGGGGCATTCTTGCAGGAGGTACTCAAGGTCCCGACGCAAACTTAATTGGGAGCTTACCCAATCTTGAAATTATAGCATCCCATAGCGTAGGTTTAGATGCCACGGATGTAGTGGCGGCTCAGTCGCGTGGAGTATTGGTTACTCATACTCCCGAAGTGCTAACAGGCGATGTTGCTGATCTTGCAATGACATTAATCTTGATGGTGACCCGAAGAGTAGGGGAGTCAGAGCGGTTTTTGCGCCGAGGTGAGTGGTTAAAAAAACGTATGGACTTTGGGGTCACAGTTAAGGGGCGTACTTTGGGTATCTTGTGCCTTGGCCGCATAGGCAAGGCCGTTGCTAGGCGGGCTGAGGTTTTTGGAGTTAATATTGCCTTCCACGACATTCAGCCAATGGGCGATCTACCGTATCGCCACTATCCCACGCTTACAGATTTGGCTGAGGCTAGCGATATTTTGCTAGTAGCTTGCGAAGGCGGGCCTGCTAATAGAGGTCTTGTGGATGCTAGTATTCTGAGGTCCTTAGGTTCCAAAGGGTATTTGGTTAATACGGCGCGTGGTCCAATTGTTAACCAAAAAGACCTAATTGAAGCTCTCAAATCAGGTGTCATTGCTGGTGCTGGTCTGGACGTTTTTGATGGGGAGCCAACAGTGCCAGACGAGCTGTTAGAAATGGAAAACGTGGTGTTGACTCCTCACATCGCTAGTTCGACCTATGAAACTCGCAGAGCAATGGCCGATCTCGTGATAGCTAATCTTGACGCGTATTTTTCAGGTAAGCCAGTGTTGACGCCTGTACCACCTCAGGTCTTTTAAGGAAAAATAATGGCGCATCGTTACAGTGGTGTTTGGCCAGTGGCCCCAACACCTTTTCATGAAAATGGATCCCTTGACCTTGATGGTATGAAGAGGGTCATAGATTGCATGATTGATCAGAAGGTTGATGGGATCTGTATCCTGGCCAACTTTTCGGAGCAGTTTCTGCTAAGTGACGATGAGCGCGCAACTTTAACGCGCCTTTGCTTGGAGCATGCATCAGGGCGTGTACCAATTATCGTTACAGCATCTCACTTCTCAACGGGCGTAGTGGAAGCTAGGGCCCGAGAGGCGGCGGCAATGGGTGCAGCGATGCTAATGTTAATGCCGCCATATCATGGAGCTCTTCTGAGGGCAGATGAGGAAGGGATAATTGAGCATTTCGCCCGTGCTTCTGATGCCGGAAACATCCCAATAATGGTTCAGGATGCCCCGATTTCTGGTGTAAACTTATCCGTCTCTCTTATGGTTCGGATGGCACGGGAAATTGAACAGGTTAAACTCTTTAAAATCGAAACTCCTGGCACTGCGGCCAAGCTTCGTGCCCTAATTGAGGCTGGTGGTGAAGCAATTGAGGGTCCTTTTGACGGAGAGGAAGCTATTACTCTGATGGCAGACATGGATGCTGGAGCAACTGGTTCTATGACCTCTGCAACTCTACCTGATCTAATTCGTCCTTCAATCATATCGCACTTAGAAGGCCGGCGTGATGAGGCAAGGAAAATCTATAAGGAATTGTTACCTCTCATAAACTTTGAAAATCGTCAGTGTGGCTGGCGCTCTACAAAGGCAGTCATGCAGGCAGGTAATGTATTTAAGTCTGACTATGTTCGTCATCCAACGCGCCCCTTACACCCAAGCACGAAGGCAGAACTTTTGGAGTTGGCAAGGGAAGCGGACCCTATAGCGCTTAGATGGGGGCTTTAATTAAACCTTATTAAGCTTTGATTATTTTCCCGTGCGCATTGTTTGTTGGCAGCGAAAGTTTGACAATCAATGGCGCTACTGAGGCCGGCAATTGGAGTTGTGAAGGGTCTTCGCCCGGAAAAGCTTCCGCTCTCAATGTAGTTCGCATGACACCAGGATCAATCAAATTTACTCTCAGTTTAGTGTGCTCTACCTCTCGGGCCCAGCATGCCACCATAGCTTGCAGTGCACTTTTGCTGGCGGCGTAAGGCGCCCAAAAGGGTTCTCCGTTCTCGGCTATACCGCAGGTAGTTATAATTGCGCGGCCTGAATTAGATTGTTGAAGAAGAGCCTCAAAATTCCGAATTAAACGCCAGTTTGCGGTCAGGTTTGATGCTATTATTCGTTCAAATAGTTCTGGGGTGAAATGAGAAATAGGAGATAGCTGACCAAGAATGGCTGCTGTTTGCACGAGGATGTCCAGACGTCCATATCTTTCCGCGACACCAATTGCGAGCCTGTCTTGAGCTTCGCCGTCGAGAAGGTCGACGGGCGCTATAACTGCTTTACCACCAGCAGCACTGATTTTGTCGTGAATTTCCTCTAGCGCACCCTGCGTCCGAGCTACAAGCAGCACTTCTGCTCCTGAGTTTGCTAAAGCTTCAGCGGTTGCGGCGCCAAGCCCTCTGGATGCGCCAGCAACAAGCGCCACCTGGCCAGTAAGGAGTTTTTGTTCTGTCATTCTGCGGCCTGTTCTATCGGCAAGCCACTTGATGCACCGATAAGTCCTTCATCTTGATCAACAAGTCGACTTGGGTATTCGCCAGTGAAGCAAGCATCACAATATTGTGGCTGTTCGGTGTTCCTGCCAGTGGGTTCTCCCATTGCGCGATAAAGGCCATCTAGAGATACAAAAGCCAAACTGTCAGCTTTGATTTGTTTGGCCATCTCCTCCAATGAGTACCTTGCTGCAAGCAACTCTGACCGGTCTGGTGTATCAATGCCATAGAAGCAGGGATTAGTAGTAGGTGGGCTGGAAATGCGCATATGAACTTCAGCCGCGCCAGCCCTGCGTACCAAGTCAACGATCTTGGCCGACGTAGTGCCACGCACAATTGAATCATCAACCAAAACCACCCGCTTGCCTTTGAGAACGCCTCCATTTGCACTGTGTTTCATGCGGACCCCAAGGTCGCGGATAGATTGTGTCGGTTGGATGAATGTGCGTCCCACATAGTGGCTTCTAATAATACCAAGCTCAAACGGTACATTTGCCTCTGTCGCATAACCAATTGCCGCTGGCACTCCAGAGTCTGGCACTGGTACTACAATATCAGCACCGTTAGCTGGATGAGACTCTTGCGCGAGTTCTTTCCCAATGAGTTTGCGTGTTTCGTAAACTGAACGACCACCAATCACGCTATCGGGACGTGCAAAGTAGATATGCTCAAAAATACAGGGCTTTGGCACGGCAGGTGGAAATGGGTTTAGGCTAGTAATCCCATTATCATCTATGACAACCATTTCACCTGGATTTAATTCTCGCACAAATTCGGCGCCTAACAGATCAAACGCACAACTTTCACTAGCTAGTACGTAGGCGTCCCCGCCACCGACTGCTTGGCCGACGATACGGCCCAGAGCTAATGGGCGGACGCCCATAGGGTCACGGACACCGATCAGCTTTTTGGGGCTAAGTGCTACTAGGGAGTAGGCTCCGTCCATTTGTGTCAACGCATCAACTACTCTTTCCGCCAGAGTTGAGCGCACGCTTCGGGCAATAAGGTGAATTATAACCTCAGTATCGCTGGACGACTGGAAGATAGAGCCTTCTGCTACTAAACGATAACGGATCTTTAAAGCGTTGGTTAAATTACCATTATGAGCAACAGCAAAACCTCCAAAAGCAAATTCAGCAAACATTGGCTGAATATTACTTGTCATATCTTCGCCAGTTGTAGCGTAGCGATTGTGGCCTATAGCACCGCCACCTTTTAGTCCTTCAATCCTCTCTGGAGAGCCAAAAACGCGCTCCACATGTCCACGGCCTTTTCTAGAATAAAAACGCCCTTCAGAGCGATCATGGGATACGATTCCGCTTGCCTCTTGTCCCCGGTGTTGAAGAGCGTGCAAACCAAGAGCGGTTAGCTTAGCGGCCCCTACAGCATTCCAAACCCTACAATTGCGCACTCTTCGTGCAGCTTGTCATCGTCAGCATATTGGGGGCGGCGCGCGTTAAGCATCAGATTTGTCTCCGGCGAATAAGCTCATTTCGCATCTCGAATTAGCTGGTCCATTGCGTTGCGTTCTTTAGCGTTGTAGCCGCTCTCATCATTTTTTTCTTAGAAATCGCTTTAGGTGCAATTAGTCCCTCAAGCAATTTGTTATCAGCAGTCTCTTTTGCGTTATCAGCAGCGTCTTTACCTTTTGCTCGCCATTCTTCGGGCAGGGCTTGCTCAAGCATTGCTGATGCTTCTTTAATCAAAGGCATTGTTTTTGCCTCAGTTACCCATTCGGGATGGTCACGTTCAGGAATTGTCCATGCAAGTGCTAGATAAGCCACCACCACAATAATTGCACCGCGAGCCAGGCCAAACATCAGGCCTAAAGATCGATTTATTGCTCCAAGACCGTCACCACTCTCAAATGCACGAGAGATCGCGCGGCTTACTATTGCAAGAATAAGAAACGTTCCAATGAATAACAGTGCGCCGGCTGCAGCATCAGCTACTAGAGGGGAGGGTATATAGAGACCAACAGGTTCTCGAGCCACTGAATAAAAAGCAACCGAGCTTGCGCTTGCTCCGATCCAAACACCGATTCCAAGTACCTCGCGGAGAAGCCCGTGCATAAATGCAAGAACCCCGCTTAGCAGCACTATTGCGGCAACAACCAAGTCAAGGGTGTGGAGGTCGCTATACATTGGCTCCGAATCGATTGTTAGTCATCGTAGCGATCATTCCAATCTGATGTTTTCGGAGCTTTAAGCAAGGGCTGCGCTGCAATCAATTGAACTAATTTATCTATTCTATTGATTTTAGTGATACGGAGTTTTGAAGATTTGGCATCACCAGGTACGGCTGCTTCGCTAAAACCGAGACGTTCAGCTTCATCCAGGCGAGATTTGGCCTGTGGAGCGGGGCGCACTTCACCGGATAAAGCGAGTTCCCCATAGAAAACTGACTCATTTGGAACTGGTCGTTCTAATAGTGCAGACACAAGCGCAGCAGCTGCGGCTAGATCTGCTGCCGGCTCTTCTAGTTTTAATCCACCAGCAACTGATAGGAATACATCCCGTCCAGAAAAGGGAGGCCTGCACGACTTTCTAGAACAGCTAGGGTCATGGCTAATCGCGCTGAGTCCCAGCCGACCACAGCACGTCTGGGAGAGGCGGGGCTAGGGTTTCCTACTAGGGCCTGGACTTCAACTAATAGAGGACGGGCTCCGCGGAACCCAGCGAAAACCGCCGCGCCAGTTACGGGATCTCGGTCTTGGCGCTCTGCCAGGAATAGAGTGGATGGATTAGGTACTTCCTTGAGACCAAGCCCCGTCATTTCAAACACACCTAGCGCATCTGCTGGTCCAAATCGGTTCTTGACGGCGCGAAGTATCCGGTAGTGCTGGCTTGCGTCGCCTTCAAAATAAAGGACGGCATCAACCATGTGTTCGAGTACGCGTGGGCCTGCGATAGCCCCATCCTTGGTGACATGGCCAACTAGGATAAGAGCGGCATTTGATTGTTTGGCAGCTGTGATTAAAACCTGCGCCGATGCTCGAACTTGAGCCACAGATCCGGGCGCTGACTCTACGCCTTCTGCATACATCGTTTGGATTGAGTCTATTACAATTAGTTTTAAGCCTCTGTTGGCTTTGATTGTTGCTGCAGCTGCATCTGCTGAAGTGGCGGTTGCGAGTCCAACGGCTGCTTTAGCCAGTCCAAGTCGTTCAGCGCGTCCACGGATCTGGTCAATCCCTTCTTCCCCAGAGACATAGACGACTTCATGCCCACCATTGGCTACACCACCAAGTGCCTGCAGTAAGAGGGTTGATTTGCCAATTCCAGGATCACCTCCTAAGAGCACCGCTCCTCCTGCCACCAGGCCTCCGCCGAGAGCTCGATCAAGCTCATGGATTCCCGTCGATGTTCTCGGCTGTGGAGGGGTGCCGCCTGTCAGTTGTTCTAGTGTAAGTGGTGGAGTTCGAAGTTTAGCTCGTGCTGCGGTTGCCTTTGTACCGCCGATAGGGGCCGCACTCGCTGTACCAACTTCTTCAATAATAGAGTTCCATGCCTCACAAGCCTCACACTTGCCGGACCAGCGTCCCGAGACAGAACCGCATGATTGGCATACATAGCGAGAAGAGCTTCGCGCCATGCTTCTACTGCCGAATTGTCATTTGAATAGGGCCTTCTCCGCGACCATGGACAAATTGATCGACATAGTCGTTCCCGGGATTGTCGAGTTGGCTGACTGGCTCGTGCCAAATGATCTGACCTTGGTATAGCATCGCGACCTTGTCCGCGATTGTGCGCGCGCTTCTCATATCATGAGTAATGGTAACTGCTGTTGCTCCAAGATCTCGCACACAAGAAATAATAAGTTGGTTGATTACGTCACTCATGATGGGATCAAGACCAGTCGTCGGCTCGTCAAAAAAGATGATTTCGGGCTCATCTATGATTGCGCGCGCTAAAGCAACACGCTTTTGCATGCCCCCGGATAATTCTGATGGGGAAAGGTCAGCAACCGTTTTATCAAGTCCGACTCGCCCTAGCACTTCTATTGCGCGAGATCGAGCTGTGGTGCCTCGGGCAGAGCCCGTTTGCATTAAACCGAAGGCAACATTTTTCCATACGGAAATACTGTCGAAGAGAGCACCTCCTTGAAATAGCATGCCAATTTTTGAATTGACGGCATCCCGCTCGTGGGAGGAGCAGCCAACGATATTTTGGCTATCAACTATGACTTCACCTCTGTCAGGTTTTGTAATTCCCAGGACAGATTTGATTAGTACAGATTTACCTGAGCCCGACCCTCCAATCACGACTAAGGACTCGCCTTCCAGAACATTTAAGTTGATGCCTCGAAGAACTTGCTTCTCCGCAAACGCCAAATGGACGTCACGCCAGACAATTTTCGACTTATCAATCATTTGGAGAAGAAGCTCTCGGTAATTACGTAATTTGCTACCAGGATTAGAATAGCAGAAGAGACAACAGCGTTGGTGGTTGCTATTCCAACTCCCTGCGCTCCCCCGCGGCTCATATATCCGTGGTAACAACCCATGAGTGTCACAATAAAACCAAAGACTGCAGCTTTAACCAACCCCGAAACTACATCCAAAGTTTCAATAAAGTTCCAAGTTTGCTCAATGTATCCAACGGCATTGAACCCAAGCCTGTATACACCGACAAGATAGCCGCCCATCACTCCTATGATATCCCCTATGAGCACCAGAATGGGAAGCATGGTTAAGCCGGCAATTATTCTCGGAACAACTAGATATTTCATTGGATGCGTCGAGAGTGTTGAAAGTGCATCGATCTGTTCTGTAACGCGCATGGTTCCAATTTCGGCAGCCATTGACGCTCCGATGCGACCTGCAACCATTAGGCCGGCTAATACCGGGGCGAGCTCACGTGTCATGGAAAGAACAACCACATTAGCAACCGCGCTTTCGGCAGAAAACCGAGCAAAGCCAGTGTAGCTTTGAAGTGCAAGCACCATGCCGGAAAACAGTGTTGTGAGTGCAACTACAGGTAAGCAGTAGAAACCAACTTCTATCAACTGGCGAAGTATTTGCTTGCCATGAAAAGGAGGGCGAAGACAATGCGAAAGGCCACTACCAGCGAAAACTGCCACGCGTCCTGTAGCTGCTAGAAAATTTAGTACAACGCTGCCTATTCCGGAAAGTAGCCTCATATTGCGCCTTTATAAATACGGGCGTAACGGCGGCCAATACTCGTGAGAATTTCATAACCAATGGTGCCACCAGAGGTTGCGAGTTCATCAGCTGACTGTTTCTCGCCTATGATCTCTGCGTAGGTAGTTTTATCCAGCAATCGTTCGGGTATGTGGCTCACGTCAACCGCAATCAAATCCATTGATACTCGCCCTATGATAGGCGCTGGTTCATTACAAATGAAGACACTGCCTACTCCACTTAAAGATCGAGCTAGTCCGTCAGCATATCCTGCACCTAGCGTAGCTATCAAAGAGCCCGCTTTAGCTATTGCAGTCGCTCCATACCCGACACTTTCTTGTCGCGTTAATCGTCGGATCTGAAGGATCCGCACATTTAGTGTTACTGCACGCTGCATTGGGTTGAGTTTATCTGGAGTTGGGTTGAGGCCATAAAGTGCCATACCTGGTCTGACAGAGTTCTGGAGAAATGATCCTCCCATGAAAACACCACTTGAGTTGGCAAGGCTTCTGCGCATAGCTGAAGGTAGTCCGCTAGTTGCCTTTTCAAAACGATTGAGTTGAATTTTGTTAATTTGATGGGAAGGTTCATCAGCACAGGCCAAATGGCTTGAAAATTCCTCGACTTTCGATTGTTCTTCAGAGCTCAAGTCGCGCCACATTCCGTCTATCGATGTGTCATCAAATCCCAGCCGTGTAATTCCAGTATCGAAGTGAATATTAGCTTCAGGAAGATTGGTTGCTTCCCTCCAATAGCTCAGCGCCTCTTCATTGTTGAGCGTAACTACAAGTTCAGCAGCACTAGCCGCTTCAAGTCCCTCTGGTAACATGGGGGATAGAACAACAATTTGCGCATGTGGCAATATTTGCCTTAGTTCTATGCCTTCATCAATTTGTGCAACATAGAAACGTCGAGCGCCAATTTCCCAAAGAGATTTTGCCACTTGAGTAACGCCAAGGCCGTAGGCATTTGACTTTACTACCGCCCCTGTCTCTGCAGGATTTGATAGGCTAGCAAGTAATTTCCAATTCGCTTGAATGGCGGCAAGGTCAACGGTGAGAACACCGGACGCTTGATTAGAAGTCAGGATAGTCGCCGCCATGGGTTTCAAGATCACTAAACTTAGTCCTAGCGCCATCGAATGCTAGTTCAACCTTATCTGTTGGTCCATGCCTTTGCTTAGCAATTATAACTTCGGCTTTTCCATGCACACGCTCCATTTCGGACTGCCATTGTACATGTTCCTCAGAACCTTCAGGCGGTTCTTTGCGTTGCAGATAGTAGTCATCACGGTAGATAAACATCACTACATCAGCGTCTTGTTCAATAGAACCCGACTCTCGAAGATCAGCAAGCTGAGGACGTTTATCTTCCCGTTGTTCGACCGCCCTTGAAAGCTGGGATAGAGCCAGAACAGGAACGTTTAATTCCTTGGCAATAGCCTTAAGACCACGCGTAATCTCAGAGATTTCCTGCACGCGATTGTCAGTACGGACTGTTCGTGGCGGCTGCATTAGCTGTAGATAATCTACAACGATAAGGTCTAATCGTTTTTCAGTGCGTAGAAGGCGCCTGGCTCGTGTTCGTAAAGACGTAATGCTTATTGCTGGAGTGTCATCCATGAAAATACCAAGCCGAGCTAGATCTTCTGACGCCTGGAAAACCTTGTCAAAGTCATGCTGATCAATCTCGCCTCTTCTTATCTTATCAGACGGCACCCCCGTCTCTTCGGCAAGGATACGAAGAGCAAGCTGCTCCGACGACATCTCTAAGGAAAAAAGAGCAACCACGTGCCCGCGCTGCTTTTCGCCATCTAAAACTTGCGCCTTTGCGGCGTTGAAGGCGATGTTGACTGCAAGTGAACTCTTTCCCATACCCGGCCTGCCAGCGAGGATTAAGAGATCTGACTTTTGAAGACCTCCAAGAAGTTCATTGAGACGGCGAAAACCTGTGGGGGTGCCGGTTAATTTGCCCTCGCGCGCAAATGCACTTTCTGCCATTTCGATCGCAGCAGCCAAGGTATTGCTGAAAGACTGAAACCCGGCATCCACTTTTCCAGTTTCCGCCAACTCGAAGAGGCGCTGTTCAGTAGTTTCAATTAGGACTTCACCGTCTAAATCGGGGTCTGCCCCATAAGCTTCGTTGACGGTGTCTGTGCCAATTTCAATAAGCTGTCGGCGTATGTGCAGATCATGCACAAGTCGGGCGTAGTCTGCAGCATCAATTATATTAGCGGCGCCTGCAGCTAATTCTGCTAGGTATCTGGCCCCACCAAGGTCTGATAACGTTTCATCGTTTTCAAATTGGCGGCGTAGCGTTGTTGGGGTTGCCTGGCGGCCGGCCTCGACCAGACGCTGCATTGCTGAAAATATTCTTTGATGAGCAGAATCGGCGAATGAATCAGCGTCAATTATGTCTGCAACTCGATCGAATGCACTGTTGTTCACCAGGAGAGTGCCAAGCAGCGCCATTTCCACTTCAACGTCAGCGGGAAGCGAACGAGCAGGCGTTATCTCTCCGGAAGCGGAAGGTGAAATTGAAGCTATTTCGAGTGCGTCATTCATGGTCTGCACTCTACTTGTAGGGACGTTGGGCGCAATGTCACTTTTTTGTTTAAACGAGTGGAAAACGGGGATTGAATTGTAAAAGCCTTTGATTTTTCTGCGGCAATCGCCATAACTAGGCGAATCTCATAACTTCGGTTCAGTGATTAGCCTTACATCGCGTCCTATTCGTGGTGTATGGAAGTAGCTGTTTTTAAAATCTTACCTCTCCAAGAAGGAGTGCCTACCTGATGCCCGGTCCATTAATGCCTCAGGCGACTGCAGTCTGGTTAATCGATAACACTACGCTGACCTTTGAGCAGGTTGGTGAGTTTTGTAGCTTGCACCCGTTAGAAGTACAGGCACTGGCTGATGGTGATATTGGTCAAGGTATCAAGGGCCGTGATCCACTTGCTTCCGGTGAGCTTTCACGAGAATTAATAAAGGCATGTGAGGAAGATCCGTCAAAAAAATTGATGCTCTCTAAGCTCGATGTTCCGCGTGCCGCAGAACGGACAAAGGGGCCACGCTATACACCTGTAGCGAAGCGTCAGGATAAACCTGATGGCATTGCTTGGATTGTTCGAAATCATTCTGAGCTCGCGGACTCTCAAATTGTGCGTCTTATAGGAACAACCAAAACGACGATAGCCGCGGTTCGTGATCGTACACATTGGAATAGCGCCAATATCCACGCACGGCATCCGGTTGACCTTGGGCTTTGCACCTATATGGATTTATCAACTGCTGTTGAAAAAGCGCGCTCCAAGCTCTCAAGTGAAGAGCGGGAATCTCTAGAGGCCAAAGATCGTGCAAGGATGGAAGCTTCCTCCACATCAGAAGATGATGCAAAGAAAGCCCCATCGATTGAAGATTTATTCAAGCATTAATCGCTGGATTAGAGGCAAAGTAACAATTCTGCGGGAATTCTAACATTAAACATTAACAGAAAAGATCAAAGTAACTGGAAAGGCAAAGCCTGCAACGATCCTGCTATTTTCTGCGAAATTTGATTCTTCTATTCCTAAGACCTACACTCTTCCCATCATTCATATGGATGGAGGGACGGGTGCGAGTTCTGTTAATTATAAGCGCTCTGTTTGTGACTTCTGCGTACGCTGAGTC
The DNA here is from genome assembly GCA_038143065.1 of Rhodospirillales bacterium. Lineage (GTDB taxonomy): Bacteria > Pseudomonadota > Alphaproteobacteria > Bin95 > Bin95 > VMCJ01. Next base: position 1,529,189 of record JAYQLI010000035.1, on the reverse strand, counting down.
CTATAATGAAAGGCCTATGAAGGAAATCCCAACTGCATTTCTTTGCAGTGTGATAGCGCCCCCTGCTAAAATCGAACACAGCGAACAATTGGCAATTAATAAAGAATTAAAGCGACGCGGGCAGCAGTGTGTAAATACAAAAAAATCATGACTCGGGAGTTTTTGGTGTTTAGTGATTAAAGTGCCAGGCGTGGTCAGTTTGTATGTAGCATACCCTTAGTTCCACTGGATCTCATCAGCTTTCCTATTAGAACTCGAAAGCCCTCCTGTTTCTTGACCTTACGAGTTCGAATTTTGCTAAACTATCGACTCGTCCATAGTTTCAAAGCGAACCATCAGCTATGCCAAAATCCCCTAGCCCTTACGACCTTCACCTCGATCGCAATCCTGCTAATTTCGAGCCCCTGTCGCCCCTGCAATTTTTAGAGCGTGCAGCTTGGACTTTTCCAAATAAGACTGCTGTCATTCATGGAGCATTAGAGAGGACCTGGGGAGAAACCCGTGCGCGGTGTCACAAACTGGCTGATGCACTGGTTAAGAGAGGTATCGGAAAAGGCGACACTGTAGCTGTCCTTGCCGCTAATACACCTGAAATGATGGAACTGCATTTCGGGGTTCCTCTCACTGGTGCTGTTATTAACACTATTAATACGCGGCTTGATGCAGAAATTATTGGCTTCATCCTAGATCACGGTGAAGCAAGCGCGGTGTTTGTGGATCGCGAATTTTCAGAAACGATGGCAGGAGCTCTGAAAAAGCTAAGGCTCAGCCATTCGTTATTGATATTGATGATCCAGAGTTTGAAGGCCCCGGAAGTTGTATTGGGGAGATGGATTTCGAAGCGTTTTTAGCGTTGGGAGATGAAAACTACCCGTACCGTGCCCCAGCTGACGAGTGGGACGCAATTTCTCTAAATTACACTTCTGGTACTACGGGTGATCCAAAGGGCGTAGTTTACTCTCATCGCGGCGCCTATTTGAATTCAATGTGCAATGCTCTGACGTGGTCTATGCCTCAGCACCCCGTTTATCTTTGGACACTTCCAATGTTCCACTGTAACGGCTGGTGTTTTCCATGGGCAATGGCCTTACAGGCTGGGGTGAATGTGTGCTTGAGACAGGTTCGTGCAGGTGCAATTTTTGACGCGATAGCCAAGCACAAAGTGGATCACATGTGCGGAGCTCCAATCGTTCTGAACCTGATAGCCAATGCAAAGGCATCAGAAAAAAAGCCCTTCGATCATGTTGTCAAAGTAATGACGGCTGCGGCTCCACCGCCGCCATCTACGCTTGAAGCAATGGAAAGAGAAGGCTTTGACGTTCTTCATGTTTACGGTCTAACGGAAACCTATGGTCCAAGTGTGGTTTGCGCATGGCATGATGAATGGAATGAGCTTGCGCCTGCTGATAAGGCCGCTGTAAAGGCTAGGCAGGGAGTTCGTTACGCAGCACTAGATGATTTGAGCGTGCGTGATCCTGAAACAATGTATGTCGTTCCTGACGACGGCGAAACAATCGCCGAAGTAATGATGCGTGGTAACATCGTCATGAAGGGCTACCTAAAAACCCTGGCTCGACCGATGCAGCCTTCAAAGATGGCTGGTTTCATTCCGGCGACCTTGGGGTCATGCACGATGATGGTTATATTGCCCTCAAAGATCGCTCCAAAGATATTATTATCTCAGGTGGAGAAAATATCTCTTCAGTGGAGGTCGAACAGACACTTTACCGCCATCCTGCGGTAGCGGAGGCAGCTGTTGTTGCGCGACCAGATGAGCGCTGGGGCGAAACCCCATGTGCATTTTTAGAGATAAAAGATGGAGCAGAAGAACCTTCAGAGGCTGAAGTCATTCAATTTTGCCGCGATAATATGGCTAGTTTTAAAGTCCCAAAGCGTGTGGTTTTCGGGCCACTGCCCAAGACCTCTACTGGAAAGGTGCAAAAGTTTGTTTTGCGAGAGCGTGCGAAAGATCTTTGATTACGCTCTAAACTACTCCTTTCGATTTCAATTCTAGTACTTGCTCGGCACTAAAGCCCAGAAGGTCTTCAAGCACGCTTTTGTTTGCATTTCCAAGTGCGGGACCCAAGTTTATGACCTTTCCCGGTGTGCGGGAAAGCCTAGGGATGACGGCAGGAATGGTAACTTGTCCTGCCTCAGGGTCGCTGATTGTTTCTAGATTGCCGCGCGCCTGAAAGTGCGGGTCATCGAAGATTTCGTTTATCGCGTTGACAGCTCCTATTGGAACTTCATTTTCCACGCAGATTTCTATGACCTCTTCTCTCGCCATTGACCCTGTCCACTTTGAGACGAGGCCTTCTACTGTATCCCTGTCAGCTAAGCGCTGGGCTGAGGAGGCATATGTGTCGGGTGAAGAAAGTTCCTCCTTCCCCATGGCACGAGCTAAACGTTCGAACATCTTGTCGGAGGTGCAGGCAATTGCAACCCATCTGCCGTCGCCACATTGAAAGTGACCATGGGGACATGCATTAACTGTACTTATTCCTTCCCGGCCACGCACAAATCCTGTGGCTGCGTAAGCTGGTGCCAGCTCGTCAAGAGCACGAAAAACGCTTTCATAAAGTGCTAGGTCAATTTCTTGGCCTTTGCCTGATCTGTCTCGTTCTTTTAACGCAAGCAGAATTCCAATAGCTCCGTACATGCCGGTCATGTAGTCGCCGAGTGAGGTTGAACCTGGCGTAACAGGAGGTCCATCAGGCATTCCTGCAAGATGTGTAAGCCCTCCAAAGGCGTGAGCGATCCTTGCGAACCCAGGCCGAGTTTTATAAGGCCCTGTTTGGCCGTAACCAGAAACGCGCATCAGGATAATTTTTGGATTTATTTTGGATAGTACATCATACCCTAGGCCCCATTTTTCTAAGGTGCCTGGGCGAAAGTTTTCAGTTACGACGTCTGCTTCCGCTACAAGGCGCTTGAATATCTCTGCTCCCTCAGATGATTTGAGGTTTAGCGTCAAAGAGCGCTTGTTCCGTGCCTCAGTAAGCCAAGCTAAGGTTGAATCATCGCGTTGAGATTTTGTTCCGTAACGTCTCCAGGGATCACCAGCTCCAGGCTGTTCAATTTTTATGACATCAGCTCCGAACTCACCCAAAATAGCTGCAGCCATGGGCGCTGCGATGAAGGTCGCTATATCAAGTACTCTCGTACCGGCCATAGGCATTGCTGGCATAGATGTTTCCATCATTGGGTCCTTGGAAAATAATTTTATACTCTGGCAATTTCGGGTCTGGCACGCAGTGTTAGCTGACGGGGCGTAACAGATTGGTTGCTCATAAGAGCCGCATAACCAGCAAAAGCAACTGTCGTTATTCTTTTAACGCTTCAGGTCCCAACAAAGCTTCTCGGAAACGCGCCATACCAATGACGCCATTTCTGATAGGCATCTGAACAGGAGGCATGTTTGCGGTGATCTCTACTAAGCCGAAGACTGGTCCTGGCCCATTCATCACCAGGTCGCGCAGTTCATCAATCCCAGCATCGTCATTAACTCTTCGCACGGTTTGGAAGCCTGATGCAGCCGCAACTCCAGCCAAATCAAGGTTTACGCCAGTATGACTGATCTGTCCTCCTGTTTCGCCAAAGCGACCATTGTCTAAGCAGACAACCGACAGATTATCCGGTTTACGCCATCCGATAGTTGCTAGAGCCCACATGCCCATTGCAAGCTCAGCATCACCAACTAATGCAACAACACGCTTGTTTGGTTGAGCTGTAGCGAGCCCAAGGGCAGTTGGTGTCGCACTGCCCATCGCTCCAAGAAGATAGAAATTTAAAGGCGTTTCGCCTGCTGTTTCGGCATCCCAAATTGCAGAGCCCAATCCAGCAACAATCAGAAGATCGGGGCTGCGTTCTGCGAGGAGACGGTGAACAGCTCCGCGGCGCTCAAGTCGGTTTTGCGATCCCGTGGTCATATTTGGCGCCTCCTAAAATACTTTAGCGCCAGTGGCGCGCTGAGAAATAAGCGTGAACACGGGTAGATATGAATTAAACGCTAATCTGCCGCTTGCCTCAGTGACTGGGATGACGTCGGCAGGAGTTTCTGCCCTGTTAACTACGATATTGGCAGCTTCGAGCATTCGAGGAATCGACTGACCCATCGGTGTTTGCCACCCGTTAAACTCGCCCCATTCACCTCGCATGGTTGCGATAGCAAAAAAGGAGCGCCGGTGGAATGGACTAGGCCAAGCGCATTAATTGCATTGCCAATTCCACTTGATTGCATCAGTACGCAGGAGCGCTGGCCACCTAGCCATGCGCCAACGCAAACCCCAACAGACTCAAATTCGTTCACTAATGGAAAACAATCTATTTCCGGATCTGCTAAGCAACGATCAATAAGCTTTGCGTGCCCAGCGACCGGCACATACACCACTTGAGAAATCTTTAAAGTTTTAATGGAATCATACAGCTGGTCCTTCCAGCCGGCGTCTGCAGCTTCGACCATAATCTTTCCCTCTATTCGGCGGGGGTGGCTGCAGGAGTTTTAACCCGTAACCTATCCACTGGTCTTTCATCTATAAATAGATGACAGACCCCTGACAAAATTCCAAGTCCAATCGATGCCAACCAGATCACATCGTAGCTTCCAAGGTGGTCGAATGCCAATGCTCCCAGCCATGCCCCAAGGAAACTTCCTATTTGGTGACTGAAAAAGACAACGCCAAAGAGCATAGTCATGTATTGTGTGCCGAATAGTTGAGCAACCAGGCCTTGGGTCGGAGGGACGGTTGATAGCCACAGAATTCCTAGTACTGCTGAAAAAATATAGACAGACCATTCGGTTACTGGGAACAGAAGAAATGCGCCCACTAAAGCTGCTCGGCCAAAATAAATAACAGAAAGTACGCCTTTTTTACTTAAGAAGCTTACAATTACGCCTACCCCAAGGCAGGAAACAACATTAAATACGCCAATGATCATGAGGGCAGTTGCCCCGAGCTGCCAGCCAAGGCCTTCTGATTCGAGATAATTGGAGAAGTGAGCTCCAACAAAAGTGACGTGAAATCCACATACGAAAAAGCCAATTGTAAGTAATATGTAGCCTTTGTGTTTCAGAGCTTCAGTTAGTGCCGATCCAACCGTTTGATGGGCAACAGCAGCAGTGGTGGGTTCGCCATCATTGCGCTTACGTCCAATGAAGGGTGCTAGAATTAGCATTGGCAGAGTTAATACGGCGACTGCTAGGAAAGCTGCTGACCATCCCTGTGTTTCAAGGAGCGTCCGCCCAATAGGTGTTAAGATGATCATGCCTGCTGAAGAGGCGGAAGTTATTAAACCAAATGCGATGGTCCGTTTGCTCTCATCCACAAGCCTACCGATTGCCCCTAGCACTATACCCATTCCAGCAGCCGCTTGTGCTGTTCCTATCATCAGACCTGCAGATAGGAAGAAAATCGTCGGTTCATTAGCCATAGACATGACCCACAGTCCGGCAATTTGGAGAAGGGCGCCAAAAACCAGAACTCTCGGAGCCCCATAACGATCTGCCAAGCCACCGAAAACAGGGGATAAGGCTCCCCAAATGAGGTTTTGGGTTGCAATGGCGATCGTGAAATTACCGCTGGACCAACCGAGGTCCTGAAGCATTGGTGCCTGCCAAAGCGGTGTCATGTTTCTGACACCCATAGAAACAAGCGCTATCACGGCTCCGCAAAAAATCATGAAGCCAATCGGTACCCCACCTTTAGATGCTGAAGTTGAGGGGGATGCACGTAAATCTTGTGACCCTTGTTCTGACATTGATCTTGTTCCAGTCCGAGACAAAAAAAGGTTACCAACCACACAAAGTTTTAAGTGTTTCCCCCACCCAAAGCAGTGTTTCGGCCGTTTGCTTATAGAAAGGTGCCGCTATTGCTGTAGCCAAAATAATAGCCGCGCTACCAAAAATGCCCCATCGGGGGATATGGATTGCGGACTTCTCGTTTTCGCTTTTAGGCATAGACTGCACCGTGACTAATCCATGGGAGGTATGCAGGCAATGGTGAAGCGGATTTTTCTTGTTCTTGCTTGCATCGATTTGTTACGACGTTTTAGCAGGCAAACGCCAGATATTTTTAAGGGGAGAATTAAAAGTGGATGTAAAGGGTGAAGCAGCGATTGTGACCGGTGGTGCCTCCGGTTTGGGTCGGGCGACCGCAGAGACTCTCGTGGCTGCAGGTGCTAGGGTTGCGCTAATTGACCGAAATGCAGATCTAGTCGCGGCAACGGCCCAAGAGATAGGTGCTCTTGCAGCGCCAGCTGATGTCACTGATCCAGATTCGGTTGCTGCCGCTCTCTCTAAAGCGCGAGAAGCTCATGGTGTCGCCAGAGTTTGTGTGAATTGTGCTGGCATTGGTGGATCTGTGCGCATCGTTGACCGACAAGGCGCTCCAATGGACCTAGACCACTTCCGGCAAATTATTGAGGTTAACCTAATTGGTACATTTAACGTTTTGCGCCTTGCGGCAGCGGATATGGCCTCCTTAGAGGCAAATACTGAAGATGGTCTTAAGGGTGTTATTGTTAACACTGCAAGTGTAGCGGGTTACGAGGGGCAGGTGGGGCAGGCTGCCTATACTGCCTCAAAGGGGGGTGTGATTGGTTTAACGGTTCAATCTGCCCGAGACCTATCAAGTCATGGTATCCGCGTTTGCACTATTGCTCCTGGCATTATGTTAACTCCACTTTTGATGGGATTACCGGAGGCGACCCTAGATCTTTTGGGTGGTCAAGTGCCATTTCCAAAGCGTACCGGCCATCCTTCAGAATATGGATCGCTAGCCATGGAAATAATTCGCAATGATTATTTAAATGGTGAAGTCATTAGGCTTGATGGGGCAATTAGAATGGCACCACGATAAGAAAAATTTCGTTTAAAGGCTTCTTGGACAAAAGAAAAAATTCGTGTTTCTTTGTAGTGGTTAAGTGTTCTTTCAAGGGGTGCGTCAAGAAGCTCTTGCCTGATGGTATATTAGGCGGGTATGTTGCGAACCTTAAACCAAAAATCCTCAGGGAGGAATTAAATGAAACTTTCGACCAAAATCGGTCTGGTTTCGGCCGCAGCGGCCATCGCGCTAGCCGCGACGTCTGCTCAGGCTGACCGGGTTCGCTGGAAATTACACAGTGCATGGGGTTCTGCTGTACCTCATCTCGGTACTTCTGCGGTCCGTTATTCTAAGACCATCAATGATATGACTGGCGGCGAGATGCAGCTGAAGTTCTTCGAGCCAGGTGCGCTTGTGCCTGCTAACGAAGGCTTTGATGCTACATCAAAGGGCTCTCTTGAAGCAGCCTGGACAACAGCTGGTTACGACGTTGGTAAGGCTCCGTTCCTTGCATTCTTCACCTCTGTTCCATTCGGCCCAAGCTACGGCGAATATTTCGCATGGAAAGTTTACGGTGGCGGAAACCAAATCCAGCAGAAGTGGTATGCTGATAACAACATCCACCAGATGGACTGTTTTGCGATTGGCCCAGAGACCTCAGGTTGGTTCCGTAAGGAAATCAAAGAGCTCGATGAACTTCGTGGTATGAAAATGCGCTTCTTCGGTCTTGGCGCTCGCGTCATGCAGAAGATTGGTGTTTCAACCCAGCTCCTTGCTGGTGGCGACATCTTCCCAGCTCTTGAGAAGGGCGTTATCGACGCAACCGAATTCTCGATGCCAGCAATGGACATCAAATACGGCTTCTATCAGATCGCTAAGTACAACTACTTCCCAGGTTGGCACCAGCAAACTTCGGTTAGCCAGATCTTGATCAACATGGATAAGTGGAAGGGCCTCAACGATGCGCAGCGTCGTGTGCTCGAAGTGGCTTGCGGTGAAAGCATTCACAACACTTATGCTGAAACCGAAGCTGTTAACCCAGGCGCTATGGTCGAAATGGGCACCAAGTATGGTGTGAAGACCATGCGTTGGAGAGATGACCAGCTCGCAGTATTCGAGCAGGCTTGGCTCGACGTCTTGAAAGAGGACTCCGCTAAGGATGCCAAATTCAAGGAAGTTGCTGATAGTTATCTTGCTTTCCGTAAGTCCTACGCAAAGTGGGGTGCTGCTCAAAGCATGCAAGCAACCTATCTTAAATAAGGTGGTTTAGGCGGCACTCCGTTTCTAGGGAGTGCCGTCTTCGCATTCAGGGACGCTAAGAGCGTATTCTTAGCGTCCCGTATGCAAGCAGCTTTACAGCTGCGTTTTATAAAATTTTCTAATTAAGGTTTTGTCGATGGAAGCTATAGCATCGGGCATTCGCCGTAATCCTGGCCTTACGTTTCTTTTGGTGGTGTTGGCGGTCATTGGTATCGCTTACGCTTACATTTTGAATCTATCGCCAGACGGTCAGAAGGACCTCTTGTATTTTGTGCAAGACTTCCTTCCAATTTTTATGTTTTTCTCTTTGGCTGCCCTGTTATTTACGGGTTTCCCGGTGGCATTTATTCTCGGAGGTCTGTCCTTCGTCTATGGGATACTCGGCTATCTACTCGGCATGTTCTCGCTGATTGAGTTTTTTAATTTTATGCCCCGTATTTGGTTTAATGGGGCCGAAAACTTAGTTCTTGTATCCATTCCTGCATTTGTCTTCATGGGCGTCATGATGGAGCGGTCTGGTGTTGCCAATGACTTGCTCTACTGCGTACAGGTGCTTTTGAAGAAAGTGCCTGGTAGCTTGGCGTTGGCCGTTGTTGTTATGGGTACAGTGCTCGCAGCCATGACTGGGATTATTGGTGCATCTGTGACGATGATGACCGCATTGGCGCTCCCAACCATGATACGTCAGGGATATAGTCACTCGCTAGCAACGGGCTGTATCGCAGCCTCTGGAACCCTAGGTATTCTTATTCCCCCATCGATCATGCTTATTATTATGGCGGATCTGATGGCGGTTTCTGTCGGCAACATGTTCATGGCAGCGATCTTACCTGGATTGATGCTAGCTGGCTTTTACCTGCTTTTCGTAGTTCTTTTTTCTACTTTTAACCCGAAGCAAGCGCCTCCATTACCCCCAGACCTTCTTCATGTTCCTCTTAATCAATATCCAAAGATGATTTTTAAGAGCTTCTTGCCGCCTGTTATTTTGATCTTCATGATCAAGGGTTCAATTCTGTTCGGGATTGCCACACCATCTGAAGCAGGCGCAGTAGGTGCTTTTGGAACCCTTATACTCGCGATATTTAATCGCAGACTAACCTTCGAGCTGCTGCAAGGTGTTTGCCATACATCTGCCCGCACGATTGCGATGATTTTCTTCATCATCGTTGCAGCGACGTGTTTTGCTTATGTGTATCGTTCTCTTGGAGGCGATGACATTGTAGAGCATCTCATTACGTCTGCTGGACTGACCTCTTGGCAGTTATTGTTCCTGCTAATGGGCATAACATTTATGTTAGGCTTTTTCCTCGATTGGATTGAGATAACACTTATCGTGTTGCCTGTTTTTGCTCCTCTTGTGGCAGGCCTGGATTTTGGTGACCACGTTGCTTCGAAGGATGTAACCTTCTGGTTCCTTATCCTCATGGCAATCAACTTGCAGACGTCATTCCTAACACCGCCGTTTGGGTTTGCGCTTTTCTACATGAAAGGTATAGCGCCTAAGGAAGTGCGTATCCAATCAATCTACAAGGGTATCATTCCTTTTGTGCTGCTTCAGCTCGCTGGTCTAGCCCTTGTTATCTGGCACCCGAATGTCTCGCTCTGGCTGATGAAATCAGTCTACGACTACTGATTGGCGGAAGGAAGAAATATGAACGAAGCGGTATCCTCTGCGGATCAGCAGGAACTTCTCCATTTAACCGATGCGCAAATGCCCGTTGGGCTTCGGCTCGCTGGTAAAATTAGGAAGTTTGTAGACGTCGTTGGCCGATTTGGTTCTTGGTTTGCAATGCCGTTGATCTTGATCACGGCATTCGATCTTGGAATTAGGAAAATGGGCGGCATTCAGATTTATCTGGTCGAGAATGTAAGTCCATATTTTGGATCCACTCTTTTACAAGAACTTGAGTGGCACTCGCATACAGTCCTGTTTGTTTTGGTGTTGGCTTATGGATACATCTGGAACACGCATGTCCGTGTGGACCTTGTCCGTGAGAATCTAGCATTTAGGAAGAAGGTTTGGATCGAGTTTCTAGGTATCACATTCTTTCTGTTGCCATTCTGCGCCATCATTACGTACTTCTCCGCTGTTTATGTCATCGACTCTTGGTCGACGAACAGAGATGCGGCCTGTGCTTGGTACGAGTGCGGAGAGGTATCTGCCTCTCTCGTTGGACTTTCCCATCGTTGGATTATCAAGAGCGTGATGGTGTTTGGTTTCGTAACGGTGGTATTAGCTGGCATTGGCGTTTGGCTTGAAATGTTTTATGCGCTCTTTAAACCTCAACACTGGCGTTTCCCTTTATCTACGCAAGAATGGCCTGAAGAAGCCGGCGATATGATCGAAGGCAAGGAAAGGCTTGATCTCGACAAGGTTGACGACCAACTCGAGGTTCGTGCTCAGCGTATCAAAGAAACAGGTACGTTTTGACGTCTAGAATTGGCATTGTTTGCCACTAAATTAGAGAGGGCGGTGGTCAATACTGATTGCCGCCCTCTCTGCGTTTAGTATGGTCCAAAGAATTAGGAGTGTTTGACCCTTGCTTGACTGGGAAAGTCTTTTTAAGCGCTACGTATGGGATAATAACACAACCCCGTATTTTACGCCGGTGTCCAAGCTCAATCGGTACCAAGCTGACCATGAAATTTTTGCGTTTTGCATGTTTGTGGGGATTATCTTCGCCGTTGTAGCTCTTGCTGCGTTAACGGACGTATCGATGATTGGGCGGTCTCCCCTTGCTGGTCTATATGCTTTTACCGTTGTGTCGGCTGCAATCATCTTCAACTATGCAAAGGTTGTATGGGCTGTTCTTTGGTTGGCTTTGGCGCCCCTTGCCGGGTTAGCGTTTGTTCTTTTTTACGGCTTTGATGGCGGTCGGGTGCGCGTAGACAGCATCATAGTGGCAGGATTATTTATTCTCACATTAATTTATATGCCTCGTCTGATAAGCATTGCGCGTGCTTATCCAGATATACCCGAACCTGAAACACTTCCGCCGCGCCGACGTCGTCTTTTTAAGTAAAAAGTATGTCCGAAAGTCCTAGAAAAATTCCAAGAGCAATGGGTTTTAGCCGGCATTTGTCGGTGTTTGTTGTGGTCTCAATTCTAGGGTTTTTCTTCACCGTGGTTTTAGGTTTTGCTTGGCCAATATTTTGGCCAATAGCCGTGTGGTCAATTTTTTTAGCCGTGCATTTCTTCTTTGCTAGTACTGCCGATGTGCGTGAAGAGTGGGTGAACAGTCGGGCAGAGGAATTGCGATACAAATCATACGATTTTGATCACATACGAGATATTAGAAAACGAATTGAACAAAAAGATCCAAGCATCACACACCACGCGGAACGGGACGATTAATCTCCGCTAATATTTGACGCTCGTGTAGATGCCTTGAGCACGAATGACTTTCGCTTTTAAGCGTATGTTAAGTTGCTTTTACGGAGGGGTGTTTTTTTGACCTAACCCAGATCTAAAAAGAGGGTCTGCCATCAGCAAAAGCCTCATCTTGCAAGCCAATGGGTAGTTTAGCCTCTGTACCACTCGCCATTCCGGACAAAACCTGCAAGGCCAAAGCGTCGGCGCGCCTCTACTGTGACACCATTGGCGTCGGTAAGCGGGAATGCACCTTCGTCCACCCTCAGTAATGTCACATCGCCAGGATACCCAACAGTTATGCTGCCAAGCTCTGGTCGCCCAATAGCCTCTGCGGGACCTATTGTTGATGCTCTGATTATCTCGGGAATATCCATTCCTAGATGGAGAAACTTTGAGAGGGTAACTAATTGGTCGAATGCGGGCCCTTCGGCAGACATCATGTGAACGTCGGATGAAATACTGTGAGGAGGCAAGCCTGCATCAAGCATTGCTCCGGCTACATCCCAGCAAAATGACCCCTTGCCGTGGCCAATATCAAAGATAATTCCTCTCTCACGTGCTTCTAGAATTTCATCACGTACCTCTCCACTGGCGCGAGTAGGTGCAGCGGGGAATGGCCGATAGCAATGAGTTAAAACATCTCCCGGTCTCATTCGCGATAATACTTCAGTGCGTGATGGCGGGGGATTATCGAGATGCGCCATTACAGGCAGACCTAGTGCGTCCGCTGCCTCAATAGCGATATCTAATGGTGCCGCTCCTATGCCATCCGATGCCACAAGACCTACGCGTACCTTTACACCTACAATTATATCACTGTGTTCTTTGGCTACCCGGACGACTTCATTTGGGTTCAGAAGCCGTATATCACCAGATTCCCCAACCATCACGGCAGGACTAAAGGCAAAAATGCCGGCAAAGCTGGCATTGATGTAAGCTAGAACACGTGACTTAGCCGGTTCGACTATGTGACTGCGAAAACCGTGAAAATTTGCAGGACCTGCACTACCTGCATCTACAAGGGTCGTGCATCCGGTTTTTGACATATACGTGTCTGGGTCTACTCCAAGAGACGTTCCCCCCCAATAAATATGGGTGTGAAGGTCTATCAGACCAGGCGTAACGAGTAGGCCTTCAGCATGAATTACTTCACTTGCACTGCCATCGGCATCACTTCCAATTGCGGCAACCTTACCTGCTTTAAAAGCAATATCCGTAGTTTGATCTAGACCATTTGCAGGGTCGATTACTCGACCGCCTCGAATCACAAGATCAAAAGTCATCATTTGGGCTTCCTATTCCTTGCGGTGGACAGCGTGGTGGCTGAAGATGTCTTAAACTAAAAAACTTTCTTGCACCTTCAAAGAGGTCTTCGAGGCAGATGATACCTATTATTGGTTATGCGGATAATTTAACAGGCGCCCCTGGGGAGGTTATTTCGTTCAAGGTCTCAAGTGCTGGAGATCAAGACTATCGAGCAAGTATTGTTCGATTGATTTCTGGAGACCCAAACCCGCTGAGCCCGGTGATCCAATTCGCACATATTCCGTCTGTTGTAGATCGGACATATCCATCTCGCTTCCAAAGAGTAAAGCTTGGCTCTTATGCAAACGTTGATACTGGTGAGGCACTCAAAGATCTAAAATCATTCACATTATCGGCTCTGATATGGCCAACAACACCAGACAAACCAGAGCAAGGTGTTATGGCCAAAATAGATGCTCGTGGTGGTTTTGCTCTAGTCATTGGCCCAAATGGTGCTGAAGCAAGATTGGTGCATGCGGATGGCACCGAAACCAGAGTAAATGTTGGTAAGCATTTAAGAGAGCGACGCTGGGCGTGTGTTTGGTGCTCCTATGATAGTGAAGCAGCAGCGTTAACTGTCGGTCAGTTTCAAATACATCCAGAATATGGAGTAGATGCTGACGGTGTCGCCAAGGTCACGATTAGTTCGCCAGGGGGCGACGGCAATACGGATCTTCTGATCGCTTCTTTAGATGCTGAAGGGCCCCAAACTTGTTTTAATGGGAAAATTGAGCAGCCAACCATTCAAAAAACTGCCCTCACTGCAGAACCGAGTAGCAGTTTGTCACTAGAGAAATTCAATACCGATATTCTTGCATCTTGGGATTTTAGCCGAAATATCTCAGGCCTAGAGATTATGGATATGGGCAAGCTTGGACTACATGGTCGTATCATAAACCTTCCTACGCGTGGAATGACGGGTTCCAAGTGGTCGGGACAGGAGATGAATTGGCAACAACGGCCAAAAGAATATGGTGCCATTCATTTCCATGATGATGATATCGATGACTGCAAATGGGAAACTGATTTTCAGTTCAAATTACCCGACGGTATCAAGAGTGGTGTCTACGCAGCTCGTCTTTGTTTGGGATCGGATGAAGACTTTATCCCATTTTTTGTGCGTCCGCGTAGAGGAGAACAACAGGCGGATTTTTGTCTGGTAATACCCACCTTTACATATGTGATCTATGCCAACCATGCGCGGGGCAATACGACTGAAGGTTATCTCGCTAAAGCAAATTCGTGGGCGGCACGACCTTGGACGCCAGACCAATACCCCGATTTTGGGCTTTCCACATACAACTTTCACAATGATGGAAGTGGTATCTGTCACACAACTCGATTGCGACCGATCTTAAATATGCGACCTGGCTATATTTCAATTGCAAACAGTTTTGCTGCTTCTGGTCTTCGTCATCTTCCAACCGATTTGCACATTGTACAGTGGCTAGAGTCTAAGGGGATCGACTATGACATTTTAACGGATGAAGACCTTGATAAGGAGGGTGCATCGGCCCTTGAGGGCTACAAGGCCGTCGCTACAGCCTCTCATCCTGAATACCACACGCAAGAAAGTCGCCAAGCCTTTTTTGATTATGCGCATAGGCTGGGCGGCCGTTTGCTTTACCTTGGAGGAAATGGATTTTATTGGAGAATTGCACGCCATAAACAAATAGATGGTGTCTATGAAATTCGCCGAGCAGAAGGCGGTATTAGGGCTTGGGCTTCAGATCCCGGGGAGTACTGGAACGCCTTCGATGGAGCATATGGTGGTCTTTGGCGAAGAAGTGGGAAACCGCCTCAGTCGTTAGTAGGTTTAGGGTTCACCAGTCAGGGACTTTTTCAAGGTAGCTATTACCGACGTAAGCCTGCGTCTTACGACAAAAAATATGCTTGGATCTTTGAAGGCATCAATGATGAATTCATAGGTGATTTTGGTTTCTCCGGTGGAGGAGCTGCGGGTTACGAACTTGACCGTGCTGACTCTATGTTGGGCACTCCACCGAATGCAGTCGTATTAGCGTCTTCTGAAGCTCACCAAGCGCACTTCGTGCTTGTTCATGAGGAACAGCTCACACACGTCGATACTGTTCCTAGATCGGCGCAGCCCCCAGGTGGTCGACCGGAAGATTTAATCCGAGCCGATATAATTTACTTCGATACCCCAGAAGGTGGGGGAGTATTCTCTACAGGGTCTATAACGTTTACTGGCAGCCTGCCTTGGAATGGTGGGGACAATAACGTGAGCCGAATGATCGAAAACGTAATTCGAAACTTCTTAAAGAGTGAAGATTCAGAAGAATGATCTTCACTCAAAGATAATAGCTGGACCGTCTTGGTTCCTAGCAGGGTGAGTGTTCAATATTTCGGCTACACGATCGGCCAGACCCAAGAATGCCATGGCTTCGGCAGAGTCTGGTTTTGCCACAACGATTGGTGCGCCAGCATCACCTTGCTCACGAATTCCAAGGGTGAGAGGAATCTCTGCCAGGCAAGGAACACCTAAAGCTTCCGCTTCGGCCTTGGCGCCGCCATGACCGAATGGATGTGCAGTATGACCACAACTTGGGCAGACATAGACGCTCATGTTTTCAACGACACCCAAGACTGGAACATTTACCTTTTCAAACATAGAAACGCCGCGTCGGGCATCGAGAAGTGCTATGTCCTGGGGGGTTGATACAATTATAGCGCCTGCAAGCGGTACACGCTGAGCAACCGTTAGCTGGGCATCACCTGTTCCTGGAGGCATATCCAGCACAAGTACATCTATAGGTTCTTCAGGACTTGCCCAGGCGACGTCATGCAGCATTTGTTGCAAAGCACTCATCACCATTGGCCCGCGCCAGATCATAGGTGTCCGTTCCTCAACAAGTAGGCCGATCGACATAAATTTCACGCCGTGAGCCTTGAGTGGGATGAGTTGCTTTCCGTCCGGACTGTCTGGTCGTTCGGTTCGACCAAGCATCCGAGGCATTGAGGGGCCGTAGATATCGGCATCTAGAAGTCCAACATTCAGGCCTTGACGAGCCAGCGCGGTAGCTAGATTCGCTGCGACCGTTGATTTCCCTACTCCCCCTTTCCGGAGGCAACAGCAATAATTGCACCCACTCCAGGAATGGCACCGCCATCAGAGCCTGCTTGTTGCTCGTTATCATGCGGTGTCGAAGTGGCAGCTGTTTTTGGTTTTGACTCTGCAGTCATTACGACGGTGGCAGATAAAACGCCTGGTATAGCGCTGATAGAAGATTCTGCTTCCTTTCGAACCGGCTCCATCGATGCCGCAGTTTCAGGATCAATTTCTAGAGTTGCTTGGACAGAGCCATTTTTTATTGCAATCCCGCCTAGAATACCTGCAGAGACAATGTCTTGATCCCCGAATTTCACGTTGCCTAAGACTTGCCGAACTATGGCCTCTGTCACTTCTGTCATAATCTCTTTCCTAGGAAATGCTTGATACAATGCCTTTGCATCTACATATGGGATAAACGTGCTCCGGGTCTACCGGTTAGCGCTGCGGTAGTATATGTACATTCTGCACGTTAAAAGCGCACGCAAAGTTATTTAGAGCAATTCGAAAGGCGGCGGAATGCCCTGGCAAAATCAAGGTGGACCCTGGGGTGGGGGATCCAACAACGGTGGTTCTAATAATGGTGGTGGAGGCCCCTGGGGCAGTGGTGGAGGCCGCGGACCATCTGGTGGCGGCAGAGGCCCGCAACCGCCTGACTTCGATGAGATGATCCGTAAGGGTCAAGAGAAGCTGAAGCGACTTGCTCCTAAAGGCGGCGATAAGGCGATGCTGGTATTGCTAGTCTTGATTGGCCTTGGATTATGGTTATTCAGCGGTGTCTATCGAGTTGAGGCTGATGAGCAGGGTGCGGTTACTCGATTTGGTAAATTCGTGCGACTTGAAACTCCCGGACTCCACTTTCATCTGCCATACCCCATTGAAGCTGTGCAAACACCGAAGGTGACCCGAGTAAATAAAATTGAATTAGGTGGTCCTAGTCGCGGTGAAGATCAAGCAAGTATGCTGACGGGCGATAGTAAAATCGTTGAGGTCGATTATGTTGTGTTCTGGAAAATTGCTAACGCTGGAGATTATCTCTTCCAAATTCGCAACCCAGAACAGACCATAGCGGCTGCTGCGGAATCAGTTATACGAGAGATAATTGGTCAAAATTCGATAGATTACGCCCTGACAGACGGACGTGAAGCGGTTGCCGCTGATGGCCTAGTCAATCTCCAAAAGCTCCTCGATGAATACAAAGCAGGCGTGACTATCACCAATATGCAAGTCTTGCGGGTGGACCCGCCTGGACAAGTTATTGACGCATTCCGCGATGTGCAGCGCGCTGCCGCAGATAAGGACCGCTTCCAAAAGCAAGCAGAGGCTTATCAGCGTGATGTCGTTCCTAGGGCAAGGGGTGAAGCTGCAAAGCTGATTGAAGAGGCGGAAGCTTACAAGCGCGAAGTGACAGCAAGGGCTGCCGGTGACGCAAATCGCTTTATGAATGTCTACAACTCTTACAAAGTTTCCAAGGATGTTACGCAACGTCGTATTTACCTTGAAACGATGGAAGAAGTGTTACGTAACGCAAACAAAGTAATTGTTGATGGTGACGGCAAAGGTGGTGGTTCTGGGGTTGTCCCTTATCTCCCGTTGCCAGAAATACAAAAACGGCGAACAGCTTCTGAAAAGACAAATGGAGGGCAGAACTAATGCGTAAAGTTGCAACTGGTATTGGCGCATTAGCTTTATTAGCCATTGCCGTCGTCGGTGTCGCTATGTCTGCTTTCACGGTTCACCAGACACAGCAGGCGATTGTTTTCCAGTTCGGTGATCCTCGCCAGGTAATCACCGACCCAGGCCTGCATTGGAAGCTGCCTTGGCAATCTGTGCGGTATGTTGAAGGCCGTGTGCTTAACCTTGACCCTGCGGCAGAGGAAATCGTCGATAAAGACAAGAATCGTCTTGTCGTTGATGTTATCTCTAGATTCGTGATCCAGGACCCACTTCTCTTCGTCCAATCCTTTGGATCTGAGGCTAATGCCGAACCTCGCTTGGCCCAACTTGTTAGCAAGGCAATGCGTGACGTCTTTGCTGTTGAGACATTAAAATCGGTACTTTCGGATCAGCGATCAGCAATCATGCTTCGTATTAGGACAGTGGCAAATACAGAATCCACGCGTTTTGGGATTAGCTTCGTTGATTTGCGGGTACGTCGTGCTGATTTGCCTAAAGTGAACGCCGAGGCAATTTATCAGAGTATGCAGACTGAACGTGAGAGGGATGCGCGTGAACTTCGTGCTGAAGGACAGGAAGTAGCAATCACTATTCGCGCTGCTGCTGATCGTGAGCGCGTAGAGCTCGTAGCTAAAGCACAACAACGTGCACAAGAGCTCAAGGGTGAAGGGGATGGTGAAGCGATCCGTATTTATGCGGAGTCTTTTGGCCAAGATCCCGAGTTTTTTGCCTTTTATCGTTCCATGGAAGCTTATAGGAATGCACTTGGAAGCGAGGGAACGACATTCGTTCTATCGCCAGATAGCGATTTCTTCCAGTTCTTTCAGAGTCAATCTGGGGCTTCCGAGCGTTAACGACGGGACCTGGCAATGGTTGATTTTGTGACGGCTTTGGGATTAGCCCTGGTGCTAGAAGGTATGCTCTATGGGCTATTCCCAAATGCAATGCGCAAGATGATGGAGCGTGTCCTTGATGAGCCAGCAGAGGCATTGCGCTACAGGGCCTTACTGATAGCCTGCATAGGCCTTACCATAATCTGGTTCGCTCGGGTCTGAGACGTTTATGAAACGGCGGTTCTTACCAGACCTTGCCATGTCTGTTCGGAATTTTTCGCTTCACCGACTTCTGCGAAAGGAAAAAACCTTGCGCTGCCTGATAGCTAATTTTTTCGCTGCCGTTCTAGTTGGTGGGTTTGTGTTTGGAACTAATCCGGTTGCTGCCCGTCAGCCTGGAGAAAGTTTTGCTGACCTTGCTGAAAAATCTTTGCCAGCGGTAGTGAACATTTCTACAACCCAGAATATATCTGTCGGGGATCGCCCGGATGTTCCCCCAGGCACTCCCTTTGAGGATTTTTTTAAAGAGTTTTTAGAGCGCAACCCAAACGGTTCTCAGCCTCGTCAAGCAAATTCACTTGGATCTGGGTTCGTAATTGATCCCTCAGGTATTGTGGTTACGAATAATCATGTCATTGCAGGCGCTGATGAGATCGTTATCAGATTTCAAGATGATCACGAACTGCCCGCAAAGGTGCTTGGCCGTGACCCAAAGACAGATCTGGCTGTTTTAAAGGTAGAAAGTGAAACGCCTCTAGCTTTTTTAAAAATTGGCGATAGCAGAAAAATTCGTGTCGGTGACTGGGTGATTGCTATTGGAAATCCATTTGGGCTGGGTGGATCGGTTTCGGCAGGTATCATTTCAGCGCGCCAAAGAGATATTCGTTCAGGTCCGTATGACGATTACCTTCAAACAGATGCCGCAATAAATAAGGGTAACTCTGGTGGCCCTATGCTTAATATGGATGGGGAAGTAATCGGTGTTAATTCTGCAATCTATTCCCCGACTGGTGGGTCAGTAGGTATTGGCTTTGCAGTGCCTACATCGCTGGCTGCCCCAATTATTGATCAACTCCAGCGCTTTGGTGAAACCCGGAGAGGGTGGCTTGGAGTACATATCCAAACTGTCACAGATGAAATTGCTAACACGTTGGGCCTTGATAAAGCGCGCGGAGCATTAGTTGCTTCAGTAGCGAAGGATGGCCCAGCGATGCTAGGCGGTATTAAAGAGCAGGACATAATTCTTAAATTCAATGGTATCGATATCGATAAAGTTAGGCGTTTGCCGCGAATTGTGGCGGAGACAAAAATTGGCTCTGAGGTTCCAGTTGTCGTCTGGCGAGATAAAGCAGAGGAAGTTGTTCGTATAACAGTCGCAAGACTAGATGAAACATTAGCGAAAGAAGCTGCTGAAGAGGCAGACCCCTCACTGGAAATTCCTAATGTTGGACTGATGATTGCTCCTCTTACTGATGAAGCACGTGCAGAAAACGGCATTGAAGAAGATATCAAGGGAGCCTTGATTGTAGCTGTTCAGGAGGAAGGCCCAGCAGCACAAGAAAATGTTCTTCCTGGTGACGTAATCATTGAGATTAATCAGGATCCAGTTTCTAGTCCTCTTGATGTACGAGAGAAGGTGGCCGAGGCGATCGCTAGTAAGCGTAAGTCAGTGTTGCTGCTGATAAACAGAAAAGGAACTCTTCGCTTTGTTGCCATTAAGCCAACTCGCGAGTAACCAAAGCCCTCATGCCTTTTAGGTAAGGGGGGGTGCCAATAAATTGCTATCAGCAACCTCTTTCCAACCATAGGATTCTGGTTTAGGTGCTTCGAGTAATGAATGAAAGAGGCTCATAAGTTTCTTTTCTTATTGTTGGGGCTGATTTTGCTATACATCCTAAGATCAGCTGTGCCTTAAAATGTATTTGGAAGAATTTTAATGAACGTCCTTGAGACAGAGGCGGCACGACGGCGCACATTTGCCATCATCGCTCACCCTGATGCGGGTAAGACTACCTTAACTGAAAAGCTCCTCTTGTTTGGTGGTGCTATTCAAATGGCTGGTGCCGTTAAGGCTCGCGGTGAGCAACGTCGAGCACGTTCAGATAGGCTGAAAGTTGAAAGAGAAAGAGGCATTTCTGTTGCCTCATCTGTTATGTCCTTCGAGTATGACGCGAAGGCATTCAATTTACTCGATACTCCAGGCCACGAAGACTTTTCTGAGGATACGTATCGCACACTCACGGCTGTTGATAGCGCAATCATGGTCTTGGACGCTGCTAAGGGTATTGAGCCGCAAACTTTAAAATTATTCGAAGTTTGTCGTCTCCGTGACATTCCCATTGTCACCTTCGTTAATAAGATGGATAGGGAGGCATTGGAACCTTTCGAGCTTATTGATCAAATTCAAGAACAATTAGCTCTCGATGTAGCTCCAATGTCCTGGCCGATTGGGTCTGGTAGGGATTTTAAGGGCTGTTACGATCTTGACCGCGACAGGCTAATCCTTCTTGAAAGGTCGCGGGAAGGTATTCCAGAAGAAGGCGCCCGCGTAGACGGCCTTTCTGATCCAGCACTAGAAAAATTGCTTCCAAGCCATGCTGTTGCTGAACTCCGAGAGGGGGCAGAAATGGCAAGAGAGTTGTGTCCTGCTTTTGATCGAGAGAGTTATTTAGAGGGACATTTGACCCCCATCTATTTTGGAAGTGCTATCAATAACTTTGGGGTACGCGAACTATTGGATGGTGTTGCTCAACTTGCACCTCCACCCCGACCACAGCCTGCTGTAGAGCGTTCGGTAGAGCCTACTGAAGAAAAAGTGTCTGGGTTTGTATTTAAAATTCAGGCGAATATGGACCCAAAACACCGAGACCGTATTGCGTTTGTGAGGCTAGCCTCTGGAAAATTTCAACGCGGAATGAAGCTTCGTCATGTGCGGTCAGGTAAAATGATGGCGATATCTGCGCCAGTGATGTTTCTGGCACAGGATCGTGAGATTGCTGAAAACGCTTGGCCAGGAGATATTGTGGGACTTCCTAATCATGGTCAGCTTAGGATTGGCGATAGTCTTACGGAAGGTGAAGAGGTTCGTTTTACTGGTGTGCCAGATTTCGCGCCTGAGCTCTTGCAACGTGTACTCCCAGATGACCCAATGAGAGCAAAGCACTTAACTCGTGCATTAACGCAGTTAGCTGAGGAGGGAGTGGCGCGTGTATTCCGACCAAATGTTGGTGCCTATTGGATTGTGGGTGTAGTGGGACAGCTTCAGTTTGATGTTTTAGCTGATCGAATACGCGCAGAGTACGACGTTCCTGTTCGTTTTGAACCCGCGGGCCTCCATACAGCTCGCTGGGTTGCTTCGAGTGATCCACGCAAACTTAAGGATTTTCTCGATAAAAACCGAGGAGAAACTGCGGAAGATCATGACAATGAACCCGTTTTTCTTGCGCGTAATGCATGGCGTCTTCAAAACGCAGAAGAGACATACCCAGATGTTCGTTTCCTTAAAACGAAAGACCAGACAATGTAGTCACGTCTAGATCATGCATTAACGTCGATAACGGTTCGCCCTTTTACTTGTCCCGCAAGAATTTCATCAGCGAGGTCGATGGCATCCTGCAGTCCTACGACGGAAGTTGCAGCGTCTAGTTTATTCATCGGTAAATCAGTTGATAGGCGAGACCATATTTCCTCCCGCTCTTTGGTTGGTGCCATCACGGAATCTATACCGGCCATGGTAATACCTCTTAAGATGAACGGGATTACGGTGGTTTTTAACCCAGCACCTCCTGCAAGCCCACAAATTGCGGCAGTACCCTTGTACTTAATGGCCGGCAGTACACCTGCTAGAATATCTCCACCAACAGTATCAATCGCTCCAGCAAATCGCTCAGTTTGGAGTGGTCGTTTCGCGAGATCATATATTTCTTCTCGGCTTAAGAGGTTTTTCGCCCCTAAGTCACTGAAGTATTTCTCTAGATGAGGCCGGCCCGTGACGGCAGTAACTTCGTACCCTAGCCCCGCGAGGATTGAAACGGCGACTGAACCCACTCCTCCCCCTGCACCAGTTACAACGACTTCGCCAGAATTCGGGTCTACGCCGTTTGACTCCAGTGCAAGAATGCACTGCATCGCTGTAAAACCCGCAGTGCCAATAGCCATGCATTGTTGTTCAGAAAGTCCATCTGGCGCTTTTACTAACCACTCAGACTTTAATTTTGCCATAGTGGCATAACCACCCCACCAGACTTCACCAACACGCCACCCAGTTGAGATGACTTTATCGCCTACATTGAATTTGGACGTCCCTGGATCTTCAACTATCCCGATGAGGTCAATACCAGGAATGTGGGGATAGTTACGCACTAAGCCACCCTGACCTTTAAGTACTAGGCCATCTTTATAATTCAGCGTTGAATATGTTACCCGGACTGTAACGTCGCCATCTGGCAAACGGTTTGAATCCAAAGTTTGAATGCTTGGCGCAACAGTTTCGCCGTGTCTTTCAAGCAGTATTGCGCGGAATTCCGCCATGAGCCCAACCACCCCATTTTCTCGTGTAGGAGATTTAAGTAAACTATCGCACAGCCTTAGCAATACACAGCGCGGGCTGTAAAAATGTTTAAACATATTATTGCAAATACAAAGTGAATGACAAAATACAGGTAGGACACTTAGAGATTCCAATTAGATTATTTCTCAGAATAGAATACTTTTTTGCCAGAACTTTTTATTGATACTTACCAAGTTTTCTTGTGACCCAACGCCCAATGAGAGTGGAAAAATGGGGAGGCCAAGCAGTATGGCGGATAATACAGTTACAAAAGCTTTAAGAGAGGATCGAGCCTTTGTGGCTGTAACTGGAACAGATTCACGTAGCCTGTTGCAGGGACTTCTTTCTCAAGATGTAGAAAAAGTCACGACTGAGCGAGCTGGTTATGGAGCCCTGCTTACCCCCCAAGGTAAATATTTACATGACTTATTTCTGACATCACTGGATGACGGCCTCGTTTTGGAATGCGAGACCTCCCGTGTTGACGATCTTGTAAAGCGCTTGAAGGTATATCGTTTGAGGGCACAAGCAGAAATTACAAAGTTGAGTGATTGGCAATGTGTTGTGCTATGGGGTCAAGACCCTTTTGGAATTGGTAACAAGCCAGGTTCAGCAAAGTTATTCGACGGCGCAACCGCGTATATAGACCCTCGATTGAAAGATCTTGGAACTCGTCTTGTTGGCCCTGATGCTGTTAAATTAGCAGCACCTTTTTCAGAAAGTGCAGCTGACGCATATCGGGCATACCGACTTTCGCTTGGCGTGCCAGAAGGGTCGTCAGATATCTTGGTTGATCGAGGCTTCTTGCTGGAAAATGGATTTGACGAATTAAATGGTGTTGACTGGAAAAAGGGTTGTTATGTCGGGCAAGAGTTGACTGCCCGGACACGATATAGGGGTCTTGTTAAGCGTCGTTTAATGGCAGTTCGCATTGAAGGAGAAGCTCCAGAGGAAGGAGAAGTTATTCAGTATTTGGGAAAGGACGCTGGAGAGATGCGCTCCCATGTTGGTGAAACAGGTCTTGCCCTCGTTAGACTTGATGCATGGAGAGCTGCAAGGGATGCTGGTGAACCGTTTGTAACCAGTGCAGCTCGTATATGGCCGAGTAAGCCTGAGTGGGCAGTTTTTGAGTGAGTGATGTAGAACGAATTTCTTGCATCGCGGGGGATATCACCCGTTTAAACGTAGATGCGATTGTTAATGCGGCAAATGAAACTCTTTTAGGAGGGGGGCGTCGATGGCGCGATCCACCGCGCGGCTGGCCCGAAGCTTTTGGCAGAATGCAGAAACTTCGGTGGTTGTCCTACTGGAGAGGCTAGGATTACCAAGGGCTACGACCTTCCTGCGCGCTATGTAATACACACTGTGGGACCAATCTATTCAGGAGCCCGCGATGATGACCCAACCTTATCGGCCTGTTATCGAAATTCGCTAAGAATTGCAGCAGAAAACCATTGCAAGAGTTTGGCCTTTCCAGCGATTTCTACTGGCGCTTATGGATTCCCATTTAAGCGTGCGTCACGCATTGCATTGCATCAACTATGATGGAACTAGAGAGATTGCCCACGATTGAGCAGATAATTTTCGTACTATTCAGCGAAGACAAGCTTGCAGAGTTTAAAGAAATACTCGGGGGCTCTAATTAAGCCATAATGTGTCTATGCTTGCTTATTATCCCACGCGCCAAAAAATGGTGTGTCACCCAGACCGGCGTCTGAGAATGGGAAATCAGCTTCTAGTCGATATAAAGCGCCCGACTTTCTTAACTCTGAAGAAAATAGAGAAAATCCAGAAATTCTGAATGGCTCAAGGCTTAAATTTGCGTGACGCTCCAGAAAATTACGAACTTTCTCTGGGTCTGGAGGACTATTGAAACGTGCAATCGTAATATGCGGGCGATAGCTTTGGCGCTCAGGTTTCAGGCCAGCTTTGCGGCTTGCCCTTTCTACTATGTTGTTAAGGCCCTTGAGTGTGTCCTGAGGCGCTAGCCCTACCCAGAGAGCCTTAACGCCTGTTCTCCCTGAAAATTGCCCAGTGCCTTTTGCCATTATCTCAAAGGAGGGCATATCTATGCGTTGCAGTTCATAAGCTAAATCTTCTGCTTGCCGGCCATTAACTTCACCGAAAAAGCGAAGTGTAATGTGCAAATTACTCTCTGGAACCCATCTTGCGCCTTCAAAATTCTGTTGAAGTTTTGAAAGGGCACTTCGGTACTGAGTGGGCAATTCGATGGCAGAAAAAAGTCGCACAGTTAATTAACCCTATAGTGCTGAAGCCACTTGTTCTGCACGGCGGTGCGTTTCATGGCTATTCGGTCGAAGGGCTGTCCGTTCTGCCAAAAGTGAATTGGCTAAGGCCCAGTCTTCGGCTTTCATTGCAGCATCAATTAAGACCTGCTGGAAAATATCCCTCTGCGCGTGACTGCCCCCGATTCGAGACCAGGAATACCGGATTGGGTTCAATACCTCGATTGCTCCCCTGAAGTCACCATTTCCGTAAGCAACAAGGCCTTGGCTCAGAGGGGCACCAACATCGCGATAAACTGCCCCCAGTGTGTTTTCCGGTCTTCTTTACAGATCCGTTCTGAAAGTAATTTAGCTTCTGGCTTGCCAGCACCAGCTAATGCCAGGCTGTAATGGAGGTCGTTGAACGGCAATAACGCTTCTTCCAGCTTATTTTTTATAATCACGTCAGCAAGGTGTTCGAAACGATCGCTGACATCAATCCCGTGGAGGCGAAGCCGCATTAGCATTGAACTGGCATTCGCTATGTCTAAACCATCGTCCGATAATTCAGAGTAAAACCGGTTGTCATAGAGGGATAAAACTTCCTCATATTGCCCAAGTTCAAGGTGATAAAGAGCCTTATGCCACCATACATGGTTGGCAAAACTATGAATCTTGCCGTCCCATTCATCAGCGTTACGATCGATCCATTCAATTCCTTCTTGATGACGTCCTTGCATCTCAAGAACATGAGCTACCGAATGGATTGCCCATGTATCTTCGGGGTCTAAGTCAACTGCGCGCCGCCCAATCCGTTCTGCTTCTTCGTAGTGCCCAGCTTCTTCAAGTCCGAAAGCACGCATGCCAAGCACGGCTGAATAGCCTGGCATGCCAAGGCTCCAAGCTGGCATTACTCGAGCCAACGAATCGCGATGCTCAACTACGTCTCCTTTGTAGAAATGCAAATAATGGGCCAGCTTGATCGCCAGAATATGTTTTGGCCATTCAATCAGTAGAGCTTCGCGTCGATCAGCTGCACCAGTGATATCTCCCGCACACCATTTTGCGAGAGCGGCCGCGTGAAGTTTTTCGCGCGCGTTCCCTCGCTGCTCAGCCAATTCAGTTGCCTTTTTGGATGCGGTATTAGCTCGTGAAACCATTGGTTTTAATGCCATCAAGAGAAAAATGTACCCAGCCATTGCTTGGTGCATTGGTGCCTCAGCATCAACGTTTAACGCTTTTTTTAGGCAATCGCCGGTATTCACCTTAAACCCTAGGTAAGCGTTAGTGAGTTCCTCATGGGCGGCTAAGGCATCCGGTCCACTCATTGTAACCGTTAGGCCACGGCAGTCTTTCATCTCGGGCATAACGTAACTCCGGTTTCACAATCATCAGTCAGTGTAGCTGAGAGACTTTAGCAGAAAGTATGTAACTAGACTGTTAACGAATTACGTGTTTTTTATCATGTCTCAATGCCAAGTCTGTGGGTTTAATTTATGCCTAAACGCATCACAAAGGCCGAGCGCTTGTTGCGCCAGGATGTAATTGATACGTGCCTCGAAATGAATTCTTTGCGGATTAATCAAGGGACATCCGGCAATGTTTCGGCTAGATGGAAAGATGGTCTGCTCGTCACTCCTTCAGGTATTCCTTACAAGGAGCTGTTACCCGAAGACATTGTCTTTATGAAATTTGATGGATCATTTGAGGCAAAGGAAGGTTTGAAGCCTTCCAGTGAATGGCGTTTCCATGTGGATATTATGAGAGAGCGCTCTGATGTTGGGGCGATAGTTCACACGCATTCGATGTACGCCACTACTATCGCAATTAAGGGTTTGGATATTCCTGCCGTTCATTACATGATTGCTGCAGCTGGCGGGCCTACAATTCGTTGTGCACCTTACGCTACATTTGGGACAGCAGAGCTCTCAGAATACGCAGTTGAAGCTTTGGAAGGCCGTCATGCGTGTATCTTGAGGCATCACGGCGTTATCGCATGTGGAAAAAATTTATCACGAGCGCTTTGGCTTGCAGGTGAAGTGGAAACTCTAGCAAAGCAATTTCATTTATCGATGTTATTGGGAAAACCATCAATTCTTCCAGATGATGAAATTGAGCGCGTGGTCGCAAAGTTTGGAACTTACGGTCCACAACAGAGGCCTAAGTGATTTGCCTTTCAAAGCCACGGATAACTCTGGGCACTGCAAACAAAGCGGCCATCAGATAATTTTAAAGAAGCCTCATTTTGTTTTAGTTAATCTCAAATGGGACTAATTTTTCCCAAATAAATTCCACGCCAATCCCTGGTTCGTATGGGGCAACAGCAAGACCGTTTTCCAGATGTATTTGCCGTTTCGTGTAAGCTTCAATAGGGAAGCTATGTACCTCCATCCATCCGGCGTGTGCTTGTGAAGACATGAGGCTGACGTGAAGTTCTTGCATGCCGTGGCTGCAAACAGTGAGGCCAGCTTTTTTTGCCATGAGAGCGACTTCTAGCCAACCACTTATGCCTCCACAATTGCTCGCATCTGGTTGGATATAAGTAACTTTGGCATTTTTGATCACTTGGCGAAATTCATTCGTGGAGTGGAGGTTTTCACCTTGTGCTAGAGGTATTGAAGTTTTCTCTGCAAGCCAGGCGTACCCCTCAATGTCCTCTGGGTCGATTGGTTCTTCAAACCAAAGAACGTCATAGGGTGCAAAGGCATCAGAAGCAGCCTTAGCCTCATCTCTGGAAAAGCCGTAATTAGCGTCAACCATCAACGCCCTATCGGGTCCAATTAAAGCTCTTATGGCAGCAACGCGAGCTTTATCCTCTGCTAAATCAGGACGGCCTACTTTGATTTTCACGGCTTCGAAGCCGCGGTTGAGATATCCTTGTACGTTTGAAAGCAGTTTCTCGGTAGAAAAATTCAAATCTATACCACCAGCGTAAGCTCGCGTTGTTCTACTACTGCCTCCGGCTAATTGGACTAGGGAGCGGCCTTCGCTTTTTCCTTTCAGGTCCCAAAGCGCGATGTCCACAGCGGAGATCGCAAAGCCTGCAGCACCTCCACGGCCTACATAGTGGGTTTTCCAATACATTGCCTCAAACAGGCCTTGGATATCTTGCGTTTCCATACCTAAAAGCATGGGCGTTAGGTCATGTTTGAGGTGTGCAAGGATGGCGCGCCCTCCGACACCGCCAGTGTAGGTATAACCTACTCCCTCTATGCCATTATCTGTGGTTAACCGGATTATGGGCAGCTCAAAATGTTCATGTAGTCCATGCTTTGCATCACCCATTTTCTCTGGGAGGGGTAGTTCAAAGAGATGGGACTCAGCAGCTACAATCTTAGGCATCAATGCGAATGCCGCGGCGATGCTTTTGAAGTTTTCTGATACTTAACTGCGGCCTCTAGCACACCGCCCTCACTAAGATGACCTACGCCATTCCTGTAGATTTCTTGCCAAGGAGTTTGATTCTCAGGAATCGCTGGGGGAGATGCTGCTTTTCTTCGCTCTAATTCAGCGTCGTCAATCAACATATCAACAGTACGTGCATTAAGATCAACTCTTAACACGTCATGCATTTTTAATAGTGCAAGACCACCGCCGGCAGCACTTTCTGGGCTGGCATTTAAGATAGAAGGACTTCCTGAGGTGCCGCTTTGTCTACCATCTCCAATACAAGGAAGTTCTTTAATGCCGGCTTTTATGAGGGCATCAGGTGGTTGCATGTTTACCACTTCGGCTGATCCAGGATAGCCCACAGGCCCGGTTCCACGAATAACAAGAATGCAATTTTCATCAATATTTAGGTCAGGGTTATTGATATTTTTGTGGTAGTCCTCCGGTCCATCAAACACGATGGCACGGCCTTCAAAAATATTTTCGTGTCCTGGACGTGATAGAAAACGCTTGCGGAAGCTTTCCGAAATTACAGACGTTTTCATTATGGCGCTGTCAAAAAGATTTCCTCGCATAACAAGGAAGCCTGACTGAGCCTTCATTGGAGCGTCTATTGTTTTGATAACGTCCTGGTCCAGAATTTCTGAGCCTTTACAATTTTCACCGATTGTTTTGCCGTTCACCGTTATGGCATTTTCGTGGATACGGCCAATTTTCATCAACTCATTAACTACGGCGGGCACACCCCCGGCCGCGAAATAGCCTTCACCGAGGAATTCACCGGCGGGCTGGCAATTTACGATTAATGGCAGGTCATACCCATGGTCTTCCCAATCTTGGATTGTAAGATCAACACCTGCATGGCGTGCTATTGCGTTCAAATGGATTGGGCAATTGGTAGACCCACCAATAAGCGTGTTTACAGCTATCGCATTTAAAAATGCTTCTCGGGTCAATATTTGCGAAGGTTTGAGATCCTCCCAGACCATTTCTACAATGCGCTTGCCGGTTAAGTAAGCAGCTTGACCGCGTTCTTTGTAAGGAGCGGGAATTGCAGCTGTACCTGGGAGTGTCATCCCCAGTGCTTCGATGAGTGAA
The DNA here is from genome assembly GCA_038143065.1 of Rhodospirillales bacterium. Taxonomy (GTDB): domain Bacteria; phylum Pseudomonadota; class Alphaproteobacteria; order Bin95; family Bin95; genus VMCJ01. Next base: position 1,499,588 of record JAYQLI010000035.1, on the reverse strand, counting down.
TTGGTTGAGAGTGCGGTGCCCATCGTGTTGCAGTGCCCTGGTGAGCGGGCAGAAGCTGCAACCATCTCGATAAACTCTTCCCATTCGATTTCACCCGCAGCAAGCATTTCGCGGGCTTTCCAAACGATGGTGCCTGAGCCAGCACGTTGACCTTTGTACCATCCATCCAGCATTGGGCCTGAGTTCAACAGAATTGCTGGAATATCGACAGTTGCAGCGGCCATAACCAGGAAAGGGGTTGTTTTATCGCAGCCTCCAGTAAGGATGACCCCATCTAATGGGTAGCCTTGTAGTACTTCAACTAAACTCAGATACGCGAGATTTCTATCGAGTGCCGCCGTTGGCCGCTTCCCAGTTTCCTGAATTGGGTGGGTTGGAAATACGAAAGGAATGCCCCCTTTGTCTCGAATTCCAGCCTTATACCGATCCGCCAATTCAACGTGACTTCTATTGCAAGGAGAGAGGTCCGACCCTGTCATTGCAATGCCGATTATAGGTTTGCCCGATTGCAATTCTTCCCTTGTAACACCCCAATTCATATAACGCTCAATGTATAGAGCCGTCATCCCCGGATCAGTAGTGTCATTAAACCATTCTTGGGAACGAAGGTTTTTCTTGCTGGAATCTGAAGTGCTCATTTCTTGGCATCCCTTGCCTGAACTGTGAATTGTAAAGTTACTCGTAAATACTCTCTGTAAGCTATCTTAAATCTTCGGGTTAAGCAGTTACTTTCTGCTGTTCAGAGAACGCCGCGTGATTCTTGCTTAACGTCCCTTCCAGTTAGGCGAACGTTTTTCTGCAAAAGCCTTTGGACCTTCAATGTAGTCTTCTGAGCCTAGCATGGCACGCACTGCTGGATAGGTTGCTTCTATAGCATCTTGAAGTGTGGGCATTGCGAGCCCTCTCATTGATGCCTGCTTAGTAGCTCGAATTGACATTGGACTACATTCCATAATTTTGGCTGCCCAGCGCTTGGCTCCTTCTAATGCTTCGCCAACAGGGGTAACCTCGTTCACAAAGCCAAGCATATGACCTTCGGATGCTGAAACACGCCCCCCAGTGAGCATCATGCCCATAGCTCGTTTAATAGGTATCGCACGTGGCAGACGATGGACGCCACCTGCAAGGGCAGCTAGCCCGACTCTGGGTTCGGGTAGAGCAAAGATAGCATTCTCGGAGGCGACGATGATGTCAGTTGCGAGTGCTATCTCGAAACCACCACCCATTGCAAAGCCATTAACAGCAGCTATGACTGGCTTATCTAAGTCATATCTAAATGTAAGGCCTGCAAACCCCGTTGCAGGTCTATTTCGAGGGCCCTTTGCCTCGGCTTGATACTTCAGGTCGTTTCCAGCCGAGAAAGCTTTGTCTCCAGCACCAGTTATAATAGCTATCCACTGGCTAGAGTCATCACGAAAATCGTTGAAAACTTTGTCAAATTCCCAATGAGCAGGGGGATGCAGGGCATTGTAAACTTCAGGGCGATTTATTGTTACGATTGTGATTGGACCTTCACGATCAAGTGATAGGTATTCATATTCGGCCATGGCTAAGTCCTCAATTAGGCGTGCGATCAGCAGATCCTAGCAAGCGCTCCCACTTCATGGCTAGCGTCACGCCTCTAAGCGCCATAAAGACAATAACGGCGATCCAGAGTCCATCTAATCCGAGCCAGCGGGGTAAGGTGAATAAACAGACAAGATAGACTGCCATAGTTTGAAGCATTGCATTTCTGCAAACAGATGTCAGAGCAGCACCTAAAAACATTCCGTCAAAAAGATAGCACCAGACCGCTATGAACGGGAGGATGGCGGCATAGTGATAGTAGTCTTGAGCAAGGGCTACTACTTCGGGAATGATAGTAAAAAATGAGATAATTTCTGGGCCTAAGATGAACAGTGCTAACGACATGACAAACGCTAAAATTCCACCCGCTTGAAGAGCAGCAATAGCGGCCTCACGAAGTGCTCCGCGGTCTTTACGGCCAATAGCATCCCCTGTCATGGGTTCTACGGCGTGGCTAACCCCATCCAGGGCGTAGGCTGTCACTGTCAAAAACTGATAAAGGGGCTCTATGCTCGCTGCGGCGCCCGCACCAAATCTGTTGGCTTCTAAACGAAATAACAAAAGTCCAAGAACGACACAGACTGTGCGAATGAAGATATCCCTGTTGACTAGAAGCATTCCGCGAACACGGTCCCAAGCAAACATACCTGGTGATACTTTCCAGCGATCAACGCCGAGCCTTTTCCAAATGATCAAACACCCTAAAGATGCACCACAGAAATGGGCAAAAACACTCGCGATAGCTGCTCCTTCAACGCCCCAATTCAGGCCGAGAACAAACCAAATATCCAGGGCGATGTTCACCAAATTTGTCATTAACTGAATGTATAAGGCGCTTCGAGTATCCTGCAGTGCCCAAAGCCAACCCACGAGAACCATCTCAATTAGGGCCATAGGCGCACCAATAAGGCGTATTTGAAGGTAGGTTGCTGCTGCTTGTTCCACTGTTGGCTCTGCTGGAGCAGCAAAATTCATTGCTTGAATAATCAGGGGGCGCATCAAAATCAGCAGGATGCCAACCAAAACAGCGAGAACTGTTGCGCGATACAATATCGCGCGCGCCTCTAGCATATTGCCGGCACCTACAGCCTGCGACGTGGGGCCTGTTGTGCCCATTCGCAGAAAATTGAAGGAAAACAAGGATAAACTAAATGCCGCCGTTCCAAGGCCTAATCCAGCAAGAAGTGCTGGATTAGGCTGATGTCCTAGCACAAAGACATCTGTAGCCCCTACTAAAGGCACGGTAACGTTAGAGACCATTATTGGCCACGCCAGCCGCAACAGGCGCGAACGCTGGCTGTTCAGAGCCATGATTGATCCTTAACGACTATTCGTTGCTCTCGTTTTGAGCATCGTCCTCTTTTTCTGAGGGCTCTGAAGCTTCGCCGGTCGATTTTGCCACGCCAACCATGGCGGGTCTAATGAGACGGTCATGAAGCATATAACCTTTTGCATCACCTGAGCGATGTGGCCTGCAGGTATATCTGCTGATTCCATTTCAAAAACGGCTTGGCAGGTATTTGGGTCGAAATGATCCCCGATTTCACCAACAGCCTTAACGCCATGTTTAGATAAGGCTTGAGCTAGCTCTTTTTCCACCATTTCGACACCAGAAGCTAAATTCTTTACCGCTTCAGATTCTGTGTCTGCAGGCATCGCTGCGAGAGCACGAGCAAGATTGTCGGCGACGCTGACAACATCACGAGCTAGACCAGATGCGCCGTAACGATTCGCCTCTTCGCGGTCTTTTTGGGCTCTTCGTCGTGCATTCTCAGCCTCAGCCAGTGCTCGAAGTCTCTCGTCCTTTGCTTCACTGAGTTCGTTCTCAAGCTCGTTTACGCGCTCAGCTAATGCAATTGCTGCAGCCTGGGCATCTGGTGCGGGAGCTTCAGTTTCGGCTTCAGCTTCAACTGTTTCCTCTACCTCTTCGGGCTCCTGTGTATTTCCGGATTTGCCGGCTTCACTCAACTTCCTTGCTCCGATTTTCCGTTCAACATGCGCCCAATAACACGGGCAGTGTAATCCACCATGGGAATTATACGGGCATAATTCAATCTTGTTGGTCCTACAACGCCAATTGCACCAAGAACTTTTGCATTGGGCCCCCCATAAGGGCCAATACCATGGACCAACCAGAGTGATTGAATAAAGCATTCTCTGCCCCGATAAATATTTGTACGCCATCTCCATCGTCTGCCGCATCCATCAGACGAAGCATGGTTTCTTTGCGTTCTAATGCATCGAAAAGGCCCCGAATCCTATCAAGATCTTGTACCGCGGCAACATCATCGAGAAGCCTCGCTTGTCCTTTAACAATAAGGGAGCCCTTTTCTCCTCCAGACCAAACGGCCAGTCCGCCTTCGATAACGCTACTAGTCAATTCATCAAGTTGAGCCCGATGGTCGGCTAGTTCTTGAATGATGTCTTTACGGGCGTGGTCTAAAGTTTTTCCAGCTAATCTAGCACGCATATAATTAGATGCTTCTGTCAGAGCAGATGCAGGTAAACCCATTGGAAGATCGATAACTCTATTCTCAACTTGTCCTGTGGTATCAACCATCACCACTAAGGCTCGACCATCGCCTAATGGCACAAATTCGAGATGTGTGACGGCGGAATTTGTTTTAGGAGCAAGTACTAGACCAACATGACTAGATAGACCTGCAAGTGCGGTGCTGGCTTGCTCTAGAGCTTGGTTCATAGTCAAGCCAGAGCCACCAATGTGACCCTCAATCTCTGACCTTTCTTGTTCGCTTATATCTCCAACCTGCATTAAGCCGTCGACAAATAATCTTAAGCCTGCGTCAGTGGGCAAGCGGCCTGCAGAGTTATGCGGAGCGTGTAGAAGCCCTAATTCCTGCAGATCGGCCATGACGTTTCGGATAGTCGCAGGCGAAAGCTGAGTTTCGAGACGGCGCGAGATAGTGCGCGAGCCGACTGGTTCACCCTGTTCTAAAAAAGCATCTACAATCGTCCTAAATATATCTCGGGAACGAGCATTTAATTCGGCGATGCTGACTGACTTCGATAGGCTCATTCAAAGTTATCGCTGTATCGTGGTTCAACGGAGGCAGATTTGCTTGCCAGGTGTGGTTCTTGTGTATATACCACAGCGGAGTGTCTTTACGACAAGCAAATCGACATCGGTTTTTGATGGCGGTGGGCCCTTGAGCCCGCCGTTTTTGTTATCAGGGTCTGTTTTTTTAGTTGGGAAGCGCATGGTTGCGAACTGCCGTATAACATCTGCCATTGAGCCCACGGTTGAAGATATGGGTTTTCGATTAGTGCGTGTCCAGATGACAGGCACGGTTCGACCTGTGCTGCAGGTAATGGCGGAACCCTCTGAGGGTGGATCAATGACGGTGGAGCACTGCGCTAACTTGAGTAGGGCGATCTCAGCTGTTCTTGATGTGGCAGATCCAATTGGTGGAGCTTACACACTGGAAGTTTCGTCACCTGGGGTAGATCGTCCGTTAGTTCGGTTAGAGGATTTTGAAAAATTTAGTGGATTCGATGCGCGGATTGAACTTTCCGAACCTCAGCAGGGTCAACGCCGGTTCAAAGGAAAGCTCGGTGGTTTAGATGCTGACGGTCATATTGTAATTGGTGAGGGAACAGAGCAATTTCATTTGCCGTTTTCTTACGTTCGAAGAGCAAAATTGTTGTTGACGGACGCACTTCTAGCTGACCATGCAAAGAAGTCTGCGGCTGAAGCGGCAAATAGCGACAAAGGTTAAAACGACATGGCTCATTTGTTTGGTGGGGAATTGTTGCAAGTCGCCGATACAGCGGCGCGTGAAAAAGGCATCAATCGAGAAGAAGTTTTCGATGCGATGGAGCAGGCTATTCAAAAAGCTGGTCGTACCAAGTACGGGATGGAGCATGACATCCGGGCAGAGGTAGATCGGAAGACGGGGGAAGTTACCCTGGCTCGCTACAGAGAGGTCGTAGCCGACGATGCGGAAATCGATAACGAGTTTGCTCAGATTCCAGTAAAAGCCGCTCAGCGCTTTAAGGCTGGAGCAGTAGTTGGGGATGTTTTGATTGATGAGCTGCCGCCGATTGATTTTGGTCGCGTCTCTGCCCAAACAGCAAAGCAAGTAATCGTCCAGCGTGTTCGTGAAGCCGAGCGAGCAGTGCAGTATGCGGAATACTCAGGTCGTGTTGGCGAAGTTGTTAATGGTGTCGTCAAAAGACTTGAATTCGGAAACGTTATTGTCGATTTGGGGCGTGCTGAGGCTATTATCCGTCGAGATGAATTGTTGCCGCGTGAACATTTTCGCCGAAACGACCGGGTGCGTGCGATAATCTATGATGTGCGCGAAGAGACCCGAGGCCCGCAGATATTTTTATCTCGGACCCGTCCAGAATTTTTAGTATCGCTATTCGCTCAAGAGGTTCCAGAAATTTACGATGGAATCATTGAAATACGCGCCGCGGCCCGGGATCCAGGAAGTCGGGCGAAGATAGGTGTCATTAGCAATGATGCTTCCATCGACCCTGTTGGAGCATGCGTTGGCATGCGGGGCAGCAGGGTGCAGGCGGTTGTTGCTGAGCTTCAGGGAGAGCGTATCGATATCATTCCTTGGTCAGAGGAGCCTGCCACTTTTGTTGTCAACGCCCTGGCACCTGCTGAGGTTGCCAAGAACGTTATCGATGAAGATCCGGGTCGGATAGACGTTGTTGTGCCTGATCGATCAATTATCCCTTGCTATTGGGCGTAGAGGCCAAAATGTGCGGCTCGCGAGTCAGCTTAGTGGCTGGTCGATCGACATCTTGACTGAGGAAGAAGAGTCGGAGCGCAGGCAGGAAGAAGCGCGGCAGCGTTCTAAGACCTTCATCGAAGCTCTGGATGTGGATGAAGTCATTGCTAATCTTCTAGTGGTTGAGGGCTTCACTTCTATTGAAGAGGTTGCTTACGTTCCAATCGAAGAACTTCAGGCAATTGAAGGTTTTGATGGTGATATTGCCGAAGAGTTGCGTCGCCGCGCTGAAGAGTTTGTTAAAACTGAGCAAGAGAAGTTGGAAAAGCGCAGAGCTGAACTGGGCATTTCCGACGATATGGACCAAATCGAAGGATTAGAGCTTTCTCAGCTAGTAAGACTTGGTGAGTGTGGGGTTCTTTCTCTTGATGATTTGGCCGACCTCGCCAGCGATGAGTTCCGTTATATGACAAACCCTGATGTTGCAGTGGCAACAGTAGACGACATTGCTACTTTGGATGAAGAAGCTCTCAAAACAGGTATCGAAGGAAGCCCATTCTCTGCAGAAGAAGCAGATGGGTTGATCATGGCACTGCGGGCGGAGTGGTTTGATGACTCAGAAGGTGAAGCTTCTGAGGATAAGGATGTGCCGGCGTGAGCCGGCCAATTCGGACTGGGGATGCGGAGCCGAAATGGCTGAAGCGGTTGAAAACATCACTGGCGATGGAGTGGCGCATAAGCCGGCTCGAGACGATGGGTTGCGTCGTTGCGTTGTCACACGCTCCAAGCGCCCACGTGCAGAACTTCTTCGATATGTGCTCGATCCAGAGGGTCGAGTTACTCCAGATGTAGCTGAACGTCTCCCGGGACGGGGTGTATGGGTAACGCCCGATCATACAATTTTTTGCAAAGCAGTTGCTGGACGCTTTAAGGCTGGCTTCAAAGCTGATATCAACATTCCTTCAGGTTTGCTGGATGATACGATTTGCCTGTTGGACGACCGTATCTTAGGGCTGCTTGGGATAGCGCGTGGAGCTGGTCAGGTTGGCATTGGCTGGGAGCAGGCTCGTGAGTTTGCTCGTAACCGTGTTATAGGAGCAGTAGTTGTAGCTTCTGATGCTGCACCAGCATCGCGTATAAGGCTCGAGCGGTTAGCTAGAGGTGTGCCAGTGATAGATATTTTGTCGGGGAGCAATCTGGGTCGTGCTTTTGGGCGCGATCAGGTTGTGAATGCACTCGTGACGCGAGGTAAATTCTCCGACATGTTATTGCGGGAGGCGGCGCGGCGCCGCGGCCTTTCCGTACCGATAGATGACGGTGCCGCGACGACCCCGAAGGGTGAGGGCTCAAAAACATGAGCGAAGATGAAACTGTCGAACGTAAACCAGGCAAACTTCGCCTGCAACCAAAAGGTACTCTAGGTCTCAAAAAGACCGTAGATGCTGGCCAGGTGCAGCAGAAATTTACGCGTGGTCGAACCAAAACCGTTACGGTAGAGGTGAAAAAGACGCGTGCCCCTTCGAGAGATAGCGGCAACCAGGAAGCTGCCGGTGGCCTAAGTGAAACGGAAAAGGCAGCGCGTCTCAAAGCTCTGCAAGCTTTGCAATCGGGCGCGTCGCGTCCTGCCGCTCCCCCTGCACCGCCACCTCGTCCACGCCCCGCGCCAAAGCCAGTTGCTGTCGAGCAATCTGAGCCTGAAGCAGATGAGGCAGAGGCCGTCACGGCCACAGCTGCCGATAGTGAGGTAGTTCAGGAGCCAACGCAGGTAGAGGTGCCTGAGAAACCCCCAGAACCTGAATTATCACCTGAGGAACGGGAACTTCTTGAGCTCAAGCGAGCAGAGGAAGAGGAGCGAGAGAAACTCGCCGCTGCTCAGCGTGAGGCTGCAGAACGAGCCCAGGCCACGGCGCCATCTCGGCGCCCTGAAGGACGTCGTTCTGGGGGCAAGGTGAAGGTCGCCGTTCTGGTGCTGCGCCTGGCCGTCCTGGTGCTGCTGGTCCAGGTCGCGGTGGCGCTGCGCCCGCTCGTGGCGGACAAAATCGTCCACCTCCTCGTCGCCAAAGCGACGTTGATCCGGTCATTCCTTTAGATCTACCTGGTGAAGGTAAACCTTCACGCGATGACGATCGTCGTCGTACAAGGCCAGTTGAAGAAGAGCGTCGTACCCCTCGTCGTGAACGTGGCGGTGAATCCCGACGCCGTACAGGCAAGCTTACAATTTCACAAGCGCTCGACGATGAGGTGGCGGAAGAGAGAACTCGAAGTCTAGCTTCTGTCCGTCGCGCGCGGGAACGTGAGCGTCAACAGCGTCAAGATCGATCGACTAATGATGGTGGTTCGATAGTTCGCGAAGTGGTGTTGCCTGAAGTCATTGTTGTTAGTGAGCTCGCAAACAGAATGGCTGTGCGTACTGTAGAAGTTGTTAAAAAGATGATGCAGCTTGGTGTCATGGCAACTGCTAATCAGACAATAGACGCTGACACAGCTGAGCTTGTGATTGGTGAATTTGGCCACCGTGTGCGACGAGTGTCCGAGTCGGACGTTGAGATAGGACTAGATGCTGCTGCGGATTCTGATGAGGATCTGGTCGGGCGTCCCCCAGTAATCACAATCATGGGGCATGTTGATCACGGCAAAACTTCTCTATTGGACGCAATCCGTAAGACGAAGGTAACTGAGGGAGAAGCTGGGGGTATCACGCAACACATCGGCGCTTATCAAGTCGATGTAAATGGCGCGATACTTACCTTCCTTGATACACCGGGCCACGCAGCGTTCTCGTCTATGCGGCAGCGTGGTGCCAAGGTTACAGATATCGTTGTGTTGGTCGTAGCCGCCGATGATGGGGTGCAGCCACAGCCAGTTGAGGCTATCAATCATGCAAAGGCTGCGGAAGCGCCGATGATTGTGGCAATAAATAAAATAGATAAACCGGATGCCGATCCCAATATCGCAAAACAGGGATTGTTGACCCACGAGATTGTCGCTGAGGACTTTGGTGGCGATGTTCAAATGGTGCCTGTATCAGCCTCAACTGGGCAAGGTCTGGATGATCTACTTGAGGCCATTGCACTCCAGGCTGAGGTTATGGAGCTTAAAGCTAATCCAGCTCGTGAGGCCCGCGGTGCTGTAATTGAAGCTCAACTTGACCGCGGACGTGGTTCTGTTGCCACGGTATTAGTGCAGTCCGGAACTCTCCGACGGGGAGATGTGATGGTTGCGGGCGCAGAATGGGGTCGTGTTCGCGCAATGCTGAATGAGCGCGGCGAACAAGTAGATGAAGCTGGACCGTCGACACCTGTGGAGGTTCTTGGACTGTCCGGTGTTCCGATGGCGGGTGACGAAGTTGTTGTCGTGGATAACGATGCTCGAGCCCGTGAAGTCAGCGAGTATCGACAAAGGACCGAACGAAACAAGCGCACTGCAACTGCGCCTCGTGGAACAATTAACGAAATGTTCGGTCGGATTGCCTCTGGGGAGAGTAAAGAGCTTCCTGTGGTCGTTAAAGCAGACGTTCAGGGTAGTTTGGAGGCGATTGTTGCTTCTCTTGAAAAATTCCAGAACGATGAAGTTTCAATTCGCGTCCTGCACTCTGGCGTCGGTGCAATCAGTGAATCCGATGTAACGCTTGCTTCGTCATCCGGCGGCTTCCTGGTTGGTTTCAATGTTCGTGCGGCAGCATCAGCTAGGAATCAAGCTCAGCAAGATGGTGTTGATATCCGCTACTACTCAATTATCTATGAACTTCTGGATGATATGAAAGCGGCTGTCGAGGGCTTGTTGGCACCAGAACAGCGAGAGAAATTCATCGGTAACGCAGAGATCCGCGAAGTATTTAATATTACGAAAGTCGGCAAGGTAGCAGGCTGTAGGATTATAGACGGTATCGTTAAGCGCGGGGCAGGTGTTCGATTGCTTCGAGATAACGTGGTCATACACGAAGGAAAACTTGGGACTTTGAAGCGCTTCAAGGAGGAAGTCAGAGAAGTTCGAGAAGGCTTTGAGTGTGGAATGGGCTTCGAAAACTATCAGGACATCAAAGAAGGTGACGTGATAGAATGTTACGAGGTCGAAGAAGTCGCTCGAGTTCTTTAATCGACCGGTCTTATGTCAGCACGGTCTCAAACTAGGCGCGGGAGCGCCCTACTCAGCGCGCATTAAGAATGGGCGAGGTAGTGCGCCACGCTCTCTCTGAAATTATTGCTCGTGGCGATCTTCGTGATCCTGCGTTGTCAGGGCAGGCAATCACTGTGACCGAGGTAAGGCCTAGCCCAGATCTTCGGAGTGCCACTGTTTTTGTAACACCTCTAGGGGGTGGTGAAGCTGATGATATCGTTGCAGCGCTGAAGCGCGCGCGTGGATATTTGCGCGCCGAGCTCGGTCGGATGATTGAGGCTAAATTTACTCCTGATTTGCGTTTTGTAGCTGATAAAGCTTTTGATCAAAGTCAGCGTATTAGCCATGTGTTGAGAAAGCTATCGAACGATGATGTGAGTGAGGTTAATCCTGATGGCGCGTAGAAGGCGGAAGCCCGCGCCAGATGCTCCCAATGGGTGGTTAGTCATTGATAAACCTTCCGGTATGACGTCTACAGCGGTTTCAAATGCGATAAAGCGTATAAGTTTAGGCGCGAAATGCGGACATGGTGGCACGCTAGACCCGCTTGCTACTGGTGTTTTGCCCATTGCACTTGGCTCTGCGACCAAAACCGTACCCTATGCTATGGACGGCAGGAAATCATATCGTTTCACCGTGCGATGGGGTATCGCAACGACAACAGACGATGCAGAAGGCGATCAAGTTGAAACCTCCGACTTAAGACCATCTCGTGAAGAGATACTAAAGGTTTTGGAGCAATTTCGTGGTGCTATCATGCAAATCCCTCCGCGTTATTCAGCTATAAAGGTTTAGGGGGCCCGTGCTTATGATCTTGCCCGTGGGAATGAAAATTTCGAATTAAAGGCTCGCGAAATTCAAATTTATAAATTTGATTTAGTAGACATGTTAGATGCTGACTCCGCTGTATTTGATGTTGAAAGCGGAAAGGGAGCGTATATGCGCGGCCTAGCTCGCGATTTGGGCGTTGCTCTAGGGTGTCTTGGTCATATAGCGGCTTTGCGTCGCACGCGGGTTGGTCCATTTAACCTCGACCAAGCCCATGAACTCGAATACTTGACTTCCCTCGGGCGCATCGACGATGTTTGCCCGGCGGTGCTGCCGGTTAAGACCGCGCTGGACGACATCCCGGCGCTGGCCGTTTCCGACAGTGAAGCAACGGACATTCGCAATGGGCGATCTGTCCGTCTTTTACGCAAAGGAGATCTCGATCGTGTTGCGGCCCTACCAAAGGGTTGCCAACTCCGCGTCGAAGCGCATGGTGAACTAGTAGCTATTGCGCGAATTGAGGCGAACGAATTGAAACCAGAGCGTGTTCTTAACTCTTAACGAATAGGAATGGATCGATGTCGATCACCAAAGAAAGAACTGAAGAATTAGTTAAAGAATATGGAAAAAGCGAAGGTGACACAGGTGCACCAGAAGTGCAGGTTGCTATCCTGACTGAGCGGATCCGTAATCTTACAGATCACATGCAAGACCATAAAAAGGACCTGCATTCTCGCAGGGGCTTATTAGTTATGGTTGGCCAACGTCGACGGTTGCTTGATTATCTCCGTCGGAAGGATGATGCCCGCTATCAAGATGTGATTAAGCGTTTGGGCCTCCGCCGCTAGTGATTTCAGGCTGCGATGATCGCACCCTGAAATGGCCTAAAAATGGCCTAAACTGATAGTTGGCACCACGGGTGCCACACAAATTCCGAAGTGCATGAATGGCCAGGGTCGTGCTTCGTGGGAAGGATGTTGAGTTATGTTTAATATTGTCCGCAAAGAAATTGATTGGGACGGGCGTAAGCTTGTTCTGGAAACTGGGCGTATGGCGCGTCAGGCTAACGGAGCTGTACTCGCTACGCTCGGTGAAACCGCAGTGTTATGCGCAGTAACAGCTGAGCGTGCACCTCGGCCAGGTTTGGACTTTTTTCCTCTCACGGTTCATTACCAAGAAAAGACATACGCAGCTGGGAGAATCCCGGGTGGGTTCTTCAAGCGTGAAGCGCGGCCGTCTGAGAAAGAGACACTGACATCCAGACTTATTGATCGTCCAATCAGGCCGCTTTTTGCTCCTGGCTTTAAGTGCGAGACCCAGGTGCTAGCAACAGTGCTGTCTCATGACATGGAAAATGATCCAGATATCCTTGCCATGATTGCGGCATCAGCTGCTCTCACGATTTCTGGTGTGCCATTTATGGGGCCAATCGGTGGTGCCCGCGTAGGTGAGATCGACGGCAATCTGGTGTTGAACCCAACTTTGGAACAGATGGAAGCCTCAACTCTTGATCTGGTGGTCGCTGGAACTCAAGAGGGCGTCTTAATGGTTGAATCAGAAGCTCAAGAGCTGTCTGAAGAACGTATGCTTGAAGCTGTGATGTTTGGTCATAAGGGCTTCCAACCAGTTATCGATCTTATTATTGACTTAGCAGAAGCCGCAGCCAAAGAGGCGTGGCCAGAGCCCCAAAAGCCAGATGGCGAGGAAGCAATGCGCTCCAAGCTTGAGAATCTTGTTGGAGGCGATTTGAAATCGGCCTACGCGATAGTTGCAAAACAAGACCGTCAGAGTGCAGTGGGTGAAGCTAAGGATAAGGCTATTGCCGCAATCGTGGCTGAAGAGGGTGACGAAGGGCTTGCCAAGAATGTCTTGAAGGATCTTGAAAAAGATATTGTTCGCGGGGCAATTCTTGATACCAAGTTACGAATTGATGGTCGCGACACCGCTACTGTCCGTCCAATTGTGGCTGAAGTTGGTGTCTTGCCACGCAGCCACGGCTCAGCATTATTCACTCGAGGCGAAACTCAAGGTCTGATTGTTTGTACTTTGGGAACGGGCTCTGACGAACAGATTCTCGATCGTCTTGAGGGTGAAACGCGAGAGCGGTTCATGCTGCATTATAACTTTCCGCCGTTTTCTGTTGGTGAGACTGGCCGCATTGGCCCTCCCGGCCGCCGTGAAATTGGCCATGGAAAATTGGCCTGGCGCGCACTCCAGCCGATGTTGCCAAAGCATGAGGATTTTCCATACACAATTAGGTGTGTTTCGGAAATTCTTGAGTCCAATGGTTCTTCCTCCATGGCAACAGTCTGCGGTGGCAGCCTGGCTATGATGGATGCCGGTGTGCCCCTAAAGAAGCCGGTTGCTGGTATCGCTATGGGATTGATTAAAGAAGGCGATCGGTTCGCAGTTCTCTCAGATATTTTGGGTGATGAAGATCATCTTGGGGATATGGATTTCAAAGTTGCGGGTACCGCAGATGGTATCACCAGTCTTCAGATGGATATCAAAATCACTTCCATCACTGAGGAAATCATGCAGGTAGCTTTGGCCCAGGCAAAAGATGGCCGGAAGCATATTTTGGGCGAAATGGACAAGGGATTGGGTCAAGCTCGGGCAGAAGTGTCGAGCAATGCTCCCCGGATTACCACTATGACAGTGCCCAAAGACAAGATCCGAGAAGTAATTGGCTCAGGCGGCAAGGTTATTCGTGAAATTGTTGAGGTCTCAGGTGCAAAAGTTGATATTGAAGATGACGGCACCATCAAGATAGCGTCAGTGGACTCATCAGCTGCGGATAAAGCACGCCAAATGATCGAGGCGATTGTTGCTGAACCAGAAGCCGGTAGAATTTATGAAGGTAAAGTAGTCAAAGTTTTAGATTTTGGCGCCTTTGTGAATTTCTTAGGGCCACGTGACGGCTTGGTTCATATATCTGAACTGCGCCCAGAAAGGGTCAGGGCAGTCACAGATATCGTTAATGAGGGCGATATTGTTAAAGTGAAATGCCTGGGCTTTGATGATCGCGGCAAGGTTAGGCTATCGATGAAGAATATCGATCAGGAGACCGGCGAGGAGATCGTGATCGAGGAAGCTGAAGACTAATTAATAATAGGGCTCTGAAGGAAGATATCAGGGCCCTAGTTTTTGATAGTTGAAAAAGCTCCCTGCTGCACATTTAAATTTGGCAGTAAGGGGAGTGTACTGAAAAAAGTCGTGGGGAATATGGCTAAGGTCATGATGTGATCCACACTGCGCTTGGGAGACGATATCGCGCATGATTGTACAGGCGAGGAATATGTCCGGCGCTGAAGTATTGCCTCTTGTCGAAGGCGGGAAAGGTGTGTCTGCCACTAATGGCGCTAGTGCTGGTGCTTGGGCAAGGGCAGGGGGATTGGTACCTTTTCAGGTGTAAACGCCGATAGCTTTTCTCCTAACGGAGAACTCATCCCCCAAATTTACCACGGGCGAACCAGAAAAGATCGTCATGAAGAACTGATTGCATACGGCATTCGTGGAGCAATCCATCAAGCACGCGTTGCTTGGGAAACGGCAGGAGGTAACGGCCGTATCCATATAAACGTTCTCTGGGAGATGGGTGGAGCCGAGCAAGTTCTCCAAGGTGCTCTGGAAGGGGCGAAAGGCCTAATCCACGGCGTAACCTGCGGCGCCGGTATGCCCTATAGACTTGCAGAAATTGCATCATCATTCGGGGTTTACTACTACCCGATTGTCTCCTCCGCACGGGCCTTCAGGGCGCTTTGGAAGAGATCCTACCATCGCCATTCTGAGTGGCTCGGTGGAGTTGTGTATGAGGACCCTTGGCATGCTGGTGGTCATAATGGCCTTTCAAACAGCGAGGATCCAACCGATCCAGAGTCTCCGAAAGGTAGAGTGGCAGAACTTAGAAAGACTATGAATGCGGTGGGTCTAAATGATGTGCCCGTCGTTATGGCTGGAGGTGTGTGGCGGTTAGATGAGTGGGAAGACTGGATTGAAGATCCAGATATTGCGCCAGTAGCGTTTCAATTTGGAACACGACCTCTTCTTACCCAGGAAAGCCCAATTCCAGATGTTTGGAAGCAGAAGCTGCCAACTCTTGAATCAGGAGATGTCCTTCTACAAAGATTTAGTCCGACTGGATTCTACTCTTCTGCAGTAAGAAATTCATTTCTTGAAGGGTTGGAAGCTAGATCTGAACGGCAGATTAGCTATGCACTAAATCCCGAGGGGAATCTTGTAGCTGAGCTGGCGGTAGGGCCGCGTGGCCGAAAGGTATACGTTGCCCCGGCAGATAAACAGCGGGCGGAAGCTTGGATGGCATCTGGATATAGCGAGGGTCTGCGTACGCCAGATTCTACAATGGTGTTCACGACCTCTGATGAGGCGAGACAAATTCATAAAGACCAAGTGGGATGTATGGGATGTCTATCTCAATGCCGGTTTTCGAATTGGTCTCAGACAGAAGCAGGTTCTACAGGTCGGAAGCCTGATCCTAGGTCTTTCTGTATTCAAAAAACGCTTCAAGCTATAGCCCATGGAGACCCTCCCGAGGACCACCTAATGTTTGCAGGACATAATGCTTATCGGTTTGGTCAAGATGATTGGTACGCGAACGGTTTTATCCCTACTGTAAAGCAGCTTGTCGATCGCATCGTTTCCGGTCAGTGACTGAGCCTTCAAAAAGAATAGTTTGATATTTGGATCAAGCGCGTTATCTCTAGAGAAGAAGGTGTCAGGTATCTCAGGGAGAAGTATCAACAATGGGCAATAAAATGGTCATTGCTGATAAGAACATAGAACTAAAAATCCGTGCGGTTGGTCTTAAGCCAACACGGCAGAGGATAGGGCTCGCCAGGTTATTATTTAGTGGCTGTGCAAGACATGTCACTGCAGACGAGCTTTTTGCAGAAGCCTCTGAATCGGGTGTGCCGGTATCACTAGCGACCGTATATAATACCCTTCGACAATTTGTTGATGTTGGTCTACTCCGCGAGGTCTTGGCAGGTCCCGAGCGTACATATTTTGATACCGACGTTTCTCACCATCACCATTTCTTTCACGTTGATGAAAATCGACTAGAAGATTTGCCCCCCGGATCCATATCAATCGATGATCTGCCGAATGCACCTGCAGGTTCTAAAATAGAGAGAGTAGATGTGGTCGTGAGGTTGACGCGTAATTAAAGTTTAAAAACTTCTATAAGCAAAAAATGTTAATTTAGAATGCTTCTAATGCATTGACTTCCACCCTTTTGCCTACCACTTACTGGTGGTAGGTCGACAATGGTGTCGATAGATCTGCTGGAACTAGCGGGTCGTTAAAACAAACAGGTTTGAGGGAGAAGTCGATGTCGCTCAAAGGAAGTAAAACTGAAGACAATCTAAAGGAAGCGTTTGCTGGTGAAAGCCAGGCTAACCGCAGATATCTGTATTTTGCACAAAAGGCAGATATCGAAGGCTATAACGACGTAGCAGCTGTTTTCCGTTCAACTGCTGAAGGCGAAACTGGCCATGCGCATGGTCACCTTGAGTATCTTGAAGAGGTAGGGGACCCTGCAACTGGTCTGGCCATGGGTGCAACAGAAGATAACTTAAAGGCCTCTGTTGCTGGTGAAACCCATGAGTACACCGATATGTACCCTGGTATGGCTCGTACAGCCCGTGAAGAGGGCTTTGACGAGATCGCTGACTGGTTTGAAACCCTAGCAAAGGCTGAACGTAGCCATGCTGGACGTTTCCAAAAGGCGTTAGACGATCTCGGCTAAACTTTAGTCGTGGGGTTTGGGGGAGCACAACTTGAGTGCCCCCAATTTCCTCTACTAAATACAAATATTTGGGAAACTCACCGATGAGCGAAGGAAGCTTAGGAGCTCCAATCCGGCACCCGATTGATTTCAATCATCCGGATTTTACTGATCCAGCAAAGTTGGATGAAGAGATGCGTCGCATCTTTGACATCTGCCATGGGTGTCGCCGCTGTTTCAACCTGTGCGATAGTTTCCCACGTCTCTTTGATTTGATTGATGCGGCCCCGTCGGAAGAGTTAGACACTGTCGATAGTTCGGATTTTAAAGGAGTTGTGGACGCCTGCACCCTTTGTGATCTCTGCTTCATGACAAAGTGTCCGTACGTACCGCCTCACGAATTTGATTTAGATTTCCCGCACCTTATGCTGCGTTACAGGCATATGGAATTTAAGCAAGGTCGTCGAAGCAAGGTAGAGTCTCAGCTAACAGAGACTGATCGGAATGGTCGTCTTGGCAGTCTGGTGTCTGGAGTTGCTAACTGGGCCAGTGATACAAGCAATAAAATCACTAGGCCAATCATGGAAAAGACTGTCCATGTGCATCGTGATGCAGCCCTGCCAAAATTTGCAGGACAAACACTTGTTAAAAAGGCAGCAGAAAACCCCGCTCAGCTTAATGCGGCAGCGCCTGCTTCTGGGCGTAAGGCCGTTATCTATGCCACATGTTTTGGTAACTACAACGAACCCGATTTAGGTCTTAGCTGCAAGAGCCGTGTTGGCTAAGAACGGTGTGCAGACCGAGGTTACTTATGCAGGCTGTTGTGGAATGCCACAAATGGAGCAGGGGAATGTAGAACGTGTTGCTGAGCGCGCACGGTCTGTTGCTGCTGAAATGATGAAATGGGTGGATGATGGTTACGACGTTATCGCTTTGGTTCCATCTTGTGCCTTGATGCTGAAATTCGAGTGGCCATTGCTGGTACCGGATGATGAAAATGTAAAGCGTCTTGCAAATGCAACCCATGATGTCGCTGAGTATGTCGTAGATATTGCCAAGAAAGAGGGGCTCGCTGAAGGTCTCGGTCCTTTAGACGGAGACATAACAGTGCATCTCGCCTGTCACGCACGTGCTCAGAACATGGGGCCAAAAGCGGCCGAGATGTTGCGTCTCATTCCAGATACACGGGTCGCAATTATTGAGCGCTGTTCGGGTCATGGTGGATCTTGGGGTGCAATGAAGGAAAATTTCGAAGTTGCACTGAAGGTTGGTAAACCGGTAGCTCGTCAAGCCGCTAAGGCAATCAACGACGCAGCTGCAAAAGGCAAGACAAGATTTATTGCTTCAGAGTGTCCTTTGGCGGGCCATCACATCGTGCAGGGAATAGAGCGCGAGGACCCAGAGGCAAAAATATCTGAAGCCCCACATCCAATTAAATTATTCGCCGAAGCATACGGTCTTAAATACTAAGAGGATCGAACGAAGCTATGTCAAATCGCCAAATAAATCCAGACGACATCATGGATCTTGAAGCTTATCTTTCAATTAGAAAGGATAAGCGGAGAGAGATGTCACTCATAAAAAAAGATCGACGGGTAGAGGTTGGACCTTTTGCGACTTTTTATTTTGAGAGTTACGAAACCATGTGGCACCAAGTCCACGAGATGCTCGCCATTGAAAAAGGCGGCGCTGAACAAGTTCCGGATGAACTTGAAGCATATAACCCACTCATACCGCAGGGTAGAGAGCTAATTGCAACAGTGATGTTTGAAATTGATGACCCGTTGCGACGCAAGACCGTTCTAAGTCGCATGGGTGGTGTCGAAGAGAACATGTACCTTGAGGTTAACGGCGAGCGAGTGAGTGGTAAGGCTGAAGAGGATGTTGACCGCACTGCGGCGGATGGAAAGGCCTCCAGTGTGCAATTCGTTCACTTTCCATTGTCAGATGCTCAGGCAGATGTGCTGAAGAATTCAGGTGCCCGAGTGATTGTAGGAATAGATCATGAAAACTATTCCCACATGGCAGTTATGTCAGAGCCAACCCGGAACGCTTTGGCGGGGGATTTAGACTGAATTATCTCTGTTGGTTATGCGCAGGATAAGGTTGCCATAATCATCCACAATAGCAGCCCAATCTGCTGGTAAGACAGTTGTTGCTGTCTTTTCTATTATGATTGCTGGTCCAGAAATCTTATGACCTGGCCCAGTGGATGATCGGTCATAAATACTAGTCTCAATAAGAGTTTTGCCGTCGAAACACACCTTCCGTGTTCCTATTGACTGGATTTTTGTGCTGGAGCGGAGCACAGCGTTAGGTCCTGTTTTGAAGCCAGTAGCTGTTGCGGTTAAACGGCAATTAACGATCTCGATTTGCCGGGAGCGTATATCATAACCGTGCTCTTGCGTGTGGGTTTGGTGAAAGCGTTCAGTATAACTTGATAATGTATCGTGAGGAAATAGCACGGTCGCCGCTTCGAAGCCTTGCCCTAGATAGCGCGCTTCAATAATCCATTTTTTTTGATGCCGTGTGTGGTCTGATGTTTGTTTATTTAGCCAAATAACCCCTAAAGAATCCATCCGCCCGAATGCATCTTTCGCCACCTGCCAGCCTTCAGCATCAGCTGACCGTAGAATTGTTTCCACAAAACTAGTTGTGGGATCCGACATCAGGATCCCACGAGCGCATAATGTGCCAGGAGCTGGTGGAACGATTACTACTGGACATCCAGATTCAAGAGCGACATCAGCGGCGACGAGAGGTCCTGCACCGCCATATGCAATTAGAGCCATGTCTCGAAGGTCATGGCCTCGCTCTGATGATGCGGAACGTATAGCCCTAGCGATGTTTGCTACAGCTACAGACAAAACTCCAGCAGCAGCTCTCTCCAGCGTAATCTGCAAAGGTTTTGCTACTTGCTCGGTCATAGCGTTTTCAGCTGCCCTTAAATCAAGTTTTGTAGAGCCATCAACTAAGCCAGTATTTGCATCTAGTCTCCCGAGAATTAGGTTAGCATCTGTTAATGTCGCTTCTTTGCCGCCATTTCCATAAGCTGCCGGGCCTGGGATTGCTCCGGCACTTTGTGGGCCAACGGACAATCCCCCCGCCACGTCAACCACTGCTAGTGAACCACCTCCTGCTCCTATGACTGAAATATCAAGGCTGGGTGTTCTTACTGGATAACCTGCTACATCACGTTCGGCGGAAATACGAATTTCACCATTAATGATGAGACCAATATCGGTTGATGTGCCGCCAACATCAAAAGTTGCAACATTTGGAAACCCGGCTTTGAGAGCTATTGCTGCAGCGGCTGCCACCCCTGCCGATGGACCAGAAAGGCAAGTGCTCACTGGTATTTGCTCGGCTGTTTCAAGTGTCATGAGACCGCCGCCGGAGTGAACTATGTATGGCTCAGCTGTAATGCCAAGTTTGATAACACGATTTCGGAGGTCTCCAAAATATGTTGCCATTTTTGGGCCAACAAATGCATTTAGGACCGTTGTTGATGTTCTTTCGAATTCGCGAAACTCAGGTGAAACCTTGATGGAACAACTAACAAACGCCTTCGGAAGTAAAGATTTCAATATTTCTTCGGCTTGCTGTTCATGGATTGGGTTTCGATAACTGTGGAGGAAAACAACAGCTATCGCTTCTATCCCCGCATCTAAAAAGTTTTTACCAGCATCTGTTACAGACTTTGT
The DNA here is from genome assembly GCA_038143065.1 of Rhodospirillales bacterium. Lineage (GTDB taxonomy): Bacteria > Pseudomonadota > Alphaproteobacteria > Bin95 > Bin95 > VMCJ01. The sequence continues at coordinate 1,478,985 of JAYQLI010000035.1, read as the reverse complement.
ATCCAGAGGGATTAGGATAGAACCTTCCTGGTCAAGGCGTTCTGTAACCTCTACTCGATTCCGCCGGGGAGCTAGAGCAGGTGGGCGAGTGACGCGGTAGTCGTAGAGATTGGGGCGTGTTTGTCTTGCAATTTCTAAGACATCACGAAAGCCCTTGGTCGTTACTAATGCCGTTTTGGCACCATTCCTCTCGATAGCCATGTTAGTGGCGACAGTCGTTCCATGACCGATCCAATTGACTTGATCAGGAGTAACAGAGGCAAGTTTTAGAATTTCACGTAAACCGGTTTCAATAGCGCGTGCGGGTTCCTTTGGCGTTGAAGGCGTCTTGTGGTGGATGGCGTTGGCACCCTGCAGTAACGTCAGGTCAGTAAATGTTCCACCAACATCAATACCTATTCTGATCATTTGGTCCTTCGACTATTAAAAAACGCAATTATAATTTCTGTTAAATTACTTTAGATCGTTTTTTGATCGCTCTCTGATGCATGTTTTATAGCCTGCCAGACGCGTTCTGGCGTTGCAGGCATCTCTATGTGTTTAACGCCATAATCTTTCAAAGCGTCTACTATTGCAGATATCACAACCGCTAGTGCTGGTGTTGTTCCACCTTCACCTCCGGGCCGAATTCCAAAAGGATGTGAGCTAGCTGGAATTTCTGAAATTAATGTATGCATAGGCGGGGTTACATCCGCCCGCGGAACAGCGTAGTCCATGAAGGAGCCTGCAAGCAGTTGGCCTGTTTGATCATCATATTTGCAATGTTCAAAAAGTGCCTGGCCCAACCCTTGGGCAATAGCACCGTGAGCCTGTCCATGTAATACCATTGGATTAATTGCGTTACCGACATCGTCAACTCCAGTCCACTTAAGGATTTCAACAACACCGGTCTCAGGGTCAACCTCAACCTCGCAGACATGTGAGCCATAGGGATATCCGCCAACGCGATTTACAATATCTCCTATACCCTCGAAATGTCCTTTGAGGTTACTAGGCAGACTATTTAAAGTTTCAGCGGCATCCCTGACCTGCCAAAGATCCATACTTTGCCCGCTTGGCCCCACGAAGGATCCCTCTTCATAAGAAATCTCGTTGTCGGGAACATTAGTTATATGAGCAAAAATAGCCTTGCCGCGAGCTATAAGTGCTTCAATGGCTTGATTTAATGCAATTGTCACAAGTCGCATAGAACGTCCAGAGTGAGAACCTCCGCCAACACTTACTCTTGCGGTGTCATTTGCGATAAAACGAATTTTATCGAATGGTACTCCCAGCCACTCGCTAGCAACTTGAGGGAAGGTGGTCTCATGACTTTGGCCACTCGACATGGTTCCTACAACGAATTCAACCATTCCATCTTGGGCAACCCTCAGTTCAACACGCTCGCGTGGAATGCCACTGGTGACTTCAATGTAATTAGCAATCGCTATTCCGCGTTTCTTTCCTGAGGTTTCGGATTGGGCTCTTCTCTCTGGAAAGGTTATCCAGTTAGCAGCCTCTAAAACTTCCTTCATGGAGGCTGGATAATCGCCGCTGTCGTATGTCACACCAACGGGTGTGGTGAAAGGCATGGATTGGGGTTGGATTAGATTGCGAGAACGAAGTTCTACTGGGTCAAAATCCATTTCCTCTGCGGCCATATCGATTAGCCGTTCCACAATGAAAATTGCTTCAGGTCGACCTGCACTTCGATAAACAGCCGTCGGAGGCAAATTGGTGAAAACGGCTTCTCCGCGGAAATGAATGGCAGGGATGTTGTATACTCCCTGCATCATCGATAATCCCTTGCGCAGAGGCCAGAAATAAACTGAATAAGCTCCAAGGTTCATTGTATTGTGGCCCCGAAGGCCCAAAAACTTTCCGTCTGCCGATAGGGCAAGTTCTGCAGTAGAACGGAGATCTCTCCCCTGATAATCAGATAGAAAGCACTCGCTTCGTGTCCCTACCCATTTTACTGGACAACCAACCCGTCTGGCTGCCCATGGGACTAAAGCAAATTCTGGAGAGAACGCATTGCGCGTTCCGAAGTTTCCTCCCATATCACCAAAAACAGCACGACATTTTGTGAGAGGTACGCCCAGTACAGTAGCAAGTCGTTCCCTTGTTTGTACCGCGCCTCTCCCAGATGCTGCATAAAGAGTATAGGAATCTTCTGTTTGACTATAGTTACCAACGACGGTCCGTGGCTCCATAGGCACGCCATTGATCCGATTAATCCATGTTTCTAATCGAACAACATGAGCTGCTTTATTAAAAGCATCTGACGCATCCGCAGCACTGCCTACTTCCGCTTGCAGAGCAATATTTCCGGCACAGCCTGGCCAAATTTCATACGCACCAGGTGCAGTGGATTCTTTGAATCCGTGTAGGCTGGAAGAACTTCAAAGGTAACTTCTATGGCCTCTATGGCATCCTGGGCCTCAGCAGCAGTTTTAGCGACTGTCATTGCTATGGGTTCGCCAACATAACGCACAATGTTAGGCGGCATAGGCATATTTTCAGACGTAAAAACGTCAAATCCTAACGGCAGTCTGAGTTCAGCATCAGGTGGGCCTTGCCAATCAGGATTGTGGGGAATGGGTTTCATTCCATCATTGATGGCATCTGCTCCGGTGAGGACACCCAAGACGTTTGGCATAGATGCAGCAATGGATGTGTCTATTTCAACAATTCTTGCGTGTGGGTGGGGTGATCGAAGAAAAGCGGCATACGCCATAGACTCAAGTTTGACGTCGCTTGCATAGAGACCACAACCTCTAGTCAATCGTAAGTCTTCGACGCGCTTCACAGATACACCAATACCATTTGGTCTCGGTGGACTTTGGTTCCCCACTATCTTCCTACCCTTTGAGATTGCTTGGCAAAAGTTACTTGCAGTTACAGCTAATTGCTATGGTGTGGCAGCTAATGTCGAAAAAAAATTAGCCAGTTTTTCTTAAATTTTGAAAGGAATGTGTCTCAGAACGAAGAGGCGATCATCTCATAATTGCTCAACACCGATTTTCTAACCACCAAGGTCAGTGATATGACAACAGAGTTACTGTAAATTTGGTCTAAAAACGCTTCATTCAGTATTACTTGGATTTAGACGGTCTCGTAATTCTTTACCTGTTTTGAAGTAAGGCGTGTTTTTACTATCAACATCGACTGCTTCACCGGTCCTGGGATTGCGACCCATTCGAGATTCTCGGAGCTTAACTGAAAAAGCACCAAATCCTCTGAGCTCTACGCGATCTCCACGAGATAAGGCATCGGAAATTTCATCAAAAACGGTGTTAACCACTTTTTCAATGTCGTGACTAGTTAAATGAGGATTGCGCTCTGTGAGACGAGCGATCAGCTGTGAGCGGGTCATAAAGGACGCCTCCAGGTCTTTTGCTTTATGAAGTTTAGCTCAAGCATACCGAAAGCCACAATATTTTTTAATTTTGAGAATTACCCAGCAGAATATAGCGAAAATTGGAGGCCATCTAAGTTATTTAAATGTACGCGGCAGAGTATGTTTATAAAAAATTATCGGCCAGCTTAGGTGCTGGCCGATAATAAACCATGGTTATAAGACTAATCTTCAAAAGATTAGAAGCTGATTATGCTTCATCCTCTTCTTGTTGTCGGTTCCGCAACGCTGCGCCCAGGATGTCACCAAGGCTGGCACCTGAGTCGGATGAACCAAATTGTGCCATAGCCTCCTTTTCATCCGCGATCTCACTCGCCTTAATTGACATGGTGATCCGGCGATTATTGCGATCGATCTGCATTACCATTGCGTCTATCCGCTCACCTACGGCAAAACGGTCAGTCCGCTGTTCACTCCGCTGGCGAGCCAGATCTGATTTACGAATAAATCCAGTCAGCTCGTTGCCAAGATCCAGCTCTAAACCATTTTCAGTGACAGATGAGATGGTGCCAGTGACTACTGCGCCACGACGCATTTGTTCACCTTCACCCAGGGCTGCTTCAAATGGATCTTCAACTAGCTGCTTAATACCAAGGCTGATACGCTCTTTCTCTGGATCAACATCTAGCACCTGTGCCTTGAGAGTTTGCCCACGCTCATAATCTTTGATTGCTTCATCGCCTGAGCGTTCCCAATCAAGATCTGATAAGTGGACCATACCATCAATGTCACCAGGAAGGCCTAAGAAAAGACCAAACTCAGTGATGTTCCGCACTTCGCCTTCAATTTCAGAGCCAACGGGGTGGCCCTCTAAGAAGACCTCCCATGGGTTGCGCTGAGTTTGCTTGATTCCAAGGCTGATGCGGCGTTTATCTGAGTCTACTTCTAAGACCTGCACCTCGACTTCTTGGCTAGTAGAGACAATCTTTCCAGGATGCACGTTTTTCTTGGTCCAACTCATTTCAGAAACGTGCACTAGTCCTTCAACGCCAGGCTCTAATTCAACAAAGGCGCCATAGTCTGTGATGTTGGTCACCCTTCCGGAGAACTGAGCATCAATTGGGTACTTGGCCAGTGCTCCTTCCCACGGATCAGTTTCCAACTGTTTCATGCCGAGGCTAATACGCTGAGTTTCAGAGTTGAAGCGAATTACCTGCACAGTCACACTTTGACCAATTTGCAGTGCGTCAGATGGATGATTCACGCGGCGCCAAGCGATGTCAGTGACATGCAATAGACCATCAACACCACCTAGATCGATAAATGCACCATAGTCCGTGATGTTTTTGACGACGCCCTGCAGAACTTGTCCCTCTGCGAGATTTGATATCAGTTCGGTTCTGGCCTCTGCTCGGCTCTCTTCCAGAACAGCGCGGCGGGAAACAACAATATTTCCTCTAGCCCTATCCATCTTTAAAATCTGGAATGGTTGTGGTGTACCCATTAGAGGGCCAATATCACGTACAGGTCGGATATCAACCTGGCTTCCAGGAAGGAACGCGACTGCACCAGCCAAGTCAACGGTGAAACCACCTTTGACACGGCCAAAGATGATTCCTTTGACCCGCTCGGTACCGTTGAAAGCATTCTCAAGTTGCTGCCAGGATTCTTCTCTGCGAGCCTTGTCTCGCGAAAGTACAGCTTCGCCGTTACGGTCTTCAAGTCGCTCAACGTATACGTCTACTACGTCACCAATTTTTAATTCGGCTGGTTGTCCAGGTGCTCCAAACTCTTTGAGTGGAACACGACCTTCGGCTTTTAAACCAACATCTACGAGCACACTATCGTGATCTACGGCGATAACTACGCCCTTCTGAACTGTTCCCTCGAAACCATCCATCTCGGTGAGAGAGTCTTCGAGTAAACTAGCAAAGTCTTCATTGTTAGTGGGCGCTGTCTGTGTATCGGCCATATTTTTCATCTCGTGCGGGCTGAGCGCAATCAAGCGCTTTGCCTTTGGGTTGTACGCTCAATAAAACAGTCAGCCGTCTTCGGCCCCGCCATTGAGCGAAAGGTTGGATTGATTTTTGAACCGCGCTTGCCTCGTCTGGACGCTATCGAACGAGAATTAATCCTTGGCGCCCTCCTGTAGCGCCCGAAACAGCGACCGGGAAAGTACGCTGTTAGGACCCGCTGCGCTTGTTGGGTGCAAATCGCTCTTCGATGGTTTCAACAGCAATCTTAAACACTGCCTCAGCGTTTAGACTATCTGTATCGAGGCCAAAAGCATCCGACGCAGGCTTCAGTGGTGCAGTACTGCGGCCACTGTCCCGTTCATCACGCGCCCGAAGGTCGCTTAGAACGGACGCGTATATAGCCTCTTCTCCCCGGTCCTGCAACTCTTTCACCCGTCTACGTGCACGAATTTCTGCAGAGGCAAGCAAATAGAACTTTATGTCTGCTTTTGGGCAAACTACGGTTCCAATATCACGTCCATCTAGAACGGCGCCGGGAGGGCTCGCCGCAAAATGCTGCTGAAATGCTAGTAGTGCTGCACGCACACCGGGGATCGCCGCAACCTTTGAGGCTGCGGCTGCTGACGCTTCACTTCGAAGATCATCGCGATCAAGGTCATTGTTTGTAAGGGACTGCGCCGCCTTGGTTGCAGATAAAGGATCAGATGGATCTTTCCCCTTTTCAAGAACGATTGCTCCGACTGCTCTGTAAATAAGCCCGGTGTCTAGATAATTAAGGCCGAAATGTTTGGCTAGGTTTCGGGCGAGGGTACCTTTCCCCGATGCTGCAGGACCATCAATTGCTATTATCATTGATTGGGTGTTCCAAATTCAGCCCCAAGGGATGCCATCAATGCTTGAAAGCTTGGAAAACTTGTGGAGATAGGACTTGAGTCATCGATGGTTATTGGATGCTTCGAGATAAGTCCAAGGATTAAAAATGACATAGCGATTCTATGGTCCAGCGCAGTGCTGACAGTACAGTTTCCTTGTATCTGGCTAGATCCAGTAACAAGCAATTCATCTTTAGACTCAGTTACTTTAACCCCAGCAGAAGCTAGGCCTTCAGTCATTAATGCTATTCGATCACTTTCCTTTACCCTCAACTCTCCTATGCCCCGCATTCTTGTTTGACCTTCAGCCGCTGCCGCTGCGATAGCTAGAATTGGATACTCATCTATCATTGAAGCAGCGCGAGCTGCTGGGACATCGATGCCCTTGAGGCTCGAGGGACGAACTAAAATATCTCCAACAGGTTCACCCCCTACGTCACGCGTATTAACTACTTCTATATCGCCCCCCATTTCTTGCAGTGTTGTGACTAGTCCTGCTCGTGCTTGGTTAAGCCCTATATGATTGAGACGAACTTCTGAGCCTGGAGTAATAAGTGTAGCTACCATTGGGAATGCGGCCGATGAAATATCTGCTGGAACGTCTACGTCTATAGCACATAACTCTGGCTGGCCCACTAAGCGCACTTCCCACCCATTTTCACCGATTGCTGGGCCACTCTGTATTGATGCACCCATGCGGGAAAGCATCCGCTCGGTGTGGTCACGGCTCATGACGGGTTCAACAATTCGAGTTTCGCCCGGTGCGGCAAGCCCAGCTAACAGCAAAGCTGATTTCACTTGGGCTGAGGCTACAGGAGAGGTGAAGTCTAGAGGTATTGGGTTTGCGGCACCTCGAATTGCCATCGGCAATCTGCCATTAGAACTTGTCCAGAATTGAGCTCCCATCATGGTTAGAGGTTCTGTTACTCGTGCCATTGGTCGAGAGCGAAGTGATGCATCTCCTGTCATAACGGCAAAGTTTCTGCAGCCAGCTATAGCTCCTGCTAATAGCCTTGCAGCTGTGCCGGAGTTGCCCATGTTCAAAATATTTTCTGGCTCTTGAAAGCCTTGAACGCCAACGCCGTCAATATGCCACTCAATGCCTGTCTCTACTTCGCGACGTTCAATAGTCGCTCCGAGCTGCCTTAAGGCTTTTGCCATGTCGATGACATCTTCTCCTTCGAGAAGTCCTGTCACACAGGAGTGTCCTACAGCCATCGCATTCAATAAAAGTGAACGATGAGAAATTGACTTATCACCCGGCGGACGAATATCTCCTTCAGGCCCGTTTTGGCTTGAATGGCGAATAGCGGAGCCGCGAGCTTCGCGGTGGAGAAGGGGGATCCCATTTTGGTTTTAAGTCTCCTACTATATTCATCTGCGGCGATACGGCGTACAGATGGTATTTGACAGGTCGTGACCTTTCTGGCAATTCCGCGCCGTCGTTTTCTATGGAATGAAGACACTATTGAGTTGGAGAGTTCTTTATGGATCTAGCTGCCCGAGGAAAAAAGCGCCGCTGCTTTGAATGTGGTGATCAATTCTATGATCTATTACGCGATCCGGCACCTTGCCCTCATTGCGGTCATCTGAACCCTCTTGAGGCATATATTGCGGGTAAGCGTACTGAGCCTTCTGAGCCAAAGGTAGCAAAGAAAGAGCGTTCCGCTGATGTCGATGATGATATTGATCTAGATGATGATGGCATCGGTGACGACGACGATGACGTTGTTTTAGATGACGATGATGACGATGATGATGATGATGATGATGATCCAGAGCTCTCCCGAGTTAACATCGGTGGAGATGACGACGACGATTAGGGATTGTTCCAGAGGTATTGCGCTTCTCAGCCTTCAAGGTTAAATCGTCTCTTTAGAGCTCTGCTTGTGCAGTGTAAATCGGGGCCATAGCTCAGTTGGGAGAGCGCTTGAATGGCATTCAAGAGGTCAGGGGTTCGACTCCCCTTGGCTCCACCATTGCACCGCGTGACTAAGCTTTATCGTTGAGGCGCTTGCTGTGCTTTTGGCCCAGCTTCTGAATATTTAGCGCGCTAGGGCTTGCACTTCATTCATGACCCTAAGAATGTTTCCGCCCCATAATTTTTCTAAATCTGTTTCAGAGTAATTTCGGCGCAGTAACTCTATTGTTACATTGGGGCTTTCTTCTGCGGTATCCCAGCCTCTATTCCTCCGCCACCATCAAAATCACTGGCAATACCAACATGGTCGATCCCTATTTTTTTAACTGCGTAGTCTATGTGGTCAACGAAGTGTGTGACTGTGATGTCCGGGTGTTGGGAATAAATTTCTGCACGTTCTCTTCTGTACGCTGCAAGCTTATCTGGGCTTGCGTTTAGTGTGTCAGAGGACGAGTTTAGCCCTAGACGATTTCGAAGCGCTGATAAGGCAGATGACACTGGGGTTGCGACGGAGCCCAGGTAACCACGAAATGCGCACATTTGTGCGACGCCACCTTTGTCGCGGATGGCATGGAGCTGCTCATCATCTAGGTTGCGACTATGTTCGAAAACTGCATTAACACTTGAATGGGAGGCAATAACTGGCGCTCGAGAAGCCGAAAGTGCTTCAAGACTGGTTCGTCTTCCAACATGGCTCAGATCAACCATGATTCCTGCATCATTCATTGCAGAAATAAGTTTCTCGCCAAACACTGTTAAGCCAGTATCTTCCTTGCTATCGCCTCGATTGAAATTAGGGTTGCTACTACAACCGAATTGGTTGTTTCCAAAATGTGTTATTGAAATATAACAAACGCCTCTGGCCGCCCACATTGGAAGATCATCGATTGAACCTCCCAACGGATAGGCATTTTCCATCCCTATAAGGCCAACAAGGCGGCCTGTGGCATGAATTTCCAGAACATCTTTTGCGGTTCGTGCGTGACCAATCTCTTTTGGGTAGGCCCGAAACATTCGGGAAATTCCAATGAATTTTTGCTCTGCCGCAAGCCTTGCCGCAGCATAGCCTTCATCGTCACAGGTTCCTTGTCCAGTATAGACAATGAAAAAGCCTGCATCGAGGCCACCAATCCGCATTTTGGGTAAGTCAACCTGGGCGTGGGTAATACGCCCAGGGTCAAGTATTGATGTCATGAAGCCCGGGCCCGTGTCGATGTGAGTATCAACGGTTAGCAACCGGTCGTGTATAGTTTTAGCCTCGGCTTCGAGAGAGGGGTCAGTCATCGCGAGAGAAGACCCTATCTGACGCCCCGATATATCCCCTGTTCCAGGTTGGAGTGATATGAAACTCATTTAGGCAAAGATGAGCTGGAGTCTCAGCAATAAAACGAATAGCCCTTCCCATATCGCTTTCTTGAATCATGCGAGCTTGGTCTTCAGGACTAGGGGGTATTGGCCGTTTAGTGAGGATCTCAGTGGCTACCTCTCCAGGACAGAGCGCGCATGCCCGAATGCCTAAATGACAATGTTCGTGATTTATACTCTCGTTCAATGCGTTAAGTCCGGTCTTTGCAGCGGTGTACGAAAATCCAGAAACACCACCGACCGCTGGCTTGCCATCGACGATACATTGATAATAAGGCCATCACGCTGAACACGCATTGGTTTCAGGGCAGCCTGACAGACGTTGTATGCGCCCCCAAGGTCGACATCTAAGACCTTGCGCCAATCATCATGGGAAATTTCTTTCCATTTCCGCTTGGGTACATTCAGCCCTGCACTATTGACCACAATATCAAGCCGATTATGCGCTCCGAGAATAAATTCTACGGTCTTGTCGCAAGCTTCAACGTCTACGATGTCTAGTGGAGCGGTCACTGCATTTCCTCCTGCTGCAAGAATAGTGCTCTTAACATCCTCAAGCTGCGTTTTTCTTCGGCCCGAAAGTATTATGAAGGCACCCGCTTCTGCTAGCGCGAGCGCCTCCCGGCCAATGCCTGTTCCAGCGCCTGTTATCCAAGCAATTTTGCCTTCAAGAGTTTTCATATTCTAAGCTTTCGTATCGAGTATTCATGAGACTTTAGGGTTGCTCAGGAAATAACTGCCATAGGTGCAGATGCGTATCTACGATCGGGAGATTTGGTTTTAGAGCTAATTCTTTTGGTGCTTTTCCTAAAAAGCTCTCGTTTGGTGGCATAACACCACCCCAATCCAGCCACCGGTGGTCAAGCTGCATCTTCCAAACCATCGCTGCACATTTCTCACCAATCATTATGCTAGGGATGTTGGTATTTCCTGATGTGAGGGTGGGCATAATTGAAGCGTCGGCAACACGGATCCCCTCTAGTCCATGAATGCGCAGACGGTCATCAACTACAGCCATTGGGTCATGGCCCATTTTACAAGTACCAATCATATGGTGAGTGATTGTACCTTCATTTCGAACATATTCCAGAATTTCGTTATCACTTTGTACATTGGCACCTGGGGCCAATTCTTCAGCAATTGTTTCAGCTAGCGGAGGACTTTCCACGATAGCTCGCGCCATTCTGATGGAGGCAATAGCCAATAAACGGTCGTTTGTAGTTTGCAAAAAGCGATACCCAATTTTTGGGGGTGCAGACGGGTCAGCGGAGCCAATATGCATTGTGCCCATACTTTCTGTTCTTTGGGCATGAGAATACATAAAGAAACCCTCTATAGGCGACATACGCCGACTTCTTCCTCCGCGCATTTCTATCATGTACGGCGCCACAACCATCATCACGTCTGGATTTTCTAATTCTGGCCTAGACCGAGCAAATACGCGTAAAGTGCCAATACCTTGAGAAATGAAACCCTTACGTAGGGTCACATATTTTGCAATCTCTAGAGCAAACCGCGCTCCTTGCCCTCGTTTCGCAAGAGATAACCCTTCCTGATTAAAACGCCATTTCAGGATTGGACCAAAATGATCTCGCAGATTTTCACCCACGCCCTGCAGTTCATGGAATGTTTTGATGCCGTGCTCAGATAAAATTTTTGGGTTGCCTATCCCAGATAACTCTAACAATTTGGGTGAATTGGCGGTCCCGCATGAAACAATTACCTCACGCGCCGCAAATGCCTTTTCTAATCTTCCATTCCTTCTAAACGTGACGCCAATGCACCGTTTGCCCTCAAAAAGAAGTTCTTCAGCCTCGGCACCGGAATGAACCGTGACGTTAGACCGCTTACGTGCTGGCTCTATGTATTTGACCGCAGTGCTTTCTCTTTCTCCCTTGAACACTGTCTGTTGAGCCATCGCGACACCTTCTTGTGTCTCACCGCTATAATCAGGATTATGAGGAAGTCCCTGAGCTTTTGCTGCGTCGATAAATAGATCATAGAAGGGTGTTAGTTTGGCCGCTTCGGTTACTCTGATAGGACCACTGCGGCCACGATGGGCATCATCACCAATATCAGTACTTTCGATTTTTTTTAAAAATGGGAGAACATCTTCAAAGCTCCAACCACGGCAACCCATTTGTCCCCATGTGTCGTAGTCAGCTTTTGGCCGCGATTATAGATAGTTCCATTGATTGCACTCGAGCCACCAAGAATTTTACCTCTTGGAACATATATTTGCCGATTACCATGACCTTCATGGCTTTCTGATTGATAGCGCCAGTTGGCAGCTGGATTATCTACGAGATTAGCGGCTCCAGCTGGAGGACGAGTCCAGATATATTTTGCTCCTTTTGTTCCTGCCTCTAAGCAAAGGACTTTGAAGCGACCATTTTCTGATAATCTTCCCAGCACAGCGCCCCCAGCAGAGCCGGAACCAATAACAATATAATCAAATTCATTGTCAGCCATGTTGGCCTCCTCCAAATACTTTCTCGAAGATTTAGATAATTAATATTGCCCCATTTTTGGTATCTTTGAGATGTCAGGCGGGTTCGAAGAAACCCTTGCCTGTCTTCTGTTGATCAAACAAATCATATGCTTCTTCAGCCTGATGTAATTTCCATTTGTGGGTAAATAAGCTGTCGATATCGATCTTTCGTGAGGCAACGAAACGGGCGCAGTCGGCCTGTCCAACCTTAGAAAAAGTTTGATGACCAATAAGTGTTAATTGTCTGCGAATAAGATCAGGAAGAACCTGAAGTGTGATTTCTCCACCAACCCCCACCATTACAGAGCTGCCGAATGTCCTGGTTGATTGAACTGCATTTCGGCGAGCGTCGGCGGAATTAGTTGCGTCGAGAGATTTATCAGCGCCCTCGCCGTGTGTCAGATCCATGATTGCTTGAACAACTTTACCGTCACTAGGATCGAGGGCAATCTCTGCCCCCGGCTCAAAGCCATTTCGCGTCTATCAGATTCTGGATCAACTGCTATGACGCGTGCGCCCATTGCTGCAGCTAATTGGGTTGCTGATAGACCAACTGGTCCTTGTCCGAAAACGGCGATCGTTTCGTCACCCTCCAAGCCTAGCCGCTTTAGTGCTCCATAAGCGGTACCGGTTCCACATGCGATAGCGGCGCCGGTTTGGAAGGAAAGCTCTTCTGGTAGTGGAACAAGTGTATGGACTGGCACTTTCATGTACTTAGCGTGAGCGCCATGTCCACCACGGTTGCCATAAACAATTGGTCCCTCTACGCAACTTTGGGTCCAGCCAGTCTTGCAGTGTCTACAGTGTCCACAGCCCTCATAGTGATGATCCATAACTCGGTCACCAACACGAGCTTCTGTCTCTAAGACTCCCTTTCCAACAGCTGCCACTATGCCGGAAGGTTCATGCCCGCCAATAATTAGGCCGCTCTCGGTGATTGAAGCAGATGAGCGGCGATAAAGGCCTAGATCCGTTCCGCACATACCGGACGCTTTAATCTCCAGAATTACGTCTCGTGGGCCTGGTTCTGGATCTGGAAACTCCATAAGTTCTAGTTTCCGGTCTCCAGTAAAAACAATGCCTTTCATGAGCGCAGCCCTTCGTGTGTACTGATTGACTGCATGTTAGCATTAGGAAGTATCGGTGTATCAAGAGAGGAAAAATGATGGAATATGGCTTTAGCATGAGAGGTCAGTATCCCTCAGGCACGGATATGCAAGATGCTTTTGCCAAGGCGTGTGAGTGTGCCCGTTTGGCAGACAAGCTTGGCTATAGTTACCTAACCAAGGGACAACACTATTCGATGTCCCCGGTGCAGGCTCTTCAGCAGACACCATTTTTAGCACGTGTTATGGTGGAAGCACCTAGTATCAAACTTGTTACGGGTATTGTGCTTTTACCGTTGCATAAGCCTCTTGATATAGCCGAGCAGCTCGCAGCTATTGATGTGATGTCTGGCGGACGCTTGGTGTTCGGTTCAGGTATTGGCTATCGTGAGGTCGAATTTAAAGCATTTGGTACGACCGCTAGGGAAAGAGGCCGTCGGTTTGAGGAAAACCTGGTGGCTATCCGTCGTCTCTGGACCGAAGAAGCGGTGAATATGAAAGGCTCTCATTTCGAGTTAGACAATGCTTCTTGTTCCGTAAAACCCTTGCAGAAACCCAATCCACCTTTTGGATTGGCGCTAATGTTGATGCTGGAATTGAACGCGCAGCGAGAATGGCAGATGCATGGTTCATTAACCCTCATCAAACTATGGCAACAATAGAACGGCAGCTCGATGTGTATCGACGCGCATTGGAGGCCGCCGGTAAATCAGAGCCAAAAGTACTGCCCATTATGCGAGAATGCTACCTTGGAGCGACAGAAGCTGAGGCAATTCGCATCGCAAGACCCTCTTGAGGCAAAATACAAATCTTACCATGCGTGGGGACAAGATAAGTCCATGGCGGACGGAGATAATAACCTCGACCTGCCGTTTGAAGAGCTACTTGAGGATAGATTTTTACTTGGGTCGCCTGATCAGGTGGCAGAGCAGTTGATTGGCTATGGCCGCCAGCTTGGTGTGACTGCCGTGATACCGGCTTTTCAGTCCTTAGGAACCCCGCACTCTCAAGTTATGGACTCCATGGAAATTTTTGCCAAGGAGGTTATGCCGAAAGTATTGCAGGGATTGTAAAAATTTTTATCTGCACCTTAGGGCCGTACATTGCGTTTAAATCGTTAAGATAAGGATTTCGCGGATCGCATGCAGATTTGTATTCGTTGAAGGCAGTAGATCCTTGTTCGACGGCCTAAGAGAATTTTCAGTGCTAGATCTTCGAATGTTCTGCAAAGATCAATTATAGCGCGAATTTTATTAGTTTTGAAGTAAATGGAAGCATTGTGCCAATTGCGGCATAACTGGTGCGTTGATGACTAATTGTGGTCACAATCTACAGCCATTCCTTTATAGTAGTACTCAAGCGTAAAGGACGGCCTCCATCATGGTTCATCGTATCGCTCTGGTTGACGACGACCGAAACATCTTAACTTCCGTCTCAATTGCACTCGAGGCAGAAGGGTTTGGTGTGGACACCTATACCGACGGTGAGCAGGCTCTGCGCGGTATTCGACAGGCTCCAGTTGACCTTGCCGTACTTGATATCAAAATGCCTCGCATGGATGGAATGGAGCTCCTTCAAAAGCTGCGTAGTCGGACAACAGCTCTTCCAGTTATTTTTTTGACGTCAAAAGATGATGAAGTTGATGAAGTTCTTGGCCTGCGCCTAGGTGCAGACGATTACATCCGTAAGCCATTTTCTCAAAGACTATTAGTAGAGCGCATTCGTACTTTGCTTCGCCGCGTAGATATAGGAGAGGAAACAGCACAGGCTGGAGCAGAGCAATTTACAAGAGGCCATCTTGTGATGGACGGAGCTCGCCACCTCTGTCTCTGGAAAGGCGATCAGGTGAATTTAACAGTGACAGAGTTTCTGCTTTTAAAAGCCTTAGCTATTCGTCCTGGCTTCGTCAAAACCCGTGATCAGTTAATGGATGCAGCTTACGGCGATAGCATTTATGTTGATGACCGAACAATTGATAGTCACATCAAGCGCTTGCGGAAAAAGATGAGACAATGTGATCCTCAATTTAACCATATCGAGACTTTGTACGGTGTGGGTTATCGGTATAAGGCTGAATAGAAGCTTTGTTGCGCCGAATTTTCATTGCGCCGAGTGTGGCACTATGGGATTGGGTAATCCAACGTAATGTTTCAACCTCTCATCGACATGGCCGTCTTTGGTTTTCGCCATTAGCTCGCGGCGTTTTGTTGGTTAATTTGGTTGGTCCCGGCATTCTTTTTTTTGGCCTTCTTTATCTTGAACGGTATGAATCTCAATTAATACAGAGCGAGCTTGGTGTTTTGAAAGCACAAGCGACTTTGGTGGCTGAGGCCCTTGGAGAAAGTGCTGGTATAGAGCAGGGTGGAGACAGTGGTGTTGAAGCGTTTCTTCAACCAGAACTCGCGAAGCGTCTTGTTAACAGATTTGCTAATCCTGATCGTCCGCGGGTCCGAGTGTTTACGCCAAATTCTGCATTGATGGTCGACAGTCGTCGCGTGGTAGGCGGTAGCGGGCTAATTCAAATTGAAAATTTACCACCCCGAATTCCTCCGGTGGCTTTGAAGCTTTTTTCAATAGGGCCTACGATTTGATAACTCCAGTATGGGAGAAATTTGTTCGCCGCCGGCCTCTTTATACCGAAGGGCCCAATCAGACAGCTTTTGATTACCCGGAAGCTGTTTCGGCATTATCGGGAAAAATTGATGGAGCCGTTCGACGCATGTCAGATGGCCGTTTGATTTTGACAGCAACATCTCCGACTAAACGGTTTAAGCAGATCATTGGGGCTGTGATGCTCTCTCAAGAGGGTAAAGGAGTAGCGCAGGCTGTTAGGGGGGTGCGCTACGATATCCTTCGTGTTTTTGCGGTTGCAATGTTTTTGTCGGTTTTAGCTTCTCTATATCTCGCAAATGCAATCTCCCGTCCGTTAAGAGTGTTGGCACATGCAGTGGATCGAAACCGAGGCAGACGCTCTTTGGAGCAGTCGATACCTGACCTATCGAAACGAAAAGATGAGATAGGCGATCTGTCGGTTGCACTGCGAGATATGACTGAAGCGATTAAAGGCCGAATGATGGCGACAGAGCAATTCGCTGCAGATGTCGCTCATGAGATAAAAAATCCACTGACTTCGCTAAAAAGCGCAGTAGAAACGGTCTTACGTGTGAATGATGAAAGCCAACGCCAGCGTTTGCTTGGTGTGATCCAAAACGATGTTGACCGCCTCGACCGACTGATAAGTGACATTTCTGATGCTTCGCGTCTCGATGCTGAAATGTCTAGGGAAGAGATGGAATCGATAGATCTGGTTCAGCTGCTTCAAACACTTATGGAGATTGAAAATACTATAGTTGTGCAGTCACAGGCTCCTACACTCCATTTAGAAATTTCCGAATCGCTTCAGGAGGGAGCTTGGGTCAAGGGTGGTGAACTTCGCCTAGGACAGGTTTTTCAAAATTTAATCAGTAATGCCAGATCCTTCAGCCCGATAACTGGCCAAATTAATATGCGATTATCTCGTGTTGGCGATGTTTTCATTGTTGCCATCGAAGATGATGGGCCCGGTATACCTCCTGGAAAGGAAGATGCCATTTTTGCAAGATTTTATACGGAACGTCCTGATGAAGAAGTTTTCGGAGAGCATTCGGGGCTCGGCCTTTCAATTTCTCGGCAAATTGTTGAAGCGCAAGGCGGAAAAATAATTGCTGAAAATAGAAGAGCGGCTGACCATGAGATAATTGGAGCCCGTTTTGTAGTTACTTTGCCAGTAGCTCAGTTTGACCCGAATTAATCATGAGCTAATTAGAACCAACCACAACAAGTTATTTGTGATGCTAGACATAAAGATGCACCAGCTATTGTGATATTGCGTGATCTTTTTTAACTGGCAGGTTAAGAGGTTTTCGTAATAAGTGTAATCAAACTAACCTGGGGGCAGGGAATTTAGCCGGAGGGGATTTTATGATCGGCATAGTGGTCGTTTCTCACGGTGAATTAGCAGCAGAACTTTTGAAGGCGCTGCGACATGTAGTCGGTGACTTGCCGCAAGCGGAAGCCATTGCGATTGGACCTGAAGATGATCCTATTGCTCGCCGAAAAGACATATCTAAAGCTGTTCGAAGAAATGACTCTGGCGATGGAGTAGTCCTATTAACTGATATGTTTGGAGGTACTCCTTCAAATTTAGCTATATCGATTATGGAAGGTGCGCGAGTTGAGGTAATTGCCGGAGTAAATCTTCCTATGCTTGTTAAACTTGCGCAGACACGTGAGAAGCTAGCTTTGAAAGATTGCGCATCTCAGGCGGAAGATGCTGGAAAAAATATATCTGCATGGCTAGTCGTGTATTAAGTAATGGTGACTAATTTGGGCACTGCTAAAGAGACGGTTATCTGTAATCCAAAAGGGCTTCATGCGCGTCCCGCAGCTAAGGTGGCCAGCCTGGTGCAAACTTTTGAAGCCGACGTTTTCATCAAGTGCAATGGTGAGACAGCAGAGGCCAATTCAATCATGGACCTTTTGATGCTGGGCGCTGAATTTGGAACTAAAGTGATAATAGTAGCCGAAGGTCATAGGGCCGATGAAGCTGTCTCGGCAGTTTCAAATTTAATTGATCAGGGCTTCGGCGAAATTTAGAGCGGTTAGCGCAAATCTGTTTGTGCGTTATTGCCTTGCTCAAAATCGGACTCATTGTTTCTGATTAATTGGCATAGCTATTAAAATTCTTCTGACCAGGCATTCCATATTTTGGTAAGGCTGTGAGGACTGGATTGAATTAATGATGAAGCAATTTTGCGAATACGTTCTTTATCCTTCGAAGCAGTGATGTATTCGGCGGAGATTTTCCATCCACTCGAGCAAGCAAAAGAGCTGGCAAAAAGAGTGGCGGCGCGCATCTCCAGTTCTTGGTGGGACTCCCAATCAACACCTTTTTAAGTATACTTGCGATAGCTTTTTAAAGCTTTTACCGAAAGCTGCTAACTTGTCGGGGTGAACATTGCATTTAAGCAGTAAGTGATTAAGGCAAAATGCAAGATCAAAAGCTGGGTCTCCCGCCCAAGCACATTCTGCATCAATAAAAACAGGACCGGATGGGCCCATCAAAATATTTTTCGGGCTTATGTCTCCATGGATAAGACAGCGTTTTGTGGAAGCGGTTCTGTTAATCAAAGCGGTTAGATGAGGGGCTAAGTCAGGCCACACCGGCCGCAATGCTGCGAGATAAGGTTCAAGCCGGATTGCATAAAAAATTGAATCCGTTGGAAAATCCACCTCAATCGATGGGTCGCGCACGAGAGCTGTTACAGAATGAATGCGAGCTAGCCGACGTCCTACTTCCCCCGCAAATGCGTGGGGGATATGCCCAGTTATCATCTCTGTCTTCCAGACTGGATGGTTGTCTGGTGGAAGCCACTCTAGAGCAATGACACCGGACACTTCATCCTGCCCCAGCATTTTAGGCGCTACTCCCGGCAAAGCCGCAGATGCACGAGTAAGCCATCTTGCTTCATAAATACTTCGTTCAACCGGGGCATGCCAATCGGCAGCTACTTTAAGTTTACCAAGAGCCCTCTTCGCACAAATTGGTCCGTTTGGCCTATCAATTCGCCAGATATCCGATGAAACACCACCTATGAGTGGTTCTCCTGAAACTGGTTCGTTGACCAATTTTAAGCGGATCAAGGCATCCACAATTTCGCGTGGCGGTTGGCCCATTAAACCACAACAACGTTTTCAGGTTTGCCAGCTTGGAACGCATTTATATTACCGATAAGCATATCAGCGGCTGCTTGCATTGCATTTTGGCTGGCCCAGCCTACGTGAGGTGTAATAATTACATTTGGCCGATCAGCTAGTTTCAAAAATGGATTGGGGTCGTCCGTATCTGGGGGTTCCTTTGACAGAACGTCAAAGCCAGCTCCAGAAATCTGTTCTTCATTCAACGCTTTAACCAGGGCCATTTCATTGACTAAGCCCCCACGGCCACAATTAATTAATATCGGTTTCCTATTCATCTTGGCAAAAGCAGATTCTGTCAATCATTCCTTGTGTTGAGTCTATGAGAGGGCAGTGCAGACTGATCATATCTGCCATGGCTAGTGCTTCATCAAAGGCTACATAATTTGGGCGGACATGCTTTGCATCTCTGCGTTCGGCATAGATTACGTTCATTCCAAGAAGGCTTGCGAGCCGTCCGACCTCCGCTCCAATTGCACCTCGGCCAAAAACTGCAAAGCATGAATTTAAAAGGTCGCGGATTTCCCCTCCACCATGCCAACAAAAGGCATCAGCTTCTGACCAGTGTCCTTTAGCAACAGCATTGCTATAGCTTTTGAGATTACGAGCGAGGGAAAAAGATAGGGCAATTGCGTGCTCAGCTACTGCTCTCCAGGCATATCCTTTGAGGTTCGCTACCGTTATTCCCTTACGTGTAGCTGCTTCGATATCGATGTGATCGGTGCCTGTCCCTGCAATTGCTATCATTTTCAGGTTGGGAAGAAGATCCATTTCCCGAGCTTTGATTGGAATCTTGCTAGAGATAGCAATTTTGCATCCATTTAGTCGTTCAACAACTTGATCTGGCTTTGTTTCGGCGTATTCCGTCCATTCATGGCTGAATGAGGGTGCTTCAAGCTTGACTGTATTTGCGAAGATAGCGCGATCTAGAAATACAATACGCATCGTCATTTTGCAGTCCAACCGCCATCTATCAAAATACTTGTTCCTGTGGTCATCGCTGAAAGTGGGCAGCAAAGATATACGCATGCTGCAGCCACTTGGTCTTCCGTGGCGAGTTTGCCCATAGGAATAGATCCAATGACAAAGTCCCTGAAAGATTGTTCTTTTAAAAACTCGGATGCTAGTGGTGTTTCTACAAAAGTTGGTGCCACCGTGTTAACGCGAATACCTTCACCGGCTAGGTCCACAGCCATTGCCTTGGTCATACCTTCGAGTCCAAATTTTGTCATGCAATAGACGCTTCTCAGCGGTCCACCCACATGACCCATCTGGCTCGACATATTCACAATTGAACCTTTGGTGCCGTCTTGTTTGAATCGCCTTGCTGTTGCTTGTGCGACTGCAAAAGTAGCTCGAAGGTTAATGTCCACCATCGCATCAAAGGTAGTGTCATCGACATCAAATGTATGCTGAGGACGGTTCCACCCAGCATTATTGATGACCGCATCCAGTTTCGGTAGATCGCCAATTAGACTTCGAACGGCGTTTAAGTCGGTTACGTCTAGTTTGGCGACTTCTGCCTGCCCACCGTCGTTCTGAATTAAATTTTTAAGCTCGTTTAGCTCGCTCTCGGTTCGAGATACGCCAAAAACTTTGGCGCCACATCCTGCCAGCATTCTAGCTGCAGCTTTCCCAAGGCCCCTACCTGCGCCAGTTACTAGGATATCAAGCCCTGTGAGATCTGATGGATTTGTGTATGGCATAGTCATTGAAGTTCTGGCATGGCTCTACATTTGGAAAGAGCATTATTTAGTGCTTCTGTTAGATTGGATCGTTCATCGTCGGTAAGGAAGTGACCTAACGAGAAAACTTTTCCATGACTTGAGAGGCGAATTTCTGCTGGGGAGCACCTATCTCCTCTGACGTGGGTATTGAGTTAACTTGTAGCCAATAAGGCTGTAGGCGTTTCTCTATTACTTTGCCACTCGGGTGAATTCTTCGAATTAGAAGTTCCTCCCTCGTTAGAGTAACTGTTTCTACCAACCTTCCAGATCGATAATTCAAACGGAAGGCAATGAAAAGAAGTATCACGTCAAGTCCAAAAAACCCAAAATAGGCCATGCGCCAATTGAGGCAAATGCTAGCCCGGTAATGAAACTTACTCCTGTAACTCCTGCCATCAGCCACCAAAATACTTTTGGGGGTAAACTACGGTAGGGATAGAGAGTGGCTTCAAAAATTGGTTTGCTCTCGGCGTTATTTTTCATGGACACCTCTTGCATACCTCTCTTTATAGCTCAGTATAGCGCATCATGCCGAGACCGATGCCCAAGGCCCAAGTGGCCGAATTTTACCGCCGCCTTGCAGCTTTAAACCCAGAGCCTCAAGGAGAGTTAAACTTTGTAAACCCATACACACTGCTGGTGGCAGTAGCATTGTCAGCGCAAGCGACAGATATTTCAGTAAATAAGGCTACGGAGAGACTCTTCCAGGACGTTAAAACACCGCAGGCCATGGTAGCTCTCGGTGAAGAGGGGTTGAAGGAACATATTAAAACAATAGGCCTTTATAATTCTAAGGCTAAAAACGTAATTAAGCTCTCAGAAATTCTTCTTTCCGAACATGGGGGAAGTACCTGATGATCAGGCTGCTTTGGAGAAACTTCCTGGAGTTGGCAGAAAAACAGCAAATGTCGTTCGCAATATGGCCTTTGGTGCGCCTACTATGGCGGTCGACACGCATATCTTTAGGATTGGAAATCGGACAGGCCTAGCACCTGGTAAAACCACACTTGCCGTCGAGCTCTCATTGCTGAAGCGAACACCACCTGAATACATGCTGCATGCTCATCATTGGCTTATCTTGCATGGGCGATATCTTTGTAAGGCTAGGAAGCCTGAGTGTTGGCGGTGCCCAGTTGCAGATCTTTGTCGCCACAGGGATAAAATTCCAGCGCCATGATTTTGAGGATAAACTGACACTTTTAAACGGAAGGTTAATTATATGCGTGTTGTAGGATTGGGAATTGGCTGGGATGAACTGAAAGCGGGTGATCGATTCAGAACGATCAATCGCACTATAACGGAAGCTGATCTTGTAAATTTCATTAATGCAACAGGCATGGTTGAGATGATATTTACTGATGCAACGTTTTCTGACCGGCATGGGGCTATAAAGGGTGGCCGCCCTGTTCCCGGAGCCCTTGTTTATTGTTTTTGCGAGGTCTTTTAGTGCAAGGTACTATGCAAATGACGGGCCTTGCCATGCTAGAGACAACAATGAAAATGACAGGACCTACTAACGTAGGGGATACCATTTACTGCGATGTTGAGGTTCAAATGGTCCGTGAAACAAGCAAAGGTGGACGAGGAATAGTCAAAACTTTGAACCGCGCAATCAACCAAAAAAGGTGAAACAGTTTTAGAATATGAAGTGGCTCGCATGGTTGCTAGTTCAGCTCAGAGAGATGCTAGTGTGTAGTAGGTATCAGAGCCACAGCAGGTATTAATTTTGAGAAGCATTGCTTCACTACAGTAATAAAGTTTTCAAATTAGAACCTCAGGAGGATCCCCTAATGTCACTGACAAACGACCAAATCCGCCAATATGAACAAGAAGGATACGTCTTTCCTATTGATGTGTTAGCAGCGTCTGAAGTGGCAGCTTGTCGGGATAGCCTGGAAGCAGCTGAGGTAAAAAATGGTGGAAAATTACCTCCAGCTTATAGGGCAAAATCACATCTTCTTTTTAAGTGGTTGGATGATGTTATTCGCGACGAAAGAGTACTCAGCCCAATTAAACAGTTAATTGGCCCGAACATTCTATGCTGGAACACAATTTTTTGGATCAAGGATGCTGGTTCCGAAGAGTTTTGTTTCGTGGCATCAAGATAACACCTATTGGGGATTGTCTAGTGATAAGGTCATTACAGCATGGTTAGCCCTATCCCCAGCTCAGACAGAAAATGGTTGCATGCGTGTTATGCCTGGCACGCACCGTGGAGAGAGCTTAACGCATGAGGATCGCTATCATACCGATAATATGCTGACGCGTGGGCAGGAAATAACGCGCGGAGTAGATGACGCCCACGCTGTTCATATGCCTTTGATGCCTGGACAGATGTCCATACACAATTATCGTCTTGCTCATGCCAGCGGTCCTAACAGTGGAATGGATCGTCGCATTGGTGTTTCGATGCATTTCATGCCAGCAGATACTGAACAAATTGTAGGTGATTGGGACTCGGCGGCGCTCGTGAGTGGCGAGGATAAATTTCAAGCTTTTGAGCATACACCCCGACCCGCGCACGATTTTGATCCTGCGATTATGGCTTATCACGTTAAAGCATCAGACGCTGTGAGTCAGATTTTATATAATGGTGCGACTACCAACACAGCAAAGCTTTGAGGATCAAAATGAGCCAGCTTTTTAAGGTTAGGACATTGGTCTTAGCTTTAGACCCTGGGCTTTTAATGATCTGCAGATAAAACCTTCTTCCACTTTCAAATACGGTGAGCTGCGATATGGCTGAAGCATTTGATTATGTAATTGTAGGCGCTGGATCAGCTGGCTGTATTCTGGCTAATAGGCTCACCGAGAATGGTAAGTATACGGTGTGTCTGCTGGAAGCTGGACCTAGAGATTGGAACCCTTCATTCACATCCCGGCGGGATTTATCAAGACCCTAAACAATCCCTCAGTAAATTGGCTTTATGAGACTGAGCCTAGTTATTGGACTGCTGATAGAAACATCGATGTGCCTCGTGGCAAGACCCTTGGTGGGTCCTCTTCTATCAATGGTCACATATACAATCGTGGCCAAAGAATGGATTTCGATGGCTGGGCTCAGCGTGGTAACCAAGGGTGGGGTTATGCAGACGTATTGCCCTATTTTAAGCGATGCGAGCAAAGAATTGGTGAAGGCGACGATTTTTTCCGAGGCCGGGAGGGACCTTTATCGGTAACAGATCTCGATTACCAACATCCTCTCTGTGAAGCGTTTATGCGGGGAGCTCAGGAAGTAGGTATTCCACGTAACCCTGACTACAACGGGGAAGACCAGGCTGGTGTTTCGTACGTTCAGCGAACAGTCAGAGGGCGAAGGCGAGTGAGCACCGCAAGGCCTTTCTCAATCCGGTCAAAGGACGAAAAAATTTAACCATCAAGACGGATGCACATGCGACACGGCTGATTTTAGATAATAAAAAGGCTGTAGGCGTCGAATTTTCTAAGGGTGGTCGTGGAGGCTCAAAGTTAGAAGTTCGAGCTAATCGCGAGGTAATTGTGAGTGGCGGTGCTATCAACTCGCCTCAGCTGCTGCAATTGTCTGGCATAGGGCCTGGGGATTTGCTTCGTGAACGCCAAATTCCAGTGATACACGAGCTCAAAGGTGTTGGAGAGAACCTTCGCGACCACTATGCCCCTCGTTTTGCTGTTAAGGTCAAAAACATCGAAACTTTGAACGAACGGGCGAAGGGTATTCAACTCCTTGGCGAGATTGCTAAATATTTTATGGGTGGAAAAAGTATAGTTAACCTCAGCGCATCTATGGTCTACGGGTTTTGGCATACGGACCCTGCTGTGAAGAGCAATGACCTTCAGTTCATATTTACGCCAGCAAGTTACAAGCCTGGGATGCATGGGTTTTTTGATGATCATCCAGGCTTTACAATTGCAGCATGGCAGCATCGACCAGAGAGCTTAGGATACGTTCGGGCTAAGTCTAATGATCCGTTTGAAGCACCCGCTATCCAGCCTAATTATTTAGATGCGGAAGAAGATCGCAGAGTTGTTGTTGGTGCTATGAAACTCGCAAGAAAATTGATCCATACAGAAGCTCTTAAGCCGTATGTGGATGCTGAAAGTTACCCAGGCAACAGTGTGCAAACAGACGAAGAATTACTTGAGGCTGCCCGCCATTATGGAAATACAACCTATCATGTAATGGGTACCTGCCGCATGGCCCCGTCAACTGATCCTACAAGTGTGGTTGACGATAAACTTCGTGTACGTGGAATTGATGGACTGCGAGTAA
Source organism: Rhodospirillales bacterium (assembly GCA_038143065.1). Taxonomy (GTDB): domain Bacteria; phylum Pseudomonadota; class Alphaproteobacteria; order Bin95; family Bin95; genus VMCJ01. Next base: position 1,454,205 of record JAYQLI010000035.1, on the reverse strand, counting down.
TTGATGCTTCTGTTATGCCCACTATGCTCTCTGCCAATCTCAATGCAGGTACCATGATGATAGCGGAAAAGGGTGCCGACTTGATTTTGGGTAAGCCTATGCTGGATCCGATTATTCCGTCTTCACAGTAATCTATCCTGCTATAATAGCCTCCCCTTTGATTAGGGTTCGGTGCATTTCTCTTGCCTGAGTATGATCCACTTTAGACCGAGCATGCAGAGTGCACCTATTATCCCACATAAGAACGTCGCCAGGTCGCCAGTCAGAGTGTGTCCAGGTAATCTCAGGTTTTGAGGCTGCGGACCAGAGAGAGTTCAATAATTTCTCACTTTCATTGTCGTCTAATTCGACGATATGACTTGATGGCCAAGCATAGCGACGCCCTAGGTAAAGCGCTTTTTTTCCTGTTTCGGGATGAACGCGAATAAGGGGGTGTACAGGACCAGTCACCTCGCTACGAGCTTGCGCAGCAACACGTGTTGGACGAAGACCTCCAGCCGTATTCCGGCTGTCATCATGTAGAATATGTAAGCCAGGAAGTTTTGCCTTTAGTTCGTCGGGTAAATTTTCATAGGCTAGATATTGATTTGCAAAGCTTGTGTGACCACCGCCTGCTTGCGGAGTTTGAAGGGCATGAAGGATGCTGCCCTTCGGAGGGTTTTCAACGTATGAATTATCGGTATGCCAGTGAAGTTCTTGGCTTCCACTTCCCGCATGAAGCGCAACGGGATTTCCGTCGTCGTCTAGGTTTGAGATTATCGAAATTCCTGGTACCGCAGACAATCTTGCAGATTTTTCAGTGAAGCCAGCTTTTACGTAGTAGTCCCTAGATTTAGTTGCCTGGCTTCCCCAGCTTTTCAGCCATTTGCAGGAGTTGGTGATCATCGATGGTTTGATTTCGGAATAGAAGAACTAAGTGATCCAACCAGGCAGCATTGACCGCTGATAGTGTCTCTCCACTAAGGCCTTCTGAAAGGTCAATTCCACGAATTTCTGCACCTAGTGCTTTTCCGCTTGGAATGACTTCTAACGACATGAAACCGACCTTCATTACTGAGCTTAAGAGTGAGGATTGGTGTCAATTAGGCCTTCTTCCAGAGCCTTGATTTGCAATGCCAGGTATTTGGAATAAACCCGAACCTGGGTGAGGCTACCTGCAATAAACCAAGCGCCTTCCTGAGGAGTCCGCTTAAACATATTGGCGAGTTCGCCATCCTCATCTTCACCCCAGATGGGCCCTATTTTTGACGCCATATCTTCACCTAGAGCGCGCCGAACAAGTTCCCCTTGTGGATAGTAACCTGTACTGAGAACAATAACGTCTGCCTCAACTAAGGAGCCATCTTTCATGCGAGCTCCCTATGCACAGTAGCTTTCGAACTCATCGTTTTGGATAAGACCAATTTCACCCTTAATCATCAAAGCCGAGCTGCCTGCATCCAGATTATACCCACCGCCGCGCCGACGGTACTTCATCTGGTGTCCAGTGCCGTCTTCACCAATGTCATATTTAAAGCCAATTTTTTCCAAGCCTTCGATCATTTCCTTGTCGAGGTCCATCATTCGTTTGACGGCAAGCTGATAGGCTTTGATGACCAATGGAGGAGTGGCGGCTAGGCCAATTAGGTCACATTCCTCAACCGAAAGCCCTTCGTCATAGAGAGCATAATTCAGTTTAGCGGACGGTTCGATAGATACGACCGTCGTGGAGCCTCGTTGAACAATTGTTGTATCCACGCCAAAGCTGTGTAAGTCTAGAGCGATATCATTGCCGCTTGAGCCAGTTCCAATCACTATCGCTTTTTTGCCGGCGTAAGGTGCGCCGCTATCAAAGCCTTCTGAATGGATAACATCGCCTTCAAATTCTTCCAGTCCTGGGATCTCCGGCTTCAATGGATAGCTGCTAACTCCGTTAGCAAAAACGATGTGCCGTGGTTTCAGCAACCGCTCTGATCCATCGGCTAGTTTTAGAGTTGCATTCCAGTGTTTTGCAGCCTCATCCCATTCACCTTTTGTAAATTCAGTCGAAGTCCAATGATTGATTTCCATGATCTGGGCATACGACTCAAACCATAAGCCCAGCATGTCTTTGGGAATATAATTTGGCCAAGTGGGTGGAAATGGCATGTACGGCAAGTTATTGACGTGGATTGAGTTGTGAAGTGCCAGAGAGTGATAGCGCTTTCTCCAGCTATCCCCTATCCGTGGCCATTTTTCGACAACTAGTGTGTCTACACCTAGTTGATTCAATCGAGCTGCAATAGATAACCCAGCCTGTGCTCCGCCGACTACAAGAACAGTGGGATGATGATCTTCATAAGATTGTGCACGCTGACGAGCATCTTCCCAGTTGTCTCCACCAAAATTTCGGGAGTATGCTGATCCACTAGGTCGATTTGCTCCAATTTTTTCCTCAAAACCCTTTATTTCCTCTAACGAGGTAGAGAGTGCCCACGCTTTTAAAGTAGTGCCCTCCTCTATGAGGCGCAGAACACCTTCACCTCGTCCAAGTTTAGTTTCGAAGCGAATCATGGCTTCGATGCAGTCTTTCTGAAGTCTCGTTACCCTTCTTGGTTCACTACGCTCTGGGTTGATTTCAAATTTATGTGCAAGGACAGATGGTTGTCGCTCTACAAACCCAGTACCTATTTGTGACGCGCCAACAGACGGGGTGAGGTGCCATGTGAAAGCTAGAACATCCCTCCAGTTTCCATCCCTTGTGAAACAATCCGATAATTTGTTGGCGTCGCACGCTGTTAATGCGGTCTCAAAGCGGCTAAGCCAGCCTTCGATCTGACTTCGAATTTGTTGGAGGTCTTGTGCTTTAAAGCCTGAAGGGTCTGCATAATTCATGATTTGTCTCAACTATATTCGAAAGCAATTAAAAGAATGTTAGTTGGGTGAAGCCTAAATCAAAAGCCTCGCATTACTGTCAAACTATCCGCAGCTAAACCATGGGCCTGTGCTAGTGTCATTTCAGAAGAACGTCTGATCATGCGCTTCGTCATCCAAAGAGCGTCACTGTCAAAACCAGACATTATGTTGGCCCAGAGTTTTGCTGTCGTCATTAATTCATCTTTAGGTACGACTCGATTAATCAGTCCAATTTCTGCTGCACGGGCTGCGGGAAGGTTTTCAGCTAGAAGCAGCAATTCAGTGGCGTGCTTCCGGCCAATTTGGGCAACTAATGTTGGAGATACAGCTGTTGCGGCGAGCCCGTGTTTCAATTCTGGGTATCCAAAAACGGCATCATCGCTTGCTAGCACGAGGTCGCAAGACACTGCGATTGCAGAACCTGCCCCAAGTGCGTAGCCATTTACCGCGGCAATAACTGGCTTATCGCACGCGATCAGGGCGTTGTAGACTGATGTTGAGTTGATCGCTGAATTCAACGCTTCCCGCTGCGGACGCCCACCATTGCTTGCCGCTTCTTTTAAGTCGGCGCCTGCTGAAAAGCTCGGCCAGCACCTGTGAGAAGGATCACAGAGACGTTGTCGTCACTTGCTGCTTCTTTGATGGCGCTTTTGAGAGCGTGAGAAAGTGCATCATTAATTGCATTAAGTTTTTCTGGGCGGTTCAGGGTCAGTAGCCGGATCGAACCTTCAGTATCTATTAGAACGTCAGACATCGATTAGATTGCCCCCTCTGCTTTCAGCTTAGTCTGAGCTTCTTGATCATATCCAAGTGCGGTAAGCGTTTCAGTTGTAGCATCACCTTGCTCGGGTGCAGCAGACCTCATTCTGAATGGTGTTCGAGACATATTAGTGGGGTGTCGAACAATACTTAGATCGCCAAGGTGAGTATGGGGCGCTGGTGTTGCAAGGCCCAAATGCTGCACTTGCTCATCGGCGAAGGTTTGTTTGATATTGTAGATTGGACCGCAAGGGACGCCCGCGGCGTTCAGGGCCTCAATTAGGTCAGCGGACGAGCGCTTTTCTGTATAGCTCGCAATCACAGCATTTAGATCTTTTCTGTGTTCCGAACGACTTTCATTGCTATTGAACTTGGGATTGGTAAGAAGCTCAGAAGCCCCAAGGGCGCCTGATAAACGTTCAACCATTACACCTCCAGAAGCTGCAATGTTGATATGACCATCTGAAGTTGGGAAAACTCCGGTTGGAACACTTGTGGGGTGATCATTGCCCGCTTGGGGAGCAATTTCTCCTGCCATTGTCCATCGGCTGGCTTGAAAATCCAACATCGCAATTTGAGCTTCCAAGAGAGAAGTATGCACCCATTGTCCCTCACCAGAAACTTCTCGTTCTAGAAGTGCGGTAAGAATCCCAATTGCAAGGAACATTCCGCAGGTTAGGTCGGCAATAGGAATTCCAACTCGAACTGGGCCTTGACCAGGCAATCCAGTTACTGACATCAGGCCGCCCATTCCTTGAGCAATTTGATCGACACCTGGTCTATCTCGATAGGGGCCGGATTGCCCAAATCCAGAAATCGACCCATAAACGATGCCAGGATTTACTGCCCTACAGGCCTCATAGTCGACACCAAGCCGTGTTTTAACTCCTGGACGGTAATTTTCGACAACAACGTCAGCTTCTTCAACTAATTTTAAAAAAATTTCGCGAGCAGAATCCTTTTTAAGATTCAGCGTGATTGAACGTTTGTTGCGATGTAAATTTTGGAAATCAAAACCGTGTCGTGCACCCCGGTTACGCTTCTGCTATCATCCTCTGCGGGTGCTTCGATTTTTAATACATCAGCTCCCAGTCAGCCAATTGACGGACTGCAGTTGGTCCGGCTCGAGCGCGAGTTAAATCAAGTACCTTAAAGCGGCGGAGAGGAAGGGCATTGGTGCTCATTGGAGTGATCCTCAATAATTTTTCACCCCAATGTTGGACTATTCTTTGTGAAAGTTAAACGCTGTCTTTTTTTTCAAAATCAATTCTGTCATCCGTGACTAGTCCTTGTAATGCACGGCGGAGACAGTCTAATCCCATTTCAACCCCTCCAGCGCGCACCCTTTCTTTGCCTCCAACTATAAGAGCGGATCGCTCAATCTTTGTTCCATCATTCTTGGCAATGGCAATATAAACTTGGCCTTCACCTCCCCCAATTCCACCTTCATTTCCTTTTGGAATTAGCACGGCAAGCCCATAAGTGGTTCCAGTTGCCCGCATGACTGCTTCTGCGCATGCTGCTGCCGATGCGGAAGATGCCTCGTCCAATTTTAGATCAAGGGCGGATGCGAGGCTATTGATATCACCACCCAGAACACCTCGTCGGAAAACAAAAGACTCTGGATCAGCAGCAACCATCCGGCTGGCTGCAGCTCCGTTTGTACCAAATTCAGCTATCGCAAGAGTACCTTTATCTGACTTGATCGAGTTCAGAACATTGCTTTCCAGGGTTTCATCATCTTCTGCTAGGATAAAAGGGCCAAGGCGGTCGCGGATAATATTTTCAATTGGTGCCATCCTTCGGGTGAGTTCGTCTGGATCCGTTCCACGGGCGAAGATTTTTGTTTCGAGCTCAGGATAGTGAGCTTGAAAACCTAGTTTCACCTCACCTCCAATGGCCATCGCCTCAACGTCTTTTAACATTTCGTCAACACGTGATTCACCAAGGCCAAATGAATGAAAACGCTTGAGTCGAACTTTGGCTTGGGTGCCGCTCATTTGAAGAATTCTGGGGATTATCTGGTCATCGAGCATCAAACGGATTTCGCGAGGAACGCCAGGGTAAAAAGAACCGCGCATTACCAATATCTATGGCGAACCCGCATGCAGTTCCCACCGGGTTATCAATAAATTCTGCCCCTTCAGGAAGCATTGCTTGCTTCCGATTGTTAGGAGGCATCTCTCGGCCTCGAGCTTTGTAGAAACTTTGAATATTTTCGAGCCAAGATTCATTTAAAACTAAACCCACCCCGGCTGCTTCTGCGGCCATTTCTTGGCTGAGATCATCTACTGTAGGTCCAAGCCCTCCATTCACTATGACAACATCGGCACGTACCGATGCTTGTTGGAAAGCCGCTCTTAGACTTTTGCGGTCGTCTCCGACGGTAGTGCCCCAGATCACGTCAGCCCCAATTTCTTGCAGTCGCCGTGCCATATGACTGTAATTAGTGTTGATTGTCTTGCCACTCAGCACTTCGTCGCCCGTGCAGAGGATTTCGATGCGCATGATTACAGTCCTTCCAGAAAAAACGTGATTATATGTCGTTTGTAAAAGGCATAAGTTAGCCAATAAAAATTACGGAGTGCACTTTATTAGCTTTAATCTTTTCAGCACATAACGCCAAACTATGTTCTCAGCACTTTTGTTTGCTGAGTTTATTCCTTTCAAATCTTCCAACCACTGCGCACAAGAGGTTGGTTCGTTGTCCCACAGTGAGGAGAGAGTTTGTTAGATCTGATTTTATCAAATCAGAAACCTCTTAACTAAATATGTAATTTCTGAAACCAGGCGTTACTCAAATGAATGCTTTGACCTACTCAAGCAAAAATTTTACTAGGCTTTCTAATTTTTGAAGATGCCTTTCCCCAAGGAGTTTTCTTGCATACAGCAGACACGTTAATCGGTGTGAATGTGTTTAATATGCATCCAGCCACTGTGAAATTTGGCGGGGTCGTTAATAGGGGGTATTTCTAGATTATGCTTTCCGCGTTGACTTTGTTGCTTGTTCTCCAATTGGTTGGAGAGGCCATTGTTGTTTACTTTGATTTTCCAGTTCCAGGTCCTGTCTTAGGCATGCTGCTTCTGCTTGGTATTCTATTTTTGCGTGGTGGTGTATCGCCATCTTTATCTCAAGTTGCACAAGGTCTGCTGCAACGATTGTCAATGCTTTTCGTCCCTGCTGGAGTTGGTGTCACTACACATTTAGTTTTGATTAAGGATGCATGGCAGGCAATTGGTTTGGCTGTGGTGATCAGTACTCTTTTAGGTATCATTATCACTGCCGCGGTGATGACTGTTTTAACCCGAGCGCGGAAACATGACGATGGATAAAGTTTCTAACGTTTGGGTTTATCTCTCTTCTAACCCCCTTTTACATCTCACTATGACCCTAGTGATATACCAAGTTGGGGACTGGCTTTATCGAAGATTTGGACGAAGCCCCTTGCTCAATCCGGTGCTGATCTCTGTGACATCAATTTCTATAGTTTTGGTATTTACCCATACAAGCTACGAGAGCTATTTCGAGGGCGCTCAATTTGTCCATTTTTTGCTAGGACCAGCAACGGTGGCCTTAGCAATTCCGCTGTACAATCAATTTGAAAAAGTCCGCCGGTCAGCGGCTGGTTTGATCTTAGCGTTAGTCGCGGGATCGACCGTAGCAGCGGGAAGCGCTGGTTTTTTTGCTTGGGTTTCCGGTGCAACGCCAGATCTTATCGCCAGCCTGATTCCTAAATCAGTGACCACGCCTATAGCTATGGGGGTGGCCGAGAAACTAGATGGATTGCCTTCGTTAACAGCTGCGGTGGTTATCCTGTCTGGTATACTTGGTGCAATTTTGGGCCCTCCAATTTTGAATTGGTTGGGTCTTCTAGATAGCCGTGCGCAAGGGTTGGCATTGGGCGTTGCAAGTCATGGCATCGGGGCTGGACGTGCTCTTCAGATTAACGAAACCGCTGCAGCTTTCGCAGGAATTGCTATGGGTCTAAACGGTTTATTTACAGCGGCACTTCTGCCAGTGATTTGGAACTCAATCTTCTAATCTATGCCAGCAACACCTTGATTTACATGGCATATAACAATATGCTTATATAGTTATTCCATCATTTCATAAGTAAATTTAGGATTCGGTGCGATGAATATGCCCGACGAAAGGCTTGATGCGCTCTATAAAGCTGCCACGGCAAGAGTTTTGGTGCTCGATGGAGCTATGGGCACAATGATCCAGGGCCTTAGGTTATCTGAAGATGATTTTCGTGGTGAAAAATTCAAAGAATGGCCGACGGATCTGAAGGGAAATAACGACCTACTGAATATCACCCAATCTGAAGCAATCGGCAAAATACATTCCGCTTATCTCGATGCAGGAGCAGACATCCTCAAGACAAATACTTTTAATGCAACGGCAATTGCACAGGCAGATTATGCCATGGAAAATAATGTGGCAGATATAAATTTTGAGGGCGCAAAAGTTGCTCGAACTGCCGCTGATTCCGCTTCAACAGCTGATAAGCCTCGATTTGTTGCGGGTGCGATCGGCCCAACTAATCGCACCGCATCGATCTCTCCAAATGTTGAGGATCCTGGGTTTCGCAATGTAAATTTTGATGCCCTTGCTAAAGCCTATTATGAACAAGCGGATGCTTTGGTAGAAGGCGGAATTGATCTGTTCCTGGTTGAAACGGTTTTCGATACCCTCAATGCGAAAGCGGCGATTTTTGCTCTCATGGATAGAGAGGAAAAAACTGGTAGGCACATTCCAATTATGATTTCTGGAACCATCACAGATCTTTCAGGTCGTACTCTTTCTGGTCAAACACCTGAGGCCTTTTGGCATTCAATTATGCATGCCAATCCTTTCAGTGTGGGTTTTAATTGTGCTTTAGGTGCTCAACAACTCCGTCCTCATGTAGCAGCAATTGCTAAGGCGGCAGATGTCAGAGTGTCTGCGCACCCAAATGCGGGACTCCCAAATGACCTTGGTGGTTATGATGAGATGCCTAACGAGACGGCTGCTCATCTAAAAGAATGGACAGATGCTGGGCTCGTCAACATAGTCGGGGGGTGTTGTGGTACGACCCCAGATCATATTCGAGCCATTGTAGATGCTGTAAAGGACAGACCTCCACGCCAGCTGCCAACGCTTCCCAAACGGCTTCGCCTTTCAGGCCTTGAGCCTTTTACTGCGGTAGTTTAGCCGTATGCAGCCCTCATTTATCAACGTTGGTGAACGAACGAACGTCACCGGTTCAGCTCGTTTCCGAAAATTAATTATGGCAGGGGACTATGGCTCAGCTCTGGATGTAGCAAGACAACAAGTCGAAAATGGCGCCCAGATAATAGACATTAACATGGATGAGGGTCTGCTAGACGGCGAGCTGGCGATGACTACCTTTTTGAACTTGATCGCGAGTGAGCCTGACATTGCTCGAGTGCCCATCATGATAGATTCATCCAAATGGTCCGTCATTGAGGCAGGGCTGAAGTGCGTTCAGGGCAAAGCAATTGTTAATTCGATTAGTTTAAAGGAAGGCGAGGAGCCATTCCTTGCTCAGGCCCGCGCGTGTCGGAGATATGGCGCGGCTGTTGTTGTCATGGCTTTTGATGAAAATGGTCAGGCGGAGACGGTAGATCGCAAGGTGGATATTTGTTCCCGTGCCTACAGATTGCTAACAGCGCAGGTGGGGTTGGCAGCTGAAGATATTGTTTTTGATCCCAACATTTTTGCGGTTGCCACGGGTATCCCCGAGCATGATGACTATGGCCGCGCGTTTATTGAAGCAACGCGTCGAATAAAGACAGAATTGCCTCATGCTCATGTTTCTGGGGGTGTTTCCAATGTTTCATTCTCCTTTAGAGGAAATGAAACTGTACGCCGAGCAATGCACTCTGTGTTTCTGTATCACGCTATCCAGGCTGGCATGGATATGGGTATCGTTAATGCAGGACAACTTGATGTATATGATCAGATCAATCCCGAGCTTAGGGGACGAGTTGAAGACGTAATCCTAAATCGACGACAGGACGCCTCTGAGCGTCTTTTGGAGATTGCCGAGCGTTATAAAGGTGAGGATGAAGGCTCAACTGAAGAGGAGGTGCTTGCTTGGAGGTTGTATCCAGTAAACGAGCGCCTCTCACATGCATTAGTGAACGGCATTAACACCTTTATTGCCGAGGATGTTGAGGAAGCACGGCAAGTTGCCACTAGGCCTCTCGATGTTATCGAAGGCCCTCTAATGGATGGCATGAATGTCGTTGGTGACCTTTTGGCGAAGGCAAAATGTTCCTGCCGCAAGTTGTTAAGTCTGCCCGGGTCATGAAACAGGCAGTAGCTTATCTTACGCCCTACATAGAAGAAGAAAAGGCTGACGGTGCAGCAAGCGACTCGGGTGTCATAGTTATGGCCACGGTAAAGGGTGACGTCCATGACATTGGCAAAAATATTGTTGGGGTAGTTCTTCAATGCAACAACTACCGAGTTATAGACCTTGGTGTCATGGTTCCTGCAGAGAAGATTCTCGCAACTGCAAAAGCAGAAAAGGCAGATATCATAGGCCTTTCTGGTCTTATAACACCGTCTTTAGACGAGATGGTGAACGTTGCATCGGAGATGAAACGCCAGGGATTCGATATTCCATTGCTTATCGGCGGTGCCACGACTTCGAAAGCGCACACGGCCTTAAGAATTGAGCCCGTCTACAGTGGTGGCGTGGCTCATGTTCTGGATGCCTCCCGAGCTGTTGGGGTTTGCTCTGCACTCCTGTCTGATAGTCAAAGAGACTCCTTCAAGGCGGCTACTTCAAGCGAGTATTTAAAAATTCGAGAGGCTCGGAGTGGAGAGCGCAAGGTTCGGCAGATCACAATTGAAGAGGCTCGAGGTAACGCACGCCAAATCGATTTCTCTATTTATAAGCCACAGGAGCCAAGTTTCATTGGAACTCATGCTTTTGCGGACTATTCCCTGACAGAATTAGTTGATCGCATTGATTGGACACCGTTCTTTCGGACATGGGAACTCGCAGGAACGTTCCCTCGTATTTTAGATGATGAAGTGGTTGGGGAGGCAGCCCGCGCTCTTTTCAAAGATGCTCAGGCAATGCTGTCTCGAATTGTTGACGAAAAATGGTTAAGCCCGCGAGGAGTCATAGGTTTTTGGCCTGCAGAATGCGTTGGCGACGATATCCAACTTTATCAAGAAAAAGACCGAATAACTGAATTGGCCCGTGTCCACTGCCTGCGGCAACAAACATTGAAGAGGGAAGGCCAGCCCCACGATTGCCTTGCGGATTTCATTGGAGGTGCTGATAAGGCCGACTATCTGGGAGGATTTGCAGTAACTTCTGGAAAAGAAGCAGAAACTATTGCTCGTGATTTCGAGAAATCGTCTGATGATTACAATGGAATTCTTTTGAAGGCTCTTGCCGATCGTCTCGCCGAAGCTTTCGCAGAGCGAATGCATGAACGAGTAAGACGTGAATTCTGGGGTTATTCTCCGAAAGAAGACCTTACTAATGAAGAGCTCATTCGCGAAAAATATAGGGGTATACGCCCCGCGCCTGGGTATCCTGCATGCCCAGATCATTCTGAGAAGACAACACTTTTCCGTATTCTTGATGTAGAGCAACTTGCAGGGATTAGTTTGACGGAAAGCTTTGCAATGATGCCAGGGGCTTCAGTCTCAGGTTGGTATTTTGCCCACCCCGAAGCTCGCTATTTTGGTGTATCAAGGGTGGAAAAAGATCAAGTAAAAGATTATGCAAACCGAAAAAGTGTAGAACTTGAAACAGCAGAGCGTTGGCTGCGCCCTGTCCTTGGTTACGACCCTGATATCTAGCGTTTTTAAAATACTTTATTTGCAGAACCTCTTAGCACTTCCACAGCGGCGATACTCGCCTTAATCTCCATAACAAGTCTGTTCCAAACATTCTGGAGAGTAATCATGTCCCCGCTCGATGCTATTTCGGCCTCGGTCGAAAAATATTCGATTGGTCAGCCCGTTTCTCGCAAAGAAGACCCGGTGTTGGTAAAGGGGCATGGCCGCTATGCAGATGATAATTCCTTGTCGGGCCAAGCCTATGCAGTGATGGTCAGAAGTCCTGTAGCCCATGGCTTTTTGAAGGAAATTAGTGTCAGCGATGCCAAGGCTATGCCGGGCGTTCTTGAAATTATCACGGGAAAAGACCTGGTTGATGCAGGTTACGGATCCATGAGTTCTGGTCCTGATTTTAAGAATCGTGATGGCTCCAGCATGATTAAGCCAGAGCAACCTCCTCTAACAATCGATAAGGTCCGGTTTGTAGGAGATCCAGTCGCTTGTGTAGTAGCAGAAACACGTGCTCAAGCAGAGGATGCAGCAGAAGCAGTGTTCTTGGATATTGAAAGCCTTCCTGCTGTTACCTCTGCAGAGGCTGGTGTCACTGATTCTGCCACCGCGGTTCACAACGAGATCCCAAGCAACGTGGTATTAGATTTTCATCATGGCGATGGCGCTGCGGTCGCTGCGGCATTTGAACAGGCTGCCCATGTCGTATCCATGAAAATTTGGAACAGTCGTATCGCTGTGGTTCCTATGGAGCCGCGCTCAGCTCTAGCGAATATAGAGGATGGTCGATACGTCCTTCGGCTTGGATGCCAGGGCGCATTTCCAATGCGAAATAATTTGTCAAAGCCTCTCAAAGCAGAGGCTAAAGACATCCGGGTACTCATAGGTAATGTGGGCGGAAGCTTTGGAATGAAATCTTCTTGTTACCCTGAGTACATCGCAATTCTTCATGCAGCAAAACTTTTGGGTCGACCAGTAAAGTGGACTGATAAGCGTTCTGAAAGCTTTTTGTCTGACAGTCATGGAAGAGGCCATGATATGCGCCAGGAAGCTGCTTTTGACGCAAATGGCTGCATTACCGCCATCCGTATCTCTGGGTTTGGAACCCCTGGGGCTTACCTGTCAAACGGAACCGTTATGCAGCCGACCGGTAATGTCGTGAAGAACACAATCAGTGTTTATGCAACTCCCTTACAAGAAGTGGCCACGCGTTGTGTTTTTACGAACACTACGCCTGTTGGTCCTTACCGGGGTGCTGGCCGACCAGAAAGCAATTATTACATTGAACGTATTCTTGACACTGCAGCAAGGGAAATGGGCATTGATCGAGTAGAGATCAGACGCCGTAATCATATCACTCCCGCTATGCTGCCTCACACGACACCGGCAAATACCGTTTATGACTCTGGTGATTTTCCAGCGATTCTTGATAAGGCTTTGTCTGATGCAGACTGGAATGGATTTCCTGCCAGACGGGCAGAGGCTAAGACGCGAGGTAAGCTGCGTGGTATTGGTATTGGGCAGTATCTAGAAGTGACTGGTCCACCTGGTCGTGAAATGGGTGGTATTAGGTTTGAAGGAGATGGCACGGTCTCGCTCGTTACTGGTACATTAGATTATGGCCAGGGGCATGCCTCTACTTTTGGACAGGTACTAACAACTCTCCTTGGTATTCCTTTTGAGGCAATTCGATTGATTCAGGGCGATTCTGATGAGCTGATTGCAGGTACTGGAACTGGTGGTTCTCGTTCTACGATGCATAGTGGGAAAGCGATTTTTGAAGCTTCCGAACTTGTAAAAGAGAAGGGTAAAAAACTTGCTGCCCATATGCTTGAGGCAGCCGTGGATGATATCGAATTTAATGTGGCGCCGGATGGTGGGAAGTTCACTATCGCGGGTACCGATCGTGCTATTGGTATTATGGAACTAGCAGCCGCAGCGAGAACATCGACAGATTTACCTGACGATTTGGAAAATGACATGTCCGTATCTCACATAGCGGAAGGTCCTCCTTTCTCCTACCCCAATGGCTGTCATATAGCTGAGGTTGAGGTGGACCCTGATACCGGGGTCGTAGAAGTGGTGTCCTACGTCATGGTTAATGACTTTGGTGTGGTTGTTAATCCAATGTTGGTAGCTGGCCAGGCTCATGGCGGTGTAGCGCAGGGTATTGGACAGGCATTAATGGAAGAAGTAGTTTTTGATGAGGAAGGACAACCTTTAACGGGTTCTTTCATGGACTACGCAATGCCTCGCGCCGATCATATGCCTGACATGACAGCCATTGATCATCTGCCCAGCCCAGCTAAGACCAATCCTTTAGGTGTGAAGGGCTGCGGTGAAGCAGGCTGTGCAGGTGCGATGCCGTCAGTTATGAATGCTTTGATAGACGCTCTTTCAGACTATGGCGTTACACACATAGACATGCCTGCAACGCCAATGAAGGTATGGAGCGCAATCCAAACAGCGAGCCGCTAACCGTCGAAAGAGGCTGCCAGTGCCACGATCTCACGAGCAGTTTGCACGTGAGCAATATCAATGTGATCGCCTTCATATATGCATGATGCCTTGCCTTCTGCGACAGACGCTTCGTGGGCGTCTATCATGCCTTGATAAAAGGCCACTTCCTCAGGAGTAGGACTGAAAGTTTCATTGGTTAGAGCAACATTTGAGGGGTGCAGTATCATCTGACCTGCAATGCCCAACTCGCGTTCTCTTGCCAAGAATAATTTAAGTCCCTCCAAGTCATGAACCTGCTGCCAGAGACCCCCAATGGGAGCTTTTCCGGCAGCTCTGGCAGCCATAACCACCCTAGACTTCAGGTATAGAGATTCCCGACCTTCCATAGACCAATCACAACCTAATGCACGCGCTCTATCGCCATTTTTGGCCATTGGGCCAGCAAGAGCAGAAACACGCTCGCAGAGAGCGAGTTCATAGGCCTTTTGCATTGAACGAGCTGTTTCCAGTGTTGGGACAAGACGTGTAGATCCGACAACAGTACCTTTCTGATGCTCGACCTCGGATAGCATCATAGAGAGACAATCCACATCTTCAGGACCGATTGGTTTTGACATGATGATACCTTCGAGGTGAGGCCCTACAACGGCCTTCAGGTCATCAAAATCGTAAAGATATGGGCTTCGGTTTATTCGGACATAAACCCGTTGCCCTTGCTCAGCTAGCCAGGGCAATTTCTCTACTACCAAAGCCCTTGCGTCTAATCGAGCTGCTGGTGGCACGCTATCTTCAAGATCCAGAATAATTGCATCTGCTCCAGCTGCGGCTCCACGCTCAATCATTGAGGCTTTCAGAGCAGGCACAAAGAGGTAGGACCTAATAGGTTTGATATTCGTTACGCTCATTAAGGGTTTTCCTCGGATATTAGTCGCTAGGAGAAAAACATTAGCTTAGAGGTGTTTTAAAAGCTCTCCAACCACTGTTCGTAGTGTTAACCTCTAAACTTAGTAGTTTTGTAACAAAGATAGGAATTACCAATTGGCGTCCGATAAAGTTTTTCGAAGTTCTGGATATTCTTGGAAATTATTCGTTGGGCCAAGCGCTATTGAAATGGAATTATCATCGGTCGTTGCACGGCAGCGAGCAACAAGAGCTTTTGTGATCTGCTCGTCGTCAATCAGTGCTAAGACGGACCTAATCATGCGGATCCAAGCAGCACTCGGTGATTCTTTCTGTGGTTACTTCGATGGAATCGAAAATGACTCCACCTACACATCCGTTTTAAAGGCCGCTGATGCGGCGAAGTCTGCTCAAGCGGATCTGCTTATTGCAGTAGGAGGAGGCAGTGTAATTGTCGCAGTGCGCGGTGTGGCTGTTTTCATGGGTGAAAAGGGAGACCCATTTGAACTGATGACACAATATCGGGCTGGCGAGAAACCCTACAGTCCGCGCCTAAAGGCTCCTAAGCCACCTATTATAAATATTCCGACAACCCCTACTTCCGCCATGAATAGAGCGGGAACTGGACTTAAAAATTCAGACCTTGACCATAGGATGGAATATTTTGATCCGAAGACCAGACCTGTCTCTATTTTTTCTTGATGAGGAGCGCTTATGTCCGCGCCCCAAAGCGTGTTGCGTTCGACGGCCACCACATTATTTGCAGGTCTATTTGCAACACTAGGCGAGAAGGCACACAACCCTCTAGTTCGTGGCGATCTCGATCAAGCATTTAATCTCGTTTCTCAGGCTTATGGACGACTCAATTCTGATTCAGAAAATCCACTTCTTCGCTCGGAACTGGCTCTTGCGGCATTTTTGCAAAATCGAGCAGAAGACGATGGACGGCCGATGAGGGCGCGTGGTCCGTTTGCAAGCGATTATGCGGTCGCAACGGCACTCCACCTTAAATTCCCAGCTATTGGACAGGGCGAGGCAACTAGCGTACTCCATGCTTCCACCATTCGGCTTTTTCCAGAGCCGCCGCCCTTTGATGCAGGCGCTAGGACAGCTGAGGCACTTGGAATTGATGTGAATGGCAAAGATGCCCTGGCTATCTCATTAGCAATAGCTGATGGTTTAGAAGAACTATATGCAGAGGTTGGGATGCCCATCCGCCTCCGCGAGTTACCTATCAAGAAAACTGACCTGATTGCGGTTGCTATAGAAACTGTCAAAAATTTTAATGCGTCTGCCAATTTATCTTCTCCAGAAGAGAGAGTGGCAAATTCCTTGGCGATATTAGAATCAGCGTGGTAGCAGTTGTAATAAATTGAGGAGATATAAAATGGCGGAGTACGGAACATATGGAGACCTTCACGTAACACTCGATAATTATGTAGCCGTTGCGGAAATTAGACGTCCTCCGCACAATTATTTTAGCTATGACCTGATTGAATCACTTGCTTCAGCGTTTGAGGATTTAGGTGCAGATAATGCATGCAGAGCAATAGTGTTATGCTCAGAGGAAAGAATTTCTGTGCTGGTGGAAACTTCACTCAACCGTCTGCTGGGGACTCAGCAACAAAAAGTGGGAATCATCTTTACGTGGAGGCTGTGAGGCTTTTAGAACGCCCAAGCCTGTGGTTGCGGCGGTGCAAGGAGCTGCAGTAGGTGGAGGCCTGGGACTTGCGCTAATGCCAGATTTCCGTGTGGCTTGCCCAGAAGCCCGGTTCGTGGCCAATTTTACGAGGCTCGGCTTTCATCCTGGATTTGGTTTGACCGTGACTTTGCCAGAAGTGATTGGCAAACATCGTGCTGAACTGATGTTTATGACGTCCCGCCGCATAAAGGCAGAGGAAGCCTTTCAGTGGGGGCTTGTTGATGTCCTTGTGCCTATGGAAGACCTTCGTGATACCGCGATTTCTTTTGCAACTGAAATAGCTGAATGTTCACCTTTAGGCATTGTTGAAACGCGAAAGACTATGCGTGGCAGCTTAGCAGAGAAAGTAAAAGCGGCTACTGATCATGAGCTTGCGATCCAGGATAGACTTCGTGCGACCGAAGATTTTAAAGAGGGTGTCAAAGCAATGAGTGAGCGCCGTATTCCAAATTGGCAGGGTCGTTAAGAATGGAGACAAAAAAATGACAAGTGATAAGTCTAAATCCAGAGCATTAGCAGAATTCACGGCAAATTTGTCGTGGGAAGCAATACCAGATTCAGTCAAACACAGAGCTAAGCTTCAAATTTTAGATGCCATTGGCGTTGGTGTTGCGGCTAGGTCCTACCCGTTCGCAGAGAAGGCAATATCAGGAGTTAAGGCACTTGGTGGATGTGGGGCGTGTTCTGTCATTGGTGAGCAGGGTGGAATGTCTGCGCGAGATGCAGCCTTAGCAAATGGGATGCTGCTGCATGGGCTTGACTTTGATGACACACATCTTGGTGCAATTATACATGCTTCCGTCGCAACGCTTCCTGCTGCATTAGCAGTTGGTGAGGCCGTTGGTGCAAGTGGTAGAGATGTGTTGGTTGCTTATGTTGCTGGCATGGAAACATCAATTCGGATTGGCCTAGCTGCTAAAGGTGCTTTCCATCATGCGGGGTATCATGCAACGGCTGTCGCATCGCATTTCAGCTCTGCCATTATAGCAGGTAAGCTCATGGGGCTAGATGCAGATGAATTAACCATGGCTCAGTGAGTCACAGGGAGTAGTGCAGCAGGCCTGCAAGTTTTTCTTGAAGAGGGCGCCTGGACGAAGCGTTTTCATCCTGGCTGGGGAGCTGTTGCTGGTATTACTGCTGCAACATTGGCTCAACAGGGTTTTGTTGGCCCTAGCCGTGTTTATGAAGGTAAGTTTGGACTCTTTGAAACGCATTTCCAATCTCATTTGAAAGATACTGATGCGGATGAGTTAGATGCTGATTTAGGACAACGCTGGGAATTAGCTGTTACTGCTATCAAGCCATATCCAGTATGTCATTTTATACATGGATGCGCAGACGCTGCGATCGAAATAAGTCGTGAAATTGATGTGGGGCAGATCTCGTCTGTAGAGGCTTACTTACCTGGGCCGACAATGCCGATAGTCGCCGAACCTGCAGCCTCTAAGCTGACTCCTAAGACTGACTATGAAGCAAAATTTAGCGCTCAATTTGTTATAGCTACTTGTCTGGCCAAGGGCTATTTTGGCTTAGCCGAACTTCGAGATGAGGCCTTTTCTGAACCTGAACTTTTAGACCTGACAGCTAAAGTTACCTGTGCATCAGACCCCGATACTCTTTTCCCAACCTACTTTTCAGGGGGTCTAACTGTCCACTTAGACAACGGTAAAACAATCTCCCGTCATGTTCCCATCAATAGTGGTGCAGGTGAACGTATGTTAGATGAGGCTGGCGTAAGTGCAAAATTCAGGGCATCGGCAAAAATGTCGATATCGGAAGACCATGCAGAGAAAATCCGCGAGGCAGTATTGAATTTAGACCAGCTGCCGGTGTCAGATTTAGGAAATGCGCTTAGATCAGCTTAGGGGTTAGGTTTGGTTCCTCAGCGCGTCTGCCACATAGGCAGCAAATGTCTGTGTTCCTACTTTTCCTCCTAGGTCACGTGTGCGCTTGGCGGGCTCTGCAATAACCTCACTAAGAGCTTGCTCTATTGCCTCAGCAGCTTCAATTAGTCTTTGGTCGTTATGACGTTCGCCTAGCCACCCCAGAAGCATTGCCGAAGATCCAATTAAGGAACTCGGGTTTGCTATGTCTTGTCCTGCAATATCTGGGGCGGAACCATGTTGTGCCTGGGCAACTGCTGAGTCTTTACCTGCGTTTAATGATGCAGCAAGGCCCAAGCTGCCGGAAAGTTCAGAGGCCTGGTCGGAAAGAATATCTCCAAACATGTTCGTAGTAACAATTACGTCAAATTGACTTGAGTCTCTAATCAAGAGAGCAGCCATCGCATCTACAATTTTTTCGTCGTAAGAGATGTCCGGGTACTGTTTTGCTACCTCGCGACAGCATTCGAGAAAAAGTCCATCCCCAATCCGAAGCACATTGGCTTTGTGTACAGCGGTTAAAAGCTTACGAGGTCGGCGTCTGGCCAGTTCAAAGGCAGCCACTGCAACCCGTGTGCTGCCTTCCCGAGTAATTTTACGAAGAGACATCGCAATGTCAGGCGTTGGCATAAATTCACCATTGCCAAGGAACATTGATCGATCTGCATAGAAACCTTCTGTATTTTCACGAACTATTACCAAGTCTACGTTTTTGCCACACGGTGGCGGAAAACCTGGTCTTGATAAGGCAGGCCGGATATTGGCGAAAAGCTCCAGTCGTTTTCGGAGTTCGCCTGAGGGGTTAAGACCACCCTCTGATGGGGGAGGGTAAGCGGCATGATCTACAGGCCCTAGAATAATGCCATCGCAATTTGGAATGGCGGCTACAATGCGCTCTGGAAAAGATGTTCCCTCAGTGGATAATGCTTCAAACCCTATTGGCAACTTCTCGAATGAGAAGCGCAGCCCAAAATGATCAGAAACAGCGTCGAGCACAGTCAATGTGCTCCGGACTATTTCAGGCCCAATACCATCACCATCAAGGACTAGGAACCGAATTGTATCATTGTGTTGGGACAGTGACATAGCTCAAGCAGTGTCCATACCTGCGAATGTGATGCGGTGAAGAACGCGTTTGTGGCCGTGATAATCGTTAATTGGATTGTGAAGTGCGCATCTATTATCCCAAAGTGCTATTGAACCCTTCTCCCACCGAAATCGGCAAGTGAACTCTGGTAAAGTTTGATGTTCGAATAGGTGGTCCAGTAGAGGCTGACTTTCTGCTTCACTCCAACCCTTAAAGTTCGTGGTGTGAGCAAAACTTACATAAAGACTTTTTCGGCCTGTCTCTGGATGCACGCGGACAACGGGATGCTCAGCAACTCTAGGTTTTTTAGCATCTTCTTTGGGTGCGTCTGCAATCCTGGCCGCGCGGGTATCAACAACGCGGCCTTTTGTGGAAGAATTCACACCAATAAGTGGTTCCAGCGTTGTCTTGAGGCCTTCGGAGAGGGTTTCGTAAGCCATATAACAATTGGCAAATAACGTGTCTCCGCCAAATTTAGGTACTTCTAACGCATAAAGCATAGATGCCATCGGTGGGCGTTGTTGGTAGGTGGTATCTGTGTGCCATAAACCCCAAAATTGACCTTTTCATGCTCCAACTTGATGATGGGAGTTATTGTGGGAAAATCAGGTAGTCCTTGCACAAATGGGTATTCGACTGGTTCACCGAGCTGCTCTGCAAAAGCAAGCTGCTGGGCAGGTGTTATCTCTTGGTCGCGGAAAAGATAACAAGATGTTCTAACCAGGCTGAGCGAATTTCTTCAATTATGGTTCCACTGAGGTCCTTGCTTAGATCGACGCCATGTATTTCGGCTCCAAGTGCGCCAGAAATTGGACGAACATCTATGTGCGCGTATGTCATGGATGATTTTCCTAAAAGATCGATAAGAATGCCGTAATTTTTTCGCTTTGAAAGTAGAGTTTACTAATTCCAGCCGTCAATATTTAAATGAATAATATGTCCAATTGAATTACTCAGTTAAGTTGTTTGTCAGGGAATAATTGGTAATCATATTTTGGTAGAGTTTTGCGCTGCGAAGCTGGAGGTATGAGCCTTATGACTGAATATCCAATAGATATGACTGTAAAACCGATTGTCACCTCATTCTTCGATCAGGTAACCAATACTGTAACGTACATAGTCAGAGATCCGGATACTAAAGCCTGCGCTGTTATCGATAGTGTAATGGATTTTGACCATGCGTCTGGCAGGATTAGCTTTGCTCAAGCGGATAGTGTGATCGAGCACATAAGATCTCATGACCTTGAACTCCAATGGATTATTGAAACTCATGTTCATGCAGATCACCTCAGTGCTGCGCCATATATTCAGGAACAGCTTGGAGGTAAGATAGGAATTAGTGAGAAGGTCCTGGAAATACAGGAGGTTTTTGGCAAAGTGTTTAATGAGGGAACCGAATTCCGTCGCGATGGTTCTCAATTCGACTGCCTTTTTAAAGACGGCGATATTTACCAAATAGGTAGCCTCAAAGTGTTCACAATATCGACCCCTGGGCACACCCCAGCATGTATGGTGCATGTGGTTGGCGACGCCGCCTTTGTCGGTGATACACTCTTTATGCCTGACAGTGGGTCAGCTCGTGCAGACTTTCCAGGAGGCGATGCAGGATTGCTTTACGATTCAATTCAAAAGTTCTTGCTCTACCAGATTCATTGCGCCTGTTTATGTGCCACGATTATGGCGCTGGGGGATCTCGGGAAATGATCTGGGAAACCACTGTCAAAGAGGAGAGAGATAGCAACATCCATGTTGGGAAAGGCAAGAGCCGCGAGGACTTCGTTAAACTCCGAACTGCACGTGATGCTACACTATCTATGCCAACTCTTATCTTGCCATCTTTACAGGTCAATATGCGGGCAGGAGAGGTGCCTACAGACGAAGATGGTGCACCCATGCTTAAGTTGCCAGTTAATCGTTTCTGACCATTGTGTCGCCAGAAGTAGTGGCCTAGAACCCTTAAAAAAATAGGTGGTTCTATGCGTAATTATAAAATTGCATCCATACCCGCTGATGGAATTGGGCCTGAAGTAATTGATGCTGGCCTAGCTGTACTAGAAGCGCTGGCCAGACGTGAAGGTGATATTGATTTTGATGTAACCCACTTCGATTGGGGAACAGATTATTACAAAAAGCACGGGGCAATGATGCCATCTGATGGACTGGCCCAACTAAAATCATTTGATGCAATTTACTTTGGCGCAGTAGGCGCACCCGATGTACCAGATCATATAACTTTATGGGGTTTGAGGCTTCAGATCTGTCAGAGCTTTGACCAGTACGCCAACGTGCGTCCCACCAAGATTATAGATGGCGTGGAGTCACCTCTTCGCAATGCCCAGCCAGGTGACCTAGACTGGGTGATAGTGCGTGAAAATTCTGAGGGTGAGTATGCCGGCAATGGTGGCCGCGTCCATAAGGGCATGCCAGAAGAGGTAGGAACAGAGGTTGCTATTTTTACGCGGATTGGTGTTGAGCGCATTATGCGTTTTGCTTTTGAGCTTGCACAAAAAAGGCCTCGGAAATTTTTAACAGTTGTTACCAAATCGAATGCCCAACGCCACGGCATGGTTATGTGGGATGAGATTGCTGCTGAAGTATCGAAGGAATTCCCCGATGTAACATGGGATAAGATGTTAGTTGACGCCATGACGGTGCGAATGACCCTTGATCCGAAGAGTTTGGATACCATTGTCGCTACCAATCTGCATGCAGACATCCTCTCTGATCTCGCGGGCGCACTTGCTGGTTCGATTGGAGTGGCGCCGACAGCTAATATTGACCCCCAACGCCGCTTCCCATCCATGTTTGAGCCAATTCATGGTTCTGCATTTGATATAACAGGAAAGGGAATTGCTAATCCAGTAGCGACTTTCTGGACCGCTTGTCAGATGCTTGAGCATTTAGGCGAACCGTCTGCAGCTGCTCGACTAATGCGCGCAATTGAGAGCGTTACTGCAGCTGGCATAAAAACCCTAGATATTGGTGGAAAGGCTTCTACAAAAGAAGTTACGGGTGCGATGATTGATGCAATTAAAGGCTCAAATGAATAGAAAAGATTATCGTCCTTTGACAGCTTGGAGGGCTAATTCATCTTGAACGGACAGAATAGGCTGTCCTTGTAGGGAGATAGACTGCTCGCCATCAGTTCCGACGGGAACATCGCCAACTAAAGTTACTCGATACAATTGACGATCATAATCGCTTTCAAAAATATCTGTTGGCGCTAAGTGTGCTGTCGACCTGTTATCCCACATTGCAATATCGCCCGGCTCCCATTTAAAACGGACAGTATATTCTGGTCGAGTTATATGCTCCCATAACAATTCCAATATTTGCCCGCTTTCCCGTGGGGTTAGCCCTGACACAGATTTTAGGAAAGATGGACTGACAAAAAGTATCCGCTCTCCTGACTCAGGATGAATGCGGACAATAGGATGCTCACTTTCCATAACTCTGCGGCGAATGCTCTCTTCATAATTTGAGTTTATTTTCGCTCCAGCAGGAGGTTCAAATCGATGAATACCTTTCAGGGTATCAACAAAGTTACGAAATGTTTCGGATAGTCCTTCGTATGCCGCTGCAAGATTGGTCCAAAATGTGTCGCCTCCATATGGAGGAATTGTAACACCGCGTAAAAGGGATGCTTTGGGAGGATTAATCGCGGCTGTCAGGTCAGTATGCCAGCCAGTCCATGGGCGTTGCATTTTTGCAGTTCTGTGAGTTTGGGCAGTACGGAATTTTGCCACTGAATATATCTCGGGATAGTCCGGGTCATGGCCAAAAACCGCGTGTCCGATGGTCGGTTCCCCCATTGACCTTGCAAAAGATACTTGCCCTGCATGTGAGAGATTTTGGCCTCTGAAAAAAATGACCTTCCATTTAATCAAGGCTGCATTAACTGATTCCGCGATTTCTGGTGTAATTGGTTTTGAAAGATCCAAACCTTGGATTTCAGCGCCGATGTGCAGTGTCATCGGAACAATAGTGAACTTATTAGCCATAACTAACCTTCCCTAACTACTCTAAAGAATGGGGGAAGGGAGATTATTATGTCCAGATATTATTTAGAAAGTAGTCGGCCAATTTGAGAGAAGATGGTCGCTTACTTGTTTGCCCTCGTAGACAGTGAGCAATCGGGCGAGATGTTCGCGTGTTTCCTGCGGAGCAATAACATATTGTGCTTCGTAGAGACCAGCGAGATCCCAAGCTTCGGTTCCGCGGTCTAATTCTGAAGCTAATTTGGAAAACTGATCTGGATCTTCATCTTCCTTAACGCCGTGTAAAACGTTTACAGCAAGGCGGGGTTCCATAAATCCTAAGTCTGCTGTGGGCCAGGCTAAAACTTCATCTGAATTTCTACCACCACCCATATTTAAATAAGCTTGGCCGTAGCTTTTACGGACAATTACGCTGAAACGTGGGACGGTAACCTGGGCTAAAGCATTCATCCAATTCATGATTTTACCGGGAGCGCGTTTTCTCTCGCCTTCGAGGCCAATATAGAAGCCAGGCTGATCGACCATAAATATTATCGGTATGTTGAAGCTGTCACAGAGTACAATAAATGAGACAGCTTTATCACACGCATCGGGATCAATCGCGCCAGCCCGAAAACGAGGGTTGTTGGCGATAAAGCCGACCGTACGACCCTCAATTCTTGCAAGAGAAGTAACAATCGACTTGCCAAACCGGTCCTTTAGCTCAAAGATGCTCCCTAAATCAGCAATCGTATGCAGGGCTTTCCTTGCATCATAAACGCGCCGGCGTTCCTCTGGTAGAATATTCAGGAGCTCATTTTGATCAGCTTCTTCCCACGTCTTCTGGCGGGTAGGTGGCAATTGCGAATTTGATGGAAGATAAGAAATGAAAGTCTTAACTGCATCAAGGACGTCCTCATCTGTATCAAACGCTTTATCTACTAAGCCAGTGACATCTGTATGGAGCTTCCAACCTCCCAAATCTTCCGGTTCAATTTCTTGACTTATCGCCAATGAGGTTACACGAGGGCTGGTTACGGCCATAACAGCGCCTTTTCTGGCAAAAACTACATCTGAAATGACACTGTACCAGGTAGATGATCCATATGATTGCCCCATCAGAGTGGATACCCATGGGGTTTCACGAGTGCGCCGATATTCTTCTCTATCTTGCCCGATTGTAGCTCGCCCTGCTGAACCCATTCGGTCTGGCATGCGTCCACCGCTACTCTCGCCAAGAAGAACCAGTGGTAAACCACGTTCACGCGCAGTACGCTTCATATGCCCCATCTTTTTCATATTCACTTGTGATGAGGAGGCACCAAGAACAGTAAAGTCATTGGCAACCAAAGCCACAGGTCTACCTTCGATTTTACCGAACCCAGCAATTTTGCCGTCTGCAGGGGATTTATCTCGTGTTTGCTCGCGGATCGAATACGCGTGGAGTCCGGCTTCTAAGAAAGAGTCATCGTCTAAAAGGTGGTGTAGTCTTTCGCGGGCATTCAAAATACCAGCATTGCGGCGAGCCTCAAGCTTGCGGGCTCCGCCCATCGCTTGGGCTTCTTCGCGGCGACGCTTAAGTTCTTCGAGTTTCTTCTTATGGGGCATTAGGGAGCCTTCCAGCAGCCTTTAACATGATCATTAACGAGTCCCATGGATTGCATAAAAGCATAACAGATTGTCGGACCAACGAAGCGAAATCCGGCTTTTTTTAAGCGCTTTGATAATATTTCTGCTTCTTTAGTTTTGCTAGGCACCTCTTTTTTGTTTGTGGTTGATTGATTTTAGTTATGCCGTCGACAGTTGCCCATATGAAATTGGCGAAGCTGTCGTTACCGGATTCCATAATTTTGAGCCAAGCCTGAGCGTTTGAGATTGTTGCTTCGATCTTCAGTCTGTTTCTGATGATACCTGCATCTAGCATAAGACGTGATATATCTTCGCCGGTCAATCCAGCTATTTTTTCTGGGTCGAAGCCATGGAAAACTTCACGAAACCGATCGCGTTTCTTTAGAATAGTTATCCAGGATAGACCGGCCTGGAAGCCTTCTAAGCAAAGCTTTTCAAACAATGCATAGTCGTCTCTTACTGGTCTTCCCCACTCCACATCATGGTAGCGCTGATATTCAGGGTCTGTTCCGCACCAGCCGCAACGCGACAAGCCATCCTCACCCCTAATCAGGTTTACCACTCAAGAGGACCGAAGTTTTGGATCAAGAGCGTCGCGCAAGCTGTCACCGAAAAGATTGAAGGCAAACACGGCTAACGTGATGGCAAGGCCTGGGAAAATTGCTACCCATGGCGCACTTTCAAAAAATTGCTCAGCACCACCCCGCAACATTAAACCCCAAGCAGCGGTCGGTTCCTGAACTCCTAGGCCAAGATAAGACAATGAGGCTTCTAGAAGAATAGCCTGACCAACAAAGCTTGTTACCATAATGAGATACGGGGCCATGACATTTGGAACCATATGCACAAGCACAATGCGTACATGGCTGTAACCACACGCGCGGGCTGCATCAATATAGGGAATTTCACGAAGTGCAAGCGCACTAGATCGAACAACCCGAGCGCATTTAGGGATAAAGGGAATTGTAATTGCTATGATCACATTGCCCACCCCGGAACCAAATACCGATACGATAGCTAACGCCATGATGATTAATGGGAAAGCCATAAAAATATCGACAATCCGTTGGAAAATTAGATCAAACCAGCCACCTAGATAAGCGCTTGTAACTCCTAATACCAAGCCTAATGTCGCGCCAATGAAAGCTGCTACGAAGCCAATAAAGAGAGCGGTGCGTGACCCGTAGATAATACGACTCAAGATATCCCGGCCAAGCTCATCGGTGCCTAGAAGATACGTTGCTGATGGAGTGGCAAGTTGATCGATAAAGTTCAACTTTACTGGATCGTGTGGAGCCACAATATCAGCTAACAGTGCTACCAAAACCATGATCAAGATCATTATACCTGAGACTGCCCCTAAGGGCTGACGGCGGGCCATCCGACCGATCTTCTGGAGAAGTGTCTTCTCTGTAGGAGCGGCGTCGACTGTCGTAGCTGCGACGTTCATGACCAAATTTCTCCTTACTTAGCTATAGCGGATACGAGGATCTAGCCAAGCGTAGATCACGTCAATGACGATGTTCATAACAACAAAGATGAATGCAACCAACATCACCAGAGCTTGGGTTAATGTATAGTCGTGATTGGTAACGCTATCGACAAATAGCTTCCCAAGACCATTAAGGTTGAACACCTGCTCTGTAACGACCAACCCACCCATGAGGAAGGCAAATTCAATACCAATAACTGTAACGACAGGCAGCATCGAATTTTTCAGTGCATGTCTATTCACTACTAACTTTTCGATTACACCTTTGGCGCGTGCTGTGCGGATGTAGTCCTCACGAAGCACCTCAAGCAACGCTGATCGTGTCATTCTCGTTGCAACCGCAGAATAACGATATCCAGTTGCCAAGGCTGGCCAAATCAGCTGAGTAAGGTTGCCAATTGGGTCTTCAAGAGGAGGAATATACTGAATTGGAGGTATCCATCCGTATCCTAAAATTGAATTAGATACGGCTAAAAGTCCAAGCATTATCAATATACCCAACCAGAATGAGGGCATTGCAATTCCGGCTATACTTACGCATCTGACAGTGTAGTCGATCCATGAATTCTGTTTAACCGCTGAAATAGTACCTAGCGGGATAGAGATTAAAATAGAAATAACTGTTGCCATAACGGCTACCTGAAGAGAGAGCAAAACACGTGGTCCCATTTCTTCAGTGATTGGGCGATCAGTCCACATTGATGTACCGAAGTCACCAATAAAGAATCCGCCAATCCATTCAAAGAATTGCACAAGTAGCGGCCTGTTAAGGCCTAATTCTTCTTTGCACTGCTCGATTTGATTTACGTCAAACGTGCCTCCAGTTCCAGCATAACGGAGAGCGCAAACATCTCCTGGGATCATGTGCATGAGTGTAAAAACTAAAATTGCTGCGCCAATCAGGGTCGGCACCATCATCAGCATGCGCTTTACGAGATACTTATGCATGAATAGAGACCTAAATTAGTGTCATAAAGTGAACGCCCGTGAGCCTTTTGACTCACGGGCGTTCATGCCTGAAAGGCGATTAGAAGCAGATATTACTTATCCGCATCAGGATCAAGCCACACGGTATCGAGGGCCTGACCTAAGTAATGGCTGGGGCTAATTTTCCAGCCTTTGAAGTGAGAGCGGTGAACAGTTGTACGGAACCACCAGAGTGTAATCATCTGTGTCACCTGATCATGAAGAACGTATTTCTCATAAGTACGCATCTTCACACGTTGTTTTGCTGGATCAGCTTCAAGCAACATTTCGTTATAAAGCTCGTCTATTTTACGATCGACAACCCGGCTGTAGTTAGCTGGGTTGATATCTGAAGACAGATATTTTGACGTATCAATTGGTGGATTGACAATTGACTGACAGTTGAAGTCAATCGACACATCAAAGTCGCCCTTCTCACGCAGAGAAGCGTAGAACGGTCCAGTAGGCTTAACTTGTTGTTCAAAGTTAAGTCCGATTTGGCGCCATTGATCAAGCAACCATACACCTACCACTTTATATGGCTGGTCTACGGCACGGTTGTTCAATGTATAGGTTTTCGAAAGATCAATGCCAGCTTCTTTAAGAAGCTCACGTGCACGCGCCCGTGAAGCTTCCAGGTCGGCTTTATAGCCATCCAACTGCATCAATTCTTCTTTTGTCGCCGCGAGCTTGCTCGTTGGATAGACAATACCGCCAACCGTTTTCACGATAGCAATTTTTGACAGGTATTCTGATCCACCCCAACGATCGAGGGCAAGGGTTAGAGCGCGACGCACTCGGACGTCATCAAAAGGCTTACGTGAGTGGTTTGGTGTGGCGAGAAGAACGCAGTTCCAATCCGTTTCTTGAACAGTAGCCTTGTCACCAAGAGCTTTGACTAGGTCATCGCGCGTCTTTGGTGGGAAACCGCGGAACTGAGCACTAGCTCGGTTGCCTCGGAGCGCCTGAACTTGGATCGACTCTTTATTAGCGAAGACACCAGTGATTCTGTCGAGATAAGGTAGCCCCTCAAGATAGTAATTTGGGTTCTTGGTACCTGTAATTTGTGCACCCGACTGATATTCGTCGAGAATAAATGGCCCTGAGCCAAGAATATTTTTCTCGTACCAGTGAATATCTGCATCCAACTTCGCTTTTGAATAAATGAAGTTATAGGGTGCGGCGAGTGCTGGGATAAACGCTGAAGAAGCGTATTTCAGGTTGAAGACGACCGTAGAAGCATCTGGCGTGGTGACCGAATCTACCATCATGTAAAAGCTTTTACGAGCGCTAGATACACCCTTAGGCGGGAAGATGATTTTGTCAAAACTTGCTTTGACATCCGCTGATGTGAGCGGAGTACCATCATGGAACTTCACACCTGATTTAAGCTTAAATGTGTAAGTTTTGCCGCCGTTTGTTGGTTCTGGCACATCGCCCAAGCAAAGGTCGCAGACGTATACGTCTGAACTTGGGTCGGCTGGGTTTACACGAAGCAGTGTAGAGTAATACGGACGAACGGGATGAATTACCCCGTAAGTTGTTTCCCTATGCGCATCAAGACTTGGTGGGGCCTTTGATGGAATTACGTATGTGAAATGGCCGCCGTATTTTGGCTTGTGGCCATGGCCATCAGCAGCTGCAAAGCCTGCCGCCAGAGCGGCGGTAGCACCTACAGTTGCTGCTGTAAGAGCTCGGAGTCCAAGCATCAAGTTATTCCTCCCTGGAAATTTATTCTGGTTGATAGTGATTCCCACCACCCAGGTGGATGCACACCCTAGCGAAAAGAGCCTCTGAGTCAATCCGTCCCATCCAAAACTGCTGTCAGATTGAGGCTTATTCTTTTGGAGCCAAGTCGAAGTTAGACCGCTTCAATTGGTCAAAAATCTCAGTTTTGAGAATTTGAGCGGCTTCTTCCTGAGTTTTTGCTTTTGCAAGCATTTTTTCAAATTTTTGATATAGGGACAAAAATTGACTAACAAACTCGGAAGCGTTGGTTAGTCCAAACCGGTTTTCCGCAGTTTGGATGATGGCAGAAAGATCATCTTCAGCATGTTTCTGGATCTTTGCGGTAAGGTCCTGAGCCGCTTGGTTAACTATAAGCCCCTCAGATTTAGCCTCTTCAATAGCAAGGTCTGAAATTCGTTTGTATTCGATCGTAGTGCTTACAATACCGCTGGGTAATGCATTCAAAATCGCGCCTCGCGCTTTAGGAGACAGCTGTTGCCAGTAAGATGCCGATGCGAGAAAGGCCCCACCTCCACGAAAGCTCCCAAGTGGAGCGGATAAAATGTGTCGAGTTTGAGCTTTAACTGCAGGGTTGGATAGTTCTAAGGGTGTTGCAATTGCAGCGCTGATTTCTCCCCTGGCGAAGAGGTCGCCTGCATCGCTAAAATCTTGAGTCACTTTTCCGCCAAGTGAAATAATCAGACGGTCCCATGCTGTACCTGGCGTGAGCGTGGTAAGTTCTTGAAAGGCCAAGGGGTGTTGAGCTCATCGTATGAGAGCAATACGAACGGTGCTGCACCATAAGCACCTAAAAATACAACACCCTGTTTATCGAATATTTGAGCGCAAGGCCTGCACTGGATTGCTAGTAATTCGGTAATCGCCGCGGCAGCTGCAAGTTCGTTCCCTCCACCAACAAGTCCCATCTCCGCTAATAAGGCAGCATGCGGGAAAGTTTCTGGAAACGATGGGAGTGCAGCTGAGCCAAATTGGTAGTAGCCGCGAGCCAAGTTCTCAATCGCAGAGAAATCGTCTCCAGCAGGACCATTTAGAAAGACTTTGAGTTTGGGTGCGTCTTCCTCCGTCTTCAACTTTTCGGAAAAGCTATACCAGCCCGCCTTCACGAGTGGATGCTTTATGGAATAGCCTAAGTGAGCGCGTGCTTAAGGTTCTTCAGCGCGCACTACTGTGCAAATTGCTAAACCAATGACGGAGGCTAGGACACTGTACCAAAGGGGTTTTAATGCGCCTTCAAACAGGATCCCAAACGAAATATTGAGGTGACGCCTCATTTGGCGAAAAGTGAGGTTTGAGAGCCGGTATTGCATGTTCATGTATGTTCTTCGGTGTCCAGCCGTCGCTGCGGTGGATCGTGCGGACGGGCCTAGTTTTGCTCATCAACATGATCTCGTTAGAGCGGACATAGAATATCTGTCCTGTAATGTCATGGGCTAAGTCAGACAGAAGATACACAGATGGGGCAGCAATTTTTTGCGGCGTCATTGCTTCTTGACGTCGACGCCGTGCCTCACCTTCGGGTCCTTTGATCGGTATAGTTTCAATCATACGTGTAAATGCAGATGGAGAAACGATATTTGACCGGACTCCAAATCGTGACATGTCCAGAGCAATAGATTGCGAAAGACCCACAATTCCAAGCTTTGCAGCGGCATAGTTTGCCTGGCCTACATTGCCAACTAGGCCCGAAGTGGAAGTGAAGTGGACCATTGCCCCTGATTCTTGAGTTCGAAAAACTTCGGCTGCGGCTCTGGCAACGTTAAAGTATCCGTTAAGATGTACATTGATGACAGCATCCCAGTCATCTTCGCTCATTTTGTGAAAAATAACGTCACGTAAAATACCGGCTACGTTTACCACACCATCGAGCTGACCAAACTCATCCACGGCTTGTGCAACCATGGCCTGAGCATCATCCCAATTTGAAATATCGCCGCCATTAACGACAGCCTCTCCGCCGTTGGCTTCGATTTCATTCACAACTTGCTGAGCCGGACCAATGTCTGCATCACTGCGACCATCCACCGTTGCGCCCAAGTCGTTCACCACAACTTTTGCGCCTTCACTAGCTGCAAGTTTAGCAATTTCGGCTCCGATGCCGCGACCTGCTCCATTCACAAGAATTACTTTACCTTCGAGAACACCGTCTACCATGAGTCCGGTTCCTTCTAACTATTGCTGTAAGTTTCGTTTGTTCGTTTCAGTCTTTTGGCTGGACCAATTAAATTGGGTCCCAAGAAAAGACATCTGCTGATCGATCATTGGGGACAAAACTCGGTTTTAGGGCTGGCATGCCTTCCTCATGGATCGTTAGAGGTGTCCATCCTTCTGCACGATGAATGGATCGAATGGGACGGTTCTGACCAAAAAGAATTTGCTCATTCATGCGGCTACCAAAAACTTGTGCGGTGACCCCCATTTCGTTGGCGGCGTCTGAGGCCAAGTAGACGCACATCGGAGCAATCTGCGCAGGCGTCATGCGTTTAATTTTTGCAAGACGAGCTTCCTGTTCCGGTGTGTTGGAAGGGATTGTTCCAATCATCCTGCTCCAAGCAAACGGGGACATGCAATTAGAGCGCACTCCAAAGCGAGCCATATCTAGGGATATTGATTTAGATAGGCCCATGATCCCAAGTTTTGCCGCGGAATAATTTGCTTGGCCAAAGTTGCCAATCAGCCCGGAAGTGGAAGTGAAATGTACCATTGCTCCGGATTCTTGCTGGCGGAAATAATCCGCTGCAGCCCGGGAAACATTAAACGTTCCTTTCAGATGGACATTAATTACCGCGTTCCAATCATCCTGCGTCATTTTATGGAAGATAACGTCTCGTAGGATCCCTGCGACGTTTATCACTGCATCAATTTGGCCGAATGTATCGACAGCTTGCTTAACCATTGCCTTGGCAGCTTGAAAGTCCGCAACACTATCACCGTTAACGACTGCTTCACCTCCAGCTGACTCAATAGCCGCGACCACTTCTTGAGCGGGGGTGCTGTCTGCGCCACCGCCGTCTACGTCTCCACCAAGGTCATTTACAACCACCTTAGCGCCTTCGGCGGCAGCCAGTTTTGCCACTTCAGCTCCGATACCACGTCCAGCGCCTGTAACAAGGACCACTTTGTTTTCCAGCATACCATCAGCCATAAGGCGCATTCCTCCTGAATTTTTTCCGTTTCAGCGGTTTTAACAGACAATCACCTAGGCATAGGTTAAACCGTCAACGCATTATGTTTCAATTAGCTTATTTCTTTTTTGCAATTAAAGGATTGAGAATACTGTTGGCAGGTCGATATGCATCTCTTCAGGTTGCTTTTACCGAACTGCTTGCACAGGTGCCATCCAAAGGAATAGTTGTTGAAGGTTGTTGGGGGCATCCGCATTTTGCTTCGAAATGCTATTGGTTGAGTTTAGGAGAAGATGAATGAAACCCGCGGGTCCCGCTCTAGTTTGGTTTAGAAACGATCTAAGGATCAGTGATAATCCTGCACTTTCTGCTGCGATTAATCGTGGAGGTCCCGTCGCAGGTTTATATGTGCTTGAAACTGAAGGGGATGGGGCTCGGCCTTTGGGTGCCGCGGCCTCATGGAAATTACATGGGGCATTGAATGCGCTTCAAAATGCCTTGGACACCATTAATGTTCCACTGATTTTGATGCGCGGTTCAAGCAACGATATCCTACCCAAAATTGCAGAAATTCTTGGAGCGAGGGCCTGTTTTTGGAACAGACGCTACGAGCCCGCAGCCATAGCTACCGATAAAAGCGTTATGGCTCGCCTGAAGAATTCTGGCATCGAAGTGATGAGTTGGAATGGTTCTCTCATTGCGGAGCCATGGCAGGTAAAAACCAAGACTGGGGGTTGGTACAAAGTTTTCACCCCTTCTACAAAGCCGCCCGTGCATCAGCTGATCAGTTGCAACCAATTGGCACGCCTGTAGCTGCACAAAAATGGCAGTCTGTAGAGACGTATGGAGATACTTTAGAAGATTGGGACCTAATCCCAACGAAGCCAGATTGGGCGGGTGGGTTGCGGGCAAACTGGTCTCATGGAGATGAGGCAGCTCAAAATCGTCTTTCACTTTTTCTCCAGGAAGGATTGAAAGGTTACTCTGAAGGGCGGAATTTCCCTTCGGTATTTAATGTTTCTGGGATTTCGCCGCATCTCCGCTTCGGGGAAATTAGTCCGCGGCAGGTACGTTTTGTGGCTGCAATCGCAAAAGACAAAGCCAATGGGGAGTTAGATAGCGATTTCGAAGCCTTTGAACGTGAACTGTATTGGCGAGATTTCTGTCACAATTTGCTCTTTTATGCCGATGATTTAGCCACCTCAAATTTCCAACCTAAGTTTGACAATTTTCCCTGGCGTACTGACAAAACTGGATTTAGCGCTTGGGCAAGGGGACAAACGGGATATCCAATTGTTGATGCTGGGATGCGACAATTATGGGAAACAGGCTGGATGCATAACCGGGTAAGAATGATTGTGGCATCCTTCTTAACCAAACACCTCATGGTGGATTGGCGGCAAGGTGAGGCTTGGTTCTGGGACACTCTGATTGATGCTGATCCAGCAAGCAATCCATCGAATTGGCAGTGGGTGGCTGGATCCGGAGCCGATGCAGCACCCTATTTTCGTATATTCAATCCAATTGCGCAGGGGAAAAGTTTGATAGCAGCGCAGCGTACGTCAGACGGTGGATCCCAGAGATAGCAAAATTGCCAAACAAACTAATTCATTCTCCATGGACAGCCAACGTAAGCCAATTAGAGGAAGCTTCTATCAACCTTGGAGATAATTACCCTAAACCTGTCGTTGACCATAGCGCAGCTCGAACGCGCGCGCTAGCTGCATATCAATCCATTCGAATTGCATAATTTTTTGTTTGTGAAAATCGATTAAAAATGAAT
>JAYQLI010000035.1:1082500-1415000 GCA_038143065.1 Rhodospirillales bacterium | reverse complement strand
TCGAGCAAGCTTAAGCCGTTAGGCGTAGGCGGAGCGAAAGCGAGTCTGAATAGGGCGTCAGAGTTCGAGGGATTAGACCCGAAGCCGAGCGATCTAGCCATGGGCAGGTTGAAGGCGCGGTGACACGCGCTGGAGGACCGAACCCACCTCTGTTGAAAAAGCGGGGGATGACCTGTGGTTAGGGGTGAAAGGCCAATCAAGCTCGGCGATAGCTGGTTCTCCGCGAAAGCTATTTAGGTAGCGCGTCATGTATTACCTACGGGGGTAGAGCACTGGATGGGCTAGGGGGCCGCGAGGCTTACCAAACCTAACCAAACTCCGAATACCGTAGAGTAGAGCGTGGCAGACAGACTGCGGGTGCTAAGGTCCGTAGTCGAGAGGGAAACAGCCCTGACCTTCAGCTAAGGTCCCGAAGTTACGACTAAGTGGGAAAGCATGTGGGACAGCCAAGACAGCCAGGAGGTTGGCTTAGAAGCAGCCATCCTTTAAAGAAAGCGTAACAGCTCACTGGTCTAGGCAAGCCGTCCTGCGGCGAAGATGTACCGGGGCTCAAGTCGTACACCGAAGCTAAGGATTTGCTCTTCGGAGCAAGTGGTAGCGGAGCGTTCCGTTCAGCGGTGAAGGGATACCCGTGAGGGGTCCTGGAGCGGACGGAAGTGAGAATGCTGGCATGAGTAGCGATAAAGAGTGTGAGAAACACTCTCGCCGGAAGTCAAGGGTTCCTCGGCAAGGTTAATCCGCCGAGGGTGAGCCGGCCCCTAAGGCGAGGCCGAAAGGCGTAGTCGATGGGAATGAGGTTAATATTCCTCAGCCTGCTGGAAGTGACGGATGTCGAAAGTTGTATCGGCTTATTGGATTGTCGGTGCAGCCTGGACGTTCCAGGAAACAGCCCAGCTTAAGACCGTACCCTAAACCGACACAGGTGGACTGGCAGAGTATGCCAAGGCGCTTGAGAGAACGGCGTTGAAGGAACTCGGCAAATTGCCCCCGTAACTTCGGGAGAAGGGGGCCCCGTTCGTGGGCAACCATGGGCGGGGGGCACAGACTAGGGGGTGGCGACTGTTTACTAAAAACACAGGACTCTGCGAAGTCTTTAAGACGACGTATAGGGTCTGACGCCTGCCCGGTGCCGGAAGGTTAAGAGGAGAGGTGCAAGCTTCGAATTGAAGCCCCGGTAAACGGCGGCCGTAACTATAACGGTCCTAAGGTAGCGAAATTCCTTGTCGGGTAAGTTCCGACCTGCACGAATGGCGTAACGACTTCCCCACTGTCTCCAACGCCGACTCAGCGAAATTGAACTCTCCGTGAAGATGCGGAGTACCCGCGGTCAGACGGAAAGACCCCGTGAACCTTTACTATAGCTTTGCAGTGGCGTTAGGTATAAACTGTGTAGGATAGGCGGGAGCCTTGGAAACCCGGCCGCCAGGTCGGGTGGAGGCACCCTTGAAATACCGCCCTTTTTGTGCCTGACGTCTAACCGCGGCCCGTGAAACCGGGTCCGGGACCCTGCATGGTGGGTAGTTTGACTGGGGCGGTCGCCTCCCAAAGTGTAACGGAGGCGCGCAATGGTGAGCTCAGGCTGGTCGGAAATCAGCCGCTCGAGCGCAATGGCACAAGCTCGCCTGACTGCGAGCCCGACGGGGCGAGCAGAGACGAAAGTCGGTCATAGTGATCCGGTGGTCCCGAGTGGAAGGGCCATCGCTCAACGGATAAAAGGTACTCCGGGGATAACAGGCTGATACCCCCCAAGAGTCCCCATCGACGGGGTGTTTGGCACCTCGATGTCGGCTCATCACATCCTGGGGCTGGAGCAGGTCCCAAGGGTTCGGCTGTTCGCCGATTAAAGTGGTACGTGAGCTGGGTTTAGAACGTCGTGAGACAGTTCGGTCCCTATCTGCCGTGGGCGTACGAGACTTGCGAGGATCTGTCCCTAGTACGAGAGGACCGGGATGGACTGACCTCTGGTGGACCGGTCGTGGCGCCAGCCGCGCAGCCGGGTAGCTATGTCGGGAAAGGATAACCGCTGAAAGCATCTAAGCGGGAAACCAGCCTCAAGATCAGGTCTCGCCTGAGAGCCGTGGAAGACCACCACGTCGATAGGCCGGGTGTGGAAGCGCAGCAATGCGTGGAGCTGACCGGTCCTAATCGCTCGATAGGCTAGAGCTTCGTCCTCGGATCAAAATCCAGAAATCTTCTGGAATTGATCCTAACGAAAATCAAACGCACACAATTAAAAGTATCGCATCTCTGAAATATCAGTGTACGAAAACATACGATCCCTCTCTCTCAATTCCTCCTCGCCCTAACAAGGGCGGTGACACGCTTCCCTTTGGACGGGTTGGCGGTCATGGCGAGGGAGACACACCGATCCCATCCCGAACTCGGCCGTGAAACCCCTCTGCGCCGATGGTACTGCGTCTTAAGGCGCGGGAGAGTAGGGCGCCGCCAGCCCCTCCAAATGGAAGACCTCACACAACTCCAAATAACACCAACGCGGGGTGGAGCAGCCCGGTAGCTCGTCAGGCTCATAACCTGAAGGCCGCAGGTTCAAATCCTGCCCCCGCAATGGCCGTGTTTAGAATAACATCTCGTAGATCTGAGATCGGAAGTCTTCAAGCCACACTTCACCTTATTAAGTTATTGAGATTGAAAAGAATTAATTTGTTTCAAAGCGGCATCAATCTTCAGTTTGATCATTGTTTCGCCAATTTCTTTACTAGCCCTGCTTGGATCTCCATTCGAGCCGCTCTTGCCAAGGTGCATACCAGCTTTTAGTCCTATCAGTGTTCGGGCGAATGCCATCTGGATTAATGAATAGCAATTCGGACGTATCACGAATTCCAGCATGTGTTCCAATAGTAATATTTTTTTCCCCATGAGTAACTAACCACTCTGTCTGGCCATTAGCTGAGTAATAATCGCTAATATGATGTACCCGGTTGCTAGTATTGGCCCATTCTTGAGTTTAGCTTTGCTGCAATTTTTGCTTGAGCTTGCTGATTACCGAAGCTATCACCTATAAAATATATGCGCTCAAATCCATGAGCGCGAAGGCTGCGTGCTGTAAATTCCAATATCCCTGCAAAGATATCCTCTGGGATGCTGATCGTACCTGAAAATTTCATATGATCTGATGGAGGATCGATATTCCCTTCCGGTACGAAGTCAATCACGGGTGTTACAAGCAATTTACCATGTTGCCGCGCAATTTGTTCCGCCGCATATTTTACGACGTAGTGATGTTTTCCCAGAACAGCATGAAGGCCGTTTTGTTCTAACCCAGCGGTTGGGACGACAGCTCCTTTCTTGCCTTGTCTGATTGCTTCTTCAACCTCAAGCCAGGTCATGTCTGCCAAAAAGACAGTGTCTTTTTAGGGTTGTGCTTACTGGAGAGCTTAGGTAGACGAAAAACGCGGTAAGCGACGCTATCAACCCAATAATTACTTTTGTCATTGATTTTCACGTCTAAAGAGTTTCAGCTTTTTTGAAAGGGTGAAAAATATAATGCAAGAACACTGCCAAACTCTCTATTCTCATCCTTTGAGAGACCAAATTTAAGATCTTCGCGCATGGCAGGAA
Organism: Rhodospirillales bacterium; assembly: GCA_038143065.1. GTDB lineage: Bacteria > Pseudomonadota > Alphaproteobacteria > Bin95 > Bin95 > VMCJ01. The sequence goes on along the minus strand of JAYQLI010000035.1, from coordinate 1,411,421 downwards.
TATAAATTGTGCGGGCAAGTTGATCCCAGAATGAGAAGATAAATCCAAAGTTTTTATCGAAATGGCGAGGGGCATTGCTGTGATGGATCTGATGTTGAGCAGGGCTTATCAGAATCCTTAATAAACCAGCTTGGATAATTTAGCCATATATGAGAATGGCGAAGGTTATAGCCGGCAACATAATAGATGAAAAGCAACTTGAAATAGTTGTAAGGGCCTCACAAGACTTTCAGTTGCTATCATAAATGCTCCCTCCCGCCGAGGGCTATAAAAATCCTGTAAGTAGTTCGTCGAAAAAAACGGTAATAGGAGTGAGAACCTGGCTGAATGATAAAAAAATTTAGTACCGGTATTCTGTGCTGCAAATAATGTGTGAAAAATATGCTAAGATCAAAAACGATGACCGCCACGATTGTATAACATACAACTGTTAGTTCTGATGCATTGTTTGCGGTGTCCACTGAAGTCCCAAAGGTTTTTGCAATCCATTCAGCGATTGCAGGTGACCCCAAAAATAAAGGTGCGAAAATAAAGGCGAAGAGAATTTTGTTTATAATGAAGTATTTATAGTCAAGGACAGCTGAAGGGTGGTTATAAATAGCTTTTGGAAAACAATAGCGAAAAAAGGATCGGACTGAACTTTCGTTTGCTACATGGGCTGACGGTTTTTTTATTATTCTGTGTAAGCACAACCGCAAAGCATCGCGACTAAGTAGAGCCAATAGACCCGTGTTGTCGGTAGTAAAGGATAGAAAAAAGGCGAAACTAGTTTCAAAATAAGAAATGAACTGATCCAGTCTAGAGTTCCTTCTCCTAATTGTTACTTCATTATATAATTATTACGTATGATCCGACAGTGAAGATGCCAAGTCGAGATGTTTGAAATTGCTTGGATGCCAATGAAGATTTCAGGGTCTGTCCCCTCTATTTCTAATAGGCGTTGAGTAGAGGGGATTATCTTTATGGTTGGAGAATAATAATTTTACCAGGCCAAAGGGAGTGATGAGATTTCAGTGGCAATATGTATAGGCTTGTACTTACTATTTTTTGTTAATTTAAGTTTGATGAAAGTGCTGGGTAATTCGATTGGTTAATATGCTAAAATCAATCAAGATCATCAAAAAGTTTATCACATCAGATGGTGGGGCATTTACAGCTATCTTTGCTGTCATGGCTCCGATTTTTTTATAGCTGGTGCTGGCTTAGCTATAGATGTAGGCTTTGGTGCTCCTCAAAAGGAATCTGCAAAATGCTGCCGACGCTGGCGCTCTGGCTGGCGGATATGAATTCCTGGGTACTAATCCGCCTCCGCCATTACCGAAGCAAATAACGTCGCGGTTAGAAATGGAGGAGTAGGCGCTCAAGCCACTACAACGTTCCCTGCCAACAATCGTATTCAAGTCACAGTGCAGGCTACGTCACAAACATTTTTCATTGGCAATTTTATCTCAAATCCGCCGGTAATTTCTGCCTCTGCTTTGGTAGAACTTACTCAAAATGCAGACACGCCCCCAGCTTGTCTCAACCTCCTTGATGGATCGGGGGAGGGCTTGAGAATTAACGGCAATGGCCAGGTAAACATGGGTGATGGCTGTGGAGTTCAGGTAAATAGTAGTGATGAAAGTGCCGTAAATATAAATGGTGATGGAGCACGCCTAATTTCCGACGATGTTTGTATCAACGGTGGGTTTGACGTTACGTCGGCCAATAATATCTCTTCTGTACCCAAAACGGGTTGTCCCCCAATTAGTAATCCTTATGCCCATTTAGAAGTTTTCCTGGATGCATTTGAAAGGAATTGTCCAGATCGGCCAACAGCTAGAAGAGGTTCAGTGGTAAGAACGCGGTTTGGGGAAGTTAACAATTTTACATTTGGACCTTCAGCAACGCGGACCATGGAACTAACAGTCCAAAATGGCGTCACAGTCACGCTGAGTGGTGGGAATGCAGGATTTCCATTGCCCATATGTTTTGATCTAACAGTTAGAGCAGGCGGCACATTAAACGTGAGGGGTAATCTGATATTTACGAATGGTGCAAGTCTAAAAGTACAGGCACAAGGAAATCTAAATATATTTGAACCCGAAACAGAAATTGCTGAGTTTGAGGGATTAAGTATCATTAGCAATGAGTCAAATAATGCCGAGCACAAAATAATTGGCGGAGGTAGTATCTTTGTTAGTCCTGGTAGAGGAATCTCGGTGCCGGGTGATAAATTGGAAGTTAACGGAGGAGCTGATCTCTCAAGCGCATCAGTCTCGATTACGGCACAGTCGCTTGAGGTCGGCGGTAATTCAAGTGTTCAAATTGGTACACATCCACCAGACCAACCAATACCACCCAGGCCAGGTGACCCGGATAGTGTTCGCTTAATAAATTGAGGTGATGATGAAACTTGCTAACAACAATCTGCTGATTGGCTTGCCAGAGAGTGTTGTCGATCATGTGGAGAGACTTGCGAATTCAAAATGTTTAAGCAAAAAATGACTTGGTAACTACGCGGGAAGAAGAAACTAAAAAAACTTCTTTTCACAGTCTCTGGTACATATTCAGTAGAAACTATGATCAATGAAGATCAAGACCTGAGATATGCAGATATTGGGGAAAAATGAATTTTTTGGTGAAATGTCCGCGATAGATGGCTTGCCACGATCTGCGGATGTTAGATGCAGGACGCCTGGGGAGATCGCAGAGCTAAAGCAAACAGACTTTGAGCGCCTTCTGGCTAATGAGCCTCAATTAACGCTTCGGCTGTTAAAACTCTTCACGGCAAGATTGCGTCAAACCAACCAGCGTCTTGAAGATTTTTCCACCACAACTCCAACGAATTCGCGTTATTCAGCAGCTTATAAGGTTAGTGAGAGCCTCAAGCCTTAATCCTGGGCAATGGCTGATCAGTCCCTCGCCGAAGCATGATGAGATAGCAGCCTGGACAGGGACCTCAAATCATTTGTTAGTTCGATATTAGGCCAATTGATGCATGACGGAATTATAATAAGGCGTAATAAAGATTTAATTATATTAGATTTATTTTCATTAAAAAATCTTGGTAATAGTTAAATATTTATGCAAGAAAGTGTAATTATATTCGGATGTTCGGTTTTAATATTTTTATATATATTATTTTATGATTTAAAGTATTACAAAATACCTAATTGGTGTTCTGTATTCTATATTCATCTTAGATTTATGTATATATTGGTGAATGATAAACAATTACATGTTGTTTTATTATTTAATCATTTCTTTTTTCAGTACTTGCCGTAGGGTTTTACCTATTCGCCAAAAAATTTGGGGTGCTGGTGATGCAAAATTAATGGCTGCTTAGTATTCTTTATCGATATACCTCGATTTTATATTTTCTGTCAGCTTCGTTCATTTTCGGAGTAATCTGGGCTATTTTTATGGCATTTCAAAAAATCAGATGCATCCAATCCTTGATTTCTCAGAATTTAGAAAGCTAAGATCCTTTTGCACCTGGGATTATCTCGTCATTAATTTTCGTGAAGAATTTGAGTTAATTGACCATTATATTAATGGAGGTTGCATCAAGCGTTAGTCCACTAGAAGCGAGCAATCCTCCAATGATTTGAAAATTGGCTTGGCCTCGACTCTCAGGGTACTGCCTCTGGAGTTATTAGGCGCATATGTTACCGTAAATGTTATGTTATTGCGGTTGTTAAATTGTAATAGCTGAACAGCAAAGTTTATTACATCATTTGGAGTGGCCGGAGTAGCCGCTGAAGACCCACGTATCATTGCGAAGCGCCCGGCCTCTTGAACTGCAGAATTAAGTTCATGTTGGAGAAATAGGTAACGACCTAATCAACCCCACCAATCATAATGGCAATAAACAATGGGGCTATTAACACAAATTCAACAGCGGCCGCCCCATGATCATTTTTTCAGAAACAAAAATATTAGTTTTTGACAACGATTTCAATTCTTTCACTCACCTTACGCGGAAGATAAGGTTGTCGCTTATTTGGAGAGTTTGTCCAAGTCCTGGGTAAGGAAACATCAGTGTATGATCATATGATAGATTGCTTCAACCTCATTCTTGATGGGCTGCCATTGCAATATTTGCACAGTTGGTTTGCAGCGCCATTAAACTACAAATTGATGTTACATTAAGGACACATTTTTTGCTGAGGGGCCGAGGGAATTTTGAGCATAAACAAGTAATTGAGGCTGATTGACAGCAACGTTTGGGAGTTGCTAACCAATGTTATGACACCACGTGTTACAGATGAAAGATTTGCTTCTTGAGTAGATAAGAACCAAAGTCCGCAATGAGTACTAAAACCATCAAAATTAAAGGGACAAGCAAAACGAATTCAACAGCGATCCCGCCATTTTGTTTCTTTAAAAAGTTTTGTGATTTTCGTTTCACTTTGGCAATTATCATTTGGGATCTAGAACCATTCATTGATCTAATGGTTGGTCATTAGAATAGTTGTTTTTAATTGGTATAACCTACGACAGGCTATTTATAGTCGTAGTTTTTAGGGGGACCTCAAGATGTTGAAAGCTATTACTTCTAAGTTTGCCCGTAATGAAGACGGCGCTACCGCAGTTGAGTATGTGCTCATAATTGCGGGGATTGAAGGTCGTGATCATTGAATTGCAATACGTTTTAATTGGTGGCTCAGATTACTAACCTGACCAATACGTTTTGGTGGGTAGCAACAGCGGTACCAGCTTGTGCTAAAAATTAGATATGGGGCGAGTTGGCTTGGTGATCGCCTCTACCTGTATTATTAGAGCGACTAAAAAATTTTTTAGCTGGATACCACGACAGTTGAATATTCTAATTATAGGAAAGTAATCTCGTCCATAATACTAATTTTAGTTTCAGAAGGAAAATATTTTACCTTATCAGTGTTGTTACCGCTTCCTTTAGGAAATTAACTTAAAGATGCTGCCAGTTCTGTATCTACTGGTCTGCGAAAAATTGTAACGCATTACAAAAACTGTTACTAATCACGATTTTTAATTGTTGGGGCCCCGCCATCGTAGAGGCTCTGTTTGGAATGGCAGGTTTGATAGTTTTTATATCAAACGTTCCTCAAAGCTTCAGCCGCTGCTTACCAGAAACTCTAGTTGGGTTGGGCTTTTCCATCATTTGAGGGCAGAGTGGAATCCAATGGAGATGATTCTCCTTCCTCGCTCTCATCTCGTTCGCACCGATCACCACATCTAAAGATTACATTGTTTGAAGGTCCTTTATGAATAAACCAGATCCCGATTATCTGGAGATACGAAAATAGAATAATCTATTCTTTCATCTTTGGATCCAAGGATAATTAGATTGGTCCTACCTGGGCCATCCCAGTCATGATTACTCTTCGAGGATTCTTCCACATTTAAATTAACAACAGCATCTGATCCATTTAAGATACTTTTGATGTCAAATGGGACACTCACGACGCGAACTTCACCGACCAAGAAAGGCCTGGTTCTGACTCCAAGCAGGCCTACTAGCAGTCACTCCAAAATGAACGACCACCACAGCTAAAATCAGCAGGAATTCTCATTTTTTCTCCTCCAAAACTGGCTGTTCCAGCGCCTTATTCCTCTGCTTACATATTTGCTGTTAATCCTTACTGCATGCCACCAAGAGCGTACCCCACAAGCATCTCTTACTTTCAATAATTAATGATCGTGCGCTGCTCTCTGACAAGGAAAACTTTTCAATTCTCAACTAAATATATCTCCGCTTCAAGAATTGGATCCAGATAATCTCGACTATCATATTGGCTACATTCGGGCTGTTAGACAAACAAGAATAGGACTTCACTCTTAGAATATTTAAATTCAAAAACAAAGATTTGGTCGTCCAGAAAATCAAAGATAGTTTCATCATTAATTTTTTACAAAGTTTCTTTTGGTTGGAAAACGAGGCAGAAAATTTCTTGGAAAAAAGCCCGAATACTATAAGTAATCCACTTTCTATTTTTTTGGCTGAGAGGTGCAATAAATAAACTGGGAAAGAATAGGACTGGCTGAGGACAATTAAACAATGTTTGTTGTGGATTCTCCAAAATGAAGGCTGTATGTTTGATTATGTCCAACTTCTAAAAGGACAAACAAACCGGAGGAGTGAATGGAATTGATTAAAAAAAAGAAATAGATTGACCTTCTAGAAAAATTGAATAGCTCGATAGAGTTTACCCAGCAATGCCATCATCTGTTGGATTGGCGGTCCTAGATAACTACAAACATAGCTGGAACAAAAAACAAAATCATTGGGACTGTGAGTTTAGAAGATAACGAACCGGCTTTTCTTTCAGCCATGGACATTCTTTCTTTTCTTGTTTCTTCAGTTAGTGTTGAAATGCTACTCCTAGAGGGGTGCCAAGTTTCTCACTTTGATACATCATTGGAAACCAAAGATTTTACTTCAGGAAATCAACCCTTTCTGTAAATTTTGATAAGCCTGAAAGCGATCGCCAAGATAAGTGATAGCTCTACATTAAGGGGTTGTTAGCTCTTCAGAGAACTTTATAAGAATGGCGTATTTCCTTCGATACCCGTGTTAATGCTGGCTCTAAGCTCAAGCCTCCTTGAATGCAAATCACCATTAAATCTAGCATATCAGGCAACCCAGCTTTAATTTCATCCCGTCTTTTCATTGCGTTGTTGATCATTAAAACGGTAGGGTAAATAAAACCTAATTGCGCCAGCCGCTAAAATAATGAGTGTTTTCAGCGGTTGAGTGACTTCTAACTGTTCAGCAAACGTCATTATTAATAAGGCAATCGCACCTAGTGCTATTGCAATTAAGCAAAGCGTAAATCGGAATACTTCCACAGAATTGTCACCCCTTACTCCAGCTTTGAGGAGCAGTCGAGATATCCTCTGCGACGACTGAGCATTTTGATCTCTAATCATCAGATAAAATTTGCCAAGGATAGAAGGTTTTGATTTTTTGACCGTTTTGCGTTCTTTCTGGAGCAGAGGACTGATCTTTATTGTTGTTTGAGCATTTAAAAATTAAGGGTTAATTCTGTCTGGGGCCAATCCTTTTCACGCAACATCAATAATAGTGAGCAAAAACAAAATATCAGCAGAGGCAAGATTAAAAATAAAATCTCCATATTAAATCTCAAAATTGATCATTGATTTCACTAAAATCACCAATTAGCATCAAGACGAGTGCGCCGCCGATCATGAAATTGCCAACGGTACTAGTTAATAATGGATCAAGAAAATCAGGGAGCAAAGCCAAATAAAGCATGCCTCCGATCCCTATCGGTAAACATCCTATAATTTTAGCTGATGATTTTGCTTCTGAACTGAGTGCCATAATTTTATCACGCATTTCTTTGCGTCCCCTTAGTAACGATGAAAGATCAGCTAGCGTTTTAGCCATACTGCCACCAGTTTGTCTTTGGATTTGCATTACAATTGAAAAAAACCGAAACTCTGGCGTCGGCATCCGATATTGATAGCGTCAGCCATTGCGTCATTGAACTCAATGCCCATTGCTTGACTATCTACAATCCGACTTAAACTCCTCAGAGACTGGACCTTGGGCTTCGTATGCTACAGTTTTCATACTTTCATTGATTGATAAGCCGACGGTTACTCCTCGGACAATAATATCAAGAGCCCCTGCAAAGTCTGATGTGAATTGTTTTTGCCGCCGTTTCATTTTTGAAAGATAAATAAAAGTTCTGTCCAAATACGCCAGGTAGGATTGCAGCCAATATGGAAATAAGAAGGCTGGATGTAGAAAAAAATATTACAAACACAGAAATAAAATAAATTAATATCGAAAATTAATTATGTAACGTTGGAATTTATATGTTGAACCAGATTTAATAAGTAAATTATTTATATTTGATCGAAATCCTCCTTTTTCAAGTTTTTTAATTTCCGATAATCTTGCTCTTAGAACACGCTGTAGGGCTAAATTTTGAGATTCCGTATCATCATTTGTAATTATTTATCGGCACTAATCCTAAATTTCTTAACCTATCAGTGCTGTATCATTTTTGTCTATTTAAAAAATAAAGAGATAAGTAATAAAAATAAAATAAATAGTAAAATAGAAATAAGAAAAATAATTGTAACGTTTGTCATCAAAGTACATAAAATAAACTCACTGATATATTGAATTTAGTTTGCTTTCTAATCCAAAATACTTTGCCTTATCCCAAAAATTGCGGTCTGTTTGAGGAAAATTCATGTTCCAACTAACTTTTCCATCTCTGTTTCACCCGTTACTTTAAAAACCAATAACTCTTGCATGGTGATAACGTCGCCTTCCATCCCGACAATTTCTGAAATATTTGTTATCTTTCGGGATCCATCACGAAGGCGTTCGGCCTGGACAATCACATTTACAGAACCAGAAATTTGCTCTCTAACAGCACTGGTTGGCAAATTATAGCCTCCCATTGCTATCATATTTTCTAAGCCTTGACCGCTTCCTCGGACTGTTAGCATGAACAGTTCCCATTGAGCCGTCGTGACCAGTGTTCATTGCTTGTAGTAGATCAAAAGCTTCAGGTCCTCGGACTTCGCCGACGATGATGCGTTCTGGTCTCATGCGTAGACAGTTTTTAACTAAATCCTCATAGTGATTGCTCCTGCTCCTTCAAGATTAGAGGGCGAGTTTCTAACCGCACTAACATGAGGGTTTTTTAATTGTAGTTCAGCTGCGTCTTCACATGTAATTACCCGTTCGCCGGGTTGAATATAGTCAGTGAGGCAATTTAGAAGAGTTGTTTTGCCGGAGCCTGTACCTCCAGAAATTAACACGTTGGAACGACATTCGGATAGGACCTCTAAAAGAATTCTACCTTCTTCGGTAATGGATCCAAACTTAACCAAATCTGGAAGTTGCAGTTTATCACTAGAAAATTTTCGAATTGTAAGAGTTGCGCCGTCAAAGAAGCGGGGGACCTATGACGTTTACCCTGGAGCCGTCAGCTAATCGTGCATCACAAATGGGATTGGCTTCATCAACTCGGCGGCCGACAGCAGAAACTATTCTTTGGCAAATATTCATAAGCTGAGCAGCATCGCGGAATTTAATACCTGTGAGCTCTATTTTTCCTTTGTTTCAATATAAACCTTATCGGGTCCATTAACCATAATATCAGCGATATCTTGCCGCTCTAATAAAGGTTCCAAAGGCCCAAAGCCCAAAACATCATAACAAATATCCCGAACTAAAATTTCCCGTTCGGCTTCGCCTCTAATGTCATATCCATTAGCAGCCATTAATTCGGCAACTGCGTCGCCTATGATTTCTTCAACTGACCCCTGTCTTCGTTTACGAATTGAGTTAAATCGACAACTTTAATCAAATCAGCAAATATTTTTACCTTGAGAGCTTGGAGTCTATCGAATTCAACGTCACCTTCTTCAGCGCCAGATTGGAATTTGAGTTATCCGATGAGGCGACTGACTTAGGGGCCTCAGGTACATTGAGATCCGGCGACAGGTTACTGATACTCAAACTTGGCCTTGGAGATAGATTTGAATCACTTCCTTCTGGCCCAGGTGACGCCTCAGTGCCAGGCGCTGGGTTTGGGTAATCTACGTCGCGCTTACCAAAAGCCATTTAAACCTCCGCCTTAATCCATTACCCCTGAGCAAATCTTATCAATTGATTTTTCATACTTATTTGTGGGTCGTTTGCCTTGAAACCTCAGTGATCCTGAACTTTCGTTACTAAATAAATAAGATGGAAAATCTGGAACATCAAAGAGTTTCACGTTGGGTAAAATTTCTTTAATTTTTTCTGGCTTAATTCATGCTTACTAGCCCTGCCCCGACCTAAAAAAGGCAGGATATTTTTTCAACTGCTCCGCGCGTCTCAATCACGTTTTGGATAACTTCTCTCATTATGCGGACGCCGTTTAGCGTGGGGCGCGACGCCAGCAAAACGTGGTCGCAATATTCGATGGCTCTGCATCCCCACAAACTATTGTACAACCCAAAATCGACAAACGTGTAATCTGATTTTTCTGTTATTTCAGTCAGGTTTTCGTCTAGAAAGGTATCGGTCATTTCACGAGAACCAATAAGTTTCGCGGGAGTGGGGAAAATTCGAAGGTTTTCCGTACTTTGCGCTATCACATAGCACTGAGCCTTGAAATGGGTCCGCTGATAAACCGGTATCAAATTGAACGAAGGATTTTGGACTTTGAGTTATAAATAAATTTGTTATTCCGGCTGTATTATCACCATCAACTAAAGAAACACTGCGATCAGCCCCAATACGATAGGCACATCGTGACGCAACGTTGAGAAGAGTGGTTGAAAAACCAACTCCTAAGAGCGAGGCACCAAGAACAAGTTTCCCGCGTCCATCGGTATTTAACAGACCGTTTATTGCTTTGGTGATGAATTCCATGTCCATCGGCAGGCTTTCACATCCTGCAACGCCCATTGCTAAGATTTCTCGATATACAAAAACATCTCGTTCAGGGGAAAACACGTATACTTGAGACTCTGGTTTACACACATCTGCAAGAGCATTGAGTTCTTTTAGAAGGTCATTGCCAGTTGCAGAGGTACTAAAAAAAATTAGGTCATCGGATTCTGGTTTGCTCCTGAAAGGCGATTTTGATAAGACCTCAACACTCCCAACTAGGCAGTCTATTTCATACCATGATTGCGCAAATTCGTCAGCGACAGAAGCGAATCCAGAAGCCGTCTCTTCAGAAGTACTGTAAAAACCTAATCGAGTTGTTTTCATGATTCTGATTTTACCATTTTCTGGTTTGCAAATTCACTCCGAGGATGAAACAGCGCTAGCTTCACCTGATTCACTTTCAGGGAGATTTGCGCCCGTTGCCTTACCTTCAACGTAAGCTCTAAGAATTTGCATCGTTCTTATAGTACTTAGCGCCTCTGCTTTGCGCGGTGCGATAGCATCGCGGGGATTATCTAACATCGCAGCAATGTTATTTGCATACGAACAGCCAAATTTTGCTTCGATAGCAACCTACTTCTCCAAGATTGGTGAAACATTGTGAGAGCAATCTTTTGGTTTAATCCAAGCAGACCTGAGTAATACAGAAATTGTTTGCGACTTGGGTTTATCAGAACCGGCGCCTATTTTTATTTCAAAATTGACTCTTTGCTGATTGAGTATGTTTTGAATCATCTTTCCAAATTTGGAGGCGTCCTCTTTCCGCTTGGCCTCTATGTCAATGAGGAAAAATTGTTTGTTTGGAATTTTTCTTATCTGTTTTTTGACGATTAACGATAATCGTTCAGCTTCGCTTACAGTTGATTCAAAGAATAATTGTTCTTCAAAGATTTCTATGTCGCCAAAGGAAGAATTTGCATCGAAGGCAAGAGATGCACTGGGAATATTTGTTGATGCACTGTTTTTGACTTTTGTAAGATCGCCAGTGCAAGATGTAGCCAGAAGCACTGCCATCAGACATGCTATTCGGTGCATATTATTCCCCAATAATTTTGTCCCTAACAGAGCTGGTATTTTCTTCCCCTCTACGCTGGATCTTTTTATCAAGATTTTGATTAAAAAATAGATCGAAAGCACTTATTTCAGTGGAATTGCTAAGTGGCGTAGTTAGTTGTGAGTTGTCTTCTGGGCGAGAGACCAGATAACTTTCGACGATTACTACAAGCTCACTTTTGTTGCCGCGAAATTGGGAGCTTCTAAAAAGTGCTCCCAAAATCGGCAATTCTTTAAAAAATGGGATACCTTCGATTTGAGAACTGTCTACGTTAGACAAGAGCCCCGCAATCATAATTTGACCACCGCTCGGTAGGTTTACGGTGCTGTCTGCGCGCCTTACGGATAATCCTTTGATCTGCGTTCCAGCAAGGGTGATTGTCAGTTCTTCATTTATTCTGCTGACTTCAGTTTTTATTCGCAGGCTTATCTGCTGATCTGAAAGCACTACTGGTGTAAAGCTCAGAGCAACCCCAAACGTTTTAAATTCTACACTTATGTTCCCTTGAGAATCACGCCCTGAAGGCACAGGTAGTTCGCCGCCAGCAAGGAAATTTGCGGTTTCGCCTGAAATTGCAGTGAGCGCTGGTTCAGCGAGCGTTTTTACTAATCCCTCCCTTTCTAAGGCTGAAATTAGAGCATCGTCAAAAACGCCCACAGAAGGATTAATTACATTCAGCGTAGCAAACGCCTCGCCTGCGACGCCCCTAGCTCCTCCTAGTAGTGGGTTTAATTGGCCAACTGATCCATCGTTTCCTCTTAATCCTACTCCTAGTGTTTTTAAAATAGAGCGTTCCATCTCTGCAATTCTTACCTTCAGAAGAACCTGTTGACTGCTCTAACTTCAAGAATATTTATTATCTCGCTGTCTTCATCCACGAACTGCCGAGCTATGCGCTCTGCATCAAGGCTTTCCCTAGCCGACGGAACGCTTCCATTAAGAATTAAGGAAGCCCCTACACTAGAAACTAAAATTGCAGAATTGGGTAAAAGCGATTTGATCGTCTTGCTAACTAATTTCACTGGCCTTTGGACATCTACAGCCAAGATTTTTAATAATTTGCCATCTTCGCCTTGCACGGTTATTTTTGAAGAACCAAATTCTAAACCAAATAGATCTAAAGAGGTTGGATTATATTGGCGCCCACTATCTGAGGATCTCCAATGCTTACATCTTTGATCGGTGTTCCAAAATCTAACTTAACAAATGAGCCTTTCTCGATTGAAAGCTTTCTGCGTGTTCTTCCTCGATGAAGGAAACTTGAACTTTTGAGGAGGGATCAGCGATGACAGAAGGCCACAAAAAACGTCATAATTATAAGTGGGATGATGCTCAGAGCGAATGTTTTTGATAACCGATACACGACTATTTCCTTACATCACCGTGATGAAACATTTTTTTCAAATACATTGCGGCCACTATATATTTTAATTGACCTTTTTTTACGGATTGATTGTTCTTCCGAGTTGGACTGGGCTGCCTTGGAGACTCATTCTTTTGCGCTTCTTCAATTACCTTTTTGAGGGCCTTAGAAGCCTTGGTATCAGCAATAAAACTGTCTGAGTTGGAATTAGATTCGGATGATAACGATCTCAGAACTACTGACAGTGATCCCAATGTTTTAGCGAGGGCAAGTTTCTCACTTTCAGACTGATCCAACTCAACCGTTATAGTTTCAACCGGCACAACTTCTGTATCTGATGAGGTCCTTGGAACATAGGTTTTAGATCCTACGGCGATTACCTTAACATTTTCCAGTAGCGTCTCTGCTGCCGCATTCAAAATCTGATCTGTGAGCTTAGTAGGAGTGGAATTTGAGTTGGATCTGGGTAATTTATCTCGTAAGTTTTGAATTAAAATGATGTCTACAAAATCTCCGGGGACAATAAATCCAGCTCCTCCGGAGTCAATCTCTACAGATATTGTGTAAGCGCGCTTTCCTGATTGCAAAAGGAGTGAGATAAGGCCCCCTGCAGCATCCTTTGAGATAAAGTTCTTCTCAAGGATGGGAGTTTTTGCAGAAATTTCTACGCGAGCAACTCTTCCATCAAATGTGCTTAAATAAAATGGGTCTTTCTGTTCGGATGAAACGAAATTATTGGCTGAATCATTAGGCCATTCCATCCAAGATAAATCTCCAGCACCTATTACATGTCCTCTCAAAAGGTCGACATTAGGCACAACGACATAGGTTTTTGGGGATTCTTGAACAACTGGAGCATGTTTGCGATTTTTCAGCAGTATGAAGCCTACGGCTGTAAGTCCAAGCGTCGAGCAAATAAGTAGTATTATTAAAATTAATCGCATTCTAGCCAATCAGCATTTGCAGTAGAATTCTATTTATAAAAAGTGATTGCGTGCAGTTTTCCTATTATCAACCTTCTGTTTCAAAGAAGCGTAACCCTAACGGAATACTTCCTTAGTGAGGATTATAGTGAACAAGAAGTAATTTTAACAATGGATGATTACGCAAAATGTATTTTTGCTGATAGTTATTCGTCCAAGCAAAGTTTCGTCGGTCTAGTTGCCGACGCGAGTTCTATTGGTGCCAATGTTGCAGGATTATTTTTAAGGTGGCTATTGCACTGGCCTTGGACGTCCCGAGCTGTCAATAGCAACAAAAGTAAATATACCTTCGGTGACTTTTTCGCGTGCTCCAATACGATTACGTAAAACCCAGGCTTCAAGTTCAATTTTTATTGACGTTGTTCCGATCTTTGAGACAAGAGAATAAACACATAGGACATCGCCAACTTTTACAGGACGGTGAAATCGCATAGCATCGATTGCGACTGTGGTTACGCGTCCCTGTGCTGTTGCGCCGGCAGCAATACCGGCGGCTATATCCATTTGTGACAAAACCCACCCGCCGAAAATATCACCACTGGGGTTTGTATCGGAAGGCATTGCCAGTGTGCGGAGAGTCAATTCTCCCTTGGGCTGATCGGACATAAGGTAGTCTCCTTGTCTAGAATCAAGTCCCCTAAACCCATGGAAAGTGTAAACAACTCATTTTCAATTCAGCGCCGAAATCTAGTGTATATTTTTGCAATGCTCTAGGCATAGTTCATCACATTTAGACACCGTAGCGAATGGAAAAGAGCTTACGCAGTGGGAGGGGCAAACTTAGTTAGGTCAATGCCTTCCACGGCTGCCTGGTATTCATCGATATTTGGGGTTCTGCCCAAAATGGTCGAGAGCACTACCACTGGGGTTGAAGCAAGGAGAGACTCTCCTTTCTTTTCCTCTGAGTCAGCCACCACACGCCCTTGGAAAAGTCGGGTTGACGTTGCCATCACCGTATCGCCTTTTGCTGCTTTTTCCTGATTGCCCATGCAAAGATTACAGCCAGGGCGTTCTAGATATAGGATATTGTCATATTCCTTACGTGCTTCGGTCTTCGGAGCTTCGTCGTTGAATACAAAACCTGCGTATTTTTGCAGGATATCCCAGTCACCTTCAGCTTTAAGCTCATCAACAATGTTGTAGGTTGGAGGAGCAACTACCAGAGGAGCCCTAAACTCAACTTTTCCGTTGGCTTTTTCAATATTCCTAAACATCTGGGCGATGATATTCATGTCACCCTTATGAACCATGCATGAGCCTACAAAGCCAAGGTCCACCTGTTTTGTGCCCTCATAGTAAGAGATCGGCCTGATTGTGTCGTGGGTGTATCGCTTGGCTATATCAATGTTGTCGACGTCTGGATCAGCGATCATTGGTTCATTGATTGCATCAAGGTCTACAACGACTTCAGCAAAATATTTGGCGTTATTGTCAGGCTTTAATGCAGGCTCTTTTCCTGATTTGATGCCTTCGATCCGCTCATCTGCTTTATCGATAAGATGCTGCAGCATCTTTGAGGGTATTTCCATACCTTTATCAATCATGACTTGGATGCGGGATTTAGCAATTTCTAGGGATTCAATGAGCGTCTCATCATTTGAGATGCAAATTGATGCCTTTGCTTTCATCTCTGCCGTCCAGTCGGTGAAAGTAAATGCTTGGTCGGCTAGAAGGGTGCCGATGTGAACTTCAATTATTCGGCCTTGGAATACATTTTCACCGTCAAATTGGGCTAGCATTTGTGCCTGCGTTGCATGGACTACATCGCGGAAGTCCATGTGTTCAGCCATCTTACCTTTGAAAGTAACCTTTACAGATTGGGGGACTGGAATGCTGGCTTGGCCAAGGGCTAGGGCTAAGGCAACCGTCCCTGAGTCCGCGCCAAAAGCCACGCCTTTGGACATCCGCGTGTGTGAATCTCCTCCGATTATGATGGCGCGATCATCAACTGTGATATCGTTGAGTACTTTATGAATGACGTCAGTCATAGCGTGGTACTTGCCAGATGGATCCCGCCCGGTAACAAGGCCAAAATTGTTCATAAAGGCCATTAGTTTTGGGGTATTTGCTTGAGCTTTTTTGTCCCAAACCGAAGCGGTATGGCAGCCTGACTGATAGGCTCCGTCGAGGACGGGAGAAATAACCGTTGCAGCCATAGCCTCCAGTTCTTGGACTGTCATTGGCCCAGTTGTGTCCTGTGACCCAACGATATTCACTTTAACAACAGCATCTGAACCGGCGTGAAGAACAGTGCCTTCAGGAACACCAACTGCATTTGCGTTGAAGATTTTTTCAACGGCTGTTAGGCCTTGGCCTGGGCTCGATACCACCTTCGGCGGGGCAAATACGGGTTTGGGAACTACACCTAAGGTTTCAGCAGCAAAGATTTGGAGTTTCTTGCCGAAATCGATTGCATAAGATCCCCCTGCTTTCATGAATTCTACAGACTGAGGGGAGAAGGCATTTGAAACATCTGCCAACTCCTCAGAACTGTCTTCATTCATCAGTTTGCGGGTTTTGGTGTTGATCGTCAGTGTTGTTCCGGTTGCGACAGAATATTTCTCTTCGAGGATTGGGTTCCCGTCATTGTTGACGATTATTTTCCCATTCTCATCAACTTTTTTCACCCAATTTTTAAGGTCGACACCAATCCCACCTGTTACGCCGACAGTGGTTTGGAATATTGGAGAAATTCCATTCGTTCCTGCTACAATTGGTGCAATATTCACGAACGGAACATATGGGCTCGCAGGTTCGCCCATCCATAGGGCAACATTGTTAACCCCTGACATTCGTGAAGAACCTACGCCCATGGTGCCCTTTTCGGCAATCATCATCATACGCTTGCCAGGATGCTGGAGCTTTAGAGCTTCAATTTCCTCTTGAGCCTTGCGTGAGATAAAGCTTTGACCATGAAGTTCTCTGTCAGCTCTAGAGTGGGCCTCTGCGCCAGGGGACATAAGGTCGGTTGAGATGTCGCCCTCAGCTGCTACATACGTCACCACTTTTATTTCTTCGTCTATCTCGGGGAGATTTGTGAAGAATTCAGCATCCGCATAACTGCGAAGAATATCGGTGGCCACCGCATTGCCAGATGAGTATGCCGCTTGAAGACGATTTGTGTCTGCCTCGTAAAGGAATACTTGTGTTTTAAGTACGTCGGCCGCTTGCTTTGCGATGCCAGCGTCTTCACCAAGGGCTAAATTAAGCAGAACCTCAACTGAAGGGCCGCCCTTCATGTGGGACAGCAATTCAAAGGCAAAATCAGGAGAAATTTCTTCGACTGTTTCTTTGCGTAAAATAATCTCTTCAAGAAATGCGGCTTTTACTCCGGCGGCACTCGTTGTTCCTGGTAGGGTGTTATAAATGAAGAAGTTAAGAGACGCTTCACGATCAGCATGACTTGTATCTTTGATGCGAGTGATTAGCTCCTTTACAAGAGCTCCATCGTCAATTGGTTTAGGGTGTAGTCCCTGACCTTTCCGGTTTTCGATTTCAGATAGATAGTCGGAATACAGGCTCATCTTGGTCTCGCTGTTCTGGGTCTTCTAAACATATGGGTGATGGGCAGCAGCTGACTCGCGCTCCCACCGTGTCTCTGAATTTCAGACATTGGGTCAAACAGTGCAGAACTGCAATACGAACAAATCTACTCTTCCATTTCAACGAGTAGAAAAGGTTACAGAAAGCAGAACTATTTTGTGACCGTACAATACTAAAATTCATCGGCTTTTCGGTTTAGAATATGATTGGGGCATAGCGCAATAGAGCTGTCTTAAACCGTCATCGAGTAACTGCTTTTTTATATTTTATAGGTAATTCGTCGTCTGTTAGGCTTCAGAGATTCAGATTTGCATGCCATGGTGGGTGTATGATCTTGGGAGAGCCTTAAATTAGTCGGTGTTACGGCATCATTCTAATTGCTAAGGAAAAAATAACATGACGCATGCAATTGGAAATATTCCGATAGAAGGCCCTTGGGATGTGGAAGACATTTTGGCTTTTTTGGATAGAACACGTGTCCCGATGCGGATAGCTGTTAATCGACCTTCTGGGTACCCAATGGTTACGCCAATTTGGCATCATTGGGCAGATGGCGTGATTTGGTCGGCCACTCGACCAAATTCAGCACTTGCGCGGGCGCTTGAACGCGATGACCGCTGCGCATTTGATATATCTATCGATCAACCACCTTATAAAGGGGTCCGAGGTAAAGGTAGAGTTTTGCTCGAAAAGGATGGTGGGGCATTATTGGGTAGCTTAATAGACAAATTTATGTCCAATGAAGCGCCGAGATTTAAAGAGATGCTGCTTCGCAAAGCCGATGATGAGTACGCAATTAAGATTATTCCTGAACGATTAACGTCTTGGGACTTCACACAGCGGATGTCAGGTTGATAGATTTTTAGAGTTTGTGAGGAATTAGCGCGTCTCAGTGTTTAAGTGCAGGAGTGAATTTTAAGATGAATTTCCAAGATGACTCTTTGCAACGATGGAAGGATGCGGTCGCATTTAAGAGTGCAGCTGAGAGTTGGCTTGAGCAGTTTGAGATAGCGCTTTCAACTGGAGATGCCAGTTCAATAGGCAAACTTTTTCACCAGACATGTCATTGGCGCGACATTCTTGCCTTCACTTGGGACCTCTCTGCGTTTGAAGGGCGGGATGCTGTGGTGTCCGAGTTAGTTGCGCGACAAGAAAGTGCCGGTGCGCATGGTTTTTGTATTCCAGACGGTCGCAAGCCTCCGAGACAAGTCAAACGTGTCGGCAATGAGAGTATTGAAGCGATATTTGAATTTTCGCTCTCGGTTGGGAGAGGGGCGGGAATCGTTCGATTAACCGAAGCAAAAAATGGGGAGTTGCTGGCATGGCATGTTTCCACCACCCTCCAGGAGCTAGAGGGGCATGCTGAGAAGATTGGCGAAAATAGGCCAACCGGTGCGGCATACTCGCGTAATTTTGGCGGTGATAACTGGGAAGATGCTCGTCGGAAGGCCCTTACATACGACAATCGTGAACCTACGGTGCTTGTAATTGGTGGGGCTCAGGCTGGGCTTTCTATAGCTGCCAGATTGAATCAACTTGGGATAGATAATCTTGTTGTCGAGAGTTGGCCGCGAATTGGAGATAGTTGGCGAAAACGGTACCACTCGCTCGCGTTGCATAACTCAATTCATCTTAACCATCTGCCGTACATGGAGTTCCCACCAACTTGGCCAAAGTACATCCCAAAAGACATGCTTGGGCTTTGGTTTGAATTTTACGCAGAGGCAATGGAGATTAACTGTTGGACAGATACGGAGTTTGTTGCCGGTGAATGGAGCCCTCACGAAAAGTGCTGGACTGCTAAGTTAAGGTCCAGTGACGGTACTGAACGCGTCCTTCGACCTCGTCACTTAGTATTCGCAAATGGGGTAAGTAGCTACCCTTTAATTCCAAATTTACCAGGTCTGGAGAGTTTCAAGGGCACTGTTATTCATTCTGAAGGTTTTGATAGTGGTGCACCGTGGACAGGTAAACGTGCGCTTATCTTAGGCACTGGTTCAAGTGCTAACGATATTGCTCTTGATCTACACAGCTTCGACGTCAAAACAACTTTGATCCAACGTGGTTCAACTACCGTTGTGTCTATTGATCCTAGTGCTCGGTTAAACGAAGCAATTTTTGATGAAGGTCCTCCATTAGAGGATTGTGACCTCATAGTAGCTTCGGCGACACCCACCCTGATGGTCGAGGCGTACAAGCAAGTGACCCAGCGCATGTTGGAGCTGGATAGAGATATGATTGAAGGCTTGAAGGGCATAGGTTTCAAGTTTGATGTCGGTGAAGATGAAACTGGTCATCAGATGAAGTATTTCCGTCGCGGAGGAGGGTACAACCTGGACGCGGGAAGCTCTGCGCTAATGATTAAAGGCGAGATTGGTCTATTAGATTACGGAAAAATCAAGAAATTCGTTGAGGATGGAGCGCTTTTGAAGGATGGCTCCATTGTTCCGGCGGATCTAATCGTTCTTGCTACCGGCTATCATCCACAAGAGGAGTTGGTGCGTCGGGCGCTCGGCGAAGAGATGGTGAAAACCATTGGCCAAGTATGGGGGCTGGGGGAGGACGGTGAGCTGAATAATATGTTCAGACGGACACCCCAAGAGGGTCTATGGTTTATTGCGGGAGGTTTGGCTCAGGTACGTATCAATTCGAAGTTTCTAGCCCTTCAAATTAAGGCGACAGAACTTGGTTTGCTGGAGGCAAAATACTCTTAATTGGGTTGATGCAATAATCATTAATCTTCAAACTCGATCTTAGATGGTGGTTGGTCGTAACAGCTGTAGGAAGTTTGCAATGGTAAAAGCGAATGTGGATATGAAGCCAGGTCGGGTTAACGACCCGAACAAAATGGCCAGACGTGCGGCGTTTGATCCGACAGTTGCAACAGAAAAACCTCAAGCCTTCTATGACCAGATAAAGGCAAAATTTGCGGAGGAGCGTGACAAGCGTCTTAATTATCGGCCTGATGGAATGAGCCAGTACACGTCAGACCTAACAGGTGATCTTGCTAAGTATGAAACGGACCCATGGGCGGAAAATAGAATTGAACGTGCTCCAATCGAAGATCATGTAGAATGTCTGTTTATCGGCGGAGGGTTTTCGGCACTATTAACTGCAGCAAGGTTAAGAGAACGAGGTGTTGAGAGCATCCGCATTGTCGAAAAAGGTTCGGATGTCGGTGGTACTTGGTATTGGAATCGATATCCGGGAGCTGCCTGCGATGTATCTGCTTACGATTACCTTCCTCTTCTTGATGAGCTTGGCTACGTGCCAAAGAGTTTTTTTGCAAAAGGCCCTGAAATTTTTGCGCATTGCCAAGCTATTGCTCGCAAGTATGACCTCTATGATTTGGCTATATTCCAAACGACCGTTACGCAGACGTATTGGGATGAAAAGGAAAAGGTATGGTGTCTGCAAACCGATCGAGGTGATAAGCTAACCGCAAATTTTGTGATCGTGGCAAATGGTACTTTAGCGAAGCCAAAACTAACAAAAATTAAAGGCATGGAGCGCTTTAAGGGCCATTCTTTCCATTCCTCTCGATTTGATTACGAATACTGTGGTCAGAACCTGGAAAACTTAAAAAATAAACGGGTTGGAATCATTGGTACTGGCGCAACAGCAGTTCAACTTATCCCGCACCTCGGTAAAGCAGCAAAAGAGCTTTTTGTTTTCCAAAGAACTCCATCAGCAATCGATATCCGGGATGATATACCTACCAATCCTGATTGGGCAGCAAGCCTCAAGCCAGGATGGCAAAAGGAGAGGTTGGACCGACATGTGCTCGGCACAAAGCCGGACCCTGAAAAACGCAAAGAGATTGAGGCGATGCCGCGCGAGCTGCGCACGCAGCGTTATGAAAATCATAATATCGAGCACCAGATGCGCATACATCGTCGAGTAGACGAAGTTGTGCAAGATAAAAAGACAGCTGAGGCGCTGAAGCCTTGGTACATGCACCGCTGCAAGCGGCCGACTTATGACGATGATTATTTGCCAGCATTCAATATTTCTTCTGTGCATCTTGTAGATACAGATGGCAAGGGAATTACTGAGATCTGTGAAGACGGGGTCATTTTTGAGGGACAAGAGTATCCGTTAGATCTTTTGATTTACGCTACTGGGTTTGAGGTGCAGGTAACTGGGATTTACAACGATATACGTGGAGAGAATGGATTAGAATTAAACGATAAATATAAGAATGGCATGCGTACAGTTTTTGGCATCCATTCTGCGGGCTACCCTAACTTATTTATTATGGGGGGATAACAAGCCAGTTTTCAGTTTAACGTGACTTTTATGCTCCAGACCCAAGGGTTTCACATCGCAGAGTGTATAAAGCACACGCGTGAAAACGGTTATCGGGCGATTGATGCGAAGCCGAATACAGAGAGTTGGTGGGTGGGCGAAGTAATCAAATACCGAGGTACAACCAGCCGCAATCGTGAGTGCACGCCGGGTTATTATAATTTTGAAGGCGAAGAAAATCGTCGGGAAGATGGAAATTATAACGGTGGTATGTGGCAATATTGCCAGCATCTTGAAGAGTCAAAAGGTCGTTATGAAGAGTACTTCAAATTCGATGAGTAAGTAGTTCAGCTAAAACTTATCAGAAAATTCTGTTTGAGGCTTAATATGGAATGAAAGCTATATATTTGCAGGGTGCCGATTTTCAGGTTGGCCTTTGGCTGTATGGTATCAGACCCTGTTCTTGATCTCAGAAAGACCTCCTGAAGTGCGTCCTCTTAAGATATTTGGGGAAAGATAATGAGTGGCCAGATGAAAGACCTAGAGTTTGGGTGGTTCGTCCCGACCAGGGGTGACACATTAGATTACAACGAGCCTCAGCAGCGGCCCCCATCTACTGATATGTTTGAGCGCGTCATTGTTGCAGCGGAAAATAATGGTTTTGAATACATTTTATTGCCCGTAAATGCCTCTTGCTGGGATGCATGGATGTCGAGTGCTTTCCTAATAGCCAAGACAAAATCCATTAAGACACTGATTGCAGCAAGGCCTTCGTACATTAACCCTGTTTTACTGGCAAAAATGATCGCGACCTTTGACCAAATGAGTAAAGGGAGAATTTGTATCAACCTTATTGCGGGTCAGAATGAAATGGAAAATGTGGCAGAAGGGGTCAACCTTCCGAAGGATGACCGTTACGCCGCAATGCAAGAAGAAGTGGAGATTTGTAAGGCGCTGTGGGCAGCTGGAGCTAACAACAAAATCAGTTACGAAGGAAAGCATTATCAGATAAATCAGGCACATATTGGCGCTCCCATTTTTCAAGACCCACATCCCAAGTTCTATCTCGGAGGAGGTTCCGAGGAAGCTTCGGAATTATCTGCTAAGCACTCTGACGTCCATTTATTTTGGGGCGATACAGTCGAGCGGATTTCCGAAAATATGATCGACATTCGTAAACGCGCTGCGAAACATGGAAGAGAAAACAAAATTGGTTTTGGCATGCGTTTGCAAATCATTTGTCGAGAGACGGAGGCGGAGGCCTGGGAGATTGCTGAAGGCCTAATTCGAAATGTGACTGATGCTTTCAAAGAGGAAGTGCGGGTTGTGTATGGTAATTCAGTTGCTAACCAGCGTGTCCGCCAACTCCATGCTGAGTACGGAAAGAAAATGGGTAAACATATGTGGACGGGGCTTACCCAGGCCCGACCAGGTGCAGGCATTGTAATAGTTGGCACCCCTGAGCAATGCGCGGATACTCTTCAGGACTATATTAACATTGGTTGTCATTCTTTCTGCCTATCAGGTTATTATCATGATGAAGAGGCGGAGCGCTTTGGAAAGTGGGTGCGTCCTATTTTGGAGGACCGTAATAAAGGTCGCATGAAGCCGCTTTAATCTTGGCGATCGGTTCTAAAAAAATGAAATAAGTGTGTTTTTTTAGGCCCACTAGTCTAAAGCAAGCATTTTTGCTTCAAGCTGACTTTTTTGATTTTTAATGATCTATGCTGCGTTGGGTTTGTACATTAGCCAAAGGCCAGGATGTTAAGCATCTAAATTCATACTGCTTCTTTGATTTTGCTTTCCTGATAAGCGAAGGCAGGTTTAAATAATGTTTTAGGGATTCATCTAGGGGATCAAGAGGCCCCCAAAACCTCTTAATAATTAAGTGCAATCAAAATTATCTATTTGTTTGGTTGGAGGAAGCTTATGTCGGATCAATATATTTTTGCTGGTGTTGCTGGCTATGTTGGAAGGCCGGATGCCACTGGCTCTGTGGGTGTTTTTCGCCGCAAAGCTTCAGGTGGTGATTGGGAGCATGTCTTTGGTGAGTATGAAACACATACGATTTATGTTCATCCAGAGGATCCTGCTACAATTTTTGTGGGTACAACAAATGGTGTGTTTCGAAGCACTGATGGGGGCGATAGTTTCCAGAAGACTGATTTCCCAGATGCTGATAAGCAGATATGGAGCGTGTTAGCTATCGAAGGGCAGCCAGATATTATTTACGCAGGTGGAGCTCCAATAGACGTATATCGCTCCGAGGACCGCGGAGCGTCTTGGGCGAAATTGCCTACACCACCGATTAAGCAGCGATGCTCTGGCCCATTCCCGCCCCGTGTGATGCGGATGGTTCAGCGGCCCGGCAAACCGAATGAGATTTTTGCTGCCCTTGAAATAGCAGGTACTATGCACACAACGGATGGTGGCCAGAGTTGGACAGATACGGGGGACCACTTGGAAGAACTATCTAAGCTTCCTCATCTAGAAAGCTCAATTGTGCAAAAGGAAACTAAGGCGGAAGGCATGCTTGACTGCCATGCGGTGGCTATCGCACCAGCCAAGCCCGATAAGCCTGTTGTAGCTCTTCGAATGGGGCTGTTCACCAGTGAGAACGAAGGAAAGACTTGGAGCGATATGGAAGTTGGTCGTTTCTCTCCGACAACCTATGGACGAGATATCAAATCCAGCCCTCACGATCCAAATACAATGTTTGCAGCATTATCAGTTTCTGCGGCAAGTCACGATGGGGGTGTCTATAAAAGTATAGATGCTGGAGAAACATGGAGCCGCTTTGATAAGGTGCAGGTGCATGGAACAATAATGTCCATCGGCCTTTCCAAATCGAACCCTGATCTGGTGGCTGTGGGCGCTCGATATAATGGGGAAGTTTTTGCCACTCTTGATGGCGGCAATTCCTGGTCGGAAATTTCAATATCTGGCGACGTAAAAGACATTTACGCCGTCGCTTGCACATAAAATCAAAAAAGGACTTTTTTATGGATCTCAAAGGCAAAAAGGCAATTGTGTTCGGTGGTACATCCGGTATTGGACTTGCTACAACTCGGATGCTGGCTGACGCTGGCGCCACCGTCGTTGCAGTTAGTCGTGACCCTTCAAAAGCAACTAATCTTCCTGAAGGTGTTACCACAGCGTCTTGCGATGTGCAGGATCGGGATGCAGTTGCAGCGGTTTGCTCCGCTGCGGGTCCCTACGATGTGCTTATTTCCGCTGCCACTGGAGGCCCGCGTGCAGCAGGTCCATTTATGGAGATGGATCTCGATGCGTATCAAAACTCTTTTGCCAAAGTTTGGGGATATGCAAACGTTCTTCGACAAGGTGTAAGTCACCTAAAAAGTGACGGTTGTGCCGTTTTAGTTTCAGGTGCGCCAGCAAGAAAGCTCGACCAGGCCAAGTTGCGATTTCGGCTGCTGGTGGAGCTGTTGAAGCTTTGGCCAAGTGTGTTGCAAAGGAAATTGTTCCAAAGCGCCTGAATGTAGTCTCTCCTGGTGTAATTGATACACCAATGTTTGGGCCTGACGAGGCAAAGCGCAAAGAAATGACGTCCAACGCTACCAAGGCTAACCTTATTCCACGAGCAGGTACTGCAGAGGAAGTAGCGCAAGCAATTATGCTAGTTGTCCAGAATGATTTTATGACGGGCGTGACAGTGGATGTTGATGGAGGTTGGTTAAACTCCTGAGCTGCTAAGTCACATTATTAGCTTTAAGCCCTGTCTTCGGTGAAACTCGAAGGCAGGGCTTAATTTTTAAAAATAAAAAATTTAAGATTACTGAGCTTCCAAAAATCTCCTCAATACTAGCTGCAGAATGCCGCCGTTCTTAATTTGCTCAACTTCATCCGAGGTATCTATTCTACACAACAGACTTATGTTTATTTGAGATCCGTTGGCAGAGGTAATGGTGCAATTCAAATCCATTTGAGGCCGAATTTCATCTGTGATTCCCATAATATCGAAAGTTTCACCTCCATTTAAATTCAAAGACTTTCGACTCTGACCATCCTTGAATTCTAATGGTAGAACGCCCAATCCAATAAGATTTGAGCGGTGAATGCGCTCGAAGCTCTCAGCAATTACAGCTTTTACCCCAAGCAAGCGGACTCCTTTTGCCGCCCAGTCACGGCTCGACCCAGTGCCGTATTCTTTGCCAGCAACGATAATAAGAGGCACCCCATCGGTCTTATACTTCATTGCGGCTTCAAATATTGGGATCACTGTCTTTGAGGGTTGGTGCCGAGTGAAACCTCCTTGGGTGCCTGGAACTAGTTCATTTCTGACTTGGCTATTGCCAAAAGTACCGCGCATCATGATGTGGTGGTTTCCGCGGCGTGCTCCAAAACTATTGAAGTCCTGGGGGCGGACTTGGTGACTAATTAAAAACTCTCCGGCTGGACTATTGCTATTTATTGAAGACGCAGGGGAAATATGGTCAGTCGTTATGCTATCACCAAGCACAGCAAGCACACGCGCGCCCATAATATCTGTAAGTTTTTCTGGGTTGATGGAGATTTTATCGAAATACGGTGGTTTTTGGATGTAGGTAGATGTCTCAGACCAAGGATACGTGGCAGAATTTGTTGCTGGAATGTTTTTCCATTGGTCTGGCCCCTCGAAGACGTCACTATAACATTGGTGAAACATAGCGGGCGTCAAGCTTTTTTGGAGCGCGTCATTAACCTCGTTACTGCTCGGCCAGATGTCTTTTAAAAAGACATCATTACCGTCGAGATCTTTACCTAATGCTTCCTGGGTTAAATCAATTTTAACTGAACCAGCAAGACTATAGGCAACAACCAATGGCGGTGAAGCGAGGTAGTTAGATTTAACTTGGTGGTGTACCCGGCCCTCAAAATTCCTGTTTGAAGACACCACTGCACTTACAAGTAAGTTGCCCTTGTCGATAGATTCAGAAATTTCTGGTTTAAATGGACCTGAATTCCCCAAACAAGTAGCACATCCAAATGCGACTATATTGAAGCCAATATCGTCTAGGTGTTTTTGAAGTCCGGAAGCAGTCAAGTAGTCCTGAACGACCTTGGAACCGGGTGAGAAGGAAGTCTTTACCCATGGTTTTGGCGTTAGCCCACGCTCATTAGCTTTTTTTGCGAGTAAACCAGCTGCGATAAGAAGTGGTGGGTTGGAGGTGTTTGTGCAACTGGTTATTGCAGCTAGCGTTATATGGCCCGGTTCAATTACGTAATCAGTGCCTTCGACTGCTGTCGCCTGTCCACCGTCGATCTCAGACTCAAATTGGTTAAAAGCTGAAGCAACATTGGAAAGTGAAACGCGGTCTTGAGGGCGTTTTGGGCCGGCTAGGGCTGGTTCAACACTGCTAATATCTAACTCGATAATATCACTAAATATTGGATCAGGCGCTCCTGTTTCGCGCCACATGCCTTGTGCCTTTGCGTAGGCTTCGACCAAGTTAACTTGATGATCACTGCGGCCTGTAAATTTAAGGTATCGAATAACTTCTGAATCAACAGGAAAGAAACCGCAGGTAGCTCCATACTCTGGCGCCATATTCGCAATTGTTGCACGGTCCGCTAAGGGCAGATTGTTGAGGCTATCGCCAAAGAATTCAACAAATTTTCCAACCACTCCTTTTTGTCGAAGTATTTCAACAACTCTTAAAACCAGATCTGTTGCCGTAGTACCCTCTTTTAGTTTTCCAGTGAGCTTGAAACCAACTACCTCGGGTAAGAGCATGGAAATTGGCTGCCCTAGCATCGCAGCCTCTGCCTCTATCCCTCCTACGCCCCAGCCCAGAACTGCAAGACTGTTAATCATTGTTGTATGGCTGTCCGTACCAACTAGGGTGTCTGGGTATGCAATTGTTTTTCCATCCTCGCAGGTTGTCCAAACAGTTTTTGCTAGATACTCAAGATTGACTTGATGACATATGCCAGTACCAGGAGGCACCACCCGAAAATTGCTAAATGCGTTCTGACCCCAACGAAGGAATTCAAAGCGTTCTTGGTTTCTTTCAAATTCGAGTTCAACGTTTTTTGCGAACGAGTTTTTTTCACTCGCAGAATCAATCATCACAGAGTGATCTATCACGAGATCAACAGGACACGCTGGGTTTATTTTGCTCGCGTCCCCTCCAAGATCGATAATTGCATCTCGCATCGCTGCGAGATCAACTATGGCAGGTATGCCGCTGAAATCATGGGTTAGTATTCTAGCTGGGCTGAAAGCTATTTCGGCTTTGGTCTTACCACCTGATTTAAGCCAATCACTGAAATGAAAAATACCTGCAGTAATGTCCTTATTATTTTCTTGATGTCGAAGGACATTTTCCATCAACACTTTTAACGAGCGGGGCAGTCTAGAAATATCGCCGACTACGTCTGAAACAGCTTCAAGGCTAAAGTATTCATAAGCTTTGCCAGAAATATTAAGGCTGCGGCGGATATTAATATTTTGAAGATTGTCACCAGACATGAGAGCACTTTTTTAGGGTTATGATGGTGCGGTAGCAAAGCTATCGAGCGATAGGATGCAAATTTTAACTGGAATAATCCATTCCAAATAATGCAACACGTAGTAGTGGGTCATTGTCATATTATATTTGTTGTAAAAACACTCGAGCATGTAATTGGAGGTCTAAATTTTGCAAAGGACCTCTGGTTTTAGAAGGAGAATTTTGATGACCTCTTACCCCGCGCCAGGCTTTATTAAAAACCCAAGCCATTCTGTTCATATTTCATCTTTCCAAGGGCAGGTTGTAATACGCATTGGCGGAGAGGTAATTGCTGACACTCGTGATGCGCTATGCGTCGAAGAAAGCGGTTATGACCCTGTTTATTACATTCCTCGTAAAGATATTTTGATGAGACGAGCTGAAAGGTCTGAGCAATTGACGACTTGCCCCTACAAAGGCAATGCAAGTTATTACAGTTTTTCAGTAGGTTCTTCTTGTACAGAAAATGCGGCATGGTCGTATGAAACCCCATACGATGAAGTTGCCGAAATTGTTGGTTACCTGGCGTTTTACGCCAATCGAGTTGATTTATTAGTTGTCTCATGAATTTCATGCGTAAAAATCAAAGGCTTCTTAGGGCCACCTAAAAGCAAGTCATCAACGCAAAAAATTTCAGAATTTTTTGTTGTATTTTTTTACCAATAGCTGGATGCGTGCAGATATGACTGTTGTCGTTCTTGGAAGCGTTACTTGGGATGTTGCTGCTTTTGCTGACCGCTTACCCAAGCCAGGTGAGACACTTCTAGGTAGGAATTATATAACTGGGCTTGGAGGAAAAGGCGCAAACCAAGCGGCCGCTGCCGTAAAACTTGGGGCGCCAACAAAATTTTTCGGTCGCATTGGTGATGACCAATTTGGGCAAGACATTATAGCCGCATTTGATAAGCTCAATCTTGATTCCTCAGGAGTTCGTATAGATCCCGAGGTTGCCACAGCACTCGGTGTTATTCTCGTGGGCGCTAACGGCGAGAATGCCATCATTCAGGCGGCTGGCGCTAATCGTATGGTCGATGAGACTGATGTGGTTCGTGCGGGTCAGTCGCTAGAAGGTGCAAAAGCACTTCTGCTGCAATTTGAGATACCTTTGGAGATTACACTTTATGCGGCCTGCGCTGGTCGCAAAGCAGGGGCAACCGTTATCCTCGATCCAGCGCCTGCGCCAAGTGATGGAATTGCCGGTTCTGTTCTTATGGCCGTTGACATCATCACACCTAATGAGGTCGAGGCAGAGACCTATGTAGGCTTCAGGCCATATGATAAAAAAACCGGTATTGCAGCAGCAATTCGTCTTGTGGACATCGGAGCGCCAGCGGCAGTTGTAACCATGGGTGCAAATGGCACTGCTTGGGCGACTGCAGGTGGAGAAAGTGGTTTTCAACCAGTATTTAGGGTGGATGCCATTGATACGGTAGGCGCTGGCGATTGCTTTAACGGTGCTCTAGCTGTTGCGTTGACAGAAGGACTGGCTTTACCTGCTGCTATTCGCTTCGCCTCCGTTGCCGCCGCAATATCTACCACGCGGAGTGGTGCCGCTAATAGTGCAGCAACCCGTGAGGAGGTCGCTAGGCTCCTAAACATCAACTGCTAGTCTAAAAACCTATTTAAACGGACTTGAAGCTGACCAAGTCATACCTCTCAATTTGCTTTATCAAGTCTATTTCCCACGTCAAATACTCACGCATGAAGTCTTCTAATACACCACCTTTGCGCTCGTAAGGCTTTAGCCAGACATCGTCTGGTTCATCCGCGAGATTGGTTTCTCCAGTTTCCACATTCTGGCCTGCAGAAACCCAAGCTGCCGTTCCTCCTTGCAGAGCGACAGCCGGCTTTCCAGTCAGGTTAGAAAGTTCTGCTGCCGCATAACTGGCGACCAATCCATCTTCTGATGCTGTAACAAAGCCCTCAGCGTTTTCAGGAAGGTTTTTTATAACGCTTTCAATACGCGCTCGGGTCAGCCACCAAGCGCCAGGGATGTGTCCTTTGCGGTAATCGCGACTAGTTGCAACGTCAACAGGGATCCAACCATTATCTAACAAAGTTTTTGTCTTATCGACATTTGCGTACTCAACTGAGGGAGGCATAAGAGCTAAAACTTTTTGTTTGCCCGTCTCCAAGTCATGCATGGGTAAACCCTCTTCGAGTACATAAACATCCCAGTGCATCTGTAAAAGCCAATGAGCAGTCATAGTCGCGCGCACCAGATTTGCATCATCAACTAGGATTAAGCGAGACCCTCGCACGCCTGCGTACCGATCAGTTGCTTGGACAAGTTGTCCTCCAGGAGCTGAAATAGAGCCAGGTATGTGTCCAGTTTCGTACTCGTGAGGGTGACGAACATCGAGAAGAAGTGTTGTGCGATTTTTATCTAAGAGCCACTCTTCTGCAGTTGCTCGGTTAACTTTTCTAACGCCATAACGTTTGGCAACAGTCTCAGCTCTATCCTTGGCATCATCAATGGATGCGCTTGAAAGATTGAGGGCAGTTGGTCGTAAATTGCCCCTTTCAAGGTCAAACCCAGATAGATGCCAGCCCATCGTGCCATTGCGAAGAGCTACAACTTTATTAGGTATTCCTGAGTTAATGAGAGACTGTGCGCCAAGGATAGACCTTGTGCGTCCGGCGCAGTTAACAACGATCGTCGTATCAGGATCGGGGGCTACTTCGTGTATGCGATAGGCCAGTTCTCCGCCTGGGCAGCACGTAGCCGTTGGGATATTCATCACCTCGAATTCATCCATCGGGCGACTATCTAGAACAACCATTTTCTGTCCAGAAGCCAGCATTTCTCTTAGTTCTTCAGCTGAGACTGATGGAGTTCCAAAATGATGTTCTACAAATTCACCAAAGGCTTTAGATGGAACATTGAACCCGCTGTAGATCTCATAACCAGTCTTGCCCCAACCTGGCGTGCCACCTTCGAGGATGGCCACGTTGGTGTAGCCAATTTCCTCTAATTTCTTTGCCGCCTTATCCGAAAGACCCTCACCGCCGTCTGTAACAAAGATCGCCATT
Organism: Rhodospirillales bacterium; assembly: GCA_038143065.1. GTDB lineage: Bacteria > Pseudomonadota > Alphaproteobacteria > Bin95 > Bin95 > VMCJ01. Next base: position 1,380,313 of record JAYQLI010000035.1, on the reverse strand, counting down.
GTTAAACGAGGTACTAAAGTGCCAATCATTATCTCTAGCCGCCCAAGAGGCACGGAGATTGCATGCATTAAATGACCATCAGAAAATGCTCGCTCTCCACGAACATCAACGACTGCAAACTCCTGTGCATTTGCCGCGATTAGATCATGAAGTGCTTTTGGTGAGATGGTTTTAGCCATGATTTCTTGCTTCTTCGGATTCTGGAAAACTAAATAATATGCTAGGCGGTAGGTTCTGTTTCCTCAAGTGACTAAAGTTTGCCAATGTCCGCACCTTCTATTTTCGACCGGCGTCTCTCGCGTACACGTCGGGCTCGTGCTGCAAATACCTTTTCTAAGGCAGACTTTTTATGGCGCGAAATAACTGAGCGTTTAGCCGAACGATTGGATGATCTGAACCAAGTTTTCCTACTGCATTGGCACTGGGCTCGCGGGGTGGATTGGCCCGTGACGCTCTTGGTGGCAGAGGAGGTATTCAATGGCTTGCAGAAGCTGATCTCGCTTCAGAGGTATTGAGTGACCAAGGTCCTAGATTAGCATTAGACTTGGAAGCTTTACCGTTTAGTGGAGGAAGCCTTGATCTTGTATTTAGTGCAGGAGATCTGCACCTAGTTAATGATCTCCCCGGGTGTCTTGTTCAAATAAGACAAGCGCTTAGACCAGACGGTCTATTTCTTGGGATACTTTTTGGTCCTGCGACCCTTGCTCCGCTCTCCCAAGCTCTGCTGGAGGCCGAGGCCGAATTAAATGTTCCAGTTTCACCGCATGTTTCGCCATTTGTGGACATTCGTGATGCGGCAGCACTTCTGCAGCGTGCAGGGTTTGCATTGCCTGTAGCAGACACAGAAACAATCACTGTTAGGTATAATGAACCATTACGCCTTCTCCAAGATCTTCGGTTAATGGGCGAGACCAGTGTTCTCTCTGAGCGAAGCAGATACCCCATGCGTCGGCAGGTGCTTATGAAGGCCCTGGCACAACTGACCAAAAATACCGAGGATGATGGCCGTCTAGCCGTTCCGTTTGAAGTTGTTTTCTTGGCTGGTTGGTGCCCAGCATCGTCTCAGCAGCAACCCGCGAGAAGAGGAAGCGCTAGTATGAGTTTAGCCGATGCGCTTAAGCCCGATCAGCATTCTTCTTGATGGCATCGACTATCGCCGGTACAGCTCCACTCGGATAATCATGCCCCATCCCCGATATCACGGTCATGGTTGCTCCTTCGATACTATTTTTTACGTCTTCTCCACACCCCACCGGGACTAATGGATCATCTGCCCCATGGATGATGGTGGTAGGGGCATTGATCTCATTTAAATGAGCAACTCTTATATCGGCTGAGGCAATTGATGCAAGCAACTGCCTCCCATGACCGCCCGGTTTGTATGCACGGTCAAAGAGTGCCCCAGCACGAGCATTGACTGCCGTCTCATCTAACGGAAATCCTGGGCTTCCTATTGTACGTGCTGTTTCTAAAGCTTCGGCTATAAACTCTGCACGAGAAGATTTTGTTTTCCGAGGCTTGTTTAACCAAGCTGTTGCCTCTTCGGTTGGCCTGGGAAGTCCACGCCTGCCCGACGTTGCCATTATCGAGGCCAGTGACAAGGTTTTATCCTTATGGCGATAAGCAAATATTTGAGCAATTGCTCCCCCATTCGAACTGCCAGCAATGTGCGCAGAGGGAATTTCTAAGGCTTCAAGCAAAGCAGCTGCATCGTCAGCCATATCATCAAGATTATAAGGCGTTTTCACCGGTTCTTTTGCTCGGGCCGCTTTGAACGCGGCAGGAATATCGGCGGGTCCAAAATGATCAAAATCAGTAGAAAGACCACTGTCCCGATTGTCGAATATAATTACTTGAAAACCTTCCTGAGTAAGTCCGTCGAGAAGTTCACTTGCCCAAGAAATTAGCTGTGTTCCCAAGCCGTTTATCAGTAACAGAGGTGGTCCTGCTTTAGGGCCATGAACTTCATACTCAATTTGGATTCCATTAGCAGCTATTCTAGGCATTGGTTTTTGCTCGTATTTTTATTGGGCAACTTCACAGGGTAGGTAATCAAATTAGCGAGTTTAAAAGAAACTAAACCTCTAATTCTTTCGGTCTCAATGATAAATTTTCGAGTAAGAGCAATTCTTATTCAGCTTTTGCATCCTAGCACAAAGTTCCGCCACATCTCGTCAGGGTCTTCACGGTTTATTGGAAAATAGAGGGATACTCGGTCAAGAACTCCTGATGCACGTTCGCGCAATTTAGTGGGTAATTCCTGAAAAGTGCCATGGATGGCGAGTTCCTCCATTAGATGATCTGGAACAAGTTTTGGCATCTCAGAGAATTCACCATTCCGCATTAGCTGCGAGAGTTTTCTTGCCTGATCTTCGCATCCATGGTGTTCAAAAAGACGACGATAGTTTGGAGTGGAGCCATAAAAGGCGATCTGTTCTCGAATTATAGCCTCAGTTTTCGACCGTTCACTCGCGGTTTCTCCCCAAACTGCAAATACAGGTGCGTATAGTTCTACATCACTTAGGACTCTGCCATTCGCAACCGCGCCTTCTTGGATCGCAGGACGCACAACTTCCTTAAGATAACTGCGAGAGTGCATCGGATGAACATGGAAACCGTTTGCTACCTCACCAGCAGCTTTTGCCATTCGAGGATTAAGGCCAGCTAGATAGATTGGTATATCGGGTTTTGTATTTGGGCCAGGATTGAAAAATGGGTTTATGAGCAGAAACCGATAAAATTCACCTTCATAGCTCGGTCTATCCCCAGTTTGAAATGTATTCCAAATAGCTCGGATACAGCGAATATAGTCCGTAATTCTTGCTGCAGGTCGATCAAAGGGCATAGATAATCGGCGCTCGACGTGGGCCCTTACCTGAGTCCCAAGACCGAGGCGGGAGTCTGCCATTGCTTGCTCGTTGCACGTCCCAAGCAGCTTGAGCCATAGAATAAGGGCTGCGAGCGAAGGCCACTGCGATGTTTGTGCCAACATCCATTTTCTCTGTCGATGTTGCTGCAAACGCAAGAGGCAAGAATGGGTCATGCTTCGCTTCAAAGGTCCAAACGCACTCGAAGCCAAGTTGCTCAAGTCGTTTAGCCTCACCAGGCACATCCTTTAATTCCATATCCCTGATTTGAGTATCGATATGCATCTCGGGTACCGTACTGCTATTACAATCCAGGACAAAACAATAAGACGAGAATCCTCTGAATGGAAATCGAAGAATTCCGCTCTAGGGCGCATCTGCTAGTTGACTGGATGGCAGACTATATGGAGAACGTTGAGAGCTACTCTGTACGAGCCCAAACTGTGCCTGGCCAGGTTGCTGCTACGCTATCTGACGTACCCCCAGCTAAGTCTGAAACTTTAGACGCTATTATGGCTGATTTTGAAAGAGATATTTTGCCGGGCATCACTCACTGGCAGCATCCCCGATTTTTTGCCTATTTCCCAGCCAATTCTAGTCCCCCATCAGTTCTTGCCGAAATGCTTACTGCAACCATCGGAGCGCAGTGTATGCTTTGGCAGACATCGCCAGCCGCAACTGAAATGGAGACTCGTATTACTGATTGGTTGCGCCAAATGATTGGCCTTCCAGAAAGTTTCCATGGCGTCATCCAAGACTCTGCTTCCAGTGCAATTCTCTGTGCCATCCTTACCGCTAGAGAAAGGATTACTAGCTGGCGTGCCAATGAAGACGGAATTGCTGGCTGTCCTCCCATCGTAATCTATACGTCTGATCAAACACATTCAGCGACTGAAAAGGGAGCAAAGATAGCAGGATTGGGGCGCAATAATGTTAGAGTTATTCCTTCAGATCCAATCACCTTTGCCATAAGGCCCAATGAGCTTGAGAATGCAATTATTGAAGACAGGTCCGCTGGAAAGCTCCCAGCCTGTGTAATAGCCAACCTAGGTTCGACCGGTGTTGGAGCAATGGATAACCTGGAAGCGGTTGGGGAAATTGCAACGCGTCACGGACTGTTTTCTCATGTTGATGCGGCCTGGGCGGGTTCGGCTTTGATTCTTGAGGAACATCGTCATTTGCTCAAAGGTATCGAAGGTTTTGATAGCTTCGTATTTAATCCACACAAATGGTTGATGACGAATTTTGACTGCTCTGCCCATTTTGTCAGAGATCCAGAGGCTTTGGTAAGAACACTTTCCATTAATCCAGCATACTTGTTGAGTCGCGAAGGTAATGAAGTTATCGATTATCGAGACTGGTCTATTCCGCTAGGCAGACGATTTAGAGCTCTTAAACTTTGGTTTGTAATTAGGTCCTATGGGGTCGACGGCCTGAAACTCATCATCCGCAATCACATCAAAATGGCAGAGCATCTTGAGAGGCAAATTGCCAGCGAGCCTGATTTTGAGTTGATGGCTCCTCGCCAATTGTCGTTGTTAAATTTCCGCTATGCTCCTGCAGGGTCTGATGATCTCGACTCTTTGAACGCCCGTCTCTTGAACGCCATCAATGACGATGGAGTCACATATCTGACGCAAAACATCATCAACGGCAGCTATTCTATAAGGTTCCAAATTGGCCAAACGTTGAGCGAGCAGAAACATGTAGACACGGCATGGCAAAGGGTCAGAGAGTTGGCTGAGCAGGTGCGTTAGGGATGGCCAAACTCTAGCTATTACTGCGCATTAAAGTAGTTGCTTATCAGTTCTAGCTGTCGACCATGTCGTTCGACAGGGTGAATAACGAGGCTGCTTTAACTTCGAATTAAACCGTGCCTTTGAAGTTTTCTGTCGCTTGTACAAGAGCAGCCCTGATTCCGGGCTCCATAGCGGAATGACCGGCGTCATCTACAACCACTAATCCGGCTTTATCCCAGGCCCTTGCGAGGATAACTGCGCTGTTAATTGGACAAATCATATCGTATCGGCCTTGAACAATGACTGCGGGGAGATGGGTAATTCGGTTAAGATTGTCTAATAACTGACCATCTTTAAGGAAAAGACGGTTGAGAAAGTAGTGAGCTTCAATTTTAGCTATAGCGAGCAATCCTTCCCCATTGTCCATTACATTGGGCAATTCGTTTGGAAGAAGAGTAGAGCAGGAGGATTCGTAGTTCGCCCAACTTTTTGCTGCAGCTAAGGCTTCGGAAGGATTATTACTGAATAACCTTCGTGCATAAGCGGCAAGAATATCAAATCTCTCTCCAGCAGGAATGTGGTTTAAGAAAGTTTGATATGCCTCTGGGAAGATGCGCCCCATTCCGTGCAAGAACCAATCTACTTCATCCCCGCTACCGAGAAATATGCCTCTCAAAATGAATCCAAGGCAATGATCTGGGTGTGCTTGGCCATAGGCTAGAGCCAACGTTGAACCCCAAGACCCACCAAAAACAAGCCATTTGTCTACTTTTAGATGTGATCTAAGAGATTCAATATCCTCTATTAGCTTATCGGTGTCATTTGCATTTATTTCAGCATATGGCTTTGAGCGACCTGCGCCACGTTGGTCAAATAAAATTATGCGATAATGAGTTGGATCAAAAAATCGTCTGTAAGAGGGTGAACAGCCAGCTCCGGGGCCGCCATGCAGAAAGACGACAGGAGTTCCATGCGGAGCCCCACTTTCTTCCCACCATAGTCGGTGGCCTTCACCTACATCTAGGTAACCTGCGTGATTTGTGTTCAGCGGCGGAAACAAATTTTTGCGAGAATGAAGTGGCTTTCTCATTGAATTTCCTGATCACTGGAACGTGTAATGTTCAAGGCTAGAATTTGTCTTAATACTAGACTGAGAGGGTTGGAAATACTGTTGTTAAAAAACATATATCTTTTCATCTGAAGATCGACGTTTTTTGGGAAGCAAAATTTTTTGTTTGGTTTGAGCTATTCGTTCCATCCTTGATCAGAAATGGAAAACCCAAACCCAGCTTATATTTTAACTGCACCGACCAAATTTATCCCTTCGATTTTGACCTCCTTGTTAAATCGGCCGTAATCTGAAAAAAGTTACAAACTATTTAAGCGGTATCATGTTGTATCTCATCACTTTTTGATTTTGGGAGAAATGGGTGCGGATAAGGATATCAAGCGTGAACCGCTATTTTTTAATAGCCTTCGGAATGGTTGCAATTGGCCTTAGCCTAACGGGGTGTTCAAGTAATCCCGCTACTGGCGGCAAAGATATTGCTTTCATGTCTAAAGATGATGAAAAGCGAATTGGTGACGAAAATCATCCAATGATTCTCAAGCAATTTGGCGGCGAATATGATGATCCTGATTTGAAGAGCTATGTGAAATCTTTAGGACAGGTTCTTGCTGCAAGCTCTGAGCTGCCTGATATTAAGTGGACATTCACGCTTCTTGATAGTGACGTTACCAATGCCTTCGCTCTGCCTGGCGGATATGTGTATGTAACTCGAGGTTTGCTCTCACTTGCAGAGACGGAGGGGCAACTGGCCGCAGTTATTGGGCATGAAATAGGTCACGTAACAGCCCGTCATGGGGCGCAGCGACAAGCACAAGGAACTCTTGCCGGCATTGGTGCAATGGGTGCTTCGATACTTGGTTCCATCTTTGTTGGACCCGACGCGGGTAGAGCTATAGGACAGCTGGCAAATGTTGGGGCTCAGGGGTACCTGGCTTCATACAGCCGGGATCAGGAATATCAGGCGGACGAGCTTGGCATTAGGTATAATGGCCGGATTGGATTTACCCCATTTGGCATGTCCGAGTTTTTGGAAAAATTGGATTCTGAGAAAGGTTTAATTGCTAAATTACGCGGTCAGGCTCCGAGAGGTTCTTCCTACCTTGATACCCACCCACCTACTCCAGATCGTGTGGTGCGTGCGCGCAAGCTTGCTCAGAAAACCCCAGTTGAGAAGCCTCTTGATGGAAGGGATATATATCTTTCCAAGATAGACGGAATGATATGGGGGACTCTCCGGAACAAGGTTATGCGCGCGATGGTACTTTTGCGCACAAAAATCTTAACTTTTTATTCAGTGTTCCTGATAATTTTACACTTTTTAATTCTCCTCAGCGGGTCATCGCCTATGGCCCGGAAAATGCATCCATTAGTTTTGATATGGGTCCTCAAAACTATGGTGGCTCTATGCGAGACTACATTCGCCAAACCTGGGCAAGAAATGCTCGGCTGGAAGGCCTTGAGGCAATAAAAGTAAATGGCCTTGAGGCGCAGCAGCGTCTACTAAGGGAAGGGTAAATGGCCGTTCAATGGACATCCAGCTTGTGGCAATTCGTGGTGAGAAAGGGCACACATTTCGATTAACATTTTTCAGTGAGCCTGCAGAAACGAAGGCCCTAAATGAAAGCTATAGGCGAACTACATACTCGTTCCGTCATATGTCACCCGCCGAGCTTGAAAACCTCAAACCCCTTCGTATTCGCCTTCATAAAGTCAAAAAGGGGGATACAATTGATAGTATTTCTCGGGCAATGGCTGTTAGTAAATTTGCGGTTGATCGCTTTAAGCTCTTGAATGGTGTTGGCCAAGATTCCGATCTAGTAATCGGAAAAAAGGTAAAAATAATTTCTCTGAACTAAATGTGCTTGCGGTTTCTTTTAACTGGCAATGACATTTTGATCCAAATTCCCTTGGCGCGCGTAGAATTATGTGTTGGTTAGGAAGGTTATGATGTCCGATTTTAGTGCCACAGAATTGTCGCGCAGTCTTGCCGATCTTTTGGCTGATGATGAATCTGGTCAAAGTGTTGTGTTTAGTGATCCATCGCTTCCAGATAATCCAATCATCTTTGTGACACCTGAGTTTGAAGAACAAACAGGCTATTCGTCTGAAGATGCTGTCGGGAGGAATTGCAAGTTTTTGCAAGGCCCGGAAACGGACCAGAATGCGATTGCTGCTATCCGTCATGCAATCGCCGCGCAAGCACGTATAGAAATCGATATCGTGAACTATAGAAAAGACGGTGTAAGATTTCTCAATAGACTGCGCATTAGGCCAATTTACGATGATGTTGGTCGGCTAGTGTATTATGCCGGCGTGCAAAACCCTATCGGGTGACGGGCAATGGAACCAGACATATCTTTGTCGATCATTGATGACGCGATCACAGTTAAAAATAAAAATACGACCGTTGGTTATGCGCGTTTTTGCCGTGAGCAGAAGGTGTTAGAATACATTTTTGTAAACCCTGCCTTTAGGCGTAAGGGGTATGGGAAGATGTTGGTCAGGCATATAGAGGACGAAATAGGCGGCCAGATTGTTCCTGCGCCTCCTCTGTCAAAGATGGGATTGAAGTTCTTTAAAGCCGTAAATGGTTAACGCGAAACATTTTTATTCTAGGTCTATGTCGCGGATACGTGCACCGCGACGCTCAGCTGTTTTTGCCGAGTCAACGAGAGACGTTAGGTCTGTTTCAGCCAATTGAATTCGTCTCCGCACTGTTTTAGCGGCTCTGGCAATCGCAGCCACATCAGTGACTAATGCCTGCGCTTCGGCCTGAAGTTTAACTGACTCTTCTTTCATCCGAACATCTTTCATGATGGCCCGAATTGTATTCAAGAGAGCCCAAATCGTGGTTGGCGAGACGATAAAAACTCTTTTTCTGTAACCCTCTTCAACAGCGGAGGACGAGTGCGCGTGGAGTTCAGCAAAAACTGCTTCACTTGGCACAAACATTAATGCGCAATCGGAGGTTTCATTTGGGACAATATATCGGTCCGCAATGTCAGTTATGTGTTTTGCCACATCACGTTCAAATGACTTTCTTGCAGAATTTTTAGCTGAGGGATTGTCTGCAGCTAAAATAGCCCGGTAGCTCTCGAGAGGAAATTTACTATCAACAGCGATTGAGCCTGGTGGATGGGGTAAAATCAATAAAGCGTCTGCTCTTCGTCCATTTGAGAGTGTCGCTTGCTCTTTGAATGCACTAGCGGGCAGCGCATCGCGAAGGAGGTCCCCTAACCTAGCCTCGCCAAAAGCACCGCGCGCCTGTTTGTCACTAAGAGTGCGTTCGAGACCAGTAATTTGCCCAGACAAGGCGGCTAAATTTGCTTGTGCGGCATCAATCCGGCCTATCCGCTCTGCAAGTCCGGCGACTGCAACCTCTGTAGCCGATCGATTTTTGTCGAAAGTCATGTCAAGTTGATAGGCAATAGTGTTGAGGCGGACCTCTAAAGCCTCTTCAAGCTCAGTTAGTTTTCTGTCCAGGTGATTATTTTGAATGCGTGATGCAGAAAATCGTTTTAGCAGCCAGAAACACATAACAGCAAATGCCGCAAACATCATAAATTCATATGGGGACTGGTTTTCCAGCCATTGGCGGATGAAATTTACCACTATGCTACCTAATGAGCTTCAATCTAAATTTATTTGTATAGCGGAAGCAGGGCTTTGCTGGAATCCCGCTGGATGTATATCACTTTAAGCCCTAACTCTTATTATTACACAGTGAAATGCGTCTTTGGATCATACTCAAGTTGCAAGCGCCCCAAGTTTGTGACACACCCAAGGTGTACGATTCATGTGAAGCGAGGAGTCGAGTCAGATAATGAGAGCTACAGCATCTGTTCAACCTTTCCCAGATGGCTTTTTCGAAACTGGACTTTCGGCGGCAGATCCTGAATTGAGTGTGGCCATTCGAAAAGAACTTGGTCGCCAGCAGGATCAGATTGAACTCATTGCAAGCGAAAATATTGTCTCTCGAGCGGTACTGGAAGCTCAAGGGAGCGTCCTCACAAATAAATATGCAGAAGGTTATGCTGGCCGAAGATATTATGGCGGATGTGAATTCGTAGATGTGGCGGAAGAACTTGCCATTGAGCGAGCAAAACGACTTTTCGGCTGCACTTTTGTGAATGTACAACCTCATTCTGGAGCTCAAGCTAACCAAGCTGCGTTTTTGGCTATGCTTGAGCCAGGTGATACTATTATGGGAATGTCGCTAGCTGCTGGCGGTCATCTTACCCATGGTGCAGCACCAAATCAGTCGGGTAAATGGTTCAATGCCGTACAATACGGCGTGAGAAAAGAAGATGGCCTTATAGATTACGATGAGGTCCAAGTATTAGCTGAAGAAAACAAACCAAAACTGATTATCGCAGGTGGATCAGCTTACCCGCGTATTATAGATTTTGAGCGCTTTCGCGCTATCGCTGATAGTGTTGGTGCTAAGTTAATGGTTGATATGGCTCACTTTGCAGGTCTGGTAGCCGCTGGTGTTCATCCAAGTCCCCTTCCATTTGCTGATATAGTAACTACTACCACGCATAAGACTTTGCGTGGTCCGCGCGGTGGAATGGTGCTGTCGAACGATGAGGTTCTCGGAAAAAAAGTAAATTCCGCAGTATTCCCAGGACTTCAAGGCGGACCTTTGATGCATGTAATAGCTGCAAAGGCTGTGGCTTTCGGAGAAGCTTTGCGTCCGGAGTTTGTTACTTATGCTGAAAATATTGTTGCCAACGCCAATGCGCTTGCAACCACGTTAAAAAGCAGAGGTTTAGATATCGTGTCCGGAGGGACGGATACGCACTTGATGCTGGTTGACCTCCGGCCACTAAACCTAACAGGGAAAGATGCAGAGGCGAGCCTTGAGCGAGCAGGGCTTACTTGCAATAAAAACGCCATCCCGTTCGATCCCGAAAAGCCAGCAATAACGTCGGGACTGCGTCTCGGTACGCCAGCAGGCACGACACGCGGATTTGGGGTAGATGAATTTACCATGGTAGGTCAAATTATTGGTGACGTACTTGCAGAGCTATCGAAGTCGAAGGACAATAATGAAGCTGCTGAGGCAGTTGCCAGGGACAAAGTTAAGGGTTTGTGCCGTAACTTCCCAATTTATCAAGGGTTTTAAAACTTAATATGCGTTGTCCCTTCTGCAGTCATCCTGATACCCAAGTTAAGGATTCCCGCCCCACAGAAGATAATTCGGCTATTCGCAGGCGTCGTTCTTGTACTGAATGCGGGGCTCGTTTCACTACATTCGAGCGTGTTCATCTTCGCGAATTAACTATTATTAAATCTTCTGGACGGCGCGAGACTTTTGATCGTGATAAGATTGAGCGATCCATACGCATAGCGCTTCGCAAGCGTCCTGTTGAGGAAGAGCGTGTTGCCCGTGTTGTTACTTCGATGGTGCGCAGACTAGAAACTATGGGGGAAACAGAAATCCCTGCCGCAACGGTGGGTGAGGTGGTTATGGAAGCTCTTAGATCACTAGACTCTGTTGCGTATGTAAGATTTGCTTCTGTTTATCGGAATTTCCGTGAAGCAAAAGACTTTGAGGACTTTATTGGCGGCCTCGACGAGGATGTCGAATAACAAGTTTAGCTCGGCCGATAAGGGCCACATGGCGACCGCTCTTGCATTAGGGCGTCGTGGCCTTGGCCTTGTTTGGCCAAACCCTGCAGTTGGGTGTGTAATTGTCGACAGTCATGGTGCAATAGCCGGTCGCGGCTGGACACAGGCTGGAGGTCGTCCGCATGCAGAAACTGAGGCATTGCTGCGTGCCGGAAAGCGGGCGAGAGGTGGCACCGTTTACGTGACGCTTGAACCCTGTAGTCATTTTGGAAAAACGCCCCCTTGTGCCGTATCCTTAATTTCAGCTGGCGTAAGCCGAGTTGTTGCTGCTCTTTTAGATCCAGATGAGCGAGTAGCAGGGCAAGGCTTCCAAACTCTGGAAAAAGCAGGCGTGAAGGTCGAGCAGGGATTGTCTGAGCATGCCGCACGTTTTGACCAAGCAGGGTTTCTTTCCCGAGTTTTGCGTGGCCGTCCGATGATAGCAATGAAAACAGCAATGAGCCTCGATGGAAGAGTGGCTGCAGTGACAGGGGATAGTAAGTGGATTACTGGACCGGAATCTAGACGACATGGTCATCTCCTCCGCGCCAGTCATGACGCAATATTGATTGGAGTTGGGACAGCAATTGCTGATAATCCGCGCCTTGATTGTCGCATTTCTGGTTTTGGTAAGGCTTCCCCTGTCCGTGTTATTTTGGACTCACAGCTCAAGTTAGCAAATTACACTGAACTCGATGTTATTGCTCGAGCAAAAAATCAGAAAACTTGGGTCTTCACAGTCTCAAAAGATAAAAACCGAACATCGAAGTTAGAGGCTTTGGGTGTGCAGGTATTTGAAATACCTTCAACTAATTCTGGCCATGTAGATGTAAAAGCTGTTTCAGCCGTATTGGCTGAGCAAGGAATAACACGGTTGCTGATAGAAGGGGGCGCATCTGTTGCGACATCTTTTCTTTCAAATAGTCTGGTAGACCGAGTTTATGCTTTTCGAGCACCTCAAATTATTGGAGCTGATGGACTTGCGGCGATAGGTCCTCTGGGGCTAGCTCGTGTAGCAGATGGCCCTAGATTTGTCAGGTATGATACCCAAATTATAGAAGATGACTGCGTAGATCTCTATGTGGCTACAGAATAGGAAGTTTTGATGTTTACGGGGCTAGTCTCCGACGTTGGCCGCGTCGAAAAAATAACGCGCGACGAAGCGGGCGCTCGTATCTTTGTTGCGACCGTTTACGATACCAGCACAGTTGAGCTTGGCGCCTCAATTGCTCTTTCTGGTGCATGCCATACTGTTACGGAAATAGATCCTAACAAGCTTGCCTTCTTCAGTTCAAACGAAACTCTTGCGCGTACAACTCTGGGTAGTTGGACTGAGGGAACCCGGATCAATTTAGAAAGATCATTGACCTTAGGCCAAGAGCTTGGGGGCCATATTGTTTCGGGTCACGTAGACGGTGTTGGAGAAGTTCAAGACATCAGGCAAGATGGCGACGCATGGCGGATTTTCTTCTTAGCTCCAAAACCTCTGTTAAGATTTATCGCAGAGAAAGGTTCGATTGCCGTCGACGGAGTGTCACTCACCGTAAACGGCGCTGATAATGATAGTTTTCATGTCGCCATTATTCCGCACACCATGGAGCATACTGCTTTTGGTGATTTCAAAGTTGGGTCTCGTGTCAATCTAGAAATTGATATGCTGGCAAGGTACGTTAAACGCCTTCTCGAGACGGAGGATCTCACTTGACCGCCGAACATAATGATATGCAGCGTATTAGCCCGGCGGATTTAGCCGAGGATATGAAGCGTACCTCAGAGGATATGGCGTTTCTGTCGCCAATCGAAGAGATTATTGATGAAGCTCGCAATGGTCGGATGTTCGTTCTTGTTGACGATGAAGACCGTGAAAACGAGGGCGATTTAGTAATTCCCGCTCAGATGGCTACTCCAGAAGTTATTAATTTTATGGCAAAAAATGGTCGTGGACTTATTTGCCTCTCATTGACTTCTCAACGAGTTGAGGAACTTAGCCTTCCTCTGATGCCTCAAGATAACCGTCAGCGGCAGTCCACGGCTTTCACAGTATCCATTGAGGCGCGCGAGGGTGTGACAACGGGTATATCTGCTCCCGATCGCGCTCGGACCATTTCTGTCGCAATAGATCCATCAGCTAAAACGGGAGATATAGTTACACCAGGGCATGTGTTCCCCCTTCAAGCAAGAGATGGGGGGGTTCTGGTGCGTGCAGGGCATACTGAAGCAGCAGTAGATATTTCTCGCCTCGCGGGGCTTAATCCATCAGGTGTCATATGTGAAATTATGAACGAGGACGGCACGATGGCACGCCTCCCGGAGCTAATTAAGTTTGCTCAATACCATGGGATGAAAATTGGAGCGATTGCTGACCTTATCGCATATCGTCGTCGATTTGATCGAACGATTGAGAGAGTAGTAGAAACTGAACTTCATAGCCGTTTTGGTGGCGATTTTAGGATGGTTGTTTTTGGGTCTACTCTTGAAGGCACCGAACACGTTGCCTTAGTCAAAGGAAATGTCAAAGGCGATGCGCCTGTGATGGTGCGAATGCACGCTGTCAATATTTTGGAAGATTTATTGGGCGACCACCACCGTCAAAGGGGCGGAGGGCTGCAGCAGGCAATGGAAATGATCGGCACAGCTGAAAGAGGGGTAGTTGTATTAATACGTGAAACTAGAGCAACTAACCTTTCCGAGCGGATTACGGCAGAGTTAGGAGCAAAAGCCGATGGGGGTGATGGCGCGCAATTGCGTGATTATGGCGTGGGTGCGCAAATTCTCATAGAGTTAGGCGTAAAGAACCTCATTTTGCTAACCAACACACCAAGGCGTGTGGTAGGCATTGAAGGTTACGGACTTAATATTGTTGAAACTCGGGAGCTTGAGCGCAACACTGACTGCTAATCTTAATTTAATTTTACTTTTTTTTGGGAGATTTTTTACCCGTGGCTGACGCTTCTGACTATTTAGATTTAGACCCAGCAAATGGATCCCACATTCTAATCATCACTGCTCCGTACTACCGTCATATAGTGGATGAGTTGGAAAAGGGAGCGACCTCTACTCTGGCTGAATTTGGTGCTACTTCTGAGGCAGTAAGTGTCGGCGGTGCTTTTGAAATGCCCGCTGCCGTTATGTTGGCTGCTTCACGAAGAGATGGTGGGAAGCTCTTTGATGGATTTATAACACTTGGTTGTGTTCTTCGTGGTGAGACGAGTCATTATGACTTGATCTGTCAGGAAACGGCGCGAGGGTTGATGGACTTAACTGTGAACCGTGGATTGGCAGTTGGCTTTGGTTTGCTTACCTGTGAGAATGAGCAACAGGCCCTTGTCCGTGCTAATGTTGATCAGAAGAATAAAGGCCGAGAGGCTGCGCTTGCGTGTCTTGGCATGATAGCGATGAAACGTCGTTTTCGTGGCGGTCTCTGACGTGAGTGCTGCGGATCAAGATCAATCAGTCGTCCGCTCAGCCAGCCACCGAAGGATTGCTCGTGTCGCCGCAGTCCAAACTCTATATCAGGCCGAAATCGTCCATAAGCCACTGGCCGGTGCTGCCAAGGAGATGCGCAAACATTATTTGGGGCAAAATGTAGATGGAATGTCTTTAGTTGCCGATAAAAATTTCTATGGCTCCATCATTCAGGCCATAGAAGACAACGGGGAACGGCTGATCCAATTGTTGCAGAATGCTCTTGAGAACCGCCGTCTAGAAAGAATGGAGTTAATCCTCCAAGCAATCTTAGTGGCCGGTGCAGCAGAACTTTTAGCAATTGGCGAAGCTCCACCAAAGGTAACTATAAGTGAGTATGTTGACATTGCAGACGATTTTTTTGGTCAACCCGAGGCATCGCTTGTGAACGCAGCACTTGATCGCATTGCTCACTTGGTTCGGCCAGATGAATTTTAAGCTATAGGTAGGTAACTTAAAGCTAAAAAGAATTCCAAATGACCGGTGAGTTCGATCTAATCTCTAGATATTTTGCTCCTTTGGCAGGAGCAGGAGGCCTTGAGCTTAAGGACGATGCTGCGATTTATAACTTGCCTCCTGGAAAACAGTTAATTCTAACAACTGATGCGATTGTTGAGGGAGTACATTTTCTACCTAATGAACGGGCAGGAGTGATTGCCCAGCGGCTTCTTCGCACGAACATCTCAGACCTTGCTGCAAAAGGAGCACGTCCATCCGGGTATCTTTTGACATTAGCTTTGCCTGATGCACGGAACGAAGACTGGGTATCTGAATTTGCTGATGGGTTGCGGTTAGACCAAGATAAATATGGTATTTTGCTTCTTGGTGGGGACACTGTTTCGACCTCTGGTCCAATAATAGCGTCGATCACTGCTCTTGGGACTGTTCTTAGCTCAGGTATGGTAACCCGGCATGGTGCATGCGTTGGTGATGACCTTTGGGTAACAGGTAATATTGGTGATGCGGGACTTGGATTGTTGGTGGCTCAAGGCGAAGTCCCGCAACTTGCAGAGAAAGATAAGATTTGGCTTTCCAATCGTTTTCGCCTGCCTGATCCACCGGCGAGCTTTGGCGCTGCAATTGGTGCATCTAGTCTTGTGAATGCCGCTGCGGATATTTCGGATGGTTTGATTGCAGATGCCGGACATATTTCAAATGCTTCCAGGGTTCGTTTTAGAATAAATATGGCTTCGATACCTCTGTCCAATGCATCAAAACAGGCAATCAGCCAGGGCTTCTGGAGCCTAGATCAGGCCGTTTCAGCTGGAGACGACTATCAAATAGTTTTTGCAGCACCGCCGGCACAACGAGAAGCAATCAAGAAGGTTGCGGACGCCAATTCTATTTCTGTAACAATTATCGGTGAGGCTATTGCTGGGGAGGTAGGCGTTGAAGTGCTTAACGCCGATGGCAAGCCTGTTTTTCTGGAAAAGCAGGCTTTCAACACCGATAATTTCTACTTGGGTTTTTCTTTCTCTAGCATGGCGTTATGCAGCACTTTGGATGTGTCGACAAACTCAGCGTAAAGTTTGGAAAGCTCTCTAAACTCCTCGATGGAGATGCTCTGAGAATTCATTTTTAAAACTTTAGTCGCTAGTTCATCTCCGACGTCTTCTCTATCAAAAAATGGAGCTCGAGCAGCTTTCGGTAACGTTCGCGCATTAACCAGTGGGCGTGCATCCCACCGTTTTATTGAGCGTTGTGCCTTACCAACGGCTTCGGGGGCATCCAGAGCTAGTAGGTAGATACCGTGTGCCAAACATACTTCTGCTTCTTTTTCGAGAACGCCATCAATATCCAAATCAGAGGCAAGTAATTCTATGCGTTTGTCATCTGCTTGAGCTTTAGCCAATAATGCATAAGCGGGCCGCCAAGCCTTTGATATTTCCATTAGTTTTTCGATATTTGGACTATTTTTGCTCATAATTTCCTGAACAATTGCATCGTAATTAGTCTTTGACAGCATGTAGACTGAATGAAAATTTTTCGATCGGGATTCTGCTAATTGGCGACGAAAATCTGCGTTTTCGGTCTGTTTTGGTGATTCACCAAAATGTTTAGCGGAATGCAGCATGTATTCCCCGAGACTTAAAGCGCTGCCCGCCGATTCTTTAATTTCATCTATACTACGGCCAGCAAGTAGATCTTCTGCGACTTCTGCGGCAAGAAAAGTCGGC
The DNA here is from genome assembly GCA_038143065.1 of Rhodospirillales bacterium. Classification (GTDB taxonomy): domain Bacteria; phylum Pseudomonadota; class Alphaproteobacteria; order Bin95; family Bin95; genus VMCJ01. Next base: position 1,363,383 of record JAYQLI010000035.1, on the reverse strand, counting down.
CGCAAAAGGTCAAGAGCTAATGCGTATGTCGCTTGCCCCCGATTTTTGCAGGCAGAGTTTCCTCTCTCGATGGCCCAAAACGACCTTCGCCCGCAGGACGATATGGTAGGTAGCCACATACCTCACTTTGGTCAGATTCATAATCAGCTGAGGCACCAGAGGTAGACAATAAAATTATCAGGGCGATAGAGGATAAAAGACGCATAACTACTCCGCTTAAATGACTAACTCTATAGGTGGGGGCGAGTTACCGTTATTGTCAATGTAATAGCTAGGATAAGCGGTCGCGTTGACCATAAGTTGTCAGGCCGCGATAACCTCTCTTCAGCTTTTTTGGAGTCGCGTCGGATGATCCCTAGATATACTCGTTCTGAAATGGCTTCTATCTGGGAGCCAGAAACTAAATTTCAAATCTGGTTTGAGATTGAAGCCCACGCCATGGATGCCCAAGCAGAGCTTGGTGTGGTGCCAAAGGATGCTGCAAAAGCTGTTTGGGAGCGCGGCCAGTTCGATGTTGCCCGCATTGACGCAATTGAGGCTGAAACGCGTCACGATGTTATCGCCTTTTTAACTAATCTTGCGGAATACGTTGGGCCAGAAGCGCGTTTTGTGCACCAAGGCATGACGTCCTCAGACGTTTTAGACACGTGTCTTTCTGTACAGCTAATGCGTGCAACAGATATTTTGTTAGATGACTTGGATAAAGTCCTGTTAGCGCTAGAAAAGCAGGCTTTTCAGCATAAGCGAACGATAACCATCGGCCGAAGTCATGGTATTCATGCGGAGCCTACTACGTTTGGGTTAAAGCTTGCTGGGCACTATGCCGAGTTTAAGCGAAATAGAGAGCGGCTGCTGGCAAGCCGCGCTGAAATTGCGACTTGCGCTATATCGGGCCCGGTGGGGACATTTGCCTCTATTGATCCGCGAGTTGAGGCTCATGTTGCCTCAAAAATGGGACTCGTACCTGAAACTGTATCCACGCAAGTTATTCCCCGCGACCGACATGCCATGTTTTTCGCTACTCTTGGAGTAATTGCAAGTAGTGTGGAAAGAATTGCGACCGAGGTTAGACATTTACAACGGACAGAGGTTTTGGAGGCGGAAGAATTTTTCCACGCTGGTCAAAAAGGCTCTTCTGCTATGCCGCACAAGCGGAATCCGGTCCTATCAGAAAATTTAACCGGTCTAGCACGTGTTGTTCGTGCCGCGGTCATTCCCGCGATGGAAAACGTCGCACTTTGGCATGAGAGAGACATTTCCCACTCCTCTGTTGAGCGTATGTTTGCACCTGATGCTACTGTGACTCTCGACTTTGCTCTAATGCGTTTAGCCGGAATGATTGAAAAGTTGGTCGTCTATCCAGATAGAATGCAAGAAAATATGGATCGTATGGGCGGTCTAGCGTTCTCACAACATGTTTTGTTGGCGTTAACGCAAGCCGGCGTAAGTCGAGAAGATGCTTATCGTTTGGTGCAGTCTAACGCGATGGAGGTTTGGAAAAATGGGGGCAACTTCCTGGATCGTTTAAAATCAGACCCAGAAGTTTCAGGAAAGGTGTCAGACGAGGATCTCGAAGCAGCCTTTGATCCTGAGCGCCAACTTGCACATGTGGATTTAATCTTCAAACGGGTGTTTGGACATAGTTAAAAATATCAAAAAATGTCTATTTCTGGCTAGGTCAGACCTGCTTTAGATTTAAAGTATTCCGGCTTAGCTGGCTGTCCAACCGCCATCAGCTAAAAGGGTGTGGCCGGTGATAAAACTGGCCTCATCCCCAAGAAGATAGAGGATGGGGCTTGCAATCTCGTTGACTTCTCCAAAGCGTTTCATTGCGTGGCGGTTTTGAGAATATGAAATTGCGGCGTCAGGGTTTATTTGGTTTTGCATTCCCCTATGAAGCAACGGAGTGTCAATTGCTCCGGGAGCAACTGCGTTGACGCGCACTCCTTGCTCTGCAAGTTCAAACGCTGCTGTTTTAGTAAGTGAAACAATTGCGCCTTTTGAAGCAATGTAAGCTGCGTTCAACTTGCCTCCTCCAAAAGCTAGTTGGGAAGCAAGGAAAACCACACTGCCACCTCCAGTTTTCTCAAATGCAGGTAAGGCGGCTTTGAGCCATACCCATGACCCTCGGACATTGACTCGAAAAATTTCGTCCCATTTTTGATCAGAGAATTCGCTGATAGATGTACCGCTCGCACTTATACCTGCTGCTGTAACCAGACCTTTGAGTGGTTTTTCAAAATTTTGTGCAAGTTCAACACCATTTTTTGCAACTGCAGCTTCAGAAACGTCTCCAACGAGGATCTGGACACGATCTGGAGCGTGCTCTTTTAGTTCAACTAGCCCATTGGAGTTTGCATCGACAGCAACTACCGCAGCACCCTCATTGAGCGCCTGCCTTGCTGTTGCTGCACCTATGCCTGAGGAGGCACCCGTAATTATCAATGTCCGATCATCAAACCGCATTAGTTGAAATTCCTTTTCCAAGGATAGGTCACACATGCAAAAAATTAGCATTAAATTATGGCTAAATGTTAGTGTTAGCGTATCGAAATATTGAAGTATTAGAGGTTGTTTTTACTGAGAAAAATAAAAAAAGATTTATTTTATTTGTGCTGAAAATAGTGAAATTTTACTAAATATTGACTTTTTGCTATACGATCTAACACAATGTTGTGTTTCGACATCTATGACTGAAAGGAATGGAAACTTGATAGAGAAGCTTTTCGCCCTTCGGCAGCATGGGGTCACTCTCCGCTCAGAGGTAATAGCGGGTCTGACCACGTTTCTTACCATGGCCTATATAACGTTTGTTAATCCTGCAATTTTGTCTGATGCAGGAATGGACTTCGGCGCTGTGTTTGTCGCAACCTGTTTAGCCGCCGCAATCGGTTGTGCAATTATGGGTTTTGCAGCGAATTATCCGATAGCTCTTGCACCAGGTATGGGGCTAAACGCCTTTTTGCGTACGGAGTGGTGCTTGGGATGGGCCACACTTGGCAAGCAGCTTTAGGCGCTGTCTTTGTTTCTGGTGTCATATTCCTCCTTCTTTCTGTGTTGCCAGTACGTGAATGGATTATCAATGCAATCCCTCGCAGTATGAAAATGGCGATTGCGGCAGGGATTGGTCTTTTTCTCGCGATCATTGCTCTTAAAAATGCAGGGGTTGTTGTCGATCATCCTGCTACGCTCGTCACACTAGGCGACTTGGGAAAAACTGAGGCGCTTCTGGCCGCAATTGGATTTGTTCTTATTGTTGCGCTAGCTGCTCGAAAAATTCCTGGTGCTGTGATTATTGGGATCTTAGTAGTGACCATCATTGGTGTTGTTCTTGGGGTCAGTGAATTCAAGGGTATTGTCTCTGCTCCCCTGCTATCGCCCCAACATTCATGCAGATGGATATTTCAGCCGCTCTTACGGGCGGTATGATAGGCATTGTTTTTGCCTTTCTTTTTGTTGATCTTTTTGACACTGCAGGAACGCTGGGGGGTTCAGCCCATCGGGCAAAACTACTAGACTCAGAGGGAAAACTTCCGCGTCTTGGTCGTGCTCTTACTGCTGATTCCACCGCAACCGTCGTAGGTGCTGGCTTAGGCACTTCAACCACAACTTCCTACATCGAAAGTGTAGCTGGTATTGATGCTGGAGGTCGAACTGGACTTACGGCTGTGACAGTAGCAGTTCTCTTCTTGCTGGCACTTTTCTTTGCGCCACTTGCTCAATCTATTCCAGGTTACGCAACGGCTCCTGCTTTATTATATGTTGCCTGTTTGATGGCTGGCAGCATTGCTGATGTGGAGTGGGAGGACGTTACCGAAGCAGCTCCCGCTGTGGTGACGGCCATAGCAATGCCTCTGACCTTTTCAATTGCACATGGGATTGCAATTGGATTTACACTTTATGGAATAATTAAGATTGCCAGTGGAAAATACAGCGAGGCGAGCCCTGCTGTGTTGGTACTAGCAGGACTATTTATTCTGAAGTTTATCTTTCTACCTTAAACATCCAATAGGTGGGTTGTGACTGCCTATGGAAAATAACAGAGCTCCGAGAGTTTAATTGCGCAACTAACATTTGAGTATTAGCTCTCGGAGGTAGTTATGGATCTTATGAACGGGGCTCACTGAGTCCCGTTTATTTTGTAAATGACTGTCGACTTTATTCTTTCTTCACAAATCGACCAACATTTCCGAGAAGTTGTTCAAGGATAGATAATTTATGGCCTGCTGTGGGTGTTTGCCGAGAAACTAGGGTAACCTCTTGGCTTTCTTCTTCATCCAACATACTGATCTTTTCAAGGATGTCGTTAGCATCAAAACGCATCACTAGAACCCGCTGTTGGGCTGTTACTGGGTTAAAAAAGGAACGGCGTATCCTGACCTGACTGATGTAATACCAAACGCTCGCATCAAAGGCGCCGGTCGAGGTGGGATGTCCTAGTTTGTTTTGAATGTCTTGTTTTGTGGCTACACCGGGGCGTACATCGTCAAGAGTAGCCCTTTGAAGAACATGGCCGTGAGTTGACACCACATCTGTACAAGCAGACACAGAAAGAGTGGCTATGATGATTAAGCTGGAAAAAAGTTTGTTCATGGACATATTCCATACTCGAGGAGTGAGTATCGAGCAATGAAAAGCATTAAAGCTTGGTGGGAAGCACGAGTTACGCGTAAGAGTGATATTGCTTGGCAGCTCTATCGGGATACTGCTCTGAAAGCAACATCAGCTGATCAGCTACGTCTACTAGGTCTGCCAGAAACATCAGAAGCACGATTTGAAGCTTTAGCTCTTGAACTAGCAGCTCTGTGGTTGCGGTTAGAACAAGGCTGTGAAGATGTACAGGCGCTTCGTCGGCGAGTTGCTGAGGCTTTTGTTGCCGATATGGATGCCAGTCTGCGAGACTTGGGTGCGGGAGATCTTGGAGTCGGAAGAAGAGTGCAGGCTTTAACCGAACGTTTGTATGGCAGAATTGCTGCCTACCGCGTAATTTTCTCGTCGGATATCTCAAACGACGCTATCAAGGAGGTCCTCGAACGAAATCTTTATAAGGAAGGTTTGCCAGAGAGTGTTGGAATTGTTGACTCTGCAGCCCACGAAGTGCGCCAAATAGGATCGGCATGGGAGGCGGTTGATGATCAGGGCTTGTTGTCTGGAAAGGCTAGAACATGAATGAATTGCCTTTGCTAGTATCACTAGGACTTGCTGCGGCAGAGCCAGTGCAGATCAGGCATGAAGCCTCGGGGCAAGAGCTATCAGAAATTAAAACCCGTTTGGGCATTAGTAAAATTTTTTCTCTGGCGCTGGATGCACAACTTCAGAGAACGATCATCGGAGATATCTATCAGGTTTCGGGAAACATTAAACTGATCGCAGAGCGCTCTTGCATTGTTACGCTTGAAAATTTCATTGAAACTACAGAGGGCGTTTTTGACGAATATTTTACCACGTCCCCAGAGCAAGCCACCGACCAAAGTGAACATCTACTTATCGATCCGGATGAGTATGAGGTTACCCTCTTAGAACAAGATAGCTTCGATATAGGTGAGTTAGCATTGCAGCATCTTGTCTTGGCTCTTAACCCTTACCCCCGTGCTCCAGATGCTCCATTAGCTGCTGGTGATGAGACTACCGCCAAAACACAAAGGCCTTTTGCAGGCCTTGATGCTTTGCTTGCTCAAAAAAAGGCGAAATAAGTTAATTGATTAATTTATGTGCGTTGAGACGCTGTTCCCGCTACATTGAAGCTTGTAGCGATTCATTTGATGTTTAGAATTTCTTTCTCGGAAACTTTTTGGAAAAACTGATGGTAGCTAATGGGCCAACGATAGCCCTAGATGCAATGGGTGGTGATAAAGCTCCGGAAATTGTTATTCGCGGGGCTGCCATTGCGCTTGAGCGGTTTCCTGATGTTCGTTTTTTAGTTTTTGGCGCGGGTGAGACACTAACAAAGCTTGTTGCCAAGGATAAGGTTTTGTCTAAAGCAGTAGAGCTGCGAGAGGCTTCGTCCGTAATTTCAGCAGACGCTAAGCCATCGCAGGCGCTTCGCAATGGCAAGGGTAGTAGCATGTGGAGCGCTTTGGAAGCTGTAAAGCAAGGAGAGGCCCAAGCTGCTGTATCTGCAGGAAATACTGGCGCCTTAATGGCTATTTCAAAGTTCTTGCTTCGAACGCCGACAGGTATCGATAGACCAGCGATGGCAAGTATATTGCCGACTTCTAAAGGTGAGACGGTGATGCTTGACCTAGGAGCAAACCTTGAGTGTGACGCAGATAACCTCTTCCAGTTTGCAATTTTAGGAGCGTTATTTGCCCGAGCATCATTGGCTATCGAAACTCCTACAGTCGGGCTTTTAAATGTTGGTGCCGAGGAACTTAAAGGATCGGACCAAATAAAGGCAGCTGCTGCAATGCTCCGCGATTTAGAGGGACAGCTTCCTCTCAAATTTGAGGGGTTTATCGAGGGTGATGATATAATAAGTGGTAAGGTCGACGTTGTGGTAACCGATGGATTTTCCGGAAACGTAGCTTTAAAAACTGCTGAAGGAACAGCCCGTTTATTTGGGTATTTCATGCGACGAACCTTTAGATCATCTCCTATGGCAGCAATTGGCTATCTGTTCGCTAGGCCCGCGCTAAAAGGCTGCGCAACCATCTGGATCCAAGAAAATATAACGGCGCAGTGTTCCTGGGTTTGAATGGTGTGGCGGTAAAGAGTCACGGTGGCTCAGACGCATTTGGGTTCGCAAATGCTGTTGGGGTCGCGGTAGACATGTCGAGATATGGCTTTCTTGGGAGCGTGCGAGCCGAGTTCGAGCGGTTGCAGACCGGCGACCTCCGAAGCGGATCGGAATCTTTGTGAAAATTTGGCGGGTTTTATGGCACCACGATCAATAGCAATTGGCTCAGGCGCTTATCTTCCAGAGAAGGTGGTCACTAACGCAGATCTAGCTGCGTTGGTAGATACGTCTGATGAGTGGATTCAAGCTCGCACAGGGATTAAACAGCGATATATGGCTGCAGATGGAGAAAAAACCTCTGATCTTGCGATCGCTGCAGCAAATCTTGCGCTCGCTGATGCTGGAATTGAAGGGAAAGAAGTTGACTTAATCGTGTTAGCAACAGCAACACCAGATAATACATTTCCATCCACGGCAACCACTGTTCAAGCGGCAATCGGAATGGAGCAGGGGGCTGCATTTGATGTGCAGGCAGTGTGTTCTGGGTTCATATACGCGCTGGCTACTGCAGATAATTTCATTCGTGCAGGTCAGGCTAAGAATGCGCTAGTAATTGGCGCTGAAACTTTCTCGCGTATTCTCGATTGGGAAGACCGGACAACATGCGTTCTTTTTGGAGATGGTGCCGGCGCCTTAGTTTTGCAAGCAGGTGAAGGGGAGGGGCTGAAGACCGCGGCATCCTATCAACGCATTTGCATTCTGACGGTCGTTATAAAGATATGCTGTATGTTGATGGTGGGCCTTCGTCCACTCAAACAGTTGGTTATTTGCGAATGCAGGGCCGTGAAGTTTTTAAACATGCTGTCGCAAATTTATCCAGTGTGGTGTTAGAAGCGCTTGATGCAAATGGTCTTTCTGCGGATGCAATTGATTGGCTGGTTCCACATCAGGCCAACCTGCGTATCATCAACGGGGCAGGTAAAAAATTAAAGATGCCTGAAGAAAAGGTGATTGTAACGGTTGATAGGCACGCGAATACATCGGCGGCATCTGTGCCATTAGCACTGGATGAGGCCCTAAAAGATGGTCGCATCAAACGAGGAGACCTGCTTCTTTTAGAGGCAATGGGCGGTGGTTTTACCTGGGGTGCATCACTAGTTCGCTGGTAATTATTTAAGTGCCGCAAAAGGTTCTGTAGGGAGCTGATTCCGGTGGGGCGGGTTCCAAGTACGCTTTGAGGTCGGGTTTCTCATTGTAAGGTTCGGTAACAACATCAAGAAGATTAAAGAATGGGACTAGGTCGTTTTCGTTAGTCGCTTTCTCTAGCGCCTCTTCGACCTTGTGGTTTCTTGGAATGTAAGCTGGATTAATCCCAAGAAGATGTTGTGTGATTTCTGAAGGATTTCTTCCTTCCACTGATAAGCGCTGCAGCCAGCGTGGCAGCCACGGGGTTAAAACTGTATTTTCATCTCCGGTATTGTCTGTAGCAAGGTTCGCCAAACTTCTAAACGTCAAAGTAAAGTCGGCCTTTTGATCAGCCATAAGTTGAAATAGATCTGTTATAAGATCCAAGTCGCCGGACTGTTCTGTTTGAAGTCCAAGCTTGCCACGCATTTCCTGCAACCAATAATCCAAATAAGTTGTTCGAAAATTTTTGACTTCTTCCGTCAATTTTCCAATAGCCTTGTCTTGATCGCTATCAATGATTGAAATCAAGGTCTCAGCAAATCGAGTCAGATTCCACTGTGCAATCGATGGTTGCGCTCCGTAAGCATAACGACCTTGAGAATCAATTGAGCTGAAGAACGTGTTGGGGGCAAAAGTATCCATAAAGGCGCAGGGGCCGTAATCAATAGTTTCTCCGGATATCGCCATATTATCGGTATTCATAACTCCATGAATAAAACCTATGCCCATCCACTTAGCTATTAGTTTTGCTTGGCGATTGGCGATGGCACGAAAAAGTTCCAGGTATGGCTCAGGTTTTGTAGTTATATCTGGATAATGGCGCTGAATTACATAGTCTGCTAGTTGGCGAACACGTTCATGTTCACCCCTTGCTGCAAAAAATTGAAATGTACCAACTCGAATGTGACTTTTTGCGACACGGGTGAGTATTGCACCAGGAAGAGGTTTTTCCCGATATATCAACTCCCCTGTAGTGACTGCGGCTAATGCTCGGGTCGTAGGTACTCCGAGTGAATGCATTGCTTCAGCAATAAGATACTCTCGTAAAACTGGCCCCATGGCTGCCTTTGCCATCCCCTCCACGAGAGTAAGGGGTTCTTCCAGAGCCTTTCAGCTGAATGTCTCGTCGTGTTCCTTCACTATCCACCAGCTCGCCTAACAGCAAAGCTCGGCCATCACCTAGTTGCGGAGAAAAAGCGCCAAATTGGTGACCGGCATACACCTGCGCTATTGGCGAGGCATCGGTTGGTATTAAATTGCCAGAAAATATTGCAGCCCCACGTTCCGCTGCTAATATATTTGGATCAAGACCAAGGTCTAATGCCAACTTTTTATTGAAATGAATGAGTGTTGGGTTTGGAGCCCTGTCGGCTTGCCAGGGAGTATAGAAACCGTCCAGGCTAGCAGCATAGGAGTTATCAAACCCAAACCTTAGGCCAGTAATTGGCGTGTCATTCATAGAACTGTATTTGCCTAAAACATTATTGAGATGTTGTTTATGTGGGTGATTTTTTTACGTCTTTAAACCCCATGCTCTACTTGCATAGCCAGTATCGACTATGTCGAAAACAACGCCATTTGGATCGCGGAATTTAACCTCGGTTGCTCCTTCAGGAGAGTCTGGTAGCCGCATGTGGTAACTGCCACCGTTAGTTTCGATTGTCTTTGTCATCCCTTCAAGATCATCATCGACAAAACCAATGTGATGAAGGCCATGGAAGTCTTTGCCCCGTTCATCGCCTGCCTGTTGATCAGTTTTAAACTTCAATATTGCGAGGCTCATCACGCCATCGGTCAAAAGTATTGCAATATCTGATTCCATTGCACGGGTCATATGGAACGTCTTTTCGTAGAAGACTGCTGTCTCCTCTAAATTGGGGGCGGTGATCGCAATATGTCTTAGCTTAGGCATAAGAACTTTTTCCTTTAAGTTTTCAGAAACTTTGCCGCTGGTGTTGATCCTGGTCAACGGCTGGCTTCTAAATAGGCGGTCCTTTGAGTTCGACGGTAATTCCATCCGGGTCTTGGACGTAGATTGACCATCCATTTCCCTCTGCCCCTACGCGAAGAGCCGGAGGACCAGGAGTATACCCTGCAGATTTCAGGTGGCTTATTATTTTCTCTGGTTCCCAGGGATCTATCCGAAGGGCAAAGTGATCAATGTTCCGCCCATTATCATTAGGTTGTGCAGGTAAAATGTCGATCATAGAGACACCAGCGCGCAGTTGGATTAAGCCAACAGTCTCTACTCTTCTAACTTCTGCCATCCCTAGCACATCACAATAAAATTGCAGTGATTTCTTCACGTTATGCGACAGGACTACGACATGGTCGATATTCAAAATATTGAAAATAGGCGAATTAGTTTTCACGATAGTGGCTTCTCTATTAGGAAAGACTATATCTTCTAAGTAATGCAAAAATCTTCTGTGTAGAAGTTTGAGGAGGTTTAGATGGCGCGCAAAACTACAATTAAAAAATCGCCAGAAGACAAGTTGGTTGATGCGGCGCTTGAGCTCGCGGCCAGTAAGCCTTGGCCCCGCGTTAATATGGAAGAGATTGCAAAAGCCGCAGACTTATCTCTTTTAGAAGCCTATTCCGTGGCTCCTTGCCGTGCTGAGTTAGTGTCATAGATTATAGAGCGTTTTGACAGGGCCGTACTTAGTGGAGACGATCCTTCGCTGGCTGAAGAATCTCGACGAGATCGTTTGTTTGATGCTGTTATGCGTCGATTAGAGGCGATGAAACCTCATAGGCCTGCTCTGAGGTCGATGACAATGGGCATGGCTACTGAAATTGATACAACGATCCTGACTGGGATCAAAATGTTATCCTCAGCCAAGTGGATGTTGCGCGTGTCGGGGATCCCGGCCGATGGTCCGATTGGGGTTTTGCGTGCGAAAGCATTGCTTGCTGTTTACATAGTTACAGTCAAAGAATTCATTCGAGATGAAAGCGAAGATTTATCAGTGACTATGAGTGTGTTGGACAAAAACTTGAAGCGGGCAGGCCGCATTTTTGGCTAGCGATCGGTTGAGTAATTTGCTGCTCCAAGCGCCACTGCGTCATGCTAGTCGGAGCAGTGGCAGGGTCAGCTCTTCGGTAGCTTTAGTCAGCACGACTTCAACATGCATTCCAATCTTCAGATCTTCGACCTTGGCACCAAGTAATTGAGTTTGCATTCTCACTCCGCCATCAAATTCGGCTGTGACTAGGATGTATGGTGTTTCACCCCTAAACCCAATGTGAAACGGATGGTGGGTTTCTGTCCAACTGTAGATTACGCCTTTACCGTTAGATGTCTTCCATTCCACATGATCGGAATAGCATTCGTCGCATATCGGCCTTGGGTAATGTCGAAGTTTTCCGCAATCACCGCAGGCTTGAAATACTAAGTGGCCTTCGTTTAGAGCATCCCAAAAAGGTTGAGAGTCGATGCTGGGTTCTGGGATTGGCTTTGTATAATTTTCTGACATCAAGCAACCCCTTGCATAATTGCAATCGATCCATCACCAAGGTCACCATATCCAGTGACCAATCCTATTTTGGCATCCTTCACCTGGGCTCGGCCACCTTCTCCCCTTAATTGACGAACCAACTCATAAACATGGTTCATTCCAGCAATATGTGCTTGTGATAAAAGACCTCCATGGGTGTTTACTGGTAGTTCGCCCCCAAGGCGAATACGTCCACCTTCCACGAATTGACCGCCCTCGCCCTTCTTACAAAAACCTAAATCTTCAAGTTCACAAATTACCGTGTAAGTAAAGCAATCGTAAATCTGCGCCACGTCGATATCTTGATGTTTTACGCCCGCCATTTCAAATGCCCTCGGAGCGGCACTTGCGAGACCCAGTGTGGTCATATCTTTGCGTTGAGTGATGGTTGAGGGAGAGGTTGGGTGCCCTTCTGCGACACCAAGAATTGTTACTGGAGCACGGGTATCTTTGGCAATATTGGCATCACTTACAATAACCGCACATGCGCCGTCACTCTCCAAACTACAATCAAACAAGCGGAATGGATCGGAGATCATACGAGCAGTATAATAATCATCTAGCGTAAGGGGCTTTTGCATAATCGCATTGTCATTGAGCATTGCATGCTCTCGCATTGCTAAAGCAATTTCCGCAAATTGATCTGTTGTTGTTCCAAACATTTCCATATGACGGCGAGCCATTGGAGCGTAAAGTTGCGCCGGGGCTATAGCTCCAACTGGGTTTTCAAATTCGCCCACAAGTCTGAATTGCGGCATTGCTGCCAGTCGCGTTGCTACCCGGCTGTCTGAATAGCCGCGCCTCCCTAAAACAAGCAATACATGACGACAAACGCCTGCTGAAATAGCCATAGTGGCTGCCTGTAATGCTGCGACGGCACTCGCCCCACCCATCGGGGTTTGAGCTGAAAATTTGACATCATCCAGACCAAGTCCGGTCATTATTTCTTCAGCTACCGGGCCTAAAGCATATGGTATCACGCCATCAACGTCTCTTGGTTGAAGGCCTGCGTCTGCTATTGCTTTCAGAGACGCCTCTAGCATTAGACCTATCGAGCTTTTGTCGGTTCCGCGGGAGTAGACTGTCTCGCCTATGCCAGATACCGCTGTCTTACCATTGAGAGTATTTCCCATATCAGTCTCCCCGGAATGCTTCTTTGAGAGCCTCCGAAACATCAATTTGTGCTTGAACAGCGCCATCTATGTCTGGAGCCATTCCAAAAAATGCATGAATCATGCCTTCGTAGAGTCTGTAATCGACTTTCACGCCATCAGCCTTGAGGCGATCGGCGTATGCCTTTCCATCGTCAACGAGAACATCGCATTCTGCAGCGATGATTATTGCTGGTGCTGTGCCAGCAAAACTTTTTGCTTTTAATGGAGAGGCTCGCCAATCCTCAGCATCTTCTGATGAATTTAGATAGTGTTTCTGAAACCATTTCATTGCGTCATCTGTTAAAATCCCAAAACCTTTTCCATAGGTTTGGTAACTTTCGGACGAAAGTGTGTAGTCTCCAACTGGATAAACCAGCGACTGTAAACTTAATTTTGGCTCGCCAGCATCGCGGGCCATGAGAGCCATTACTCCAGCTAAATTGCCGCCAGCACTATCTCCAGAAACAGCTATCTTTTTAGGGTCACCACCAATTTCTGCTGCATGCTTATAAGCCCACATTAAGGCTGCCCAACTGTCTTCGACCGCAGCTGGAAACTTGTGCTCTGGTCCCATTCTGTAATCAACTGAAATAAAAATTGCACCCGATTGAAATGCTAAATTTCTTGCAACTTTATCATGGGTATCAAGGCTGCCAATAACGTGACCGCCGCCATGAAAATAAATCACTATTGGTTGAGGCTGGTCACCCTCTGGCCAGTAGATCCGTATAGGAATATTGCCGGCGGGGCCAGGAATTGTTCTGTCCTCTATTTTAGGTAAGGGAGTTGGCTCACCTCCGCGTGCTTTGGACATTTGGTCCATCTGCGATCGAGCGGCTTCTGCAGAAAGGTCCTCAATTGCAGGAAGATTAGCTTTAGCTAGTGCTTCTAAGGCTTTTGCTATCTGTGGATGAACTGGCATATGTCTTCCTCGGTTACTTAGCTTCTCTCATCTGATAGTGCCTCGCCATTAAGGTCAGCTATCATTTTTAGAATCCCATCACCTGCGCCGACCAGATCTTCTTCATGAAAGCTACGAACAACCAATGTGGTTCCGTGCCCACCAGGGGTGTTGTAAAAGGGATAGCTTCCTATATCCGCATCGGGGTAATTTTTTTGAATGGCTTCTAGGCGGGCAGCGATCGTCCCTTCTGGGAGGGGTGTTGCAATAGAACGAGTCCGCTTGGTTTGTCCTCGCCGAAGGTGAGGGGCGGCTGCTTTAAACATGGATTTAGCAACCTGAGGTACGCCTGCCATCACATAAACATTTTCCATCACAAACCCCGGAGCAACTCCAAGATCGTTCTCGATCACCTCGCCACCTTCTGGAACGAGTGCCATACGTTTTCTTGCCTCTGTAAATTCAATATTTCGGCGTTTCATGGTTGCTTCAAGGATGGCGTATGAGGTGGGGTGGTAAACCGCCTCTTTTCCGAATGCTGCGGCTATTGATTCGGCGGTAATATCATCATGGGTTGGACCAATGCCACCAGTTGTGAAGACGTAATCAAATTTAGTTCTGAGCGAGTTTACTGCGGCTACAATCTCTTCTTTGATGTCGGGGACAATTCGAACCTCAAGAAGTTGAATGCCAAGTTCATTTAACTCGGTTCCAACGAACGCAACATTTAGATCCTGCGTCCTGCCAGATAGAATTTCGTTGCCGATAACGACCATGCCGGCGGTTACCGTGGTTGCAGGTTCGGTCATGCTTGAGTTAATCCTAATGCAATCTCTCGGAAGGTTAGTGCGTGAATGTTAAGAGCGCTAGCCCTTTACTCTAACCCGGATTTTTAATTTGCAATTTGAAAAACCGCTTGAAGCAGCCACCTTAATTCGACGTTATAAGCGTTTTCTTGCAGACGTATCTCTGGATGCATCCGGCTTACAGCTTACAGCGCATTGTCCTAATCCAGGAGCAATGCTGGGTTTAGCAAATGAAGGGGATAAAATTTGGCTTCGTCCTGCAAAAAACCCAAAATCTAAACTTCCTTATGCTTGGGAATTAACAGAGCTTAAGACAGGTTTGGTAGGTATCGATACAGGTAGACCCAACCGCATTGCAGAGGAGGCAATTCAGGGTGGCCTAATCCCCGAACTTAGCGGCTATGAAAATTGTCGACGTGAGGTCAAGTATGGTGAAAATTCACGAATAGACCTTCTGTTGACCAGTGCAAATCGTCAGGACTGTTATGTGGAAGTTAAGAATGTCCATTTAAAGCGTAACGGGCGTGCCGAATTCCCAGATAGCAAGACAGTGCGAGGCGTAAAACACCTTGGTGAGCTAGCGAAAGTTTCGGAAGCTGGAAGTCGAGCGGTTATGCTTTACATTGTACAGCGCATGGATTGTGAGGTTTTTTCCTTGGCTGATGATATTGATCCTGCTTACGGTTTGGCATTTCGTGATGCTCGAGCTCGAGGAGTTGAAACTTTTTGTTATGATTGTGATATCTCATTGGAGGGCATTGTGCTGCGCAAAAGTTTGCCCTTGTCGATTCTGTAACCTCCTTGGAGATAAGACTTAGAGACATGAATAAATCTGATTCGAATACTGCCCGACGGGTCAATAAGGACCGAATTACATTACACACTGCCGCTGATTTTGAAGGTATGCGTCGCGCTGGCCGCTTATGCGCGGAAACCTTGGATTTTATCACTAACCATGTGCAACCGGGGTGACTACAGAAGCGTTGGATAATCTCGCACATGAATTCATAACCGCGAGAGGAGCCATACCCGCACCTCTTAATTATAGAGGATTCCCAAAATCAATATGCACATCCATAAATCATGTTGTTTGCCATGGAATTCCAGGCCCAAAGCGACTTTCAGAAGGTGATATTCTGAATATCGACGTCACGGTTATTTTGGATGGATGGCATGGCGATGCAAGTCGGATGTATCCAGTTGGCAATGTAAGTGTGAAAGCTCAACGGTTAATAGACGTTACTTATGAAGCGCTTCTGCGGGGTATTGCTGCCGTAAAACCTGGAGCCACTCTTGGAGATATAGGAAACGTTATCCAAAGATACGTTGAGGGAGAGAGATTTTCCGTTGTTCGCGACTTTTGTGGCCACGGTTTAGGCCTCGTTTTTCATTCTCCACCAAGTGTACTGCATTATGGAAGGCCAGGAGAGGGCGCAGTTTTAGAACCAGGCATGTTTTTTACTATTGAGCCGATGGTTAATGCAGGACGCGCTGACACTAAAATCCTTGCAGACGGATGGACGGCGGTAACCCGCGATAGATCACCGTCGGCTCAGTTCGAGCATTCTTTGGGTGTAACAGAGAATGGCTGTGAGATATTCACCCTTTCACCGGCGGGGTATACAAAGCCTCCTTACATCTGAGGAAGCTTAAACAAGAACTGAAGATTTCTCATTTGAACTTCCCCGCAATCCTACAACAATGGCCTCATAATCTGGCGTGTTGTCAGGGTCTAGAAGTCCATGCCGAACCGCAAAGTCTGTTACCACTAGATTAACATTAAATTTGTAATCGTCAGTTTCGTCTACTATTCTCACCGCTTCATCTGCAGACAATAAGATAAATTCAGAAACTTCGCCGTCCGTGTTCGAAGGAACGAAGTCGTCTGGTAATTCGAGGTCGTAGCAAAACATTACGTCCGGTTTCAGGCCGCTAACATCCTCCATAATATAGGAGATGCAGCTAACTGGTTTGGCGGAGCGTGCTAGTGATTTGTGCACATTAGCTTCTTCAAATGCTTCTTTAATTAGATTTTCCATAAGACTTAGTCCTATGGGTTGTCCGCCTGCCACCATGTTGTCGAGTTTGCCCGGCGCAACTGCTTTTTCAATTGCTCTTACGCCCGTCCAGAGTGCCAAATCTCCGTTAATCTGCTTTTTGTACCCGTTAACATGTACACCATAAGAGCGCACTCCTAGAGCCCCAGCTATTCCTCGGTTAAATGCTGCCAAAGTTGGTTGCTCCCAGGAGTTTTTTAGAGCGTAAAGCTCATCTCCAGCCATATTCGCTAAACCAGCTTTTACAAGTCCTTCAGCGGCCTCATCAAATAGAAAGGAGCGATCTTCGAATGTCTTGTATTTCGTGTCGATGATAATGCCATCAGCAGTTCTTATGAAACCGGTTGACCTTAATAAAACCTCTAATACTTCTGGTCTCACATATCCGACACGTTGTCCTTCTATGTAAAATGGCAAGAAACTCCTGAGGTCATAAGAGTTACAACTACGAATATGATCTAAAAAGCTCATGAGATTGGGAACTTAACCAGCGAAAAGATAAAATCGTGTAGTGACAAAATATTATGCTGAAAATCTTTGGGAGGTCTAACACGAATATGATTTCGTGAACTGGAATAGATCCACCCATGTAGAAAAATTAGATAAAATTTCAGTAAATAGCATTGTAGGGTAAGCTTATTTTTATTTTTCTAAACAAGTCTTGTTGATTGCCCGAAATCACTTTTCATTTTCAGGAAAGTGATCAGTTCGTTTCTTGAGAAAAGGTACATATAATTAAGAATATAGAGGTCATGTTGGGCTGATATGAGTTCAACACCTAAGCATCCTGTGGCTTGGGGATCGTTTAGTCATTATGGCAGTCTGTGATTAATATGAGCGATGATAAAAAATTAGATGCACTTGAGGCTTCAATAAAATCCTCGAAAGTCCGTACGCCGGTGGAAATGGGGCATTATGGAATAAAAAATTGATTCCGACGGAACTTGGTATCACGCAGGGACGAGGTTTACTCGCATAGAGCTCGTTAAGCTGTTTAGTACAGTTCTAAAGCGAAATATCGACGGAACATTCTGGCTAGAAACTCCGGCCGAGCGAGGTCGAATTGATGTTGATGACTCACCGTTTGTTGCGGTGGAAATGCAAACTCAGGGGGAAGGAAAAAACCAAAGTGTTCTTTTCCGAACCAATATAGATGATTGGGTGTCTCTTGATTTAACCCACTCCCTTCGAATTTCTGTTGATTCCGAAACGGGTGAGCCGCGGCCATACATTCATGTTCGTGACGGCCTGGAGGCGCGTTTGCTAAGGTCCGTTTTTTACGAGCTCGTGGATTTATCCATCGAAGATTCTGATGCTGGGGCATTGGGCGTTTGGAGTAATGGCCATTTTCACAGAGTTGGCCAGGTCGAGGAAGACGAATGACGCCTGAAATAATTCAGTCTAGGATTAAGCCACTGGATGATGCTTTGCAGATGGGCGGCCTTGCTGAAGAGCCATTGCGGAGCGACTTTGACCTTCGGCCGGATGGTACCCGGCTCAGGGGAACAACAGATAGGTCTTTAAAACCTGCTGCGGTCCTTGTGCCAATCATTAATCGACCGGAAGGTCCAACAATTTTGCTGACCCAGCGTACAGCACATCTGAAAAAACATGCAGGTCAGATAAGCTTCCCTGGTGGCGGTGTGGAGCCTAATGACCCACATCGCGTGGCGACAGCGCTCCGTGAAACACAGGAGGAGATTGGCTTAGATCCAGAGCGCGTTAAATTGCTTGGCCGTCTGTCAATGTATGAGACATCAACAGCATATGGCGTGACGCCCGTCGTGGGCTGGATTGAACCTCCATTCAACTTAGATTTAGACAAGTTTGAAGTAGAGGACGTCTTCGAAGCACCCCTCTCTTTTATTTTGGATCGTACAAATCATATTAAGGAAACGGCAGTAAGAGAAGGCATTCAAAGATGGTTCTACGTAATTCCTTATCAAAACCGCCGTATTTGGGGAGCTACCGCGGGGATGTTGATAAACTTTGTAGATATGCTCGAAGGTCAAGGTGAGAATTGATGCGACAGGTACTTTCAATTCTTATTCCTTTGCTCGCTCCCTCGCTGCTCTATCTATACTTCAAGACCAGGTCAGGATCCCCAGTTCGTATTGCTGCTAAGGATGCTCCGTGGGTATGGTTAGTAGGTGTTGGTATTGGCCTGGCGGCAGTTGGTTTGATTGTTTGGGGCCTAACTTCGGGCGGAACGCCAACTGCAAAATACGTACCTTCCCAGTTTAAAGATGGTAGGATTACCTCTGGAAAGTTCATTGAAAAAGACGAAAAAAAGTGAAACTTGGTAGCCAGTCCGCCCTGAATGATGCGAAGACCCAGCGTCTTATTCAAGCGTTGTCGGCTGGTGATGGCGAGACACGATTTGTGGGTGGAGTTGTCCGCGACTCGATATTAGGTCTTCCTTGTTCAGACATTGATCTAGCTACAACTCTGTATCCAGAGGAAATTATTCGTCTTGCTAAGAGTGCAGGGCTAACCTCAAAGCCGACTGGTATCGAACATGGCACGGTTACGGTTATTGTGGATGGTAAGCCTTATGAGGTTACTACCCTAAGGCGTGATGTTGAGACTGATGGTCGGCATGCGAAGGTGGCTTTTACTGATGACTGGCGTGAGGATGCTGCCAGACGCGACTTTACTATAAATGCTATGTTCTCTGATTTTTCCGGAAATATGTATGATTATTTTGGCGGGAAAGAAGATCTAAGTGCAGGGATTGTTCGTTTTGTTGGAGAGGCGAGAGAACGTATACGAGAGGATTATCTCCGCATTCTTCGGTTTTTTAGGTTTCACGCCTGGTATGGAAAAGGTAGACCAGAGCCTAGTACCATCGAGGCGATAGCAGTTGGAATTGAGGGGCTCTCCAATGTCTCAGTAGAGCGGGTCCGAGCTGAACTGTTCCGTTTGCTCATGGCTTCTCAGGTTAGTGAAACTTTAGGCGCCATGAAGAGTGTTTGTGTTTTCGAAATCCTGTTTGGACGCACACCAGATAATATTGTTGAGATACATTTTTTACCTGCTGATCCAATCTTGAGACTGGCTGCTCTAGTTTCTGGTGATACCAATATCGGCGATAAACTTCGATTATCAAAAAGGGAAAGGATTATTTTATCGGCGTTGAACCCTCCTTGGATGGGCTCAGGAATGACTGTAGCTGATTGGCGAAAGTCCATATATCGACAAGGTCACGACATTTTTATAAAGCGCGCTTATTTGCAAAATCTTCATAATGACGAAGCGAAATTAAACTCAATGTTGGAACTTGCAGCTAACTGGAAGTCACCAGTTTTTTCTCTTCGAGGCCGTGATCTGATTGATCTCGGTCTATCGCCCGGTCCTTCTGTTAACTCTCTGCTTAGTGACTTGGAAGGGGCCTGGATCGATAGTGATTTTTCGTTAAGTCGGGAAGAATTGCTGAAAAGAGCAAAGGTAAAAATAAATAAGGAGAGAGGAAATGAGCGCTGATCGAACAGATGTTCTTGCTATAAATCAGGCTTTCTATGATGCTTTCTCGACAGGTGATCTACAAAAGATGGAGAGTATTTGGGCACGAAATGCTCCAGTTGCTTGCGCCCATCCTGGCGCCCCACTTTTGGTTGGCCGGGATGTTGTGCTTGAAAGTTGGGAAAGCATTTTAAGTGCCAAAGAACGCCCTCAAATAATATGTATTGAGCCACAGCCGCATTTGCTGGACCAAACTGCATACGTGACCTGTTATGAGCAACTAGGGGGAAGCTCAGGTTCTATTCTGCTTGCAACAAATATATTCACCAGGGAGGATGGAGGGTGGCGCATCGTTCATCATCATGCTGGTCCGACTCCGTTGCGCCCTAGGTCCACCTCATCCAGTGCATCAGATCAAGTTCTGCATTAGAGTATAGTCACATCTGAACTTTCTTATGAGAAGTAAAATGACCACAACTAAAACCGTTAAAGTCAATGGAATTGATATAAGATTTTCCGATGAAGGTCCGAACAACGCTCCTGTTGTAATGATGAGCCATTCTTTGAGTGCAGAGTTAGGCATGTGGGACCCACAAATAGACGCCCTTAAAGATGATTATAGGATAATCCGGTTTGATACTCGTGGTCATGGTGGCTCCAGTGCGCCGGTAGGTCCCTACACACTTGAAATGTTGGCAGATGATGCGATTGGTTTAATGGATGTTCTGAAGCTGATGAGCGTTCATTGGGTTGGTCTCTCAATGGGTGGCATGATTGGTCAGACAGTGGCCCTAAAAGCACCAGAGCGATTGAAGTCTCTGACTCTAGCGGATACCTCCTCAGGTTATCCAGCCGAGGCCGTTGCAGGTTGGGAGGAGCGCATTAGTGCTGCTAGAAAAAATGGGATGTCCGCCGGCTTAAGTGGGACCATTGAACGTTGGTTCTCTCCAGGTTTTGTGAAAGCAGAGCCCGAGATTATCGATAGAATAAGCCAGATGATCGTCTCAACCCCTGTTGAGGGATATTGTGGCTGTGGGTCTGCTATTTCACGACTGAACATAACCCCTCGGCTTGGGGAAATTTCAGCTCCAACATTAGTTATAGTTGGTGAAGATGACCCTGGGACACCCGTTGAAATGTCGGAGATAATGGCAAAAGGAATTCCAGGCGCAAAATTGGTGGTTTTGCCCATTGCACGACACCTCTCGAACATAGAGGATCCGGCTGGCTTTAACCAAGCGTTAAAAGACTTTCTTGATAGCGTTAGCAGCTCTTAGCTCATGGCCCAGGGCGACTCTACGTCGAAACCACCTCCTGTCGGATTTCGCTTCCCAAGTAGGGAGGTTGTGGTTGAAAGCGGGTACCAAGCTAGGAAGTTGGAATGTTGTGGAGTTGATCCAGCGATCTGGGGTAAGTGCACTGACCCCAGTTTTTTTGCTTTCTATACTATAATGGCGCAGCGCTGGACTGGTAGATCAATAAACGGCAATGTTCATATGTCTCAGGCTTATTTTTTGAGTTCGGCTATACCTCAGGGGCTTCCAATCAACATGGCTGGGGAAGTTACAAAAATTGACCCACATCCTCGAGGTCAAAGAGTTTGGGCGGATTTTAAATTCTCGTTAGAAAACGGCACGGTCCCCCTGAGAGCAAGTCGATCGAGCCTCAATCCTGGCGAGCCTCATTTAGATGCTCCGAGGGTATCCACCCCGTCACTAAATATTAGCTCTATGTATTTGGTCAATGAGACGATTCTAGAGCCTGAGAAAGTAGCTGCCTTCTCTGATGAGGCTGAAAACTTAATTCATTCTGATCCTGACACTGCAAAAAGGTTTGGTTTTAAAGCACCCATCGCAGGTGGTTTAATGGCATCGCACATTATGCTTGGAGGTTTGGTCGATGAGGCGGGTCAGGGTGGGATCGTGGAGCTGCAGGGAGAAATTTCTTTTCACCGCCCCATGTTTTGGGATGAACGACTTCGTTTTGTAGCCTCTCCAAAAGATGCAGCAGGTCCGAGATCAATGGCCCTCATAGGCGATGATGATAAACCGCGCTGCAGAGCATCTATTACCCATGTGAAGTTTGAGGAAAGTTGAATGCGCGCTTCGGTGCAGTTTAGAAATTTTGAGGACTATCTTACTGCTGTTCGCGAGTTATCTCAGGATGTGCTTCGGCCAAATGAGCACCGTCTTACGCGGGAGGGTGGGATACCCGAGGATTTGACGGAAGCGCTTAAAGAGATTGGTCTTTTTGGAATCTCAATTCCAGAGGAATATGGAGGCTTGGGGTGCTCCATGGAGGAGCAAATCCGCCTCACGTTTGAGTTTTGCCAAGCATCCTGCGTTTACCGCTCACGTTTTTCAACAACAATTGGGTTAACCTCCCAAGCTATTTTAGATTTTGGAACATCCTCTCAAAAGGACTTCTATCTCCCAAAGATGGCGACAGGTGAGTGCACGGGCTCGTTTGCTTTGACTGAGCCAGAAGCAGGTTCAGATGCAGCTTCTCTGAAAACTCAAGCAGAGCGTGATGGTGATATTTGGGTAATCAATGGGGAGAAACGTTACATCACGAATGCTCCTCAAGCAGATGTATTTCTAACGATGGCTCGGACTAATCCTAATGATAAGTCGGCAAACGGCATCTCGGCGTTCCTTGTGGATGCTTCATTACCCGGGGTATCAGTTGGTGAGCCACCACGTATGCTTGGAAATGAAGGAAGTCATGTCTGCTACGTATGGTTTGAAAATGTGCGAGTATCCGAAGGCGCGCTAGTGGGTGGGAAGGAAGGCGCGGGCTTAAAGGCAGCGCTTCGTGGAATTAACCATGCACGACTGCACGTGGCAGCTACTTGTGTTGGACAAGCAATTCGATTGATAGAAGAAATGACGAATTATGCGGCGCGTCGGATACAATTTGATCGTCCAGTGGGCGATTTTGGTCAAATTCAGGCACTATTAGCAGACAGTCAGGCGGAGATGGCAGCCGCCCGGGCTTTATGTATTGATTGTGCTAAGGCCTTTGATTTGGGAGGGCCAATTCCTCACGTTGACATTGCTTCTGCAAAGCTGTTTGCAAGTGAAACGGTCTCCCGTATCGCAGATCGAGCGGTGCAGATTTTGGGAGGAATGGGATACATGGAAGATATGTCATCTATTCCACGTTTATACCGTGATGTGAGACTTTTTCGAATTTTTGAAGGTACAAGCCAAGTGCAGCAAGCTAACATTGCTCGCGCAATGTTGAAGGATATCTAGCCTACTTGGCCGTCAAATCTTACTTATCAATGGTGGCTTTTTCACAAATTTTCGTGCCATAAACTTACATTCTTGTTAAATTTTGTCATTAGCAGCACATCGCTATCAGAGGCTAAGGGAGAACTAAGATGCAAAGAAAAGTGATAGCACTGGTCTTCGCTTTGTTGATTCCATTCTGCGGTAATACCGCCACTGCAGCTGGGGGGGTAGCGATACTAGCGTCTCGATTGGTGATGTTAAAAGATATGTCGATCGGGGGAAGTATGATCGGGCAATTGCCAAGGCAAAAACATATTTGGAATCTAACTCGCGTTCTGCCGATGCTTACAACTACATTGGATACTCTTTACGTCAGCTTGGAAAATACGCTGAAGCCAAAAAAGCCTATGATAAAGCTCTCTCTATTGACCCTAATCATGTGGGAGCTCACGAATATGTTGGAGAGCTCCATATCAAGTTAGGGAATCTTGAAAAAGCTAAGCAGCATTTAGCCGACTTAACGCGCATCTGTGGTAACTGTGAAGAGCAACAAATGCTGGCTAAAAAGATCGCGAACCCCAAAGCAGGTGGCTGATGTCTGCGATAATGAATTCAATTAGCTAGACTCATATTTGTAAGCGCCTTTTAGAGGTTTAGGTCTTCAGCCTTAAATTTGTTAGCGCTAACTTCGCATGAAACAGTCCTCATATGCTGTTCGTTAAACTCATTAGATAGGATCAAAGCTATTATGGCTGATAATGCTCGCCGGCTCGTTTTCTTTGAGGAATGGATGGATACTGATGCTGCTTTGGCGAAGTTTGATGAGGTAGATGACGTGCAAGTTTCGCATCTCCATTACGCTGATCCAAAGGGCGAATTAGATGCGGCAATGGCTCGTGCCCATGGTTATCAAGTGCAATCCCGCACGGAGCTTCAAGAGCCCTGGTTCCCAAATTCTGAATTTTTAACAAGGGCGCCCAATATTGTTGCGGTGTCCTCCACTGGTGCGGGCTACGATTATATCGATGTTTCCGCAATGACAGCAGCAGGTGTTGCAGTCGTAAATCAGGGAGGAACGAATAAGGAGAGTGTGGCTGAGCATGCGCTTGGAATGATGCTTGCTGTTTCAAAAAAAATGATTCAAGCGGACCGTCGTTTGAGACGTGAGAGTAATGTCGATCGGATGGAGCTCACCGGCGCAGAACTTTTAGAAAAACGGTTGGCATTGTTGGGCTTGGACAAATTGGAACACGAACCGCGGAACTTTGTCGCCTTGCTTTGCGGATGGATGTCATAGCCTTCGATCCTTACTTGTCCGAGGCCGAGATTTCTAGTCGCGGTGCGCGCAAGGTTGATTTTGAAGAACTGCTCCTAACCAGTGACTTCATCTCAGTGCACTGTCCACGAACAGAAGAAACTTTAAACATGTTCGGTGCAGAACAATTTAAAAAAATGAAATCAAATGCAGTTTTTGTAACTACTGCACGTGGTGGTATTACAGATGAAGAAGCGCTTGCTGAAGCATTGAGTAATGGTGAAATTTTGGGTGCGGGTGTTGATGTTTTCTGGAAGGAACCGACAGACCCCTCACACCCTCTAATGGCTCTCGACAACGTGTTGGTTACGCCACACCACGCTGGTATTACCACTGAAGCTAATAGAAATATGTCTGTTGGAGCAGCAGAACAGTGGATAGGTATTTTAAGAGGTAAGAAGCCTCCAAGACTAGTTAATCCAGAGGTTTGGCCTGCTTATCAGAGGCGTTTTGAAAGAATTATGGGTTTTCGTCCTGAGGATTGATTCCTTGCCTCTGATCCTCATGGCACTAAAGTATATTCTAAGACCAAATTTATATAGAAGGACCTACTGATGGCGGCAGGTGGTTTTCGTTTTCCTCGCATCGATTTTTCTCCTGAATTGAAAGCTCTTCAGCAAGAGGTTAGAGACTTCCTTGCATCAGAACGAGCGTCTGGTGGCTACACGCCAGTTGCAGATGGCTGGGCATTTGGTGTTGATCTCGAGTTTAGTCGTAAGCTTGGGCAACGAGGATGGTTAGGTATGACGTGGCCGAAAAAGTATGGAGGTCACGAACGCTCGAGTATGGAACGTTATGTGGTAACAGAGGAACTCCTAGCTGCGGGCGCTCCAGTATCGGCTCATTGGGTTGCTGACCGTCAGTCTGGTCCAATGCTGCTTAAGAATGGTACGGAGCAGCAAAAGCAAGAAATTTTGCCTCGTATTGCTGCTGGAGAGTGCTTTTTGCGATTGGTATGAGTGAGCCAGATTCTGGATCAGACCTTGCCAGTTTACGCACCACCGCCACGAAGGTTGATGGCGGTTGGAAGATTAATGGCAGAAAAATTTGGTCTTCGGGTGCTCACTTTTGTCACTATATGATTGCCACAGTCCGAACTGGCGGAACCCGAGATGAGAAAAATAGGCATGAAGGTCTTTCGCAGTTTTTGATTGACCTTAAAGGTGCTGGAATACAGATCCGTGGCATAAAAAATATGGCGGGTGATGAGCATTTTAACGAGACTATCTTTGATGATGCTTTCGTGTCAGATGACTGCTTGTTAGGCAAGGAAGGTGAAGGTTGGCATCAGGTTACTAGCGAGCTTGGTTTAGAGCGTTCGGGGCCTGAAAGGTTCTTGTCGTCCGCCATTACTTTAAGTGAAGCGATGCGCCGGATCGGAAACACTCCGGACTCTCGTGAGGCTGAGACTATCGGTAAGAATGTTGCTCGTTTAAAGGCCATGCGGCGAATGTCTCTTGGTGTATCCGCGCTATTGCAAGGGGGAGAGTCTCCTGTGGTAGAAGCGGCATTGGTTAAGGATTTAGGTACTAAATTTGAATCAACGCTGCTTAATGACGTTCGACAGTTGATGCCTACCGAAGCAATCGGCCAATCGACAGATGACTACGCACGTACTCTCTCTGAAGGATTGTTGCGGGTGCCGTCTTCCACCATTCGGGGAGGAACCAATGAGGTCCTTAGAGGTATCGTTGCCCGACAGCTTGGCCTTCGTTAGAGATTTTTATCATGAGTAGTGATGAGAATTTAATTGTAGACGCTGCTGCGCGTATCTTTGGTGATTTAGTTTCCCCCAGTCTGATAAACGAGGCTGAAGCTGGAATTTGGCCATCGGAACTTTGGGCCATGCTTGAAGAAAGCGGACTTACATTAGCATGGGGAAATGAAACCTTAGGTGGTGCTGGAATAGAAGTAGTTGATGGTTTTTCTCTGCTTAGGGAGGCAGGTCGTCATTCGGTGCCTGTGCCGTTGGCTGAAACCATGCTGGCATCGTGGCTACTCGGTCATGCTGGAGTTCAATACCCCGCGGGACCAATGACTGTTGCTCCAACTAAGATAAATTCAAATATCATTTTGGGACCAGACGGCATTCTATCCGGGACAGTTCGCGATATTCCTTTTGCTCGCGTGACTGAACACATTGCAGTTTTAGCGGATAGCGAGGCAGGTAAGGTTGTTGCGCTTGTTAAGACCTCAGATTGCGTTCTTCGTCAAAAACAATCTATTGCTGGGGAGCCTTCGGACGAGGTGTCCTTTGATGGAGTAAAGCCAGTTAATATTGAGCCCGCACCTTACGGGCTTGATGACCAAGCATTATTTGCGATGGGAGCAGCAACGCGGGCTGTTCAGATAGCTGGAGGACTGCAGAAAATTTTGGATCAGTCAGTCCAATACTCTGTGGAGAGATCACAGTTTGGTCGACCAATAGCGAAATTCCAAGCAATTCAGCATGGCTTGGCACAGCTTGCCGGTGAAGCAGCGGCGGCAGGAGCTGCTGCTGACGCTGTTGCAGAGGCAATTGCGGCATCTGGTGGATTAGGTGTGGAAGCTCGGGCAGAAGTAGCGGCAGCGAAGACCCGTATTGGAGAAGCGGCTACGGTGGGTACAGCGATTGCTCATCAGACTCATGGCGCAATGGGTTTTACATACGAGCATTCATTGCACCATGCTACTCGTCGGATTTGGGCCTGGCGAGATGAATTTGGAAATGAAAGCTATTGGGCCATGGAACTTGGCCGCTTGGTCGCCGCTGAAGGTGCAGACAACCTTTGGCCATTTATAGCCGGTAAGGAATAATTTCTTCCAATAGAACGATCTTTCGGGAGCCTTTTTTCTTAGGGCGGAGTGGGATATCTTCAGGACGAGTAGCTGGTTGCTGATCGACCATCAAGCTTATGGGGTCGGTCAGTCATTTCGGAAGTAAACAACTCTTATGTTTTCCGACCCTTCCAAACGTAATGTGTTTATCCTTGCTGTGTGTCAGGCATTGTACATGACAGGCACAGCGTTAATGCTTACCACTGGCCCTTTAGCCGGAAAGATACTGTCGCCGACGCCGGGCTGGGAAACTTTGCCTTTGGCAACGCATCATGCTGGCGTCATGTTAGCAACCATTCCAGCTTCTCAGCTCATGCGTCGGATAGGCCGAAGGGCTGGCTTTATGATTGCTACTTGGTTCGGTGTTTTCGGTGCTATTCTGGCAGGCATAGCGATGCTTCAGGGGTCTTTTTGGCTTCTTTGCGTTGGGGTCACAGTGGTGGGATGGTTCAATGGCTTTGCCATTTTTTATCGTTTTGCAGCGGCAGATATAGCTTCAGAGGAATTTCGACCCAAGGCAATATCATGGGTTATGACAGGTGGCCTATTTGCGGCCTTTTAGGTCCGGAGCTTGCTAATTTAACAAAAGATGCACTTTCCCAATTCAATTTGCAGGAAGTTATTTTGCTCTGATCGGAGTATATTTAATTTCGTTCGTCCTTTTGTCTGGAGTCCAAATACCTAAGCTCACAGAAGAGCAACGGAGGACGTCTGGGCGTCCGTTACTTGAAATTCTCTTGCAGCCAAAGTGCGCGGTGGCAGTTGTCACAGGCTTTGTGGCATATGGGGTAATGGCACTTCTAATGGCTTCAACACCCCTTGCTATGGCAAATTGTGGGTTTGAATTTGTTGACTCAAAATGGGTAATTCAAGCCCATATAATTGGGATGTTTGCACCATCTTTTGTTACGGGAGACATCATAAGAAAGCTTGGTGTACTGAATGTTATTTTGATGGGCGCGGCACTGAACATTTCAGCCGTGATTGCACATCTTTTAGGTGCCGGTTTTGAAAATTTTGTGATTGGATTATTGGTTATTGGCGTTGGTTGGAACTTTATGTTTATTGGTGCTACGACGCTGTTGACCGAGACATATCAACCTGAAGAGCGAGCCAAAGTGCAAGGTTTTAATGACTTCTTGATTTTTGCAACTGTAGCAATTGCTGCTCTTTCATCTGGACAGTTACTTAACGCCTTTGATTGGGAGACCGTTAACTACGGTGTAACACCATTGATTTTTCTAGCCGTGCTTTGTGTTATTTCACTGAAAGCGAGACGAATATCTGCAGTTTAAACCGGCGGCTTTGTCGCAGTAGTGCAACTTGCACGTTACATGGTCATCTGGCATAGACCGCCGTGGTTTTGTGCACCCGGTGTTCACCGGGTCGTACCTATCTATTAACATTACTTAACAGCAAATTGGGGGAGGCCTCTTCAGATGGACATGGCCTATTACATAACGCTGCTTTGCGGCCTTGCGGCGGTGCTCTATGGCATCATTATTGGTCGCTCAGTGCTGGCGGCTGACGCTGGCAACGCCCGTATGCAGGAAATTGCAGGAGCAATCCGTGAAGGCGCGAGCGCTTATTTAAAGCGCCAATACACTACTATTGGAATGGTTGGTGTAGTAATATTCATCTTAAGCTGGCTTCTGCTCGGTTTTCTTTCTGCGCTTGGCTTTGCGATAGGCGCTACTCTCTCAGGCTTAGCGGGTTATGTTGGTATGCTTGTGTCAGTTCGCGCTAACGTAAGAACTGCAGAGGCAGCCCGCGCTGGATTGGCTCGGGGACTTGATATTGCGTTCAAGTCGGGAGCCGTCACCGGAATGCTTGTAGCTGGTCTCGCACTACTTGGTGTTGCGGTCTACTACGGGGTGCTAAAGGGTGTAGGTGCCGAAGGTCGCGACCTGATAGACCCCCTTGTTGCTTTGGGTTTTGGAGCTTCTTTGATTTCGATTTTCGCTCGTTTGGGTGGAGGTATCTTCACCAAAGGTGCCGATGTTGGAGCCGATCTTGTAGGCAAGGTTGAAGCCGGAATTCCTGAAGATGATCCCCGCAATCCAGCAGTTATCGCCGATAACGTAGGCGATAATGTTGGTGATTGCGCAGGTATGGCTGCTGACCTTTTTGAAACCTACGCAGTGACTGTTGTAGCTACTATGGTCCTAGGTCTTATTTTCTTTGGTGGACAGCCGATTATTGATCAAGTCTTGGTCTACCCTCTGATTATTGGCGGGGTCTCCATCATAGGTTCAATTATCGGGAGCCTTCTTTGTGAAGCTCGGTGCGTCACAGAATATAATGGGTGCATTGTACAAAGGGTTCATTGTTTCCGCCGTGATCTCGCTTGTGCTTATCCTTGCAGCTACTTCACTTGTAATTGGTATGGGCACGGTTCTTGAGGGGCCGTCTGGATCCTTCAGTGGCACTGGATTGTTCATCTGTGCCCTGGTGGGCGTTGCAGTTACAGGTCTGATTATCTGGATTACGGAATATTACACCGGGACAGAGTATCGCCCTGTAAAGAGCGTAGCGCAGGCGTCAACCACCGGTCATGGAACAAATGTGATCCAAGGGCTGGCTGTGTCAATGGAAGCAACAGCTCTACCGGCGTTGGTTATATGTGCTGCAATTATCATCACATACCTTATTGCTGGTATTTTCGGCATCGCGATTGCCGTGACCGCTATGTTGTCCCTGGCAGGTATGGTTGTGGCATTGGATGCATATGGCCCTGTGACAGATAATGCTGGTGGAATTGCAGAAATGGCAGAGCTAGAAAGCGATGTCCGCAATACCACTGACGCTCTAGACGCGGTCGGTAACACCACAAAGGCTGTTACCAAAGGTTATGCCATTGGGTCTGCTGGACTCGGTGCACTTATTCTTTTTGGAGCGTACACCGCTGATCTAGAATATTTCGCTGCAAACGCAGGAACCTATACCTTCTTTGAAGGTGTAACCCCGAATTTTAGTCTCAACAATCCGTATGTGGTCGTTGGGCTCTTCTTCGGTGGGCTTCTACCGTTCTTATTTGGTGCGATGTCAATGACAGCAGTAGGTCGTGCAGCAGGCTCTGTTGTGGAAGAGGTTCGACGTCAGTTCCGTGATATCCCAGGTATCATGGAGGGCACTGGTCGCCCGCGCTATGATACGTGTGTTGACCTGCTAACAAAGGCTGCAATCAAAGAAATGATTGTACCGTCCTTGTTGCCAGTACTTGCACCAATAGTACTTTACTTTGTGATTTGGATGATAGCTGGTAAGTCAGCTGCGTTCTCCGCTCTGGGCGCGATGCTTTTGGGCGTGATTGTCACAGGTCTCTATGTTGCTATCTCAATGACAGCCGGTGGTGGTGCATGGGATAATGCTAAGAAATACATAGAAGATGGTAATCATGGCGGTAAAGGTTCT
Source organism: Rhodospirillales bacterium (assembly GCA_038143065.1). Taxonomy (GTDB): domain Bacteria; phylum Pseudomonadota; class Alphaproteobacteria; order Bin95; family Bin95; genus VMCJ01. The sequence goes on along the minus strand of JAYQLI010000035.1, from coordinate 1,332,860 downwards.
GAGGCCCACAAGGCAGCAGTCACCGGTGATACCGTTGGTGATCCCTACAAGGACACGGCTGGTCCAGCCGTCAATCCTATGATTAAGATTACCAATATCGTAGCGCTTCTGTTGCTTGCAATCTTAGCGCACTAGGAACCCAGTTTCCTTCTTGAGAATTAAGGCCTTGGAACTTATCTGTTCCAGGGCCTTTTTCTTAAGCTGAGCATTTAAATAGCTTTAAATGCACCTTGAAAAAATTTCTTTAAAAACGAGGCATTTTATAGGGCCAATTCGGTTAACCGCTAGAAGCGCTGCCTGATCCCATAGAAAGCTCCAATTCCTGGAATGAATTGTCTAACCTAGAGGCTGTATGCTTGGCACGAAGAAGCTGGACGTGAGTAATGAGCAGGTCTGTCAGGTTACAGACGCTGTCCGCCCTTTTTAAATGTGATGCGGGTGCAATAGCTGAACTAAAGTCAAAACATCATGCCTACATTGGGGCGTAAAGCTCCTGTATTGGCATGGTCGTTGCGTTTTGATGATCAAAAGTGGCCTTAACGAACTATGTATTGGTCCGCCTATAGGAGGTCAAAACTAGCCGTGAACCCGCTCAATGAGAGTTTAAAGTCCAGTTTTTGACGACGAATATTTTGCAGAGTTATTGTCCCCGCAGAACCGCGTTTCAATGAATTGACTAGACCTTCTGACAAACGTATTTGAGCGATGCAGCCCTGCCTCAGGCAGAATGCAAAATCCATATTCTGCCCTTCTGCTCCATCAATACTTAATGAGAGGCCCGGGCGTAGCCAGATTCCAAGGGGTGCTATGAAACGCAATAAAGCGCCTTGTTCCCCAGGGGTTTAACTACGGCAGCTTGCATTACAGGTTTTCCATCACGCGGATTATTTATTACCTGGGTCATTTCACAAAGACGCCCGCTATTTGGCAAATCTCCGCACTTCATGGTCCAGTCGCCGTTTTGACTAGTTTGAATGTTTGTCAATTGCTGTTGTTGTTGAGCAACAGCAGGGAAAGTCAAAACCGTTAAAGCGATAAACATTGTACAAATACGAGTGCTAAGCAAAAAAAACCTCCTCAAGCGGTATAGTCTAACCCGTGCTCTTGGAGCACGACACTGCTAGATCGCTCAGTCAGATGCAAGGGTACTAGAAATTAATATTCGTTATGTCTAGGCCACTTAAGGTGAGGAAAGGCAGCAAAAGGCCCTGGAGTTAAAACCGGAGGAGCTGTCGTGATGTAGCTTTTATCCAATTCAGAGAATGATGTAACACCCAGTAGGCCTAGAGCAACTTCACACTCTCTCTCAAGAATTTCTAGCATTCTTACAAGCCCCGGTTCTCCACCTGCTGCAAGGGCGTAACCTTGCATTCTTCCAAGACCGTCTGCATTTGCGCCCAGTATTATGGCTTTTACGATATCAGTACCTCGGCAAAAACCGCCGTCAACTGCGACTTCTGCTTTACCTCCAACCGCCTCTACTACCTCTGGCAGTACGTCAATTGCTCCTCGGCCATAGTCGAGTTGGCGTCCACCATGATTGGAGACATAAACACAGTCCACGCCGTATTCGACTGCTAAAGCCGCATCCTCCGCTGTCGCTATACCTTTGAGTATGAGTGGGATTGTATGCTTGTCCTTAAAGCGTTTTACCTTGTCCCAGTTCCAAGCCATTTGGAAATTGTGACCTGTTTTATTTGCTCCACGTGCTCGTCCTGCAGGCAAGAAACGTTTAATAATATCCCTTTCACGCCGAGAATAATGGGCGGTATCAACCGTTACTGCGAAGGCACGAAATCCACAGTCCTCAGCTCGTTTCACATGGTCGTCAACTAAGCTGTCGTCTCCTCTGACATAAAGCTGGAATAGAGTTGCTTGATTTACATTCCCCGCAATTGTTTCCATATCGGGCTGGGTGACAGACGAGACCATATGATCAACGCCGAATGTTTCTGCTCCTCTAGCTGCTGCTACACCACCACCGGCTGCAAAGCTTTCTAGGCTTCCTATTGGTGCGAGGAAAACTGGAAGACGCCTTTTAAGGCCCATAAAATTCCCTGAAACATCAATGGTTGACACGTCATTGCAAACGCGAGGCCGGAACGCCAGGCTGTCTAAACTGAGACGATTACGGAGATAAGTTGTTTCAGTTTCAGCTCCCCCTGCAAGGTAATCCCAAGATGTGTCGGGTAAATTTATGCGAGCGCGCTCGGGGAGCTCTTGTAAAGTGAGAAATTCTGGTTCGCCGTAACCGGTTGCTCGAAGGCTGGTACTACTCATATTTACGTGTTCCTAAATTTCAGCTGCCTTGCCGCTCGGAAAGGATAAGCTGATGGTTAAACATACTCAGCGTTGCTTGAACGCGCCCAAAAATAGTTTCCGAAGGGAAATTTCCATCTTGTTCTTCTTCACCAGCAGGAGCCCCTAGCATCAGCTCTAACGCATCCGCAAGGTTTTCAACTGTCCAGATATGGAAATTCCCATCAGAAATCGCATCTTGAACCGATTGGTCAAGTAAAATTTGCTCCTTATTGCTGGCTGGAACGATTACTCCTTGTTTCCCCGTAAGGCCAGCTATGGATTTTTCGCAGGTTCTAAAAAAGCCCTCAATCTTATGTCGTACACCACCGACAGACTGAGCTACACCTAGCTGGTTCATTGACCCGGTAATGGCTAAAGATTGATTTACTGGCATTTTTGCTAGATCTGAAATGATTGCAACAGCTTCAGCTAATGAAGCGCTGTCACCCTCTACCCCACCATAGTTCTGTTCGAAAGTCATAGAGGCTGTAAACGAAAGAGGGGTTCGTCTTGCAAAAGTACCCAAAAAATATCCATTCAATATCATCGCGGCTTTCTGCTGTATCGGCCCGCCTAATGCTACATCACGCTCAATATTTATGACGCCCTTTCGCCCTATAGACGTTCTAGCAGTGACCCTTGATGGACTTCCAAATGTATGATCGCTAACGTCGCGGACGGTTAGGCCATTTACTTGCCCTATGACACTTCCGTTTAAGTCGATCTTAACGCTTCCGTTTTGGATCATCTCCTGGTTACGGTCTTCAACCCTACTATTCCTTCGTAATCGTGCTGTCCTTGCTGATTGGATATCAGCTTTTTCAAGCTGCTTAAGATTGCCTGATTGTTTTGCGATGATGACCGCTTCTGCAATTAAGTCATCTATTTGTTCAAATTTAGATGAAACTCTTGTTCGATTGTCAGCCCATCTACTGGCATAACTAAACAATTCAGAAACGGCAGAATTGGAACAAGTATAGCCGCCTCGGTCATGTGCCATTTTCTGAATAATGCCGCCAAGCCGACTTAAGTTGTTCGAGCTTGCCGGCATATCAGCGTCTATTTCGGCTTTTATTTTAAAATATGATCTAAATTCAGGGTCAGACGAAAAGAATGTGTAATACCAGTGAGGAGTGCCTACGATTACGACCTTCAGATTGAGAGGAATTGTCTGTGGCTTTGGTGCGCCAGCAATCGGAATGCCATTAAATCTATGTAATTCCTCTATTTGTATAGTCTCATCTCTAATTGCGCCTTTTAGGAATTTCCAAGAAATGTCAGATCCTGCTAGCGCATCGGCACGGAGGACTAGTACTCCCCCATTGGCCATGTGTAGAGCTCCTGGGCAAATCATGGTGAAGTCAGTTTCAGCTCCACCTCCCTCTTGGCGATATTCTAAGCGTCCAAAAAGGTTTTGATAGGTTGGATTAGCCTCTAAGACCACTTTTGGGTGCTTGCTAGAATTATGGTCAACAAAAAGATTTACAGCATAGCGCCGCTCTGGAAGCTCATAGCCAGGATGGTTCGCCTGGTTGCTTTGGGGAGGTAAGAACAAATGGAAATTCTCTGTGGCATCCATTTGAAGTTCATCTAGCCAGTCGCAAATACTTTGAATTTCGGAAAATTCTTCTTTTAAATCTTTGACAAGCATTGAAATAGTGGCATCAGCAATTTTCCTGCCCAAATTTTGCGAACTCTGTTGAATCTTAATTTGTTCTCCAGTTACCCACTCTGTGAATTGAGAAATTTTATACTCTAGCTCTTGAACCCTAATATTTACGTCTTCGCCGTCTTCTTCTGATGAGTTTTTAGATTCTGACGTTGCCTTTGCCTTCTTCTCCGAGTTAACGATGAATAGTCCTTGCTGAGTTTGATTAATTTCTAGACCGGCATCGTGAGCCTCTGACCTTAAATTATTTAGTTTCTCTAAAATGTCTGCATTCAACTGCTCTGTTTGAGACTTAATAATTCCTTGCATTTTCTCTTGGTCAAATGCGTAGACGAGTCCCTCTCGGATCTGTGAGATAAGAGAATTCAAACGCGTTTTAAATACTTTCCCTAAGCCTGATGGTAGAGGGAATGCGTGCGGCTGATTTTCTTGCAGAAAGTTGTTCAAATATAGCCAGTCAGGAGGGGGAGGGCGCTTCGCCATTTCTTCTTCAAGGAAAGCCAGCGTTGCCGTCATCCGACCGCTTCGATCTTCGCCAACAACGAAAATGTTGAAGCCTGGTTCAGACATTTCTAGGCCACGTTCCAGGGCTTCCTTGGCGCGTGTATGGCTTTCCAGGGAGAAGGTATTTGCAGATTTTTCTAGTTCTAATACTTCGAAGTAAGGAAGTCCTGCTTCAGTTGCCGAAATTTTTCGGGCTACCATTTATCAGCCCTCCAACAGGTCTAGAACATTCTTTAGATTTGTGATCTCAGCTATTGGTTGCCCTGGCAACCTTTCATTTGGGGCGTTGCCTCTGTTGCACCATACGGCCTGAAATCCAAAAGATGATGCGCCAGCGATATCCCAGGCATTCGATGAAAAGAATGCAATTTTTTCAGGAGTGATGTTTAATCGTTCAGCCGCCAGGTGATATACTTTGGTAGCTGGTTTAAAGATGCCTATTTCCTCAACTGAAAGAACAAAATCCAAACTTGGTGCAAGGTTAGAGTGGTTCACCGCTGAAGTTAGCATGGTAGGTGACCCATTCGAGAGGATGCCAGTTTTCAATCCTTTGGATCTTAGTGTTCTGAGGACATCAGGAACTTCTTCAAAAGTTGGAAGGGAGAGATACAGTTCCATCAGCTCAGAGCGAAGCGCTGGGTCGTCGATATTCAGTGTATCCAGAGTGAAATCTAGTGCGTCGCCAGTGACTGTCCAAAAGTCGGCATGACTGCCCATTAAGCTTCTGATCCAAGAATATTCCAGCTGTTTTTGACGCCATAGTTCACTCAACTGAAAAGCTTTATCTCCTACTCTTGCTGCTCGGGCGGCAACAGGATTTTTAAGATCAAATAAGGTGCCGTAAGCATCAAATATATAGGCCTTAACTCCAACTAGGGTGCTCATTGCCCTCCCTCCCTTCATCTAATCCAAACTTTCGACACTATACTCCAAGTAAGTATGTTTTTCGACAATGGTCTTCCTTGCGAGAGCTGGCCTAGAGGCGTATCGTCTTAAAAAGTTTTAGCGCGAATGTCGCGGAGGAAAGATATGTTTAAAGGGTCTTTGCCTGCTCTTATTACTCCATTCAAGAATGGTGAAGTTGATACGAAGGCATTTCAAGAGTTTGTGGAATGGCAGATTTCTGAAGGTAGTCATGGTTTGGTTCCGTGCGGCACCACGGGTGAGAGCCCTACCTTATCTCACGAAGAGCACAAATTAGTGGTTGAGTTATGTATTGAAGCTGCAGCTGGACGAGTTCCAGTGATTGCTGGAGCTGGCTCAAATTCGACCCTCGAAGCAATCGACTTGGCAAAACACGCAAAATCTGCTGGTGCCGATGCAGTTCTAGTGGTGTCCCCATACTACAACAAACCAAGTCAAGAAGGCCTTTTTAGGCACTTTGAGGCTATTAATAATGCCGTAGATATTCCGATAATTGTCTATAATATTCCACCTCGCTCGGTTGTGGATATCCAACCTAATACGATGGCGCGAATAGCCGGGTTGCCAAATGTGGTTGGGGTTAAAGATGCAACAAACGATCTTGCTCGACCCTTAAGAGAGACAAATCTTATCGGCAGAGATTGGTGCATGCTATCCGGTGAGGATGGAACTGCAATTGCATACTTGGCTCAGGGTGGCTCGGGGTGTATTTCGGTGACTGCAAATGTGGCTCCAAAGCTCTGCGCTATGATGCATGAAGCATGGCAGCAGGGGGATATGGATCGTGTAAGGGATCTTAATGAAAGTTAAATGCCACTACATGATGCTATTTTCTGTGAACCAAGCCCTGCGCCGGCTAAGTATGGTGCTAGCCTTCTTGGAAAAGCGTCTGACCAAGTTCGGCTGCCATTGGCTGAAGCTAGTGAGATCGCACGTACTAGAATGAAAGATGCTATGAAGGCTCTTGATTTAATTTAACCTTGGCCTGTCTCAGTCAGGCCAAAGGAAATTTTGGGTAAGATGGCCGCTAAAAAAAATAATAAAAGTGGCGGAATGATAGCTACGGGTTTGGTTGCCCAAAATCGTCGCGCCCGTCACGACTATACAATCGAAGACTCAATGGAAGTCGGACTTGTCCTCACTGGTAGTGAGGTCAAGTCGATGCGTCTTGGTCGCGGTAGCATTAATGAGGCATATGCTGGTGAGCGGGGTGGCGAAGTTTGGCTTATGAATTCTCATATCCCTGAATATGAGGGAGCTAAGAATTTTGGACATGCACCTCGGCGGGACCGAAAGCTGCTTTTGCACCGAAGGCAAATAGAAAGGCTGATCGGAGCAGTTCGCCGGGAAGGGGCAACGTTAGTACCTTTGCGTTTGTATTTTAATGATAGAGGTCGTGCGAAGCTCGAAGTTGGCCTCGCTAAGGGAAAAAGGCAATTAGATAAAAGACAGGACTTAAAAGATCGTGAATGGAAGCGTTCCCAAGCGCGTGCTCTGCGCCGAGGGGACTATTAGCCAAATATAACGAGCACGCCCGTATATCCATAAAGACGATTGTGAGCGATCTCACCATTTGCAAAGAACCCCAGGACGGGCACATCATCCCCGATAGCATCTTTAACTATTGCTATTTCTTCATTGTTAGGACCAAAAGATTTGGACCTCTAGCTAAGCAGGAAATGTAGATAGCCCCACGGGCTGCTGTCTTGAGCCTTTTTGCAGCATTGTCAGCCATTTCCTTTAGGTCGTTAGATGCTGTTTTTTTATCGCGCCTGCAGAAGAATACAGCTGCTCCATCTTCCGCTGCTTCAGCGACGCCAATTAAGCCTTTTGCAAGGTCTATTCCTGTTATATTTCGAACCAAGTAATCCTGACGATCAGCACCCTTAATCGGAAAAGCTATGTGAAGTCCGTTTAGAGCAGCACGCAGTTCGTTGGGGCCTGCTTGTTCAGATAATTCTAAATCTTTAATGAGTGCTCGAACTGCACTCTCTTCTCCAAGATGAGAGAGAACACCAACTCCTGCAGTTTTTGCTGATCGTACTGGTCCGATAGGAGTACATCCTTGACTTACGCCGGTCGAAATATTCTGATCCAGAGCCACGAGGACTCCGGTAGCAGCGCCAGCTGCAGCTCCGCCACTATCAATGGCTGGCATAGCGTTCTGGCCGGAAGTTAAACCGCCAACAAGAAATAAGTCTGCAGCACTCGAGAGCTCTGCTGGAAAGCTTGCGAGACCATGCCCTGAAGGATCACCTGAAGAGGGTCGATGTGTGTAATGCATAAAGCTGCTCCTTGCGGAGATGCGAAAGAACAAGCTTGCGCTTTGGAAGTTTCAAATTCCTCTTTGGTACTAATCGAGCCTAAAATTTGAAACGAATTTTCCGGAATATCAATAATCATAGCAGCGATGGCTGGCTGATCGAAAACTTCGAGCTGGTTGGCAATTATTCCAAGTCCAACTCCACCACTCCATGCACTTATACCGGTTTTTTCTTTCAGAGTTTCTAAAATGACATTGAGATTTTCCGCAAAGAATGACGTCACGTAGACAATCCCAAATCCACCTTTAATCGGAAAATTAGAGAGAGCTTCTCCTACTTCAAAGGAAGCTTCTAGTGGATCAGTTAACGTCGATTTAGCGAAAGGAAATTTTTTTAGTCATCGAGAAGTCTCAAGTTCGAGCAGCTTTTTGACTGTTGGGAGCATGCGACTGGTTATCAGTTCCACGCCGGCTGCATTTGGATGAATTCCATCAGGTTGGTTGTAGTCGGGATTCAATGCCACACCATCTAGATAAAATGGGTAAAAAAGTGAGTTAGTCTGTCGGGCAAGGTCAATAAAAATTTTATCAAAAGAGTTAGCATATTTCTCACCCCAATTTCGTGGTGAGCGCATGCCGACGAGTAACGTGGGTATACCTTCTTCTCGCAGAGATTCAAGGATAGCAAGTAAATTAGCTTTGGTTTGTGCCGGATCAAGGCCACGAAGGGCGTCATTGGCGCCAAGGAGAACAATCGCATGCGTAGGTTGATCTGCGAGTGCCCAGGATAAACGAGCTCGTCCACCAGCCGTTGTGTCGCCAGAAACTCCAGCGTTGATTAGTGTTGCTTGGACATCAATGGAATTTAATGCACGATCTAAATTAGCCGTTAAGCCATCCTTAACGGGCAGGCCATACCCTGCTATCAGTGAGTCTCCGAATAACAGCACCCGCTTTTCCGCTGCGTCGCTGGAAGATGGCAGCAACAGGATAAGTCCGGCTATTGCGTTGAAAAACATAGCCAAAATGCCATATCGAGGGCAGATCATTTTTAAAATTTCCCAACCAGGAATATTCATGTCCAATGCCGCTATAAACTTAAAAGATGTTTCTCTCACACTGGGTAGAGAGACGAACTCCGTCAATGTTTTGCGTGGAGTAAATCTCGAAATTGGTGTTGGTGAAACCGCCTCATTGATTGGTCCATCGGGGTCAGGAAAATCTTCTCTTCTTTTGGTCGCGGCTGGTTTAGAGACAGTTACCTCGGGTTTGGTAAGCGTTGGAGGGGTCAATTTATCTACTTTAAATGAAGATGATCGTGCTCGTTTTCGTCGGCAACGTATAGGGTTTGTATTTCAAGCGTTTAATCTAATTCCTTCGATGACCGCTCTCGAAAATGTTGCAATACCCTTTAGAGTTATCTGGTCAGCGGGATGCCCGTGATTTGGCCGCTAAAGAGTTAGAGGCTGTAGGTCTGTCAGCTCGATCTAATCATCTGCCGAGTGAACTTTCGGGGGAGAACAACAGCGGGTTGCAATTGCTCGTGCCTTCGTTGGCAATGCTGACATTTTGTTGGCAGATGAACCAACAGGTAATCTTGATCGAGATACAGGCGAGGCAGTCATAAATCTTATGTTTTCGCGTGCTGAGGAGCGTTCAGCGGCACTTCTTCTAGTAACGCATGATCTCTCTCGCAGGGCGTTGCGCTAAAAATTATCAAATGTTGGATGGCCAGGTCCTAGGCATATGATGAATTGGTATCTTGCCTGGGTTATTGCCTTTAGAGAGTTGCGGGATGTTTTTATAAGCGGACTTCGCGGCTTTCGAATTATGATTTTGTGTTTAGCTATTGGCGTAGCGGCTATTTCTGCGGTGGGGGCAGCTCAAGTCGCTGTCAAGAATGCTATATCTCGCGATGCAAAAGTCTAACGGGAGGTGATGTTGAAGTGCGACTTCTTTATCGCGAAGCCCTCCCAGTACAGATAGATTTTTTGAAAGTTTGGGTCGTGCCACCAGGATAGCTGAGCTGAGGACTATGGCACGAACAAATGGGAAGTCTCTGCTTGTTGCATTGAAAGCTGTGGACTCTAATTACCCTCTGTACGGTGATTTTAGTATTTCTCCTGGGCCGTTGGGCTCTGAATTATTTTCCTTGCGTAAAGGTAGATATGGAGCGGCAGTTGAAAAGTTATTCCTTGAGTCCTCAGGACTGAAACTCGGTGATAGTTTTCGCCTAAATAAGGCAGAATTTGAGATCCGAAGCATAATTTTATCGGAGCCCGACCGTGGCGTAGGATTAATATCATATGGCCCCAGGGTCATGATAAATCATGTTGCTTTGAAATCCGCAGGACTAGTTTTGCCGGGATCTCTGGTAACCTGGTACCACCGCATTGCGTTGCAAGCTGGAGAAGATGCAAAAGTAGTTGTTAGTAAAATCAAAGACCTATTTGGAGACCCAGGATGGAGGCTTCGGACATATAACGAAGCTGCCCCGGACATTAAACGTACCATAGATCGCTTGGGTTTATTTCTCACTCTTGCTGGTTTGGCTGCTCTATTGGTAGGTGGGGTTGGTGCAGCAAATTCAGTTAAAGCATACATGGACCAACGCTCTCGAACCGTTGCCATTCTTAAATGTTTGGGTGCCTCAGCTGATGTAATATTCAAGTCTTACTTAATTCAAGTTGGGATGATGGCTTTCACTGCAAGCATTATTGGAGCATCTATAGGCTCTATAATCCCACTAGTTTTTGCTCCAATTTTCTCGAATGTTTTAGGATTGAATATCAATTGGTATTTAGACGTTGAAACATTTTTTCTGGCGCTGGCATATGGTGTGCTAACTGCGTTTGTATATACTCTTTGGCCCCTGGCTGCGGCAGAGAGATTGCATCCTGCAGACTTAGTTAGAGGTTCAGAATTAGGAATTACAGGAATACGCCCAAGTGCAAAACGGCTGGCTTTAATTGTTCTTGCAGCGATTGGATTGATTTTCATGGCCGTTTATATGGCCAGCAGTAAATTTATCGCGATTGTATTTATAACAGGAGCTGTTTTTGCAGCTTTCTGCTTTCTATTATTGTCATTTCTTCTCATACGTTTTATCCGCTTGGCTCCGAGATTTAGAAGTCCGATATTTAGGTTAGCGTTGTCTGGTATATCGCGCCCGGGCGCGCCTACAATAGTTATTATTCTTTCTCTGGGTCTAGGTTTAACCGCGTTAACATGTATGACACTCACCGAAGCGGCGTTCAGGCACCAACTTGATGAACGGATAGCTGGCCAAGCCCCAACTTTTTCTTCGTTGATATTCAGCCCTATCAGCGGTCGAGTTTTGCAAAGCTTTTAAAAAATAAACCTGACGTCACATTGGACAGTGAGGCGCCAATGCTTCGGGCTCGTATAACTCGCATAAATGGAGTTTTGGTGGAGAAAGCAAAGATTAAGAAATCCGTACAATGGGCGACCCAAAACGAACGTGGTCTGACTTTTGCTGCTTATCCACCGAAAAATATTAGGATTTCTGAAGGTGATTGGTGGCCTGATAATTATAAGGGCGATCCGTTAATTTCATTTGATGCTCGCATCGCAGATGGGTTTGGCGTGGGTGTTGGTGATACACTTAGTTTCAATGTGCTAGGTCGTGAGATTACCGCGACCATAAAAAACTTGCGTCATGTTAACTATGCCGATTTTACGATGAATTTTTCTACAATTTTTGATCCAATTACTCTTGATCAGGTGCCCCATACCATCCTCGCGACCGCAACTGCACCTGTAGGTGAAGAGGTAACTATCCTTCAGGAAATTTCAGAGAAATTCCCAAACGTCACAGTTGTCCGCGTTAAGGATGTAGTTGCTCTAGCAAAAGGAATTGTGAGTAAAATTAGTAATGCACTCGTTATAGTTGCTGCCGTTGCCGTGATTGCTGGCGCATTAACTCTGGCTGGTGCGGTTGCAGCAAGTCATAATCGAAGAGTTAATGATGCAGTTCTACTGAAAACTGCCGGTGCAACCCGAAGTCAAATTATATCAGCCTACATTATAGAGTTTGGCTTGGTAGGAGCGATAACGGCTTTGTTGTCAGTTATGGTGGGAACCATTGGTGCTTGGGCGATTGTGACCTACCTTTTACAAATAATTTGGCATTTTTCATTTTTGTCAGCGTTCATTCCTGCTGCCTTGGCGTTGACTTTGGCTATGAGTGCTGGGGGGGCTGGAATTTGGCGAGCATTATCTGTAGCGCCGGGGTCAATTCTTAGGAACGCCTAAACATTCCTGAAGCCAGGCTGGGAATTGCAAGACCAAGCAGCAGTATTAGATAAGTAAGATCCCCAAATTTACTATACAAAGTTGGCTTCTCTGGTGGTGGAAGAGCAACGTCAATAAAACCAGTCGTTTCCAGTGGAATCCGGCCAAGTTCTCTTCCTTTCCCATCGAAAGCCGCCGAAATTCCAGTATTGGCTACTCGCACTAAGGGCAAGCCTTCCTCGATTGCACGAAGTCGAGAAATAGCGAGGTGCTGATAAGGGCCTGCCGAATTCCCGTACCAAGCATCGTTAGTAATATTAATAATCCAATCAGGCCTGTCCTTCTCAAGTACGACTTCGCCTGGAAAAATTATCTCATAGCAAATTAATGGGCTGAATGGTGGAAGATTAGAGATGGATTGTTTGTAGCCCAGGGCCGGGAATAAACGAGCCACGGTTTTCTACTAGTTTTTCAAGTGGTAAATAATTTTGGAACGGCACATATTCCCCGCCCGGAACAAGATGTGCTTTGTTATATCTTAAAGAGATGTCTCCGCCTGAATTCACAGCAATAAGGCTATTATTATAGCCGCGCAGTCCTGACGTATTACTTGCGCGTGTAGGGGTGCCGAGTAATACATATCCCTGATGTGCCTTTGCTACCTCTGCAATTCGTGCCAATAACTTGGCTTCTTCTGTAACTCGGAAGGGCGTTGCTGTTTCTGGCCAAATTATGGCTGCTAACCGATCAGTTGCAGGAGCCTCACTTAATGCAAGGTGACGAGCAAAAATAACCCCCTATTTTCAGGCTTCCATTTCTCTCTTTGAGGCGTATTAGCTTGTACTAATCTGATAACTGGCCAAGTGTTATTAGTATCAAGCTGAGGAGCTGGGTGAGAATGTGAAATCCAACTTCCCGATATGAGGATTACTGTTAAGCCAACAAGGGCCACATCTCCAAAAGGCAGCCTTTTGTTTTTTAAAAAGTCCCAAAATGAACCTGCAAAAGTCAAAGAGGGTGCAAGTAACAATAGACCAACACCGTACGCTCCAAATGTTGCCGCAGACTGGGATAATTTAATTTCGGAAGCGGCCAGCGCAGTGATAGCCCAAGGAAAGCCGGTTAGCACATGCCCTGTAAGCCACTCAGCACAACTCAAAAATAAGGCTAATCCTAGCATTGAGGCTGTGAGGGTAGTTCTATTTTTGGGCCAAAGCCGTCCCCAAGCGTAAATTAATAAAGATGGAATTATTGCAAGTCCTGCTGACAGGCAAAACACTGGAGCAAAAGCAATAAGCCCCATTTCGGGGTATACAACTAGAAAAGCCTCTGAAATCCAGCTCAGCGCAACAAAATTTTGAGCACTAAACATAACCCAAGAGTGGAAGGCTGCACGGAAAGGTGGTGCAGAAGCAATGATTAGTCCTAAACCCGCCACCGCAATCAATGTGAGAGGAGTAAGCCCCCAGGGTGGAAATCCAAATGCTCCAGTAATCCCAAAAATTACTAGTAATAAAAGCTTTAAAAAATCAGTGTGCTTCATCAACAGGGTTAGACTGAACCGTCTTGTTTTTCAGCTTCATCCTTCTCTGAGGCTGAGGAATTAAGTGAATTCTGGATATTTTTTACTCTTAGGCGATGCACGCGGCGCGGATCACCGGCGAGCACCTCAAACTCCACTCCTGACTCATGAGCTATAATCTCACCACGCGTAGGCACTCGACCAAGGAGGCTGACCACTAGTCCTCCAATTGTATCAATTTCCTCGCGTTCGTCTTCAGTTAAAATGAATCCTACCTTCTCTTCGAAATCCTCAAGCAGAGTACGGGCACTCGCAATGATGCTGCCGTCGTTCTGATCAATGATTTCTGGTGACACTGCGTTATCATGCTCGTCGCGCATTTCACCAATAATTTCTTCGACAACATCTTCGACCGTAACAAGACCGTCGATACCTCCGTATTCATCAACGACTAATGCCATATGAGTTCGGCTGACCTGCATTTGTAGAAGCAGCTCGATAACGCGCATTGATGGTACAACAAATAAAACATCGCGAAGCAAGGGAGCTAAATCATCCGAAGTATTGTCGCTCGTAACGGCTACCAAAAGATCTTTGACATGAACCATGCCTATGACCTCGTCTAAATCGCCTCTATAGACAGGTAACCTGGAGTGGTAAGTTTCACGCGCCTTTTGCACAGCATTGGAAATGCCAAGGGAGATATCTACTCCGTCAATATCTGCGCGAGGTGCCATCACATCAGCAACAGAAAGCTCGCTGAGAGATAGAGAGTTTTCAATTATCTGGCGTTCAGCCGGGGAAATAGAAGGGGTTTCACCACTCTCCTGATCAACCAATTCAGCTAGGGTTGTGCGGAGATCTTGCTCGCCGTTACGCCTTGTTAGACGGCGTATAAGTCCACCAAAAGCACCATTGTGTCCATTTTCCCCGGTCACGTTTCGCAGGCCTCTTCTAAATAAGGATTTGTAACGCCAAGTTGCGCGAGTGATCGCACTTCAATTGCCTCCATTATATCAGCTTCGGCGTCAGTATTATGATCGTGGCCAGCTAAGTGCGCTAGTCCGTGAACAATCATATGTGCCAGATGATGACCAGGATTTTTATTCTCAGATGAAGACTCGGCTAATAATGTCTCAAAGGCAACGGCTATATCACCTATATGACCTTCAGAGGGGATTGCTCCTGGAGAAAATGCAGGAAGGATAAAACATTAGTAGGATAATCTTTGCCGCGGAATTGCTTGTTAAGTTTTTGAATTTCGAAGTCATTTGTTAATAATACCGTCAAGCCAATATTTGAGCCTAGCTTAAGTTCGCCTGCTGCGGCTTCAATTGCTGTGACAACGATTTCGTGGGCCTCTCCGTCCTCGAATGGTGTCCCTTTCCAGTCATCTGTATCTATGATTACTTCTCGCGAATTATCTGTTTCTACAGGGTTCTTAGGCATTATCCGGTGATTCCGAAAGCCGCCTTTGTCTAGAGTCGTAAGCTGACACTATTGCTGCAACTAAATCTTCCCGCACTACGTCTTTTGCACTGAAATTCGAAACGGAGACGTCTTTTAGACCAGGTAAAATTTCAAGAGCGTCAGATAATCCGGAGCGTTGACCGGGTGGAAGGTCTGTCTGGCTGGGGTCTCCAGTAACAACCATCCTACTTCCTTCCCTATTCGAGTAAGGGCCATTTTCATTTGCATGGGAGTGGTATTTTGAGCTTCATCAAGAATGATAAACGCGTGAGCGAGTGTCCGCCCGCGCATGAACGCAAGGGGGCTGCTTCTATTTCTTCGTTTGCAAGCCGTCTGTCGACCATATCCGCGGGCATCATCTGCATCAAAGCATCTTTTAATGGTCGCAGATATGGATCAACTTTCTCTCGTAGATCGCCGGGAAGAAAACCCAGTTTTTCACCGGCCTCAACGGCAGGTCTAGATAAAATTATACGGTCCACCATCCGACGCTTCATCATTTCAACTGCTACGGCAACTGCTAGGAACGTCTTGCCAGTACCTGCGGGGCCCGCTGCAAATGTCAGCTTTGATCGACGAATAGTTTCTACATAGTGTGATTGTGCGCCAGAGCGCGGCTGTATCGGGTTTTTATAAACATCTATTGCCGCGGAAGTGTCTAGCTTTCCAAATCGCGCTGTACGAACCGCGTCGCTAACTTTACCTTCATTTATCACTTGGCCTGACTGAGCACTATCGTAAAGCCAACGAAGAGCTGTTTCTGCACTAGCTACGGAATTAGCTGATCCGGTGATAGCGATGTTTCCTCCTCGAGATGCAACGCTCACACCGAATTCTCTCTCTAACCTGGCAAGATGTCTGTCATAAGCGCCAAAAAGGTTTGGTAGGTGTGTTTCATCCTCGAAAGTTAACTCTGCGCGAGCGGGAGAATTATGATCGTTAGTCGTCAAGCGACCTCCCCATCCAAAATCAGTGAACCAATAAGACCATTGGGTGCGCCTCGGCTTATGCGAACTCGGCGGATTTCCCCTAAAAGGCTCTTTACTTTGGCGTTTTCTACGTTGACGTGGGTTGCCTGTAGCCACGGAGAGCGGCCAACAATTTGCCCGGGTTTCCGACCTTCTCGATCAAAAAGCACGTCGATTTGAGAGCCTGACATCTCAGCGTTGAATGCTAGTTGCTGTTGATTTAGTACATCTTGAAGATGCGCAAGCCGTTCTGACTTAACAGTTTCATGGACTTGATCGTCTTGGGTGGCTGCAGGGGTACCTGGGCGTGGGCTATACTTAAACGAGTAAGCCTGCGCGAACCCAACTGTCCTTACCAGGTCCATTGTAGCTTCGAAATCTTCATCGTTCTCGCCTGGGAAGCCAACTATGAAATCAGATGAAAGAGCTAAATCTGCGCGGGCACTTCGCAGTTGTTGCACTATATCGAAATAAAACTGCCGGTTATGTCCACGGTTCATCTTTTTAAGGATGCGATCTGCACCTGATTGTACAGGAAGGTGTAGGTAGGGCATCAGAGCAGGCACATCTGCAAATGCTGTGATTAAATCCTCGGTCATATCCCGGGGATGCGAAGTGGTGAATCGAATTCTATCTATGCCATCGATTTCAGATAGTTCCTGAATGAGGTTGGCGAGGCTCCACGTGCCACCATCGGGGCTCCGGCCATGATAGGCATTCACGTTTTGACCGAGCAAAGTTATTTCTCGAGTTCCTTGAGCAGAGAGGCGCTTAGCCTCGGCAATTACGTCATGCGCTGGTCGCGAGAATTCAGCTCCACGGGTATAAGGAACTACACAGAAGGTGCAGAATTTATCACACCCTTCCTGAATTGTAAGAAATGCAGCTGGGCCTTGGGGTGCGGACTCTTCTGGCAGAGCATCGAATTTGCTTTCGGGAGGAAAATCCGTATCGGTCTCACGATGGCCTCTGCTTTGAAGGAGACGGTTCACCATTCCACTGAGTCGGTGATAGGCTTGGGGCCCCACAACAATATCGACTGCCGGTGCTCGCCTTTGAATTTCTTGCCCTTCGGCTTGGGCTACGCACCCAGCCACGGCAATAAGCATGTCGTTTCCACCTGCAGCTTTTCGCTGATCTCGCAAGACTTTAAGGCGTCCAAGTTCAGAATAAACTTTTTCGGCAGCTTTTTCGCGTATATGGCATGTGTTCAGCACTACGAGGTCGGCGTCTTCTGGTGTCGCAGTCGAACCAAAGCCAATGGTTGCTAAGACGTCCGCCATACGAGCGGAGTCATAGACATTCATCTGACAGCCATAAGTTTTTATGAAGAGCTTCATCGGCTTTTTGCCGTTACTCTTTTCAATATGCGTTTGCATGGCGGCGCAAGGTACGTATGAAGTGTCTCAAGTCAAGTTTTTCTTGGATAAACTTTTTCAATTGGTTGGCATTTTTATTGTTTGCTTCGATTATAGATAACATCCTCCACCCCTTTAGCTATAATATTATAACAGTGGGTAGAGAGTTGGCGACGATTTTTGAATTCGTCCATACTAACGGGGGTGTGAAATTTCAATGTTACCTCTGTTTTACTCGCTTTTAAAAAATTCAATATATGAGGAAGTAATGACATGTCGCCATACCAGGCGACAGATGGCCGTTGTGCCCGTGTTAGAGGAAGTCCATCCATAGTAGTGTAAGCAATAGATACTGGCTGAACTTTTATCGAACTGTCACCAATTTTTTGCTCAGCGGCTGCAAATAAGGCGCTTTTAAAAGGAAGAACTCGAGCGCCGTCAAAACTTGTTCCTTCGGGAAAGAGGATAATATTGTCGCCATCCTCCAAGCGGCTCTGAAGCAAATTTCGCTGTTCACCCGTGCTGCTGCGACGCTGCCTTTCGATAAATACGGTTCGTTGCAATTTTGCCATGTAACCAGCTACAGGCCATTTGGCCACTTCGGCTTTCGCGACGAACGACCCGTTAATGAAAGCTCCAAGTACAAAAATATCGAGATACGAAATATGGTTGCAGATAAACAAAGTGGGATGGCTGGACTGCATTGTTCCAACTGATGTTATTTTTATTCCAAAAACCCTCAGCACCCCCGAATGATAAAGCTTTGGAAAGGAATTAACTTTTCTTGAGAATAAAATTTTAAGCAACCCAAATGCTAGGACACAAACTGCACTCCACAATACAAGGGCAGTAATCCTGATCGCTGGAATCATCTGACTGTTTAGGCCCCCAGAGGGGCTCCTGCCGCATCCACTCCAGTCTTATCACGCATTCGCTGGTACCGCCTCGCATAATCTTCAGCAAGCTGGTCTGTACGGACAACAATACAAACATCTAACGTATCAAACTGTTCGTCCACAACCGCCCCATCACCAATAACACCACCAAGTCTAAGGTAACCACGCAAAAGGGGTGGGATTGCCAACTGAGCATCTTTCTCATCAACTGACTCTTCACTTAAACGGTTCATATTGACGAAGCGTTTTCTAATGGCGCGAGGTCGAATTTGACTGGGTGCTAAATGTTTTTGGTAAAGATAACTTAGTGCTAACTCGTGCTTTTCAGGATCGGCACCAGGAAAACTTGCACATCCAAAAAGAATTTTCACATCATGCATCACTATGTAGTGCGCTAACGCACGCCACATAAGATTCATCACTCCAGCGCTGCGAAAATCAGGGTGTACGCAGGATCGTCCCAGTTCTAATACTTGTCGGCCTCCACGAAGCAGTTTGCGGATATTAAATTCGTCTTGGGTATAAAATTGCCCAACTCGGGCTGCCATGTCACGTCGAAGTAGTCTGTAAACCCCTACGACACGTGCAGGCGCCTCTGCATGATCAAGAACTATCAGGTGGTCACAGAATGGATCAAAACGATCAAAATCACGGCGCTCTGCTGCGACTTCAGGTGAAGCTTTAGCCGATAGTTCTTCATAAAAACTTCGTAGCGCAGTCGCTGTGCTGCCGCTATCTCAGCATCATTTTTAGCTAGTCTTACCTCCAAACGGCCAGCTGCCATCCTTAGTTCCCCAAGTCGCGTTGGCTGTTTTCCTCGCCGCAAGGCTCGAACAAATAAGAATGGTTTTTTACCGCCAAAATAGCGACCACGAGGCGGCCTTACGCGTCCCCAAAGTCGGTGCTTTGCTAGTGGTCGCTTTATTGCGATCGGCATAAGCCGTTCCATCTCTTTTCCTGTTGAGTTTAGCAATATTAAGCCGGAACTTCTGAATGACCTGTTCGTATCACTAAGTCAAAGTGGAACTGTAAAGCCTATCTTGCAAGAGCAAATCGCTAGAGAGGTTGATATTTTATGGTATTAAAAACGCCCACTTCCTATGGAAAGTGAGCGTTTTATGAAAACAAAAAATTTACGCAATGCTGCCCGCTATTCAATGAAAAACGAATTAGCGACGACGAGCGCGTGTCCCAAGTCCAATTTTCTTGGCAAGTGAGCTGCGTTGAGCAGCATAGTTAGGGGCAACCATTGGGTAGTCATGAGGAAGACCCCATTTTTCGCGATAACTTTCTGGCGACATATCATAGGCAGTTTTTAGATGACGCTTCAGCATTTTCAGCTGTTTTCCATCTTCTAAGCAGATTAAATAATCAGGGGTAATAGATTTCTTTATAGAAACAGCTGGCTGAGGCTTTTCAGCCTGGGGTGCCGAGTGAGCGTCAACTTGAGATAACGTCGTGTAAACTTGGCGAATTAATTCTGGAAGATCATTGACTGCCACAGGATTGTTAGCAACATGCGCGGCAACAATTTCAGTAGTATGTTCTAGTAATTCTCTAGTCATCTCATTTTGCTCTTCTGACATTTAAGTAAAGCTCCAAAAATTTAAAAATTTTGTAAATATAAAAGGCATATATATATGAGATAATACTTATTCAAGGTTAAATAAGATGTCTTCTTCAGATAAAGAACAAAAAAATTCTAATTCCGAAGTAAAACATCGGATAGATATAACTGAAGATCGATGCCCAATGACATTTGTTAGGACGAGACTTGCTCTAGATAAAATGTTGGTTGGGGAAAAACTTGAAGTAATTTTGAGAGGCGGTGAGCCTGCACAAAATGTACCTAAATCAGCGAAAGAGCTTGGACATATAGTGGGGCCATTAATTGCGATAAGTGAAAACTTATTTAGTTTAATTATCGAAAAGACTTGAGTTCTAAAGATAATACTTCCGCATCTATGGGCGTCGAACCTCTCTTATAATATTTCGGCCTGATCCCAATTTTGCTGAACCCAACTGCTTGATAGACGGATTTTGCTTCAAAGTTATCTTCCGCAACTTCTAAAAATATTCTCGAATAGCCTAGGCCTTGTGAGGCAAGTAATGCAGCCCTCAGTACTTTATGAGCAGCTCCAAGGCGTCGATATTTAAAGTCTGTTGCGATATTTAAGATCTCAGCATCTTCTCCTGATTTGAGCAGTATGCAAGCCCCTATAACAGTACTATTAAGTTCTGCAACAAATCCAAAACCATTATCTTGTATCAGGTTTTCAATGGCACCCTGGGTCCAACCAGCAGCCCCACCATCTCCAATTGTTTCCTGAAACAAACAAGCAATAGGTTCAGCGTCTGCTGCCCTGATTTCCCTGATGAGGATACAGTCTGGCATTCAATCCAACACCTCAATGACTTGCAATTATATTCCTGACATGTGCATTAAACACTATGGTTAAGTGGCTTCAAATATTGACACTAGCGTTATTGATAACGGCGTCGCCTACTGTTGCTTCTGCATTTGAGCATGCTGTGGCTGTGATGTACCATAGATTTGGTGAGGATTCTTATCCATCAACGAATACAACGCTTGCGCAATTTGATTCTCAAATTCGCCATCTGAAGGAAAATGGCTTCACTGTTCTGCCCCTCTCTCAGATAGTTGACAGATTGAGATCAGAGCAACCTTTGCCTGACAAAACCATTGCTCTTACTATTGATGATGCATATGCCTCAGTGATCGAATATGGTTTGCCTAAGCTTAAGGCAGCAGGATTTACGGCCACCCTTTTCGTAAGCACAAAGCCTCTTGACGATAAGTTGCCAGGTTACATGACTTGGGATGACGTAAGGCGTGCAATTCAGATGGGTTTCGATATTGGTGCTCATACGTCTAGTCACGCCCACCTGGCTGATTTACCGCTTGAAGAAGTACGTCGTGAGATCGCCGAGAGCAATGCTCGGTATAAATCTGAGCTCGGTTTTATTCCGGAACTCTTTGCTTACCCTTATGGAGAAGCGAGTCTAAATGTTCGGGAGGCCATACAAGAGGCAGGTTATTTGGCGGCTTTTGGCCAGCATTCTGGCGTGCTGCACAATTTCGAGGATATGTTTTATCTTCCGCGTTTTGCGTTAAATGAAACTTACGGGGCCTTAGAGCGCTTTCGAACCTTGGCTAGTTCAATTCCCTTGATTGCCCGTGATATTACTCCGCGTGACATGATGCTTGGTGATGATGATAATCCACCAGCCTTTGGTTTTACTGTAGATCCATCGATTGGGGCTTTATCCACTTTAGCATGTTACGCTAGCGGAATTGGTCGACTTCAACTTAATCAACTTGGAAAGCGTCGCATTGAAGCACGGTTGCCAAAAAAGTTTTCACCTGGCAGGCACCGTGTGAATTGCACACTGCCTGCCGGCAGTGGTCGTTGGAGATGGTTTGGGCGACAGTTTTATGTCCGTTAGTTCCTTACCGCTTCCATAAGAGGCGAAATATTGTCTGCGTCGTCTAAGTTGTGAACTAGTTCTATTATTTTTTCGACCTTACTTTCGCCAAGAATTGGAGTGGTGAGAGTGCGGAATTTACGTCCCAGCTTTTCCCATTGCAGATCAAGATCACGTTCTGGCACATCAGCATCATGGGTTTCTCGGATTACAATACCATTTGAAAGATGGACGGTGATATTTGCTTCAAACGCACCAATTTTATCGGTCGAAGCTACATTTACTTTTTTACGAAGCTCTGACGGTGCTTTATCCGTCATCCTCGCATCATCATACAGGTCTAGTGCGCCATCAGCTTGCTTCAGGAGGCCAAGAGCTACGTTGTGAGTTAAACTAAACTTGCCTTCGAGTCCTGTTGTTGGCTCTGGAATATCACACATACCGATACAATGTTGCGCGACGACAATGTCTACTTTTTCGTTAAGGTCTGCATCAAAGGCAGGGTGGTCGGCTGCTTTTAAGGCAGCTTCAATTGGGCCATGAGTTCCATAGCAAGCGGCGTGATATTTAAATAGAACGTCCGGTGCGTGGAACTGCTCCCCGAGATTTTCCAATGCGGCATCGGGAGCAAGTCCACCGTCGCTCATCGTATCTACGAAGCCTTGAAAGCAATCAAGAACATCTTCTTTTGCTGAGAAGCCACGTTTCGCCAGACTTGCGGCAAGTACACCGTTCTGCGCTGCTTTCCCTGCGTGAAGTGGCTTACACATCGTGCCAAACATAGATTTGAGGCCTGCTGCCTGAGTTCCAGCAATCCCAAAGCAACGGGTCATCTTCTCGTCGTCTAACTTAAGAAGCCGGCCGACTGCTGCGGCCGCGGCAAACGTTCCTATCGTACCAGTGGAATGCCAGCCTTTGGCATAATGGCCAGTTGCCATGAGTGTTCCAATACGGGCTTCGACCTCTAAACCAGCTATAAATGCCGTGATGATATCTCGCCCAGAATAACCATCTCTCTCTGCGATTGCGAGAAGGGCAGGCCAAACGGGAACCGTTGGGTGGCCAAGCATTGCTTTCAGTACATCATCGTAATCTAGAGCATGCGCACACGCGCCATTAACCAAAGCAGCTTGGGAAGCTGAGGTTTTGAAACCCTTGCCCACGACGGTTGCTTGCTCACTACCTCCGGCTTCTTCTGCCTCCGCTGAAAGCATTTGGACTAATGGTTCGTTGGCGCCAACAAGCATCACTCCAAGAACATCTAGTAAACACTGACGAGCAGCTTTTCTTGCCTCTGATGGTGTGGCGTTGTGATTGAGGTTTGCAGCAAAGCTCGCGATAGGGGCCGTAAGTTGTCTGTCATCATTTCCGGTAGCTGGCATTTTTGACATCGGTTACGACTCCTCTTTGAAATGTCGAAAATTTTTCCACTGGAATAACAGCATTTTTTTATACAATGCTTCAACCTCGCATTGGAAAAATTTGACTACTCACCCTTGTACCCATTTTTAAAACCTTTCGTTGAGGGAGAGGGGGAGTTAATCTTTAGAACGATCTATTTAAATGGGAGCTTTTAGTATGGCGTTGAAACGCGGTTTTAAAGCGCTTTTAGCGGAGGCTGATGCAGTTGCAACAGTCTTGAGTGTGGATGAAGCCGAGGCCAGGCTCAACGACCCAAACACTGTAATTGTCGATATTCGAGATATAAGAGAATTGGATAGAGAAGGAATGGTCCCCGGAGCGCGACACGCTCCGCGCGGGATGTTGGAGTTTTGGGCAGCCCCAGATAGTCCGTACCACAAACAATGGATGGCAGATGAGAGCAAGACTTATGTGTTTTACTGTCAGAGTGCTTGGAGGAGCGCAATTGCCGTAAAAGATTTGATGGATATGGGGGCAAGTAACGTGGCGCACATCAAGGGCGGTTTTAAAGCCTGGAAAGAGGCTGGAAAAAGTATTGAAGCTAAATCAGCAAAAAAGGACTAATCAGCCATGAAGATCACCAAAGGAGTTAAAGATCTCTGCGCTGAAGCGGAAAAAGAGATTGAAAATATTGCGATAGAGTCCGCTCTGGAATTGGCAAATGATCCGAATGTACAACTTGTTGACATTCGTGATGTCCGTGAACTTGAACGTGATGGACAGGTTCCCGGTGCATTGCACGCACCCAGGGATATGCTTGAGTTTTGGGTGGATCCTGACAGTCCATACTACAGAGAAGTTTTTGGCCAGGATAAGAAGTATGTTCTTTTCTGTGCAGGTGGGCTGCGTTCGGCACTGGCTACAAAACGTTTGCAAGACATGGGTTTTGGACCAGTTGCGCACGTGGTGGGAGGCTATGGTGCCTGGAAACAAGCGGGTGGGCCAACTGAAGCCCGTCCAACAAAAAAGGGTTAATTTGTCGTGGCAGAGTGGGATTACATCATTGTAGGAGGCGGGTCTGCAGGGTCCGTTATGGCAAACCGTTTATCTGCTAATCCTTCAAATCGGGTCTTAGTTATTGAGGCTGGGCCAGACACGCCGCACGGTAGTATCCCTCCTGAGGTGCACTCTAGTTATCCTGGCGTTGCCTACTTTGATCCCAGGTTTCATTGGACTGAGCTTAAGGTGACCACTCAACCATTAAAACATAATGATCCTACCTTTAGTCCGCCCAAGCGTTCTTATGAGCAAGCCCGCATAATGGGTGGCGGGTCTTCAATAAATGGACAACTTCTTAATCGTGGTGCTCCTACTGACTACGATGGTTGGCGGGACCTAGGCGTTAAGGGTTGGGGATGGGATGACTGCCTGCCCTTTTTCCGAAAATTCGAACGAGATCTCGATTTTCCGGATGATTTTTATCATGGTGCGGAGGGCAAAATCCCAGTTCGCCGTCTATTTGAGGAGCAATGGACGGGTTATACGCATGCAGTCCAAAAAGCCCTACAGGCCGAAGGTTATGAATACATCGAGGATCAGAATGGTGAGTTTCGGGATGGTTTCTTCCCACTTACAATCTCGAACGCATTCGATCGTCGAGTTTCAGCTGCAATAGGTTATTTAGATCCTCCAACTCGTCGTAGGACTAATCTTAAGATTTTGGCGGACACACGGGTTGCTTCCATTACTTTTGAAGGTTTGAAAGCAACCGGAGTTAAAGCTTTTCGCCATAAAGTTGTAGAGGAAACGCACACAGCTCTCAGGGAAGTCATCATTTGTTCTGGAGCGCTGCATTCGCCCGCCCATTTGATGCGTGCTGGTATAGGGCCTGCGGGTCATCTTAAGGACCTTGGTATTGATGTCCGCCAATCGCTTCCGGGAGTCGGTCAAAATTTACAAGACCATCCCTCTGTGAGCGTTTCAGGTTATCTATCAGCTGAAAATCGTATTAAGCGCGATGATGTGCGCCACATGCATATTGGTTGGCGTTTCTCTTCGAATATGCACGATGCTCCTAATGGTGACATGTTTGCAGCTCAGGTGACTAAATCTGCCTGGCACGATGTTGGTAAGCATATGGGGTCTCTTCTTGTTTGGGTTAACCGGACTTATTCGACCGGTGAAATCAAGCTTACATCGCCTAATTGGCGAGATGAACCTTCAGTCGACTTTGGGCTTTGTAGTGACCGGCGTGATCTTGACCGACTTACAGATGGTTTTAAAAGATCCGCAGCGATCTTACTCTCTGAGGCGGTTAGCCAGGTTGCTACCAACGCATTCCCGACGGCTTACACCGAGCAGGTTAGAAAGATTGCGAAAGTTAATGGCCGCAACAAGGCTATTACTTGGTTTCTTGGCAAGTTGATGGATGGACCTGCGCCTGTACGCAAATTACTGATTGAAAAGGTCATAACTGGCGGAGTGACACTTGAGACCTTGCTAACAGACTCCGATGCTTTGGATCAGTTTGTGTTAGCAAATGCCACCGGCACCTGGCATGCAACCTGTTCGTGCCGAATGGGCGCCGATGATGATCCGATGGCAGTAACAGACAATGAAGGAAGAGTTCGTGGTGTCAGAGGACTCCGCGTAGTCGACGCGTCCTTATTTCCATTTGTGCCCTCCGCTAACACCAATGGTCCAACTCTGATGACGGCGGAGAAGATATCTGATGCTATGATGAAAGAGTAATGTTTTCATGGCAGAAGACCGTATTCTCGTTATGGATAGTGTCACTAAGCTGGCGTCAGAAGATGCGGGGAAAGTCCTCGTTGCAGCGTCCCATGGTGGTGTATACGCAGCGTATCTGGCGGCCAAAGGCAAAGCTCGTGGCGTTATCCTCAATGATGCAGGTGGAGGTTTGGAGGCAGCCGGTTTTGGCGGTCTGGATTGGGCAGACGCAATTGGAATGCCGGCGGCCACAGTAGACTGTATGTCGGCGCGCATTGGTGATGGTAAGGATATGATGTCTACTGGTTATATTTCCTTCATTAATAAAGCGGCGGCAAAAGCTGGTGTATCGGTCGGACTCGGGTGTGGTGCGGCGGCGGCACGGATGCTGACAGCAGATATGTGGAGCAGTGAGTTGCCAGAGTTACCGGAAAGCCGGTTTGTTATTTCGCAAAAAACTGACGAGCCCATGGTTATTGGCTGTGATTCTGCTTCCTTAATAAAAGACGAGGATGCAGGGCAAATAGTTGTTTGTGCAAGCCATGGTGGACTACTTGCTAATAATCCTGGCTATATTTTAAAGGCACCTGTACTCGGTATTGTTCTTAACGATGCCGGTATTGGAAAAGAAAAAGCAGGTGTTGCGCGCATTTACGCTGCTTCTTCTATGGGTGTTGCTGCCGGTGCTGTTATGGCAACAAGCGCTAGGATCGGGGATGCTCGTTCATCTTGGGACACCGGTATAATCTCTGTTGTTAATGATCTTGCATCAGCGTTTGGTTGCACTGTTGGAATGACAACAAAAAATTTGTTGCCACTATTATCCATGCGCAAAGGAATAAATAAGCTGGTATTTTTTTAATGGTCGGCTGCAATTCTTTTTAGATGGAAATACTTCGACTGAGCCCTTGGTAGATAATTTTCACTCTCGCAGATCTAGGCAATTCAACCTAACATTAGGAAAATCCATTCTAAATGAAAAAGGATAGGCGCATGGCAAAGAAAACCAAATATGATCGAACAGTTGAGGACCTAGGAAATATTGTCTTTTTAGAGCACCTCAATGTAAAGGCGCCCGACCAACGTCTTTCGACTATTTTCTACGTAATGGGCCTTGGATTAACGCGGGATCCCTATCTTGTAACAGGCATTAACAACATGTGGATCAACTGCGGCAAAAGTCAGTTCCATCTCCCCACTGGACCGGCTCAGGTTTTGAGGGGACTAACTGGTCTTGTTATTCCTGGCAGAGAAGCTTTGCTGGAACGGCTTGAAATGGTTAAGGACGACCTTGCGCAGACGTCGTTTATGTTTGCAGAGAAGAAGGATCACGTTGAAGTTGTGTGCCCTTGGGGTAATCGCTTCAAAGTGCATGAGCCAGGGCCTAAATTCCCAGGCATGATGCTAGGAATGCCTTACATGGAGGTGAACGCTCCAAAAGGATCTTCTTCTGGCATCGCCAGGTTTTACGAAGAAATTCTTGATACGCCGGCCAGTGCAGGTAAAACCTCAGCTACCGGTTCGGTTGGGCCAGGTCAAAAAATTATTTTCAAAGAAACATCGAAGAAACTTGCTGATTACGATGGGCATCATGTTGCTATCTATTTGGCAAATTTTTCCAGGCCATATGAAAAACTACTCAAGCTTGGCTTGATTACCGAGGAGAGTGACCAGCACCAATATCGCTTCCTTGATATTGTTGACCTTAAAAGCAAGAAGCCTTTGGTTCGTTTAGAGCACGAGGTTAGGAGCATGCGTCATCCCCTCTACGCTCGTGAGCACACAAACCGGAACCCTAACATTTCCAATCGCGTTTATGCTCCAGGACACCAAGATGCAGTTTACGCGTCGGCCCCAGTGAGCCTGTGATGAAACTCGGCTACAGTCTTCCCTCTAATCAAGGTTTTGAAGATCCATTAGATATCGTTAGCCTTGCTGAAAAAGCAGAGGCAGTTGGCTTAAATAGCGTCTGGACGAGTGAGCATCTTTTTCACTCTAGTTATATTGCCGACCGCTTGGATAATCGGCCTTATTATGAGCCGCTGTCCATCTTAAGCGCTGTGGCAATGCGAACGAAAACTGTTCGGCTTGGTACCACGGTAATTGTTTTACCCTGGCATGACCCCCTCGTTTGGGAAAAACGGTTGCGACCCTCGACAAACTTTCTAATGGGCGTGTCGATCTTGGAGTCGGCGTCGCTACAACTGAGGATGAGTACGTCAATCTTGGTGTTGATTTCAAAACTCGTGGTAAGCGAGCAAACGAAATCCTCTCAGCTCTTCAGGCACTTTGGACTCAAGAAATCCCAGAGTATTCTGGAGAATTCTATCGCTATTCTGGTTTGAAATTTTCACCTAAACCTCAGCAAAAACCCTATCCTCCTATTCATGTGGGTGGGTCTAGCATGGCGGCACTTCGACGTACGGCTCGGTTTGGAGATGGATGGCATACTCTTCGTCAGTCTCCTAACGATATTAGAGAAAAGCTACCCATTTTAGCGCAGTTAATGCAGGGAGAAGGCCGAGATCCAGACGGTCTTTACATATCCTTAAATGCTGGCATCCGTTTTGACTCCTCAACTCAGGATCGTAAACCAGACGACAGGAAATTAATTTCAGGACCGACCGAAGACATTATTGAAACTCTTAGAGCGTTTGCTGACGCGGGCTGTCACGAAGTAGTTGTTAGCATTGCTAGCCGCGAGCGATCGTTCCACGAGGATATACTCGATCGAATTTCATCTGAAGTGATGCCAAATATTTGAGGAGATAGTGTCTGATGGCCTGGAAACGTATGATCCTAGAAATTGGTATGGGCACCGACATTCGAGGAGGGATAGCACCAAGGCAGCCGTTCGTGCTTTGAGGGATGCGCTATGGCATAATTCATTAACTATTGGGAATTTGGTGGATCAGGATGTGGATGCCATGCGAGTGCAGGTAACTATCGCAGTTCCAAATCCAGAAAGTGTAGATAAAGCCAAGGTTCTTGAAGTATTGCCGCACGGTACTGGTGAGGTGAAGTGTGTTGATGGTGGCTTAGCTATCCCTAAACCTAATTCTTCTGATGTTTCTCTGCTTGCTCTCGCAGCAGCAGCTGTCTACCTAGATGTCTGATAAAGGAAATAGCATGTCAAAAAAGCGCATTATTGTAGAGATGGGCGCAGGTAATGACTTGCATGGAGGTGATTACACAAAAGCTGCAATTCGGGCCTGTGACGACGCTCTCCATCATAGCTCTATGACTTTCGTCCGAACGTTAGATGTTGATACGTCAAAGCTAATAGTTGAAGTTATGGTCGGGGTGCAAAAGCCTGAGGAAGTTGATCTTGCTGCTGTGGAGGCACGTTTTCCAATTGGACAAGTAAAAGTGTCTGCCGAAAAGGGGGGCTTGATATCTACGACGACTCTGGAGATGACGTTGCTGTAATTGCTAGTGCAGCAGTAGTTGTCAGCATTCAGGCCTAAAAGCTTTTCTGAAAAAGGTATTAGCAAATGTAGCACATAGGCGTCATTTTGGAGGCGGCTGGTTGCCTGCGATTAGTCTGAAGACGCCCGCTGTATCAAGATGTGCAAGACCAGCATTGGCCGCGAGGGCAAAAATTTCAGCTGCTGCCGCACCGACAGGGCTTGCTTGGTCAACCTGCTTTGCTGCAGCTTGGGAAAGTCTAAGATCTTTCAACATTAATGCGATGGTGAAGCCGGGCTCAAAATCACGGTTAGCTGAAGCTGTCTCAACAATTCCCGCAATTGGGGGATTGCGTGTGCCAATGTTGGTTTGTCCTGAGCTGGTAGAAACTACATCATACAAAATTTTTGGATCAAGACCGAGGCGTTGCCCAATTGCATAACTTTCGGCAACAGCAACTGCTGAAATGCCTGTTATCATGTTATTACAGATCTTTGCGGCCTCTCCCATGCCAGAAGGGCCACAATGGACAATTTTAGCCCCCATCTTTTCTAGTTGCGGTCGAACTTCTTCCAAATCACTCGCTTCACCCCCAACCATAAAAGTTATGGTTGCGGCTTCAGCTCCAGCAACCCCGCCTGAGACTGGAGCATCAAGCATACGAAAGCCCCTTTCACGTGCTGCTTGTGCTACTTCTTGAGCCGTTGCAACGTCGATGGTTGAGCAATCAATAAGGAGTGCTCCCTTGGCGGCGGTGTCAAAGATACCACCTTCGTCCATGTATAATGAACGCACGTCTGGGCCGGCTGGTACCATTGAAAAAATTACATTTGCACCATCAACTGCTTCACTAAGTGACCCCGCTGCATCTGCACCAGCATCTTTGCAGGCAGCTATCGCTGATGCTGACTTATCGTAGACCCGCACTCTTCTTCCAAGAGTATTGGCGTTTCTAGCTAGATTTCGCGCCATTGGGGCGCCCATACGACCAATACCGATAAAAGCCGATACTTCACTCATTTGAAGCTTTCTCCATGAAATATTAAAGCGTCGTTCGTCCACCATCTATCGGTAGGAGGACTCCCGTTAAGAATTGAGCATCATCTGAAGCGAGATAAACAGCAGCTCCGGCAACATCTGCTGGGGTTGCAAGCCGCCCTAAGGGAATACCTGAAATAAATCTTTGCCGGTCTTCATCAGTGATTTGACCGCCTACTACCTCTTCAAATAAAGGAGTTTCAGCAGCCACTGGGCATAGAGCATTTACACGAATATTTTTTTCGCCAAGTTCCGAAGCCATAGAAATAGTAAGGCTGCATGCCGCTGCTTTAGATGCGTTGTACCAAGCTGCACCAGGTCTAGGTCTAAGCCCCGCAATTGATGCTGTATTTACAATTGATCCGCCGCCACGTGCCTCTAGGTGTGGTAATGCAGCTCGGGTAGTTTTAAGCCAGCTTTTTACATTAACGTCAAAGATACGATCTATTGCGTCTTCCAATACGGTTTCAAATCGACCAATCCGTTGCGGTACTCCGGCATTGTTTACGAGGATATCCAATCCACCAAACGCCTTAATCGTAGCTTCAGTCATGGCCTCTACATCAGCAGCTTTTGTAACGTCTGCTTGATGACTCTCGGCGCGCCCTCCTGATGAGTTGATCTCAGTTGCAACGCGCCGTGCGCCAACGGGATCGAGGTCAGTCACCATTACCGCAGCACCTTCTGCTGCGTATTGCTTGGCAATAGCTTCCCCAAATCCAGAAGCTCCACCAGTTATCAGGGCAATTTTATTTTGAAGACGCATGAATTAGTCCTTTTTTTAGGCCTCACCATTCATCCAAGAGACGATGAGTCTGTATGCAATTGAGTCACGACGTGGCAACCGCATATCAAAATCTTCTAAGTGACTAAGTTGGCTTTTATGAATCCAGCGTGCTTCCTCAAGTTCCTCTTCGTCCACCATTATTTCTTCACTGTCAGCTTCAGCGTGGAAGCCCAACATAAGAGATGCAGGGAAGGGCCAAGGCTGGGACGCCCAATAGCGAACCTTTGCTGGGTCTACGATCACAGCCGTTTCTTCTAATACTTCTCGCGCAACCGCCTCTTCCAGGCTCTCACCAGGTTCTACAAAGCCTGCAAGGGTTGAGTACATTTGGGGAATAAAATTACGGGTGCGCCCTAGGAGACATTTATCGCCCTTATAAACAAGCATAATCACAGCTGGATCAGTGCGCGGAAAGTGTTCTGTGTTGCAGTCCACATTAGTACATCGGCGTTGACTGCCAGCTTTTTCAGGTTGGGTTTCAGCACCGCATACGCCGCAATAACCATTGCGCTTATGCCAAAACATTAGCCCTCGGGCGTGCGCTAGTATTGATCCTTCATGCTGTTCTAGAGATGGGCCAACGGCACGAAGATCTTCAAACGTGCCATTATTATCAATGTGTGGATGTGCCTGATACGGATCCTCATGATGGGATAAATCAATCCCAAAATATGCAATTCCCTCTTTCACGCCCAAAAAGCTATGGAAGCGTCCAGTATCTAGAAGTTCCTTGGCCTCACCCACTGTAGGCAAAAAGGCACCTTCTTTTTCATTGTGAACCAGGCTTTTATCTCGCCAAACTGCAACTATCCGACTTTGTGGATCATAAAGCTTATTATTCATCCAGCCGTCATCGGCTCGCCTGTGAGATAATCGGTCAAGTGGTGCACCGGTATACCAAAGCGCTCGAGACGTGCCCGGGTCTTTTGTTTCATTCATTCCTTTGGCTTTCTTTTAGCCGCGACCAACATATGGCATTTTGCTAGCCATAACTGTCATTGTATGAACGTTGGCGTCTAATGGAAGGTTGGCCATATAGACAATTGCATCTGCTACAGCCTTAACGTCCATAGTGGCTTCGATACGTGTTGTGCCGTCAGGTTGAAGTACTCCAGTTTGCATCCTCTGGGTCATTGGTGTTGCAGCATTTCCAATGTCTATCTGGCCCACACAAATATCATAAGCGCGACCATCTAAGGACGTGGCTTTCGTCAGGCCAGTAATGGCGTGTTTAGTGGAGGTGTATGGAGCTGAAAAAGGACGTGGAACATGAGCAGAGATTGAACCGTTGTTAACAATCCTGCCGCCTCTAGGACTTTGATCCTTCATGATCCGGAAAGCTTCCTGAGAGCATAAGAATGGACCAGTGAGGTTTACATTCAATACACGTTGCCAAGTTTCTAAAGAGATTTCCTCAAACGGGTCTGGAGGTGAGCCGCCTCCCGCATTATTAAATAAAAAGTCCAGTCGTCCAAATTTTGTCTTAACCGCGTTAAAAAGGTCCTTTACTGAATCAGGGTCTGTTACATCCGTCGCTATTGGCAGCGCCTTTGCGCTCATTGGACCAGCCTCAGACATAGTTTCGGCTAGAGCTTCTTCTCGCCGGCCAGCCAAAACTACCGACCAGCCATTGGCAAGAAGTGCCAATGCGGACGCTCGGCCAATACCTGATCCTGCCCCAGTAACTATAGCGATTTTTGAAATATCGGACATTTACATCTCTACTTTAAAGGTTTCGTTTTTCCCTCAGTCGCTAGGAGGGCGCGTTTTGATTGTGTTGTCAAACCCAAAGGCTCAACTTCCTCACTTCTTGCCTCTCCACTGCACGATAGAGATGCTATTATACCAACTTTAAGAAACAATTCTGATATTGATTAGTTAAAGACTACGCTTTTCAAAAACACTTCTGTGTTACCAAAAATAAATTCTATAATTTCATTACGAGTGTTTTGGAGATTTTTTTATGTTGGACCGTATCTTGACCACACATGCAGGCAGCCTGCCTCGTCCGTTGGCGCTTACAGGCCTTTATGCCAGAAGTGCCCAAGGTGGCGAGGTTAATACTGCAGAGTTAAATTAGGCGGGGCGCGATGCTCTTTTTCATGTTTTAGAGCAGCAGTCGGAAAATGGAGTAGATATTGCCAACAATGGTGAACAACAACGAGAGGCGTTTTTTCTTTATCTTCGACATCGTCTGACAGGTCTTGGTGGCCGTTGGACACGCCCCCCGAGGGCAGAACTGATCAGTCATCCGGACTTTGCTGAGATGATGAAAGAGCAGGCATCACTTCGACCTGTCGTTTCAAATATGGAGCCGCCAAAGGCTATCGGAGCAATTTCTCATGCGAAACCGGAAGCATGTGAGCAAGAGTGTTCAGATTTTGATGAAGCTCTCAAAAGTAAGAATTATGAGTTTACTCGAACTTTTCTAACTGCGCCTTCACCTGGCATTGTCTGTGCAGCAATGAAGAACGAGTTCTATGATAATGAAGAGGCTTATTTGGCCGATCTTGCTAAGGCACTGAGAGTCGAATACGAAATCATTCTTGCTCATGGTCATGATCTTCAATTGGATTGTCCCGAGCTCGGTTTAGAAGGCCATTTAACCTATAATGGACGTCCTAAGGAATTCCTTGAGTTTGTTGAGCGAGCTATACATGCCATCGCTCAGGCTATAGAGGGTTTGCCGTCAGATCGGATACGTCTGCACCTATGTTGGGGTAATGTAGAATCACCCCATGATCACGACACACCTCTTGGTGACTTTTGGCACATCGTAAAGCAAGCACCTGTTGGTGGTTTTGTTTTGCCATTTGCCAATCCCAGGCATGCTCACGAATGGCGAGTGCTGAGGGATAGCCCGCCAAAAGATAATCAGTTCATAGCTGCGGGGGTGATTGATACTCTCACCAACTTTGTTGAGCACGAACAGGTCGTTGCGGACAGATTAGAAAATGTAGCTAGAGCAATAGGCGATCCGGGGCGAGTGATAGCTTGTACTGATTGTGGTTTCGATACTTCTGCTGGTTTAGGGCGTGTTGCCCCAAGTGTTGTTTGGTCGAAATTCCGTTCAATGGCTAAGGGTGCTGAGATAGCAAGTAAAATTTTATTTTAGCAATTTGAACTAAGAATTTTTCTCGCCTTAAATGTCTTTCAGCCACCTTCTAGTTTTGATGTGTATCTATCTTGGTCTGACATTGTCAGGCCTGCATGCTATGGCGGCACTGTTGCCAACATTCATTGAAATTTGGAGCCTAACAAATACTGAAGCTGGTTGGCTTAATAGCTCTCAATACCTTGCTTATGTGGCGGCGGTGCCAATCATTGCTTTTTCGGAGAGGATAGACGCAAAGCGTCTATTGCTTGCGGGAACACTTTTTAATGTGATTGGGTACTTAGGCTTTGCGTTGCTCGCGGATGGGCTTTGGAGTGCTGTAGCTTTTCGGGTGCTTCAAGGTATTGGTTTTGCTTTTACATATATGCCAGGTGTTAAAGCTATTACTGATCGCGTGTCTCCAGAACAAAGAGGGCGAGGTGCTTCTATCTATGTTTCTAGTTTCGCAACAACTACTAGCTTTTCAATTATAATAGCGGGTCTCCTCGCAGACTCTTTTGGCTGGCGTGCAGCTTTTATTTTGCCAACGGTAACAAACGCCTTTGCTTTCTTTCTGATATTCACCTTTTTGAAAACATCAGAGCCTGAAGTTGCCAGTGGTCCAAGGAGAGCACTTTTCGACTTCAGAGACGAGTTTTTGGATCCACGAATGCGTGGTTTTATAATTGCCGCAACTATGCATACCGTGGAGTTATTGGCTGTTCGTGGTTGGACCGTTGTCATGCTCGTAGTCGTAAGTGAGCGATGGTCGTGGTTAGATCATGAAACCATACTAGTCATTGCCACCGTTCTAGTATTGATTGGCATGCCTTGTAGTATGGTTGGTGGTGAACTTGGCCATAGAAAGGGATTTGCATATGCCTCTGCAGTAGCAATGGCGTTGTCGGCATTGGCATGTGGGGCTGTTGGTTTTGCGATTGAAGGCCCGCTCTGGTTATTTGTTTTTCTAGTTTTGATGCATAATATTTTTGTCCTTGCGGACTCAGGTGCTCTAAATGGCGGAGCTGCTGAGGTAGCGAAAACCGGTAGGCGCGGCGCAGCAGTAACTTTGATGGCGTTTGCTAATGCCTTGGGTAGTTTAATTGGTCCAGTACTCTTTGGATTTATGCTCGATATTGGCGGTGGAAGGTTTGATCCTTTCGCGTGGGGCTTAGCCTTCTTAACATTAAGTGCATGTGTGTTGGTGGGTGTTGGTGCGCTGGTACTCGGAATGCGAAACGGACAAAGCAATCTAAAGAAAGTTGAAAATGAGAAACATGGATAGGCCCACAGCGATTTGCCGGGGTCTTTATTGCGCGGATCACCTTCTTCATTCTGTTGATATAAATCCAGGCCAAAGGGGACTGGCGGAGGATCAGCTCCCTCAAAATTGCAGCTGTCGCGTTTATCTTGGGATTGGTGGATATACTAAATCTATAGTCGCCGGCGGGCCTTTTACAGACGCTTATCGACCTTCGCTGGCTGTTCCGGTGATCGACGCTGGCGCACCACCCGAATAAAAGGGTCAACAGCTATGCCTATGATCCAAGCAAATGATGGGACCCCCCTCAATTATGAGGTCGACGATCACACTGACCCTTGGGAACGCCGCCCGGTTTTAATTTTGTTGCACGGTAATGGACGAAACGCCCAGTTTTGGTATCAGTGGGTGCCTTATCTGAGCAGGGATTTCCGGATCGTACGACCTGACATGCGAGGGTTGGGAAAGTCCATTTTCGCTGATGGATCAGCTGTCGACCTCAGCGTTGAAAGCCTTATCGAAGATTTGCTCAAAGTCATCGGTGCATTAGGGGTTTATAAGGTCCATTTCTGTGGCGAATCAATGGGTGGTATCTTGGGACTGCTTCTGGCTGCGCAGCACCCATCACTGATCAAGACGCTAACGTTGGTATCGACACCGGTATTCATCGAAGAAGAAATGAAGGAGCGCTATGCTCTTGGCTATGCTTCTCGGATCGAGGCTATGGAAAAACTTGGAATCCGTAAGTGGGTTTCGGAAACCACCAAAATCACTCGCTTGCCAGCTGATGAAAATCCCGGTCTGTATGAATGGTATGTCAACGAATTCTCCAAAGGCGATCCAGACCTCCAGGTCCGGATGTCAGGCATTGTCAACCAAGCCAACGTTACGGATATTCTGAAAGACGTAAAAGTCCCGGTCTTGGGTCTCTACCCGGGAGAGGGTCAGATCACGTCAAAATCTCAAGAAAGACTTTTGCGAAACAGCCTCTCCGATTTCTCGATGCGGAAACTCCCGACGAACTATCACATGGTCCAATTGCTATTTCCGGCGGTCTGCTGCGAGCAGCTGAGGGACTTCTGTTTGAGACATGACGGCCTCAAGAAGGCAGATTCTTGAGAACGAAAATGGCCCCAGGGGTCATTGATGGGTTGGTTGCAATTTGACGAATTTGATATCCTCAGCGATCGCGGTTTTAACTAACCGCTCTCTACCTATCGTCTTACCGCACCTACTTTATCTAACAATGCTTCTAAGGTTTCATAAGGTTGAGCGCCAACAACTCCGTAGCCGCTCGCTACAAATGTAGGTACACCAGTTACCCCATATTGTTTTGATTTATTCCAGTCAGCATCAACAACTTCTTTAAAGCTGCGAGCTTCAAGAGCTTTTTTTGCATCTCCAACGTCTAGGCCAGCCTCCGCAACAAGATCTATTAGTACGTTGATGTCACCAATATTTTTTGAATGTACGAAATAAGCTCGATAGAGGAGGTCATGCAGTTTTTCGCCGTCAACTTGTGTGTCAGCCCAAACGCCCAATTCTTGAGCTAGCCTGCTATTGTAGGTGTGAGTGCGCTTGCCGTAGGGGAGGCCCTCCTGATCCATACGTACTTTCATTTGCTGGTACATTTTCTCTGGATCGTAATCGCGCCCGGCAAAAAGGTCTTTTAATGAACGGCCTTCCATCGGTGTTTCAGGGTGGAGGGGGAAATGTACCCACTTCACTTGAATGTCAAAGGTCTCTTTGAGTTTTTCAACACGCCCGGTGCTGAGATAACACCACGGTCAAACATAGTCCGTGAAGATTTCAAGAGTTAACGGATCTGCCACACTGGACTCCTTAAATACTGATAGCAGAGCTTTGCATTGAAAATAGGTCTCATCAAGGCTCCTCTGCTATTGCGGCACCCGACATGAATAGATTTTTGATATCACTTTGATCCAAACCAGCCTCTGCAAGCACTTCTGCTGTTTGCTCTCCAAGCAGAGGAGTGGGTTTACCAGCCGTAAGACCCGTCTGACTGAACTGTATATAATTCCAAGCAGTTTGCATCTTGCCGACTTTGGGGTGGATGCGTTCACACACAAAATTATTGTCATGAGAATTTTGGTCTTGAAGAAAATATTGGCTGTCACCTGGCTGTGCTTCAGCGGCAGGTATGCCCGCTTTTTTGAGACTTTGTAGAGCTAAATTTGTGGTCATAGTTTTAAATTGTTCTGAAGCAGCCTCAGCAAATGGTGAACGTGCTGGGTGCTGTAACCCTTGATCATCTGAATTCACAAGATCCAGGAATTTTTTCAATGCAATGCGCTGATCTTCAGTATCAGCCGCAGTATATATCCATCCATCACTTGTCTTGTAGAGACGATGATATGCATTAAGACCAAATTGTTGTTGATCGGCTAAAGGTCTTTTAGGTTTGTCTCGATAGCGACTAAACCATGCGGATGATAGCACAACGCCCCCGTTCAGAAGATTGCTTTCAATCCTCTGTGGTTCCCCAGTTCGCTTTAAGTGATAAAGCGCTGTGACCATGCCAAAGGCACCAAGAGCTCCAGTAGTATAGTCAGTGGGAGCAAGTTGAGCAGGGAAAGACGGTGGGTTATCGGGGCCACCTTGAGCGCGTTGAAGCCCCATCAGTGCCTGAGCCAAAGGATCGATGCCAGGTCGTTTTGAATATGGGCCTGTCCATCCGTAGCCTGTAATATGCATTTCTATTAAATTTGGGTTTACGCTTGGACCTAAGCCCATGCGCTCGGTGGCGCCTGGTCTGAGATTTGCGAGCACGGCATCACACGTAGCTGCAATTTTTTGGATTGCTGCCTTTGCTCCAGGTTTTGAAGCATCAAAGCAAATAGAACGTTTGTTAAAGTTAACGTTATAGAAATATGTTCGCCCTATTGGTCTAGATATATCGCCCCCAGGAGGCTCTAACTTTATCACATCAGCCCCAAGGTCAGCTAATAATCTGCCGCAAGTTGGTCCGGCTATTAGATTTGTGATCTCCAAAATGCGAACTCCTTGAAGGGGAGGGGGATCTACAGTCTCGGATGTAATCACACTATTTGTGGTTCGTTTTGCACTAGGAGCTTCTGAAATATGGGCTGCCCTTGGTCCTTGGGGGATACAGCGGTCTTGGTAAATATAATTGGAGTCCCCATCTGAACTACGGAGCCTTGGTCAGGATCCTCAAGCGTTTTTACCATGCCGTTGTGAATGACCTGTGGGTCCTCTAGTCCTTCTTCCGCGTGTCTCGCCGGAGCAAAGGGAACATCAGCCTCCTCCAGGGCAGCAGCCCACTCATCTGCTTTTCGAGTTTTCATTATTTCTGTCAGGCAGTCTCGCATTTCCTGCTCATCTTCAGGAGTAGCTCCGCCTCGACCCTGAAGGAAGCGGGGCTCCTTCACGTAATCGGAAATCCCCATGAGGTGGGCACAGCGAGCTATGAAGCCTTCATGGACACAGCCGAGTTGGATGTAATTTCCATCTTGGCACTCGTAAACACTGTAGAAAGGTGCAGATCCTGATGGGTGGGTTTGGAATACATGCTTTGCTATGCCTTCGCCTTCAACCTTGGGGTGATAAAGTAGTGCGCCCGCCAGTAATGAGGTCTCAACCATTCTCCCACGGCCAGTTTCTTCGCGTGCAAGTAGACTGGCTGCAACACCAATACATGCAAAAATAGCAGCTCCAACACTTGGGAGAGGGTGTACGGTGTGGATTGGCGCTTCTCGAAACCCAGGCATCCCTCCCAGTACGCCAGAGCGAGCCAGAATAAGATCATCTATAGGCAAGTCGTCCTTTAATGGACCATGACGACCGTAAGCAGTAATGGCACAGGCCACTATGCGTGGGTTTAGAGCCTTTATCCTCTCCCGATCCACTAATAATTGGCGTTGAGATGAAGGGGCAAAGTCTTCGATTAGAACATCTACCTCAGCAAGCAACGCTTCGATCTTTTCTTTGGCACCAGGAGCATCAATGTCTAGATCAATTGCTTCTTTGCCACGATCCCAAATTACAAACCCGCCATCCCTAAAAAGGGGATTGGCCTTACCAACAGCTCGTAAAACTCTCGCACCGCAATCAGATAGGAGCATTGTGGCGAATGCTCCGGCATTACCAGTAGACAGATCAAGAATGGTGATACCTTCAAGTGGACGGGTCATAGTTGCCGACAGCTCCTAGTGTTATTCTATTAAAGAGCTTAACGATGGAAACTCGTACGTGAAGACCCTGTGTTTTCAAATTATATTTCTAATCTTCAGATCATAAGGAGATATTGTCATGGCTGATTTGAATATGTTCGGGTTAGACGTGGGTATCTATGGACCATTGGCAGATCCAGAAACGGTGATAGGTCTGGCTCATTTTGCTGAAGATGTTGGTTTTGACTCTATTTGGCTGGCTGATCATGTAGCTTTTCCAGCCTCATTTGAGTCGAAATATCCTTTTAGTGCTACCGGTAATTTTCCAGCGCCAACCAACGACCCCCTCTTCGAACCATTGGCTGTTATGGGGGTTCTTGTTGGAGCCACCTCCAAGATAAAATTGGGAACAGCAGTTCTAATTATTCCCTATCGAAACCCAGTACTAACCGCTCGCATGCTTATTACGCTGGATCAATTTTCTGGCGGAAGGATTGTGTTAGGAGCTGGTGTAGGCTGGCTGCGAGAGGAATTTGAAGCCCTTCAGACACCTGATTTTAAGCTACGTGGTAAAGCTACAGACGAGTATTTAGATATATTCAAGGCTATGTGCGAAGGGGAAAGATTGGTTTTGAAGGGCAGACCTATCGATTTGATCCAGTTCAGTCGGTTCCTGGTTCCTTCCAAAACCACATCCTCCAATCCTCATAGGAGGAGTTTCAGATCCAGCGCTCAGGCGGATAGTTAGGCGTGGCGATGGCTGGCTTGCGACGGCACTTGGTCGGGAGGAAATGCCTGAAAGGCTTGCAGCTTTGAGAGGTATTTCTGAAGCCGAAGGTAGAAATTTCAGTGATATTCAACTCGTATACAAACTTTTCTTAAGCCCTGGGGAAGCAAAGCAGGGACCCTTTGGAGGTCGTGATATGGGTTCTGGGTCCGAAGCAGATATCATTGATGATCTTAAATCAGTCATAGATGCGGGGTTTGAGAAAATTATAATCCGATACAGAGGCGCTGATGCGGAAGAGCAAACTCGTAATCTGGCGCGTTTTGCGGAAATAATTGCTCCTGCTCTTTAGAAAATATTCTATTAACCCGCACCTAACGTGCCAAGATTTTAACTTGAAGTTGGGTGCTTGGAGAGATGGGTAAACACCAGCTAAATCCCCTCGGCTCATGATGCCGAGGGGATTTAAATATCTAACATTGAGGATAATCAGTAGCCTTTAAAGTCTCCTGGGCGTTTCTCACGCCAAGCAGAAATTGCCTCAACATGATCTTCAGACATACGAGCTAAGGTCATGTGCGACGACACCATGTCTAAGCTTGAGCGAAGATCCATGTTTTGATTTTGGTACACCAACCTCTTTATCAAGCGCACAGATATTGGTGCGCCAGCTGCGATGCCAGAAGCAATCTCCAATACTCTATCAAGAAGCTGATCATCGTCGAAAACGTCTAGGACAAGACCAATATTTTTAGCTTCTTCGGCATCAACAAATTTTGAAGTCCAAAGAAGTTCTAAAGCTTTTTGGACGCCGATAATTCGTGGTAAAAACCAACATGCCCCATTTCCTGGTACTAGACCCATCCTGACATAGGTCTCAGCAAAGCGTGCACTTTTTGCGGCATATCTAATATCGCAGTGTAGGGCCATATCCATTCCAGCTCCTACTGCAACACCGTTCACTGCAGCGAGAACTGGTTTGTCGAGGTTTTGTATCTCTTGTGAGATTTTTTGAATTCTATCCCAAAGACCAGACTTAACCGCTGTTACTGTAGTCTGTGCACCACCCATTCCGCCGGTATCCCCACCAGAGCAAAAGCCTCGGCCTTCGCCCGTAATAACTACGCAGCGGATGTCATCACGATCGCCACACTCCCGCAGGCGATCAATATATGCTTCTAGCATTTCAATTGAGAATGCATTTAATTTTTCTGGATTATTAAAAGTAATCACAGCAACCTTATCGTCTCGGACTTCAAATTTTAGTTTCTCTGTCATTGATTTCTGAGTCTCCTTTTGTGGATTAGATGACCTGCTGCTTTCGTTATTCCCTGAGATGCGTTGCAGGATGGGTTGGCGGATTCCATTTATGCTGTCAGTAATTGCTTATCGGCGAGATGGGGTTATTCTGCTGAACTTTGATGCAGTAAGACAAGAGAATGTTTTGAAATACCTAATTTTGTTTATGACTTTATTTTGTATTTCCCCTGCTTTTGCAGAGGCGCCAATTTGGAATGTCAATTTTGGCGCTAGCCGAATTGGCTTCACTACGTATTGGCAGAACTCTCCAGTTGAAGGTCTCTTTAAGAGATGGAATGCAACAATTAGTTTTGACGAGACAGATCTTAGCGCGAGTTCAGTTCGTGTAGACATTGAAACGGGAAGCATCGATACAAACTATAAAGAAAGAGACGTGGAAATTCGAAAACGTGATTGGCTGTCGGTCGATGTATTCCCTCAAGCGACTTTCGTGGCTGATTCGTTTCGCCACCTAGAAGAGGACCGTTATGTTGCCAATGGAACATTGGAAATAAAAGGTATCAAAACTAAGTTGGAGCTTCCTTTTACATTATCAATTTCCGGCCCGGACGCTCATATGAAGGGGGAAGTTGCTCTTTCCCGTCTTGCGTTCAATGTAGGAGATGGGCAATGGCGTTCTACGGATTTCATCAAAGATAATGTTATTGTCCGAATAGATGTTGTGGCAAAAAAATCTCTGTAGAAATAGTTATTGCGCCAATGTTTGATGACGAAATAATTTTAGGCTTGTCTAAAAAACCAAGGGTGAGGGCCAGCGGTTTTAATGCGCTGGCCCTTGCCGATTAGTTCTTGCTTTTATCTATAATTGCGTTTTCGGCAATCCAAG
Organism: Rhodospirillales bacterium; assembly: GCA_038143065.1. Classification (GTDB taxonomy): domain Bacteria; phylum Pseudomonadota; class Alphaproteobacteria; order Bin95; family Bin95; genus VMCJ01. The sequence goes on along the minus strand of JAYQLI010000035.1, from coordinate 1,290,580 downwards.
GCATCATGCCGCGTAGGCGTTCGCCAATAACTTCTAACTCGTGCTCTGCACCAATTCGACGCTTTGCGAGGAATGAAGGCTGACCAGCCTTGTTCTCGAGGACAAACTCTCGTGCAAATTCACCGCGTTGGATTTCGCCAAGGATTTCTTTCATGCGCTCCTTAACAGAGGCGTCGATTACGCGAGGCCCCCTTGTGTAGTCTCCATACTCAGCTGGGTTGGAGACTGAGTAACGCATACCAGCTAGGCCATTTTCATAAATGAGATCGACGATAAGCTTTACCTCGTGGACGCATTCAAAATACGCCATTTCTGGAGCATAACCTGCCTCAGTAAGGGTTTCGAAGCCTGCTTGAATAAGGGCAGAGAGACCGCCGCAGAGTACAACTTGTTCGCCGAATAAATCGGTTTCACATTCTTCTTTCATTGTGGTTTCGATAATTCCCGCGCGGCCACCGCCGTTTGCGCAAGAATATGACAGGCCAATATCATGAGCATTGCCTGTTGCATCCTGATGGATTGCTAACAGGCTGGGTACGCCGGCTCCGCGCACGTACTCGGTGCGGACCAAGTGTCCTGGGCCTTTAGGGGCGACCATGAACACGTCGAGATCATCTCGAGGCTTAACCAGATTGAAGTGCAGCGACAAGCCATGTGCAACTGCCAAAGCGGCACCTTGTTTCATATTATCACGTAAATGCTGTTCCCAAAGGTCGGCGTGACCTTCATCTGGGGTTAGGATCATTACAACGTCAGCCCATTGTGCAGCGTCTGCTGGGCTCATCACTTTGAAGCCAGCTCCTTCTGCTTTTGCTGCTGAACCAGATCCAGGACGCAGGGCAACAACTACATCTTTGACACCAGAGTCACGCAAATTGTTGGCGTGTGCATGTCCTTGGCTTCCGTAGCCGACAATAGCAACTTTCTTAGTCTTTATCAGATTTACATCGGCATCCCGATCATAATAGACGCGCATTGGCGTTCTCCTCATTTATAGAATTTTTTCGTTGTTAACTTTGTTAGACTGGCGTCAAATTAGTTTGCGAAGGCGGGTTCTAAAGCGCGTTGGCGCCTCGCGCAATGGCTACAACACCAGTGCGTGCTACATCCACTAACCCCAAGGGTTTCATCAAATCGATAAATGCATCCACTTTTTCGCTAGATCCAGTGATTTCAAATACAAAGCTATCAGTGGTGCTGTCCACTGCACGTGCCCGAAATATATCTGCAGTTCTGAGTGCTTCAACTCTGTGTTCGCCTTTTCCTGCGACTTTTACCAGAGCAAGTTCTCTCTCCACATGCGGGCCTTCGGAAGTAAGATCTGCAACGTCATGTACAGGTACGAGTCTACCTAACTGTGCTTTGATTTGCTCAATAATCATGGGTGTGCCGGTAGTCACAACGGTGATACGGGATAGCCCAGCCATATGGTCAGTTTCAGCAACCGTTAAGCTGTCAATATTGTAACCGCGCCCTGAGAAAAGGCCTGCAACGCGCGCGAGAATACCGGGTTCATTGTCTACAAGTATAGCAAGTGTATGCCGCTCTATTGGGTCAACGCGAGACTGCGTTTCATACACTGAAGTTGAATTTGCCACGATGATAAATTCCTTAAACGAGAGCCTTGCCGGCGTCACTAACTTCGGCTGCTTGGGCTGCATTGGGGCCCATTAGCATTTCGTTGTGAGCGGCTCCTGATGGTATCATTGGAAAACAGTTTTCTTTTTGATCTACGCGGATATCAGCAATCACCGGACCATCAGTTTCAATCATGCGATTGATCACATCATCAAGTTCCCCCGGCTCATTTGCAACAAGGCCGGTCCAACCGAAAGCCTCGGCAAGTTTAATGAAATCTGGAAGACTGTCCGTATAACTTTCCGAGTATCTGCTTCCGTGCAGTAACTCTTGCCATTGCCGAACCATGCCCATCCATTGATTGTTCAAAATAAAGAGCTTGATTGGCAGTTTGTACTGCGAAATTGTGGACATTTCCTGCATGTTCATAAGGAATGAGGCCTCGCCTGATACATCAACTACAAGTGCATCTGGATGAGCTACCTGAACGCCTGTCGCTGCTGGTAGGCCATACCCCATAGTACCGAGGCCGCCGGATGTCATCCATCGGTTGGGATCTCTGAATTGAAGGAATTGAGCTGCCCACATTTGATGCTGGCCGACTTCCGTAGTTACGAAATACTGTTTGCCAGATTTCTCCATTGCCATTTGGAGTTGCTCTAGTGCCAGTTGTGGCTTGATAATCTTGGAGGCTTTGTCATAGGCAAGGCAATCACGTTCACGCCATTTGTCTATCACACGCCACCAAAGGTCGATTGCTTTTGCATTGGTCTTTAATTTCTTTGACCTCCAGCCCTCAAGCAAAAGTGATAGAGTGCGGCCTGCATCGGCAACGATTGGAAGATCAACACGTACGTTTTTATTGATGGAAGATGCATCAATATCGACATGAATTTTTATGGAGTTTGGCGAGAAAGCATCAATCCTGCCTGTCACGCGATCATCAAAGCGAGCGCCAATGCATATCATAAGATCACAGTCATGCATTGCCATATTACTCTCGTAGAGCCCATGCATTCCAACCATTCCGAGCGATTGTTTGTCATCCGTTGGAAACGCCCCCAACCCCATCAAGGTTTGAGTGATAGGGAATCCAGTGGAACGTACCAGGCTTCGAAGATCGTCTGATGCTTGTGGTCCAGCGTTGATCACGCCTCCGCCTACATAAAACAAGGGGCGTTCTGCCTTTGCCATCAGCTCAAGGGCTTCTTCAATGGCAGCTGGTTCTGGCTCGGTTTTTGGACGGTAAGACCGATGTTCGAATGCTTGGGGCTTGTTGTAGCTACCTTCTGCGAATTGAACATCTTTGGGTAAGTCAATGACAACGGGACCAGGTCGGCCTGAACGAGCTACATGAAAGGCTTCGTGCATCACGCGAGGTAAATCATTTACCTCTTTCACAAGGTAATTGTGTTTTGTGCAGGGCCGTGTGATTCCGGTGGTATAAGCCTCTTGAAAGGCGTCATTTCCTATAAGTTGTGTCGGAACTTGCCCGGTTAGGCAAACAATTGGAATGGAATCCATAAGGGCATCTGTTAGTCCCGTAACGGCGTTGGTTGCACCAGGCCCTGATGTCACGAGCACAACACCAATCTTGCCGGTAGAGCGGGCATAACCTTCAGCAGCATGAACCGCCCCACCTTCCTGGCGCACTAGATAGTGCTTCAGGCGATTTTGCTTGAAAATTTCGTCATAAATGGGGAGCACTGCCCCGCCTGGATAGCCAAATACCGCTTCGACACCCTGATCTATTAATGCGCGGACTATCATGGCCGCGCCGGTCATTTTTTCTTCGCTCACCAGAAACTCCAGTAACACCAGATTTAAATTGAAACAAAATTACTTTCGAATATTTTTTCGGCGCGCAAGATAATTTGATTGGTATATTAGGTCAATAATTTTTTATATAATTTTATTATAAAATCATCATGTAAATTAACATTTTCTTCCATATTTAAAACAAAATCCACTTCTAATCGTTGCTTGATCCAGGTGTTTTGGCGTTTTGCGTAGCGTCTCGTGGCTTGCGATGTTGCTTCAATTGCATTTTGTAATAAAATTTCACTTTTATTGACTGAGGCAAATTCTTTCACCCCAATCGCCCTCATTGCTGGTAACTCGGGATTTAGATTGCGAGCAAGAAAGGCTGTTGCTTCCTCAACTGCACCAAGGTTAGCCATGATATTGGTTCGAGAGTTGATACGAGCATAAAGTTGATCTCGTTCTGGCATTATTGCTGTTACATTGAAAACTAACCCTTTAGGAGGCGCTGGTGGAGTATGGAGCACCTCCGAGGGAATTTTTCCTGTTGTCCGCCAAATCTCTAGTGCACGAGATAGACGTTGCGGATCGTGAATTCGAGCCGCTGATTTAGGATCAGCCCGTTCGAGCACGGAATAGTGACCTTCATAATCTTTAGCAACGTCCACCCTTGCCTGAGCACGGATGTCGGGAGGAATCGACGGGGTGGGAGGCAAGCCTTTGATTAAGGCTTCAATGTAAAACCCGGTTCCTCCACAAATAATTGGGGTGAGGCCAGAGTCATGACATTTTTTGATTTCTGCCAAGGCTGCCTGTACCCACCGACCTGCCGAGCACACATCATCTGGTTCTAGCCAGCCGTACAATTTGTGAGGGGCTTGTGCTTCCTCTTCTGGTGTGGGTCTAGCTGTTAGAATTCGAAGTCCTTTATAGACCTGCATGCTATCTGCGTTTATCACAACCCCATTAAACTGCCTCGCAATTTCAAGTGCGAATGCTGACTTGCCGCTTGCTGTAGGGCCAGTTACGACAATGACAGGGCGCATTTCGCCAAGGGGACAATTTCTCGTGGAATCCATACTTACTCTTGTAGCGCCTCCTGACTGCAAGCTCGAGACTTCAGTTAGCGAAATTGCTGTTACTGCGCTAGGTGTTGGAGGTGCGCACTCCGTAGATGGAGTGGAATTCTTTTCTAATGATCGTGCTGCAGACATCAGATGGGAGGGCGACCCCTGGAACGAACATATCGCCGATGCCGTTCGCTTAGCTATTGGCCATAAACCTGTTGATTATGCTTTGCAGCCAGCCAAGCACAGAGGTAAGCGGCTCATGATTGCAGACATGGACTCCACCATAGTTGCTTCAGAAACGTTGGATGAAATGGCTGCTAGAGCCGGTGTTGGGCATAGAGTGTCTGAAATCACAAGTCGTGCAATGAATGGTGAAATCGATTTTCAAACGGCACTTCGAGAACGGGTCCGTCTTTTAGCTGGCGTAGAGGCAGGTATTTTAGAAGACGTATATTCCAATATTTCGATAACTCCAGGTGCTGATGTGCTCGTGAGATCAATGGCAAATTCGGGTGCGGAGTGTCTGCTGGTTTCTGGTGGATTCAAGTTTTTTACTGACAAGGTTGCGCACCAACTTGGCTTTCACGGTAACCAGGCTAACGATATTGAAATTAATTCTGGAATAATAACGGGGGAGTTAATTGAGCCAATTTTAGATAGCGCGGCAAAGGTGCAGGCTCTTGAAGCGGCTATGCAAAGACTTGAAATCGGCCCAGAGGCCGTTCTGGCTGTGGGAGATGGTTCTAACGATATTCCCATGCTGCGCCGAGCTGGTCTTGGTGTTGCATGGCGCGGAAAGCCCGTCGTTAAAGCTCAAACCCGAGCGAGAATTGATTTTGGAGATTTCTCCACTTTGTTAATCTTCCAGCGGATGGACCCCGCTTAAGCTATGGGGCAAAATTATCGACGATGTTGCTAAGGAGGCAAAAATGCCAGCTATCCCAAATCTTGCTAAAGATAAGTTGAAAGCAGGTGAGCTAGCTATAGGGTTTGGCATGCGCCAGGCTCGCACTGTTGACACAGTCAAGATTGCTAAAGTGTGTGGTTTTGATTGGCTATTTATTGATCTTGAGCATAATTCAATGACCATTGATACAGCAGCTGACATGTGTGCTGCAGGACTTGATGCAGGAATAACTCCTTTAGTTCGACCATCGCATCACGCCAGCTTTCTTATGAGTAGACCCCTTGATTCGGGTGCTCAGGGAATTGTTGCTCCCCATGTAGAAAATGTTGAAGAGGCAACAATGATACGTGATCAGTGTTTGCATCCTCCTCTTGGAAAAAGATCTGTAGGCGGCCTTGCCCCTCAACTTGCGTATGAGGCGGTAGGTATTGAAAAGCAGGTTGGCTTGGTCAATGACAATATCCTAGTTGTTTGCATGATAGAAAGTGCTAGCGCTGTAGAACAAGCTGATGCGATGGCAGCAGTTGAAGGTGTCGATTGTCTTCTAATTGGAACGAATGATCTTTGCGCCGAAATGGGCATCCCTGGCCAGTTTGGTCACGAAAAAGTGAAAGCAGCATATGGGCGGGTAGCAAGTGCATGCAAAAACAATGGGAAGCACCTCGGCATGGGAGGTATATACGACGAAGACTTGGCAAGCCGATACATTGGTATGGGCGCGCAACTTATCCTTGGCGGCAGCGATCTTGGATTTCTCATGGCGGGAGCTGCAGCTCGTGCAAAATTTCTTAAAGGTCTTAGATAGCTCCAGTGGATCTAACGTCAGCGATCCGCTCAGAGGGTTTAGCGCTAGGTTTTGATGCAATCGGGTTTGCTCCAGCGGAGAGCTCAGAGGATGCAAAGGCTTGGCTAGCTGAGTACTTAAAGTCTGGTATGCATGGCGATATGGGTTGGATGGCAACTCATGCTGAAAGGCGAGCGGACCCTAAAAAGTTATGGCCTGAAGCTCGTAGCGTAGTTGTTGTTGCTATGAGTTATGCGCCACCAGAAAACCCTCTTTCTTCTGTTAGCGATCCTGAAAGTGGCGAGATAAGCGTCTACGCGCGAACAGTTAGAGATTATCACGACGTTTTGAAATCGCGTTTGAAGCGTTTAGCTAGATGGACGAATGAGGTTCATGGAGCGCAAGTAAAAATTTTTGTTGATACCGCCCCTGTATTAGAAAAGCACCTTGCTCAGCGCGCAGGAATAGGTTGGCAGGGTAAACATTCGAACCTCGTTAGCCGCGGGCTAGGTAATTGGTTTTTTTTAGGTGAGATGTTTACGGATATTGACCTAACGCCTGATGCGGTGGAATTAGACCATTGTGGATCATGTCGGAATTGCTTGGAAGCATGTCCAACTGATGCATTTGTTGCGCCCTATAAGCTAGATGCTCGTCGCTGTATCTCCTACCTTACAATCGAACATAAGAGCCATATTGATTACGACTTAATGGAGGCTATGGGGGGACGGATTTATGGCTGCGACGACTGCCTGGCTGTATGCCCTTGGAATAAATTTGCAGAATTACCAAAAGAACCCGCTCTTTGGCCCCGAGTTGAGCTTCAAGTTCCTAAGCTTAAAGAGCTAGCTGGCCTTGATGATGCAGAGTTCAGGCAGGTATTTGCAGGATCTCCGATCAAGCGCACAGGCCGTGATAGGTTTGTAAGAAATGTTGCCATTGCTATTGGTAACTCCGATTTACCAGAGCTGGCAGGAACCGCCGCTCAATTAACCACTGACTCATCACCTTTAGTTCGCCGTGCCGCTATCTGGGCTCTCAGCCGATTGGAACCTGAGAGGGCAAATTTGATGTATCGTAATGATCCGGACCCAGAAGTTCAGGCTGAATGGGATAGGATAAAGGGAGTCCAGAAGGGAGATGTCTTATGACTGATTTTACGGGTGGTTGTGCTTGTGGTGCGATCCGTTACAGAGCAGTGGGTGAACCGCGCTATATGGGTAATTGTCATTGTAGAGATTGTCAGCAGGCAACGGGCAGTGCCTATTTTCCGGGTATGGGTTTCAAGAGTGAAAATTTCAACCTTGAAAAGGGTGAGCCCAAGTGGTTTACGCGTCAGGCGGACCGAGGCCATGCGATACATCGCGCCTTTTGCTCGTGATTGTGGATCACCTCTATTTATTCGAAATGATATTTCAAAATACTTTACTGTTCTTTATGCGGGAAGTTTGGATGATCCAAGTTCCTATCAACCGGCTAGAGACATCTTTGTAAGGTCTGCTCAACCTTGGAACCAATTAGACCCAAACTTACCTAAATCTGATGAAATGCCGAGTTAGGCCCTAAGCCCCTAAAATTCTCATTGGCATGACCCGAGGGCCACGAACTTGGCCACCAGACCATATAACCTTTTTAGGTTGGATTACTTCAAAGTCCTTAATTCTGTTAAACCAGACACGAAGAGCAATATCCATCTCCATCCGAGCTAGATTTGAACCAGCACATCGATGAATTCCAACTCAAATGCTATGTGACGGTTTTGTTTGCGATCTAGAACTACCTCTTCAGCTCTATCAAAAATTTGAGGATCGCGGTTAGCAGCTGGGAAATTCATTATCACTTTATCTCCCGGTTGCATCTCAACCTTACCGAATTTTATAGGTTCTAGTACTCGCCGCGCCATTTTTACGGGTGAATAGAACCGCAGTAATTCTTCAATTGCAGTCGGGAACAAATTGGGTTCGGCATAAATCCGTTGGCGGTGCTCGGGGTTTGTGCCGAAATGAAACAGCGCAGATCCAATAGAGCTCCAGGTTGTATCAATTCCGGCTACCAATAACAAAAAGCAAACGCCTATGATTGTATAGTCAGATAATTTTTCTCCTTCAATTTCTGCTTTCATAAGTCTGGAAATGGCGTCATCTCGAGGGGCATTCCGCCTTTCAATAATCATTTGTTGGAAAAAATCTCTGATTATCCGCCGATATTTAAGCCGTATTTCTGCGTCCGCTTGGCCCTGTTCAAGGATCCCTCTGACCCATTCTGTAAATTCGTCAGCACGGGACTCATCAATCCCAATATTGTGAGCAATCACTCTTGGGGGAAGTTGCTGGGCGTAGTCTGTTGCCCCATCTATCTCGGGACCTTTTTGAATGATCTGATCAATTAAGCTGTTTGCTAATTGTTCGGTGAAAGGGCGATACGTGTCGACAGCCTTGGGTGAGAATAAAGGAAGTATTAGCTGCTTAAAGGGTTTGTGCAGAGGAGGGTCAGCTGAAATTGGTGGCAGTTCAGCCCCAAATTCTTTTACTTCCTGAATGAGAATTTCCCGCATTTCAGGGGAGGGAGGAATTACCCCTGGGGCACGACTTGAAAGAGTTGGAACCGCTCGAGCCATTTCACGGATGTCTTCGTAACGTGTCGGCATCCAAGACCCACCCCATCTCTCTGAATGCGCGATGGGACACCGTTCCCGAAGATCCTGCCAAATTGGTCCTGGATCACTGTTATAGATGGGGTCCATGACGTCGTAGTCTGTTGCCCAGTCATGAACGGGACAGCCTTCGCGAGTATTGGGAATACTTGGTTTGCGATCACTCATGTTGTCAATCCTCCAGGATTGAAATAGCGAATTCTGGACAATTAGCGATTGCTAGGTCTGCTTTGTCCTCCATACCCTTTGGGACTTCTCCGTTATTCTTAGTCGCAGCAATACCAAATTCATCTACCTCAAAAAGTTCGGGTGCTAGCGAAAAGCAACGATTATGGCCTTCGCATTTGTCGGGATCCACACATATCCGCAAAGGAATTTCTCCAAGAAATTAAATCAATCGTGCTAGCTTATCGAGAAGAGGTAAAACTTCATCCGAAGATGCGGATGGAAGATCAAAAGTAACGCGAGCAATACCGGCTGCCTTTAGCGTTTCGAGTTCTTTTTCATTAGGTCGTGCTGCAAATACACTAACTTCAATTTCATCAGGGTTACGTCCAGCCTCAGCTGCCATCTGACGAAAGTGCGGCATCTGATTGGCTATATCCACGCCACGAGTACCGCCAAGGGGAATCCAACCATCACCAAAACGTATTGCTCGCCGTGCACCATAGGGAAATGCGCCTCCAACAATTACAGGAGGATGTGGTTTTTGTACCGGTTTTGGCCAAGTCATCATCTGCCCAAATTCTACAAATTCTCCTGAGTATGACGGCTTTGACTGAGTCCAAATTGCCTTCATTGCCTCGATACGCTCGCGCATAAGTCGGAAGCGATGTTTTGGCTCTGTTCCGTGATCTGCCATCTCTTCTTCATTCCAACCAGCACCAACGCCAAATAAGAAACGGCCGTTTGAAAGTCTATCAGCAGTAGCCACTTCCTTGGCGGTTTGGATTGGATCACGCTGAATGACAAGACAGATACCAGTACCAATTTTTAGGGTTTTAGTTGTTGCTGCGATAGCGCCAATAGATACAAATGGATCCATGACGTCGTAATATTTTTTAGGTAGTTCGCCACCTCCGGGCCAGGGTGAAACACGGGGTAATGGAATATGGCTGTGCTCAGGTAACCAGAGAGACTCAAACCCGCGAGCTTCTAATGCTGGACCCAGTTCTTGCGGTTGAATGGAATAGTCTGTGAAGAAAATATGCGCACCAACATGCATAATCTGACTGACCCTCCGCATTAATTTGAAGAAGCCTACCGTGGTATCCAGTTATGTGAAAGTCCTGTTTAGATAGTGCCTAAACTAAGGGTGTGCAGTGCGTTCTTCTCTCGCTTATTAGTAGGAAAGCAAAAAAACAAATCACATACTTACGTCAAGAACATAGGCAAACATGCCGGGCTGAGAGCAATAGCTTGACTTATAGTCGTTTAACTAATGTTTATAGGGATCAGGCGACAGGCATAAGCGCTGCGGCCACACGACGATCTTCTGCCATTAATACATTGTACGTCCGACAAGCGGCTCCAGTATCCATGGGCTCTATTACCATGCCAGCTTCTCGAAATTTTCGTCTTAATTCACTGGATGGCAATTTTGCTTTTTTTCCGCAGCCAAGAAGGACTACATCCGCAAGATTGCTACTAAGTAATGGCTGAAAACTCTCTTCAGTTATGTCTTCCCATGTTGAGACAGACCAATCGATTATAGCCTCTGGAAGCACAATTATGGGCGTCTCAAAACGAACACCTGATATATGAAAACGCATTTCGCCATAGGTCTCAATGACATTTCGACCCGATGGAATTACTGGTGTGACATCAGTCATGATAGCAAACCTAACATGTGTAGTTCATTCCTAGTCGGCCGCCATCGATATAGATAGTTTCACCTGTAATGTAACTAGCTTTATCACTGGCCAAAAAAGCAACTACATCACCAACTTCACGCGGATTTCCAATTCTTCCGAGGGGTGTTCGTGAAAGCACAGTCCTCATCGCATTTTCATCAGAATTCACACCTGACATCATCGCAGTATCGATAGAGCCTGGCCCCACAGCATTCACGCGTATTCCATAAGGAGCCAATGCTAAAGCCGCAGCCTTCGTAAGCTGCATGACCCCGCCCTTTGATGCGCAATAAGCTGCAATTGTAGGGATTGCCACCTGCGCGTTTATTGATGACATGTTAATGATGGCCCCTTTTAAGCCATGCCTAATCATACTTTTCGCCATTCTTTGTGTTGCGACAAAGGTTCCTGTCAGATTGACGTCTATCACTTGCTGAAAATGGTCTATCGATAATTCTAGAAAATCACTAGGTATTGCTATTCCTGCGTTGTTCACCAAAACCGAGGCAATACCTATGTCTTTCTCTATCTGATTAAACAATTCTTCTATTTCAACAGGGGGAAACATCACACAGATAACCCTGGGCATTACAACCAAGCTTTTTGGCAGCTACCTTAGCGCCGTCCTCATTAATGTCAGTAATGACTACGGTTAAACCTTGGTCTCTTAAAGCCTCTGCGGTGGCATATCCGATACCCTGAGCGGCGCCAGTTATGACGGCTACTTTTTGGGTCATAACAGTCTCCCATCAAATAGTTTTGTATACGCGGTAAGCTTTGAAGGCAGTTTCAAAAAGTGTTGCTTTAAGCAGACGTAATTTGTCCTGCTCTTTCTGGGATAAAACCAATGGTAAGTCTGATTGGTTTCCAGAAACGAGATAATTAGCCAAAGCCTGTCCGAGGACCGTTCCTGTAGTTATGCCTCGACCATTGTAACCAAGCAATGCGTAGAGGTTGTGCGCAGGATTGAATATGCGTGGCAAGTGATCAGGCGTCATCCCAATCTTTCCATGCCAAGGCGGCTCCCATATCACATTCTCTAAATTGGGGTATAAACGTTTTAGAGTCCGTTGCGCCCATATGCGAGTTAGTCCACGTTCTCCGCCAATAACCTTTCCCATACTTCCGAGAATGATGCGCCCAAAGATATCCCGTCGAAGTGAAAACATAACTTTTGCGGTGTCCCAAAGCCCATGGCCTTCGGGGAGTACGTCTTTTGATTTTTCGCCTAATGGTTCTGTGGAAATTTGAAAATAATGAATAGGCGTAATGATATCAGACAAACCAGGCCATATTTCATTTGAGTAGGCATTTGTAGCCAGAATTACCCTATTTGCTAATGCTGTCTCTCCACGGTCTAAATTTAAACGCCAGTAAGGACCATCTTTTGATAAGGAAGTAACTCGCGTCCCTGTTGAAATACTGGCGCCAGCTGCTCTACTTGCGCGAGCTAGGCCCCGAGCATAGCCCATCGGGTTAATTGTACCGGCCCTATTATCCAATAATCCGCCGAAGAAGGATTCCGTTCCTGTTTTGGCCGTTATCTCTTCTCGGCTCAGCAGCTCAACAGGTGCCCCCATTGCTTTCCAGGTGGCATATCGTCCCCTGAGTTCCTTCATGCCGGCCGGTGCGTGTGCGGCATGGATTGTGCCTGCTTTTGTTGCCTCAGCACGAATTTGAAAACGTTCAATAAGATTAAATACGTATTCAGGTGCTTGTCCAAAAAGGTCTAAAAATTTCTGACCTCGAGTTTTGCCAAGTAATTTGCGCACATCATCTGGAGGTAGCCATATCCCCGGGTTTACCAGTCCTACATTTCGACCCGATCCACCAAAACCAATCTCTTCGCTTTCAAAAACATGAGCAGCTACCCCAGCTTCAGAGAGGTGTAGCGCCAGCGATAGACCAGTAAAGCCGCCTCCAACAATTGCCACGTCAGTATTTATATTGATCGCAGCATCCGGGCTATGTTTAGTTTCCTGGGCAGATTTATCCCAGAGAGATATGTAGCTTTTAATACTTCTTATCCATTTGCAGTTTCTATTTCTTGATCGTGATCACTGTTTGAAGGACGCGTATTTCGTACGTCACGAAAGAAAAGAAGAAAACAAGATGCGATAAAAATTGATGAGTAAGTTCCAATCACAACGCCCCAGATGAGGGCATAGGTAAAGTCACGGATAACTTCACCACCAAAGATAGCAAGAGCAATTAGTGCTATCATTGTTGTTAAGCTGGTCATGACTGTTCGGGATAAGGTGTCATTCACGCTTCTGTTCAAGAGGCTTGGAAGTGGCTCTTGTTTAAATCGGCGCAAATTCTCGCGTACTCTGTCAAACACAACAACTGTATCGTTGATCGAGTAACCAGCAATCGTTAGCAAAGCAGCAATCGTTGCAAGATTAAACTCCCAACCCGTAACGGCAAATAGCCCTATCGTTATTACAACGTCATGTACCAACGCTGCTATGCCTGCGATGGCAAACTGCCATTCAAACCGAAACCACACATAGGCTACGATGCCAATCAATGACAGAAGCACGGCGATTGCACCTGCTTCTTTTAGCTCTTCGCCAACAGTGGGGCCAATGAATTCTGTTCGACGTATTTCAACGTCAGAACCGAGTGCATCTGTAACAGTTTTGATAGCTTGCGTTTGATCTTCAACAGCGCCTGGTTGCTTCTGTATGCGAATTAAAATGTCGTTAGGATTACCAAACTCTTGGATTGTAATCTCCCCAAGTCCAAGGCTGTCTACTTTTCCTCGCAATTCAGAAATGGACGGAGGACTTTTAAAGCGCGTCTCGATCAGCGCCCCGCCGCGAAAATCGATACCCAGATTCAAGCCCAAGAGGATCATTGCTAAAAGTGCAGCGATGATGGCAGACCCGGAAAAGATATAAGCAAGCCGTCTTCCATTTATAATTTGGAAGTTTGGTCGCTTCGGAAAAAATCGGAATGGGATAATCGTCATTCTTCAGTTTCCATTCAAATGGGTAGAGTATTGCGACGAGGGCCAGCACGAAGCCAAGTGACTACCATAAGTCGAGTTACCCAAATTGCAGTGAAAAGAGAGGGCACGATGCCGATGGTTAAAGTAACGGAGAAGCCTCTGATAGGGCCTGAACCCATAGCGAAGAGGATCACTGCCGCAATTAAAGTGGTTACTTGACTATCAATGATAGATGATAAGGCCCGGCGGTACCCACCATCTATGGCAGAAACGACTGATTGACCCGAAGCTAATTCCTCTCGAATACGCTCAAAAATTAGCACGTTAGCATCGACTGCCATACCAATTGTAAGAACGATTCCAGCAATGCCAGGTAAGGTCAGTGTTGCTTGCAGTGCAGAGAGGGTTCCGAGAATTAACCCCGCGTTGAATATCAAGGCTAGCGCAGCGAAGACACCAAAGAGCCCATAAGCAATTACCATAAATACAGCCACCGCAACGAATGCAACTATTGAAGCAAGTTTGCCTGCTTCAACGGAGTCTTGGCCAAGTGAAGGGCCAACGGTTGACTCCTGCAAAAATTGGACTGGTGCGGGCAAAGCTCCAGAACGAAGAAGGAGGGCAAGCTCTTGTGTGCCTGCTACCGAAAACTGTCCGGTTATAATGCCGTTTGCACCAATAGCAGCTTGGATGGTTGGGGCGCTGATCACCTGTTTGTCAAGGACGATAGCGAGTGGTTCGCCAATGTGTTTTCCGGTTAAATCAAGAAATCGCCTTGCACCTTCGCCATTGAAGCGGAAAGAAACTACTGGTCGATTGTCTTGAAATGATGGTTGGGCATCAACAAGAAGATCTCCGGGAACAGACGGAGAAGTTCTCACTACATATTTACTGAGCCGTCCTGGTCGACTGTCCTGTGCATCTAGAACCTCAAAACCTGGTCTTGGAGTGAAAGTTAAGGGATCAGAATTGGGGTCTACTAGGCGGAAATTTAGTTGTGCAGTAGTCCCAATAATATTTTTCAACTTCCCAGAGTCATCATACCCAGGGACCTGGATTACTACTCGGTTATCCCCTTGGCGCTGAATGATAGGTTCTTTCGTACCTAGCTCATCAATTCTAATTCGAATGATCTCAATAACCTGGCTAAGAATTGTTGTCCTCAACTGCGCTTCGTCGTCAGCTCTAAAGCCGACGGTGATTGATCCGTTTTCTCCTACTGTGACCTCGGCACTTTGGTCTGCTTCTTGGACCAACTCAGCTGCTCTAGCAGTATCCGCAGGGTCGAGCGTGCGGAATCGAACTGCTGCACCCAGTCTTTCTGGTGCCGATCGACGAATTCCGCTCCCCGGAGGGCAGATCGGACTGTATCTTCAAAAGATGCAGCCCTTTGTTTAATCCCAGCATCTATATCGACTTCAGCAAGGAGATGGGCCCCGCCTTGGAGGTCAAGACCAAGGCTCAAGGTCTTATGGGGTAGCCAACTTGGAATGCTGGAGCCGCTTTCATCACCATTGCTGCGCCAAATATTTGGGGATGCATAGACCAAGCCAAGGGCACAAATCAGCCCAATCAGCATAGCCTTCCACTTTTCTACGTACAGCATGGCGACAAAGAGTTCCTTTTAAATTAACGCTTGAAGATGCCGCCAAGCATTCCACCAGGCTTGCTGTCTTGGTTGGCTGGTGGTGGAGGTGCATTACCTTCGGGCGCAGATTTTTTAACGACTTGCGTAATCGTTTCACGAACAACTTTTACCCGAACGTTTTCTGCTATTTCTACTTCTACTTCTCCATCCTCAGGAGCTCGGGTTACTTTCCCTATTATTCCACCAGCTGTGACAACACGATCATTGCGTCGCAGCGAAGCAACCATCTCACGGTGTTCTTTCGCGCGTTTTTGCTGTGGCCGAATGAGGAGGAAGTAGAATACTACAAAAATCAGAATGAACGGCAGGAATGATGTCAGAGCATCACCGCCACCGGCGGACTGGGCATAGGCTGGGGGAAAAAAATTCAAAATCATTCTCCTGAGGGTACATCGTCAATCGACGTGAAGCGTTCCTGCTCACGGATATAGTATCCAAGGGAATTAAGCGCAACTAAAGCAGTTTGACCATACTAGCGAGAAATTGTTGCAGCCAAGGGGTGAGCACAGGTATCTTCCCAAAAATCATAACGATCGGACTGGTTAATTGCGCTCCTTCATTTTTGCTTTTTTAGTCTCGACAATATGTGCAGCGACTGTTTCGCAAGCTCAGGTTGCCGCTCCTAAGCAATCCTGACAGCACTAAATCTCAAATCTCTGAAAAAGCATTGACTTCTCATCAACTGAAATCTCTTTCGCAAGCTCTGCAGAATGAAGAAATTCGTAAAGCCCTTGTTGCCGAGTTGGAGAGCTTCGCAGGCAAAGATGAAAGTAAAGGCTCAGGGGCAAAAGTGGCCGCAGTTTCTGAATCTAAGAAGTCTAATTTTAATTCGTTTGGGATTGTTGTGGCCGAAAGAACTAAGGCTGCTGCAAATTCAATTTCCATTGCATTGAAAGAGTTTTGGGTTCGTTTGCAAAATGCACCCCTGATATTCAAGAGTTTGAGTGGTGCGGAAGCTTCCGTGCTCTGGGGGGCATTTACCGATCTCGCCTTGATCATTTTGGTTACTATCACTTCATTTTTTATGTTTCGTTCCTTAGGTAAGCGCATTGATAGAAAATTTGGCGATATCGCAACAAGCGCTCTCCTATTCAAAAAAATTGGGTTCGTAGCGGGCTCCTTGGTTATTGATCTGGTTGTCGTGGTTTTAGCTTGGGCAATTGGATATGGAGTATCTGCCGTAGCCCTTGGCCCAGTTGGTGAAGTGGGTACTTTGCAAGCTCTGTATCTGAACGCATTTCTTGTTGTTGAGTTTGCAAAGGTTGGCGTTCGGACAGTGCTTTCACCGGCAACCAGCGGACTCAGACCTATCCAGCTGCCCGATAATGGAGCAATACGGCTCAATTACTGGATAAGTGTTGTAGTTAGTGTGCTGGGCTATGGCCAAATGCTGGTAGCACCAATTCTAAGTGATCAAGTTTCCAGTTTTGCTGGCCATGCCGCCGGTGTGATTATATCCCTCACGGCAATTTTTATTTTACTGGCAATGGTTCTTCTAAATCGAGTTGGAGTAACCGCGTGGCTGCTAGAAGCTCGACAATGGAAGCTAGGCTCAGCCCTGCACCGTTTAATCGCCCGCGGCTGGTTTTGGCCAATAATAGGTTACCTCATTATTCTTTTGCTGATTGTATTAACACGCCCGACTACCGTTTTACTGCCTGTGATTGGAGCATCAGGCCAGATCCTAGGTGCAATAATTCTCGGTAGCATTGCGGCCAACGGCATCTCTCGATCCATTAAGGACGGGTTGCATTTGCCTCCAGATGTAAATCAGCGATTGCCATTGTTAGAGCGCAGATTGAACTTATTTGTGCCAAGGGCGCTTGCTCTGGTGCAAGGATTTATTGCAGTTTCTGTCGTTGCATTTGCGCTGGATACGGCCGGCATTATCAATGTGGGAGCTTGGCTGGCGAGTGAAATTGGTGCCAATGCAGCTGCATCAGTTATCAGCGCTACTTTCATGCTAATCATTGGTTTTGTTATTTGGTTGGTGATCAATTCGTGGGTTGATTACAGACTGAACCCGATTTTGGTTCCGTCCCAACAGCTCGCGAGAGTACGCTACTTACCCTACTTAAGAATGCCGCAACCATAACCATTTTAGCCGCCACTCTAATGTTTGCACTCTCGGAGTTGGGTGTCGACATAGCTCCTTTGATAGCATCTGCTGGTGTACTTGGGCTTGCGATCGGCTTTGGTGCTCAGAAGCTTGTTCAGGATGTGATAACCGGCATCTTTATCCAATTTGAAAATGCCATGAATGTTGGCGATGTTGTAAAGGTAGGAGACACCATTGGAACTGTTGAACGATTAACAGTTCGCTCGGTGAGTTTGCGTGATCTGCATGGGATTTTTCATATTATTCCTTTTTCTTCCCTGAATAGTGTCTCAAATTACATGCGTGAGTTTGGTCACTACGTATGTGATATGGGCATTGCTTATCGTGAAGATGTTGATGATGCAAAGCAGGACATGTTTGATGCTTTTGCTGAGTTACGTGAAATGGAAGAATATAAAGCAGATATTCTAGAGGATATGACCTGGTTTGGTCTTACCACTTTTGGTGACAGTGCTGTAAACGTGCGGTCACGGATCAAGTGCGCGCCTGGCAAACAATTTGCGATTGGGCGTGCATATAATGCCATCCTTAAGCGTGTATTTGACGCTAGAGGGATAGAAATTCCGTTTCCACATCAGACGATTTACTTTGGTGAAGATAAGAACGGGCAAGCGCCTGTGGGCCGCATCGCTCTTAGCCATGAAATTAAATCTTCTGTTACCGAGCAGGAAGACGAGACAGAAGATAAAGAAACTTCTAAGAATATTATTAAAGGAGGGGCCTAAGCCAAAACTTAGCGATGATGTTCCCAGTGAAGGCAGTACTTGAGGCCTAGTCCCAATTATTCTTAAAAATATTGATTGTTTAAGACTTGCTGCACTTTCAGGGTCACAGGGTTTGGCTTTTCAATGAGTAAGTGCTCTTGGGCGAGCACTTCCGATCACAGTTCCACTGTTTTGCAGTCTAAATCACATTACAGCGCCAACTTGCCAGGGGATAAATTCTGCATCGCCGAGGCCTTGTGCCTCACTTTTAGAGGGTTCGCCTGAGGCTATTGAGAGGAATTTGCGGAAAATTTCCGTCCCTTTCTCTTCTACAGAAACGTTACCATCGGCAATTTCACCACAGTTTACATCCATGTCCTCGGACATTTTATTATACATTGTTGTATTAGTGGCGAGCTTTATGGATGGGCACGGTTTGTTTCCATACACACTCCCGCGGCCAGTGGTGAAACATACAACGTTGGCTCCTGAAGCTACTTGCCCAGTAATCGATGCTGGGTCATAGCCAGGGCTGTCCATAAAAACGAAGCCCTTGGCAGTGGCAGGCTCGCCATATTTATAGACCCCTGCAAGGTTGGTGGTGCCTCCCTTAGCCGCGGCACCGAGTGATTTCTCAAGGATGGTTGTGAGGCCACCTTTTTTGTTTCCTGGCGAAGGATTATTATCCATTTCTCCTCCGTTCCGAGCTGTGTAATCCTCCCACCACTTAATTCGTTCTATAAGTTTATTGCCTACAGCGTCTGAAACAGCGCGGCGGGTCAGTAGGTGTTCCGCTCCATAAATCTCTGGAGTTTCTGCAAGTATCGCTTGTCCCCCATGACGGGTAACGAGATCTGCTGCATAGCCCAAAGCTGGGTTTGCAGTGATGCCTGAGTAACCGTCCGAACCCCCGCACTGCAGTGCAACTGAGAGATGCTCTGCGGATACGGTTTGCCGTTTTGCTTTTGATGCTTCTGGAAGCATCTCTTTTACCATATCCATTCCCCAGTCGACTGTCTTTCGAACTCCACCAGCGTCCTGGATATTCATTGTTTGGAAAAGGGGCCCTCTATCAATGCCGTATGCTTCTAAAAGAAAATCGATCTGGTTAACTTCACAGCCAAGCCCCACCATCAGGATGCCGGCAAAATTTGGGTGCCTAGCATGTCCCCATAACACCCGTTGCAGATTTTCATAGCCTTCGCCAGCACCAGCCATGCCGCAGCCAGTTGAGTGCGTAAGTGCAACAACCCCATCTACCCCGGGATAATTTTCTAATAGGCCAGATCTTTCCATGTCCCTTGCAATAAATCTGGCTACAGAAGCTGAGCAATTCACACTAGTTAAGACACCTATATAATTTCTGGTCCCAACTCTGCCGTTAGAGCGAACATAGCCTTCAAAAGAAGCACGTTCATCACCAGTAACATAATCAATCGGTTTCACTTCGGATCCGATTGCATAATCTCTTTCAAAATCTCCCATTGCACAGTTATGGACGTGAACATGGTCGCCAGGATTAATATCCAATGAGGCAAATCCAATTATCTGGTCGTATTTCCTTACAGCTTCGCCTTTTGCTATCGGTCCTGTTGCCACTTTATGACCTGCGGGAACATGATCCTGAGCAGTTACGTTTCCTTCCACTAAAGCTCCCGGAGCAAGGTCGACGCGTGCAACCACCACGTTGTCAGCATTGTTCAGCCGCAATGTTACTTTAGGAGCCATAATTTTTTCCTTCAGAATGGGATTTGGATCTATAATTAAAGTTAATAATGCAATTTCTGTATTTATCGCCATAGCGAACAAATTTCGTTTACACGAGCGATACTTCAGACTTTTCCGACAGCTTATCTAAGCAAAATAGCGGAGAAAAAATGGCGGAAGTAATGGCTGCTTCCGCCAAATTCAATCTACATATCTTTCTTTTCAATTAATTCGATTTTATAGCCGTCCGGGTCCTCAATGAACGCGATAACACTTCCACCATGCTTCATTGGGCCTGGGGGACGTGGAATTGAAACCCCTTCATTCGCTAGTTTTTCGCAGGTAGCGTAAATATCCTTCACTCCTAAGGCTAAGTGCCCAAAGCCGTTACCCAGATCGTACGGTTCTTCTTGGCCCCAATTGTGAGTGAGTTCGATAACAGTGTTGTTAACTTCGTCACCATAACCGACAAAGGCCAGCGTGAAGTCTCCCGTTGGGAAGTCCTTTTTTCTCAGTTCCTGCATTCCCAGGAGACGAGTGTAGAAATCTAGAGATTTATCCAGATCCTTCACCCTAATCATCGTGTGCAAATATTTAAACTCAGCCATGGCAAATTACCTTCCTTTTCAATTCTTATTTTTGAAAATATCAAACCAATTTGGTGTTACCAATTTCTTCTAGTGTTTTGAGCAGTGTCGTGATGTCGGCGTCCATTCCTTCCTTCCACATTGATTGAAGGTAAAGGGTCCGCATGTTCACTCCGAGCTGCATTGGTGTCTCGAATGCTTCTACCTCCTGTCGCCAGAGGTCAAGGTCTTTTGCAATGATGTAATTTGCACCACCAAAGTCGAACGCACGATTTAGAACATGGTTTGGGATTAACCATTCAGTGGCAGTATTTCGGCCTGAAGATGCATTGATAACTTCTAGCATTTGTTCGGTACTTAAGCCTGCTTTAGCTCCAAGTGTTAGCGCCTCCATGGCTACTGCAACGTTCCCAAAGAAAATTATATTATTTACCAGCTTCATTACCTGAGCTGCCCCAGGTTTTTCTCCCAAGTAAACTAATTTTGCTGAAATTGCTTCTAATGCATTGTCCTTAAGTGCCTCAAAAGTACTCCGATCACCAGAACACATTACACCAAGCGTCCCTGCCTCGGCGCCAGGAGGCCCTCCAGAGATGGGAGCATCCAAGTAAGCCTTGCCTACAGCATTCATTGCTTCAGCTGTTAACCGCGCAAAAGCACTTCCAGTTGTGCCCATATTTACAAAAGCCTTAGCTCTGGAACCCGCTATTACCCCATCTTTTCCGAGGGCGACTGCTTCTGCGGCTGCAATGCTAGGTAAACAAGTCAGGACATAGTCAGCTTCGTCTGCAACCTCCTTCGGAGATCTGGCCACTGAAGCGCCTCGCTGGGCTAGAATTTTAGTTTGGTTTTCATTTAGATCAAAAACAACAACGTCATGGCCAGCTTCCGTAATATTAACCGCCATTGGTCTGCCCATAGCACCAAGTCCAATGTAACCAATACGCATGTGACTTCTCCTTAAAAGAAAACTTCGGGCTCACCACCCAAAAGAATTTCTCCAACAGCTTCGAAATGAGCAGCCCTGGACTGAATTTGCTGAGAGAGCGTGTGGATATCTCTAAATCGGCGTTCAAAAGGGGATTCAGGAAAAATAGCCGACACCCCAGCGGCCCTGTGGACCCAGTCTGCAGCCTCCACAGAAGCCTGAATGCCATGGCTACAAATGAGGCGAACAGATGCTCGCTCCTTGAGGCCTATAGCCCCTTCATTTGGAGCCTCATTATAGAGTTTAGAAAGGGTTTGATCGGCGAAGGATTTTGCGGCTTTCAGGCTGGCGTGATGTTGAGCAAATTTAGCTTGAGTTAGTTTGTCATCCGCGAGACGCCCACGTCCTCTAGGAGTTTTTGCTACAGCCAGTCCATGAAAGTCTTTCATCATAGCGCTTGCTAATCCAAGTGCGCAGCCCAAGACGCCAACTGCGTAAAGCCCTTGCATTGGAAAGGCAAATAGAGGGCCAGGATCTCTTCTGCACTCTGGTGTTTCCCGGAGTGCCACTCTGATCCTCCGGTACGAAGACATTCTCTACACTGTAAGAACCGGAGGAAGTCCCGCGTAGTCCCATAGGTTGCCAATCATTAAGAAGTGTCGCCTCATCTTTCCTGAAAAGCACAGTCTGTGTGATTGGACGTCCTTGTCGGTTTACCCGGATTGAGCCATCAATTTCTTGAACATGACCATGAGCTCCCATCCAAGTAGCTTGCCGACTCCCGCTTGCGAATGACCACACTCCGGAAACTTTGTATCCGCCCTCTACGGCCTGAAGTTTTTGGGAATTAGGTGGCCCCCAAGCAATTACAGCTTTTGGATCCGACCAAATCATTTTAGCAGTTTCAAAGGGTATATGGGGTGCCAATAGGCACGCTGAATTTGAAACAAACATGTTCCATGCCACTGAACCATCAGCCTTTGCTATCTCTATTAAGGCTTCAAGATATTGGCTTGGACTTACCTCTTCTCCTTCCAGAGATTTTGGAAGAAAGAGGCGAAATAAACCAGAAAATATTATCTGCTCAAAGACAGGCCGAGGAAAATCCTGGGTTAGTTCAATTTCCTCAGCCGCCGCCAAAATTAGTGGTGCGAGTTTCTGGGCTCGGACAGCTGGGCTATCTGTGATCATATTGATCATTTTAGCCCTTTGCTGCTTCCTTAAAACGACGCAGTATCTCTATCTGACCATCTAAGTTACCTGCATGGAACATTGGATATAGCATGGCCATTGAGATGCCATTTTGCCGCCAGTAATCTGCGTCTCGACCCCAAGCTTCAGGGTCCATTTCATTTGCTCGCAGCCAAACTTCTACAGGGGCCTCGTCTGGTTGCCTTCCATTTTCAACAAGATACTCCCTGAATTGTTCTAACTTTTCCTCAGCCTTCTCTCCAGGAGGCATAATAGGCATCCAACCATTTGCTAACTTTGCAGCTCGACGAAGGACAGCGTCCGCCGTACCTCCAAGCCAGATGGGAATGGGTCTTTGTACTGGTCCAGGAACTATATTTACTCGGTCTAGGTCATGGAAACGGCCTTTAAAGGTAACCAATTCTTCTGACCAAAGAAGTCGCATGACTTCTATTTGCTCGGCTTGTTTGGCGCCTCTCGTTTTCCAATTTGTTTCTAAAGCCTCGTACTCAATATGATTCCAACCAACGCCAATTCCTAATCGAAGCCTTCCCCCTGATAATAAGTCAGCTTCTGCAGCCTGCTTGGCAACAACCCCCGTTTGTCGTTGAGGAAGAATAAGAACCCCTGAGGAAAGTCTGATGGTTGTGGTGCATGCGGCCAGAAAACCAAGAGTTACAAATGTCTCGTGAAAATGCTCATTTTCATTGTAATTAGGGGTCCATCCATCTCGTGCCTGAGCGCCAAATACATGATCGGGAACTTCGATGTAAGAATATCCCAAGTCTTCCGCAGCTTGTGCCCAGTCTTTAATTTTTTGAGGGTCATTTCCAATAAATCGTGTCGGGAATTGTGCGCAGAGCTTCATAATTACTTATCCTCTTCGAGTAGGATTGAATTTATTATCTCTGGTTCTTCATAAGATGCCCAGTGTCCGGCACCAGGAATAATTGTGAAGGCTTGGCAATGGGGAAGAGCTTCAAAAAGCTGTTGCCGTTCACTTAAATATCGTCCAGCTGTAGCGTCCTTTTTCGCCCCAAATGCCACGAACTGGGATCCTTAATTTTTTTAATGCATCCTGCAGGCTTCTTCCGTGAGGGATAGAGCCACTTCGGGTTCGGGCCTTCCTCGTATTTATCGTCTGCAGGTCCAATGCCATCTCGTCTATCTTAGAATTGTCGCCAAACATAAAGATACCCAGATTGTTACGATGGACATCTCTCAACTCATTTTTGGCCATCTTACTGGAAGGCTTCATAAGAGGAGCCCGATCATCTATAGGCAGGCCAAGTGCATTTGAACCGATTACAACTAAACGATCTATTCGATCTTCCATGATTAATGCTGTTTGCCCACCAACTATGCCGCCAAATGAGAATCCAACCAGCTGGAACCGTTCATCCGGTTGAAGTGTTTGTTCAATACTTTCAGCAACCAGTTTTCCCATAATCTCAGCGGAAATTGGTTCTGGGGTTGTTCACTATCGCCCATACCAGGGAGATCAATCGCTACAACCTTTTTAAAACGAGAGAGTTCAACGATGTTTTTTGCCCAGTGCGACCAAGCACCAAAGCTGCCATGAAGAAGAACGATAGTGCCCTGCTTATGATTTTTTTTCTCCCCAAACTCGCGAAGTAATAATTCCGTGAGCATGTTGGGTGTTCAATCGAACTCCAGCATGCTCAATTTTTTCTAATTCTGTTGGCATAGCTTCAGTTTCCTAGAAGATAAGCAGCGCCACTTGTTTCGGAAGCCTTCCGAAGTTCCTCAAGTAATGTATCAGAGATAGGTATCCCATCCTGCTCCCGTTTCATCTTAGCAATTTGCTCAGGTTCGCCTGCAACCATAACAGGCTGGGAATGGTCAGCGGGGGGCGTAGCCTTTAGCGTGTCAATAAGAGCATCCATATCCCCTTCAAAATCTGCTCCCTCATCCCGAAAGAATTCAGGATCGACAGCAAGAAAAAAGCTACCAATATTGTGGTGTTGCCCAGTTTTTCCTGTTTTTAGGTCATGTGCCCCAAACCAAGAGCCGGTTAAGACGCTAGAAAGAATGTCAACCATAATGGCTAGCCCATAACCCTTGTGGCTGCCTCTTTCTCTATCGCCACCTAATGGCGTCATCCGGCGGGGTCTCGCGTCAAAAGCGGCTTGGGCATCAGTTCTAATGCCGCCGTCTTCATCAAGCGCCCACCCTGCTGGCAATGACTGGCCCAGCCGTCGATAGATATCAAGTTTTCCGACTGCAACAGTCGATGTTGCCATATCCAGAACGAATGCTGGACGCTCTCCAGCGGGTACTGCGCAAGCAATTGGATTAGTGGAATACATCGGTTCCTTTGCAAAGGTAGGAACTATAGATCGTTGACTGGTTCCGGTCATACTAATGCCAATTAGCCCTCGATCACTGGCCATGGTGGCGTACACACCAGCAGCTCCATAGTGATTTGACCGCTTTACAAGGCCTAGACCAACAGCTGTATTTTTTGCTTTTTCGATGGCCATACCCATGGCCATTGCCCCTGCAGCGTGCCCAAGTCCATGTCCAGCATCTACTATGCAAAATGCAGGATTGTCAGTTACTACTTCTGGTGTCGCATCTGGAAACACAAGACCTGCCAGTCGCCGGGCCTCGTAGTGGGGCAACATCCCTATTCCATGGCTATCAATTCCACGCAGGTCTGCTTCAATCATGAGACCTGACATTAGTTTACACCGTTCTTCGGGTAGGCCCCAGGCTGCCAGGACGGCCTCAATTTGCCGCCTCAGAATATCTGCAGAAAATACGTGCATGGAAAAGGATCCGATCCTTGGTAAAAAATCAGTATGAGCACCATTGCAAAGGATGCAACGCCAAGATTCCACGTAAATTATTAGATGTAAAATTTTAATGCGTTAAATGCTGTTTTTTATTTTGGCAGACGTTAGTGGCTTTTTTTATTCCATCCTCGCATCAATTACGCCAGGCAAAGACTTCATGGCCTGTGCAGTTGCAGATGACAGAGAAATTTTATGCTTTAATTCCACTGAAATTTCACGCGCTGGGTCAACTTCCAAGAGCAAACGAACAGTCGCACGACCTGGTTTTTCATTGCTTAGAACGGATGAAATAGGCTCTAGAGCTTCTGTATTCCTAATATGAACGATTAGTTCACGCCCAGAATCGGCAGCGGCCTCCTCGAGGTCTCGCACACTCGCTATACCTACACGTAAGCCACTATCACTAAGTCGCGCTTCTATACCGAGAAGTAGGGGGCGTCCTGAGTCAAGAAGATCACGAGATGAGGATAATACTTCGGAGAATGCGGTGGCTTCTATAACGCCAGTCGCGTCTGAAAGTTGAACAAAGGCAAACCGGCTGCCGCGGGCAGAAGTTCTTTCTTGTCGGCCAAGCTGCGTAGCCGCAATTCGGCAATTTGCTTCTGTGCCACGATGGAAGTTGTTGTATTCTTGGTTGCGCCGGGTTGATGGAGGTGGGCCATTTTTTAATAGGTCCGCTATGCTTGTTACACCGAGCTTTTTCATTTGTGCTTGGTAAGCGTCTAACGGATGAGCAGATAAGTACATCCCTTTTGCGTCTAGCTCATTTGAGAGCTGTTCGGCATCACTCCATGAGTTAACTTCCGGCAGTCGTAAATTTGGTCCAGTATCTGCTTCGCCAAATAGATTGGATTGGTTACTTTTTCTATCTTCTGCAGCAGCTTGGGCTGCGCGTGCAATAGCCTCTGCACCTTCAAAAACGCAGGCTCGATTTGTCTCTAAGTTGTCAAATGCCCCAGCGCGGGCCAAGGCTTCAATTTGACGCTTATTTATTCGAGTAGAATCCAGACGTTTGGAAAAGTCACCTAAATTTTGAAAAGGTCCTGTCTCCCGAGAATCAACTATGGCTAATGCTGCCGGACGCCCGACATTTCTGATTGCTCCAAGGGCATATCTAACACCTAGCTTTCCATCATTATTTTTTTCAACTGTAAAAACTGGATTTGAGGCATTTATATCTGGGGGGAGGAGAGGTGCTTCTATCCTATCCAACTCCCGGCGAAATAGTCCTAGTTTATCAGTGTTCTGCATATCATGCGTCATAGAAGCAGCTATGAATTCAACGGGGTAGTTTGCTTTCAGATAGGCTGTTTGGTACGCCACCAAGGCATAGGCTGCAGCGTGGCTTTTATTGAAACCATACCCAGCAAATTTATCTACCAGATCAAAAATTTCGCTGGCTTTATGCTCGTCTACGTCTCGCTCGACTGCTCCTTTAACAAAAATTTCTCTCTGGGCGGCCATTTCGCTTTTAATCTTTTTTCCCATTGCTCGGCGCAAAAGATCTGCCCCGCCTAGACTGTAACCTGAAAGCACTTGAGCTATCTGCATCACTTGCTCTTGGTAAATTATGATCCCGTATGTTTCTTCCAAAATCGACTGAAGCGTCGGGTGAGGGAAGGCAACAGGTTCGGCACCATGCTTTCGTGCGATGTAGCTTGGAATATTGTCCATAGGACCAGGCCGATATAGGGCAACGACTGCAATAATGTCCTCAAACCGATTTGGCTTGAGTCGTTTGAGCATGTCTCGCATGCCAGAACCTTCAAGCTGGAATACACCTGCGGTATTGCCGCTAGACATAAGCTCGAAAGATTTTTTATCGTCTAATGGGATGCGATCTATATCTAGATCAATTCCTCGATTTTTAAGAAGCTTTACTGCATCGTTAATTACAGTGAGTGTCTTCAGGCCCAAAAAGTCAAACTTTACCAGACCTGCTGTCTCTACAGATTTCATGTTGAATTGGGTTACTGGCATTTCTGAGCGTGGGTCACGATACAGAGCAACTAGTTTGTCGAGAGGGCGATCGCCAATTACAACTCCTGCAGCGTGGGTAGAGGTATTGCGATAAAGTCCTTCGAGCTTCAAAGCGATGTTAATGAGTGTGCCAACTTGCTCGTCTGTTTTCCGCATCTCCTGCAAAGCAGGTTCGCCATCTATAGCCTGGCTAAGAGTTACAGGATTAGCTGGGTTGTTGGGGACTAATTTACATATCCGATCAACTTGACCGTATGGCATTCCAAGTACTCGGCCTACATCTCGGAGAACTGCGCGAGCTTGTAATTTTCCGAATGTTATTATTTGAGCGACCTTGTCTGATCCGTACTTCTGCTGAACATGCGCGATAACTTCGTCTCGCCTTTCTTGACAAAAGTCGATGTCAAAGTCTGGCATCGAGACACGCTCTGGATTCAGGAAACGTTCAAACAGCAAATTAAACTGAAGCGGATCAAGATCCGTGATTGTAAGAGCCCAAGCAACAACTGACCCAGCTCCTGAACCGCGTCCCGGTCCTACAGGTATACCTTTGGCTTTCGCCCACTGGATAAATTCAGCAACAATAAGAAAGTAGCCAGGAAAACCCATCTGGGTGATCACGTTGAGTTCGTAAGCTAGTCTCTCTTGATAGAGTTTCTGTTTTTCCTGATCTATCTCAAGAGTTGCCATTCGCCTCGCTAAGCCTTGCTCTGCCTGGGCTTTTAATTCCTCTGCCTCATCGCGACCGGCTTCAGTTTCAAAACCAGGGAGAATAGGGTCCCGTGGTTCTGGCATTACTGCGCATCGCTTTGCGATAACTATCGTGTTGCTTATTGCTTCAGGAATATCAGCAAAAAGTAACGTCATCTCAGATGCTGACTTGAAGCAATAATTTTCTGATGACCGTCGCCTATCGGTGTCTTCTAACCGCCGACCGTCTGCTATTGCGAGTAAAGCATCATGAGCTTCATGCATCTCGGCCGTTCCAAATCGGACGTCATTTGTCGCAACCAAGGGTAATTCAAGCGAATATGCGAGCTTAATAAGATTTGGTTCCACCTCAATTTCTTCGGGTAAATCAATCCTTTGTAGTTCCACATATAGCCTGTTGGGGAACAATTTTTTTAAATGATTTAGCCGAGTTTCAGCGCGTTCAAATTGGTTTTCTTGAATTAATCTATTTATGGCACCATTTGGGCCACCTGTTAGCGCTATTAGCCCTTCGGTATTTCCCTTAAGTTTATCTAATTTGATCTCAGGATCATAGTCGCCATCACTGGAAAGATAAGCATTTGAAACCAACTTCATCAGGTTTGCATAACCAGTTTGATCCTGCGCTAGAAGCACAAGGTCATCTGCTGGTGGACGACGTTGAGAGGTCAATTTCAACCTGGTCGCGTGAAATTGGCAGTATAACGCCAGTAATTGGTTGGATCCCGGCGCCAGTTGCTTTCATAGAAAATTCGAGTGCGCCGAATAAATTGCGATTATCTACTACTGCCAGTGCTGGCATGTTGTTTGACTTGGCTAGGTCAACTATGTCGGGGGCGTGAAGAGCTCCATCTAATAATGAATAGGCCGACCTTACCCGCAAGTGAACAAACTCAGCGTGGGACATCACAATCTCCAGTGTGTCTCCTCAACCTATACCAATTCGTTCATATCAGTTGTGGATGATTTGTTAAAAATCGAGATCTGCGTAATGCGGGGGTGGCTGAAAACCATTAACGCGGTCTGCCAAAAGTGATCTGAAACTTGGACGTGACTTTATCCGCTGGTACCAAAGTTTTGCACCCTCAAATCTATCCCAGTCGATATCACCTAGAAAATCAAGGACCGAGATATGTGCGCCCGCAGTAATGTCAGCTAAAGAAAAATGGTCAGCGGCTAGCCATGTGCGTCTATCGCAAAGCCAGGCAATATAATTAAGATGGTGTGCTACATTTGTCCGACCGGCCCTAAGTGCAACAGAATCAGGTGACCCACCCCAGTTTGCCTGCGTAAAACTTTTTCACCATAGATATGCTGAGTAACCTCGCGGTAGAATTTATCATCAAACCACGCGATTAGTCGTCGAGTTTCTGCTCGAGCTTCTGGCGTAGTGCCTAAAAGGGATGGAGAAGGCACCATCTCTTCAAGAAACTCACAAATAGCCTGAGAGTCGGCGAGAACATGGTTGCTTTCCATCTCCAAGACGGGAACTTTTCCTGCTGGGTTGAGTGCTAAAAAATCGCGCCTTCTATCCCATACTCGTTCCTCACGAAGCTCTATTGGCAGTGATTTTTCGCCCAGTGTTATCCGAACCTTTCGGCAGAAGGGAGAAAGTGGCAGGTGATGAAGCGTCGGCATGTTGTAGCCAAACCCGGTGTGAGATGAATTACCTAATTGTTGTGACCTTTATAGAGCATTTTGACGAGTTGCGTCACTTGAATCCACCTCGACGCCAAACAGACCATGCAAGCCCTGGCGCTGCAATGAGTGGCCAGCGTCGATGCCATGGCTTTATCGCTACTTTCACACCACTATGCCGATTAATTTTCCACGCTATGTAGTCCAGCCCACCCTCGAATGTGGACATTCCTTTGAGAAGTCTAACAACTGAAAGCAGCTTTCCAAAAATCTGCCTTCGAACTTTTCGAAAATGGGTTCCACGAAATATAGGTCGATTACTGTTTAGAAAGTCAAAGATAAGATCATATCGATTTTGATCAGCTAAGTAGATTTGAAGAGGTCTATCAGGTCCTTCAGAGCGAAGTTCGGATGCGTATGTATGTTTGAAACCTTCTGTCCAGAAGACTTCACTGTTGGCCGGTGGGTGCAAATGTGTCTCGCTGGCAAAGGTTAAAACAGCGGATTTGCACGCTTCGGCAATTTGGATGATGAGTTGTTCATTTTCGGCCCAGACAAGCCTTGTTGGTTGTGCAAAAACGTGCCCAGAAATAACTGTGAAAGGCTCTTTCGCTTGTGAGCTGAGTAAATTGCCCCATCGTCATAATTGCTGCCTTTGCTCGTAGCTTTCCATCTGGGCTATCACACTCCAGGTAGATGACACTCGGTGGAAGCACACGATTCAAAATGCGAATTAGCCAATTTTCTGTTTTGGATGCGTCATCCTCAATCAGTAGATAAAGATCAGCAATTGAATTGGTTGTTATTCCGTCCCTTAGACATGACCCATAGAATAAAGCTGCCTTAACGCCGATAACGCGATCTCGTGCGATTTTAACCAGTGTGGTCGCGTTTTTTTCGGTTGGACGACTAAGTTCATCAATAATCAACTCGGTTAGATCTGCCACTTTCATTCTACCAAAAATTGGACCTCTCCACCGGATGATAGTCGGATCGGTCTTGATGCGTGGGCCTCATAAAGCTCTCCATCAAGAGTGACTTGTCCGGTATATGTTATTTCATAACTTTCATCTTTGAGACTTTCGTAACCGGGGCTTTTGGGTCGTTTTGTGTTTCCAAAAAGTAAGGGCAAAATATTAGCAAAAAGTCTTGGTGGCGGTGCCTGGACTGCAGTCAATGGAAGGCCGGATCCATTGCCCCAGAATGGCTTAGCGCCAAGAGTAAGCTTTTCTAGAGTGGAAGCCATTAAAACCGAATAGCTTCCGTCTAATTTGTGATGTTGATCAAAATCGTTCATTCCGCGAATAACCAAAGGAGCTCCGGCCAAAACACCATCTGAAGGATTAAAAACCAAGTTTTTCAGAAGCAAAGGCAATAATGTTAGCCAAGATGCAGAGCTTCCAACAATTCCATGACGGTGCAAATTCACTCGGCAAAATTCTATGGCCCTGCAAATCCCGATAGCCCCAAAAAACATCCCTACTTGAGGATCAGTGCCCCCCATTTTATCCATAACACCATCCAAACGAATGGTTTGCCGCTTGACCAATTTACCTTGGCCAGACTTTGCTAAGTTATAAGCACGGTTGAGATTATTTTTACCCGATGAAATACCTATATCGGCCGCCGTCATATTGGTTGCGCCATCTGGAGTAAGGCAGAGGATAGGTTGTCTCTCAAAAGCTTGTCCTGTCAGTATAGCGGTAAGAGCTGACAGTACTGTTCCATCTCCACCGCTAACTGCAAGGACGTCAAGCCCTGCATCTCCCAGCCTATTTATGGCTGCGTGGAGCTCTGCCAAAGAGGAAGGCGTCTCTACTAATATTCCTTGTGATCTTAGATAGGTAATGTCTGGAGGTTGTCTTGAATTCCGGCGGCTTGCCAGATTTACTAAGGCTCCAAATTTTTTGTAGCCTTCATCCTGGCTGCTCCTTGAAGCTAACCATACTAAGCAAAATTAGAAGCAAGGCGACGGGGGGCCCACGCACTGTAGGGCCCAATGGCGCCAGACTCAGCTGCTACCGTTGCAAGGTTTTCAAAGACAAAGAACCCAAATCCCGTTAGCAGGCCGAGGGCCAAAGGAGTAGCAACTGACCGACCACGAGCCATTTGCCCTGCAAACGGAATGGCCAGCAATAACATTAACGCGGACGAAAATGGTGCCGAGTACCGTAGCTGTATCCAGTGGTCGTAATAGTACTTTGGTTTTGGACTAATACTGATGGCATTAGCGAGAGACTGCAATTCTTTGAGAGTTAGCTCGGAAGGATGTGAGGCTAGGGAGGCAAATGAGCCAACAAGAATTGCTGGAGACCATTTTACTATATCTACCACTTTCTTGCTCTGGTCGCTCAAATCTAGAATCTCAGCGTTTTGTAGCTGCCAGCTGTCTTCTTTTTTTTATTGCTTTATGTGCCTGAATTTCAAAGGTTAGTTGTCCCGCGCCAGAGCGTTTGAAAATTGTTATATTCTCAATTTTTGTTTCATTATCCGACACTTTTTCGATACGGACGATATCAAGGCCATCCCGTAGCCAGATGGCATCGGTTGGTTGGGCTATTCTTGCAAAAGGTTCTAAACCCATTGCACGAAGAGTTTGTGCAGCCGGGGGAACAGCAAATTCACTTACAACAAATATCAATCCAGCTATAGCGAAGGCTATTGGTGACAGAGCCCTGATAGTCCGAACTTGGCTGGCTCCCAATGCACCGGCTGCCGCTAGTTCGCCAGACCTTGAAAGACCCAATAAAGAAATCAATGCTGCTAAAAGTCCTGTTATTGGAGCTAGTTTTAGAGTCAGAATGGGGAGCCGTGCAGAAACGTAAGTCAGCACACCACCTGCTTGAGCAGCCTTATCAGCGTTTGAGAGTATATCCAGGGATATCGCTAAACCTGCAATACTCACAAACACAATAATAAAGCTAACTGTAACCCTTGATAGGAGATAACGGTCAAGATGCCCAATCATGTTGGCCTCTCAACTTGAGATTTTCTGGCTAAAAGTTTTACAGCGGGCAAATAGGGTATGATTTCAAAACCTACACCACGCCAAGCCCGAATGAAGATAAAAAGGGAAAAACAAAGTAGAGCGCTGTACAGTGACCAAATCGATAAAGCTGGAGGAATAGTGCCTAAATCCGCCGTCTCCTCAACAAACTTTAAGCTTTGGACATATACAAGCAAAGTGATGACGCCAATTGCTATGGATGAAACAGAGCGTTTGCGCCTTCCAGCTATTGCAAGCGGTATAGCAAGTAGTGGAATTAAAAGACATGTGAATGCTCTTGCCATACGAGCATTTAATTCTGATTCAATGCGATCGGCAGAGAGGAGTGTAGAACCAGTTTCAATTGCAGCTAATAATTCTGGCCATGTTAACTCTGACTCAATCCAACCTCGAGGTTTGTATGAACCAAGAAGTTTCCTGTCGATTGGCCAATCGAGATTTCTAAACGAAATTACAGCAAGCTGACCATCAGGGCTTTCGTCTAATAATTGCCCTTCTTCAAGGCCTATAGCGATATCCCCGTTGGCCTGATTTTCAATTACTGTAGCTTTTTGGGATGTAATGGTTCGACTGGATCCATTCGACCCTCGCTGATGAACAAAAACCTTTCCAAATCCAACATCACCCAAGCGCCCACTTTCAACGATAAAGGTAATATCGCCAAATTCGGCAAAATTACCTGATTGAAGAGCCTCTGTAATAGAGGAATTAGCAAGATGGAATTTAAGGGTCCTATACTCAAAACGCCCATGTGGCTGGAGATTGCTATGCACCAGGCTTGAAATTAGGGTGAGTAGAACGGCAAAAAAGAACGCTGGACGCGCCAGACGGCCCAGTCCTCTTCCTATACTGGCTGAAGCGTCTAGTTCGCTTGTATTTGCGAGCCGTCGGAAAGCGACAAAGCAGGCCACGAAAAGTGCCGCAGGAATAGCAAGGCCAAGATAGTGTGGAATTAAGCTGATCATGATGTCGAAGACATAGCTAATAGAGCCATTATGCTCGCCAACGAGTTCAACAACTCTAATCATTCTCTCCAGCATAAGGAGCAGCATTGCTCCAGCTAACGCGGCTAAGAATGGAGGTATCAGTAGAGCTAAAATGTAACGATCAATCCGGTCCATTATCTCAACAATCGTTGTATCATTCCGCTGGGATGCATCCCTTTAAAACTCACTTGATTTTCTTTTGCCCTGTCGCTCACCTTCGGGCAGTTAACTGTGGTGATCATTTTCCTCTCGCCAGGTCAAACTTTTTTTGACGGCTGAAAAATCATTTTGACCGCTTCTCAACAGCCAACGTAAGTGCCGCGTTTTCACTCACTTATCAGCATAAGTCTACCTAATAATGGAAGACTTTCATATTTTCAGAATTGTTTATCTTATCGAGTGGCTGGATTTTCTGGCATCATGCATAATGGATTAAATAATTGAGACTGCCCTAACTGCCATACGATATGTTCTTAATACTAATGCGGCCCTTTCACTGTTTGAGGCTGTGTTCTTCATTTACCCTGCCATGACCTTGGTTTAATACATCGATTTTTAAACTCTTGTGGGAGCTGAGTTTGCAGGATGTCCGCATCCTCCCAGTTATAGGAAAACGGGAAAGGCGAGCTTTTCTCGACGTTCCAAAATTCGTTATGTCGAGTGACCCTAATTTTGTCGCTCCGTTAGAAATGGAAGTGGCTCAGCGCTTGGATGCCAGTAGGCATCCATTTTATGGCAACGGGGAGGCAGCGTTCTGGGTTGCATTAGATGGCGCTGGAAACCCTGTGGGCCGTATTTCGGCGCAGGTCAACAATGTTCACCAGAAAAGGTACAGCAACAGCGAAGGTCACTTTGGCTTCATAATTGGAGCTAACGATGCAGAATTATACAAAAGACTGTTAGTGCAGGCGGAAGATTGGCTGGCAAGTAAAAAGGTGGTTTCAGCGATTGGACCGTTCACCCTTTCGATTAATGAAGAGTCGGGTCTTCTTGTGGATGGTTTTAACACGCCACCTATGATTATGATGGGGCACGATCCGACTTGGTCCCAAGAGCATATTTTGGCGGCTGGTTATCAACCGGAGAAAGACCTGCTTTCATACATCTATGACCCTTCTGGAGGATCATCGAGCCGCCTTTCCACTTTTGCTAAGAAGTTTCTTTCTATTGATGGAGCTATTTTACGCCCATTCGATAAGAAAAAATTTAAGCAAGATCTGTCTGCTATTTTAGACATATTCAATGATGCGTGGTCCGACAATTGGGGATATGTCCCAATGTCAAAAGGGAGATTAATGCGTTTGCCCACGGTTTGAGGGCTATTGCTGATTATGAATTGATATTGATTGCTGAAATTGCAGGCCGTCCGGTGGGAATGGCCGTGAGCTTGCCTAACGTTAATGAAGCGCTCGCAGGACTAAATGGTGCAAAAAAGCTAGGTATTTTACGCTTTTTATGGCGTCTTAAAGTTGTTGGTGTGAAGTCCTCCAGGGTGTTGTTGATGGGAGTAAATAAAGCGTGCCAAGCTGACATCGCACTTGGCCCAGTGATCAGTATGGCATTGGTGAATGCGTTGATTGAAGTGCATCGCCGCAAGGGTTACCAGCGTATGGAGTTGTCATGGGTTTTGGATACCAATGAGCCGATGCGACGCATTGCCGAGTTTGGTGGCGCAGAGCTTTATAAAACATATAGAATTTTCCGAAAGGATCTAACGTGAGGCAAAAGTGGACGGCCTTAGTGCTAGCTGCAAGCCGCCCAGGCGATCCATTAGCCATTTCAGAGAAGGTTAGTAACAAGAACCTAGTCGATATTAATGGTCTGTCTTCCCTTCAAAGAGTGATCATCGCCCTTAATGAAGCTCCGACTATTGGCCGGGTCCTAGTCTCTGTTGAAAATCTAGATCTTGTTGACGAAATCAAACCAAAACCAGAAGTGCTGAAAGCCTCTGAGCGAGTAGTCGATACAGTTCGCGATATACTAGAGAAAGTGGGGGCACCTCTTCTTGTTGTCACTGGGGACCATGCCCTTCTGACTGCAGAGATGGTGGAAATATTTCTCGAAAAATCCACGGAAACACGCGCTGAGGTCTCTGTGGCTCTTGCTTCCAAAGATGTGGTGAGTTCGGCGTATCCTGATGTTAAACGAACGTACATTAAATTCGCAGAGGGAGGGTATTCAGGCTGCAATCTTTTTGCTCTTGCAACTTCCAACGCAACTGGTGCTTTGGATTTTTGGCATAAGATTGATCGTAATCGGAAAAGGCCATGGGTATTTCTTAAGTCTGTGGACGTCTGGGCCTTTGCTCTTTACGCCCTCAGGCGTCTTACTCTTGATAAGGCCATGGAGCGGCTATCAAAAAAGATCGGTGTTAAAGCTGTAGCAATTAGGATGCCAATAGCCGAAGCTGCGATTGATGTAGACAAAGTATCTGACTTGTACCTCGTTCGAAAGATCGTTGACCAAAGGCACTCATCTGTTAAGGGCGCATAAATGAGTAGTCTTCATCACCACTAATATTGTTAGCGATAAAAGAGAGTTCATTCTGCGTGTCTTCCACGCTTGTAATTTCGACCAAAGCCTCTGCGGCTGCGTCTAATAAAGCTCTGATTATGGCCGCTTTATCCATGTTGCCCGCATCAACCTTTTCAAGAAATCCAGATAACTCAGAGCGGGCAAATTCTGATGGGGTCATAATCTCTTTCCTAATCTGGTTGTACAGCGGTTGTATTTTTACGCCTCATGATTGGGCTTTCATCCGCGAAAGCATAGCAAGAATTTGGCGGCGGGCCTTTGCGGCGTAAAGCTTCAGATTCTGACATTCCTTGCTTGCGCAAATTTTGCTCTCGATAAGCAAAAACTGTCTGGAAGGCGGTGGTGCCAACTGGGTACAGCATTTCTAATAAATGAGTGCAGCCTTTAGCTCCCCCATAGCGCTCTTTAACTTGATTCATCCAGCCGCCTTTAATTCGAAGCCCCTTGAGGCGTTTGAAGCCCCAGGATGCGGAAGGACAAACTTCATAGGGACTGTTCCGAGTAAAGGCTTCGGCCTCAATAATATTGAGCCGGTCGTCAACCGTAATTCTGATTGTCATTTCATGAACGGGAGAACCAACCTCCACAAGTCCTCGCCAAGAATTCTCAAAAGGGTAGGTTTTCAAATCAACAAGAGTTCCCTCAATATCCCAAAGACCATCATCACGTGCGTATCCACGGCATTCAACTTGACGCGTATGGATCAGGTGTCGTTCTGTTTCGGGGCTTAAAGTCATGATGGCCGCAATTTTTTATTTCTCAAAATTGCGCTCAAGATATTAGGCTTTTTTGTGTGGTCAATGCGACTGACTAAAGGTCTGCTATGATTGTTTTGCATAGTCTTATAATTATTTGGGATTTTGATGATGCGCGTTGTGATTGTAGGGGGTGGTGTTGCAGGTTTGGCTCTTGCTTTAGCGCTTAGATCACAGGGTTTAGACTATGTGCTCTTAGAGCTGGCTGCGGAATTTAAACCTGTAGGCGCCGGTATTCAGCTAAGCCCAAATGCTACACGAACGCTTCATTATTTGGGAATTTTAAGGCGTTTAGCCCCAAGAACAGTTCAACCTAGGTGCCATAGGTTTGTCGATTGGGAAACCGGTCGCCCATTATTAACTACTCCCTTGGGAGATGCGGCCCTTGAAGCTTTTGGTCAGCCTTATCTTCATGCCCATCGAGCCGACCTTCTGAGAGCAATTCTTGATGAAATTGGAGAGGATCCACGTGTTAGGATGTCTGTTTGTGTAGTTGAAACCGGACAGAACGGGGACCAACCTTGGGCAAAAATTGAGGATGGCGAGATTATTCAGGGTGATATTCTTGTGGCTGCCGATGGTGTCAAAAGTGCAATAAGGGAAGAACTTTTCGAGCCTGAACCGCCGCAATTTTCTGGGTGCATGGCCTGGCGAGGGTTAACACCCGCCTCAACCGCTCAGAGGCTTGGCTTTGAAAAAGATAGTTATATTTGGTTGGGCCCAAACCGCAGCATGGTCATTTACTATGTTTCCGGAGGTGATTTGCTCAACTGGATTGGCATTGGGCCATCAGATGGGGACACTAGAGAAAGTTGGACTGCGCAAGGCACAACCGAGGCAGCCTTAAACGAATACGAGGGATGGCATCCAATGATTCGTGGCTTGATAAAGGGATCTGAGCCCCCTCATAAATGGGCTCTCTTTGATAGAAAGTCACTGGATAATTGGGTGCGAGGAAGGACGGTTTTAATTGGTGACTCTGCCCATGCCATGCTTCCTTATCATGCTCAAGGTGCTGCCCAATCCATTGAAGACGCCTGGGTTTTAGCTCGTCGACTAGTTTTGGCTCCTAATATTGATGATGCGCTTAGAACTTATCAGACGATCCGTAAAACGAGGACTGACAAAGTCCAGGAAGCCAGTCGTGCTGCACAGAATTTATTTCATATGTCGGATGAACAGCAAATACAAAGGCGAAACCAACGCTTCACTTCTATGCAGACGAGCATTGGCGATGGATTTCCGCCCGGTCAAGAATGGCTGTTCGCATATGACGCAGAAAATGCCGCTTCTCAATCAGACAATGATTGGCAGCGTTTAGCATGGAGGTAAGTTTGTCCCAGAGACACGCCAAGCTTGTTGAGAGTTAGATCTTTTTAAGTGATCTATGCGCGTGATCGAACAATTTTC
Source organism: Rhodospirillales bacterium (assembly GCA_038143065.1). Classification (GTDB taxonomy): domain Bacteria; phylum Pseudomonadota; class Alphaproteobacteria; order Bin95; family Bin95; genus VMCJ01. The sequence goes on along the minus strand of JAYQLI010000035.1, from coordinate 1,252,296 downwards.
TATGCTGAAGGCCAGGGCAGCTGACGGCTGAAGGTTGAGAGCTAAAGCAATGGCTGCGCGGATTGTTCCCCCGTGAGCTCCCACCACTATATTAGCGCCCGCATAAGTTTCAGCCATTTCGTGAATGGCCGGGGTCACTCGAGCACACAAGTCTGCAAAACTCTCCCCGCCAGGAGCACGCTCGTTGGCATTTAACATCCAAAAGTGCGGCCAAGGTCCTCCGTGGGGAAAAACACTCTGAATTGGCTGACCATGCCAATCTCCAAGGGATTGCTCGTTTAACCGCTCATCAGTAGGGATGTGGCTTGGGATGTCATGTCGCCCCTGTTCGCGCACGGCCGCAAGCGTTTGGGCTGTTCGTGACAAATTGGAGCAAATGAAGGTTGCAGATTTAGGCAATAATCTTGCTAAAGCTTCGTATGTAGGTTTATGGCTTGTATCGGCATCAATTTCGGCGCCGCCGTAGATAAGTCCACCATTATCAACTACACGTGCGTGCCGCAGCCACCAAAAGTGTGTCGTCGTCATCCCTAACCCCTACTATATGATTAAAATGAAGTCTGCGCGAATGAGGATCATAGCTTATGTCAACTAGCAATGGTGCGGAGCCCGAAGTTTCGCTTGATGAAATAGCAGCTTTAGTTCGAGAGTTTCCAGGACCTGACTTGGAAAGCGCCACTAAAGTTCTCGAGCGTGATAGGCTCATTGCTAAGCCCAAAGGAGGCCTCGGACGTCTGGAGGCACTGGCTGAGTGGCTTGCAACTTGGCAAGCTCGCCATCCTCCAAAACTAGAGAGACCAGCAGTATGCATTTTTGCCGGTAATCACGGAATAGCTTTATCTCGCGAGATATCCTCTCGGACTGGTAAAGCAACTGCAAAAAAGTTGCAGGATACAGTGCTGGTTTAGGTGCGGTAAATTCAATTTCACAAGTGCTTGATGCTGACCTGCGTGTGTTCGAGCTTGCCTTGGACTCCCCAACTGCTGACTTCACTAAATCCCCCGCTATGACTGATGCAGAATGTGCAAAAGCAATGGCTTACGGAATGATGGCGGTAGAGCAGGGAGTTGATGCGATTGTCCTTGGTCAAGTCGGTGTTGGAGGGGATGTAGCAGCAGCGGCTTTATTTGCGGCGTTTTATGAAGAAGATCCATCTGATTGGCTGGCGGAAGAAGGGGATCTTAAGAAAAATAAAGCTAATGCTGCCTCAGAGGGTGTCTTATTGCATAGTAAATCTGGCACGTCGGCCTTCCAGCTTCTTGCTAGGTTAGGTGGCCTTGAAATTGCGGCAATGGCAGGAGCAATAGTGGCTGCCCGAATGGGACGAGTTCCTGTGATCCTAGATGGGTTAATACCTGCGGCCGCAGCAGCTGTAGTGGAAAAGCAGGTGCCTGGTGGATCTCGCCACTGTATTCTTGGCCATGTTGGAACATCCGCTGCCGATCAGCGCTTAACAGAACTATATGAAGCCCCTCCGATCCTCGAATTGGGAATCAACGTAGGCGAAGGCGCGGGAGCAGCGCTTGCCGTCCATGTTCTGCGCGCAGCAGCTGATTGTCATTCGAATATGGGAACAAGAGCTGAACTCGACAAAGGAATGGCGTGAACACTAAATCTGTAATTTTTTAAACTTCGAGGAACCCGACTAGTTCTTTAGTTCGTTTTAAAATTGGTTCGGCGACAGTTCGCGCGCGAGTAGCACCATCAGCAATCATAAGATCGATCTCTGCCGGATCAGCGAGTAGACGGCGCATTTCGCTAGTGATTGGTGACAGTACAGACACGGCAAGATCTGCAAGTGCAGGCTTGAACTGCCCAAATCCTTTACCACCAAATTCAGAGAGCACTTCTGAAGTTGTTTTGTCTGAGAGAGCTGCGTAGATCCCTACCAAGTTTGCAGCTTCATGCCGTCCTTCAAGGCCTTCTATCTGTTCGGGCAACATTTCTGGGTCAGTTTTTGCTCGTTTAATTTTTTGCGCGATTGCGTCGGCATCGTCGGTTAAGTTAATGCGTGATTGGTCTGATGTATCAGACTTACTCATCTTTGAAGTTCCGTCACGCAAACTCATTACCCGAGTTGCTTCGCCAAATATTTGAGGTTCTGGCAACGGAAAGAAATCTTCTTCAAATTGATTATTGAAAGCCCCTGCTATATCGCGGGCTAGCTCTAAGTGTTGTTTTTGGTCCTCGCCAACTGGAACGTGGGTTGCATGATAGAGAAGGATATCTGCTGCCATAAGTACGGGGTAGCCAAAGAGGCCAAGACTTGCTTGCTCTCTTCGCTTGCCAGCTTTTTCCTTAAATTGCGTCATTCTGTTTAGCCAGCCTAAAGGTGTAATCGTGCCTAAGATCCAGGAAAGTTCAGCGTGATAACCTCCGAGCGCAGATTGGTGATAAATGGCACACCGCTTTGGATCGACGCCAGAAGCAATATAAGCGGCCGTGACTTCTCGAGTTGCCCTTTGAAGTTCTGTAGGGTTTTGGGGAACGGTAATTGCATGCATGTCCACAATGCAGAAGAAGCATTCGTAATCACGCTGTAAAGAAACCCAGTTGCGGACTGCTCCCAAGTAATTTCCAAGGTGCAAGTTCCCGGTAGGCTGCATGCCAGAGAATATTCTTTTCATAGGGCTGGAACTCTAGAAATCTTGAGGGTCGAGAGTGCTGTTATCAGGCCGCAGGTGTGCCGCAGTCAAGATTTACTCGTTTGGCCACGAAATTCTGCGATAGCGACATCTATGCGAGCTGATCCAATTAAATGAGCCAAAATAAGATAGAATAGAGCTCCTGCAAGACAGAGACCAATTGCAGTAATAAGTCGAGTTATTCCAGTATATTCAAGCACCAGAGGGCCAGCAAAGTGAAGTGCTGTGGCCATCACTGCGGATGCTGCAACCATACCAATGATCCGCCTCGGCATTTGCTTATTAGGGGTGAACCAGCCCCGCTGCATCAGGTGCCTACTAAGAAAAATGGTTTGAAGCCAGCTGGAAAATGTAGTTGCAAGTGCCAGGCCTACATGCCCAAGGGGCCACATAAGGATGAGCCCAAGTGCAATATTCACCACTACCGATAACGCCGCTACTTTAGCTGGCGTCTTAGTATCTTCTCTCGCGAAAAAGGCGGGAACTAGAGTTTTCGTTAAAACAAAAGCTGGGAGCCCTGCCGCGTAAGCTACTAACGCTAAGGCTGTCGCGCGCGCATCAGCTCGATCAAAGGCTCCATGTTCGAAGAGGGCGCTAACAAGCGTCTCTGGAATTGAAATTGCAGTTGCGGCAGCTGGAAGAGTTAACCACAGGCTAAGCTCTTGAGCTCGATTGAGAGTAGCTCTTGCTGAAACATCGTTTCCAGCTCTGGTTTCACGAGATATTTGGGGAAGAAGCGCAACTCCGATAGCGACGCCNATGACCCCCAAAGGTAGTTGGTAAAGACGGTCCGCGTAATATAAGTGGCTGATTGCGCCGGCCGCTAAAAGCGAGGCTAATTGAGAGCCAACAACGATGTTAATTTGGGTGGCACTTGCTGCAAGTACGCCCGGACCCATCAGCTTAAAAAGACGTTTAACGCTGGATGTTAGTCAAGGCCATTTAAGTCTTAATTCGTAACCTGCTTTCTTTGCAGCAAAAGTAACGAGAATTAGTTGGGCAAGGCCTGAAACAGTCACTGCAGCTGCAAGAACATGTCCTGGGGATTTTCCAAGATTAGCAAACGCTAACAGGGCGGTTATCATGATTATATTCAAAAGGATTGGTGCTGCAGCAGCGGCCCAAAAGCGCCCAATCCCATTCAAAACGCCGCCGGCGAGAGCAGTTAATGTCATTAAGCCAAGGTAAGGGAATGCTAGCCGGGCCATTTGAGTGGTTTGCTCAAATTGCACTGGGTTTTCGAGAAACCCTGGAGCAAGTATTACTATCAGACCTGGCATTATTAATTGCGCAAATGCCGTTAGGAAGATTGTTACTAACAGGACTATCGAAAACGCCTCTTGAGCAAAATTACGCGCAGATTCTGGCCCGTCTTGTTCAAGCTTTTGCGCAAAGATTGGAGCAAAAGCGGAGTTAAAGGCACCCTCTGCAAATAAGCGTCGAAAAAGATTCTGGTAAGCGGAAAGCAGTGAAGAAAGCGTCAGCTAATGGCCCAGCACCGAGGGTCGTCGCAATCAAAAGGTCTCGGACAAAGCCCAAGATGCGACTCAGCAGAGTGTAAAAACTAACAGTAGCGGCCGAGCGGACGATATTCATAGCAACTTGCTTACGCCTTTTTTGCGATTTTCTGAAATATTTGTTGTGTGTAAAGAGATCAAGATCTTGGCTGGAGTAGGGAATATCAAAGCTGCCGATATGAATGCTGTCGTTGGAGAGCGGTTTTGTTCTTAGATTTTTAAATACCCTCCGTTAAATTTTTCGAGATGTTTGGGTAGTCATAGTTCCTCTTCTGTTGAAAATTAGGGTGAGGTGCCTTACTTCCCCGCTCTCATTCCTGAGGAAGTGGGTCATTCAACGAAATGGCCCCGGCTACCGTAAACGGTCGGCTTATCGGGACAAAAATAAACATATTTGAAGTGGAACGAGCCACATGGCAAAGCGCGAAAACGCTAAGTATAAAATTGATCGCCGTCTCGGTGTTAACCTGTGGGGGCGCCCTAAGAGCCCTATAAACAAGAGAGAGTACGGCCCTGGACAACACGGTCAGCGGCGCAAAAAACTGTCTGACTTTGGTGTGCAGCTTCGGATGAAGCAGCAGCTTAAGGGCTACTACGGTAGCATTTCGGAGAAGCAATTCCGCCGGTATTATCAAGAAGCAGTTCGCCGAAAAGGCGACACCGGTGAAAATCTTATTGAAATTCTAGAGCGTCGCCTTGATGCCGTAGTTTACCGGATGAAGTTTGTGCCAACGGTTTTTTCTGCACGACAGATAGTCAATCATGGGCACATTCGCGTGAATGGTAAACGCGTCAACATCCCTTCCTATCAGGTGCGTGATGGTGATGTAATTGAATTGGGTGATAAGGCTAAGACTATGGCGCTAGTTCTTGAGGCGATCCAGTCGTCCGAGCGGGATGCCCCAGACTACGTTGAAGTTGATTACAACGCTCTTAAAGGTTCATTCGTTCGCGGTCCAAAGCTTGCGGACGTTCCTTATGCAGCGCAGATGCAGCCCAACCTCGTTATCGAATATTACTCGCGCTAATTACCGAGCAACTGAACTATTCCTGCGGCCTGCCTTCAACGCCGAAGGCGGCCGTGTTTGCTTGAAGGAGCATTTTTATGGGTACCCAGCGTACACTTTCAATTATCAAGCCAGATGCAACACGTAGAAACCTCACCGGAAAAATTAATGCACGGTTCGAGGAAAAGGGGCTTCGTATTGTAGCTCAGCGTCGTGTGCAATTGACCCGAGCTCAGGCTGAGGGATTTTATGCAGTTCACAAAGACCGGCCCTTTTTCAATGATTTGTGCGAATTCATGATTTCTGGTCCTGTCGTTGTACAGGTTCTAGAAGGTGATAATGCTGTGCAGGCAAATCGTGATATTATGGGGGCTACTAACCCAGCAAATGCTGATGAAGGTACAATCCGAAAGGATTTTGGGGAGTCTATTGAGGCTAACTCCGTCCATGGTTCCGATTCAGAAGAGAACGCAAATATCGAGATTTCATTTTTCTTCGGACAACTTGAAATCGTAGGGTAGTACCCGGTTTACCCAAAAATTAGTTGTATTTTAAGGGGTGCGTCTGCAAGGGGTGGACGCGCCCCTTTTGTTTTAAAATAAAAAAAATATATCTTAGGCGCTCGTTACTAATAAAAAATGATAAAAACTAACAGTTAGTTTTTATTTCAAATCAAGTCAGTCTGGCATCAGGAAAATCCATACAATGTCTAACCCAGCTGATGTTTCCTTCCGTGAAGCAGTCATTGTTTGGTTTCGGATAGGAATCCTCAGTTTTGGTGGACCGGCAGCGCAAATCTCTTTGCTGCATAACATTGTTGTTGAAGAAAAACGTTGGATTTCTGAGAAAAATTATTTGAGCGCACTTGGGTTTTGTATGATGTTACCAGGCCCTGAGGCTATGCAACTCGCAACCTATGTTGGATGGAGATTGCATGGAGTTTTGGGCGGTCTTGCTGCAGGTATTTTATTTGTGGTTCCTGGTGCTCTAGTAGTGCTTGGTTTAGCCGTGGCATACGCGCTTTTTGGCGAAAGCTCTGTCTTGATTTCTATTTTTTATGGGATCAAGGCCGCAGTAATAGCGATTATCTTCGATGCTTTGATTAAAATCGCTCGAAGATCGCTTAAAAGCCGAGGTCAATGGATTTTGGCTTGCTTAGGCTTTATTGCACTTTTTTTCTTTGCTCTGCCGTTCCCAATTGTTGTGCTAGCAGCAGCGATCTGGGGATTCTGTCGGGGAAAGTCTTTTGTTGGTGAACCCCATTCGAACAATACTTCCCAAATTAGGTTTGGCCGATTGGGAATGACGGTTTTAGTTTGGTCCGGCCTCTGGTTTGCACCCATTTTTTTTTCCTTTGGGTCTTATTCCCTAACCAACTCTTGACCGAAGTAGCCACTTTCTTTTCAACATTAGCTATCACCTCGTTTGGTGGAGCATATGCCGTTCTGGCATACGTGGCTCAAGAAGCAGTCAGTTCATATAATTGGCTAACAGCTGCTCAAATGATGGATGGACTGGGACTGGCTGAAACTACTCCAGGACCTCTGATTTTAGTTACAGAGTTCGTCGGGTTTATGGCGGGTTTTACGGCTGGCGGAATAACATTGGGTATTGTGTCGGCCGCTATTACATTATGGGTGACTTTTGTGCCTTGTTTTCTTTGGATATTTGCTGGCGCACCATTCATTGAAGTAATAGCTACACGCCCATCTTTAGCATCGGCATTGGCAAGCATTACTGCGGTTATTGTTGGTGTAATACTGAATCTATCGGTTTGGTTTGCTTTGCATGTTTTTTTTGGCGACATTGAGCAAAATAATTATGGTCCCATTGTAACCTGGGAGCCGACTTTCAGTTCTTTTGATAGCCTTGCTGCAGTGTTGGTTTTTATTGCTGTCTTAATGATATTTGCGTTTAAACAGAGCGTACTTAGGGTACTGCTATCTGTCACTTTAGTTTCCGTGGCTTTAACGGCCTTCAATTAATACAAGCCAGCTGCCCTACAAGAATATGACCCCTACAGGTAAAGTGCCACCAATCAAATATCTAAAATAAAACTAAAAGAAATAGTTTATCTTAGAGTAAAAAAATCGCCATAAGTATTAGGAGACCAGCTACCGCCACGGTTGCCACCGTTGTCATTTTAGTGAAGTTAGTCCACTCGGCTCGCCGCACGTTAGCATCTTCATCAAAATCAACCATTTTTGTCTCCAAACAAATTGAGAAAGTTATTTATACTGTCGAATGGGGAGGCGGCAAATAGTAAGATGCGCCGCTTTCCACACCTTCGACAATCACTTTGTTGTTTTCTTTAAATAATTTTCCTTCCGCGATCCAGCGCACAGCTTGCACATAGATTTCGTGTTCCGCTTTTAAAACTCGAGCTGCTAGTGAGTCTGGATTGTCATTGGGGAGTATCGGCGTCACAGCCTGGATAATTATTGGCCCTGCATCCATTTCTGCGGATACAAAATGGACTGTCGCTCCAGCAAAACGACAACCAGCTTCAATTGCTCGCGAATGCGTATTTAAACCCGGAAATGAAGGTAATAATGAAGGATGAATATTAATTGCTTTTCCTGACCATCGTTCGATGAATGTTGAGGTTAGAACTCGCATGAAGCCAGCAAGGCAAACGAGCTCTACGCCAGCATCCTCGAGAGCATCATTAAGTGCTAATTCAAAATTCTCTCGATCTTTGTAAAATTTATGGTCAATCGTCAGGCATTTGAGACCAGCTTTCTCAGCTCGTTCGAGACCTGCTACATTTGGCCGGTTGCTGATAACAACTGAAATTTCTGCAGGTAAGACATTACTGGCACAAGCGTCTATTAGTGCTTGAAGGTTTGAACCGCGACCTGAAATCAGAACTCCAAGCTTCATTTCTGGAACCGATCTATACCTTCAAGATGGACAGCCGGGCCGTCATTTCTTGAAAAAATCTTACCTGCAATCACAGCATCTTTAGTGCCAATGCTAGACAGTAGGTCTAGCGCTGCATCGACTTTATCTTTTGCTGTATAGACCAAAAGTCCGGAGCCGCAGTTGAAGGTCCGTGCCATATCCCAACTCGAGATATTTCCTAATTTGGCTAGCCACGGAAAAAGTGGATCTTCTGGAAGTGCGCTGAGGTCAAATTCCATAGCAAGAGCCTTGGAGAAAGCGCGGGGTGGGTTTTCAATTAACCCCCCGCCTGTGATGTGAGCCATTCCGTGAGCAAGACCATTACGCGCAAGTTCTACCGCCTCACGGGCGTATATCCTCGTTGGTTCTAGTAGTACTGCACCCAGTTTCCTATTTGGTGCAAACGGCGCTGGGGCATCGTAACTTACGCCTGAACTTTCAACGACGCGGCGCACTAGAGAATACCCGTTAGAATGAATTCCGCTTGAGGGAATTGCTATAACAACGTCACCTTCTTGGACCAAGGTTCCGTCTAGAAAACCGCCACGCTCTACTGCACCCACTGCAAATCCAGCAAGATCATATCGGCCCACTGGGTAAACGCCTGGCATTTCTGCGGTTTCGCCACCAATTAATGCGCAGCCCGCGAGCTTACATCCGGCAGCAATACCTTCGATGACTTCAGAAGCTTGGTCTATGTCTAGCTTGCCCGTTGCAAAGTAATCCAAGAAAAATAAGGGTTCTGCTCCTTGCGTTGCTAAGTCATTCACACACATCGCCACCAGATCTGTGCCGATACCAGTGTGATCTCCAACTGTTTCTGCAATAAGAAGTTTTGTTCCAACCCCATCTGTTGCCGCTACTAATATAGGATCGGAGTAGCCTGCTGCTTTAAGATCAAATGCTGCCCCAAACCCTCCTAGCGCAGCACCAGCACCTGCTCGGGCTGTTGCTTTTGCGGCTGGAGCAATCCGCGCCACAAGAGCGTCGCCTGCAGCGATGTCAACTCCAGCTTGCTTATATGCGTCATTGCTGTTCTGAGTCATATTCATTCCGATTATATCTTGTCTTATAAAGAACTGCTGCCTTCAGTGAGGCAATACCCCTCGAGGCAGTTTCGCGCAACGACGGTTGTTTACGTTTTTGTGAGATATTTTTGGGAGAAGGGTATGCGATCTTTAGCTACCGTCTTGTTTTTGGTGCTAGTGGCAAATAGCTTCACGCGCTCGGCAGAAGCGGCGGATCCATACACTGTATCCGGCATAGTTGTTGATTTAACGAGAGAAACTTCTGCGATAGCGAGGAAGGAAGCAATAGAAAGTGCTCACGTTGAAGCCTTTGAACGCTTATTCAAACGCCTGTCGGTTTCTGACAAGTCGGCAGATTTTCCGGAAATCACCTATCTGGTTGCTGCAGATCACACTGCTGGATTTAAGATCGACGACGAAGTTACATCTGAAACTCGCTACGCAGCAAAAATAACAATCTCATTTGTACCCGAACGAATAAGCAATTTTTTTCAAGAGTACCGTATCCAATTTACAGATAAACAAGCGCCAAGTGTCATCGTGGTTCCGGTTTTGGCATGGGCTGGTGCTTTATCGCTATGGCAACAAAACAATCCATGGCGCACTGCTTGGGCATTTCTGGATACATACGATGGCCTCACCCCGGTGATGAACCCAAAGGGTGATTTGGTGGATGTTGGATCTTTATCTCCTTATCAAGCCGTTAACCAAAACTCGCAAAGGCTCAAAGCAATCTCGGCCCGCTATGGCGCAGCTGGTGTATTGCTCGCTCAGGCAAACTACCGTGTTGATTTCGAAACAGGTAATCCTGTTCTTGAAGTAGCTGCAGAAATTCTTGGTGGTGGTCCTGATCTAGGGCGGTTTAAGTATGTAAAAACTGGCGCTGCTGGTTCTTCATTGGAGGCTTTGTGTAAAGAGGCGGCTTTCGCCGTGATGAATGAACTTGATGCGGTCTGGAAGCAGAAATCCTCCAGCTTAAACTCTGCAAAAAAAAGTGTCCTACTTGCAGATTTTTCGAACTGAAAAGCCTTTCTGAATTTGGAGATGTGCGGCTTAGATTGGATGCTTCTTCTAGTGTGACACGACATGAACTCGTGAGCCTTTCCAAAGACCGAGCCCGTTTTCGTATTTACTTTGATGGCACACCTGAGGAGGTTAGAGCTAATATTGCTGAACAAAATATGGACCTTGTGCCATCCGGTCCTGGTGACCAAGTACAGTGGGTGCTCATCGCAGCACCTAAGCGTTCAAAGAGGTAAGGTTTGCCAATGACTGCAGGTGATAAACTGGAAAAAAAAGTGATGCCTGGGTGGCGAAAACTCACTGCCTGGATACTTATTGTTTGCGGTATCATTCTTTTTATTGGCTTATTTAGAGAAGTTTTATTGCCCTTTGTTGTTGGTTTGGCAGTAGCGTACTTTTTAGACCCCTGTGCGGATTGGTTGGAGCATAAAAAGGTCCCTCGATTGGGCAGCTGCAACCATAGTGTTGATTGCGTTTGCTTTTCTTTTTCTCATGATCATTGTTCTGGCGTTCCCTCTAGTGCAAACACAGTTTAAGGCTGCTGCTGAAGCGTTGCCGACTTATGCGGAAAAAGTTGAGGGACAATTAGACTCGCTTTTAATTTTTGCTTCAGAAACTCTGGGCGAAAATGATGTTCAAAGAATTCGTGATGCAGTGGGAGGCCAGGTTGGAAAAGGAGTTGAGATTTTTGGAGGCTTGATCCAGAAAATTTTCAGTGGTGGTGTAGCTCTGGTTAACATCTCAACTTTTATCTTTGTCACTCCCATCGTTGCATTTTACTTGCTCAGGGATTGGGATCGCTTAATTCGATGGTTAGACGACCTGGTGCCTAGAAAATATTAACTCCCGTTCGTCAGCAAGCTTCATTAATTGATAAAACATTGGCGGGGTTCGTGCGCGGTCAAGCAACTGTGTGTCTGCTTCTGGGGCTCTTTTACGGGATTGGATTAACTCTAACAGGTCTGCAGTTTGGCTTTATTGTTGGCATTATCTCAGGAGTTTTGGCCTTTATCCCTTATGTAGGCTCAATTTTTGGTCTGGTTGCTAGTGTAGGGCTTGCGCTAATCCAATTTGACAGTAACTGGGATATCGGAGCTGTCGCTTTAATTTTTGTCGTCGGTCAATTGCTTGAAGGCAATGTGTTGACCCCAAAGCTGGTCGGAGATCGGATCGGACTGCACCCGGTTTGGGTGATTTTTTCTCTCTTTGCTGGAGGGGCTCTCCTTGGTTTTTTGGGGATGTTACTTGCCTTACCAGTGGCCGCAGCTGTCGGAGTTCTCCTGCGTTTTGCTGTTGCAGAATATCGAAAAAGCCAGATTTATCACGGAGAGGACGATAATCATCACGAAAACGGAGACCTGGCTTGAATAAGCAGTATCCGCTCGAGCTGCCCCATCAACCTACTTATGTAGAGGCGGATTTTCTCCACGCAGTTTGCAATGAAGCCGCCCGTGACCTTCTGGATGACTCTGAGAATTGGCCAAATTATGCGGCATGCATTTGGGGATTAGAGGGGGCAGGAAAGACGCATCTAGCTCAGATCTGGGCGCGGCGTGCAGGAGCTGAAGTTATAGATTTAAATGGCCTTGAAGCTTTAGATTTTGGTTGCAGCCGAAAGTTTAAAATTGTTTTGGACTTAGGCATCGAAAAATTGCCGGCGGCTCAAGAAACTAAGCTCTTTCATTTATTGAATTTCTCGCGTGAGACCAGGGGTGGTCTATTGCTTGTTTCCCGTGATGCTCCGGCTCGTTGGTCAGTAGCTTTACCTGATCTTGCGTCGCGCCTTCGGGCCTTACGAAGTTCGGAGGTTCTCCCTCCAGATGACGGTCTGTTCGCTGCAGTCCTCGCTAAGCAACTTGCCGATCGCCAGTTAGTTATTGATAAAGCAACTATCAATTACTTGTTGTTGAGAGCAGAGCGAAGTTTTGCAACGGCCAGGGAATTGTCAGCCCGATTAGATAGGGCAGCTCTTGCTAGACGTTCTGGTATCACAATCCCACTTGCGCGTTCTGTGCTAGTGGAAATGCAGAAAGACCTTTTACTTCAGGAGTAGCGTCGTGGATCTTGGCATCAAAGGTAGATGGGCAATCGTGGAAGCAGCCTCAAAAGGACTTGGTAAGGGGTCTGCGGCGGCACTAGCGGCAGAAGGTGTTAATCTTGTGCTCAATGCTCGTGGAAAAGAAACGTTAGAAGAGACAGCCGATAAAATCAGAACAGACAATCCAGAAAGACAAGTCCTTACTCTCGCAGGTGACATTACCCAGATCGAAATAAGGGAAGCTCTCATCAAAATGTCTCCTCAGATAGATATTCTGGTAACTAATGCTGGGGGGCCAGCGCCAGGGAATTTTCGAACTGATACCCGAGAGCGTTGGCTGTCTGCATTAGAGGCTCAGCTTCTCGGGCATGCAGATATGATTACTAAGGTTGTGGATCAGATGGTTGCTCGTAATTTTGGAAGGATCGTCAATATAACGAGCGCTAGCGTAAAGATGCCCGTGGAGAACCTTGGACTGTCTACGGCAGCCCGAATGGCTTTGACTGGTTTTGCCTCAACTATAAGCCGCGAGCTAATTCAGCATAATGTGGTGATTAATAATTTGCTCCCAGGGCCATTCGAGACTGACCGCCTAACCGGCAATATGCGTTTCGCAGCAGATCGAGCAGGCGAGGCATATGAAGATGTTTACGCTGCACGTGTTGGAAAAAACCCAGCAAAACGTTTTGGAACTCCGGAGGAGTTTGGAGCCGTGTGTGCATTCTTATGCAGTAACCACGTGGGCTTCATGACGGCACAGAATGTTTTGATGGACGGAGGCGCATTTCCAGGAAATATTTGATTCTGAGAAGGCAAAGTAAGGAACATGCTTTGTTCTTAAAATTGGAAGATAAGAACCCTGCGACCAGATCGATATGATAGAAATTTCAACTGAAAACCTAGAATCTCCTGAAGTGAGGTTGATAAACAGGGAACTGTCTTGGTTGGCTTTCAACGAGAGAGTCTTCGAAGAAGCATCTAATCGTTCCCACCCACTTTTTGAACAACTTCGTTTTCTTTCAATTTCAGCAATCAATCTCGACGAATTCTACATGGTTCGAGTAGCAGGATTAAAAGGGCAGGTAGACGCCGGAGTTACAACACTATCTGCCGATGGGATGAGTCCAAAAGAACAGCTTGCCGCAATTGATGTCCGGGCAAGGCGCCTTTTGGAAAATCAACAGTCTCGATGGAATGAAATGCAAGCAGAGTTAAAATTGGCTGATGTGCATGTACTTATGCCAACCGACCTGAACTTGCAGGACCAGAAATTCTTAGATGAGCAATTTGATCATAAAATTTTTCCAGTACTGACCCCCCTTGCTGTTGATCCAGCACACCCTTTCCCATTCGTTCCTAATAACGGATATGGTCTTGCCCTGAAGTTGAAGCGCCAGAGTGACGGGGAACGAGTAACAGCTATCTTGCCTTTCCCCAATCGACTGCCACGTTTTATCCGCCTGCCAGGTCAAAAAATTCGTGCAATAGCGATTGAACACGTTGCGGGTATGTTTACCGACAGGCTGTTCCCGGGCTTCGATGTAGAAGGGGCGGTTGCTTTCGTATACTTCGAGATAGCGAACTCGAGATTGACGAAGAAGCAGAGGATCTTGTTCACCTATTTGAGAGTGCCTTAAAGCGACGTCGGCGCGGCCATGTAGTTCGTTTGTCTTGTGATGCGGGTATTCCTCTAGCTCTAGCAGCAGAGCTTGCGAGAGAGGCTGATGTCGGAATAAACGAAGTTGTTTTTATGGAAGGCATGGTTGGGCTTAGCGATATTTCGGAACTTATCGATGATATTCGCAAAGATCTATTGTTTGAGCCATTCCAGGCCCGTTTCCCAGAGCGTATTCGTGACTTTGGCGGTGATTGTTGCGCAGCTATTCAAGCTAAGGATATAGTTGTTCACCATCCCTACTAAAGCTTTGATGTTGTTGTTCAATTTCTACGGCAAGCGGCTCAAGACCCTGCTGTGATGGCAATCAAGCAAACACTATACAGAACAACACCTGACAGTCCGATTGTGCAAGCTCTTATTGAGGCGGCGGAAGCTGGGAAAAGTGTCACCGCTCTAGTTGAATTAAAGGCTCGTTTTGATGAGGCTAATAATATTTTACTGGCACGCGATTTAGAGCGAGCTGGTGTGCAAGTGGTTTATGGTTTTATGAAGCTCAAAACGCATGCCAAGGTGAGCCTGATCGTGCGGCAGGAGCCTAAGGAATTGCGTTGTTACGCCCATTTTGGAACAGGGAATTATCACCCCATAACCGCTCGTACTTACACCGATCTCTCATTTTTCACTTGTGACCCTGGTCTTACTCGAGATGCCAATCTTCTCTTTAACTATATCACGGGTTACGCAAAACCTGGGGATATGGCTAAGCTGATTTATTCCCCGGATACGATGCAGCAATCATTACTGGATCTAATTAATAAAGAGATAACCTATGCCCAAGCTGGGCAGCCTGCGGCTATCTGGGCAAAACTTAATTCGCTTGTTGATCCAACAATTATTGATGCACTTTACGCCGCCTCGGCAGCAGGTGTCCAAATTCAATTGATTGTTCGCGGTATTTGCTGTCTCCGCCCTGGGGTGAAAGGTCTTTCGGAAAATATATCTGTAAAATCATTAGTGGGCCGGTTCTTAGAGCACGCCCGGATGATCTGCTTTGGCAATGGTGGCGGTTTGCCATCAGAAGCTGCAAAAGTTTTTATTTCTTCGGCTGACTGGATGCCTCGTAACCTTTATAGGCGCGTGGAGACACTTGTTCCAATCGAAAATTCAACTGTTCGAAGGCAGATTGTTGAGCAGATTTTAATAGCAAATCTTCTGGATGACAGTCAGAGTTGGAGGCTTAATTCGGATGGGACTTATTCTCGGTTTAAGGAAAAACCTAAGCCTTTTAGTGCGCATGAGTATTTTATGTTGAACCCAAGTTTGTCCGGTCGTGGTAGTGCGCTTAAACCTACAGAAACTCCTGACCTTCAGCTCGTAAAGCCTTGAGTGAGATTTAGGAACGTTGGCTATTTCACGGATTCTTTCTCGCCCCGCAGTTGTGGATATTGGTTCTAATTCTGTGCGCATGGTTATTTTTGATGGTGCACAGCGTTGTTTAGCTCCTCTTTACAATGAGAAAGCAATGAGTGGGTTAGGTCGTAATTTGCTTTCAACAGGATGTCTTGATCCTGAGGGTAGTAGCTCGGCGTTGTTGGCTTTGAAGCGCTTTCGAAAAGTTGCCGATGATTTGTGCGTAACAAGTCTTCGTGCTGTTGCAACCGCAGCGGTACGGGATGCATCGGACAGTATTGTTTTTATTGAAAATGCTGAAAAAGCGTTGGGCCAAGAAATAGAAGTTCTATCGGGTGAACAAGAAGCGCACTTATCAGCACTTGGTGTTATCTCAGGTATTCCGAATGCCGATGGCGTCATGGGTGATCTAGGCGGCGGCAGTCTTGAGATTGCTGATATAAGAGGTGACCAGGTGTGTTCAGCGCAATCTTTGCCAATCGGTCCGCTTGCTTTGGGACAGATAGTTGGAGGGCCAGAGGAATACGTGCAAATAGGCCGATCAATGTCTGCAATTGCCGATGGCATCGCATCGAAACGCGCACTTTATTTGGTAGGTGGCGCTTGGCGCTCTCTAGCAAAATATCATTTCGAGCAGAAGAAGCACCCCATCAAGATAATTCATCAATATGAAATAGGCTTTGCCGAAGCACTAAATCTTGCAAAGAAAGTTGGTGACCTTCAGCCTAAGCAAACAAACCAGTTGAAGGCCATCTCTAGCAGACGTCGTTCAATGGCACCTTATTCAGCCAGACTTTTGTCTGCGCTTGTACAAAAGGTTTTGCCTGAAAAAGTAATATTTTCAGGCTTTGGTCTCCGAGAAGGTGTGCTCTTTGAGGATTTGATATCTGATGTTCGTAACAGTGACCCTCTTATCGACCATTGCATAAAACTAGGACTTGTGGGCTCTCGTATTCCGTTTGATGGAAACCTCATAGCTCAGTGGGTAAAGAATGTGTTCCCAGAAACTATGGTCAATTTTCGAATGGTTCAAGCTGCAGCTTGGCTGAGTGATATTTCCGGCCATGACCATCCCGACTATCGGGGGCACAACGCTGCGGCCCGTACTTTAACCCTCACGGCTGGAGGTATGACCCACACAGATAGAGCATTCTTAGCCGCTGTAGTTTACGCTAGATACCATGGGTATGGGATAAAATCTGGTTTAGGCCCTGCAATTGAACTGCTTAACCCAGAGGCACGTGCAATTGCTTCTGCGTTAGGGTTTGCTTTCCGTTTGGCGCACGCAATAGGTGTAAGTTCCAACGATAAAAAAAGCAGAAGTCTTCTGGATGAAACTCACTTGAGGCAAGCAGGTGAAACTTTGTTTCTTATCGTGGGTGATAAGGCAGAAATGCTTGGTGAGACGGCAACAAGGCGATTTAATCATCTTGCCGAAGCGCTGGGGCTTGAGAGCAAAATTGTTGAGAATTACTCTGCCAAGGCCTGATTGGAGGCAATCTTGAAGATGTGCACTTTATTCTTGGAAATTGCCAGGCCTAATTCGCCTCGAATTAGCTTTTGAGCATCAGCTCCGAAAATATCGTTTCGCCAACCACTCAGAGCCTTGCTATCCTGGCCTGAAGCAATTGATTCCAAATCTTCGGCTGATGCAATTAGACGTTGAGCAACACCATGTTCTTCAGCGGATCTTTTCAAAATTACTTTTAATAATTCTACGGTAGGCGCTAATTCTGGGTCTAACTGACGGCGTGGTTCTGGTTTTGGTGCCTGACTTGCTGGTAATTCAGCCGCCATGGAAACCTGAGCTAAAAGATCTTGGCCTGGGCGACTGTTGATGAAGCCTTTTGGAAGACCTCTACATCTCGCTAGAGCATTCGCATCCTTAGGCGCTTGGGCGGCTATGTTGAGTAGTGCCTCATCTCGCATCACCCAATTTCTTGGCTGATCACGTCGCATTGACTCTCGCTCACGCCAGGCTGCTGCTGATTTGAGAATTGAAAGAAAACGGGGTTTATCTGTTCGAGCTTTCAAACGCTTCCATGCGTTATCCGGGTCTATTTCGTATGTGCTTGAATCAACCAACGACTGCAGCTCTTCCGATGCCCAGTTGGATCGTCCAGTGGATGAAAGCATTTTTTGTAAGTGCTCATAAACCTTACATAGATGTGTAACGTCCGATAAGGCATAAACAAGTTGCTCTTGAGAAAGTGGACGCTCTGCCCAGTTGGTAAAGCGGGTGCCTTTGTCAATTTTATGATGCGTAATTGCGGCAACTAATTTGTCGTATCCAATTTGATCGCCGTAGCCGCAGACCATGGCAGCGATTTGTGTATCAAAGACGGGGGCTGGGGTTCGTTTCATTAGCCGGTAAAAAATTTCCATGTCCTGCCTGCCGGCATGGAAAACCTTCTTCACGGAAGTATCGGCCATAATATCAAGCAGCGGTTTCAGATCCATATTATTCGCTAACGGGTCGATAATCCCCGAATAATTTGGCGTTGCAACCTGCACGAGGCATAGCTTTGGCCAAAATGTAGACTCACGAAGAAATTCTGTATCTACAGTGATGTATTCCGATCCTGCTATATTCTTGCAGAATGCCGAGAGCGCCGACTGATCGGCTATTAAGTTAATCTTATTTGTCATCGAAAGCGGCTTATAGCATAAGGTTATAAAATTGCGAGGCGATCACACGTACATCTATCTTTTTATCTAAAAATGCGCGTGCCTCCCTGGCCAAAAATTCTTAAAGCCGTATAACACCTGGCGTTCCTGTAGAGGTCTTTCTAATGCATCTTTTCGTACTCACACATGCGGCGAATTACGGCCCTCCAACGTAGATGAGATAGTCCGACTTTCGGGTTGGGTTCATCGTAAGCGTGATCACGGTGGTCTGCTTTTTATAGATTTGAGAGATCATTATGGTCTGACGCAGTGCGTTTTCGATCGAGATGTTAGTGAGGAAGCATTTGCTCTAGCCGAGAATGTAAGACTTGAAAGTGTAATTACGCTTACAGGCACGTGTGTCACCCGTTCAAGCGATACAATTAACGATGCAATGCCCACAGGGGGTATTGAGTTGCGAGTTCGCGAAGGACACATCGAGTCTGCTGTGGAAAAATCTCCCCTCCAAGTCAACAGTGATGATGACTACGGGGAAGAAACAAGATTGCGTTATCGCTTCCTTGATCTTCGTCGCTTGAAAATGCAACGGAACATAGCCCTACGTTCCGATGTTATTTCTTCAATTCGTCGACGAATGATTGAGCAAGGTTTTCGGGAGTTCCAAACGCCTATTCTAACGGCTGCAAGTCCCGAGGGTGCACGTGACTTTCTTGTGCCCTCTCGAATGCATCCTGGATCTTTTTATGCATTGCCGCAGGCTCCTCAGCAATTCAAGCAACTTTTAATGGTAGCTGGCTTCGATCGCTATTTTCAAATTGCACCGTGTTTTAGGGATGAAGATGCCCGCGCAGACAGATCCCCGGGTGAATTTTACCAGCTTGATTTTGAAATGAGCTTTGTCACGCAAGAAGACGTCTTTGCAACGATAGAACCTGTTTTGAATGGAGTTTTTGAAGAATTTGCAGAAGGGCGCTCTGTAACACCTGCACCGTTTCCACGCATTCCATTCGAAGAAGCCATGCTCAAATATGGTTCAGACAAACCGGATCTTCGAAACCCGATTGAAATTAAAGATGTAACAGAGGCTTTCCGAGACTCAGGTTTTAAAATTTTTGCAAGATTGGTTGATAGTGGGGCAGTGGTTCGCGCGGTGCCAGGACCCGGCGGTGGTAGTCGAGCGTTTTGTGACCGAATGAATTCATGGGCACAATCGCAAGGTAAACCAGGTCTTGGTTACATATTCTTTAGAGATGGAGAAGGGGCTGGACCTATTGCCAATAACATAGGCCCCGAACGTGTTGAGATGATCCGCTCGGCCTGTAACCTAGAAGATGGCGATGCTGTGTTTTTTATATGTGACAAGCCAGCTGACGCTGCTTCGTTTGCTGGAAGTTCGAGAATTAAAATTGGTGAGGAGCTTGGCTTGGTAGAGCAGGGTGCCTTCCGGTTCTGTTGGGTTGTCGATTTTCCAATGTTTGAGTTTGACGAAAAAACGCAGAAGATCGAGTTTTCTCACAACCCATTTTCTATGCCGCAGGGGGAATGGAGGCTCTTGAGAGCCAGGATCCCCTCACAATCAAAGCTTTCCAGTATGACATCGTGTGCAATGGCGTAGAACTGTCATCTGGGGCAATACGAAACCATAGACCTGAGATTATGTATAAGGCTTTTGAGATCGCAGGATATGGACCGGAAGTAGTTGACGAACGCTTTGGTGGAATGATCAACGCTCTAAAGTTGGGTGCTCCGCCCCACGGTGCTTCAGCTCCAGGAATTGACAGGATAGTCATGTTGCTGGCGGATGAACCGAACATTAGAGAAGTGATTGCATTTCCTATGAATCAACAAGCTCAAGACCTGATGATGGGTGCCCCGGCTCCGGCTGATGCAAGACATCTTCGAGAGCTTGGTATTCGAGTTGATGGCCCAAAGGACTGAATGTTTAGACCTCAGCATTCTGTGTGTGGTTTAATCTTCAGTGACAGGGATTGATCGGTCTGATGTTGATTGGTTTGTATCAGGACTGACCAGAAAGTATTTGGCTAAAGCTCTGAATGCAAATGAATTTAGTCTCCTGGAAATGGCTTTTACGTCCAAATATTAATTCATGTTTCTGATCTATCCCTTGGCGTATGGGTTTACTAAGCTTTCAGCTGATTATCAGTCAGGAGGCGACGGTGACGGGCAGCTTTTCGCGTGCGGGGGTTGAGGTAGGCGGAACTTTTACGGATCTTGTATACGTGGAAAACGGGCGCATTGCAGTTGCAAAAGCACCCTCTACGCCGCAGTCACCTGATCAGGGTGCTTTTAATGCGTTAATCAAAGGTAGCGTTGACATTGCAGGCCTTGGTGAACTTGCTCATGGCTCAACCGTGGCCACGAACGCCATATTAGAAAGGAAGGGCGCAAGGGTTGCTCTGATAGTAACTAAAGGATTCAGAGATCTTCTGCTTCTTCAGCGGCATCAACGACGCAGAATCTATGACCTTCACTATGAAAAGCCGGAGCCCGTTGTTCGTCGGCGAGATACGATAGAAGTTGAGGAGCGACTTGGCCCTAATGGGGAAATAGTAACAGCACTGAATGAAACAAATGCGCGCAAATCTATTCTTTCCCTCCTTAGCGAGAGAGAATTTGATGCTGTTGCGATTTGCCTTCTTAATAGCTTCGTAAACCCCTTACATGAAGAGGCCCTTGTTCGAATTATAGAAGAGATGTTTCCGGGAATGCCAACGGCACCATCTCATAAAGTCGCACAAGAATTTCGAGAATATGAAAGAGCCTCCACAACTACTCTTTCAGCGTATGTTCAGCCAGTAGTTAGTCGATACCTTAAGCGTTTTGAGGCTACTCTCACTGAACAAGCCTTCGATGGGGCTTTTTCAGTAATGCAGTCTAACGGTGGAAGAATGCCGGCCGCTGCTATGGCAGAGAATGCAATTTCTGCCTTATTTTCCGGCCCAGCTGCTGGGGTAGTGGGCGCAGTTCGACAAGCTGCACGTTCAGGTCACAAAAACTTTATTACTTTAGATGTGGGAGGCACTTCGACGGACGTTTGTCTGGCACCCGATGGTCAACCTTCTTTAGCTTCAATTACTGAGATTGGCGGTCTGCCCGTCAAAACCCCCGTCATTGACATGGCTACCGTTGGGGCCGGTGGTGGTTCACTCGTTTGGATAGATGATGGAGGTATGTTGCGGGTGGGGCCTGAGAGTGCCGGCGCTGACCCTGGTCCGGCATGTTATGGCCGAGGTGGAATGGCTCCAACTATCACTGATGCTCATGTCGTGCGCGGAACTATGCAAGCTGAAGCCTTCCTGGCTGGGGATATGCATTTAGACGTTGAAAAAGCATGCCGATCGTTTGACTCTCTCGCCAATCAATTTGGTAAATCAATTTTAGAAATAGCAGACGCGGCCATTCAGCTTGCAGAGTCCAATATTGCGCGTGCTATTCAGCGGATATCGACTGAACGTGGTAGGGATCCCAGAGATTACTCATTAGTCGCATTTGGTGGTGCAGGACCAATGCATGCGGTTCGTGTTGCCGAAGAAATTGGGCTTTCATCTGTTATTATACCTCCCTTTGCTGGGGTATT
The DNA here is from genome assembly GCA_038143065.1 of Rhodospirillales bacterium. GTDB lineage: Bacteria > Pseudomonadota > Alphaproteobacteria > Bin95 > Bin95 > VMCJ01. The sequence goes on along the minus strand of JAYQLI010000035.1, from coordinate 1,230,880 downwards.
ATCGGCCCTTGGGTTGCTTGTAGCAGACTATGCTAGGTATGACGCACTTACAGATAGGCAGCCACTGAACTTGGCTGCACCAGAGATAGTACGGAAGCACTTCACAGCGCTGAATGATTCAATTAAATCGCATTTTGCTGAGCACAAGATACAACAACCAGATACTTTTTCTTATCTCTTGGATATGCGTTATCGAGGCCAAGCGTTTGAAGCGCCGGTGAGCATTTCTGAGTCCGACTTACCTAACCTCTCCCATGAAGATTTGGAAGATCTATTCAGAAAGGCCCATGAGCAGTTGTATTCCTTTGCTAAACCCAAGGGGGAAGCAATTGAAATTGTTGCATACAGGGCCGGCGGCTCATTGGCTCCACCAGCATTTCCTGAAACATCTCTGAACTTTGATGGGGCAGTTGAAACTGAAATTGAACTTTTTGAACGCGGAAAAATACATAAGGCGTTGTTAGTTTCTCGAGCGGCTTTGAAGGAAAAAGTAATTCATGGCCCAATACTGATAGATGATGGTTTTGCGACAGTCTTTATCCCTGTTGGATGGTCAACTCATCTTGATCCATCCGGTAACATCCTTATTCAAAAGGAAGCTTAATTCATGGCTCTTGACCCGCTTGAACAAGCTGTGATTGCGCAATCGCTGGTCGCAGCAGCCCAAGAAATGGGTGCAAAGTTAATACGATCTGCTCATTCTCCCATAGTCCGCGAGGCTGAGGATTGCTCTGCTGCTTTGATGACATCAGATGGAAGCGTCGTAGCACAAGCAGAGCTTATACCAATGCAATTGGGATCCATAACGCACACTTTTCGATACTGCTCAGAACGTCATGAATTAGACTCTTTAGCAGAGGGTGATTTTTTCATCACAAACGACGCTTATCTTGGTGGACAGCATATTCAGGATATTTTCCTTTTCAGTCCAATATTTTTCCAAGGGCAGCGAATTGGTTTTTCAGCGACTGTCGTGCCCCACATAGATCTTGGGGGAGGAGCGCCTGGTCTTAATCCAAATGCCACCGACATCCATTCAGAGGGTCTTATATTTCCTGCTCTTAAACTCAATAGAGACCGGGATTGGGTTCGTGGCCCATGGGAAACTTTCGTTCGAGCCAATGTGCGTATGCCCGATGCAACCCTTGGTGACATAGATGCTCAATTTGCCGCCAATGCAGTTGGCGCAGAGAGATTAATCGCGCTCGCTAACAAATATGGGTCATCTAAGCTCGCTGCAGCAATGAGTGAGATGCTCGACTACTCTGAACGTCGGATACGTAACGCTCTTAGAGCTGCGCCTGATGGAATATACAAAGGTGAAGATGCAATTGATGATGATGGTCAGGGATCAGGGCCTATCAAAGTGAAAGCGAGTGTAACCATCGCAGGTGACACCATGGCTATCGATTTTTCTGGTACAAGCGATCAAGTCAATTCCAACATGAATAACCCTTTTGCCTCAACGGTCTCTGCCGCAGTGGCAGCTGTAAAATCTGTTTTGACTGATCCTGATATTCCATTTAACGACGGTTGTTCTCGAGCAATATCAGTAGAAGCTCCAGAGGGGTCTATCTTAAATCCTCGCTACCCAGCACCGGTTCGAGCACGCCTTTTACCCAGTTATAGAGCATTTGATGCTGTGATGAAGGCACTTTCAAAGGCCACTCCCGAGAGCGTTATTGCAACAGGTACTGACACTACAACAGCGTGCTGTTTGTCGTGGTTAGGGCCAGATGGTTATGACATTTATTTAGAGATTTTTGGGGGTGGATATGGAGCAGGGCCTAGAAATGATGGGATAGACGGCGCGGATAGCCCACTATCAAATTGCGCCAACATTCCGGTTGAAGCAACAGACATGGATCACCAATTTTTTAGATGTATTGATTATAGCTTTATTAAGGACTCTGCTGGTCGTGGCCGCATGCGCGGCGGGCTGGCTTTCCGAAAGGTTTACGAAATACTCGAAGATGGGGTCACCTTTGCCACTTATGGTGATCGATTTAAAATTGCCGCAGATGGAATATTTGGCGGTCATTCAGGCTCTACGGCACAGAACCAAGTAATTCGAGGAGAGGAGACAATTGATCTTCCTTCCAAATGCCAATTTTCTCTTCGCAAAGGCGATCGACTGATTGTTCAAACTGCGGCCGGGGAGGATATGGTCCTCCCCAAGAGCGTCCTAACGCAAGGATCCATCGAGATATTGAAGACGGGTTAATGGCTGCAGAATAGTTATTCTGCAGCTTCCACCGCCGCAGCTTTACGGGCCTCGCGTTTTCTCTCATGAGGGTCGAGAAACCGTTTGCGCAATCGAATGACTTTTGGTGTCACCTCTACGAGCTCATCTTCAGCAATATAGGCGAGGGCCTTTTCTAAGGTCATGTCAATTGGAGTAGTTAACGTAACAGCATCGTCTTTACCCGCAGCCCTAAAGTTCGTTAGCTGTTTTGCCTTGAGCGGGTTTACTTCTAGATCTGACGGTTTGGCATTCTCTCCAATGATCATTCCTTGATACACAGGTACCCCTGAAGGAATGAACAAATAACCGCGTTCTTCAAGATTGAAGAGAGCATATGGAGAGGCTTTTCCATTTTCCATAGAAATGAGAACCCCTGTTCTCCTAGCAGCTATAGGACCCTTATAAGGGCCATAAGAGTGAAAGACGCGGTTCATAATTCCAGTTCCGCGCGTTTCAGTGAGAAATTGACCGTGGTACCCAATCAAACCGCGAGCAGGCGCAAGAAAAACGAGTCTCTGTTTTCCACCACCCGACGGACGCAACTCCTGCAATTCACCTTTTCGTTCAGAGATCGATGAAACCACTGAACCACCATATTCTTCATCAACGTCAACGAAGACCTCTTCCATAGGCTCTTCGCGTTTCCCAGTTTCGGGATTGTTACGGAAGAGGACGCGAGGACGGCTCACTGAAAGTTCATAACCTTCACGTCGCATTTGCTCTATCAGGACAGCTAATTGCAGTTCTCCTCGGCCTGAAACCTCAAACGCGTCCTTATCCGAAGTATCAGTCACGCGGATCGCAACATTGCCTTCTGCTTCGCGCATTAGTCGATCGCGGATTTGTCTTGATGTTACCTTGTCGCCATCCTGACCTGCCAAAGGACTGTCATTAATAGAAAACGTCATGGCTAGCGTTGAAGGGTCAATAGGTTGGGCTGGTAAAGGTTCGGTGACATCAGGGCTCGCAACAGTATCAGCGACGGTAGCCTCGGCTAAGCCGGCTAATGCAACGATATCTCCCGCAAAAGCTTCTTCGATCGGTTGTCTCTCCAACCCGCGAAAAGCTAAAATTTTAGTTACGCGACCAGCTTCAATGCGTTCACCATCTCGGTTAAGCGCGTGCACTGGTGCGTTCGCCTTAATAGAGCCGCTTTCAATCCGGCCTGTCAGTATACGTCCAAGATAGGGATTGCTCTCTAAAGTAGTAGCGAGCATTCTGAAAGGCGTATTTACAGATACTTCTGGCTCAGGTGTGTGTTGAACAATCAAGTCGAACAAAGGAGCCATGTCTACGCCAGTTTGTTCAGGGTCTAAGCTAGCCCAGCCAGCTTTGGCAGAGGCGAAAACACATGGAAAGTCGAGCTGGTCCTCATTGGCGCCGAGTACGCCAAAGAGATCAAAAGTTTCATCCTGGACCTTGTAGGCTCGTTGTTCTGGTTTATCGACTTTGTTAACAACTACAATTGGCTTAAGACCAAGTGCTAATGCCTTCGAAAGTACGAATTTTGTCTGAGGCATCGGACCTTCAGCAGCATCTACTAAAAGACAGACTCCATCTACCATTCCTAAGATCCGTTCAACCTCGCCACCGAAGTCTGCGTGTCCGGGGGTGTCGACAATATTTATACGTACATCCTTCCATTCCACGGATGTGCACTTCGCCAAGATTGTAATCCCGCGTTCCTGTTCTAGATCGTTGGAGTCCATCGCGCGTTCCATCACGCGCTGATTTTCACGAAAGGCTCCTGATTGCTTTAAAAGACAATCTACTAGAGTTGTTTTTCCATGATCGACATGGGCAATTATTGCAATGTTGCGAATATCCATCGCGAGAAGCGTCCTTGGGCGTGCCAAGCGCGAAAATCGTGCGGGCTAGGTTAGGGAAATTTTTCCGGGAATATAGGCAGAACTGAATTAACTACAAGCGCAATTGACACCGAGGGCTCTGAAGGGTCTTCTGCAAGAGAACAAATCAGTAATCAGGAGCGTTTTCATGTCCGTCTCAACCAAGGCCAATACTAACATGCGGAACGGTGGCCAGGTCTTAGCTGATCAGCTTCGTATTCATGGCTGTGACACTGCATTTTGCGTGGCAGGCGAGAGTTATCTGGAGCTTTTGGACGCGCTTTATGATCATAAGGATTTCAAGCTTTACACCTGTAGAAATGAGACAGGTGCTGCCAATGCTGCTGAAGCCTATGGCAAATTAACTGGTAAGCCGGGGGTCGTTATGGTTACCCGGGGGCCAGGTGCCTGTCATGGAGTTATTGGACTTCACACTGCTTACCAAGATTCTACCCCACTTATAATGCTCATTGGTCAGGTGGCGCGAGATCAGTTTGATCGCGAAGCTTTTCAAGAAATTGACTACAGGCGGATGCTTGGTCAGGTCACAAAGTGGACCGCGCAGATTGAGGATGTGGAGCGGGTGCCGGAATATATCGCTCGTGCTTTTTCTGTCGCCATGTCAGGCAGGCCTGGTCCGGTTGCATTGGCATTACCAGAAGACATGCTCCGTGATTTTTCAAGTGTGGCTGATGCAGCTCCTTATCGGTACACCCGTGCCGCGCCGAGCACAGAAGACATGCAAGCTATGGTTGAAATGTTAAAGAACGCAGAACGGCCTTTGTTGGTGGTTGGTGGTGGTGGATGGAGTCAGCAAGCAGCTGACGATATCCAAAGTTTTGCTAAAACTTGGGACCTTCCAGTGGCTTGCTCATTTCGCCGCCTGGATATCATTAACCATTTTGGTGATCGGTTTGTTGGAGATCTTTCAACTGCACCTGCTCCAAAGCTTCTCCAAATGGTGAAAGATGCTGATTTGCTTTTAGTGCTTGGTGCACGGCTTGGTGAAATTACTACCCAAGGCTATTCCATGATGGAGAGTCCTAAGCCGTCAAAGAAGTTTATACATATCCATGCATCTGCCGAAGAAATAGGAAGTGTTTATCAACCTGATCTTGGCATTCAGTCTGGCATGTCTGCCTTCGCTGCAGCAGCAAAAGCACTCAAAAGTAGCCAGGTCACGTGGGCTGACTGGCGAGAAACAGCTAGAGCTGATTTCGAAAAATGGGCAACTCCAATTGCCGCGGAGGAGACCTTGACCTTGCAACGTGCATGGCAGAAATCCGAAAAAGGGCTGATGCAGACTCAATCGTAACTGTTGATGCGGGTAATTTTTCCGGTTGGGCTATGCGTTATATGCAATTCCAACAACTACATACATTTGCGGCTCCTACCAGTGGGGCGATGGGCTATGCAGTACCAGCTGCTGTTGGAGCAGCCTTAGCATTTCCCAATCGAAAGGTTTTTGGTTTCGTTGGAGATGGCGGTTTCATGATGACCAGTCAAGAATTAGCCACTGCAGCCCAATACGGCGGTAATCCAGTGATTTTTCTTTTTAACAACGGGATGTATGGCACCATTCGTGCACACCAAGCAAAGCGTCATCCAGGTCGTGCAATAGCAATTGAGCTTAAGAATCCTGATTTCCATAAGTTGGTTGAGGCTTATGGCTGTCATGGAGAAACAGTTGAAAAAACAGCTGAATTTGGACCTGCTCTTGACCGAGCTTTAGCTTCGGAAAGGCCTTCGGTAATCAACATAAAAATGGACCCAAACATTATTTCAACTACTACTACATTGGAAAAGATGGAAGAAGTTTCCCGAGCAGCCGGAGCCGTATAGGCAGTGGTTAGCGAAACGTCGAAGGTCTTTGCTGATGTTTGGGCGGAGCTTGGACGCTCAGAAGCAACGGAGAGTATAAGTTTCTCAGGAGAAGGACCCGGTTTGCCCTCTGCCTTCAAAGTCGGCCTTTGTGCTCAAGTTACTGAGGGAGCTGCAGGACTTGCTGCAGCTGAAGTGTGGCGAGCACGAACTGGCCGTGACCAAACGGTCTCTGTAAACCGCGAGGCCGCTTCCATTGGTTTTAATTCGGAACGACACGTTCATGTCGTCGGAGTCGAGCCCGAATACATTTGGGATGACATCTCAGGGCATTATAAATGCGGCGATGGTCGTTGGGTCCAACTCCACTGCAATTACACCCACCATATGGCTGCCACAACCGCTGCGTTTCGAGCACCAATTTCTCGAGCTGGGATGCAGTCTGTTTTAAACAAAATGACCGGTCTTGAGGTTGAGCAAGTCATGATTGATCACGGTCTTCCCGGTGGAATGATGCGATCAAAATCTGAATGGAGGGCAACTCCCCAAGGGCGTGCTCTAGAGGGTACGCGCTTAACCGAGATCGAACGTTTTGGTGAGTCAGACGCCAAGTCATGGAAAAGTTCCCCTACTAGACCGCTGTCAGGTATCCGTGTGCTTGATATGACACGAGTGATAGCTGGACCAGTTTGCGGTCGCACGCTTGCAGCATTTGGTGCTGATGTGTTGAGGATAACCCCTCCTAGATATCCGGATCGTGGTCCACTTATCCTTGATGGTGGAGCAGGTAAGCGAAATGCCATGCTAGATGTTAAGACGGCTGAAGGTCGGAAGATATTTGAAAAACTGGTTGGCGAGGCCGATATCGTGGTTCAAGGATATAGGCCTGGGTCGCTTGATCAAGCGGGTCTCGGGCCCGACGCCGTGAAAGAAATTAATCCTTCTATCGTGTCTGTAACCCTTTGTGCTTTTGGCTATGAGGGGACTTGGGCATCCAGACGCGGGTTTGACTCTATAGTGCAAACGGTCTCCGGTATTGCCGAAGCAGGAGGTCGAGCGGCTGGTCTTGCAGATGGGGCACCAAAGTCCCTTCCAGCTCAGGCTCTCGATCATGGGTGTGGTTATTTAATGGCGGCTGCCGCGATGAGTGCTTTAAAACGTCAACGGGAAGAAGGGGTGCTTGGCGCGTCCGTACAGCGCTAGCCTGGACTGGAAGATGGCTTGAAGACTTGGGAGAGATTGACGCCATTAATGCAGAGGCCCCTTCGGAAGCAAGCATTGCTGAGCATATGGTAGAAGAAAATGGTCCTTATGGTCAGGTCCGCAGAGTCCCAATGGCGACGGAACTGTCAGATACTCCACCAAGGTGGGATTTGCCGGCTTCCCCTTTAAATGCTCATGAGGCTCGTTGGGATCATTAAATAGTCCTGCGACTGCCGTACCGGTTGACCTGGGTGTATCGGCTGCGCTACGCGAACGGAGTAATGTCTGTTTAGAAAGGGCTTTTGCTCAGTGACCAATAAAGCGCCCGTGAGACGAAGAAGTGACTTGAAGCCACTTCTAATGTTGGGGCCATTTCTTAAGCCATATAAAGCTTGGGTTTTTGGGGCCTTATTGGCATTGTTTCTTGCCGCTGGTGCCGTTCTGACTATCGGGATGGGGTTGCGAAAGCTAATTGATTTTGGCTTTTCAGCTAATGATCCAGGTGTACTGAACTCTGCGTTATTATGGCTTGCGGTTATGATCGTACTGCTCGCGTTAGGCACGTTTGGTAGATATTTTCTCGTGACTTGGATTGGTGAACGCGTTGTTGCTGACCTACGCCGTGCCGTTTACGCAAGAGTACTTCAATTTAGTCCGGCATTCTTTGAGACGAGGCCTACAGGTGAAGTCCTATCACGTTTGACAGCTGATGCTGAAGTGATTCAGACAGTCATTGGTTCTGCAGCCTCTATAGCGGCACGAAATTTTCTGCTTGTAATTGGGGGCTTGATTTTAATGTCTATAGCAAGCCCATCCTTAACAGGGGCGACGGCGATAGCTATTCCGGTTGTTGTCGCTCCCATAATTATATTTGGACGTAAAGTCAGGCGCTTAAGTCGTGAAAATCAAGATCGTATTGCCGCAGTATCTGAACATGTTGAAGAGAGTGTTAATGCGATCCGTATTGTTCAAGCTTTCGCACAAGAGCAAGCGGATTTAAGGCGCTTCTCTTCAAGGCTTGAACATGCATTTTCTGGTGCAGTGAGGAGAATTAGAGCTCGAGCATGGCTAACCGCCACTGTAATTTTACTAGTATTCGGAGCTGTCGGTTTTGTCCTATGGTTGGGCGGTCGGATGGTTTTATCGGGTGAGATGACAGGCGGTGAGCTATCAGCTTTTGTATTTTACGCTGTTGTTACTGCTGGGGGGTTGGTGCTTTAAGTGAGGTTTGGGGTGACCTTCAGAGAGCTGCAGGAGCTACAGAGCGATTATTAGGATTATTGGTTGAAGAGCCGATGATCAAATCTCCTGACAACCCCGTCAATCCATCAAAACCATCTAAAGGTGATATTAGTTTTGAGGATGTTTCGTTTAATTATCCGGCCCGGCCTGAAACACCAGCGCTCCGTAAAATCTCTTTTACAATCCAATCAGGAGAGACTGTAGCGTTAGTTGGTCCATCAGGCGCAGGAAAAACTACAATCTTCCAGCTCTTGCTCCGCTTTTATGATCCGCAGACTGGCAAAATCATGCTAGATGGGATCAAAACTTCCGCAATGGATCCACCCACTCTTAGAGGTAATTTTGGCTTTGTGCCTCAAGAGCCGGCCATTTTTTCAACAACTGTCGCCGAGAATATTCGCTTTGGAAGACCAGACGCCTCTGACCTTGAAGTTCGTGCGGCAGCTGAGGCAGCGGCTGCATTAGAGTTTATTGAGGCAATGCCTGAAGGGTTTCAGTCAGATTTAGGGCAAAAAGGAGTAAGGTTATCTGGAGGGCAGCGTCAGAGAATTGCAATTGCTCGCGCAATTTTACGTGATCCACCAATTCTATTGCTTGACGAGGCGACTAGTGCTCTTGATTCTGAAAGCGAAGGTCGTGTCCAGGTTGCCTTAGAGCGATTGCAAAAAAATAGAACAACCCTCATTATCGCATCGTCTCGCGACGGTGCAGAATGCAGATCGAATATTGGTTCTTGATCAAGGTCAAATTGTTTCGGAAGGCACGCATGAAAGCCTAATGGCCTCCGATGGTCTTTATGCTCGCCTGGCAAAGCTTCAATTCAAGCCTTCTTGATAAAAGAAATAGGAAAATCTCACTTTTGAACAATTGGAAACTGTTTCCTGCCCAATATCCACCGCTGTAATAGAAATCATTCATGAGCTTCAATAACTGGTCGTTCAGAATGTCTCGTTAAATTTAGAATTACGTTCCAAGAAATGGCTTGTTGGAAAAAAAACCTGCTGTAGGTTAGTTGATACGTCTTGCTGCTTAATACGGACTAAGTTCCATTCACTCGATGATTGAGGATTTATAAATGCGTGATCTTCACTTGCCTGGCAGGTCAGCCGCCCGTTCGGGAAATGCCATGGCGTCTACTAGTCAACCATCGTCTACGCTAGCTGCAATTGAAATTCTCATGGCAGGTGGAAATGCTCTGGACGCTGCAATTGCCGCCTGTGCGGTCCAGTGTGTAACCGAGCCAGGTTCAACAGGAATTGGTGGTGACTGCTTTTGTCTTTATCAACCCTCTGATGCTGCAGTTCCAATAGGCTTCAATGGTTCGGGTCGCGCACCAGCCAAGGCAAATATCGAATTCTTTAAGGATCAGGGTATCAAGGAATTGGATCCCACTAGTGCTCATGTCGTAACAGTCCCTGGTGCTATAGATGCTTGGGAAACACTGTCTCGAGATCACGGGCGTCGGGGTTTAGATCGAATTCTTCAGCCTGCAATTCGTTATGCGCAAGAGGGCTTTGCCGTTCATGAGCGCCCAGCCGTCGACTTTGCAAATGGGCATGGAAAGCTCTCTAAGGATACGGGCGCGCGGGAAATATACTTCAATTCTGCGGGTAAGCTTCCAACTGCAGGTGAAAACTTCAGGCAACCTGCACTTGCTGCCACTTTGAGAGCGATCGCTGAGAAAGGTCGAAGTGCTTTCTATGAGGGTGCAGTAGCGGAAGATATTGTCGCCACGTTAAACACTAAGGGTGGATTGCACGATCTATCTGATTTTTCGGAACACTCCGGGGAGTATGTAAATCCAATACATTCGACCTTCCGTGGATATGATGTTTTTGAATTGCCACCTAATGGTGTTGGAGCAATTGCTCTACTCTTAATCAACATGTTGGAAGCATTGCCAATAGCTGGAGCGCCACTTGATGTAACAAGGCTTCATCATCTTATAGAGGCAACAAAGCTCGCATATCGTGACCGAAATGCTTTCATTGCCGACCCAGCCTTTTCTGATGTTCCATTAGATATTCTTCTGTCGAAGGACTACGCCGCTAAGCTTGCAAGTTCTATTGATGATATGCATGCGGCCTGTGATTTGCCGCCGGCTGGCATGCCTCCGCAAGGCAACACTGTTTACATCTCCGTTGTTGATGCTGACGGTAACGCTTGTTCGTTTATCAATAGTCTCTTTAAGGGGTTTGGTAGCGGTATTGTTGCAGCTAAGTCGGGTGTTATTCTCCAAAATCGAGGTTTTGGCTTTACGCTTGAAGATGGGCACCCAAACCAAATTGAGCCGAAGAAGCGGCCCATGCATACCATTATTCCTGGAATGGTAGCCAAAGACTCGCGACCTGTAATGCCATTCGGGGTCATGGGTGGGCATTTCCAACCCGTAGGGCATGCATGGACACTTTCTTCGATGTTTGACTTTGGTCTAGACCCGCAAGAAGCGATGGATCTGCCTAGGATATTCGCGTTCGAGGGTAACGTTGAGGTGGAGCGCGGCATTAGCAAGGTTGCGGCAGAGATATTGGCCAGTCGTGGTCATAAAATAACAAATATTGGAATGCCACATGGTGGTGGACAGGCTATTTTTATCGATCACAAGAATGGTACTCTCGTCGGTGGATCAGATCCTCGTAAAGATGGAATAGCTTTAGGCTACTAGTAACGATAATCAAAAATCTTTGGACCTTAGAGCTGTTTCAAAGTCTAGGAAAAGGTAAAAGAAAATGTTGAGTATACTGTCTCGCACTAAACCTCGTCTTGCAGCTTTGGCAAGTTGCCTTCTGCTTACTACTGTGACGGCGGGGGCTGCATCTGCAAACGATACGATCAAGGTGGGGGTTGTAACTTTTTTAAGTGGGCCTGCGGCTGGGCCATTTGGAGTGCCTGGAAAAAATGGTGCTGAATTGGTCATTGACGCAATCAATGCTGGTACGTTGCCTGCTCCTCACAATTCAAAAGGTTTTGGTGGGGCTACGTTAGAGCCTCTTTTTATTGATGAATCTGGAGGTGGTGCCAAGCAGGTAGCAGAGTATCGAAATCTGGTTGAGAAGCAAAAGGTTGATGCCGTCATTGGGTACATATCGTCTGGGTCATGTATGGCAATTGCACCAATAGCCGATGAGTTGCAGAAGCTGACCATAATGTCAGTTTGTGGTACTCCGCGTCTCTTCGAGGAAAAAGATCGTTCGCATGTGTTCAGGACCCAAGGAAACGCTGTTGGTGATTCTATTGCTGCAGCTCGTTATATGATCGAGATGTTCCCGGAGCTTAAGACTTACACTGGAATAAATCAAAATTATGCTTGGGGTCAGGATAGCTGGAAATTTTATAGCCTAGCGATGCAGAAGCTTGATCCAACAAGCAAGGCTTCAAGTAAACCACAGTTTCCTAAGCTGTTCTCTGGTCAATACTCAGCTGAAATTTCAACCATGCTTCTGGACAAGTCGGCAGTGGTGCATACCTCGTTTTGGGATGGTGATATTGAAGCATTTATGCTTCAAGGAATGGTGCGAGGCTTCTTTCAGCAAAAGAAGTTAGTCTCAGTGACCGGTGCGTCTGCCGTAGATAGTTTGGGTAAAAAAATTCCCGATGGCGTCGTAATAGGCACGCGAGGCAAGTATGGCTTGCTAGTGCGCAATGATCTCAGTGATCCTCTCAATGCATGGTTCGTTCGTGAGTACAAAACCAAGTATGGCGTTTATCCGCTTGCTCCCTCTTATCAATATGCAAAAGCAATCCTTTATTACAAGCTAGGAATGGACAAAGCAGCTCAGGCAGCCGGCGGATTTCCAAGCCAAGATGACGTTATGCAATCATTGAAGGGTATTAGCTTCCAAAGCTTCGATGGGGAAGTCTCAATGGCTCTTGCTAAAGGTCGACAGGCAATACATCCGGTAGGTTATGGTCTAACGAAGTGGGATGCCAAAAAGGGCGAGCCAGGGGTTGAGAAAGTTAGATTTTATGGTGCTGAATGTATAAATCCTCCTGAAGGGATCCTCTCGGAGGATTGGCTTAACCAAGGAATGCCAGGTGCTAAGTGCGACTAAGATAGTATTTTAAAAGGTACCTATTGGCCGGGGCGATGGAAACGTTGCCCCGGTCGTTTATTTGAAATTCGGTTGATTTGGTTTAGGTGTGAGGTACTTGAATATGCTGGCTCAGGTCGTGACTATCCTTTTAGACGGACTGAACTATGCCTCATTCCTGTTTATTGTCTCAGTAGGCCTCACTATTGTCGTTGGGGTTCTTAAGCTCCTGAATGTTGCTCATGGAGCATTTTACGCTTGGGGGGCCTATGCGGCAGCGTTTTCGATAACCCAAGCGGGAGAGTTAGGTTATCCCGACTGGATCGGTTTCCTTTTGATTTTTGCGTCCTCCATCATTGTTGGATTGGTCCTAGGTACCATTTTAGAACGATTGGTTCTTAGACGGATGTATGCACAGGACGAGGTTTTAATTGCACTTGCAACTTTTGGTGTATTTCTCTGTTTGGAGGACGCCATACTCTTAGTTTTTGGAGTCGATCCTTATTTTGCCTATCAACCAATGGCTGTCCTTGGAAACGTTGTAATTGGCGGAGTGTTTCGCGATGTATACTCTCTGACACTTTTTGCTCTGGCTATCGTGGTAGCGGTTAGCTGTTGGTGGGTTCTAACCAAGACAAAATGGGGCAAATTAATAGCTGTCGTGATTTATGATCGAGAAATAAGTCAGGCTATGGGTATTAATGTCTCCGCTGTTTACCTCATAGTATTTATCATTGGGGCTGCACTTGGCGCGCTTGGTGGAGCTTATGTGGCACCGACTACATCAGTCGCACCGGGATTTGGCATTGATGTCATTGTTCTTAGCTTTGCTGTTGTTGTAATCGGAGGTATGGGTTCAATCCCTGGAGCGTTAATTGGCTCAATTCTGGTTGGCGTTTTACGAGCTGTTGCCGTCCATAAATTTCCTGAGTTGGAGCTTTTTGTTGTTTTTGCCGTAATGGCAGGTGTCTTAATCGTTCGTCCTGAAGGGCTTTTTGCGCCTCTAAGGCTCGGACAATTTAGGAACCTAACTAATGATCCAAATATTAAAAAACGATGCCACAATTCGATGGGCAGTGCTCGGATTTTTCGTGCTCGCTGTCGCGGGCTACTTTATGGAGGCCTGGGTCCAAAACAACATTATGTTTGGTTTGGCGCGAGGTCTTGCAGTCCTGGGTCTTATGGTACTTTGGAGAACGGGATTAATTTCATTTGGCCATGCTCTTTACTTTGGCATTGGCGCCTATGTGGTGGGTTTGGTTGATCGCAATTTTGGAATTTCGGATATCTTTCTTCGGTTATTCCTTGCGGTTGGTACCTCCGCATTTGTGGGTTTTTCCTAGGCTTTATTCTAAGAAAATATCGCGGATCTTCTTTGCGATGCTGAATCTGGCATTTTCTATGGTTCTGTACGGATCCTTGTTAAGGTCGAGCTTAGGGTCAACTGATGGATTTTCGGTATCTCAAACTACAATCCTGGGATGGACCCCCGAGAACAAATATGCCCTATTTGCTGCAATTGTTTTTGTCTGTGCGGTAGGTGCTGTTCTTGTTCAATGTTATCTAAAAACTGCCCTTGGAACCCTAACGACTGCTATCAGGGATAACGAGCTTCGCGTTGAATATCTTGGTTTCTCAGTCGCTCGAGCAATTCATCTAAAATATATTATGTCTGCTGGATTGGCGAGCTTCTGGTGCGGTACTTGCTATGGCGCTCGGTCAAGTAGATCCGGATTCAATGGTGAATTGGCCGGTTTCCGGTGAGTTGGTCTTCATCAGTGTGATGGCTGGACCAGGTAGCGTTATCGCACCTTTTCTTGGTGGTGTTGTGTTTGAATTTTTAAGAACCTACGCCTTTGAACTTGCACCTGAAGCTTGGCAACTCATAGTGGGTGCCACTTTGCTTGGCATCATTTTCTTCCTTCCGATGGGACTCTGGTCCTTGTTAGAGCGAATTTGGAAGCGAAGAGGAGTTTCATCATGACCGTAGTGCCAGCTTTAAAGGTCACTGATCTCTGTAAATCTTTTTCCGGCATAATGGCTGCCAACAACCTCAATGTGGAGGCAGCAGATGGGGAAATCATTGGAATCATTGGAGCTAACGGCGCAGGCAAGACTGTTTTTGTGAATATGATTACGGGCTACCTAAAGCCCACAAGCGGTAAAATTGAATTTCAGGGCAAAGATATCACAGGCATTGAGCCAAGGAATGCGACCCATGTGGGCGTTTGCCGCTCATTTCAGGTATCACAGGTCTTTATGAGTATGACTGTTGAAGAGAACCTTCTGACAGCGCTTTCAATCTGTAAGCAAGCCGGTCGTGCGATGCTGCAGTCTCCCAGAGCACCTGATTTACTGATTGAGTGTGAAAAGTTGATGGAGCTCTACAATATTACTGGTCATAGAGACCAAGTCGCCAGCACCCTTTCCCAGGGGGTGCGATAACTCCTGGATATTGCCATGGCAGTAGTTTCCAATCCCAAAATCCTCCTTCTGGATGAGCCAACCTCAGGAGTTTCAGTTGAGGAAAAGTTTGGAATAATGGACATTGTGATCCAGGCCCTTAGAGAGCAGGGAGCGACCGTTTTATTTGTCGAGCACGATATGGAGATCGTCGAGCGTTACGTAGATCGAGTTCTAGCGTTCTACCAAGGTGAAATTATATGTGATGCTCCCCCAGCAGAAGCTCTTATAAATCCGCGAGTTATTGAATACGTGATTGGTGGTGAGCATGCGCCCAACATGAATGCTAGCGAAGACGCTATTCATGCTTGAAGTTAAAGCACTAAACGTGGATATCGGACCAATCCGCATTCTGCAGGATGCTTCTCTCCGTATTGAAGCCGGCGAAATGGTTGGTCTCATTGGGCGAAATGGGGCGGGCAAAACGACTTTTCTTCGTTCTGTAATGGGATTGCTAAACGCAGTTTCAGGACAAATAAAATTTGATGATGTTGATTTAACCGTCTTGCCTTCACAAAAGCGCGCTGGGCTTGGGTTTGGCTACATGCCAGAGGATCGCAAATTGGTGCCTTCATTGACGGTGGAGGAGAATATTATGATCCCGGTTTGGGCGGTGGGAATTGAGGACTGGGAAGCAAGGCTTGAGTGGGTTTACTCACTTATCCCGGAGGCCAGGGAGTTTCGTAATCGCCCGGCCACTAGTCTTTCTGGAGGTCAGCAGAAACTAGCTGCTCTTGCCCGCGCTCTTCTTGTTGGCAAGCGTATGCTGCTTTTGGACGAGCCGTCGGAAGGAATTGCCCCGGCTCTAGCAAAGAGAATGTCTGAAATTCTCTCTAATTTAAAGGCAGAGGGCGTAACTATACTTATCGCGGAGTCTAATACGGCACACTGTGCGGGGTTGTTGGACCGGATGTATGTTGTTGAGCGTGGTAGCGTGGCATCTGCTTGATTTCGTATAGTGACGAGATTGATTAAGATTTTTATAAATTTTGCTTAACTTGAGAGCTAGAAATTATGAGCCCAGATACCTCCTCGAGTAGCCCTGCATTCCGTTCTGCTATTCGTCCAGGGCAGTCAGATAGTGACAGAATTCCACCTGATTGTGCGGGCTTAAATTTTTTTGATATTGATCACCAGTTTCAAAGTTTACTGCCCCTTTATTTAACCCAAGCAGAACTGGATCATTTCAGTCCGCACTTTGAGAGAATGGGTGAGGTGGCTGGTGGTCAGCTAAATCAGCTTGCCATGGTTGCTGATAAAAATGGTCCCCGTGCTTCATCAAGAGATCGTTTTGGGCGAGATATCGATTGGATTGAATACCACCCTGCATACAGAGATGGAAAAGATTTGCTGGGGCGACTTTCAGATGGCAGCAATGGCTCATCGTCCAGGAGCCCTTGGTTGGCCCGAGATAACATCGCCTCCAGTGAAATATGCGTTTCAGTACATGTTCTCTCAGTCAGAATTTGGCCTCCTTTGTCCTCTTTCTGTATCCGAAACTTCGGCTTACCACTTCGAATGGAATGACAACCCTAAGTTAAAAGAAATGTTCTGGGAGGGTTTGACCACACTTGATTTTGATAAACGTCTAACTGGCACGCAATTCATGACTGAAAAAGCGGCAGGTTCGGATGTTGGCGAAGCAACTTTGATGGCGGTACCAGATGGAGAGCATTGGCGCCTGTATGGGGAAAAATGGTTTGTTCACATGCCGATGCCGATGTAGCGTTGCTTTTGGCGCGCGTGGAGGGAGCACCTGCTGGCACCAAAGGTTTGGGCTTATTTGCAATGCCAAGGCGCTTAGAGGATGGCAGTCGCAACAGTTACAGAATAGTACGTCTCAAAGATAAACTTGGGACCAAGTCGATGGCATCAGGTGAAATAATTTTTGATGGTGCGTTGGCGTATGCTGTAGGCGATGTCGAGAATGGCATTAAACAAATGCTTCGCCAGGTAAACCTATCTCGACTTTCTCACGGTGTGCGCGCTGCGGGTATGATGCGTCGGTGCTTAAACGAGGCCCTTGCAGCTGCTCGCTTCCGAAGACAATTTGGTGAGCCAGTAGTTTGCAAGCCTTTAATGCGTGGACAATTACTAGATATATTGATCCCGACTGAGCAAGCGCTGACAGCATTTTTTTACGCTGCGTCCGCCATGCGACGAGCGAACAATGATGACGAAGCAGGAACCAAAGCCCTTCGTATCGCTACTCCTCTGCTAAAGATGATGGCTTGCCGAGATAATGTACCAGTTGCCACAGCTTCAATGGAGACACGTGGGGGTCTCGGATACATAGAGGAATGGGTGAATGCCCGGCTGATACGGGATGCGCAGATCGGCCTTCTTTGGGAAGGCACGACGAATATGAATGCAATTGATGTTGTCATGCGTGCAGTGGGTAAAGAGCATGCCGAGCAGGCCCTTCGTGAAGATGTTATTCAGTGGTTAGATGCGGCCGGAGGATGTCCAGGCCAATTCAAATCAAGACTTTTACAAACATTAGATCGAGCAATCGAATTCGCACGTTTAGTTGCGAGTGATCCGGTAAATGAACATCACTGTCGGCGGGCTGCGGCGGGTTTGTATAATGCACATACTGCAGCTTTGATGGCGGCAGAGGGGGCTGTTCTAGGTGCCTCTGGGGGAGATGCTCGAAGGCTTTTGATTGCTCGTCTTGTGCTTGATCGGCGATTGAATTCAGCCGATCCCTTTACTCTTGAAGGGGGCAATTTGATGCTCAAGCAACATCAGTATTGTTAGAAGATGCTCCAATTTCACTCGAGACAGCTCAAGAATTACTATCACTATAAAAAGGTCTTCGAAGTAAGGTTAAGACTTTCCTTCAAGGCTGAAGTCCCTCCGCACTAAGAGCGCGAAGGGTAGACTCTCTCTTGGCCATGATTTCCATATGAGCCTTTATTTTTGGTAGTTTGCTAATATCAACTCCGTCCGCAGGAGCCCAGCGACAAATCGTATAAAGGTAAGGGTCTGCGACGGAGTACGTCTCTCCCATTACGAAGGGACCTGTAACTCCTTCATTTTCAAGATACTCAAAGCATAATGACATGGCCGTAGGAACATGGGCTTGCATTGCCTTGATGGCACCCGGTTCACTTGCCCAACGGTGTCCACGACCTTTGTGCGCATGAGCAACGTGTACAGTGGCGCAGAGGTAGTTATTAAAAGACTGCATACGAGCAAATCTATAGGGGTCTGCTTTAAAAATGAGATCTCCCCGATCATGTGTTTCTGCTAAATAGACTAAAATCGCGGGTGTTTCTGTAAGAGTGCCATTCTGTGTAGAAAGTGCTGGTACTCGGCCTTTGGGATTTAATTTTAAGTAGGCTTCACCCTGTTGCTCATTCTGAGAAAAGTCGATCCGATGTGACTGGTATTTGGCGCCGATCTCTTCTAGCAATATGTGGCTGGCAAGTGCACACGATCCTGGCGAGAAATAGAAATCGAGCATTAAAGCGTTCCCTCTCAGGGTAAAAGCGAAGATAGGTATAGGTAAAGCTCATCAGCAGCATGGTAAAGACTGTAGCTTGATGGCCTTCCAAGCCTATAAACTTTCTAGAAAATCTATTAGTGCAGTCCTATCTGTCACAGGTAGTTTTTTGAAGTTTTCGCGCGATGACTCTGCCTCGCCACCATGCCACAACAGTGCTTGTTCAAGTGTCATTGCTCGGCCATCGTGTAGATAGAAAGAGTTGCCGTTTACTGCTTTGTGTCGGCCTAACCCCCATAAAGGAGGTGTGCGCCATTCCCTTCCGCCACCATCGGCAAGACCGTCTCCCATATCGTGGAGAAGAAGATCAGTGTAAGGCCAGATTTTATGTCCAGATAACCAAGTAAGACGATGTTCTCCAGTCTTGTGACTTGGAGTGTGGCACCTATGGCAATTAAGGCTATGAAATAGAGTGCGGCCAGCCTTGAACTTTTCAGGTTCGCCGGATCGGGGCGGTGGCCCAAGGTTAGCGACGTAGTCTGTAACGGTCTGCAGAAATTTTGTATCTGCCTCTAACCCTGTGCCAGCCATCATATGACAGTTTTTTTGATTGATAGTGCAATCGCCAAAAGCTGAGGGATAGAGATTTGATGAAATTCCCATATCGTTAATTAAGGCATGTGCAGTTTGTTGTAGAAGAGAAGTTTGCGTAGCTCTCCAACCAAAGCGCCCAATCCCTCGTCGGCCGGATATGCCGTCATTATTCTGGTCTTCAGGGTCAGCAAGACTATCCAGTCGCTGTGCAGGTATTGCTTCGAGAAGTCCCAATCCAAAAATTGCAGGGGCTGTTCTGACTGAATAGGTTTGTGGAAGTGGGGCTATCTTAAAACTAGTGATTGCCCAGCTCGGATAGAACAGGGTAACTTTTTCCCCGTCGGCGTAAAATTCTTCTTTTGAAAACATGACCCGCTGAAGTTGCCCTTCTGGTCTTAATCCCCCAACAGCTCGGTCTTGCAATTGCAGACCATAATTTTGGCTTTTTAGTGGAAATTTCACCACTGTTCCCGTTACTTCAGCTTCAACGATATTATCTTTCGGCGGACGCCCTCTGCCATCATTGCGATGGCATTGCTCGCAGGAAAGTGCGTTGAACAAAGGACCAAGGCCTTCAAGGCTGGCTGCTTAGCCGGTCTCGCAACCCATCGAGTGTAGAAGAGTGTCGCTCCAGCAGTAAAATGCGGCAAAGCCGAACTTGGCAGTGTTGCAACTGGGCGGGAAAAAGCTGTGTCAGGTTCAATAATTTCGGGCGTAGCGGTACCACCAGGATGATGAAGAATCAATTCAGAAACGGGTTCGCTATCTGCTGGCGCTACTGCAAAAATAATAATTGCAGTTAAAAATATGAGCGTATGAGACAACTGACTAATCATAGTATAATTACACGCTAAAATTTATTTGTATGCCAGCCATTCGATCAGTCAGGAGATCATTATGAAAGAAGAACCAATTGCCCCTGAAGTTTTTAAAACATTGGCGGGTATTACGACTGCAACATTAACCACTGTTCTTCTGAAGAAAGGGCTTCGAAACACCTGGATTCGTCGTGCTACGCCTCTTAGACCCGGTGGTGAACGCCATGCTGGCCCTGCATTCACTTTGCGTTTTGTTCCTTACAGGGAGGACTTAGCTAGCCCTGCTTCTTGGTCATCTCCAGTTTCCACTCGTGCCGCAATCGAGGCAATGCCCTCAGGAACGATGGTAGTCGCTGATGCTATGGGCTCCTCTGATGCTGGAATTTTTGGCGATATTCTTTGCGCGCGGATGGTAAAAAAGGGTGTTCAAGGTCTAATTACTGATGGCGTTATGCGTGATCTGGCTGGCGTCATGGGAACTGGCTTACCGGTCTGGGCAACAGGGGCAGCAGCACCGCCTTCTGTCGCAGCATTGCACTTTGTTGGATGGCAGGAGACTATTGCGTGTGGGGGAGTGTGCATTGTTCCCGGCGATGCTGTTGTCGCGGATGACGATGGTGCGGTGATTATTCCGCGATCCATTGTCGAAGAGGTGGCAGTTCAGGGTGCAGAACAAGAAGCACAAGAAGAATGGATTATGTCTGAGGTTGAGGCCGGAGCATCTCTTCCTGGACTATACCCACCGAACGCTGAAAATATCGCGAGATATGAAGCAAGTAGGAAAAAGGAATAGGGTTATTGGCCTCATGTTTTGAGGAGCAAACATGGCAATTAACCTTGTGTAAGTATAATATTTTTTAGCTGATCAATTGATAATCATTATTGAGAGGATATTCGAATGGCCGGTCGTGTAGCTGCTCGATTACAAGAGCTTGGGATTAATTTGCCCGACGCCCCAAAGCCAGTTGCTAACTACGTGCCATTTGTGATCACTGGTAATTTGGTTTTTATTTCTGGTCAGGTATCTGCAGTTGGTGCAGAAAAGTTTATCGGTAAAGTTGGATCCGAAGTAGACATTGACCATGCCCTAAAGGCAGCTCGTGCCTGTGCGCTAGCTATTTTAGGGCAATTGAATGCGGCCCTTGAAGGCAATCTGGACCGAGTTTCGCGCTGCGTGAAACTCGGGGCTTTGTAAATTGTTCTCCAGATTTTGATCAACAACCTGCAGTAATTAATGGAGCTTCTGATTTAATGGTAGAAGTGTTTGGAGAAATTGGTTCTCATGCACGCTTTGCAGTTGGTGCACCGAATTTACCGTTTAATTACTCCGTTGAAATAGATGCGGTGTTTGAGATCTCTTAGTCCTATTACCATGGCTTAAATAAATGGCTGATAGGGAAAGTGATATCGAAGTCCGCGTGCTAGAGCGCATATCCGACATAAATCGTTCGGATTGGGACGAATGTGCTGGAGCGGATAACCCTTTTCTATGCCATGACTTTCTGAGCTCATTAGAAGAGAGTCTTTCAGTTTCGGCAGAAGAGGGTTGGTTGCCTCGGCATATAGTTGCAACTGATCCGAATGGTGTGATGGCTGCCGCGATGCCATTATATTTAAAAGGGCATTCGCAAGGTGAGTACGTCTTTGATCATAGTTGGGCACATGCTTGGGAAAAGGCAGGTGGCCAGTACTACCTAAGCTTTTATCGGCGGTACCTTTTACCCCAGTAACTGGAAAGCGTTTTTTAGTCCGTCCAGGTTTAGACATTGCGACTTATGAAACCGTTCTTGTACAGGCTTTACTTAAGGTTGTTGAGCAAACCAATGTCGCTACCCTTCACGTTAATTTTCTAACCCGAGGGGAATGGGAACGGATGGGGAGCCTAGGGTTTCTTCAAAGATCCGGCCAACAGTTTCATTGGACTAACGCGAATTACAAGACATTCCAGGATTTTTTGGATGCTCTTTCGAGCCGAAAGCGAAAAAACATAAAAAAGGAACGCGAGGCAGTTTATAAGCAAGGCGTTAAGATGAGCGTTTTTACTGGTGAAAGTCTAAAAACAGAGCATTGGGACGCTTTCTACCGCTTTTATAGAAACACAACAGATAAGAAATGGGGTTGGGATTACCTTAAGCGACCGTTTTTTTCTTATCTTCATGAACGTATGCCTGACCGTGTCGCGCTAGTGATGGCTGAATATGAAGGAGAATGGGTGGCAGGAGCTCTAAATTTGATTGGCTCAGATACTCTGTACGGAAGAAATTGGGGCTGTTCCGACAATTTTAAGAATTTACATTTTGAGGCTTGCTATTACCAAGCTATCGAATTTGCCATCCAACGGGGTCTCAGAAGAGTAGAAGCCGGTGCTCAAGGGCAGCATAAGTTACAAAGAGGTTATTTGCCCGCTCAAACTTACAGCATCCACTACATAGTAGATCCTAATTTCAGACGAGCTGTCGGAGATTTTCTTGAGCGAGAGCTTGAAGCCGTTGGAGAAGAGATTGAATTTCTCGAGGAATTTTCTCCCTTCAAGAAAGTTTCTGGCTAAGTAGAATGTTAGAGATCCAAGAAGTGCTTGCGGATCAGATTACCCTTTTAAATTTAGTTGGTCATCTTTCGTTTGCGGTAACAGCTGCTTCACTAGCAATGAGAGATATGCTGCTTTTGCGCTTTTTAGGCGTAGTTTCAGGTTTGTTAGGCATTAGCTACAATTACTTTTTGCCAGGCGGGCCACTTTGGCTTGTAATCTTTTGGCTCGTTATATTTTCGCTAATCCATCTGTGGCGGATTTATGGTATTTTTTCTGAACGCAGAGCTGTCCGTTTTTCCGAGGAGGAACGTGAACTCCACTCTACTATTTTTAGAGGTTTCGATACTGTCGAATTCATGCGCTTATTGAATATCGCAGAAAGAAAATCTTTTTCAAAGGGGTATCAAATTCTCGATGAAAACATATCCTCCAACAATCTTTTTGTAAAAGTTGAAGGCAAAGCGATAGTTAAAGGAAGGATCTTGCAATAGCTCAACTCGGCCCAGGATCAGTTATCGGAGAGATTAGTTTTTTGAATGGAGGCAGGACAACTGCAGCTGTTTACGCGGAAACACAGTTGCGTTGTCTTTCCTTCACATGAAAAACTTACCGGCCTTTTTAATAGATACCCCGTTATGCGCCTTTCTATGAATTCCCTGATTTCAGCGGATCTGGCGGTTAAACTAACCGCACAAACTATGGATACTTCAAACGGATGATCCCAGTTCTCGCATGTCAACAAACTTTTAATTCGACAGTTAGGTTTTGTTTGTGAGTGATTCCGCAACTCGGCGAGCTAAGGCTATTACTGGTCTAATAGTAGTGGGGTGTGGTGTTGCTGTCGGTCCCTTAGATACAGCGGTGAATATCGCTTTTCCGGCAATTGTTGGGGAGTTTCAATTACCACTAGAAATGATCCAATGGATCATAATCTGTTATGTACTAACTTATTCTAGTCTGACTTTGATTGCAGGAAAACTTGGCGACCGCTATGGCCGTAGGCGCATATTCAAAATAGGTCTGGCAGCCAGTTGTATTGGACTTGCCGCATGCTCATTGGCACCAAGTTTTGGTGCATTGTTGCCAGCGAGAGTTGCGCAAGGTCTAGGAACTGCACTCGCAATTGCCTGCGGCCCGGCGCTTGCTACCTCCTTGTATCCTGAAAGTCAGCGGAGCAGAGTGATTGGTTACTATGCGGCGATGTTTGCTGCTGCTGGTGCTATTGGGCCTGTGATTGGAGGCGCTTTAACGGATGCTTTTGGTTGGCAAGCTGTCTTTTGGTTTCGAATTCCCTTGGCTTTAACAGTGCTAGGACTTCTGTGGACATTGCCTTCAGATAGAGGCAACCGAGACCTTGAAACGTCTTTTGACTTTTTAGGAGCTATTCTTCTTGTGGTAACACTTGCTAGTTTTGCGTTAGCGCTCAGCTTAGCTAGATGGAGCCTAACAGTAGAAGCCTTATGTGTTGGGTTTTTGGGATTTGTTTCAGCAGTATTTTTTGTCAGAGTTGAGAAAACTGCCTCGGATCCTGTGCTGCAGATCCGTGCTTTTCAGAATATCAGGTTTTGTCTTCTAAATGTCCTAAATATTATCATTTGTGGTGCAACCTTTACTCCTCTTCTGTTCACTCCTTTTTTCTTGACACGCCATGTTGGATTTGACGCAGCATCGGGAGGATTAGCTCTTGCAATTGGGGCGTTGGGTGCGGCGATAGCTGCAGCTTTAGCAGGGCGAATGATTGAACGAATTTCTGGGGCTACAGTCGCTGTATTTGGGGCAAGCTTAGCAGCCTTAGGACTTGGACTAATTGGTCAGGTGCAGACAGACGGAACACTGGCGGAGGTTATTTTAACTCTAGCAATAGCTGGAGTTGGCCTAGGTTTGTTTCAGACAGCCTATCTAGATGGTGTTACAAGTATCTTGCCAGAAAAAGATCGAGGGGTTGCGGGTGGTTTGGCGATGGTCACCAGAACAATAGGTGTAATTGCAGCGGCTTCGATGCTGACCTTATTGTTCAGTCATGTGCAAAAATCTGCACTGCAAAATGATGTAGGAGCGGTCGATGCTTTCCTGCAAGGCTATAACACGGTGTTCTTAGTTGCTGCGGCAGCAGCATTTGTTGGTGCAATTTTAGCCTGGTCTTTTCGCCGTTTGGCTTGAAGTAAGAGTTTTCAGAGGAGATCACTCATGCAACCCGAAACGCCTTTTATGGCTTCAGAGGCTGACAAAGCTTTCGCAGTCTTAAAATCTGGTGGGATTGCAATCATGCCTATGGACGTTGGCTATTCAGCCATAGGTGGTTCACTCTCGGCCTTGCGTCGAATTTTTGAAGCTAAACGACGTGAGCCTTCAAAATTTAATGCCATGATAGGCGATAATGAACTTGCCCGTGAACTATATTTGCTGCCGGATCGCAGTTGGGATGTTTTTGATGCAATCACTCTTGATGATGATCTTCCATTAGGAGTGATTGGCCCATGCCGAATGGATCATCCAATGCTTGCATCTATGGACCCGCAGGCGTTGGACATGTCAACTAAGAATAAAACTCTCTGTATGTTGACAAATGCGGGCCCATTTCACTCGGCCATATCGCGACGAAGTCGAGAGGCGGGTCATGCGCTTTTCGGATCTTCAGCGAATCTTTCAATGCAAGGTACAAAGTTTCGTGCGAGAGATATTGAGCCAGATATCCTCGCTATTGCAGATGTTGTCATAGACCATGGGTTGAGAAAATGCTGGCCTTATAGGGCGTCATCGACACTTCTAAATCTTGCCACTTTTGAAGTGGTGAGATTTGGATCCAGTTATGCACTCATACAAGATACGCTCGAGCGACGCTTTGGTATAAGTCTTCCAGCCGCTCCTTCGCCACTGCGGATACAGGAATAAGTTTTATGGAAAACGCTGAGCATTTTGATGTAATTTTTGCTGATGGGACTGTGATTGATGGTTCTGGCGGTCCGCGTTTTAAAGCAGACGTTGGCATTCTTGGTGATCGTATAGAGTTCGTCGGAGATCTATCCGCTGCCAGGGCAGATAAACGCGTGGATGCTTCAAGTAAGATTGTGGCGCCTGGCTTTATTGATGCTCATACGCATGACGACCGCTTGCTATTTGCTGATCCTGCAATGAAGGCAAAGTCCTCGCAAGGAGTGACAACAGTCATTGTAGGTAATTGTGGAGTCAGCCTTGCGCCCTTCTCATCCCCTGGACGGCCAAAGCCACCCTTGGATCTAATTTTTGGACTTGACCCTGTTCGCTTCTCTTCGTTTGGCGCATTTTTAGATGCCGTAGATCATAAGCCTGCAGCAACAAATGCTGCTTTCCTTGTGGGCCACCAGACACTTCGCATTAGTGAAGTTTCCGACCTGTATCAACCGGCCAAACACGACGAAATTGTTACAATGCGTGCGCATGTGGCCGAAGCAATGGATGCTGGTGCAATAGGCCTATCAACGGGATTGTTTTACCCGCCAGCTCGCGCTGCCTCTACTGATGAAGTCGTCGCTTTGACAGAAATTGCTGGGGCAGCTGGAGGTTTGTATGCCACACATCTGCGGGACGAAGGATCTAAACTCTTAGAATCAGTTCAAGAAGCTCTTGAGATAGGTTTGAGGAGTAATGCTCCTGTAGTTTTATCGCACCACAAGGCATCTGGTGTAGGAAATCACGGACGCGTGAAGGAGAGTCTTCCTTTAATTAGAGAAGCTAGAAAAACTCAAAAAGTGGCACTTGACGTTTATCCCTATATAGCGAGCTCAACTGTATTATTAGCAGAGCGTGTAGCTGATTCAGCTAAAGTATTAATCACCTGGTCAGAACCTATGCCTGAGGTCGCGGGTCGCGACTTAGCTGAACTTGCAATGGAATATCAGCAAACTCCTGAAAAGATGGTTGATCGCCTTCAGCCCGCGGGAGCAATATACTTTTCTATGGCGGAGGAAGACGTTCAAGAAGTTATATCGTTCGAAGATACAATGATTGGGTCTGATGGGATTCCTCATGATGAAAAGCCTCATCCAAGGCTATGGGGCACATTTCCGCGTGTGTTAGGTCACTATGTACGTGAAGTAGGATTATTGTCTTTGGAAGAGGCGGTAAGAAGGATGACCTCTGTTCCTGCGACTGTATTTGGATTGTGGGAACGTGGTTTAATCAGCGAAGGCTCTTTTGCTGATATAGTTATTTTTGATCCCGAAACTATTTTGGATAGTGCAAGTTTCGATCAGCCAACTCTGCCTGCGCAGGGTATTGATGCAGTGATGAACAATGGAACATTTATCTGGTGGGCCGGTAAGCCAACGGGAGAGTGTCCTGGCCGTGCCTTGCGTCGGGTCTGATTTTCTTAAAGCCAGATACTTATGTAGTTTGTATCGTAGTCCTGCTTTAAACTATCCGGTGGTTGTTTTGGTTTCTGCCTAGACTCCGCATGAGGATGTCAACAGTCAAATAAATTATCCAGAGCAAGTGCTTGAGCCCACTAAAGCAAGGGAAGAATAGGTGCTTTGCCGGAGCGATTGCGCGCAGGTACTTCCGAGTTAGCCGCTCCTGAGCTATATGTCGAAATAAGAAAAAATGGAAAATTCAATTGATCCCGCACCTTGGATTGCCTCTTCGTTATAAAGGATGCCGCTTCTACATGCGATTTATTACAATTGCCGCAACAACTGCTTTTGTGTTTTTGTCTGCAAGCCAAGTTCAAGCACAGTCCTCTAAGAACTCATCGGATACATACAAACAGCTTGAGCTCTTCGGGACCGTTCTTGACCGCATTCGTTCTGATTATGTCGAAGAGGTTAGCGATGCGGAGTTAATTAAGGCTGCAATAGATGGAATGCTGACTTCGCTTGATCCGCATTCTTCATACCTCGATGAAGAAGACAGGAAGCGTCTTGATGTGGACACTCGCGGAGAGTTTGGTGGCTTAGGTATCGAAGTCACAATGGAGGGTGGTTACGTTAAAGTTGTGTCTCCAATAGATGACACTCCCGCTGCAAAGGCGGGTATGCAACCCAACGATCTTATCATTGCCTTAGACGGAAAGACTGTAAGAGGTATGGCTTTGGGTGATGCCGTAAAACTGATGCGTGGCAAAGTAGGAGATAAGATCAAGCTTACGGTGCGCCGAGGAGAACAAGCCCCTTTTGATGTAGAAATCGTGAGGGCTGTGATTAAGGTAAGTCCTATCCGTGCTAGATCAGAGGGTAAAATTGGTTACATCCGGATTTCCAGCTTTACTCGCCAAACCGAGCCAAATTTGATTAAAGCCGTTGATGGGCTGAAGAAAGAGATAGGCGAAGACATTGAGGGCTTTGTCCTTGATCTCCGAAATAATCCCGGAGGTCTTCTTGACCAAGCGATATCGGTTTCTGATGCGTTCTTAGACAAGGGTGAAATTGTTTCAACTCGTGGAAGAGAAAAACAAAAAGCTCAACGATATAATGCAGAGGCTGGCGACATCATTGATGGATTGCCGATGGTAATTCTTATCAATGGTGGCTCAGCCTCCGCTTCAGAAATTGTTGCAGGAGCTCTGCATGATCATGGCCGAGCAATTTTAGTGGGTGAGCGTACTTTTGGGAAAGGTTCGGTTCAAACAATTCAGCGCATACCTGGACATGGAGCCATCAGACTAACTATTGCGCGCTACTACACGCCCTCAGGAATTTCTATTCAAGCAAAAGGGATTGAACCGGACATCAATGTTCCTCCAGCAAAAGTGGAGGCTGTGGATACATCTATGCGCCGTCGTGAAGCTGATTTGGATGGTGCATTGGATAGTTCGGGAGAAAAAACTGCAGATGAAGCTCCTCTGACGCGAGAGGAAAAAGAAGCAAAGGCGGCTGCACAAGATTATCAATTAATCAGAGCTCTTGATGTTCTGCGCGGTATTTCATTTTATCGGCAATCCATCATGAGTAAGTGATCGCCCGGAACAAATATAGAGAAGCCAGTGATCTATTTATTTCTCTGAAATAAAAGTTGGCGCTCGAAATGACTTCGGGTGTTCATGGCCATAGAATGGCAATGTCTAGCATAAGCACTCTGACGATTGAGCTTAGCAAAATCGCAAAAGGGGAATAAAAATGTCGGCGTTACCGCCTTCAATACATGACGGCTATCGACCCTGTGTTGGACTGATGGTGGTAGCTCCTGGACGCGGTATCTTTGTAGGTCGAAGGATTGGTATTGTTGGTGGATGGCAGATGCCTCAAGGTGGCATAGACCCGGGGGAATCTGCCGAAACCGCAGCTTTCCGAGAATTAAAAGAAGAAACAGGGCTTTCAGAAGCATCTATCGTCATGACGCACCCTGATTGGCTTGAGTACGATCTGCCCGATTGGGCACTTCGCCGAGGCGGTAGAGCTCGATGGATTGGCCAGACCCAAAAATGGTTTTTACTGCAATATGATGGCCCAGATGCGTCGGTTAACCTTTCCCAGCATCAAGTTGAATTTGATGAATGGCGTTGGGCAAGGCAGCAAGAAGTTTTAGATGAAATAGTAGATTTTAAGCGCAGAGTTTATGAGAAAGTGATGGCTGAGTTTGCTGCGCCAGCTGAAGCGATCATGTCAGGTGAATCATTATGACAACTGCTCCATTGCCTCTTAATGGCATCAAAGTTTTGGAATTTTGTCAGACCATTATGGGACCAACTGCGGGCCTTTTACTTGCAGATTTAGGGGCTGACGTAATCAAGATTGAGCCTGCACCGAACGGAGACAAGACGAGAAAACTTTCAGGGTTCGCAGCAGGATTTTTCGCGGGATTTAATAGAAATAAACGGTCAATAGCTCTTGATTTAAAGTCTGAGGAAGGTCGAGAGGTTGCTCATAAACTAGTGGAAACGGCCGACGTCGTCATTGAAAACTATGCGCCAGGTACCATGGCGAAGTTGGGATGTGATTATGAAACAATCAGCGCTATCAATCCCAGGATTATTTTTTGCTCTCTCAAAGGCTTCCTGTCTGGGCCATACGAGAACAGGCTAGCGCTAGACGAAGTTGTTCAATTTATGGCTGGCATGTCTTACATGACCGGTCCACCGGGGCGCCCACTTCGTGCAGGTGCGAGCGTGATTGATATCATGGGTGGGTCATACGCCGTAATAGGTATTTTTTGCGCTTTGCGTGAGCGCGACCACACCGGTGAAGGCCAATTCATAAAATCGGCATTATTTGAATCTACTGCTTTTTTGATGACACAGCATCTTGCTGGGGAAGTGGTAACTGGAAAAGAAACGCCTCCGATGCCCGCCCGTGTGAGTGCTTGGTCAGTTTATGAGCCGTTTGAGACAAAGGATGGTCGGATGGTTTTTATCGGCATTACTAGCGATAATCATTGGCGCCGATTTAGAGATCATTTTGGATTAGATCATTTAAAAGATGATCCTGCATTTTCTACAAATGAAAGTCGTGTTGCCGTTCGTGACAAACTTCTGCCTATCGTCGCTGAAATTGCCATAAGTTTTAATCACGATGAGCTTTTAACAATTTTAGAAGAAATTGAGATTCCATTTTCTCCTGTAGCTAGGCCTACAGACCTTTTGACGATGCCCAGCTTAATTTTCACAATAGAATGCTGCCAGTTGAAATGCCGAATGGAGAGGTTGCGAAGTTGCCAAGACTGCCAATCGAGGTAGGTGAGCACGATTTTGGTCTCCGGCGACAACCTCCTTCAGTTGGATTTCATACGAGTGAGGTGTTAGCGGAAACAGGTTTTAGTGAGACACAGATCAAGGCGCTTGCTGCGTCTGGGGTTGTCAAGCTTGGTGGAGATTAAGATTAATGGTCTCAACAAAAGCTGAAACCATAAGTCCTATAGAGGCGCTAAATCATCTTGTTGACTCAGGAGAAATTAAGCCTGATCCCGAGCAGCGAAAAGCTATAGAGCGACTTTCTCTCCTTGCTGAAACGCTAAGTGGCTACCAACCCAATATCAAGCCCAAAAAAAGCTCAGGAGTTTTTAGGAAGTTAGGGTTATTTAAAGATCCAGTCTCAAAGGTCCAAAAGGGGCCAGATGGTCTCTATATTTTTGGGCCAGTTGGTAGGGGGAAGTCTATGCTGATGGACCTCTTTTATAATCACGTTAATGTCACTCGTAAGCGCCGAGTTCATTTCCACTCGTTTATGCAGGAAATTCAAAAATCAGCACATGCACGCCGCGCATCTGGCATCGATGGTGACCCTATCCCGGCAATAGCTGAGGAAGTGGCGGCGGATGCATGGTTGCTCTGTTTTGATGAATTTCAAGTCGATAATATTGCTGATGCGATGACACTTGGTAGACTGTTTGAGGATCTTTTCAAAGCAGGAGTAGTGGTGGTTGCGACGTCAAATGCTGCGCCAACAAACCTTTATAAAGATGGGCTTCAAAGAGACAGATTTCTGCCGTTTCTCGAAATCTTTGCTCGACATGTTGAGATTTATGAACTGGATGGGGGTACGGATTATCGCTTAGACCGACTGAAGGGTAGGCCGGTTTATCATGTGCCACATAATAAAGATGCGCTTTTCTCACTAGCTCAGGCGTTTTCTGATTTAACTGACGCTGCGGACCCTGTCCCGCTAGAGTTGAATGTTAGAGGACGCGTATTGACCGTACCACGTGCGGCTCGTTCTGTTGCTTGGTACTCGTTTGCAGAACTCTGTAAGAAGCCTCTTGGCCCTGCTGATTATCTGGCATTAGCAGAGACATTCCACACATTTATCTTAGAGGGCATACCTGTTATGGGGCCCGAGGAGCGCAATGAAGCGCGCCGTTTGGTTACTTTTATAGACGCCTGCTACGAACAGAAATCAAAAGTTATTTGTTCCGCAGATGGGTTGCCTGATGATCTCTATATAAAAGGTGTAGGTGAGTTTGAATTCAAACGCTGCGCGTCCCGATTGATTGAAATGCAGGCAGAAGATTACATGGCTGAGCCCCATAAGCATCTCACAGATACAAAAAATACATAAATCATAATTTAAAACACGATATTGTTGCTGATTTCCTTGCCTAATTTGGTGGAATGGAGTTAGTAAGCGGAAATAATAGAGGCATTGTGTCAGATGCCTGGTCTCTTAAGATGTTTGGAGCTTTTCCATTATGGCCCGGAATAAGATTGCGCTCGTTGGAGCAGGTAACATTGGCGGTACTCTCGCTCATCTCGTTGGATTGAAAGAGCTGGGTGACGTTATCCTTTTTGACATTGTGGAAGGTGTGCCCCAAGGGAAAGCCTTAGATTTGGTCGAATCCTCACCAGTTGAGGGTTTTGACTCAAATATGAAAGGCGCTAACGACTACTCGGAGATTGCGGGAGCTGATGTTGTAATCGTGACCGCTGGCGTGGCACGCAAGCCGGGCATGAGCCGTGACGATTTAGTAGGTATCAATACAAAAGTGATGGCCTCTGTTGGAGAAGGGATAAAGAACAACTGTCCTGATGCCTTTGTCATTTGTATCACAAATCCATTGGATGCCATGGTTGCGATGTTGCAAGAAGCATCCGGCTTACCTGCGAACAGGGTGGTTGGAATGGCTGGAGTGCTTGATTCTGCCAGGTTCCGGTATTTCCTTGCTGAAGAGTTTAATGTTTCTGTAGAAGATGTTACAGCGTTTGTCCTCGGTGGACATGGCGATACGATGGTTCCTTCTACCCGTTATTCAACAGTTGCAGGAATTCCTGTTCCTGATCTGATTAAGATGGGCTGGTCGACTCAAGAAAAGATAGATCAAATAGTTCAGCGCACTCGCGATGGTGGTGCAGAAATTGTTGGGCTTCTTGGAACTGGATCAGCTTTTTATGCTCCCGCTTCGTCCGCGATTCAAATGGCTGAGAGTTATTTAAAGGATAAGCGCAGAGTGTTGCCCTGTGCTGCACTACTCAAAGGTGAGTACGGGGTGGATGGCCTCTATGTTGGAGTGCCAGTAATCATCGGTGCAAACGGCGTTGAAAAAATTGTTGAAATTGAGTTGGCCGCTGAAGAAAAGCAAAATTTTGATAAGTCTGTAGCTGCTGTTACCGATTTGGTGAGCGTTGCGCGTAAAATGCGCGATGCATCCTAAACAAACGATAGCTGCCTAATTTACCTTGGAGTGATGGCATGAACGTACATGAACATCAGGCAAAGGCCTTGCTCTCTAGGTACGGCGTATCTGTACCAAAAGGATACCCAGCTTTTTCTGTTTCAGAGGCGGTTGAGGCTGCGGATAAACTTCCTGGGACTGTCTATGTTGTTAAGGCACAAATTCATGCGGGCGGACGAGGAAAAGGTGGTGGCGTTAAGGTGGTTAAATCTCGTCAGGAGGTTGAATCAGAAGCTCAACGTATGCTGGGTATGACGCTGGTAACTCATCAAACTGGTCCTGAAGGAAAAGAGGTTGGCCGCCTTTATGTCGAGGATGGCTGTGATATCGCTCGTGAGTTATATCTATCGATGTTGGTAGATCGTGGGCACGGTAGAGTAGTTGTAGTGGCGTCTACTGAAGGCGGAATGGACATCGAAGAAGTTGCTGCCAAATCTCCAGAAAAAATTAAGACAATCGTCATAGACCCTGCTGTTGGGATGTCTGGCTTCCAGGCTCGTCGAATTGCGTTTGAACTGGGTCTGGAAGGGCAGCAGGTAGGCTCGGCGGTTAAGTTGTTGATGGGGATGTTTGAAGCTTTCCAAGACCTTGATGCCAATATGATCGAGATTAATCCGCTCGTAGTCACAGGTTCTGGCGATATTATGGCCCTAGATGCTAAAATGGACTTTGATGACAATGCTCTTTTCAGGCATCCAGATGTCGAAGAGATGCGCGATGTTTCAGAGGAAAACCCTGTCGAACGTCAAGCTGAAGATTTGCATCTAAATTATGTGGCACTCGATGGAGAGATAGGTTGCATGGTGAATGGCGCTGGTCTCGCTATGGCAACGATGGACATCATTAAATTGAACGGGGCAGAACCGGCTAATTTTCTTGATGTTGGGGGTAGTGCAGATAAAGAGCGTGTTATTGCAGCGTTTAAAATTATTTTGTCAGACCCCAGTGTGAAGGCCATCCTCGTCAATATCTTTGGTGGAATTATGCGCTGTGACGTTATTGCAGAAGGTGTAGTCGCGGCAGCCAAGGAATTAGGCCTTTCTGTCCCATTAGTTGTCCGCCTTGAAGGAACTAATGTGGAGAAAGGTAAGGAAAATATGGCCTCTTCAGGTATAGACATCGTGCCAGCTGATAATCTGCGCGATGCTGCTGAAAAAGTGGTCAAGGCTATGCGGGGGGCTGCCTGATGGCTGTTCTAGTTAACAAAGCGACCAAGGTTATTTGCCAAGGTTTCACGGGAAGCCAGGGAACATTCCATTCCGAAACCGCCATTGCATACGGTACCAACATGGTGGGTGGTGTGGCTCCAGGAAAGGTGGGCAACAGCATCTCGGTCTTCCTGTATTCAATACTGTGCATGAGGCTAAGGATACCGTTGGCGTTGATGCTAGTGTGATTTATGTCCCGCCTCCTTTTGCTGCAGATGCAATCTTGGAGGCTATTGATGCTGAGGTGGAGCTTATAATTTGCATCACCGAAGGCATCCCTGTTCTTGATATGGTTCGTGTTAAAAGAGCGTTAGAAGGTTCTAAAAGCCGTTTAATAGGTCCGAATTGCCCCGGCGTTATCACCCCGGACGAGTGCAAAATTGGCATCATGCCTGGCCATATCCATGAGCGCGGGATTATAGGTGTAGTTTCTCGGTCCGGCACATTGACTTACGAAGCTGTGGCTCAAACCACAGCAGTTGGTCTGGGGCAGACCACATGCATTGGCATAGGCGGTGATCCAGTGAATGGAACAAATTTCATCGATTGCCTAGAGATGTTTTTAGGTGATGATGAAACCCAAGGAATAATCATGATTGGAGAAATTGGTGGCTCTGCCGAAGAAGATGCAGCCGAATTTTATCGCCAATCAAAATCAAAAAAGCCAATGGTAGGTTTTATTGCTGGTGCAACTGCCCCTCCAGGCAAACGGATGGGGCACGCTGGAGCTATCATCGCTGGTGGTAAAGGAACCGCACAAGCAAAATTCGAGGCTTTCCGGAATGCTGGGATAATGGTTAGCGAAAGTCCTGCAGGCCTCGGTGAAACAATGTTGAAAGCCATGAATAAGTAACCCAAAAATCGGTTTTATCCGTATTAGATGATGTACTGAATAGGAAGAGGGGGCTATGCCGGCACTACCGGTATCGGTCTAAATCAGAATGGCAAGTGACCAAGCGTCCACGACCATCGATCGTCTAATGGCTGATCGTACCAGTTATCTCTTCGGAGCTAATGCGGTCTATTTAGCAGATTTATATGAGCAGTACTTGGTAGATCCGGCCAGTGTCGACCCAAGCTGGATAAGTCTGTTTAGTGATCTTCGTGGTGATGCTGGTGCGATTTTAGATGAGGTGGATGCTCCGGGTTGGGGTTCAATAGGTGCTAAGAAGTCAGATATTGGTAGTTCATCTACCGATGCCCCCAAGACTGATCAATCAAAATCCAATCTAGTGCAGGATAGCAGAGACGTTAGGTCTGCAACATTAGACTCCGTTCGCGCATTAATGCTTATCAGAGCTTATCGTATTAGAGGTCATCTTTATTCAAAACTTGACCCTCTTGGGTTAGCGGAAATCGAGTATCACCCTGAGCTTGACTACAAGACCTATGGTTTTTCCGAGGCTGATTTGGACCGAGAAATTTTCATCGATAATGTTCTCGGCATGGAAATAGCTACTCTCCGTAATATTTTGGAGCTGGTTGAAGCAACATACTGCGGAAAAATTGGTGTTGAGTTCATGCACATTCAGGATCCTGAGCAAAAAGCCTGGATACAGCGCCGCATAGAAGAACCTCGCAACCAAACCGATTTCACTGATCGAGGTAAGATCGCCATTCTAGAACGGTTAACAGCGGCTGAGACTTTTGAGCAATTTCTTGACCGTCGTTTTGTTGGAGCAAAACGTTTTGGGCTAGAAGGTGGTGAATCTTTGGTCCCATTGATGGAACAAATTGTAAAGCGGGGTAGTCAGCTCGGGCTTGAAGAGATCGTTGTTGGTATGGCACACCGGGGCCGCCTGAACGTTTTGGCTAACGTTTTAGATAAGCCTTTTGTTAATATCTTTTCTGAATTCCAGGGCAATCCAGCCAACCCGGAAGATGTTCAAGGTTCCGGCGACGTCAAGTATCATCTTGGTACTTCGGCAGATCGAGAATTTGACGGTAAAACGGTCCACTTAACGTTGACCCCGAACCCATCGCACTTGGAGGTGGTCAATCCTGTAGTTCTTGGGCGTGTGCGAGCAAAACAGCGTCAGCGCGGAGATAAAGCCAGGCAGAAGGTTATGGGTATCCTTTTGCATGGTGATGCAGCTTTTATAGGCCAAGGCTTAGTAGCAGAGACTTTCGAGTTGTCTGAGCTAAATGGTTACCAAACGGGTGGTACCATCCACGTGGTTATAAATAATCAAATCGGGTTCACAACCTCTCCAACTGAAGCGCGTTCAGGCCCGTATTGCTCAGAAATGGCAAAGATCGTTCAGGCACCAGTATTCCATGTGAATGGCGATGACCCTGAGGCGGTAGTGCACGTTGCCCGTATTGCTACCGAGTTCCGGTATCAGTTTAAGCAAGACATTGTGATTGATATGTATTGCTACCGTAGACAGGGACACAATGAAAGCGACGAACCGGCGTTTACTCAGCCTCTTATGTATAAAGCAATTGGAAAACATCCAACAACGCGGCAGTTATATGCAGGCAGGCTTGTTGATGAGGGCCTTATTAGCAATGAGACAGCTCAGCAATTCGTAGACAGTTTTAGAGCAACGCTAGAAAAGGATTTTGAAGCGGCAAGTTCCTTTAAGCCAAACAAAGCAGATTGGTTTGAAGGAAAATGGTCTGGTCTCGATATTGCTAAAGGTGAAGATCGGCGGGGTGATACCGCAATTGATATTGAACTTCTCAAAGAAATAGGGAAGAAAATTACGTCCATACCGGAAGGTTTTAGATTAAATAATAAGATCGATCGCCAGCTTAAAGCCAAGTGGAAAGCCATTGAATCTGGTAGCGGTATTGATTGGGCAACAGCTGAGGCTCTGGCTTTTGGTAGCTGTGCTGTTGAAGGGACCGCGGTACGACTATCTGGGCAAGATTGTGGGAGAGGTACTTTCTCGCAACGTCATGCGGTCTTTACTGATCAGGACACGGGTCAAGAATATCTACCTCTACAGCATCTCCGCAATGACCAAGCTAAAGTTGACGTGCTTGATAGTCCTTTAGCTGAAATGTCCGTTCTCGGATTTGAGTATGGATATTCTACTGCAGAGCCAAATATATTAGTAATGTGGGAGGCCCAGTTTGGCGACTTTGCAAACGGGGCACAGGTTATTATCGACCAATTTATATCGTCTGGGGAGCATAAATGGCTTCGTATGTCTGGTCTCACCTTGCTTCTGCCGCACGGCTATGAGGGTCAAGGACCTGAACATTCTTCCGCTAGATTAGAGCGGTACCTTCAGATGTGCGGAGAGGACAACATGCAGGTATGCGTGCCATCAACACCTGCGAACTATTTTCATATGCTCCGTCGCCAGGTACGTCGTAACTTTCGTAAACCACTGATTGTTATGACACCTAAGTCCTTGCTAAGACACAAGTTATGCGTTTCAGACGTTAATGAATTTACTGGAAAAACAACATTCCATCGTGTTATCCCAGATGATGGTGACTTAGTAGCTAATTCAAAGATCAAGCGTGTAGTGTTGTGTTCTGGAAAGGTGTTCTACGACCTCATTGCTGCACGGGACGAGCGGAATATCAAGGACGTAGCGATTGTCCGACTAGAACAACTTTATCCTTTCCCGGTGAAATCAGTGGCCGCGGAATTAAAGAAGTATACAAATGCCGAAGTGGTTTGGTGTCAGGAAGAGCCTGAGAATATGGGAGCTTGGCGCTTCCTCGACCGCAGGCTTGAGTCAGTTATGGGTGATATTCCTAAATTGAGCTCTAAGCGCCCTATTTACTGTGGTCGTGCTGAGTCAGCCGCAACGGCAACAGGGCTTTTAAAACGACATAACGCTGAACAAGCTAAACTCGTTGATGACGCACTTACGGTTTAGAATTACCAAACGTGCTTCAGCAATTTCTAGCAAGGACAAGTCATGGCTGTTGAAATTATAGTTCCTGCACTAGGTGAGTCTGTAACTGAGGCTACTATTGCTCGTTGGTTGAAAGCAGCGGGTGAAAAGGTCGAGGCTGATGAGCCTCTGGTCGAATTAGAGACGGATAAGGTCACTGTGGAAGTGCCAGCACCCACTGCCGGTGTTCTTTCGTCTCTTGCTGTTTCAGAGGGAGACAATGTTGAAGTTGGTGCTCTGCTAGGGAGCATAGATCCAAATGGTAAGGCAGCTACTGCTAAACCAATTGCAAGCGCGCCAGAAGAAGTTAAAAAACCTGATCTTGTGCCTGCAAACTCTGTAGAAGCACCTGTAAACGTTGAAGCTCCATTGGCGGAATCATCGCCTGTGTTGAGTATTTCACCTGCTTCATTATCTGCCAGCGCTGCGCCTATGCCTCCTGCGGTTAAGAAGCTTGTAATGGAACATGGCCTTGATCCTTCCCAAATTCCTGCCTCAGGACGAGGCGGTAGGCTGACAAAGTCTGATGTCTTGGAATATATGCGGTCTGGAGGAAAAGACGTTTTTGCAGTCGCAGAGTTGCCAGCCGATAGATCGGAAGAGCGGGTTAAAATGTCCCGCTTACGCCGACGAATTGCCGAACGGCTGAAAGAGGCACAAAACACGGCGGCCATGCTTACTACCTTCAACGAGGTAGATATGACAGAAATTTTAGCTGTGAGAGCAGAATTTAAAGATCAATTTGAAAAGCGACACGGTGTACGTTTAGGCTTTATGTCTTTCTTTGTTAAAGCAGCTATTCAAGGTCTTAAGGATGTTCCAGCCGTAAATGCTCAGATAGACGGAGATGATATCGTTTATAAGAATTTCTTCGATATCGGGGTTGCTGTAGGTACCGAACAGGGACTTGTTGTTCCAATTCTCCGAAATGCAGAGACGATGAGCCTCGCCGGAATAGAAAAAGCTATAGGTGACTACGCTCGTAAGGCTCGCGACGGTAAATTGTCTCTTGCTGATCTCTCGGGTGGTACCTTTACGATATCTAATGGTGGCGTTTATGGATCGTTGTTATCAACTCCAATCTTGAACCCTCCACAATCTGCAATTCTGGGTATGCACAAGACGCAAATGCGTCCCATGGTCATGCCAGACGGATCGATACAGGCACGGCCTATGATGTATCTCGCATTGTCTTATGATCATCGTATCATTGACGGTTCTGAAGCGGTTACCTGCCTTGTTCGAATGAAAGAGACACTCGAAGACCCGCGACGTATGCTTCTAGACATGTGAGGAGACGCTTTTATGGATAGCGTTTACGATGTTGTAGTAATTGGAGGCGGTCCTGGTGGATACGTGGCCGCCATCAGAGCTTCACAGTTGGGCTTAAAAGTAGCATGCGTGGAAATGCGGGGTAGTCTTGGGGGACATGTCTGAATGTCGGATGTATTCCTTCCAAACACCTTCTTCATGCTTCTCATGCCTATGATGAAGCAAAAAATAGCTTTTCTAAATTAGGTGTAATGACCAAGGGTGTGTCTCTTGATCTAGGTCAGATGATGGCATCAAAGGAAGAGGTTGTTTCCGGCCTCACCCAAGGAATCGAGTTCTTATTTAAGAAAAATAAGATCGAGTACATTAAAGGTCGAGGTAAGATTATCGAAGCCGGAAAAGTTGAAGTTGAGTTGGCTGGGCTGAAGAAAGTTCTTCTCGAAACGAAGAATATTCTTATTGCCACCGGTTCAGAATCAACTCCTCTTCCTGGAGTGACTGTAGACGAAAAAAGATAGTCAGTTCTACAGGTGCGCTTGATTTAAAAAAGGTTCCAAAAAAGTTAGTCGTGATTGGTGGTGGCGTAATTGGGCTGGAACTAGGTGTGGTCTGGCGCCGCTTGGGCGCAGAGGTGGAAGTGATCGAGTTCCTCGATAAACTTTTACCTTCTATGGATGCTGAGCTCTCTAAGACTATGCAGCGCATCTTGAAGAAAAAAGGCTTTTCATTTCGTTTGGGAACCAAGGTCACGGAAGCTAAGTCGACTAGGTCGGGTGTGGTCCTAACTGTAGAACCAGCTAAAGGCGGTAAGCCAGAGCTGGTTAAAGCCGACGTTGTCCTCGTGGCAATAGGCCGACGTCCTTATATAGAAGGATTGGGTCTCGAAGATGCTGGCGTAGAAATAGATCGTGGCAAAGTTAAAATAAATAGCCATTACCAAACTAGCATTCCAGGCATATGGGCTATTGGCGATGTTGTTGATGGTCCGATGCTTGCTCACAAAGCAGAGGATGAAGGGGTTGTTGCCGCCGAACTTATGTCAGGACAGGCAGGTCATATTGATTATGATTGCATCCCTAGCGTGGTTTACACAGACCCGGAGGTAGCGTCTGTTGGTAGAACAGAAGAGCAGCTCAGGTCTCAGGGAATAGAATTCAAGGTAGGTAAATTCTCGTTCCAAGCTAATTCGAGGGCTCGTGCAGCTGGGGGTGGAGAAGGTTTTGTTAAAATAATTGCCGATAAAGAAACGGACCAAGTTCTTGGTGCTCACATTATAGGACCTGACGCTGGTACTTTGATTGCTGAAATTGGTTTAGGG
Organism: Rhodospirillales bacterium; assembly: GCA_038143065.1. GTDB lineage: Bacteria > Pseudomonadota > Alphaproteobacteria > Bin95 > Bin95 > VMCJ01. The sequence goes on along the minus strand of JAYQLI010000035.1, from coordinate 1,190,906 downwards.
ATGGAATTTGGCGCTTCGTCCGAAGATATTGCAAGGACTTGTCACGCGCACCCAACTTTGAATGAGGCTGTCAAAGAAGCCGCACTTGCAGTTGAAGGACGTCAGATACATGCATAGCTGATTTCCTAGCTATTCAAAGAGGCTTTATCCTCTTGTGTATAGAAGGCATCTGCGTGAATCCGGGACGCATCCATTCCAGCATCAACAAAAAGAGTACGGGAGCTTTCCACCATTGGGGGAGGGCCTGCAATATAGACTCTAGCTCCATCTAGGGCTTCTGTTCCCATTTCTAACAAGTCAGACTGGATTGCCTCAGTTACCAACCCTGTTCGGCGAGATGTGGATTTGTTTGGTTCTGAAAGAACAATATCTAGCTTAAAGTTTGGCCATTTTCTTTGAAGATTTTGCAATTCATTTTCTAAATAGACGTCGTCTTCGGTCTTAACACCAAACCAGAGGCGAACAGGGCGTAAATTGGCCCCCTCTTTTTGCACAGCTTCAGCTAAAATTGCTCGTATAGGGGCAATGCCGGATCCTCCAGCGACAGCATATATTGGCCCAGTCTCTTCCTTCCTCAAGAATGCAAATCCCAGGGGTCCATAGACGGAAATTGGTTCGCCAACGTTCATTTCGTCAAAAACAAAAGCTGATACCCCTCGGTCACCCATACGTCTGATATGAAATTCTATTTCGTTTGAGCTGGATGGTGTCGCAAATGAGTATTCGCGCGCAGGAAGGCCAGGAAACGCAATGTTTGCAAATTGACCAGAGGTATATTGCAGTGACTCTGATAGCTTTACCCGAATTCCTGCAATATCGTGAGTAAGTTTTTCGACCGCTGCTACCTCGCCCTGTACGTGCTTGAGTGGGTGGGACAGGGCATCATCAAAATTCATTATTGCAACAGAACAGTTGCTTCTTGGCTCAGCCCTACAGGGAAGAATTATTCCGCGGGATTTTTCGTCATCCGTTAAGGCGAATGTGGAGTAGGATCGCATTTCTACTTCGCCTAATATTAATTTGGACTTGCATGCGCCACAATTGCCAGAGGCACATCCAAACGGAAGGGAAATATTCTCTTCTAGCGCGATCTCCAGAATAGTTTCATCTTGTTCAACTTCGATACTTTCATCGAAAGATACAAGATTAATTTTATGGCCCATTTGAACTCTCGATATTTTTTTTAAAACCAACTGATCAAAGCATATAGTTAAAATTCTTCTGCAGGCGAGGTCTGCTTTGGCTTCTTTTTTAAATTGCCATTATTCTCGCTAGACCGATTGCCTATCCTAGCTTATCCATATTCCTGCGTCATAATCGTTTTGGTCCAATTGATCCTATTACAACTATTCGAGGAAAAGTTTTTATGGAACTTAGGAATTTAGGTCGTTCAGGTCTCCGCGTCTCTCTTGTTGGTCTTGGCTGTAATAACTTTGGTATGCGTTTGGATGCAAACCAAACAGCTGATGTTGTGAATGCAGCACTGGATGCCGGTATCACTCTTTTTGACACTGCTGACATGTATGGTAACCGTGGTGACTCGGAGCGTTTTCTTGGCAAAGCCTTGGGTGCTAAAAGATCAGAAATTGTTTTGGCCTCAAAGTTTGGCATGGCTATGGACGATGAGGGTGTAAAAATTGGCGCGGCGCGTCGGTATATCATGCAGGCTGTAGAAGATAGTCTGTCTCGCCTCGGGACTGATTGGATCGATCTCTATCAGTTGCACCAGTTTGATCCCTTAACTCCAATCGATGAAACACTTCGTGCGCTAGATGACCTTATTCGCGATGGAAAGGTTCGTTATGTGGGCTCATCTAATCTTCCTGCATGGAGATCTACTGAGGCAGAATTCATCGCCCGTGAGCTGGGAACCAATAAATTCATCTCATGCCAAGAAGAGTGGAATGTCCTCAATCGGGCAATAGAGCAAGATGTTGTGCCCATGATGGAGACTTATGGGCTTGGTATGCTGCCTTATTTCCCTCTCGCCTCCGGTTTGTTGACAGGTAAATATAAAAAAGACTCAATGCCAGAAGGGGCAAGGCTAACTGACATGCCGCGATTTGCTAATCGAGGTTATGTGACTGAGGCAAATTTCGCCAAAGTTGAAAGGCTAGAAAATTTTGCAAACCAGAGAGGGCATTCTGTATTGGAATTAGCTTTCAGTTGGTTGGCTGCTCAAAAAGTTACGGGATCAGTGATTGCTGGCGCGACTAAGCCCGAGCAGATTAAGAGCAATGTTTCTGCAGCTAATTGGAAAATGACTGCTGAGGAGCTTGCTGAAATTGATGAACTTCTAGCTTGATTTGCCCTCGCCACCGCCAAACGGAGTTTGGCGGTGACTTCTAGGCTGTTCTCCAGCTTCTCTTACTATGGCTATCAGGTTTACTTTTTTAATTCGCCATGGGTTATTTGATAGAGGTTTACCGCTGAAACGAGCTCGAGTAGCCTTTCACGAATAGTTGTATTCTTCACAGTTATTTTATAGGGGCGAAAGTGGGTCATGGATCGTTCTATCTACGGTTTCATATTTCGACATAGTAAAGCCCAACAGATATATTTGTTGTTAGTTACTTTCGCGGCCTTCCCGTTCATTTATCTTCAACCAGATCTGGTGAAGACCATCGTTAATAAAGCCATAGGCGGAAAAGTCTCTGATTTTCCGAAAGACGTTATCGGTTTTGAGTTTGAGCAAGTTGCGTATCTGGTGCTCATGTGTTTGTGTTTTTTGGTTATTGTACTCATCAACGGCGCCTTTAAATATTATATAAATGTTTCAAAAGGCCGGTTGGGCGAGCGAATGCTTCGCCGCTTGCGCTATAATCTCTATAGCCGCGTTTTACGGTTCCCCCAGCCACATTTTAAACGGGTATCTCAGGGTGAAGTAATACCTATGATAACCCAAGAAGTAGAGCCTTTGGGGGGGTTTATTGGTGACGCCGTTGCTCAGCCCGTCTTCCAAGCAGGCATGCTTGTTACTTTTCTGATATTTATAATTGTTCAGGATATCTACATGGGTATGGCCGCAATCGCCATGTTCCCAATCCAAGGTTGGATAATTCCAAAGCTGCAGCGAAAGGTAAATGCATTAGGTAAGCAGCGTGTAAGGGCGGTCAGAAGAGTTTCTGAAAGAATCAGCGAAAGTATTAGTGGAATTGAAGAGGTCCACTCTAACGACGCCTCCAATTTAATGCGCGCGGAGTTTTCAAGTCATCTGGGTCGCATATATCAAATAAGGTATGAAATTTATCATCGAAAATTTGTGATAAAATTCATTAATAATTTTTTAGCGCAATTCACCCCTTTTCTCTTCTATCTCATTGGTGGGTATTTAGCGATCAACGGCGACCTGTCCATTGGTGCATTAATTGGTGTGATTGGTGCTCACAAGGATATGAACGCTCCTTGGAAAGAACTGCTGGCTTTTTATCAGCAATACATGGATGCCAAAATTAAATATGAACAAGTCGTGGAGCAGTTTGATCCAGCTGGCATGCTTGATAAAGATTTGCAGATTAATGAACCAGACTCGATACCTCAAATAGCGGCTGAAACTCCGATAGTTGCGCAAGGTTTAACTTACCAAGAAGACGAAACGGCTATTCCAATTCAAGGTTTTAATTATCAGTTTAAAGCTGGTGACAAGGTTGCCATAGTTGGCCCTCCTGGCGGCGGTAAAGAAGAGTTTCCAAGTCTGCTTGCGCGCCTCCTCTTCCCAACCGGAGGCCGCATAACCGTAGGTGACGACGATTTCAAGGGATTGCCAGAAGCTTTCACGGGCCGACGGATGGCATACGTTGGTTCTTCTGCTTACCTCTTTTCTGATACCGTTCGAGCAAATTTACTTTTTAGTCTTAAAAATCGGCCAGTTAACGTGCCAGAATTAAGTGACAAAGAGGCAAATGAAAGAGAAGCTAGACTATTAGAAAATGCGCGATCGGGTAATTCAAATGAAGACTTCGATGATAATTGGGTAAATTATTCTGTATTGGGTGCGAGCAACCCAGCCGAGGGAGACCAGAAGTTAATCGATATACTTGATAAGGTTGAACTCTCCCGTGATGTTTACGGCTTTGGGCTACGCGGTCCAATAGACCCAACCAGAAGGCCTGATTTAGCTGAACAAACTATGGAAGCTAGAGTGCGCCTCGCTAGTCGTTTAAGTTCTGACAATCTTGGTGATTTAATAGAACCCTATGACCCGGACAAATATAACGATAATTCATCCCTTGCTGAAAATCTTTTGTTTGGAACAATTGTTACTGACGACTTTGATATTGAGACCCTAGGCGATCACCCTTACGTGGTAGCTACGCTAAGAACAGTGGGTTTGGAAGATGAGCTTTTAAACATCGGCTTTGAGGCTGCGACTTTGATGGTAGAGCTGTTTGCTGATGTGGAGCCAGGTGATCCGTTATTTGAGCAGTATAGCTTTATCAAAGCCGATTTGCTGCCTGATTATCAAACTATATTGACGAAATGGTCAAAAGGTGGGGCAGAGGTATTAAACGAGCAAGAGCGGGGAATGTTACTTGCTATGCCTTTCAAATTAATACCCGCGCGTCATCGCCTCGGTTTAATTACCGACGATATAAGAGCGCGTGTAATTAGCGCCAGAAGTGAATTTCGCGCAAACATCCCAGCAGACCTAGCATCAGCGATAGAATTCTTTGATCCGGCTCAGTACAACGCAGCCGCGTCCATCCAGGATAATATCCTTTTTGGTAAAATTGCTTATGGAGAAGCAGAAGGTCCTGAAATAGTTGGACAGCTGGTCGATGAAATTGTCGATGACTTGGGGATGAGGCGTGAGATCGTCGCGGCAGGGCTGGACTATCAGGTAGGAATTGGTGGTTCTCGATTATCTGGTGCTCAACGACAAAAAATTGCCATCGCCAGAGCTCTAGCTAAAAGCCCTAATGTGCTGGTTCTAAATGGCGCTATAGATGCCATGGACGGTCGTACAAGAAATGCGTTGGTTGAACGCGTTTTGGAGGCCGCTCCTGGAGGAGTTGTTTGGGCAATAGGTGATCCAGACTTATTGAAATTCTTTGATAAAGTCGTTGAGGTTGCCAACGGTCGCGTTGCCAAAGAAACCTCTGGCAACGGCATGGAGAACTAATCAATGTCGTTAGCGGAAGAAGTGGATCTGCTGCGGGGTATACCGCTATTTGAAAAAATGGAGGCTTCCAAACTCAAGCTTCTGGCAATTTCAAGTGACAGAGTAAATTTTCGCCCTGGTGCAGTTATGATGAGACAGGGCGACGAGGGAGATGCTGCTTATGTCATCATAAGCGGTAAGGGCGATGTAATTGTGGATACTCCAGCCGGTGAGATTAAGGTGGCAGAGGTGAGCTCAGGCCAGATTGTAGGTGAAATAGCTATTCTCATCGATGTTCCCCGCACTGCCACTGTGAAGACAGAACAAGGGTTAACGGCATTGAAAATTGGGAAAGAGAACTTCATCAGGCTTTTAAATGGTTCCCCTCAAGTTGCCATAGAGATTATAAAAGTTTTAGCCTCACGCTTAGAAAATACTACCTCTCAGCTTCGAGAAGCTGTTTCAGCGAAGAGTAACTAAGCGGTTCTAAAATGAGTCGCCTAGAGAGTGCAATTCGAAGGTTAGAAGCACAGCTTGCTTGTCTGAATAGAGCTGCTGGGCTTATCGCAGACATTCCTGGTCCAATACTCGAGCTTGGACTAGGAAATGGGCGAACATATGACCACTTGCGCACATTGATGCCCAGTCGGAGAATTATCGTTTTTGAACGGAAGGCAATGGCTCACCCCGATAGCATGCCTCCGTCTGAAGATTTAATTGAAGGTGATTTTCGTGAGACCATTCCAGGGGCTCTGATGTTCACAAGAAGCCCCGCGGCTTTGATTCATGCGGATATTGGGAGTGGAGATAAAGCGGCAACCGCGGCCCTTGCGTGCTGGCTGGCGGAAGCTGTTAAGCCACTTTGCAAAAAGCACACGTTAATTGTTTCCGATCAACCCTCCCAATCTTGGGGACCAAGATACTTCCATTGCCACAGAACGTGTTGGAGGGACGGTATCAAATGCAGCAAATGATTTAAAATAGGATTAATTATGCCGAAGCCAGAAAATTACATTGCATTTGAGGATTTTGAAAAAGTTGACATTCGTGTTGGTAAAGTTGTTGATGCGGAGAAGTACCCGGAAGCTAGAAGACCTGCTTTTAAAGTATGGGTTGATTTTGGTCCTGAAATTGGCGTCCTAAAAACTTCTGCCCAGATTACCGTGCATTATTCAGTTGAGGATCTGCCAGGCACTTTAGTTGGTGGGGTTATTAATTTTCCATCCAAACAAATTGGAAAGTTTATGAGTGAATTTCTGTTGCTCGGTTTTCCTGATGACGAAGGTAATGTTGTTTTGATGCAACCAAACAAAAAAGTGCCGTTGGGAGGTCGCCTTTTTTAAGTTTCTTCTAGTTAATAATAAATCCACTTTCAGATTATTGGATCGCACAGAGCGAGGCTATGAGTTAACTCTAGAGAGTATGTTTAATGCTGAAAATTAAGGCCGATATTATTTCTTAATCATGTTGAGCTTATCCAATTCATCTGAGGATATATCATCTGATTCTAAGGCTGCACCGAATACTTCTTTTTCAAACCAAACGATAAATTCTTTATCTCGTTCTTTTTCCAAAATTCCCAAGTAGGCTTTCCCATACGGGTTTTCATGATTCCAGATTTTATGAGACGCATTCTCATGTCTAAATGCTCTCTACCAATTAAGCCGCTTTTAAACTGGTCATAGCTATCAAATAAATCGACAAGGCAAGTTTGTATCCAGAGGGTCATCCGCCAATATTCAAAATCTTCAAAATCGTCTTCACGCCAATTTTTCGCTAAAAATTTGGAGAAGTTTTCATTTTGTGAAGATTCAAAATAACGCTTGTAAAGCCGGTCATTTAAGTTGAAGCCAAACTGCAGTTTCATGATTTTTTGGTTTAATCGTATTTGTTTTGCGAGATAAATCACCGACATAATCATGGCAAAACTGCTTACTATTTGTGCTAAATCTGCGATATTGGATCCACCCATTTGATAACTCCATGCGAAATTATTTGCTCTAAAGTTATCCTTAAAAATGTCCTAGTGACAATTTTCGCCTAAGTAGAAGAGGATCCGACGAATACTCCCGGCATTCGCTCTCAACCCCTTATGAATTAGCATATATTGATCGGTGGAAATCGTTGGAGAGCTATGTAACAGCAAATAAAATAATTGTAGTAGATACAACCGAGCAAAACTGCCAGTTTGTAATTTATGGAAGCGAAGGAATAGTAATTTGAGTTCTTCAGAAAATACAATGGATTCAGAAGCTTCAACCAAAAAATGGCAGTTTTGGATTGATAGAGGCGGTACTTTCACTGACATCGTTGCGCAGAAGCCAGATAGCAGTGTTGTCACACACAAACTTCTATCCGTAAATCCTGAGAGATATTCCGATGCTGCAACACATGGGATTAAAGAACTTTTAGGATTAAAGGCAGATGATGCGATCCCTGGAGATCTAGTAGATGTCGTATAGATGGGAACTACTGTTGGTACCAATGCACTACTGGAACGGAAAGGTGAGCCAACTGTCTTAGCCGTTACCAAAGGCTTTCGTGATTTACTTCGTATTGCTTATCAAAACCGACCCAACCTTTTTGATTTACAAATAAAGCGTCCCGATCTCCTTTGTGAAGAAATCATTGAAATCAACGAACGTGTTCTTGCAGATGGGACTATAGAAAAACCTTTGGACGAAATATCTGCTCGAGCAGATTTTTTGCGGATGCGGAGTAAAGGATATACTGCGATCGCCATAGTTTGCTTGCACGGGTATCGTTATCACGCCCATGAAAAACGATTGGCGGAGTTGGCTCGTGAGGTAGGATTTGCTCAAGTATCAGTAAGCCATCAGGTAAGTCCCTTAGTAAAGGCAGTGGGGCGCGGGGATACCACTGTTGTTGATGCGTATTTATCACCAGTTCTTCGTCGCTATGTTAACCTCATCTCAGACCAATTGGATGGCGCAAGACTGATGTTTATGCAGTCTAATGGAGGCTTGGCAGACGCGCAGCGTTTTCAAGGAAAGGACTCGGTTTTATCAGGACCCGCAGGCGGTACTGTTGGAGCAGCAAAAACAGCAAGTATGGCTGGGTTTAATCGAATTATTGGTTTCGATATGGGTGGTACGTCCACCGATGTATCTCATTATGCAGGAGAATATGAGCGAGCGTTCGAAACCCTAGTTGCGGGCGTTAGGATGCGTGCTCCTATGATGCGCATCCATACCGTAGCAGCTGGAGGAGGCTCAATATTAGCGTTTGAGAATGGCCGTTTCAGAGTGGGGCCAGAGAGTGCTGGAGCTAATCCGGGTCCAGCAAGTTACCGTAGAGGTGGTCCACTTACTGTTACTGATTGCAATGTGGTGATGGGACGTTTGCAGCCCTCTCTCTTTCCAAGTGTTTTTGGAGTAGATGGGAATTTACCTCTGGATGCGGACGCCGCGCGTTCACGTTTCCAGGAATTGGCCGAGACCATGAAAGCGGAAATGGGTGGTGAGCGTACTATCGAAGACATAGCGGCGGGTTACCTCCAGATAGCCGTTGAAAATATGGCTAACGCAATCAAGGAGATGTCTATTCGGCGCGGGTATGATGTTACCGAATACGCGCTTTGTTGCTTTGGCGGAGCTGGTGGTCAGCACGCGTGTTTAATTGCTGATACACTTGGTATGGAAACCGTATTTATTCACCCATATGCAGGTGTACTCTCGGCCTATGGAATGGGTCTCGCAGATATTCGTTCTGTAAAAGAGCGCTCTATTGAATTGCCTCTTGATCAAGATGCTCTTTTGAAAATTCAAACAGTGCTTGCAGAACTCGGTTTTGAGGCAAAGGCTGAAATTCAGCCTCAATTAACAGATAGTGATCACTTGCGAGTAGAAGAGCGGCTGCATGTTCGTTATGACGGAACAGATTCTTCTCTAGAAATTCCGCTGCCGCAAACCGGTGATATCGCTGCAGAAGTTCGCCGTGCCTTCGAAGATGAGCATCGGAAGCGTTATGGTTTTATTATGGAAGGGAAGGCGCTGGTAGTTGCAGTTGCAGTTGCTGAAGCTATTGGCGAAACTGATGTTGTAGAGGAGAAGGCTCAAGAAATTAAAAGTGATGTTCATATAGCTCCGATTGAAAACCACTCAGCTTATATTGGAGGAACTTGGAAAGAGATTCCATTTTACATTCGCGAGGAAATGCAGCCAGGTAGTGTTATAGATGGGCCGGCCGTAATAGTAGAACGTACTGGGGCTAATGTAATTGAACCAGGCTGGCAAGCTGAGATAACAGCTCTGAATCACCTAGTGATGAAGAGGTTGGTTCCCATCGAACGCTCCAACGCCATAGGCACGGAAGTGGATCCAGTGCTCCTAGAGGTATTCAATAATTTATTTATGTCCGTTGCCGAACAAATGGGGGCGGCGCTGGAGAACACCGCCTATTCAGTCAACATAAAAGAGCGGCTTGATTTTTCATGTGCCATTTTTGATCCTGATGGAAATCTTGTTGCTAATGCTCCGCATGTCCCCGTGCATTTGGGATCAATGGGTGCAAGTGTACGCACAATAATTCGTGAACGCCGCGGAGCGATGAACCCAGGGGATTTCTATGCCCTCAATGATCCATATAATGGTGGAACCCATCTCCCAGATATAACAGTCGTTGCGCCGGTATTTGATGACGACGAAATTATCTTTTTCGTTGCAGCTCGAGGACATCACGCTGATGTTGGTGGGCTTACTCCAGGGTCTATGCCACCCGATTCAACACATATCGAACATGAAGGGGTGCTTATTAACAATTTTCTTTTGGTTAATAAGGGAACCTTCCAGCAACAAGCCCTGGAAGACTTACTACTTTCAGCCAAGTACCCTGCACGAAATATTTATCAGAATGAAGCCGATCTTAAAGCTCAAATAGCAGCCTGTGAGAAAGGTGTCGGTGAAGTTCGGCGCATGATAGATCACTTTGGTCTCGGTGTTGTACAAGCTTACATGAAACATGTGCAGGACAATGCAGAAGAGAGCGTTAGGCGGGTGATAGGTGCATTAGAAAGCGGTTCTTTTGACTACGCATTAGATAATGGAGCGGTTGTGGCCGTCGATATTTCGATTAATTCTGAAGCCCGTACCGCTAAATTAGATTTTAGTCGCTCTTCTGCTCAATTATCCAGCAACTTCAATGCTCCAGCAGCGGTCTGTCGAGCCGCTGTCCTTTATGTATTTCGGATGCTTGTTGGTCAGGATATTCCTCTGAATGATGGATGCCTAAAGCCAATCGAAATAATTGTTCCTGAGGGCTCGATGCTTAATCCAAGGCAGCCAGCTGCTGTGGTGGCTGGAAATGTAGAAACCAGTCAAGTTGTGACCGACACAATACTTGGAGCTTTAGGTGTAATGGGTGCGTGCCAAGGCACCATGAACAACTTTACATTCGGTGATAAAGATCACCAGTATTATGAAACAATTTGTGGGGGCGCTGGAGCTGGTCCAACCTGGGATGGGGTCAGCGCTATTCATACCCATATGACTAACACAAGGCTCACTGACCCAGAAATTTTAGAACTTAGGTATCCCGTCATACTTGAAAGTTTTGGCATTCGTCCTGGAAGTGGGGGCGCTGGCAGAAATAAGGGAGGTGATGGAATAATTCGAAGGATACGGTTCCAAAGAAAAATGACAGCTGCAATCCTCTCTAATCGTCGTGAGGTAGCGCCGTATGGCATGTCTGGGGGAGAACCTGGCCAGTGTGGCGAAAATCGTGTCGAACGCTCTGATGGTAAAATTGAATATCTCAAGGGAGCAGATCAGGCGGAGATGCAGCCTGGAGATACCTTCATCATTGAGACGCCAGGCGGGGAGGGTACGGAACAGTTAATTAAATTTGATTGCTTTAGAGGGTGGTTTTAAAACCTTTTCCCTAGAGGATACCCCCATAGATGTTATCAATGTTGCGGTTAAGGTGGCGTCTATGATGGGTGAAGGTCTCTATGGCGTTGACTTGAAGCAAAATGATCGTGGTGTATTTATTAATGAGGTCAACGATAATCCCAATATCGACACCGCAATAGAAGGCGCTGTCATTAAAGATCTATTGTGAGAAAAGTTACTGGACTGGTTTCTAGCAAAGCTAGAAACCTAATCAGTCCTATATCAGGTTGCGCCGATAAAGACTGATTAGGCGCTCCCAGTGCCGTTCTGCGGCTGGTCGGTCATAGCACCAGCGCCCTGGGAAAGCGAAACCATGCACAACACCAGGCTGAATTTCTATTTCCCCCCTTGCGGTTGAAGCATCAAAAAGCCCTTTAAGCTTTTCAACCATATCCATAGGTGCGAGGTCATCTACCTCAGCACATGAAATATAAAGTTCGCCTTTAGTTGAGCTCAGATTTCGGTGAGGGCTTTCTTCAGCGTCTTCGTTTACTAACCAGGTGCCGTAAAAGCTTGCAGCTGCTGCAACTTGATCAGGGTAACGCGCGGCGGCAGCTAGTGCGTAGGGTCCTGACATGCAGTAACCATGTACGCCAACTTTTCCGCTAGAAATTTCATCTATTTTATCGATGTAAGATAATATCGAAGCGATATCTTCCATTACTGGAGGAATTGTCATCTTTGTGCGTACAGCCCGCATCCGGGTGTGTTCAGTACTGCCATGGTTCAGTACTTCCTGTCCGTACTTAGTATCCTTGCTAGCTCTGTAATAAAGGTTTGGTAGCAACACGGCATATCCTGTCGTCGCTAGCCGACGTGCCATGTCGTAGAGCTCCTCTCTGATGCCAGGAGCATCCATTAACATCAGAACCGCGGGTGCAGGAGCTCCACGTTCCGGTCTGCAGATGAAGGTTTCCATTTCTCCATCGGTAGTTCGAAGGTCAATGATTTCTTCTATCAACGTATTAGCTCTGCTGTTGCACGAAGAGGGTCAGCATTTGGGTTTGAAACGGCATTCTCTTGTACTATTTGCCGAGGAGTGGTTGTTTGACCATAGTAGGCTTGGTTCCAGTCACTACGTTTAGCGATGATTGCCCCTTCCACAGACGCACCAACAAACAGGCCCTTATTTAATGAGTAAACAAAGACATCTTTGCCGCCAGCAACCGTTGTAGCCGCTTCTGCTCCCACTCCGCGAGGTCCAGCAGAAGCGGAGATGTCAGCACCGACCTTAACTTGTTCGTTCAGGATCGCATCCAAGCCGCCTTGCGTCATGATTATGAGGACTGTCTGCTGAGATTGTCCGCCGGCTTGAAACCCAAAACTTACTGAACCCATCGTATAGAATGCCGGATAGCTCCAGGCTCCATTTGATTGTTTTGCCATTAGAACACCTGAGCCACCCTCGCCACCGATAAATAGGGCCGCTTTTATGATGTCTGGGAAAATCATGACGCCTTTTGCGTTCTTCATTAGATTTTTTACCGTCGGACCTAATTGAGTGTCCTTAATTATTGCCTCTAAAGTTCGCTGAGAGTCTGACGCGATATTAGCTGCGTTGTAATAGTTATCCGCCTTAACAGGCGAAGAAGAAAACGCGAGAGCAGCAAGGGCGGCAAGCATTAATGATCGCAGCATAAGGCATATCCTCTAACAACAGCCACTATATATAGCCTATCTAGGCTAATCGCCAAATAAGTTTATTTTGCGGCAAAAATTGTTCGTGAATAAAATTGCAAGGTATAATAGCTGCATTAATCAAGGGCGCTTGAAGCGCTCGATCGTCACTGCCGTTAGTTTGATATCTTGAGAATTGCACAAGCAAAAGCATTTGGAGAATATAACTTAGAATTGTTTACGCTAACGTTGGTCCAGATAATATTATCTCGTTAACGCTTTAAGCCCCCGATCTAGACCATCCACTGTTAAAGGGTACATACGGTTGGTCATAAGTTCTTTTACAATCTGCGTGGAGGGAGTGTGATCCCAACGTTGCTCAGGGCGTGGATTTAGCCAAATCGAGTTGGACCAGTGATCTAACATCCTTGAAAGCCATAGAGCTCCAGGTTCTTCATTCCAATGCTCCACTGATCCGCCCTTGTACGTAATTTCATATGGGCTCATGAACGCATCTCCAACGAATATTGCTTTGTAATCGCTTGGGTAAGTATTGATCACATCGAACGTTGGGGTGCGTTGGTCAAACCGACGCCGGTTATCCTTCCAGAGGCCTTCTTCGTATACACAGTTGTGGAAATAGAAGAATTCCAAATTCTTAAATTCAGTACGGCTAGCCGAAAATAATTCCTCACAGACCCTAATATGATCGTCCATGGAGCCGCCTACATCAAAAAACATTAGAACCTTAACGCGGTTCGTGCGCTCTGGTCTCATAACAATATCTAATAGGCCGGCATTTTTAGCTGTCCGATCTATAGTCTCATTAAGATCGAATTCTTCCTCAGTTCCAAAGCGAGCAAATTCACGAAGTCTTCTAAGAGCGATTTGAATATTTCGAATGCCAATCGTAATGGAGTCGTCATAGTTTTTATATTCACGCTTTTCCCAAACTTTTAGAGCCTTGCCCTGCCTTCTGCGCCTACCTCCGATATTGACGCCTTCAGGATTAAATCCCCCGCTGCCAAAAGGTGAGGTTCCTCCGGTGCCGATCCATTTATTTCCACCGTGGTGCTCGCCTTTCTGCTCTTCTAGTCTTTTTTCAACTCCTCCATCAATTTTTCCCATCCGCCCATAGACTCAATTTTCGCTTTATCTTCGTCGGACAGGAGTAATTCGGCTTGCTTGGCCAGCCATTCGTCAGGAATTTCAGCTCCAAATAATCCCTCGGTTACATCTTGAATGCCTTTAAAAAATTGGCCGAAAACACGATCATAACGATCGAAATATTTCTCGTCCTTTACCAATGCTGAGCGTGAAAGATAATAGAAATTGTCCACACTCATTCCAGCGACGTCTTTATTCATCGCCTCCAAAAGCATGAGGTATTCTCTGATCGTTGCCGGGATCTTTGCGGCTTTAACCTTTAAAAAAAAATCAATAAACATTGGGGTTTACCCCCCTTAACCACGTTCTCGACGGCTCATGAAGACTAACCGTTCAACCATGTGTACATCTTGTTCGTTTTTTAGAAGTGCCCCGTATAACGGCGGCAATGCATTCGAGGCATCTTTTCCTTTGATGCTCTCTGGTGGGATATCTTCAGCAAGCAACAATTTGAGCCAATCTAGCAATTCGGATGTTGAAGGCTTCTTTTTAATGCCAGGTATTTCTCTAAGCCCAAAAAAAGACTCCATAGCGGAGGTCAACATCGCCTTTTTGATCTTGGGGAAGTGGACATTCACAATTCCTTCCATTGTCTCAGTATCAGGAAACTGAATGTAATGGAAAAAACATCGACGCAAGAAAGCGTCTGGAAGCTCTTTTTCATTATTGGAAGTTATAATCACAATCGGTCGTTGTTTTGCTGATATTGTTTCACCCGTCTCGTAGACGAAGAATTCCATGCGATCGAGCTCTTGTAAGAGGTCATTAGGAAATTCTATGTCCGCCTTATCAATTTCGTCGATAAGTAATACGACACGCTCATCTGCCTGGAAGGCCTCCCAGAGTTTTCCTTTATCAATATAATTTCGAATATCATTAACTTTGTCGTCGCCAAGCTGACTATCTCTAAGACGAGAAACGGCATCGTACTCATACAGACCATGTTGGGCTTTGGTAGTGGATTTTACATGCCAGGTAATAAGTTTCAGACCTAGGGCTTTTGCAACCTCAAAAGCTAGGACAGTTTTTCCTGTTCCAGGTTCACCTTTAATTAGCAGCGGCCGCTCAAGCGTAATTGATGCATTAACTGCAAGCATTAAGTCGTCTGTTGCTACGTAATTATCTGAGCCAGTAAAGCGCATGGGCAAAAAAACCTTTTCTCCAACGGTGTCCAATTGATTTTTAAATTTGAAGAACGGTATCGAGGTGAGCTCATGTATGCAAGGCTAAGCTTGGCACAGGTGCCGTGGAACATTATTTCTCGTATGAAAGCAACTTACTTATTTAACTCAGGGTTCATAAATGCTCGAAACAAACCAATTGCTCGATCGCCTATCTGATTTGGTTGGGCGCACCAAACGTGCCGGCGCTGACGCTGTGGATGCCGTATTAATCGAGTCACGTGGGCTTGAAGTTGCTGTTCGAAAAGGTAATCGCGAGACCTTGGAACGGTCAGATAGCATGAACCTAGGCGTCCGGGTCTTTGTGGGTGACCGCTCGGCTTCGGTTGCCACAGAGGATTTCAGGGACCAAACCTTGAATGACCTTGCTGAGCGTGTGGTGGCAATGGCCAAGGTGGCACCACCAGATCATGATTCTCGACTTGCTAATGTCGAGGAGCTCGCAAGAGAATTCCCAGAACTTGATTTAATAGACGGTACAGAACCCACGCCAGAAAAGCTGTTGGAAATGGCAGAAGTTGCAGAAGCATCGGCCTTAGAAATTAAGGGGGTCGACAATTCTGAGGGTGGGGGTGCAAGTTGGGGGAAATCTGGCATTGCTTTAGTCACTTCCAATGGCTTTGCCAGTTCCTACGCACGATCAAGTTTTTCTCTCTCCGCTTCAGTTATTGCCAAGAAAGGCGGTTCTATGGAGCGAGATTATGATTGGACGGCAGCAACACATTTGTCTGATCTCAGATCTGCTCAGGAGGTTGGTCGTACTGCGGGGAGCGAGCAGTCCGACGTCTAGGAGCGCGTCGAGTCAAATCTCAAATAGCTCCAGTTATCTTCGAGCAACGGTTAGCTGGTGGACTGATTAGTAGTTTTGCTGCTGCAATTAATGGGGCCTCAATTGCGAGAGGAGTGTCTTATCTTAAGGATAGTATGGAGCAACAGGTGTTTTCTGATGGTGTAACAATAATTGATAATCCTCTAATCCCTCGTGGGATGGCATCGAAACCCTTTGATGGAGAGGGATTGGCAGCTAAGGAGCTTTCTCTAGTTGTTGATGGAAAACTCCAAGCGTGGACGCTTGATCTTAGAAGCGCAAAAAAAACTCGGCATGAATAGTAATGGTCGAGCCTCAAGAGGTGTTGGAAGTAATCCTGGTCCAAGTACGACCAATATGGACCTGCAAGCAGGTCTAGCCTCGCCCGAGGTACTCATTGGAGAGGTAGAAAGTGGTTTGTTTGTGACAGAGCTTATTGGGCATGGAGGGGACTTGGCCACCGGTGACTATAGTCGTGGAGCCTCTGGATATTGGATAGAGAAAGGAGAAATTACCTATCCAGTAAATGAGCTCACGATTGCAGGAAACTTGAAGGATATGTTTCGCTCTCTCACACCAGGATCAGATCTTATGCGTAGAGGATCTATCAACGCGCCGACTGTTCGGATTGATGGTCTTACGATTGCGGGGGAGTGATTGTTACCAACTAAGATCGGCGCCAGAAAAGTTCATTGGAATTTTTTGAATGTCCTGCATTACCTCTCCTATAGGGCCAGGATCGGTATCTGTTGGAATGAAGAGAGATAAGCTATCGGCCAAGCCTTCATATTTTTCAGAAATTTTATCAGCTAGTTCATCATGACGTCCAACAATCGCAAACAATTCTAAAACATCGTCAGAAATAAGTGCAGCCATTTCGTTCCAACGATTTTGTGAGGGGTATGGACGCAAACGTTCACCCAGTTCTTCAAGCCCATGTAAACGCAAGACGTCCCAATAAGCGCGAGTAGAACAATAGAATGATATTCTAAATCGAATATATTCCTTCATTTTTGCTACAGCCTCATCGTCCTCTCCGGTAGCCATAAATGCGCCTGATATAACCTCAATTTGGCTTCTTTTACGATTTTCCTTCATCAAGCCGGTACTTATTCGGGATAGTGAACGCTCCGCTAAGTAGCGCTTTGTGCTGAAAGGATGGAGGCGAACACCGTCTGCAACTTGACCCGCAACAGACAGCATTGCAGGTCCAACTGCTGACATGGTTATTGGAATTCGCGGAAGTCCAAGTGGTTTTGGTGAGAAGTTGGGTGTTGTGAGTGTCAATGTGTAAGCTTTACTGTGGAAGTCTAATTTCTCTCCTGTCTCCCAGGACCGCCAAACAGAACGGACAGCACCAATATAGTCGCGCATACGAGGGGCGGGTGGTGTCCATGTCAGTCCGTATCGACGTTCGTTGTGTCCTTTAACTTGGCTTCCAAGACCAAGAGCAAAACGACCATTGCTCGCTTTGTTCAGGTCCCATGCAAAATGTGCAGAAATTGTGGGGCTTCTCGGAAATGCAATGGCCACGGCTGTGCCTAACTGGACACGACTTGTAGCCATGGCCGCTACAGTAAGCGGTGGAATAGGACCATGAGCGTTTTCAAGGGCAACGACACCATCGAAGCCCGCCACTTCAGCAGCTATTGAGGCCTTTTGGGCTTCGATAAGGTCGTCATTAGGAATGTGGAAGTAAACACGCATTAAATTATCCTAATTCTTGCTCAAGCCGGACCCAATCCCAGTTAGTTGGGTGTGGGGAATACTCTAAGCAGCATAAAAAGTAGCTGCAATCGAGGACTATAAAAATTGCGCATTTCTCTTTTTTTAGCATTTCTTTTTTTTAAAGGCATCCAGTAAATTTCCAGGCAAAAGTATTTTCATCATTTTTGGGCCTTGAGAAAGCTCCAAAATTTTCCCATTTAAAGAAAAATAAATCGAGATTTATTTGTAAGTAGTGTGCAAGATAAGACGGAAGTTAATAGGAACTTCCTGGTTTTTTGGAGAACTACTTAGATAAAATTATCAATCATCATTAGGCGTATATTGGAGAGTGTTCCTAAGTAGTGAAATAACTGCTCGCTTCTTGCAGTCGTTTGTTCATACCGTATCTCTATAGAAAGTTTAAAATGTCGGCTAATTCAGATCAACAAATGAGTGTTCTTGACCGGGCCTGGACGCAAATAGCCAGAGCGGTTCGTGGGTTCGGGTCGAAGAAAAACACCGAAGAACTGGTGCTTAAGTCCGGTATTACAAAATCTGATGAAGCCAAGTTAATCGAGGCTTTCTCAGAATGTATTGAGCATCGGGGCGGAGAGGTTCGCGCTCGCGCTCGTGCTGCCACTTTGGGTCAAGCCTATCTTAGATTATCAAACGATGGACGGCGCCGGTTTCTCAAGATTCTAGCCCAAGATTTTGATAGTGATAGAAATATCATTAATCAATTGATGGACGTAGTCCGTGAGTCAAAAGATGTAGATGCGCGCATTAAAGCAGAAAAATCGCTGAAAAAAGCATTGGTTCCTCCTCGCGTAGAAGTTCTTCGTCAGTTTACTGCCCTACCAAACGGTGTGAAGTTTCTTGTTGACTTGCGAGCCGACTTATTGGCGTGGCAGCGAGAAATGCCGTTGTTCGCTGGACTGCAGGAGGACCTTAAAAGTCTTTTGGCAAATTGGTTTGATATTGGTTTTCTTGAGCTCAAGCAGATTGATTGGAGTGCATCAGCACATTTACTTGAGAAGTTAATCCAATATGAAGCTGTGCATCGCATTCGTTCCTGGGATGACCTGAAAAAACGGTTGGAGTTTGACCGCCGGTGCTATGCCTTTTTTCATCCGAGGATGCCTGATGAACCCTTGATTTTTGTTGAGGTGGCTCTGGTGAACGGAATAGCGGGTGATGTTGGAAAGCTGTTAGATGAATCTCGTACAGTTATTGATCCAAGCTTGGCGGACACCGCAATTTTCTATTCGATATCCAACGCTCAGGCTGGACTTGCAGGCATCAGTTTTGGTGACTTTCTCATTAAGCGCGTGGTGGCTTCTTTGTCTAATGAGTTACCTAACATAAAAACGTTTGCAACATTATCGCCAATACCTGGTCTTCGTAAGTGGATGAAGAAACCATCGGAAATTGCGAATGGCGTTCCTCTTTCTGATGACCAGGTAGACGTTTTAAACGACTTTATCCAAAAAAAAGGTGACACGCAGAAAAAAGCTGTAGGGGATGAAAATTCTGCTGTGGAGAGAATGGGTACCTTAAATAGGATTGCATTGATCGAGGCAGTGCTTTCAATTCCGGAGTGGCATAAAAAACCAGATATTGTTCAAATTATTAAGCAGCCTCTAACGTGTTTAGCGGCTAATTATTTAGGCGTATGCAAACGAGAAGATGGGCGGGCCCTCGATCCTGTCGCTCACTTTCATTTATCAAATGGTGCTCGTATGGAGAGATTAAACTGGGCAGCAGACTTATCTGAAAATGGCCTCAAGCAATCTGCTGGATTAATGATTAATTATTTGTATCGGCTGCCTGATATTGATGAAAATCACGAAGCTTATTCGGCGCCGGATCGCCGCATAATCATGTCATCAGCGGTAAAAGCAGCAGCAACGATCGGAAAATAGCTCTCCTTAGTAAGATAAATATTCATGCAGGATTAGCTGGATTACAACGGGAGAGCCTCACCGTATTTCGTTTGCTTAAGTGCAAAACTTGATTTGATGCTCGCAACACCTTCCACCCTAGTCAGGCTTTCCATCAGAAAACGATGGTAGGCATCAAGATCAGGCGCAACAACGCGAAGAAGGTAATCAGCATCTCCAGTCATGAGGTGGCACTCTATTACTTCCGGCCAACCTGAAATTGCTTTTTCGAACCGTTCTAGATTGGCCTCAATTTGTCGTTCTAGAGTTACTTGCAGGAAAACACTGATTGAAAGTCCGACGGCGGCGGCGTCTACTATAAGTCTGCGCCCAAGGATGATACCGGCTTTTTCCAAAGCTTTGACGCGACGTAGGCAAGGGGACGGAGACAGTCCTACTTTATCCGCAAGATCTACATTGGACAGGTTGGCATCTTTCATAAGAGCAGCAAGAATTCTACGGTCAAACATATCTAAATCTGTTTTTGGCATAATGTTCTTCAATTCTGATAATTTTCGTAAAATTATGTCTGTAAAATCTCATTATTAGCATTAAAAAACAACAAAAGTCCTTTCGTTAATCATTAATTTGGAGGCACGGAATGGGAGAGTAGCTATGCCGGATGGAGTTGCAATTTCAGCATCGTCTAAGAAAACTGACATCCTTGAAACTTTATCAGAGAGAGCGCTTTGGCTTTCTAGCTGGATGATCCACCATGCAAATCATATCCGAGAAAATCGTGGTGGAGTTAAGGTAGGTGGGCATCAGGCCTCTTCAGCGTCATGTGCACAGATACTAACATCACTTTATTTTCATGCGCTGCGCCCAGAGGATCGCGTTGCAGTGAAGCCTCATGCAAGCCCAGTCTATCATGCAATCCAGTATATGCTTGGCCGGCAAACCAGAGATCAGTTAGTGAAATTCCGCAGTTTGGGCGGAGCTCAAGCGTACCCCTCCGCACCAAAGACATAGATGATGTAGATTTTTCTACCGGTTCTGTTGGTCTTGGGGCTGCCATGACCGTGTTTTCCTCTCTAGCTCAAGACATGGTTGAGCTCCACGGTGGTATGTCCAATCGGAACCGTGGGCGGATGGTTGCCGTTGTTGGGGATGCGGAGCTTGATGAAGGAAACGTATTTGAGTGCCTTCTGGAAGGTTGGAAGCATGATTTACGGGATTGTTGGTGGATAATTGATTATAATAGGCAGAGCCTTGACAGCGTCGTTTCGGATCGTCTTTTTCAACGCATTGACGGCATTTTTGAGGCCATGGGTTGGAAGGTCATTACGCTAAAATATGGTCGTCGATTAGAACGCGCCTTTCGGGAAAAAGGTGGTGCGGTACTTCGCCAATGGATAGATGACTGCCCCAACAGCATTTACTCGGCTCTAACTTTCAAGGGGGGGGCGGCCTGGCGTGAAAGGCTTACAGATGAGATTGGAAGTAAGCCAGGAATTAAACAAATACTTTCTAAGCGCGATGATAAAGAACTTGCTCGTATGATGACTGACCTTGCCGGTCATTGCATTGAGACACTGACTGAAGCTTTTGATGAAGCAGCTAAGTCTGATGTTCCTACCTGTTTTATTGCTTACACAATCAAGGGATTTGGCCTGCCGCTAGCCGGACATCAAGATAATCATGCGGGGTTAATGACACCGGAACAAATTGATGCCCTCAAACAAGAAATGGGTGTTGAGAGTGGTCAGGAGTGGGAAGTTTGGTCTGGGGTTGAGGGGAGGTCACAGGAGCTTCAGGCGTTTGTAGAAAACGTTCCGTTTGCTCAACGTAAACCTCTTCCGAGTGCAGGACAGATCGCTGAGGCTTTGCCAATGTTGCCGGTCCCGGGTGAGCAAAAGACTTCTACTCAGGAGGGGTTCGGCCGAATTTTGGCTTCGATTGCACGCAGTGAAAGCATATTAAGTGATCGGATGGTAACAACCTCTCCTGATGTTACGATTTCAACAAACCTCGGTGGGTGGGTCAATCGAAAGGGGGTCTTCGAACGCCAAAGTAAGGATGATGCGTTCCGCAAGGAAAATATCCCTTCAACCCAGCGGTGGGCAGCTGGTCCAAAGGGACAGCATCTGGAACTCGGAATAGCAGAAAACAATTTATTTCTTGCATTAGCCGCTCTTGGCTTGACCGAGCCGTTATATGGGCATCGTTTATTACCTGTAGGAACCCTTTATGATCCTTTCATTGCTCGGGGCTTAGATGCTCTTATATATGCTCTCTATCAAGACGCACGATTTCTATTAGTTGGTACTCCGTCAGGAGTAACATTATCACCAGAAGGTGGTGCTCACCAATCTCAGACTACCCCACTTATAGGAATGGGGCTTCCCAATTTGGCAAGTTACGAGCCTGCGTTTGTTGACGAACTGGCCGTAATGATGCGCGAAAGTTTCAATAGAATGCTGGCTGAGGATGGAGGAGCCACATATCTTAGGCTTTCAACTCGTCAGCTTGATCAACCAATACGTGAGATGACCCAGGACCTGAAGCTTGATCTTCTTGCGGGGGCTTATTGGCTAATGCCACCAGGCCCAAACTGTGATGTTGTGATTGCCGCAATGGGAGCTCTAATGCCTGAAGCTATAAGTGCTCACAAAGTGCTCTTGGAAGACTGTCCAGATGCAGGTTTGCTAGCTGTTACATCTCCAGATCAGTTGCATAAAAACTGGCTGAGCGCTGAGCAAGGTGCGGAAGAATTTCACCTGGCTAGACTTTTTCTGAAGTCCCCCAAAACGCCGGTATTGTAACTGTCTGCGATGCTCACCCAGCAACTTTATCTTGGTTAGGAGCCTCGCTAGTCAGAGAAGTTGTACCTCTTGGAGTTGAAGGTTTTGGGCAATCAGCCGATCTACCTGATTTGTATCGATCGCTTAAGATAGACTCCGATGCGATCGTAGATGCAGCTGCTCGCCTGATTTGGCGCTTGATGAATGCCTAAGTGAAGGATACTTTTAGACTGCGAGAAAGCGGGGGTTAGTATGGCTTTATCCTGGTCGCACTCTGTGCTGTTTGTGAAAAATATGTGTGAGATGAGGGAGTTCTACACCCGTGTATTAGGTTTTCAGGTTACAGATGAAGGTTCTATTCCAGGAAACAAGAGCATCGTGTTTTTGTCACAGCAGCCGGATGAGCATCATCAGCTTGGGCTTATTGGTCCCAGGGAAAATGAAGGACCACCAACTACCTTGGCACATTTTGCTTTTAGAGTAGAAAGTATGGCTGAGCTGAGAGATGTGATCGTAAGAGTTGAAAACGAAGGTTTAAATTATCGACCAACTTCACATGGAAATACGTGGTCAATTTATTTTCAAGATCCCGAAGGGAATGGCATCGAAATTTTCCATAACACTCCTTGGCACGTGCAACAGCCTCAAGGTAAGGTTTGTAATACAAGTTTAAGCGACCAGGAATTGCACGCTTGGACAGAAAGAACCTTCCAAAATGAGCCGCTATTTGGGCCTCGCGAAAATTACGAGGCGGAGAGAAGGAAAAAACTGTCATCAAATTGATGTTTCATTTTTGATTTAGGAAAAAAATTACAACTCTAGGTTTTTGTGTGGGTATCCATTTTAAGCCAAGGCTACGCTCATAAATGTTTCCGGTTTAGAAGCCTGCTTTACCTTTACCACAAATCACTGCCACAACTTTTTCATCTACCTGAGGCAAATATCGCTTTGTCATCAATGCTGCGAGCGTCGCGGCAGCACTTAGTTCCACTGCAATACCCGCTGTTTGCCAAAGCACTTGGGCAGCAGTTTTCATCTCTTCGTCTGAAACTAAAATTATTTTGTCGATAGAAGAGGCAATTATTTCATAATTTATTGGCATTGTTCGTCGCGGTGCGAGGGTTCCAGCATCAGTACTTATTTCTTGTAGTGTTACGATTTTTCCATTTTTAAGACTTTCATACAGCGTCGGTGCGCCTATAGGTTCAACGCCAATAATACGAATGGTAGGATTAATGCACTTCACCGCTGCAGCAATACCAGCAATCAGTCCGCCTCCACCGATTGCAACTATTATTGTGTCTACATTTCTGACTTGTTCTATGATTTCCAACCCTATCGTACCTTGGCCAGCAATTACTGCGGGGTCGGCGAATGGATGGATATAGGTCATTCCCTTAGATTTTGCGGTTTCAAGAGCAAGAGAGTTAGCGTCGTCCCAGGAGCGTCCCCCCACAAATACCTGGGCTCCATAGGATTTAAGATCAATTATCTTATCTTCTGGAGTTGATTGTGGCAGGAAAACGATTGAGGGTACTTTAATACTTGCTGCCGCCCAGGCTACAGCAAGTCCGTGGTTTCCGCCCGATGCTGTTACAAGTCCAGCATTTTTTTTAGCGTCCGTAAGAGTAAGTAATTTATTGGCTGCGCCTCTCGCCTTAAATGACCCTGTGACCTGGAGATTTTCTAATTTGAAAAAAATCTCCCCGTGGCTGAAGAAATCAAATTCTGAGGGTTTCGGGTTTAAATTGAAAACAGGTGTATGATGCACCTTCCCGCTTATTCGCTGGGCTGCTTCTTTGAATGGTTTTATTTCTGATAATATCACTCAGAATCCCCGTTGCAGGTCGCAAGCCACTCAGCCTCACTCCAAGTAAGGATATTAAGTTCTTTCGCTTTTTTTGCCTTTGAGCCTGCGTCTTCCCCAGCAATTACAAGATCCGTTTTCTTGGAAACACTTCCAGCCACCTTGGCACCTAAGGCCTCGGCGCGAGCTTTAGCCTCACTGCGTGACATGTTTTTCATAGTGCCGGGGAAGACTATTATCTTTCCTGCAATTGGAGATTTGATGTTTGCTTTTAAAGCAGTGACGGGCATCACAGTTATTTCGGCCATTAAATCACTGAGGATTTTTTGATTTTGAGGATCACGGAAGAAAGAAATGAGATCCGTTGCCATAACCAAGCCAATGCCATCGATATTTACCAAGTCTTGGTAGCTCTCGCTGTTGGGGTTATTTGCTTCATCAAGAGTACTCAGCAAGACTTCAATCGTACTATAATGGCGGGCAATCAGTCGTGCTGTAGTATGACCAACTTGTCTTATTCCTAGGGCATACAAAAACCGGTCAAGTTCGATAGTTCTTTTTGCACGTATCGATGAAAATAAATTTTCGACGCTGGTTTGGCCCCAACCGTCCCAAGTGTGCGGAGAGATTTGATTTACATCTGCTCTTGCTTCAAGAGTAAAAAAATCAGCAGGAGAACTTACGATGCCTCGATCGAGTAGCTCTTCAACAGTTTTACTACCAAGACCTTCGATATCAAAAGCATCCCGGGACACAAAGTGTTTGAGACGTTCTGCAAGTTGAGAGCGACAAACGAGACCACCGGTGCATCTGGTTACAGCGTCATCATCATCCTCACCGCGAGTGGTCGGGCTTCCGCAGACGGGACAGGTTGACGGGAACTCAAATGGAATAGCTTCCGCCGGCCTTTTTGTGAGAATGGAAGACACTACTTGGGGAATAACGTCACCGGCCCTTTGAATAATAACTGTATCTCCAATGCGTATATCCTTGCGGGAGATCTCATCGGCATTATGCAATGTAGCATTTGATACGGTTACTCCGCCCACAAAGACAGGTTTAAGTCGTGCCACCGGTGTCAAAGCACCTGTTCGTCCGACCTGGATGTCTATGTCTATAACCCGCGTTTCAGCTTGCTCGGCTTTGAATTTATGGGCTATGGCCCATCGAGGAGAGCGTGATAACTGGCCTAGTCTTTCTTGCCAGTCCAGCCTGTCAACTTTGTAGACAACTCCGTCAATATCATAATCGAGAAAAGCTCGAGCTGCTTCTATCTCTCTGTAACTTTCTAATAACCCCTCAGAACCTTCAGTTTTCTGAGTCAAAGGATTTATAGAGAACCCAAATTGTTTAAATTTTTCTAAAACTTCAAACTGAGAATTACCCAGTGAACTGCTAATTTGCCCCCAACTGTAAGCAAAAAATTGCAACTTGCGGGACGCCGTGATTGAGGAATCTAATTGGCGGAGAGCGCCAGATGCAGAATTTCGTGGATTTATGTAAAGCTGTTCGCCCATCGTCTCACGAGCTGCATTGATACGATGAAATTCAGAGTGAGAAAGATACACTTCTCCTCTTACTTCTAGTATCTCAGGAGCACTGCTTGGAAGTTGTTTGGGAATATCTTCAATAGTCCGAACATTAGCCGTTACGTCTTCACCTTCCTCGCCATCTCCCCGAGTAGCGGCAAGGACTAACTGCCGTTCTTCGTATAGTATGGACAATGATAAACCATCGATTTTAGCTTCTGCTGTAAAAAATACTTGTGCGTTAGATGTTAAGTTCAGGTATTTCCTGGTTCGTGTCTCAAAATCCACTACATCGTCTGCATCAAAGGCGTTCTGTAGAGAAAGCATCGGCCGAGAATGACGCACCTTTGAGAATCCACGATTATCGTCAATCGTCACTCCAACGACATCGCTTGGGCTGTCTTTGCGTTTTTCTTCTGGAAATCGTTCTTCTATTGCAAGATTGCGCGCCCTTAGTGCGTCGTATTCGGCATCAGAAATAATGGGTTGTTCAGTTAGGTAATAGAGCTTGTCGTGTTTAGTTATTTCTTTTGCTAGCATTCTGAGTTCACGTCGCGCTTCCACTTCGGAAAGTGCATCTACTGGCTTGTTTCGAAACTCAGTCATCTTTTATGCACTATCGATTAACCGCTCAGCTTGAGCGCGAGCTTCTTCAGTAATTAAACTTCCGGAAAGCATCCGTGCAATCTCTTCACGTCTAGCCTCGTCTTTCAACTTAGTGACAGTGGTGCGGGTTATTCCGTTCTCAACCTTTTTTTGAACTTGATAGTGGTGCTCTCCTAAGGCGGCAACTTGCGGTGAATGGGTTATCACTAGTGTCTGGACTCGACTGGACAATCTCTTCAATCGTTTACCAACAGCATCTGCTGTTGCACCTCCTATCCCAGCATCAACTTCATCGAAAATTAACGTAGAAGCAAAACTGCGATTTGATAACACTACTTTAAGAGCAAGAGCAAAACGTGCGAGCTCACCCCCAGAGGCAACTTTATGCATTTCTCCGAATGGATGCCCTGGATTGGCTCGCGCCATAAAGCGGACTTTGTCGATCCCGTTTGGTCCCCAGTTAACTTCCTCAAGTTGATTGTTCTCAATCTTAATTTCAGCACTTTCCAACTTTAACGGGGGAAGTTCTTTGTGTATGGCTTGTTCTAATTTACGAGCAGCAACCAATCTTTTTTTCGAAATATCTTCCGCTGCTGATACATATTTAGACCGAGCTAGATTAACCTCTTCTCTCAGATCAGATAGCTCGTCTTCTTTATGCTCTAATAACTCAAAATCATTCCGCAGTTTAATTAATAAACTTGGTAATTCATTGGGTTGGGTATGATGCTTACGTGCTACACGTCTAAGCGCAATTAATCTTGTTTCAACAAATTCCAATGTGTCTGTATCTGCATCAAGGCTTGCCATCGAGGCCGATAGAGCCTGCTCAGCTTCAGCAAGTTCAATTCCGGCACGTTCAAGTGCTGATATAGCATTATCAAAATTGCCTTCAGCGGCATCAGCTAACCTTGCTAGTGACCGTTCGCTTTGTCGTATTGCAGTCGCAGCGCCTGAATTTTCAAGAGACTGCATAGCAGTTATTAGCGCTTCTGAGATCCGGGCGCGATTGGCCAAAAAGCCCGGCGAGTTGCAAGTTGGGTTTCCTCATCCTCTTCTGGCGATAGCTCTAATAATTCTTCTATAGAGTCCTCAGAAAAGCTTCATCTTGCTGCATAGATGCAACATGCGTTGAGGCTTCTGTGAATTTGCGTTCCGCCTCATGCCAAGACGACCATAAAGAGTTCAGGCTTTTTAAATTTTCTTCTAAATTACCTGAAACATCTAAAAATTCACGATGCTGATTGGGATCCAGGAGTTCATATTGCTCGAACTGGCCATGGATTTCTGAAATCATTTTCCCTGTTTGTCGAAGCAAGCCAATCGAAACAGGGATATCGTTAATAAATGCACGGCTGCGGCCATCGCTGTTCAGAACTCTCCTAAGCAAAAGGAGATCTTGTTCATCAGACCCAGCTCCAGCTTCAGCTAGATATGACCAGACTGGATGTGTGTCCGAAAGTTCACATTGAGCCGTGACACTTGCTTGTTTGGATTCAGTTGACACTAAGCCCACTTCAGCTCTCGCACCAAGTGCAAGTCCAAGTGCGTCGAGTAAGATAGATTTTCCTGCTCCAGTCTCACCGGTGAGGGTGTTAAGACCAGCGCCAAACGAGAGGTCTAGTGCCTCGATAATAACTAAATTGCGGATCGAGAGCGCGGTGAGCATTGCGTGTTTATTTACAGTACCGAGTTTATCATACGATCCAACCAACTGGGCCTTTGGCCTTTTGCTTTCCAGTGGTCGAGCAGCATTTGTGCCTCGGACAACGCAGACTTTGCATGATCTCGAGCAAGATCGTCCTCCGTTGTCTCTAAAACTGCCTCCCAATAAGAAACAGATGTTTCCGCATGGAGTACCTCTGCATTTAGGATGTCATCGGGTGAGCTGGCGCTAACAATTTTAACGCGAGCAGACCAAACCTCTGCAGTTATTTCTGCTAAGTTTGCATTGGCAGAGGCGCGACTGCGACCTTTCTTTGAACCCGCATTGTCTGCTGCTAGTCGCCATTCTTTTGCAGAGTTTCGAGATATCTCTTCTTGATTTTTTGCTTCAATGATAAATTTTTTTCGCTCACTTTCACTTAATTCCGAGCGTCTCCATGGTCGGAGATAATCTGCGTTTAAGCTGGCGCTTGCTTCTTGGGCTGAGGAGTTTGAAGTATTTTTATCATCAATGGCAGGATCAATTCCCACTAAACCCTTTAATTTACGTCTCTCAGCCTTAGCAATTTTTGGTTCTGGATTCAGCCACCTTTTGTAGAAAGGACGGGCGTCTGAGCTTATGAATCCATCATTGTCTAGATTTTCTATCAACCTATAAGCGTCTGCATACCAAGAGCTTCCAGGAAAATTATATCCTAAGATTGCAACTACTCGTTTTGCTTCATCTTTAACACCAAGAGCAGAGTAGCATTCTGCCATTCTAAGAAGAGCTTCCGGCACATGGCTAGTTGTCTGGTATTGTTCCACAACACGCTTAAAACGATTAATTGCGGCAGCTAACTCTCCCTTTTTCAAATAAAAACGCCCCACAGACATTTCTTTGCCCGCTAGATGGTCGCGGGTTAGATCGAGCTTAAGTGCAGCATCGCGAGCGTATTTTGAATCTGGGTATCGTCGAATGACATCTTCTAAAGCCTGCAAGGCTTGCTGTGTCACGCCCTGGTCTCTGGAAATATCAACTATTTGCTCATAGTACGCCAATGACCTCAAATAAAAGGCGTATGGAGCATCCGGATTTGATGGGTGTAACTGAATAAATCGATCGGCGGCATTGATTGTATCGTCGTAGCGATCCAAGCGAAAATACGCATACGCTCCCATTACCTGCGACTTAGCTGCCCATACTGAATAAGGATGCTGACGCTCTACTTCAAAAAATTGATTGGCAGCTTGGAGATAATTTCCATCCAGAACGGAATCCATCGCCTCATTATATAGTGAGTCGACAGATTTCTCTTCGTAACTTTCAGTTTTTTCCCGCGCAAGCAAAGAGGAAGAGTCCAAAAGCTATGGTCAAAACTGGTTTTAGGGAGGGCAACTTTTTTGTTGCTCCCCAATTTTTATTCTTGCGGTCACACATCATTCTCAGGCCTGAACCATTACCCAAACAAGAGACCTTAAATATATACATCAGATTATTGATGAAAGCTGATATCTACTGAACTCAATTACAAGTTAATTTGCCTGACGACGCAGAAATGTGGGTATATCTAGATACTCGTCTGTTTTAGCCGAGTTTTTATCTTCTGCTTTATCTTGATCTTGATCTTGGTCTTTGGTTGGGTTTTCTGCGCTCGGTGTTACTATTTTTGGTTCAGTAGAAGGTGACATAGTATCGACATCTTGCTGGCGAGTAGCCCCGTCATACGGTCGAAAATACTTATGAAAGTGCGACGTGGGCGAGGGGGTGCAGATAATGCTGAAGGCTCGGCTTCAGGCTGAGGTGAAGCGACTGATTTAGTCGTTTCAGCAGCCTCAGGTATGAAAGCGTCATCTCGCGCAGAGCTGGATTTACTCTCTAACTTAGAAGGAAATGTCCAGTTGTTGTCTTGTTGGACGAAGCTTCATTTTCAGGCTGTTTATCTAGGCCTTGCTCTGCTTCAGTCTCGGTAACGATTTCGTTGCTTTCGACCAGATCCTCTTTCTGATGAACCTGAATTGATGTTTCCTCATCAACTGATTTAAGTGCTTCTGAAGAACTATCAATTTGCGCAACTTGCGTGAGAGCGGCTGCAACTGCTGGAGCTTGTCGAGCGGTCGCTGTGTCAACTGACTTCCCCACTGCAGAGCTCGTGAAAGGCTCGATCGGAAGGGGCTTTTGTCCTGGAACAGTATCGATGCCAGTGGCTACGATTGAAACACGCATGGCTCCATCAAGATTTTGGTCCATTGTTGCACCAAAAATAATGTTTGCATCGTCGTCTACTTCCTCTCGAATTCGGTTTGCTGCCGCATCGACCTCTAGCAACGTCATGTCTGAGCCACCAGTGATATTTATTAGAACGCCTCTTGCGCCCTGCATAGATATTTCATCTAGAAGAGGATTGGATATTGCTGCCTCAGCAGCCTGGCGGGCGCGGTCCTCACCTCCGGCTTCACCAGTACCCATCATTGCCTTACCCATTTCTGCCATGACGGTGCGAATGTCAGCAAAGTCTAGGTTGATTAGACCAGGCATAACCATCAGATCTGTTACCCCGCGTACTCCTGAATAGAGTACATCATCTGCAAGCTGGAAGGCTTCTGCAAAGGTCGTCTTTTCATTGGCAATACGGAATAAATTTTGGTTTGGGATGATGATTAGCGTATCTACGTGCTTGGCTAATTCCTCTATGCCACTGTCCGCCGCGCGCATGCGGTTTGCACCCTCGAAGTGGAAGGGTTTTGTTACAACTCCAACGGTCAAGACCCCTGACTCGCGTGCGGCACGAGCTATAACTGGAGCGGCGCCTGTCCCGGTTCCTCCACCCATGCCAGCTGTTATGAAGACCATGTGACTCTTTGATAATCGCCCCATGATCTCTTCAATAGCTTCTTCCGCCGCAGCTCGGCCTATTTCTGGGCGAGCACCCGCTCCAAGCCCGTGAGTAAGGTTTAGCCCAAGTTGAATTCGTTGGTCTGCGCTCGACATTTCAAGCGCTTGAGCGTCAGTGTTTGCTACAAGGAATTCTACTCCGGACAGGTTAGAGCGAATCATATTATTGACCGCATTACCGCCAGCACCACCAACACCTACGACGGTGATGCGAGGTTTAAGATCCATATCCGGTTGAGGCATTGAGATCTTCAAACTCATCTGCGTTTCCTTCCTACTAGCTTTAACTCACGTTACTCCTCACAAATCGTGAAAGAGTAAATTTATGGTCCTAGAAGTGTTCTTTGAACCATGCTCCAAGGCG
Organism: Rhodospirillales bacterium; assembly: GCA_038143065.1. GTDB lineage: Bacteria > Pseudomonadota > Alphaproteobacteria > Bin95 > Bin95 > VMCJ01. The sequence goes on along the minus strand of JAYQLI010000035.1, from coordinate 1,159,886 downwards.
ACCAAGAACACTATAGGTGCTACTAGTCTGAGATAAAAGCACAATATCTGTGGATGCTGCATCTTTTGCTGCATAACGGATAAGTCCAATCGCCGATGCGAATTGGGGGTCGGTCAGGCGTTCCTCTAGCCCCATGATGCCACTAGGTCTGCCTATTCTCCCTCTTTTACCCAGCACTCGACCTGCTAATTCGGCAACTCCATGCAGATTTGCTCCGCCACCTGTGATGACTAAAGACCCTCCGGAGGTCCGTGCCATACCAGCATCCTTTATACTCTGTTGCACCATCTCGAATAATTCTTCCATTCGAAGACTGATAACTCTTATGAGGTCTGCCCGGGACGCAGAATACGTTTCGGCTAGATCATCTTCGCCTATTGTGGGGGCTGAAATCATGCGATGTTCGTCATCTGCAGCCGACAGACAACTTCCATCGATTGCCTTAAGACGTTCAGCATGTGCCAGAGTTGTTTTTAGGACTAACGCGATGTCTTGAGTGACGTTGTTACCACCGATGGATAATGCATCGATAAATACTGGCACTCCTGCTTGAAAAACCGAAATACTAGTTGTGCCTCCGCCAATGTCTATGACCGTTGAGCCTAGCTCGGCCTCATCAGGCGTTAGTACACTTAGGGCAGCGGCGTAACTTGGAGCAACCATAGCATCAACCTCTAAGTGGGCCTCAGCTGCTGCTGCCTCGACGGATCGAATTGGTCCCTCTTCTGCGCTGGCCACATGAAGTAAAACGCCTAACTTATCTGCAAAAAGCCCTCTAGGTTGTTCTACTGACCTGGTTGAGTCGACCGCATAACCTATAGGCAGCATGTGTAACGCGCGACGTCCAGCCAGAGGTACTTCCGAGCGTGCCTGGGCCAAACACCGTCGTACGTCCTGGTCTACTATTGCTCGGCCACCAATTGCAATTTCAGCATTTTGGATATCAGATCGAACATCCCCGCCAGCCAATGTTATAAACATGGAGGAAATGCGTTCGTCTGCCATTGTTTCAGCTTCTTGAACGACTGCACTTATGGCAGCGGTTGCAGCTTCCATATCTACAATGCAACCTTTTCTCACTCCGGCAGATAACCGATGACCGAAACCAAGAAGGCGCGGTTTACGATCACCTCCTATGCGAGCAATTACGCACGCCATTTTGCTGCTGCCAATGTCTAAAGCTGCAACTAGGCCGGACGGGGTCTAATCATTTGTTTCGCCATAATTAGATTTCCTTACCCTCACGTACTAGCTGCTGCGATCGGCGCGGATTTTCAGGGATTCTTGGTTTATGTTTGAACTGTTTTTGTCGGTTACACGAACTATCAACCGGTCTGGAATGCGTAAATCAATGCCCAAAATATCTTTGCTGAATATTTCGTGTTCTTGCTGTAACTTGTTAAGCCGCTGTAATGCATTTCCCACGTTTTTGGCGGGCAAATTTATTTCAATTCGGTTGTCCAGCTTAACATTCCACCGGCGGTAGCCCACATAGCTGGCGGCTGTCATTATTCGAGCGATCTTTGGTGTATCTGCCATAAGACGGAATAAATCTTGGGCAGCTTTATTAGCTCCTTCGCCAACCATTATCGGTAACTGTGAAAAGGCAGCAGGCTTAACTCCTTGAATGATATTACCCTCATTATCGATAACATGCAGCTCACGATTTATCTGCCAAATAGCAATCGGTTCTCGTTCTTTGACGTTTATATGAATTTTATTTGGAAGAGCTAGGCTCACTGAGGCTTCTTTAACCCAAGGTAGATCAAGGAGGCGTTTTCTTGCTTGCTCAGTATCAAATTTTAAAATTGGTGCTCCATGGTTTGCCCCAACCGCTATGACAACATCGTTTCTGTTTGAATATTGAAGGCCGTCCACCCATACAGCCTCGATTTTAAAGCCTAGCTTAAGAGTTGCCTGTATGGCTTCCGATTTTAATTCTCTCGCGAGATTGCTTGGTCCTCCGTTAGTGAACATGGTCCAAAAAAGTCCAACGGCTAGTCCAAAGATGATCAACCAAGGTCCTACAACTGTGGAGAATTTTGATATTTTCCGAAGGTTTATAGATGATTTTCTTCGGGTTCTTTTGGCTATATTTTTATGGCTGATAGCTTTTACGGACCGCATCGAGCACCCTCTACAATCCGTGTGACAAGTGAAGGGAAGTCAATACCTGCATTTTTTGCGATTTCTGGCACGAGAGAAGTTTCCGTCATACCAGGCTGTGTGTTTATTTCGAGTAAATACAATCCTTCTGCATTAGGCTTACTGTCATCCCAACGGAAATCAGATCTTGTAACGCCACGACACCCCAATATTTGGTGGGCGCGTAGTGCGATTTTCTTAGCTGCTCCAACGATATTTAAGGATATCTCATCAATCGAAATGTGATGTGAAGCCCCTTGTACATACTTGGCATCATAATCATAAAAGTGGGTCTTCGGGATAATTTCAAGAGCCCCAATCGCTTCATTATCCATAACTGCAACGGTCAATTCTCTTCCAGGGACGAACTTCTCCACCAAAGCCTCTGTCCCAAAACCCCACCTCTCTTCCAGAGGCGTGCGACTGTCTTGTTCGTGGAAGATCATTACACCGACGCTCGAGCCTTCCTGCAGAGGTTTGATGACATAGGGTGCTTCAAAGACCTTATGCACTTCTTTGATGGGAACAACTCTGCCTTCTGGAACTTGAATTCCATTGGCTTTAAACATTGCCAATGCTGCAGGTTTATCCATAGCCAATGCTGATGCGAGAACACCGGAATGTGTGTAGGGAAGCTGCAGTAATTCAAGTAACCCTTGAATGCATCCATCCTCTCCATACCGACCATGAAGAGAATTAAATACCGCGTCTGGTTTAGGGGTGATTTTATTTATTAATTGTGTCAGCTGGCCTTCGTTAATCTCAATCTCCGATACTTTGTATCCAGCGCTACGAAGAGCGGAGGCACAGGCTTTACCTGAGGCAAGAGATACTTCCCTTTCGGCTGATTGGCCTCCCATAAGGACTGCAACGTGCTTCACTAGCATGCTGTCCCCCGCCCAATTCGTTTGATTTCCCACTCTAAAATGACACCAAACTGTTCTTTAACTTTCTGGCGCACAGCTTCTCCCAAAGTTTCAATGTCGCTAGCATTTGCGCCTTCTTCAGCAATGATAAAGTTACAATGCTTGTCGGAAACATATGCTTTCCCGACGCGTTGTCCGCGGCATCCAGCAGCATCAATAAGTTCCCAAGCTTTACTTTTTGCAGGGTTTTGAAAAGTTGACCCACCAGTTCGAGTGCGGAGAGGCTGGCTGGCTTCTCTCTGTTTTTGAAAATCTTGCAGGCGAGCACGGATATTATTTGGATTATCTTTGGTGCCCTTGAAGGCAGCTTTAACAACAATATCATCTGGCTGCAGATTACTACTGCGATAAGAAAAGCCAAGTTTAGCCGCAGAAATTCGTTTAACTGTCCCAGAGCGAGTAATAACTTCTGCCCAACTTAAAATGTCTTTCACTTCCGTCCCGTATGCCCCTGCGTTCATCCGGATTGCTCCACCTACAGAGCCAGGTACTCCCGATAAGAATTCGGGTCCTTTTAAGCCAGTATCTGCAGCCTTTCTTGCTATGTTAGCTGAAAGCGCGCCGCCTCCGGCAACGATCAAATTTTCTTCAACGTCAATTTTCGTGAATGGGCCTCTCAAGAGTACCACCACTCCTTCGATGCCGCTGTCGCGAATTATGACATTAGAACCCACACCAAGCGGCCACACAGAAATCTTCTGATCGAGGTTTTTTAAAAAGCTACGAAGATCATCGATGTCTGCTGGTCGAAATAAAACATCTGCGGGCCCGCCAACCCCAAACCATGTCAAGCGAGAGAGAGGTGCTTCTAAAGCCACTTTTCCGCGAGTTGGTGGAATCTCTTTCTTAAAGTATAGGATTTTCAGTTTGTATCATGGCGCAAAATCTGTTCGAGCTCATTGGGGAGCTGTCCAGCCCATTGGGTGATTGTCCCGGCACCTAGACAAATCACATAATCACCAGAGGTGGCATTTTTTGCTATGAGTTCTGCTAGGTCAGATGGGTCATTAATCGTCTTAACTTCTTTATGGCCATGAGCAATTAATCCATCAGCAAGAGTATTATGATCAACGCCGCTTATTGGCTTCTCGCCTGCAGGATAAACAGGAGCAACGATGACCTGATCTGCATCATTAAAACAGGTACAAAAGCCTTCCATTTGATCCTGTAAACGACTGTATCTATGGGGTTGTGCTACAGCAATGACACGGCCTGTAGCTACACTTCGTGCTGCAGCTAATACAGCGGCAATTTCCACTGGATGATGTCCATAGTCATCTATAATAGTAATGCCTTGGATCTCGCCAACTTTAGTAAAGCGTCTCCGTACACCTTTAAATTTAGCAAGGCCTTTTCTAATGTCTTGTTGCGCTATGCCCAGTTCGAGGGCTACTGCTACTGCAACTAGAGCATTTTGGGCATTATGACTTCCAAACATAGGTAATATTAGGTTTTCAATACGGATCACTTCCCGAGAACCAGGCAGTTTAGCCACGACATCAAATTTTGCGCCTTCGGGTCCAAGGTTCACGTTTTCAGCTCGAATATCTGCTTGCGGATTAAATCCATAGGTGATTATTCGTCTATCACGCACTAATGCGGTCAGACTTTGGGCTTCTGGATGGTCAGCACATACAACGGCAAATCCATAAAATGGGATGCTCTCAACAAAGGTTCGGAATGCAGCGCGGATTGATTCAAAATCTACCCAGTGGTCTAGATGTTCAGGATCAATATTTGTTACGACAGCAACGGTGGAGGGCAATTTCAGAAAAGCGCCGTCACTCTCATCAGCCTCGACAACCATCCAATCACCACCGCCCAGGTAAGCATTAGCGCCTAAGGCATTTATTATCCCGCCATTTATAACTGTTGGGTCCAAACCTGCTTCATCAAGAACTGCAGCAACTAGCGATGTTGTAGTTGTCTTCCCGTGAGTCCCGCCGATGGCGATAGCTGATTTTAATCTCATTAGCTCTGCCAGCATTTCCGCACGCTTTACAACAGGGATACGACGAGCTCTTGCAGCATCAACTTCTGGGTTCCCAGTCTTAATGGCTGTAGAAACAACAACCACGGCCGCTTCACCAACATTAGCAGCCTCATGCTCTATATAAATCGGGATGCCAAGACTTTTTAATCTTTCAACTGTGGCACCACTCGAAACATCGGAGCCCTGGACTTTATATCCCAAATTCCAAAGAACCTCGGCAATTCCGCTCATTCCGATGCCGCCAATTCCAACAAAATGAATGGGGCCGATATCAAATGGGATACGGTTCATGAGACGTTATCCCTGACAATTCTTTGACGGGGATTAATCGGTTTGGTTTTCAGTATCATTTCAACAAAGTTAGCCAACACAACTGCGGCATCTGTGCGGGCGGCAGTTTTTGCAGCGTTGGCGGCGTTTGATAGTTTTTCAGGATGCTTGAACAGTTTGCTCAGCTTTTCTACCAGCTGTTCAGCTGACGCTTCATTTTCTGAAATACGCCAAGCCGCACCCCTGCTTGTAAGTGCGTCAGCGTTCGCAGTTTGATGGTCATCTGTGGCTGCAGCATACGGAATTAGCAAACTTGGTCGCCCACTTGCAGTTAACTCAGCCACTGTTGAGGCGCCAGATCTTGAAATTACCAGATGCGCTGCCTCGAGACGTTCAGGCATATCGTGAAAAATTCGGCGATTTCAGCCTCGATTTCTGCTTTAATAAAAGCTGTCCTAACACGGGTAATGTCTTCCGACCTACATTGCTGAACTACCTTAATACGCTTACGAAATTCGTATGGAAGAAGTTGCATTGTGGCTGGAATAAGATCCCCAAAAATTCTAGCGCCTTGGCTGCCTCCAAAAATCAGGACTCGAATAGGGCCATTTGTGGTAGGGGCATTATATGCCTGGTTTTTTGCATCTGCGATTTTGGCTCGAACTGGGTTGCCAATTAAAACTGTCTTATTTGGATCTGCATAACGTACATGATCGAATGCTACGGCAATACTTTGTGCAAATTTCGCAACAATTCTATTTGCTTTGCCAAGGACTGCATTTTGCTCGTGAAGAACGATTGGGCATCCCATTAATTTTGCCGCAATTAATGTAGGAAGACTTGGAAAACCACCAAACCCTATAACCAAATCTGTCTTCTCACGGTGAAGGAGCAGAGCAGCTTGCAGAACGCCATGAATTATTGAAAACAGACCTTTTATTTTGAGCCAGGCGCCACCTCTCAGGCTTGAAGCAGCTATTAGTACTCTTCTCACATTGCCCTGATATGCCTTGCCTCGACTATCAGTGGCGAGAATTGTGTTATGACCCAAATCATTTAAGGCTTCGGCCGTTGCAATTCCTGGAAAGACGTGACCGCCAGTACCACCTGCAGCTAGGACGATATTGTACGGTTTACTCATTCATTTGAATCCTCAAGGCCAGTGCGACGCCGTGTAATTGCTAGCGCAAGCCCCATCGCAATTGCCAAAGAAAAAAGAGAGGATCCTCCATAGCTTATGAATGGCAGGGTCATGCCTTTAGTGGGAATTAAAGCTAATGTAGAGCTAAGATTAACAAGTGCCTGTGCACCAAAAAGCGAGGCGAGGCCAGAGCCGGCGAGCATGGTGAACAGATCATTTTGGGAAAGAGCACGAACAAAGATTTTCAATACTACAAAGGCAAAAATTCCAACAATTATTAAACAAGCAATTAATCCTAATTCTTCGCCGGCTACGGCAAAAATGAAGTCAGAATGTGCGTCGGGTAGTGCATTTTTAACGACACCATCACCAGGTCCTCTGCCAACTAATCCACCAGTGTGGAACGCATTTAGAGACATATCGATCTGATAAGTATCGCCGGTTGCCGGATCTAAAAAGCGGTCGACGCGGCTTGTCACATGAGGAACCCACAAATAAGCAAGCCAGAAACCTCCAGCACTTATTCCTAAGAAAACAGTAACTGCCCAAAGTGAAATGCCAGCAACAAAAAGTTGTGCACCTAACACCGCTAACATAACCAAACTAGTACCGACATCTGGCTGGATTGCTGTAAGGCTGAGAGGAATTCCAAAGATAAAAACTGCACCAATCAGGTAGCCTTTTAGCCCTTTACGTTGGAACTGCGTTAACATCCAAGCTATGAGAACCGCCATGGCGGGCTTTGCAAACTCACTAGCTTGCAACGAAAATCCACCAATTGAAATCCAACGTCTTGCGCCCTTGATTTCAGAGCCAATGAATAATGTTGCGATAAGGCCAAGAGTAGCACCAGCCAGAATAGCAAGAGCAAAAAGTCGGGTTTGTCTTGGGTTCAAGAGTGAGCAACCCACCATCAAAATAATTGCAACTGGTAGAAGCATTAAGTGGCGTTTAACGAAATGGAAGGTTGGGGCGTCTATGCGCTCTGCGACGCCAGGACTAGCTATTATTACTAGGACAAGACCTACTGCCATAAGTGTTAAAAGAGCGACTAATAGACTACGGTCCACTGTCCACCACCAACGACCAACGATACTGTTATCACCACGTGCTATGCCGTTCATGCTGCCGCCCCATTAGACCGAGGGGCCTCTAGGTTAGAAACCAAGTCAATGAATACCTCTCCGCGGTGTTCATAACTATTGAATTGATCGAACGAAGCACATGCTGGGGATAAGAGGATAAAAGAGTCTTCAAAATCTCTATGAGCATCATTATGAGCTGCAGCAAGCGCCTCATCCATTGTGTCATATGCAGTAGCAGGAATGCTTGGGGCCATTTGGCTGAGCTGGTTTTTAAATGAATTGCCTGCCTGACCAAAAAAGTACGCTTTTACAACGTTTTTTAAACATTCTTCTATGCCTTTGAGACCGCCATCCTTAGGTAACCCGCCAGCAATCCAATAAGTTCTTCCAAAGCTAGACAAAGCGCGAGCTGCTGCTGCTGAGTTCGTTGCCTTAGAGTCATTAATATAAGAAATATGATTGATGTGTCGGATTAATGCTTGCCGGTGAGGCAGACCGTCAAAATTTTCCAATGATGGGATTATCTCATCCGTCGATAGTCCTAGATTGCGGGCTGCTGCGTAGGCCGCGGCAGCATTTTGCTGATTGTGTTTTCCATTCAGGCTTTTTGCAGAATTGAAAGCAAAAACAGGTTGCTCATCTTCACATAACCAGCCGTTGTTAACAGATATACCTTTGTTTAGTAGGTGATTAGTTGAAATTTCAGTAGAAGGAAAATCCTTCTTGCAACGTTCAAGCAACCATCGACCATGAGGGTCGTCGGTGCCTATTATTGCGCTTTTGCAGCCAATGAAGATACGTCGTTTTTGAGCAGCATAATTGTGCAATCCACTATGACGATCCAAATGATCAGGCTCTAAATTTAAGAATATAGAGATATCAAAACTGGGAGAAGGTGTTAATTCGAGTTGATAAGAAGAGAGCTCGAGAACATAGACGCCGTCTGCACTTAAGTTCTGTAAACCTAATGCCGGGGGACCTAAATTCCCTCCAACGGCAACTTTTCTGCCGGATCTTTGGAGAATGTGCCCAAGGAGTGCTGTTGTTGTCGACTTTCCATTAGAGCCAGTTATCCCAATCACGCGGGCCCCATGCTTAGCATCGAGAAGCAATTGCACATCAGATATTAGTGGTACTCCGTGACGTCTAGCTGCATTTGCAGCTGGCAGAGGTTTGGGGGCAAGAAACGGTGCTCCTGGACTCCAAACTATCGCTTCCAAGTAAGCTAACGGCGCAGTCATGAAGTTTTCTGTCTCAGCACCTTCTTGAGATGCAGTTTCTAGGAGATCGTTGTTGTCGTCCCAGGCAACGACCTCTGCTCCTCCTGCGATTAGTGCCCTCACTGCAGCCATGCCAGTTCGACCAAGACCGAAAACTCCGTAACGCCTTCCTTTAAGGTGTGACAAGTCGATCATCTTGTTTCACCTCAACTTTAGGGTTGCGAGCCCTACGAGAGCTAAAACGGAGGCTATAATCCAAAAGCGAATTACGATTGTTGGCTCTGCCCAGCCTTTCTGCTCAAAGTGGTGATGAAGAGGGTGCCATCCTAAAGACGCGTTTGCCGGTGAGTTTAAATGAAATTATTTGGACAATGACTGAAACCGTTTCAAGAACAAAAAGTCCCCCAACAATTGCCAAGACAATTTCGTGTTTTGCTACAACAGCGATGGCACCCAGGGCTCCGCCACAGGCAAGGCTCCCTGTATCTCCCATAAATATCATAGCAGGGGGAGCATTAAACCAGAGAAAGCCTAGGCTTGCCCCGCATAGAGCCGCACAAAATATTGCCAACTCGCCTGCGCCAGGGACGTAAAGTATTTGGAGATAATCAGAGAAAACTATGTTCCCAGCAAGATAAGAAATAAGGGCAAAAACTGCAGCAGCGATCATCACCGGTACAATTGCGAGGCCATCTAGGCCGTCGGTTAGATTTACAGCATTAGAAGCGCCAGTCATTACGATCATGGCGAATGGGATAAAAAAGATACCAAGGTCGAGTAGGAGATCTTTGAAAATGGGACCGCCACTCCTTCACTCAGATGTGCTGGAGTGGACGATACAATTACTACAGCTGCTACAGCACTAACTACTAGTTGTGCTAGGAATTTGAATTTGCTGGATAGGCCCTTTGGGTTTCGCTTTGTAATTTTTAGATAATCGTCCCCAAAGCCTATTAGGCCAAAGCCTCCGGTTACAAGAAGAACAGTCCAAACATACGAATTTGAAAGATCTGCCCACAACAACGTAGAAACAGTAAGCGATAAAATGATCATTACACCGCCCATGGTCGGCGTGCCGCGTTTTGTCAGAAGGTGTCCTTCGGGTCCGTCTTCACGTATTGGTTGTCCTTCATTCTGTCTTGCTTTGAGAGAGCGAATAATAAAAGGGCCGAGCACAAAACTAATGACCATCGCAGTGATGACTGCACCAGCTGCGCGAAAAGTTAGGTAACGGAAAAGATTGAATAGCTGAAAGTCATCGCTAAAGGCTGGAAGAAGATTATACAGCATGCGTCTGACTTTCTGCTTTCAAGTTGCCGTGCTTCCAGAGCTGCAACAATTTTTGACATATTCGTACTGAAGGATCCCTTGACCAATATTACATCGCCCGCATCAGCTAGGGTGTCGATTTCGCTAGCTAACTCGTCAGAATTCATTGCCCATTTCCCGCGATATTTTGGTGGTAATGCTTCAAGAAATTTAAGCGCAAGAGGGCCAGCTCCATGCGCGCGATCGAGACCAGATGCCATAAACTCCTTTGCAAGTGCGGCATGATCCGCAGCTGCACTCTCTCCCAGCTCTAGCATGTCGCCAAGGATAAATACCCTTTTGCCGCCTGGGTTGGGTTTTGACAGCGCAAGTGTTGTGAAAGCCGCACGCACCGCCGCAGGGCTAGCGTTATAGGACTCATCTATTACATCTATACCGCAGAGGCGATGGCGGCTGCCTCTGCCTTTCAAGGGTTCTAATTGCGAGATTGCTCTTGTGCATATTGGAAGATCTGCACCCGCGACATGAAGTGCGGCAACCACCGCTAAGCTATTCTGAACCCAGTGTGCACCAGGGAGTTTCAGCTCCCAAGAAATAGGCTTTTGGGTAATTTGCGCGCTTACCTGGGAGCCATTTTCGTATAGTTTTTTAGATAGAAGTTTTACATCCGCACCATCATTTTTTCCAAATAAAAAGGTTTTGCTATGGGTAGGAACAGAGGCTGTGAGACGTTCTGTTAATGGATCGTCAGCATTTAAAATTGCAGTGCCTTTAGGAGTTAATCCTGCAAAAATTTCAGCTTTAGCATCAGCAACAGCTTCTATGGTGCTGAACGATTCCATATGGGCTGGTGCAATCCGGGTAATAATAGCTGTATTGGGGTTAACTAATTTTGTAAGTGCGCAAATTTCACCTCTGTGATTCATTCCTAGTTCAAAGACTGCAAACTTTGTATTTGATGGCATTCGTGCAAGGGATAAAGGAACCCCTATATGATTATTCAAGTTCCCTTCATTCGCATGACACGGACCAATTGGTTCAAAGCCAGCGCGCAGCATTTCTTTCGTACCTGTTTTGCCTACACTGCCTGTGATTGCCACTACATGGGCTTTAGATCGCCTGCGGGCTGCTCGCCCAAGATCCTGAAGAGCCGTAAAAGTATTATTTACAAAAATTAGGCGTGGATCATTAGGAGACATTCCAGGTGGTGTCTCATGGACCATAGCGCCTGCTGCTCCAGCTTTGATAGCAGTTTCAACATAACCATGGCCATCAAACCGATTTCCGACAATTGCAACGAAAAGATCACCATGAAGTTGTTGCCTGCTATCTATCGAAATACCGTTGACTGAGAACGAACCAGTGGTTCGACCATTAGTGGCGACTGAAATTGCTTCGGAAGTCCAAAGGGGCTCTCTCATAGGCTGTTGCTTTCATTAGCAACATTGCAAAGAGCGGCTTTTGCCTCCTCCAAATCGTCGAAAGGTATCAATTCTTTGCCGAAGATTTGTCCCTGTTCATGCCCTTTACCAGCAATCAGAAGGGTATCGCCAGCCTGGAGGCCTGCAACTGCAGATTTAATCGCAGTTCTGCGATCAGCAAATTCCTCTGCACCTCTCGCGCCCTCTAGAATTGCTTTGCGAATGACGGTTGGGTCTTCAGAGCGAGGATTATCATCGGTTATAATGACGCGATCAGCCAGTTGAACCGCTATTTCGCCCATCTGAGCTCTTTTGCCAAAATCACGCTCACCTCCGCAGCCGAAAACTACAGTCACTCGTCCAGTCGTGATATTTTTTAGGGATTGCAGAGCTGCTTGAAGAGCACCGGGTTTGTGCGCGTAATCTATAAATACCTGAGCGCCCTGTTGTGTAGACCCTGCTCGCTGCATGCGGCCGCGTGGGTGCTTAAGACTTTCAATGCTTTGTATTGAATCGTAGGCGTCGGCGCCGGAGGCTATTGCTATGGCTGCTGCTGCTAAGGCGTTTTCAGCCTGGAAAGTCGCGAAATGGTCCAGTTTGATGCGATGGTCGCGGTCTGGTCCCTCTATCTCTAAAATGAGACCAAATTGCTCAGGGATTACATCCTTTAGGCGCAAAAAACGACCGCTGCGACCATAAGTTAAAACAGTATGACGGCTCGCTGCTCGCATTATTTTTGGAATGTCTGATACGCTAGCAGAAAGAATTGAAATCCCTGCAGATGCCATTGAATCAGAGAACATTCTAAGTTTTGCGTCCAGGTAAGCTTCTTCAGTAAAATGATAATCAAGGTGATCTCTACTAAATGAAGTAAAGGTACCAATCTCTGCCTGTACGCCGATCAAGCGACTTTGATCTAGACCATGACTGGATGCTTCTATTGCTACAGCAGTTAAGCCACAGTTTGCTAATTCAGCCAGGGTTGCCATCAAGTCTACAGGGTCCGGCGAAGTTAATCCCCCAAGATGGCTAGAATTAGGGGTAATAATGCCAAGTGTACCAATGCTTGCAGCTGGTCGGCCTGTTGCGGATAAGATTTGCCGAGCAAATTCAACAGTTGATGTTTTCCCACTTGTTCCCGTCACCAAAGCAGAAATTTCTGGCCTCTTGCCATAAAATTCGGCGGCTAATCTTGCTAAACATGCACGTGGGTCAGGATCTTGAAAAATTTGCAGATTTTGTGGCCATGTTGCTGGACACCTCCGCATATCAGTCAGGATGGCAATAGCACCTCTTTGCAAAGCTTGGTTGGCAAAGTCCCGACCGTCGGAATTCTGACCTTTTAAGGCTGCGAATAGTCCCCCCTTTAAAACTTTTCGGCTATCACTTGTTAAACCAGTAAAATCACGAATATTTATACCAGCGCTCATGATCTTTGTGCTTTGTGCTTAGCAATTCTAAGAATTGGAGTTGATCGAGCGGGAGCGTCTAGTCCAACTGGGGCTAATCCAAGAGTGGGTGCAGCGCGTTCAATAATTTTTTGTGCGGCTGGAGCAGCTACCCATCCCCCTGTAGCGAATCCAAAAGTGTCTTTGCGGGGTTTGGGCCCATCAACCATTACAAGCAAGGCATATTGTGGACGGTGAATAGGAAAGGCTGCGACAAAGGAAACTAGGTTGGAATTTTTATCATAGCCTGATCCGCCCTTTGTTCTCTTTTCTGCAGATCCTGTTTTTCCTCCAACAGGATAAAAGTTTGTTTCAGCTTTTGATCCTGTGCCGTTAACAACAACTTGCCTCATCAACCATCGAATTTTATTGCTAACGTCTTCACTGATAACTTTTCTTCCCGTTGGGGCTTCATTTCTTAATCGTTTGAGAATTGTAGGTTGGTAAAGAGTACCGCCATTCACAAGACTTGAAATCGCAGAAGCTACATGAACCGGTGTCACAGAAATGCCATACCCATACGAGATGGTTCGCATGGAGGTTTCACTCCAGCGTCTTGGTAATTGAGGGGTGCCAATTTCAGGTAATTCAACCGAGACGGGCTTGAGCATCCCAAGTCGATGCAGAAATGCTTTTTGCTGATCGACTCCACCTAATTCAGCAATTTTTGCGGCACCGATGTTAGAGGAGTGTATCAAAACTTCTTCAAGAGATAGCCAGCGATTTTGTGGATGGTAATCACGAATGCGAAAGCGACCAATCTTCAGTGGTTTTGTTGCATCGAACATCGAGTTGAGTTTTGCTTCTCCAGTCTGCAATGCCTGGGCAGCAGTTATAAGTTTGAAAGTAGAACCCATTTCATAGGTGCCAAGAGTTGCTTGGTTTCTTCTACTGTCCTCTGATGCGCTGCCTACATCATTAGGATCAAAATCGGGCAGCGAGACCATTGCTAGGAATTCACCGGTGTGAATATCCATCATGAGGCCAACACCACCGATCGCACTAAATTTTTCGATTGCAAATCGCACTTCATCGCGAACGATTCTTTGAATTCGAAGATCTATTGAAAGTGCGAGAGGTTCTTCACGTTCACGCAAGACATTATTAAAGGAGAGTTCTGCACCCCCTAGACCACTTCCATCTACATTGGTGAAACCTGCCACATGGGCGGCAAGGGGGCCTTGGGGATAGATGCGACGCTGCTCCTTTTCAAAACAGAGGCCAGGTAAACCAAGTCCTAGCAATGCTTTATGCTGAGAAGGCGTTATATGGCGCTTTAGAAATACATAGTCTTTTTTTCGTTCCAATTCCGCTTGTATTGCAGCAGCACTTGTTTCTGGCAGAACATCCGCAACTAGAAATGCTGCAGCTGAAAAATCTCGAATAAGTTTTGGTCTAGCGCAGAGAGAGGTTATTGGCAGACTTGAAGCTATCAATTCTCCGTTTCTGTCAACGATGTTAGCACGAAGCTGCTGCTTAGTTGGAAGTGTTGCAACAGTCCTTGAAGGTTCAAGGTATAGCTTATGTTGCGGTGCATATATGGAGGCATCAATCAACTTTAGGGAAACCACTAGAAAGGCGACCGCAAAAATGGCCCCCACCGCAAAGAGACGATTGCGACTGGCTTCTTCGGCGTCTGGCCGAGAAGGAAACATGTTAATTTTTACAGGTAAGTGTAATTTTTGCGGCACTTTTATCCTGTAGCCCGCTGTTTTCTCAGCTGACCGCCCGGTAGGCTGGACGACCTCGAAAGTCATCAGCTTTGGGGCCTTGTAATGTTAGTTATCCTTGACGAATACCTGCTAAATTTGACGTTAGTTGGCCAATCAGGTGTCAAGGCTGTGGCAAAGCTGCTGCTAGGAGTATCAAACTCCCTTTCAGGCGCGAGAAGCGAGAGTAAGGGTGTAGAATAATCGGGCAGCGTAAAATCAAGACCTGGCTCTGGAATATGTTTTGGTAAGTCGGCGATTTTAATTATTTGAGTCGCCTTGAATTCAATCATTCCAAGCTCAGAAGAGGCTCGTTGAGCTATGACTTCACTGCTAGAGAGATATGCTTTCTCCGCTCTCAAGACATGTATTTTTTCTCTTTCTCTTTCAATTGCACCGTGGAGCTGTCTTAACGTCTGGTCGCGATCTCGAACTTCATGACCAACAATGGTTAGCCCCCCAAGAAAAAGAGCGCCAACAGTGACCCAAAATAAGGTTGCGTGTCGGATCATGCGGCCTCTCCAAGATCTGTTTCATAATATATGGGAGAATCAAGACGTTCAGCCGCTCGCAGCTTCGCGGAGCGCGCACGCACATTGAACGCCACTTCAGTTTCTGATGGGAGTGTTGGTTTGCGAGAGAGCAGACGAAAACTTGGAGCTTTGCGGTCATGAGATAATGCGCTTGGATCATGGCGGGATGCCATTGGCACAAGGCCCGAGCGAGCCCTGAGAAATTTTTTTACCAATCGATCTTCCAAGCTATGAAAAGATACAACCGCCAGGCGACCTCCAGGACGCAATGTTTTTTCTGCAGCGCGAAGCCCACGTTCAATTTGGCCAAGCTCATCGTTCACATGTATTCGGATAGCCTGGAACGTACGAGTTGCTGGGTGGGTGCGCGCGTCTGGTCGCCGACCAATTGCTTTCAATACTACATCAGCTAATTGTGAAGTGCGGGTGAGGGGAGCTGACTTGCGACATTCAATGATTTTTTGGGCAATGCGATTGGCTCTTGGCTCCTCTCCATATTGACGAATCACTCGCGCAATTTCTCTTTCCTCAGAGGTGTTGAGAAAATCAGCGGCAGAAGGGCCATTTTGCCCCATGCGCATGTCAAGGGGACCGTCCAATTTGAGAGAAAACCCACGTTGTGGCCGATCTAGTTGCATGGACGAAACACCAAAGTCGAAAGCAATGCCATCAGCAGGATGAGCAGCATTTTTGACGGCAAGTTCATGGAGATCAGAAAAATTTCCTTGCACTAATTGCAATCTTCCATGACTCAAGCTGATGCACTCTTGAGCCTCATTGATTGCACTTGGATCTCTATCAATGCCTAAGACGTGATTGGCTCCGTTCTCAAGGAGGGCCATTGAGTATCCGCCTGCCCCAAAGGTCGCATCGATAAAAATTCCGCCCCGTTCCGGCGCTAAAGCTCTTACAGCTTCCTCCCGTAATACAGAGATATGCCTATCCGCCATCATTGTTGAAGCGCCTTCGGCTTTACCTTGCGATCAAATAATACCGACATTGCATTAGAGCCACGGGCCACACCCTCCGGCGCTACCTGTGCCTCGTGTGTTTGAGGATGCCATAGTTCGAAACGATCACTTCCCATACCGACGAATGCTATTTGCTTGTCGACGCCTAGCCGCGCTTTAAGAGTTTGGGAGATTGATATTCGACCGGCATTATCAAATGCCAACATTTCAACGAATGGAAAAATAGCAGCGGCTATCGCATCCGCTTCATCTGGATCGATGTCTGCTTCACGAATGCGGGTATCGAGAGTGGTTAGGTAGTTTGGATTACAAGCCATGTAAGCTGAGTCACCAGCTTTTAAAGAGGGAAAGACCGCAATGCCATTGAATTCGGGTGCACCCGCGAGGATATGATTCCTGAAGAGTGCAGGGACCGATACGCGACTTTTCGCGTCGATATTGACGATGTGCGTTCCGTAGAACACTGGCGTCTATGCCTCCCTCTTAAGGCCATTTTCCCTGCGCGGATCTTTTTGGGTTGCTCACCTGCATTCCAATCTAGATCCACATTTGGGAATAAATGGTCTGAATTAGGATAATATGGGATTATACCCACATTCCAAGAAAAAAAGTCAATATTCGACGTTTTTCACAGATAAAATTCGGATTTGAATTTAAGGAGACTTGGATTAGTTAAAAATTTTACATTCAAAAAAGCATATATTCTTGTTTTGTTCTTGATTTCTTATTTGGAAAGCGTCAGACGGCCTGTAAGCCGGGTTCTGTCCCGAGCCCTTCAACTTGATAGGCTCTTGGGAGATCATTCCTCTGGGGCGTTCGTTGCCGAATGCCTCGCGCGATCTACCCGAACGGCAGTCCGAAGGCGGACTGGTCAAATACTCTGAAGAGTACTTGACGCGCCATTCCTATTTGATCTTGCTCCTGGTGGGGCTTGCCGTGCCAATCTCGTTACCGAGATTGCGGTGCGCTCTTACCGCACCCTTTCACCCTTACCAAGCATCTAAGGTGCTTGGCGGTTTGCTTTCTGTGGCGCTTTCCCTGGGGTTGCCCCCGCCGGGTGTTACCCGGCACCATGCCTCCGTGGAGCCCGGACTTTCCTCCATCAACCAAGGTCGACAGCGATCTCCTAGCCATCTGACGAGGACCTATTATATCAGACATTCGAAATAACGGCGAGGGTTTAAACAAGATGGAGTTTACTAATTTTTTTACTCTCAGCCCTCTTACTTAAGTAAAACGCGATAGTCGACTTCGGGACATGTTTCTGAATATTAGAAGTGCGTGAGCTCTTGTCAGGCTTTTACGATAATGGGGCAACTGAAAGTCTGCCTTCCACGCCGTGTGCTTTTATTCTTTCACCGACAAATCCCGAGCGTTTAGCTTCTTCGACAAATTCCTTTAGGAATGCGGCTGCTTCTGCTCGGCCTTTGCCACAGCCAACTGCCTGTTGGACAGAAGAAAACTGACCTTCAAGAATACGAGCCCCGTCCAGCCGTTTGACATCATCTATGAGGCGCGGACGCAAGCCTGCTAGGACTTCCATACCTTCATCTACAAAAAGTTTGAAACTTGCTTCTATGCCTTCTGCCCGGCAAAGTTTGGCGTTTTTAATGTTGCGATCAAGCCAAAGATCGTATGCGCTCCTAGCTGAAACTGCTATACGCACTCCTTTTTTATCAACATCTTCAATCCGTTGGATTGGTGAGCCAGCAGGCACTAGGTACGTTGACTGTATTTCGGCATAGGCAGCAGTGAAGTCCATGACCTCTGCTCGTTTTGGTTCAGCACCAATATTTCCAATGTCCCAAATATCTTGGTTTGCCGTATCGGAAATTTCCCCTGGAGTAGCCATTGGTACAAATTTTACAGGTACCCCTAGACGCTTAGCAATCGCGCTTGCCATGTCGGGAGATACGCCTATGGGATCTCCGTTTTGCGCCTTGTCAGTGACTAGTAGAAAGTTGCCCAGATTTATAGCTGCTCGAAGTGAGCCAGTTGGAGCCAATTGTTCAACAATAATTTTATCCATTTTTGTAAATCCAATTTAGATGAAGCTAGTTTAGGCTAGCTCAGTATTGAGGAATGAAAGTGTTCTTTCTAGAGCCAGGTCTGCAGATGGCTGATGATAGGGAGGGTAGCCAAACCTATTGAACCCATGGTCGGAATTCTCATACATGAAAATATCAACATTAGATAATGGTCCAAGCGCTGCTTTTACGGGTTTATAAGACTCTGGCGGCACATGCTCATCAAGCTCAGCAAAATGTATCATTAGAGGTCCAGTCAACCCATCTGCCTCTTCCAAAAATTGCTCAACCTGGACTGGATAGTAAGCAACTCCTGCATCAGCTAGGCCTCGAGCCATGGCGAGGTAAACAAGTTTACCCCCAAGGCAAAATCCAACTGTTCCTACTTTACCTGTGCACTCTGGATCCTCAGCTAATATCTTTATGTAGCCCATCATGTCATCGGTGAATGCTTCAAGGTCCATGGAGAACCCAAGAGCACGAGCAATTTTTTGATCTTCTGGAGTATAGTCTAAATATCTACCTGCCTCTTGGCGCCAATATAAGTCCGGTGCGAGAACTATAAATCCTTGTTCGGCATATCCATCGGCCACCTTCCGGACCCAGTGATTGACATTGTACACCTCGCCTAAAAGTATGATACCCGGCCATGGACCAGGTTCTTTTGGCTTTGCTAGATAAGCCTCCAGCTGCCCACCTTCGATTTTGATATTGATCATTTCACCTGACACTGACTTTTTCCTTTTCTAAAACAGCGCTGGTCGCACACAGCCACATAATAGACTTAGGCTTTGTTTAACTTAAGGGACCTTATTGTAGCGCGTCAGTATTTTTCTGCCTGGATCTTAAATTGTCTGCTGCGAGATGGGCGAAGTTGAAACACCAGAATTGGTTTGTGATCGATTTTTAAGTCAACATTAATCTCCAATTCTGGCATTTCTAAGCGTGATGATAATCCGAATGTTTAGCCTTTTTCTTGAGTGGGTATTGTTTGTAGGTTCCTTATCCATTTAAGGGCTGACTGATTCCAGGACTGGATCTTTGGAATGACTCGAGATCGTTCTTTCATGGCGCCAACTCTCAACATGAAAGTGCTGCGATCTCCTTCCGCTGATGTTGCATATATTTGCGTCCCACAGTTTGAGCAAAAACCTTGAGCGCGTGGTCTGCCACTTTCTCCAATTTTTACATATTCTTTTGGGACACCTTTGGTTAACTTAAAATCTTCTGCACTTGCTGGAGCATTAACGCGGAATGCAGTGGCGGAAAGAGTTTGGCAATCAGTGCAGTGGCATATCATAGCGGCCTCAGTGTCAATTTTAGCTTCGTATTGTATCGCTCCACAGTGGCATGAACCATGTACGCGCATATCTCTGCTCCACTTCAATTTTTAACCCACTATAATCAAAAAAAGTCAGGAGGTGATATGAGAGCAGCTTGGTACCAACGTCTTGGCCCGGCATCAGAAGTCTTAGAGCTGGGCGAAATACCTGATCCTGTTCCTAGTTCTGGCGAGCTTCTAATCCGCCTTTTAGCCTCTGGCGTTAATCCTGCAGATGTAAAACGCCGCGCGGGACTTGGTTCTTACTCTCAGACTGGAGCATTCCCGCGTGATCCCAAATAGTGATGGGGCTGGAGTTGTTGTTGGTATCGGTGAAAACGCTCAGCCGTCATGGCTGGGTCGAAGGGTTTGGCTTTTCAATGGTCAAAGGTTGGGTAGGGCATATGGTACGGCAGCCGAGCTTATATCCTTGCCATCGAAATTTGTTACGGATCTCCCCAGGCATATAAGCTTTGATGAAGGTGCAACTCTTGGAATACCAGCAATGACCGCATTCCATGGCGTATTTTCCGACGGTGCTGTCAAAGGAAAGACAGTGTTAGTTTCGGGAGGTGCGGGTGCAGTTGGCTGGTATTCAGTCGCGCTTGCGGCGTGGGGAGGGGCTCAAGTGATAGCCACTGTCAGTTCGCCAGAGAAAGCTGCAAGAGCAATGGCTGGAGGAGCATATGCAACAATCAACTATAAGTCCGAAGATGTTGCATCCCGTGTCAATGAACTTACTGATGGCAGAGGGGTTGAACGCCTTGTTTCAGTAGATTTTGGAGGAGATCTTCGCTGGGCAACCCAAGTGGTTGCTATGAATGGCTCTATCTCTTCCTATGCCTCTGATACGCAAAAACATCCCCAGATTGCTTTCCAAGAATTTGCAAGCCGAAACATCCGTTTCATACCCTTTATTTTAAATTCCTTACCCAGCCATGTTTTGGATCGAGCGCGCTGGGGTGTGAATGCCTGGTTGGAAGAGCAGCCTAATCTTATGCGGCCTGTCGGCGGAAAGTTTGTTTTGGAAGAAATTGCTGCTTCTCATGAAGCAGTTGAAGCTGGTGAAAAGTTTGGCACAATCGTAGTCCGACCTGGAGACTAAACATGGATAAGAAACTTACTGTTGGTATTGGAGGATTTGGTGCTGTCGGACAAAAAGTTGCTGAAGCTCTCGATGATGGCATTGAAGGTTTGGAATTAAAGTACATTTCGGTGCGTGATCACGAGAAAGCAAAAGAAAAAATGGCGAGTTTTGGACGCCCCGTTCCGATAGTTGGCCTCGCCGAACTTTCAGATTGCGATATAGTTGTGGAAGGTCTGCCGTCTGATGTGTTTGATGATATAGCTGATCCGGCCATCAACCGTGGCCGTATTTTTGTGCCAACAAGCGTTGGTCAATTATTGCCTCGACCAGAACTTATCCTGAGAGCAAAAAAAACCGGTGCGAGAATAATAGCCCCTACAGGTGCGCTTCTTGGACTTGATGCAGTTCGTGCCGCAGCCGAGGGTGAAATCTACTCTGTGAATATGATTACTCGAAAGCCTCCAAATGGGTTGAAGGGTGCTCCTCATCTAGTGGAGAACAACATTTCAGTTGATGGTCTGAAAGAAGCAAAACTTGTATTTAAGGGTTCTGCACGAGAGGGTGCTGTTGGCTTTCCAGCGAATGTAAACGTTGCTGCTGCGTTGGCTCTGGCAGGCATTGGACCTGACAGGACAACGCTTGAAATCTGGGCCGACCCTGAGGTGGACCGCAACATGCACAGGATTTTAGTCGAAGCAGATAGCTGCCGCTTTTTGCTGGAAATTGCTAATGTTCCCTCGGATGAGAACCCGAGAACCGGAAAAAATACAGCGTTGAGTGTTATTACTTGCCTCAAAGGGCTGACGGAAACACTCAAGATTGGAAGTTAAATTGTTCTGAATTTTGCTCCGTCGAAAGTCTCTAAAGTCGTAATTTCGTCTACTGCGTTGCGCCTTAACTTCGACAGTTGCTTTATGGGTTTCCCCATTGGAACTACAGCCGCTACGGCAAATTCTTCCGGAATATTCAGTAGCTTTTGAACTTTCGGTTCTTGAGCAGCTGCGAGTGTAGTGATTGTGCCTCCAAAACCTGCCTGGCGGGCGGCCATCAACGTGTTCCAGACAAAGGGATAAATAGACGCGCCACTGATCACACCAACGCGGTCCAAAAATTGATCCATCGAAGCAACTTTGCCTAAATCAACAACAAAAACCAATACAACCTGAGCGCGAATAAAAGACTGAGTTAAGTGATGAGACGGCTCTGTGGCCTCAATTTCAGCCTCTGTTACTTTAGTTGGATAGACTGATTGCCATGGACTTTCGCCAGCCTTTATTTGGGCCGTATACCGTTTTGCAGCTGGGCGAGCTAGATCAGAAAGAGCTATCTTAGTATCTTGATCGCGAATAATAATCACTCTGTTCCCTTGGCGATTTCCACCTGATGGAGCAAAACGAGCAATATCAAGAATTTCAAACAAAACGTCGTCTGATAGTGGATCATCCGTAAACTCACGAGCTGCGAACGTGGTTTGCATTACGTCATTGAGTTCCATTTAACTCTCCCTGAAAGACTGCTGGGATTTTAATTATGTTAAGTGATTAAAGGTTTTATGGATATTTACACGCATCACCAGAAACTATCACAAAGCCTCGCGGGCCAGAGACAACATTAAAGCGCCATTCTGTTTCCCCTAACAAAACACTTTTGCTTAGAGGCAGTAAGCCTTTAATTTCATCCGTCTTTCCACCCAAACGGGTGAACTTCATGCTGATTTCGCGCTTTGGATCAAACCATGGTCGAGCACGTCCATCGACGTCTGTAGCTGGAAAGCCCTGTCCAGTAATGACTATTGAGGTATTAGCAAAGCTAACCCAGTTGTTATCGTTTCGCTTTTCATCTGTCGGTAAAATAAAGCGTCTTTCAGCCGGTTGATTAGAACATTTTCCAAACGCGTCAGCTTCTTGAATAATGAAGTTTAACCTCTTTGCCGGTACCCCTTCATCTAGTCTGCGGGTCAAGTTATTGAAAAGGTTTTTGGCTTCCCCACTAGGCACGTCTTTTTCATATCGTGCATTCCAATCCGCAACTTGATCTTTTGCTCCTCTAAGTTGAGCGGCCAGGTTTTGGTTTTCAGAGTCTACACCGTTCAATTGTATTTTGAGCGCGGCTACTTCTTTTCGAAGGCTTTTTACCTCTCGTTGAGCAAATGCAGTTCCAGTTTCGTAGGCAAAAAATCCCAACATTACCAGCCCGATAAGAAGTGCAGAAAACTTTAAAATAAACAATTGTTGTTTGCGCCGTTGCTTTCGTCGACCTGCTCGTAAACCCATAGCCATAGACTTTGCTTTACTCTCTTCTCAAAAAGTTATGATAGGTAATACAAAATGAGTTTATCAAATCCAAGCAAAAACATTAAGGTGCATTTACTGGGCGCATGAAAATTAGACCTATTATTTAGAGAAGACATTATTAGGCGCAAAATAAAATTATCTATACTTACTCGATGTAAAAATAAAGTTTTTAAAGTTTCACATTATATATTTTTTATTGTCTTGTTTATTTAAAATTTTTTTGGCAAGGATGGCTCGTAGAAACTTTCACAACCAATTAACTTACTATTAATGCTTCAAAGACTTGTCGTCTGTTGTCGCAATGCACTAATTTTGTAATGTAAAAAGTCATAAGCTTTACTCAATCCCTTGTTTTCTTGGATAATAAAATGGTTTCAGATGTACCTGTTGAAGCAGAGGATCTCACTAAGCGATTTGGCGATGTGATAGCGGTAGATGGTATCAATTTTTCTGTCAAAAAAGGAAGCGTTGTTGGTCTTCTGGGCGGGAATGGTGCGGGTAAAACGACTACTATGTCGCTTCTTATGGGGTTAGTCATTCCATCAGCTGGAGAGGCCCGTATTTTTGGGGAGGACGCGAGTAAAAGAAGTGCTTCTGCACTTGCTAGGATAAACTTCTCTTCACCTTATGTGGAAATGCCTGGTCGGCTTACGGTGGAAGAGAATTTAAAAGTTTACGCCCAACTTTTTGGTGTTGTTCATGCTAACGAACGTATTGCAGAGCTTGCCAGGGATCTCGACCTTGAGAGCTTCCTTCATAGAATGACCCGAACCCTTTCCGCTGGGCAGAAGTCAAGGTCAGCGCTGGCTAAATCCCTTATTAATGAGCCTGAGTTTCTATTGCTTGACGAGCCAACGGCAAGTCTAGATCCAGATACAGCTGATTGGATCCGCACTTACTTACAAGACTATCAGAAAAATACAGGGGCGGCGATTTTGCTAGCCTCACACAACATGCCAGAAGTTGAGCGACTTTGTGATGAGGTATTGATGATGCGAGGGGGCATGATTGTTGATCATGGCGCTCCATCAGAATTAATTACCCGACACGGCAGACAAAATCTGGAAGAGGTTTTTCTTGATATAGCTAGAAAGCAAAGCGAGGTAGCCTCAAAATGATTGAGCGTCGATATGATGCGCGGGGCCGTGTAGTAGGTATTATTCTCCGCCACTATTATCTTTATCGGGGCTCGATTCCTCGGATAATAGAGTTAGCGTATTGGCCTGTGATGCAGATAATGCTCTGGGGATTCATTACTCAATACTTTCAGCAACATTCTAGCCTCATTGCTCAAGCAGGAGGACTTTTGCTGGCAGGAGTATTGCTATGGGATGTGCTGTTTAGAGGCCAACTTGGTGTATCTGTTTCTTTTCTGGAGGAACTTTGGTCAAGAAACCTTGGACAGATGTTTGTGTCGCCATTGCGGCCCCAAGAATTGGCCGCATCACTAATGGCCGTCAGCTTGCTTCGAACCATTATAGGTTTGTCGCCTGCTACGCTGATAGCCTGGGCTTTATATCAATTTGATATTACATCAATGGGTCTATCACTAGTGGCGTTTTTTGGTCTTTTAATGGCCTTCAGCTGGGCCATTGGTATTGCCGTTTGTGCGATGTTGTTGAGGTTTGGACTTGGTGCGGAGAGCCTTGCCTGGGTCTCTGTTTTTGCTCTTGCGCCGGTTTCAGCCGTTTATTATCCGGTGGAAATTCTACCAACCTGGCTGGAATATGTTGCTCTCTTTTTGCCATCGGCGCACGTTTTTGAGGGGATGCGCTCGGTTTTATTGGATGGCTATTTTGCCTGGGACCACTTCTTGTGGGCTGCTGGACTTAATTTGGCAATGATTGCACTGGCTATGGTCTTATTTGTAAGAGCCTTCAATTCAGCTCGTGTTGGAGGGCGATTGCTACAGAGTGGCGAATAAGACCAATTTTTGTTGGCCTTATTCGGCTCTAATCGCAGAAAAGAAGGCGCAAAAAGCGCGTCGAATTAGTCGTCGCGAAACTGTCGCTCAGCTCTTTCATGCATCTCCTGCGCCTCTATCGAAAGAGTGGCGATAGGGCGAGCTTCCAACCGACGAACGCCAATTGGTTCAGATGTCATATCGCAGAAGCCGTAAGATCCGTCTTCGATACGGCTCAACGCTTCATTAATTTTGTTTATAAGTTTTCTTGAGCGATCGCGTGTTCTGAGTTCCAGAGCTCGATTAGATTCCACCGATGCTCTATCCGTTGCATCAGCTGCTGCAACTGTACTGGTTTTAAGAGTGTTTATGGTCCCATTCGATTCGTTAAGGAGTTGCTCTCTCCAATCGGCCAATTTTTTTCGAAAATACTCTGTTTGCAATGGGTTCATAAACTCTTCTTTATCATTTGGTTTATAATCCGGTGGCAGTGTTATTGCCATTTTTACGTTTCCCCCTAGTCGGATTTTTATCGCGGCAGTATATTCATGGAACCTTCTTAGTCAACGAAAGATCGCGGCGTCCAGTCGCAGTAATAAAATTTTAACAAATAAGTGATTATTTAATTTACAATTATAATTAATAAAAAATTATAAAACATTATTTTAAAATAAAAAAAGATAAATATCTTGTATGGGATGCTTTATCTTTTATTAGTGGCGAGAGTTAATTTTCAAAGCTAAGAAGAACCAATAAATCCCATCTTTGAAAAATGCCTTAAAGGCACTGCTGACTAGACAAACCATATAATTTTTCTTTGACCTCTGTCATTTATGTCTGCAAAATTTTGCATGTTAAAATTTGACAAGTGATTGAGGAGCCAAGGGATGGAAGTTGGGGTGTCGCTGAATATGCTGCAGCAGGAGGGACGCACTGATGCGTCTGTCATGCGCAACCATCTCGCAATCGGAGATTTGGTAGAGCCATTGGGCTTTGATTCTATCTTTGCGCTGGAACACCATTTTACTGGTTATTCAATGTCACCGCAGCCTACGCAACTTCTTGCTTACTTTGCAGGCCGGACAAAAAGAGTGAAGCTTGGAACAGGGGTTATTGTGTTACCTTGGCATGATCCTGTCCGAGTGGCTGAGATGATTGCTCAGTTAGATATAATGTGCGGTGGGCGCTGTCTTTTGGGTTTGGCCGTGGAGCGGCAAGGGTCGAGTACGAGGGTTTTCGTGTTCCAATGGATGAGGCTCGTCCGCGATTTGCGGAGGCCGCACAGATTGTGGTTAAAGCTCTCCGTGATGAGGTTTTCGAGCATGATGGTGAGTTTTTTAAAATTCCAAAAATGTCTATTAGACCTCGACCAATTTCAAACCCTGAAACTCGCTTCTATGCATCATCGGTAAGTCCGGAGTCAGCCGAACTTATTGCTAAAATGGGTTTTGGAATGTTGGTGATCATGCAAAATGAGTGGTCCAAGGCAGCTCAAGACGTGTTGAAGTTTCGAGAAATACAGATTGACGCTGGACATACCCCGGTTCCTGCGATTGTTTCATCTAACATTGCTTGTGCAGAGAGCCGAGACGAAGCTGTAGAGCTTGCTCAGCAATACTTGGGTGCAAAATGGGATTCAATCGAAAACCATTACAAATTTTCTGATGGTGGACTCGCAAAAGTTAAGGGTTACGAGTCCTACGGGAAAATGGCGAAGACATATTCCAAGATGAAAGATCCTGGGTTCAGAAAATCAGCCAATGAATTTTATGTGTCAATTCAAGTGGTAGGAACGCCCAAGGACTGTTTGGAGCAAATTGCGGAACTTCGCCGGCTCACTGGATTAGGCCATCTCGTTGGTGAATTTTCCTTTGGAGGTATGGCCCACGAGAGAGCAGAAAGGAATATTCGAACTTTCGCTCAACAATGCTTGCCAACACTGAAGTATGACCCCGCGTTTCAAGGTGTTGTAACACCGGCTGGAGCCGCGGAGGTGCGAGGTGAAAAGCATGAAGATGTCTTCGCACCTGCCTAACATGGAGTCATAATGAATGAGCATACAAATTCGTGAATTGATGCCAGGTTTTGTGGGAGAAGTAATAGGTGCTGATCTCTCAAAGCCCCTGGCGCAAGAGGATGTTTTAGCTATCGACCAAGGTATGGATCGCCTCGCTGTATTGGTATTTCACGGTCAAAATATTACTGATGAGCAGCAACTAGAATTTAGTCTTAATTTTGGTGCAATCGAGCGTCCGGATCGAAAGTCTAATATTACTCAGGATAAGGACCGTCGAATTCGGGCGGACATGGCAGATATTTCGAATTTGAATAAAGAGCATCAGCCTCTAGGACGGAATGATAGACAGAGGCTATTCAATCTTGGAAATCAGCTTTGGCATTCTGACTCGTCATTCCGAGCTACCCCTGCAAAGTATTCTTTGCTTTCAGGCAGAATATGCCCATCGCAAGGTGGAAACACCGAATTTGCAGATATGCGAGCAGCATATGATGCCCTTGATCTGCGAATTAAAGAGAAGATTGAAGAAATTGTGTGCGAACATTCCTTATTATTTTCAAGGGGATCGCTTGGATTTGATGATGATTTAACCGAGGAGGAGAAGCAGGGTTTTGCGCCAGTGCGGCAATCTCTTGTTCGAGTTCATCCAAAATCGGGCCGAAAGTCCTTGTATCTCTCGGCTCATGCAGGTCGGATAGTTGGTTGGCCTACTCCTGAGGCACGAATTTTCCTTCGTGATCTCAATGAGCATGCAACGCAGAGTCAATTCGTTTATGCACATAAATGGTGTGCTGGTGATTTGGTCATGTGGGATAATCGGCAGACAATGCATCGGGCTAGGCCATTTGAGGACACTTCAGAAGTTCGTGATATGCGCCGAACTACAAATGCGGGGGAGGCTATGACCGCCACACAGGTAGCAGCCGCCTAGGGCGAAATAGCTATGATTTTGCTAAAGCGCTAACTAATAAGATTTTTGAGATAAAACTGCGTGAATGCTAGTTGGTCTTAAATCAATTTTTAATGGGGGGCGGTCTCCATATGTCTTTCATTGAATATTTTTATGTTCCTCACAGTGCTTACGCATATCTAGGATCTTCGAAATTTTTAGAAATTGCTAAGGCTGCAAAACGCGAAATAGTTCATAGGCCATTTAATTTCGAAGCTGTGGTTGCAGGCTCGGGTTCCTCGCCCACCAGAGAACGAACCAATGAGCATAGAAATTACTTTTTTGGACGCGAGATCCAAAGATGGTCGGAATACAGAAATGCTCCTGTGTTAGATGGTATGCCTTCACACCACTGGAATGATGTCACCAAAGCTGCGTGTTGTATTATAGCAGCTCAGACGCTTGCATCGGCAGATCAACTTTCACACAGTTTTTTAGAGGCGCATTGGCGTGATAATGGTGATCTAGCAGATCAAGCTTTGATCTTAGAGCTAATAAAAAGTGCAGGCCTGAATCCAGAAGAGATAATGGAACTAGCAAATGCTCCAGCTACACGCTTGCTGTATGAAAAAAATACAGAGGAAGCGATTTCGCGCTCAGTTTTTGGGTCTCCGACATACTTTGTAGATGGAGATATGTTTTATGGTCAGGATCGCTTGGAAATGATTGAGCGAGCTCTGATACAGCCATTCCGTGGTAAGTGGCCACCAGATTAACTTTAGACTTTCTGATAAAATACAACCCTGGCCGCTGTTAGGCGGCCAGGGCGGTTAAAATATCGCTTGATTTTCTGAACGATTAAGCAGGTTCAAATAATGGAAGTGCAGCTTCGTCGTTCAGGTCCTTGAAGGTAACTTTTACCTTCATCCCAATTTCGACAGTATCATAATCAACATTGACGATATTGGTCATAATTGTTGGCCCTTCATCGAGGGTAACATAAGCTATGCAATAGGGCTGTTTTGACCTGCGCATAACGCTAAATGTGTAAATTGTCCCTGTGCCTTTGCTCTCTACATATTCAACATTGGTTTTCCCCGTGAAGGGAGACACACGGCGAGGGAACCATAGGTACTTACCCGTATCAGGACAGCGGGGAACAAGGAATTTACCCTGCTTTGCAGCATCCCAAAATTCTTTTGTCTCTGGGTTAATGGGAGGATGAATATAACTTTCTTGGGGCATTATGCGTCCTCCTGGCCAATAATTATGGTTGCGCTTCCCATACGGGTTCCAATTGACCCGCCTGTGCCATGGGCTAGGGCAATATCACAATTCGGAACCTGAACCTTAGGATGAGCTTCACCTCGGACCTGACGTACTGCTTCCAATACCTTTGTCATACCGCCTCGGTTAGCAGGATGGTTATTGCACAGTCCCCCACCATCGGTATTGAAAGGCAGCTTACCCACTCCAGAAATTAAATTACCGTCCGAAACAAATTTACCGCCCTGACCTTTTTCGCAAAAGCCCAGGTCTTCGATAGTTTCCAAAACTGTTATTGTGAAGCTGTCATATATTGAGGCGTATTTTATATCACCATGTTTAACTCCAGATTCCTCAAAAGCAGGTGGGCCGGAGTGTCGAGCACCAGTATATGTTAAATCAACATTTCCACTGTTGAGATGCTTTATAGTTTCTCCACCACCCAGGTACTTAACGACTGGCCGTTTAAGTGATTTGGCAATCTCTGGCTTCACCATAACAATTGCTCCACCACCGTCAGAAATAACACAACAATCAAGGCGGTGTAGTGGATCTGAGATCATCGGGGAATTAACAACGTCCTCTACGGTTACTACATCACGGAGCATTGCATGCTCATTATATTGAGCATGTGTTGAAGCCGCGACCTTAATCCAAGCCAGCTGTTCAGAAGTCGTTCCAAATTCATGCATGTGCCGCATTGCTGCCATGGCATACATATTCACAACAGTTGGCCCATATGGAGCTTCAAACCCAACGTCGGGAGCGTTTTGGTCATAAATTCGGGGTGCGGTTCCCGTGGCCATACCTTCTGAGCGAGGCCTACCAGCAAGAGTAATCAGCGCGACGTCAATTTTCCCAGCAGCTATCATTTGGGCAGCGTGGTTCACGTGGATTACGTATGATGATCCGCCTGTTTCTGTTGTATCAATGTGACGTAGATTTAATCCCATATATTCGGCCATTGACATTCCGCCAAGGCCAGGGGCATCTCCAGCGCAGTAAAATCCATCCACATCAGAAAAAGAAAGCCCTGCATCTGCGAGTGGCGCCAGCAGCCACCTCAGCATGTAGTTGGGCTAATGATTTATCGGGTGCCTTGCGAGTAGGATGTTCGTAAATCCCAGCAATACAGGCCTTGCCTCTTATACTCATCGGCAGTGAATCCCCCTGAGTTTGAAGTTCAATTAAAGTGGAAGCCTACGCGGGTAGGGTGGTGTAGTACAAGTCGGCTTATTTTGTTTTTCAGACATTGCAAGTCATCCTGCTCGCGTCATAGGCTTTTATTCTTAGTACTTGGGGAGTTTTTGAGTATGGCCGTTAGTGTGGGCTTGGGTTTGGCGGACTTTCCGTTTTCTTCGGCAAAGGCGTACTGGGAGTGGGTTGATTTGGCGGAAGTTGGAGGCGTGGACAGCCTTTGGCAAACTGACCGCCTAGTTTCTCCAATTCCACATTTGGAATGTATGAGTGCAATGGCAGCCCTCGCGGGTCGGACCCGTCGAATGAAATTTGGCATGAACGTTGCCTCTCTTGGCCTTCGTGACCCTCTACTAATGGCGAAGCAATGCGCAACTATCGATTTTCTTTCTGATGGACGATTGCTTCCAGCCTTTGGTGTGGGCTCAGCAGTGGCACCCGATTGGGGAGCTACAGGGCGGTCATCAAAAGGGTCAGGTAAGATCGCAGACGAAGCCATGGAGCTAGTTACAAGGTTGTGGAGAGAAGATTCTGTAACTTTTGAAGGTGACCATTTTAACTATCAAGCTGCCCGAATAGAGCCAAAGCCGGTTCAGAAAAAAATCCCGTTTTGGATTGGAGGATCTTCAAAACCTGCAATTAGAAGAACAGCAAAATTTGGGACTGGTTGGCAAGCTGGTCAGGAAACGGCCGATGAATTGCCTCCTGTACTAGACGCTATCAAAGCTGCCTTAGTACATGAAGAGCGTACAATTGACTCAGATCACTATGGAGCTGGCTTTCACTTCCGGTTTGGAAATTGGGAGGATGCCGATCTTCCAAAGCGAACTGCTGCTTTTGAAAAACGCACTGGACGTGACGCTAAAAAACACTTTGCTGTCGGTGATGCAGAGGACATCCTTAAGCGTATCGAAGGTTATGCTGCAGTGGGGATTTCAAAATTTATTCTGCGCCCAATAGGCCTAACTGACTCGGACCTTTTGGCACAAACTGAACGTCTGGTATCAGAGGTTATCCCTCAAGCAACAAAGTTTGAAGTTAGAATTTAGAACTAAGGTGATATCTTACCCTAATTTATAGATCTCCAGATAAGGCTTGAGCCTTTAAAACCCTGCGAAGTATCTTCCCAGATGCGGATTTGGGTATGGATTCCACGAAAGAAATTTTTGCAGGGCTTTTGTAGCTTGCTAGACGACCAGAGACATGGGCACTCAAATCTTCAATGGAAACCTGATGTTGGGGGTTCTTAACTACATATGCGCATGGTAGCTCACCAGCTTCAGTATCAGGGATGCCTATGACGGCAGCATCAGCAATCCCAGAATGGGAAAGAAGTGCATTCTCAACTTCGGCAGGGGCAACTTGAAATCCTTTGAATTTGATTAGCTCCTTTAGTCTATCGCGGATGTAGAGATAGCCATCTTCATCTACAAAGCCCAAATCTCCTGTTCTTAGCCACCCGTTATCTATGATAGTTTCAGCGGTGGCTTGCGGATTGTTTAGATATCCTAACATTACCTGTGGTCCGCGAACTTGAACCTCTCCTTCTTGGTTGGGACCAACTCTCTCTCCGGTTTCTGGATTAATAATGCGAGTTTCCGTACTTGGGGCAGTCAGTCCGACGGCGCCCGCCTTAGCAAGTTCTGGTGGGGTTAAGTGGGAAGCTGGACTCAATTCCGTCATCCCGTAACCTTGCGTCACAATGCAACCAAGTCGAGAGGCACATGCGGCTCCAACATCATCAGGGAGTGGTGCTGCTGCAGAGAAAAGAACCTGTACCGAAGATAGATCTGCATGATCGATTGCTGGATGCTGGGTTAGGCCAAGCGCAACCGGCGGTGCAGTCCAAAGTTTTGGCGTTTTATATTGTGCGACGAGTTTTAAATAGAGATCAAAGTCGAAGCGCGGCATGGTAACAATACAGCCGCCTGATGCCAGATACGGCGAGAGCAACGCATTTAGCCCGTAAATATGGAAAAGCGGGAGAAAGACTACTGCTGCTTCTCCAGGAGAAGTGGGTAGCATAGTCAGAAATTGGTCTATGTTAGCAACGAGATTTTGATGACTTAGCATTACCCCCTTTGGCAGGCCTGTGGTCCCCGATGAATAGGGCAATGCTGCTACATGTGTCTCAAGATCAATCGGAGTTTGTTCATGTTGAGGATTGCCCTTAAGATCACTCAGGCAAGTGATACCATCCATCGTATCAATAATTGCTATTTCGACTTCCCGATTACATTCATCAACAGCAGCTTGTGCGGTTTTTAAAAAATCAAGAGTGGTTACGAGCAGGTCTGTTTTTGCATCTTGTAGCTGATGGCTAACTTCTACGGCAGTATATGAAGGATTAATTGTAGTAACTGTGCCACCCGCGTGCAGCATTCCGTAGAATGCAATCGCGTATTCAGGGATGTTAGGCGCCATTATTCCCATGACTTTACCTGCACCAAGGCCCTTGGAGTTCAGGCCCCCAGCAAGCCGCTTGATCTGATCGATCGTTTCGCTTCCGTTTAAGGATCGTCCTGTAGGACCATCAATTAAGACTGGCTCATTCGGGCGACTACTTAGGCCTTGGAAAACTCGCTCAGAGACGGATAATTTTTGAAGGGTAATGTCAGCAAAACGGCTTTTAAAAACTGACATAAGGTTAAACTCCAGCAATATAATTAGCGCTTCTAAGCAAATACAGTTGATCCTAAAAATTTGTATTCTCTGGCAAATGCGGTGGGATAGTCGCCTGTAAGTAACGAGCCAATGTCCTGATGATGAAGTTGTGGTTTTCCAGAGTAAGGATGCTTGTGGTTAGATACTACTCCCCTTAAACAAGTCATAGTCTAAAACGCTCCTAACAAATGGCTCAAGATGACTGATTTATTTGCAGATACTAACTCTAAGTCAGAATACACCGCCGCTGATATTGAGGTGTTAGAGGGTTTAGAGGCAGTGCGCCGCCGACCTGGAATGTACATCGGTGGAGCTGATGAGCGAGCTTACCATCATTTGGCAGCTGAAATTTTAGACAATTCAATGGATGAAGCTGTTGAAGGCCATGCAAGTCAGATTGATGTTGAATTAACACCAGATGGATACTTTCAGGTTAGGGATAATGGTCGCGGAATTCCTGTAGACCCACACCCGAAATTCAAAGACCTATCGGCTCTTGAAGTAATCCTTACTACCTTGCATTCCGGAGGAAAGTTTTCAGGAAAAAACTACGCTACCTCAGGCGGCTTACACGGTGTTGGCATGTCTGTGGTGAATGCGCTGTCGGAGGATCTTACGGTTGAGGTTGCAAGAGACCGTAAGCTTTGGCGGCAGAATTATTCAAAGGGCATATCTAAGTCAAAGCTGGAGAATGTGGGAGTTGTAACAAACCGGCGCGGCACCACCATCCGTTTTAAGCCCGATCCAGAGATTTTTGGGGACAGACTAAAATTTAGTCCTTCTAGGCTATATCGAATGGCTCGCTCCAAGGCTTACCTCTTCAAGGGTGTAAAAATTCGTTGGAAGTGCCCGCCTAATCTTATTGCAGAGGGTGATAAAACACCTGCGGAAGAAGATCTTCAATTCCCTGGAGGTTTGCTGGATTTCTTAACTGCAAGCCTTGGTCAACGTTCAACGGCTACTGATTTGCCTTTTGCTGGGGAAGCTTCTTTTAATGGTACAGGGCGAGTAGAATGGGCACTTGCATGGCCAGATGATGGTGATGATGGCTTTTCTCATTCGTACTGCAACACAATTCCTACGCCCTTGGGTGGGAGCCATGAGGCAGGCTTCCGCGCTGCGCTTCTTAGAGGCATCAAAAATTTTGGTGATCTGAAGAACGTTAAAAAGGTGAGTCAAGTCACTGGTGAAGATGTCGCTGGCGGTTGTGCACTAATGCTATCCTGTTTTATCAGAGATCCGCAGTTTCAAGGACAAACGAAGGAGCGGCTTGAAACACCCGAAGCTCAGAGGTTTGTTGAGGCGGCAGTTCGTGATCGTTTTGAGAGCTGGCTCGCAGCCAATCCAGCTAATGCAGATGCCTTACTTTCTCATGTCATTGAGAGATCAGAAGAACGCTTGAAACGTAGGGCGGAACGTGAGGTGAAGCGCAAATCTGCGACTAGCCGTAAGTTGCGTCTCCCAGGTAAACTTGCAGATTGTTCTCTACCAGGACCCGAAGGCTGCGAACTTTTCCTCGTAGAGGGTGATAGCGCGGGGGCTCTGCGAAGCAGGCTCGTGACAGGAAAACACAAGCAATTTTGCCGTTACGCGGGAAAATTCTGAATGTAGCCAATGCCACTGCTGACAAGATGCGCGCTAATCAAGAGGTGCAAGACATTTTACTCGCCTTAGGCGCGGGGGCGGGAAAATCATATGACCATGACAAGCTTCGCTACGAGCGCATCATTATCATGACAGATGCGGATGTAGATGGAGCTCACATTGCATCTCTTTTGATGACTTTCTTTTTCCAAGAGATGCCGGAGCTCATAGAAAATGGTGGTCTATATTTGGCACAACCACCTCTTTATCGTTTAACCGCTGGTGGCGAAACACACTACGCGAGAGATGATGCTCATAGGGAGGAACTTCTAGAAACTTCTTTTAAGGGCAAGCGAAAAGTTGAAATAAGTCGTTTTAAAGGCTTAGGGGAAATGCCTCCTGGGCAGCTCCGTGATACGACTATGGCGCCAGATAAGCGAAAGCTTTTACAGGTTGCATTAACCGACGGTGCGGGAGAACCAGCTGTCGGCCTTGAAGCCCGACGCTCCTCTGAAGATTTGGTTGATCGCCTCATGGGTAAGCGCCCCGAAACCCGTTTGGCTTTTATTCAAGAGAATGCGCGCTTTGCAGATAATCTGGACATTTGAGGAAAGCCCTGATGTCAGACGTTCTTGGCCATCGAATGAAATTTGGCGTTATAGCGCCCTCAACAAATACGATTGTGCAGCCTGAATTTGGTTGGATGGCGCCTTACGGGGTGACTAATCATTTTAGTCGTATCCATATTCCGGATGATCGTCTTACTTCTGATGCTGACTTTGAAGAATTAATGGTTCGCATCCGAGCTGAGCTATTTCAAGCTGTTGATAGGGTCATGACCGCACGTCCTAACGCAATAGTTATGGGGATGTCTTCAGAAACATTCTGGGGAGGTTTGCAAGGATCTATCGAGCTTAAGAAAAAAATAGGAGACCGCGCGAATGGCTTGCCGGTAGCTATGGGCTCTGATGCAAGTCAAGCTGCATTAAGGTGCTTCGGAGATATTACTCGAATAGGAGTTATTACCCCCTACATGCCAATTGGAGATAGTGAGGTAACAAAATTCTTCTCTGACTGTGGTTTCGAGGTAGTTGCTGTTGAAGGTCTTAAATGTGACAGCCCGACTTCAATTGCCCATGTTGATCCCAAAACCTTGCGTAATGCCGTTGAAAGAGTGAATGACTCTCAGGTTGAGGCTATATTGCAAGTTGGAACCAATCTTTGTTTTGCTAAACTCGCACCAATGGCAGAGTTTTGGCTAGACAAGCCTGTCCTAGCAATCAACACGGTAACATATTGGCATGCCCTGCGTATGAATGGCATCAATGATAAGGTTTATGGGTTCGGATCTCTTCTTCAAGATTATTAAGACATTTATGCAATGACTGATTACTCTTTCTTGAGCTGCGTCAGCAAACTTAGCTAGCTGTTTTACGTTTGGTGCTTTTCTTCTTCCCCTTTCAAGCGCTCAAGAGATAGAGGTTTTGTGTAGAACGCATCATCATTTAGTGTGCTTGAAAGGGAGAAGAATACGGTTTATTTGCCCGCTAAGTGATCACATCTTGCAACTTAATCGCCAGATTTTCCTCGCAGCATCTGTATAATTCCAGAGAAGTCTTTACCTCCTTCGCCCATGTTGGAATATAACGCGTAAAGAGCCTGAGCTTCTGAGCCGAGAGGTGTCGATACTCCTGCTTTTTGAGCGGCATCCTGAGCAAGTCGAAGATCCTTTAACATCATATCTGCAGTGAAGCCAGCCTCGTAATTTCTGTTTGCTGGTGAGCTGGGGGCCGGACCAGGAACCGGGCAATAGGTCGAAAGCGCCCAAGAATTTGCAGTTGCTGTAGAGCAAACATTATACACAATTTGTCGATCAATGCCGAGTGAATCCGCTAGGTTGAAGCCTTCGGCAACTCCGATCATGGTTATTGCTAACATCATGTTGTTGCAGGCCTTTACTGCTTGTCCGGCCCCTGCTTCTCCGCAGTGCACTATGGTCTTACCCATTGCTTGAAAAGCTGGCTGCCCGCGATCAAATGCGGCTTGCTCTCCACCTACCATGAACGTCAATGTTCCAGCTGCTGCTCCACCAGTGCCACCTGATACAGGAGCGTCAACCATATCAAATCCAGCGGACTTTGCTTCGCTAATTATCTCGCGCGTAGTTGCGACATCGATAGTGGAACTATCAATAAATAGGCAACCCTTTGGTGCGTTCTCAAATATACCGCCAGAGCCGGTGTAAACTTCTCTGACATGAGCTCCTGCTGGGAGCATCGTAATAACAATTTCAGCATCTTTTACAGCGTCTGCTACGCTAGCTGCTGCTGTTGCCCCACCGTCTTCAGCAGCCTTGAGTGCCGTAGGTGAAAGATCAAAGGCCTGAACCTGATGCTGAGCCTTAGCAAGGTTTATTGACATCGGTCCGCCCATATTCCCAACGCCGATGAATGCTATTCGAGCCATAACAAAAACTCCTGTATTATATCTCGTTATTTAAATTAAATTTCATGTCACCTGATGAAGGCTCTTGAAAATGAGCCTGTATCTCCTCTTCGGATACGTCCTCAACTCTGACGTGTCTCCATTGAGGTTTGTTGTCTTTGTCAATGAGAAGAGCTCTTACTCCTTCTCTGAATTCACCAGTTTGGCAGCTAGCGAGAGCAATCCTGTATTCAAGTTGAAGGCATTGTTCAAAATCCAGTGTGGCCCCTCGTCGTAATTGCTCCCAAGTAACGGCTACAGAGAGCGGGGATTTTTGCCGGATTGTGTTGAGCTGACTATTTGCCCATTCGGTATCATTTTTTTCTAAAGATCTGATTACTTCTTCAATCGATGAATGATTGAAGCAGCTTCTGATTTCGTTTCGAATTGTTGCATGTTTACCAATAGGGGGATGAACAGACATTTCCTTTATGGTTGCTCCGATATTATCGCTATCCACTAAAGCGTAAATTAGCGAGTCAATCTCACCTACCTTTATATAATGATCAGCTAAACCTTCGGTAACGCAGTCTCCACCATCCAGTCGTGCCCCTGTAAGTGCCATGTAGTTGCCCAAGCCTCCATTAAGTCTGGGCATAAAATACGTACCCCCGACGTCTGGAAAGAAACCTATCCCGGTCTCGGGCATTGCTAATATTGTTGCATCTGTGGCTATTCTGCAGGATCCATGCACGGACACGCCGACCCCACCGCCCATAACGATCCCATTGTAAATTGATATATAAGGTTTGGGAAAACGCTTGATTTTTTGGTTAAGTCGATATTCTTCAGCAAAAAATTCGATCGGGTATGACATATCTTTTGCCGACATGAACTCATAAAGTCTTTGTATGTCGCCGCCTGCTGCAAATGCTCTGCCGCCAGCTCCTAAAATTATAACGGCTCTTATTGTTTCACTGGCAGCCCATTGGTCGAGCGCAAGGGTCATTGCCCGCACCATTTCAACACTAATTGCATTCAAAGCCTTCGGGCGGTTCAACGTAATTAGCCCAACCTTCCCACGTTCCTCAAAAAGAATATCGTTGCTCATGCCTTATTCCTCAAATCACCCAGAAGTTTGCGAGCAATAATTACGCGCATGATTTCATTTGTGCCTTCTAGTATCTGGTGCACACGAACATCACGAACATGTCGTTCCAGTGGGAAGTCATTTAAGTAACCATAACCGCCGTGGATTTGTAGCGCCTCGTTGCATACATCGAACCCAACGTCGGTCGCAAATCGCTTAGCCATCGCGCAATGAAGGGTCGCGTCTGGTGATCTTGAGTCCAAAGAATTCGCGGCCCGATACATCATAAGGCGAGCTGCCTCTAAGTTTGTAGCCATATCGGCTAATTTGAACTGTAGAGCTTGGAAATTTGAAAGTTTCTGGCCGAATGCCTGTCGATCATTCATGTACGCAATCGAGGTATTCAGGGCCGCATGCGCTGTTCCAGTGGAGCATGCAGCAATGTTTATCCTGCCTCCATCAAGTCCGGCCATTGCAATTTTAAATCCTTCGCCTTCGGCACCTATTCTATTTTCTACTGGAACTCGGGCGTCTTCAAAAATAACCTGCGCAGTCGGTTGACTATTCCACCCCATTTTTCGTTCAGTTTTGCCGAATGAAACGCCTGGTGTATCTTTTGGTATAGCCAAACAGGTGATGCCTTTTGGGCCATCATCGCCAGTACGAACCATGGTGATATAGAGGTCTGAGGTTCCGGCACCAGAAATAAAGGCTTTGCCACCATTTAAAATATAGTGATCTCCTCTCAGGACAGCCTTAGTTTTAAGAGCAGCTGCATCTGAACCAGAACCTGGCTCGGTGAGGCAATAGCTGGCTATCATTGTCATCGTGGTGAGGTCAGGCAGCCATCGTTGTCTCTGCTCAGGTGACCCAAAGCAGTCGATCATCCAGGCTGCCATATTATGGATAGATAAAAATGCAGCCGTCGACGTGCACCCCTCAGCTAAAGCCTCGAAGATGATGGCAGCATCAATTCTTTTCAGATCGGAGCCTCCAACGTCGGCCGCCACGTAGATACCACCAAACCCAATAGCCGCCGCTTCTCGCATTATATCTATTGGAAAATGAGCATCCCTATCCCAATCTGCTGCGTTGGGAGCTAAACATGCAGAAGCAAAGCGGCGCGCAGAATCTTGGAAAGCCAACTGATCTTCATTTAGATTGAATTCCATAAGAAGCCTCTGAGGTATTGAAACAAAGGGCCAAGGTAAAAGGGTGTAACCTCCGATTGCTAACTCTGCAATTGCCGTAAAAGCGCTAATATGGAATGTAGTGAAGCAGAATTTTGAATTTAGAGGAAAAAACGATGGATGAAGGAGCTAATTCTCTAAGGAGAACACTGCTAGGCAGTGGCTCCTTCCCAAAAATTCGTATGCGCAGAAACCGTCGTGATTCTGGAATCGCCGACTAGTAAGAGAAAACACACTAACTACGAATGATTTAATCTGGCCGGTTTTTGTGGCTGAAGGGAATGGCAAGAAAGAAGAAATTTCTGCAATGCCAGGTCAGTTCCGATGGAGCGCTGACCGAATTGCAGAAGCTGTTGCCGAAGCCGCTGATCTTGGTATCCCAGCTGTTGCTATCTTCCCAGAAATAGATAAAGCAAAAAAAGACCCTGATGGATCAGAAGCAGTTAATGCGGATAACATTGTTATCCAGGCAATAAAGGCTGTTAAAAGCGTCGTTCCAGATATCGGTATTATTTGTGATGCAGCACTTGATCCCTTCACCAGCCATGGACAAGACGGCCTAGTTAGAGACGGATATGTAGTGAATGATGAAACAGTTGACGTTCTTTGCCGTCAATCTGTTCTTCAAGCTGAGGCTGGATGTGATGTCATTTCACCTTCCGATATGATGGATGGTCGTGTTGGTGCCATCCGAGATGCCTTGGATTCTGCTGGGTATGATCACGTTCGAATTTTGTCCTATGCTGCTAAATACGCCAGTGCGTTCTATATGCCTTTTCGCGATGCAATAGGTTCGGGTACCTCTCTTGGACAAGGTGATAAAAAAACCTACCAGATGGATCCTGCAAACACAGATGAGGCATTGCGCGAGGTGGCTCTTGATATTCAGGAGGGGGCAGACATGGTCATGGTAAAACCAGGTCTTCCTTATCTTGATGTCATTCGCAGAGTGAAGGACACATTTGGCATGCCAACTGTTGCGTACAATGTTTCGGGTGAATACTCGATGTTAAAGGCTGCAAGTTTGCAAGGATGGATCGACTACGATCGGGCTATGATTGAAGCACTCGTGTCATTCAAGCGTTCTGGAGCCGATGCAATTTTAACATACAGCGCTTGCGATGCTGCACGTCTTATTCAAAGTGGATTTGAGGTTTAGAGATATTGTTTCAGCCGTAGGCGGCAGTACTCTATTCAAGGAATTCAAGGACTGCTCGTGCAAATTCCTTAGGTTGTTGTCTAAACATGCTATGCCCTGCGTTCGGGATAAATACTTTCTTGGCACCAGGTACATGTGCTGCAAGTGCATTTAAGATATTTAGGAGTAATCCTGTAGTATCGCCTCCTCCGATGAAGAGAGTAGGTGAAGAAATTGCTGCTGCTTCGCTACTAGTAAATGGGCGGCGACCTTCATTCTCCTGCGCTAAAAGTGTGAAGGCGTTATCCTCTCGCATTTGTCGGTCTGCTGGAGGCAATTTGGCCCAACTACCCTGTCCGTTAACTCCATCTACAAACGCTCTTACCCCACCTTCAAAGTCTCCATCACGAAGCAAAGTTGCTGCTGTGCGAGCATATGCTCTTGGCCCTTCATCGGCGCCGATAGAGTTTACTTGAGGATCGAGACTTACGTCGAGAGTTCCTCCTGGTTCTGCCAATATAAGTTTCTGAATTAGGTCAGGCCTTTGCTCAGCCAAACGAAACGCGATATGCCCTCCTCTAGAGTGTCCAAGCAGGTTTATGGGACCGATATTGAGCTTTTCAATGAAAGCAATTACGTCTGATACATGTTGGCTTATTGTGAAAGTTCCGTTCTTTCCGTCCCAATGTTCAGGAAAGTAGTGTCGAAGGCTAGGAACCAATAGGCGGTGCTTCTTAGAGAAAGGTTTTAATACTGGGGCCCATGCGCGGAAGTCATTGAGAGACCCATGCAGACATAAGATTGCAGGGCCTGAACCGATATCAAGATAAGCCATTTGATATGAGTTAACAGTAATCCTATCCATTACTTGGGGCCTCTCGATATTTCTCTTACCTCTTGGAAGAGTGTTTCAGGTATATCAACACCCTGTGTTTGTGTTTTCTGGCGCATCGCGAGACGTCGATCGCCAGGAAGGCGAACTTCTGGGTCTGCCAACATTTCCTCAAACAGTAACTCGACTCGATTGATAAAGTTTTCCTGACCAAAACGTTTTGGATCCATAGCAATAATTAAGTGGCCAGCGGGAGAAGGACCGCCGTGACCAGTATAGGAGCGTTCAGCTTCCAAACTTGTTTCGCCCCCGGTAAGCAGAGCAGCCAGTATTTCAACCATCAACGCAATTGCTCCACCCTTGTAGCCTCCGAACGGGAGTTGGACCCCTTTGAGAATTTCTGCGGGATCATCAGTTTCCACCCCATCCGGGCCAAGACCCCATTCTGCCAAAGCCTTATGCCCATCTCGAGCGGCGAGCATAATCTCGCCTCGAGCAGCAGCACTGGATGCTTGGTCAAAGACCATTGGTGGCTGCCCAGAACGTGGCACTGCAAAGGACATTGGGTTAGTGCCAAACACTCGTCTTCTTTTACCCCCCGCAGGCGCAACAAAAGCTCGAGAGTTTACAAAACTCATAGCTACCAAACCATCATCTGCAAGAGGCTCAGTATCTGGCCACAATGCTGCAAAATGGGCGCTGTTCCTAATTGCCAGAGTTGCAATGCCTTGGTCTTTTGCTTTTTTAATTAGTGATGGGCGCCCCACCTCGACAGCAAGCGGTGCAAGCCCATTAGATGCTTCAATACGAACGATGCTTGGGGCTTGATCAATTAATTCAGGCTTGGCATGACCGTTTACGGCTCCCAGTTTTAAGGCTGAGCAGTATCCAGGGACACGAAAAATTCCATGGCTAGTGCAACCGTCTCGATCTGCATTCCGAACTACAGCTGAAACTGCTTCAGCGTTTTCTCTATTAGCACCACTGGCCAGTAG
Source organism: Rhodospirillales bacterium (assembly GCA_038143065.1). Lineage (GTDB taxonomy): Bacteria > Pseudomonadota > Alphaproteobacteria > Bin95 > Bin95 > VMCJ01. The sequence continues at coordinate 1,117,837 of JAYQLI010000035.1, read as the reverse complement.
AGCGTCCATAGATAATTCAAAAATGTCAGATAGGCTCAGGTTGATTGTTTTATGCATCTTTTAGCCTGTTTTTCGTTCTACAAACTCACCAAGTTCAATAATTGCCTTTCGGCTCTTTTCTAATAAAGGAGCAAATATATGCCAGATATGAGGCATGCCGTCCCATTCAGCATAGCTTACATCCACTCCGGCATAACGTGCTCTCGTTGCTAAACGTCTACTGTCATCTAGCAACGTTTCTGCTGTGCCTACTTGGATGAGAAGAGGAGGGAGCCCAGCAAGATCAGCAAAAAGGGGGAAATAAGAGGATGTGTTTTGTCTTCTTTGTCAGCGTAAAAATCTGAAAAAATTCAAGAGCTGCACGATTGACCATTGGGTCCTCTAAAGCTTTTGTGTCCATAGTCTGTCCTGTGCCAACAAGGTCGGTCCAGGGAGAAATGCAACAAGCGCAAGATGGCATTGGCAATCCCTTGTCGCGGGCAGATACAAGTGCTGCTATGACCAACCCTCCACCCGCACTGTCGCCGCCAAAACTCGCTTTCTTTGGGTCTATGCCCATCTCTAGTAGCTCGGCCCATGCATTGACCGTATCTTCGAGCGCTGCAGGGAATGGATGTTCAGGGGCCAATCGGTAGTCGAGGTTTAGAACTTTTCCCTTCATAGAGCGTGCAATCTCAAAAACTAAATTTCTATGACTTGCGAGAGAGCCTTGTACGTATCCACCCCCATGGACATAAAGCATTACACGTCCGTCATCCATATCTGGGTCACAGACCCACTCTGCTGGTCTTTCAGCAATTTTTACTGGGTTAATGCTGGCACGTTGGGGAGCAGGGAACCGAGTTCCAATGTCTTCCATGCGAGCCCTTCGCTCATCCAAGGATAGGCCATCAGGAAGTCCGCGTTCTCGAAGGGTTTGCATTAGTTTTTCGATACCAATATCGATTATTTCAGGCATGGCATGTGTTCCTCACAGGTAAATTAATACGCCCTTCTACTTATAGATTAGCGACCTTTTGTTTTCTCCAACCATTAGGGCCATTAGCTCAACTGAGCGAGATTGCTGAAACCAAACGGGCATAGTCAGGTTCACCTAAGTGTTTGCTGCGACGATAGCTAAAGAACCTTTCACTATCAGGATAAACATCAATATCTAATGCATGAACAGCAGCAAGGCCGAGTTTTTGAGTTCGGCGTAAAACATACTCCGTCAAATTGAATTGCCGTTTTTCGCTTTTTGCTCCGGGGGCAAAGAAACGACTATTGTTTTTGGATTGAGAAATAAATTTGCCCTCAAATTGCAAATCTACTTCATAAGAGGCTTGACCTATGCACGGTCCAATTGCCGCGAAAATGTTTCTTCTACTGGCTCCCAGATCTTCCATGGCTAAAACTGTAGCATCAACAATTCCTTCTATTGCCCCTCGCCAACCAGCATGTGCAGATGCAACCACACCGGCTATTGGATCAGCGAGTAAAACTGGAGCGCAATCAGCAGCTAAAGCGCCCAATACAATACCAGGTTTTCTTGTAACGAGTGCGTCAGCTTTAGGTAATTCTCTACCTAGAGGTCTATCAATTATCACAGCGGTTGCAGAATGAATCTGATTGGTAGTCGATAGCAGCTCGGATTTTCCAGTTAAATGCGAAGCAACACGTCTCCGATTTTCATGAACTGCTTCTGGATTATCTTTAGAAGACAGTCCACAATTAAGTGACTTATAAATGCCCTCACTCACGCCTCCTTGGCGTGTAAAAAATCCATGTCTAATGCCTTCAATATTAAGAACCTTTGATTCAATTGGATGGATTTTCTCTAGAGACATTAATCAAATCCTGCGGGCTCATGTGAACCAGGTGGTAAAATAGCTAAAGCCTTGAAAAGACCTCCCATCTCCAGAGGATGCACCAAACGTTTTAAACTTTGCCGCATGAGGACATTTTTTTCGGCTGTTGCCGTTGCGGCAAGTTGATTTGCGCGCACCTCTGCTCCTAGACGAAGTAGAAAGACTCCTTGGTCAACTGGCCCATACGAAACGGCGCCTGCGGCCTCTACTTTATCTGCTACAGAAGAGAAATTTACATGTGAGGTAAGGTCCGCCAATCCTGGGTTGGAAAGAGGGTTAACTGGCTTGCCCTTAAAAATTGCTTGCAAACTGTCTCCCAATTTGTTGGTGCTGAAGCCGTAATCAATGAAAAGTGCTGCACCGCCAGTTCTGGCAATTCTTTTGATACTGCATCTACAAGAGCATCTCGCTCCTCACTAACTTCGACTACAGCTCCAATAGGAGCAGATGGAAAAATTTTAGTCTCCGGGGGATTAGCAGTTAAGGTGTTGTTGAACTCAAAAGCATGCCCATTCCAAATGATGCGTCGCTCCTCCCAGCCTTTCGAGCTGAGTTCAAACTGGCAAATAGGGAGAGCGTCTAGAAATTCATTCGCGATGAGAAAAAGTGGGGCATCCCCATCGGTTATTTTTTGCCAGTCTTTTTGCCATGAGGGTGAGTATTTTCTGAGCCTATCAGCTTGCATGGCCCGGAAAGGTTTACTGACTTCTACAAGTAACAGTTGGGCAGCAGATAGAAAACCTGGTACCGATTTCGTTGCCCTGAGGGCATCAACCATTAATTGACCTCGGCCGGGGCCAAGTTCGACAAGATCAAAATTTGGAGGGGAGCCAATTTTTTGCCCAATTATCAGCGAGCCAGAGGCCTATTAATTCTCCAAAAATTTGTGAAACCTCTGGAGCAGTAATGAAATCCCCATCCTCCCCGATGGGTGCCGTGTTGGTGTAATAACCACTATCCGCGGCAGTCATTGCCTCACGCCAGAAGTGACTGAGAGAAATATCTCCCTGATCTATTATTTCTTGTCGAAGCCGAGCTTCTATGCTCCTAATTTTTGACGGCATGGCGAGAGCGTAATATGAAGAAACCACCAACTAAAATCATTGGCAAAGATAGCAATTGCCCCATAGTTGCACCGGCAAAAAGAAATCCTATGTGAGCATCAGGCTCTCTTGCGAATTCAATAACAAATCGCGCCACACCATAGCCTCCGATGAAAACGCCAAAAGTTAGGCCATACATTTTTCGAAATTTCTCTCGCCTGATGATTATCCAGCAAATTACGAAGAGAATAATACCCTCTAAAAATGCTTCATATAATTGGCTTGGATGACGAGGGATACCATATCGATCTTTGGGGAAAACCATTGCCCAAGAAACATCAGTAGCGCGGCCCCAAAGTTCGCCATTCACGAAATTAGCTAGTCGTCCCAAGAAAAGTCCTATTGGTCCGGCTGCGCCGCATAGATCGCCAACGTGCAATGCTGGTATCCCTGACCTTTTTGCGAAGATCCAGCCTGCTATGACGCATCCAATAAGCCCTCCATGAAAGGACATTCCTCCTTTCCAGATTTGCAAAATGTTTTGAGGATTTTCAATGAAATATAATGGCTGATAGAAAACCACATATCCTAATCTGCCACCCAAGATCACTCCTAGCGTTATCCAAACTAATAGATCATCAATTTGATTTGTCCGAATATGGTTGGGGGACTTTTCTGCTAGCACCCGCACATATCTCCAACCCAATAAAAGCCCGATTATATAAGCAAGAGCGTACCAGCGTATGGCAAATGGGCCGAACGATATAAGGGTAGGATCTATTGCAGGGAAGGGAATAATAAAGATGGGTCCCATTGTGATTACTAGCCTTGCATCGAGTGATTTGCGATAACGCTATATGAACCTACGAGATGGAGCTTGATATGCAAAGTGGTGAGAAGCCTTCAGTACGTTTGTTTGAGGACTTTAGTAAACTAGCAGGAGGGGCATTAGGAGCTGCCAGTGGCCTTAGGCAGGATATTGAGACCCTAGTGAGAACGCAGGCTGCTAAGCTTGTTAATGAGCTAGATTTAGTTCGACGAGAGGAATTTGAAGCGGTTCGGGAAATGGCCTCGAAGGCACGCTTAGAGCAAGAAATGCTCAATACACGCATAGAAACACTAGAAAACCGACTTCAAAAGCTCGAAGAAAAAAACAGAGTCACAATAAGGTATTACAGGTTTCCTCCACAATTTTCTGCATGAACCCGCCTAAAAACTTGATTCATATAGGAATCAGTTCTTGCATCCAGGAATCTGAATTGTCACTTTGCCCTTGTCGAAGACCCTACTGGTGGGGCTCGTTAACCGGAGGCAAAGGGCATGTCATCCGAATTTTTTCATCCTCTGGACTTGGTCGAGGAGATTTTTGCTGCAAATGAGTGGCCCTTTGAGCGAGCGCTTGCCGATGAATTAGTTGCAGAAGTTGCAGGGCGCTGGGCTGACTATAGTTTGATGTTTGCTTGGCGTGATGATGTAAATATGCTCCAATTTGGATGTGCTTGTGATCTCAGAGTTGGCGTTGAACGAAGAAATGCCCTCTATGAAATGCTAGCTTTAGTTAATGATCAGTTGCCACTTGGACACTTCATTGTAGACCCCAGCTCAAATCTTTTAGTTTTCCGTCATGCTAGCCTCACCCGAGGCCAGGCAGCCCCCACGGCTGAACAGTTCGAAGATATGATGGAGCTTGCATTAGGAGAGTGCGATCGATTTTATCCTGCTTTCCAATACATGTTATGGGGCGGAAAATCCGCATCTGATGCAGTGGCGGCAGCAATGTTAGAGCCAGTGGGAAGGGCTTAATTTATGACGAGTATACTCCTCGTTGGCTGCGGTAAAATGGGAGGTGCATTACTCTCTGGGTGGTGTGCTAATGGTGCCGCGGATAGCTTCGTTATTGTTGAGCCAAAAAAGCAATCTATTCCAAATATTGGCGCAAATCCAAACATAACCTTTGTGCAAGATTTCGCAGGAATTCCTTCAACTTTTTCGCCTGACGCGATTGTTATGGCTGTTAAGCCTCAAGCTATGAATGATGTTGTGCCAGCCTATACTGGTCTTGCAAATTCAGCACTCACACTCTCCATAGCAGCTGGAACACCTATTTCATTTTTTGAAGCATTATTTGGCACCAATGCGTCCATTGTACGGGCCATGCCAAATACCCCAGCAGCAATTGGTCGTGGTATGAGTGTGCTTTGTGCGAACACAAGCACAACCGACAACCAAAAAAAGTTGGCTGAGATTCTAATGCAGGCTGCTGGTGCAGTTGAATGGATTACTGATGAAAATTTAATGGATGCTGTCACTGCACTATCTGGATCTGGTCCGGCTTACGTATTTCATTTGATTGAGGCCATGGCATCTGCCGGCGAAGCTCTAGGCCTTAAGCCTGAGTTGGCATCGAAAGCAGCGTTACAAACTGTAGCGGGCGCGGGAGAGCTCGCCCGTCTATCCAGCGAAACACCTAGTGTGCTTCGACAGAATGTCACCAGTCCCGGGGGAACTACTGCGGCGGCTTTGGACGTCTTGATGGCTGAGGATGGTTTGACGTGCCCTGATGGAAAGGGTTATGACGGCAGCTAGAAATAGGGGGCGTGAACTTGGAGCTGGTTAGGATAGACCTGGACTGAAATGACACCGGATGTAGTTTTCAACATTGCGTCGCCACAAACGGGTGTTATTACGCCATCGTGTTTTTGAAAGCCGCACGTTATCCTTGGCTATGTAGCAGCGGGCACTCAACATTCGACCGCTAACATTGACTTTAATTTTTTCTTCCAAGAACTCAGGGCTCTCATAATCGTCTAAAATGCTAAATATGGATGTTGGCAAATTATAAATTAGCCGCCCATCAGTAGAAGCTCCGAAGTTCTTTTTCACGCTTGGATAGGCTTTTCCGAATACGTAAACACAAGCATAGTTGCTCAAACGAGCTTTTGGGCCTAAGTGCAAAGCCCAGCGCCTTAGAAGACGAGAACGAATTCTTCGATCAAGAAGTGTGCCATAGATGAAGAGTGGTGGTCTCACCTGGGTATCGCTGCTCTTGCTAGTTCATCACATCGTTCATTTTCAATATGCCCCGCGTGACCTTTTATCCAAACCCATTCGATGTTGTGTGGGGCTTGAGCTATATCAAGCCTTTGCCATAGGTCATCATTTTTAACCGGCTTTTTTGCTGCAGTTTTCCAGCCATTTCGTTTCCAATTCGGCAACCATTTTGTTATGCCGTCGCGAACATACACGCTGTCAGTTGAAAGCCTCACCGTTGAAGGACGATTTAGGGTTTCAAGAGCTATGATGGCAGCCATCAGTTCCATTCGATTGTTAGTAGTAAGAGGCTCGCCGCCAGATAGCTCTTTTTCTGTACTTTTGTATCGAAGGATAGCACCCCAACCTCCTGGTCCTGGATTTCCGGAGCAAGCCCCGTCAGTAAAAATTTCCACAGTCATCTGATTGTTTGTCCTGTTTGGTGAAGCTTAAGGCAGGCGAGTTGCTGCAATGGGTCTTTTGGTTTTACGAGCGCATTTGGCTCAGGATTTAGCCAGTCATGTAAACGCGTGAGTAAGAACCGTAAGGCCGCCCCCTCTAGTAACAAAGGTAAGGCTTGCTTTTCCTCATGGTTGAGCGGGCGAATAGCCTCATATCCACCTATCATTGCCGTGGCTGCTTCATTATCCCAAACGCAGTTCGAAGTTATGCACCAAGCATTCAAAGTGATTGCAAGATCGTAAGCGTAGGCATCAGTGGCAGCAAAATAATAGTCAATCACACCAGAAACAGTTCCGTCTTTTAAGAACATGTTGTCTGGAAAAAGATCGGCATGAATTGTTCCTTTAGGCAGATCATGCGGCCAGTTTTTTTCTAAACGATCTAATGCTGACTCAATTTCAAAAACTAGGTCGGTATGTATTTCGTGTGCACGACTTGCAGACTTTTGAAAAAGTGGTCTCCAACCATTTAGTCCAAGATTATTCGAACGCTGGATTGGGAAATCTGTAGCTGTAACATGAAGATTAGCCAGTGCTGTTCCAGCAGCCTTTACGTCCTCTAAACTTGGAGCATTTGTGCATTTGCCGTCTAAGAAAGTTACTATAGTTGCTGGCTTCCCAAGAATTTTTCCTAAAGTAGCTCCATTAAAATTTTTGATGGGCTTAGGCGCCGGAAAATTTTTGTCTGCCAGATATTCCATTAGACCAAGAAAATAAGGCAGATCTTGTTCTGCAGCTCTTTTTTCAAAGATCGTTAACACATAACGGCCAACTGAGGTTTTTAGAAAGAAATTGGAATTCTCAATGCCTTCCAGGATGCCTTGGAAAGCCAACACATCACCTAGGCTATAATTGTCAAGAAATGTAGCAAGAACATCTCTTGATACTTCTGTGTAGACAGACATTTTTTCTATAGAACGAGTTCACGCGGTAGTTTAAATCTCGTTGTCTCTTCAGCAACATTTATCTCTTCGATTGATATGTTGAAACGGGATTTTAAAGCATCAACGACTTCATCAACCAGTTGCTCTGGTGCAGAAGCGCCTGCACTTAATCCAATGGTTTGAACGCCCTCTAACCATCGCCAATCGATATCATTTGCGGTGGTAATAAGATGAGAATTTTTTGCTCCTGACAAAAGAGCCACCTCTACAAGTCTGTTCGAATTTGAGGAGTTTGAGGCTCCTACAATTAAAAAAAGATCTGTGTCTTCAGCTGCTGCTCTAACAGCGGCTTGCCTATTAGTAGTTGCATAGCAGATATCCTCTTGCTTTGGCGCTGCGATGTCTGGAAAACGACGTTGCAATATCGAGATGATTTCAGCTGTATCGTTGACTGAAAGAGTGGTCTGTGAAGCAAAGGCTAATTCGGCGCCCTTGGGGGGCGCTACGGTTTCAGCATCGGACACAGTTTCAACAAGCGTCATGGAACCAGAAGGTAACTGGCCAAGGGTGCCAACTACTTCTGGATGCCCTTCGTGTCCAATTAGGAGAACATGTCGGCCTTGGGAGTGGTGTCGTTCAGCTTCACGATGTACTTTGCTAACCAGAGGGCAGGTAGCATCTAGAAAAAACATTTGACGGCGTTTGGCTTCCTCTGGAACTGATTTTGGCACGCCGTGAGCAGAAAAGATGACTGGCCTATCCTCAGGACATTCCTCTAATTCCTCAACAAAAACGGCTCCAAGTTCAGCTAATCTGTCGACGACGAAACGGTTATGAACAATCTCATGACGGACATAGACCGGGGCGCCGTAACGCTCCAATGCCTTTTCCACAATCTCTATTGCCCTGTCGACACCCGCACAGAAACCTCGAGGTGAGGCTAGGCGGATTGTTAGATTTGGTTGTGATGTTGTCATTGCTCAAACGTTCGATTGCGTGATTCATGCACTGAATATAGGGTCATAATAACCGAGTCCATGTGAGCTGACATGAAACCTTCATTTTGTCCCTTAGCCTTCATTGCAGTGATGCTGTTAACTGCCTGCAACACTGTAGCTGACGTTAATCCATTTTCAAAAGATACAATAGATGTTGGATGCCCTACTATTGGTATTCTAAAAGAGGCGGAGAAACTAAAAAAGTTTCGCCTAGGCGGCAGCAAAGAACCCTCTGGGGTTATTTTTGATGCTAAGATATCCCGAGTTGTAGGTAAGTGTAGCGTAACGCAGAGCAAACTCACTGCAAACATAAATTCTGGTCTCGAAGTTCTTGCAGATGGTGGGCCGGCATTAAAGGAGGATAGTGCGCAGCTAGAATACTTTGTTGCGGTTACTGATCCTGATGAAAAGATTGTCTCTCGAGAAACATTTGCTGTGAAACTTGAGTTTGGAAAAGATTCTCGCAAGGCCCGGGCGGTTGATTATGTGTCTTTTTCTATTCCAAATGCGACACCGGAAGTGCTCCGTGGGTACCGTATTTTTTATGGAATTCAAATGACGCGGGATGAGTTAGATCGCTCAATTGATCAGGCTGGAACCGTAAATAAGTAAAAATTCATTCTGTACTTAAAAGCAGCGCAGACCCAAAGTCAGTGGGCTACAGTTTTTTGAGTTACAGGATTTCCTGTAAAACTTTATTAGATTTACTGTTGATTCTTTATCCAAGTTTCTCGTGTCACGATCGCTGAAACCGCGGGGATCCCGAAACCGCTAAAAACGTCCGGTTTAGTCACTTTTACTTCAGCTGCAGCTACCCTGTCGTCTCTGAAACAGAAATTCAATACTTCAGTTGATATGGTCTCCAACAAGTCGATATGTTCTCGTTGGCTGTATCCCATTAAGAAGGTTTGGAGGGCGGAATAGTCGTAGCAGTCAGCTATTGTCTGTTCTGATCCAAATTTTTTTCTGTACACCGCCACATCAAAAGTTAGACGTTGTGGTCGTGTTTTTTCCCAATCCGCGATCCCAATTCTGGCCTTAATTGTAAGACCTTCAATCGCAATGCGTTGGTGATTAAACGCAAGCTCTGAACTTATAATTCTAACACTCCTCGGAAGAATACAATTCGTTCTTTTTCTATCATTGAGCGCTGATTAAAACGAATTGCCAACATTTCGTGTGTTAGGTTTGGGTTACTTGATTATATTTTACCGAATGCATTGGCTTGATTGAGATTCTTAGATATTTCATAAAGAGCAAAATCTGCAATCTCAGGAGAAAAGGAATATTTTCCTGAAGTGATTGAATTAATAATTGCGTAATACGCTTGCCGTGAGCGTTGTGTCATTGAGTCCGACAGCGTCATAGAACCCGGACGCTTATAGTACAAATATCCTCCATGAGGTGTGATTTTCATTTCTGGAGCAGCTGACAATAACTCAAGCGAAAATATAACATCCGAAGCATGCGGTAATTCATGCCAATTGATATTTACATTCTTTTTATTCCACATTGGGAAAACGGGGGTGCGATCTCGAAGGATTAAAGGAGCCGTCGCTTGAACAGATTTACCATCAATACGCTCGTGATCGTGTAACAGAGTGGCTACTACCAGTTCATTTAGATAAAGTTGCGTGTCATCAATCGCTGCGCCATTTTTCATGGCAAGAGGCGCCAAAGCAGATAATCGCCCAGAAGCATACTCGTCGTCAGAGTCTATTAAGGTGACAAGTTCTCCTTCCGCAGCCTTAAGTGCAGCATTTCGCGCATTCCAATCCCCAGTTCCAACCCCCCCTGTCATTACTTGCCTAATGCGATCGTCTTTAAGACCTTGTTTCAACAGAATGCCAATGTAGTCCTCACCATCATCAGAGGATATTACTAGCTCGAGATCTGGCCAGTCCTGTTCTAAAACACTCTTGGCTGCCCTTTTAATGGTTGCTTCAGCCTTGTAGGCGGGCATTAAGACGGAAATCGTTGGTTGAGCCATGCTTTTTTATCTTTAAATTGTGCGTGTTAGTTTTTTGTTATTGCTATTTTCAATAATAAACAAAAATTTCTGGGACGTGTGAAACGGGATATGGAAACTTTAATATTACCCAATGGTGACAAAGTTCCAAAGCTTGGTCTTGGCACATGGGGAATGGGAGAGCGTCGGGGGGACCTCTCTGTTGAGGTTAAGGCTATAAGGCATGCACTTGATGTAGGCATTTCTCTTCTAGATACGGCAGAGATGTATGGTGATGGCGGTGCAGAGGAGATTATAGGACTGGCTCTGAAAGGGATTGCTCAAAAACCTTATATTGTCTCAAAGGTCTATCCACATAATGCTTCCTTAAAAGGGATATTGGCAGCATGTGATAGATCTCTCAACCGCTTGGGAATTGAGAGAATTGATCTTTACCTTTTGCACTGGCGAGGCTCTATTGAGTTGCAGGAAACAATTGAGGGCTTTGAACGCCTTGTTGAGATCGGAAAAATCGGTGCCTGGGGTGTTTCTAACATGGACGCCAGTGATATGGCGGAAATTTGGTCCACTCCCGGCGGTGTTGCTTGTCAGACGAACCAGGTGCTCTACAATCTGACGCGCCGCTGGCCGGAGGATAGATTAATCCCCGAAATGACTCAAAGAAGAGTGCCTGTCATGGCCTATTCTCCCCTTGAGCAAGGTAGATTGGCTGCTGACGGCCGATTGAAAGTAATTGCAGATGAGGCTGGAATACAGCCGTTAGATTTAGCATTGGCCTGGGTCATTTCTCAAAAAGATGTTTTTGCGATTCCAAAAAGTGTTTCTCCTCAGCGAATTGAAGCATTTGTTCAGGCCGTTATGAAACCTCTGCACAGTGATTTGTTTGCAGCTTTGGAAATGGCTTTTCCACCGCCACGAGCTGGTGCTCCAATAGAGATGCTTTGATATTCAGAAACATGGTTTCAACAGTTGGCTTGTATGATGCCTTTACAATATTTTTTTGAGTTTTGATGCCAAAGAGCCTTGAATGGATAATAGTAATACTGCGGGATTTTTAAGTTTTAGAACATTATTGAGATAAGGAAAGGCCATGTTTAACCGTGATAAAGATGCCCTCAGCATTAAAAGCCTACCCGACCTTGAAAAGATTTATGGCGAGCCCTCGCCCAAGTCTTTAGTTAAAGAAATTACTTACATATCAGATCACTATCGATCTTTCATTGAGGCATCGCCTTTTATTATCCTTTCGACAGTCGGGCCGGAAGGACTGGACAGCAGCCCGCGAGGCGACCCTGCTGGCTTTTGCCGTGTTGTTGATGAAAAAACGGTTTTGATACCCGACCGAAGAGGAAACAACCGCATAGATAGTCTTAAAAATATTGTCCGAGATTCAAGATGTTCGCTGCTCTTTTTAATACCGACCGTGGGTGAGGCTTTAAGAATTAATGGGACCGCGGAAATTCTTATTCAACCTGAACTTCTGAACGAATTTTCCATCGAGGGTAAACTCCCGCGAAGTGTCATAGCTGTTACTGTTGACCGCGTTTATTTCCAGTGCACGAAAGCATTGGTTCGCTCAAAGTTATGGAAATTTGAAGAATGGCCGCAGGAGAGGCCGACCCCAACGGCGGGACAAATTTTAAAAGGTTTAGAGAGTGATTTTGATGCTGATGCTTATGATGCGAGTTATCCAGAGCACATGAGAAAGACAATCTACTGATTATCAAACCTGATGCGGCTCAAATATTTGAAAAAATAAAAGCACCAAGGTTTTGGAGCTTGGTCCTACGCTGATGACACAGCAGTTTTGATCAATAACCGAAATCCATATAGTCCCAAGTTAACCCAATTCCAATTCCAAACCCAATTGTCGTTGCTACCTGGATTAAAACTTCTGGGCGGATTACCAGAATAATATTCTTCGTGACGGATGAGATCCAAGAGGCTTCGATTGGCTTGCGCAGAAATATTATAAACGCGATGAATGAAGGGATAGCCGCTAAAAGAAAACCGAGGCTGTATGAACCAGTAAGGGCCAGTATTAATCCATAGATAGCTGGGTAGATCATCATTGCAATACTGGTGAATGACAACACGCCACCGGTAACTCCCCCTACATGTTCTTTAGGGGCAAGTCTGGCAGTTTCTGCTAGAAGTAGGCCATGCCAGCTAATGGCAGAAATATTGAATGCAATTGCCACAATGGTTATGTCGAGCAGGCCCCAACTAAGGTCAAAATTTGCTATAATCAGTGAAGAAAATCCTGCAATCAGTCCGATTGTTGAAAGCAGATATCGCGGTGAAAAATGGCTGCCCGCCAACCAACCCCAAATAATCCTTGCCCAGATTGCTGAAAAACTTGCAATAGCAAAGGCACCGCCTGCCTCAACCTCAGAATAACCGAGGCCATCAATCAAAAAAGAGTAAAAAGAACCCAGAGAACACGGCCTGTAATCCCCCAAAGGCGAAGGCAGCAAAAGCTAGATCTCTAAGGGAGGGTTGCCTAAAACCATCTTCATGGTTGCGTGAATGTTGCCAAATGAAATTTTAGTTTTTGGGTCTCGGTCGGCGTCGAAATATCCCCTAATGGGCTGAAGAGCAAAAGCAACGAAAAATACGATTAAAGCCGTGATAAAAGCAGCACCAAAATGCCCAAGTCGGATAGTTTGCCCGAGGACGTGACTATAGAAGACTACTCCAAGCAAAAATGGCAAAAGGAGGCCCCCTATCAGAGCTCCAACAGGAACACCAGTTTGCTTGATTGAAAAGACTAGTGGAGCTAACTGTGGAGGACACACTTTAGCTAAGATATGTGAGCTTGCTGGCGTGGAAACGGACGCTGCACCGAGTAAAATTGCGCCAATGGGATAAAGCCATAACTGACCGGAGGCAATTACTAGCAGGCTACTGCCCATGAGAATTAGGGTCGTTTGACTTATACGAACCGCACCAAAGCGAAGAATAAAACCTCCACAGCCAACGGCAGCAATAATTGCCATGATATTTTGGATGGCGAGGTACAAGCCCAACCAACCACGAGAAATTCCATACTCCTCAGCCAGTCGATCTGCTAAGATGGGCATCACAATTTGGCAGACATATGAAAAGGCTTGTTGGATCATCATTGCGCTGGTTGCAATGATCATAATTGAACGCCAATGGAGACGGGACAGATCCATGGTTAGTCTATCTGACGCGGATATGAACTGTTGCTCGAACGCCAGGCCAAAGCGAGTGTGTTGAATTATCGATATTTATGCGGACAGGTAACTTTGGAGCTCCGCGCGTATTGTCAGGACTTTCAGTCATAGAACCAATGGTTGCCTGTCCGACAGAAACTATTTTACCTGAAAACTTGAAATCAGGCTGTGCATCTATATCGATTTCAGTGAGCTGCCCATTGGAAAGAAGTCGAACTTCTGATTCATCAACCAAAGCTTCTACCCATAGGTTTTGTGGATTGTGCAGCAAGAAAACGCGATCGCCATCCTCTACGTAGTTCTGAGTATCTACGTAAATGTCGTTGATAACTGCATCGAAGGGAGCGTAGATGTGCATTTTAGAAAGTTCCCGCTCAACCTGCCGTATCCGCACTTTTAACTTTTTGATGCCACCGTCTGTGACTTGAATACGAGATTTGTAGACACCCTCCTGTATTCTCATGCCCTGAAGTTCGGCGATTTTTCTGTTTTTCTCTAAAATTTTGGTCTGGATTTCATCGATTTTACTGGTGATTTCTAGAATGCGGTCCTTAAATTTTTCTCGGGCTTGCTCGGAAACTACTTTGCTTCTTATCAAGGGAGCATTTCGGTTCATTGTTGACTGCGCTATTTCAAGACGCAGCTGAAAAGTTTCTAATTCCTTATTTAGACCAGCAATCAATGCTTTTTGGGTTTCAACTCGATCATTAATTTCTTTTGAAATGCTTTTAACTCACTTTCAATAAGAGTTTTTTTTGCCTTTTCTTGCTCCAAGTCTGTAAGGAGCGAGGCTAGATTTAGTTCAACAAGCTCTGTATCCATCTTGGCGAGAAGCTGTCCGGCCTTAACAGTGTCACCCTTACTAGTTTCAATGCTTGAAATTCGGCCGTTGATACTGCTTCCCATCAAGGTGAAGTCAGCTTCAATCCATGCATTGGTTGTAGTTACGTGGCGCCACCAAAACAGGCCTTCAACAACACCAAATGCGATTAGCCCGGCTGCAGCTGTCATAATAATAAGTTTGAGGCTTGTGTGGCGTACTTTACTCAACATCAGTATTTCTCATCAGCACGCTTTGGTAGCAATGACACCACGGCCAACTTCTTTTTCAGGAGTGGAAATGTTTAAAGACAAATGTTCCAAAAATTTTAACTACCAACAATCAAAAAATTCTTCCTTAGCCCTCAAACTTTAGACACCTTTTTACCGCAGACGTAAGCAGTTTCTGCTTACTTAAGGTTTTAAATGAGTTATAGCCATGCTGTTTGTTAAGAGCGTGTCATGCCGGCATCTGCTAAATTTTCTAAATAGTCATCCATAAGGGAAGTCGCATTTTCACCAAGAAACCGCAGGTAGCGCCAAGAAAATATGCCGGTTGAGTGGCCATCGTCAAAGCCTAATCGAACTGCATAGTTACCATTTGGTGTTACGGAAATAATTTTTACCTGACTTTTGCCTGGGACGAGTTGTTTTTGTCCAGCTCCATGTCCCTGTACCTCGGCAGAGGGGCTCTCTACTCGAAGGAGTTCTGCAGACAGATTATAGATTTCTCCATCATCGAATGCGATGGTCATGCCAGTTTTATCTTTTGTTATTCTAATTTCTTTAGGCTGGGGTGCTGGGGCTAAATCTATCTCTGCTAAAGTGCGAGCCATTACGAATTTCCTGAATCTTGATTTTCATCTTCTAGCTGACGTGCGTCCTCGGGCAGCATTATTGGAATTCCATCTTCGATCGGATAAGCCAACCCCGCTTCTTTGCTAATCAATTCCTGCCGTTCTTGGTCATATATTAATGGCTTTTTTGGTAATTGGGCATACGAGGAGCTCAAAGTAGCTTGGGGTCAATAGGGGCTGGATGATTTTGCATTATGAAGTTTAATCCGCAGAAATTGTTTGGTTTAAGAAATGGTAGCTAAATGCCCATTTTGCTACTCGTGTAGCATAAAGAAATTCAAAGTTTTGATTAGATTATAGCCAATAGGCCTTTAGGCGTATTTTCAAAGTAAGCTAATCCCTTGATTGATTTTTTGGTTTGGTGCCCGAATGGTGTGGTGAAGTTCTGATACTACTTCTCTAATAAATTTTTGGCTCAGGAGTGGAGGCCCCGGCGTGCAAAAAGTCGAAGTCGCAGCCCTCGTGAGCTTGGGTAACATGCTGCATAAAAAAGTGCTCCATATCCTCGAGAGTAGGGACTTTTTGGAGCCTTCCAACTTTTTCGACGTATCTCAAGTTCTTCGTCTGAAACGTGCAGTTCAAGTTTTCTAGCTTCTACATCTAAAGTAATCAGATCTCCTGTTTTCACCAATGCGAGATTGCCTCCTACCGCTGCTTCGGGGCTACGTGCAGTATACAGGCGCCAAAGCTGGTCCCGCTCATGCGGCAGTCTGAAATTCGGACCATGTCTCGCACGCCTTGTTTCAGTAGTTTTTGTGGAATTGGAAGTTGTCCCCACTCAGGCATCCCTGGGGCGCCTTTAGGGCCAGCATTTTTTAAAACTAAGACAGAATCTTTAGTCACATCGAGGTCGGGATCATCTATACGTGCGTAAATGTCGTCGACATTCTCGAAAGCAACAGCCGGACCAGTGTGTTTCAAAAGATGAGGCTCCGCTGCTGTGGGTTTTATGATTGCGCCATATGGCGCAAGATTGCCCTTTAGCGCAGCTGTTCCACCTGTGGCTGAGATAGGATTACCCCGAGGACGAATAACTTCCTCATTAAATATCTCAGCTGTTTCAATATTTTCCCCGAAAGTCATCCCATTACATACGGTTCTATCTAGATGCTAGAAGATCAGAGATTTGTCGGAGAAGGGCACGTAATCCTCCTGAATAATAAAAAGTCTTCCATCAAGTATTTGCCGGAAGGCTTTAGATTTAGGAGCATCGGTGTTGTCTTAGATGCTTTGTCAAAATCATCTAACGTCAATTTGATGCCTGCGCGGCCTGCCATTGCGGTCAGGTGAATGATTGCATTTGTCGACCCACCCAGTGCCATGTCAGCGACTATAGCATCCTGAAATGCCTCGTGGGTCGCTATGTCAGATGGTTTTTGATCGTTCCACACCATTTCTACAATCCGTCGTCCGGATCTACTGGCCATCATCGAGTGAGTTGAGTCCACTGCTGGGATCGATGAAGCGCCAGGTAAAGAAAAGCCCAAAACCTCGGCAAGCGACATCATTGTGGATGCTGTGCCCATTGTCATACAGGTTCCGGCTGAGCGAGCTATACCTTCTTCTAATTCGCTCCACTGCTCATCCGTTACGTTGCCAGCGCGTCTTTCTGCCCAATATTTGAAAACGTCAGTACCTGAACCAAGAGTTGTCCCTTTCTCAGTGTCCCCGCAGCATCGCACCAGCGGGGACGTAAATCGCCGGCAGATTCATAGATATTGCTCCCATAAGCAATGCTGGAGTTGTCTTGTCACAACCGCCCATCAGCACCACACCATCCACCGGTTGGGAGCGGAGAAGTTCTTCTGTCTCCATTGCCAAAAAATTACGATAGAGCATTGAAGTAGGCTTGGTATGTTGCTCACCAACAGACATTGCAGGCATTTCCAAAGGAAACCCTCCTGCTTGCCAAACGCCGCGTTTTACTTCTTCTGCACGCTGTCTCATGTGACTGTGGCACGTATTGGTGTCGGCCCAGGTATTCACGATTCCAATAACCGGTTTTCCCATAAAATCTTCGCGACTAAAGCCCATTTCCATGGTGCGACTTCTATGGCCAAACGCACGCATATTATCGACACCAAACCAGCGTTGGCTGCGCAATTCTTCGAGTGTTTTCCGGCTCATTGTTTTCTCCTCAGGCATCATCGCATGATGAGGTATCAGTTGATGCTATTAAGTAGGTAACGAAATTTTAATATTTTAAAAAAACATCATTCCACAGGCGTCCCAGCAATCTGGATGCGGCGCATGACGCGGCGATGCTCGTAGTCATCATTAATTGCTAGATGCTTAGTTGAGCGATTGTCCCAAAAAGCTAGAGACCTGTCTTTCCATTGTAAACGACAGGTGAATTCAGGTCGGTGTCCCCAATCCATGAGCCAATTTAACAAAGGCAGAGACTCTTCCTCTGTCCAGCCTTCAAATCGAATGGAATAGGAATGATTGACAAAAAGGCATTTTTTCCCTGACACGGATGTGTGCGAACTACGGGGTGCGAATTTTCTGTTGGTTTCCATCCATCATCTTCGCGGACCACCGTAGCTCGTTTAGAATTGAGTTTATTGTGTGGGACAGCGACTTTTATATCTGAATGGACGCATTTGAGATCAGCTAAGAATTTTTTCATATCGTCAGAAAGAGCTTCATAAGCCAGCCACTGCGCCGCGAAAAGGTGTCGCCTCCGTAAGGAGGTGTCTCAAGAGCGTACAGCAGAGCGCCCATTGGTGGCTCCGCCATCATTGTTGTGTCCGCGTGCCAGTCCTCTCCAACTATGCGGCTATCACCAGGTTGTCTAACAATATTCACAACTTCTGGGTCATGGTCGCCGGTATTAAAATTTGGGTGAATAAAAATATCGCCGAAGTGGCGAGCAATTTTCTTGTGAGCTTCTACATCCAGGTCTTGGTCCCTAAATAACAAAACACCATATTCCGCGAGAGCATCAATGATTTCCGTCGCCAAGCTCTTGCTGATGTCCTTGGCCAGGTTAAAGCCGGCTATTTCCGCTCCCATGGCGCCGGAAAGCTTTTTTAGCTGCATATATCTACCTTCGATTAAAGGTTTTCATGGAGGAAATCTAAGCCGATAATACCTGCAGAGTCACTGGGGGCTCAACAAAAGACCTGGTGAAGTAAATCTGTTTTGAAATGAAGTCCGGAGAATAAAATGACAACGCCTCAGCATGTTGTGATTGAGGGTCTAGGCTTTTCCAGAGGGGCCGCGCTGGTACGAGGGGGCGCTCTGGTTTTCTGACTTTTATCAACAAACAGTTTTCCGAATGGGCTCAGGCGGTGATTTAAAGCCAGTGGCAAGAGTTGAAAACCAGCCCTCTGGTCTTGGATGGTTGCCAGATGGAAGATTACTCATTGTTTCCATGAAGGATCGTCGTCTGCTGCGCCAGGAGAAAGACGGTAGTCTTGTTGAACATGCCAATCTTTCCGAACTTGCGACGTTCCACTGCAACGACATGGTCGTGAGTAAAGAAGGGCGCGCTTATGTGGGTAATTTTGGCTACGATACATACGTTGGTGCAGAGCAACGATTAGCCAACATAATACGCGTTGATCCTAATGGCGAAGTTTCGCTTGCTGCTGAAGGGTTTCATTTTCCAAATGGGTCCGTAATCACTCCTGACGGAAAAACCCTTATTGTTGGCGAGACCCGTGCCAACTGTCTTACTGCAATGGATATCGGTCCAGGTGGTGAACTTTCAAATAAGAGGGTTTGGGCAAGTTTAGGTGATAATTTTCCGGATGGTATCTGTCTTGATGCAGAGGGAGCTATCTGGGTTGCAGATCCGCGAAACAATGAAACCATTCGAGTACTAGAAGGTGGTGAAGTGACCATGCGGATATCGACTGGTCGTTTTGGTTCTTTTGCTTGTATGCTTGGGGACGATGATAGAAAAACTTTATATATTTGCACTTGCTCCGGTTCAGGCACCCATGCTGCTGCCCGGAGAGATGGGCGAATAGAAAAAATTAGAGTGGCCGTTCCTGGAGTTGGGCAGCCTTAGGAGAAAATTCGATGGAATACATTCGAATTGAAAAGTCCGGTCCTGTACGAACGATGACTCTGACTCGCGGTGACAAGCGTAATGCGTTAAATCTTGCGATGTTAGATGAAATGCTTACCGCTCTGAATGAAACACCAGCACCAGATGAGCGGGTTTTAGTCCTTAGAGCGGAAGGACCATCTTTCTGCTCCGGTATGGATCTAAAAGAACGGCTGGCCAAGCCAATTAAAGATAATGAAAGCCCGATCGAGGGTATGTTACACGCCCTTGAAAACTATCCTTTACCCGCAGTTGCAGTCGTTCATGGAGATGCCATTGCTGGTGGCTGTGAACTCGCACTTCATTGTGATTTTGTAGTGGCTTCGGAAAATGCGCGTTTTGGAATGTCTCTGGCACAAATTGGTTTAGCACCGACATGGTTTCTTGCAAAAAAGCTTATGGAAGTTGCGGGGCCAGTGGGTGCTCGTGAGGTCCTATTGCTGGGTGACCCTTTACCTTCCAGACGCCTTCATGACCTTGGTATAATTTATTCAGCTGTTCCTGAGCATGATCTGGAGTCTTCAGCTGAAAGAGTAATAGACCGTCTTGCAAGAAATGCCCCACTTTCCCTCCGAGCGATCAAGTCGCTTCTGGTTCGCGAGATGGCATTCCGTGATGGTGTCTATCACGGCGATGTTGATCAATTGGTAAATGCAACCCGCGCGAGTGCAGACTCAAAAGAGGGCATAGCAGCCCGTTTGGAAAAGCGAACACCTGATTTTAAGGGAGTCTGATTTGATGGCGGTGCGTATGACCAAGCCCTGGCGCCCATTGACTTTAACTGAGGCCAAGCGACTTTCCGGCAATCTGGGAGTTTATGAACTCTCTAATGAGGAGGGAGAAGTTGTCTATATCGGTGCAGCTACTGGTCATTCTTTGTATGGTTTAAGGGGAGAAGTTATGGCGAAAGCTGAGCACCCACCGGCAGGAGCGACTCAGTTTCGAGTTGAGGTAAATACTGCATACCGTACGCGCCATGGTGAGCTTTTAGCGGTATACATGCATGATCATGGGCGTTTGCCAGTAGCAAATACAGACATCGATCCTAAGCGACTAGGCCGCATCAGTCCTGGTTAAAAAATTGAAATAGTCTCTGTCTTCCCCAGGTCTTTTTTTGCTAATGCGGTTTTTAAACTAAAAATCGCTGAAAGTTTTTATGGAATCTTGTGGCTAAAACATACTCTTAAGTACGCGGTCCGGTGGGACGTGGTGATCCGTAAATGCCTTGATATTAGCAATAAGCTTTTCGCCCATTGCCATACGGGCTTCGATGGTGGCAGAAGCGATGTGAGGAGTTAGAACGACATTCTCCATTTTTAGGAGTTTAGGTGTCACAACTGGCTCGTGCTCAAATACGTCTAGCCCTGCACCACCTATTCTTCCTGAGGAAAGACCACGTACGAGTGCACTTTCATCGATAACATCACCGCGTGAAGTGTTAATGATAACAGCACCTTCCTTGATCACACTCAGCCTAGGCGCATTCAGTAAATGAAATGTGCCTGGTGTTCTTGGACAGTTCACAGAGATAATGTCCATTCTGGCAAGCATCTGGTTTAAGCTCTCCCAATATGTAGCTTCCAGCTCTTCTTCAATTTCATCAGCGACCCGACGGCGGTTGTGATAGTGTATAGATAGCCCGAAAGCCCTGGCACGTCGTGCCAAGGCTGCCCCAATGCGACCCATGCCAACTATTCCCAGGCGTTTGCCTCGAACGGTTTTCCCCATGAGTCCAGTTGGCGCCCAGCCTTCCCACTGTTGCGCACGAACAAGCCGCTGTCCTTCGCCGATACGTCGAACTACGGCCAGAATAAGTGCCATCGCCATGTCAGCTGTATCTTCCGTCAGGACCCCGGGTGTGTTGGTTACAATTAACCCCTTGGCGTGCGCTGCTTCCAGGTCAATATGATCCACACCAGCTCCGTAATTGGCGATCAGTTTTAATTGTGGGCCTGCCGCCTCGATAATATCTGCATCTATCTTGTCAGTTACGGTAGGAGACAGAACATGTGCGCTCGAAACTGCGACTTTTAGTTGTTCTCTCGACATAGGCTGGTCGCATTCAGCAAGAGATGCATCGAAAAGTTCCATCATCCGAGTTTCTATCGGCTCTGGTAGCTTTCGAGTGACAACTACTTTCGGACGGGTGCCAGAATTTGGCATGAAGGCGCTCCAAACCGTTTCAGATCGTTGCAAAGCGATCTTTATATTAATTAATACGATTAAATCTCTTTCAGGTCATGGTCTGACATGGCATAGAACATTTTCATTGTTTTGAGGAGTAACCAATGTCTTCCCGCCCTGGCCGCCATTTTTTGCAAATTCCTGGTCCCAGCAATTCGCCCGATCGAATTTTAGCGGCTATGGCAAAACCGACGATGGATCATCGGGGCCCGGATTTTGGTATTTTGGAAAAAAATTACTGAACGACATTCGAGGTATCTTCAGGACAGAGCATCCTGTTATCATTTATCCATCTTCTGGAACTGGAGCCTGGGAAGCGGCTTTAGTTAATTTATTTCAGCCTGGCGATAAGCTCCTCATGGCTGAAACGGGTCAATTTGCAACTCTTTGGCAAGATCTCGCCCTAAGGTTAGGATTGGATGTGGAATTCATCGCGGGCGACTGGCGAAGAGGAGTTCAGCCAGAGGAAGTTGAAGAAAAGTTAAAAGCAGATAGTGGGAAGACAATCAAAGCTGTCTGCATGGTTCACAATGAGACTTCTACTGGTGCCACTAGCAGAGTTATTGATGTGCGGAAAGCTATTGATGCAGCTGGTCACGATGCCCTCTTTTTGGTGGATTCAATCTCCGGTATTGGATGTGCGGATTACCGTCATGATGAATGGGGAGTTGATGTAACAATTG
Source organism: Rhodospirillales bacterium (assembly GCA_038143065.1). Lineage (GTDB taxonomy): Bacteria > Pseudomonadota > Alphaproteobacteria > Bin95 > Bin95 > VMCJ01. The sequence goes on along the minus strand of JAYQLI010000035.1, from coordinate 1,095,805 downwards.
GTGGTTCTCAAAAAGGATTAATGACCCCACCGGGCCTCGGAATGAATGTTATCGGACCAAAGGCGCTACAAGTGTCTCAGGCTGGAGGTGTAAGGCGCTCATACTGGGATTGGGCTGCAATGCTTGAACTCAATTCGGGTGGTTATTTTCCTTACACACCCGCTACAAACTTGCTTTATGGGTTGCGTGAAGCAATTGATATGCTGAACGAAGAAGGCCTGGAAAATACTTTTGTAAGGCATGATCGTCTTGCTTCGGCAGCTCGACAAGCGGTTCAAGCTTGGGGTTTGGAGATGCAAATTGAGGTAGCTGACGAGCGGTCAAATGTGTTGACAGCAGTGCGAGTACCTGACGGCTGCGATGCTGATCACGTTCGGGCTGTGATTTTAGAAAATTTCGATGTTTCACTAGGTAATGGGCTTGGCAAGGTCAAAGGCAAAGTCTTTCGAATTGGTCATCTTGGTGATTTCAATGAACCGATGCTGCTTGGCACGCTTGCCGCAGTTGAGACTGGTTTACGTCTTGCTAACGTACCGCATCAGTCTGGGGGAGTGGATGCAGCGATGAGATATCTAGCGGATACTGCTTGAAACTTTTCCCTGTTGCGTATCACTTAGTTAAGAAATTCTGTATTGATCGAGGGCATTGCGATTTATTTCAATTCCTAGACCAGGAGCGGACGGAACGGCTACCACGCCGCCACTGTGCTCGATAGGGGTCTCGAGTACGGCCTGTCTGAATGGATGTTCGCTGCGGTCAAATTCAAGAATAGGTGCCTTTGGGTTATAGCTGGGTGGGGTGTCCGGGAGGACAGCTATCAGTTGTAATGCAGCAGCTAAACCAATGCCCGTTCCCCAAACATGCGGTAAGTAGCGCACGCCAAAAGAAGCAGCCATATCGGCAATTTTCTTGCACTCAGAAATTCCTCCAGCCGCCGCTGTATCTGGCTGAATTATATCAATTGCTCGCCGCTGAAGTATTTCTCTGAAACCCCATCGGGTGAAGTCACACTCTCCGCCAGCAACAGGGATTGGTTGGCCCCGACGAACTTCTTCATAGGCTCCTAGATTGTCTGGCGTAACAGGTTCTTCGAACCAACGAATATCTAAATCAGCAATCGCCTGGCCCAATCTAATTGCCTCTAAAGCATCGTAACCATGGTTTGCATCTATCATCAGTTCAATGTCTGGGCCTACCGCAGAGCGAACAGCTCTTATCAACTCTAGATCTGAAGATACGTCGAAACCAATTTTAATTTTTACAGCATGAAAGCCTTCATCAACGTAGCCTTTGACTTCTTTAATGACATACTCCAGCGGGTTGCCTTCATCGAGACGATAAGTCCCCGTCGCATAGGCTTTAACTTCCGAGCGGATAGGGCCACCCAAAAGACGATGAACTGGTTCATTTAAGCGTCGTCCTTTAAGGTCCCAAAGAGCTATATCGATCCCAGATAGGGCGGTGATGACTAGACCTTTTTGGCCCTGATCAAGAAATTGGTTGTATAAGTGCTGCCAAATCGCATCGATTGCAAAACCATCTTTACCGATTAAATGTGGGGTAAACGCCTCGATAACAGCTGCATTTAGTTTTGCCGGTCCGAAGCATTCTCCCCAGCCTGTCGCGCCTGACTCATCAGTTATCTCAACGACACATCCCTCTCTTTTATCAGCTCTATTGAATGACCATAAAAAAGGCTTCGATAGAGGGGCGGAGAGAACATGTGTTCGAATAGCTGCGATGCGGGTGTTGTTTAAGGACATTAATCCATCTGCCTGATAGCATTTGAGATATCTTTGGCTGTTACCTTCACTTCGTTTTCAAGGTTCGGGGCATAAGAGATTGGAATACGTGGAGCGGTAACCCGAATTGGTGGCCGTTTTAGCAGGCCAAAATAACGCTCGGAGATAGTTGCAAGGATTTCTGCGCCAAATCCGCTGACGCCTACAGCCTCATGGCAAACGACAAGTCTACCAGTTTTAGCTAAAGATTTAGCAACCGTGTCCTCGTCCCAAGGCCACAGGCTTCTCAGATCAATTACTTCAATTTCAATGCCCTCTATGGCCAATATTTCAGCCGCTTCCAAAGCAGTGTGAACTTGAGCTGACCAGGAAACTACGCTGACATCTCCTCCATGTTTGGCTATGTGAGCTTTTCCCAGTGGTAATGTCTGCCCAAGAGTTACATCGCCACTAACATCCCATAGATTTTTATGTTCCATGTAGACTACGGGGTCGTCGGATTTTATTGAGGCGGATAACAGACCGTAATTGTCAGCGGGAGTTGATGGAGCCACAACAACAAGTCCGGGAATATGAGTGTACCAAGCCTCTAAAGATTGAGAATGCTGTGCTGCTGAAGAGCGCCACATACCCATAGGCTCTCGAACTGTTATCGGAACTTTAACTTGGCCACCAAACATATAGCGAGCTTTGGCAGCTTGGTTTACCAATTCATCGATGGCGCAGAGAGCGAAGTCAGCAAAACGCATTTCTACAATTGGACGGGTTCCGGCCATTGCTGCGCCTACAGCCGCACCCATTATCGCGGCTTCAGAAATAGGGGTTGAGCAAACTCGATCAACGCCAAATTCAGTTTCAAGCCAGCGTACTGACCAAAAACGCCCCCACGACCAAGATCTTCGCCAAGGCACCATACGGACGGATCCGCTTGCATTGCTTCCTGAACAGCAAGTTTTCCGGCTTCTCGGTAGGTAATTGTTGGCATAGGTTTATATATCCATAGGCTTTATTGAGCCGATATCCTGGACGTCTGAGTAAGCATCCGATGTGGCTGGCCAGGGAGAGACTTTTGCTTTTTCAAAGGCGGCGTTCATTTCTGCAGTTGCATCAGCTTTTAGCTTATTTATTTCGCTTTCACTTACGCCGGCGCGCATTAGAAGATCCTTTGTTCTTGAAATCGGACATTCAGCCCATTTTCCATCTGCTTCGCTATCGGGTCGATATGCAGCTTTATCTACACTTGTGTGTCCAAGAAGACGGTACGTTGTAGCGTGTAGAAGGCGGGGGCCACCTCCAGCTCGGATTTCAGTGACCATTCTGGTTGTTGCTTCCTCCACTGCCATGACATCGTTTCCGTCGACGCTCTCCCCTTTATACCCAGGAATTGGCTCGCTTCACCGGATCATCACCTCCCGTTACATCTTTTGAGCGCGTGGTAGATGCCCATTGATTGTCTTCGCATACAAATAAGACTGGAAGGTTGAATGCAGAGGCCCAGTTTAGGCCTTCGAGAAACGGGCCTCGGTTTATTGCGCCATCCCCGAATATACAGACAGCAATTTTGTCTTGGCCAAGAAGCTTTGCAGCGTGAGCGGCGCCTGCAGCTATATTAATATTTGCTGCTACGACGCCATTTGCACCCAGCATTCCTACAGAAAAATCAGCAATATGCATTGAGCCACCTTTACCTCCGCAGATGCCCCCTTCGCGCCCGAATAATTCTCACGCATCATTGCTAGGGCGTCCGCCCCTTTTGCTAGTGTGTGGCCGTGTCCCCGATGGGTAGAAAGTAAAAAATCGTCCTGCCTTAGCGCCGCGCAAACTCCCACGGCGCAGGCTTCTTGTCCTATCGATGGATGAATTGCCCCAAGTACAAGCTTTTCGTCTGCTGCTTTGATGGCAAATTCTTCAAATGCTCGGATACGCAGCATCGTATGATAACGCTCTTTTAGCCTAGAAATGTCTAGGTTACTTTTAGGCATTCAAATCGCCTCCAAAGGCGCATTAAGCGCTATGGTATTTGGTGTTATAACTCCACCCCTGTCACCAATCGTCACTGAACCAAATCTTTGGGCAAATGCTTCGGGTAAAGGTCTCCCATTTTTAGAGGCAAGCCAAAGTCTTAATAGGTGGCGACGTTTGCTGTTTTCTGGCCAATCTTCAAACCCTAAACGGTCATGTAGGAGGGTGTGATTGTGTACAAGCTGCACATCTCCAGGATGGAACTCCATGTCTAATTTGAGGTCTGGATCGTTTGCTAAACGATCAAACATATCCAAAGCTTGAATACGTTGTTGGCTAAGGCGTGGAGCGTCTTCAAAACGTTGAGCACTATCGATGTATCGGCGTTGATAGTGAATGGTGATATTTTCCTCATGCCAAGTTAGGGGAGGCAGCATGTAATAGCCTTTCATCCCAACTGGGACTTCCCCGCGTCGATCGATTGCATTTGGTTGAAACAGCTCTAATGCTAACTCTGGTGCTTCTTCTCTCATGCGATTGTAGATTGTCATTGCACTTACGAGCATCGACTCTCCGCCAGATTTTGCTGTTTTTAGGCAGAGGAGCCCAACAATGTCTGTGGAGTCTGTATGAAATGTTTGGCGGGCCGTGGTTTGGTAAATCCTCGCATTTGGGTCATCTGGGTCACGGCCTAAGTCCCGGACGTGGCCTAAAATATGTCCCTTCGCGTTTTGGGATCGCGCAGGTCCCAGATGGGAGCCAAGACCATAAAAAGGCAGCTGCAGATATCTCCGTTCCCCATTCATCTACTGGCAAGCCTCTTAAAAGAGTAAATCCACGTCCATACATGATATCTCGTTCAATATCTGAAAGTCTTTTTGAGAACGTCGGTATTGGAAACATCGCTGGTGTTATTTTTGCGATATCGCCACCAGAAGTTTCTAAAGCTTCTCTAGCGGCTTCACCTATTTCATTTATTTCATTTGAGGATAGTAGTTCGAGCCAGTTATTCTTCTGAGCCAATTCACTCCCGAGCCATGCAGAGGGGCCTTCAATTTTGGGTGGCAAGTCATTGATCGAGGTAACGCTTTGGTTGATCTGAAGAGCGTCAGTTCTTTTTTGCATCGCTAAAACTCCTAATCCCGTGCCCAGCCGGCACCCCATAAATTGACAGCTTTTCCATCATTGCCGTCCCACCACCGTGGCCCTACGCTTCGATCTAGTTTCTCAATTTCTGCGGAGATTTCTATTTTGTCCCCGAGCGGATCCTCGATCATAAAAAACAGGTTATTGCCGGCACCGTGTCGGCCAGGCCCCCACCAAATGGGGATATCTAAATTAGCAAAATGGTCGGCCCAGTCTCGGATCGCCATCCATCCTGAAGTTTCGTAAGCGTGATGATCGTGACGGCTAGAAGAAGCACCAAAGGCTGCAAAACTGTGATGCTCTTCATCTGTCCGCCAAAATGCGACGTGTTTTGACGCTTTGTCATTAATGTCTTTCAGAACATAGTCTGAGGGAGAAAATGAAAGAGTTTTTTCGTAGAACGCAATCATCTGCTCTAAATTGCTGGTCGCAACTACGATGTGTTGCAGCCGCCCCGGCATGGAAAGGGGAGGACGGTTGTTTGAGGCTCTTCGAGAAGGTAAGTCCGAGCGACCTAACCCGAAAACACTCACCCATCCATCAGGATCTACAACAGCTAAAGAGTCATTCTCAAACAATGGTGACGGGTTCTCTAAACAATTAACCCCTTGTGCTTGGAGAAAGCTGCGAACTTCGTCCAATTGTTGTCTGCTCTGCAATCGGAATGCGTGATATGGCCGTTTGTGAGTTTCACCTTTGCCAATGATCAGTCTTCGGCCTTGGCCCTGTAAGAATAGGTCACCATTTTCTAGGGGCGATATTTCATATCCGATGGCATTGCAGTAGAACTCTGCCAGTGACGAGGGATTGGGTGCATTAATTCGAAAATGATCTAACTGTGCTGGCCAGATAGGGCTCTCGTGCAACATTTGACTGTTCTCAAAATACTTTATTACGTGAGTCTTACGGGATGCCTTGCTTATCCTCATCCTCTTTCAAGATTAGTCTTTAACCCGCTCCAATTTTTGTAAAGAGCGCAGAGGACGTGGCATTGGCTCATCACCAAAGCTCGAAGGCCAATTAGTGTAAGCGCCCTCACCAACATAAATGTCCCCATGACTATCGACGGCTAACCCATGTGGAGCCATGAATTTGCCTATTTCCATTCCTGGTCCATCGCCCCCGCCAAGACGCGAAAGCAGATTTCCCTGATTATCTAAAATAGAGAGGCGTGGTCCGAGATTCTTATATGCTCTGTTCACTGGCATTCCAGGGCCAAGTTCGCCCACAAAGCAGTGAGGGCACTTACCACGCGGCATGAAAAGTCCGCAGGGTCGGTGGAGATTATTCCATTGACCCTCATACTTACCGGCCTCATTGAAGACCTGTACCCTGTGATTTTCTCTGTCTGCAACGTAAACAAAGCCATCGTCATCAGACACTATGTTGTGGACAAGATTGAACTGCCCTGGACCGGTTCCAGGTTCCCCCCAGGTCAAAACGAGCTTTCCATTAGGGTCATACTTATGAACATGGGCATTCCCATATCCGTCGGAGACAAAAATGTGTCCGTCTCTCGCAAGGGCAGTGTGGGTGCACCGATGGAAAGGTTCTCCAGACATGAACGGGGCTGGCGTTCCCGGAACACCAATTTCTAAAACTACTTCTCCATCGAGAGTGCATTTTCTAACAGTGTGGTCTCCATCGTCAGTACAATAGAGCATTTCGTCGGGACCGATGTGAAGGCCGTGAGCGCGTGTGAATAGGCCTTCGCCCCAGGATTTTAAAAATTTTCCATCACGATCGAAAACAATCATTGGATGTTCTGATCGATTAAAGACGTAGACTCTATCCTTGTGATCGACAGCAACTGCCGCCACGTCCATCAGCTCCCAACCGTCTGGGAGTTCGCCCCAGCCGTCGAGCACACGATAGCGAAAATCACCTGTTCCTAAGATAACAGAGGACATGTCGGCAGTTCCCTTACTGTCAGTCAGATTTCAATGCGGCGTCTACTTTTTCCTTATCAACGTCGATCAGAATTCCAGCGCGTTCCTGCTGCAGAAGCATGAAAGAACGGCTGTCTCGATGTCCCCAGTCGCGATTTAATGCTTCAGTCATTTCGGCTCGGGTTAGTTCAATCATACGAGCTGGAACACCAGCATCTCGCGCCATTTCCGCGGCAAGGCTTACATCCTTATGAGCTAGCTTTAGAGCAAAGTCCGGTGGATCATAATCGTTGATTAAGTAATGGTCGGCGAGACTGTCGAAGGTTCTTGTGCGGCCTCTGGCACCCATTCGGATGGCTTCGAATAGAGAAAGTGGGTCAACCCCAGCTTTAACGCCTGCAGAAAATATTTCACCAATAGCGCACTGAATTGCATAACCGGCAGAGTTGTGGACGAGCTTGGCAATAGACCCAGCGCCGATCGGGCCAATGTAACGAACTGCATCACCCATCGTATCAAGAGGCCCGCGGTTGGCCTCAAATACGTCTTTATCGCCGCCTACCCAAATAGCACAGCGACCTGATTTCGCCCCTTTGGGCCCGCCAGAAACAGGCGCATCCAACATATGGACTCATTTTTCTGCAAATTTAGAATGAATTTCTCGAACAACTGTTGGTGAGTTTGTTGAAAGGTCGAAAAAGACTGACCCAGGTTTCATGCCGTCAAGGAGGCCATCAGACTCATCTGTTGCCACGGCGCGAACTTCTGGTGGCCCAGGAAGTGACGTCAGCACAACATCACATTGTGCTCCCAGAGCTTTTGGAGTTTCTGCCCATGTTGCACCAGCATCCAAATGCATTTTTGCAGCTTGCTGCGAAATATCATGGACAATGATCTTGTGCCCGCCTTTGCTCTGCAAATTACTGGCGAAGCTAGCCCCCATAGTGCCGAGGCCGATAAATCCAACTTGCATAATTTTCCATTTCTCCTGTGGGAAGAGAAGCTTAGGCTTGCTTAGCTTGATCCGCCAAGCCCCTTGTGACCGCTGAGACGAATTTTTTCGAATCTTTGATTAAATGATTGAACTTAACCAACACATTTTTTCTCAAGATCGGAAAATTTTGAAAGGTGTTTTGCTCACATGCGCCTAGCTTAAATATTCTGTCCTACAAGCCAGTTTACTATGGAACCTTTCTAGACACCGGTCAGTTCCTTTCGAACAATTTCTGCTCCATCTGCGACTGCTTTTAGTTTCTGAAAGGCCACCTGACGTGGGAGGTATTTCATTCCGCAATCGGGCGCGGCGATGAGACGAGAGGCCGGAATATGTTTCAATGCTTGCCGAAGTCGATTAGCCACAATATCCGGTGTTTCAATCAGTCCATTACCGAGGTCTATAACCCCATACATAATCATTTTTGTTGGAAGTTGCTCAAGGATTTTGGGGTTGAGCTTCGGTTGGGCTGCTTCAATTGATATGGCAGTTGCTGCGCATCCATCGAGCTCTGGGAGAAATGAATATCCTTCTGGTTTATCTTTAACGACGTAAGCGTATCCAAAACACATGTGCACAATCGTTGGGCCCTGAACATCCTTCAAAATATAATTTATTGCGGAAACCCCAAAACGCCGGGCTTCGTCAGGATGCGCTTGCAAGTGTGGGTCGTCGATCTGAATCACATCAGCGCCTGCAAGTTTCAAATCAGAGATCTCTTCTCGCAGGACGTTGGCGTAGGCCATAATAAGTGCTTCTGGGTCTCTGTAGTATTCATCCAGTGCCATCTTGGCCATAGTGAATGGACCTGGAATTGTTACCTTAATAGGCAAATCTGTATTTGCCTTAGCAAAGGTCACTTCTCGAACTTGAACCGGGTTATTTCTTTTAATTTCTGCAACGACGCGCGGAACAGAAGTGGGCTTGCCTGTGCGTCCGGGTACAATCCCTGGATTATCTATATCAATCCCGTCTAAGGCATTGGCGAAGTGGTTAAAATAACTTTCCCGTCTAACCTCCCCGTCTCCAGCGATAGTCAATCCTGCGCGTTCCATATCCCGGAGCGCTAAGAGAGCTGCGTCGTTTTGAGCTTCCTCGAGCAGACTTTCTTCAGGCCGCCAAACCTCTCTCATTCTGACACGCGGTGGTCCAGATCCAAGCAGAATGTCTTTGTCAACAAGCCATTCAGGCTGCGGGTAGCTTCCAACGATGGTGGTAGGAATTAGCTTGTTAAAAAGCATCTAAACAGACCCTGAAAGTATGTGCCGAACGACAAAAGAGTAGCATTATTGGTACTTATTAATAATGCTCTTCTCACTATTAGCTAAATGGCCCACCATGCGTAGGAAAATTTTTCTCAGGAGAATAACTGATGGCGAATATAGTGCTAATTCACGGTGCGTATCAGGGAGGTTGGATTTGGAGGGATGTAGCAAGCAAACTTCGCGATCAAGGCCATAATGTACTTGCTCCAACTTTAGATGGGTGTGGAGAACGGGCCTCTGCTCTCCGGCCTGGAATCAGTACTGAAACGCATGGTGCTGAGATAGCCAATCTCCTGTTCTACGAAGATTTGAAAGATGTTGTCTTAGCAGGTACATCTTCGGGAGGGATGGTCATGGCCGCTGCTGCGGAGCGCGCAAGAGACCGTATTTCAAGAATTGTGTTCGCAGATGCCCTCGCTTTAATGAATGGCGAACGTATCCGGGATATTGTGACACGCCCCTCAAGATTGAGAATGAGCTCGGCCTTGGTCCCGACAGAGAAGATTTGGTCGGACGACTTTTTAAGGATTTACCAGAAACAACAAGAAACTGGGCAGCAGATCGCTGCACACTGCACCCTCGCGCATGTTTTTATGAACCTGTCAGGCTTGAGAATTTTTGGAATCAAGCTTGGGATGCTGACGTGCTCTATTGCACCGAAGCTGAAAATCCTGGAGAGGCGCATATCCGTAGGGCGGCTGATGCTCTTAATGCCCGTTGGCATGTTCTCGAAACAGATCATTACCCAATGCTAAGTAAGCCGGACGAATTAGCCGGAATAATTGAAGGAAAGTAAGGACAATCAATTCAATGATTAAGTTTTATTATAACACTGGCCCCAATCCTATGAAGGTTGCACTCCTCCTGGAAGAAGTGGGCATGAAATACGAGGCTATCCCGATTGATAGTCGCTTAGGGGATCAGCATAAGCCAGAGTACTTAGCTATCAATCCAAACGCTAAGGCGCCAAGCCTTATCGATGGCGATGTAACTCTGTTCGATAGTAATGCGATTTTACTTTATCTAGCAGAAAAAACAGGGAAATTTATCCCAGAAGGTTCTGGTCCAGAACGTGGTGAAATGTTGTCTTGGCTTATGTTTGTGGCCACAGGTATTGGGCCATATTCTGGCCAATCCGTTCACTTTCAGCATCATGCTCCAGAGAAACTAGAATACGCAATTAATCGCTATCGTTACGAAGCAAAGCGGCATTACCAAATTATTGACAACCGACTCAAAAATCAGAGTTACATGCTTGGTGAACAATATTCGATCATTGATATGGCCGTTTGGGGATGGGCAACACGAGTAGGATATGTGCTTGATGAACAGGCAAGAGACGCAATGCCTAACTTGGAGAGATTGGTACAAGAAATTTCTTCTCGTCCTGCAGCGTTAAGGGCCCAAGCTTTAGTTGATGCTCATTCTTTTAAGATGGAAATGGATGAAGATGCTCGTCGAAATATGTTTCCTTCTAACCTCGTGAAAGTTTGAAGCACTGTTCACATTTTGGTGTTTAACGTAAGCCTAAACGGCTGTGGAGGTCGGCTATGCCTAGTTCCGAAAAACAATCACAAACTATACAGTTTGGGGTGATGCAGCGTGGCGTATTTCCTTGGGATGAGGATATGCGAAGTCGTTTTGAGGAGCTTATGGAACAGGCGCGTGTTCTGGAGCGCCTAGGCTATGATAGCATCACTAAGGGCTCACATTTTTCGACATATCCGCATCGGGAGATGATGCAGGTTCCCTACTTATCTCGCGTAATGGCGGAAGCGCCGAGTTTGCGTCTAAATGCAGGGATTGTTTTGCTATCGCTCCATAACCCGCTTGAGGTGGCAGATTATTTTGCGACTATGGATCTAATGTCGGGTGGCAAAATGATTTTTGGCTGCGCCCTTGGATATAGAGATGTTGAGTATCGAGGGTTTGGCGTGAAGAAGGGGAGGGCGTCAAACGGTTCGAGGAAAATTTGGAGGCAATCAAAAAACTTTGGACAGGAGAGGCGGTCGATATGATCGGTTCTCATTTTGAGCTCGCTGGTGCACGAATTTCAGTCCCTTTAGTTCAAACCCCAAGGCCGCCTATATGGATGGGGGCCAATGTTGATAAAGCAGTAAAGCGGGCGGCTCGCCTTGCTGATTGCTGGTACCTCAATCCCCATCAAAAATTTGAGACTTTGAGACGTCAAATGGAAATTTATAGGTCCGAGTTGGATCGATTGGGTAAGACATTCCCTGAAGAATTGCCGATCCGGCGTGAGGTCTTTTGCGCAAGGACGCATGAAGAAGCCGTTCGCATAGCTGCACCCTTTATAAAAGCGATGTATGACCTTTATAAGGAGTGGGGCCAGGATCGGGCGATGGCAAAGGGTGATCAGGACATCTCCATGGACTACGAAGAGCTGGCTCGAGATCGTTTTATTGTAGGTGACCCCGATGAGGTGGCCGAGGAAATGCTCCGTTATCACGGTGAGCTCGGGGTAAATCACATTATAATGAGTGTACAGGGCGTTGGGATGCCGCAAAGTCAGACACTAGAGACTTTTCAACTTATGGCGGAAGAGGTGTTCCCGAAAGTCCGTTCGGCCGTCTAGGTTTGAGTTATTAAAGTGGCAAGACGCAGTAAGATCAGTCGAATTAGATGTGGTTTGATATTTGCTGTTGCAGGGTTAACGGCAGGTGCTGTTCATATTGTGGAAGTTGCGCCAGAAAGTCTTCGGCTTTGGCGGGAAGTTTTGCCGCTTACGGGTGTTGTAGGTTTTATTCTTGGTGCCGTAGTTAGACCTTCTGGGGTGCGGGCCGGGGCCATAACTGGGGTGGCCGCTTTAATGATATTTGCGCTAACTTTTTCTTTAAGTGAGACGATCGTTCAGGCTTTCCAAGGCAAATTATTGGACGCCACTAGTTGGGTAACTTCTATTATTGAATGGACGGGGATAGTTATTTCCAAAATGAGTATAGCAGCCTTTGCTGCCATTCTTTGTGGGGTTATTGGGGGTTGGCTTATTCAAAAATCAGGGGCCCGGTGAGTAGGAATGCCGACCCCCAAATCATCCTAAATTGTTAGAGTGGAAATTCTTGGCAGTCACAATCTCAGAGATGCCGGGAGATAATTAGCTTCATTACTTCTGATGATCCCGCGTAGATGCGATTTATACGGGCATCAGTGTAGAGGCGAGCGATGGGAAATTCTCGCATGTAGCCATAGCCACCGAATAGTTGAAGGCATTCGTCAACAGCTTTTCCCTGTACTTCTGATGCCCAGAGCTTTGCGATTGCTGCAGTCTCTATATCGAGGTCGTTATCCAACAATAACTCGATGCAGTGATCTATAAAAACCCTGCCTACAACAGCATTGGCACGAACTTCGGCCAGCTTGAATTTTGTATTCTGAAAATCGAAAATTTTACCACCAAATGCTTCCCGTTCTTTGGTGTAGGATACGGTCCATTCTAATGCAGCTTCCACAGTTGCCATTGCTCGAAGTGCGGAAAGCAATCTCTCTCGCGGTAGTTGCTCCATTAAATACACAAAACCCTGGTTTATCTCTCCAATAAGATTGCTCTTGGGCACACGCACATCTTGAAAGAATAATTCGGACGTATCTTGAGCCTTTAGGCCGATTTTATCGAGGTTGCGTCCTCTGCTGAAACCTTCTCGGGTGGATTCAACAAGTATCAAAGACGTGCCCCTAGCTCCCTTTTTAGGGTCTGTTTTGGCAACTACGATCATAATGTCGGCGTTTTGACCATTTGTGATAAACGTTTTCTGTCCATTGATTATGAAATGATCTCCGTCCTCCTGGGCTGAAGTCTTAATGCCTTGAAGATCTGATCCTGTTCCTGGCTCTGTCATGCAAATCGCGCCAATGGCTTCGGCCGAAGCCATTTTGGGAAGCCATTTTTGCTTTAGCTCCTCAGATCCATAAGCTTCGATATATGGAGCAACAATGTCGTTATGTAGCGGGATCCCGAGGCCCGATGAACTTGAATAGCCAATTTCTTCGGTGAGGATTGCACCAAAACGAAAATCAGCTCCTGATCCTCCGTACTGGACAGAAATTGTAGGTAAGAGCAGTCCAGCTTTGGCTGCCTTATTCCATACCTCACGCGGGACGGCTCCGTCTTTTTCCCATTGGTCATGGAAAGGGGTGACTTCTTCAGCAAGGAATTTTCTGACAGACTCTCGGAATATTTGATGTTCGGGTTCGAAAATGTTGCGGCTGGGCATTCACGTCTCCTGTGGACAATAAGCATACAGATGCTAGCGTTGGTAGAATAAGGGCGTCACAATCTGTTTGGCTTA